>JBBCJC010000003.1:0-815000 GCA_037189525.1 Gemmatimonadales bacterium
GGAGATGGTGATGCCGGGCGACAATGTGCAGATGAAGGTGGAGCTGATCACGCCGATCGCGATGGACGAGGGGTTGCGGTTCGCGATCCGCGAGGGTGGACGGACGGTCGGTGCCGGCGTCGTCACCAAGATCCTCAAGTAGTCAGGAGAAGGTATGGCTAGCAAGATCCGCATCCGCCTCAAGGCGTTTGATCACGCGGTGCTCGATCAGGCCGCGGCGGATATCGTGCGGTCCGTCGAAAAGACCGGTGCGCAGGTGTCGGGGCCGATTCCGTTGCCGAGCAAGATCGAGCGGTGGACGGTGCTGCGGAGCCCGCACGTGGACAAGAAGAGTCGGGAGCAGTTCGAGCTCCGGACCCACAAGCGGCTCTTGGACATCAACGACTCTCGTCCTCAGACGATGGATGCGTTGACGAAGCTCGACCTTCCGGCGGGCGTCGACGTTGAAATCAAGGTTGAGTAGCGATGACGGCTGGATTGATTGGACGTAAAATTGGGATGACCCGCGTGTTCGTGGACGACGGCTCATCGGTACCGGTAACGGTCATCGAAGTCGGTCCCTGCCGGGTGCTCCAGGTGCGTGAAGGCGGCGTGCAGCTCGGCTACGGCCAGAAGCGTGCGCAGCGAGCCAGCAAGGCCGAAGTCGGCCATGCCAAGGCCGCCGGCGTCGATGGCGCGCCGAGCGTGGTCCGGACCTTCGCGGTCAACGGCGATGCGCCGAAGCCCGGCGACACGGTCACGGTCGACATCTTCGCGGCGGGTGAACTGGTGAAGATCACCGGCCGTTCGAAGGGCCGGGGCTTCCAGGGTTTGGTGCATCGTTACGGCGCCGGCGGCGGTCCCGCCTCGCACGGTAACACGCGGCATCGGAAGCCGGGCTCGATCGGCGCCGGTACGGACCCGTCGCGGGTCATCAAGGGCAAGCGGATGCCTGGCCACATGGGCGATCGCCGGCACACCGAGCTCGGGCTCAAGGTGGTCCGGGTCGATGCGGAGCGGAATCTGTTGTTCGTCCGCGGCGCGATCCCGGGTGCCAAGAACGGCATCGTGACGGTGGCGAAGCAGGGAGGCAAGAGTCGCCATGATTGAAGCTCCGCTGTTTGCGGCTAACGGCAAAAAGAGCGGCAACCACGCTCTGCCGGCCGATGTCTTCGATGGCACGGTGAACGAGCCGGTGCTCCACCAGGCGGTCAAGGTGTACCTGGCCAATCAGCGCCAGGGGACCCATGCCACCAAGACCCGTCGTTGGGTCGTCGGTGGTAACCAGAAGCCGTGGAAGCAGAAGGGAACCGGTCGCGCGCGTCAGGGTACCACCCGTGCGCCGCATTGGCCGGGCGGTGGCGTGGCGCATGGTCCGCACCCCCGCGATTACACCCAGGGCATTCCGAAGAAGGTCAAGCAGCTGGCCCGTCGCTCGGCGCTCAATGCGCGGGCGCGTGAGGGTGCGCTGGCGGTGATCGAGGCGCTCGAGTTCAGCGGTCCCAAGACGGCGCAGCTGGCCGGTCTGGTCGAGGCGCTCGGGTTTGCCGGACAGAAGGTGCTCGTGCTCACCAACGGGGTGCGCCGGAGCGTCTACCTGAGTGGTCGGAACAACCCGTCGATCGAAGTGCTGCCGTACGCGGATGCCTCGGCCTACCACATCCTGTGGTCGGGCGCCGTGGTCATCGAGCGCGGTGCGCTGACGGGTGACGCGCCGGTCGAAGACACCGTTGCGCCGTTGACGCCCAAGGCGCCGAAGGCTGCGGCGGAACCGGCCAAGGCCAAGAAGGCTCCGGCCAAGCGTGCCAAGGCTGCGCCCAAGAAGGCGGCGGCCGAGGCTGCTGAGGCAACCGAAGCCAAGGCTGCGAAGCCCAAGGCAACCAAAAAGGCGCCGGCCAAGAAGGCCGCGCCCAAGAAGAAGGGGAGTGAGTAATGCCCGCCCTTCATGATGTCGTGGTCAAGCCGCTGGTGACGGAAAAGAGTTCCGCGGCTTACCAGAACCGGAAGGAATATGCGTTCCAGGTGAACCCGGCTTCGAGCAAGCGGGACATCAAGAACGCATTGGAGAAGCTCTTCGGCGTGACCGTCACGAGCGTGCGCACCATGCAGGTGCGCCGGGCCGAGGTGGTGCGTGGTCGCACCCGCGGTAAGACGGGCGCGTGGAAGAAGGCGCTGGTCACCCTGAAAGACGGCGATTCGATTGCCGTGTTCGAGGGCTAAACGATGGCTATTCGGCAATATCGCCCGACGTCGGCGGGCACCCGGTTCCGCTCGGTCGCGAGTTTCGATGAGATTACGCGGTCGACCCCGGAAAAGTCGCTGCTCGAGCCGCTCCGGAAAAAGGGCGGTCGGAACAACAAGGGACACGTCACGATGCGGGCCATCGGCGGCGGTCACCGGCAGCACTATCGGATCATCGACTTCAAGCGCGACAAGCACGGGATTCCGGGCACGGTGGCGCACATCGAGTACGATCCGAATCGGAGCGCGCGGATTGCGCTGATCGTCTATGCGGACGGTGAGAAGCGCTACATCCTGCATCCGGCCGGTCTCAAGCAGGGTGATCGGGTCCAGAGCGGCCCGGGCACCGATGCGCGGACGGGGAATACGCTGCCGCTCGGTGAGATCCCGCTCGGTACCAACGTGCACAACATCGAGCTCAAGGTCGGCAAGGGTGGCTCGATTGCCCGGAGCGCCGGTCAGTATGCACAGGTGATGGCGCGGGAAGGCAAGTACGTCACGCTCCGGCTCAAGTCGGGTGAAATGCGGATGGTGCTGTCCCGCTGCACCGCGACGATCGGCGAAGTCGGCAACTCCGAGCACGAGCTGATCTCGCTCGGCAAGGCGGGCAAGACCCGCTGGCTCGGCCGTCGGGGCAAGGTTCGTGGTGTCGCGAAGAACCCGGTCGACCATCCGCTTGGCGGTGGTGAGGGTAAGAGCTCGGGCGGCCGTCCGCCGGTCTCGCCGTGGGGTAAGCGCGAAGGCGTCAAGACGCGGCGGCGGAAGAATGCCACGAATCGGTTGATCGTGCGCGGGCGGAAGCGCGGTAAGGCTACTGGTGGTGGAGGGGCCAAATGAGTCGGAGCATCAAAAAAGGTCCGTATGTTCATGACTCCTTGCTGCGCAAGGTGCAGGTCTTGAACACCAAGAACAGCAAGCAGGTCATCAAGACCTGGAGCCGGGCGAGCACGGTGCTCCCGGAGTTCGTTGGCCACACGTTCGGAGTGCACAACGGCAACAAGCACGTGCCGGTGTACGTCACCGAGAACATGGTGGGTCACAAGCTCGGCGAGTTTGCGCCGACCCGTACCTTCAAGGGCCACAGCGGCAAGCTGGTGGCTGACAAGAAGGCGAAGCCGGAGTGATTATGTCGCAAGGACACGCAATCCAGCGGCACGTCCGCCAGAGCCCGCGCAAGATGCGGCTGGTGATCGACTTGATCCGCGGGAAGGACGTCAACGAGGCGTTGGCGATCCTCAAGTTCAATAAGCGGAACGCGGCCAAGCAGATCGCCAAGACGCTCAAGAGCGCGGTTTCGAACGCCGAGCAGAAGGCCCTGGCGGCCAACGAGCGGTTCGATGCCGATGAGCTGGTGGTCGCGCGCGCGCTGGTCAACGGCGGCAAGCCGCTCAAGCGGATTCACGCCGCGGCGCAGGGTCGGGCCACGCCGATCAAGAAGCGGACGAGCCACGTGGAGATCCACGTGCGGAGCAAGGAGTAGTCGATGGGTCAGAAAACCAATCCGGTCGGGTTTCGGCTCGGGGTCGTCAAGCCGTGGGTGTCCCGCTGGTACGCGGGGAAGGACATGCCCGCGCTGCTCAAGGAAGACGAGCTGATCCGGAAGTATTTGATGACCCGGCTCGGTCACGCGGCCATTGCCGAGATCCACATCGAGCGGCGGCCTGGTAAGGTCACCGTGACGGTCCATACGGGCCGCCCGGGTGTGGTGATCGGGAAGAAGGGCGCCGAGGTCGACAAACTCCGGGACGAGTTGGCGCAGCTGACGAACAAGGAAGCGGCGATCAACGTCGAGGAAATCAAGCGGCCCGAGACGTCGGCGCAGCTGGTGGGCGACAACATCGCGCACCAGATCATCCAGCGGATTTCCTTCCGCCGGGCGATGAAGCGCGCGGTCCAGGCGGCGATGCGGATGGGTGCGCAGGGCATCCGCGTCCGGGTGTCCGGTCGACTCGGCGGGGCCGAGATCGCGCGGACGGAGAAATATCACGAAGGCCGGGTGCCGCTGCATACCTTGCGGGCGGACATCGACTACGCCACGAGCACGGCGAAGACCACCTACGGTACCATCGGTATCAAGGTGTGGATCTTCCGCGGTGAGGTCGTGGAAGACGTCAGCGGCAAGACGTACAGCACGGGGGCATAACGATGCTTGCGCCGAAGCGGATCAAGTTCCGCAAGCAGTTCAAAGGCCGGACGCGGGGCACGGCCCTGCGCGGCAGCACGGTCGCGTACGGCGAGTATGCCTTGGCGACGACCGAGCCGGGGTGGCTCACCAACCGGCAGATCGAGGCCTCCCGTATCGCGATTTCGCGTGCGATGAAGCGGGGCGGCAAGATGTGGATTCGGGTCTTCCCGGATAAACCCATCACCAAGAAGCCGGCGGAAACCCGCATGGGCTCGGGTAAGGGCAATCCGGAGGGCTGGGTGGCCGTGGTCAAGCCGGCGCGGATCCTCTTCGAGGTCGAAGGGGTGCCGGAGGCGGTGGCGCGGAAGGCGTTCGAACTCGCCTCGGCCAAGCTGCCGCTCAAGACCCGGTTCGTGAAGCGGGAGGAGCACTAGCATGAAGGCGCAACGAGCGTCGGACCTGGCGCAGCTTTCGGTGGAAGAGCTCGAAGCCAAGTTGTTGGAGCTCAAGGAAGAGCAGTTCCGGATTCGGTTTCGGACCGCCACCGAGGCGATCGAGAACCCGATTCAGTTCCGGACCCGGCGGCGGGATATCGCGCGGATCAAGACGGTGCTGCGGCAGAAGGGACGAGAGGCCTAGACCATGACCGAGCAGAACGAGTCGGCCCGGAATCGGCGCAAGGTGCGCACCGGTGTCGTCAAGAGCGACAAGATGACCAACACGGTCACGGTGGTGCTGGAGCGGCGGTTCTCGCACCCGATGTACGGGAAGCAGATCACCCGGACCAAGACGATCAAGGCGCGCAACGAGAAGGATGCGAAGGCCGGTGACGTGGTGCGGGTGATGGAAACGCGGCCGCTGGCGAAGACCGTGCGGTGGCGCGTGACTGAGATCGTCGAGCGCGCAAAGTAGGATGGCGTCGGGTGCCGCTTTGCGGCGCTCAACCAGACAAGGGCACCGGATATGGTCCAACAGGAATCGATTTTACGAGTCGCGGACAACAGTGGGGCGCGCAAAGCCCTCGTGATCCGCGTATTGGGTGGCTCGAAGCGGCGGTATGCCGGTTTGGGCGACGTCGTGATCGTCGCGATCAAGGATGCGATCCCGACGGGGCAGGTCAAGAAGGGTGACGTGGCCCGTGCGGTGATCGTGCGGGTGGCGAAGGAGACCCGTCGGAAGGACGGCTCCTACATCCGCTTCGACGAAAATGCGGCGGTACTCATCAACGATCAGGGCGAGCCGCGCGCGACCCGTATTTTCGGGCCGGTTGCCCGGGAGCTGCGTGAGAAGCGCTATATGAAGATCGTGTCGCTGGCGCCGGAGGTGATCTGATATGCGGATTCTCGTTCATCGTAAGGCGCGCCGCAAACTCGGCCCCAAGGCCGTGGTGCGCGTCAAGATGTCGATCACCAAGGGTGATACGGTCCAGGTCGTTTCGGGCGAACATGCGGGGCAGCGTGCCCGGGTGCTTCGGGTCCATCCCAAGACGGGACGGGTCACGCTCGAGGGGATCAACCTGGTCAAGCGGCATCTCAAGGCGAGCGGTCCCAATCAGCAGTCGGGTATCGTGGAGCGGCCGGCGCCGATCCACCACTCGAATGTGATGTTGCTCGACCCGAAGACGGGTGAGCCGACCAGGATTCGGCGGCAGAAGGACAAGGACGGCACGGTCGAGCGGATCGCCGTCAAGTCCGGACAGTCGATCGCGAGGAATCGGTAACGATGGCTGAGGCAAAGGCGAAGAAGGCGGCGCCCAAGGGCGCTCCGGCCGGTGGCAAGCCGGGCAAGGGTGGCGGCAGCACCAAGGGGTCCGGGAAGTCGCAGATCGCGACCGATCCGACGCCGAAGGTGTCGGACGGGACGCCGCGGCTGCTCGACTACTACACCAAGACGATTCGGGATCGGATCAAGCAGCAGTTCGGGCTCGAGAATCCGATGCAGATTCCTCGGATCACCAAGATCGTGCTCAACGTCGGTCTGGGTGAGGCGAGCAAGAATCCGAAGGCGCTCGAGGCGCTGGTCGACGAGATGCTGGCGATCACCGGGCAGCGCCCCGTGATTACCCGGGCCAAGAAGGCCATCTCGAACTTCGGTCTCCGCGAAGGAGTGCCGGTCGGCGTGATGGTGACGCTGCGCGGTCCTCGGATGTACGAGTTCCTCGACCGCTTCATCTCGTTCTCGCTGCCCCGGACGCGCGACTTCCGCGGCATGCCGAGCCGGAGCTTCGATGGACGCGGGAACTACTCCTTCGGGATCAAGGAGCAGTTGATTTTCCCCGAGATCGACTATGACAAGGTCGACAAGGTCCACGGGATGGATATCACGATCGTGACGACGGCGGGGCGGGATGATCTCGCGCTCGCGCTACTCAAGGAGTTCGGGTGGCCGTTCCGGGGCGAGACCCCGATCCGGCCGGCCCTGTAAGGCGAGAGGCGAGAAATGGCGAAGACCAGTTGGATTGAGCGTGCCAAGCGGGTGCCGAAGTTCAAGGTGCGGGCCGTCCGTCGTTGCCAGCGCTGTGGTCGGGCGCGGGCCGTACTGCGGAAGTTCGGGCTCTGCCGGTTGTGCTTCCGGGAACTCGCGCTTCGGGGACATCTCCCCGGCGTGCGCAAGGCGAGTTGGTAAGGGAAGGATCACGCATGAGCATGACAGATCCTGTCGCGGATATGCTGGCCCGCATCCGCAACGCAGCATCGGCGGGCCAGCGTCGCGTGGATATTCCGGCGTCGCGACTCAAGGTTGAGTTGGCGCGGATTCTTCACGACAATCATTACATCGCGGACTTCAAGGTCCTCGAGGACGGCCCCCGCGGGCTGCTCCGCATCACCTTGCGCTATCATAACGAGCGCCCGGTGATTCGTGAGATGAAGCGGATGTCGTCGCCGGGCCTGCGCCGCTACGTCAAGAGCCGCGAGATTCCCCGCATCAAGAACGGCCTCGGCATGGCCATCGTCTCGACCCCGAAGGGGTTGATGAGCGATAGCCAGGCACGGGCGGCCAACTTGGGCGGCGAACTCCTCGCGGTGGTCTGGTAGGAGGCGACGTGTCACGAATTGGACGGAGACCCATCAGCGTTCCCAGCGACGTCACGGTGACGATCAAGGGCGGAACGGTGGCGGTCAAGGGCCCGAAGGGCGAACTGAGTCGCGCGCTGCCGCGTGATATCACGGCCTCGCTCGAGAACGGCGTGCTGACGGTGGCGCGGCCGAGCGACCAGGAGCATCACAAGGCGCTGCACGGCCTGTCGCGCACCCTGGTGGCCAACATGGTCGAGGGCGTCTCGAAGGGTTTCGAGAAGGTGCTCGAGATCCAGGGCGTCGGCTACAAGGCCGAGGTCATCGCGACCGGCCTCAAGTTGAGCCTGGGCTTCTCGCACCAGGTGACCTACGCCGCGCCGGCGTCGATCAAGATGGTCGTCGAAAACAATACCGTGGTTCGGATCACCGGCCCCAGCAAAGAGCTGGTCGGCCAGGTGGCTTCGGAGATCCGGGCGATTCGTCCGCCTGAGCCGTACAAGGGCAAGGGCGTGCGTTATCAGGGTGAGCGGGTCCGGCGTAAGGCCGGCAAGACAGGAGCGAAGTAACCGATGCGTCCGATTCACGCACCGAAGACCCGCGATGAGCGGCGGTACCGCCGGCATCTGCGGGTGCGCAAGAAGGTGGCCGGCGATGCGGAGCGTCCGCGTCTGGTCGTCTTCCGGTCGCTCAAGCACATCTATGCGCAGCTGGTGGACGATGCGCGCGGGGTGGTGTTGCTGGGCACGAGCGATGGCAGCGAAGGGATCGAACTCGACGGCACCGGCAAGGTGGCCAAGGCCAAGGCGACCGGCAAGCTGCTCGCCGCCAAGGCGAAGGCCGCCGGGATTGCCAAGGTGGTCTTCGACCGGGCGGGCTATCGGTATCACGGGCGGGTCAAGGCGGTCGCTGACGGCGCCCGCGAAGGTGGATTGGAGTTCTAATGACGGAACCTCACGTGCAGGGCACCGAGACGACGACGGACGCGCCGACCGGCGAACGGCCCCGCGGGCGTCGTGGCGGACAGGGTGGCGGCGGTCGCGGCGGTGAGCGCGGTGGCCGTGGCCGGGGCGATGGTCGCAACGATCGCCGCGGCGACCGGGACCAGGCGAACGAGTTCGTCGAGAAGGTGGTCGACATCAATCGCGTCGCGAAGGTCGTCAAAGGCGGCCGGCGCTTCTCGTTCAACGCCCTGGTGGCGGTGGGCGACGGCAAGGGCCGGGTCGGCTTTGCGACGGGCAAGGCCAACGAGGTGTCCGAAGCGGTGCGTAAAGCGGTCGATGCCGCCAAGCGCGCGATGACGGAGATCCCGCGGACCGGGACGACCATTCCGCACGATGTGATCGGGCGTCATGGCGCCGGTCGGGTGTTGCTCAAGCCGGCGGCGACCGGTACCGGCGTGATTGCCGGCGGTCCGGTGCGCGCGGTGCTCGAGTGCGCCGGGATCACCGACATCCTGACCAAGAGCTTGGGCTCGAATAATCCGCACAACATGGTGCGGGCGACGTTGAACGGGCTGCGGAGCCTGGTGTCGGTCCGGCAGGTGGCGCGCGAGCGCGGCATCGAAGTCGATCAGCTGGCCTACCGTCCGCGGCAGGAGGGTTAAGCAATGGGACGGAATCCTGCGGTTGGTCGGCAAGGGCCGGCTTACTACGCGGCGACGATCCCGAGCGAAGCGGAGGCGGCCCGGCTTCGGGTCAAGCAGATCCGCTCGACGATCGGGCATGATGATACGATGCGCCGGACGCTTGCGGCGCTCGGTCTGCACAAGCACCAGGCCGAGGTCGAGATCGTCAACAATGCGTCGGTGCGAGGCATGTTGTTCAAGGTCCGCCATATGGTCCAGGTGGCCAAGGCGTAAGACGGGAAAGGATCAGGAGCATGGCGGACAAGATCACGCTTTCCAACCTGCGGCCGGCCAAGGGCAGCAACACGCCCCGCAAGCGGCTCGGTCGCGGTATCGGCAGCGGGCTGGGCAAGACGTCCGGCAAAGGTCATAAAGGTCATAAGGCGCGCACGGGTGGTCAGACCAATCCGGGCTACGAAGGCGGTCAGGTACCGCTCTATCGGCGCTTGCCGAAGCGCGGGTTCACCAACCCGTTCAAGGAAGTAGCGCAGGTCGTCAACCTCCGTCAGCTCGACAAGGTCGAGGGGACGGAGCTGACGCCGGAGTCGCTGGCAGCGGCCGGACTCGTCAAGAAGTCCGACGACCCCATCAAGTTGCTCGCCGCGGGCGAGATCAATCGGGCGTTCACGGTCCGCGGCATTGCCGTCTCGGGCCAGGCCAAAGCCAAAATCGAGGCAGCAGGCGGAAAAGTCGAGGCGTAAGTGACCAGTCCTGCCGCACAGGTCCCGTCGTTCGGGATCGACGGAGAACTCAAGCGCAAACTGCTGTTTACGCTGCTGGTGATTCTGATCTACCGGATCGGTTCCCACATCGTAGCCCCGGGCGTCAACGTCCAGGCGCTGCAGGCGTTCATCAGCAGCAACACCGGGACGAGCACCTTCTTCCAACTGTACGATACCCTGGGTGGTGGCCTGTATCGGGCCACCATCTTTGCCCTGGGTATCATGCCGTACATTTCCGCGTCCATCATCTTCCAGCTCGTGGGCGGCATCCTGCCCCGAGTGAGCAAGATGCAGAAGGACGAGGAAGGGAAGAAGAAGCTCACGCAGTGGACCCGCTACACGGCCATCCTCATCGCCGTGTCGCAGGCCGTGACCTTCACCGCCTTTACCGAGTCGATTCCGGGTGCGCTGACCAACCCCGGCTTCGCGGCGCGCGCCACGATGTGGTTCACGCTCACGGTGGGGGCGGTCTTCATCATGTGGCTCGGTGAGCAGATCACCGAACGCGGTATCGGCAACGGCATGAGCCTCCTGATCGCGGTCTCGATCATCGAGCGGCTCTGGCCGTCGACCTTCTCGCTGCTCGAGCAGGTCCAGGTCGGCAGCGTCAGCTTCGGCGTGGCGCTCCTGATCGTGGTGCTGGCCGTCGGGTCGATCGCGGCGGTCGTGGCCATGACCATCGCGGCCAGGCGGATTCCGATTCAGATTCCCAGGAAGGTCATGGGACGCGGTCGGGTGCGTGAAGGGCAGAAGACGTTCATCCCGATCCGGCTGATCACCGCCGGCGTGATGCCGATCATCTTTGCCCAGACGATCATCATCATGCCGAGCACCATTGCGAGCTTCACGGGCAATCCGACTCTCACCGAGTGGGCGAACTTCTTTACCCCCGGTGATTTGCCCTACGATCTGGTGTTTGCCATCATGGTCGTGCTGTTCAGCTACTTCTACACGTCGATCATCTTCAATGCGGTCGACCTGTCGGAGAATCTGAAGAAGCAGGGCGGCTTCATCCCGGGTGTGAAGCCCGGCTCCGCTACGGCGGATTACATCGACCAGGTGCTCGGTCGGATTACCTTGCCCGGGTCGCTCTTTCTGGCGGCGGTAGCCATCGTGCCGACGTTCATCGCGCGGCAGTTCAACTACCAGACCGTCTTCGGTGGTACGTCGGTCCTGATCGTCGTCGGCGTCTTGCTCGACACGATTTCGCAGATCGAACAGCACCGGACGCTGCGCAAGTACGACAGCTTCATGAAGACGGGCCGGGTCAAGTTCCGCGGCCGCCAGCAGCGCTTCATCTAGTTGTCCGGTCGGTGCGGTACCAGGGGCCCGGCACTCCGGATCGGCGAAAGCGATCCGGGGCCGGGCTCTGACGCGTCGCCCGGCTCGAGACGAATCCTTTACTCTGGTTCGTGATCATGGACATTCTACTTCTCGGCCCTCCCGGCGCCGGTAAAGGCACCCAGGGCGTTCTCATTGCCGAGCGACTCGGTATCCCCAAGGTTGCGACGGGCGATCTGCTCCGTGATGCCGTCAAAAACGGCACTCCGTTGGGCCTCGAAGCCAAGGCGGTGATGGAGTCGGGCGCGCTGGTCAGCGATGACCTGATCATGCGGATCGTAGGCGAAGAGCTCGACAAGCCCGCCGCCGCCAACGGTGTCGTCTTCGACGGCGTGGTCCGCACCATTCCCCAAGCGGAAGGCGTCGCTGCGCTGCTGGAAAAGCTCGGCCGGAAAATCGACCGGGTGCTGTTCTTCGATGTGACGGATGAAGAAATTCTCGCGCGGATCGAAAAGCGGCGGACGGTCGAAGGCCGCGCCGACGACGATCCGACGGCGGTGCAGCGCCGCCTGCGCGCCTACCGGGAACAGACCGCGCCGGTGCTCGACTGGTATGAGGCCCGCGGCGGGGTCACCCGGATCCACGCCATCGGGACGGTCGATGCCGTAGCCGACCGAGCGCGCCAAGCGCTCGGCCGGTAAGCAGGCTTCAGAACTCCCACTCGATCCCGAAGACCGGCAAGAGCGTCCACTGTGTGACGGAGTCGACGCGGCCGGTCGCCGGGTTCCAGTAGATCTGCGCCACGTTCTTGCGATTGTAGGCGTTCCAGACACTCAGAAACGTGTTGAGCGTGGTACCGCCGATCGTAAAGCGGCGGTCGGCCCTGATGCTCAACGCATGGTAGGCCGGCAGCCGGGCCGCGTTGATCTGACTCCCGTCCAGTACCGTCCGCCCCGCCTCTGCCGATGCCGCCGCGTCGACCGGCGTGTACGGCGGGCCGCCCGCGTAGATCCAGCGTGCCGATAGATCCCACGCATCGCCGACCTTCCAGCCTCCTTCAGCGGTCAGTACGACACGATTGTCGAAGACCCGGGGCCGCTGGACGCCGTCGCCCGCGCGATAGAACGACCGTGCGTAGCTAGCGCCGAGCTGGCCGTACAAGCGGTTGGTCATGCGCTTCTGGAGCAGGGCCTCGAGTCCCGTCGTGTTGCCTGTACCGGTCGATGCAAGGACTTCGTGCGCCGCCAGAAAGCCGAAGCCGTGATAGAGCTCGTCGACCGGAAGGAGTCCGGGCTGATCGGGATCGACGGGAAGCCGGTCGTACCGTTTGTGATACGCTTCGAGCGTGAATCGGAGGTCGTCCGCCAGGTGGTGGTCGAGGCCGACGACCGCATGCACCGCGCGAGGGTCGGGCAGGGCGAGATGCGCCGCCGCCTGCGCGAGCAGGACCGACGGCAGGGTCTGGTAGTAGACGCCTCCCGACGCGGTCGCGACGGTGGCCGGCCCCAGCCGGAGGGCGACACTGCCTCGGGGTGAGAGAGTGGTGTTACCGGTTGCCGAATGGTGATCGATCCGCGCACCAAGCGTAAAGCCCACCGCGCGGGATGCCCGGGCGGCCAGCGTGGTGAAGGCGCCGGCGCGAGTGCTCTGCTGCGTCGTCCGGACGTCGAAGGTCGTCGGGTCGGCGCCCAGCGGGTTCGGGACGTCGTACCGGTTGTCGTAGCGGGATGATGCGCGGCTGGCGTCGCCTCCGATCGAAAGGGTTCCGCTCCCGAGGTCGATGCTCGTGGTGTGACGGAGCCGGACGGCGCGCTCGCGCGACCGGTTTCGGAAGATCAGGGCGTTGTTGCCGCCCGCTTCGAAATACGATTCGTCGAATCGTGAGGTGGACCAGGCCGCCGAGGTGACCGCATTGACCCGCGACCCGAATGCGGCCGTCCAGGTCAGTCCGGTCGTCCCCTGCAGCAGATCCTGTCGGCCGAAGGTAAAGGCTTCGTTCTCGAGCGCATTGGCCAGATCGGTCTCGAACCGATCGTCGGCCCAGATCGCGAGCAGGCCGAGACGGTGACTCCGGCCGAGATCGACGACTACTTTGCCCTGATAATCGCCGTACTGTGGAACGGCAGTCGTCCCCAGGTCGAACGCTTTGATGGCGAGGTCGAGATAACTCCGTCGCGCGGCCACGATCCACGATCCGGAGTGACCGAGCGGTCCTTCGGCAATACCGCCGAATCCGATGAAGTTGAGGTCGAGTTGCGCGTCCAGGGCCTCCCGATTCCCCTCGCGGAAGCGAATATTGAGGGCCGACGAGAGCCGATCGCCCGACTCCGCGCCGAAACCGCCGGCCGAAAAGTCGACTTCCCGGATCAGATCGACATGCAGCAGACCGATCGGCCCGCCCGATGAACCTTGGGTGGGAAAGTGGTTGATGTTGGGAATCTCGATTCCGTCGACCAGGAAGAGATTCTCGAGAGGACTGCCGCCGCGGACCGCCAGCGCATTGCTCTGGTCATTGACCTTGGCAACCGACGGCAGGCCCTGGAGGATGCGACTCACGTCACCCGCGGCACCCGGAGCGCGTTTGATCTCCTCCGCCGAAAACCCCACCAGGCTTCCGGCAGTGAGCGCGGGCTCTGGAAACAGAGCGGGTGCCGCCTCGACCGTTTCGAGCTGGAAAGGGGCCGGCTCGAGCGACAGGTCGATGACGGAGAACCGGTTTCGGCGGACGACGACGTCCGGAAAAGCAATCGGCCGATACCCGATGCGCCGAACCTCGATGATCCAGGTTCCGGTTTTCACGTCCACGATCCGGTATCGGCCCGAGGAATCGGTCATGACGGCGTGGTCGCTGCCCCGGACGGACACGCGAGCGGCGGCGATAGGACGGTTGGTTTGCTGATCGGTCACCCGTCCTGTCACCCCGGTCTGGCCGACGAGCGGATCGGGTCCCAGAGCGGCCAGGAGGGGCCATCCGAGGATGGGGGCGGACCGTTTGATCGCAAGAGATATCCTTGCTAAACACACGTTTAAAACTCATGCTTAAGATCGAGCGAAGATGAGGGATCAGAAGACTGCTGTCAACCGCCCAATGGACTCCGATGGACCAGCCTGAGGCCCCACGGGACCGGATCATCGTGGCCACGCTCGAGTGCTTCGAGCGGTTCGGCGTGGAGGGGACGACGGTTCGCCGGATTGCCGACCTGGCTCAGGTCAACGTGGCCGCGGTCAACTACTACTTCGGCTCGAAGGACCGGCTCGTCGACCAGGCGCTGGCGGCCAGTCTCGACCAGGTCTTCCCGGATGCCGCCCGCGAACTCGGCGAGGCCATCCAGGCGGAAGCCGGCGATGTGCGGAAGGGGACGGAGCGGTTTTTTCGGGAGTTCTTCCTGGTGGCGTTCAAGTGGCCCAGGACGGCCTATGCCCACCTTCGTCCCATGTTGGCCGAGCAACGGTACGACGGTCCGGCCGTGGCGGCGTTCCGGCGGTTCGTGGAAGCGTTTTTGGGAGTGATCGAACCGGCGATGCCGGAGCCGGACCCCAAGCTTCGCCGCGCCATCGTCTATCAGGTGTGGAGTTGTTTTCTCCTCACGGCCATCGCGCCGTCGATCCTCCCCGACCTCCTCTCGGAAGAGGAGGCGGGCAGCCACCTGGCCGACTCGATGGTTCGCCTTCTGTTTGGTCCCGATCCAGACGCGTGAATTCCGCCCGGCAGACCACGGTGCCAATGCGGACGGAGAATCGTTAATTTTAGATCATTATGGTAATGCTCAAATCACCCCGGGAAATCGACACCATGGCCAAGGCCGGCGCCATCGTCCATGCGACGCTGGAGCTGTGCCGTGGCCTCGTCAAACCCGGTATTTCGACCGAGGATCTGGACCGGGAGGCCGAACGGTTCATCCGGAGCCATCCGGGCGCCACGCCCTCGTTCAAGGGCTTGTACGGCTTTCCGAAGAGCCTCTGTATTTCGATCAACGAGGAAGTGGTTCACGGGATTCCGTCGCCCAAGCGGGTCCTCCGTGACGGCAACATCGTGAGTCTCGATTGCGGCGTCTGCATCGACGGCTTCCACGCCGACAGCGCCATCACGGTGCCGGTCGGCCCGGTGGCTCCGGAAACGGAACAGTTTCTCGAGACCACCCGGCGGGCGCTCGAGGCCGGGATCGAACAGGCCCGGCTCGGCAATCACATCGGCGATATCGGCCATGCGGTGCAGACGGTATCCGAGGCGCAGGGCTACGGGGTCATCCGGGAGCTGGTCGGGCATGGCGTCGGGACCAAGATGCACGAGGATCCCCAGGTGCCCAATCACGGCAAGCCGAAGCGGGGCGAGCGGCTCTTGGAGGGGATGACCATCGCGATCGAGCCGATGATCACGATGGGGCACTACAAGACGCGGACGCTGGCCGACAAGTGGACCATCGTTACCGCGGATGGATCGCTTGCTGCGCACTTCGAGCATACCATCGCGGTCACCAAAGACGGACCTCGCATTCTGACGCTCGCTGCGTAGGTAGGGCGGGTTCGTTTTCTCGCGGCGCCGGCCCCTTGAGTGAGGGCCGGCGCCGTCGTGTATTCCGGGACCGTCGACCCGGCAACACGTGATCGACGGGCGATCTCCGCGATCGTCACGGCATCGATGCCGCGGCGGCCGAAGAATTCCTTGGCGCTGGCGAGGATGCGGGTCCGCGTTTCGTCCGCCGCGTCGGCGCGGAGTCAGCCGGATTGGTCGAGCGAGGTCCGGAGCCAGCGGTGGATGGCCGGGTTCCCGGCCACGATGCCGCTATGGCTGGCCCCGACCTCGCGCCCCGTCAGGTCGGTGGCGATTCCTCCCGCTTCCCGGATCAGCAAGAGCCCTGCGGCCATATCCCAGGGCGCCAGCATCAGTTCCCAGAACCCGTCGAAAATGCCGCTGGCCACCCAGGCCAGATCGAGCGCGGCCGATCCGGCACGGCGCACGCCGGCCGAGGCCATCGCTATCCGGGCGAATTGAGGCAGGTAGCGCTCGAGGTGCTCGGGATGCTTGAAGGGATAGCCGGTGCCGATCAGGGCATGGCGCGGCTCGGTGATGGCCGACACCCGAAGGGGCGTGTCGTCGCGCCAGGCGCCGTGGCCCCGGGCGGCGTGATAGAGCACGTTCTGCTCGACTTGCAGCACGACCCCGGCGGTCAGCACCCCGTCGACGGCGGCCGCGATCGACACCGCATAGGCGGGAAACCCATGGACGAAATTGGTGGTGCCGTCGATCGGGTCGACGATCCAGACGAGGCCGGCGTCGGTGGCGTCGGGTGAAAGTTCCTCGCCCATCACCGTCGATCCCGGCTCCGCGCCGAGCAGCACGTCCGCAATGATCGACTCGGCGGTGCGGTCGCACTCGGTGACGAAATCGTTGCTGGTCTTGGCGCCCCAGGAGGACGGGTCGCGCGGACGTTCGACGGTCCGGAGATAGTCGGCGGCGCGGCGGGCGGCGTCGGTGGCGAGAGTGCGCAGGTGTCGGGTCGGCATCGGCCTGGCGTTCGGTTTCAGAGTGTGCGCCACGGCTCCGTTGGGTCGGGTCGGGCGCGCCGGCGGGACCGGTCCGGGGGTGGTGGCACGGTCGCCCAGAATAGTAGCGAGGCCCCCGTTTTAGGCGGTGTACCGGTCCGGTTCGGGTCCGGCTTCGGAAAGGGTAAGTGTAAGCCTGGTTTCGGCTTGCCCGCATCGGTCGAGCCGACTACCTTGGCTCAACGGGTGGGCCGCAATTCTGGGCGGCTCACCCGTTTCCCATTTCGTCCAGGGGACTTCATGGATCGCGTCTTCTCCGGCATCCAACCGACCGGCGAACTGCACATCGGGAACTGGCTCGGTGCCGTGAAGAACTGGGTGGACCTGCAGGATCGGTACGACTGCCTGTACTGTGTCGTCGACCTCCACGCCATCACGCACAAGTTCGATCCGGCCGGATTCGCGGAGCGTACCCGCGAGATGTTTCTGGGGCTGATGGCTGCCGGGCTCGACCCGGACCGCTCGACCATTTTCGTGCAATCGCACGTGCCGCAGCATGCGCAGCTGATGTGGATCCTGACCAATGTCGCCGGCATCGGCGAACTCGAGCGGATGACACAGTTCAAGGACAAGTCGCAGCGCAGCGAGCGAATCCTGGCCGGGCTCATGATGTATCCCGTCCTGCAGGCGGCGGACATTCTGCTCTATCGGGCCGACAAGGTTCCGGTTGGTGAGGACCAGGTCCAGCACCTCGAGCTTTCGCGCGAACTGGCGCGGACCTGGAACAACGCCTTCGCGGCCGACGATCCGTACTTGCCCGAGCCGCAGGCGTTGCTGACGCCGGCCAAGCGGATTCTGGGTCTGGATGGCGAAGCCAAGATGTCGAAGAGCCTGGGTAACACCATCGGTCTCTTCGAGTCGTCCGCGGCAATCTGGGATAAGCTGCGTCCGGCCAAGACGGATCCGGCGCGCAAGACCAAGAAGGATCCTGGTACGCCCGAGAACTGCAATATCTACGCGTTGCATCGGCATTTCTCGCCGCCCGAAACGGTCGTCGAGGTGGCGAACCAGTGCCGCAGCGCCGGTTGGGGGTGCATCGATTGCAAGCGGGTGTTGGCGGACAACCTCGAGGTGGCACTGGGGCCGATTCGTACCCGGGCCGAAGCGCTGCGTGCCGATCCGGCCCGGCTCGATCGCGTCATTGCGCAGGGAGCGGAGCGGGCGCGGGCGATTGCATCCGAGACGCTGGCCGGGGTCGAGCGCCGGATGGGTTTCCTGCCGATGGGAGCCGGCTGACATGGCCGGTGTCCCGATCGAGCGGATCATCAAGGCGGCGGTGGATCGCGGCGCCTCGGATCTGCACATCAAGGCGGGCGATGTCTTTCGGGCGCGGATCGACGGCACCCTGGTGCCGCTCACCAAGCAGCGGCTGACTCCGGAGCAAACCCGCGCCGCCGCGCTCAAGCTGGTGGCCAGCGACGACGACCGGGCCCGGCTCGATGAGCTGACCGACTACGATTGTTCCTGGGGGCTGCCCGGCGTGGGGCGTTTCCGGGTCAACCTGCTTCGGCAGCGGTCGTCGTTCATGATCGTGATGCGGGTCATTCCCTTCGGCATTCCGACGCTGGATCAGCTGGGCCTGCCCGATTCGTTGCGCGGGTTGGCGGAAGCTCCGCACGGCCTGGTGCTGATTACGGGGGTGAGCGGCAGCGGCAAGAGCAGCACCATTGCCGCCATGGTGCATCATCTCAATCAGACGCAGCAGCGGCACATCGTGACGATCGAGGATCCGATCGAGTTTCTCCATCGCGACTTCAAGTCCTCGGTGACGCAGCGCGAGGTGGGCATCGATACGGCCTCACTGAGCGTCGGGGTGCGCGCCGCATTACGCCAGGATCCGGATGTGATCATGGTGGGCGACGTGCACGACAACGAAACGCTGGAGACGGCTATCAAGGCGGCGGAAACCGGCCGGTTGGTCATCGGCGCCATGCCGACGCCGGACGTGATGACTACCATCGGCCAGTGCTTTGCGATGCTGCCGCGAGAAGAGCGGGACATCGGCCGGATCAGGTTCTCCTCGGTTATCACGGCCATCGTATCGCAGCAGTTGCTGCCGAAGAAGGACGAGTCCGGCCGGGTCGTGGCGGCCGAGATCATGATTGCGTCGCGCGCCATCCGCGATGCGCTCAAGGATCCGGCCAAGGTCGTCGACGTCAAGACGCAGATGACCCGCGGGTACGGCAAGAGCGGTATGCAGACCTACGAGCAGCACCTGGCCGAGCTGGTCAAGGCGAACATGATCTCGATCGAGACGGCCACGGCACTCGGGGCAGGCGAAGCGACGGCGCCCGCGGGCGCGAAAGGGAAGCGGTGATGTTCGGTTCGGATTGTCGGTGTCTCGTCGTCGTCGGATCGCAGTGGGGAGACGAGGGTAAGGGCAAGCTCGTCGACGTCATTGCGGAGCGAGCGGATATCGTCGCGCGGTATCAGGGCGGGGCCAATGCCGGCCACACCGTCGTGATCGGCGACTCGCAGTTCATCCTGCGGTTGATTCCGAGCGGTATCCTCCACACGACCACGGTCTGCGTGCTGGGGAATGGTGTCGTGATCGATCCCGAGAGCTTCCTCGGCGAACTCGACGGCCTGGCCGAACGCGGGATCGATGTCAGCGGCCGGGTGCTGGTCTCCGATCGCGCCCATCTGGTGCTGCCGTATCACAAGCTGCTCGATCTGGCCGAGGAGCAGCGGCAGCATATCGGCACCACCAAGCGGGGCATCGGGCCGGCCTACGAGGACAAGTACGGCCGCCGGGGCATCCGGGTCGGTAACCTGCGCAACGTGGCTGAGGCCGAGTCGTTGCTGGCGGCGCGGATCGACCGGGCCAACGAGTTGCTGGCGTTGGCAGGGATGGAGGAGCGCGCCTCGTTTGCTGAGCACGTGGAGCTGCTGCGGCAGGTGGCGCCGCGCCTGGTGCCGATGACGACCGATACGGGCGCGCATCTCTACCACGCCCTCAAGGGCGGGCGCAGCGTGTTGCTCGAAGGAGCGCAGGGGGCGTTGCTGGACGTGGACCACGGAACGTATCCGTTCGTGACCTCCTCGAACACGACGGCCGGTGGCGCTGCGGTCGGGGCCGGGATCGGGCCGACGCTGGTCGATCGGGTGCTGGGTGTGGTGAAGGCCTATACCACGCGGGTGGGTAACGGTCCGTTGCCCACTCTTGCGGATGAGGCGCTCGAGGAGGAGTTGCGCCGGGTCGGTCACGAGTTCGGGGCCGTCACCGGGCGTCCGCGTCGTTGCGGTTGGTTCGATGCGGTCGTGGTCCGCTACTCGGCGCGGGTCAACGGGCTCACCGATCTGGCCGTGACCAAGCTGGACGTGCTGGACGGGTTCGATCGGATCCCGATCGGTGTTGGCTACGAGCTGGACGGCGAGCGGATGGATGAGATGCCGTCGGACGTGACGGTTCTGGGCCGGGTCCAGCCGGTGTACGAGACCATGCCCGGCTGGCGGTCGCCGACGGGCGGGGCGCGGTCGATGGCGGATCTGCCCACGGAAGCGCGTGCCTACCTGCATCGGCTCGAGGAGTTGGCCGGCGTGCCGATCAAGTATGCGAGTGTCGGGACACGGCGGGATCAGATCATCGAAGTCTGATCGACAACGTCGCGGCCGATGCGATGAGGGGGACGGCGCTTGGTGCGCCGTCCCCCTCATTGCGTACTCGACAGGGCGTCAGGGCTACCGCGACTGTAGTTCGTTGAGGTACGTCCCGATTCCGACCTGATTGAGCCAAACGGGGTCAATCTCGTAGTACCGGCTCTTCAGGTAGCGGCCAGTCGTCGGAAAGTAGGGTGGCGGGTTGCTGGCGCCGCACTGGTCGTAGGTGTGGCCCGACGCCCAGCCGTAGCCCGTGCTGCTCGTGCCGGACCCGTAGGTTCGGAAGCCGGCCCAGTCCATCCGCGCGTATGCAATGCCGCCCGAAATTCGAATGCAGCCTGCCCGCGCTCCACCGCAGGTTTCCCCAGCTTCGGCGGGGATGGCCGGGCTGCCCGTCGGTCCATCGTATCCGGGAGTGCCATTGCTTTCCATGTCACTGCCGAAATTCGTCAGTGAGAGGAGGAACATGTGGTAGTTCTCATCGGCCGGCGTATCGTCGAATCCGCCCCGGAACGTCCCGTTCACTTTGAAAGGAGTCTGGAGGTTGTTGTCTTGAGTGATAATGCCCTGAACGGCCAGGGCACCGAAGATGTCACCGGTTTCGCTGCAATTGGTGCCCGGAGGCGTCCAGTAGGTGAAGTCATCCTGGAGATTGATGATACCGGTCGACACGACCGTAACTCGTCCGCGGAGGCGACCGCTGATTGCGACATCGCCCGTAACGTAGATGACACCTTTGAAATTGGGATTCTTACCGAGTGGAATCCAATATTCCGCATCGCCACCACTGGCGATCGTACTCCGAACGGTGGTAACAGACGGGTGTGCTCCCAGGCGGCGGCGAATCCAGCGGCCGCCGTTAGCTCCAAGACCAGTGTTGGCGGTCGCTGGATCCGGTAGCAGTGTGTCGCCGGTAACGCTGCGGAACAGGCGCGGATCGCCGCCGAGAAAACAGCGCTTGTTGACATAACCGGTTCCAGTTTCGCCACGGAAAACATCACGTACTTTTGTTCGCTTGTTAGACTCCGAACCGGACGTGTTATCGTAGATCGCCTGTGCGTTGCGGAACGCGCCGCTGGCATTGGTTACGTACGCGCCACAGTTCGGCGAGAGCATGTTGGGGTCGTTATCCGAGTTGAAACCGCTGAGCGTCTGATTCCAGCGCCGTGCGTTTACATATGCCAGAGACGTATAGTTGAGATTGTTGCATTTGAAAATTCGGACGTATCCTTCGTCCCACTGGATGATGCCATCCTGGTTCGAGTCCAGGACCTGGAAGTCCAGCCGGGTGCAGGGCCGGTTCGTGCCGATGTTGCCGCCGGTGAGGTCATAGTCGCCGTTGGTGATGTCTGCATCTTCCGCAAATCTTCGCATCGTGCCAAGCTGAGCCGGCGTCGGCCAGGGCAACGCAGGGGTCCCGGTTGTATAACCCCGCGTGAAGTTGCCGGAGCCGGGATTGACGATGGAGCCAACCACTGTCACTTCCCCGGCAAACAGGGTCTTGGGTGAGGTGCACCCGGACTGAATCAGGAGGTCGTCGTTCGAGTGCAGCGGCCCCGTAATAGACGATCCGCAGCCATAGGGAATGGAACTGGACCAGTTGTTTACGGCAACTGCGAATTTCGACCACGATTCCTGGGCAAACAGTCCCCGGCGGGCTGCGACGGCACCGCGGGGGTCATTGATAACGGACAGCACACTCATGTAGTTGCTGCCGTACTGACCGGATGTTGCCGGGCCACCGGTCCGCCCACCGGTTCGACCGGCGTAGACGGTCCGGGTATAGCCAGGAATCACATTGCCGCTGGCATCGAGGATCGTAGCGGCCGGCGCAATCACGATGTATCCCGTATCGGGCAGGATGGTCGAGTCCGGGAACGCCGCCGAGACGCGATTGATCTCGTCTCGGCCGATTTCGAGTCCGGCATCGGCTAGCGAGTGCAAGGCAGCCTCTCGGGCGGCAAAGCGGGAGGTCAACCCGCTCGCCCCGGCGATCATCACACCTCCGATTGCCATCGCGGCAACGGCCATGGTGATCAGCAGCGTCAGGATCAGTGCTACGCCGCGTTCATTGCGAATCATCGCAGTCATACCGTCGAATCCCTTCGTCGTCATGGTGCTACCGCCGTTGTCGAGACAACCGATGACGAGTTCGGCGTACAATCCTGAGCTACGACGCCAAATCGATAGGTACTTCCCGAGGCAAGGCCGCCGATCGGGGTTTCATAACTGACAGAGCTGTCCGCAGCTACCAGGATCAGGGGATCACGCCAGACGGTTGCGGTATCGGGCCTGAGGTAGACGATGTACTGTCTGATGTCGTGCTCGCCGCCCTCGTGGTCAGGGGAGCGCGTCCACTGGAGCCAGACGATTCCGCTGCCCGGGGCGGGGTCTGGTACAGCCGTTACCGCATTGGGGGGGAAGGGAGCGCGTCCGCAGACCACTGGACTGGGTAGTCCGTTGTTGGGGACCTGGATCAGTTGGGAAAAATCCCGAGTGCGCTCCTCTGCACCTGTTTTGCCGTTGGTGATCCGCAGATTGATCCGGATTGCCGTGACGCTGTCCGGTCGTACGGCGTTCGAGGAATCCGCCGAGGTAAACGTCGATTGGAGCACCCGTCGCTGGAGCGGGAGATCGGAGCCCGTCGCAATGACGAGGTTCGGAACACCGATCGTCCGGCGGTGCAGGAAATATTGGAAAAACGGGCGTCCTGGATAGGCCAGGATGTTCCGGGCGATGTATTCACGCTGACCGCTGTTGGTTCGCTCCCAGAGGACATAGTCATCGGATCGCGCGGTCGTGGTGTCGAGCGAAAGCCAGAAGATCTTGGTTTCGGCCGGGCTGGGCAGGCCGCTCCCCAGCAAGAACGTCTGGGGCGGATAGGTATACGATGTGTTCGGGATCGCCCCCGCATTCTCGAGACGCCATACCATGGCGTCCTCGGCTGGAATCGACGGATTCCAGTTCACCGCCCAGCGGAAATCAGTGGTGTCCGATTCGGTGTAGTCGGTATTGAACGCGACTACGTCGTTACCGCCGTATACGAGCATCGGTTGCTGGCCCGTGACGCCCGCTCCGAGCGTCCGGAGGATGCGCTCGACGTGCGTCACTGAATAGCGCGCGTTCTGAAGCACATCGATGCTTTCATTACCGCGCGCGAAACTGCGGCTTTGGGTTTGGAAGAACATCACGGTCGTGCCCATGATCAGCGTCAGCACGATCAGCGTGATCAACAACTCGACCAGCGAGAAACCGGCAGTGCTGCGAATCCGAACAGCGGAGCGAGACGTCATGGACGTGCCATCACGGCGGTGAGACGCACCGTGTCCCGAGTAATGGGGGTCGTCGAAAAGACCCGGACCGTCACGGTGGTCCGGTCTCGCGGGGGGGTGCCGGTCTGGTCGCGTACCACCGTAGTCACGCGCTGAATGCTGGCGTACCCGGGGAAGCCGGTGGTGTCTGCACTCGCTCCGGCGCCATAGAGCGCTGTCAGCTGCGTATATCGCGGATCGGCCCTTACCAGTTCGAGCCGCTCTTTGGCAATCGTCGTCATAGTCGAGAGCAGTGTCGCGGTTGACGTCGAGTGCTGATACTTCGCCATGAACTGGCCAAGGCCGGTGACTGCGATGGTCAGTACGACCACCGCAATGAGTACTTCGATCAGAGTGAAGCCGTCACGTTTCATCGTCACATCCTCGCGACCCAACTGCCGTTCAGGTACGTAAACGACGAGGCGCGTCCTGTCGCCCGCGTAATGACGAGAGCCCGGGCGTCCTTGTTGTTGCTGCCCGCGACGCCGCGATTCGAATTGAGAAAGATTGCCCCCGACTGGCTGGCGCTGCCGTCACGGCGGAAAATGATCTGTGTCACTTCGGTGCTCGGCGCCGGGGCGGGCAGAGCAGGTGCACTGTTCCGTTCGAAATTGAGCCCGGTTTCGAGTTGGAGCACTCGGCGGCGCTCGTTGGACGAGAAGATGCCGTCGTTGTTGGCGTCCTCGTCCACGATCATCCGCCGGCCATCGCGGTCGATGGTGACCTGCACGTTGTGCTGGAGGCTGACCGCCAGCCGCTGCGCGTACGACAGCTGCATCGCGACCTGGCGCACCTCTCCATTGACCCGGTAGGCCATCCAATCGAGCCGGGGAATGGCCAGGGCCGCGATGACACCGAGAATGACGATCACCGTGAGCAACTCGCCGAGCGAGTACCCGCGCCGATCCGCCAACAGCGAACGAAATTGCATCCGACCCTCTCCAGCAGTCCGGGAAACCCGCCGGTGGCGGGCTGTCCCGTAGGATACCTCCCCCACGGCAAAGTCCAAGCCAGGCGGCCAGGTGGCCTAAGTCGTTGCCCTGACGCATTCTCCGCCTGAGGCCACCGGGCCGGCCCTCCCTCAGGCAGCCCCTTTTCTGGCATCCTGCTGCGCGCAAATTATTGCTTGCCTGCAGGTTAGCCCACCTCTAATATTCGCCACCCGCCGGGGGCTCATTGGGCCCCCGGACCTGATTCTCCAGTTACCGCAGATCGGACTCATGGCCGCCCCCCCGTTGATGGACAAGCTGGTTTCCCTCTGCAAGCGCCGCGGTTTCGTCTTCCAGTCGTCCGAGGTGTATGGCGGCCTCGGTTCGGTCTGGGATTATGGCCCGCTCGGCGTCGAGCTCAAGCGGAACGTCAAGGACAGCTGGTGGCGCGCGCTGGTTCGCTCTCGCGACGATATCGAGGGTCTCGACGCGGCCATCCTGATGCATCCCAAGGTCTGGGAAGCCTCGGGGCATGTCTCGGGCTTTACCGATCCGCTGGTCGACTGCAAGCAGTGCCGTAACCGCTTTCGGGCCGATGACCCGCGGATCAAGGGCACGCCCGGGCAGCCGGACGGGCAGTGCCCCGTCTGCGGCACCAAGGGCAGTCTGACCGAGCCGCGGCTGTTCAACCTGATGTTCAAGACGTTCATGGGGCCCGTCGAAGAACAGGCCGCCGTGGTCTATCTGCGCCCGGAAACGGCGCAGGGCATCTACGTCAACTACCTCAACGTGCTCAACAGCTCCCGGCAGCGGATCCCGTTCGGTATCGCCCAGATCGGGAAGGCGTTCCGGAACGAGATCACGCCGGGCAACTTCATCTTCCGGACCCGCGAGTTCGAGCAGATGGAGATGCAGTTCTTCGTGAAACCCGGTACCGACGACGAGTGGTTCGAGCGCTGGCGGGTGCTCCGGATGGCCTGGCATTGCGAGATCGGCCTCCGCCCCGAGAAGCTGCGCTGGCACGAACACGGCCCGACCGAACTGGCGCATTACGCCCGCGCCGCGTACGACATCGAGTACGAGTTTCCGTTTGGTTGGCATGAGATCGAAGGGATCCACAACCGGACCGATTTCGATCTGCAGCGGCATCAGCAGCACTCCGGCAAGAAGCTCGAATATTTCGAGCAGAAGAGCGGCGATCGCTTCCTGCCGTACATCGTGGAAACATCGGCAGGTGCGGATCGGGTCACGCTCGCGATGCTGGCCGATGCCTATCACGAGGAGGAGGTCGACGGCGAGACCCGCGTGGTGATGCGGTTTCACCCGACCATGGCGCCGATCAAGGCGGCCGTGCTCCCGCTCGTCAACAAGGATCGGATGCCGGAAACGGCGACGGAACTCTACAACGATCTCCGCCGCACCCTGCCGATGTTCTACGACGACAGCGGAGCCATCGGCCGCCGCTACCGGCGAATGGATGAGGTCGGGACGCCGTTCAGCATCACGGTCGACGGGCAGACGGCCGAGGATGGGCAGGTTACCGTGCGGCACCGCGACACCATGCAGCAGGAGCGGATCGCGCTCGCGCAGGTGCGCGGGTACCTGCATGAACGGCTCTAGCTGCGCATGACGCTGGCCGAGTTCGAGGGGCTGGTTGCCTCGCTTGCCGAGCAGATTCCGGAGGAGTTTTTGTCAGGAATCGCGGAGATCGTGGTGTCGCCCCGCACGGTGACGCACCCCGATCGCGAGGACATCTATACCCTGGGTGAGTGCATCGCTCTGCCGACCACCAGCGACGCGCCCGAGGCAACCAACAGCCGGGTCGTGCTGTACTATGGCTCGTTTGCCGCCCTGGCCCGGGATCGGGACGACTTCGATTGGCAGGAAGAGGCCTGGGAGACCCTGACCCACGAGATCCGCCACCATGTCGAATGGCGGGCTCGGGACCCCGGCCTCGAGTGGCTCGACGAGGCCGTCGAACAGAACTACGCCCGGATGGCCGGAGAGCCGTTCGACCCGACCTTTTACCGTGACGGCGAGCCGGAAGACGGCGGGCTGTTCCGGCTCGAGGACGATTACTTTATGGAGGTCGAACGGGAGGAGGCCGGCGGCCAATTCCGGTTCGTGTGGGGCGACCGGCGGTATCGGGTCGAGCTCCCGTCGGATCTGCGGCCGCCCGCATTTCTGTCGGTCCAGGGACTCGAGACCCCGCCTCCCGGCGAGTTCGTCCTGGTCGTCGTCCGGCCGGCTCGGCTGGTGGATGTGATCCGGACGCCGGTGGCCGATCAGCGGGAAATCTGGGCGGAGCTGGAGTGAAGGAGGCAGGCATGATGCGGAACCTCTGGACGGCAGGTGCACTGGTCGGAGCGCTCGCGTTGAGCGGCGCGACGGCAGATGCGCAGCAGAAGTACCAGGTTGGCATCGTCAGCGAATCGGGCGACATCGTGACCTGGTTCCGTCCCGATGGCCCCAACCTGGTGGTCGATCGCGTCGTGCCGGTCGGCATCAAGCCCGCCGATATCGACGGACCCCATGGCATCGCGATGGCGCCCGACATGAAGTCGTACTTCGTGACCGTGGCCCACGGCGTGCCCTATGGGACGCTCTGGCAGTTCGATGCGGCAACCGACCAGTTCATGGGCAAGGCGCTTGCCGAGCATTTTCCGACCACGATCTCGGTGACACCCGACGGCGAATTCGCCTTCGTGGCCAATTCCGATTTCCATGGCGATCGGCCGCGGGTCAACGTCGTGTCCGTGGTGCACGTGCCGACCATGACCAAGATCTTCGACCTGCCCGCCTGCGACATGCCGCACGGGATGCGCGTCAACCACGCCGGCACCCGGGCCTACGCGACTTGCATGCACAGCGACGAGGTGCTGGAGATCGACGTCAATACCTTCGCGATCTCCCGTCGGGTCCGCACGGGTAAAGGGCACAGCATGGCAGGCGCCCCGGCGACGGGACACGCCGCCGGCCACACGCAGCACGATGCGTCGCACGGTACGCCACCCTCCGGCGGGACCGTGGTCGAGCCGCCTGCTGCGCTGATGAACAAGGAATGCGCCGGGACCTATGTCTCGGTCTCGGCCGACGACAAGACGCTGTACGTCGCCTGCAATAACGGCAATACCGTCCAGGTTTGGGATGCGGAGACCCTGCAGTTCCGCCGCGAGGTGGCGGTCGGCGCCGGGGCGTACAATCTCGAACCGTCGCCGGACGGCTCGGTCGTGATCGTGACGAACAAGAAGGATCAGAGTTTCAGCATCGTCGACACCAAGACCTGGACCGAAGCGGCCCGGATCAAGACGACCAAGAAGGTCGTCCACGGCGTCGTCTTCTCCCCCGACGGGAAGTATGCCTACGTGTCGCAGGAGTCGATCGGATCCGATCCGGGCGCCATCGACGTGGTCGATCTGGCCACGCGCAAAGTGGTCAGCACTGTGCCGGTTCCTGCGCAACCGACCGGCCTCACCATCAGACGGATGTAACGGTATCCACGCGCCATGATCCACGAGACGACGACCAGCCTGACGGCCGCCGAAGTGATTGCGCGAGCCAAAGTGTTCTTTGCCGAGCGAGTGCCCAACCAGGCGGCCTTTCCCGAGAAGGAAGGCGCCGACTATCTGACCCTGCGCGGGCAGGGCGGTGAAGAGATCTCCATCGCCATCGTGTCCGCCGACCAGGGCGACCATCGGGTCCGCGCCTCGACCCTCTTCTTCGATCAGGGCGTGGGCCGCTTTCTCAACACCCTGCCGGGACGGGCCGCATGACGACGATTCCGGTTCGCGTGACGGTGCTCGACACCTGGGATGAGATTGCCCTCAATGTGCCGGCCGACGTCCGGGTGAGCGACGTCAAGGCGCGCGCCCTGGCCCAGGCCAAGATCCGGTCCTCGCCCGACCAGTATCTGGTCAAGTTCCGCGGTGCGGAGGTACCGGAAGGGTCGGCGACGATGGCCGACGCGGGCGTCGTGCCGAACGGCGCCCTGATCGTGCTGCGGCGCCATCGGCGGCCGATCCGGTGAGTCGCACCGCCCAAGCCATCCGGTGCCGATGATCGCGCCGGTCTTTACGCATTCGCGCTGTCCGGATCACGTGGTCCGGACCGGCCACCCGGAATCTCCCCGACGGATCCAGACACTGCTCGAGCGGGTTCGCAGTGTCGATGCCACCGCGGTCCGCGAGGCGGAGCCTGCTTCCCGCGCCGTGGTCGAACGGGTCCACCCGGCAGCCTATCTCGACCATCTCGAGGCCACGGCAGCGGCGGGCGGCGGAGTGCTCGATGCCGATACCGCCATGAATCAGGCCAGCTTCGAGGCTGCCATGGGCGGCGCCGGAGCGACGCTTGCCGCGCTGGAGTCGGCCATCGGCGGGCAACCGGCCTTTGCCGCGGTGCGCCCTCCGGGACACCACGCCCTGGCCGATACCGCCATGGGGTTCTGCCTGCTCGGCAATGTGGTCATCGCGGCCCGGGAAGCGCAGACGTACGGGATCGATCGCGTGCTGATCGTGGATTGGGACGTGCATCACGGCAACGGGACGCAGGCCCTGGTCGAGCAGGATCCGGCCATCCGCTTCATTTCGATGCATCAATGGCCGCACTGGCCCTTCAGCGGCTGGCGCGATGAGCGAGGCGTGGGGAACGTGACCAACCTCCCCATGCGGGCCGGGCTCCCGGCCGAGGAGTATCTCGAGACACTCTGGAACGCGATCCGGCAGGCAACCGAGAATTGGACGCCCGGCGCGATTCTGCTGTCCGCCGGCTTCGACTCGATGCGAGGCGATCTGCTGGGTGGCTTTACCCTGGAGCCCGAACACTACGCCACCTGGGTCAGCCGCATTCGCACCACGTTTCCCGATGTGCCGCTCATGGCCGTGCTGGAAGGCGGTTACGTGCCGCACCGGCTCGCCGACGGCGCCGAAGCCGTCCTGCGTGCCATGGCATAGTCCGCATTGGCATTGTGTCCACGAACGGATACAATTCACGCCGTTCGTGGAACCCCCGATCCCCCCCTTCATTGGCGTCGTAAACCGAGAGGCTTTCCCGTGGCCCGCCTGCGTATTCAGACCGAAATCCTGACCCTCAAGACCAAGTACCCCTTCAAGATTGCCCGGAGCAGCCGGGACACCAATCGGACCATCCTCGTCAAGGTCATCGACCAGGACGGGCTGGAGGGATGGGGCGAAGTGACGCCGGTGGCCTTCTACGGCGAAACGGTCGAGACGGCGCTGGCGGCCATCGATGCCTACGCGAGCGTGATGCCGGAAAACGCCTTCCACCTGGAAGACGCGGAGCGGACGCTCGAGGCCTTCGTCACCGATAACAACTCGGTGCGCGCGGCCATCTCCACCGCCTTGCACGACCTGGTCGGCAAACGGCTCGGCGTGCCGCTCTATCAGTTGTGGGGGCTCGATCCGGCCAAGGCGCCCAAGTCGACCTTCACGATCGGCATCGACACGGCCGAGATGATCAAGAAGAAGGTCCGGGAAGCCGAGCAGTATCCCATCCTCAAGATCAAACTCGGCCTCGAGAACGATCTCGAGATCCTCCAGGCCATCCGAGACGTGACCGATCGCGAGTTGCGCGTCGACGCCAACTGCGGCTGGACCCGGAAGCAGACCATCCGGATGCTGCCGATTCTCGAAGAGTATGGTGTGACGGTGCTCGAACAGCCGCTCGTACCCAACGACATCGAAGGGTTGGGCCTGATCGCCAAGGCGTCGCGGATTCCGCTCATCGTCGACGAGAGCTGCATCACCTCGTCCGACATTCCGCGGCTGGTCGGGATGGTCGACGGCATCAACATCAAGCTGGCCAAGACGGGCAGCCTTCGCGAAGCGATCCGGATGATCGCGATTGCCCGGGCGCACCACATGATGGTGATGGTGGGCTGCATGCTCGAGTCGTCGATCGCGATTACGGCAGCTGCGCACTTCACGCCGCTGGTCGATATCGCCGACCTGGACGGCGCCGCGCTCCTGTCCAACGATCCGTACACCGGCGCCTCGATCGACAACGGCCAGATCGTGCTGCCGACCGGCCCGGGTCTCGGCGTGGGCGTCCGCAGCTGAGTTTCGCAGTGCGCTGACGTGACGGGGGAGCGGCCGGTTGCCGCTCCCCCGTTTGCGTCGCCGTTGCCTGCGTCGTTGCCTTACATTCCCGCCATGGCCGTCGTATCCCCCCTGGTGCAGGTCGCCTTACCGCTTCCCGTTGCCACACCGTACACCTACGCTGTCCCGGCGGCGCTCGCCGATCGGGTGGTGGCAGGCGCCCGGGTCGTGGTGCCGGTACGGCGACGCGAAATGGTGGGCATCGTGGTGGGCGCCGATGAGTCGCCTCCGGCCGTCCAGCCGCGCGAGATCCTGGGAGCGCCGGACGACGAACCGGCCCTGCCACCATCCTTGCTGCGCACGGCGGAGTGGATGGCCGGGTACTACGGCACCCCGCTCGGTCTGACGCTCAAGGCCATGCTGCCGGGCCCGCTTTGGGGCGAATCGGAGCTGCAGCTGATCCGGGTGTCGGACGCGGGAGTCGGGGGCGGGACGGCGGGAGACCTGATCCGCTGGCTCGACCGAAAGGGCGGTCGGGCTTCGATCAGTAGCGCGGCACGAGCGCTCCGGAAACCGCTCTGGTCCGTGGCCGATCGATTGGTGCGCATCGGGGCCATCCGGCTCGATACCGAGAGCCCGCCCGCGGAGATCAGCCGGGCCACCGTGCGCGCTCTGGAACTTGCAGAGCCTCGGCTGGGACTGCTGGAACGGGATCTCCGCTTTGCGCGCAGGCCCAGGCGGCGCGAGGTCTACGAACTGGTGGAGCAGGCCGGCGCACCGCTGCCGATTCCGGATGTGCGGGCCCGGCTGGGCGTCAGCGCTGCAGTGATCGACGCGCTGGTGGACGACGGCCTGGTGCGCGTGGTGGAGCTGGAGCAGTATCGCGATCCGTTCGCGGCCATGCGGGTCACGGCGCCGCCCCTGCCCAGCGAGCCGCAGCGCGCAGCCGTCGAACGCATCTCGGCGCTGGCGCCGGGGCAGGATGCGCTGCTGTTCGGGGTGACCGGTAGCGGCAAGACACTGGTCTACCTGGAGGCGATCAGCCAGGCGGTGGAGACCGGCCGCGGCGCCATCGTCCTGGTGCCCGAGATCGGGCTGACACCCCAGACCGTCAGCCGAGTGCGTGGCGTCTTCGGCGATCGGGTGGCGGTGCTGCACAGCGCGCTCTCCGAAGGGGAGCGTACCGACGCTTGGCGTGCACTGCGCCGGGGCGAACGGCTGGTGGCGGTAGGCCCGCGCTCGGCGGTGTTCGCCCCGATTCCGTCGCTCGGGTACATTGTCATCGACGAGGAGCACGAGGCCACCTACAAAAACGGCGAGGCGCCACGTTATCACGCGCGTGACGTGGCGCGGGTGCGCTGCAAGCTCGACGGCGCCCGGCTCGTCTTGGGCAGCGCCACGCCCAGCCTCGAGACCGCGGCGGCGTTGGCCCGGACCGATCGGCTGATCCGCCTGCCGGACCGGGTCGGCTCCCGTCCGCTCCCGCCGGTGGAGTTGATCGATGTGAAGACCGCTCCGCAGGTTCAGGGCGTCGGCGGGCTCCCGTGGAGCGTGGCGCTCGATGATGCTCTCCGTCGCACGGTGGCGCGCGGCGAGCAGGCGCTCCTGCTGCTCAATCGGCGCGGGTTCGCCTCCTTTCTGCAGTGTTCGTCATGCGGCGATGTGGTTACCTGCCCGCATTGCAGTATCTCACTCACGATGCACCGCCACCCGGCACGCCTCAGGTGCCACTACTGCGGCTACCACGCACCTCTCGAAGATGCGTGCCAAGCCTGCGGTCATCCGGTCGTCCGGAGCCGAGGAGTCGGGACCCAGCAGGTCGAACAGGTCGTGGCCGAACGGGTGCCCGAGGCGCGCGTGGTGCGGATGGATCTCGATACGACCGGCACCAAGTGGTCGCATCATCGGATTCTCGAACGGGTGGAGCAGGGCCAGGTCGATATCCTGGTTGGTACGCAGATGGTGGCCAAGGGGATCGACTTTCCCAACGTGACCCTGGTCGGTGTGGTCGATGCGGATGTCGGTCTGCATCTGCTCGACTTTCGCGCGGCCGAACGGACCTTTCAGCTGATTACGCAGGTGGCGGGTCGGGCGGGGCGGGGACCTAAGGGCGGGCGGGTGCTGGTCCAGACGCGGAATCCGGAGCACCCGGCGCTCCGGCTCGCGGCAGAGCACGACACCGAGGCCTTCTGGGCCATGGAGGGCGCGGCGCGCGAAGATCCGCCCTATCCTCCGACGGTTTCCCTGGTCAACATCATCGTCTCGGGGACCTCGGAAGGCATGGTGTCCCGTACCTGCGCAGACGCCGCCGATTGGGTCGCGGCGCTGGTCGACCGCTTCCAGTTGCCGGTCCTCGTGCTGGGGCCTGCGCCGTGTCCGATCGAGAAGGTCAAGGACCGCTTTCGCTGGCACGTCGTGCTCAAGGGACCCGACGGAGCGTTGGGGCGAATCGTCAGGTACGCATCGTCGCGGCTGACGGGAACTGCCCAGGTCCGGATTGCCATCGATCGTGATCCGGTGTCGATGCTCTGATGGGTCGGAAGCGGTTTAGCGGCGACCCAGCGACGCCTCCATTCCCGCGTAGAACCAGCGTCCCGGCGCCGGCTCGTAGACACGCCCGCCGAAGCCGTTGACCGTTACCGAGGCCACGTAGCGGCGGTTCCAGAGGTTGGACACGCCGACGAAAGGCGCGATGCCCAATCCATTCGTGACGCCCGTTGCCGCGCGAAGCCGGATCGACGTAATTCCGAGCCCCCATCCATCCGCAGCAAGCGTATTCCGGTCGTCGGCGTAGATGCGGGAGGTGATCTGCTGGTCCCATTCGACCAGCAGCGGCCCTGCGCTGGCGGTCAGGACCCCGCGGAAGAGATGGCGCGGAATGCCCGGGACCAGATTGCCGTCCAACGGAAACTCGAGGGCGCCGTCGCGCAGCAGATAGCGGCTGAAGCGGGCGTCGGTATGGCTGTAGCTGATCTGTGTAGCAACCCATCGGGCCGGTTGCCAGCTGGCGCCGATTTCCACGCCGCGAATGGTCAGTCGGGCCGCGTTTTCGAAGTAGGCGCGGCCGTCCTGTTCGCGGGCCTGGACCAGGGCATCCCGCACGGTGGAGCGATAGACCGCGAGGTGCGCGGTCACCGCGCCATAGGTGCGCAGGCCGGCTTCGGTCGTCAGGGTGCGCTGGGGGCCCAGGTCCCGATTGAATCCAATGGTACCGTTGGCCTGATTGACCAGTTCCGTGGTGGTCGGCGTTTCGAAAGCGCTCGCCACGGTGGCATATCCGACCAGGCCGGCCGATAGTGCGTAGCTGGCGCCGATGCTTCCGCTGAAGGCGCCCATCACGTTCTTGCCCGACTGGTCGACTCCGTCGGCGAGGTACCGATCGGCGACGCGAAAGGCCACCCGGTCGTAGCGCGCCGCGGTCGAGACGGTCAATCCGGCAGCCGGCTCGAGGTGGAGGAGGAGATAGGGGCCGAGTTCCGTGGTCGTCTCGCGTTGATCGGCGACGACCGTATCTGTCGGAGCGCCGCCTCGGGAGCGCTGATTGGTGCGATCATCGCGCATCGATTGCAGGTCGATGCCGAAGCCGAGCCGGGTCCCGCGTCCGTCGAGGGTTTGTTGACCGGAGAGACGGACCCCGCCGGCCACCCGGTCGATGGCGCTGAAGGTGCCGACGGTCGGGCCGGCCGGTCCTGGTGGCGCCGTAGCGAGCGGATTGGTCAGGTCACGGGCCAGGCCGAATATGGTCAGTTCCCCGCTGGTGCCGCGACCGTTTTCGTGCGTCAGGGTTATGCCCGCTTGGTGCTGCCGGACCGCCTTGTCGGCGCCGCGCAGGATGTTATTGCCGGCCGCGCTATCGCGGTTGGCGTGCAGTTCCGCGAGCGTCAGGGCGCCGGGATTTTGGGCTTCGGGGCTGTCGGCATAGTAGTAGCGCGCCTTGAGGAGCCAGCGCGCATCGAGGATCCGATTAGCGGCCAGGGTGAGTTGAGTGGCGTTGCTGGTGCTCTGTTGTCGCACCCCGCTCGATGCGTACCGGGCCACCGCTGCCGAGCCGCTCCAGCCGCCGTTGCTGCCAGCCATTTCGCCCGCCACTCGACTGGTGCCGAAGCTGCCGCCCCCTGCGCGAATCCGGCCCGACCAGCGCTCGGTGGGCAGGGCCGATTCGAACGCGACGACCCCGCCGCCGGCGTTGCCGTACATGGCCGACGCGGCGCCGAGCAGCACTTCGATCCGGTCGACCAGTCCCAGGTCGAGATTCGACAGCTGGGTTTGGCCGTCGGGCAGGGTGAGTGGGATGCCGTCGAGGAGGACTTTGACGCCGCGGACCCCGAAATTGGCCCGCGCACCGGCTCCCCGAATGGCCAGCCGCTGATCCAGCGAAGGATTGAACCGGTTGGCCACGTAGAGGCCGGGTACCCGGCCCAGGACCTCGTCGAGCCCGTTCTGCAACTGGGTACCGCGGAGCGTGGCGCTGTCCACCACGACCACGGTGGCCGGGACATAGAGCGACCGCTCGGCGGTCCGGGTGACCCGTACCTCGACCGGGGCGAGCCGGGCGGGGCGCAGCGTGTCGGCGGCGGCCGGCGGGGGCTGCATCTCGAATGACCCCGCCAGCGCGAGGCCCAGCAGGAAAGCGGTGTGACCGACCATGCGGCAAAAAATAGCGTGCTTGATACGGGGTCGGGGGAGGGCCTATTTTCTCCCGATGGAATACCCCGGGTACTCGCCCGCCTTTCGCGTGGTCGAGCAGGTTACGACCCGCGCGCTCGTCCTCGAATGATCAGTGGGAACATGGCTCCTGGTGTGACTCCAACCGGCCCTGGTGTCGGCGAAGGCTGGACCCGGCTGGTGGATGCAATTCGTCTTGTGCTGCCGGTCGCGGAACTCGATGGTCTGTGGGTCTTTCGGACCATTCGCCACCAGCAGCGGGATTTCGGCACGGCAATCCTGTCTCGAATCGACGGCGACCGGCGCCGGATCTATACCGCCCGGTACGTCCTGACGGTAAAGGGTAAGACCCGCGGACAGTTCGAGTCCGCCATCGAGGAGGTCGGGAGCGGGCCGATCGAGGCACTGGCCGAGCTTCTGGCGCTGGTACCGAAGCGCTCGGACGACGAGGAGCCGCCGACTGCGATCCCCCTCGAACAGTGGTTCCCGCCGGCTCCGGAGGAGGTCGAGGCCGTTGCTGACGCGAGCTGAAAGCAGCGCGTTGGTCGAGCGATTCCGCCGCTACCTGCGCGATCGCCGGTTACCGGTTACCCGTCAACGGGTCACCGTGGCGGAAGTCCTGCTGTCGAGCGACGACCACCCGTCGGTCGAGCTCTTGCGCCGCCGTCTGGTCGAGCGCGGCGAGCACGTCGGGATGGCCACACTCTATCGGACCGTCGATGCCCTGGTCAAAAGCGGCCTGGTGCGGGAACGGGACTTCGGCGAGGGCTACAAGCGCTACGAACCTGCCCGCGAAGCAAACGAGCATGCCCACCTGGTGTGCCGGCGATGCGGCGCGGTGGTCGAGTTCAGCAATGAGCGGCTCGAGCGCATGCTGCGCATCACGGCCGACGAACATCACTTTCAGTATGAACGCCATCGGGTCGAAATCCATGGCGTGTGCGAACAGTGCCGGAGCGGTGACCTGGGCGGACTGGGCGGGTTTCCCGGACGATGACCGAATCCTCCGGCAGCCTGGGCCCCCTGGTCGCGTTCTTCGGGGGGATCCTCAGTTTCCTCTCCCCCTGCGTGCTCCCGCTGGTGCCGTCGTATCTCGGCTTCATCACCGGCTTCACGCTCGAGGAAATCGGGAAACGCCGCCGCCTGGCGATGATCCACGCGACGCTGTTCGTGATCGGGTTCTCGCTCATCTTCGTGCTGCTCGGCGCCAGTGCCACGGCGCTTGGTGCGTCGCTCCGGATCTACAAAGACGTCATCATGCGGGCGGGCGGCGTGCTCATCATTCTGTTCGGGCTCTATTGCCTGGGCGTGATCAAGCTCGGCTTCCTGTCCCAGGAACATCGGGTCCACCTCGACCGGAAGCCGGTCGGATTTTTGGGCTCCGTGCTGGTCGGTATGGCGTTCGGGGCGGGGTGGAGTCCCTGCATCGGACCGATTCTGGGTGGGATTCTGAGCCTGGCGGCCACCGAGGCCGATCTGGGGCGCGGTGTCTGGCTCCTGGTCGCCTATTCCGCGGGCCTGGCGGTGCCGTTCCTCGTCGCGGCCTACACGGTCGAGTCCTTTCTCGACTGGTTCAAACGCTTCCGGCGCCATCTGCACCTGGTGCAGCGGATCAGCGGCGCCCTGCTCGTCGTGGTCGGCCTGCTGATCGCCTCGGGTCAGTTCACCCGCCTGGCGGGCTATCTGCAGCGCCTAACCCCGGATTTCCTGCTGCGGTTCATGTAGCTCCCAATCGGTCATCCGGAGCCGGCAGGTAACGGAGTGGCCTATATTCCGGCGTTGGCGTGCGATCGTCCCGGGCTTGGGCGTCTCCATAGGCATCATCAGCGCAACCCGGGGACGCCGCCGGTTCGAAGGACACGCCCCGCGAGTTGGCGAGGCTGGGTCGCCGGAGCGCTCGGCGTATAGCGATACGACAGGTTGATTCATTACGGAGGGACGGATGAGAGCCAAAGAGATTGTCGGAACAGCGTTGCTCGTACTGATTGCAGCCTGCGGAAAGGGCGACCAGGCCAACCAGCAGGAGCCGGGTCGGGATCTCTCCCTGGCCCCGGTCGATTCCACGGCGGTCCTCGATGACACGCCCCGGCCCGAAACGGAGACGCCGCCCCCCGCGCCGGCGCCTACGCCCGCACCGGCTCCCGCGCCGTCACGTCCGGCTCCTCGGCCGGCGCCCCCGGCGGCTCAGCCTGCTCCGGCTCCCGCGCCGGCTCCTGCTCCGGCTCCTGCGGCGCCGGCCACCCGGAGCGTCGCGTCCGGCACCAATGTGGCGCTGACCTCGGCGGTCGAGTTCTCGAGCAAGACCCACAAGGTTGGACAGACCGTGACGGCCAACGTTCCGAATGACGTGACGGACGATGCCGGCCGGGTGGTCATTCCGGCTGGCGCCACGGTGACCCTCGTGATCTCCGAGTTGACCGTTTCCGAGAACAAATCGGATTCGGGCAAAGTGTCGCTCCGCGCCACGCAGGTGGCATTCGGTGGCGAGACCTACGAGATCGATGGCGTGACGACCAGCGTTGCCTACGAACTCAAAGGCCGGGGTGTCCAGGCCGGTGATGCGGCCAAGGTCGGTGCCGGTGCCGCAGCCGGCGCCATCGTCGGCCGGGTCATCGGCGGGAACAAGAAGGGCACCATCGTCGGCGGCGTCATCGGCGCCGCGGCCGGCACTGCCGTGGCCGCCAACTCGGCCGATCGCGATATCGTCGTGGCCAGCGGGGCCCGGATCGCGCTCCGGCTGCGAAGCGCGTTCGAGACAAAGGCGAGCTGACCGACAGCTGCTGAGAAAAAAGAACGGGGCAGGCGTCGATTGGCGCCTGCCCCGTTTTCGTTGCTCGACCCTGCGTCAGTAGCCGGCGCCACCTCCGCCGCGCCGCGGATCGCTGGCCCCGAGCCAGCCGGTCGGGGTCCGAATGATGGCCTCGACGTCACCCATGTAATTCCGGAAGGTGACCTTGTGCCCCATCCGCTCGAGCTCGGCAATGGTCTCGGCCCGGAAGCCGCCCCGCTCGAGCGCGATCTGGTCCGGCAGCGACTGGTGATGCAGACGCGGCATCGAGAGCGCGGTCGGTAGATCCATCTTGTGGTCGATCACGTTGGAAATGACGTGGAAGACCTGGGTGATGATGGTCGGGCCGCCCGGCGTACCCACCACCATCAGCAGCTTCCCTTCGCGGTCGAGCACGACACTCGGCGTCATGGCCGAGAGCATGCGCTTGCCGGGCACGATGGCGTTGGCCTCGCCCTGGACCAGGCCGTAGCCGTTAGGCTTGCCGGGCGCCGTGGTGAAATCGTCCATCTCGTTGTTGAGCAGGAAGCCTGCGCCGGTCACGGTAACCGCGCTTCCGAAGCTGCCGTTGAGCGTCGTCGTGGTGCTGACCGCGTTGCCATCCTGATCGACGACCGAATAGTGCGTCGTCTGCAGCGACTCGTCGGCCACCGGCGTCAGGTCCGTCGTGGGCGTGGCGCGCTCCAGGTTGATCTCCGCGCGGCGGCTGGCCGCGTGGTCCTTGCTCGTCATTCGGGCAATCGGATTCTGGACGAAATCGGGATCGCCCAACGAGGCGTTGCGCTCGGCAAAGGCGCGGCGCATGGCCTCCGCCTGGCGATGCAGCAGCTCGGGCGAACCAAACGGCGGCAGCGGATCGAACCCTTCCAGGATGTTGAGAATCAGCGCCAGGGTGACGCCGCCGGATGAGGCCGGGGGCATCGAATAGATGGTGTGGCCGCGATACTGGAACGACAGCGGGTCGCGCCACTTGGCCTCATAGGCTGCCAGGTCTTCCTTCGTGATCAGCCCGCCCCCTCGGCGCATTTCCGCGACGATCAGGTCGGCCACGGGGCCGGCATAGAAGCCCGCGGGACCGCCGGTCTGGATGGCGGTCAGGGTCTTGGCCAGATCGGGCTGCTTCCAGGTCGTGCCGGGCTGCGGCGGCCGTCCTCCCGGGAGATACTGTGCGGCGGATGCCTTGAAGCGGACCAAGCGGCTCGAATCGCTCCCGATGGTGCGCGACCGATACTCGTCGACCAGGAATCCGTCGGCGGCGAGTCGGATGGCCGGCGCCACGATATCGGCCCAGGGCAGTTTGCCGAAGCGCTTGTGGGCCTCCGCCAGGCCGGCAACCGCGCCCGGCACACCGGCGGCGAGATGACCGGTCCAACTGGCGCGAGTCGGATTGCCGTCCGGGCCGACGTACATATTGCGGGTGGCCTTGGCCGGCGCCTTTTCACGGTAGTCGAGCGAGTGGACGCTGCCATCGGCGAGCCGGATGACCATGAACCCGCCACCGCCGATGTTGCCGGCCTCCGGATGCACCACCTGGAGCGCGAACCCGACGGCGACAGCGGCATCGATCGCATTGCCGCCCTGCTGCAGGATGGCCTTACCGACATCACTGGCGATCGGATTTCCGGACACGACCACTGCGCGGCTGCCTTCGGTGATCCGGGCGCTGTCGCGGAGTGCCCAGGTGGAATCGATCGCGGGCGCCGCCGGCGTGGCGGATTGTCCGGGGAGCTGGCATGCCTGAACCAGCGCCGCGGCGATGAGAATCGTCACGAAACGCGTCACGGGAGGCCCTTTCGAGAGTTGCCTAAGTCCGGCTCAACCCGACAAAATTAACCTGACTTCACTTGGGATTCCTCATGGCCGATGGCCAGCAGTTGCGGTTGACCGAGCGGCGGAACCCGCGCAGCATCGATATCGACACTGCCGATCCGCTCGCACTGGTCGATCTGATCAATGCGGAAGATGCGACGATTCCGGCTCTGGTGGCCGGCGCGCGTCAGGAAATTGCCAGAACGGTCGAGCTGATCGAAGCCTCATTCCGGGCCGGTGGACGGCTGTTGTATGTCGGAGCGGGCACCAGCGGCCGGCTGGGCGTGCTCGACGCCTCGGAGTGCCCGCCCACTTTCGGAGTTCCGCCCGAGATGGTCGTCGGCATCATCGCGGGCGGCCCTTCGGCGCTGACGCGCTCCGCCGAGGGGGCGGAGGACGATGCCGATGCCGGAGCGCTCATCATCGATGAGCACGGCGTCGGCCCGGCAGATACGGTGGTCGGGATCGCAGCAAGCGGAGGCACGCCCTACGTCCGCGGCGCGCTGACCCGCGCCCGCGCGCTCGGCGCGCGAACCGCGATGGTGGCCTGTGCGGACCTGCCGGAAGCGGTCGTGGCCGTCTGCGATGTGACGATCGTGGTGCGGACTGGTCCGGAGGTCGTCACCGGGTCTACCCGGATGAAAGCCGGCACCGCGACCAAGCTGATCCTCAATACGCTGACGACCGCGGCGATGATTCGGCTCGGGAAGACCTATGGGAATCTGATGGTCGATCTGCAGGCCTGGAACAGCAAGCTGGTGGACCGGAGCGAACGGATCGTGATGGAAGTGACCGGGGTGGCGCGCGGCGAAGCCCGTCGCGCCATCGACGATGCCGGCGGCAGTGTCCGTGCCGCAATCGTGATGGCCCGGACTGGTGCTACCTATGCCGAGGCCTTGGCCCGGCTCGCCGATGTCGACAACCGGGTCCGCGAACTGATCGGACCGCCCCCACCTGTGAGGGATGCATGACCGAACGACCCACGCTCGCCGTCGGCCTGATGTCGGGCACCTCGCTGGACGGGATGGACGCGGCCCTGGTCCGCTTCAGCAGTCCGACCCGCGCCGAGCTGGTGGCCTTTGCGCACCTGCCGTATACGGCCGAGTATCGGCGTCAGCTCGAACACGGCATCTCGGCCGGTACCACCCGCGAGCTGGCGCTGCTCCATGCGGCCATCGGGACCTGGGCCGTCGAAGCCGTCCAGCAGGTGCTGGCGCTCGCGCATTGTAAAGCAAGCGACCTCGATTTCATCGCCTTCCATGGGCAATCCATCTGGCACGAGCCGCCGGCGGTGACCTGGCAGCTGGGCGAACCGGCGCTGCTCGCCGAGGCGTTCGGGGTCCGGGTGGTCAGCAACTTCCGGACGCGGGACGTCGCGGCAGGCGGGCAGGGAGCGCCGCTGGTCCCGATAGCCGACGTGCTTCTCTTCGGCGGCGAGCAGCCGAGAGTGCTGCTCAATATCGGCGGCATGGCCAACCTGACCTACGTGGCGCACCGGGCCGTCGAGGAAGGAGCCTTTGCGTTCGACACCGGACCGGGTGTGGCGCTGATCGACGCCGTCGCGCGTCGAGTCGATCCGAGCCTGCCGTACGATGTCGATGGCGGGCTGGCGGCGCGGGGCGCGGTCGATGAAGCGCTGCTTGCCACGCTGCTGGCGGATCCGTTCTTTGCCGCGGCGCCGCCCAAGAGCACCGGGCGGGAGTTGTTCGGTAGCGAGTATGCCCGCCGCATCCATGACGCGCGCCCCGGACCGGATGGCGTCGCCACGGCGGTGGCGCTCACCGCCCGGAGCATCGCGGGCGCGGTGGCGCGCTGGGTTCCCGCGGCCCAGGAAGTGGTGGCCTCGGGCGGCGGGTGTCATCATCCCGGCCTGTTTACCGCACTGGAGCAGCTGCTTGCTGCGGATGGGCGCCGGCTGCTTCGGTTCGATTCGCTCTTTTTCTCGGGCGATGCCAAGGAAGCGGTGGCCTTTGCCCTGCTCGGCTATCTGACCATTCACGGCCAGCCGGGGAACCTTCCGCGCGCCACCGGAGCGCGAGGCTCCCGCGTGCTGGGGATGGTGACACCCGCATGAAGGCCGCCCGGCTGGTCATTCCCGCGCTCCGCTGGCACGCGGACACCGGGTTCGAGCACGAAAACGCGGCCATCGACGATGCGATTGCGGCCGGTGTCGGTGGGTTCATCCTCTTCGGCGGCACGGCGCCACAGGTACTCTCGCTGGTCGACCGGCTGACCCGTCAGGCCGGTCGTCCGCTGCTGATTGCGGCGGATCTGGAACGCGGCGCCGGCCAGCAGGTCGAGGGGCTGGCCGAACTGCCTCCGCCGGCTGCGCTCGCCGCGCTGGACGATCTCGACGCGGCGCGTCAGGCGGGCCTGGTCACCGCGCGGGCGGCCCGGTCGGTCGGCATCAACTGGGTTCTGGCGCCGGTGGCCGATCTCGATCTCGAACCGGCCAATCCGATCGTGCAGACCCGTTCATTCGGGGCGGTGCCGGAGCGGGTCGGGCAGTTGGTGGCCGCCTGGATCGAAGGGGCCCACGCCGGCGGGGCGCTCACGGCCGTCAAGCATTTTCCCGGCCACGGCCGGACCGTGCACGATTCGCACGAACGGATGCCGGTGGTGGCCGCCTTAGATGCGGAGCTGACGGCGGTCGATCTGGTGCCGTTCCGCGCCGCCATCGCGGCAGGGGTGGATGCCGTGATGACGGCGCACGTCGCGTATCCTGCGCTCGATCCGTCCGGTACGCCGGGCACCCGTTCGCGCCCGATTCTCGAGCGGTTGCGCGGTCCTCTGGAATTCGATGGCCTGGTGGTGACGGACGCGCTGATCATGGAGGGCTTTGCCGGCGGGATTGGGGCCGGGCCGGCGGCCGTCGAGGCGGTGTCGGCCGGAGTCGACGTCCTGCTCTATCCCGCCGACGTGCGCGCGACGATCAGTGCGCTGGAAACGGCCGCCACGCTGGATGCCGAGTTTGCCCACCAAGTCGAAGCGGCGCTGGCCCGATACGCCTACGCGCTGGATCGGGCGACCAGCCGATTCGAGTCTCCCGCCGTGCCATACGCGTCCGGACCTCAGGAGGAAGACGCCGATTTTGCGGCCGGTCTGGCCGGTCGCCTAATTAGCCAATCCGCCCCCGAGCTTTCGTTGCGGGCTCCGATCGAACTGGTGGTGGTCGATGACGACCTGGACGGGGCCTTTCCCGCTTCGCCCAGCGACTACGTCGAGCGGGCGCTTGCTCGGCATGGTGTGCCGCTCGGCGCTGGGGGGAGCCGCGTCATCCTCGCGTTCGCGGAGCCGAGGGCCTCGAAAGGGCGCGGGGGATTCGGAGACCGGAGCCGGGCGCTGCTGGCCCAGACGGTTCCAGGTGCCGACCTGGTGGTGCTGTTCGGTCACCCGAGACTGCGTGAGGCGATTCCGGAGGGCGTGCCCGTCATCCAGGCCTGGCACCGGCAGCGGCTGATGCAGGATGCCGTGGCCGCTTGGCTAATCGATCGACTGAACGGTTGAGCCGCGTCCGGACGCGGGGCGTCAGGGGCGGAGCTGGTCGAGCGTCTGTCGGATGGCCGTTGCGGGGACGATGACCAGCCGTCCCGCTTCCTCCGCACGGCCGGAGACCAGGCCGACGACCTGCCCGGCCGGCGTAAATACCGGGCTGCCGCTCGATCCGTAGGTCCCGTAGCCGTCGACGTCGAATCCCGCCGCGCGCGTTTCCACCACCGTGCCCACCGAGCCACGCCCCGCCACCCCCGAGCGACGCCAGTCGCCCAGGGAATCGAGCCCGAACGGATAACCATACAGGGCGACCGCATCGCCCACGGAAACGCGATCGGCCAGGGTCACCGCCGATCCCGTGCCGCCCCGAATCACCGCGCGGACGATGGCGACGTCGGCGCTGTCGTGAACCCGGGCAATCGCGCCCCGGAAGGCCTGGCCCGATCCGTCGAAGATCACCGCGATCCGCGCCACGGCCACGCCGGTGGAGTCGCGGACCAGATGCCGCGCGGTCGCCAGCCAGACCGTGTCGCCGGCGCTCCGGACGGCAAACCCGGTTCCCGACACTGCGCGGCCGGCGGGCGACTCGGTGGCGATCACCGCGACGGCGGCCCGGTGTGCTCCGCTGGCGCTCGCCGGGTCCAGAGTGGCCGCGGCCAGAACCCGCTCGGGCCGCGCGGCCACCTGAGCCATCGCACGGGTCAGGGTGTCGAGCGCCTCCGCGCTCGGCTGCTGCGCAGTGACGGCCGTCTTGAGTTGGTCGACCTCCCGCCGAGCTTGGGCCAGCGCCTGGCTCACGCCTGCGTCCGTCGGGCGACCCTGATCGAGCCGGGAGAGCAGTTGGTCGATCCGGCCCAGCAGTTCGGCGCGCTGGTTCGCCAGCTCCGCACGGGTGCGGTAGAGCTGCCAGCCGCCGATTCCGCCGGCGGTCAGGGCCAGTATGACCACTACCAGCGCGAGCCATTTCCACGGCCGGGTCTGCCGCACCACTTCACGCTGGACTCGTTCGGCCGTGCCCGTTCTCGGTCCGAAGATCTCGGTCGGGGCCTGGCCGAGCGCGGGTGCGTCGTGCGACCGCGGCGGGGTGAACGAGGTCGCGATCGAGAACTCGACCTCCGGGCCCGAGGGGCCGAAGCGCAGCACGTCACCCGGTTCGAGCGGCTGATCGCCACGAATCCGCTTTCCGTTCCGGAAGGTGCCGTTGCTGGAGGCCAGGTCGCGGATCATGAAGGATCCGCCCTGTTTGAAGACCGCCGCATGGCGGACCGAGACCTCGAGGTCGCGTTCCGGATCGAAGGCGAGATCAGAACTCGGATGGCGCCCGATGGTTAGGAAGTCGTTGCCGACGACCGTGAGGTCGCCGGCTCGGGAGCCGCCGCGAAATCGGAATTGAGCGTACATGGTGGAGGAGCGGCGTCAGGCGACGATCAGGAAAACGGCGAGCAATACCAGCAGGATGGCGACACCGATGGCCGCCATCATCACGGGAGATCCGGTCCGCCGGGTCGGAGGCGTGATTTCCGGTTCGTCGGCCGGCGGCTCGGGAGGCACGACCGGGGCGGCCAGGGGTTGCGCCGGCTGTTCGCCGGAGATGTCGATCGACGGGTGCGCATGATAGCCGAGATCGTCGACCGAGACCGGTGCCGGAAGGCCGGCGCCCTGGAAACGGACCGCCACCACCGTGATGTTGTCCGGCCCGCCACGCTCGTTGGCCAGCGCCACGAGACGCGCCGGCAAGTCGGTCAGATTCGGCGTCTCGGCCACCAGCTGGCCGATCTCGTCACGGGTAACCTGGCCCGACAATCCGTCGGAGCAGAGAATCAGGGTGTCACCGTGGGCGATGTCCTGATAGGTCACGTCGACCCGAATCCGCGCATCGGGACCGAGCGCCTGCAGAATGATGTTGCGCCGTTCGCTCTGGGCCGCCTGGTCCTCGGTCAGCTCGCCCGCATCGATCAGGCGTTGGATCAGGGACTGGTCCTTGGTGAGCTGGACCGCCAGGCCGTTCCGCACCAGATAGGCGCGGCTGTCGCCCACCTGGGCCAGGTGGAGCCGGCTGCCCAGGACGCCCGCGACCGTGGCCGTGGTGCCCATGCCGCGGGACTCCTGGTGCTCGGCGGCGTAGCGGTGGATCCGGTCGTTGGCGGCTTCGACCGCGGCCTTGATCTGTTTCGCAAAGGTCTCGGGTTCGGTCGCCCGGTCGGCCGTCCAGGAGGCGCGCAACGCCTCGAAAATCGTATCCGCAGCGAGCGCGCTCGCGAGTTCACCCGCCGCGGCGCCCCCCATCCCGTCGGCGACGAGGAAGAGCGACCCCTTGGGGCCCAGTTCCGCGCGGCTGGCATTGAGCACGTCGGTGGTGCCCTTGGTCAGATCCGCAACGAGGTAGGTGTCCTCGTTGTGGTCGCGGGTCCGGCCCAGGTCGGTGAGGGCGGCAACCTCGAGCACGATGGCGTTGGAACCGCTCATGGGGTGTCCTTGAACTGGGCTAGGACCGCTTGGCACGTGGGCCTCCGGACCAGGTCGCACGACAGCTTGTAGTACCGGTATGCCTCGCGCTCATCCTTGAGTTTAATCGATAGGTAGGACGCGTAGTTGAACGCCATGTTGGCCCGGACCTCGTTGGGGCGACGGTCGTCGTCCGCAATGGCCTTGGCCACCGGCGCCATCCGGGCCGCCCGTTCGCTGTAGGCATCGTCGAAATCTTCGTCGCGCGGCTCGACTGTCGCCACGGTCGCCGGTGCCGCCGTCGGGGCTGGTGCCGGCGCCACGGGAGGCGGGGGCGACAACGGCTCGGCGCTCGGCGGGTCGGTCGTGACGGCTCCGCTGTCCGATGCCACGGGGGCTGCGACGGTTGCGACCGTGTCGGCGACGCCTTCGGTGGCCGGACGGGCCGGCGGGCGCAGGGCGGCCCAGGCCACGGCTGCCACCGCAATCGCGCCGACCCCGGCGAGCGCCAGGCGGCCGCGGCGCGGTGCGTTCGAGACCACCCGGGTCCGGGGCAGGGCCACCGGCTCCTCCGCAGCAAGCGCTGCCGCCGCCGCCTCGGCAAACGCCTCGACCGTCGGGAAGCGCTCGCCCGGCTGCCGAGCCAGCGCCCGGTCGATCACGGCCTGGAGCCCGCGCGGGAACCGGCGGTCCGGCGCCAGTTCGGCGAGGGGGCGGGGCGGTTCGGTCAGCCGTTTGGCCAGGGTTTCCTGTGCGGAGCTGGCGCTGAACGGGAGCGCGCCGGTCAGCATCCGGCAGAATACCAGCGCCAGCGAGTACTGATCGCTCCGCCCGTCGATTTCGTCGCTCGACAACTGCTCCGGGCTCATGTACTCCGGGGTGCCGACCACGAAACCGGTACGGGTGACCCGTTGTGACCCATCCGTGCTGCCGGCCTTGGCGATCCCGAAATCGACCAGCTTGGCCGTTTCCCGGCCGCGGCGGTCGACCAGCATGATGTTGTCGGGCTTGAGGTCGCGGTGGACGATGCCCAACTCGTGGGCGGCGGTAAGACCGGCGGCGCACTGGGTCAGCAAGGCGCCGGCCCGCTCGAGTGACAACGGACCGCGAGCGAGCGCCGCCGTTAGCGTGGTCCCCTCGAGGTACTCCATGGCCAGGAAAAGCTGGCCCTCGGGCGTCACGCCGAAATCGTAGACGGCGCAGACGTTGGGATGGTCGATCCGGCTGGCGTTGGTGGCTTCGCGATTGAAGCGGTTGATGGCGTCGGGGTCGCGCCCCATGGCGGCGCTCATCACCTTGATGGCGGAGGCGCGGCCCATCAGGATGTGACGGGCCAGGTAGACCTCGCCCATCCCGCCTTCACCCAGTTTGCGCTCGATCTGATACCGCTCGGCAAGCAGGTGTCCGACCAATCCGGTACCGCTCGCACCGAGGGGGGTGCGGTCGCGGGCGCAGAATGCCGCCTCGTCAGGATAGTTGGTACCGCAAACGGGGCAGACCTTCACGATCATCCTTGGCGTCGTCGCCCGAGGGTGCAATCGAACGTCACCGCCCGGCAATCTAGGCCGCGACGCTAGGGAGCGTCAACCGCAGAATGGTGTAAGTCATAGTCACTGTGTACCTTGCAGCGATGACCCCGGGTTGTTATCGCGCCGCCTCGCTAGGGGCGCTCCTGCTGATTGCCGGGCTGGCCGGTGCCGGACATGCGCAGGAAGCAGCGTGGCAGCGGGCCGCCATGCCGGCGGTCGAGGGGCCGCTGGCCATTCGTGTCGTCTATCCGAGCTCGGGCGATCGCGTCGACGTCGAGGACTCGAGCTTCGTCTTTGGCTCGGTCGGCGACGGGCGCGCCACGGTAACCGTCAACGGCCAGCCCGCCCGCGTCACCCGGAACGGCGCTTTCATCGCCTGGATCCGCTACCCGGCGGAGTCGCCGGCCCGGCTCGTGGTCGAAGCGCGCCGAGGCGGTGAGCGCACCTCTGCGGTCATTACGGTCCAGCGGGTCGAACGATTCAGTCCGCCCGCCTCGGGGCTCTGGATCGATCCGCAATCTCTCTCGCCCCGCGGCCGAGTCTGGTGGCCGGCCGACGAAGTGTTACCGCTCTCGGTCCGGGCCAGCGAGGGTGCTACCGTCAGTCTGGTTTTGCCGAACGGCCGCCGGGTGGCGCTGGCGGCGACCGGCGCGCCGCCGCCGGTGCCCGCCGGCCTTCGGGCCTTCGATCGGGATACGGCCCGGCTCCGGCGCCCCGCCCGCGGCGACCGGTATGCCGGCGCGGTCCGCGGCCTCGCTGTCGGAGCATTGGGCGGAGTGCTCGGTGCGGAGCGAGCGGGTGCGGCGCCGGCGCGTCCGCTCCGGCTCGAAGCCGTGCGCGGCCGCGACACCGTGCGCATCGACTGGCCGCTGGCCGTCGCACTGCTCGACTCCATGCCGCCCGCGGTTCGGCTCGACGACAGCGGCGGCAACTCGGCCTCGCGCGACGGCATCACGACCGGGCGGGCGCATCCCGGGGCGACCTACCACTGGTTTTTTCCGGCCGGCACGCTGGCCCAGGTGTCCGGGCGGATCAACGGCGACCTGCGGATTCGGCTTGGTGCGGAGACCGAAGCCTGGGTGCCGGTGGCTGAAGCCCAGGCGCGCGCGCCGGCGCTGGTGGCGGCACGTGCGCAGGTCGATGCGATCACTATCTCCTCGTTGCCGGATCGCGCGGTGCTGCGGATTCCGATGAGCTATCGGGCGCCGTACCGGATCGAAGAGGAATCGCGGCGGTTGACGATCCGCTTGTACGGAGCAAGCGGAGATCCCGGCTGGATCCGGCACGGCCCCGGCGACATATTGATCACCGCCTCGGACTGGCGCCAGGTGGGCAGCGACGTGGAGCTGATCTTCCGGCTCGGTGCCCCGCTCGTCGGTTATCGCACCCGCTGGGATCGCGACGACCTGATCGTCGAAGTCCGCCGTCCACGGGCGGTCGATCGCGGACGTCCTTTGGCGGGCCGCGTCATCGTCGTCGATGCCGGACATCCGCCCGGTGGCAGCACCGGCCCGACCGGGCTCCGCGAATCGGAGGCAACGCTTGCAGTGGCATTGCTGCTGGAACCGATGCTGCGTGATGCCGGAGCGCGAGTGGTGATGACGCGGCGAGGCGCGGGTGCGGTTAGCCTGATCGACCGGGTCCGCCTGGCCGACAGCGTCGATGCCGATCTGATGCTTTCGGTTCACGGGAATGCGCTGCCCGACGGCGTGCCGCCCGAGCCCAATCATGGTTCGAGCGTCTTCTACTTCCATCCGCGCAGTGCCGATCTGGCTCGCGTCGTCCAGGCTCGTCTGGTCGAAGAATTGGGGACCCGTGATCTCGGTATTGCTCGCGGCGATCTGGCCGTGGTGCGGCCCACCTGGATGCCTGCGGTGCTGGCGGAGGGATTGTTCATGATGTGGCCCGAACACGAAGCGTGGCTCCGTTCCGAGGAGGGGCGGCGCCGCTACGCGCGGGCGCTCAAAGCGGGGCTCGAGGACTACTTCCGGCATCGAGCGACCGATTGATCGGATGTGTCTTTTTTCGGTCGGTCGGACGTCTCCACTCTGTTATGGGCTCTCCTACGTATACCCGAGTGACTGGCACGCGTTTCCGATGGCGGCAGATCGTGCTGCTGTCGTGCCTGGGGCTGACCGCAGCCACCGTTGCGGCCGGCGCCCAATCGGCGCGGGATCGCGATTTCCGGGCCTTCCAGGATTCGCTGGCGGCCGCGTCCGGTAACGAAGCGTTACGCGCGCTCGAGCAGCCGCTGATTGCCATGGCGCGTCGCAATCGCTCCAACCCGGCGGTGCATGTCAGGCTCGGGATGATTGCGCTCCGGCTCGGTGAGTCGTCCGGTGCCGTATCCGAGTTCAAGTGGGCCACTCAGCTGGCGCCGCAATGGGGCGCGGCCTGGTTCGGGTTGGCTCAGGCGGAGTTGGCGCTGGGTGAAGGCGCCGATACGACTCGCGTCGGTCGCCGGGCGTTTCTGTCGCGCGATGCCTGGGACCGCGCCATCACGGCGTTCGGGCGGGCCTTGGTGGCGGATACCGCCGTGGCCAGCGCCATGGAAGGGATTGCCCGCGATCGGCTCCAGCGCGATCGGCGGCCCTCGGCGCTGGTCGTGCGCGACGGTTTCCGGCGGGCGGTGCAGCAGCGCACCCGGAATGCGGAGAGTGTGCTCGGGCTCGGCCGGGTCGAAGCGCTGCTGGGCGATACCACCGCGGCGCTGACCGCGTTCGCGGCCGCTGCGGAGGTAGCGGGCGGCAAGAGTCGCGGCATGCTGGAAGACGCCCGGCTTCGCCTGACCCGGGCCGAACCGGAGGCGCTGCGCACCTACTACGACGTGGCGGCGATCGATGACGCGGCCGTCGTGGCGCAGCTGCGCGAGGATCTCGCGTGGATCGCGACGGCGGACGAACTCGCGATGTTCGATACGGTGTCGGGTGCGGAGCGAGCGGCCTTCCTCGAACGTTTCTGGACCCATCGGGACCGGGAAGATCTACGCACCACCGGGCAGCGGCTGCCGGAGCACTACCGCCGGCTGGCCCAGGCGCTGCGCGAGTATCGCAATCCGTATGATCAGCGGGTCGCCGTTTTCGTGCGGCACGGCGCCCCCGACAGTCGGGCGACTCTGCGCGTGCCGAATGTGACGCCCAACGAATCCTGGCGCTATCGGCGTCCGGAAGGCGACCTCTTCGTGCATTTCGCGGCCGGCGCCGACACCACCAACTACCGGATCGTCGAGAGCGTCTTCGATGTCGCCGGCGGGGTGCCGGCGGGATCGCCGGCCGGGGATGATGTGGGCGACAGCGACTCGGCGCTGGCCGATCAGCTGCTGCGCTCGCGGGCGCAGCTCGCGCCGTTCTATCAGGCCGCGGTGGCCGGGCGACGGGATCAGCGGGAGGCGTTCAAACGCCTGGAGCGGGATCTGGGCGCGGCCGGCCGGAACCTCGCGCTGACCACGGACCGCTATCCACTCCGCTTCGAGGGCGACCTCCCGGCGCGGATCCAGATCGCGGCGCTGACCGGTCGCGCCGATGCAGGGGAAATCGACGCGCTCTTCGTGATTCCGGCCTTTGTCTTCGACTCCGGCGCGACGGCGGATGCGCCGGTACCGGTCCGGGTTCGGATGGTGGCCTGGGACAGCCGTAACCTGGCGGTCCGGGCGCTCGACTCGACGCTGTCGTTGACGCGCGAGGCCGGACCGAACGGGCAGACGCTCCGGGGCCAGGTGGGGCTGTCGCTCCCGGCGGGACTCTTCAACGCGCGGATTGCCATCGAGTCGGGCAGTCGGGGCGTCATCGTGAGTCGTGAGGGACTCTCGGTGGGAAGCTCGGGTGCGGCAACGCTGTCGGAACTGGCACTGGGTCGGGTCGGTTCGGGGCTGACCTGGTCGCTCGCCGGCGCGGCCGGTCCGGTGGCCGCGGATCCCGATCCGGTCTTCGATCGCAGCGCCGCGCTCGATCTCTCGGCCGATCTGATCGGATTTGCCGCGAATCAGGGCGCGCGGGCGCGCGCGCTGGTCCGCCCGATCCGTCAGGACGGCAAGGAAGAGCGCTGGCGCAACTGGCCCAACGCGGGTGATTGGCAGCCGGTTGGCGGGCGGGAATCGGTCGCGTCGCGAGTCCGGATGGCGCTGCCGCTTCGGGGTCTCAAAGCCGGCCGATATGAAGTGGAACTGGTGGTGGAGCAGGGTGAGACGGTGGTTCGGCGTCGAGGCGGATTTACGGTCGTCGAGGCGGCCCGGTAGTCTTGCCAGATTTGTGATGTTGATACCCTTAGTGCCATCCGCGCTTACGGTTGCGGGCCGGTTGTGTTGAACGGGTGATCCGCCTAGCTTGTCCCTCCCATCGCTGATCAACAATTCGCATCTCTGAGGAAACGCCCATGGGTTCTGCCTCGCCACGGGTCCCGCTGCAACTGTCGCCCAATGCGATCACCGTTCTCGAGAAACGTTACCTGGTTCGAGACGAGTCGGGGATACCCTGTGAGCAGGCCGAAGACCTGTTCTGGCGCGTCGCCACAACCATCGCGGGCGCCGATCGCGGTTACGGCGCGTCCGAAGGAGCGGTCGAGGCGCTGGCCGAAGCGTTTTATGAGTTGATGGCCAAACGGCTGTTCATGCCGAACTCGCCTACGCTCATGAATGCCGGCCGTCCGCTCGGGCAGCTGTCCGCTTGCTTCGTATTGCCGGTCGAAGATGCGCTCTCCAACGGGAAGAGCGGTATTTACGACACGCTGACGGCCATGGCACTGGTGCATCAGTCGGGTGGCGGCACCGGATTCAGCTTCTCCAAGCTGCGGCCCAAGAACGATATCGTGCGTTCGACCATGGGCGTGGCCTCCGGACCCGTCTCCTTCATGACGTTGTTCGATGCGTCGACCGATGTGGTCAAGCAGGGCGGTACCCGGCGGGGCGCCAACATGGGCATCTTGCGGGTCGATCATCCCGACGTGATGGATTTCGTCACGTGCAAGGACGACACCTCCAAGATTACCAACTTCAATATCTCGGTCGCGGTTACCGACGCCTTCATGGCGGCGCTGGAAAAGGGCGAGTCGTACGACCTGCTCCATCCCAAGACCCGCGCGGTGGTCGGCCGGCTCGATGCTCGCACCGTCTGGGACCGGATCATCCACGGTGCGTGGAAGACCGGCGAGCCGGGCGTGTTCTTCATCGATCGCGCCAATCATTACAACCCGGTGCCGACGCTCGGTGCGTACGAGGCGACCAACCCGTGCGGAGAGCAGCCGCTCCTGCCGTACGATGTTTGCAACCTCGGATCGATCAACCTGGGTGAGTTCATCGTCGAGAACGATCTCGATTGGGCGCAGCTGCGTCGAGTGGTGCATCTCTGCACCCACTTCCTCGAGAACGTGATCGACGCCAACCACTATCCGCTGCCCGAGATTACCGAGCTGGCGCAGAAGATCCGCCGGATCGGTCTCGGCGTGATGGGGCTGGCCGACGTCTTCGTGCGGCTCGGGATTCCCTACGATTCGGCCGAGGCGGTCGAGCTGGGTCGCAAGGTGCAGCGGTTCATCGACAACGAAGCCAAGATCGAGTCGGAGCGGCTGGCCGGCCAGCGTGGCGCGTTTGCGGAGTGGGAGCGGAGCATCTGGGGTCCGGACGCGACGGCCGCGCGCGACGCCAACGGCAAGCGGATTCGTCCGATGCGCCGGCTGCGCAACTGCAACGTCACCACGGTGGCGCCGACGGGTACGATCTCGATCATTGCCGGGTGCAGCTCGGGTATCGAGCCGCTCTTTGCGGTGGCGTTCATGCGGAATCAGGCCGGCGTGCTGATGCCCGATGTCAACGAAGACTTCGTGGCGATTGCCCGGCGTGAGGGATGGTATTCCGAGGAACTGATGAAGCGGGTGGCCGAAACCGGTCATGCGCGACACCCGGAAGTGCCGGAAAAGTGGCAGCGGGTCTTCATTACGGCCAATGATATTTCCGCCGAGTGGCATGTGCGGATGCAGGCGGCCTTCCAGGAGGCCAACGACAGCGCCATTTCGAAGACCGTGAACTTTGCCAACACGGCCACCGAAGAAGACGTCGCGCAGATCTATCGGATGGCCTTCGAGCTGGGCTGCAAAGGCGTCACCGTCTACCGTGACGGCAGCCGCGACATGCAGGTGCTCTCCGCCGGCTCGACTGCCAAGAAGGTCCAGGAGGAGGCGACCAGGAGCGGCAAGGCCGAAGCACGTGGCGATCTGGCCGATGTGCTGGTCACGGCGGAGCAGCCGGCGGCGACGGCCGTAGTCAATCTCAGCGCCAAGGGCCGCGAAGAGAGTGCCGACCTGCTGGGCGAGATGGCGGAGATGCGCTCCGAGAACGAGCGGCTCCGTCGTCTGGTGCACGAACTCGAATCGGAGAACCTGCAGCGGCGCCAGAAGCGCTCTCGTCCCGAATTGCTCAAGGGGTCGGTGCGCCGGATCGAGACGCCGCTTGGTACGCTGTACGTCACCATCACCGAAGACGACAGGGGCCAGCCGTTCGAAGTCTTCATGAGCCTGGGCAAGGCCGGTGGCGCGCTGATGGCGGATGTCGAAGCGCTCGGCCGGCTCATCTCGCTCGGATTGCGGTCCGGTATTCCGATCAAGGAACTGCACCGCCAGCTGCGCGGGATCAGCTCGGATCGGACCATGGGACTTGGCGCCAATAAAGTCATGTCGGTGCCGGATGCGGTCGGTATCGCGCTCGAGCGCTGGATGCACGAGAAGCAGGGGATTCAGCAGGACTTGCTCGCCGGTACTTCGGCTGCGGCGCCAGTGGAATCGATTCCGGTGACGGTGGTGCACGGGAACGAGCAGTTGTCGATGGGTGGCATGTCGGAAACGCTGGCCGGATCGTGCCCGGACTGCAGCTCACAGCTGGAGTACGCCGAAGGGTGCGCCAAGTGCCACGTCTGCGGCTTCAGCGAGTGCGGCTGACGCGAGAGTAGATGCGGGGGCGGCACCGCCGCCGTTCAAAACGGTTGGGAGCTGTCCCTTCATTGAGCCGCCTCAGACTCTACATCTGAGGCGGCTTATGTTTTGGGGATGGATTTCGTCGGCGCTGGAGGTGGCGATGAGGATATCGACTACGCTTGGTGCGGTGCTCTGTCTGGTCTGTGCGCAAGGGACAGCGGCGCAGCTGATGAGCCCTGCAACCTCGGCCGCCATGAATGGCGCAATCCAGGCCGCCGATCGCGAAGCGACCCTGTGGCTCGGGCTGATCCGGGACGACCGGGCCCGCGACGCCTGGAACCGAACGGCGCCGCACTTCAAGCAGCGAATCAATCGCGAGACCTTCGAACGGATCTGGTCGCCGCACTCGGGCCGGTTGCAGCCCGTCGTATCGCGGCGCAACACGGCCGTCCGCTACATCGCGGCCGCGCCGCCTGACCAGCCGGAAATGGTCGTCTTCGATACCCGGGTCGAATTCCGGGGTGGCACCTTGGGCGGCGAGACCATTACTCTGGGCCTCGCCGAGGGGGTGTGGCGGGTCTGGGAGTACGCGGTATCGCCCGGAAGTACCCCCAGAAGCCGGTAAAAGTTGCTGGACTTCCCGGAACGGCGTCGGGTAGCCATTCGGTTATATCACGATCCGCAAATAACTTAGCGTTGACCTGCCGGCGTGGCGTGGTTTCTGCCATTGGGTCGACCGATGGCGACTTTTGCCGCAATCGAGCCCGATCCGAAGCAGGCCCTGCCTCGGCGAGATCTGCCGCCCGTCCCTGACGAGCGGGGCGTGGCCGTGGTGCGTTTTCTGACCGCATTCGGCAGAGCGCTGCAGAAGCGCCGGGTCTATCCGGACGGTCATCCGATGCGGCTGGCGGCCCAACAGGGGGCACTGGAGGCCCTCCGCCCCGTCTGGCAGGAGCGGCGCGCGCTGCAGGTCGGCGTGACCCGGACTCAACTCCTCTTCGATGACATTGCCACCGACCCGGCGCACTTCGCGTTACGCGACCTCTCGGCCCGACTCCACCGCCGCCGGGTGGGCAATCTGGTGCTCCGCGCCGGAGTGACGGCGACTGAGCTCGGGACGGTGCTCGAGCGCATCGACAACGACGACGCGGAACCGATCGAGTCCTGGCGCTCCGATCATGCGGAGCTGGCGTCGTTGGCCTTCGACGCCCTGGTGCTCGATGAGCAGGGCGGCGGCGACCGCGAGATCGACGCTCTCTGGCGTGAGCTGGTCACGGTGGTGTCCGGGACCGATGCCACCCACTCGCTCGGCGCCGTCCTGGCTCGTCGGCTCGGCGTCCCGGAGGTTTCGGCAACCGTCCGGCAGACGATGGAACGCCTGGGTCGGGTAGCGGCGGATCCGAGCGCAGCCGGCCGAGGAGCGGCTGAACGCCAATTGCAGGAACTGCTGGGAGCGGTGCCGTCCGAAGATCTGACCCGGGTGCTTGGGATTGTCCCGAGCAATCCGGAAGCTGGTGACGCCATTGCGCAGGTAACGGAATGGCTCCCGGCCCTGGCCCTGGTCGAGTTGATCGAGCAAGCGGCGGTAGCGCGCGGCCAGCCGATCTCGTCGCTGCTGCTGCGTATGCTGCGGAAGATGGCGCACCACCCCTCCGCGGGACCGACATCTCGAACGCGCGGCGAGCAGGATGTGCGGGAGATCATCCGCGGCTTGCTCGACGGGTGGACGCTCGCCGATCCGAGTTCGGCGTCCCACAGCCACGTGCTGGAGTCGCTTTCCCGCTACGACCTGGTCGGTGCCGATGATGACATGCCGTCTGACGACGCTCTCCGAATCGTGCAGATGGCGGTCGAGACGGACACCTTCGGCGATCCCGTGGCGGAGGCCGTGGTGCGAGCGGCGACGACGGGCTCGCTCGACGCGGTCGTCGGGCTGGCTGATACGGCCTCCGACCTCATGGCGGCGCAGCTGTGGGGATTGCTGACGACCTCCGAAACGCTGCCCCGAATCCTGATTCTGTCGGATGATGAGAGCGAGGGCATCTGCCAGGTGCTGAGTCATACCGCGGCGGGGGTCCTGGCCGACGTGATGGATCGGACGGCGACCTTCTCGCCGGCGGTCCGTCAGTTGATCGGCGACCGGATGCTGGCCATCGGCGACGACCTGGGCCGAGAGATCAATCATCGCCTCGCATCGGCGGGCGAGGCGGAACGCCGCGAACTTCTGGCAGCTTTGCTGGATCTGAATGAGTTGCCGGTCGGCCTCTCGGTGCGCAGCTACACCGAAGCGGAGGACCCGCTGCTCCGCCTCGATGCTTACCGGTTGACCTTTCGCCTGCCGAGCGAGCGGGACGAGGGGATTCACGCGGCGCTGGCCGACCCGGATGAACACGTCGTGGCGGCTGCCCTCTCGGCGGGTCAGGATCACTTTCCTCGCGCCTCGCTGACGCGCCTCTTCGTCCTCGTCAACGGCACCGCGCGCAGCGAGGAGTTGCGTGCCGCCGCCGTGGCGATCCTGGCCCAGTTCGACGTGGCGCCCGTACGTGAGTGGTTGCTGAGCAACGTCGCATCCCGACGTGGTTGGTTCCGATTGCTTCGCTTGGCGCCCAAGTCTCCCGTCGTGGTCGCCCAGGTACGGGCCCTCGCGCAACTCGGCGGCCCCGATCCCGATCCCGCCGTACTTCGGGTCCTCCGGCTGGCTCGGCGATCCGGCGATCCCGATCTGGTGGCCGCGGCGGAAGGTGGCGCGACGCCATGAACGCGGAGTCGGGCTTTCTCATTTCGCTCGGACAGGCGCTGGCGGCAATGGCGCTCTATCAGGACGGACACCCGGCTCGTCTTCGGGCGCTGGACAAGTCGTTCGAACGGTTACTCGACGTCGCGCGCCATCACTCCTGTGTCGAATACTCATTCCTCGGTAGTGAAACGCTGGCCGGCAGCCGGGTCCTCGATGAATTGGCCCGCTGGGAGTGGGCTGCCAAGCTGGCGGAGGCGCGGATCGAGCGGATCGAGATCGACTCGGACGTGACCCGCGAAGCCTTCGTCGGCTTCGTCGAAGAGTTGTTCGATCAGATGTCCGGCCGGTGTGTCGATACCGCCCTGATGCGCCAGATGGTGCGCTCGCCGATTCGCTTTGGCCGGCTCAAGGTGCGCGGCAGCGGCGACGGCGTCGCTGCGCAGGCGAGGGCGGCCCAGGCTGCCGATGCCGTCGTGGTCAACCTCACGGAGGAAGTGGCGGCGACCAGCTGGATCCATGAGGCCGTCGGACGCACCGGTGTGGTCCCGATGGCGGAGGTGGAGAGCGTCGTCTGCTCGTTGGCGGCCACGATGCATCAGGAGGACCGGATGCTGATGCCGCTGCTCACGCTCAAAGAGTACGATCAGTACACCACCACGCATGCCTGCAATGTGGCCGTTCTGTCGATGGGGCTCGCCGAACGTCTGGGTCTTGGTCCGTCCGAGGTTCGCGCGGTCGGCATTGCGGGATTGCTGCACGACATCGGCAAGGTCGCGATTCCGCACGATCTCCTGGTCAAACCGGGGCGCTATACCGAGGCGGAGCGGCAGATCATCCAGAATCATCCGGTCGAAGGGGCCAAGCTGCTGCTCAAGAAAGAGCGCGGAATCGGTTTGGCGGCGGTGGTTGCGTACGAGCATCATATCTACCTCAACGGCGAGGGCTATCCGGAACTGCGGTTTCCCCGCGCGGCACACTATGCCAGCCGGATCGTCCATGTCTGCGATATCTATGATGCCCTCTGCACCGAGCGGCCGTACCGGCAGGCGTGGGAGCCGGACGAGGCCCTGGCGTACCTGCAGGAACAGGCGGGGCGCGAACTGGACCCCGATATGGTGACGGCGTTTAGCGACATGATCCGCGAGGCGCTGGTGCAGCGCGTCGTGGTCGATGCGGGGCAAGCCCCGGCCGTCTTGGATTCGCAGGCGCTGCCCCTTGTGAAATGAGCCCGATGGGGCGAGCGTAGTAGCCGCTGCAGGAGGTGTTGACTTATCCCTTCGACCGGATGGAGTGGACCAACGATGGCTGATGAGCAGTTGACCCCGATCGCCCCTGGACGCGTGGCGCAGGAACTCAAAGCGTTGTCGGACGGCCGCCATTCGGGTAAGTACGATAAGGACGAATACGAGCACCGATTCTCGCGCATGATCGGTGAGCTGCGGGATCGGCGGATTTCCGGAACCCGGGCCGAGATTCTGGCGGCGCTCACGCCGCTCCAGGCCGACGGGACCGTGTCCGCGACGGACTGGGAGCGCTTGATCAAGCAGCTCGGCCTGGGCTGAACCGATCGCGCGTCCGGCGCCCTAAGAGAGGCGGGTCTGACTGACCCGCCTCTCGGCGTTTGGGGACCCGGTTATTCTTTACGGATGGCCATGATTCCTCGTCGTCCGACGACCACCGTCGCCATCGGCTCCGTGCTGGTCGGCTCGGGCCATCCGGTCGTGGTGCAGTCCATGACCAACACCGATACCGCCGACGCCGAAGCGACGGCTCGGCAGGTGGCGGCGCTGGCGCGGGCCGGCAGCGAAATCGTCCGGATCACCGTCAATACCGATGAAGCGGCAGCTGCGGTGCCGGCCATCGTGGAGGGGCTCGAGCGTCGCGGGCTGGCCGTGCCGATCGTGGGCGACTTCCATTACAACGGCCATCTGCTGCTGACCCGCCATCCCGAATGCGCGCGCGCGCTGGCCAAGTATCGGATCAATCCGGGCAACGTCGGCGGCAAGCGCCATGACGAACATTTCCGGGCCATCATCGAGGTCGCGCTGGCCAACGACAAGCCGGTGCGGATCGGGGTCAACTGGGGGTCGCTCGATCAGCAACTGCTGACCCGCATGATGGACGAGAACGCCTCGCGCGCCGAGCCGCTCGATGCGCGCGAGGTGATGCTGGAGGCGATGGTCGAGAGCGCCGTCGGTTCGGCGCGGCAGGCGGAGGCCATCGGCATGCCGCACGACCGGATCGTCCTCTCGGCCAAGGTGTCAGGTGTGCAGGATCTGGTGACGGTCTACCGCAAACTCGCTACGCGCGGTGACTATCCGCTTCATCTCGGCCTCACCGAAGCCGGACTCGGTATGAAGGGCATCGTGGCGAGCACGGCGGGTCTGTCCGTATTGCTGCAGGAAGGGATCGGCGACACCATCCGCGTCTCGCTGACGCCGTCGCCGGGCGGCGATCGCGCCGAAGAAGTTCGGGTGGCGCAGCAGATCCTGCAGTCGCTCGAGATGCGCAGCTTCCAGCCGCAGGTCACCAGTTGTCCCGGATGCGGACGCACCACGAGCACGTTCTTCCAGGCCATGGCCGAAGAGATCCAGGGCTATCTGCGCGACAAGATGCCCGACTGGCGCGGGGTCCATCCCGGGGTGGAGACCATGAAGGTTGCGGTGATGGGGTGCGTCGTGAACGGACCGGGCGAGTCGAAGCATGCCAATCTCGGCATTTCGCTGCCCGGTACCTTCGAAGAGCCGAAGGCGCCGGTCTATGTCGACGGACGCCTGGTCACCACGCTCAAGGGCGACCGCATCGTGGCGGAGTTTCTCGAGATCCTCGATCAATATGTCGCAACCCGCTATCCGGCGGTTGCCCAGGTGGAGTCCTGACCTATCGACGGCTCGATTTTCGAACGGCCTCTGGCGGCACTCCCGCTGCTCTTCGGAGCGGGACTGGTCACCAGTCTGACGCCCTGCGTCTACCCGATGATCCCGATTACGGCGGGCGTGTTGGGTGGAGCGGGTGCCGTCGGCCGTTCGCGCGGGCGGACCATCCTGCTCAGTCTGACCTATGCGATCGGGCTGGCCTCGGTCTATGCGACACTCGGCGTGATCGCTGGGGTGACCGGGAGTCTCTTCGGGACGATCAGTTCGAATCCCTGGGCCTATTTCGCGATGGGCAACCTGCTCCTGCTGGCCGGGCTCGCCATGCTGGATGTGATTCCGATCCTGGTGCCGGAGCGGGTCCTGTCGTGGGCCGGGCGATTCGGCTCGCGGTCGCTGGGCTCGGTTTTCCTGATGGGAGCGACCTCCGGACTCGTCGCGGCGCCGTGTGGCGCGCCTGCCTTTGCCGCGGTGCTCACCTTCGTCGGGGCGACCCAGAGCGCGGGCCTGGGCTTCCTCTATCTCTTCGTGTTCAGCTTAGGGATGACGGCGCTGCTGGTGGTGATCGGGATCTTTTCCGGGACGCTCGCTGCGCTGCCCAAGGCGGGGCGCTGGACCGTGTGGATCAAACGGGGCGCGGGCGTCCTCATGTTGGCCATGGCGGAATACTACTTCGTGAAGATGGGGCAGGTATGGTTTTGATGCGATGGGTACGACAGGTGGCGTTCGCGGGTCTGGTCGGCGCGGGCGTTGGCGCTGCTCCACTTGCTGCGCAGTTCGACGCGGGGATTCCGGTCGGTAGCAAGGCGCCGGTGCTGGTGATCAACGATCTCGACGGCAAGCCGGTCGACCTCGGTGCCTATCTGGGGCGGGGGCCGGTGCTGATCGAGTTCTGGGCCACCTGGTGTTCGTCGTGTAAGGCGCTCCTCCCGGAACTGGCCCGTGTGCGCAAAGCCTTTGGCGACAAAGTGACGTTGATCGGCATCAATGTGACCGTCAACGAATCGCGGGAGCGGGTGCGGCGTTATCTCCGGACGGTCGATCCGGGTTTCCTCGTGCTGTACGATGAGTCGGGCGCGAGTACCCGGGCGTATGACGTGCCGGGCACTTCGTATGTCGTCATGGTCGATGCGAGCGGCACGGTCGTGTACACGGGAACCGGCGGCGATCAGGATCTGGTGGCCGCGGTGCGAAAGGCGGTGCAATGATGCGCAGCTGGCTTATTGCGGGCGGGTTGGTGCTGGCGGTCGTGGGCGGGCTCGAAGGGCAGGAGCAGCGTCCTCGGCTGGGTATGCTCGGCAGTCCGCGGGAGGGGCGTCCGGCCCCGGCCGCGGTTGCGCCGTACCACACCCAGGCGGGTGCGGGGCCGGTGGACCAACCCTTTCGGCTGTCGGCCGAACTCGGGCGGGTCGTCATTCTCGTGCTGGGCGGGGCGGTGGACTCGGCGGCCGGTCCGGCGTGGCGCGGGGTCGAGGAGCAGTTGGCGGGGCTCGTCTCTGGGCGGGTCATCCTGGTGGGCGCGGCGCGGGGTACCCAGGCTCAGGTGGTCGAGCTGGCTGCGGGGCTCCGGGCGGTGGAGCCGGAGGCGGGGGGGCCTCTGCCGACCAAACTCTTGGTCGATGGTGACGGGCAGATCCACCGCGCCTTTGGGATGGGGAATCGGGACCGGGGGTGGGCCACCTTCGTGATTGCGGACGACGGGCGGATCGCGGCCATCGTTCGGGGTGATCCTGCGAAAGCGGATTGGCGTGCCGCAGTCGAGGCCGGTGTCCGGAAGGGGCGTACCGCGCCCTAGGGTGCGGCTGTCGGTCTTTATTCGGGCTGAAGGGGCGGCGGAGTCGTGCAGTTCGGGAGCCGCCCGAGCCGGTCGGTGGCTTGTCTCCCCGGTCGTTGGTTCCTATAACCGTGCAATAATCAGCAACTTGCGACGCCCGTTCGAGTTCCGGCACGGGCGTTGCTGCCGTTCGGGGTCTGAGTGACCAGGAAGTGGGCGCTTGCCGGGACCGGGTGTAAGAAATTGCGTTCCGGGGTGGATACGGACGGGTTCTCGATCGCCAAACTGTGATGCTGGTTGGGGTTAGGATATTGACCCTCTTCGGGCTGAGCGTTATCTTGGCGTGTTGTTTTCAGTCCGGTAGTCCCTGTTCGTCAGTCTGAAAGTTTGCGTGGGCCGTGGTGGGTTGGTACCGCCGTGTGTCCGTGCGTTTGGGGCTGGAGGGCGGGGGAAGGACGGCGATAGCGGGTGATCGGGCGACTTTGGTCAGCGTTTTGTGCGCTGGCTCACAGCGCGCGATCCGCGGTATCGCTATGATAAGTCTGATACAGGATAATCAGACTGAAAGCTGTGTTCGGCTGTAGGAAAAGCAGGCGGGATGTTCGGCTCGCGGCCCAGCCGCGTTCCGAGACTCGCACTCCGGAGTTGGACAAGTCCGGGTGCGGGGTACGATCGAGGCTGGCGTAAGCCGAGGTCACAGCAGGGAACATGTAGGACAGAGAAGTCGCCGGACAAAGAAGTGATGTTGAAGGATTCAAGTTGGTTGAATAGCGCAGGTCCAAACGTTCATAGGGGGAGTTAATGAACAAGTTCTACCGTTCCATGCTGTTCTCCGGCGCATTGGCCGCGGGATTGGCTGCTTGCGGTGACGACGTCACTGTCGTCGATCCGCCGCCGCCGCCGCCGCCGCCGCCGGCAGTGGTTCGGTCGGTCACGGTTGACCCGAATGGCATCTCGGTCAACCCGGGCCAGACCGTCCAGATGACGGCGTCGGTCGTGGCCGATCCGGGCGTTACGCCCACCGTCACCTGGCAGGTGAGTGAAGCCGGCCGCGCCACGATCAGTGCCGCCGGTCTCTTGACCATTCTGACCGATGCAACTACCGGCCCGGTCGTCGTTCGCGCGACGGCGAGTGGTGGTGCGAATGGTGGTTCCGTCCAGGGTGCGGCGACTCTCAATGTCGTCGGAACTACGGTCACCTCGGTGACGATCACGCCGCCGACGGCTGTGCTCAACGCGGGCACGTCCATCTCGCCGCCGCAGAGCCTCCAGGCTGTTGCGGCGGTCGTCGGCACCAACAACCCGCCGCAGACCGTTACGTGGACCTCGCTCGATCCGACTGTCGCGACGGTCAATCCGACCGACGGCACGATCACGGCGAACAACACGGCCAAGCCGGGCAACGTCGTCATCCGGGCCTGCTCGACGGTCGATACGTCGAAGTGCGGCACGTTGGCGCTCGTCGTCGTCGTTCCGGACCCGGCCACCGTCCAGGTGCAGTCGGTGACCACCGGTGGTCTGACCACCCCGGTTAACCTGAACAACGTCAACGGCCAGATCGAAATCGCGCTCAACGTCGAGCCCGGTTCGCGTTCGATCACCCGCGTGGACGCCCTCATCGGCGGTCGCGTCGTGGCCACGCAGAACTTTACGTCCGCCTCCCCGGCTCCGGTCGCGGCTGAGGGCGCGCCGACGGTGGTGGTGCTCAGCACCAACACGCAGCAGGTGCGTAAGGCCGGGGGTTCGACCGGCGCGCTGGTTCCGGTGATCTTCAACGGCAACTCCGAGATCACGGCCAACCTGTATGTCCAGGGTTCGACCACGCCGATCGCGTCCAACGCGGTGCCGGTCGTGATGAACAACCCGGACCAGCTGGTCCGTCGTTCGTACTCTGAGACCGAGCGTCCGGCGAGCCTGGCTGCGTCGGCTGGTGCGCTCACCGCGGTGTCGCTCATCGACGGTAACACGTATCACAACGGCTCGCAGGATGTCGACGGCTTCGACTACGTCGCGTTCGGCACCGTGGCTCCGTCCTCGGTCACTCTGAGCGGTAACCTCTGCGGCGCTTCGTCGAACCTGGTTGATCCGGCGGCGACGGCGGCGGGTGGTGTTGCGCTGACCGGTACGTTTGCCTGCGCGGGTGTCGAGGGTGGCAACACCATCAGCGGCGTCGCGGGTGTGTCGTATCCGGCGGGTGCGGTTGGCCCGGATGGTACCTCGCTCGCGCCGGCGGCTGGCATTTCGACCACCGCTTCGGCGTTCACCCTCGCGGGTGAGCAGCGCTGGAACGTGGTTCCGCCGACGGTCGGCCCGAACCCGGGTCCGGTCTACGTCGACAACAAGGGTCCGACTGTCGCCATCGACAACGTGGCCTTCAACGACAGCTTCGACCAGCCGTGGATCAACGCCGCGTACGCGTTCTCGCAGGATCTGATCGCGGATGACGGCACCTTGATCGGTACCGACTCGGTCGGTGTTGGTATCAATTACACCAACTGGCCGCGTGCCCGTGAGTACAACGGTGCCTGCGGCTCCGCGAACCTCGATCCGCAGACGGGTACTGCCTTCCCGGAGACGGCGGTCAGCGATGGCTCGATCCCGACCGCGCCTGTGGACGGCGGTGGTCGCCGGATCTGCACGTATGCTGAGGACATCCTTGGCAATGCGAGCAGCTCGGGTGCGTCGAACTTCTTCGGCGTCGACTTTGAAGCCCCGGTTATCCGCGTCATGGGCGCGACGGCGGCGACTCCGGCTCCGGTTGGTACGCGGGCCCAGGTGCTTGACTCCACGCTCAACGCCACCATCTACTCCATCGCCACTCCGACCCCGGCTGAGTTCTTCGGTGTCGAGGCGCAGGATGGCCGGGCTGGCTTCCATCAGGGCGCGCATATCGACGGCTTCCCGGCGAGCTACGTCCTGAACCGTTTCCGGGCGGGCACGCCGCAGACGGTGGGCGCGACGTTCGCGTCGGGTGCGTTCGGCTTGCCGACGCTCCTCAGCGACACCTACGTCCGTGGCCTCGAACTCCCGATCCAGGGTGGCGCTGCTCCGGCCTCCGGGCTGGGTGGCGTGGGCTACTACTTCTTCAGCGGCAAGGTCACCGACCGCGCCGGTAACGAGAGCACCACGCTCAGCGCGAACTTCGCGTCTGACGATGTTGCTCCGCCGAACATCACCGGTCTCGGCTTCATCACCGGCTTCTACACGCCGGGCGCGGCCGCGCCGTTCTCCTTCTCGGCGAACGACGATCTCGAAGTGATCGACGGTACGTTGGCTGTGACGCAGAACATCCCGACGGGTGCTGGTACGGCCCTGCGGTATCCCTACGGCACGCTGACCCCGCTGGGCATCCGGTGGGACGATCAGATCACGAACATCGTGAACGGCGTCAATGGTGCGGTCCCGTACTTCCTGTTCCGGGTTGACGAGGCCTGCTCCGCGGCTGGTGTGCCGTACGCCGCTTGCGCGGATCCGGCGACGATCGGCGGGACGACGTTGTCTCCGGCCCCGGTGCCCTACATCACCACCTCGATCCTGGGTGACGTGGCGAACAGCGTCAGCGCGCTGGCCGATACGACCCAGTACAACAACGCTGGTGCCCTGACGGCGGCTGACAAGCTTCCGGTCTCGGTCTCGGCGAACGTGAACGACGTTGCGGGCCAGTCGGCCGCTGCGCCGATCTCGGCTCCGATGCTGAACACGCAGTTCAACCCGCAGACCGGTATCACCACCACCGGTGTGTGGGCGCACGCTGACCTCCTTGCCTGGAGCGGCGAGGTCGGGACCACGAACATCACGGCGGTGCATGTCGCTTCGACGTCGATCGTGGTGCCGTTCTTCGACCATGCTTCGCTCTGGCGCCTGTACGGCACCGAGTGGGTCCTCTGCGGTCAGTTCCCGACTCCGGCGCGTACCGACAACGGCGCGCACCGGTTCTACACCTACACCACTCCGATTCCGACCACCGGCGCTTGCGCCGCGGCGGGTGGTGGCGACTACCGCGTGATGGGTACGAAGGGCGGCGCTGGTCTGTTCTCGCCGAACTTCAACTAATCACAGCGGCATCGTGAAACAGGAGGCCCCGTCGCAAGACGGGGCCTTTTGTTTTTCGGCAAACGCCACTGGAACGAGCGTCCGAGGTCGTCGATACTGGGTGCTATAGAGGGACGGTGTCGGATGAGGAGAGAAAAGGGGATCACATCACTGACCCGAGGAGAGCCAGCTTACGATGAGCAGATGCTTTCCGAGAGTGGCTTGGTCGAACCGTAATAATTCGATGTTTTACTCGCTACCTCGTCGCTGATCTAATGCTAGGCAAACGTCGAGCTCAATATCGATGTGGCCGCACAGTAGGATGTCGCTCGACGACAATACCGTTCGCATGCTCACGCCACTCACTCGTCAGATCATCGGGGTCGTAGCTGACAATCAAGCGGCTGCCGTTCCATGACACCGTGACACCCTGAATAGCTTCCTCTGAATATTCACCATCGGGACTCGTGTCGAGTATACTGACGATTTTGACAGGGTCATGGCCTGACCTTTCGACTTTTACGACGACGCCAGGATCAGCGAGCGCACCACAGTTCGTTTCATATATGACAGCGACGACCGTTTCATCGGATAATGGAATGCGTTGAACAGGGACTTCGGTACAGCATGCAGATGCCCCTATGGGCAACAGCAGACATAAGCTACGGAGTGTGAGAACGGCTCTGTCGCTCATTGCAGGAATCTCCAGTACCATCCAGATGTTCCCTTAGGGGGCATTGGCACAATCAATCTGCAGGCGACCCCCGCCCGCCGGCCTCGAATCATACGTATGTTACCTGGGAAGATAGTATGCGTGCTGTGCCTCTCCGCTTGGGCAAAACGTAACCGCCGTTCCATAGCTAGGTATTTGAAGTTTCTGGGAATGCTCCGTGCTACATCAACACATGCCCCGTCGAATTGGCGGGGCTTGTGTGTTAGAGGGTGTTTAGCCGAGCGACAAAAAGCCCGACACGGAACACCGCGCCGGGCCTTTTGGGGACGAGCCGATCTCGGAGGAAACCGGACTCAGACGTTCATGCTGTTCAGATTGGCAAAGAACTGATTGAAGTAGGCCCCGATCGCGGGCGGCCTGGCCTCCGGTCCCATCGACCCCTTGCTCAGGTAGCCGAGCAGGGTGCCCAGACCTTCCGGGGTATTGGGGACATAGCCGCGGTCGACCGCGTCCAGGAACATCCTGGCCTCGGTGTTGAGCGTGGCGTTGTACTTCCCAGGGTTGTTGTACTGGTCGTGCTTCAACTCGAGCTGCTTGACCCGGGCGTCGTAAGAGCCATTGATGCCGTGACCTGCGGGAACGCCAGTACCATGGATGACCAGCGGCGCCCAATTCACGCCGATCGGCGGCAAGGCCTGGCGTGCGACCGGAGGCTCGGCGGCCGGCGGCGCGATCGGATCGGCCGGGGTATTCTCGGCGGTGACGGTGCCAGCCCCAGGCTTGCCGACTTCCGGTTCGTCGAGCGCGACTACGACATCATCCGGCACGAAGGAAACCGGGATGTCGAGATCGTCCCCGCCCAGGTCGATCGGCGCCTCCGTCTCGAGCTTCTCCTGCTCGGCGACGATGATTCCTTCCAGCGTGTCCCGGGTCTCGATGTGAACCTCGGCCACCGGGAGGTCGGTTGACGGGGCTTCGGCCTTCTCCGTGGCGTCAGGGACCTCAGGCGTCTGTTTCGTGACGATCGTCGGCAAGTGAACCTCGGATGAGTTCTCGGCCCATCCGGCTGCCTCCCGCAGCGTCTCGGCGAAGGTGCCGTGGTTCTGACTTGCCGGTCGAGCCGTACCGGAATAGGAACGATTTGCCGGCTCATTGACCGGGGTCAGCAGCGAGTGCAGCTTTCTCATGACATCCATGTCGTTGTCTCCCAACAACTTGGCGTTTCGGCGCCGAGGCAGGTCCGTGGGCGCTGGTTGTAATCCCTGACCCCTTGGGTGCAATCGCGGGGCCGAATCACAAAACTGGTCTGAAATTCGGTCATGCTGACCTGGATCATCCCCAGCTGTCTGGGCTCGTGTCATACCGATGGGGAACGCTGCAAATGCCCTTGGTTAACGTGATGGTGGGCTCCTCCTGCTGGCTGGCACTACAACCCTCGAGGCCCAGCTACAGATACGTCCCCGGTTCGGAGTTTCCATCCCGATGCGGGATGAGGTAACCCTCGTTGCCGATGTCTGGGTACCCGATACGGTGGGGCGTCACCCGACCGTTCTGATCCGGACGCCGTACGTGCGCACCGCTCAATTCCGGCGCTACGGCCTCAAGGCCTATCTCGAGCGGGGCTACGCGGTGGTCCTCCAGGACGTGCGCGGTCGTGGCGACTCGGATGGACGCTTCCGCTTCTACTTTCCCGAGGCCCAAGACGGCTACGATACGATCGAGTGGATCGCGCGACAGCCGTGGTCAAATGGCAAGGTCGGCATGGACGGCGGGTCATATCTCGCAACGGTGCAGTGGCTTGCTGCGCGCGAGCGGCCGCCCGCGCTCGCCTGCATGATTCCCACTGCGCCTTCCGGCCGCCTGTTCGACGAACTGCCCTATCAGGGAGGCGCGTTCCGGCTCGAGTGGGCGCTCTCCTGGCTCAACGGCGTTTCGGACCGCAGTGATCAGAATGAAACCTGGCAGCTGGGCAGTCCCGATCGCCTGGCAACCCATCGGCCGCTCCTCACGATGGACGAGGCCTTCGGGCGGTCGATGCCGCTCTATCGGGAATTTCTGACCCACTCGACGCTGGATAACTATTGGCGCCCGCTGCACTTTACCGCGGAGGACTTTGCGCGGATCTCGATCCCCGTCCTCCATGTCACCGGCTGGTATGACGGCGATCAGCTGGGTGCGCTCTACTACTGGGATGGGATGGAGGCGCACGGGCCAGTCAAAGACAATCGTCATTTGATCATCGGTCCATGGACGCACGGGCAGACTTACCTGGGCGGGGCGGAGCGGGTGGGTGCGTTCACCTTTCCGGAAGTATCGACTCTTCCGATCCAGCAGATTCGACTCGACTTCTTCGACGGTTGCCTCAAAGGGACCGAGCGGTTCGTGGCACCGCGGGTCCGGCTCTTCCTGACAGGGTCCAACCGATGGATCGAGGCGGACCGGTATCCTTTACCGATGGCTGAGTCGACACCCCTTTATCTCCACAGCGCCGGAAAAGCCAACTCCGCCGCTGGCGATGGCCGGCTGTCGTGGAGTGCGCCGGATACGCAACCGCCTGATCGCTACCGGTATGATCCTCGAGATCCCGTTCGTTCCCGCGGGATAGCGACAGACCATCGCCCCGGGCAGCAGCGACAGGACGTTCTTATCTATACCAGCGAGGTCCTGAAGGATTCGGTCGACGTGGTCGGCCGCGTCTTCGTCAAGCTATACGCGGCAAGCGATGCACGGGATACCGACTTCACGGCCAAGCTGCTGGACGTGTATCCGGATGGTCGTTCGATCAAACTCGGCCCAACCGATGTCGGGGTGCGGCGAGCCCGCTATCGGAACGGCTATGATCGGGAGGAACTGCTGGAACCGGGGAAGACGGAGCTCTATACGATCGAGCTGTTCGATATCGGGCATACGTTTCTGCCCGGGCACCGGATTCAGATCGAGGTGTCGAGCAGCGCGTTCCCGTACATCGATGCGAATACGAATACGGGCAATCCGGTTGCTACGGACACGGCGTTTCGAGTTGCAAATCAGACGATCTATCACGATAACGCCAGGTCGTCACACGCCCTGCTACCTATTCTCCCACGGCGGCGATGAGATCGACGATCCCTCGCGATGCAGACTCGTGCCGCGCGTCGTCAGCACCGCGGTTGCATCACCCGACGATGTCTGCAGGCAGTCCTGCCTCGAGCGTGACCGATCCCTCTTTCTGAAACCCCGGCCGCCCCATGGCGGCGAACGTCAGCCGCTTACCCAGCTCCACCCCTGGCTGATCGAACGGATTGACCCCGTACCACACCCCCGCGAAACCGGTGGCGAGCTGCATGAACATGATCAGCTCGCCCAGCATGTCCGCATCCAGCCGCGGCAACACCAGGCTGGCATTCATCCGCCCCATCCGCGCCAGCGCCGCCGACGTCGCATCCTGCTCGGCGCGCAGCAGCGAACCGAGCGTATGGCCCTGGAGGTAGGCCAGCTCCTCTGGCAGGTTCGGGCGATGCGGAATTTCGACATCCTCGCCCGGATCCTCGACTCGGACGAAGGTCACCACCTTGTCGAACGGTCCCTCCATGAAGAGCTGCACCTGGCTGTGCTGGTCCGTCGCGCCGACGGCACCGACCGGGGTCGGACCCGTGAAGATCGGCTGCCCGCGGCGATCGACCTGCTTGCCGAGGCTCTCTGCCCAGAGCTGTACGAACCAGGCCGCAAACTCGCGGAGTCGGTCGCTATAGGGCATCAGCACGTGGATCCGTGCCCCCAGCCAGGCGTCCGCAGCCCAGAGCAGGGCGGAGTAGAGACCGGCCGGGTTCTTGAGGAGTTCGGGGCGCTGCGCCTCGTTCACCGCGCGTTCGGCTCCGCGCAACAACGCTTCGATGTCGATTCCGATCAGCGCCGCCGGCAGAAGCCCGACGGGGGTTAGCACGCTGAAACGGCCGCCGACGTCAGGGGGGACCTCGAGGGCGGCAATGCCTTCGCGAGTGGCGAGTTCGCGGAGCGGACCTTTGACCGGATCGGTCGTAAAGGCCAGGTGTCGCGCCGCTGCATCCGGACCAAGCGCCTGATCGAGCCAGGCACGCACCACGAGATACTGGGCCAGCGTCTCCGCCGTGCCCCCCGACTTGGAGATCACATTGACCAGCACTCGGCGCGGATCGATCCGCCGGAGCGCCGCCGCCATCGAGGTCGGGTCGACGTTCTCGAGGATGGTCAAACGCGGGTAATACTCCCGCTCTTCGTCGCTCAGTTCGTTCCAGGCCGGTGGCTTGAGTGCATTGAGCAGCGCCTTGGTGCCAAGCGCTGAGCCGCCGATGCCGAGCACCAGGACGTGATCGTACGCCTGGCCCACCCCGTCGGCAAAGCGGCGGATCCCGCGGATCACGTCGGTTTGCGTACCGAGCGACATGAAGCCGTATTCGCCCTGGCCTCGCCGGCTTTCGACGTCCGCCTGGACCGCCGAAAAACGCTGGCTCAGCTCCTGGAGCCGAGCTCGGCCCAGGCCGTGCTGCCCGTCGAGCTTGTCGGTCAACATCCGTCCGTAGTGCAGCTTCATGCGGCGATCTCCAGCGTGAGTCCGTCGTACCCCGGTTGGATGCCGTCCGGGAGCGACTCCGCCAGCTTCGCATGCCCGGTTTCGTGGGACAGGTGCGTCAGGTAGGTGCGCCGCGCCCCGATGGCCTGGGCGGCCTCGATGGCTTCGGGAATACTCTGATGGGTCGGGTGCTGCCGCCACCAGAGCGCGTTGACGATCAGGACGTCGAGCCCCGCCAGCGCTTCCCGCGCATCCGGCGGGATCGCCTTGACGTCGGTGATATAGGCCAGCCGTCCGATCCGAAAGCCGAGCACATCGACCGGCCCGTGCAGGAAGGGGAGCGGTAAAACCTCGACACCGGCCACGGTAAACGGACGCCACGGCTCGATCAGGTGCAGTTCGAGCCGCGGTTTCGACGTGCCGGGCACGGCCACGACACCGGGATCGAAGATGTACTGATACGATTGGAGCAGGAAGTCGCGCGTCATGGCGTTGGCGTAGAGCGGCAGCGGCTCCCGCTTGCGCACCGAGAAGGCGCGCAGATCATCGATCCCGGCCACGTGATCGGCGTGCTGGTGCGTGAACAGCACGGCATCGGCGGTGGAGACACCCGCGGCCAGGAGCTGAAGCCGCAGTTCCGGCGGCGTGTCGATCAGGATGGTGCCGCTATCGGTCTCGATCGCGGCGGCTGCACGATACCGCCGATCGCGCGGGTCGGTCGAGTGGCAGACGCCGCAGTCGCAGCCGATCTGGGGCACGCCGAACGACGTTCCGGTGCCGAGCAGGGTCAGTCGCATCTGACGTCCGGCGTCGACCAGGTCACACGCTCTCGATCCGAAGCAGGTTCGTGGTGCCGGCCAGGTCGAACGGCACTCCGGCGGTCACCACGAACCGGTCACCCGGCCAGGCCAGTCCCTTTTTGACGATGACTTCGCGGGTCAGCGCGAGCATCGAGTCATAATCGGGACGGCGCTCCACCAGGACCGGGATGACGCCCCAGACCAGCGCCAGTTGCTGGAAGGTGGTGGCTTCCGGAGTAACGGCAAGAATCGGGACCGAGGGACGATATGACGACACCGTCCGCGCCGTGAAACCGCTGCTGGTCAGGCAGACGATCAGCGGTACATTGAGCAGGTCGGCAGCTGCGCATACCGCGACCGAGATCGCATCCTCCGTGCTGGCCGTCACGTGCGGCTGCTTGAGCTGTGACGCGGAGGCCTGCCACTCGAGCGAGTGATCGGTGTGGCTGTGGCGGTGTCCTTCGACCTCGCGGGCAATCTGATCCATCGCGAGGACGGCCTCGAGCGGATAGGCGCCGACCGCGGTTTCGGCCGAGAGCATCACGGCATCGGTGCCGTCGAGGATGGCATTGGCTACGTCCGACGCTTCGGCCCGGGTGGGGCGGGGCGCCTTGATCATCGACTCGAGCATCTGGGTCGCGGTGATGACCGGCTTACCGTGGCGATTGGCTTCCCGGATCAGGCGCTTCTGCACCAGAGGCACCCGCTCGAACGGCAGTTCGACGCCCAGGTCGCCGCGCGCGACCATGATCCCGTCGGCAGCATCGAGGATGGCCGGCAGGTGGCCCAGCGCGGTGTCCTTCTCGATCTTGGCAATCAGGCGGACATGCTTGGGCACCAGGCGCCGGAGACCCTCGACGTCCTGCGGCCGGCGCACGAAGCTCATGCCCAGATAGTTGACGCCGAGTTCCACGGCCATCAACGCGTCTTCGCGATCTTTGGCGGTCAGCGCAGGTGTCGAGACCTCGACCCCGGGCAGGTTGATGCCCTTGTTGGACTTGAGCAGGCCGCCATAGCGCACCGACGCGTGGACCTTGTTCCCCGCCACGCTGATCACATCCAGGGAAATCAGACCGTCGTCGAGCAGGATGCGGGTGCCGGCCCGGACGTCTTCGGCCAGTTCGCGATAGGAGGTCGGGATCTCGCCGGACAGCGCTTCATCCTCCGGAGCAAGCACGACCTGCTCACCTTGCGTCAGCATGACCGGATCGGGCAGGTCGCCGACCCGGATCCTGGGGCCCTGAAGGTCGACCAGGATGGCGGCGGCCTTTTCCCGGGATCCGAGAATGCCCTTCAATTCGGAAATCCAGCGGTGACGTGTTTCCGGCGTGCCATGCGACGCGTTGACACGTACTACATCGACGCCGGCATCGAGCATCGCGCGCATGCGCTCGGGTTGATCCCAGGCGGGTCCCAAGGTAGCCACGATTTTCGTCCGACGACTTTCTCTTGCCACGGATAGCCTCGCTAAGGATGGTCCGGAAAACGGCTCTGGTTTCGGGTTTGGATTGTCTCGGCCGTGTCCGTAATCGACGCCTTGTGGAGAAGCGGAATCGACATCAGTGTTGAAGGTAATCCATTGTATCGGAATGACATAGCACCAAACTGTCACGGTGCTGTCCACATCCGGCCGACCCGCCGGGCCGGTCCAGGGCCCAGGGAAAAAGCGACTTTCCAGCCGTGTGGAATCCGGAGTCTTTCCACAATGACGTTTCCCGGCCCCTCGCCGGTCGGGGGCCTAAACCCGCTAGTGCCAAGGACCTCCGTAATGGTTGGGGTTTCAACAAGCTCGGCAGAATTTATGCAGGCGCTCCACAATACATACACATAACGTCGTTATGTGGATAAGAAGCCGGGGACTTGACTTTTCGGGGGTCCGGACGGCCCGAATAGACCTTTGACGGTCTTGCGGCCGCGGCCTAAATTGCCGCGCAGATATTCCCCTTCAGAGACAACAGGATGGAGGCGTGAGGCGATGACGTTGGCCGACCGACAGCAAGCTGCCGCTCCGTATGGGGGCGCCGTAACCGTGCAGGACGATGGAGTACGGGTAACCGATGAGGCCGTACTGGCGTCGTCCGCGACGGATCGGGTGGTCTGGCAGGCCGTGTTCGGGAACGCCGCGGAGCAGGAAGCTGCGCGCTGGTTGCTTTGGGAATTGGGACAGGCGGTCGGGGTCCGTGCGGCGTCGATCCACGACCTGTACCTGGCGCGGGGCCGAGGCGAATGCAGCGGCTTTACCGTGCCGGCCATCAACGTCCGGATGCTGGCCTACGACACCGCGCGGGCGGTGTTCCGCGCTGCCCAGCGGGGCCAGGCGGGCGCCATTCTGCTGGAAATTGCCCGGTCGGAAATTGCCTATACCGATCAGCGGCCGGCGGAGTATGTCGCGGTCATGATCGCGGCGGCGCTCCGCGAAGGCTATCGGTTGCCCATCTTCATTCAGGGCGACCACTGCCAGGTCAACGCCAAGAAGTATCAGGCCGATGCCGACACCGAAGTCTCGGAAGTCAAGAAGCTGATCGCCGAGGAGGTGGGCGCCGGCTTCTTCAACATCGACGTCGATACCTCGACGCTGGTCGATCTCTCGCATCCGACGCTCGATGCGCAGCAGCGGGAGAACTATGAGCGGGCCGCCGAGATCACGGCCTTCATCCGCGGCCTCGAACCGCGCGGCGTGACCGTCTCGGTTGGTGCGGAGATCGGTGAAGTCGGCCATAAGAACAGCACGGTCGAAGAACTCGATGCGTTCATGGCCGGGTTCAACCGGGCGCTCGCGGCCCGGGGCCCGTCGCTGGCCGGCATCAGCAAGATCTCGGTCCAGACCGGGACGTCGCATGGCGGTGTGGTGCTGCCCGACGGACGGATCGCCGACGTGAAGCTCGATCTGGTCGCGCTGGAGGCGTTGTCGCGCGTGGCGCGGGATTCCTACGGCATGGCGGGCGCGGTGCAGCACGGCGCCAGCACATTGCCGGCCGACGCCTTCGGCAACTTTCCGCGGATCGAGACGGCCGAGATCCATCTCGCCACCAATTTCCAGTCGATCGTGTTCGACCACCCCGCTTTGCCGGCGGAGTTGCGGGATCGGTCGTACGCCTGGCTCGACCAGAACGCCACCGGCGAGCGGAAAGACGGCGACACGCCGGAACAGTTCTATTATAGGGCCCGGAAGCGCGCCATCGGGCCGTTCAAGAAGGATTTCTGGTCGCTTCCGGAGGCCACCCGGTCGGCAATTGCGGCGGATCTGGAGAAGACGTTTACCTTCCTTTTCGAGCAGCTCAAGGTCAACGGAACGGCCGAGCTGGTTCGGCGGCATGTGCAGGCGGCACCGCTCCGGCACACAGATCTGACCCGTCCGACGGTGCGGGCGGTCGACGACGCCGACGCGGGCGAATAGGCTTCGGAAGGAGGTCCGGGATGGGACGGGATGAACGTGAGGTGCTGATCGTCGAGCAGGAGCGGGGCGGTGCGCTCGGATGGGCGCTGTTCGGGGCGGCGCTCGGCGCCGGCCTGGCGTTGCTCTTTGCGCCGCGGACGGGCCGCGAGACGCGCCGGGAGTTGCGGCGCGGTTTGCGCGGGTTGCGGAACCTAGCCGACGAAACGCTCGACGAGCTGCGCAGCGGCGTGCGCGACGAAGAGAGCGATCTGCGTTCGATGGTCGACGGTGCGGGCGCCTACGACGACGAAGAGGAAGAGTACTACGAGGACGATCCCGACCTGGACGAACTCGACGTCGAGGACGAGGTCGAAGACAGCGTGGAGGAAGAAGAAGAGGAAGAGGTGACCGAGGCGTCGTCGGCACGTGACGAACTCGAGCGCCGCCTCGAAGCAGCCCGGGCCCGGCGGCGGCGCGCCGTACCGGATGATCCGGAGGAAGAGGAGCCCGTCGCCTGAGCAACGGGCGTGTTCCCGGGTGGCACCGGTCGCTCGGCGGTTTCGTCCGCCGAGTGCTCCAGGCCGCCGATGAAAACCGGATTCCCTTTCTGGCGAGTGCGCTGACCTTCGACGCCATCCTCGCCGCCATTCCCCTCTTCGTGCTCGTGCTTGCCGGTTTGTCCTGGGCGGTCGGCAAGACCGGGGGCGATCCCGAACAAATCAGCCACTTCATCGAACGGTTTCTGCCACCCCATGAAACCGAGCCCGGCTACGATCCCTTCGAGGCGGTCGAAGCGTTCCTCGCCAAGCTGGTCGTTTCGGCGCGCCAGTTGTCGATCGTCGCGGTGCCGGCCTTCCTGTGGTTCAGCACCCGCCTGTTTGCATCGGTGCGCACCGCGCTCAACGAGATCTACGACCTGTCGGTCCGCCCGGTCCATCGCCACTTCCTGCTGCAGTTCATTTTCGGAAAACTGCGGGACCTGCGGATGGTGGTCATCACCGTCCTGCTGGTGCTGGTGAATACCTTCCTGGCGGCGGCGTTTACGCTGCTGCAGGCGCGCGGGCAGGAGTGGGCGCCGGGGTTCGAGTTTTTCTTTACGACCTTTGGGCGCCTCTCCAGCGAGTTGCTCGCCTTTCTGTTCCTGGTCACCCTGTTCTTTCTGGTTTACCACTTTGCCTCGATGCGCCGGCCGCCCCTCCGGGCAACCCTCATCGCCTCCCTCTTCTCGGCGGTGTTGTTCGAAGCGGCCAAGCGCGGATTCGGTCTCTACCTCCGCAATACCATGTATGCGCAGATGTCGGTCGACGTCAACGTCGGTGCGGCGATTCTGTTCGTACTCTGGATGTACTACTCGGCGCTGGTGTTCCTCCTGGGTGGCGTGGTAGCCGAAACGTGGGAGCTCCGATACCTCCAGCGGAAGCAGCGCGCCTGACGGGTGATTGTCGGATAAGGCGGTGGCCGAAAAGGCGGGAGCTCCGATTTCTCCAGCAGAAGCAGCGCACCTGACGAGCGATCGTTGTGTCACGCGGTGGCCGAAAAGTGTGGAAGCTTCGTTTCCTCCACGGAAATGGCGCGCCTGACGCATGCGATCACTGGGCAGCGTGGTGGCTGAGACGGGAAGCTCCGATATCCAGCGGGGCAACGCACCTGATGCGTGCGGTTGCTGAGCGGTGTGGTGGCCGAAATAGGGAAACTCCGACATCTCTAGCGGAAACGATGCTCCCGATGTCGTCGGTAGCTACGTATGTCGAACCACGCGTGCGCTCGGCCGAAGTTTGTCCGGCGGGTCGAATGCCGGTGCGAACCGGCGCTGCTCTACTGGAAACGGCTGGAAGAAGGAGGAGTGCCCCAGGCACCCCGAAGCGATGCCGGAAATCGCTTAGCGCTGCTACCGGCAAGGTCCTGACGCGGTTCGCGCACCTGCACCCTTCGGACCTGGGGCGCCGGTAAAGTAGGGGGACGGCCGGGCCAGGGGAAGGGCATTTCCGGCCTCCGGACGGGATGCGGGGGCCGCCCGAATCGTCTAGATTGTCCCCGTGATCGCACTTGCCCGCAAGTATCGCCCGCGCCGGTTCGCCGATCTGCTCGTCCAGGACCATGTCGCCGCCGCCTTGAGTGGCGCGGTCGCCCGCAATCGGGTCGGCCACGGCTACCTCCTGACCGGCCCTCGCGGGGTCGGAAAGACGACAGCCGCCCGTATTCTCGCCATGGCGCTCAATTGTGAGCGCCAGGACCCCGGTGCCCTCACCGGTGAGCCCTGCGGCGAATGCCCGACCTGCGAACGGATCTGGGGTGGGTCCGCCAACCTCGACGTGGTCGAGATCGACGCGGCCAGCAATCGCAGCGTGGATGACGCCCGCGACCTCCGCGAGCGCGCCATGTATGCCGCGTCGCAGGAGAACCGCTACAAGGTCTATATCGTCGACGAAGCGCACATGCTGACGCGTGAAGCGTGGAACGCGCTCCTCAAGATCCTGGAGGAACCGCCGCCGCGGGTCGTCTTCGTCTTTGCCACCACCGAGCCGCAGAAGATTGCCAACACCGCGGCGCCGGTGCTCTCCCGGTTGCAGCGCTTCGACTTCAAACGGATCGGCGTCTCCGCCATTCGTGATCGGGTCGGCCAGGTGCTTGCTGCGGAAGGCGTGGCCGCGGACGACGATGCGGTCACCGTGATTGCGCGCTATGCCGATGGCGGGATGCGGGACGCGCTCTCGGTGCTGGATCAGGCGCTTTCGCTCGCGGAAGGTCCGCTGACCGCGGCGCGGGTGCGCCAGGCGCTCGGGCTGATCAGCGATGAGCTGTACGCCGATGTACTCGACGCGGTGGCGCGCAAGGATGCCGCCGCCATTTTCCCGGTCGTCGATGCGCTACTGGCGGCGGGCGCCGATCTGGTCGAGTTCGTCAATGGGATGGCGGAACTGCTGCGCGCGGTATTGATGATGGCCACCGGCGCCGAGCCGGAGGGGCTGACCGCTGCGCAGCGAGAGGTCATTGCCGCCGCCAAAGACCGGCTCGCCGCCGGCGATGTGCTGCGGATGCTGGGCCTGCTCACCCAGGCCGAGATTTCGATCCGGCGGAGCGCCAACCCGCGGCTGGTCGTCGAAACGCTGTTGCTGCGCTGGGCCTTGATGGACCGGACCGTCGACCTGGAAGCGGTGCTGCAAGGGCAGGGCGCCTCCGGGCCGTCCGAGGCCGGGCCTCCCGCCCGTAGCGCCGCGCCCTCAGCCCCGGTGGCCCGGAGCAGCGCCCCCGCTCGGCCCGCCGCTACCCGTGAAGCGCCGGCGAGTTCCCCTCCCGCTGCGCCTCCGCCGGCGCCGCGACCGGCTTCCGGGCCCGCCCTCTCGGGGCCGTTGACCGCGGCGTCGTTGGCCGGCATCTGGCCTGAAGTGGTCGTGGCGGCCCGGCAGCGTGGTTCGCTCGCCGCGATGGTGGCGGAACACCTGACCCCGGGGGACATTGCCGGCGACGCCCTCACGCTGGTCCTGGCGGAGGATCAGGCCCATCTCCTCGAGGGAGCCGAGCGGCAGCGGACTCAACTCGAATCGGCGCTGACCGAAGTGGTGGGGCGACCGGTCCAAATCACCGCAATCGTGGCAGCCGGAGCAGCTACGGCGGCCCCAGTACCGGAACCGACTGCGAACCAACCTCGTAAACGACTGTCTGAGAAAGACTTACGTAGCGCCAGACTGCGCGAGCTCCGGACCAAAGACGCAGCGTTGGATGCGGCGGCTGACGCGTTAGATTTGGAGATTGTGGACTAGGTATCATGGCCGATTTTCAGCAGTTATTGCAATTGAGTCAGCAGATGCAGGGCCGCCTCCAGCAGCTCCAGGCGGACCTGGCTGACCGAATCGTCGAGGCCTCGGCCGGCGGCGGTATGGTCCGTGTCACAGCCGACGGGCGCGGCATGATCCGGCAGTTGTCGATCGAGCCGGCGGCCTTCGAGGGGCGCGACGCCGAGTTGTTGTCCGATCTGGTGCTGTCGGCGGTGGCAGAGGCGCAGCGCCGGGCGGCGGAAACGGCGCAGGCCGAAATGCGGAAGGCGCAGGGACTCCCGTCGATTCCCGGGCTGTAATCAGTGGCCGCAATCGAAGACCTGGTCGTCGAACTGGCCAAGCTGCCCGGCATCGGTCGCAAGACGGCGCAGCGACTCGCTTTTCATCTCCTGCAGCAGCCCAAAGATCGTCTGACTCGGCTCGCCGGGGCGCTGCACGCGGTGGTCGACCGGGTCAGCAGTTGCCAGGATTGCGGGAATTATTGCGAAGGGCACCAGTGCGCGATCTGCGCTGATCCTCGCCGGGATGCGGCGGTGCTCTGCGTCGTCGAAGAACCGGCGGCGGTTACGCAGGTCGAGCGGGCAACCGGCTATCGCGGGCGTTATTTGGTGCTGGGCGGCCGTCTGTCGCCGCTCGAAGGGGTTGGTCCCGACCAGCTCCGCATTCCGTTGCTCAAGCGGCTGGTGGCCGAGGGCGCGGTTCGCGAGGTGATCCTGGCGACCAACCCGTCGCTCGAAGGGGAGGCTACCGCTACATTCATCCAGCAAGTGCTGTCCGGTACGGGCGTTCGGGTCAGTCGGCTGGCCCGGGGTTTGCCGGTTGGCGGGGATCTCGAGTACATCGACGGCATCACGCTGAGTCATGCGTTGGAGGCCCGGCAGGAGGTGTCGTGAGGCCAGCACGAGCATTGACCTTGAGCGCTGCGCTGGTGGCGGGATTCGCGGGGGGATGGTATCTCGCGGGGCGTCATCTGGAACATCACAAGGCGGCGCTGTTCAGTCGGAATCGGATGCGGCGCATGGCCGCGTTGAGCTACCTGGCGGGTCAGCCCCGCGTGGAGACGCTTCGCGTGCTGTCCGACTACATGGCGTGGGAGCCGGTGCCGGCGCTCAGGAAGCGGGCTGCCCGGGTGCGGCGCCGTCTCGAACGCGAACTGGTCTGACGGGGAGAATGGCTTGGTGACGAGCGCCAGTTGGTCCCTGCGCGAAGACGACGCGGCCAGGATCCGTGCGATTCTCGACGGGCTCCTGGCGGAGGCCAACGCGCGGACGGCGCTCCTGGTCGATCGCACCGGGCAGATGCTGGCCACGGCAGGTGAGCAGCCGACCTTCGATCCGGTGGCGTTTGCGTCGCTCACCGCGGCAGACTTCAGTGCCAACGATCAGCTGGCGCGGATGCTCGGCGAGCCCGAGTTCGGGGCGCTGTTCCATCAGGGTGAAAAAGAATCCCTCTATCTCGCGGACATCGCCCGCCGGGTGATTCTGGTGATCCGGTTCGACAACCGGACGACGCTGGGTCTGGTCAAGCTGCGGGTGCGCAGCGTAGTGACCAGGCTCACGGCGCTGTTTACCGAGATGTTTGAACGGCAGAACGCCGAGTCGCCTCGCGTGGAAGCGGCGTTCCTCGGCGAAGCGGAAGACGAGATCGACAAACTTTTCGGGTCGTGAGGCAGGGCGGATGTCGCTCATCAACTATGCGTCGCGGGAAATCAACTGCAAGCTGGTCTATTACGGCCCGGGACTCGGCGGTAAGACGACCAACCTCGAGTATATCTACGAAAAGGTATCGCCGTCCTCGAAAGGGAAGATGATTTCCCTGGCGACCGAGACCGAGCGGACCCTCTTCTTCGATTTTCTCCCGGTTGACCTCGGCACCATCCGCGGTTTCAAGACCCGGTTCCATCTCTATACCGTGCCGGGCCAGGTCTACTACAACGCCTCGCGCAAGCTGATCCTCAAGGGCGTCGATGGCGTGGTGTTCGTGGCCGACAGCCAGATCGAACGGATGGAGGCCAACGTCGAGTCGATGCAGAATCTCTACGACAATCTGCTCCAGCACGGCTACGACCTGACCAAGATTCCCTTCGTAATCCAGTACAACAAGCGCGATCTTCCGAACGCGGCGCCGCTCGATGAGCTGCAGGAAAACCTCAATCCCGGCTGGCCGGTGGAAGACCCTGCCAAGCAGCGCACCGTGCCGAATCCCGATCGCGGCGGCGAATTTCTGGTCGAGCAGCTGGACGGGACCTGGATCGAACGGGCGCCGTATTTCGAAGCGGTGGCGGTGCGCGGCGACGGAGTCTTCGATACGCTCCGCTCGATCAGTAAACTCGTGCTGAAGACGCTGGGGTGAGTACCGCCAAGCAGATCTGGACACTGCCCAACCTTCTGACCGTTGGCAGGATCGCGATTACGCCGGTGATTGCGTACCTGCCGTTCATCGGCGGCTACTGGACCAAGCTACTCACCTTCGTCGTTTTTCTCGTGGCGGCCATCAGCGATGTGATCGACGGCCGGCTGGCCCGGTCGCGCAACATGGTGTCCGATCTGGGTAAGCTGCTCGATCCGCTGGCGGACAAACTGCTCCTGATCGCCACGATCGTGCCGATCTACTTCGTGGCGCAGGACCGCCGCGATCTCTACGACATTCCGCTCTGGCGGAGTATTCCGCTCTGGGTCTGCGTGATCCTGATCGGACGCGAGTTTGCCATGACGGCCTTCCGGTGGTGGGCCAAACGCCGCGGCGTCATTGTCGCTGCGCAGGGTCCAGGCAAGCTCAAGGCCGTGTTCCAGAACATCTTCGTCGGCGGCACCATCCTCTGGTTTGCGTTTCGCGACGCCTGGAATCCGCTGGCGTTGCATGAGAGCGCCTTCTGGCAGGGATGGAAGAGTTTCCACGGCCACTTCGTCTCCATCTCGCTCGCGATTGCCACGGCGCTGACCGTTTATTCGTTCATCGTCTACCTCTACCGCTACCGCCAGCTGCTCAAGTAAGGTCCCATGCCGCACCCGCCGGCCTCGCTCGATCTCGAACTCATCACGATCGGTACCGAGCTGCTGCTCGGATTCACGGTCGATACCAATTCTGCGTTCATCGGCCAGACCCTCGCATCCGTCGGCGTCAGAGTGACTCGGCGGACGTCGGTGTCGGACGAGGGCGCCGCGATCAGTGCCGCGGTGGCCGAAGCCCTGGCGCGGTCGTCGCTGGTCATTACGGTCGGCGGGCTGGGCCCGACCCGGGACGATCTGACCAAGCGCGTCATCGCCGATCTCTTCGGCGCACCGCTTCATTTCCAGCAGGATCTCTGGGACCAACTGGTGGCGCGCTTTGCCCGGCTGGGCCGGGTGCCGGCGCCCTCCAACCGCTCGCAAGCCGAAGTTCCCGAGGGCGCGCTGGTGCTGCCTAACGCTCGCGGCACGGCGCCCGGACTCTGGCTTTCGGGAGAGCCCGGCGAGGTCATCATGCTGCCGGGCGTCCCGTCCGAGATGCGCGGTTTGATGGAAACCGGGGTGCTGCCTCGGCTTCGCGAGCGCACCGGGGGGCGCGGGGCGGTCACGACCCGGATTTTCCGGACCACGGCGATTCCTGAGTCGACTCTGGCAGAGCGGCTGGAGGCCGTCGAGGATACGCTTGGTGGGCTGACGCTGGGATACGCGCCGGGGTACGAAGGGGTCGATCTGCGGCTCACCTCCTGGGGTGGGACCCCGGAAGGAGCCGCCGAAGCGCTCGATCGCGCCGAAACCCAGATTCGGGCGGCGGCAGGTACGCACTGCTACGGCACCGGTGATGCCGACCTTTCCGCCGTGCTGTTGGACGCCTGCAAGCAGCGCGGCCTGACCGTGGCCGTCGCGGAGAGCTGCACCGGCGGGCTGGTGGGACAAAGACTGACCGAGGTGCCGGGCTGCTCGTCGGCTTTTCGTGGCGGTGTGATTGCCTACCACAACGAGCTCAAGACCAGCCTGCTGGGGGTGCCGGAGTCGATGCTCCAGGCTCACGGCGCGGTCAGCGAACCGGTGGTCCGGGCCATGGTCCAGGGTGCGGCCCGGATCACGGGCGCCGGGGTGGCCGTGTCGGTCTCCGGGATTGCCGGACCGGACGGCGGGTCGGAGGAGAAACCGGTTGGGACGGTCTGGTTCGGCTTCCTGGCCGGCGACCGGGTCGAGGCCGCCCGGATCATCTTCCCGGGGTCCAGGGCCGAGATCAGGGCGCGGGCTGCCCAGTACGCCCTGTACGGGCTCTGGCGGCTGGTGGAGGGGGGCTGACAGAGGGAGGCTGGTGAGGGGCGTAGCTGGCGGTGTCGCCCTACTCCTGAGCCCGTCGTTGTGCCAAATTGACAGAGAAACTCGGAACGCCAGTTGCCGTACGTGGGGTGCAACAGGCGGTGCGGCACGGGTCTTCACGATCGGTGGCGCGGCTGCTGCCTTGATCAAGCCAAAACGACCGAATGCTAGACGGGATGCGAAGTAATGACCGAACGGCCTTTTGAAGAGAACGAGTTGCCCGACCTGCCTGCCTCCGATGGGGATCCTGCGCCTGCGGGGTTGCCTCAGGAGCCGACGGACAGCGCCGTCAAGCGGCTGGCCGAGCAGTTGGATGACGCCAACGACCGGTACCTTCGCCTGGCGGCCGAGTTCGACAACTTCCGGAAGCGGGTGGCGCGGGAGCGGGTCGAGTTGTCGGATCGGGCCGAGGGGAAGATGGTCAGCCGAATCATCGAGGTCGTGGACGATCTGGATCGGTTGACGGACAGCGACTGGAACGGACCGGCCGCGCCGTATCGCGAAGGGGTCGATCTGATCGGTCAGAAGTTCCACAAACAGCTGGAGGCGGCTGGCCTCGAGACCATCAATCCGACCGGCGCTCCGTTCGATCCGACCGTGTCGGAGGCGGTCTCGACCATCCCGGCCCCGACGGCTGCGCAGGACAATACGGTGAGCGCGACCTTCCAGGTCGGTTACCGCTACAAGGGCGTTCTGCTCCGTCCCGCGCGCGTCCAGGTCTACGTGGGCGAAGGGTCCGCCTGACCGTGGCATCGAAGGACTTCTACCAGATTCTCGGCGTCTCGGAGGCCGCCTCGGCCGACGAGATCAAGAAGGCCTATCGCCGGCTGGCCAAGCAGCATCATCCGGATGCCAACCCGAACAACCCGGCAGCTGCGGAGACCTTCAAGCAGATTGCCGAAGCGCACAGCGTGCTGTCCGATCCGGAAAAACGGAAACAGTACGATCAGATGCGCCGGTTGGGCGCCTTCGATACCGGCCGGGCCGCCCGGCCGGGCGGTCCGGGGCGTCCGGCGTCCGGGTCGGCCGAAACCTTCGACTTCGGCGACTTCGGGTCGATGGGGTTGGGCGACATCTTCTCCTCGATTTTCGGACGGAGCGGCGGTAAGAAGGGGCCGACCCGGGGCGAGACGCTGGAGACGGTGCTCGAGATTCCCTTCCGCACCGCGGCGTTAGGCGGGAAGGTCCCCGTCACGCTGCCCGTGACGGGACCGTGCACTACCTGCGGAGGAAGCGGCGGCGCGCCGGGGGCGACCTTTTCCCAGTGCCCGGAATGCAAAGGCCGAGGCAGCATTTCTTTCGGACAGGGCGGCTTTGCGGTCAACCGGCCGTGCCCGCTCTGCCGCGGCCGCGGCAAAGTACCTTCGCAGAAGTGCCCGACCTGTCAGGGCGCCGGCGAGTTGCGGTCGGAAAAGACCGTGATGATCACGGTGCCCTCGGGAACGGAGTCCGGCACCAAGGTGCGTCTCAAGGGGCAGGGCGAGTCGGGCGCCGAAGGTGCGCAGGCCGGCGACCTGCTGGTCACCTTCGAGGTGCAGAGCGACCGCTTCTTCTCGCGGGATGGGCTCGACGTGATTTGTGAAGTGCCGATCAATGTGGCGCAGGCGGTCCTGGGCACCCGGATTCGGGTCAAGACGATCGACGGGAAAAAAGTCGTTCTCAAGATTCCGCCCGGCACTCCGGCCGGGAAGCGTTTCCGCATCAAGGGGATGGGCATCGCGAAGGCGGATCGCCGCGGCGACCAGCTGGTCGAGATCGGGGTGACCATGCCCGAGCAGTTGTCCCCCGAGCAGGAAGAACTCTTCAAGCAGTTTGCCGATTCGGCCGGCCTGCCGCACTAGAGCCGAGGAGATCTTTAGTTCGGCAGTATGCTGCGAAGCGCTGGAAGGCGCCAACCTTCCGAGGCGTGGGGACTAACTATTCCCTGGGCCGGGCGTCCTGCCGGTATCGTTCGATCAGTGTCTGGTGCGTAGCAATCACCGGCTCGGCGCCGGGCCGGCGCTGGGCCCAGCTCCCGTTGGCCGTCAGCTCCCAGGCTTGTCGGTTATCCCGCCACATCAGCTCGAGCAGTTCACGCACCGTCTCGCGGTGGGCCGCGGTGCCCAGCGGCGCCGCCGATTCGATCCGACGATCGAGATTTCTCGGCATCCAGTCGGCCGAAGAGATGTAGACGTCGGGTTCGCCGCCGTTCTCGAAATACCAGGCGCGCGAATGTTCGAGGAAGCGGCCGATCACGCTGATCACCCGAATGTTGTCGCTGACGCCGGGCACCCCGGGCCTGAGTGCGCAGATACCGCGAATGATCAGGTCGATCTGCACGCCGGCCCGTGACGCTTCGTACAGAGCGCGCATCACGTCGACGTGATTGAGGGCATTCATTTTGGCGAGGAGCCGTGCCGGGCGTCCGGCGCGGGCATGCTCCGCTTCCCGTTCGATGAGCTGAATCAGCCGGGGGCGCATCCCGCCGGGCGCGACCAGTAATTTCCGATAGCCGGCCGGCGCGGCAAAACCGGTCAGGACGTTGAATAGGTCCGACATGTCGGCGCCCAGCGCGGCGTCGGCGGTGAAGAGACCGAAATCGGTATAGAGGCGCGCCGTCTTGGGCTGGTAGTTACCGGTCCCGATGTGGACGTACCGCCTGATCGTCTCCCCCTCGCGCCGCACCACCAGAATCACCTTGGCGTGGGTTTTGAGCCCCGGCACTCCGTAGCTGACGTGGACTCCGACGTCCTCGAACCGCTGGGCCCACTGGATGTTGTTCTCCTCGTCGAACCGGGCCTGCAACTCGATCAGGACCGCCACCTGCTTGCCGCGCTCCGCCGCGTTGGCCAGCATCCGAGCGATGTGCGAGTCGCCGCCGGTGCGATAGAGCGTCACCTTGATGGCGAGGACGTCGGGGTCCTCGGTCGCGAGTTGCAGGAAGCGCTCGACCGAGGTTGCGAAGCTATCGTAGGGGTGGTGGACGAAGACCTCGCCCTCGCGGATCACATCGAACAGATTCGGATTGCCCGCCAGCCGGGGCTGAGTAACCGGAACGAAGGGTGGGTCGCGCAACTCGGGCAGTTCGATCGAGGCCAGCGCCATCAGATCGCCCGCATCGAGCAGACCGGCCACTTCGTAGGTCTCGTGCTCACCGAGCGGGAGCTCGGCGGGATCCTGATCGGCCGTCAGTTCGGCGGTCAGCAGATTGCGGAGCGAGGGCGGGGTCGCCGGCTGCAGCTCGAGCCGCACCACTTCGGCGAACCGCCGGTTGCGCACCTCTTCCTGAATCAGCGACAGCAGATCTTCGGCCTCTTCGGGATCGATTTCCAGATCGGTGTTGCGGGTAATCCGGAACGCGTAGGCGCCGAGAATTTCGATGCCGGGGAAGAGCGCATCCAAATGCGCCGAGATCAGCGTTTCGAGGGGAACGAAGCGGCCGCCGCCCGGGAGCGGGATCCAGCGCGGCAGGATCTTGGGCACTTTCACGCGCGCAAAGTGCTCATCGCCCTCGGGCCCGCGCAGTGTCACCGCGAGCGAGATGCTCAGGTTCGAGATGGTCGGAAACGGGTGTCCCGGATCGACGGCGAGCGGTGTCAGGACGGGAAAGACCTGATCGGTGAAGTATCGCCCCAGGTGGGCGCGATCATCCTCCGTGAGGGCGCTCCAGTCGACGATCAGCTCGATGCCGGCTCCGGCCAGCGCCGGGAGGACTTCCTGCATCAGGCAGCGATCGTGACAACGCTGCAGTTCGCGTACGACGGTCGAGATCGCGGTCAGCTGCTCTTCGGCCGTCAAGCCGTCTGCGGCCGGGTCCTGGTACCGCGCCGCGACCTGCTTGCGAAGACCGGCGACGCGGACCTGGAAAAACTCGTCCAGGTTCGACGCAAAGATGGCCAGGAACTTGAGACGTTCGAGCAGCGGGGTCCGAGGGTCTTCCGCTTCGTGCAGCACCCGGCGGTTGAACTCGAGCCAGGAGAGTTCGCGATTGATATAGAGCGCCGGGTGGCGGAGGTCGACGGAGGGACTGTCGGCAGGAATCGGCATGGGGGCGAACATAGGGCCGGAATGCCCTGCGGCGCGTAACGACTCGGTCACGGATCGCCGGATGCCGGGGTCAGATACTGATCGAGCCAGTCGAGCACCACACTCCACCAGAGCCGCCGATTCCTCGGCTTCTGGACGAAATGCCCCTCGTCGGGGAAGTAGAGGAACTTGGAATCGACGCCGCGCAATTGCAGCGCGGTAAACGCCTGGAGGCCTTCCGAGACGTCGACCCGGAAATCCTGCTGCCCGTGACTGATCAGCATCGGGGTCTGCCACTGCGCCACGAAGTTGGCCGGAGACCACTGCGCCAGCAGCGTCCGCGCTTCCGGTGACACCGGCGAGCCGCCGAACTCCCAGGTGGGGAACCAGAGCTCTTCGGTAGTGCCGGCCATGCTCTCGGTATTGAAGATCCCGCTGTGGGCCACCAGCGTCTTGAACCGGGTGGTGCGGCCGGCCATCCAGTAAATCATGTAGCCGCCGTACGACGCGCCGGCCGCGCCGATCCGGGTGCCGTCGACGAAGGGCAGCCCTTCGAGATACTCGACGCCGCGCATCAGATCCTGATACGGCAGGTCACCCCAGCGGCGGGAAATGCTGTTGGTGAAGGCCTGGCCGTACCCTGTCGAGCCATGAAAGTTGACGCCGGCCACGACGTAGCCGCGGGCCGCAAAGAGCGCGTAGTTCCAGCGCAGGTGCCAGGTGTCGGTCCAGGCGCTCTGCGGGCCGCCGTGAATCAGATAGGCAACCGGGTACTTACGAGCCGGGTCGAAGCCCGGCGGCTTGATCAGCAGGCCGAACACGCTGTCGCGATTGGCCCCGACGAAACCGAACGTCTCCGCGGCCGGCAAGTCGAGGTCGGCGAGCAGGGTGGCGTTGAGGGACGTCACCTTGCGCGCGGTCGGCGGTCCGCGGCCGATCAGCGGCAGCTGGTAGATCTCCGGAGGCGCGGCCGCGGTCTGATGCAGATAGATCATCGCATCGCCGGCCGGCGCAAGCTGCGGTGCGGAGTTCGATCCGCCCGAGACCATCAGCGTGCGCCGGCCGCTCACGGCGTCGACCCGGTGCAACTGCCGCTCGCCGCGCACTTCGACTTCCACCACGATGGAGCGGGAGTCCGGCGCCCAGTTGAAGGCCTGCACGCTGACATCCCAGTCGCCGGTGAGCGAACGGTGGTCGCCGCTGGCCCGGTCGTACAGCATCAGCTCCTGCCGGTCGGCTTCGAAGCCGGGGGTACGCATGGACAGGTAGGCGATCCATCTCGCATTGGGCGCGTAGGCCGGGCTGTGGTCGTTGCCCGGGTTCCGCGTCATCGGGACCAGGCCGGTGCCGTCGGGCCCGATCAGATAGATGTCGTTGTTGGTGCTGGTGGCGACGACGGAGTCGGCATTGAAGACGATGGCCAGCTCCGTACCGAGCGGCGAGATCGCCACGTCGCGGCCGCCCAGCGCGAGCGTCGGCACGTCGTGGTCGAACGGAGTGATGTCGGTCGCTGCTCCGGTGGGCAGATCGATCCGGAACAGATGCTGGCGGAGTCCCGCGCGCCAGGTGTTCCAGTGCCGGTACATCAGACCGGTCCACATCTTGGCACTGGTGGGGAACTCGCCCTGCCGGCGCTGCAATTCGGTCGTATCGGGCCAGCGGACGTCGGCAGCCACGAACAGCGCCGTCGTGTCGGGCGACCACCAATAGTCGTTCACCCCGCTCGGTAGCGAGGTGAGCTGGACCGGTTCGCCGCCGTCGGTGCGGATCCGCCAGACCTGCGGGCTGCCGCTCCGGGTCGACAGGAACGCCAGAGTCCGGCCGTCGCGCGCCCAGCGTGGCGCCTGATCGGAGCCTGCTCCGCGAGTCAGTTCCCGGGTGGTGCCGTTGGTCAGGTTGTGCAGCCAGAGCCGGGAGACGTTGCGATCGTCGGCCAGGGACGGCGTGGTGACCGTAAACGCAATCAGCGAACCATCGGGCGAGAGCTGCGGGTCGCCGACGACCTGGAGCGAGAGGAAGTCGTCGACCGTCATGGCGCGACCGCCGCGCTGGGCAGCGACCGGGGCCGCCATCAGCGCAGCAAGCAGCGTCACCTGTCCGAATGCACCGGTGGCGAGCCGCGCCAGGATGCTCATGCGATGACCCCTCCGCCCAGGACCTGGCCGTCGGATGTGTACAGTACGCCGGACTGGCCCGGGGTAATGGCGCGGGCCGGTTCGTGGAGGTCGAGCACCAGGCGCGCCGAATCCGCCGTGCGCACGGTCGCCGGAACGCTCCGGCTCCGGTAGCGGATCTGAACCTCGCAGTGGTCACCCGCGCCGAGCGGGTCGGCGAGCCAGTTGAGCTCCTCGAGCTCGACCACGGTTCCCGCCAGCTCCGCTTCGGTCCCGACCACCACGGCCCGATCGTCCGGGCGGATGCCCACGACATAGAGCGGCAACGGCGACCCGCCGGGCAGGCCTCGCCGCTGTCCGATGGTGTAGCGGGCAAAGCCGCGATGCTCGCCGATCCGGGTTCCGTCCGTCGTCACGATGGGGCCGGCCGCCAGGGCGGGCGCGTCGGCCGGTAGCCGCGCTTCGAGCACGCTGACGTAGTCGTCGTTCGGCACAAAACAGATCTCGACCGACTCCGGCTTGTCGGCGGTGGCCAGCTCGAGGGTACGGGCCGCGGCGCGGGTCTCCGCCTTGGTCAGCGCACCGACCGGGGTCCGCATCCTGGCGACCACCTCGCGGGGAATGCCCCAGAGGAAATAGCTCTGATCTTTGTTGCGATCGACCCCGCGGAACAGCTTGCCATCTCTGGCAATGGCGTAGTGCCCGGTGGCAATGGCATCGCAGCTGAGCGCATCGGCGTGAGCCAGCAGGTCGCGGAACTTGGTGAACGAGTTGCAGCGAACACAGGGAATCGGAGTCCGGCCCCGGCTGTACTCATCGACGAAGTTGTCGATGACCTGCTCACCGAAGCGATCCTCGAGATTCAGGACGTAGTGCGGAATGCCGAGGGCGTGGGCCACGTCGCGCGCGTCGTTGATCGAATCGAGCGAGCAGCAGGGCCGGTCGGGTACGTCGTCGCCGTAGCAGAAAAGCTTCATGGTGGCGCCGACGACGTCGTAGCCCTGCTCAACCAGCACGGCGGCGGCGAGCGAGCTGTCGACTCCGCCGGACATTGCCACCAGAATCTTCTCAGGCACGTCCGAGTACCGTCGCGAGCTTTCGAACCTTTTCGACGATGCCGGGGAACACCGACACGACCTGCACGATGTCGGCATCGCCGGTCTCATGACCCAGACTCAAGCGGATCGCGCCGAGGGCCAGCGGACGCGGCACACCCATGGCGACCAGCACGTGCGACGGCTCGACCGATCCGGTGGAGCAAGCCGATCCGCCCGAGACGGCAATCCCGGCCAGGTCCAGGTGCATCAGCAATGCCTCGGCGTCGGCGCCGGGAATGGCCAGGCTGAGGACGTGCGGGGCCCGGGGCGCCCGCTCGCTGTTGACCACCAGGTCGGGGACGACTGCGCGCAACTCGGCGAGGAGCCGGTCGCGCAGCCGGCCGAGCCGGTCCGCTTCCTCCGCAACCTCCGCCGCTGCCAGGAGCGCGGCTTTGCCCAGTGCCACCGCGCCGGCCACGTTCTCGGTGCCCGGACGGATGCCGAACTGCTGGCCGCCGCCGTGGATCAGGGCGTCGACGACGGAGCGGTCGCCCACGATCAGGGCGCCGATGCCCTTGGGCGCGCCGATCTTGTGCCCCGACAGCGTGAGCAGGGTGCAGCAGGCGTCGGCCAGGTTGATGGGCAGCTTGCCGAAGGCCTGGACGGCATCGGAGTGAAACGGCACGCCCGCCTCTCGCGCGGCCCGGCTCATCGCTTCGATCGGCTGGCGAACCCCCGTCTCGTTGTTGACCCACATGAACGAGGCAATCGCCGGTGCGCGCGTCAGCGACGCCTCGAACGCTGCCTGATCGATCAGGCCGTTGCCGTCGACCGGAAGAATTTCTTCTTCGCCGCCCAGCTTGACCACCTGATGCGCAGCTGCCAGAACCGCCTTGTGCTCGATGGCCGAGGTCACGACCCGCATGGGGCGGCCCCGGTTCCGCGCAGCAAGCGCGCTACCGATGATGGCGAGATTGTCGGCTTCGGTGCCGCCCGAGGTGAAGATCACCTGGTTCGGTTCGGCGCCGACCGCCGTGGCCACCTGGCGCCTGGCCTGCTCGATGCCGGCGCGGGCAGTGCGTCCGAAATGATGGGCGCTGGAGGGATTACCGAAGGCGCCGCTTCCCAGATAGGGAAGCATGGCCTCGAGGACTTCGGGCCGAACCGGCGTGGTGGCCGCGTGGTCGAGATAAACAGGTCGGACAGGCATAGACAGGGATTATAACCCCGGATCGGGAGGTCGATGAGTCCCCTACATACTTTGGACGCCCAGCTGGACCACGTCGTCGATCAGGACCGTCTCGTGGGTAAAGAACGGCTCGCCGAACCGGGTCCGGATCAGCGAACCGTAGTGGGCGTTCTGAGTCTCGACCAGGCTGTAGAGGTCCTGCCCGGTCGGGAAAATCTCCCCCGCGTTGGTCGCCCCGTCGAACTGACTCGCATAGGCCCGGATCGAGGCCAGCTTCCGTTCAAACTGTGGTGTAATATCGACCACAAAGGTCGGCTTGACGGGGTCTTCGCGATAGGCCAGGGCGTACAGGATCTTGAACGGGCGGTGCGGGGTGCCTTCGGCCGGATATTTGGCCAGGCCGGCCAGAAAACAGGCATCTCGGGCCAGTTCGGAGGCGATCCGATGGTCGGGGTGCCGCCCCACGGGAAACGGGAGGATCACGACCCGTGGCGCAAAGTGGCGGATGGCCTCGACCACGACCCGGCGCGCCTCCTCGGAGTTGTGCAGGTGGGCGTCGGGGAGCCCCGCGTTGCGTCGCTCGGCGACTCCCATGATCTCGGCAGCGGCGGCGGCCTCGCTGGCGCGGAGCGCGGCCGAACCGCGGGTGCCGGTTTCGCCGGCGGTCAGATCGAGGATGCCGGTCCGGTAGCCCTGGTCGGCCGCCCGGATCAGGGTACCGGCGCAGGTCAGTTCGACGTCGTCCCGATGGGCGGCAATGGCCAGGATGTCGACCGCTGCCGTCACTGCGTCTTCCGGCGCTCTTCCACGATCACGGCCGCCGTCTGCGTACCGAGCGTAAACGCGGAGTGGAACTTGCCTTCGACGCCGGTCTTGGAACCTTCGCGCGGAACACCGCTCTGAGTCACGATGGTGATTTTGCCGGTCCCGTCGTCGATCTGGTAGGCCCCGACTCCAAGGATGCCGACGGAACTCGTCACCGAGCCGGCGACCCGAACCGTCTGTCCTTCGTACTTGCTGGGGTCATCGAGCAGGTTCTGGACCGAGGTCGTGCCGCACGATTTGAGGAAGAACACGGCGGCCAGAGCAAGGAAGTAGGGCGATCCGGCGCGGGGGCGAGAGGCACGCAGCATGGGATCCTCCATAGGAGACGTAAGACAGGCCATCGGGATGCGGACGAAAGGTACAGCGGAGAGGCCGCGTCGTCAGGGCGCGGCCTCGTGATCGCCATTCGTAACGTTATTCGTAGCGGAGGGCTTCGACCGGGTCGAGTTTGGCGGCCTTGCTGGCCGGATAGAGCCCGAAGAAGATGCCGGTGATCGCGCTGGCAGCGAGGGCCGCCACGACGGACCAGAGGGGCACCGCCGCCGGAATCGGGGTATAGGTGCTCACCAGCCAGGCAATCGAACCGCCCATCGTCATTCCGATGATGCCGCCCAGCAAGGTGAGCGTGGCGGCCTCGACCAGAAACTGGAACATGATCTCCCGACGGGTAGCGCCGAGGGCTTTGCGAACCCCAATTTCCTTGGTGCGCTCGGTCACGGAAATCATCATGATGGCGACCACACCGACGCCGCCGACCAGAAGGCCGACGCTCGACAGCGCGAGCATCACCAGGAAGAAGCCGCCCGTGACCTTGTTATAGACCTCGAGCATCTTGTCCTGGGTGACGACGGCAAAGTTGTTGTCTTCCCGGGGGCGGAGCCCGCGCGACATCCGGAGCGCCGAGATCACGCGATCCTGCGCGTCGGCCACCAGGACGCTGTCGGCCGGCTTGACCATGATCCACATCCCGCCGCGATAATACTCGGCCACCTTGGTAAAGGTGCCGTGGGGCATCACCGCAATCGGGTTCTGCGACGCGCCGCCGAACAGGCTGGCGGCCTCGGCGTAAATCCCGACGACGGTGAAGGGAACCCCGAAGATCTTGATCCGCCGCTGCAGCGGGTCGAGGCCGGGGAAGACGCGCTCGGCCAGCCGGTCGTTGATGATGGCGACGTAGTTGCCGGCGGCGGCTTCCACCTCGGTAAAGTTGCGCCCCTGGATCAGGGTGCCGCCCGCGGCGTCCAGCATGTTGGGTGTGGCGCCGATCACGAAGACCGAGCTCAGGTTGACGCTGCCGACGCTGACCGGTCCGTTCGTCTCCTCCCGCCATGCCACCTGGGCAATGCCCGGCAAGCGGCGGATCATCTGCGCTTCCTCGACGGTGATGTACGGGTTCCGCTCCCAGGGGCGTTCGGTGCCGTCCGAGACGTTGACCCCGCCCTCGAAATGGCGCATCACCATGAAGGTGGTCGGCCCGGCTTGTTCCAGCATCCCGCTCACCGAGCGGTTGATCCCGGTGATCATCGATGCCATCGCGATCACGACCATGACGCCGATGGCGACACCCAGAATGGTCAGGGCCGCTCTGGCTTTGTTGACCCGGATCGACTCGAGGGCAATCAGCACGCCCTCGAAAAGACGGGTCGGGTCGAGCAGGCTGACCTTGGCCAGCTTGCGATTGGCGGCGGGCGGCAGCGCGCCCGGTATCGGCGGCCAGCGGGGGGGCATGGCGGCGTCCCTCATTCCGACCTCAGCGCCTGAATCGGGTCCAGTCTCGATGCGCGGCTGGCGGGATACACGCCAGCGATCATTCCTACGAACACGCCCACGAAGACGCCCACGCCGATCGACCACGGCGCCACGCTGGCCGGGAGCGGCGTAGTGGCTTTGATGACATAGGCCAGCAGAATGCCGAGCCCGATGCCGATCGCGGCGCCGACGGTCGAAATCGTGGCCGACTCGATGATGAACTGAGCCAGGATGTCCCGCCGCTTGGCGCCCAGCGCTTTGCGGATCCCGATTTCGCGGGTCCGTTCGCTGACCGCCATCAGCATGATGTTCATGATGACGATGCCGCCGACGACCAGAGAAATCGCGACCAGGCCGGGCAGGGCGGTGAACAGCACCGCCGAAATCTTACGCCACCCTTCGAGCGCGCCCTCGGCCGTTTCCAGGGCAAAGTTGTTGTCCTGGTTGGGGCGCAGCCGGCGGCGAATCCGCATCAGCTCTTCGGCTTCCGCCACCGCGCTGGTCAGATGATCGACCGAAGTGGTCTGGACATTGAGCTCGTCCATGTAGCCCAGCCGGCAGGTCAGCCGGTTGGCGGGCGATTCGAACGGCGTGATGACGAAGTTGTCCATCGAGAAGCCGAAGAGCGTCCCCTGCTTCTCGACTACGCCGATGATCCGATAGGGCAGTCCGCCCACCGTGACCGACCGCCCGAGCGGATCGACACCCGGAAAGAGGCGTTCGGCGAGCTCGAAGCCGATCACGCCGACCAGGGAGCCCAGCCGCGCTTCATGATTCGAAAAGGGGCGTCCCGAGGCCAGGTCGTAGTTGCGGATGGTAAAGATCGGCGGGTCCGCAGCAACCACGCGCACGCCGGAGGCCGTGCGTCCGCCGGCCACCACGTTGGTGCCGCCGTCGCAGGCGCGGGCAAAGATCGCGGGCGTCTTGAGCTTGGCCATCACCCAGTCGGCGTCGCCGTAGTCGATGCGCGGCCGGCGGGCCCATTCGCGCCAGGTCTCGTCCGTGATGTTGCCCATGTTGATGTCGGGCGTCCGGCGCAGCTTGAATGTGTTGAGTCCGACCAGCCGATTGGCAAACTCGTCCTCCATATACACGTTCATGCCCTGGACGATCGAGACCACCGCGATCAGGAAGGTGACGCCGATCAGCACGCCGATCAGACTGAAGAAGCTCTTCAGCTTCTGGGTCCACAGCGTGGTCAGCGCCATCCGAACCGCTTCGAAGAACGGCATCGATCAGGCGGCCTCGGTCCGTTCCGGACGTACATCGCTCGCGACGCGGCCGTCGCGCAGCGTCACGATCCGTTCGGCGTGCGCCGCGATATCGGCTTCGTGGGTCACCAGGATGATGGTCTGCCCCTGCTGGTGCAGCAGGCCGAAAACCCGCATCACGTCGGTGCTGGTGGCGCTGTCCAGGTTGCCGGTCGGCTCGTCGGCGAGGAGGATCGACGGCTCATTCACCAGCGCGCGGGCAATTGCCACGCGCTGCCGCTGTCCGCCCGACATCTCGTTGGGGCGGTGATCCATGCGATTGCCGAGACCAACCCGTTCGAGCGCGGACTTGGCGCGGTCGCGGCGCACCTTGCCGGACAGGCCGGCGTAGACGAGCGGCAACTCGACGTTCTCGAGCGCGGTGGCACGCGGCAGCAGGTTGAAAGTCTGGAAGACGAAACCGATTTCGCGATTGCGCACCCGCGCCAGCGCGTCGTCGGACATCCGCGACACTTCCTGGCCGTTGAGCCAGTACTCGCCCGAGTTGGGCGTGTCGAGGCAGCCCAGCATGTTCATCATGGTCGACTTGCCCGACCCGGATGGTCCCATGATGGCAACATACTCGTTGCGGCGGATCTCGAGCGAGACGCCGCGGAGCGCCTGGACCAGTTCCTCGCCCATCCGGTACTCCCGGACCAGCGAGTCGATCCGAATCACGACGTCGTTCACGGGCGAGCCGGGGCGGCGGCGGCCGGGGTGCCCGCCTTGGGCGGACGCACCTTGGTCGAATCCTTGAGATCGCGGACGGCCTGGAACGGCCCGGCCACGATCGAGTCGCCGCGGGTCAGGCCGTCGAGCACTTCGAAGTGCTCTTCACCGGCAATCCCGACGCGGACCGGCCGGAACATCGCGACACCGTTGGTGACCACGAAGACGCCTTCGCGATCACGCCCGCTGGTGCGGCTGGTGGTCTGGGCCGGCTTGAGTTCACTCGGCACGTCTTCATGCTGCCGGACCGTCAGGGCAATGATCGGAATCGACAGCGCATCTTCGCGCGTATCCGTGACGATCCGGGCGGTGGCCGACAGGTCCGGACGCACCGCGGCCGGCGGACTGTCGAGGGTAACCTCGACGTCGAAGTCCACCGCCTGCGCAGCGGACGATGTCGACTGCGCGGCAACCGTCGCGCTGTGCGAAATCTTGGTGACCCGGCCCACGAACGCGCTGTCGGGGAAGGCGTCGATCGAGACCTCGACCGAGTCGCCCAGGGTGACCCGGACCACGTCGGTTTCGTCGACCCGGACCTTGGCCAGGATGGTGCCCAGGTCGGCAATCGTCATCAGGCGCCCGGTCTCACGCGAGAAGGTGCCCGGCACCGCCACTTCGCCGACTTCGACCGGCAACCGGACGACTCGGCCGTTGATGGGCGAGACGATCCGGGTCTTGCTCAGCTGGTCGCGGGCTTCCGAGAGCGAGCCGCGCGCCTGGTCGACATTGGCCATCGACGCGCTGTACGAAGCGACCGCGACGTCGTACTGCTGCTGGGCCTGCTCGACCTGTTCCGTCGACACCAGGGCGGCATTGAGCTTCCGCATCTCGATCCAGCGATCGAGCTGGCGCTTGGCCTGATCGCGATTCGTCTCGGCCTGCACCAGGCCGGCCTGGTTCGAGGCGAGCAGACCCTCGAGGCGGCGCACGGCCGACTCGTACTGGGCCGGATCGATCAGGACCAGGAACTGGCCCTTCTTGACCAGGTCGCCTTCCTTGACGCCGAGCTGCACGATGCGGCCGGTGATGTCGGCGGAGATGTCCACCTGCGCTTCGGCTTCGATCTTTCCGCTCGCGGTTACGATGGATACCAGGCGGCGGGATCCGACCGTTTCCAGTCGGACTTCCGTCGCCTTACCGTCCCGCTTGGCCGCCCCGAGGGCGAATACCGTTGCCGCGACGATGACGACGACCGCGGCCAACCCCCATTTCGTGCGCTTCGACATGGCTTCCGATTCCCGCTCTCAGCGGAGTGGACGGCCGACGGCGAGTTCGAGCGCCGCCACGGCCTTGTGATAGTCGTACACCGCGTTGACGTAATCGCCCTCGGCCCGCTGCACGTTGTTCTCGGCATCGGTCACGTCGAGCGCGCTGCCGGCGCCCAGCCGGTAGCGATCCTGTGCCAGCTGGCGCTGATCCCGGGCCGCTTCCCGGTTGGCTTCCTGCACCGCGATGGCGCGGAACGCCGTTTCCACGGCCAGGAAGCGGCCCTGCACATCGGTGCGAACCTGCAGCTCGCGAGCCCGCGCCGCTTCGCGGAGATCCTCGCGCTGCGCCCGCGCCTGGGCAATGTTCAGGTCGCGCTGGAACCCGTCGAAGATGGGCAGCGAAATCCGGACGCCGGCGCTGAACGGCTGGCTCGTGAAGCTGAAGGGAAAGACGTTGTTGCGCGCGATGATCGCGTTGCGCACTTCGGGCTGTAAGGCATCGCCCGTGGCGTCGAGACCGACGTATGCGCGGCAATCGGCAATGGTGCCGTTGCCCGCCTGGCCGCCGATGCCGCCGCCCGGCAGGCTCGTGATCAGGCTGTTCTGGAACTGGCAGTTGGTAAACTGGCTGCGGGCGCTGCCCAGCGCCTGATTCAGCAGGACGTTGTCGTTGGTGAACTGCTGGGTATACCCGTTCCAGCCGGCCTGGAAACTCAAAGTCGGCAGGTAGCGCGACCGCTGTCCACGCAGCGCATGGGTCGCGGCCCCTTCGCGTGCGCGGGCGGCCCGGACCGTCGGATTCTGTTCGCCGGCAATGCCCAGCAAGCCGTCGAGCTGCCAGGCCGGGGCCGTCACCGGGAACGAGTCCGGCAGCGCGACCTCACGCACCGCTACCGGCGCGTTGAGCCCGATCCGGCGGAACAGTTCGAGCTTGGCTTCCGCCTCGGTCTGCTCGGCGCGCAGGAGCGCGATGTCGGCCTGGCCCTTCTGGACCTGCGCCTGTTTCACGTCCAGAATGGTCGCCTGTCCGACCTGGAACCGCGCTTCGGCCAGGGTCAGGAATTCGGCGTTGCGCGCCACCTGCTGGCGGGCCACGTCCGACTGGGCTGTGGCCTGGAGGGCGGAGAGATACTGGAAGGTGACATCGTAGCGGAGCGAGACCTCGGCGCCGTTGATGTCTTCCGAGATGGCGGCCTGGTTGGCTCGCTGCTGTCCCGGCGCGGTCAGGGTGTTGCCGGACAGCTGCCAGTTCAGGTCGATCCCGTATCCCGATGAGACCGTCGGCGACGACTGATTGAAGACCGAGCCTGCGAAGGTGGCCGAGCCCGATCCGGTGTACGACATGCTGCCGGCCACAGACAGGGAGGGCAGGAGGGTCGACGCGTACGCGTTGCGGACACTCCACCGGGCCGCGCTCGCGTCGTTCAACGTCTGGCGGTAGGTCGGGCTGTGACGAGAGGCCTGGCTGAGCGCCTGTTCGAGCGTCAGCGAGGACGGCGGGGCCTGTCCGACAACGGCGGCAGGCACCGACAACAGCAGCGCAAGGGCAAGGGCCCTGGGCTTCATCGCGTTCATTCCTTTCGTTGAACGGAACAGTCGACGGGCACTCGTACGAGCGGGGACCGCCCACGGTTTCAACTTGGGACGAAAGCTTGGCAAGTCGTTCAATTGCATCGGTTTGTCCATTCATCGAACTCGGGTTGGACGAAGCCCGGAAGCGGGCCGGTAACCAGGGCCAGCGATGAAGGGTTCGTGCCTCGAGGCTTCGGAATCTAAACCGTTGCTGTGAAATTGTTTAGACTGATTCCCCCGAAGGAGCCCCGCGCCGCGCCGTGACCGCTCCTGGGACGGGTGTCCCGGCTTCAGGACGGCGGAGCCGATCGTTCGATCCGTTCCAGCAGATAGTCGAGGATGGTCCGGTAATACTGTTCACCGGTTGCGCGGGCCGTGGCCAGGCCCGGTGGGAGCAAGGCGGTGTCGACGGTTTCCGGCGCGATGGCGAGCAGGATGCTGGTGGTGGCCACGGCCGGGCTCACGTCGGGGAGCGGGGCGGCAAAGATGTCGATCAGGGTGACACGGCCGAGCGCGCGGATGGTGCTCAAGGCTTCGAGGTGGGCGTCGGCCGCGTGGGCCGTCAGGATGACGACGTCGTCCACCTTTGCTTCCGTCTCCCACGCGGCAATAAGTTCGTTCATCATCCGGTGCAGCGTCTTGCGGGTCAGCGAGGCGGTGCCGGGTGAATCGGGGTCACGATTGGCGTGGACACCGAACGGGATGACGGGGCTACAGGCAATCTGCAGGCGGGCGGACAGGTCGTGCGCCAGCCGTTCGACGATCAGGGTGTCCGCACCAAGCGGCAACTCCGGGCCCCGGGCAATCAGGGTTCCGGCCGGGATCAGGAGGCGGGGATTCGAGCTGAGAATGCGGCGGACCGCGAGGGCGGTCATGCAGGCGAGGAGCACCGGCTTCGGGTGATCGACCTGGTCTGGCGTCATCGCTGGCTGGTACTCCTGCTTGCCGGGTATCTGCTGCTGGCCGAGTGGATCCGCGAACCCCGACTCGGTCTGGCCATTGCGGCGGTACTGGCCTGGCTTGCCGCGGCGGTCGTTCTGCCTCGGCGGCGTGGAGCCGGCCTGCTGCTCACGGCGGCGCTGGTCGGCCAGGCCGCCCTGCTCGGGTTCAGTCACGTCGCGATCGAACGGATCACGCGATCCTGGCCCGAGGTCCGCGAGAGCCAAATTACGCAGGCCGCCGAGGAGTGGCTACGGCAGATCAAGGCGTCCCGGGCCTCGATTGGCCGGGTGCTCGACGAGGCCGTCCAGGCCGAGGGGTTGCCGCGTGACCGAGCTCTGGGCCGGCTGGCGCGGGCGGTGGATGCCGCCGCGGTCGAAACCGGCGTGGTAATCGTCGAAGCCGACGGTACTCCCTTCGCCTGGGCCGGACGCCACCGGTTGCCTCCCGAATCCCAGGGCGACTCGATCGATTTCCGGCGCGCGCCCTACTATGCGGTGCTCGAGGGCCGCCGCGAACTCCCCAATCAGCGGACGGCCATCGTCTCCCTCCTCCTCGCGGCCGATTCGACGGTGCCGGATCAGGGACGGAGCCTGGCGCGGCGGTTTGCGCAGCGAGCGGGCGTTGGCGTCGAGGTGCTGCTGACCGGGATTGCGCCCGACACCTCCGACGTCTTCGATTATCTGGAGCCCACCGCCGACGGCGGGAGCCGCCTCCTCTTCAGCGTGCAGCTGGTGCCGCCCAGCCAGACGGAGGCGCACGAGCGGACCTACCGTGCCGCCGTCGCGCGCCTGTTCATGGTCGCGGCGCTGACGCTGCTGCTCGCCCTGGTGGTTGCGGAGCCGGGATGGTCGCGGTTTGCACTGGTGGTTCTGCCGGTCGTGGTGCTGACGCGCGCGCCGCTGGGCGGCGCTCTCGAAGCGCCGGCGCTCTTTTCGTCCTATGCATTTCATCATCCGCTGCTGGGCCCGCTTTCGGAATCGGCGGCTCCGCTTGCTGCGGTGAGTGTGGTGGTTGCGTTGCTGGCGCTGGCCATCCGGCCGCGTCTGACGGTGCCGCGGTGGATCGGGATTCCGGTGGCCGGCGTGCTGCTCCTCGCGGCGCCGTACCTGGTCAGCCGACTCGGCCGGGGCATTCAGGTGCCGCTCGAGGGTGTGTCGGTCGAGCTCTGGGTGGTGTGGCAGCTGGTCGTCTTTCTGGTGGCGTTTGCCATCATCATGGTGGCCGCCGCGTTGTTGCCGCGCCGGGCTTCGGGCCGCCGGACGCCCGTGGCGCTCGGCACCGCCATCGCGCTCGGCGCCACTGTGATCGGGCTCGGGATCTGGAACGCCAGGTACGGATGGCCCGACTGGTATCCGGTGCTCTGGGCCGTGGCCATTGCGTTGGTGGTGTGGCCGGCGCGCCGGGTCGTCGGCCTGGCCGGCATCGGCGTCGCGGTCGGGAGCGCGGCGTCGCTGATGGTGTGGGGCGCCGAAGTCGAAGGGCGAGTGGCGGCGGCCCGTGCCGATCTCGGTGCGCTCGGGAGCCGGGCCGATCCGATCGTGATCCCGCTGCTCGAGATCTTCATCGATCAGGTCGACGAAGGTGCGGTGCCGCGCAGCACATCGGAGCTGTTCCAGGTTTGGCAATCGTCTCCGCTGGCTCGGCAGTCGTTTCCCGCGGTGCTGGGCCTCTGGACCGCCGACGGCGAACCGCGGGCCCAGTTGCGGCTCGACGAACTCGATCTGCCCGATACGCTGGTGCGTCGAGTGGTGCGACAACTGCCTGATGGGGTGTCGCGCACGATCGTGCCGCTCCAGCGGATTCCGGCGGTGCACTACCTGGGCGTGGTACGGGTCGATGCGGGAACCGTGCTGACGATCGGGCTCGGCCCGCGTTCCAATCTGATTCCGCGCGCGCGGCTCGGACGGCTCCTGGTGCCGACCCCACCGCACCAACCGCTCTATCGCCTGACGTTGTCGCCGACCGGCTCGCTGGAGCAGCCGCGCGAAGGCGTGGCACTCTGGCGGCGCGAAGGCTGGACCGCCCGCGGTTCGCGCACCGTGGCCATGGGCGACGGCGCCCGTGACGTATCGGGTGTGGCGGAGTTGGGGCGACCCGGCGCGCTCCTGGTGCGCGGCACCCTGCTCGTGGTGCTGGATCTGCTGGTCGTCTTCTGTCTGGCGGGGCTGGCCAGCTGGCTGGCGGTCGGCCGGGTCGAGCGGCCCGGCTGGTGGCCCGAATGGCGGGCGTTCCGGACCCGGATCGCGATGGCGCTTGGTGCGTTCTTCCTGGTGCCGGCGGCCGGCTTTGCCCTGATCAACATTTTCGAACTGGCCGATGGCGGCAGGAGCCGTCGCGATCTGATGATCGCCCAGACGCTTCGGGATGCCGCGCCCGGGAGCATGTTGCCGCTGACCGGGCCGATGGCGGTCGACAGTACCTTGGAAGTGCTCAGCGAGCGGGTCGACGCCAATCTGGTGCTTTACCGCGACGGACGGCTGATTGCCGCCAACGGGGGCGGGGTGCTAGAGGACTTCGGCGTCGTCAACACGCTGGTCCATCCCGACATGTTTCGGCGGGTCCAACTCGAGGGCGAGCAGACCGCCGTCACCGACGGGCCTTCCGCGACGACCCCGACCCGGCTCGGCGTGCGGGCCATCCGCCTGCCGACCGGCGACGCGGCCATGCTCGCCTCGCCGCAGAGTACCGGCGATCCCGACATCATCCGCCGCCAGCTCGATCTGGCCTACGTGCTGGTATTGGCCGTGGTGCTCGGTCTCTTTGCCGCCGTGGTCGGTGCGCAGCTTTCGGCGCGGGCCCTCTCGCGTCCGGTAAGCGAGCTTCGGGATGCGGCGCTCGCGTTCGGACGCGGTCATCCGATGCCGCCCCCGGCGAGCGACCCGCCCGCCGAGTTCACGCCCGTCTTTGCCGCGCTGGAGAAGATGGCGGACGACGTCCGGGCTACGCAGGAAGCGCAGGAACGTGCCGCGCGGGTGCTGGCCTGGGGTGAGATGGCCAATCAGATCGCGCACGAAATCAAGAATCCGCTGACGCCGATGCGGCTGGGGATCCAGCATCTCCAGCGGGTCCATCGCGACGGGCGTCCCCTCGGCCCCAGTCTCGAGGACACGGCCCGCCGGATCCTGGGTGAAATCGACCGGCTCGACACCATTGCCCGCGCCTTCAGCCGGTTCGCCGCGCCGGCCGAAGGGCGTCCCGCGCCGGAGCCCACGCCGCTTGGTGACGTCTGCCGCGAAGTGGTGGCGCTCTACGGTCTGGCGCCCGATGCGGGCGGGGTCAGTCTTTCGGTGGAGCGCGATGCGATGGTGCTGGCCCATCGGGACGAGGTCAAGGAGACGCTGGTCAACCTGCTCGAGAACTCACGCAACGCGGATGCGCGTACCGTGATCGTCCGGCTCGATGGGCCGGTGCTCAGGGTCGTCGATGACGGATGCGGGATTGCGCCGGAAGAACTCGAACGGATCTTCGAGCCGCGCTTCTCGACGACGACGAGCGGCTCGGGGCTCGGGCTCGCCATCGTCAAGCGGCTGGTCGAAGGCTGGGGCGCGGTGATCGGGGTCGAGAGCGAACTCGGTCGCGGTACCACCATCACCGTCCGCTTCCGGGAGGCGACGCCCTCAGCCGGCAGCGGGTGACGGCAGCCAGCGGGCCAGCGTACGGGCCAGGTCGCCCTGCTGAACCGGCTTGCTGATGTAGTCGTTCATCCCGCTTGCCAGGCAGCGGTCGCGATCCGAGGCAAGCGCCGCGGCCGTCATGGCGATGATCGGCAGCTGGGCCACCGTCTCGTTACCGGTGCGGATGGCTTTGGTGGCTTCGTAGCCGTCCATCTCCGGCATCTGGCAGTCCATCAGGATGACGTCGAATGGCCCGTCCGATGCCAGCTTCGCAAGGACTTCTTTGCCGTCCTGCGCAATGGTGACGTGCAGACCGAGCCGTTCCAGCATCCAGCGCGCAATCTTCTGGTTGGCCGGATAGTCTTCCGCCAGCAGGACCCGGCCGGAGAGCCGTGTCGGCAGCGTCGTGGCGACGGCAGCCGCCGGTCCGGCGGTGTCCGGCGTCTTGAACGGGAAGGTCAGCGTAAAGGTGCTCCCGGCGCCGATCTCGCTCGTGGCCGAGATGGCGCCGCCCATCAGTTCCGTCAGCTGACGGCAGATCGTCAGCCCCAATCCGGTGCCGCCGAAGCGCCGCGTGGTCGAGGTATCGGCCTGGGTGAACTTCTCGAACACGTTGTCGAGCTGCGCCGGTGTCATCCCGATACCGGAGTCGCGCACGGTAATGGTGACGGGGTGCACCCCCGGCGGTCCCGGCTTCGGGGACACGTGCACCATCACGAACCCTTCGAGGGTGAACTTGATCGCATTGTCGATCAGGTTGGTGAGCACCTGCCGGAGGCGTCCCGAATCGCCGATTACCTCGCGCGGGGTGCCTTCGGCAATCTTCATGCGGAGCCGAATCTGTTTGGCTTCGGCCTTGGCATTGAGCAGCGAGATCACGTTCTCGATCGTATCGTGCAGGTCGAACGGGATCGACTCGACCCGCAGCTTCCCGGCTTCGAGTTTGGAGAAGTCGAGAATGTCGTTGATGATGGTGAGCAGGTCGCGCCCAGACCGCTCGATCGTCTCCGCCAGACTCCGCTGCTCGGTCTGCAACTCCGTATCCATCAGCATGGCCACCGTGCCGAGCACCGCGTTCATCGGGGTGCGGATCTCGTGGCTCATGTTGGCCAGGAACTCGGACTTGACCTGCGCCGCTTTGAACGCCGCGTCGCGCGCCAGCCGCAGTTCCGTGGTCCGCTCCTCGATGGCCGCTTCCAGGCCCCGATTGGTCTGCCGCAACTCGGCGCGCAATTCTTCGGAGCGCAGGTGGGTGGCGCAGGTGGTCAGGACGATGGTGACGAGCTTCTGGCACCCATGCGGAATGAACGGCGCGCGTTCCGGGATGGTGCCGAGATACATGCCTAACGGTCCGTTCCGGGTGGCCAGGGCGTGCAGCATCGCGGTGCCGGTGCCGCGCTTCCTGGGCACCAGGATCGGATGACTGGTCTGCAACGCCCAGGCAAAGACGCCGTCGGCAATCTGCTCGTTCAACTCCTCTTGAAATGCTTCGGCCAGTTCGGGCGGGTCGCACCAGACGATTGGAAAGTCGACGGCCGAAGGATCCAGCAGGAAGAAGGCTCCGCCGTCGATCGGGCAGATCCGCTTGATCACCGACCCGGCCTGGCCCAGCACAGCCGTGCGGCCCGAGTCGTCGTCATCGTCGGGTTGGGTTACCCCGACGGAGGCGACGTGGTCGAGGGCGTCGAGCAGCCATCGGTTCATGGTCCGCGCCGCTTCGGACGCTGCGGCGGCGGTGACGCGGTCGATCCCGGTCAGGGGAGCCATCGGCTGAATCACGCGTCGGATTCCATGATCGCGTTGACGGCGTGTTCGAACTGAACCTCGACCTGGCGGAGCATCGGCGAGACGGCCTCCGGCGAGAACTGGATCAATTCCCAGGCGGCCGCATCGAACGTCGGCACCAGGTGCTCACCGCTCGACCCGAAGGCCAGGGCATTGGCAAAGACGTCGGCGACGTGGATGATCGCCGCCTCGATCGGGAAACGGCTGGCCATCGCGGGCGTGTGATGCCAGGCCGCGGTTTCGACCAGCACGCTGGGCAGCCGCCACTGTTCGAGCAGGGCCGCGCCCACCGAACCGTGATGGAATCCGAATACGCGGCGTTCCACCTGGAAGAGCGGCTCGTTGGTGCGCGCAGCATCGAGGAGGGCCGTCGCCGCTTCCATCGGGGCGCGGGTATAGAAGATCAGCCGGCCGATATCGTGCAGCAGGCCGGCAATGAAATAGCGTTCGAGATTGGCTTCGCGCCGGCCGGCGGCCAACTGGCGCGCGATCAAACCGCAGGTGATGCTGTGCCGCCAGAACGAGTTCATGTCGGCCAGGTCGGCCGGAACGTTGGAAAAGAGCCGCATGAACGAGGTGCCGATCGCCAGGTCGCGCAGCTGTGCCATCCCGACGATGCTGATGGCCTGCGTCACGGTGGCAATCCGGGTCGGGAAGCCGTAGATCGGACTATTGACCAGGCGCAGCAAGCGCGCGGTCAGTCCCGGATCTTCGGCAATCACGCGGCCGACATCGGACGCCGAACTGAGCGGATGGTCGATCACCTGGACCAGCCGGTCGTACATGCCCTGGATGGTGCCGACTTCGACGGCGCCACGGATCAGGTCTTCGGGGCGGCGTGGGGTCATACCCGGTTCTGTCCGATCGCGGCGGCGACACAGTGGGCAAAGAGCGCCGCGATGGCCGGATGCTGGCGATCCACGAGGACAAAGCGGGGCGCCACCGCGGCCTCGGCGGCGGCCCACGCTTCGGGATCGATCGGCTGTTCGGCGGTCACGGCGGTCGGGTCGTCGACCTGGATGTCCACCGCCGCGATGCCCCACATCTGGCAGTAGCGGATGTGCTTCTCGGTCAGCACCGTCCCGGTAGGTAGCAGCAGGCGTCCGGACGCGTCGGAAAGGTCGGCGCCCAGGACCAGATCGGGACGAAGCTGTTCGATGCTGACTTGCATGTGTGGCCGACTCCTTGGGAACCTGGAGTATCGGCTTGGGGGAGGCCGACTTGAGGGTCGGACAGGTGCTGGAGGGGGCTCAAATCGTTCGATTCCGTGACGGCGCCGGGGCCGGACTGCAAATTCTTGCGGGGGGTGGCGGGTTGGCGTCGCAGGCGATAGCGTCCTGGGATGGGGATCGGACCTTCCAAACGGCGCCCGCGGCTCGGCCCACGTTGTGCCACATCAGGCTCCGAACCCCAACTCAGGCCGGAGTTTACCCTGTGAACGTCGATCCGATTCCGCAGAACATCGTCGCGGTCCACGACCTGCTCGCCGAGACCATGACGTACGCGAACGAGCGAGACCCTCGCTATAACTGGGGCGTGGCCATTTTTCCGCGGACTGGCCGATTCGATGCGCCGGTGTTCGGAGTCGTCACCTGTGGTGGGGAGTCCACAACGCTGACTTACCGGCTGCTCCAGGCGTTGATGGAGATTCCGGTCGCCGTCAGCGGCCGGGTTCCGGCCATTATCCGGGACGGAATGGCGTTTGGACCCCGCCGATCGGTGCCGCCGCCGGCCCTTCTGGATCAACCTGTTTTACACTTGATGCTGACGTGCAGAATTGGGACGACGGTGGAGGACATCGATCGCACCATGCCGCTCGAATCGACCGTCTTTGCGGGAGACCTGCGGGCGCCGATCATCCTGCTGACCGACGCCGGGGTGCCGGAGGGCTGGCCGCTCTAACCTGGCCAGCCCGCTTCCGCTCAGCGTGCGCTGGCGGCGTTCCACACGATCAGAAGTGCCCACTGCGGCCCGAGGTAGCCCCTCGGGCCGTCTTCGTACCATTCCCCCAGCGAATGGGCTCCGCCTCCGGTGCCGCCTCCGTCGATGGTGATGGCCGGGATACCCAGGCTGATCGGCAGGTTGGCATCGGTGCTGGACACTCCGGATGCTGGGGACGGGAGACCGAGCGCCGTCGCCGCCTGACGTGCCCCGCGCACCAGCCAGAGCGAATCGGGCTGGGTGCCGGCCGGCCGGCGGCCCATTTCGACGATGTCGGCCGCAAGGTTCGCAGTCGACTGCGGCCAGCGCCGCCGTTCGGCCTCGACGGCCTGGTTCACCGCCCGCCGAAATGCGCTGTCCAGTTTGGCCAACGCCGGAGCCGACTCCGACCGCAGATCGACCTGCATCGAGCCCGTGAACGCGATCGAGTTGATCGAGGTTCCGCCCTCCACGATGCCGACGCTGAAGGTGGTGCGGGGAACGCCGGGCACCTCGAGATCGGCAATCGTGGCAATGGCGCGGCCCATTGCGTGGATCGGATTGGGCATTCCGAAATTGCCGTAGCTGTGTCCGCCGGGTCCTTTGAAGTCGACCCGGTACCGGTTGCTGCCGACCCCGCCGGTCGTCAGGCCGAGTCCGACACCGTCGACCGAGATGAAGGCGTCGACCGCGCCGGCCGGCTTCCGTTCGAAGAGATACCGGACGCCGCGCAGGTTGCCGGGGCCTTCTTCACCGACGTTGCCGACGAAGAGGATGTCGCCTTCCGGCACGACGTTGGCCAATGCCACCGCGCGGGCCACGGCCAGTACGACGGCCAGACCGCGGCAGTCGTCTCCGATGCCAGGACCCATGAGCCGGTTGCCCTGGCGCTTGACCGTCACATCCGTTTCTTCGGGAAAGACGGTGTCGAGGTGGCCCGCGATCATGACCCGGCGGCCTCGGCCGCTGCCTTTGCGGATCGCGATCACGTTGCCGATCGAATCCACCGTCGGCTGATACCCCAGGGCGCGGAAGCGCCGCGCATACTCGGCGGCCCGGCGTTCCTCCTTGAAGGGAGGGGCCGGAATCTCGCAGAGCGACACCTGTTGATCGAGGGTCCAGGCATTGTCGCGCTGGAGGATCGCGAGCGCGTTCCGGACAGCCGGGGTATCGGGCAGCTGGGCATCGGCACCCGGGGCCTGCGCGGCCAGCAGGCCCAGGCCCAGCGCCAATCGCCTCAACGGGCCCTCGACCGCCGGCCGGCGGGCCGCTTGGTACGAACAGACTTGGTTTTCCTGGCCGAGGCTTTCTTGGCCGATGCGCGGGTCGCCTTGGCGGCCGGGCGCGCGGTGCGGGCCTTTGCCTTCGCTTTGGTCTTGGCGCTGCGCCGGCGTGCGGGAGCGACCGAAGCGATGCAGGTGACTTCGAGTGCCACGCCGTAGTGCAGTTCGGGCACCGGGACGATCGCCCGCGCCGGCCGATGCGTTCCCATCACTTCGGCGTAGGTCGCGTTGACGGCGTCCCAGTCGTCGAGCTTCGTGATATACGCCGTGACCTGCACGATCTGCTGGAGGCTGCTGCCGGCGGTGCGGAGAATCCGCTCCATGTTCTCGAGCACGCGCCGGGTTTGCTCTTCGACCGTACCGAGCAAGGGCTTGCCGGTGGCCATATCGACGGGGAGCTGGCCGGCGACATAGACGAGCCCGTTGTGAACGATTGCCTGGGAATAGTGACCGCCGGGGCGCGCCGTACCGGGCACCTGGATCGGAGAAATCGAAGCCATGGGGACACGTCTGAGATGAAGGTCGGGCAGGGCGCGGAATGCGCCCCGCTCCGTTAATAGTCGGCCGATCGGCTTCCCGAGACAATCCCGACACGATCGAAATGCGCGTCGCGCTCGGTGGTCGCGTGCCCGCCTCGGGTAGCCGCCTTGAGTTCGGTGGCGAGTGCTTCCAGGTCGGCAACCATCTGGTCGGGATGTTCGAGCCGCGCCTCGATCCGCCGGACCAGGGCCGAGCCCGTGATGACGCCTCGAGCGCCCGCGGCGAGGGCGGAACGGACCTGCGTCGGCGTGGAGATTCCGAAGCCGACCACCGGGGGCGCCGCGCCGGCGCGGCGCAAGGCGGCCAGCCGGGTGCGCAGGTCGGCCGCCGGCGTCCGGTCGTCTCCCGTTACCCCGTCGCGCGAGGTGACATAGGTATAGCCTCGGCTCTGCCGCCCGATCTCTGCCAGGTGCGCTGGTGAGGCGTTGGGCGGCGCGATCAGGACCGCGGCAATCCCGGCCGCCGCCGCTGCCTCGGCAAATCGCTCGGCCTCGGCCAGCGGTACGTCGGCAATCAGGACGGAATCGACGCCCGCCTTGGCCGCTTCGCGATAGAAGGCGCCCACGCCGCGCCGGACCACCAGATTGGCGTACACCAGGAGTCCGATCGGCAGGTCGGGCGCGGCACGCCGCACCGTTGCGATCAGGGTAAAACAATCGGCCATGCGAACGCCCGCATCGAGCGCGCGGCGAGCCGAAGCCTGGATGACCGGTCCATCAGCCACCGGATCGGAAAACGGCAGGCCGAGTTCGAGGGCATCGGCGCGCGCGGCGATCAGCGCAGCGAGCAGCCGCGCCGAGGTCGTCAGGTCGGGGTCTCCCAAGGTGAGGAAGGGGATGAAGGCGCCTTCACCGCGAGCAGAAAGCTGCGCAAACATGCGATCGTACCGGGTATTCATGCTGTCTGCTCCGAAAGCCAGCGTTGCACGGTGGCGAGGTCTTTGTCGCCTCGTCCCGAGAGATTGACCAGGATCCGCCGTCGCCGTCCGTCGGGACCGAGCCGGCGGGCCGCGGCGAGAGCGTGGGCGCTTTCGAGCGCGGGGAGAATGCCCTCTTCGCGCGCCAGGTCCTGATACGCCGCGACGGCCTGGGCGTCGTCGCAGCCGGTATAGCGAACCCGTCCGCGCTCCTGCAGGTACGCATGCTCGGGACCGACCGCGGGATAATCGAGGCCTGCCGAGATCGAGTGCGACTCGAGGATCTGTCCGTCGTCGTCCTGGAGCGCCAGCGTCAAGGCGCCGTGGAGCACGCCGACCGTGCCGCGCTGCAGGGTGGCGCCGTGGGCTTCGGTGTGCAGGCCGCGCCCGGCCGGCTCGACGCCGAGCAACTCGACCGGATCGTCGAGGAAGGCGGTGAAGATGCCGATGGCGTTGGAGCCGCCGCCGACCGCAGCAATCACGATGTCGGGCAGTTCTCCCTCGGCCGCCAGGAACTGCTGCCTCGCCTCGTCGCCGATGACGCGCTGGAAGTCGCGCACCATGGTTGGGAACGGATGCGGCCCGGCCACGGTGCCGAGCAGGTAGTGCGTGGTATCGTAGGATGCGGACCAGTCGCGCAGGGCTTCGTTGATGGCGTCCTTGAGGGTACCGCTTCCGGTGCTGACCGGGACAACGGTTGCGCCGAAGAGACGCATCCGCTCGACGTTGGAGCGTTGCCGTTCCACGTCCTTGGCGCCCATGTAGATCACGGTTTCGAGCCCCAGCCGCGCACCGGTAAAGGCCGTCGCAACGCCGTGCTGGCCCGCGCCGGTTTCGGCAATCAGCCGGCGCTTGCCGAGCCTGCGGGCCAGCAGGCCCTGGCCCAGTGCCTGATTGGTTTTGTGGGCGCCGCCGTGCAGCAGGTCTTCGCGCTTGAGCCAGATCGCGGCTCCGACATCGGCGCCGAACCGGCGGCAGCGATAGAGCGGGGTCGGCCGTCCGGCATAGTTGGCCAGCAGGTCGGCAAGTTCGGTCTGGAAGGCCGGGTCGTCACGAAGATCGAGATAGGCCTGTTCCAGTTCTTCGAGTGCCGGCATCAAAATCTCCGGCACGAAGGTCCCTCCGTAGCTGCCGAAGCGGGTTGCGAGCTTCATGGTGCGATTCTCCGGCGATCCGGGCAGGTGCGCCGGATGGAAAAGAAGTGATCGAGCGCGGCCGCGGACTTGATGCCCGGCGAGATTTCGACGCCCGAGTTGATATCGAGAAAATCGATGCCGGTGGCGTGTGCCCGGCCGAGGTTGTCGGCGCTGAGACCTCCCGACAGCACCAGCCGTTCGATGCCAAGTTGGTTTCGGAGCGGGGTCCAGTCGAACGTCTGTCCCGTCCCGCCTCGTTTGCCGGGATGGTAGCTGTCGAGCAGCAGGCGATCCGCGCCGGGAGGAAGCGGAGGCACCGTATCGCGGATCCGAACGGCTTTCCAGATCTCGCACGACGCGGGCAATCGTTGCCTGAGCGCCAGGAGTTCCGCGTCGGTCTCTTCTCCGTGGAGTTGCACGGCCGACAGACCGATCAGATCGACGGCTTCCTCGATCCGGCGGGGCGAGTCGTTGACGAACACGCCGACCCGCGCCATCGGCGCCGCGTGGCGGAGCTCCCGCGCCATACGAAGGCTGATGCACCGCCGGGATTCAGGGGCAAAGATGAAGCCGCCATGGGTTGCGCCGGCTGCGGAGGCGGCGGCAACATCGCGGGCGCGGGTGAGCCCGCAGACCTTGGTCGATCCGTAGACGAGTTCCTTGACGGTGGCCGCGACATCGGTGGCGCGCATTGTAGCGGTGCCGATCAGATAGCCGTCGACCGTGTCGCAGAGGACCCGGACATCGTGACGAGTCCGGATGCCCGACTCCGCGATCAGGATCGCATCGGGGCCGGCAAGGTGGGCCAGGGTTCCCGTCGTCTCGAGTTTGACCTCGAGGGTGCTCAGGTTGCGGTTGTTGATGCCGATCACGCGGGCGCCGAGGTGCCGCGCCCGAATGACTTCCGCGGCGGTATGCGCCTCGGTCAGGACACCCATGGCGAGCGAGCCCGCCGCCTCGGCGCAGGCGCGGTAGGTCTGATCGTCGAGGATCGACAGCATCAGGAGAATCGCATCGGCCCCGGCGCGCCGGGCTTCATAGACCTGATACGGATCCAGGATGAAGTCCTTGCAGAGGACCGGTTGCGATACCGCCGCGCGTACCCGGGCGAGTAGGGCGTGTGAGCCGCCGAAGAAGGGGCCATCGGTCAGGACGCTGATGGCATCGGCATGCCGGGCATACGCGTCGATGGCCGGAGCCATCTCGTCGACTGCGCGCAGCTTGCCTTCCGAGGGAGAAGCCGGCTTGATCTCGAAGATGAACGCCGGCGTTCGGGCGCCGAGCGCGGCCTCGAAGTTCCGGTCGGACGGCAGCAACCCTTCGAGGAGAGTCTCGAGCGGACGCGCGGCTTGCCGAAGCGCGAGATCCCGCCGTTTGGCCGTCAGAATTGCATCAAGCGCCATGGGAACACTCGATCAGGGCATCGAGATGACGGAGCGCCTGCCCACCTGCCAGGATGCCGCGCGCCGCATCGGTACCTTCGCGGAGATCCGATGCCAGACCGGCAATCCAGAGCATCGCCCCGCTGTTGAGCGCGACGGCGTCGAGATGAGCCGCCGGCGCTTGCCCGGCAAGCAACCGCCGAAGCCAGCCGGCGCCGAGTTCGGGGCTGGTGCCGGCGAGCGCATCGACTGGCGCCTCTGTACACCCCGCCATGGCCGGCGTCAGCGTGAGGCGTTCGACCGAACCGTTGTGCAGCCGTGCCGCGGTGGTGGGGCCATGCAGTGCGATCTCGTCCATGCCCGAGCCGTGCACCACGAGCGCATCGCGGCAGCCGAGCATGCCCAGGGTCTCGGCCAGGGGAACCACGAGCCGTTCGGCGTAGACACCCATCACCTGATACTCGGGCTGCGCCGGGTTGGCGAGCGGCCCTAGCAAGTTGAACACGGTCCGGGTTCGAAGCGTTTGCCGGACGCCGGTGGCCCGTCGGACGCCCGGGTGATACGCCGGAGCAAACAGGAAGCAGATACCCGCCTGATCCAGGCACCGCCGCGCGACGTCGGGCGTCGTTTCCAATCTGACACCGAGCGCTTCGAGCAGGTCGGCCGAGCCGCAGCGGGACGAACTGGCCCGGTTGCCATGCTTCGCGACCCGCACTCCGGCGGCCGCGGCGACGAACGCCGTAGCGGTGGAGATATTGACCGTTCCGGCGCCGTCGCCGCCGGTTCCGCAGGTATCGGCGACCGGATAGTCGGGCTTGGGGAATCGAGCGGCGGCGCGCCGGAGCGCCAGCGCCGCGCCGGCAATCTCGGCCGGTGTTTCGCCGCGCGCCTTGAGCGCACCGAGCAGGGCGGCGATCTCGATGTCGGTGAGTTCGCCGGCGATCAGTCCGGTAAAGGCGGCGAAGCTCTCCGTCTGATCGAGGCTGCGCCGGCTCAGCGTATCCAGCACACTAGCGGCCGACATGGGCAGCCCACCGGATCACGTTGTCGATCATCTGTCCGCCGGCCGGTGTCAGGACCGACTCGGGATGAAACTGGACCCCGAACGCCGGCGCCCCGCGATGGCTGACTGCCATCACCACATCGTCCGCCGCGGCGATCGGAGCCAGCTCGTTAGGCAGGGTTCCGGCGGCCAGCGAGTGATAGCGGCCCACCGGCGTCGGAGACGGCAGCCCCTCGAAAGGACCGGTGCCATCGTGGGTCACCCGGCTCGCCTTGCCGTGCATGGGCGCGGCGGCCCGGACGACCGTCCCGCCCAGCGCCTCGATCAGCGCCTGATGGCCGAGACAGACCCCGAGCAGGGGGATCCGACCGAGTGCGCGCCGAATGACTTCGATGGAGCAGCCCGCCTCTCGCGGATGGCCGGGGCCGGGTGAGATGACCAGCAGCGCCTTCCCGCCGGCAGCGCGGTCGAGGATCCGATCGGCGGCGACGTCGTTGCGGAAGACCGTGACCTCGGTGTCGCGCCGGGCAAACTCATCCACCAGGTTGTAGGTGAACGAATCGAAGTTGTCGAGCAGGATCACCTGGAGCGCCTCAGACATGGGCCGGTACCTCCGCATGGCGGATGGCTTCGACGACTGCTCGGGCCTTGCGCCGGGTCTCGAGCGCTTCGGATGCCGGATCGGAATCCATCACGACGCCCGCACCGGCGCGGACCCGCGCGATCCCGTCGACCACGACGGCGGAGCGAATCACGATGGCCGTTTCGAGGGTACCGTCGCTGCGCAAGTAGCCCACGCTGCCGCCGTACGCCCCCCGCCGTGAGGGCTCGACACCGCGGAGCAGTTCGGCGGCCCGAACCTTGGGGGCGCCGACCAGTGTTCCCATGTTCATGGTGGCGGCGTACGCTTCGAGGGCGTCGACCGACGGCGCGAGCGTTCCCGAGACTTCGGACACCAGGTGCATCACATGGGTGTAGCGCTCGACCTGGAGCAATCGGGTGACCGTGCGGGTGCCCGGAGCGCTGATCCGCGCGATGTCGTTCCGGGCCAGGTCGACCAGCATCAGATGCTCGGCCAGCTCCTTCTGGTCGAGCCGAAGCATCACTTCGGCGCGGACATCGGCTTCGGCGTCGAGCGCTCCCTGGGCATCGCGACCTCGGCCGACCGTGCCCGCGATGGGTGTGATCGTGGCGCGGCGGGTCGAGGCCTCGACGCGGAGACAGGTTTCGGGCGACGCGCCGAACAGCGTCCGTTCGGGGCCGCGGAGGTAGAAGAGATACGGACTCGGGTTGCGGGTCCGTAGCTGGGCATAGGCGGCCAGCGCGTCGGGACAGGGCAGCGAAAAGGTCCGGGACGGGACGATCTGATAGACGTCGCCTGCCAGGATGTGCTGCTGTAGTCGGGTTACCGTGTGCGCGTACTCCTCGTCGCTCTGATCGACGGTGGCGTCCGCATCAGTGGCGGGGCTGGAGCTTCCGTCGATTCGTTCCGAGACACCGGCATCGGCCAGAGCGCCGACCAGCACTTCGACTGCGCGGCTGGCGTCGTGGTAGCGGGCGTCGAAGCCCGGACCTCCCCACGCGGTGGCGACCACGGTGGCGGAGGCCGTCCGATGATCGACCACGATCAGCCGATCGGGGATCCAGAACTCGAGCACCGGCTGATCGAGCGGGTCGGCTTGACCTTGCGGCAACCGTTCGAAGTAGTCGATGGCGTCGTATCCGAACGCGCCGACGAGCAAGTGCCCCCAGGGGTTCGGCGTTGCGGCCAGGTCGACGCCGAATGCCAGCGTCCGGAGCACATCGAACGCCGTGCCGTGGCGAAAGCGATCCCGCTCGTCGAGTATCTCGGCCCGGGCGGCGATCGGGACGATGAGCACGTCGCCCTCGGCGTACGCGGCGGGGTGGCGGGCTGCCACCAGCGCGAGGGCGGCCGCGCCGTTAGGCGAGAGCGGCTCGATTCGAACCGATCCGAGATCGGCCTGGATCCGGACAGCCGCGCGGACGCCGATGAGGCTGCGGTGCCCTTCGCGCTCGCTGCCGTCCGCCGATTCGAGCAGGAAGGTGTGCGGTCGCTCGCCGTCCGCAGCAAGCCGTCGATAGAGCGCCAACGGGTCGACCGCGGCGGGGAGGCGCCGGACCAGGGGCAGGATCGTACCGGCGGCTGGATCGTGCGGCGTCACAGGAACCGTCCGGCCGCTCGGGCAAAGGGCTCCAGCTCGCGCATCAGGGCGGCGAACTGCTCCGGGTAGAGCGATTGCTTACCGTCGGACAATGCGACCCGTGGATCGTGGTGCACTTCGATCAGCAGGCCATCGGCGCCGCAGGCAATGGCCGCCTTGGCCATTGGCGCGACAAGATCCCGCACCCCGGTGCCGTGCGACGGGTCGACCAGTACGGGAAGGTGGCTGCGGGCTTTGATGGCGGGGACGGCTGCGAGATCCAGGGTGTTGCGCGTGGTGCTGTCGAATCCCTGGATGCCCCGTTCGCACAGAATCACATTGGGGTTCCCCTCGGCAAGGATGTACTCGGCGGCGAGGAGCAGGTCGTCGATCCGCGCGGCCATCCCGCGCTTGAGCACCACCGGCTTGCGGCGCTGGCCGAGTGCTTGGAGTAGCCGGAAGTTCTGCATGTTGCGGGCGCCGACCTGGAAGCCGTCTGCGTACTGATCGACCAGGTCGAGATCGGCCACGTCCACGACCTCGGTCAGCGAGGGGGCGCCGAGTTCACGGGACACCTGCTGCAGGATTTCGAGCCCCTGGCGTCCGAGGCCCTGAAAGGAGTAGGGACTGGTGCGCGGCTTGAACGCGCCACCGCGGAGGGCATGCGCACCTGCCGATGTGGCGGCGGTGGCGCTCTGGCGGAAGAGCTCCGGGCCTTCGATCGAGCAGGGGCCGGCAATCACGACGATGCGATCGCCGCCGATGGCCACGCCGCCCAGATTGACGACCGTGTCGGCGGGGTGCATTTCGCGTCCGACCAGTTTGTAGGGGGCGAGGATCGGCTTGATGCTCTCCACCATGGGGTGCCCGTCGAGCTGCAGCCGCTCGAGCTCACGCTCGTCGCCCAGGGCGCCCAGCACCACCCGTTCGCTGCCCGGCATGTGGAGGGGGCGGAGTCCGAGTGACGCGATCTGTCGGATCAGTTCGTCGGCGTGGTCGGCCGATGCGTCCGGTTTGAGCACGATGATCATGGCCTGCCTTTCAGGGGTTGACCCCGGGACATGCGGCAGGCTGTAAACGCACAAAAGCCCACCGCGTATCGCGGTGGGCTTCGTCGGGTGCGATCGTTCAGTCTACGATCGGCTCAAACGGATGCTCGCCCTACCGCGGATTCGCGCCAGGGCCACCACCAGAGGTTGAGCGTCACGAGCTGTTGCATGCCTTGAGTATAGACCTTGGGCCAGCGGCCGGTCAAGGGCGTCCGGCGCGGCGCAGGACGGGCTCCAGAACCGCGAAGAGCCGATCGATCTCGTGGGCTTCGTTGTAAACGTGCGGGGTGATGCGCAGCGTGCCGCCGCCGCGGACGCTGACGTAGACCCGTTCGGACGCCAATTGCTCAGCAAGCGATTCCGATGTGGCCGGCATCCGGAGCGACAGGTAGTGCGGGGCCCGCAACCGCGCCGAAACGGCTGTGGCGCCGAGCGCTTCCGCGCGGGCGAGGATGGCGGCGTTGTAGGCGCCGATCGTTTCGGACAGGTTGGCGACGCCCCATGTGAGGATCTGCTCGACCGCGGCCACGGCCGGCGGGATCAGCGCGAAGTTGGCGGGCTCTCCCATGTCGTACCGCCGCGCGCCGGGCTGGAACGCTTCGGGATAGCCGAGCAGGGCGCTGAAGTTTTCGGAACCGGCGCGGCCGAACCAGTGCTGTTCCAGCGGGGTGCCCTGCTGGCGGCGCGGCGCCACATAGAGGAGCCCGATGCTGTAAGGTCCCAGCAGCCACTTGTAGCACGCGGCAACCAGAAAATCGGGATCGACCGCCGCAAGATCGAAGGGCATCACGCCGAGCGACTGGGTCAGGTCGAGCACCAGAGCGGCGCCCACCTGATCGAGGCGGGACCGGATCGCGCTCAGGTCGAGCCGGACGCCGTCGATCCAGTGGCAGGCCGGCAGCGCAGCAACCGCCGTGCGGTCGTCGATGGCGGAGAGGACCGCGGCGGTCCAGTCGTCATCGGCGGGGCGGGGGATAGTGACCAGTTCGGCGCCCGCCTGCTGTGCCCGGCTCCGCCAGGTCAGAATGGTCGAGGGAAACTCCTCGGCCAGCACCAGGACCCGTTGGCCCGGGCCGAGCGGCAGATTGGCCGCGGCGGTCGCCATACCGTAGCTCGCGGCCGGGACGATGGCCAGGTCATCGGCCGTCGCGGGCGCGCCGAGCAGCCGGGCAAAGGCGGTTCGGCCGCGGTCCGCTGTGGCAAAGAAATCGGCCGGGACGACTTCCCACGGCCGCTGTTTGGCGTCGATCCCGTCCCTTCCGGCCTGGGCAACCTGCCGGGACAGCGGGGACATATAGGCGCAATTCAGGTAGGTCACGTCGTGCGGCAGGTCGAACAGGTGTCGCGCCGAGGAGATCATTGTCATCCTGGAAACGTAACGACCACGGGGTCCGGAACTTAGACCGCTCCGAGACCCGAAACTTCTCCGATTCAGCAAACGTCCTGCGTGGTGCGTATTGGAAGGCAGTCGGTCGGCCATGCGGGCGATGGTTGCCTTGACCTGCTTCCGGCCGCACTTTTGGAACCGTCTCCTATGCATCAGTTCTTCTTTGCGGCCCTGGTCCAGGCGGCGGCATCTCTTGGCACCTCCGCCGTCGATCCCGGCCGACTCCCGGCGCTCGTCGACAGCCTGGCCGCGCGCGAACTCCGCGCGGGGCCCACGGCCGGCGTGTCCGTTGCCGTGATGCAGGGCGGTGCGGTGCTCTTTGCCCGCGGGTACGGGTATGCAGACCTCGAGAACCCGGCAGCGGTCAGCGTCGAAACCATCTTCAAGGTCGGGTCCGTCACCAAGCAGGTCACCACAGTCCTGCTGGGCCAGCTGGTCGATCAGGGCAAGGTCGACCTCGACGCCGATGTCCGGACCTATCTTCCCGACGCGCCGACCAACGGTCGTCCGGTCACGATTGCCCAGTTGCTCAACCACACCTCGGGCATCCGGAGCTTCACCAATCTCGGGCAGGCTGTTTCCCGTGACAGCTTCAGGCTCGACCTGACGACCGACCGGCTGATCGGTCTGCTTCGCAACGTGCCGCCCGATTTCGAACCAGGTACCTCCTGGCAGTACAACAACACCGGGTATCTGATCGCGGGGATGCTGGTCGAAAAGATCACCGGGATGTCGCTCGCGGAGGTGCTCGCCCGTCAGATCACAGGCCCGCTCGGCCTGACTAGAACTTCATGGTGTGATGAGCGGGCCGTGGTCCCGAATCGGGCCAAGGGATATCGCCGGACCGCCGCGGGTTTCGAGCGCGCGGTCGGTGAGTCGATGTGGATCCCGCGTGGCGCGGGGGCCTTGTGTTCGACTCCGCTCGACCTGGTCCGATTTCGGGATGCCCTGGCCAAGGGGAAGCTCCTGTCCCGCGCCACCTATGAGCGGATGATCACGCCGGCTCTGCTGGCCGACGGCTGGAAGACCAACTACGGTTACGGGGTTGCGGTCTATCACCTCGGCCCCCATCGCATCATCCGGCACGGGGGCACGATCACCGGATTTCAGGCCAACCTCCTGTATGTGCCCGAGCGGGACCTCGTCGTCAGCGTACTGGCGAACACCATGGGGTCGGATCCGGTTGGCCTTTCCGACGGGATCGTCGCCGGGGTGCTCGGTACGGCCGTGCCCGCCGTCGCCGAACAGCCGTTGCCGGCCAGTCGTCGAGCGGCCATCGTGGGTCGCTACCGATTGGCCACAACGGTGTTCGAGGTGAAGGAAGAAGAAGGTCGCCTGCTGATCGGACGGGGCGGCGCGAACTGGAGCCGCCTGGCCTGGCAGGGCGACGATCGCTTCCTCGCGCTTGGTGGGCAAGCGTTCGGGTCCTATGGCCAGAGTCCGCTGCTCCGCCTGACGGGGAGCTCCGGTCGGAGTTCGGGTCTCGAGCTCGACCATCCGGTCGATGGTGTGTTGCGCGGTCAACGGGTGGAGTGAGCGGATGAAGCGCTTGGTCGTCACGGGATGTCTGATCGCGCTGGCTGGGGGACTCGAGGCCCAATCACGAGAGCCGTTGCTTGCCCGTATCGACTCGGTCGTCTCGGCGCATATGGCGAAGAATCAGAACGTCGGGCTCTCGATCGGAATCGAACATCGGGGCGAACTGCTGCTGGCCCGGGGGTACGGCTCGGCCGATCTGGAAAGCTCGGCGCCGGCCACCGCGGAAACGGTCTATCGGATCGGCTCGATTACCAAACAGATTACAGCGGCGCTGGTGCTGCAGCTGGTGGAGCAGGGCAAGGTCGGTCTCGACGACGATCTCACCAAATTCCTGCCCGACTATCCCACCCAGGGCCGCCGGATCACGATCCATCATCTGCTGACGCATACCTCGGGCATTCGGAGCTTCACGGGACTCGGGCCGCGCTACGCCACCTTTTCGCGGCTCGATCTGACCGAGGATCAACTGATTGCCGAGTTTGCGAAGGAACCGTTCGACTTCGAGCCGGGGGCGCAGTACCGCTACAACAACTCGGCCTACTTCCTGCTCGGGGTCATTGTCGGCAAGGTGACGGGAACGCCGTATCCGGCGCTCGTGGAACGGGCGCTGTTCGCGCCGCTCGGCCTCGCGTCGTCGTCGTACTGCCACAATACCAGACTGATTCCCAAGCGGGCGCAGGGCTACGCGATCGATCAGGGCGTGGTCGTCAACGATCACCCGATCAGCATGAACATCCCCGGGGGCGCGGGCGCGCTCTGCTCGACCGTCCTCGATCTGCTGGCCTGGCAGCGATCCCTCAATGGCGGCCGAGTGCTCGGTCCGCAGCTGCTGGCCTCGATGCGCAGCGGGAAGGTCGAGTCCGGTACGACCGGCCAGTACGGGTATGGCGTCGTGGTGGGTGCGCTCCAGGGCCATGCGCAGGTTGCCCACAGCGGCGGAATCAACGGTTTCAGCTCGTGGCTTGCCACCTATCCGGAGGATCGCCTGACGGTGGTGGTGCTGACCAATAATGCCAGCGGTCAGGCGCCGGTACTCGGCGCCGCGCTGGCTCGGCTCGTGCTTGGCCTCCCGGCCGCCGTGTCGCAATGAAGGCAGGCATTCGGTCGTTCCGGCCGGCTGCATCATCGGTTTCACCTTATCGAAGTCGCGGGGAAGCGGGTACATGATGAACCGTCTCAAGCAGATGATCGCCGTCTTCACGTTCCTGGTTGCTCTCGGGGCCGGGTCGGCTGTGGCGCAGCGTCCCATGACGCCCGAGGACATTCTGGCGCTCAAGCAGGTCGCCGATCCGCAGGTCTCGCCGGACGGGCAATGGATCGCCTATGTGGTGAGCCAGACCGAGCTCGACCAGAACTCCGTCAACACCGACCTGTGGCTTGTTGCCGCCGCGGGCGGGGAGCCGATCCGGCTGACCACGAGCCCACGGGCCGACAATGCCCCGCGGTGGTCGCCGGACGGCAAGTGGATCGCATTTATCTCCGCCCGCGAGGAGCGGCCGCAGATCTGGCTGATCCGTCCGAACGGAGGCGAGGCCGAGAAGCTGACGTCCTCGAAGAGCGGTGTGCAGAGTCTCGCCTGGTCGCCCGACGGAAAGACCATTGCGTACACGGCCCTTCGCGAGTGGACGGCCGAGGAAGAGAAGAAGCAGAAAGACCGGGATGACGCGATCGTGGTCGACCAGGATCACCGGTTCAGCCGGATCTGGACCATCGACGTCGCGAGCAAGAAGGCCACCGAAATCGTCTCGGGCGAATTCCAGCCTTCGGGCCCGCAGTGGTCGCCCGATGGTACCCAGCTGGCGTACGAAGTCCGGCCCACGCCTGCTGCGGACGACGGAAGCCGCTCGGATATCTACATCGTCACCCTGGCGAACAAAGAGACGCGTAAGCTCTTCGAGAATCCCGGAATCGACAACAGCCCGCGCTGGTCGCCCGATGGCAAGTGGATTGCGTTTGCGAGCCGGCCCGACGGCTTTGGCCAGGCCGAGCTCAAGGTGATTCCTTCGACGGGTGGCACGCCGCGGGCGATTGCCCCGCGCTTCCTCTATCAGCCCGGGCCGGTGACCTGGTCGGCGGATGGCCGGACGCTCTTCTTCACGGCGTCGGTGCGCACCACCAATCAGCTCTTCTCGGTGCCCGTGGCTGGTGGCGAACCGAAGCAGCTGACCTCGCACAACGGTACGATGAGTGGCGCTTCGATGTCCGACGACGGGCGGACCATTACCTTTACCGTGTCGGAGGTGACCAAGCCGAACGACGTGTACGTGGTGCGCGATCCTGCCCGGTTTACGCCCGTCAAACTCACCGACCACAATCCGCAGCTGGCGGACATCGCGCTCGGCCGGGGTGAGCTCTATCGCTGGAAGAGCAAGGACGGCAAGGAAATCGAGGGCGTCCTGATCTATCCGACCAACTACGATCCGTCGAAGCGGTATCCGACCATGGCGTTCATTCACGGCGGCCCGTCCGGCGTGTGGACCCAGGGCTTCCCGGGCAGCTCGGGCAACTACGGCCACATCTGGGCCGGGCGAGGCTGGGTCAGCTTCTATCCCAACGTGCGCGGCTCGAGCGGTTACGGCGATGCGTTCATGAAGTCCAACGTGCGCGATTGGGGCGGCGGCGACTATCAGGACATCCAGACCGGTCTCGATGAGCTGGTCCGTCGCGGCATTGCCGATCCCGACCGGATGGGGCAGAGCGGCTGGAGCTACGGTGGCTACATGACGGCGTGGACGCTGACCCAGACCGATCGCTTCAAAGGGGTGATGGTCGGCGCCGGCTTGACCAACATGTACTCGATGTATTCGACCAACGATCTCCAGACGACGCTCGAGAACTACTTCGGCGCGGAGCCCTGGGATGACGAGGAAGCGTATCGCCGCGCCTCGGCGATGGTGTATATCAAGCAGGCCAAGACGCCCACGCTGATCCTGCACGGCCAGCAGGACATGCGAGTGCCGATCGGGCAGGCCCAGGAGCTCTACATGGGTCTCAAGAAGAACGGGATCCCAGTCGAACTCGTCTTCTATCCTCGGGCAGGCCACGGCTTGTCGGAACCTCGGCATCAGCTGGACCGGATGCGGCGCGAGTATGCCTTCTTCTCGAAGCGCGTGCTGGGTGTGGACGTCGCCGACAAGCCGGCGCTGGTTCCGTGATGCCAATCACTTCTCTGGATCCCGAACGGTATCCGCTCATGCGTACAAAGCGTGGTCAGTCGCTGGCCGTGGTGGCGTTGCTCGGTGTGCTCGCAGCCGGCGCAGAGGCACAGAATGTCCTGACGCCGGAACGGGCGGCGGCCATGCGGATGCTGGGGCCGGTATCCCTGTCGCCGGATGGACGGCACGTGGTCTACAGCGTCACCGTGCCCAACCTGACGGAAAGCTCCACCAACTCGGATCTCTGGTTGGTGCCGTCCGCCGGCGGCGAGCCGATTCGCCTCACCAGTTCCAAGGTGATGGACGATCAGCCCGCCTGGTCGCCGGACGGCAAGCGGATCGCTTTCGTGTCGGCCCGTGACGGCAAACCACAGATTTTCCTGATCTCTCCCTTCGGGGGCGAAGCGGAGAAGCTGACCGATTCCAAGACCGGGATCCAGTCCTTTGCCTGGGCGCCCGACGGGAATCGGATTGCCTACGTCGCCCCGCGCGATCCGACGCCGGAGGAGGAGAAGAAGCAGAAGGAGAAAGACGACGCGATCGTCGTCGATCAGAACTTCATCCCGGCCCGCCTGCATGTGATCGAGGTGGGCACCCGTAAGAGCAATGAGGTCGTCAAAGGCGATTACCAGATCTCGTCGCTCGACTGGTCGCCTAACGGGCGGGAGATTGCCTTCGTGTCGATCCCGACGCCGCGGGCGGATGACGGCCGCTATGCCGACATCCTGGTGGCCGATGTCGCATCGGGCACGACGAGGAAGCTGTACGACAATGCCGGCCCCGACGTCGGGCCGCGCTGGTCTCCGGACGGCGCCTCGATTGCGTTTTCGACCACGGCTGCGAAGGCCGTGGCGATTTCGCAGTCACGCCTGATGGTGATCCCGGCCGCCGGCGGGACCCCGCGTCCGCTTGCTCGGGACTTTCTCTATCAGCCGGGGACCGTGGCCTGGGCCGCCGACGGAAAGAGCGTCTACTTCTGGGCCTCGGTGCGGACCAGCACGGAGTTGTTCCATGCACCGGCCGATGGCGGGCCGGCCAAGCAGCTCTCCGACTTTCGTGGTTCGCGAGGGTGGTTCGGCGGTTCCACGCCGTCGCTCTCGAGCGATCGCCGCACCATTGCCTTCGGCCGTTCCACCATGGATACGCCGGAGGATGTCTACGTGGCGCGGATCGATGCGCCCTGGGCCATGACCAAGCTCACGACCATCAATCCGGAGCTGGCGGACGCGTCGCTGGGTAAGGGCGAAGTGGTGCGCTGGAAGAGTAAGGACGGGATGGAGGTCGAAGGGGTCCTGATCTATCCCGCCGGCTATCAGCCGGGACGCCGGTATCCGACCGTGGCGCTGATCCATGGCGGACCGTCGGGCGTGTGGGACCAGGGCTTTGGTTCCAGCTGGTACAATCCAGCGCAGGTCTATGCCTCGCAGGGGTGGGTGGCGTTTCTGCCCAATCCGCGCGGTTCGAGCGGCTACGGCGAGAAGTTCCTGGCGGCCAATCTCCGCGATTGGGGTGGCGGCGACTATCAGGACATCCAGACCGGGCTCGATGATCTGGTCCGCCGCGGCATCGCTGATCCGGGACGGATGGCGCAGGGCGGCTGGAGTTATGGCGGCTACATGAGCGCCTGGACGCTGACCCAGACGGACCGGTTCAAGGCCATCATGGTTGGCGCGGGCCTGACCAACATGTACTCGATGTACTCCACCAACGACCTGCAGATGGTCCTCGAAGACTACTTCGGCGGCGAGCCCTGGAACGACGAGGAAGCCTACCGGCGCGCCTCGGCCATGGTGCACATCAAGCAGGCCAAGACGCCGACGCTGATCCTGCACGGACAGCAGGACATGCGGGTGCCGGTCGGACAGGCGCAGGAGCTCTACATGGGGCTCCGCAAGAACGGGATTCCGGTCGAACTGGTGTTCTATCCCCGGGAGGGTCATGGGCTGAACGAACCCCGCCACGCCCTCGACAAGATCCGGCGCGAGTACAACTTTTTCGCGAAGCACGTTCTGGGGGTGGAACCCAACCCCGCGGCGCTGGTTCCCTAGCAGGAACGCCGTTCTGATCGGAAGGAGTATCCTATGCGAATGATGACCGCATCGATCGTCGCCCTCGCCGCCGTGGCCGGAATTCACCCGGCCAGGGCGCAGGAGCGTGTCGATGTTTGGATTCGAAACGGTAGCGTCTACGACGGCACCGGGGCCGCGCCGCGATCGGCGGATGTCGGTGTGCGCGGCGACCGGATCGTGTTCGTGGGACGGGCTCCGGCCGGTCTGACGGCGGCGCGAACCATCGATGCCAAAGGGCTGGTCGTGGTGCCGGGGTTCATCGACCCGCACACCCACACGGACGGCGACCTCCGCTCCCCCGAACGACGCGGGTTGCCGGGCTTCCTGCTGCAGGGCGTCACGACGGTCATCGTGGGCAGCGACGGTCGCGGTCCGATCGACGTTGCCAATGCGCGGGCTGCGATCGATCGGGACGGGGCGGGGACCAACGTCGCGTTCCTGGTCGGGCATACCACGGCGCGCCAGCGGGTGCTCGGCGGGTCGGCCGCGGCGCCGACGCCGGCCCAACTCGACAGCATGCGTACGCTGATTGCCAAGGGAATGCGGGAAGGGGCGTTCGGGATCTCGACCGGCCTGTATTACGCGCCCGCCAGCTATGCATCGACCGAGGAGGTCATCGCGCTGTCGAAGGTCGTTGGTGAGGCTGGCGGATATTACGACTCACACATCCGGGACGAGTCCAGCTATTCGATCGGCCTGCTCGCCGCTGTCGAAGAGGTGCTCCGGATCGGACGAGAGGCGAAGTTGCCGACGCATATTGCGCACATCAAAGCGCTCGGCGTCGATGTGTGGGGCAAGAGCGGCGAGGTGATCGACAAGATCCAGGCCGCTCGTAAGGCGGGGCAGAAGGTCACGGCTGACCAGTATCCCTACACGGCGTCGGGAAGCGGTATCGGCGCTTCGTTGCTTCCTCGCTGGGCGGAAGCCGGCGGGCGGGATTCGCTCCGTCGCCGTCTGGCCGATCCGACCATTCGCGATACCCTCGTGGCGGAAATGCGCAACAACCTTCGCCGCCGCGGCGGGCCGGACGCGTTGTTGATCACCGCGGGGCAGTGGAAGGGCCGCCGGCTCTCCGAAGTCGCCAAGCAGACCGGGGTCGATCCGATCGATGCCGCCATCACCATCGTCGCTGGCGGCGATGCGGGCGTGGCCTCCTTCAACATGCAGGAAGCCGACATCGACAACTTCATGCAGCAGGACTTCGTGGTTACCGGTTCGGACGGGTCGGGAGGACATCCCCGGAAGTTCGGGACCTTTCCGCGCAAGCTCCGGCGTTATGTGCTCGACCGCGGCGTCATCACGCTCGCGCGCGCCGTCGAAGCGAGCAGTCGTCAAACGGCCGAGATCGTCGGCATCGCCGATCGTGGCGTATTGGCGGCCGGGAAATTTGCCGATGTGGTGGTCCTGGATTCGACCCGCCTGATCGACCGGTCGACCTATGAGGCGCCCGAAGAGCTGGCCGAGGGCATCGTGTATGTCCTCGTCAATGGTCGTGTCGCGGTGGATGGCGGCAAGCCGAACGGGACGCTGGCCGGTCGCGCCCTCTCTCGGCCGACCCGTCGTTAGTCGTTTCCGCGTCGTTCAATCGGCGGCGTCTCCTGCTTGCGCTGCCGATTGAACGACGTTCTCATTCTCGCTTCATTCTTTCCTCATAGTCGTTAGCAGTCGCCGGGCGTTCAGAGCCCGGGCTTTGCCGCTCATGGCAATCCAACGCGGCCGATGGCGTCGCCGGCCGCCCCTCCGATCGTTGCATCTCCTCCAATTGTCGTATCGCTAGGTACGTACTACGGATTCTTGGCAATTACTTGCCTGCTCTCGTCTTGTCGAAGCGCGTCCGATTTGGAAGATTTGCATCGTCAATCGCGGCCACGCTACACGGGCACGAGCCGCACCAGTCTTCAGCCGAGTAGAATCGATCGTCATGGGGCTCCTGTCCATTTTTCGCCGAACGCCGACCGATCGCTTTCGCCGGTCGCCACACGTGAAGTCGGTGGCGCACGGCGATAAGGTCGTGTTGATGGATCTGCGGGGTGAACAGTTCTACTCGCTGGACGGCATCGCGGTTCGGATGTGGGATCATCTGGCTGAACCATCCACGGCCGAGCGGTTGTCCGACCTGGTCGTTGCCGAGTACGACGTGCCGATCGAGGTGGCGCGGGGCGACGTCACGGCGTGCCTGGATGAAATGACTCGGGGCGGACTGGTGTTGGCTGGTCGATGAGCGCACGCCCCTGGTTTGTGACCGCATTTGCAGCCGTGTCCGTCGCGCGTCTGTCGCTTCGGCTGGCGGGATTCAGCCGCACCATGACGTGGGTCTCGCGTCTGGCGCCTAAGCTGGCTCGGCGCACGTCGCGGGGCACGGCCGACGGCATCGTGCGGAGCGTCGCCGTTGCGGCGGCATTCTTTCCCGGCCGCGCCATCTGCCTGGAACAGTCGGTGGCCAGCTATCTGTTGCTCCGGCGTTGGGGGCATGACGTGGCCCTGCGCGTTGGAGTACAGCCCTATCCGTTCCGCGCGCACGCCTGGGTCGAGCTGGACGGCCGGCCGCTGCTCGAGAATGAAGACGAGCTGGTCAAGTTCGTGCCGTTTCCCGAGGCCTTCGCATGAATCCGTTCATGTGTGTGGTCGATCTGGGTGGCGACACCGTCGGCATCGATGCCCTGGTTGCCGCGCTGCCCGCGGTGGGACGCGCCGGGGAGCGAACCGAGGTGCTGCTGCATGGCGCCTGGGGGGCGGCTTGGGTACCGGCCGAGAGCAACGGGCGGCCGGCCATTGCGCATCGTGACGGAATTCTGGCCCTCGGCAGTGCGCGGATTACCAACCGGTCGGCGCTGCGGGGCGGGGCGGTGCGGTCCGGCGCTGGTGATCTGGACCTGATCATCGAGCGGTATCTCGCGCACGACACGGCCGGGTTCCGTGAGCTGGTGGGCGATTTCGCCGTCGTGCTGTGGGACACCCGCGCCCACCGGCTGATTGCCGTTCGCGACGCGTTAGGCGTCAAGACGCTCTTCTATCAGCGTACCGGCAATCGCCTCGTGGTCGGGTCGCACCTCGAATGTTTCGAGTCGACTCGCTACGATCGCTCGTTCCTGGGTGACATGCTGCTCGGGTTGCGCCGCGGGACGGAGCGGACGGTCTTTGCCGGCGTTACCCGTCTGCTGCCCGGGACGTCCCTCACGGCCGACGCCCTCGGTGTCCGCACCAGGCGCTACTGGGATGCGGCGGAGTTTGTGGCCGCCGATGCCGTTGCCGACGAGCGGGAAGCCATCGCCGAGTTCCGGCGGTTGTTTCGCGAGGCGGTGCTGGCCCAGATGGATGACGGCGCTTCAACCTGGGCGCAGCTGTCGGGCGGGCTCGACTCGTCGTCGGTGGTCGCCATGGCCCAGCAGCTCGCGGCCGAAGGGCTCGTGTCGCCGCTCGCTGGGACCCAGACCGTGGTCGATTCGCTGGCCGAGGGCGACGAGACGCGCTATTCCGACGCGGTGGTCCGCCAGTACGGCCTGCGGAACGAGCGCGTGAGCGACTATGCCGCGTGGCAGGATGACGGGCAGCTGCCGCCCGACTTTGCCGATCCTCGTCTCTTCCTGCCGTTCTATGCGCGGGATCGCGCCCTGCGGGACGTGGTACGCAATGCCGGCGGCGCGGTGCTGCTGAGCGGGTACGGCGCCGACAACTATCTCTCAGGAACGTACGACTTCCTGGCGGATTGGGTCGCGCGCGGCCGGATCAAGGATGCGTTGGGCGAGCTGGTCAATCTCGCGGTGGCGTCGCGCCGCTCGTTCTGGGGACTCGGCATCGATCACATCCTGGTGCCGCTCGGGCCGATGTGGTTCAAGCGCCGGCGGGCCATTCGGGGTCGCGACCTGCCGAACTGGTTTTCGCCGGAGCTGGTGGCGGAGCAGCGTCTGGACGAGCGGATCCTGACCGGAAACGCCGATGGCGCGCCGGGCGAGATCTACGCTCGCCTGCAGGCCGAGGAAATCGGCAGCATCGACCTGGCGCTGGAGCGTGGGGTGTTCGAGGAGGGGATCGAGGTTCGCTATCCGTTCCTGCATCGGCCGCTGGTGGAATTTGCGCTGCGGCTGCCCCTCAAGCTTCGCTTCCGGCCCAACCGGGCCAAGTGGATCCTCCGCGAAGCCATGGGCGATGCATTGCCCGAGGTGGTGCGGAACCGCCAGGGCAAAGGGGCCATCGACGGGCGGCTCATCTGGTCCTTTCAGCAGCACTATGGAATGCTCGAACGCCTGGTGGAAGGCTCTCACTTGGCGGAACTAGGGTACGTGAATCGCGAGCGCCTCAAGCAGGCATTGGATCAGGCCCGTCGCGGTGCGACGGAATCGGTTTCGAAGCTCTTCTTTACGCTCTCGCTGGAGATGTGGTTTGCTGTGCGTTCAGGGCGGTGGGTGCGACAGGTAGCCCAGGCGCCAAATATCGTTCTAAATCAACCTGTATCATACCTTTTTCAGGAGTTGTAGCGTGTCTAAGCTTACGTATGTCAAGCCGTCGGTGACCAAGATGGGCTCCGTGGCCGAAAAGACCGAGGGCGGTTTCAGGGCAGAGATCTTCGAGATCTTCACGATGCGTGGGGCGCTCTGATTCTGGCTGGCTGGGAATCGATGTGAGTAAGAGAGCGTTCACCACGATTGTGGTGGACGCTCGACCCCTTTCCACTTGCCCTCCCGTTCCAAACTGCGCCCGATCCGATAGATTGATAGGGTGACCCAAATACAATATTGCGATGACCCGCGTTCGCGACGCTCTAGAGCAAGGCACTAGGGCGCTCCGTACTTGGATGTCTAACGGCGGCATTGTCGCTGCCGTTGCCATCCTTGGCGGGTTGGCCTTTCAAGCCGTCGCTTGGGCGGCGCCTGGCGTGATTACGGCGCGTGCTTACCGCCTTAACATGCTCCTGTCGAATCTCCTGTTCGCGGCATTCTGGCTTCGAGCCATTCGGAGTCTGCCGCTTGGCGGACGTATTCGGCCGGCCGCGTTCGTAGTTTTTGCAGCCGTTGTTGTAGGCTTGGCCGGGAGTGTGCTTAGCTCATTCAGCGGCCTTCGAGGCGAGCTGATGCTCGTTGTCGGCGTACTTTATTGGGTCGCCGGGCCCCTCCTCGTCTGCGCGCTGTTGATTTGGCCACGTGTATTGAATCGCCACATTCGCCACCAGTACTTGGTCATTGACGTCGGCATCATTGCAATTGCCGTAGTCCTGTTCATCTGGTATGTCCGAGTCGGTCCAGCGGCGAGTGTTCGCGGTTCGATGTCGTTTGAGGACATGGGCGTCCTTGTGACATCGAGTTTGTTGCTGGCAGGAATAAGTCTCGCTGTTCTCCGACGGCCAACGCCGGAGTACTCAGTGCCCTTCATGCTCGTCGTGCTTTGGACGGCGGTCATGTTTACCGGCAACTTCGGGCTTTCGTTGTTTGCGGTGCCGGTTCACTCGATGCAGTATTGGGCAACCCTCTTTTCGATTGGAGGTTTTCTCCTTCCGATTCTTGCTGCAGAGTCACTCCGTATCCGCTACTATCGGGCTCCTGATGCTAAGGCCGTCGAAGGTGCCAATCCTATTCCCTGGTTTGCCGTCCTTGCGATCGGTGGCTTCGTCCTCAAAATCGGCATCGAGCAGCTGTCCACTGGGGTAGGGCTCATCGTCATCGGGGCTGTGGTCACCATGCTCCTGCTCGTGATCCGGCAGGCCATGACGATGCGCCACAACGCCGAGCTCCAGGCCGAGCGGGCCAATCTCCTGGCGGACGCCAAGATCGCCGCCATGGTGCGCCACACCTCGGACGTCATCATGGTGGTCGACGAGCAGCTCATCGTCAGGTACGCATCACCCTCGTCCGAAGCGCTTTGGGGGCGGGCCGCCAGCGTTCTGGTGGGACAGGAGCTGACCACGCTGGTCGAGGCTTCGAGCCGGCGCGAGGTCACCCGTCTCCTGTCCGAGCGGCTGGCCCGTCCCGGCCAGACCGATCTGGCGCGGGTCCGCGTTCCCGGACCCGACGGCAGTTCGCGCCGGATCGAAGCGGTGGCGGTCAGTCTGTTGCACGAGCCGTCCGTGCACGGAATCGTGATCACGATGCGCGACCAGACCGAGCGGATCCAGCTCGAGGAACAGTTGGCGCAGGCTCAGAAAATGGAGGCCGTCGGGCAACTGGCCGGCGGGGTCGCCCACGATTTCAACAATCTGCTGACCACCATTCTCGGCCATACCGAGGTCGGGCTCGATCTGCTGACGGACGACCACCCGGTGCGTGAAGATCTCACCCAGATTCGCCGCGCCAGCGAACTCGCGGCCTCGCTGACCCGGCAGCTCCTGGCATTCAGCCGGAAACAGGTCGTCGAGCCGAGACTGGTCGACGTGGGCATCTCGCTGGATCAGGTGGTCCGCTTGCTGCGCCGCCTGATCAAGGAACATGTCGAGATCAAGCTGGAGGTGTCGCGCGATCTGGGGCAGGTGCGGGTCGATCCGTCGCAGCTGGAACAGGTCGTCCTCAACCTGGCCGTCAACGCTCGCGACGCGATGCCCGATGGCGGCCTGCTGACCATTCAGGCGCGTACGGTGATCGTGCCGGGTCCGCTCGCCGATGCGGTGATTCCGCCGCCGCAGGGCCGGTGTATCGTGGTCGAAGTCGTCGATACCGGAATGGGGATGGACCCTGCAACCCAGGCGCGCATCTTCGAGCCGTTCTTCACCACCAAACCGATCGGCCGGGGAACCGGGCTGGGTCTGGCCAGCGTCTATGGAATCGTGAAGCAGAGCGGCGCCGGCCTGGTGGTGCGGAGCGCGCCCGGGAAGGGCAGTACCTTCTCGGTCTACTTTGCCTGGGTCGCTCCGGAACCCGAACCGGCGACGCCAGCGGCGGTTGCCCCGAGCCGCGAGGGCGCCGCCCTGCCGCGATTTGCCGCGACGATCCTACTGGTCGAGGACGAGACCGCACTCAGGGAAATTGCGCACAAGGTGCTGGCGCGCGAGGGCTATCGCGTGCTGGTGGCCGCCGACGCCGAGGAAGGGATCACTCTGGCCGAGACCGCGCCGTTCCCGATCGACATGCTGCTGACCGATGTCGTGATGCCGGGGATGAACGGGGTCGAGCTGGCCCGGCGCCTCCGCAGCAAACGTCCCAACCTTCGCGTGTTGCTGATGTCCGGGTACCCGGGCGATGACCTGGCCGGCGAGCTCCGCGACCATCAGCGCTTCCTCCGCAAGCCGTTCACGCCGTTCGTTCTGCTGGAGCATGTCCGGGCCGCGCTGGCCGGTCTCTCGGATCCGACGGCGGTCGAACCGGACCGATAGTCGCAACCCGTTCGCCTCTCACGACGCGCACCAGACCATCCACCGATATCAGAATCGGCACCAAAAAGAGACACCGCCACCCGGCCGAAGCCGAGCGGCGGTGTCCGTACCGAGCGAGTAATGGAACGATTACTCGCCGGTACCGCCTGCGCTCGCACGCAGGTCGCCGCAGGCGATGGCGGGGGAGCTCGTCGCACCGCTATGCACACTCACCGCATACTCACTGCCTTCGTTGAGCGGGCCGGCAATCGTCGCGGTGGACGTGGCCGCGCCCTGTCCGTCGGTGCGCAGCGCCGAATAGGCCGACGCCGAGCCGACCGTCTGGCCGCCCGCGCCACAGCGCCCCTCATGGACCTGCCAAGCCAGCGTCGCGTCGGCCGGGCCGCCGGTGACGGAGATGGTCGCCGTGTAGCTCTGCGACGCCGACGGAGTGGCCGTCGTGTCGGCCGGCATGCTCGGCCCGGCGGCGCTCTGGACCGTGGCTCGGCCCGCGATCGACGAGCCGTCGACGGCAGCGAGGGTGGCGCTCCATGATGCGGCACCGAACGAAGCCGCGGCGAGCAATCCGGCGGCGCTGAAGACGGCAGTGACGTTACGAATACGCATGTGATCCTCCTTGGTATTGGCGAACTTCACAACACTATTCCCACTCGATCGAACCCAAGTTCCGAAAACAGAAAAGGCGCGACCCGGGCCCCGAAGAGCCCGATTTCGCGCCTACCATCGACGAATCCAGATGATTCGCCAATGAGGCCAGCTCGACCTGATGCCGAGCCGCCGATTGTCCTGCCACTCACACACTACGCAGTCGCGCCCGATGCGTCAATAGCCAAAATTCGGTCGCACCGGGTTCGCGCCCATCGGTGCAAGATTTCCGGTCGCGAACCGTCGCCTCTTCGTCCACGGTGTGCGCGGCGTCCACCTGCGCAGCTCACGGCGGGAGGGGTGGGCCGGAATCGGTCACCGTGCATTGGCTACAATGGAGGCCGTCTCTGGCACAGGTTCGCGTGTCGCTGTCATCACGATACGATCCCCGTCGCGTTGCCGGCGTGGCGGGGCGGGTCGTCAGTGCGCTGGGCCTGCTGGGTCTGGCGGGATGGCTGATCGACTCGCCGGCGCTCGTGCGTCTTCTGGACGGTTATCCGCCGCTGGTGCCGAACGCCGGTATCGCGCTGGTGGGGGCCGGCCTCGGTCTGACCGGCCTCGAGCGGGATCGGGGCGAGGTGGCGAGGCTCGGCGCCAGCATCGCGCTCCTGATCGGGATGCTGACCTTTGCGCAGCATGTATCGTCGCTCGATCTCCGGATCGACGGGATCTTTCTGCCCCGCGACGGCGGAGAGCTCGTCACCGGTCGCGATCCGGGGCGGATGGCTGCTGTCTCCGCGCTGTCGCTGACGTTGGCCGGCATCGGGCTCCTGGCGCTGCTGGCCGAAGCGCGCAGCAGCACACTGGCGATCCTGGCGGGCGTGGCCGGGGCTACCGTCGGAACGTTAGGCGGCACGGTGGTGGTCGGCTACGCTACGGGCGCCCTCACCGATCTTCGGCATGGCATCGTGGCCGGCATGTCGGCCTACGAATCGGTTGCGTTCCTGCTGCTCGGCTTGGGGATGGTCGGATATGCCTGGGAGCACGATCGCCCGGTTCGCTCGCTGCCGTCGTGGCTGGCGCCGGCCGTCGGGGTTGGCGGACTGACGACGGCTCTACTGGTCTGGAAGGCGCTAACCAGTCTCGAGGGCGATCGGCTCGATGACCGGCTCGGGGTCGAAGCGTCGGTGGTGCGGCAGCGGGTGGCCGTCGAGATCGACGGGCTGGTCAAGGATCTGGACCGGTTGGCGCGGCGCGCCATCCGCCTGCCGGCGTTCTGGGAAGTCGATGCGCAGGCAGCGCTGCGGGAGGGCAGTGTCTACGCGGCTGTCGGGTGGGTGGGTGCCGACGGCACCGTGCGGCGGGCGGCTCCGACGACGGCGGCGCCGATGATTGCGGAGATCGTGAAACAGGGCGTGACGCCGGTGGCCGATACTGTGCGCTTGCTGCGCTATCCGGCGCAGACGGTGTCGGCCGGGTTGCTGCAGGACGGCCGGTTCCTGGCGCTCCGGGTCGCTTCGTGCGACGAGGACAGGTGCGCAGGCGACATGGTCGGTTTTTTCGACCTGGCCGCGGTGCTCAGGTCCGGTCTCTCGGCGCCGCGCCGCGAAATCTGCCTCTCGATTACGACCGGTGGCCTCGAGCTGCTGGCTGACGACCGGCCCGAATGTGTGTTCAGTCGGGGCGCATCGGCGTATCTGGCTGTCGGCTCGATGTCGTGGACGATCACGGCCGCGCCGACCACGGCGATGATGGCGTCGGCCGGATCGGCGTTGTCGGCGGTGGTGCTGAGTCTGGGCGTCGTGGTGAGCGCGTTGCTGACGGTGAGTCTGCGGCTGGCGCAGCGATCATGGGGATTGGCGCGCGAGGTGGAGCGGCGGCAGGTCACCCGCGCGCTGGAGACCGCGACGGACGGGCTCTGGGAGTGGGACCTGCCGGACGGCCCGATGGCGCGCCGGGCGATGTGGCGCGGACTGGGTTATGCCTTTTCGGAAACGGACCGCGCGGGATGGGAGGCGCTGATCCATCCGGACGATATCGACGGCGTTCGACGCGGCGTCGACGAGTATCTGCGCGGCGCGGCGGAAACGCTGAGCCTCGAGTATCGGATTCGCGACGCGCGGGGCCAGTGGCACTGGATCATCGATCGGGCCCGGGTCACCGAGCGTACCGGGTGGGGCGCCCCGCGACGCATGCTCGGCATCCATGGTGACGTTACGGAGCGGCGTCGCGCGGCGGATCAGGTCCGGACCAGCGAGGAGCGGTTTCGCGCCATCTTCGACAGCGCCTTCCAGTTTCAAGCCCTGCTCGATCTCGAGGGGCGCCTGCTGCTCGCCAACCGGACCGCACTCGAGTTTGCCGGTGTGCCGCTCGACGCGGTGCGCGGCAGCCGGCTCTGGGAAACTGCCTGGTGGTCGGAGGCGGATGAGGAGGGGCGGGCCCGGCTGATCGATGCGTGCCGTCGCGCGGCCGATGGAAAGACGATCCAATATCAGGACGAAGTCACCGGCTCGGGAGGCCGCCGCGCGACGATCGAGTTTTCGGTCAAACCGATTCGTACACCCGACGGATCGGTGGGACAGCTGCTGGCCGAGGGTCGGGATGTTACCGAGCGAAAGCGGGCGGAGGATGCGCTCAAGGAGCTCGATACGTTGAGTACGATGGGGCGACTCGCGGCCCGGGTTGCGCACGAGATCAATAATCCGTTGGCCGGGATCCAGAACTCGTTCATGCTGATCAAAGACGCGGTCTCACCCGATCACCCCTACCATCGGTACGTCGGGGCCATCGGTCGCGAGATCGATCGGATCGCGAGCGTGACGCGTGAACTGTACGGTCTCTACCGCGCCGAGCATGCGAACAAAGAGCGCACCTCGGTGGCAACCGCCATCACCGATGCGGTCGAACTGCTCAAACAGGTCAATCGGGCCGCGGACGTCGAAATCAGAGCGGACATCGCGGGCGCGCCGGCGATCATGCCGTTTCCCGATGCGCTGATTCGGCAAGTGGTCTTCAACCTGGTCCAGAACGCCGTGGAGGCCTCGCCTCCGCGCGGCATCGTTTTCGTGACGGCGGATGTCGTCGACGAGGGCGGGAAGCGATGCTTCCGGCTGGCCGTCCGGGATCAGGGCGACGGAGTGCCGGATACGCTCAAAGAGCAGATCTTTCAGGATTTCTACAGCACCAAGAGCGGACTCAGAACCGGCGGGATGGGGCTCGGGCTCTCGATCGTCCGGAGCTCGGTGCGCGCGTTAGGCGGCGAAATCGACATTCGTGAACCCGATGGAGGCGGCGCCGAGTTCGTGGTGCGCCTTCCGATCAATGAGGAGGTGTCCGTATGAGCGAGCGAGGCCAGATTCTTCTCGCGGACGACGAGGAAGTGTTCGGCGCATCGACCGCGGATCTGTTGCGGCGGCAGGGCTACGGATGCGATGTCGTTCCGGATGGGGGTACCGCCCTGGCTGCCGTGGGGCAGGGGCAGTACGACTTGCTGATCAGCGATCTCGAAATGCCCGGGAACGAGGACCTGACCCTGGTACGGCAGGTGTCCGAACGGGTGGGCGGGTTGCCCGTCATCATCCTGACCGGGTTTCCCTCCACCCGGTCGGCGATTGCCTGTATCGAACTCCCGGTCGTGGCCTATCTCGTCAAACCGGTTGCGTTCGATCAATTGCTGAGCAAGGTCGAGGCGGCGGTGGCTCGCTTTCGGTCGTACACCGCGATGCGACGGACCGAAGAGCGGCTACGAGAGTGGAATCGCGAAGTCGCGACCGTGGCGGCGCCGGGGGCGGGCGGGGGCCCGGAATCGATCGACGCTTTTTTGACGCTCACGCTGCGCAACGTCATGGGATCATTGACGGACCTTGGGGAAATGAGTCGCGCGCTGGCGCAAAAACAGCAGGGGCCGCATGCCTGCCAGCTGGTCAACTGTCCGAGGGGGTTGCAACTCCAGGAGGCGGTACGCGAAACGGTCCAAGTGCTGGAGGAAACCAAAGGCGCTTTTCGCTCCAAGACACTGGCCAACTTGCGACGACAGTTGGAGGTGCTGCTCGATACCAACTGAGCCTCGGCTGGAGTAGCCATAGTGACGATTGGTACGGTGGAGTCGTGAGGTGTGCAAGGCCGGCTTGGGTCGGCCGTCCGACTCCACAACCGTTCGGAACTCCCAACCTGGAGGCACTATGATTTCACGCTCGGCCATTCTTCTCGCTGCCGTGGCGGGTATTGGTCTCGCGGCGCAGGCTGACGCACAATCCCGACCGGAAGTCGGCCTCAAGGCCGGAATGACGTTCGGCGATATTTCCAACAAGGGTGTTCTGCCCGGCTCACTCGATACCAGAAATGGAGCAGCCGTCGGGTTCTACGTTGGCGCAAACACGGGCGTGATCGGTTTCGGAGCAGAGGCCCTGTATGCGCAGCGAGGAGCAAAGTCGTCCCAGGCGCTGGCGACCGCCAAGACGCGGCTCGATTATGTCGATATTCCGGTCTACCTCAAGGTGAACTTGCCGACACCCGGGGTGCGGCCCTATCTGTTTGCCGGCCCGCAGTTCTCCTTCGAGGTCAAGTGTCAGCGGGGCAATGGCACCGAGTGCGGCTCCCGTGAGGGTGACAGCAAGACGGACTATGCCGGTGTCATCGGCGGCGGTGTTCGTCTGGGCGGTTCGTTGGGTTTGACGCTCGAAGGTCGCTACGTCTACGGCCTCAAAGATCTCAAGCTGACGACGCTGACCGACGAGCAGAGCTTCAAGAACCGGACCTTCATGGTCCTGCTTGGTGTCGGGTTGTAGTCGGAGGCAATACCTGAACGACGAAGGCCCGCAGGGAGATCCCTGCGGGCCTTCGTGCTGTTTGGGTGTGAGTGCCCGATCTCACGGCGGAGTCGGATCGGGCGGAACGGCTGCCGACATCGTGCTCAACTCGTCGACCACCTGAATGGCTTCGATCCGATTGCTGGTGGGCGAAGGATGGGTCAGCACCACCGTCAGGCTCTGCCCGGGGTGCAGCTGAATGTTCGGCAGGCGGAGCAGCACCTGGCCGCCTTCTTCCCGCGTCACGACGAGGGTTACTGAACCGGCGTCGACTTCTTTGAAGCCGGCCGCTTCCTTGAAGGAGATATCGTCGAACAACGGATTGGCCTGGGCCGTGACATTCACGTCACTGGCTCGCGGCGCGGCGTTGATGACGCGGATCCGCGCTTTGTTGGGATCCGACGGCGTCAGGTCGTCGCGCACGGCTTCGAGTTCGACCGACCCGCCGTTTTCATCCGGAACGGCCACGACGGTGTAGTGCGCGCCGTCCATGACGAGATCGGTGCTTTCGGCAAGCGGTGCTGCCGTCGGTTCCTCGGTCGGCCGCATCCGGATGTGCGGACGGTTGTCCGCAATGGCCTGATACGGAGTGACCGCTTTGAACGCTACGGCGTTGAACACGGCGCCTTCACCGGCCTGAACGTCGACGGTTGGTGCGCCTGGAACGGCATGGATGACCCGAACCAAGGTACGGTCGTGCTGCGCCGCGATGTCGGCCGATGGTGTGACGACCGAGTCGCCATCCATCTGGCTGATGACGGCTCGATCATCGCCTCGCATGCAGCCGGCGGCCAATGTGCCGACTGCAAACAGCGTGGCAGTTTTCGTCAATGACATGATGTCTCCTTCCGACATTGAGTGACGGGGTGCGTCGACGCGCTCAGAGACGCCGGGTGACCGTGTCGTCGAATTCCTCGAATTCCTTGAGCTGGCGACGGGCGTCGTCGCGCGCGAGGCCGTACTGCTCCTGCAGCAGACCGGCAAGCTGATCCCACTTGCCTTCGAGCTGGTCGAGCTGATCGTCGGTGAGCTTGCCCCATTTCTCTTTGATGCGACCCTTGACCTGGGTCCAGCGGCCTTCGATGCGATCCTTGTTCATCTGATCCTCCGTAGGAAGAGTGAGACGACAAAGGCGCGAACACGCCCCCACCGGAGCGATATTCGCGCCTTCTACCTGAGGGCCCGCCTGCGGCCCCTCGATCAGGCGTGGAGTGTTTTTAGCCGGCTGCTGCTACCGTTGCCGGCTATGTAAGAGTAGACGAGGAACCATTGGAGGAGTGCACACCGTCGGCGGCGTGGATGGGACTGAGGACCGGTCGCTTGGCGCGAATGCCGTCACCCGAAGATCTGCCTCGGGCGTGTCGCCAGATCCAGGGCAGGAGATGGCGGCGCACCCAAGCGACTTCGCCCGCTACGCGTGCGCGAATCCCGGCCGGCGGCTGGTCCGGTAGTGGTGCTGCCCAGCTGCCGGAAGTGCCGGGCAGGTCGATGGCCTGGGCCAGCGCTTCCGCGATCCGGGCATGACCCAGAGCATTGGCGTGGAGTCGGTCATCGCTCCAGAGCCGCGGGTCTGAAGCAACGGGATGAATCGCCAGATCGACGAGACGGGCGCCACTCCGCGCCGACGCCGCTCGCAGCACCTGATTGAGCGTTTCGACCCGCGCGGTGATGAAGCGGGCAATCGGCATCACGGGGCTCAGGTCCGGCAACGTAAACGTCAGCACTGTCGCGCCCTGCTGGACCAGAGCCCGTTGCATGAACTCGACGTCTTCACCAACCCGGTCCGGGTCGAACCCGCGCGCGACGACATCGTTCGTCCCGGTAAACAGCGTAGCCAGGTCCGGTTGCATGGCCAGCGCCGGATCGAGTTGCTGCTCGCGAATCTGCCGGGTGCGCCGCCCGCGAACGGCCAGGTTGGCATAGAGGACGCTGCCTTGAGCTGCCGCCACGTGCTCGGCCAGGCGATTGGCCCAGCCCCGATATCCGCCGTTGTGGTCGGGATCGTCGAGCCCCTCCGTCGAGCTGTCGCCGATGGCCACGTAGCGCGCGAACCGGCGTGGACTATCGATGCGAGACGGGGGCGGCGCGTGCGGAGACGATTGGTCGGAGGCAGGGACATGCATGGCAGAACAAAGATAGTCGCGAGGTCAGCCGGCAGTAGCGAGGAACTGCGCGATGGTCTCGTACGCGTGCTCCAACTCCGCCGGGGTGACGCAGTAAGGAGGTAAGAGATAGACCACGTTGCCGAGCGGCCGGAGAAAGACACCGGCATCGAAGGCAAACGAAGCAAGCCTCGCGCCGATCGGGTCGAGATAATTCCCGCCTCCAGCCAGGTCGAAGGCCGCCGCGGTACCGAGGAGCCGCGGCCGGCTCACGCCGGGAGCGGAGGCGATTCGGGCAAGCCCGGTACGATGGGCGGTCTCGATCATGGCCCGCCGATCGTCGCATTCGTCGTCGAGCAGCGCCAGGCTGGCTCTGGCAGCTGCGCAGGAAATCGGGTTGGCGGTGAAGGAGTGCCCATGAAAAAACGTCTTGTGCCGGTCGCTACTCCGGAACACGTCGAAGATCTCTTCGCGCACCGCGGTGATACCGAGCGGGAGGAAGCCCCCTGTCAGTCCCTTGGAGAGACAGATGAGATCGGGCTCGACCTCCGATGACGCGAAGAGTGGCCCGGTGCGGCCGAAGCCCGTCAACACTTCGTCGGCAATCAGCGGAATACCGTGCTCGCGGGTTGCCGCGCGTATGGCGCGTAGCGTGTCGACCGGCCAGATTCGCATTCCGCTCGCTCCCATCAGGAGCGGCTCGACGATGACGCCGGCCACGTCGCGGCCACGCTCCTCCAGCAGGCGCTCGAGCGCGCCGGCCGTGTCACCCTCGGTGGGGTCGGGCAGGCGGACGATTTCGAACAGATGGTTGGCAAAGGGCGACGTGAAGAGACCGGTGCCGCTCGCGCTCATCGCTCCGAAGGTGTCGCCGTGGTACGCGTTGTCCAGCGCGACGATCAGACGTCTCGGTTCCCCCCGGTTCCACCACAGCTGGAGGACCATCTTGAGGGCCACTTCCACCGCGGTCGATCCGTTATCGGAGTAGAAGATCCGGGACAGCCCGTTCGGAAGGCGCGCAACGAGTTCTGCCGCCAGGCGGCTGGCCGGTTCGTGCGTGAATCCGGCAAAGATCACCTGCTCGAGCGTCCGCGCCTGCTCCGCAACGGCCTCCGCGATGACCGGATGGGCGTGACCATGCAAGGTGACCCACCACGATGAAATCGCATCGAGGTATCGCTGCCCGTTCGCGTCGTGGAGATAAGCGCCCGACGCGCTCACGATCGGGCGCACCGGCGCGGCGAGGCCATGCTGCGTGTACGGATGCCAGACGTGGGTCTGGTCGAGGGCGAGCCAGTCTGGAGACGTCGTCATCCGGAACTCCGAAGGGCACTGTCCAGGGCGGTGAGAAGACCGTCGATGTCGCGGTCGGTGTGCGCGGCGGAGACCGTGATCCGGAGCCGCGAGCCGCCGGTCGGTACGCTGGGAGGACGAATCGCGCCGACCAGATAACCGCGTTCCAACAGGGCATTGCCAACCGCCACCGTCCGGGCGGGGTCGCCCAGGATGATGGGAACGATATAACCCGGCCCATCCACCGCCGGAATCAGACCAAGCCGCGCCAAACCGTTGCGCAGGTATCGTGCTGCCTGCAGCAGGCGAGTTCGCAGGTCCGGCTCCTCCGCGGCAACCATAAGCGCTGCCAGCGTTGCCGCACAGAGCGCCGGCGGTGTGCCGGTGGAGAAAATGAACGACCGCACCCGGTTGAGCAGGTGGGTCCGAAGCGTTTGCGATCCGGCCGCGAACGCGCCCGAGGTGCCCAAGGCCTTGCCGAGCGTCCCGACCGTGATGTCGATCGATCCGGTCACACCCCAGTGCTCGGCCGAGCCGTTTCCGTTGGCGCCAAGTACTCCGGTGGCGTGGGCGTCATCGAGATAAATGGCCGCGTCGAACTGCTCGGCGAGCGGAACCAGTTCGGCGAGGGGATAGAGGTCGCCGTCCATCGAGAAAACGCCTTCGACGACGATCAGGCTGCGCCGGAAGTTGCCCCGGTCGGCCGCGAGCTGCCGTTCGAGGGCGTTCAGATCGCAGTGCGGCATGATCCGCGTCGTTGCCCGTGCCAACCGGCAGCCGTCGACGATCGAGGCGTGATTGAGCTCGTCCGAATAGATCACGTCATCGCGTTCCGCGATGGCCGGTATGATGCCGGCGTTGGCGGCGAATCCCGTGGCAAACAAGAGGGCGGATTCGGCGCCCTTGAGGCGGGCGAGTGCCGCTTCGAGTTGTTCATGCAGGACGTGGTTGCCGCCGAGACTGCGCGATGCGGTCGCGCCGAAGTGTGGCTCGGCCAGGGCGGCGCGCGCGGCGGCTGCGATTCGCGGATCGGTGGCCAGCCCGAGATAGTCGTTCGACGAGAAGTCGATCAGCGACTGGCCCGCGATCCGAATCGAGACGCCGTCGCGATGTTCGATCGTCCGGAGCTGCCGCAGCATTCCGTGTTGTCGCAGCCCATCGAGGTCGCTCTGGAGAGATCGATCGAACCGCGCGTTCGTCATCCGGGGAACCAGGGCATCAGGGCGTCGAGCGTTGCCGTTTCGATTTCGCCGGGCGCAAAGTAACGGAGCGCAACTATCGGAGTTGCCGGCAACAGCCGCGTAAGAGCGGCCTGGTTCGATCCGGCCGATTGATCGCTGTCGTTCAGGTCGGACATCACGATGCCGGCGACGGGCACGCCGGCCGTGCCGAGCGCCGAGACGGTGAGCAGGGTGTGGCTCAGGCAGCCCAGCCGGTTGGCGGCGACCACCAGGGCGGACGCGCCTAACGCGCGGGCCAGGTCGAGATAAGTCCAGTCCCAGGCCGGGGGTGAGAGCAGGCCGCCCGCGCCTTCGAGCAGAACAATCTCGGTGTCGCGGCCGAGCTGGCGGATCTCGTCGATCAGATCGGGAAGATGGGCCGGATGGCCTTCGAGGTCGGCCGCGACGGCTGGAGTCACGGCGGCGCGGTAGCGTCGCAACGCACTGGTCGGGCGGGCTTGCCCCGTGGCGCGGGCAATCCGTACCCCATCCTCCGAGGCGTCAGGCGCCTCGGCCGGGCATCCGCTCTCGATCGGCTTGATCGCGACGACTCGGCGTCCCGCAGCGGCGAGGCTTCGACCGAGGGCGGCCGTCACCACGGTCTTGCCGACACCGGTGTCGGTTCCCGTGATGACGACGAAATGCGGCATTGCCGCCGTCAGACCACCGACAGCGCGGCTACCGTGAAGCCAGCCGCCTGGATCATCTGCAGGTCCGCTTCCCACCCGGCGCCCGGCGTGGTAAGGTAGCCGTCGATGAACATCGAGTTGGCCGGCAGCAAGGCGCGGTGTTGCTGGTCGCGCAGGTTGACCTCGCGCCCGCCGGCCACCCGGATGTCCCGCGTCGGATTGACGAAACGCATCATGGCCAGCGCACGCAGGCAATCCTCCGGCGCCAGACGATCGACGTCGGCGAGCGGGGTGCCGGGCCGCGGGTTGAGGAAGTTGACCGGGATCGACTCCACCTCGAGCGCCCGCAGTTCGAGCGCGAGGGCGACCCGGTCGTCGATCGTTTCGCCCATGCCCATGATGCCGCCGCAGCAAGCTTCCATGCCGGCCTGCCGAGCGCGCTTGACGGTGGTGACCCGGTCTTCGAAATCGTGCGTCGAGCAGATTTCCGGGTAAAACCGCCGGGACGATTCGAGATTGTGATTGAATCGGTCGACCCCGGCTGCTGCGAGCCGGTCGGCCTGATGCTGCTCGAGCAACCCGAGCGATGCGCAGACCTTGATATTGAGTTCCGCCTTGATCTGGCGGGTCGCCTCGCAGATGACGTCCAGCTCCCGCTCGGCCGGCCCGCGGGTGCTGGTGACCATGCAGTATTTGACGGCGCCCCGACGATGCGCCTCGCGCGCGCCGGACACCAGGTCGTCGACCGTCTGCAGCTTGTATCGTTCGACCGGCGATGCGTTGGTGACGGACTGGCTGCAGAAGGCGCAATCTTCGGGACAGAGGCCGCTCTTGGCGTTGCGCAGGACGTGTACCCGCACCTCGCGTCCGTAGTAGCGTTCACGCAGGCGAAACGACGCCTGTAACAGGTCTTCGAGTTGCTCGTTGGACGAGGTCAGAATGGCCCGCGCGTCGTCGGCGCTAGCTTCGGAACCGTCGAGGATGCGGTCGGCGAGTTGGTCCCAGCTCATGTCAGATCGAACCTTTCGAGTCCAGTGCCCGTCTCGTCGATTCCGTTCCTCGTACGCGACGGTGTCGAGGATGCCGGAGATCCGGGGCAAGACGGGTCGGAATGTACACCGGAGTAGCGCCGAACGACTACGGGCGCCGAGGATCGAACGACTGTCCCGGGAGGAGGACATGGAGGGTGACACCGCGAGCGCCCAGCCGTGCATCGGGATCGGCGGCGGTCGTGGCTCGTCTCGCGTCGTAGACCGAGATGGAACTGGCGCCACGTACCGTCCACCGGCCTTCGGGGCCGACCTCGAGCGCCGTGCCCTCGTCGATCCCGACGCCGATCAGGGTCGGCCGCTCGAGCACCGCGCTCAGGAGCCGATTGTGTCGTTCTCTCCGATGGAAATGCTGGTCGACGATGGTGCCGGGCAGGAAGCCAAGGCCGGGAACGATTTCGATCGAGCCGGCGACCACGGCGGGGTAGGTGTCGCCATAATATCCCAGACTGTCGGCGCGACGCTGGTTGCCGGTCAGCATCGAGTCGCTCATGATCGCGGCACCGGCGCTGGTCCCGCCGATGACCGCGCCAGCTTCGTAGCGGGCGGCCAGGGCATCGCGAAGCGGGGTCCCGGCGATCACGGCGGTGATCAGCACCTGGTCGCCGCCGGTAAACCAGATGCCGCTGGCCGAATCGAGTTGCCGGCCATACTCGGCCTGGCCGGCCTCCGCCCGGGTGGGGGTGAGGACCCATGCCTTGGCCCCGAACTCCCGCAGCTGTTCGGCCTTTTCGAGCCCCGACACCTCCGAGCCCGACGCCAGGGGAATCACCGCGATCCTGGCCTGGCCGGGGCCGCCCGCCAGTTCGACGAATCGGGCCACCAGCTCGTCGGGCTGTGCGCCCCCGCCTACGATGAAGAGGTGTCCGGTCAGTGGGGTGGGATCGCCGCCTCGGGAACTGCAGGCGGCCAGGAGCCCGATGACGGTGAACAGAGTCGCCCAGCGGCCAGGTTCCATGAAGATATCGTAGGGTCGGGAGGACGGGGCCGTCAAGGAGGGCCGGCGGGGATTGCCAGCGTCGAGCCCCTCGCAATACTATGCCGGAACGGTCGGCTCACGATCATCCGAGGAAACGGAAGGTATGGACTACAGGCTGCTGGGCGGTTCCGGCCTCAAGGTGCCGGTCCTGAGCATGGGGACGGCGACGTTTGGTGGGCAGGGAGATTTCTTCCGCGGGTTCGGCGAGACGGAGGTCGACGAGGCCATTCGCATGGTCGATATCTGTCTCGGCGCCGGTCTCAACCTCTTCGATACGGCCAACACCTATTCGGCCGGCCGGTCGGAGGAAATGCTCGGTCGCGCCATTGCTGGGAGGCGCAATCGGGTCCTGATCTCCACCAAGGCATCCTTCCGTCTGGGCGACGGGCCGAACGACGTGGGATCGTCCCGTTTCCATTTGATTGCTTCATGCGAAGCAAGCTTGCGCCGGCTGGGCACCGACTATATCGACATCTATCACCTCCACGGCTTCGACGCGCTGACGCCGGTCGAGGAAACGTTACGTGCTTTGGATGACCTGGTGCGCAGCGGGAAGGTGCGCTACATCGCCTGTTCGAACTTTTCGGGCTGGCACCTGATGAAATCGCTCGCGGTGTCGGACCGGTACGGGTGGGCGCGCTATGTGGCCCATCAGGTCTATTACTCGCTGGTGGGCCGAAGCTACGAGTGGGAGCTGATGCCGCTGGCGCTGGATCAGAAGGTCGGCGGGATCGTCTGGAGTCCGCTTGGATGGGCCCGGCTGACAGGCAAGCTGCGCAGAGGGCAGCCGCAGCCGGAAGTGACCCGGACCCGGTCGCGCGCCACCATGGCCGGTGCTCCCCCGGTCGACGATGAATATCTCTACGGTGTGGTCGACGCCATTGATGAGATTGCGGCCGAAACCGGGAAAACCGTCCCGCAGATTGCCATCAACTGGCTGCTCCAGCGCCCGACCGTGGCGACCGTGATCATCGGCGCGCGCACCGAAGCGCAACTGGAGCACAATCTCGGCGCCATCGGCTGGAATCTGACCGCCGACCAGGTGGCTCGGCTCGACGCGGCGAGTGCAACGCCGCTCGCCTATCCGTACTTCCATCAGCGAGGCTATGTCGAGCGGAATCCGCCGCCGGTGTAGTCAGCGCGATTGACAAGGGAAAGCCCGGGACAGTAACCTTCCCCCCGTCGGCGCCCGCAGTCTGCGCCGCGCGGGGCCTTAGCTCAGTTGGGAGAGCGATTGCTTTGCAAGCAATAGGTCGCCGGTTCGATCCCGGCAGGCTCCATTCCATCGTTCGATTCCCGCCCTCAATTCTGTGTTCATCATCTTCCTGCTTCAGCCATCGGGCTGGGGCATTCGGCAATCCGTTCATTCGGGTGTAGATTGCGATGTTGCCCGGTTTTGGAACCTCGCTGTCGCCCTGCATTGCGACCTCGGCGTATTCCAGCAAGCTGGGCAGGTTCTTCCCAAGGTCTGATCGGCCAACGCTGCGCCCCCGCTGACCGTTCCTCGTCATGCGGGACTCCCGTCGGGTGAGCCCCAGGATCGTTCCCCGAACGGTGTGCCGGCGAAGTCAATTTTCGGTGATTGCTCGGTTTTCTCGTCGCGGCACCGCGCCCGGCGAGGCCAACATCGCGCGGGTCCGGCCCACGGTCGGGCAGCAGGGCGTGTTCACGGTCGATCAGGACTTCACCGCGGGAGGAATCATGCGAAAGTGGACGATCGGGTTGGTGCTGCTCATGAGCAGCGGTCTCATCGGCTGCGCCAAACAATCGGCCGAGAAGGCCATCGCGAAGGCAGAGCAGGATCTCGCCGCGCTCCGGCCCGAAGCGGAGAAGGTGGCGCCGACCGAACTGGCGGGCCTGGCCGATAGCATTGCGGCCATGAAGACGCGTGCTGCCTCGGGCGATTACGCGGCTGCGGCGATGGGAGCCCGCAACCTCGGGCTCTCGGTTCGGGACCTCCGCGCCAATCTCAACACCCGCCGCCAGCAGTTGACTACCGGGTTTACGGCCACCTCGGACGAACTCCCCGGACAATTGGATGCAGTGGTCGCTCGAGTCGCCGAACTCGGGGCGATGCGGCGCCTGCCGGAGGGAATCGACCAGGCCCGCTTCAACACGCTGAAAGCCGAGGCGCCGACCTGGAAGGACACCTGGGCGGCCGCCAAACAGGCCTTCGACAATGGCAACCTCGCCGAAGCCATGGCGTCGGCCACCCGCCTCAAGAACAAGGTGGCAGATGCCCGCCGCCTGTTGTCGATGACCTGAACCCCGGACGGCGGGGACGAGGGGCGAACTACCGTCGCATAACGCGACGGTAGCCCGCTCGGGCCGGAATTGCTAAGTTATTGAAATTGCTGTGTTTGATTCCGTCGGCTCGCAGCTTGCGTAGGGTCTCGGACATGCCAAGGGACGTATCAGGTCTGGGCGCCGGTCGGCTGCCCGGTTCGCGTGCTCGTACGGGCGGGAACCGCGGCTTCACGCTGATCGAACTTCTCACCGTCGTCGTCGTCCTCGGAGCGCTCGCCTCGTTTGCCGTGGCCCGGACGCAGTACACCGTGGACCAGGCCAAGATCGCGCGCGCCATAGGGGATATCCGTGCATTGGCCATCGACGCCCAGGGGTATCAGGCGTCGTCGACCAACAACTCCCCTCCGGCGTCGCTGGCGGCGATCGATCGGGCCGGCATCCTCGATCCCTGGGGACGGCCCTACGTGTACGTACCGCTCACGTCGGGCGGGACGCCCCGCACGGATGTCTTTGGCGTCGAACTCAACACGCAGTACGACATCTACAGCGTGGGTAAAGACGGCGCCACCTCCACCTCGATCACGTCGGGGCCTGGCCTCGACGACATCGTTCTCGGCAACGACGGCGGCTTCATCGGCCGCGCTTCGAGGTATTGATGACCAATCCCCCCGCCGGTGGTTCGCCGTCCGGAGTCGAGGACCCGGGATACGTCACCGGCATTGCCGATGGCAATCTGGCAACGCCCGTCCGCCTCCGTGACTATCTCACTGGCGTCGGCGTCGTGTTCCGGTTGCCCAAGCGCAACCGGAAGAAGGAGAAGGCCGCGGAAGCCAAGGCGGAGGCCGATCGCGAGGCTCGCCGCCTCAATCTGCCGATTGGTCTCATCGTCCGCGTCGTGGCCGCTGTCGGCGTCGGCGCCATTGCGCTGACGGCGTATCAACGGTTTGTCCGCAGCATTCCTCTGCCCGCCGAAGTGGCCGGCACCTGGTCGACTTCCGATGGCCGGTACGCCGGCCGCAGCTTCTGGCTCAACCAGACGTCGGTGGCTTTCCAGAACGGCGCCGTGAACACCCAGTTCTCGGTGCATCCGATTTCCCGGATCCAGCGCAACGAAGTCGCCGACACCCTGTTCTTGACGATCGACTACGAGCAGGAAGGGCAGGCGGTCGTCCTGTCGGTGGCCTATCAGGCTCAGCCGGTGCCCCAGATCCGGCTGGTCAATCAGCCGGGAGTGCGCTGGTTCCGAAGCGGTAACGCGCCCGCCATCTCTCAATAGCTCGCCCGCGTCTGGTTCGGGACGCGCTTCCCCGGTTGCATCACCTGATCCGGGGCCACAAGTTGTGGATTGCCCTGCGGCCCAATGGCCGCCCGTGTTCCACGCTTGCCCCGGCTTCCCCATGCCCGTACGGATCCTCACGCAGCAGCAGGTGACCGAGCTGCTTCCCATGTCCGATTGCGTTCCGCTGATGGAGCAGACGCTGCGCACCCTTACGCGGGGTGGCGCGCTGCTTCCGCTTAGGACCATCCTCCGCCTTCCCGAAGGCAAAGGCATCTTCGGCTCGATGCCATCGTATCTCGATCCGCCGAATGCCATCGGCCTCAAGGCCATTACCGTCTTCCCGGGGAATGAAGGCACCCGGTTCGACTCGCATCAGGGCGTGGTGCTGCTGTTCGAGGCCCAGCACGGGTCGCTCGAGGCGATTCTGGATGCAGCTTCGGTTACCGCGATCCGCACGGCCGCCGTATCGGGCGTGGCGACGGGAGCGCTGGCCCGTCCGGACGCCGGCGATCTCGCGATTCTCGGCAGCGGTGTGCAAGCGCGAACCCATCTGGATGCCGTCGCCGCCGTTCGCAAGCTTCGCAGGGTCCGGATCTGGAGCCGGAGTGCGGCCAACGCGGCCAAGTGTGTCGCGGCCGTCGCGGGCCGTTATCCCTTTCCGATCGAGGTTGCGGCGAGCGCGGCGGAGGCGGTTCGGGGGGCCGACATTATCTGCACGGTCACCTCGGCGCGCGAACCCGTGATCGAGCGGTCCTGGGTGGCCGAGGGCGCGCACATCAATGCGGTCGGCGCCTCGGTAGCTGCGGCGCGGGAAATCGACAGCGATACGGTCGCTTCGGCGCTGGTCTTTGCTGATAAGCGAGAATCGCTCTTTGCGGAAAGCGGCGACTTCCTGATCCCGCGCGGTGAGGGGCGTTTCGGTGACGACCACCTGAAGGGCGAAGTGGGCGAAGTGCTCGAGGGCATTGTGCCGGGACGGACCGCCCCCGGTGACATCACGCTCTTCAAATCGCTCGGCCTGGCCATCGAGGACCTTGCCGCGGCGCATTTCGTCAATCGGCGCGCAGCCGAGCAGGGCGTGGGTGTGGTGCTCGAGATCGGCGGGCTCCGGCATGACTGATACCCGGGTTCGGGTCGTCCTCAACCGGTTCCGTCGTTCCGGTGTCATCGACGCCCCATCGCGCGCGCCGGTCCGGGCGTTTCATCGGACGCTGCCGGGATACGCGGCGACACCGCTGGTCTCACGCCCCGCGCTCGCTGCCCGGCTCGGCCAGGGCGGTCTCTATGTCAAATATGAAGCGCCGCGTTTCGGGTTGGGCGCCTTCAAGGGACTGGGCGCCTCGTGGGCACTGCACCGGCTGCGCGCCGAGCGTAGTGCGCCGCTCGGTACGGTCTCGGCCGCCAGCGCAGGCAATCACGGGCGGGCAGTCGCCTGGGCTGCCCGGCTGGCGGGGCTTCCCTGTGTCATCTTTCTGCCCAGCGGGGCGACTCCGGCGCAGGTCGACGCCATTCGGGCCGAAGGCGCCCGAGTGGAACTGATCGACGGAACCTACGAAGAGACCGTTCGGCACTGCGACGAAGTCAGCCGGCAGCAGGGCTGGCAAGTTATCAGCGACGTCGGCTATCCCGGGTATCTCGAGATTCCACCGTTTGTCGTCGAAGGTTACAGCACCATCTTTGCCGAAATCGACGAGCAACTGGCGGAAGCCGGGCTGCCCGAGCCCGATGCCGTGCTGATCCCGGCTGGTGTCGGCGGGATCCTGCATGCCGGTGTCGAGCACTATCGCCGCCGCGCGAAGCCGCCCGTCATCATCGGGGTCGAACCGACGGCCGGTGACTGCTTTTCCGCTTCGGTCCTGTCGGACGACGGCGCGCCGACGCTGGCATCCGGGGACGGGAAGACGTCGATGTCTTATCTCAACTGTGCCGAGGTATCGCTGTCGTCGTGGTCGGCGATTCGCGACGGCGTCGATGCCATCATCGCAATCGACGATTCGGTTGCCGAGCAGGGCATGCGCTTGCTGTACCACGCTGCGGAGGGTGAGACGCCGCTCGAAGCGGGCAGTTCGGGCGCATCGACCACCGGCGCGCTGGCGGGGCTCCTGGCCGAGGGGATCGACCCGACGGTTCGGAAGGGTTTGGGGCTCGGTCCGGACCGGGTGGTCCTGGTCGTTTGCACGCAGGGCGCGATCGATCAGGCGCACTTTCGGAGGGTCGTCGGCTCCGAATGAGCCGCTACATTCGGGGTGTCTTCGCGGGTTTTGGCGGGGCCGCTACCTCGCCGAACGGGGATGCGATATAATGGAAAACGACCATAGAATTGCACCCCGGAAACCCGACGGAGTCGATCATGCCGGTCCTGCCCCCGATCAACCTGAAGCGTTGGATTGACGAACACCGCGAATTACTGAAACCGCCTGTCGGCAACAAGATGGTATGGCAGGATGCCGAGTTCCTCGTGATGGTCGTCGGCGGCCCGAACCAGCGCAAAGATTTTCACGTCGAAGACGGCGAAGAATTTTTTTACCAGATCGAAGGCGACATCGTCGTCCGCACCATTCAGGACGGCGAGGTGCGTGACATTCCGATCCGCGAAGGCGAGATGTTCCTTCTCCCGGCCGGCATCCCGCATTCGCCGCAGCGTCCCGCCAATACCGTCGGTCTGGTGATCGAACGGAAGCGCGCGGGCGGCGAGCTCGATCACCTCCGCTGGTTCTGTGACAACTGCGGCGAGATGCTCTACGATGCCAGCTTCGAACTGGTCGATCTCGGTAAACAGCTCAAGCCCGTGATCGAGGACTTCTCGGCCGACGAAGCGAAGCGCACGTGCAAAAAGTGCGGCACGGTGATGGCGCCGCCGATCGCCAAGAAATAGTCGCGGCGCCGCTTGCTCAAGATCGACCTTCACACCCACATCCTTCCCGAGTCCTGGCCGAATCTGCGCGATCGGTACGGGTACGGTGGGTTTCTGGAGATGCAGCACGTTGCGCCCTGCCGTGCGCAGCTGTTCGTCGACGGGAAGATGTTTCGGGAAATCGATGACAATTGCTGGGACCCCCGTCGCCGGATCGAGGACTGCGATCGCGACGGGGTCCACGTCCAGGTGTTGTCGACCGTCCCGGTCATGTTCAGCTACTGGGCGGCGCCGGCGCATGCCGATGACCTGTCCAAGCTGCTCAACGACCACCTGGCCTGGGTGGTGGCCACCAATCCCAAGCGGTTCGTCGGTTTGGGGACGGTGCCGCTGCAGGATCCGGCGTTGGCCATCCGGGAACTCGAGCGCTGCGTCAAGGATCTGCGATTGGCCGGTGTGCAGATCGGCACCCATGTCAACGCCTGGAACTTCGACGCGCCCGAGCTGTTCCCGTTTTTCGAAGCGGCGGCGGACCTGGGCGCGGCAGTCTTCGTGCATCCCTGGGAAATGCTGGCGCCGGAGCGGATGCGCAGGTACTGGCTGCCGTGGCTCGTCGGGATGCCGACCGAATCGGCCCTGGCAATCGCGTCGCTCATCTTCGGCGGGGTGCTGGAGCGGTTGCCCAAGCTGCGCATCTGTTTTGCCCACGGCGGCGGCAGCTTCGTCGGGATTCTCGGCCGTCTGACCCACGGCTTCGAAGCGCGCCCCGACCTGGTAGCCGTCGACAATCCGTACCCGCCGACCAAGTATCTCGATCGTCTCTACGTCGACTCGCTGACGCACGACCCGGAGCTGCTGCGCTGGCTGATTCGTCTGATGGGCGCCAATCGCGTCGCCCTCGGAACCGATTATCCGTTTCCGCTCGGTGAAATCGTTCCCGGCAAGATGATCGAGTCGATGGAGGATCTCTCGCCGGAAACGCGGGCCTGGCTTTTCTATAAGACGGCGCTCGAGTTTCTCGACCGGCCGCTGGGTGCCTTTCTATGAGCTATACCTTTGAGCCGACCGAAGCCTGGGCCCGGTCGCGCGATGCGGCCGATCCGCTTGCCGCGTATCGGAACGAGTTTGCGCTTCCGCCCGGGCCGGATGGCCAGTCCCTGATCTACCTCTCTGGCAATTCGCTCGGTCTGATGCCCAGGCAGGTGCCCGCCCTCATGGCCGAGGAGTTCGAAGCCTGGGCCCGTCTTGGCGTCGAAGGCCATCACGATGCGCCGCGGCCCTGGCTCAGCTATCACGAGAACTTCCGCGAGACGGGGGCGCGTCTGGTCGGGGCTCGCTCGGGCGAGGTCGTCTTCATGAACTCGCTGACCGTCAATCTCCACCTCATGATGGTCAGCTTCTATCGGCCGGAGGGACGGCGCCGGAAGATCCTGATCGAGGCATCGGCATTTCCGTCCGATACCTACGCCGTGGCGACCCATCTGGCCACGCGTGGAATCGATCCCGCGGATGGTATGATCATCCTGGGGCCCGAAGCGGGCCAGCATCTGATTACGACCGAGGCCATCGAACAGGTCCTCCGCGAACAGGGGGACGAGATTGCCCTGGTGCTCTGGCCGGGTGTGCAGTACTACACGGGGCAGCTGTTCGACATCGAACGGATTACCGCCGCCGCCCATCGCGCCGGGGCTGTTGCCGGATTCGATCTGGCGCACGCGGCGGGCAATGTCCCGCTGACGCTGCATGATTGGAACGTCGACTTCGCGGCCTGGTGCTCGTACAAGTATCTCAATGCCGGGCCGGGAGCGGTGGGTGCCTGTTTCGTGCACGACCGTCACGGCCAGGACATCGCGCTCCCGCGCTATGCCGGATGGTGGGGCAACGATCCGGCCACGCGATTCCGGATGCATCTCAACAGCGCCTTCGTGCCCCAGATCGGCGCCGAGGGATGGCAGATCAGTAATCCGCAGATCTTCTCGATGACGCCGCTCGTCGCCTCGCTCGGCCTGTTCGATAAGGTTGGTACGCACGTGCTCCGGGCCAAGTCGCTCGAGTTGACGGCCTATCTCGAGTATCTGGTCGATCGGATCCCGGGCGGGCGGATCGAGCAGATCACGCCGCGCGATCCGGCAGCTCGCGGCGCCCAGCTTTCGCTCCTGGTACGCGAAGGCGCCCGGGAGGCGTTCGACGGGGTGCGGGCGCGCGGCCTGCTTCCCGATTTCCGCCAGCCGGACGTGATCCGAATGGCGCCGGTCCCGTTCTACAACAGCTTCCACGACGTCTGGCGGACGGGTACGGCATTGGGTGAGGTGCTTCGTGCCTGAGGCTTCGCGCCCTCCCTTTGTCATTGTCGGCGCCGGCCTGGTCGGCGCGATGCTGGCGGCGCTGCTGGGTCGGGCCGGTTTCCGGGTGCGTGTGCTCGAACGCCGGGGCGATCCGCGAGTCGATCGGATGGAGGGTGGGCGAAGTATCAATCTCGCGATCTCGGCTCGCGGGCTCGACGCGCTCGCTCGCCTCGAGCTCGACGACGATATCCTGGCGCTCGGGGTGCCGCTCTATCGGCGGGCCATCCATTCTCCGGCCGGCGATGTCAGCTACCAGCCGTACGGGGTGGGGTCGCAGGCGATCAACTCCTTTTCCCGGGGCGAACTCAATCGCGGGCTGATCCAGGCCGCCGGCGAGGCGCCCAACGTGGAGTTGCTATTCGAGCGGCGGGTCGTCGATGTCGACATCGTGACCGGGACCGTCTCCCATGTCGATGCCGCGACCGGCGAAGATCTGCGTACCGAGCAGGGTATCGTGGTGGGGGCGGACGGGGCATTCTCCGTCGTCCGCGCGGTGCTCCAGAAGCGCGAGCATCAGGACTATTCCCAGGACTTCCTCGAGCAGGGCTACAAAGAGCTGCATATCCCGCCGCGTCCCGATGGCTCGGCAGCGTTCGAGCGAAATGCGATGCACATCTGGCCGCGCGGGCCATTCATGATGATGGCGATGGCCAATCTGGATGCCTCGTTTACGGTGACGCTGTATCTCCCGATGACGGGGCCTAACGGTTTCGATCGTCTGAAGACACCGGAGGATGTCGAGGTCTTTTTCCGCCGTGAGTTTCCCGATGCCTTGCCCATCATGCCGACCTTGATGGAGGACTTCTTTGCCAATCGGACCGGTTCGATGGTCACGGTCCGGACATACCCGTGGCATCTTGGCGACAAGGTGGTCCTGATCGGAGACGCCGCGCACGCGATCGTGCCGTTCTACGGCCAGGGCGCCAATGCGGGGTTCGAAGACTGCCTCGAGTTCGTTGAACAGGTCAAACGGACGCCGGACGACCTGGCGGGGGCCTTTGCCCGGTATGCCGAGCGGCGGAAGCCCAACGCCGAGGCGATTGCGGACCTGGCGCTGGCCAACTTCACCGAGATGCGCGACCATGTCGCGTCGCCCCTCTTCCGGCTCAAGAAGCGGTTCGAGACGCTGCTCTACGCCTGGTTTCCCAAGTGGTTCGTCCCGCTCTATCCGATGATTGCTTTTTCCCTGGTACCCTATGCGGAGGCGCGGGCACGAGCGGAGCGCCAGGCGCGGACCATGCGCCGCCTGGGCCTCGGCCTGGCCGGTCTGGTCGTGGTCGCCGTTCTCTGGCTCTCGATCCGATGAGAACCTCGTCATTCCCTTCGTTCCCTTGCGGGTGGTGTCTATGCCGCTGACCTATGCTTCGTATCTCAAGCTCGACGAACTCCTCTCCCTGCAGGAGCCCAAGTCGAGCCCGGCCGAACACGACGAACTGCTCTTCATCGTCATCCATCAGACGTACGAATTGTGGTTCAAGCAGATGCTGCACGAGGCGGACAAGGTCGTCCGTGATTTCGGCGCCAATGACCTCTTCGGCGCGATTGCGACGTTCAAGCGGATGCGGATGATCCTCAAGACGCTGGTCGGACAGATCGATATCCTGGAGACGATGACGCCGCTCTCGTTCTCGTCGTTTCGGAGCCGGCTCGATACCGCGTCCGGGTTCCAGTCCTATCAGTTCCGCGAGTTCGAATTCTTCTTCGGTTATAAGCGCCCCGGCGTGACCCATCCGATCCCGAGTTCGGAAGCGGGGCGCGCCAAGGCGGAGGCGCGTCTGGATCAGCCGAGCGTGGTCGATGCCTTCATCCGGTTTCTCGCCACGCGCGGCGCAGAGCTGCCCGAGGCGTCGTTCAACCGCGACATCCGGAGCGCCACGCAGCCGGACGAGGCGGTTCAGGAGGCGATCCTCCGGATGTACACCGAGCAGCCGGAGCTGGTCATTCTGTTCGAGCTGATGACGGATTTCGACGAAGGCGTGCAGGAATGGCGCTATCGTCACGTCAAGCTGGTCGAGCGGACCATCGGGGCGAAGTCGGGGACGGGCGGGTCGGCCGGTATGGAGTTCCTCAAACAGTCACTCTTCAAGCCGATCTTCCCGGATCTGTGGGCCGTCCGGCACCGGATGTGACCATGCTGTACGATATCACACCCGTCGTATCTCCGCGGCTGGCGGTCTGGCCGGGCGATACCGTGCCCGAGCGGACCGTGCTCGCCGATCTCGCCGCCGGCGATTCGGTGACGCTCTCGACGCTGCGCACCACCGTGCACGCCGGCGCCCACACCGATGCGCCCAGCCATTACGGCCTGTCGGGTCGTGACATCGCGTCACAGCCGCTCGACTACTATCTGGGCCGGTGCCAGGTCGTTCGGGCTCGGGCGGAGCCGGGGGTGCGGGTGTCGTTTGCGCAGCTGGAGGAACCGATCACCGAGGCCCGTGTCCTGATTGCGACCGGAACCTATCCGGACCCGACGCGCTGGGTGACCGACTTTGCCGGGCTGGAACCGGAACTGGTCGATCGCCTGGCGTCGGAGGGCGTCCGGCTGCTCGGGGTGGACACGCCGAGTGTCGATAGCTTCGACTCGAAGACGCTGCCGGCCCACAATCGGTTCCTGGCCTACGATATGGCCATTCTCGAAGGGATCGTACTCGATCAGGTTCCGTCGGGGCGCTACGAACTGATCGCGCTGCCGCTCAAGCTCGAGGGTTTCGACGCGAGTCCGGTGCGCGCGGTGCTGCGGACGCTCGACTGATCGTCAGTCGACCGTTGCAATCACCTTGAGCTCGACGTGGATCGGGGTCGGCAGGGCGCCGACCTCGACGGTCGTGCGGGTCGGTTGATTGGATGTGAAGTACTCGCCGTAGACCCGGTTGAACGCCGCGAAGTCTCCCGCCATATCCGTCAGAAACACCGTCACGTCGACGATCTTGTCCCAGCTCGATCCGGCATCTTCCAGGATGGTGCGGATGTTGGCGAAGCACTGCCGGGCCTGTTGCTCGATGTCGTGCTCGACCACGCGGCCGGCCTCGACGACGTTGCCGGGTACCTCGTTCGAGCCGGGGACGCGCGGGCCGGTGCCCGACACGAAGAGCAGGGAACCCACTCGGCGCGCATGCGGATACGGACCAACCGGTACGGGAGCCCGGGCACTGGAAACGGATTGAGACGAGGTCATGGCAGTCTGTCGGCCTCTGATCGGTGTCGGTCCTACAGTTTGATACAGACGTTCTTGGGCTCGGTAAAGAACCGGATCGCTTCGTCGCCGCCTTCGCGCCCGACGCCGCTGTGCCGCATCCCGCCAAAGGGGACGCGCAGATCGCGCAGCAGCCAGGTGTTGACCCAAATCGTTCCGCACTGCACCTCTTCGGCCAGTCGGTGCGCACGGGAGAGGGACTCGGTCCAGACCGAGGCCGCCAGGCCGTAGCTCGACTGGTTGGCGAGCGCGATGGCTTCGTCGTCGTCCTGGAACGGCGTAATGGTTACTACCGGGCCGAAGATCTCTTCCTGATTGGTGCGGCACTCCATCCCGAGTCCGGTGATTACGGTCGGTGCGATGAAGAAGCCGTCGCGGCAGCGGTCGGGCAGATTGGCCGGAGCGCCGCCTCCGCAGACGACGGTGCCGCCTTCGTCCCGCGCCAGCGCGATGTACCCCGCGACTTTGTCGCGATGCCCCGCGCTCACCAGCGCGCCGAACTCGGTCTTGGGGTCGAGCGGGTCGCCCACCCGGAGCGCCGACGCCGCGGCGGCAAAGCGTTCGACGAACTCCGGGTAAATCGAGGTCTCCACCAGCAATCGGGAACCGCAGAGACAGATCTCGCCCTGGTTCGCGAAGGCGGAACGGACGATGCTCGGCAGGTGACGATCGAGATCGGTGTCGCCGAAGATGATGGTCGGATTCTTCCCGCCCAGTTCGAGCGTGAGCTTCTTGAACAGGGGTGCGGCGGTTCGGGCAATGGCCGCGCCGGTGGTCGTTCCGCCCGTGAAGGAGATGGTGCGGATGTCGGGATGACTCACCAGCGCAGCGCCGGTGCTGGCGCCCAGTCCGTGCACGATGTTGAGCACGCCCGGGGGCAGGCCCGCGTCTCGGCAGATCTCGGCCAGGATCGTCGCGGTGGTCGGGGTCAGCTCCGAGGGCTTGGCCACCGCGGTGTTTCCGGTGGCAATGGCCGGGGCAATTTTCCACGACAACAGATAGAGCGGCAGGTTCCACGGCGAGATCAGCCCGGCGACACCGCGCGCGCGCCGCAACGTGTAGTTGAGGGCGCTGTAATCGGTGGCGTGACTCTCCGACGCCTGGTGCAGAATCGCGGTCGCAAAGAAGCGGAAGTTGGCGGCGGCCCGCGGAATGTCCAGTTCGCGCGCGAGGGTGATCGGCTTGCCGGTGTCGACGGATTCGGCGTGCGCCAGTTCGTCCAGGCGCGAATCGATGCCGCTCGCAATGGCGAGCAACAGCCGGGCGCGCTCGGCGGCCGGAGTGCGAGACCACGCGGGAAATGCGGCCTTCGCCGCCGAGGCCGCCGCCGCGACGTCACTGGCGTCGCTGTCCGGCACCTGCCCGACTGCGCGACCGACCGCGGGGTCGAGGTTGGGGAGATACCGTCCGCCGCTCGGTGCGATCAGCTCGCCGCCGATGTAGTTCTGCAGGGTCCGCACGTTCGACTGCCTTTCGTGCCCGGCTAGAGTGCCGTGGTGCGGCCGCCGTCGACGGCCAGACTCACGCCGGTAATGTAGCTTGCGGCCGGGCTGGCTAGGAATGCGACGGCCGCGGCAATCTCCTCCGGCCGTCCCACGCGTCCCAGCGGGATTTCGTGGACCATCTCGGCTTCGATCGTTTCGGCGCTCTGTCCGGTCGCGGCTGCTTTGGCGGCGAGGATGGCGTCGAGCCGTCCGGTCCGGGTGGCGCCGGGCAACACGTTGTTGACGGTAATCCCGAACGGCCCGACTTCGCCCGCCAGCGTCTTTGCCCAGCTGGCGACTGCGCCCCGCGTCGTGTTGGATACGCCCAGCCCCTTGATCGGCTGCCGGACCGAGGTCGACACCACGTTGACGATCCGCCCCCAACGCGCGCCCTTCATGCCGGGCAGGACCGCCTGAACCAGCCGGTGGCTCACCAGCAGGTGACTGTGAAACGCCGCGAGAAAGGCTTGCGAGGTCGCCTCGGTGATCGGCCCTGCGGGAGGACCGCCGCCGTTATTGATCAGGATGTCGATCGGTCCGTGGCGCTCGATCCAGGATGCCACTGATATATAGGTGGCCTCGGGATCGAAAAAATCGGCGACGAGCGTCGCGTGTTCCTGGCCGGGGTTCACGCGCGCCAGGGTTTGGACGGCCTGATCGAGTCGAGTCTGGTCGCGCGCGACGAGCAGCAGGTTGGCGCCGCGCGCGGCGAGCGCTTGGGCGGATGCGAGACCGATGCCCTGACTGGCGCCGGCGACCAGCGCGCGTTTCCCGGAAAGTTCCATTGCGTAACAGCGCCTGATGATAAGGATCGGTTAGGACTGCACGTCAGCGGGTTTGCGGATGTGTTCGTCACGACTGGAACTTGCGGACCCGGGGACGACCCCCTAATCTATAAAATTGTATCCCAATTCTGTATCCAAGCTCGGAGTGTCCGCGGTATTCGTGCCGCGCGTGTCATCGTGTGTCGTTCAGACTGTGTGTAACTGACACGAACGGTGTCGCTTCGGATTCGGAATGTAGTGAATCTCCCTGGGACATGTGTGGAAGGCGGTTGCGGTACGTTCGTTGCTTTGAAGACGCGCCGACTTTCACAGGTACATACAGTGCATCCTCGGACGCGGCCATGTCGCGTTTACGATCGGCTGCAGTCGGCATCGGCGCTGTCGTAACGGTTCGAGGGTTTCAGGAAGGGGCAAGGCAGCAGCGGACGGGTTGATCGCGGCGTCCTTGCCGGCAGTACGCAGTGGCCAGGCCAGGTGTTCTACGCTAAACAGAGTCCCTCAACGTCGAGGCAAGTCTATGCGCGCTCCCGTCCGTTCATGGGTTCGCACCATCTTGCTGCTGCTTGCAAGTGCCGCCGGTCCAGCCGCGGCCATGGCGCAGCAGTCTGCCGTTACCGGCACGGTCAAGGATGAGGCAACCGGACAACCGCTGTCCGGCGCCCGCATCCAGGCGACGACCCAACAGGTCTTCGCGATCACGAACCAGCAGGGGCAGTACACCCTGCGTGGATTGACGGCTGGCGCGCATACGCTGCGCATCTTCCTCGTCGGCTATGCCTCGCAGACCCGTTCGATCACGGTCGGCGCCGAATCGCAGACGCTCGACTGGGGTTTGCGGGCGGTGCCGTTCCAGCTCGAAGACATCGTCACGACGGCCACCGGCGATCAGCAGTCGCGCGAGCTCGGCAACTCCGTCTCGAAGATTCAGACGGCCCAGCTGGTCGAAACGGCGCCCACCACGAATCTGTCTCAGGTGTTGAGCGGACGGGTGGCCGGCGTCAGCGTGCTGCAGAGCAGCGGAACCAGCGGCGCGGGCGCCCGCGTCCGGGTGCGCGGTCTCAGCTCGGTCTCGCTCTCGAATGATCCGCTCTTGTATATCGACGGCATCCGCGTCGCGGCCGACGCTCCGGCCGGATCGTTCGTCGGCGGCACCTCGGTTTCGAAGCTCAACGACCTCAATCCGGAAGAGATCGAGAGCATCGAGATCGTGAAGGGGCCCTCCGCCGCGACGCTGTACGGTACCCAGGCGGCCAACGGCGTGATCCGGGTGACCACGAAGCGCGGTCGCGCCGGCGCGCCGCAGTGGAACGCCTGGCTCGAGGGCGGCGTTTTGAAGGATACGTACACCTATCCGAAGGTGTACTTCAATGCGTCGCAGGCCGACGCGGATGACGACTGCCTGACCTGGCAGGAGAAGGCCAATCTGTGCCAGGTTGCGCAGCGCCATGAACTCGATCTGCTCAACGATCCGTCGACCTCGCCGTTCACCACCGGGTTTCGGCAGCAGGCCGGCGTGAGTCTCTCCGGCGGTTCCGAGGCCATCCGCTACTTCGTCTCGGCGGAGCAGGAAAGCGAAACCGGCGTGCTCAAGCTTGGCAACGTCGAGGCCGACTTTGCCGTCGGTCTGCGTGGGTTGGCAAATCGGAGCGATTTGCCGACCGAGCAGGTCCGTCCGAATCACTTCGACAAGTACAATTTCCGGGTCAACCTGAACGCGAGTCCGCGGAGCAACCTGGACGTCGCGCTGTCGTCGGGGTATGTGATCAACAACATCCGTCTCCCGCAGACGGGCGACAACTTCCAGTCGATGATCGGGTCTGCGCTCTTCGGCTCGGCCAACCCGGCCATCGTGGCTCAGACGGGCGGGTACGGGTTCTCGCGTCCCGCGTATGCGATCGGCGAAGAGAGCTACCGGAAGAACGACCACTTCATCAACTCTGTGGTGCTCAACTGGCGCCCGGTCTCGTGGCTTTCGACGCGCGGCACCTTCGGGATCGACTACCTCAACTACGTCGACGAGCAGAACGTGCTGGCCGGGCAGGGCTGCCTCACCTGCGGCACCGAGAACCAGGGCAAGCGGATGTTCAACCGGTTCATCGATACCAAGTACACGATGGACCTGAACGCCACGGCCCAGTGGGCATTGAGCTCGCAGATCGGCTCCAAGACGTCCGTGGGTCTGCAGTTCAACCGCGACAAGCTCTTCGGGGTGCAGGCCCAGGCCGACATCCTGCCGCCAGGCATCATCTCGCTCTCGGCCGGCGCGCAGAAGACGCTGACCGAGCTCACGGTGGACGTCATTACCCTCGGCTCGTACATCGAACAGCAGTTCGGCTTCAATGATCGGTTGTTCGTGACCGGCGCCCTCCGTATCGATGACAACAGCGCGTTCGGTCAGGCCTCCCGGTCGGCGTACTATCCCAAGGTGTCCGCGTCCTGGGTGGCGCTGGATGGCGCATCCGGATTCGTCAACAACATCCGGTTCCGGGGCGCCTACGGCGCGACCGGTCAGTCGCCGCGGCCGCTCGACGCGCTGGTCTATCAGCTGCCGGTTGCGGCCAGCATCTTCGGATCGGCCTCGCTGCCTGGCGTGACGCTGGGCGGGCTCGGTGATCCCAGCTTGAAGCCGGAACGTTCTCGCGAGATCGAGGCGGGCTTCGACATCGGCCTGCTCGACAGCCGCTTGAACCTGGAAGTCACGCTCTACGACAAGAAGACCACCGACGCGATGGTGCTGCGGACTCAGCCCTACTCCTTGGGTGACGTCGGCCAGCGCCTCGAGAACGTCGGCATCGTGAGCAACAAGGGCATCGAGGTGTCGGTCAACACGCGTGTCATCGACTCCCGCAGCCTCACCTGGGATCTGCAGCTCGAGGCCGCTGGCAACAAGAACCGCCTGGTGGAACTGGCCGAAGGCGTGCCGCCGATCACCGGCTTCGGATTCCAGAACATTCCGGACTATCCGATGTTCGGACTCTGGTGGCCGGCGCTGGAGAGCTTCTCCGACGCCAACAACGATGGCGCGATCAGCCCGGACGAAGTCGTGGTGGGGTCGGATCTGGCCTTCCACGGATCCACGGTGCCGACGCGGACCCTGGCGGTCAATCAGAGCCTGGGCCTGTTCAATAACAAGCTTCGGATCGGTGCGCAGCTCGACTACCGGGGCGGCTTCGTGACGCACAACGTCAACAACCTTTTCCAGTGCGCCTTCCAGGTCAATTGCCGTGAGCTGCATGACCCGAATGCGACGCTGGCGGAGCAGGCGGCGGCGGTCGCGGGTGCGCGCGCCTTCGGTGCGTATGCCCAGAACGGCGAGCACATTCGGCTCCGGGAAGCGTCGGTGACGTACACGCTCTCGAGCGCCTTCGCGCGCTCCTTCGGAGCCAAGGCGGCCAACGTCACGTTGACCGGCCGTAACCTCTGGCTCAAGAAGTACGGGTTCACGAGTTGGGATCCGGAAAACGTGACGCAATCCAACGATGCGGCGAACTACAACTTCTCGGTGCAGCCTCAGCCGGTGGTTGGCATCCTGCGCGTCAACCTGACTTTCTGATGACTCCGGCTCAAAAGGAAACTTCTATGACGAATTCGTCCCCGAGCTGGGCCCGTGCCGCGAGAACGTCGCTGCTCGTCGTCGGTATGCTGGCCGCGTGCTCCAAAAATGATATTCTGACCCCCGATACGCCGGATGTGGTTCCTCCGGGGCTCTTGCCGAGCACGCCGGAGGGTCTGACCGCGCTGCACGCGGGCGCCGTTTCGGACTTGGTCGTGGCATCGACCGGTGCGACGGGTGTGGTGATTTATTCCGGACTGTTCACCGATGAGCTGATGCACGCCAGCACGCCTCCGGCCGTGCGGGAGTGGGATCTGCGCTCGGTACTGAATACCAACACGGTGGCCACCGCCACCAACACCAACAACCCGTTGTCGCCGGGAGGTCCGTTCCTTGGTCTCCAGAGGGCGCGGGCGGCTCTCGAGGCCGCGGCCGTCCTGCTGCCCGCCACCGACCCCCGGAAGGGTGAGCTGCACGCGTTGGCCGGTTTGAGCTACATCTTCCTGGGCGAACTCTGGTGCTCGGGAACGCCGGTCTCGAATCGCGAGCCGCTGGAGTTGGGGGCGCCGCTCAGCACCACGGAGCTCTTCAACCGGAGTCTCACGCATCTCACCAGCGCGGCTGCGAGCACCGGCGGCGACGCGCGCATCACGCACCTGACCGCGGTCCTCCGGGGCCGGACCCTTCTGAATCTGGGCCAGTACGCCGCGGCGGGCACGGCTGTCGCTGGGGTGCCGACGGAATACTCGTATGAGTTCGTCCATGCGATTCCTCCGGGCCGGCAGACCAACGAGATCCAGCTCAATACGGCGAGCGACATCTACTCGGTCCCGGACCGCGAAGGCACCAACGGTCTCAACTTCGCGAGCGCAGCCGATCCGCGGGTGCCCGTCCGGAGCACCGGTCCATCGCGCAACGATGGTGTGACGCCGATGGTCGTCGCGATGAAGTACCCGACCCGCGCCTCGGCCGTTGCGATGGTGACCGGCGTCGAAGCGCGGATGATCGAGGCGGAGGCCGCCCTTCGGGCCGGGTCTCCCGTGACCTGGCTCCAGAAGCTGAACGACGCGCGTGCCACGGTGGACGGTCTCGATCCGCTTACCGATCCCGGCAGCGAGACCGCCCGGGTCGACCTGATGTTCCGCGAGCGGGCCTTCTGGTTCTATCTGACGGCGCATCGTCTCGGCGATCTCCGCCGCCTGGTGCGCCAGTATGGCCGGGGCATCGAGTCGGTCTATCCGACCGGTGCGTACCACAAGCAGGGCCTGACGCGCGGAACGCAGGCCACGCTGATCGTGCCGCAGACGGAAGAGAACAATCCGAACTTCGACGCGGCTGCGTGCCTGGTCAATCAGGCTTGATGCTTTGAGATTTGGGCACGGGGGCGGCGAGGAATCCATCGCCGCTCCCGCGTCCTTTTCCGGCGGGTGTCCGAGTCGGTGTTACTCCCGGACAGAAGCTGCGCGGCAGGCGGATGCTGCCAGCGTGCGCGCTTCGGAGTCCGGATGGTGAATCTGATGGGAATGTGGAGGAATACGTAATGGTCAGGAGTGGGTCGATGCGACGTATCCGCTGTCTGGTGGCCCTGGGATTGGCGATGCCGGTGTTGGCATCGGCGCAGACCGGTGAAACGATTCTGGTCCGTGGGGGCACGATTCACACCGCGGCGGGCGCCCCGATTCGTAACGGCAGCGTTCTGATTCGCGACGGCAAGATCGTGGCAATCGGGACCAACGTGTCGGCGCCGAGCGGTGCGCGGATCGTCGATGCCTCGGGCAAGGTCGTGGTGCCGGGAATGATCGACAATCATTCGCACATCGGCGCGAAGGTGTCCGACCTGAACGACTCCCCGATGCTGATTGGTCCGCAGCATCGGTTCCTCGACGTGCTCGACTGGAACGATTCGGAGTTTGCCAATGCGGTGTCGGGCGGTGTCACCACCATCGTGACCGGACCGGGCAGCGGCGAGAACGTGAGCGGCATGGCGGTCGTCATCAAGACGTTCGGTGAGGACCTGGCCAAACGGATGCTGCTCGAGAAGGGCGGGATGAAGTTCGCGATGGGACCGAAGGGCCGGGATCGGTATCCCGGGACCGGGATGGGGGTCGCGGCCAATCTGCGGCAATATCTGATCAAGACGCAGGAGTACCTGGCGGGCCAGAAGAAGTGGGTCGACGATGGCCGCAAAGGCAATCCTCCCGCGCGCGACCTGGCCTACGAGGGGATGGGGCTGGTTCTCGATCGCACCACCTATGTCCGGTCGCATGTTCATTCAGCCACCGATGTCGCGACCATTCTCCGGCTCAAGGATGAGTTCGGGTTCGACCTGACCCTCCATCATTCGACCGAGGCGTACAAGCTCGCGCCCGAGTTGGCCAGGCGGAATGTCTCCGCCGTGGTGCTGCCGCTCGGCCCGCGGATCGGCGTGACGGACGACGCGCTGAACGGGATCTACGAGTTGTGGAAGGCCGGCGTCAAAATCGCGATGCACACCGATGCGCCGGTGATCAATCAGAAGTGGCTCCGGCTCTGCGCAGCCATCGCGATGCGGTACGGCATCCCCGAAGACGAAGCGCTCAAGATGGTGACCCTCAATGCGGCCGAGATTGCCCGGGTGGGTGATCGGGTCGGCAGTCTGGAAGTCGGCAAGGACGGCGACCTCGTGATCATGAACGGGCCGTGGTACGAGCCGGCCTCGCGGATCGATCTGGTCGTCGGCGACGGACGGGTCATCTACGATCGCAGCGCGGAGGGCAAGTAACCGTGAAGACCATGACAGTGAAAATGCTGGGTGGCGCGGCGGTCGCGGCGGTGCTGATCGTCGGGCATGCCGGTGCGCAGGAACGGCCGGTGGCCATCCGTGGCGGCACCGTGGTACCGGTGAGCGGCCCCAATATTCCCAACGGAACGGTCGTGCTTCACCGCGGCAAGATCGTGGCGGTCGGCGCCAATGTGACCGTGCCGTCCGGTGCGCAGATCGTCGACGCCAAGGGGCAGTACGTGTTGCCGGGCCTGGTCGACGCGATGTCGAATCTCGGCTTCGACGGCGGCGATCTCAACGAGATGGGCGACCCGATGACTCCGCAGAATCGGGCCTGGGAAGGGTACAACCCGTTCGGCACGTTCGGAGCGGGGCAGCGGCAGCCGCTCCGGAACCGTGAAGCGCTGTCGGGCGGGGTGACGACGATGTACATCGCGCCGGCGGATGCGCAGCTGATCGGCGGGCAGGGCGCCGTGGTCAAGACGGCGGCAGCCATGCACGACAGCCTGCGGGTGCGCGAGCCGGCGGCCATGGACATGACGCTGGGCACGCCGCCCAAGACGGTGGCGCGGGCGCGGAATCGGGCGCCGTACACCCGGATGTCGGAAGTGGCGATGATCCGGCAGATCCTGGTCCGGGCGCAGGAGTATCAGCGCAACAAGGAGCAGAACCCGTCGTTGCCGAAGGATCTCGGTCTCGAGGCACTCGGCCGGTTGCTTCGTAAAGAGATGCCGGCACGCATCCAGGCAAACAGCCCGACGGATATTCGCGCCGCGCTCCGTTTGGCGGAGGAGTTCGGGATCGACGTGGTGATCGACGGCGGGGCGGGCGCGCTCGAGGTCAAGGCAGAGCTGGCGTCGCGCAAGGTCCCCGTGGTGCTGGGACAGGTGTCGCATCCGTACGTGAGCAACGAGGAAATTCCGGATAAGACGGACTATCCTGAGCCGGACGAAGCGCTGGCTGCCAAGCTGACCGAGGCCGGTGTCACGACGGCCTTCGGAACCTTCTCGCGCGCCTTCGGGACCCTGGCGCCGGCGGGAACGGGCAAGTGGCTGCTGATGGATGCGGGAATCGCAGTCGGGTACGGGTTGACGGAAGCGCAGGTTCTGCGCGGCGTGACGTTGACCCCGGCGGAAATTCTCGGCGTGGCGGATCGGGTCGGCTCGCTCGAGGCGGGCAAGGATGCGGACGTGATCCTGCTCGACGGGCCGCCGCTCAGTGTGAAGACCTGGGTGCGAAAGGCCTATGTCGGCGGTGAGCTCGTCTACGACAAGCCCTGAGTCGGGTACAGGGTTGCTTTTCGGGCGCAGGAGGGGCGCTGCGCCCGGGATGCCGGCGGTCTCTGCTCTGTCGAGGCTTCTTTGGTACGGACCAATGAGCGCAATGGTTGCACCAATCAGGGCAGGTCGAGAGCTCATGGCAGGAAAAAGTCGACGAAAATGCCAGTTGCCTCTTGCCTCAAAACAGAATGTTCACAAAATTGTATCCACTTCGATGCAATCTCTCAGCATCGGTTCCTGCTCTTCGTTGCGATGGCGTATCGCTCGGGAATGCCAGGTGGCATAGTCGATCGATTGATACAATGACCTCCGGTACCGCCGGGCATTTTCCAATGCGTGCTCAGCAGGCTGGTCATGGTTGCAGTTCTAAACATCGAGTGCCCATCTTCGTGCCTGGTCAGGTCCAGAGGCCAAGGACAAAGTGATCTGAAGTAGTCCCCATTTTCGGCTCTTGTTTCGACCCGGCAGTCCCGCGGTCGTCGTATTGAGTAGTCACAGTCAGTACTTGAGTTCGAGTCGTTCCTGTTCGTCACAATTCGGGAGGGTGGTGCTCATGCTCTTCAGTTCGTTGAGAGCATCCTGTCGCGGTATGCCGCGGCGGATGATGCTCGGTGTGGCGTTGGTTGCGCTGGCATCCTGGCAACCGGCGGCACTCACGGCGCAGGCCAATACAATTGCAGGAACAGTGACGGATGGAAAGACGGGACGTCCGTTGGCCGAAGCACTGGTCCGCGGGGGGACTGCGTCGGCTCGTACCAACGCGGCAGGCCGCTTTACGCTGAGCGGTCTTTCCGGAGCCAGTGTCGAGCTCACGGTCACCCGAATCGGGTATCAGCCGTTGACCCAGTCTGTCCGTGTCGGCGCAATGGATGTGTCGTTGGCGCTGACCGAAACGGCGCTTCGTCTCGATGAAGTCGTGGTGACGGGTGCGGCCGCGGAAACCCAGAAGCGGTCCCTCGGTAATGCTGTTGGACAGCTCGACCTCGCGGCGACGCAGCTGGCTGCGCCGACCCAGCGGATTCAAGAGGCGCTGTCTGTCTCGGTCCCTGGCCTTCAGATTCAGCGGGCCAGTGGCCAGGTGGGCACCGGTGCTACGACGCGAATCCGTGGCGTCGGCTCGCTCAGCTTGAGCGCGGAACCGATCGTCTTCATCGATGGGGTCCGGGCCGACAACCGCTCGGGATCGACCAGCCTGGGTTTCTGGGGCACTGACAAGCCGAGCCGGATCAACGACATCGATCCGAACGACATCGAGTCGATCCAGGTCCTCAAGGGACCGTCGGCTGCCACGCTCTATGGCACCGAAGCCTCCAATGGTGTGATCCAGATCATCACCAAGCGGGGCGCGGCTGGTCGGGCGTCGTGGTCGGTTGATGGCCGCGCTGGCGCCAACTGGCTGCCGAGCCCCGAAAAGGTCTACGAGGGGATCTGGTATCGTGACGCGGCCGATCAGATTCAGTACGTGAACCTGATCGAGAACGACATTGCCCGGGGCTTCGGCAGCCCGTTTTCAACCGGGCAGGCCCTCGGCGGGACCATGTCCGTGTCCGGCGGTTCGGACGCCGTCCGCTATTTCTTCAGCGGGTCCTATGATCGCAACGAGGGCATCGTCAGCTACAACTGGATGAACAAGCTCAACGGTGTCGGTAACCTGAGCTACTCTGCCGGAGAGAAGTTCAAAGCCGACCTGAATATCGGCTTTACCCGCTCCAAGGTTCGTTCGGCGTCGGCGACGCAGCCGGTGACGACCTACCTGGTCTGGGGCTGCCCGAGCAACTCGTGCCGTGCCGGTTCGGGTCTTGCCGCCAACGAACCGGGCCGTGCCTACCTGTCGGGTGTCTTGCCGGAAGACTTCGATCCGCTCGAAGGGTACGACGAGGTCGATCGCAGCCGCTTGGGCCTGACCCTCAACCATCGCCCGTTCACCTGGCTCAACCACCGGCTCGTGCTTGGTGGTGACTTCACCAACAATCCGTCGTCGATCTACTTCCCGCGCGGCAGCGCCAAGTTCGGCCAGGCCGGTGGCATCAAGCAGGAGCGGCTCGACCGGAGCACCTTCGTGACCGCGGACTACTCGGCGAATGCCACGGCCTCGGTCGGCGCCAACCTTGTCAGTCAGACCTCGGCAGGTGTGCAGTACTACACCAAGCGGTACGAGCAAATTCAGGCCAACGGTCAAGGGTTCCCCGTCGTCGGCGTCAACACGGTCAGCGGCGGCGGCGTCCGTGAAGGGTTCGAGAACCCGAATTTCAACTTCGAGAACAAGACCCTCGGCGTTTACGTTCAGGAGCAGCTCTCCTGGAAGAACCGCCTGTTCATCACGGGCGCGGTCCGCGGCGACGACAACAGCTCCTTCGGAACCAACTTCGACTTCGTGGTCTATCCCAAGGTCAGCCTGGCGTGGGTGATCTCGGAAGAGCCGTTCTTCGCGAACTCCTCGTTCCTGTCCACCCTCAAGCTGCGCGGCGCCTGGGGTAAGGCCGGGCAGCAGCCGGACGTCTTTGCAGCGGTGCAAACCTACGGCCCGTCGGTGGGTGCCGGTGGCAATCCGACGGTCACCCCGCTCAACGTCGGTAATCCGGACCTCAAGCCGGAAGTCAGCCGTGAAATCGAGGCTGGTCTCGACGCCAGCTTGTTCAGCGATCGGATGAGCCTCGAGTTCACCTATTACAACAAGGTGACGACGGATGGTATCCTGTCGGCGCCGGTGTCGCCTTCGGGCGGTTTCCCGGGCAACCAGTTCATCAACGTCGGCCAGTTCAGCAACAAGGGTATCGAGATCGCGGTAGACGGCTCGGTCATCAACGGCCAGGACTTCAAGCTCAACCTGCGCGGGTCGATCGCGAAGAACACCAACAAGATCGATGATCTGGGCCAAGCGGTTCCGCTAGTTCAGAACGCCCAGCTCGGGACCTATCATGTGTCCGGCTTCCCGATCGGTGGGCAGTTCTTCAAGAAGCCGGTCTCGGCCGATTTGAACGCTGCCGGTCAGGCCATCAACGTGATGTGCGAGGGCGGCACCGATTTCGGCAACGGCGACGGCTCGGTGGTTCCGTGCGCCACGGCGCCGAACTTGTACTGGGGCCCGTCGACGCCGACGCTGCTGTCGTCGATCAGCGCGGACGTTCAGTGGCGCCGGTTCCGGCTGGTCGGTGTGGCTGAGTTCCAGAGCGGTCAGATGTACCTGGACGGCAATCTCGCCGCCTCCCACACCTTCTTCTTCAACTCGCTTGCCGGTGCGGAGCGAACGGACCCGATCCTCGTGGCCTACCAGAGCGGCGCGTTGGCATCGCAGAACTTTGCCTCGGGCATGATGAAGGGCGGTTTCGGCAAGCTCCGTAATGTGTCGCTGACGTATGACATGCCGCGGGGTGTTGCGGCGCTGGTCGGCGCCGCGGGCGGTTCGGTGACGCTGACCGGATCGAACCTGGCAACGTTGTGGCGTGCGCAGCGGGGAACCTTCGGCGGGAAGGTGGTCGATCCTGAAGTCCGCCGGAACACGGGTGACCTGTTTATCGCGTTCAACCAGGAGGCCTGGCCGCAGTATACCAGCTTTCTTGCCACCGTCCGGCTTTCGTTCTGAAAAGGAAACGTGCATCATGCTTAATCTGATCAGAAAATCCCGGACCCGTCGTCTGATCGCCACGGCTGGCACGATGGCGATCATGCTCGGCGCTGCGGGATGTAGCGGTCTTCTGGATGCGGAGCTGCCAGGCCGTATCCCGACGGAGTTGCTCAATGACCCCACCAACGCCGCGGTGCTTGGCACCAGCGTCGTGGCCGACTTCGAGTGTGCCTTCAGTCAATACGCGGCGACGGCTGCCATCTTTTCCGATGAATTCCTCGGCGCCTCGGGCAATGCCTCGGCCAAACTGTGGGGCACCAAGAACATTCCCGAGGGTGACCCGACCAACGAGCGGGCTGCCTGTACCACGATTTTCGGCGCGTATACGCCGCTTCAAACGGCCCGCTTCCAGTCGGAGGACGTCCTGACCCGGTTGAATGGGTGGACGAATGAACAGGCAGGGATCGACCTGGCGCCTCACCGAGTCCGAACCATGGTGCTTGGTGCGTACAGCTACGCGTTGCTCGGGGAGGGGTTCTGCTCCATGCGTCTCGACCATGGAACCAGCATCCTGACTCCCGCACAGGTCCTCGCGATTGCGGAGACCAAGTTCAACGCAGCGCTGACGGCGGCCACCGCGTTACCGGGGACAGCTGGTGCAGAGTTGACCAATTTGGCCAGAGTTGGACGTGCCCGAGTTCGGATCAGGCTCGGAAACGCGTCAGGCGCGGCCGCTGACGCGGCGGCGGTGACCAGCGGGTTCGAGTTCAATGTTACGCGAAGTGCGGATGCGACTTCCCGGTACAACGACCCGTTCTGGGCCCTGACCGAACAGCGTCATGGCTCGGTGGACCCCGCCTATCGCAACCTGCAGGTCGGTGGTGTCAAGGATACCCGAGTCGACGTTCAGTTCGGCCCTGACATTGGTATGCTGCCTGTGTCCTTCGACGGTGTCACCCCGCTGTACGTGGTGAACAACAAGAACCTGTCACGCGCCGCGCCGATGCGCCTCGCCAGCTATGTCGAGGCGCAGCTGATCCGGGCGGAAGCCCTCGGCGGACAGCAGGCTGTCGACATCATCAATGCCCGCCGCGCTCAGCTCTCTCTCCCGGCGTACACGGGAGGCACTGATGAAGCGTCGATCCGGGCCCTGATCATCGATGAGCGACTCCGTGAGCTGTTCATGGAGGGTGGCCATCGCTTCAACGACCTGATCCGCTTCAACATCCAGTGGAAGACCGGCAACGATCAGATCGGCGCGCCGTACGGTTCATGGCGTTGCTTCCCGCTTCCGACCAGCGAGCGGATTGCGGCGGGTGGTTGATCCGTAGGACTCGATAGCATGTAGGATTCAGGGGAGCCGGCTCTGGTCGGCTCCTCTGCGTTTTAATCCGGCTCGGCGTGGTGGACGGGTCGGCCGGGTTGCCGAATTGGGATTGGAGCAGCATACTCTCGGTAGAATCGAACTCGTTCCGTGCTGTTCCAGATCACGGTGCTGCAGGGTTTGCAGTATTGCTCTCTCGCTGAGCGAGCGTTAGTATATTCGCTTCACCCTCACTCATACGATGGATGCCCCAAAGCTCGACGGGGTCAGGCATTCCGACGTTCCGCTGCTGTTCGAAGGATGATCCGTTTCGAATCGGAACGAATGTCGTCGTTTAGAGACTCATTCGTAGCTGTCATAAGAGGATGGGTCTCATACCCTCTTGTCGGAATGATGGTTGTTTACAAGATTGTATCCAGGAGTGTCCTGGCAATAACGGATCGCTCTCGTTTCGAACTATAGTCTGGTCATCCAGGCCCCATTGGTCGCTCCACGTTTTCTGGAAGAGACCGTTGGGATGGAGACCGGTTTTCGTTGGGTCGATTTGCAGGTAGCAGGGGCCAGGTCCGAGCAGGCACGGATCGCAGGTCAACAATCAATCCGAGCTGGTGCGTCGTCGCGGAGTGGAACCGCCGCGCTGCGATGGCGCTCGCCGCTCGATCAACATTCATGGTGAACTAAGGGGAGTGGTAGGCGGAGGCCGATCGAGGCCATCCGGGCTTTGCTGTTTTCTCCACGTAGCATCGCAGTGCATCATAACAATTGGAGGGTTGTCCTCATGCTCCTCAGTACGATGCGAGCTTCGCGTCATGGCGTGCGCTGGGCGATGCTCGGTGTGGCCCTGGTCGCATTGGCAGCGGCCCAGCCGATGCCGCTCGCGGCGCAGTCCAACACAATCTCCGGTACGGTCTCGGATTCCAAGACCGGCAGGCCGCTGGCCGAGGCGATCGTTCGGGCCGGAACGGGTCCGACGGTACGGACGAATGCCGCGGGACGGTTTACGCTGGCGAACCTCTCCGGAACGACGGCGGAGGTTTCGGTGACCCGGATCGGCTACCAGCCGCATACCGAGACGGTGAACGTTGGAGCGACGGACGCCCGGATTCTGTTGACGGAGACAGTCCTCAAGCTCGATGAAGTGGTGGTCACCGGATCCGCCGCCGAGACGCAGAAACGGTCGCTCGGTAACGCGGTGGGCCAGCTCGATCTCGCGGCGACGCAGTTGGTGGCGCCGAGCGCGCGGATTCAGGAGGCCTTGTCGGTCGCGGTGCCTGGTCTGCAGATCCAGCGCGCCAGCGGCCAGGTGGGCACGGGAGCCGCCACGCGAATTCGCGGTGTGGGTTCGCTCAGCCTCAGCTCCGAGCCGATCGTATTTATCGATGGTGTTCGAGCGGACAACCGGTCCGGCTCGACCAGTATCGGTTTCTGGGGCGAAGACAAGCCTTCCCGGATCAACGACATCGACCCCAATGATATCGAATCGATCCAGGTGCTGAAGGGTCCCTCGGCGTCGACGCTGTACGGCACGGAAGCCTCGAACGGCGTGATCCAGATCATCACCAAGCGTGGCGCGGCTGGCCGTCCGACCTGGACGACGGAGTTCCGGGCCGGCGCCAACTGGCTGATGAGCCCCGAGAAAGTGTACGAGGGGATCTGGTATCGCGATGAGAACACCAACGAAGTCAAGTACTTCAACATCATCGAGAACGACAAAGCCGTAGTGGGTCGTTCGCTCTTCAGCACCGGCACGCCGCTGGGCGGCACCATGTCCGTCTCGGGCGGCTCGGATGCGATCCGGTACTTCTTCAGCGGTTCGTATGATCGCGACGAGGGAGTCGTCGACTACAACTGGCAGAACAAATTCAACGGCGTCAGCAACCTGAGCTATTCTGCCGGTGAGACGTTCAAGGCGGACCTCAACATCGGATTCACCCGGTCGAAGACCCGGACGGCATCCGCGACGCAACCCGTGACCACCTATGTGCTGTGGGCCTGTCCGAGCAGCATCTGTCAGGCCGGCTCGGGCCAGGCGCCCAACGAGGCGGGCCGAGGCTATCTCGACGGCACCACGTTCGAAGCATTCGAGGAACTGGAAGGGTACGACGAACTCGATCGGAGCCGGGTCGGCCTCACCTTGAATCACCGCCCGATTTCGTGGTTCAACCACCGGCTCGTGCTGGGCGGCGACTTCACCGCCAACCCCTCGTCGGTGTACTTCCCCCGCGGCAGCAGCGCGAGCTTCGGTTTGCCGCAGGGCTACAAGGCTGTCCGCAACGATCGGTCCTCATTCCTCACCTTCGACTACTCGGTCAACGGGACGGCCTCGATCGGTTCGCGGCTGGTGAGCCAGACGTCGGGTGGCGTGCAATACTACCAGCGCCGAATCGAGCAGTTCGGGAGCACGGGTGAGGGCTTCCCAATCCGCGGTGTCAACACGGTAAGCGGCGGTGGTATCCGCGGAGCTACCGAGAACCCCGATTTCAACTTCGAGAACAAGACGCTGGGCGTGTATTTCCAGCAGCAGCTCTCGTACAACAACCGGTTCTTCATCACCGGCGCCGTGCGCGGCGACGACAACAGCGCCTTCGGTACGAACTTCGACTTCGTGGTCTACCCGAAGGTCAGTGCGTCCTGGGTCATTTCCGAGGAGCCGTTCTTTGCCAGCTCCTCGTTCCTCTCGACCCTCAAACTGCGCGCGGCGTGGGGCAAGGCGGGCCAGCAGCCCAATGTCTTCGCGGCGGTGCAGACCTACGGGCCGTCGGTCGGTGCAGGCGGTACCCCGACGGTCACGCCGCTCAACGTCGGTAATCCCGATCTCAAACCCGAAGTGACGCGGGAAATCGAGGCGGGCATCGATGCGAGCTTGTTCAACGACCGGATGTCGCTCGAACTCACCTACTACAACAAGGTGACGACGGACGGCATCCTGCAGGCGCCGATCTCGCCGTCGAGCGGCTTCCCCGGCAGCCAGTTCATCAACGTCGGCCAGTTTAGCAACAAAGGCGTCGAGATTGCGCTGGACGGCTCGGTGCTGAACGGGCAGGATCTCAAGCTCAACCTGCGCGGATCGTTGGCGCTCAACACCAACAAGATCGACGATCTGGGTCAGGACGCGCCGCTCGTCAGCAATGCGCAGCTGGGCACCTATCACGTCAACGGCCTTCCGATCGGCGGGCAGTTCTGGAAAAAGCCCGTCTCGGCCGAGTTTGGCCCGGTCGTCGACGGCAACCCGACGGTCATCAATGTGATGTGTGAGGGTGGAACGGACTTGGGCGTCGGTGACGGCTCGACGGTGCCGTGCGCTACTGCTCCGAACCTCTTCTATGGTCAGTCGATCCCGAAGTGGCTGAGCTCGCTCAGCGCCGATGTCAGCTGGAAGCGGTTCCGTCTGGTGGGCGTTGCGGAATTCCAGGGCGGACACTGGATCAACGACGGCAACCTGTCGGCGTCGCACACGTTCTTCCTCAACTCGAAGGCCGCCGTCGAGCAGACGGATCCGATCATGGTCGCGTACATCCGCGGCCCGCTGGCCAACCAGACGTTCGCGCCCGGGATGATGAAGGGCGGCTTCGGTAAGCTCCGGAACCTCTCGCTCACCTATGAGATGCCGAACAGTCTGCCGCGTCTCTTCGGCGCAACGCGCGGATCACTTACCCTGACGGGCGCCAACCTGGCGACGTTGTGGCTGGAACAGAAAGGCACGTACGGAGCCCGCACGGTCGATCCGGAGGTCCGCCGCAACACGGGTAACCTCCACTTGACCTACAATCAGGAGTCGTGGCCGCAGTACACCCGATTCCTCGCCACCGTCCGGCTTTCGTTCTGAGATAGGATATAACCGACAATGAATCGATTCATCGATCGTTCAGGTGGCGGAACGCGGCGGCTCATGGCCGTCCTCGGCGCCGCTGCAGCTTTGATGGGAACTGCCGGGTGCAGTGGAATCCTCGATGCGGACCTGCCGGGACGTATTCCGACGGAGCTCCTCGACGACCCCACCGTCGCCGCCACACTGGCTACCAGCGTCGTGGCCGACTTCGAGTGTGCCTACTCGAATTATGTGGCCTCGGTGGGCATCATGTCCGACCAGTTCCTCGGCGCGTCCGGCAACGCCAACGCCAAGGACTGGGGTACCAAGAATATCGTCGAGAACAACGCGCCTAACGCGACGGCCGGCTGCGCGCAAAACTTTGGCGCCTATACGCCGCTCCAGACGGCGCGGTTCCAGTCCGAGGATATTGCCGGACGTTTGGGCGCATGGACCGATCAGGAAGCTGGAACGGCGCTTGCTCCGCTGATTGCGCGGACGAAGGTCCTCGGTGCGTATGCCTACCTCATCCTGGGTGAGGGGTATTGCGCCATGCGCTTCGACCGCGCCAACACGATCCTGACGCCGGCGCAGGTTCTGGCGATTGCCGAAACGAAGTTCAGTGAGGCGATCACCGCTGCTGGAGCTCTATCCGGAGCGACCGGTGCGGAACTGCTCAACCTGGCGCGGGTCGGTCGGGCGCGGACACGTCTCAACCTCAAGAACAATTCGGGTGCCGCGGCCGATGCTGCCCTCGTGACGGCCGGTTTCGAGTTCTTCGCGACCCGAAGCGCCGACATCGGCACGCGGAACAATGACGCGTTCGTCGTATTGACGGAACAGGGTCATGGCTCCGTCGCACCCGAGTTCCGGAACTTCACGGTGGGCGGGACGGCCGATCCGCGCGTTGTCGTGCGGTTCGGCCCGGATGTGAATCTGTCGCCGAATGCGTTCGACGGCGTGACCCCGCTCTACGTGGTTACGAACAAGAACGAGACGCGGGCGGCCCCGATGCGGGTGGCAAGTGCCATCGAGGCACAGCTGATTCGTGCCGAAGCGCTCGGTGGCCAGCAGGCGGTGGATATCGTCAATGCCCGCCGAACGGCGCTGTCGCTGCCGCCCTACACGGGTGGAACCGACGATGCCGCCATCCGGACGTTGATCCTCGACGAGCGGAACCGCGAGTTCTTCGCGGAGGGCGGGCAGCGGACCAATGACCTGCTCCGGCATGGGATCCAGTGGAAGATCGGCAACGACCAGATCGGCCGGCCGTATGGCCCGGCCAGCTGCCTTCCGTTGCCGATCGGTGAACGGGTCGAGGCGGGCGGCTGAGGCCGTTGTTTAGGTAGTATGCACGTCTTGGAGGAGCCGGCCTTGGCCGGCTCCTCGTCTTTCCAGCTGTGTTGCTGAAGTCGCGGGTGCAGTAACATTCGCTGCGCCATGCCGCCCGTCCGGCAGTCCGACCCACTTGTGACGAGGACACGTTATGCAGGGCTTGATGATGGATTGGCCGCTCACGATTACGACCTTCCTCGAGCGCGCCCGGCAATTTCACGGACGGCAGGAGATCATCAGCAAGACCCCAGCCGGGCTGCATCGCTACACCTATCGGGATTACGTCGACCGGGTCGACCGGCTTCGATCCGCGCTCGCGTCTCTCGGTGTGCGGAAGGGCGATCGGGTCGCCACCTTTGCCTGGAATTCCTTCCGTCATTTCGAGGTGTACTTCGCCGCGCCCTGTATGGGGGCCGTGATCCATACGCTGAATATCAGATTGTTTCCCGATCAGCTGATTTACATCGCCAATCACGCCGGGGACAAAGTCGTCTGCGTCGACGCCTCGCTCCTGCCGCTCTTCGAGAAGATTCGTCCGCACCTGACCACGGTCGAACACGTCATCGTGTTCCCGGACGATGGGCGTCCGGTCGACCCGGCGCAGGGACTCGACTACGAAGCGCTGCTCGCGGCAGCAGAGCCCGCCGTCGGCTATCCCGAGATCCACGAGAATGATGCGCTCGGGATGTGCTACACCTCGGGTACCACCGGGAATCCGAAGGCGGTGGTGTATTCCCATCGGGCCGTCGTGCTGCATACCCTGACGCAAGTCGCGGCCGACATGATGGGGATCGCATCCGGCGACACCATCCTGGCCATCGTTCCCCTCTTTCACGCCAACGCCTGGGGGTTACCCTACGCCGGTGTGATGACCGGGACCCGGATGGTCTGGCCGGGCCCCTTCATGCAGCCCCCCGATCTTGCCGAACTGATTCAGAACGAGCGGGTCACCTTTGTCGGTGGCGTGCCCACCATCATTGCGGGGTTGTATCAGTACCTGCGGACCAACAAAGGGCAGTACGATGTCTCGAGCCTGCGCACCATCGTGGTGGGCGGCGCGGCTTGTCCGCCGTCGTTGATGGAAGGATTCCATCGGGACTTCGGCATCTGGATCACGCATGCCTGGGGGATGACCGAAACGGCCCCGCTGGGCAGTATGTGTCACCTGATGCCGCACATGAATGCATGGTCGCCGGCGGAGCAGCTGGAGGTGCGCCTCAAACAGGGCAGGCCCGCGCCCTTCGTCGAGGTGCGGATCGTCGACGGCGACGGGAAGGTCCTGCCGCACGACGGGGAGGCGTTCGGTGAGTTGCAGGTACGCGGCCCCTGGGTCATCAGCGCGTACTACGACGATCCGCGCAATGCGGAGTGCTTTCAGGACGGATGGTTCCGCACCGGCGACGTGGCCACCATCGACGAAGACGGGTATCTCAAGCTGGTCGATCGTACCAAGGACGTCGTCAAGAGCGGCGGCGAGTGGATCTCGAGCGTCGACCTCGAGAACGCCATCATGCAGCATCCCCAGGTGCAGGAAGCGGCCGTGATCGGTGTCGCCCACCCGAAATGGACCGAGCGGCCGCTGGCCTGCGTGGTGGTGCGGCCTGGTGCGCAAGTGACGGCCGGGGATGTCATTGCCTCGATCAAGGATCGATTTGCCACCTGGTGGCTGCCCAATGACGTCGTCTTCGTCGACGCGGTGCCCAAGACCAGCGTGGGCAAGTTCGACAAGAAGGTGCTGCGCGAACAGTTCCGCGACTATCAGTGGACGGAACTGTCATAGCCGTTCCGTCCGTAGCCGGCTACCGCGGTACGACCGGCAGCTCGATGGACGATCGGCCGAGGTGAATGGAGAGGGTTGCGTCGCCGGTGGCGGGGGTGCGCTGGAAGGTGTCGCGATCCGCGCCGGCAATGGCAATCCTGATCCGGTGACCGGCCCGGAACAGGACCGAGGTCGGCAGGAGCTGGAAAGTGACGGTTTCCATGCGCCCCGGCACCAGCGGAGCGCTGTCCTTGGCCGCGAAGGTCCGATACGGATAGGTGGTGCGGTAGGGAGGGCGCGCCGAGGAAAGCTTCCTGTGCAGTAAGCGGAGCTGCCCCTCGGTGATGTAGGTCGAACGCCCGTCGGGCGCGACGGTTTCGAGGTATGCGAACACGTTGCCATCGGGGGCTGTCGACGCCACCTGGAGGGTGATGACGGGATGCCCCGTGACTTCGAGGTCCGCGGCCAGCGGAGCGCTGGTGTAGGTCTGCATTCTGGCGTCCTGGTCTGATCGGTCCTCGTAGATCACATCGCCGCCGCCGTTTTGGGTATACCAGCGGTTCTTCCGTCCCGTCGTGACCTCGAAGTCCATCTGGTACCGATCGACACCGCGTGCCGGCCGACGGTCGGCCAGCGTTCCGTCGGCTCCCAGATAGAACGTGCGCATCGACGTGCCGGGCAGGGGCCAGCGCTCGGTCCGCTTCCATCGTTCTTCGCCCAACGTGTAGTAGAGCAGGGTCTTGCCTTCGAACCGGGTGGCTCCGTCTTTCATGTGCTGATCGAAGAAGCAGGCGGCCTGCTCGGTCTGGATCGCGGAGGAGGGCGTCGTCGGCGTCGAGTCCGGCAGGAAGGGGCTGGTGTGATGACCGCCGCCGTGACTCCAGGGGCCGATGACCAGCAGTTGGGGATTCGACCAGGTCATGAAACGATTGAGCGCACCTTGCGCGGTGCCGGCGTCGAGCCAGCTGGCCCAGGCAAAGATCGGCGTTCCGGCGCGCTCGATGGCCTGCTGATACCGGAAGCTGGCGGCGCGGTCCAGCGTCGCTCCTCCAAAGCCGGCGACCGGTTCGTCGCGAAACCGAACCGCGGTCAGCGACGAGTCGAGTCGAGGATTGCGGCGATGGTCCTCGATCGCGGCGGCGAGCAGGATGGCCGCGGAGTCGCCGTCGACGGGGCGAACGCCCTGGGGAGCTTGCGGCACGGCATTCATGTCCATCGCATGCACCGCCGAGCCCCAGTCGCGAATCATCATCTGGTTGACCACACCTCCCGGAAAGGTGAGATCGGTGTAGACGTCGAAGTCCATGAATCGCGGAATCACGGCTTTGAGGGCCGGATGATTCCCCGCGGCGGTCAGCAGGGCGGTGTTGCCCGTGTAGGAAGTGCCCACCGACCCGACCGCGCCATTCGACCACGGTTGGGCCGCAATCCATTCCACCAGACGGTTCAAATCATCGACCTCGGCCGGCGACCAGGGGTAGTACCACTGACCGAAGGATGCCCCGGTGCCCCGAACGTCGGCGTAGACGTACGCGTAACCCCGGGAAATCCAGAATCGCTCCATCGGCCCGATCGGCTGGCCCGCTGCGGCGCGCCAGTAGCGGGTGCTGACGAGCACCGCCGGCAAGGGATGCTCGACCCGCTCCGGCAGGTAGACGTCGACGGCGAGGCGGATCCCATCCGGCATCGCGACGTACCGTGACGTTCTCGTGACGGACGCCGTCGATGTCGCGGCGGCCCGGCAGCTGGCCAGCGGCTCCGGTTGCGTCTGGGCGCCAGCCTGCGGAACCACGATCAGGATAGCAGTCAGCGCCAGGGCCATCTGGCGGGCAGCGGTGCGGTACGGGGCGATCAGGCCAAGCATCGGGTCGTTTCCTGGGGAGCAGGCAAGAAAATAACGTTTGTTGTGTTCCTTCCGTCAAGCCGGCCCCGGCTGCGGCGGGATTTTCGTTGGCGGTTCTGCCCGGGGTGTGGATCGACTAGAATTGAAAGTGGCCGATTCGTCATTGCCTCGGAAAGGCCGATGGCAGACCGGTCGCGCAGCAGGGCCGTGTGGCTGCAACTCCTGATCTCGTCTCCCTTTTGAATGGGGCGGGACGGCCCGAGTTGCAAGCCAATCATCTCGACGAGGCACGCTGCATCGTTCGGGATTGCACTTTACGACGGCAGGTCGATCATGCAGCGACGTCCGTTGCTTCTCTCAGTCGGGGCGGCCATTTTTGCCTCCTCGTCAAGTCTGTTCACCAAGCACAAGCTCACATCTCTCGCCGGGAGGGATCGCATGCCCCACACATTGCCCCCGCTTCCTTATGCATACAACGCGCTGGAGCCGTACATCGACGAGCAGACGATGCGGATCCATCACGGGAAGCACCACGAAGCCTACGTCAACAACCTGAACGCGGCGCTCAAGGATTATCCCGATCTCGACAAGCTGCCGATCGATGCGCTGATTGGTGATCTGTCGCAGGTGCCGGAAGCGATTCGGACCGCGGTGCGCAACAACGGCGGTGGGCACTACAATCACACGCTGTTCTGGGAGATCATGACGCCCGGCGGCGCCGGGGAGCCGGGTGGTGCGCTGGGCGGCGCGATCAATTCGGCCTTCGGCAGCTTCGCATCGTTCAAGGAGCAGTTCCAGAAGGCCGGCCTGGGGCGCTTCGGCAGCGGCTGGGCCTGGCTGGTGCAGTCCGGCTCCGGCGTCGCGATCGAGAGTTCGCCCAATCAGGATTGCCCCGTCATGGACGGGAAGAAGGTCCTGCTCGGCTGCGACGTGTGGGAGCACGCGTACTATCTCAAGTATCAGAACCGCCGGGCCGACTATCTCGGCGCCTGGTGGAACACGGTCAACTGGACCATCGTCGGCAACCGGTTTGGAGCGGCCTGACCCATGGGACTGCCCGCGGTGGGAGCACAGGCTCCCGACTTTACCCTGGCCTCGACCGGAGGCGACGTTACGCTCGCTGCGCATCGCGGCAAGCGCGTCCTGCTGGCCTTCTTTCCGCTCGCGTTCACCGGTGTCTGCACCGCCGAGATGTGTGCGTTCTCGGAAGATTTCGATCAATTCCGGGACGCCGATACGGTAGTGCTCCCGATCAGCGTCGATTCCGTCCCGACCTTGAAGGAGTTCAAAGCCAAGGAAGGGATCCAGGTCGACCTCCTGAGCGACTTCAAGCGCGAGGTCAGCCGGGCCTACGGCACTTTGCTGGAGGACAAGTTCTTCAGCAAGCGCGCCTATGTCCTGATCGACCGGGACGGGGTGGTTCGCTGGACCCATGAGGAGAAAGAGCTGGGCCACAAGCGCGATAACGCGGCCCTGCTCGAGCAGATCAAGGCGCTCAACTGAGCGGAGCGTCCCGGCACTATCCGGGGATCGAGTCCCCCGAACTGGCCCTCGACCAGGCAACCGCCTGGGCGATTGCCCAGGTCGGGGGACACTTGCGTGTGGAAGCGCTGCCTCCCGATGACATCGAGTCCGGAGTCGATGGGCTGATCGACGATGTCCGGGCCTGGCACCGGGTCCGAAAGCCGGGCATGCTCGATCCCACGGCCCTGCTGGGTCGGGTGACGGGCCTGCTACTGGGCGCCGAGCAGGGCGGCGCCGGCGGGCGGCTGGAACTCTGTCCCGACCTTCCGGACGGGTGGAAGAGCCTCAAGGTCAAGCGGCTCCGGTCGCACCGGACCTTGCTGGATCTGGAGATCCGGCCCCGGGCGGAGTGGGTCACGGTGCGGATTGCGGTCCGGTTCGGGCCCGCCATTCCGGTCAGGGTCCGCCTGCCGGAGGCCTGCGGGGTGTCCCGGGTTACCGTCGACGATGTGCCCCTGGAGAGCCGGCAGGCCATCCTGACCGTCCAGGGAGAGCACGAGATCATGTTCTATCTCGGCGCGGCGGGCCGGGGGGAGGTCGGGTGACCCCGGTGCACTTACTTTTCGTGGCGAGACCATGACGACGACCACGCTAGGCGGGACCGCCCTCGAGTTACTGGGGCGGGTAGCCCGCATTCTCAACAGCGGCCTGCCTCCCGACGATACGCTCGGTTCGGTGGCCGGGGCGGTGCAGCAGGGCCTCCGACTCGAGGCGGTCTGTATCTGGCGCCGGGATACCGGGATGAGCCGTTGTACCGGGATTGCCAGCCCGCCGATGGCGCTTGCTGCGCCGACGCTGGAAGAGCTGCCGCCGGCAGGTCCGCACGCCGTCCGGGTTCCGCTGGTACATGCCGGTCTCCGGCTCGGTCTGCTCGAACTGACCCGGCATCCCGGCGGCCCCGACGTCATGCCGGCCGTAGTGGATGTGCTGCAGAATCTCCTGGCGCCGTTTCTCGATGCCATGACGCTGGCCGAGGATCTGGCACTCGAGGTGGCGAGCCGGTCGCGCGAGATCTCGGAGCAGCGCCGGCTCACCGGCCTGGTGATCGATAGCCTTCCGGTCGGCCTCTACGTGATCGACCGCGCCTATCGGATTCAGTTCTGGAATCGGAAGCGGGAAACCGGCACTCAGGGCCTCAAACGTGACGACGTGGTGGGGCGGCCGGTCTTTCAGGTCCTGACCAGGCAGCCAGTCGACCTGCTCAAGGCCGAGTTCGACCGGGTCTTTGCGACGGGGGAGAGCATCCAGGCCGAAACCGTGGTCGAGCAGGGGGGCGAGCGGCGGGTCTACCTCCTCTCCCGGTTGCCGATGCGTCTCGAGGGCGATGCCATCACGCACGTCATCACCATCGGGGAAGACGTCACCGATGCGCGCAACGGGCAGCAGCAGATCCTGCAGCACGAAAAGCTGGCGGCGGTTGGCCAGCTGGCGGCGGGGATCATGCATGAGATCAACAATCCGCTGGCCACGATCGCAGCCTGCGCAGCTGCCATCGAAGGGCGAATCGGCGCGATGGCCGAGGCGCCGGTCAAAGAGTATCTCGAGATCATCGACCAGGAAGTGCAGCGGTGCACCAAGATCGTCGATGGTCTGCTCGAGTTCAGTCGCCCGCATCACGCCGGAACGCCGAAGTGCCCGGTCAGCGCCAACGAGTTGATCGAGCGGACCCTGTTCCTGCTCAAGCACCATAAACGTTTCCGCCGGCTGGTGGTCGAGACCGACCTAGGCCCCGACGTGTCGGTGGTGGCCAACGACGAGCAGATCATCCAGGTCCTGATGGCGCTGATGCTGAACGCCGTCGATGCCATGGGCGACGGGGGCACCCTGACACTGCGCACCAGGCGGGTTGCCGGAAAGACCGAAGCGGCGCTCGAGGTGCGCGACGACGGGGCGGGGATTCCGAGCCGCGAGCTGTCCAAGATCTTCGAGCCGTTCTACACCACCAAGCCTCCGGGCCAGGGGACCGGGCTCGGTCTCTCGATTGCCTACGGGATCGTGCGTGAGCACGGCGGGCGGATCGATGTCGAAAGCGAACTGGGGCGCGGGAGCGCCTTTACCGTAGTGCTGCCGACGGTGATCGACCCATGAAAATTCTCGTCGTCGAAGACGATCGGATCGTCGGCCAGTATGTCCGGCGTGGCCTCGAAGAGCAGGGGTACCATTCCGATCTGGTGGGTGACGGCCTCGAGGCGCTCCGGCTGATTGCGGGCGGGCACTACGATCTCGTCATTCTCGATCTGCGGTTGCCGGGCATGACCGGGTACGAGGTGCTGCGCACCATTCGGGATCGGGGCCTGACGCTCCCGGTGCTGGTGCTCACGGCGCAGGACGCGGTCGACAACAAAGTTCAGGCGCTCCGCTCCGGGGCGGACGACTACGTCACCAAGCCGTTTGCGTTCGAGGAACTGCTGGCGCGGGTCGAGGCCATTGCGCGCCGACCGCAGCAGCTCCGGTCGACCAAGGTGGTGGTGGGTGATCTCGAGCTCGATACCGCGACGCGGGAGGTTCGTCGCGCGGGGAAACTGATCGATCTCACGCCCAAAGAGTATACGGTGCTCGAATACCTGATGCGCCATCCCGGGCGCGTCATGTCCCGGACACTGATTACCGAGTACGCCTGGGACTATCACTTCGATCCGGGCACCAACATCGTCGACGTCGTCATCAACCGGCTTCGTAAGAAGCTCGACGCCGGCCACGACAAGAAGATCCTCCACACGGTGCGTGGCGTGGGTTACGTGATCAAGGTGTGATGATGCGGTCGATCCGACGGCGGCTCACCATCGGATATGTCGTCGCCCTCGGGTTGACGCTGACCCTGTTCGGGGTCGTGCTGTATGTCGACCGCCGGCAGGCGGACTTCCAGTCGCTCGACGACCGGCTGGAGGTGGAAGCGCAGCTGACGCTCCGCATGCTGCGCGACCTCTCCCGCTCGCTCGGCCGCCTGCCGCCCGTCGTCGAGAGCGTCCAGCAGTATTTCCAGGGCTTTGCCCACTATCTGGTGCTGGTCGGGAGCGACCAGAACATCATCCTGGTCATCGATCCCGTGGGCAGCCTCGGTAACGAGACCGTCGGGCGGCTCCGCGAACTGACCCACCTGATCAAAGACGCCACGCCGGCCTGGACCACCACGACGATTACCCCGGGGCAGTCGCCGGTCCGGTTCTATGTGGCGCCCGTCATCGGCGCGGACCCGGCCATCCGCTACATGCTCGTGGGCGCGAGTCTCGACGAGGTCTCCTTCGGACCGGCGGCGTTGCTCCGCTCGATGCTGCTGGTGGCGCCGGTCGTCCTGCTGGTCTCGGTGGTGATCGGGTCGTGGCTGGCCGGCACCAGTCTCTATCCGCTCGAGTCGACCATCGACGAGCTGACGGCCATCACCGACGGCCGGAGCCTGCACCGTCGGCTCCCGGTCAACCCGAGCGGCACCGACGAGTTGACCCGGCTTTCCCAGGCCGTCAACGGGATGTTCGCGCGCCTGGAGCAGAGCTTTGCGGCGCAACAGCGGTTCGTCGCCGAGGCGAGCCACGAACTCAAGACCCCGCTGATGGTGCTGCGGGTCGGGGTGGAGCGCGCGCTGACCGATCCGACCACGCCGAACGAGAATCTGGAAGCGCTCGACCAGTCGCTCGAAGAGATCAATCGGATGTCGGAACTGGTGGACAGCCTGCTGACGTTGGCGCGCGCCGACGAGGGACGGGTGCCGCTCGCGGTCGAGAGGCGCGACCTGCGGGACCTGGTCAACGAGGCGGCGGAGACCGCGCAGATCCTGGGCGAAGCCAAGAGCCTGACCATCCGCAGCCAGGTGCCGGACCAGCCGGTGTTCTATCCGATCGACCGGACCCGGATGCGGCAGTTGCTGCTCAATCTCGTTACCAATGCGGTCAAGTACACGCCGGACGGGGGCGGGGTGACGGTGTCGCTGGCCGGGGGAGATGAGGTGGTCCAGATCATCGTCGCCGACACCGGAATGGGCATTGCAGCCGGCGACCTGCCGCACATTTTCGATCGCTTCTGGCGGGCCGATCCCGCGCGCGCCCGCGACACCGGGGGCACCGGCGCCGGACTGGGACTGGCCATTACCAAGTGGATTGCCGAGGCGCATGGCGGATCGATCTCCGTCCAGAGCCGCCCTGGCAAAGGCGCGACATTTACCGTATCATTGCCGCACTCCGATCGCGGGACTGAAACCGCTGGCGAGTAATCGCACGACAAGCCGTTTTCGCTAATCGTTCTGTCATCCTTTTGTCATCTTGTGGTGAGCCGCGTGCAATCCGCGGCTGCTTGATTAAGCGTTGAGTACTGCTGGCCCCTTTTTGGGAGGCATCATTATCCATGTTCGAAAACCTGATTGAGTCGAAGCCCAAGCGGCAGCGCACCATCGGTCAGACGATCGTCTCGCTCATCATGCATATCGTGTTGATCTATGCAGCGGTGACGGCGACGACCGGCGCGGCTGAAGCGCTCAAGGAAATCATTCAGGACACCACCATGGTGTTCCTGAAGCCGCCGGAACCGCCTCCGCCTCCGCCACCCACCACGCCGCCGCCGGACGCGATCGTCACCGCGAATCCGCCGCCGATGGGCTTCCAGACCGTGATGCCCCCGACGGAGATTCCGAGGGACATTCCGCCGGTCAACCTCAACGAGCGGTTCGACGCCAAGGACTTCAGCGGTAAGGGCGTCGAGGGCGGTATCGCCGCGGGTATCGTGGGCGGAACCGGTCCGGTCTCCACCGAAGAGACCTTCGTGGCCGACGAGGTCGACGATCCGGTCCAGCCGATCAACCAGTTGCGTCCTCGCTACCCCCCAGTGCTCCAGCAGGCGGGTATTGCCGGCAGCGTCGACGTCCAGTACGTGGTCGGTATCAACGGGAAGGCCGAGCCGGAGTCGTTCAAGGTCCTCCGCAGCACGAACAAGGCGTTCGAGGATCCGGCCCGCGACGCCATCCTGGGGTCGACGTACAAGCCGGCGCGCATTCGCGGACAGCCGGTGCGGCAGTTGGTGCAGCAGCGAGTGTCGTTCACCATCGGCGGGTAAACCAAGCGAGTCAAACCAGGGGTGGGTTTCCGGCCCGCCCCGACATCGTCAACAGAGGGAGCTTTTCAAATGGGTGTAGATATTCTCGCGCTGTACGAGCATGCGAACACCTTCGCCCGCGCGATCGTGTGGATCATGATCTTCATGTCGTTCTTCTCGCTCACAGTCGCGATCGGCAAGCTGATCAAGATCTTCAAGGCGATGGCGGCGACGCGGAAGTTTGCTCCGCAGTTCTCGCGGGCCATTCAGGAAGAGCAACTCGACCAGGCCATCGCGCTGGCTGAGAAGAACCAGCAGAGCCATGTCGCTCGCGTGCTGGGCGGCGCCCTCACCGAGGTGAAGCCGTTGCTCCGCGACCGGGCCACCATCACCGCGGCCGACATCAACTCCGCCGAGCGCGCCGTCGAGCGGCAGATGCTGATCACCCTCGCCGACTTCAAGCGCGGCCTGGGCATCCTGGCCACGGTCGGTTCGACGGCTCCGTTCGTCGGTCTGCTGGGCACCACGATGGGTATCGTGACGGCTTTCAACGCCATGACCACGGGTGGCGCGTCGGGCGGTCTGGCCGGTATCGCCGGCGGTATCTCCGAGGCCCTCATCACGACGGCGCTCGGTCTGCTCGTCGCGATCCCGGCCGTCTGGTTCTACAACTACTTCACCACCAAGATCGAGAACCTCACGGTCGAGATGACCTACAGCTCGAAGGAACTCATCGACTACCTCATCAAGAGCGTCGGGAGCGAGTTCGGCCGGTCGATCTTCACCAAGGAGTTCCAGGCCCAGAAGGCGGTGAGCGGCAGTGGCCACATCAGTTGAAACCGCAGGCCAAACCCAGGTATCGTCGGAGCCGAACGTCATTCCGATGATCGATATCATGCTGGTGCTCCTGATCATCTTCATGATCGTGACACCGCTGATCTCGAACGGATTCGTGGCGACGATGCCTCAGGGTGAGAACCTGGACAAGCGGCCGGAGGGCGAAGGTGAAGTCGTGCTGGGTATCGACCAGAACGGCTCCTACTTCCTCAACGGCATGGCGATCCCGCAGGACGTGCTGGGCGATCAGCTCAAAGCGATCTATGCGGCGCGCCCGGAAGACAAGATCCTCTACTTCCGCGCCCACAAGGATCTCAAGTTCGAAAAGATCGAGGAATCGGTCGAGATCGCTCGGCGCGCAGGGGTACGCGTGATGGCGGCCATTACCGAAGTCGAGCAGACCGGCGGTCTGTTCGGCCCGAAGAAGGGAGAATAATCCCTCATGGGAATGTCCGTAGGTGGGCACGGTGGAGTGAGCGCCGAGCCGAACGTCATCCCGATGATCGACATCATGCTGGTGCTGCTGATCATCTTCATGATCTCGCAGCCGCTGGCCCGAATGGCGATCGACGTTCAGGTGCCGCCGCTCGAAACGGCTGCCAGTTCGGGGCCGTCGTCCCAGATCGTTCTCAATATTCTCGACGACGGGAATTATGAGATCAACGGGCAGCCGGTTCCGCCCGGCCAGCTCGATTCGCAGATCCATGCGATCTATGACAACCGGCCGGCCAAGCTGATCTTCATCAAGGCCGCGTCCAGTCGGACCTATCAGGACTGGATCGACGCGTCCGACATCGTTCGCGGAGCCGGCGTCCAGGTCATCGGGTTTACGCCCAAGGCCTGAGCCAAAGGTTCGATGGAAGATCGGGAAACGGGAGCGGGCGTCATGCCTGCTCCCGTTTCGCCGTTATGGCGGTCCGGCTGGCGATGGGGCCCTCGATCGACCAAGTTAAAACAATAGCCATTTCTGGGACGTACGAACGGCATGGCAACAACCAGACCCTCCGTGGTAGCCCGACCGATCGGGCTCGGGGTGCCGCGAACCCGGCGGTCACCGGCCGGGGGCGTGGTCGCCTTGCTGGTTCATGTCGTTCTGGCCCTCCTGGTCATCCGGGTCGCCCCCATCCAGCTGGCCGATTTTCGTGACGCCAGCGGCCTCGTGGACCGCGGCCAATCGGGCGGTGGGGGAGGCGGTGGTGGCCAGGTCAGGATCGTCGCCCTGCCGGCGTTCGAGGCGCCCCGAGCGGCCTCCGTGGCCGTTGCGACCCCGGTTCCGCCCCCCGTTGCGCCTGTCCCGCTCCCCACGCCGATCCAACCCGAAGTTCGCGAACCGGAGCCCACGGTCGTTGCCGCAATACCGGACACAGTGCCCAGCGCGCCGGCAACCGGTCAGCCCTCGGGTTCAGGCACCGGGTCTGGGACAGGGACTGGAACCGGTACCGGTTCGGGATCGGGGTCCGGCCGCGGGGACGGCGACGGGTCGGGGGTTGGATCGGGCAAGGGCCCCGGGATTGGCGGGACCGGGTCCGCCCGGCCTCCCGAGCCCCGGCAGCTGATCCTGCCGCCGGCCGATGTGCCCAAATCCCTGCGGGGGGTGACCCTGGCCGTCACCTTCCTGGTCGATCAACTGGGCGGGGTCGAGGAAGTGATCATTACCCCGCCGCCCTCGGATCGGGGGTTCGGTAAGAAGCTCGAGGACGTGATGAAGCACTATCGGTTCAGGCCGGCAAGGGCTCCGGACGGAGTCCCCGTGGCTGGCAGGTTAACCGTGGCGCTCACGTTCTGACGTTCCCTCCGGGTGGTCGAACGGGAGCGCTCGCCTAACGCTCACATCGTTCGAATGCCCACTTCATGTCTCAATTGTTTCGACGGAAATCGGTCGCCGATTTCGATCAGGATATTGCTCTGCGTGGCGGACTCCGCCGCACCCTCAACCGCTGGCATCTGACGGCCATCGGTGTCGGCGCCACCATCGGCGCCGGCATCTTTGCCACCACCGGGACCGCGATCGTCGGCGATGCCGCCCGGCCCGGCGCGGGACCCGCCATCATTCTCTCGTTTCTGCTGACGGCCGTGGCCTGCGGGTTTGCCGCGCTCTGTTACGCCGAGTTTGCCGCGATGGTGCCGGTGTCGGGCTCAGCCTATACCTACGCCTACGCGTCGCTCGGTGAGCTGGTCGCGTGGATCATCGGCTGGGACCTCGTGGTCGAGTACGCGGTCGGGAACATCGGCGTCGCGATCGGCTGGTCCGGCTACTTTCGCGAGTTGCTGAGCCACTTCGGCGTCGGGTTTCCGCCCTGGCTCAGCACCGACTTCCGTTCTGCGCAGATAGCGGCGGAGGCGGTCGCGGCCGGGGCAACCGATGCGACCAATCTGTTCCTCGCCGCGGCGGCGAGCGGGGCGCCCAAGCTGTTCGGCGTCTCCCTGATCTTCAACCTGCCGGCCTTTCTGGTGGTGGGGCTCCTGACGGTGCTGCTCGTCATCGGGATTCAGGAGTCGGCCCGGTGGAACAACGCCATGGTGCTGCTCAAGCTGGGCATCATCGTGTTCTTCTGCGGCGTCGGCGCCTTTCTGATCGAGCCGATCAACTGGACCAACCCGGCGCTCGGCGGCTTCGCACCCAACGGCTTCAAGGGGATCAGCGCCGGCGCGGCGATCATCTTCTTCAGCTATATCGGTTTCGATGCCGTATCCACCTGCGCGGAGGAAACCAAGAATCCCGCCAAGGACATGCCGTTCGGGATCATCATGAGCCTGGTCGTCTGCACCGTGGTGTACATGGTGCTCTCGACCGTGATGACCGGGATGGCGCCCTGGAATGTGCTGGGTACGCCGGAGCCGATGATCACGGCGCTCGAGCATGCCAACGGCCCGCCGGGCCTGATCAACGCCTCACGCTTCATCGTGGCGCTGGGTGCGGTCGTGGCCATGGGGACGGTGCTGCTGGTCTTCCAGCTGGGCCAGCCGCGCATCTTCTTTGCGATGGCGCGGGATGGTTTGCTCCCGCCCGCCATGGCCAAGATTCATCCGCGCTTCAAGACGCCCTATGTCGGCACCATCCTGACCGGCCTGTTCGTGGCGACCTTTGCCGGGCTGGCCAACATCGCCGAGGTGGTCGATCTGACCAATATCGGGACGCTCTTTGCGTTCGTGCTGGTCTCGGTTGGTGTGCTGGTACTGCGGTTCAAGGAGCCCGATCGTCCGCGTCCGTTTCGGGTGCCGGGTGCGCCCTGGACGCCGTTGATTTCGATCGCGGCCTGCTTCTACCTGATGTCGGCCTTGCCGCGCATCACCTGGATTCGTTTCGGCATCTGGTTGGCCATCGGCGTCGTGGTCTACTTTGCCTACGGCTATCGCCGGAGTCGGCTCCGGGGTCGCGTCGATGCGTAGCTAGCCTATAGTATTTCACCCCGCGGTGTTCGCGAGGGCGAGACCGCCGAGCAGCGGATCGATCGGCTGCTCGGCGGGCACGAAGGGCGCCAGGATCTGGGCGGTGACCGCCTGGTGGAGCGGGCCCTCGTGTCCGATCAGCCCGCCGGTCAGCCCCACGGGCACGGAGGTCTGATCGATGAACTCCGGGGCGAGAGCGTTGACCAGCCGGGCCAACTCCGACGCGGCGCGGGTCAGGATGTCGGTGGCTACGGCGTCACCGGCTTTGGCCACCGACACGACGGTCCGGGTCAGGCTGGCAACTTCTCTCGGGCTCGCGACCGTCGACCAGCCGACGGCGTCCCGGACCGTCGGCGCCCCGATCGTCGTCATGATGCCCGCCTGCAGCTCAGTAGCGGGGCCTCGTCCGTCGACTCCCAGGCCCATGGCGCGGAGCGCTTCGCGGCCGATCCAATAGCCGGCGCCCTCGTCGCCCATCTGCCATCCGAAGCCTCCCTGGCGCACCATCCGGCTGTCCGAGGTGCGGCCGAACGCGACACTGCCGGTGCCCGCCACCAGGACCGCGCCGATCTCCGCACCGAGCGCGGCAAACGCCAGCATCACGTCGCTCACCACCACTACCTGGGCCGCGAAGCGTTCGCGCGACAGGGTGATCCGGATCTCCTCGGCGTCGGCGGCCCGTCCCGCGCCCGCAGCCCCGACCACCAGGATGTCGGCGCGGAGCAGGTTGGCCTGGGCCAGGGCCCGCCGGGCCAGATCGGCAATCATCGTGGCCGCGACCACAGCGCGTCCGGGGCGGACTGAGGTGCCCTGGCCGCGGGTTTCGATCAGGCGCTCGCCGTCGCGGGTCACGGCAATCGAGGTTTTGCTGCCACCGACATCGGCGGTAATGATGATCATCTGGGTACCTCGAGACCGGGTGACATCGGCCGGCAGGACCGGCGGGACGAGTGTGCGAGAGAGCGGGGAAATTGGTCGGAAACGAGGCGACCAGCAAGCGGGGACCATGTCTGGAACCGGCCGCCTCCGATCGCAAGGTGCGCTGACGGGCCGGATAAACAAAACGGGGAGCCAAAGCTCCCCGTCATCCTACCTTCGACCCGACCTAACTCAGGCGTTGAAGCTGCTGCCGCACCCGCAGCCGCCGCTGGCGTTCGGATTGTCGAACGTGAAGCCTGAGCCCTGCATCGACGAGACGTAGTCTACCGTCACGCCATTCAGGTAGGGCAGGCTGAAGCCGTCGACGAAGAGCCGGATTCCGGACACTTCGAGGAGCATATCATCCTCCTGCGGCTGCTCTTCGATGTTGAGGCTGTATTTGAACCCCGAACATCCGCCCGGCAGGACACTGACGCGCAAACCGCCCACATCCGCCGCGACATTCTCGGCTTCCATGAACTTGATGACTTCTTTGGTGGCAGCCGGCGTCAGATTGATGGTGACGCCGTCGAGCTGCGTGTTTCCTGCGATGCTCACGGGCTTCCTCCTCGCGAATAGCGCCCAGATTGGCGCCAAAACCCAACTCGAAACGTAGGATATGGGGGTGACGGTGTCAACGCGTCCCGACCACCTCGGCGACGCGGTCGGCGACCATGATCCGGAAAGCGCCGATTCCCGTGTTTTCGCGGGTCGGGTTGACCCGGTTGGACAGGAGCACGATGACGAGTTCCTGGGTCGGATCGATCCAGATCGAGGTGCCCGTGAAGCCGGTATGGCCGAAACTCCAGCGCGACAGCTGAGTCCCGGCGCTGCTGCCGTTGGACGGGGTATCCCAGCCCAAAGCCCGGCTCGAACCGGCCACGACCTCCTGCCGACTGGTAAACTCACGGGCCACCTCGGAACTGATCGACGGGTTGCCGGGCCGACGTCCCGGGGCGCCGTTACGCTCGCGGAGCAGCCATTCGCCGAAGGTCAGCAGATCGGTGGCGGTGGAGAACAAGCCCGCATGACCGGAGACGCCGCCCAGGAAAGCTGCATTCTCATCGTGAACTTCACCGTGCACCAGTCGCCCGCGCCACGGGTCGCGCTCGGTTGGTGCGATGCGCTTGAGCCATGACGCTGGCGGCTGGAAGCGAGTCGATCCCAGGTGGAGCGGCTTCGCGATCCGTTCGTTGAAGAGGCGGTCGATCGGCTGGCCGTAGACCCGCTCGAGCAGCAGGGTCATGGTGATGGCGCCCAGGTCGGAGTAAACCATCCGCACCGCGGGGAAGGTGTCGAGCGGTGTCGCGATGACCAGCGCCGGCGCGCTGGCGGCGTTGGGCGCATCCTGCCAGAGCGGTCGGTGCGCACGGAGGCCGCTCGAGTGCGTCAGGAGATGCCGGATGGTGACCAGCTCTTTCCAGTGGCCGGTGTACTCGGGCAGGTACTTGACCACCGGATCGTCGAGCCTGATCCGTCCCTCGTCGACCGCGATCATCGCGATGCTGGTGAGCGCCACCACCTTGGTCAGCGACGCAAGGTCATAGACCGTGTTCTGGTCGACCGGCGCGGGATGGTCGACCCCGAGCTGGCCGGCCTGATAGTAGAAACGGCCTCCTCGGATCGAGACGCCCACCACAGCGCCCGGCGCCGCGCCCGCGCGGACGGCGGAATCGATCCCGGCGGTGAGCCGCGACCAGTCGCAGGCCGCGGCGCCACAACGAGCCTCGGTCGCTCCGCTCCGAGCGGCTGGCACGGGCGCCGAGGCGGGGTCGGACTCGGATGCGGACCTGCCGCACGCGGCGGCCGCGAGCAACAGCAGTGTCAGGGATTTACGGTTGGTTCGCAGCATGGAATCGCGCGGTTGCGGGAAGAGTGATGCCGTCGCCGAGTCGGGCGCCGGCGGGCAGATCGATGGGAAGGGTACCGGAAATCGGCGCGCCGGATAGGGCGGCGGCCGCGGCCCATTCGGTCAACGGGTTGTTGGTCCAGGCCTGCAGATACGCCGGTACGTCGGGCACCTGGCTTTGCAGATAGGGCGACCCGAAGGAGACCAGCACGGTCGGGCGCTGCCGACTGGCGCCATCGATCAGGCTGGCCAGCGCGTCGGGCATGGTGATCACGCCGCTTCCCGAGCGGGCCCGAACCGCCACCGAGACGATCGCCGCCGGTGCCGCCGATAACACGGCGCGGGCGGAATCGTAGCTGGCGGGTCCGCTGGTCGGATAGAGCCGGAACGGCGTGACCCGGTAGCCGCGCTTGGTGAGCTCCTGCGGAAACGAGGTGGTCCAGCCCGGTTCGCCGTAGCTGACGACCGCGACCTGGCCCTGCCGGTCGCGCAGCGTGGCAAGCACGGCGCCGCTGTCGCGCACCAGCACCAGCGACCGGGCGCTGATGGCGCGGGCACTGTCGAGAAAACTCTGCTGTCCGACGACGTTGCCGACCCGTTCGAGCGAGACGACGCGCCGCTCGAAGAGCTTGAGCCGCTCCTTGATCATCAGCACCTTGCCGAGCGACTGCCGCAACCGTTCCCGGGAAATCCGCCCCGAGCGGACCGCTTCGGTCATCGCGACGATCACCGCGCGCGGATCGGCGGGCATCAGCAGCAGGTCGCTCCCGGCCAGGAAGGCGCGCACAGCCGCTTCGCCGCCGCCGTAGGTGGTCACCAGCGCGCCCATGTCGAGCGCATCGGTTACCGCCAGGCCCTGGAAGCCGAGCGAGTCGCGGAGCACCGAGGTCATCACCAGGGGCGACAGGGTGGCGGGCCGCAGGCTGTCGGGGTCGAAGCCGGGCAGCGCCAGGTGCCCAGACATCACCACGTCGACGCCGGCTTTGACGGCCGCGCGGAACGGCACCAGCTCGATGCTGTCGAGCCGTGCCCAGCCACCGTGAATGGTGGGCAGCGAGATGTGCGAATCGACGTCGGTGTTACCGTGCCCGGGAAAGTGCTTGACGGTCGACAGCACCCCGGCATCGCGGGTTCCCTTGACGGTGGCCGCCACCAGCCGGGCCACCATGGCCGGGTCGCCGCCGAACGAGCGGGTGTTGATGATCGGATTGGCCGGGTTGTCGTTGACGTCGGCCACCGGCGAGAAGGTGAGGTGTACCCCCACGGCGCGCGCCTCCAGGCCGGTCACCTTGCCCATCAATTCGGCGTCGGCCTCCCGGCCGGTTGCCGCGACCCCCATATTGGTAGGGAAGGGGGTTGCCCCGGGGAACCGAAACGCGGCACCGCCTTCCAGATCGGCGGCGATCAGGAGCGGCAGCCGGGAGCGCCGCTGCAGGAAGTTGAGCTTGCCCGCCACGTCGAGCGGCGAGCCGATCGAAATGATGATGCCGCCCACCCGGAGGGAGTCGACCCAGATCCGGGCATTGGCGAGTTCGTCGGCGTCGTGGCCGACGTAGTTGCCCAGCAGCCACGGCATCACCAGCTGGGCCACCTGATGCTCGAGCGGCATCCGGGCCATCATGGTGCGGACCCGGGCGCTGGTCCGGGACGATTGCGCAGCGATCGGAGCGGCCGCGCCGATCCCGAGCAGGATCACGAGGACGGAACGAAAAAGGGAGCGTACCATGACGTTCGCGATGGCGGTGCTGGGCTTGGTCGGCATCCTATCCTCACCGGAACCGGTGCGTCCCGGGCTCGAAGTACTGGTCCGCGACAGCATGCATCTCGTGGCTGGTCGGCGGGTCGGGCTGGTCACCAATCAGGGCGGTATCGACCGCACCGGGGCCCACGCGGTCGACTTCCTGCGGAAGGCCGGCGTCAACCTGACGGCGCTGTTCAGTCCCGAACACGGTTTCCGCGGCACCGCCGATCCGGGCGAGAACATCGCCTCGACGGTCGACGCCGCCACTGGCCTTCCAATCTACAGCCTCTACGGGCCGACGAAGTCCCCGACCGACAGCATGCTGACCAACGTGGACGTGCTGCTGGTCGACCTGCCGGACGTGGGAACCCGGTACTATACCTACCTCTCCACCACGATCGAAGTGATGCGCTCGGCGGTCAAGCATGGCCGGCGGATCGTCGTGCTCGATCGCCCCAATCCGATCAGCGGGACGGTCCAGGGTAACCTGCTCGATCCGGCGTTCCGCTCGTTCATCGGCGCCCTCACGATGCCGATGCGGCACGGGATGACGCTTGGCGAGCAGGCGCGGCTGGCCAATCAGGAACTCGCGATCGGGGCCGACCTCGTCGTGGTACCCGCGCAGCACTGGACCCGCGCCGTATATGGTGACGCGACCGGTCTCCCGTTCGTCGCACCCAGTCCCAATCTCCAGGACCTCGAGAGCCTGATCCACTATCCCGGGACCTGTCTCTTCGAAGGTACCCCGCTATCGGTCGGACGCGGCACGCCGGAGGCGTTTCGGCAGATCGGGGCACCCTGGCTCGATACCACGCGGGTGCTGGCTTTGGCGCGGGGTGCCCGGCTGCCGGGCGTTGCCTTCGAAGGCATCGGATTCACCCCGGTGCGCCCTGGCGACGAGAAGTACCCGAATATCGCCGTCCGCGGGATCCGGCTCCGGGTGACCGACCGGGATCAGTACGATCCGACCCGCACGGCGGTCGTGCTGCTGACCGCCATCCGCACGGTCCATGCCGACAGTCTGGTTTTCCGGGAGCGCCACTTCGACCTCTTGGCGGGCGGTTCGTCGCTCCGCCAGGCCATCCTGGCCGATCGGACGGCCGACGCGATCGTGGCCGAGTGGGCCGGCGCGCGCGAGAGCTTCGAGGCGCGGATTCGCCCGATGCTGCTCTATCGCTAGCTGCGTATCCCGGCTGCCCCGGCTGCCCCGGCTGCGCTCATCCGGCAGCCGTCAGCGGTCGTCGAGGACCGCGATCAGTTTTTTCGGCGCGGTGAGCCGATAGCCGTCCTCGATCAACTCGGCAACCTGGCCCCACTCGACCTCTCCATCCAGTACGACCCCGATCCAGCCGCTCGGCCCCACGTAGGGCGGCGAGAAGAAGCGGTCGGGGTCGGCCTGGATCATGAACGCCTGATTCTCCGCTTTGGCCTTGCACCAGACGGATGATCGTCCCGCCCCGTGATGGTTCGACGGACTCGCAAACATCGCGAAGATCTTGTTGCGGACCCGAAAGGTCGGCTCGCCCCACGCTTCGACTTCGTGGGCTTCCGGCAGTGCGAGACAGAGCTTGCGGATCCGGGTGAGGGGGCGCGGCGGCAACGGCAGTCTCCCGAGGGCGTGACTCCGGAAGATACGGCGAGTGGTTCGACGGCGTCGACCCCGAGGGCCGAGCCGTGCCTGGACTTAAACGGACTAGAAGACCTGGACGTCGGTAAAGAGGCCGAGAATGGCGGTGACGTGGCCGTTGGGGGTGTAGGCGAACTCGCCGGTCATGGCGTTGGCCGGCGCGGGTCGCTCGGTGGTGAGGAACTCGCGACTGGCCAGTTCCGGGGTGTCGTTGGCGATGGCGTCGGCCCCGCTGCGAAGCGTGAACGAGTAGATGTACTCCTGCGCTTCGACGGCGTCCCGGCCCCGCTGGACGCTCAGGGTGTAGTACCCCTTGCTCAGCTTGAGGTTGGACTCGGAGGAGAGCTTGTTCCAGGTCTCGTAGGCCGCGCCGGCATTCGGATCGGAGTCGGCGATCACCTGGCCCGAGGGGCTGCGCAGCTGATAGCGTACCTCGCCGTTCTTGGCGACCTCGACCCCTTCACCTTCGGCGCCATACAACTCGCCCGTCGTGATCCGGACCCACTGATCGTCCCCGGTAATGCGAAAACGAAAGTGGTCGCTCTGGTCGCCCTTGGACAGCGCGCTGTTGACGGACACCTTGGAGCGGCCTTCCTCCAGGTTGCCGATGTAGCGCGCCACCATTCGGGAATCCAGGCCGGCCACGTCCTGAGTGTAGCGGCTCAGCAGAGTCGGGGTCGTCTCCATGCCGTCGAGTATCGGCAGGATGGGGTCAGGATTTGAGGGGAGCCCCGAACCGCCGGTTCCGCGCCTCGAGCAGCCGGGCCGGGTAATTGGTGATCATCCCGGCGCAGCCCAGATCCCAGAGCCGCTCGGCAGTCTCGATATCGTTCACGGTCCAGACGTGGACCGGGCGGCCGGCGCGCCGGGCCGAGGCGACGAACCGCCGAGTCGGGACCGGGATCAGGTCCTTGTAGCGGACCGGTACGGCGTAGCAACGAGGGGTATCGCCGCGGCGTGGGCCGAGACCGATCCCGCTCCGGACGTAGTGGCGGAGGATGTCGCGGCGGCTCGCCCCGATCAGAAACGGCGGCGAGGGAAAGGGGTCGAGCGCGCCGGCGAGGAACGACGCGACGACGACCCGATCGGTTGCGCCGGCCGCGCGAATAGCCTCCTGGACCGGTACCGCCGCGGCTACCTCTTTGAGTTCGATCAGGAGTGGTGTATCCGGATAGCGCCGGAGGATTTCCGCCAGCGGTGGGACCCCGACCCCCTGGCCGCGAAACGGGTGCGTCAGACCGTCCGCCGAATATGTCGCGCCCGCGTCGAGCTGCGCGAGTTCGGCTGCCGTTCTGGTCTGGACCGTTCCCGCCTGGCCGGTGGTGCGATCCAGCGTCGGGTCGTGAAAGACGACCGGGACGCCGTCTGCGGTCATCCGAACGTCCAGTTCGAACGCCTCGGCGCCTTGGGCGAGTGCCAGATCGAAGCTGGCGATGGTGTTCTCTGGCGCGCTGCCGGAGGCTCCCCGATGCCCGATGATGAGGCGCAGGTCGGGGTCCAGGAGCGGGTTCACCCCTCCCGGCCCCAGGACAGCGAGATGCCAGCGGGCAAGCGGGCACCCTCGGCGGCCAGGGAGTCTCCGGCGACGACGAAATCGAGGCGGAGCCGCCGGTCCGATCCGGACGACTGGAGCTCGATCCGAAGCGAGACCGGGTCCGCCGCGCTCGCGGACATCACCGCGATCGAGTCCTCGAGCGGAAGGCCGCGACGGAAGAACCGAAGTCCGGTGGCCGCGAAGCTCTCGGGCTGATCGGCGTGGATCAGGATCCGGCGCCCCGGCGAGCGGTCATCGCCCCACTGGAGCACTCCGATGACGGTCGAATCGGCGGCTCGCTCGGCGGGCTCAGTGGCTGAGAACGAATCGTGAAACGCGGCAAACCGGACCGATCCGGTAGCGCCGGTGCCGATGCCCCGGAGCGGAACGCTCGAGCTGAAGAGGAAGGCACCGGTGTGCAGGCTGTGGTAGGTGGCCAGCGGACGACTGCCGCAGCAGCCGAAGGTCACCATCTGGTACAGGTTCCCGGTGGGCGTGCCCGACACGGCGCGGCCGCTGATCCGGAAGAGCGGGCGCGCCTGGCCGGTGTCCGGTAGCCACGCAGTCACGATCGCCTCGGACGACACGCCATCGGTGTCGCGGCAGCGCCGGATGTCGTATTGCTCCTCGAGGACCCGCAGTTCCGCGCCCTCGGCCGTCGTGATGGTGACGGGGCGGAATTGGCGGTTGACCGTTTGAATCGACTCGCACCCCGCAGCGTCCCGATAGAGCCGCACGTGCGAACGCGCTTCGTGCGCTATCGTGCCGCGCACGGCTACCGGACCACCATCGCCGCGGCTGGAGGGTGGCGGCAAGGTGGCAACTTGGCACGCAGCGAGGACGGGCAGGATCAACGTTATGCGGGAACGGTTCACGAGGCGGCGGCGAGAAAAAGTGATGGAGATCACAGACGCGAATGTCGCAATCTATCGGAACGTCTCGCCTCACGCACGTGACAATTCGTCGCACGAATGATGACGGATCGACACATGGCAGCTGAGCGTCACGTGATGCGCACTTGCTATGGTACGGATGAAGCTGGGGAAAATCCTTGCTTTGCCGAGCAATTCCCTGGGAATGCATCGGTTTTCCCAGGACGTGGCCGACCGGGCCGGAGCCGGCCGAGCGCCGGGTCAGGGAAATCCGGGCGGAAAATTTGTGGACCCATTCTTGCCTTGACCTCAGGCAACGATGAAGGAGTATCACCTGGGGTCATGACGTAGCGTTGGCGGGTTGGGGGACTTGCCGACGGAAAGTGAGGGTAGGACGATGATCGATCCGGTACTGCACCATTTACCGCAGGCCAAGCAGACGGCCCAGTGGATCGCCCAGATGATCCAGCTGGACCCTGATCTGGTACTCCCTGCCGCGCTTCCACTCCTCGCTGCCCGGCTGCTCGGCGCCGATTCGGCGGAGGACGAGGGAGACGACGAGTTGGTCGAGGTCGAACTCGCAGTGATCTAGCCCGAATTTGGGCTGGTATCGAAAACGCACGGGTCCTCGAACTGGTGTCGGGGACCCGTTTGTTTTATCTACCTTGCTGCAAAATCATGCAGCCAGAGCTGCAATTTCTGGCACTTACGGCTGGAACGTGAACTTGTAGGTTCCCCGAATCCCGTGGCCGTCTTTCGACACGGTCCGCCAGCGGACGGTGTAGGCGCCGGGCTTGAGATCGCCCTCCACCGGGCTCGCGACCGAGTTCACGTCATCGGTCGTTCCGAAGTCCAACTTCACGTTGACGGTGCTGTCGGCCGAGGTCAGGGTGCCCGAGGACAGCTTCGCGTCGGGCGCTTCATTGAACCACAGCCGAACCTGAGTCGGCTTCTCGGTCACCGTGCTGTCGAGAGCAGGCTCGGCTTTGACCAAGCGGGCATGGAATGCGGCGCGCGCGGACGTCGCGACGGCGCCGAGGATGGCGAGGGACAGGGCAAGGGTACGGATACGCATCGAACTCATCTCCTTCAAGAAGGTGAAATATACGTGGTCGGTCGGTTCTTGGCCGTCATCGGGGCGGCTCGAAGGGTTTGGGCCAGGGATCACTGAAACGGGGGTCGTTCAGAAAGGCGCGATCGGTCAGGCTGATCAGAAAGGCAATCAGATCGGCCTTCTCGGTATCGCTCAGACGAAAGCCCGGCACGAACGGGCTCTTGAGCGGGCTCTCGGCGCCGTCGCCGGCGTTGGGGCCGCGCTCGATCAGGGTGCCGCCTCGGCGGTAATGCTCGACGACTTCGTCCAGCGAGCCCAGGCTGCCGTCGTGCATGTACGGGCCGGTCACCTCGATGTTGCGCAGCGTCGGGGCCTTGAACCGTCCCATGTCGTCCGGATTGCCGGTGATCTCATGAATACCCGGGTTCGAGGTGGGATAGGCGCCGTTGCCGTCGAGGTTGTAGAGGCCGTTGTTGTGGAACTCGATCTCGACCAGGCCTTTGCCTTCGAAGTCCGTACTGCCCGAAAAGTTGAAACCGCCGTGGCAGTGAAAACACTCGAGGCGCTCGCTGTTGAAGAGCTCGAACCCTCGCTGCGCAGCTGGTGACATGGCCGAGGCGTCGCCGGCTTGGAAGCGATCGTAGGGCGACCGTCCGGATATCAGGGTTCGCTGAAAAGCGGCCAGCGCCCGGGTCACGTTGGGGATCGAGATTGGGGTCGTGTCTCCCGGAAATGCCGCCGGAAAGAGGGTCTGATAGCGAGGTTCCGCCGTCAGCCGTTCGATGACCTTCCCCTCCATCCCGGCCAGTCCCATCTCGACCGGAGTTTCGCCGAACATCGGGACCAGGGCCTGGTTTTCCAGGCGCCGGTGCATCGGATTGGCCCACGTCAGTACAGCGGCATAACCGGCATTGGCGAGGCTCATCGAACCTCGAGGATGCGGCTCGCCGGTCACACCCATGGGATGCGGGCGCGGATCCGAGAAGGCAAACTCCTGGACGTGACAGGTGGCGCACGACATCGTTTTGTCCGATGAGAGCCGGAGGTCGTAAAACAGATGCCGACCAAGCGACACTTTCGCGGCGTTCATCGGATTGTCCGTCGGGACCCGCGGGGCCGGGAAGCCCGGCGGCAGATCCCACTCGAACGCCGCGGGTTGGGCGGCCATCGCCGCCAGCAGGACGATCCCGCCGATGGCCGCCGTCAGGACCCGCATCGTTCTTCCGCTGCTCATTGGGTTTGTGCCAGGCGCCGATCGACGACCCGAAAGACGGTCTGGCGAGTGGGTGTGTTCGCACCAAACGGGAGCCCCAGGTTGGCGAAGATCGGGGCGCAGTCCGGATCGCTTGCTGCGGACATGCAGCCGCGGGCCGTCTCCGGATGGTTCTCGTCCAGGTTCGCTCCCGCCAGCAGTCGTTCCAGATCGAGAGCAACGGTGTCCCGACCTGCTCGGTAGCTTGGCAGCTCGATCCGGGCCCGGTTGGATGCACCGCAGGATCGCGTGGCCGACCGGGCCGTGGTGTCGGCGCCGAGGCACTCGGTGCTTCCAAGATGGAGGAACAGGTGTCGCGCCGGTCCGGAGGTCCGATACTCCATCCGCAGGAACTTGTAACCGGAACGCCACGCCCAGAACATGCTGGTCACGTTGAGCGGCGAGGGCTGCCGATTGTGGTCGAGGTGATTCCGGTCGAAGGGGACGCCCACGGTAAATCGGATTCCGGTGTAGTCGCCCGCCGGTGCGAGGCCGCGGACCACCGTATTGGTTTCCGGGCTGCCATTGGCGCAGGGTCCCGTGCCGTTTTCGAAGTCGAGTAGAGTTACCCCCTCGTGTGACCAGATGTCGCCCGTGGTCGGTTGGAGCGGGATGGCCCGACCTCGGCGGTCGATCAGTTCGACCTCGGAGACGAAGAGTCGGAGGTCGGTTGGCGTAATCCGACTGGCCGTTGCACCGAGGTTGTCATAGCTCTCGCCGCAGGCAAAGTGGCGATCGCCGACCAGCGCAGCGAACGGGATGGCGACCGGCGTTGGGATTGCCGGGTCAGGCCGAAGGTTGGCCTGCGAGGTAGAGCACGCTGTCAGTCCGATCACGCCGGCGACTGTCAGGATGCCCGCGCGTCCTGCGCGAAGCGCAAGGTGTGGCATGTCGATATGCTCCGGCACGGCCCTGGGCCGTCCGGCTCCCCTTCTGTGATCTGTGCTGTGCGACCGATTCGTGGCCAGGTGCCGCGCTTCGGCCGTCGCCGGTTGCAGGCGATGGCGCACTTCTGTCCGCGAAGTTCGCCGGACGGAAGACGAGTTGTCAGTTACCGAAGATCACAGCGGGATAGGTGGTGCCGTTGCGTAGGGGAGCTGATAGGCGGGGCGCACCAGGCGCAGATCGGTGCGCGCTTCCTCATCGACCTCGACCGCGTTGGCACCGAAGTCTTCGCCAATGGACGGGCGATGGGCCGGAGCGCCACCGGGGCCGCATTGTGAGGCGGCGCAGCGGCAATCGTGCCGATTGTGGTGCTCGCCGGTTCCGCCGTCTGCATCGTCCGCGACGGCGTGATGGGTGTGGTGTTCCTGACTGGCGGACGCCTCGACCGGCGCGGCCATGGCGCAGTCGTGGAACCAGGGCGACACCACCATCCGGGCCGCGAGTATCACACTCGCGGCCAGGCCCAGGAGGGCTCGGATTCTGGGGCGCCGCACCGATCGCATCATCCCGTCGATTGTAAGGCCCTCTGGAGCGGAAGGCCAGACCGGACTAGCGTCCGATCATCCCATTGAACAAAAACCGGAAGGTTCCGTGGGGCTGTGCCCTGAAGGTGACCTCCGGACCGAACAGGTACAGTGTCCCTTTGCCGACGTTCGCTTCGGCGATGGCCACGCCTCCGTCCAGGTAAGTCTGGCCCCAGGCCCAGCCGCTCTTGAGCGGCTCGGGCGACGCGAACCATGCCACCGGGCGGATGCCCCGGTTCCGTCCGTCGAGCGGAACCCGGAAGACGGGGCTCTGATCGAAGGTCACCAGCGCTTCGGCCTCCATGCCAGCTGCGCTCTGCGCGGTGGTATCGACGGAGACCTGCAGGATCGAGGTCGGGACGTAGAACTTCTCGCGCGGCAAGGGACGAGTCCCGCCTGCCGGGTCCCGCTCGACCAGATGATCCTCGATCGGCAGTCCCAGGTGGCGCGCCAGATCGGTGGCGCTCCCGATCGTCACGACACGCCCGCCCTGATCCAGGAAGCTCTTGAGCGCGGGGATGGTCCGCTCGAGCGTGACTCGGCCGAGCTGCTGGCGATACGGTTCGGGGATGTCGGTCGAGGCAGGCGGCTGCACCGGGACCGACCGGCCCGGCGTTTCGGCGCGGGCCGACGGAATCGATCCGCCGACGAACACCAGGGCGTCGTAACGCTGGTGCAGGTTGCCGCGGTCGAGCATCGGCGGGAAGACGACCTCGAAGGGAAACTCGAACTCTTCGAGGAGGTAGCGGACCCAGCCGGACGGCATCGAGCCGCCATACTGGTCCCACAAGCCGATGCGGTACGGTGTCACGGCCACGGCGCCGATCGGCCGGTCGGCGACGGTGACCGGAAGACCTCGATCATCGACCAGCCGCTGCAGGATTCTGACGGCGTCCGGCGTAGCGGGGACGTAGAACGTCGACCCGCGCGCTTCGACCCGCTGCTTGGCGGCGAGCAGCCGGTTGACGGCCAGATAGCTGTCGTTGACGCGGCGAGAAAGCAGGAAGCCGCTGCCGCCGGGCATCCGCGCCCCGACCGGTGGCTTCGCAAGCACGTCGCCGATCTTGCGGCAGGGACAGTCGAAGCGGTCGAGCATCCGGTCGTAGCGGACCCCCATCTGCATCGCAAGCGTGTAGCCGGCGTTGTCGTACGGCGGCTTGGGAGGTCCGCCCGGGTAGCTCAGGTCGTTCGGGTAATCCTGCGGCTCCATCATATCGAGCACGTGGGAGCGGAAGGCCTGTGCCGACCGGATCACATAGGAGCCTGCCGGATAGCGCTTGCCGCCCGCGGAAAACGCCGATGTCGCATAGTGCACGTCGATGCCCGACTCGATCAGGGCGTTGACGAACTTGGTGGCCGTCAGGAAGTCGGGTTGGTCGCTGGGCAGGACGTAACCGCGCGGGTCGCGATCTTCCGGCCGGCGCATCCAGGTCTGGAACTGACGCACGGTCAGCGGACGCGGGCCCCGCTGGTTGGCGGTGCCCTGCGAGTCCTTGGCGGCCTCGGCCGTGAGGCGCGCCACCCGCTTCGGATAGTTGGTCCAGCTGTCCTCGTTGCCCTTCTTGATGGCGCTCTTGCCCATCTGGTAGATGTTGTAGAGCAGCGGCTCGCGATACCGCGAGGCGTAGTCGAGAATGGCCCGGTTGGCGGTAATCGAGTAGTCGATCGACTGCCGGAATCGCCACGGCTGCGGCATGATGGGGAAGGGGCCGTTACCGTCGGCCACCAGCCGGCCCGGAATCACGGGGATCTGCATCGGCGTCGGGCTGCCGATGGTTTCCGTCAGGATCCCGACCTGATTGTGGAAGTAGGCCGTGGTGCGCAGACCGCCGTTCCACCAGGTCTGGTAGCTGGCCGCTTCGCGCTGTACCACGCCGGGTTTGTCCTCCGCGGCAAACCGGGTATGCATCGCATTGCCGACCATGCCTAACGTGTTGATCAGGAGCGGGTCCAGATTGTGGTTGTGCGGGTCGCGAAAGGGCGGCGCGAACATCACCGAACCGGCCGGGCCGGTCTGGTGGTGGTTGTACATGATCTGCGGGAACCACTCGCGATAGAGTGCCCGGCTGATGTTCTTCGATTCCGGCATCGCGTTGAGATAGAAGTCGCGATTGTTGTCGTGCCCGATGTACTTCTGGTAGAGCCGGGGAAGTTCGGACGTGGTGCGCTTGGTCGGGTCGGAGCGCCGCATGTACCAGTCGCTGACCAGGTCCATCCCGTCGGGGTTGGCGTGGACCACGAGCTGCACCACGTCGTCGAGGAGACGCATGGTCTCCTCGTCGGTATACGACAGCATCTGGTAGACGTGTTCCATCAGCTGATGCGCACCGAGCACCTCGGTAGCATGCAGACCGCCGTCGATCCAGATCACCGCGCGTCCCTCTTTGGCCAGCGCCCGGGCCTGTTCGTCGGTCAGATCCTCCGCGCGGGAGAGCCGCCGGGAAATGTCGCGCAGGCGGTCGAGCCGGGCGTGGTTGGCGGGGGAGGTGATGATGGCCATCCACTGATCGCGTCCTTCGGCGGTCTTGCCGATGGAGACCAGCTTCATCCGGTCGGACTCGCGATCCAGCTTCTTCCAGTAGTCGGTGAGTTGCTTGTAGTTGGCCAGCTGGTAGTCGTCGCCCAAGGTAAAGCCGAATTGCTCCTTGGGGGTGGTGATCCGCCGTTGGGCCGAGGCTGTGAATGTGAGCGAGGTTGCAGCGAGGAATATCCCGAGGCCGATGCGAACCAATGCGCGCATGAGAAGGTCCCTGATCGAGAATGAGGCCGGCAATCGGTGTGGCAGCGCCGATGGCCGCGTCTGGGGTCGAGCAATCGACGTGGGCTGCGGGCGCCGGTGAAGGGCACCATCGCAGCCTATCTCAATTATACGCAGGAAGAGAGGGGGATGTTGGAGGTGACGCGACCCGGCGCAGCGGTCTGCTACGCCGGGGCGGTCGTGTCGGTGTCGATTAGGCGTTACGGTCGGTGCAGCCTGAGAACTCCGGGTTGTTGGTTTCGTCGAACGGGATCGGGAAGTTGACGTCGCCGCCGTAGGCGCCGCCTTTGAACCAGGTACCAGTGGGGAACACCGTTTCGGCATTGCGGCCGTACTGCCGGATCAGCCGGCGCAGGTCGCCCAGGCGGTGACCGGTGCCGAACATCCAGAACGCACGCTCCCGGAACAGGAGGTCCACCCGAGCTGCTTCACTCCCCGGATCCGTGAGGACTGTGAGCAGGGTATCGGTGGCTCGGGCGTCGTTGAGCTTCGACAGGAAGAGCGTCGTGTTGTCGGCTCGCAGGGCCGCTTCGGCTTCGATCAGGCGCGCCTCGATGCCTGACGCGATCGTGATCGGCGAGGCGCGATCGTTCCAGAGACCTTGGGCGACAGTCGGAACGACGCCGTCGAATGCCAGGGGCGGCAGCCCGGCCGGGGCCGGCGGGATGCGCGGGTCGTTGGCGGAGCGGAATTGGATGCCGTTGCCGCCTTCGCCGTTGCCCATGACGTAGCGCCGGAGATTGATGTTCTGCTGCCAGTTGGCATTCACCGCGGAGTTCTGTGAATGGGTCAACTGATAGACGAACGTGGTTGGTACGGAGGCAACGGCCGCCGCCGCTGCTGCCGGCTGGTTCAGGTTGAGCAGGGCTCGGGCCTTGACGACCGAGGCAAAGTTGGCGACGCGCGCCTCATTGGCGCCGCCATTGTTGGTGATGGCCGAGTCGGCATGGCTCACCGCACGGCGGAAGGCGGAGTCGTACGACACCGGGGTGCCAAAGACGATGGTGGTACCATCGATTCCGCTGAAGGGGATTCCGTTGCAGAACACCTCCCCCAGCTGGTTCTCGGCAAAGGCCATCATCGTGAACATCAGGCCGATATTGGATGCCGGAGCCGGGGCCCATTCGCGCAACGAGTTAATGGCGGTTCTCGCTTCGGTACGAACCCGATGGGCCCGCCGTGAGAGATCGATCACGAAGCTGTTGGTCTCTGCGACGACGCGCTGGTCGGTGGAGTTCCGTTGCTGGAATGTGTCACCCGATTGCCATTCGTCGGCCATCAGGCCGCTCAGCAGGAACCAGCCGTCGGGTGCGTCGCCGCCAGCCGAGAAAGCTTGGGTCATCCGAAGGAACACGCCGTTGCGCAGCGCAATGGCGCTGGCCGGCGAACTGGCTTCGGTCAGGATGTCGGGATCGTTGACCTCGAGCACGCTGTCGCAGCCGCCAGCCAGCAGGGTGCCGGTCAGCGCAGCGGCGCCGAGCCACCGGCGGACCGGGGACGGGGTCGAGAGCATCATGGAGTTTCCGATAGGAGTAGGCATGTCGGCTCGTCCTCAAAACGTCATGTTGAGGCGGAACGTGAAGTACGTCGGCGGTGGCGTCGTCTGGAAGTCGCTCAGGACGCCGATGTTGTCGCCGAAGTACCCGCCGTCGGGATCGATGCCGCTGTAGCCGGTGATCTTGGCCAGGTTGCGGCCGGCTGCGGTCAGGCTCATCCGCGACGCGCCGAAGGTACGGGCCAGTCGGTCGGGGAACGTGAAGGTCGCCGAGAGTTCGCGGAAGCGGATGATGTCACTCTTCTCGACATAGCCGGCCTGAGTCCGGGCGGCGTGCACCCGTACCGCCATGGCGCGGGCCTGCTCTTCGAGCGGCGAGTTCGGGTTGACGACGCCGTCGCAGTTGAGGCGGTTGTCGCAGCGAATCCGCTCGGTGCCGTTCAGCTGGTAGCCACCGGTCTTGGCGTCGAACAGCGTCTGGATCCGCAGCTTGCGGCCGAACAGCTCGAAGGCGTTGAAGAAGGTGAATTCACCGACGGGCATCGACGGGCCGATGTACTCGTTTTCGGGCGTCACCGTAAGTTCGTCGAGCGCGATCAGGCCGTCGCCGTTCCGGTCCTCATAGGTAAAGGTCCGCATCCACCAGCCCTGGATCGGATAGCCCTCGATGTCCGAGTTCGTCGTGCCGAGGTTGGGCGGCGTGCCGCCGAGGTCGACGATCTTGTTCTTGTTATAGGAGCCGCTCAGCGTGAAGTCCCAGCCAAAGGACCGGCCGTTGACCGGATTGACGTTGAGGGCCACTTCGACCCCGCGGTTGCGCACCTGGCCGATGTTTTCGAATCGGGTCGCCGCCGCGCCGACCGACGGAGCCACGACGCGGCTGATCAGGGCGTCCCGGCTGTTCTTGTTGTAGTACGTGAATTCGAGGTTCACGACGTTGAGCAGGTTGGCATCGAATCCGAGTTCCAGCTCTTGCGACCGCTCCGGCTTGAGGTTCGGATTCCCGAGCGCGGAAAAGATGATCCCGGGGGTGTCGGCGTTGTCGGCACTGACGGTGGTCGGCGTGAAGTACGCGATCGCATCGTTCCCGCCGGGCTGGCGGCCGGCCGCGCCCAGTGCGGAGCGGAGCCGCAGGCTGTTGAGGAAGCTGCCCTTCGGGAAGAAATCCTCGTCCGAGATCACGTACGAGACCGCGACCTTCGGGTAATAGACCCGCTTGAACTGATTGCCAAAGGCGCTGTTGCGGTCGGAGCGGATTGCGCCGGTCAGATAGAGTCGGTCGTTGAAGCTGAACTGCTGCTCGGCGAAGTAGCCGAGGGTCACGCTCGAATAGGTCGCTTCACCGGCCGAGAGCAGGGCGCCGGCGTCGATGGTCGAGGCGCCCGGGGCCAGTTCGGAGGCCGACGCGAGGTTCCGGGTGTTGTTCTCCTTGGCATACTGGACACCTGCCGTGCTGCGCGAACCGATGCCCATGAAGTTGTAGTTCGCGGTTAGCGAGGCATCACCGGTATAGTTGAAGAAGGTGGTCCGGTTGTTGACCTTGAAGCCCAGCCGGTTGGTGCCGACGAAGGGACACTGATCCCGAATACAGAGCTCGAGGTCTTCCCGTGAGATGAAGTCCACGCCGCCGACCACTCGGCCGGAGAGCCAGGTCGTGGGGCGATAGTTGAAGGTGACGCTGGTGATGGAGCGGTTGATGTTCTGCGTGTTGGTCATCGCAAAGCTCTCGTCCGGCGTCGACTGCCGCCAGCCGAGATTGTTGCGTTCGGCGCCGCCCAGGGTGACGAGATAGTTCTTGAAGCCCGGTCCGCCGAACCCGTTCGAGCCGATGCCGTTGGCATTGTTGTCGGTCTGCGGCAGCCGCAACGCGCTGGTGATGAACCCGCTCGACAGCGTGACGTCCATCTTGTCGTTCAGGTTGGCATTGATGTTACCGCGAACGCTGACCCGGCGCAGACGATTCGGGTGGACCTGCTCGTCCGGTACCTCGCTGATGCTGCGCAGTTCGCGCACCCGGGCCTGGAAGGTTTCGGGCAGCTGCATCAGGCCGGTTTCCTTTTCCCACTCGCCGGCGACGTAATAGCGGACCGTTTCGCCGCCGCCGGAGGCCTGCAGACCGAACTGATTGCGGCTGCCGGTGCCCAGGACAGACGATTCCGGATCTTCCCAGAGGTTGTACGACGTCACACTGTCTTGGACGCACGAGTTAGTCAGTACCTGGCTCAGGAGACACTGGACCGTGTTGGCCGCGGTGCTGTTGGTGGTGGCGGTCGTGCCGGTTCGCCAGCCGCGGTAGGCAATCGGATACTTGTTGTAGTCCTTGATGTACCCCTGCTCGGCGTAGGCATTCCAGACGGTGGCGCCGGCGCGGCCCTGTTTGGTCTTGATCACGATCACGCCGTTGGCGGCGTCGGTGCCGTACAGCGTTGACGCCGAGGGGCCGCGCACCACGTCGATCGACTCGATATCCTCGGGGTTGAGGTCGTTGATCCGGCTTGGTCCGGACCCGCCGATACCGTTGGAGGTCGAATTCACGTCACCCGCGACTCGAATGCCGTCCACGATGTAGATCGGATTGTTCGAGAGCGACAGCGAACTGTTGCCGCGGATCCGGACCCGGGCGCCGCCACCGGTCAGCGCACCTGGCAGCACGACTACGCCAGGTGCCTTGGCTACCAGCAGGTCGTTCATGTTGGCAATCGGCGTGGTGGCGACCAGATTGGCCACCTCGACCGTGGAGACCGCGTTGCCGATCGATCGGCGCGACTCTTCACCGGTAGCGGTGGTGACGATCTCGTCGAGCCGGTATGGCGTGGGGCTCAAGCCGGCGTCGAGAGAGGTCGTTTGTCCGGCCGTCACGGTCGCGGTCAGGGTTTGGGCTGCGTAGCCGATCTGTGAGAATCGGACCGACTGCGTTCCGGCCGGAACGTTGATCAGGCGGTAGCGCCCTTCCATGCTGGTCAGCGCGCTCAGCGTCGTCCCGGGGATCGAAACCCGGGCACCCGAAAGCGGAGCTTGTGTCGTCGCATCAGTCACTTTGCCGCTTACTGTGCCGCCAGTCTGGGCAGCAACCGGCCCGGTCAAGCCGGTCAGTATTGCGCCCACGACGAGAAATTGGGGTACTCCGAGTCGCATGACGGACCCTTCCCTGGCTAGTGGTGGACAGATTGTGATTGGGTGTGCGAGGGTCTTCGCCTGCGGAAGACCGCGACCCTTCAATGCTGCATTGCTTGTGCCGCTTGCCGGGGTAAGGTGAATACCCTTGCTCCGCAAAGGCTTACGTTCCGGTCAGGGAAAACCGGAGTCGTGTGCGATGGACACGCCCTGCCGGGCAAGCGTGTCAGGGTGACACGAGGCCCGAGACCGCGTGTCGGAGATCGAGACTTACCAGTCGGTGGGGAACTCGGTCGGGATCTGTCCGGCGATGGCGACGAGTTCGCGAGCGGATCCGGCATGCGGAACCAGTTGCGCAATCTCGCCCCGCGCCAGCCGGATCCGTCCTGACATCAGAGCCATCAAGGGCGCCTGTCGCCCGCTGAGCAGGTCGCGCCAGGCGGCGCCGGTGCCCTCGAGGACGAAAGCGGCATCGGCCAGATCCGCGTCGGAAGCGATCCGGGCGCTCCGGCATTGGCCTCGGTACAGATCGAGAAAGACGGCTGCCGGCAACATGTTGCCGTTGGTGGCAACGATTGCGACGGAGCCCTCCCAGGTGGCGGCGGCTGCCTGATACGCATCACTCCCGTTCAACGCGGCGCACCAAGCGTGAGCCCACGGTTCCGAAAAGGCGATCATCGTCGTTCCGTCATTTCCTGAAGTGAGAGTGACCTGGCCATTTTGGCCCGTCGGAAGGCAGACCAAAGTAATCGCGGCGCTTCCGATTGTCGGCGGCTGGGCAGGTTGCGCGGCAAGTGTCCCTGTCGGTTGCCTCTGCGTGGCTGGCCGTGTCGGAACGTTACGGGCATGACCGAAGGTCCCGTGTCTTTTCGACGCGCCGTCTGTCAGCTGTCGTCCTAACTAGTTGTTGTGCAATGACTTGACGACTCGGTCGGACGCGGCGCGGGGGTTGCTCCGGTGGCCGGGTGCGGCCCGGTCATCGACCGGTGGAAGAGAGAGCCCGGTCGTAATTGACCGGTTTTCGGACCCTGATGGGGTTGCCGCGATGCAGGGGGCTTCATAGTGAGTATCGACCCGACGGGGTCGACCCGACGGCGGTTCCCCGGAGCCGTTTCCGATACCCATCTGCTTGGAACCGCCAGGGGGTGGGTATCGGCGTCGTGGTTCATGCAGGAAGCAACTCCACTATCAACTCGAGGGATCAATGAAGATTGGTCGCAGGGTGCTCATGCTCGGTATAGCCGGGCTGCTTGCGGCTCCCGGCTGGCTCGCCGCTCAGGCGCGTGAGATCACCGGGACCGTTTCGCGTTCAGGGTCGGGCGAACCGATTGCCGAAGCAACGGTGACCCTGGTAGGGACCACCACGGTCGCTCGAACCGATGCCGCCGGCCGGTACAGCATCACGGCGAGCGGGGATGCCCGCCTGATGTTTCGGGCCATCGGCTTCACACGGCGCGAAGCTGTGGTTCCGGCCGGTCAGAGCACGATGAACGTCTCGCTCGACCAGGACATCTTCAGGCTCGACGAAGTCATCGTCGCCGGTGCCGCGACCTCGGTCGAACGGCGCGCGGCCACGACCGCGATTGCCGTGGTCGGCGGCGAGGATGTGGCCAAGGTGGCCGCCCCGACCTTCGAGTCCGCGCTCAATGGCCGGATCAGCGGCGTCAACATTCAGTCGAACTCCGGCGCGCCGGGCGGTGGTATCCAGATGCAGATCCGTGGCAACACCACGGTGCTCGGCGCTTCGGATCCGCTCTTCGTCATCGACGGTGTCATCTACAGCAACACGCGCATCAACGGCGGCCGAGCATCGGCCATCGCCGGTGCGAGCGTGAACGAAGACGACCCGGTCAACCGCGTGGCCGACGTCAACCCGGCCGACATTGCGAGCATCGAGATCCTGAAGGGCGCCGCGGCGTCGTCGATCTACGGCTCGAAAGCGTCCAACGGCGTGGTGGTCATTAAGACCATCCGCGGTCAGGCCGGGCAGACCCGGGCCAACGTGTCGCAGCGGGTCGGCACCTTTGATCTGCAGCGCAAACTGCAGAGCCGGAACTTCCAGACGATCGAGGAAGCGGTCGACGTGTTCGGCGAGGCGAAGCGGGCCGCGCTGGCGCCGTACTTCGCGGGCGGGGCGCCGCGCACCTACGATCTGTACGAAGAGGTGTACGGCCGCAATGCGGTGTCCTATGAAACCGTCGCCGACGTGAGCGGCGGCACCGAGCAGACGCGCTTTTTCGTCTCGGGCACCTGGAAGCGCGATGAGGGCATCGCCGACAACAGCGGCTTTGGTCGCCAGGGTCTACGGGTCAACGTCGATCAGAAGCTGAGCAACAAGCTGGACGTCTCGGTGAGCAGCGTCTTCAACCGGTCGCTGGAGCAGCGGAGCTTTGCCAACAACGGCAACGCCGGCGGCACGGCCGGATACGCGCTGGCGTATCAGCCGAACTTCCAGTCGCTCCTGCCGGGCGCCGACGGCCGCTTTACCGAGGTGCCGTTGACCGGCTACTTCAACGCGAACCCCGTCCAGACCAACCGGCTGTCGGACAACAACACCGAAACCAACCGCTTCACGGGCGGAGCCAACCTGAACTGGCGGGCGTTTACCAACGAGCGCCAGAGCTTCCTGTTCACGGCGGGCGCCGGCGTCGACATCTTCAACCAGGGCGATGAGATCTACACGCCGCCCGATCTCTTCTGGGAGCAGATCAAGGCCCGGCCGGGCACGGCCAGCGAGCAGGCCGGGGTGAGCCGCCAGGCCAACTGGAACCTGAACGGCGTGCATACCTTGCGGCCCTCGTCGGGCTTTGTCACGGCGACGACGTCGTTCGGCGTGCAGTACGAGGATCGGCAGCTCAAGATCACCCGGGTGAGCAACACCAATCTCATCCCGGGACAGTCGAACGTGAACCGGGGCACCACGCCGGTTGCGGCGGAAGACCTGACGCGCGAGCGCACCTTTGCGCTCTATGCTCAAGAAGACCTGATGCTTCTCGATGACCGGATGCTCATCTCCGGCGGCCTGCGCGCCGAGCGGAGCAGCGCCAACGGCAACATCGACAAGTACTACATCTTCCCGAAGATCTCGGGTTCGTACCGGTTCAGCGATCTGTTGGGCCAGGGCTCGCAGCTCAAGCTGCGCGCGGCATACGGCGAAACCGGCAACCAGCCCCTGTTCGGGCAGAAATTCACTACGCTCCTCACCCCGCAGTTCGGCGGCGTCAACGGCTTTACGCTGTCGACCGTCGCCGGTGCGCCGAACATCGAGCCGGAGCGCCTGAAAGAGGTGGAAGCCGGCTTCGAGGCCGAGCTCTTCCGCAGCCGGGTGGTGCTCGACGTCACGTACTACAACCGGAATACCACGAACCTGCTGCTCAATCGCGTGCCGCCGCCCTCATCCGGCTTTACGCAGGAAGTGATCAACGGCGGCAAGGTGCAGAACAAGGGGATCGAAGCTTCCCTTGGTGTGACGCCGATCCAGGGGCGGAATGCCCAGCTGGTCACGCGGGCCACCTTCACGCTCAACCGCAATAAGGTGATCGAGCTCCCGGTGGCCTCGTTCCGGCCGCCCAATGCCGGGTTCGGTGGCCTCGGCACGACGTTCGTCGAGGTCGGGCAGCCGATGACGCAGATCGTCGGGTTCGGATTCGACGAGGACACGGTGCGCATTCCCACGCAGATGCGGTTGGGGAACTCCGCGCCGGATTTCCGGATCGGGTTTGTCAATGATCTGACCGTCAAGGCATTCAACTTCAGCATGGTCTGGGACTGGCAGCAGGGCGGCAACGTGATCAACCTGACCCAGTTCCTCTATGACGACGGTGGCAACGCCGCGGACCATGGCTCGCCGGACCACGCCTACCGGATGAAGGGCTACAACAGCGGCGTGATGACGCCGTACATCGAGGACGCGACCTTCCTCAAGCTGCGCGAGGTTTCGGTCGGGGTCAATCTGCCGCGCTCGTTCGCGAACGCGCTCAGCGTCGGCGCCCGCGACGTCCGCCTCAGCGTGACCGGGCGGAACCTGCTGATGCTCACCAACTATACCGGTCTCGACCCCGAGGTCGCCAACTTCGGCTCCACGGCCATCCGGAACAACCTCGACGTCGGACCGTTCCCGCCGAGCCGCAGCGTTTTCTTCAACATCGCGGTGGGCTTCTAATATGAAAACGACGATGAATCGACGACTGTTGGGTCTCGGGCTGGCCGGCGCGCTGGCGCTCTCCGCCTGCGGAGACTTCGACGTACCGACTACCAACGCACCGACCGTGGACCAGCTGTCGGGCCGGCTGGCTCTGGCGCGGACGGCTACCGGGATCATGTCCCAGGCCAACACCGACATGGCCGGCCAGATCCAGCAGTGGGGTATCTATGGCCGCGAAGTCTGGAACCTCCTGGGTAACGATCCGCGGGAAACCGGCGAAGAGATCCGCGGTCCGCAGGACGCCGCCGGCCGCGCCGGCGGGCAGTGGGGCGGTAAGTACGTCGCCCTCCGGACCATCAATGCATATCTGACGGCGGTTGGTGAGTCGGCCGAGTTGTCGGAGGCCGAGAAGTCGGCGGCGCGCGGGCTGGCCAAGACCTTCGCCGGCTACCACTTCTACAAGCTCGCCGTCCGGTCGGGGCCTCTCGGGCTGCCGATCGACGTCGACCGGCCGATCGACGCGGATCCGGCGCCGTTCGTGTCGCAGCAAGCGGCATTCGAGCACGCGGTGTCGCTGCTGAACCAGGCGTACACGGATCTCCAGGCCGGTGGCGCAGCCTTCCCGTTCACGATGGCGCCCGGATATACCGGATTCACTACTCCGAGCACTTTCGCGACGTTCAATCGCGGTCTCGTGGCCAAGGTGCAGGTCGACCGGGCGCTGCTTGCGGGGTGCGGCCAGCAGTGTTTCCAGGCTGCGCTCACGGCACTCGGCCAGTCGTTCATCACCACGGCCGGCCTCCCGGGATCCCTCACGACCGGCGTCTACCTTGCCTATGACGGCGCCTCCGGTGAGCCGACCAACCCGGTCAGCGAGCCCCTGACGGCACTCCGGTTCTTCATGCATCCGTCGCTCGAAGCGCTGGTGCAGAACCAGGCAAATGCGTCGCCGGACCTGCGGTGGACGTCCAAGGTTCGTCGGATCGCTGAAGCGCGCACATTTGCCAACCTGACCAGCGACCTCAAGCCGATCCTTTACAACACCAACACGGCGACCTCGTCGGTGGCCAACCTCGGCGCCGACATCCCGCTGCTCAAGAACGAGGAGCTCCTGCTGATCCGTGCCGAGGCCAATTTCGGGATGGGGAACAAGCAGGCGGCGCTCGACGATATCAATCTCGTCAGGGTGAACTCTGGCGGGCTGGCGCCAAGCACGCTGACCGCCGCGAGCCCGGATGCCGACATCGTCTCGGAGCTGTTGTACAACCGCCTCTTCTCGCTGCTGGCTGAGCAAGGGACGCGGTGGGTCGACGCGCGGAAGTACGGGCGGCTTGGCTCTCTCCCGATCGATCGGGCGGGAGACGTGGTACATCCGTACATGCTGATCCCGGCCGGCGAGTGTGACGCGCGTGGTTTGAGCGTTCCCTGCACGCCGCTCGGAAACTGATCCAGGAGGTTCTTGATCCGTCAGGTTCGTACGCGAATGGGGGGAGAGGCGATTGCCTCTCCCCCCATTTCGTATCCCCCTAGGTGTATCAGGTAAACTTCGATTCGACCACCCGCTGGATCGCGGCCTCGAGCGCCGGGACCTCGGCGGCGAGCCGTTCGCCCTCGCGGACCCAGTCGGCCACCAGCTCGGGCTGCTTGAGCCCGGCGACGTTGGTCCGGACGTTGAGCCAGGCGCCCAGGACCGCCGAGCGCGCGCAGAGCGCGCCGACCCCGGCATCCGACGCCGAGGCCGGGTTGCCATGCTCCGCCATGGCCGCGAGAATCGCGAACGTGGCATACGCAGCTTGCATGACACGGAAGGGCACTTCCGTCGCGCCCCGATTGGCGGCTTCGAGGGCCGCTGCCCGTGCCGCCTTCTCCTCGTCGGATCCTTTCGGCATGCCGAGCGCGATCATCACCTGGTCGAACGCCCGGGTATCCTCGTCGACGGCGCGCAGCAGGCGATCCTTGAGGGCTTGCGCCTGCTCCGCCCAGGCCGAAAACTCCTCCCAACGGGCATCCCAGCCCCGCTTGTGGGCGCTCAGGTTGGCCACCATCGAACCGAGCGCGGCGGCGAGCGCACCAAGCAGCGCGGACACCGATCCGCCGCCGGGCGCGACCGACTCGCTGGCCGTCACATCGGCAAAGTCGGCGACGGTCCGGTCGATCAGACGCTTGGGACCACCCTGGCGGAGCCGGTACTCGATGATCCGTTCCTCGGGTTTGAATGGCCCCAACTGGTCGAGGCCGAGCGAGGTGACGGCAATGTGAATCAGTTCGTCTTCGGACACGCCGAGCGAGCGCTCCTGCTTGCGCAGGAAGTGGCGTCCGGCCTGGAGCATGGTGTCGAGCGGCACCAGTCCCACGAGTTCGGAGCCGGTCACCCGGATGCCGCGCGCCTCGGCCGCCCGGCAGACTTCGTCGAAAGCGGTATGGAGCGGCGTGACCGCCAGGTTGGTCAGGTTCATCGACACCTGAGCCACCCGATATTCGTCGATGTACCAGCCGATGGCTTTGACGGCCTTGAGCGTGCCGGGAATCATTTCCTGCTTCCCGTCAGCGCCGACCCGAATCTTTCCGGTCAGCGGATTGCCGTCGCGCGCGGGGCGGCCGGCCTCGCGGACATCGAAGGCAATGGCATTGGCGCGCCGGGTCGAGGTGGTATTCAGATTGACGTTGTAGGCCACCAGGAAGTCGCGTGCGCCGATGACGGTGGCGCCGGTCTTCGGATTGAACGTGGTCGGCCCGAAGTCGGGCTTCCACACCGGGTCGCCCATCTTCTTGGCAAAACCCTCGTACTCCCCGGCGCGAATCGTGGCCAGATTTTTCCGAGCGGGATTGGGCTGGGCATGCTCGTAGAGGTAGACCGGAATGCCGAGTTCGCTGCCCACCCGGCGAGCGAGCTCGGTGGCATAGGCCGCGGTCTCTTCCATCGTGATGCCCGAGATCGGCACCAGCGGGCAGACGTCGGTGGCGCCCATCCGGGGATGTTCGCCCTGGTGGCTCCGCATGTCGATCAATTCACCGGCCACTTTGATGGCCCGATAGGCGGCTTCGATGACCGGGCCGGGAGCGCCGGCAAAGGTCACCACGGTCCGGTTGGTGGACACACCGGGGTCGACATGGAGCAGGGTGACGCCCTCGACCTGCTCCACCGCGTCGGTGATCTGACGGATGACGGCCGGGTCGCGGCCTTCACTGAAGTTGGGTACGCACTCGATCAGCTGGGACATGGCCTTCCCATCGGGGACGGATGGCAACGGGCCCCCGCGAGTCGCATTCGGACTCGGGGGGCGCGTCGAACGGTAGCTGGGCAGCGCGACACCGGCGGCGCCGCGCCTTCAAGTATAGCGGATTTCGATACGGCGGGGGCCGGCCGGCGTCGAGGTCAAGCCGGCCATTGCTGGGTGACGCAGTGAATCGCCCCAAGCCCCCAAGCGAGATCGGTGCAATCGATCACGACAATCTCCCGATCGGGAAAACAACTCTGCAGTGTTTCGCGCGCAATCTCGTCGCGTTCGACATCGTAGCCGGGCACGAGCACGACACCGTTGGCGACGTAAAAATTCGCGTAGCTGGCGGGAATCCGCTGACCGTCCTCATACAGCGCCCGTGGCATCGGCAGCGTAACGATATCGAGTGTCCGCCCGTCCTGGTCGGTCATCCGGCTCAAACGGTCCAGGTTCTCCTGGAGCGGCCGGTAGTTCCGGTCGGACGGGTCGGTTTCGACCACGGTGACGACGGTGGTCGGATTGACGAACCGGGTCAGGTCGTCGATATGCCCGTCGGTGTCGTCGCCCTCGATCCCGTCACCCAGCCAGAGGATGTTGGTGACCCCGAGATACTGCCGGAGCGCCTGCTCGATCTCTTCTTTGGAGAGACTCGGGTTCCGGTTGGGATTGAGCAGGCAGCTTTCGGTTGTCAGCAGCGTGCCGGCCCCGTTCACGTCGATCGAACCACCTTCGAGGATCAACCCCGGATGTAATACCGGGACATTGAACTTCTCGCCGATGAGTGTGGGGATCCGGTCGTCGTCCTCGAAGGGCGGATACTTGTTGCCCCAGGCATTGAAGCCCCAGTCGAGGATGATCTGATCGTTGCGGCCGTTGCGCTCGCGCTGGATGAAGATCGGGCCGTGGTCCCGGCACCAGGCGTCGTTGGTAACGTGGTGATGAAAGAAGACCTGGTTGGTCGGCACGTTGGCGTGGGCCAGGGTCAGCCGCGCGCTGGCCTCCATGGCGGCATCGGCCACGTTGATGTGCACTTCTTCACGCCCGGCCAGATGACGCACGATCTCGCCGAATACGGTGGGAATCAGATGGACCTTGCCGGGCCACGAAGACTCCCGGTGCGGCCACGAGAGCCAGGTGCCGCGATGCGGAGCCCATTCGGCGGGCATGCGGAAACCGGCTTCGGCCGGCGTCTCCTGGTAACCAGGGCGACTCTGACCGGTTGTCGTCATGAATCGATATATCGCTTGGTGAGGTCGCTGTAGGCGTCGATGCGCCGATCGCGGAAGAAGGGCCAGTGAGTGCGGACGACGTCCACCTGGCTCAGGTCACACTGAACGATCAGCGTTTCCTCGCCGGTGCCGGCTTTGGCCAGAATCCGCCCGCTCGGGTCGGCTACGAAGCTGCCGCCCCAGAATTCGATCCCCGGTCCGGCGGTTCCGCCGGTTTCATGGCCGACCCGATTGACCGACGCGACGTAAGCGCCGTTGGCCACCGCGTGCGAGCGTTGGATCGTTTCCCAGGCCGCCTGTTGCCGCTCGCCGTATTCGGCCTTTTCCGGCGGCAGCCAGCCGATGGCCGTCGGATAGAACAGGATCTCGGCGCCGGACAGCGCGGTCAGTCGCGCGGCCTCGGGATACCACTGGTCCCAGCAGATCAGGACGCCGATCTTGCCGAATCGGGTCTGCCAGGTCCGGAAGCCCAGGTCGCCCGGAGTGAAGTAGAACTTCTCGTAGAACTGGGGGTCGTCCGGAATGTGCATCTTCCGGTACTTGCCCAGATAGGTGCCATCGGCATCGATCACGGCCGCCGTGTTGTGATAGAGCCCCTCGGCCCGTTTTTCGAACAGCGACGCCACGATCACGATGCCCAGCTCTTTGGCGAGGGCCGAGAAGGCGTGGGTCGTTGGACCCGGAATCGCTTCGGCCAGGGCGAAGAACCGATGGTCCTCCATCTGGCAGAAGTAGGGGCCCATGAAGAGCTCCTGCAAGCAGACGATCTGGGCACCCTGGCGCGCCGCGTCGCGGGTCCGTTCGAGTGCCTTCTCGAGATTGGCCGCCGGGTCCTCCACCGTGCTCATCTGAGGCAGGCCGACAGTCACGATACGGGATCGATTGGTCATAGGTCCGAATCTAACGTTGTGAGGGGGCAAACGGGCCCGGTCCACGGGGTCCCTCGCCCGGAACGGTCGACGGCCTTATCATCGTCCGCCATGGTACGCATCCTCCCGCTCTCGCTCCTCGTGTCGGCGGCCGTGGGGACGGCCCTCCCGCTGACTGCTCAGCAGGTTACCTGGCGGTCCGTCGGGACGATCTACGGAGACAACACCGAGTTCTTTACGCCCTATCGGGAGGGAGAGACGATTCTGGGTGGTCAGGTGGCCACACATCTGATCGTCCGGCCATCGTCCAAGTACGCCTTTCACGTCGGGGCTCTGGGCGATGTCCGCTGGGGCTCCGATGCGTTTCTGGATCGGGTCAGGCCGATTCTCTCGTTCCGTTATCAGAACGGCAGCTCGACCGGAGTCCTGGGTACCCTGCAGACCGAGCGCCGGCATGGCTTCCTCGATCCCCTCGCGGTCAGCACCCTCGAACTGACTCGGCCAATCGAGTATGGCCTGCAATGGATCGAACGGCGCTCCTGGCTCGACGCCGAGGCGTTCATCAACTGGCAGGCGCTCAATACGCCGGAGCATCGCGAGGTCTTCGATTTCGGCTGGGTCATCCGTGTGAAGCCGGTCCGCCAGGTCGCGCTGGAAGCCCAATATCACGGCCTCCATCATGGCGGTCAGCTGTACAGTGCCGGCGTGCCCGTCACCAATAACGGCGCGGCTGCGTATGGAATAACGGTCGCGGATACCCTGCCGGCGGTCGGGTTGGCCTCGCTGGCGGTTTTCCGGCTCACCAGCAGCGGCAATATCGACCCGGAAGCCCCCGAAGAATGGCCTCGGCGCGGGCGGGGCACTTTCGTCCGCGCCGGGGTCTGGCCGGTTCGGAACGTGGAGGTCTTCGGGATTCGCTGGTGGGGGCGCGATTTCGTGTCTCAAGAGGGCGACAACAACTATAATTCGACGGCAATTCTCCCGGTCTCATTTCGGTCGAAGCGGGATTATCTCGAGCTGGGCCTGTTGCATCGTGCGATACTCGATGGCGGGGTGGGACTCGACGCCGAATTCCGGCTGCATCGGATCGATGACGAGCCGAGCGCGGCGATTCGGGGCACGTCGTGGGAATATTCGTATCGTCTGGTGGTCCGGACACCGTTCGATTTCCGGATTCGATAGCGCGAAGGGACACTGAAGGCAAAGGAGCGGGTATGGTAGCGGCAGTGTTGATTCTCGCGGTACTGCAGCAGGCTCCCGGCGGCATTGCGCGGGTGCAGGTCGAGCCGGAGCGCGCCGAACTGCAGGTGGGGCAGACGCTGCAGATGTCCGCCAAAGTCCTCGACGCCAACGGCGCGCCGGTGCCTAACGCCCGGGTGGTCTGGTTCGGCGGCGGCGACGGCGCGGTCGACTCGACCGGTCTCGTCCGCGGCGGCTTCCGCGGCTATGTCCGCGTCGTCGCCATGGCCTTTGCCCCGGGAAGTCCCCGGGTTACGCAGGAAGCGACGGTGCGGATCATCCCGGCGCCCGCCGCCAAGCTCGAACTCTCGGCGACCGCGCTCAAGCTTGCCGTCGGGTCGCGCTATTCGCTGACCGGAACGCCGCTCAGTTCGGACAACGACATCCGGTACGACAACGTCACTTTCCAGTCCAGCCAGCCCTCGGTCGTGGCGGTGACTCCGGACGGCCGGCTCAATGCCGTTCGCGCGGGCAAGGCCGTGATTACGGCGCGGGCGGGCACGGCATCGGCCTCGGTCGATGTCGAAGTCGTTACGGCCATTCCGGCGACGGTCACGGTCGAGCCCGGGGTCAGCTCGGTGCGCACCGGCGATGTGGTTCGCTTTACGGCGGTGGTGAAGGATCGGACCGGACGAGTCCTGGAGGGCCTCACGCCTCGCTGGTCCGTAGCGGCCGTATCCGGCGCGGCAGTCGGCCAGATCGATGCCGAGGGCGCCTTCGTGGCCGAAGAGCAGGGGAGTTACACCGTGACGGCGTCGGTCGGGAGCGCCAGCGGCGACGCGGGCGTGGTCGCCGCCCCGCGCAATGTCGGCCGGGGGATCGAGGTGATCGGCCGGGTGCCGCTGCCGTTCCGTGGGGCCGAGATCTGGCCGCATCCGAACGGGAAGTGCCTGTACTACAGCACCATCGCCGATCGGATCTATGCGATCGACGTCAGCAATCCGTCGGCTCCGCAGATCGTCGACTCGATGGTGATCGACGCCCGTCTCATCAATGACGTGATGACGACCGAAGACGGCAAGTATGGCGTCTTTTCGCGGGAGAATGCCTCAAATCGTAAAAACGGCATCGCCGTCTTCGATGCGAGTGACCCCTGCCATCCCAAGATGATTGCCGACTATACCGAGACCGTCTCGGGCGGGGTGCACTCGTCCTACGTGTACGAGGGGCACGTCTACCTGACCGACGACGCCACCGGATCGATGCGGGTCATTTCGATCAAGGATCCCTACAAGCCGCGCGAGGTGGGCCGCTGGCAGACCGAGCAGACCGAGCACGGGCGGTACATCCACGATATTGACGTGCGCGGTGGCTTTGCGTACCTGTCGTACTGGAACGACGGCCTGATCATCCTCGATATCGGCAACGGGATCCGCGGCGGCAGTCCGGAAAAGCCGGCGTTCGTGTCACAGCTCAAGTACGATCTCAACCATCTCTACCGCCGGATCGACGACATGTACGGCCTGGGCGCCAGGGGAACCCACACCTCGTGGCGTCACAAGGACTACATCTTCATCGCCGATGAGGTGTACGCATCCGCCGCTGCCAAAGGGCACGAGACCGGCAATGATCTGACCTGGGGTCGTCTCCAGGTGGTCGACGTCTCCGATATCCTCAAGCCCAAGATCGTCGCCTGGTACGAACCGACCGATGGCGGCGTCCACAACATCTGGGTCGAGGGCGACTCGCTCTACATGGGGGCGTATCAGGGCGGCGGCCGCGTGGTCGACATCTCGGGCGAACTGAAGGGCGATCTGCTGCGGCAGGGGCGCGAGATGGCCTGGCTCTTCACGGCAGACTCGGCCGGTCTCAAGCCGCGGGCGACCTTTACCTGGGGCGCCGTGGCCAAGAACGGCACCATCTATTTCAACGACATCAATACCGGGCTGTGGATCACACGGTTGGCCCGGAAAGAGAAGCCCATTCCGTGAGGTCCGACGCTCGGGCGGCTAGCGGCCGCCCGAGCGAAGGATGACCTTGCCGTGACCGACCGGGGCAGGCCAGGCCAGCACGATGGCCGTGCCCTGGATGGTCCGGTCGAACCCCCGCTCGCTCTTGGCCACCGTTTCGATCGGATAGCGCCACTCCCGCGCGGCATTGGTTTCGATCTCGATCTGCCCGGCAACCGAGAGCTCGGTGGTGAACCAGGGCGCCTCGTCCGTCCCGTCCCAGGTGAATTCGGCCGACAGCGTTCCGTGCTCATCGACCGAAATCCGCTTGGTCATCCCCTCGAATGCGATCCGGAACGAGAGTGTGCGCGTCGTGTGGTCGGCCGGTTCGGTCTCCAGCCGGCCCGATTCCGCACCCCAGTCCCGATGGATCTCGACCGTAGAGGCGGCCAATGCCTCCGGCGAATCGACCGTGCCCAGCAGGCGCTCCTGCAAGAGCGCGCGCGGGTAGGCGTCGAAGGGCGGCAGCGTGGACAACTCCAGCCGATCCTCCAGGTCGTGGATGCTCGGCGCGCCGTCATCGGTAGCGTGATGACTGGCGGTCGTCTCGTGTGACGTCGCCCGGTCGATCGCTTCCTGATGATAGGCCTCGAGACGCCTGGTCAGCACGTCGACGTGATTCCGCTCCGTGCGGAAGACGGTCCACTCTTCGACGGCGCCGCCACGATGGGGCGCCAGCAGCACGGATACCGCATGGCTGTGGATCCAGATTTCCCGAAGCCCGTCTCCGTCGAGGTCGACGGCTTCCCAGCGGAGCGGCTCGTCCTGGCGCAGGATTTCTTCCGCCGCCGCCAGCTCCCGCCAGATCCCTTCGCGCAGGTGCGGCAGATACAGCCCGCCGAAGACGCCGTGCCAGTACGCGTCATTGCACTGGGCCTTTCCGATGGCGCGGCGCGCGTCGGCCGGGTCGCCCTTCTGCCGAGCAAGCGAAGACAACGCCAGCATCTTCTTGTGCATCCGATTGGATTCGGAATACTTGACGAAGAAGTTCCGCCAATGGGTTCCGCGCACCAGCGCGCCGTCCAGGCCGTTCATGCGCTCCGGGCCGAGCTCGTTCTCCAGCGCGGTGAGCCGGCGCGAGGCGGCGGCCGGCAAGGCCCAGCCTTCCATTTCGCGATACGAGGCCGACGGCAGGTAGGCAAGGCCACCGCTCGGCACCGTTGCCACCGCGTCGGCAAAGGTGGCCAGCCGGATGATGCCTTCACTGCTCAGCTGGCGAAGGGTCGCGGTGAAGTCGCGGATCCAGCCGCTCCGGTAGACCCACTCCAGTGTGCCAGGCCAGCCGCCGAACTTCTCGCCGTCGTCGGCCAGGATCGCCATCGGCGCGCCTTCGCGGTGCAGCCGGCGGAAATAGTCTGCAAGCTCCGCAGGAGGACGGAAGGGTACCAGATAGCGGAGCCGCTCGTCGATCGGCAGCACGGTGATCGCATGTCCCCCGCTCTCGGTCCGGTAGGGGCGATGCAATGCGGCGCGGTCGAAGCCGGCGACCAGGAAGTGGCGATCGTCGACCAGGACATACTCGACCCCGGCCCGATGGAGATCCTCGGGGAGGTCGGGCTCCCAGACCCGTTCGGTCAGCCAGAGGCCCGTGGCGCGAACCCCGAAGCGGCGCTGGATCGTCTCGCGCAGGCGGGAGATCTGCTCGATCCGATCCTCGCGCGGCAGGACCGCCAGAATGGGCTCGTCATATCCGGCCAGCAGCAGTTCGATGTGTCCGGCCGAGACTTCGCGGCCGAGCCGATCGAGATAGGCCGGAGCATGGCGGGTCAACCAGTCGAGCAGGGGGCCCGAGAGATGGAGCGATACGGGCCAGGCCTGCCCCTCGCCGAGCGCATCGAGCAGCGGAGCGTAGACATCCTGCAGGTGCTGCTCGAAGACCGAATCGAAGTTGCCGACCGGCTGATGCAGGTGCAGACCGAAGGTAAACAGGACGGGCGGGGTCATCGGTCCTCGCGGTCGAATGCGTCGCGTGAAAAGCCGAGCCGTGTGGTCAGGCCGGTCAGGAGCGCGGGCGGATGGGGTCCGGCCGCTTCCATCAGCCGGAAGAAACGCGTCTGCGCTTCGAACGGCACCGTGAGCTCCTCCAACGCCAGCAGGTCCAGGCTCCGGACCAGCTTGGCGATGGCGTCGGCCGAAACCTGATCGACGGATTCCGGGATCAGCCGGGTAATGGCGCTGCGCAGCGCGTCGGGATACGTGACGGACCCATGGGCCAGCCGGACCAGATCTTCCGCGCTCATGACTTCGCGCAGGACCTCGCGGCGGAGGACCTCGCGCGCCAGGTCGTGCTCCCGCTCCGGCAGTGCCTCCAGGCCGAGCGTGGTCTGATGTCCCTGGGCGTCGGTAAGATCGACTTCGAGCCGGAAGCCGGGAGCCCGATGCACCTGTGCAGCAAAGCTGCTGCTGTGCCCGGTGCGCCGATGCTGGACCTGTACCATGTTCTGCCCCGAGGGCCCAGCCAGGAATGCGCCGATGACGTGGCGGGTGTGACCGGGGCAGAGCCCTGACATTGCCGCGAAGCCGGCGGCGACGCGCTGCTCGGCCGGCCAGCGGGGTCGTACGCTCCGCCGGTAGATGTCGGCGCCGGTGCCGACGGCCGGGTCGTTGCTTTCCGCCGCCGCCAGTCGCTCGAGAAAACCGCGTTCGAGATCCGCACCAACCGGACCGGCGAGGTCCAGGGCGCGGGCAGCATAGCGCAGGATCTGAATCGTCTCGATACCGGCAATGTCGTCGAAGAACCATCCGCACGAGGTAAAGCTGCGGAGGGCGTTGCGCTCCAGTTCGATCAGTTCACGCGCTCGTTCGGGAAGGTCACTCGGCGCGCCGACGATTCCGTAAGTGGTGCGGGCGGCCCAGGGGTCCTCGAAATATGCTGCGGCTTCCGCGCCGTAAATGGCGTGCAATTCGTCGGTCAGCCAGACGATCGCGTCGCGAAGCGGGGCGCGCCAGGCCTGCGAGGTTCCCGCGGTCATCCGGCAGCCGCAATCGGATCGCCAGCGTTCGACCCCGTGGGCGCAGCTCCACGATGTCGGAGCAACGATCGCCACCTCGTGCACCGGGGAATGCCGCGCCAGGAAGCTGGTGAAGTTCTCGACCCGGACATCGCGGCGGACCCGGAGCGAGTCGAGTACGGCGGCCAGCGCCATGTCGCCGAATTTGTGATGGTGGCCGTATGTCTCGCCGTCGGTGGCTACGCTCTCGAGCAGGGGGCCCGTGGCCGGCAGGTCGGGTTCGAGCAGGCGGCGGAGCCAGAGGTCGGCACTGCGTACCAAGGGACCGAACGCCACGTCGTGACTCATCCCGCCGTCGTAGGGAATAATGGCGATCGATCGGCCGCGCCCGGTGCGATATCGTCCCGGCAGGCCCGCGGGCGGCAGCTTGGCAAGCTGGTGCGGCGCGAGGATAGTGAACTGAATCCCCTCCATCGCCAGGACGTCCAGCGTCTCGTCGTCCACGGCCGTTTCCGGCAGCCACATCCCGACCGGCTCGCGCCCGAACCGGCGGCGGAAATCGGCAATGCCCCAGCGCACCTCGGTCACCTTGTCGTGATACGAAGCGAGCGGAAGGATGGTATGGTGGTACGGCATTGCGATCGCATTGCCGGCGCCGAGTCTGGCCACGCTGGCGCGATCGGCGGCCAGGATGCCGCGGTACGTAGCCGGCGACTCCTTTTCCATCCATTCGAGCAGCGTAGGCCCGACGTTGAAGCTGATCCACTCGAGCGTGTTGACGATGCTCCGGATACTGCCGTCGTTCGCGACGACGCGCGCAGCAAGCACTGCCCGGTAGCATTCGTGGTCGACCCGCTGGTTCCAGTCGTGAAAGGGAGCGGCGCTGACTTCGCGTTCCACCAGGTCGATCCACGGCTCCTCCCGTGGCGGCTGGTAGAAGTGGCCGTGGATGACGACGCTGCGCCGTCCCGTGCCTGCCGTCATGCGATCAGGGGTCCTTTGACGGCCAGTGCGGACCGCAGGGCGGGGATGATGACGGGAAAGAGATCGTTTTGAGCCCGCATGTCCGCAGCAACCGATATCGCCTGGTCCGGCAACGTCGGCGCCTCGAGCATGCCGAGCAGCCGATCCAGATTGTCGAGATGCTCGGTAAACCGGCGGGACGCGTAGTCACCCGCGGTGGCCGACGAGATGATGAACTGCCAGTCGGAGGACTGGGCCAGCAGCAGCTCCCGTGCCGCCTGCTCGAGTACCGGATGCGTCTCAGACCGATCGATGGCGCGCGCCGCAACAGACCAGAACCGTTCCTCGGCCGGCCAGAGCCGCCGCCAGGTCCACTCGGTTTCCGGATTGAGCCATTTGCTGAAATCGCCGTTGGCGCCCCACGACCCTTCGGCTAGATGCACCGCGGCCGAAGGTGGCGTGTCGGTCAGATGGGTGGTGGCCGTGGCGGGGCGCGGTGCGCTAGTCCGGCTCAGCGCGCGATACAAGTCCAGGAGAAAATCGACGCCTTCGAACCACCAGTGACCGAACAGTTCGGTGTCGAACGGGGCCACGATCAGTTCGCCGCCGTGTCCGGCTTCCTCGGCCGCTACGCTCTGCAGCACCGCCGCGTAGTCCTCGGCGTGCTGGCGAACCCGGGCGCGCGCGCCGTTGGGATCGTAGGACTGCTTGCCGCCCAGGTCGACGTCGGCCCCCGTCACCCGCCAGAGCTTGAGGCCGCCGGGAAAGCGAATCTTGTGAAATTCGAGATAGGCGCCGTCGCCCGGGTAGCCCTGATGCCGGCTCCACACCCGCCGCGACGATACCGGGTCGCGCACCAGCGTAGCAACCGTCGGCTGGCCTCGGCGCGGGGAGACCTGGTAGGCGCGATAGGGCGACCGGGCGGCGGGCAGGTCGAGCGGATCGTCGGTCGGCTCGAGGCCGCCATCGGGGCGATTGCCGCTTCGGTAGAGGCCGAGGGTACGTCCCGCCTGCGCCAGGTGCGAATCGGTAAAGAAGTAATGGTAGCCTGCGTCGGCCAGATATTCCTCGATACCGGGGCGATCGCGCTGGGCCGGGGCGTCGGGGTGCGGATGCCAGTCGCCGCGCGGGCGATAGGCGCACTCGGGAGCCCAGCAGCCCTGGGCCGCCCGCCCGAACAGCCGGTGGTGCTCGGCCAGGCCGACAGCCAACTGCAGCCGGATGCTCTCGTCGCGCGCCAGCAGCGGCAGGAACCCGTGGGTCGCGGCCGAACTCATGATCTCGATCCTGCCCGCCTCCTGATGCCGCTTGAGCGCGCCGACGATGTCGCGATCGATCCGCGCGAAGAGCCGCTCGAGCCGGGCCAACCGCCCGCGCCAGAACTCCGCGATCGGGGTCAGCTGCTTTTCGCCGCTCACCGCAAACTCGGCGATGGCTTCGTCGCAGGCGGCCAGCCGCTGGGCCAGGAAGGCGTCGAGCTCCGCGCCGAAGGTCGGATTCGCCAGCTGCGCACCGAGGACCGGAGTGACCCCGACCGTGAGCGGAATCCGAACGTCCTGCTCCTCCAGGATGCCGAGCGTCTCGAGCAGCGGCAGGTAGGTATCGACCGCAGCCTCGACGATCCAGTCCGATCCGTGCGGCCATCGGCCGTGATTGAGGACGTACGGCAGATGGCTGTGCAGAGCCAGAATCAGATCCATGGCGCCGCCGTCATCGAAGCACCGTCTGATAGATGTCGAGATACTCGCCGACCGATCGTTCCCAGCTGAAGTCGGTGGCCATGGCAAACGTCATGAGCCGGCGCCATTCGACCGGATTGTGATACGTGTCGATGCCGCGGAGCGTCGCACCGACCAGGGACGACGCCTCGTAGGGGTCGAACACGAACCCGGTTACGCCATCCTCCACCGTATCGACCAGACCGCCCACTCGCCGCACGATCGGCGCGACGCCGTAGCGCTGCGCACGCATCTGGGTCAGCCCGCACGGTTCGTATTGGCAGGGCATCAGCAGGAAGTCCGAGCCGGCCATGACCTGGTGCTCGAGTTCGTCGGTAAAGTGCGTATCGACGGCGACCCGGCTCGGCATCATGCCGGCAATCCGCTTGAGGGCCGCCTCGAAGCGCGCCTCCCCGGCGCCGATGAAGACGAATTGCGCCTCCACCTGAAAGAGATCGAAGCTGGCGATGACCAGTTCGAGACCCTTCTGTGTCACCAGGCGCGCAGCCATGCCGATGACTGGAGTGCGCGGCTCCGGGGCCAGGCCGAAGCGATCCTGCAGGGCGCGTTTGCAGAGAGCCTTGCCGGACAGGTCGTCCGCGGAAAACTGCGCTGCGATCTGGGGGTCCCGGCTCGGGTCCCACTCCTCGGGATCGATGCCGTTGAGGATGCCGCTGAAACGCTTGCCCAGCGACGCAAAGACCTCTTGCAAGCCGAAACCGCCCGCGGACGTCCGCAATTCCGTCGCGTGGTTGGGGCTGACCGTGATGACGGCGTCCGCAAAGGTGAGTCCCGCCTTGAGCAGGTTGACCTTGCCATACCACTCGACCTGGCGCCAGTTGAACATCTCCCAGGGCAGGCCGATCTCGTCCATCGCCGAGGGCGGATAGTGACCCTGATAGCCGGCGTTGTGAACCGATAGCACGGTTGCTGCGCGACCGAGTTCGCCGTCGTCGGCATGGAAGACGCGCAGGTAGGCGAGCGCCAGGGCCGCGTGCCAGTCGTGCGCATGCAGCAGGACCGGGCCGGTCGTGATTCGGGGAATCGCGAGCACGCTCGCGCGCGCAAACAGGGAGAACCGCTTCGCGTTGTCGGAGTAGTCTCCATTGCGATCGCCGTAGAGCTGCGGCCGATCGAAATAGGGATCGTACTCGATGAAATAGATGGTGGCTCCGGGCTCCGGCGTCACCTGGGTCATCAGACGAACCGTCTCGCGACGTTCGCCGATGACGACTTCGATCGGCTCGCCGACCTGGGTCAATGGACCCGCTTTGTCCCGCGCGCTTCGATAGAGCGGCAGGATGGCCATCGACCGAACGCCACTTTTCGCCTGCCACTTCGCCAGGTTGGCCACCGCTTCGGCCAGTCCTCCGGACCGAGCGAACGGATAGTACTCCGCCGCGACGTGCACGACCGTGACCGCCTCGCCGCTCGAATGCTGGAGCGCTGAGGCCGAAAAACGGCGGCGGGATACCCGGCGGCGATCGCGCATTGGAATCAGCCGGTTGGAGGGTCGTCGGCCGCGGCGTCGGCTCGCATCGCGCGAACGTAGTAGCGGTCGCTGTAGTCCTGGACCATGCGCCGAGCGCTGAACTGTGCCATGGCGACCCGAAGCGCGTTGCGCATCTTGTCGACCCAGGCGTACGGAACGCCGGCGGCATCCCGATCGTAATAGAGCGGGATCAGTTCCTCTTCCAGCAGCCGATAGAAATGCTCGGCGTCGGACGCGTCGGCAATCTCCGGGTCGTCGTCCGGCGGGTAGGGAATGGCCCAGCCGTTGGTGCCGTCGTAGCCCTCTTCCCACCAACCGTCGATCGTGCCCAGCTGGGGGACGCCGTTGAATGCCGCCTTCATCCCGCTCGTGCCGCAGGCCTCCAGCGGAACGCGCGGAAGGTTGAGCCAGACGTCGACACCCTGGACCAGCGTGCCCGCCAGGCTCATGTCATAGTCTTCCAGGAACGCGACCCGCCCCTCGTAGAACTTGTCGTGGGTCGTCTCGTAGACCTGTTGCAGGACCTTCTTGCCCGGATTGTCCGCCGGGTGCGCTTTGCCGGCAAAGATGATCTGAACCGGCCGGCGCTTGTCGCACAGCAAGCGATGCAGCCGCTCCGGGTCTTTGAAGATCAGCGCGGCGCGCTTGTAGGTGGCAAAGCGGCGTGCAAACCCGATCGTGAGTGCGTACGGATGGAGCAGGGTGCCGGCCGCGACCACTTGATTGGCCGCTTCCCAATGCGCCGCAAAGCGTTTCCGCGCGTCCTCGCGGATCGACCCCATCATGATGCCTTTGAGCTCCTGATGGGTGGCCCAGAGTGCCGCGGGATCCAGGTAGCGAATCTGCTCCCAGAGTGACGGATCGTCCAGACGGAGGCCCCAATCCTGGCCCAGTTCGCGGTCGAGCAGCGCCATGACCGGGTTGGCCATCCAGGTGGCCAGATGGACGCCGTTGGTAATGGCGCCGATCGGCACGTCGTCCTGGGGCCTCCCGGGCCAGAGCGAGTGCCAGATTTCGCGGGTGACCTGCCCGTGGCGCTTGGATACGCCGTTGATGTGCGACGCTGCCCGGATGGCCAGCACCGTCATCTGAAACCGGGGCTCGTGGACCGGATCGTGGATGCCCAGGCCGAAGAGGGTATCGCGATCGACGCCCATCTCCTCCCATATCGGCCCGGTGCATTCGGCCAGGTGATCGAGGTCGAAGGCGTCGTGCCCGGCGGGGACGGGAGTGTGCGTCGTGAAGACCGACGCCGCGCGCACCTGGCGGACCGCGTCGTCGAACGAGGTGCCAGCCACGCACAGCTCGCGAATCCGCTCGAGCATCATGAACGAAGCGTGCCCTTCGTTGGCATGCCAGGCGCCCGGGTCGATTCCCACGGCGCGGAGCACCCGCACTCCGCCCACGCCAAGCAGCCATTCCTGGCGGAGCCGCAGGTCCGGCCCGCCGGCGTACAGCTTGTTGAGCAGGGTGCGATCTTCCGGGTGGTTCTCGTCGAGGTTCGTGTCGAGCAGGTAGAGCGGCACCCGCCCGACCTTCATGGTCCACACCTGAATGTGGACCGGCCGACCGAAGGTATTGACCACCGCCAGATACGGCTCGCCGTTGCGGCCCGGGACCGGCAGCAGCGGGGTGGTGATCGGATCGACGTGCTCGTCGCTGTCCTCCTGCCAGCCATCGGCGCGGAGGCGCTGGTCGAAGTACCCCTTCATGTACGAGAGGCCGATTCCGACGAACGGAACCCCCAGGTCGCTGGCCGTCTTGCAGTGGTCGCCGGCCAGGATGCCCAGGCCGCCACTGTAGATCGGGACCGAGCTGTGCAACCCGAATTCCGCACAGAAGTAGGCAACCGGCCTGTCGCCCAGACCGGGATATTTCCGGTTGAACCAGGTTCGTTCGCGGGTCTGGTCGTTGGCCAGCCAGCCCATCACCCGATCGTACCGGACCAGGAACTCGTTGTCCCGCGCCAGCGCCTCGAGCCGGGCCGGGGAGACCTCCCGCAGCATGGCAATCGGGTTATAGCGCGTCTCCCGCCAGAGGGGCGGGTCGATGGCACGCAAGAGCTCCCGCGCGTCGCGGTTCCAACTCCACGACAGGTTGGTCGCCAGGGCGGCAAGACCCTCCAACCGCGGCGGGAGGGCGGTAATTTTTTGTCGTAACAGCGACATGCGTCCTCGTCGTGTCGGTCCCGGACCCCGCGTTCTGCGAAGGCCGTGCCGCGAGGCCGGGACGGTGACGGCTGCTCCGCTAGTGCACCAGTTTCTTGTAACGGATCCGGTGCGGCTGGTCGACGGCAACCCCTTTACGCCGCTTGTAGTCTGCTGCGTAGTCCTGATAGTTCCCTTCGTACCAGACGACCTCGCTCTCGCCTTCGAAGGCCAGAATGTGGGTCGCGACCCGGTCCAGGAACCAGCGGTCGTGGCTGATTACCACGGCGCACCCTGCGAAGCGAAGCAGGGCATCCTCGAGCGCACGGAGCGTGTCGACGTCGAGGTCGTTGGTGGGCTCGTCGAGCAGGAGCAGATTGCCGCCGCTCTTGAGCAGTTTGGCCAGGTGGAGCCGGTTCCGCTCACCACCGGAAAGTACGCCGACCTTCTTCTGCTGGTCGGCGCCCTTGAAGTTGAAGCCGGCGCAGTACGCGCGCGCATTGACCTGCCGCTTGCCGAAATCCAGGATATCCTGCCCGCCCGAGATCTCTTCGTACACCGTCTTGTCGGGGTCGAGCGCCTCGCGCGACTGGTCGACGTACGACGGTTCGACCGTGCTGCCGACCACCAGTTCGCCGCCGTCGGGCTGCTCCTCGCCCATGATCATCCGGAAGAGGGTTGTCTTACCGGCGCCGTTCGGTCCGATCACGCCGACGATGCCGCCGCGGGGCAGCGCAAAGTTGAGGTTTTCGAACAGCAGCCGGTCGCCGAAGCCTTTACGGAGGTCCTTGGCGACCACGACCTCGTCGCCCAGGCGGGGCGGCACCGGGATCAGAATTTCCGCGCTGCCTTCCTGCTCCTGCTGACCTTCCGCCAGCAGCGATTCATAGGCATTGATGCGCGCCTTGCCCTTGGCCTGACGGGCTTTGGGCGACATGCTGATCCACTCGAGTTCGCGCTCCAGCGTGCGCTGCCGAGCTGACGCTGCTTTCTCTTCCTGCTCGAGCCGCTTCTTCTTCTGGCTGAGCCAGCTCGAGTAGTTACCCTCCCACGGAATGCCCGCGCCGCGATCGAGTTCGAGGATCCACCCGGCCACGTTGTCGAGGAAGTAGCGGTCGTGCGTGATGGCCACCACCGTGCCCGGAAATTCCGCCAGATGCCGCTCCAGCCACGCGACCGATTCGGCGTCGAGATGGTTGGTGGGCTCGTCGAGCAGGAGCATGTCGGGCTGCTCGAGCAGCACGCGGCAGAGCGCCACGCGCCGCTTTTCGCCGCCGGACAGATTGGTCACATCGGCGTCGCCGGGGGGAAGCCGGAGCGCGTCCATGGCAATGTCGAGCTTGCGGTCGAGCTCCCAGGCGCCCATGGCATCGATCGTGGTCTGCAGGTCGCCCTGCTTTTCGAGCAACGCGTTCATCTCGTCGTCACTCATCGGCTCGGCGAACTTCATGCTGATTTCTTCGAACTGCGTCAGCAATGCCCGGATCGGCGCGACGGCGCGTTCGACGTTGCCGCGGACGTCCAGAGTCGGGTCGAGCGACGGCTCCTGCGGCAGGTAGCCGATCCGGACCCCGTCGGCCGGGCGGGCGTCGCCCAGGAAATCCTGATCGACCCCGGCCATGATCTTGAGCAGGCTCGATTTGCCGGCGCCGTTCGATCCCAGAACCCCGATTTTGGCGCCCGGATAGAAGGAAAGGTAGATGCCTTTGAGAATCTCCCGGCTGGGCGGAACGACCTTCCGGAGATTCTGCATCGTGAAGATGTATTGATGTTTAGCCATAAGCCCGGGAACATAGGGGCGGGCAGGGTATCCTGGGTAGGCCGGGCAGCCGGTACTGCCGAGCCGTTATCTTTCCGTGATTCCCCATGGCTGGTGCATTTCCGGCCTTCATGGGTCGTGAAATCGGGCTCCGGCCCCACCGGAAAGGTGGAGCGATTACATGCTGTCCTCGGTCACTGGACGTCGATCCGGCCGACCGATGTGGCTGAAGGGCCCGATGGCTCGTTCTATGTCAATGACGATCAGGATGGTAGGATCTGGCGCGTGGTACGGCAGGAGCCAGATTATCAGGATACCCGTGCTCGGGAGAGTAATTATGGCGACGAAACTGGCAGCGACGGTACTGATGGGCCTCTTGGCCACCGCGGGCGTGCTGGAGGGACAGGCGGCTCCGGCCGGCGCCACCCCCCTGGCCGTTGGAACGGCCGCGCCCGATTTCAACCTCGGCGGAGCCACCAAGGACGGTGTGCTGGGCGAACCGGTGCGCCTGTCGGCCCTCAAGGGGCAGACCGTGGTGCTCGCGTTCTTTCCGCGGGCGCGCACCCGCGGCTGCACCGCGCAGATGGAAGCCTATCGGGAACAGTATGCCACCCTGTTCAACGGCGGCAACGGGGTCCGGGTCTTTGCCGTGAGCGTCGATGCCGATACGATGCTCGCAAGCTGGGCACAGGAGCGCGAATATCCGGTCACCTTTCTGAGCGACGTGGGCGGCACGGTGAGTCGGGCCTATGGCGTCCTGCTCACGCGCGGCGATGCGATGTTCTCGCATCGGACCCTCTATGTCATCGACGGTAACGGCGTCATTGCCAACGTCATCTCGCCGTTTCGTGAAACCGATCCGACCGCCTACACCGAGCTGGCGGCGGCGGTGAAATCCGCGGCGCAGGGACGCTGATCACATCGGAGGTCCGGATCGCTTTCGCGTCGGGCGTAATGCGCACCTGGCGAAGCGCCGGACCTCGGGTTGCCCGTGATCCCGGCGTCCGATACATTGTCCGGGTCCCACGTGATGGAGGTGCCTGCGTTCGTTCGTCTGCCGGAATGATGTGTGAGCGCATGGAAGGCCCGCTCGCCGTATCCCTCGTTCCGGAGCGATCGTGACCATGACACGCCATCTTCCTTACGCCGCCTACGGCAACGGCCAGGTGCTCGGCCTGATCGGCCCCGACAGCGCGATCGACTGGCTCTGCTTGCCGCGCTTCGATTCGCCGTCGGTGTTCGGCGCGTTGCTCGACGCTGAGCGGGGCGGGACCTTCAGGGTGTTGTCTCGCGGCCGGACGGTGCAGGGTACCCTCAGTTACATCCGCAATACCAACGTCGTGCGCGGCGAGTTCCGCGACGAGGATGCCGCGTGGGAAGTCATCGACTTCGCGCCGCGCATACCGAACGGTCTGGCGCTCGACTGCCCGGTCGAAATCGTGCGCGTCATCCGTCCGCTGGCCGGGACCCCGCGGCTGTCGCTGGAGCTCGATCCCCGGCCCGACTATGGCCGCGCCGCGGTGCGCTGGGTTCCGGAAGATCGCGGCACCCTGCTCGAGTGGAGCGGCGGGACACTCGACGTCGCTGCTAACCTGCCGCTACCGTATCTGACCGGCCGGCAGGAGTTCGCGCTGACCCGTCCGGTGTTCATAGCGATCCGCTACGGACGCCGCATGGTTCGGCCGACCTGGGCCGACGTGCAGTTTCAGCTCGACGTAACCATTGCCGGGTGGCAGCGCTGGGCCAAGACCTGCGCGCTGCCGACATTCGCGGGCGAGGCCGTTCTCCGATCGGCGCTCTGTCTCAAGCTGCACGCTTATCACGACACCGGCGCCATCATCGCGGCGGCCACCACCAGCGTCCCGGAAGAGATGGGGACGGAGCGGACCTGGGACTACCGCTTCTGCTGGATTCGCGACGCGGCCTTCGTCGCCGAGGCGCTGCGGCGGCTCGCCTACCTGGACGAGGGCGAACGCCTGCTCGTCTTTCTGCGCGACGTCGTGGAGAACGGCCCGCTGCAGCCGCTCTACGGTATCGGCGGTGAGCGTCATCTGCCCGAAGAGTTTCTCGACCACTGGTCGGGTTATCGCGGCAATGGCCACGTCCGGATCGGCAACGCCGCCAGCCTCCAGGCGCAGCACGACCTGATGGGCGAAGTGGTGCTCTGCATGGAGACGCTGCTCTCCGATCCGCGGATCGGCCACAGCGATCCCAAGGGGTTCTTTCCGCTGGTCGAGCGGATGGTCGAAGACGCGATCCGTCTGGCGCCCGTGGCCGACACCGGTATCTGGGAATTCCGCACCTCGCTCAAACACCACACCTTCTCGCGGGCGATGTGCTGGGTGGCCATCCATCGTGGTGCGCTGCTGGCGGCACGGATGGGCTACGATGCGGTGGCCCGCCGCTGGGAGGCGATTGCCGAGCAGGAACGGACCATCGTGCTGGAGCAGGGCTACAACGCCGAGCTGGGCTACTTCACGCAGGCGCTGGGCAACCAGCATCCCGACGCGTCCAATCTGTTGCTGCCGACGCTGGGCATCATCGACGCGCGCGATCCGCGCTTCGTCGCGACCGTCGACGCCACCGGGCGCCTGCTGACCCGGAAGGGCCTGGTTTATCGCTATCGGAACCCCGACGACTTCGGGTTGCCGTCGAGCACCTTTACCATCTGCTCGTTTTGGTACGCCGAGGCGCTGGCGCTGGTGGGCCGACTGGAAGAAGCGGTGGAAGTGTTCGAGCGGTTGCTCTCCTTTGCCAATCCGGTCGGGCTGTTTTCCGAAGACATCGATCCGGACACCGGGTCGCTGCTCGGCAACTTTCCGCAGGCCTACACCCACGTCGGCCTGATTCACGCTGCGATGACGATCGGGGAACTACTCGAAGCACGGGATGGTCGCGTTCGTGCCTGGGTCTGACGTCAACAGGGTCATCATGGTCGCCAACCGGCTGCCGATGACGGCGTCGGTTGGTGAAGGCGGCATCTCCTTCGCAGCGAGCGCCGGCGGATTGGCCACGGCGCTGGCGGAAGTCCACGAGCAGCGCGGCGGCGTCTGGGTCGGCTGGCCCGGGATCACCTCGGACCAACTCGATCAGGCGGGCTGGGACCATGTGGTCGAGACGCTGCGCGCCTCGCGTCTGGTGTCGATTCCGCTCACCCGGGATGAATCAGTTCGTTTTTACGACGGCTTCTCCAACAGCTTCATCTGGCCGATTCTGCACAGTATCACCGGTAAGACGCCGCTGGATACCGACGACTGGGAGGTCTACCGCGAGGTCAATCAGCGATATGCCGACGCGGTAATCGCGAATTACGCGCCTGGCGACCTGATCTGGGTACACGACTTCCAGCTGTTCCTGGTGCCCGGGATGATCCGGGCCGCGATTCCCGATGCGCCGATCGGCTTTTTCCTCCACGTGCCGTTTCCGACGGCCGATGTCTTCCGCACTCTGCCGCATCGGACCGAGTTGCTGCGCGGCTTGCTGGGGGCGAGCCTGATCGGATTCCACACCGCGTCGTACCTTCGCTACTTCTCGACGGCGCTCACGGAGTTGCTCGGCCTGCCCACCGATATCGACCGGGTCACCCTGGGCGACCGAACCGTCCGGCTCGGCGTGTTCCCGGTCGGGATCGAGTCCCAGACCTTCGAGGCGGTCGCCCGGGACCCGGTGACCGACGACCTGATTGCCGAGATTCGCGGTGAGGACACCGGCAAGCTGATGGTCGCGGTCGATCGACTGGATTATACCAAAGGCGTCCAGCGTCGCTTGCTGGGCTTCGAGCGTCTGCTCGCGACGCATCCCGAACTGCACGAGCGGGTCCGGCTGATCAACCTCTCGGTGCCGAGCCGCGAAGCGGTGCCCGCCTACCAGGAGCTGCGGCTGGAGGTCGATGGGTTGGTGGGCAGGATCAACGGCCGGTTCTCGACCCCGCGATGGACGCCGATCCATTACATGTTCCGCGCCGTCGATCGTCACAGTCTGGTCGCCCTCTACCGCGCGACCGACGTGATGCTGGTGACCCCGATTCGTGACGGAATGAATCTGGTGGCCAAGGAATTCGTCGCCTCCCGGATCGACGGCGACGGCGTGCTGTTGCTGAGCGAGTTTGCCGGCGCCGCTGCCGACTTGCCTGAAGCGGTGATCGTCAATCCCTACGACATCGATCAGTTGGCCGGCCGGATGGCGGAAGCGCTCACCATGGGGGAGGCTGATCGGCGCACCCGGATGGCGTCGCTGCGCCATCGCGTCGGCCGCTATGGCAGCAGCTGGTGGTCGACCACCTTCCTCAACGCGCTGCAGAACGAGTGGCGCGCCAGTATCCGGCGGCCGGTGCGGATGGGGAGCGGCGCGCTCCGCCTCTCACTCGACAAGCTGCGCACCGCCAGGCGCCGGCTCCTGCTGCTCGACTACGATGGCACTCTCACGCCGCTGGCCGAACGTCCGGAGCTGGCGCTGCCCGACGAGGAACTGCTCGATCTGCTGGCCCGGCTCTCGCGCGATCGCCGCCATTCGGTCCACATCGTGAGCGGGCGCTCGGCCGGATTCCTCGAGCGGTGGCTCGGCCATCTGCCCGTCAATCTCCACGCCGAGCACGGGGCGGCGAGCCGTCCGCTCGGTGCGAAGGATTGGATCCGGGCCAGCGTCGGGTTGGGCTGGATGGAACGGGTCCGGGGCGTGTTCGAGGATTTCAGCCGCGTCACCCCGGGGGCGTTCACCGAAACCAAGGAATTCGGACTCTGCTGGCATTGGCGGAGCGCCGACCCCGGATCGGAAAAGGCCGCCAATGAGCTGGTGCTGCATCTGGCTCAGGTACTCCAGCGTACCGGAGCCGATGTGCTGGTGGGCAATCGGATCGTCGAAGTGCGGGCGCAGGGTATCAACAAGGGACTGATTGCGCGGGCGGTGCTGTCGGAGCGGAGCATGGGCACCGGCATCCTCGCCGCCGGGGATGACTCGACCGACGAGGAATTGTTCCGGGTGTTGCCGCCCGAGGCCATCACCATTCGGGTCGGCTCGGGTCCTTCGCACGCCGGGATCGCGATTCCCGACGTGCCCGCCTTCCGCCGGGTGCTGGCGGAAATCGTCGGCTGGGGCTCGGGGAACTAGCGCGTCAGGTCGCAGTCCGCGCCAGGGCTGCTTCGACCGCCTCGAGCGTCGGATCGATTTCGTGGGTAACCGCCTCGCCCTTCTGCAGCAGAATCTCGGGATCCTTGAGCAAGTGGCCGGTCAGAATGGCCACGATATCGTCGTTGCGTCCGATGATGCCCTCGCTCACCAGGCGGCGCACTCCGGCCACCGACGCGGCGCTGGCAGGTTCGCAGCCGACGCCGGCCCGGTCGATGACCCGTTTGGCGGCCAGAATCTCCTCATCGCTCACCGTGGTCACGACGCCGTTGGTGGCGCGGATGGCCTCGATGGCCCGAAAGTGGGATGCCGGATTGCCGATCCGGATCGCGGTGGCAACGGTTTCCGCTTCGACTTGGTAGCGGTTGGCAAACCCTTCCCGGTAGCTCCGCGCAAACGGGGCGGCGCCTTCCGCCTGGATCGAGGCAATCCGGGGCACCCGATCGATCAGGCCCGCGGCCTTGGCCTGCACCAGCGCGGCGCCGAACGCCGCCGTGTTGCCCAGGTTGCCGGCCGGCAGCACGATCCAGTCCGGGGCGCGCCAGCCTCGATCTTCGAGCAACTCGAACACGATGGTACGCTGCCCGGCTAGCCGGAGCGGATTGATGCTGTTCGCGAGGTAGACGCCCAGACGTTCGCTGGCCTGATCGACCAGCGAAAGGCAGGCATCGAAGTCGCCCCGGACCGCCAGGATCGTGGCGCCGTAGGCTACGCTCTGCGCCAGTTTGCCCATGGCGGTCTTGCCGGCGGGAATCAGGACGATACCCGCCATGCCCGCTTGCGCGGCGTACGCGGCAAGCGAGGCGGAGGTGTTGCCGGTCGAGGCGCAGGCTACGGCGCGCATGCCCAGCCGCTTGGCCTGCGACACGGCGACCGTCATGCCCCGGTCTTTGAAGGATCCGGTCGGGTTCATGCCCTCGAGCTTGAGCGCCAGGCGCGCTGCCTCGGCCCAGTCGCCGACGGCCGGCCGGGTGATCTGCGGCGTGTTGCCCTCGGGGAACGAAACGATATCCTCGTCGCGCGCCTCGGGCAGGATCAGGTCGCGGAACCGCCAGACGCCCGAACGGGCCAGCCGGGTGTTGCAGGCGCCCCGGTCGGTCAGCCGCCGTGCCAGCTCGGCCGGGTCGTCGTCGTTCATCAGCGACAGGAGACCGCGGCAGGCTCGGCACCGGGTGACGGGCTCGTCGAGCGTGAACGTGGTTGCACAGCTATCGCAGCGAAGCCACGAAGTCATCGGAGGGTCCTTGCGCCTCGTTGGTCGGGCGCGGTGACGCGAACGGAGGTATCGAACCCGGCGCGTCGGTAGGCGCGGGTCACCGCGCGGGCCACGCGCAGGGCGGTGGCGTCGTCGGCGGTCAGGGCAAACAGGGTGGGGCCGCTCCCGGAAATGGAGCAGCCGACGGCGCCGGCGCGGAGTGCCGCTTGCTTGGCATCGCTGAACCCGGGCAGCATCGGCGCCCGGGCCGGTTCGGCAATCCGATCGTCGATGGCCCGTCCGAAGAGCGCCAGGTCGTTTTGGCATGCGCCGGCCACCATCGCCGCCACCTGGGCCGCCTGATGGAGTGCCGTGGCCCGGGGCAACGTTTTGGGCAGCGCCGTGCGGCCGCGCTTGGTGGCCATCTCGTAGCCGGGCTTGGCCAGTACGATCCGGAGCCCTCGCGGCACCGGAAGCCGGCAGATGTCGATCGGGTCGAGCGATCGAATCAGCACCAGGCCGCCCACCAGCGACGGCGCGATGTTGTCGAGATGCCGCCCCGCCACCGTCGACTCGGCCTCCAGCGCGGCGGCGAGCAGCTCTTCCGTACCAAGCGGGTTGCCCATCAGGGCATTGGCCGCCACGGCGCCGGCAACGGCCGATGCCGCGCTGCCACCCTGGCCTCCCGACAACGGCAGTCCCTTTTTCAGGGAGAGCGCGAGACCGATGCGGCCCCGTCGGCCGGCCAGCCGGAGGGCGGCAGCGGCCGCCAGCGCGGTCGCGTGGCGCTCGGGATCGGTGGGAAGGGCAGGATGGCCGGGATCGCGGATTTCGATGCGGCGGGAAGAGAGCCGCTCGGCATGCACCGTATCGCCGGCGCCGCGAACGGCGAGGCCAAGGATATCGAGACCGGGACCGACATTGCCGATCGATCCCGGAACGTAGACACGAACCGTCGTCATGAACCGTCGAAAAATCAGTGGGCCGGAGCTTAGCGGCCCGACTCGGGAAAGTCCACTTGTCGCCGCTTCGATTGGTTGGGTAGATTCGGCCCGCTCCGAGCGATCCGACTCGCGACGAGTGCAGTCGCTCGTCTCCCGGGGGATTTCCACCACAGTGAGGGCCGATGCGGATTGCCGTATTGCGGGAAACCGAACCGCGTGAACGCCGCGTAGCGCTGGTGCCGCAGACCGTGGCACGGCTGGTCCAGCAGCAGCACGCGGTGACCATCGAGCAGGGCGCCGGTCTCTCGGCCGCCATAGACGACGAACAATATCGGAGTTCGGGGGCCACGGTCGTCGCGACCGCTACCGATGCGCTGCGCGACGCCGACGTCGTTCTCAAAGTGCAGCCTCCGACCGCCGAGCAGGTCTCGCTCCTTCGGCGCGATGCCGTGCTGATTTCGCTGATGCAGCCGCACCAGAACGCCGCGCTCCTCGCCGCATTGGCGTCGGCTGGCGTGACGGCGCTCGCGCTAGAACTGGTGCCGCGAACCACCAAAGCCCAATCGATGGACGTACTGTCGTCCCAGGCGACGGTGGCAGGCTATCGGGCCGTGCTGACGGGGACCATGCATCTGGGCCGATTCCTTCCGATGCTCACGACCGCGGCCGGCACCATCACGCCGGCCAAGGTGTTCGTGATCGGCGCCGGCGTCGCGGGGCTCCAGGCCATTGCGACGGCCCGGCGTCTCGGCGCGGTGGTGACGGCCTTCGACGTGCGGCCCGCCGTGAAAGAGCAGGTCGAGAGTCTGGGCGCGCGCTTCGTCGAAGCCGGTGCCTCGGCAGAGGGATCCGGCGGGTACGCACGGGAACTGTCGGACGACCAGCAGGCTCGGGTTCTTGCGGCCATCGGCGGCCATGTCTCCGACATCGACATGATCGTCACCACCGCGGCCATCCCGGGCAAACCGGCGCCGGTGCTCCTGACCACGGCCATGCTGGCGACGATGCGGCCGGGCTCGGTGGTCGTCGACGTGGCGGCGGAAACCGGCGGTAACTGCGAGGCAACCGTCGCCGGCGAGGAGCGGGTCGTCCACGGCGTGACCGTTCTGGGCCCACTCAATCTGGCCAGCGGCTTGCCGTATCATGCCAGCTTCATGCTCAGCAAGAACTTTCAGGCGCTCCTCGATCACGCGGTGACGGACGGACAGTTCCGCCCGAGCGTCGACGATCCGATCCTGGGGCCGATGTGCGTGACCCATGCCGGCGCAGTCCGGTTCGGCGTGGCGTAGGCCGTTCCGTCCAATTTCCGGAGACCGCAATGAATCTCGACCTCACGGTCATCATGCAGGTGTACGTGTTCGTGCTCGCGGGATTCGTGGGATACCAGGTCGTCTCCAGGGTGCCCTCGCTGCTCCACACCCCGCTCATGTCCGCCGCCAACGCCATGACGGGCATCTCCCTGGTCGGGTCCATCGTGGTGGCCGGGATGGATCGCGGTACGCTGAGCAGCGTGCTCGGCGCCATCGCGGTGGCCTGCGCAGCTATCAACGTCGTCGGCGGCTTCCTGATCACTGATCGGATGCTCAAGATGTTCAAGAGCCCGGATCAGAAATCGTGAGCGGGGCCGCTGCCGACGCCGGCTTCCTCGCGCCGGGTGTGCGCGAAGGTTTGATCCAGGCCTTCTACCTGACCTCGTCGATCCTGTTCATCCTGGGCCTGCGCGGCTTGAGCAGTCCCACCACGGCGCGGCGAGGCATGCACCAGGCCTCGATCGCGATGCTGCTCGCGGTGGTGGGGACGCTGCTGCATCACGACATCGTCCGGTTCGACTTCATCATCGCCGGCCTGATTGCCGGTTCGTTGGTCGGCGTCATCATCGGACTCCCGCTGGGCATCAACATTCCGATGACGGCGATGCCGCAGTTCGTCGCCATTTCGCACATGTTCGGCGCCATTGCGGCCACCATCGTCGGCCTGACGGAGTATCTGGCGCTCGATGCGCGGCCTTCGGCGCCGGTCATGGTGGCGCTGAGTTTCGAGGTCATTCTCGGCGCGCTGACGGTGACGGGCAGCTTCATGGCCTTCGGCAAGCTGCAGGAAATCATCACCGGGAAGCCGCTCACCTATCCGGGCCAGAACTTCATCAATCTGTCCCTGTTTGCGGTCACCATCGGGCTGCTGATCTACCAGCTGGTGGTGCCCGGGCAGCCGGAGCTCTTCCTCCTGATGCTGGGCATCGCGGCGGTGCTCGGCGTCCTGATGGTGCTGCCGATCGGCGGGGCCGACATGCCGGTCGTGATCTCGCTGCTCAACGCCTATGCCGGCCTCTCGGCGTCGGCGATGGGCTTTGCGCTGGGGAACAACCTGCTCATCGTCGTGGGCGCGCTCGACGGCGCCTCGGGCTTCCTGCTGTCGATCCTGATGTGCAAGGCGATGAACCGCTCGTTCACCAACGTCCTCTTCGGCGCCTTCGGGGGCGCGTCGGCCGCGGCCAAGAAATCAGCCGAAGGGCTCACGATGCGCCAGGTCAACGTCGAGGACGCGGCGATCCAGCTGGCGTACGCCAAGCAGGTCATCGTGGTACCGGGCTACGGCCTGGCGGTGGCACAGGCGCAGCATCTGATCCGCGAGGTGGCGGAGCTGATCGAGAAGCGGGGCGGGGAGGTCAAATACGCCATTCACCCCGTGGCCGGCCGGATGCCGGGGCACCTCAATGTCCTGATGGCCGAGGCGAACATCGCCTACGAAAAGCTGTTCGACATGGAGGATATCAACGGCGAGTTTGCCCGGACCGATGTCTGCCTGGTCATCGGCGCCAACGACGTCGTGAATCCGGCCGCCCGGAGCGACCCCTCCAGTCCGATCTACGGGATGCCGATCCTCAATGCCGATCAGGCCAAGTCGGTCATCGTCCTCAAGCGCGGGACGGGCACCGGGTTTGCCGGGATCGAGAACGAGCTCTTCTTCGATCCCAAGACCGCGATGCTCTTCGGGGACGCCAAAGCCTCGCTCCAGAAACTCATCACGGAACTCAAAGCTGTTTGAAAATCTGACAGATCGGGAGACGTTCGGTGCGGATCCTCCGCGGCCAAACGTCTCCCCTCACGTTGGTTGAGGAGTGCCGGACGGCGTGGTACGGCATACTCCGTTTGGGCGGACAGCGCCTCTGGGAGTTGATACATGGGTGTTGCAACCCATTATCCCAGGCCGGTTTACGGACATTCCGCGCTTTTTGGGTGCTAAGTTGTTGATTTTTTTGAGGTTAGATTGTATATTGGCGTGCCGACGGCGGGGAACTATTCGGGGTTTCGACGGGTCGGCGGAACATTTCAAATGAGTGGAGGACATGTGACTCTTCCTCGTGCGAAGCGCAGGGCGGCAAGGCCGGCCCAGATCGCCCGTGCGGTGGACGAGGGCCGTGAGAGCCTCGACCTGTACCTGGATGAAATTTCCCGAGTTCCGCTGCTCAGTCGAGACGAGGAAATGGACCTCGCTCGCAAAGCGTTCCGGGGAAATATCGCAGCGCAGGAGAAGCTGGCTCGTCATAACGTGCGGTTCGTAGTCTCGGTGGCCAAGAAGTTCCAGAACCGCGGGGTGCCGCTGGTCGACTTGATCGGCGAGGGCAACCTGGGGCTCATGACGGCGGCCCGGAAGTTCGATCCGGATCGCGGCGTCAAGTTCATCTCGTACGCGGTGTGGTGGATCCGTCAGGCGGTCCAGGCGGCAATTGCCCGTCATGGTCGGCCGGTGCGGGTACCGCTCAACCGGACGGCGGATCTGTCACGGCTCGGTCGCACCACGACGCTCCTCAAGGAGCGGATGGGGCGGATGCCGACGACCGAGGAACTGGCGCGGGCCACCGGCTTGACGCCGGAAGCGGTGCGGAGCCTGAGCGCGCTCAACTCCGAGGCCGTGCGTCTCGATCATCCCACCCGGGATGGCGACGGCAACGAGCGGATGGAACGGTTCGCCGCCACCGATCAAGAGGGCACGGACAGTTCGACCCTGGCCAACAGCCAGACCAACGACATCGAAGCGGCGCTGGCCACGCTGCCGCCGCGCGATGCCAAGGTGCTCCGTCTCTATTTCGGGCTCGAGGACGGCAATAGCCGGACCCTCGAAGAGATCGGTCGGATGATGGGTGTCACGCGCGAGCGGATCCGTCAGCTCCGGGACCGGGCGCTCCAGCGCCTGCGTGAGGGAGAAACGGGCGATCGCCTGAAGGATCTCGTCGCCTGATCCGCACGAAACCGAACCACTGAACGAAAGACGCGGGGGAGGCCGAAAGCCTCCCCCGCGTTTCGTTTACCCGGGCTGCCGGTCGCGATTACTTCGACAGGAACATCCGCAGCACGCGCGGCAGGATCCCGCCGTGACGATAGTAGTCGAGCTCGACATTCGAATTGAGCCGCACCACCGCCTCGAACGTCTTGGCGGATCCGTCTTCGGCCGTCGCGGTAACCCGCACTCGTCCACCCGGGGTCAGCCCGTTGGCGACGCCGGTGATGTCGAAGGTTTCCCGGCCGGTGAGTCCCAGCGATTCCCGGTTCTCGCCGGGGACGTACGCCAGCGGTAGCACGCCCATGCCCACCAGGTTGCTGCGATGGATCCGTTCGTAGCTTTCGGCAATCACGGCTTTGACGCCGAGCAGCGTGGTGCCCTTGGCGGCCCAGTCGCGGCTCGATCCGGTGCCGTATTCCTTGCCGGCGAGCACGACCAGCGGCGTGCCGCGCTCGATGTACCGCATCGCGGCATCGTAGATCGAGACGACCTCGCCGGTTCCGAAGTCGAGGGTCCAGTTGCCCTCACGGCCCGGCACCAGCGCATTCTTGATCCGGACGTTGCCGAACGTGCCACGCATCATGACTTCGTGGTTCCCTCGACGCGCCCCGAAGGTATTCCAGTCTTTGGGATCGACGCCCCGCTCGAGCAGGAAGCGGGCGGCCGGACCGTTCTTCGGAATCGAGCCGGCCGGCGAAATGTGGTCGGTGGTCACCGAGTCGCCCAGCGCAGCGAGCACGCGGGCGCCGATCACGTCCTGGTAGGTTCCGGGCGTGGGAGCCAGGTCCTGGAAGAACGGCGGGTTCTGCACATAGGTCGACTCCGTATCCCAGGCAAAACGGCTGCCGCCGGGCACGGGGAGGTTCTGCCATTCGACGTCGCCATCGAAGACCGATCCGTAGCTCTTCTCGAAGATCTCCGGGTTGAGCGCCGCCGACATGACGCGGCGGATCTCATCGCTGCTGGGCCAGATGTCGGCGAGGTAGACGGCCTTGCCGTGCCGGTCCGTGCCCAGCGGTTCGGTCGCCAGGTCGAAGTCGACCCGGCCGACTAGCGCGTACGCGACCACCAGGACCGGCGAGGCCAGATAGTTGGCGCGCACCAGCGGATGGATCCGGGCCTCGAAGTTCCGGTTGCCCGAGAGCACCGCGGCGCAGACCAGGTTGTGCTTGGCGATGGTGTCTTCGATCGAACTCGGCAGGGGGCCGCTGTTGCCGATACAGGTGGTGCAGCCGTAGCCCACGGTGTTGAAGCCCAGCTGGTCGAGATAGGTCGTCAGGCCGGCGTTGTCGAGGTAGTCCGTGACGACGCGCGACCCGGGCGCCATGCTGCTCTTGACCCACGGCTTGGTCGTCAGGCCGCGCTCGACCGCCTTCTTGGCGAGCAGGCCGGCTCCGACCATGACCGACGGGTTCGAGGTGTTGGTGCAGCTGGTAATTGCGGCGATCACGATGGAGCCGTCGCGGAGCTTGAAGCTCTGGCCGTCGAGTTCGCAGTCCACTTCGGGCGGCGCCTCGAGCGTGGCGAGCGCGCCCCCTTCGCCTTCCCAGCGAGCGGAGTTGCTGGTCGCGGCTTCCTTCCGGTCCGGCGCCACCGCGGCCGGCATCAGGTTCGGCAGGCTGACCGCAAAGTTGCGGCGGACATCCGTCAGCTTGACCAAGTCCTGCGGCCGCCGGGGGCCCGCCACGCTCGGCACGATGGTCGAGAGGTCGAGCGTCAGCGTGGAGGTGAAGGTCGGGTCCGGGGTCCCGTCGGTCCGGAAGAAGCCGTTTTCCTTGCAATACCGCTCCGCCGCCGTCACGACGTCGGCCGGGCGGCCGGTGCGGCGGAGGTACTCGATCGTCTCGTCGTCGACCGGGAAGAAGCCCATCGTGGCCCCGTATTCGGGGGCCATGTTGGCAATCGTCGCGCGGTCGGCCAGGCCCAGATTCGACAGGCCGGGGCCGTAGAACTCGACGAATTTGTCGACCACGCCCTGGCTGCGCAGGATGTTGGTGACGTTGAGGACCAGGTCGGTCGCCGTGGTGCCGACCGGGAGCTCGCCGACCAGCTTCATCCCAACCACTTCCGGGATCAGCATGAAGTACGGCTGGCCCAGCATTACAGCCTCGGCCTCGATCCCGCCGACTCCCCAGCCCATCACGCCCAGGCCGTTGATCATCGTGGTGTGCGAGTCGGTGCCGACCAGGCTGTCCGGGTAAGCCGTCAGGGCGCCGTACTGCTCGCGGACCTGCACCAGCGGGGCGAGGTACTCGAGGTTGACTTGGTGGACGATGCCGGTGCCCGGCGGGACGACCCGGAAGTTCTCGAAAGCCTGCTGCGCGAACTTGAGGAGTTGATAGCGCTCTTTGTTCCGTTCAAATTCCAGCGCCACGTTCTGGCGGAAGGCCAGCGCCGTGCCGTAGTGATCGACCTGGACCGAATGGTCGATCACCAGGTCGCAGGGCACCACCGGGTTGATCCGGTTGGGATCGCCGCCCATCGTGGCCATCGCATCACGCATCGCGGCCAGGTCGACGACGCAGGGCACACCGGTGAAGTCCTGGAGGACCACCCGGGCCGGCATGAAGGGAATCTCTTTGCCCGCGGCCGGCTGGCCGGTCCATTTCCCAATCTGAAGGACGTGATCTTCCGTGACGATACCCCGGCCCGCATGTCGCAAGGCGTTCTCGATCAGGATCCGGATCGAGAAGGGGATGCGGTCGAGGTCGATCAGTCCCTGGCGCGCGAGCTCGCCCAGCCGGAAGATGGTCGCCTGACGACCGTCACCGAGATCGAGGCTGGAACGAGTGCCGAAGGGATTGGGAAGCGAAGCTGTCATCGTAGAAACCCGTCAAATTTCGTCGGATATATTGAGTGCCAGTGAGAGTATAAAATAACGGCTCGGGGGAAGGAACGCCGAAATTGCGTGGCCAGACACCAATCTCGATAACCAGACGTGACGATGCGATTCTCTTCGATTGGGATCGGCACGGCACCCGGAGCATGTTCGCGTCGCGCGCGCTGCGGCTCGCCTGCCCCTGCGCCGAGTGCGTCGATGAGATGACCAGTCGTCCCCTGTTGGATCCCGCGTCGATTCCTGCTGATGTCCGGCCGATCCACCTGACCCTCGTCGGGACGTACGGGCTCCGGGTGCACTGGAGCGACGGGCACTCGACCGGCATCTTCACATTCGCGTGGTTGCAGGCCAACTCCTCACCGATAGCGCCGACTTCATGATCATAGGGCATCGCTGGTGGATCGTGATTTGGTATGGAATTCTCTTCACCGGCTGTATCGGTCTGGGCGCCGCCGCCTATTGGGGGCGCCGAACGGCCTGGCAGAATCTCGACGAGATCCTGCGCGCCGCGGGAACGATCCTGGTCTCGATCGGCATGCTGCTGATTCTGCACGACCTGGACGGTCCTGGCGCCGAGGCGGTGCTGGTGGCGGCGCTGCTGGCGTTCGTGGCGGCGTTCGTCGTCGGCCGCCGCGGCGCCTACGAAGTACGCCAGCACCAGGTACGCCAACACCGGGCGCCGGATATCCAGGTCGGCGAATGATACGACTCGCGGCGCTGGTAGCCGTGCTGTGCGCGTTCGGAGTGGCGGGCGGGGCAGGGCAGGAGGTCACGGGGGCATCGACGGGCGGGGCCGCCGCGCTGGCACAGGCGGAGCGCATGCTGGGGCACACCAAACGGGTGCTGATGATTGCTGCGCATCCGGATGACGAAGACACCGAGCTGCTCACCTACCTGGTGCGACGGGAGGGCGCGGTCACGGGTTACCTGTCGCTGACCCGCGGCGAAGGGGGACAGAATCTCATCGGTTCGGAACTGGGGGAGGCCCTCGGCCTGATCCGGACCGAGGAACTGCTGGCGGCGCGCCGGCTCGACGGGGCGCAGCAATTCTTTACCCGGGCATTCGATTACGGCTTTTCCAAATCGATCGACGAAGCCCTGCGCTTCTGGCCGGCCGATTCGCTCCTCAAAGACGCCGTCCGCATCATCCGCCGCTTCCGGCCGCAACTCCTCGTCTCGGTTTTTTCCGGCACCCCGCGAGATGGTCACGGGCATCACCAGGCGGCGGGGTGGGTCGCGGCGGAGGCGTTTCGCGTGGCCGGCGATCCGGCCCGCTTTCCGGAGCTGGCGCGCGACGAGGGCCTGGCGCCCTGGCAGCCGCTCAAACTGTATCGCGCGGCCTGGTTCGATACCACCGGGACGAGTCTGGTGCTCGAGGGAGGCCGGCTCGATCCGGACATCGGACAATCCTATCGTCAGATCGCGATGCGGAGCCGGAGCCTGCATCGGTCGCAGGACATGGGTGTCTTGCAGCCGCTCGGTCCGAGCCCGATTCGCCTGGCGCTCCTGGCCGATCGAACCGGAGCCGGAGCCGCGCTCTTTGCCGGGGTCGACACCACGGCGCCCAAGCCGGGATCGCCCGAGGCGCGTGACCTCGATCGGTTCGCGGCCGAAGCGGCCGCCGGACGCGCGGGCGTGGTGGTCGACGCCACGACCGACCGGGCGAGTCTGGTAGCCGGGCAGAGCTTCCCGGTCACGCTCTCGGTCTGGAATACCGGGTCCGCGCCCGTTTCCGGACGACTGGTCCTCGCGCTGCCGGAGGGATGGACCGGCGAGGCGCCCTGCCTGGCAACCGAGCAGCAGGTTGCGCCGGGGCAGCTGGCGCAGTGCACCGTCGAGGTCACGATCTCCGATCAGGCTCAGCCCACCGCTCCCTACTTCCTGCGGCGTCCGCGGGGGCCGGGACTCTATGTCTGGGATGGGCCTTCCGGACAATGGGGCGCCCCGTTCGACGCCCCCCTGGTAACCGGCCGGTTCGACCTCCGGTGGTCCGGACGGGGAGTCGGGCTCGCCCGGGAGGTCACGACGCGGGTGCGCAACCGAACGCTCGGCGAGCTGCGGATGCCGCTGGCCGTGGTGCCGCGCGTGGATCTCCGGGTGGCGCCGCAGGTCAAAGTCTGGCCGTTGCCCGGCGGGACACCGCAGCAAATCGTCGTGACGCTCCGCCATGGCGGGCGCGACTCGACCGTGGGTGAGGTCGGCCTGGACGTACCGCCGGGCTGGACCACCGACCGGCCGGTTCGTTTCCGGCTGACGCGCCCCGATCAGCGGGAAACGGTCACCTTCTCGGTTGCTGCACCGCGCGACCAGGGGCGCGCTGACGTGGCTATCGTGGCATGGGCTACGGACCAGGCGGGCCGGCGCTATCAGGCGGGGCGGGTCCAGGTGGCCTATCCCCACATTCATGAGCGCAGCTATCTGATCCCGAGCACCGTCCTGGTCCGAGCCGCCTCGGTCGAGCTCCCGACAGTGGCTCGGCGCATCGGGTACGTGCGCGGTGCGGCCGACCAGGTGCCGGAAGCGCTTGCTGCGGTAGGACTCGACGTCGAACTGCTCGACGCCGTAGCGCTCGAGCGAGGCGACCTGAGCCGTTTCCAGACCATCGTTATCGGCAGCCGAGCCTACGAGATCATGCCGGCGCTGGTCGAGTCGAACGGCCGGCTGCTCGAATACGTTCGGCGCGGCGGACAGCTGCTGGTGCAGTATCAGCAGCAGGCCTACTTCGGGGGGCAACTGGCGCCCTTTCCGCTCACGGTTGCTCGGCAGCATGACCGCGTCACCGACGAGACGGCGCCGGTGCGGTTGCTCCAACCCGACGACCCGATCTTTGCCTCGCCCAATCGGATCGAGGCGGCCGACTGGGACGGGTGGGTCCAGGAGCGTGGCCTCTATTTCCCGCACACCTGGTCCGATGCCTGGCAACCGTTGCTCGAAATGAACGATCAGGGCGGGCCACCGCTTCGGGGCGCTTTGCTCCGCGCCCGCTACGGCGAAGGGACCTATTGGTACACCGGTCTGGCGTTCTTCCGGCAGCTCGCGGCCGGTGTGCCGGGGGCGCTGCGCCTCTTCCTCAATCTGATGGAGACGGGCCGTGCGCCGACGCATCCGTAGCCTGATGCTTGTCGTGCTGGCCGCGCTGGGAGTCGGATGCAGCGACGGCCGGATTCCTGTCCTGCTGTATTCTCCGCATGGGCGGGAACAGCTCGATCTGCTGGAGCGGGCCTTCGAAGCGAAACATCCCGAGATCGACATTCGTTGGCTCGATATGGGGAGTCAGGAAATCCTCGACCGGATCCGGTCGGAGCGAGCCAATCCCCAGGCGGATGTCTGGTTCGGCGGACCGAGCAGTATCTTCGATCGCGCGGTTGGCGAGCAGCTGCTGTCGCCCTACCGGCCGGCATGGGCCGACGCCGTGGGGCCGAACGGGATCGGCCCCGACGACCTGTACTGGCCTGCCTATCGCACCCCGGCCGTCATCGCCTTCAATTCGGAAGTGGTCACCCGGGAGCAGGCGCCCAAGGACTGGGACGAGGTCCTTGCACCCGAGTGGCGGGACAAGGTCCTGATCCGGGACCCGATGGCCAGCGGAACGATGCGGGCCATCTGGGGTCTCATCGTGGTGCGCAGCATCCAGGCGACGGGCGACACGGCCGCCGGAATGGCCTGGCTCCGGCGGCTGGATGGCCAGACCAAAGCGTACGCGCTCAATCCGGCCATCCTGATGGAGCGGCTGGCTCGGCAGGAGGGCCTGATTACTCTCTGGGACCTGCCGGATGTCCTGATCGATCGCGCAGCGGGCGTGCCGATCGACTACGTCTTTCCGCGGAGTGGTACCGTCGTGATCGACGATCCGATTGCGCTGGTCAAGGGGAGCCGGCAGCCCGAGGCGGCCAAGCGGTTCATCGATTTCGTCGGCTCGGTCGAAGGACAGCTGCTTGCTGCGCGTGAGGTCTTCCGGCTCCCGTCACGATCGGACCTTCCGGTCGATTCGGTGCCGCCGTGGGTTGCCGATGTCGAGGCGTCGATGGTCACCGCGCCGATGGACTGGCCGCTCCTGGTGCGCGACGGCGCCGGCTGGATGCGGTACTGGGACCAGCATATCCGTGGAACGGGAAGCCGATGAACCAATCTGACTATCTGATTCTCGACGGGCTGGGCAAACGGTTCGACGGTGGGGCCGGTGTCCGTGATGTGTCGATCTCGCTCGCGCGGGGCGAGATCCTCGCGCTGTTGGGCCCGAGCGGATCGGGTAAGACCACCACGTTGCGATTGCTGGCCGGGTTCGAGCAGCCGGACGCCGGAAAGATCGTGGTGGACGGTACGGATGTCACCGCGCTGGCGCCGGTGGCCCGTCGGTTCGGCATGGTGTTTCAGCACTACGCCCTCTTTCCGCACCTGACGGTCGCGCAGAACGTGGGGTTCGGTCTGGAGGGTCTCAAGCTCGATGCGGCGGCGCTGGCCGACCGGGTCGAGCGTGTCCTGGGGGCGGTCGACCTGGCCGGATTTGGAGCCCGGTCCATTGCCTCGCTCTCGGGCGGTCAGCAGCAGCGTGTCGCGGTGGCGCGGGCGCTTGCTCCGGAGCCGCCGGTACTCCTCCTGGATGAGCCGCTGTCCAACCTCGATCCCTCGCTCCGCGAACGGACCCGCCGTGAACTGCGCGAGCTGATCCAGCGGATCGGAATCACCACCGTCCTGGTCACGCACGAGCAGGAGGAGGCCTTCGATCTGGCCGACCGGATTGCCGTGCTCAACGGCGGCCGCCTCGAACAACTCGGCACACCCGAGCAACTCTATCGCGCGCCGGTCACTCCGTTCGTGGCCGGGTTCATCGGCCGAGCCACGCTGGCGGACGGACATGTCGCCGTCGAGGGCCAACGCGGCCTGCTCACGGTTGCCGGGCAGCGGACGCCGATTCCGGTTTCGCCGTCGATGGCGGGCGCCGTCCGGATTGCCGTCCGGCCCGAAGCCTTCCGATTAGCAGCGGTTGGTGCGGAGCGCTGGTCCGGCCGGATCGTGGCGCGCCGGTACCTGGGCAACACCGCGCTGTTCCGGGTCGGGCTGGATGGTTCGGGCCTCGAACTCGAGGTTGAAGGAGGCCCCGACGAGGCCAAGATCGGCGATCAGGTCGGTCTGGAACCCACCGGTAAGGGGTTGTATCTCTATCCCGGGGCTGCCCAAGGATGAACCGGTCCGGCCTCGAGACGGTGGGCGTTGGCGTTGCCGTCCTGCTGGCATGGCTCGTCCTGCTGCCGCTCGCCTTTGTCGCGATCGAGGCGGTCTCCAGTCCGGAGGGCGCCACCTTCGAAGCGGTGTCCCGCTTCCTGGCCAGCCGGATCGAATGGCGCGTGCTGGCCAATTCGATGCTGCTGTCCGTCGCATCGGTGGTCGGATCGGCGCTGGTGGGCGTACCGCTTGCCGTGCTGGTGACCCGGGTCGCGTTTCCCGGTCGCCGGTTGGTCGGCACCTTGCTGTCGCTGCCGGCGGTCCTCCCGCCGCTCGTCGGCGTGCTCGCCTTTCTCTTTCTGTACGGCGAAAGCGGTTTCATTTCCCATCTGGTGCAGGCGGTGCTTCGCCTCGAGACGCCGCCATGGCGACTCGAAGGAGCCACGGCCGTCCTGCTGGTGCACGTCTCCACGATGTACGTGTACTTCTACCTTTTCGTCCGGGCTGGGCTGACCGGTATCGATGGCTCGGTCTATGAAGCCGCGGCCTCGCTCGGCGCTGGGCCGTGGCGCACTTTCCGGCGGGTCACGCTCCCTTTACTTCGTACACACCTGGCCGGAGCCTCGTTACTGGTGCTGATGACGTCGCTGGCCTCGTTCAGCGCGCCGTATCTCTTCGGCGGCCGGTTTCGTGTCATGACCACCCAGATCATGGCCACCAAGCTGAACGGCGACGATCGCCTGGCCATGGTCGAGACGCTTTCGCTGACTCTACTCGCCCTGGCCGGACTCTGGCTGGTGCGCCGAGCCGACCGGGCGCCTGCCGGGCGCGGCGGCAGCAAGGGAACGCCGCCTCGGCCCCGGCCGCTCGCCGGCAGGTTGGGGCGGGTGGCGTTGCCGGTGGCGGCCTGGGGCGCGGCGCTGGTGCTGATCCTTCCGCACCTGGCGCTCCTGCTCGTCTCGTTCGTGCCGCGGGGTACCTGGACCTCGCAGGCCTTTCCACCGGTGCTCGCGCCCGGCAACTACCTGACCCTGGTGCGGGATCCGGTTCGCCTCGGCCCGATCCTCAACAGCACCTGGATGGCGGTGGCGGCGACCGTCGGCGCCGTCGCCCTGGCCCTGCTCATCAGTTGGCTCACCGTGCGGGCTCGCGTCAGGACGGCGCGCTTTCTCGAAACGGTCATGGCGCTGCCCTGGGCCGTGCCGGGGACCGTCTTTGCCATTGCCCTCGCCACCGCATTCAGCGTCAATGCGCCCTGGGCTGGTCGGTTCCTGCTGGTGGGGACATCGATCATTCTCCCGCTTGCGTACCTGGTGAGGAATCTGCCCGTCAGCGGTCGGGCGCTGCTGGCGGGATACCGGCAGTTGGATCCCAGCCTCGACGAAGTGGCCGCCACGCTCGGCGCCGGCACCTGGCGCACCGCGCGGCGCGTGACCATGCCGCTGCTCAAACCCGCCATCGTAGCCGCCGCGACCTTGGGGTTCGTCACGGCGTTCGGTGATTTCGTGACCTCGATTCTGCTCTATACCTACGATACCCGACCCATCTCCCTCGAGATCCTGTCCAGCTTGCGGCAGTCGGATGTCGGTGTGGCCGCGGCCTACGGTGTCCTGCTGATGCTGGTGAGCGCTGCGGTGTTCTACGCCGCGGGAGAAGGGAATCAAACCGGGTGAGCGAGCCTCCCAACCGATGGCGGATCGGTCCGTTTCGCGATCCCGAATTCAAAAAAATCTCGGTGTTGATTGCGACCGCTATGATCGACATGATCGGGTTCGCCATCATCTTTCCGCTCTTACCGTTCTATGCCATCGAACTCGACGCCTCGCCGTTTACCATCGGCTGGATCATGGCGTCCTTTTCGCTGGCCCAGCTGGCGTCGGCGCCGCTCTGGGGCCGGATCTCGGATCGTCACGGCCGCCGGCCGGCGGTCCTGGCCGGGCTGGCGGCATCGGGTATTGCGTACCTGGTGTTCGGCTACGCCACCAGTATCTGGGTCCTGCTGCTGTCGCGGCTGGTGCAGGGCGCGGGCGGGGGCACCACGGCAGTATTGCATGCCTACGTCGGCGATGCCATCCGTCCGGAGCGCCGAGCCCAGGCATTGGGCTGGATCTCCGCAGCGACCGGGCTGGGCGTTTCGGTTGGTCCGCTGATCGGGTCGTGGGCAGTCAAGTTCGGGACCGAGGTGCCGGGCCTGTTCGCGGCCGGTCTCTGCCTGCTCAATTTCGTGTTCACGTGGAAATGGCTGCCCGAGTCGCGGGTTCCCGATGCCGGCGATGCGACCAAACCCCGCCGCTCGATTCGCGCCGCATTCGCCACCGTCGTGCGGCAGCCCCGCGAGACGGTCTCGCGCCTGGTCTGGATCTACGGCGCGGCCATGCTCGGCTTTTCGGCGATGACCTCGGTCTTTGCACTCTACCTCCACGATCGGTTCGCGATTACCGCCGACAAGATCGGACCGTTCTTCACCTATCTCGGCCTCCTCAATTTCGGGATGCGCGCCATCGTGCTCGGTCCCGCCGTGCGGCGGTTGGGAGAAACGGGAGCGATCCGCATCGGGACCATGACGCTGGTGGTGGGGCTGGTGGTCTACCCGCTGGTGCCGTCACTGCTGATTCTGCCGGTGGTGATGATGTTGATGCCGATCGGTACGGCGCTGTTGTTCCCGTCGACCACGGCCTTGATGACCAAGTACTCCGACCCGGCCTCGCTGGGCATGACGATGGGGGTTGCCCAGGCGTTTGCCGGAGCTTCCCGGGTCGTGGCGCCCCTCGCGGCGACGTTCCTGTTTCAGCGGTTCGGATCAGGGACCCCGTTCTACGTGGCCGCCGGGGTCGTCGCCCTGGTCGGCCTGCTGGCGTTTCAACTTCCCGAGCGGCCCGCTGCTCCCCCAACGGACCAAAACGGCTAACTTTGCCCGATGAATGTGACTTCGCCGGACGCCATCCGTGACTCCACCTGGGCCGACCTCGAGCCGAGCTTCGATGCGCTGCTCGCGCGCCCGATCGATCGCGACAACGTCGAAGCCTGGCTGGCCGAGTGGTCCCGCCTGGAAGAGATCGTGACCGAGGCCATCTCGAGCGCGATGATCGCCTATACCTGCGATACGGCAGACGCGGAGAAGGAGGCGACCCACCGCCGCTTCGTCGTCGAGATCGCGCCCAAGGTCGAAGAAAAGAGCGTCAAGCTGGCCGAGAAGTTTGCCCGGCTTGGCTATGACCGGCCGGGGATCGAGCAGATGACGGCGCGCTTCCGCCGGGCCATCGAGATTTTCCGTGAGGCCAACGTTCCGCTGATCGCCGAGCTCGAAGAGGCGGCCACCGCCTATCAGCGGCTGACCGGCGGCATGCTGGCCGAGTGGGACGGCGATAAGAAGCCGCTGCCGCAGCTGACGCCCTTCCTGCAGTCCGCCGATCGGACGGTCCGGGAGCGCGCCTTCCGGGCCATCGTAGGCCCCTATATGGCGGCGCGAGATCAGCTGGCCGAGTTGTTCGATCGGCAGCTGCGTCTCCGGCAGCAGGTGGCTCGCAACGCGGGCTTTGCGGATTTCCAGCAGTACACCTTCGCCGCCAAATGCCGCTTCGACTACGGGCCGGACGATTGCCGGCGTTTTCATGCCGCCGTCGAGGCGGTGGCCGTCCCGGCCGTGGCCAGGATCTACCAGGAGCGCCGCCGGCGGCTGGGTGTGTCGTCGCTCCGGCCGTGGGACCTGATGGCGCCGATCTACCGAGACCAGCCGCTCCGGCCGTTTGCCGACGTTGCGGAGCTGACGGGAAAGACGAACCGTCTGTTCGAGCAGCTCGACGATGACCTGGCGGGCCAGTTCCGGATCATGGTCGACGAGCGCCTGCTCGATCTCGAGAGCCGGAAGAACAAGGCGCCCGGCGGCTATTGCGATACGCTCCATTTCCGCGGCCGTCCGTTCGTTTTCATGAACGCGTCGGGGGTCATGGAGGATGTGCAGACACTGCTGCACGAAGCGGGGCATGCCTTTCATGCGTTTGCTGCGCATCGGCAGCCGCTGATCTGGCAGCGCCACCCGACCGCCGAATCGGCCGAGCTGGCGTCGATGTCGATGGAACTGCTGGCGGCGCCGCTGCTCGATGCGCAGGGCGCGTTCCTCTCCGAGCGCGATGCCGCGGTGGCCCGGATCGAACATCTCGAGGATGTGCTGGTGACCTTGTGCCACGTCGCGGCGGTGGACGCCTTCCAGGCTTGGGTCTATTCCGATCCCCGCGGGGCCGACGCCCGGGCGCGCGATGCCGAGTGGCTGGCGATCCGCTCGCGTTTCGAGCCCACGGTCGATTGGAGCGACCTGGGCGTCGAGCGAGTGGCCCGGTGGTATCGCCAGCTGCACATCTTCCTGTATCCGTTCTACTACATCGAATACGGGATTGCCCAGTTGGGCGCCATTCAGGTCTGGCAGAACCACCGGCGCGCCCCGGCCGAGGCGCTGGATGCGTATCGTCGCTTCCTCTCGCGCGGCGCCACGGCCTCGTTGCCCGAGCTCTATCGGGAGGCGGGGGCCAGGCTCATCTTCGACCGTGAGTCTATGGAGACCCTGGTCGGCGAAGTCGAGTCCGAAATCGAGCGCCAGCGGGCGGTCATCGGGTAGTCGCGTGTCTGCCGCGGGTGGGGGGCACGAAATGGGTTTTGGGGCTCCTGGCGGGCCTTACGGTTGCCCTCAGGCCCCCGCCAGGGCACATTTATCAGTCTAGGCTGGATTGGACTCACCGTCGAAAGGACCAGGCATCTCGGATGGCGAAGGAAGAAGGCATTGAAATGGAAGGGGTGGTGCAGGAGGTGCTCCCCGACCGCAACTACCGTGTGCTGCTCGAGAACGGCCACACGATCCTCGCATACGCCGCCGGGAAAATGAGCAAGTTCAAGATCCGGGTCCTCGAGGGCGACCGGGTCAGCGTGGTGCTTTCACCGTATGACTTGACCCGCGGCCGCGTCATCTATCGCCACAAGTAGGGCGCAACGGGCGACACGAGACCGCTGTCAGGAAAACGCAAAGGGGCCGCTCCAACCGGGAGCGGCCCCTTCGTCGTCCGAGAGCCGGCGTGCTTACCTGACCTTGGTCACGTTCTCCGCGGCCGGCCCCTTGGCCCCGGATACCATGTCGAACTCCACCCGCTCGCCCTCGGCGAGACTGCGGAATCCGTCTGCCTTGATCGCCGAGTGGTGAACGAAGCAATCCTTTTCGCCGTTTTCGGGGGTGATGAAGCCGAACCCCTTCGCATCGTTGAACCACTTCACGGTGCCGGTAATACGTGCCATTACGCCAAACTCCCTCATTTGATGATTCCTGCAGCCGGTGCGATACGAGTTCGTCCCGGCTATTCCACCAGGCGCGAGCCCATCTCGCGCCGGGAAACTTCACGCAGACCGCGCAGCAACCTGCTGACGGCTGTCAGCGGTCGGCGTTGAACGACAATTGATTGGCAGGGTGGACGACGGCTTCATCGAAGCCGGTCACAATGTTGGCCCCGGGCGCCGAGGGTGTCAAGACTTGGGCCGATACGGCTCGTAGAGCCGGGCCAGGCCCTTCTGCCACCAGAACTTCGACCGTGCCCGCTGGTCGCGGCGCGCGGCGCGATTCAGGGCGTGCAGGAACTCCGCTGCCGACTGGTATCGGGCGTTCTTGTCGGCCTGGATGGCCAGCCGCAGTACGCCGGCCAGGCCCGAGCCGACATCGGGCTGCTCAGTCTCGAGATCGGGGAGCCGGTTCATGGTTTGCTTGGCCAGCACCACCTCGGGCCGGTTGCCGGAGAAAGGCGGGTAGCCGAGCAGGGCGAAGTATCCGACCGCGGCCAGGCTGTACAAATCCGATCGGTGATCGATCTGGTCGCCGAGTAGCTGCTCGGGGCTCGCGAACTGGGGCGTCCCGCTCCGGCTCGACGCGCCGCCGAACCGTCCCTGACCGAGCAGTGCCACGGCCAGGCCGAAGTCCGTGATCCGCAGCCGGCCGGTCCGATCGATCAGCAGGTTCTCGGGCTTGATGTCGCGATGGACCAGGCCGCTGGCATGCGCGTGGGCGAGCGCACCGAGCGCTTCCCGCAACAGGGCCACGACCCGGTCGGGGTCGAGCGGCCCTTCGCGTTCCACCAGCTGCGCCAGGTTGGGCCCGTCGATCAGTTCCATGGTGTACCAGAGCAGCCCCGACCGGCCCCCGATTTCATAGATGTTGACGATATTCGGGTGGTTGACCCGGGCCGCCAGCTGCGCTTCCTGACGGAAGCGTTCCAGACCCGCGGGGTCCTGGGTCAGCGACGGATGCAGCAGCTTGAGGGCGACGATGCGCTCCAGGTGCAGATCGCGCACCCGGTAGACTCGGCCGAATCCTCCCGAACCGATTTCGCCGAGCAGTTCGTAGTCGTCGCCGAAGGCGCGCCTGATTCGCTTTTCCCATTCGCGCGGCGCTTCGCTGACGGCTTGCGGTGTCGCATCCAGCGTCGAGGCGGTGGTGTACGCGCCGGCTTCGGACGCAAAATCCTCGAGCATTTCGGACACGCTCAGGAACCGCGCATTGGGCTGCGGCTGCATGGCGCGCATCAGGATTCGGTCGAGCAGCTGCGGACTGGCATGTCGGATGCTGGATGCCGGTTCGACCCGGGTCGGGTCCTCATCGGGCTCGACCCCGGTCAGCGCATAGTAGATCACCGCGCCGGCTGCGTAGACATCGGCCATCACGTCTCCCATCGAGCCGTCGCGCACTTCGGGAGCCATGAAGTGCGGCGAGGACGGACGCTCGGTCGGCGGAATGAACGGCAAGACGTAGCTGCAGAACCGGACGTCGGTAATGGTGGCGCGTCCGGTCGCGCTGACCAGCACCGAACTCGGTACCACGCGGCGGAGGATGATACCGTTGGCGTGCGCGTGCTCCATCCCGCGCAACAGGTCGCGGGCCAGGACGTGGACTTGGGGAATCGGCCGGGGACCCCGGGTCACCGCAATCTGGAGCGATTCGGCCTCGATCCAGTTGCCGATCCGGAAGGCCATGTCGTCCACCACGCCGACGTCGTAGGCGTGCCGGATGGCGGGATGATCGAGCTGGCCGAGCGCTTCGGCCTCCCGGAGGAACCAGACGCGTAACTGATCGTTGCCGGAAAAGTTGACCCGGATGCTGACGCGCCGGTTGAGCAGGGTGTCCCGCCCGACGAACAGCACCCGCTCGAGCGAGGCGGCGACCAGTCGCTCCAACCGGTAGCGCGAGCCCAGCCGCCGTTCGGTTGCTGCGAAGAGGGATGCCGGTTCGAGGCTGATCACCCGTCGCTGGTGGTGACGACGGCGTGGCCGCCGTGTTTCTTGGCTTTGTACAGCGCGGCGTCGGCGGCGGCCATCACCGCGGCCGGCGTGAGTCCGTCGCGAGGAGCTTCCGCAATCCCGATCGAGAGTGACCCAATCCCGAACTCGGGATACTCGGTGACCATGTCGCCGAACGCGTTGATGACCCGATCGACGAATCCCTGTGCTTCGGCCGGATTGGTCATCGGGAGGATCACCAGGAACTCGTCGCCGCCCAGTCGCCCGACGACGTCGAGGGTACGAATGTGGCGGCGGAGCAACTGGCTGATCAGGACCAGGTACCGGTCGCCGGCGGCGTGGCCCAGCGTGTCGTTGATGACCTTGAAGCGATCCAGGTCGATCATCGCGATCGTGGTTCGGATTTGGTGGCGCACGCTCCGCGAAATCTCGGCTTCGAGCCGCTCGGCCAGGGCGCGGCGATTGAAGAGGCCGGTCAGCTGGTCGGTGGTGGCGGCGCTCTGGAGTCGTTCGACCAGCTCGGCATTCTTGAGCGCAATGGCGCCGGCAAAGGCCAGGGTGGCGGCGAGGTCTCGCTCGGCCTTGCCGTAGGCCAGCCCGTTGAGCCGGGGCCCCAGCAGCAGGACCGCGACCCGTTCACCGCCGGCGTCGAGCGGAATCAGCATCTCGGTGCCCGTCGGTACCAGCTGCGCCAGACCGACCTCGCGCGGATCGGCAATGCCGGAGCCGAGCGGCACCGCGGCTTCGAGTTCTTCGCGGCCGATGCTTTCGGGCACCCGGTCCCGATCCAGCGACCGGATCGACATCGGTATGAACGCGGCGCCGCTCGGTCGGTAGAGGCATGCCCACCAGGCAAAGAAAACCTCGGCCATGAAGTCGAGCACCAGCGTTTCGCTCTCGCCGGTCGAATGGGCGGAGGAGAGGAGCCGCGCGACCTGGCGGAGGGCCCGAAGCTGGAACACCGCGTCGTCCAGGGCCAGTTGGCGTTCGACCAGCACGCTGCGGAGGTCGAGGACGACGGACAGGCCGAAGCCGACCTGGAAGGCGAGCGGCCGGACCCGGTCGACCAGATCCGCTTCCGTCGAAATCGCAATGGCCGTGTCACCCGCCGCATAATGCGCCACTTGAACCCGATCCGACTCCGCCGAAGCGGGGCCAAACCACTGGGTTTCGCCTCCGTTGGTGACGGAAAGCCAGATCCGGTCGGATTCGAGTCGCTCTGAAAGGATCCGCCGACACCGCTCCAGCAACTCCCCGTCTGACCTGGCTTGGCGGCAGGCAATCGAGAAGGCGCTTGGAAGCTCGGAAATCGCGGAGATCGATCCGTCCATGGCTCGAATTATAGGGGCGCGTGCGCGGCGATGAAATACGGTGCAAATGCCTGCCGGGCTTAACCTTCCGGCCCGGGTGCCGATACTTGGACGTATTCTGGTCGGCAGGCTTTGTGCCAAGGAGCTCGGGATGTTCGTTGTGAAACTGCTGGCTACGGGAGCCGCGGCCTTCGGTGGCGCGGTTCTCGTGGGTGTGATTGCGATGTCGGGGCGGGAACTGCGCAGGGCCGGCGACGACATGGTCGTGATGCGGCGCGCGGTCGATAGCATGCGGGTGGCTCTGGCAGGGACGATGTCGGCGCGCGGTTTCGTCGCCGGCCGCCCCGGCGCGGTGACCCCGGTAACGCCGGCCGCCATGTCGCCCTCTCTCGATGCCGCTGCCTTCGTCGATCCGCTGGCCAGCGTGGTCGGATTCGTCCAGCTGGGCAAGGATGTCTTCGTCGGTCCGTTGGCCTCGATCCGGGGCGATGCGACAGGTCAGCCCATTGCCGTCGGCGAGGGAAGCAACATCCAGGACGGTGCCGTGGTGCAGGCGCTCGAGACGGTGGATGACGGGAAGCCGATTCCGGGCCGGATCTTCAAAGTCGGCGCCCGGGAATACTCGGTCTACATCGGGAAACGCGTCTCGCTCGCTCCGCAGTCACTGGTCCACGGCCCGGCGCAGCTCGACGACAATGTCTACGTTGGGATGCAGGCGATGGTCTTCCAGTCGCGGATCAGCAGCGGGGTCGTGATCGAACCCGGCGCGCGGGTCATCGGCGTGACCGTTCCGCCCAACCGCTATGTTCCGGCCGGGCAGACGGTTGCCGAGCAGAGTGCGGCCGACCGCCTGCCGACCATCACGGATTCCTATCGATTCAAGGGCATGGGTGAGGCCGCGGTCCGGGTCAACACCGGTCTGGCGCGCGGCTATCTCAAGGCCTTACGTGAGGCGGAGGCCATCCGGACCAAGCCGCCGGTCGCCGAAGGTGTGATGGCTTCGCACGACGCCCCGGCCAAGGCGGCGTCGCACTGAGCGCTATCCTGCTCTGAGGCGCCGCCGGAGCTCGTCCGCCGAGACGCGGAAGGCCTCCATCATGGCAGGGCGGTCCCAGGTCTGGTGGCGTTCCAAGGTGTCGCCCAGGATGCCCACCCACCAGACGGTTTCGGCGGAATTGGGGCCGCCGATGCTGTCCTGCCCGATCGTTTCCAGATATTCGATACCCAGCCGTCGGATCGATACCAGCGCCGCCCCGATTCGGTGCAGTTCCTCGGCGACGCAGATGTCGACGGCCAGCGGGGTGGCCTCGGCGATCTGCGCCAGGTACTCGAAACGGCAGGTCTTCCAGGTCCGCTCCCGTCCCAGCACATCGAACCGCGGTTCCGTGGCCGCCGCCACCATCGAAGCCACCGGCGCGCCGAATTTGGCGTCGATTTCCCGGGCCAGCGATGGGAGACGGGTGATGGGAACCGCGTCGGCGAGATGCTTCAGGATGCCGGCGACGATGGTCGATTCATCGGCGCCGTAACGCGCGAGAATGACGGCGACACTGGAGGCCCGAATCAGGCACGACTGCCCGTCGTAACGGGAGACCCGCTCCGGGTGGTGTTTGGCCGCGAAGGCGAGGGCGTGATGGATTCGATCGGAGTACACGTGGCTATCTGAGTCCGGTCAGCTTGTGAGTCTGTAAGGACAATCGCCACGCGGGGTGCGCCAGACAATAGGCAATCGCGGCTTGCGTGTTGGCCTCCCGGTCCGGGCCATCCATCGGTTGCAGGAAAAAGTGACGGAACGCGAGGCCGGCGAATCGCTCGGGCGGCGCGGTTTCCTGGGGAAAGACGAGTTTGAGTTCGTCGCCGCCGGTGACGGCCAGGGTGCTGGCCGCTTTGGGACTGACGCAGACCCAATCGATGCCCGGTGGGACCTGCTGCGTGCCGTTGGTTTCGATGGCGATCTCGAAGCCCAGCGCGTGGACCGCGTCGATCAGCGGGCTATCCAGTTGCAGCAGCGGTTCGCCACCGGTAAACACGACGTAGGGCCGAGCCGTAGGGCCACCGCCGGCCGGCCAATGATCCGCAATGGCGGCGGCCAGCGCAGCCGGCGTTCCGAAGCGTCCGCCCCCCGGACCATCGGTGCCGACGAAATCGGTGTCGCAGAACTGGCAGACGGCGCTGGCGCGGTCCTGTTCGCGGCCGGTCCACAGGTTGCACCCGGCAAATCGGCAGAACACGGCTGCTCGGCCGGTTTGGGCGCCCTCGCCCTGCAGGGTGAAGTAGATCTCTTTGACGGCGTACGACACGATCTCAACTCGCCAGGTACGGAGCGGGGTCGGCGATGCCCAGCTCGGCAAAGCCGCGGAGGCGGATGCTGCAGGCGTCGCAGCGGCCGCAGGACAGGCCGTCTTCGGTCAGCTGATAACAGCTGCGTGTCAGACCGAAGTCGACGCCGAGATCGAGGCCGCGCCGGATGATCTGGGATTTGGTGAGCCAGATCAGCGGGGTGTGGATGGTCACCCGGTTGCCGTCGATCGCGGCTTTGGTGGCCAGGTTGGCCATCGCCTGAAAGGCGGCGACGTACTCGGGCCGGCAATCGGGGTAGCCGCTGTAGTCGACTGCGTTGACGCCGATCACAATATCGCGGGCGTCGAGGACTTCGGCCCAGGCGAGCGCGTAGGACAGAAAGATGGTGTTGCGCGCCGGCACGTAGGTGATCGGAATGCCCTCGTCCGCCTGCCGGTCGACCGGCACCGGAATGTCCGCGGTCAGCGCCGAGCCGCCGAAAGCGCGGAGGTCGATGTCGACGACGATGTGACGCGCCACGCCGAGTTGCGCAGCGACTGCCTCCGCGGCCTGGATTTCGGCGACGTGGCGCTGGCCGTAACGGAAACTCATCGCGTACGGAGTGAGCCCCAGCGCCTTGGCGATGGCCAGGGCGCTCGCGGAATCGAGTCCTCCGCTCAGGAGAATGACGGCAGGTGCGCTCATGAGGTGCGGTGGCGGCCCAGCAGGTGCCGGAGCGCCGACTCGAGCGTGGGATGCCTGAAGGTAAAGTCGCTGCCCAGCAGGCGATCCGGCGCCATTCGAGCGCTGGCCAGGATGCCGGCATCGGCCAGTTCGCCGAAGACGAGCCGGAGAGCAACGCGTGGCACCGGAATGATGGCCGGCCGCCGCAATACCGCGCCCAGCGTCGCGGTGAATCGCCGGTTGGTGACCGGCTCGGGCGACCCGAAGTTGAACCCGCCGTGCAGTGGATTGAAGAGCAGGTGGCCGAGACCGGTGATGCAGTCGTCGATCGAGATCCAGCTCATCCATTGCGATCCGTTGCCAAGCGGCCCGCCGAGTCCCAGCCGGAAGGGGGGCAGCATGCGCTCGAGCAGCCCGCCGGCCGGAGACAGAATCAGACCGAATCGCGCCTGGGCCACCCGCACGCCGGCCCGCGCGGCGGGTGCCGTGGCCGCTTCCCATTCGGCGGCTACCTCCGGGAGGAAGCCGTGGCCGGGCGTCGCGTCGTCGGAGAGGATTTCATCGCCGCGATCGCCGTAGATCCCCATGGCGGAGGCCGAGATGAGGATGCCGGGTCCGTTGGGCGCCCGGGCAATCGCTTCGGCAATCGTGGTGGTCCCGGCGACCCGGCTCTCACGGATCCGCCGTTTCCGCTCGGCGGTCCAACGGCCGCTCACGATGGCCTCGCCGGCCAGATGAATCACGGCATCGATGCCCGAGAGGTCGGCGGGGTTCATGCCGCGTTTGGGGTCCCAGGCGATTTCGCCGGCTTTCGGCGTTCGTCGCACCATCGGAACGACGCGGTGCCCCCCGGTCGTGAGCAGCGCACCGAGCGCGCTGCCGACCAGCCCGGATGCGCCGGTGATCGCGATCGTGAGCCGAGGGTGGGAGGCATAGCGGGCATGCCAGGCGAGATCGGCGGCGAGCACGTCGTGGCGGTAGCGGAGCAGGCGCCTGATCCGCCGCCGGATGGCCGGCTCGGCCAGGCTGCCCAGCGGTCCGGCGGGCGGCTCGAAGTCGATCGTGTCGGATACCGCGGTGCGGCTCGAGTCGAGGGCGTCGAAGCGGTGGGTGTGCCGCCAGCGGTCGAACGGACCCTTTTCCTGGACATCGACGAAGCCGGCGCCGGGAGTAACCGATTCGTAACGGGCAATCCACTCGACCGGTACGGGGCCGACCTTAAGCCGCAGGGTGGCCGTCCGCCCGGCTTCGAGCGGCCCCGGGTCGGAGACGACCTCGACGGGCTGCCAGGGCGGGGTGAGACGTTCCAGAGCGCCGGGCCGCTCGTGCCAGGCAAAGACCTCATTTGCCGGCGAGAGGATCTCGGTCACTCGGTCGATCTGCATCCCGAAAGATAGCGCTGCCTCTCGCCAGGGCGGGTCGACACCCCTAAATTGTTCCGCCGTCGCACCGATCGTGCTTGCAGGAGGTTTCGATCAGCACTTCGTCGTGGTCCGTCAAGGACGCAGAGAAGCTCTACAATATGATGGGCTGGGGGCAGGGATTCTTCCGCATCAACGCGGAAGGTCATGTCACCGTCCATCCCGATCCGAGCAATGGCGTCTCGCTCGATCTCTATCGCCTCGCCCTCGATCTCAACGCCCAGGGCGTCCCGCTCCCGCTCCTGATCCGTTTTTCGGATATCCTGCAATCTCGGATCGAACTGCTGGCCAAAGAGTTCGGCCGGGCCATCGACGAATTCGGATACGAGGCGAAGTACACCACCGTCTATCCGATCAAGGTCAATCAGCAGCGTCACGTGATCGAGGAAATCCTCGAGGCGGGCGCGCCGTTCGGCCTGGGGCTCGAGTGCGGCAGCAAGCCGGAACTGCAGGCCGTGCTGGGCACGACCGACCGGACCGATCATCTGATCGTATGTAACGGTTACAAGGACGAAGAGTTCCTTCGCTTTGCCCTGATGGCCCAGAAGCTCGGGCACACGATCTTCATCGTGCTGGAGCAATCGTCCGAACTCGACCTGGTCCTCCAGGTGGCGGACGAACTCGGGGTCGATCCGATCATCGGGCTGCGCATCAAGCTGGCGACGGAAGGGGCGGGGCGCTGGGCCAAGAGCGGCGGTGAGAAGTCGAAGTTCGGCTTGAGCGCTCCGCAGCTGTTGCGGCTGCTCGAGAAGCTCGATCGGATGGGGCGCAAGAACATCCTCAAGCTGCTGCATTTCCACCTGGGTAGCCAGATCACCGACATCCGGTACATCAAGGCGGCGCTCGAGGAAATCGGGCGGTTCTACGTCGAAATCCGCGAACTCGGATTCGATCTGACCCATGTCGACGTCGGCGGCGGTCTCGGTGTCGACTACGAGGGGTCCAAGACCACTCGGCCCGCCAGCATGAACTACACGACCCGGGAGTACGCCAACGATATCGTGTACGGCCTGGGGACGATTTGCCGGGAGCAGGGCATTCCGATGCCGAATCTGATCTCGGAGTCGGGCCGGGCGCTGACGGCGCACCACTCGCTGCTGCTGGTCAACGTCACCGACGTGGAGGCGCAGACCCAACCCAAGGTCCCGCCACTCCATCCCGATGATCACCGAGTGTTGGTCGAGCTGCACGAGAACCTCGAGGCGCTCTCGCTCGACCGGGTCGAGGAGGCGTTCCACGACGCGATCGCGGCCAAGGAACGGGTCCAGGAACTGTTCGCCAGCGACGCCATCACGTTGCGCGAACTCGCCAACATCGAAGAGTTGTACCTCTGCACCATGAACGCGATCGCCAAGCTGATCGCGCGCGAGGATCGTTCCGCGTATACGGAAATCCTCAATCATATCGAGTCGGCGCTGGTCGACCGCTACTTCTGCAATTTCTCGCTGTTCCAGTCGCTGCCGGATCACTGGGCCATCGATCAGCTCTTCCCGATCATGCCGATCCACCGGCTCGACGAACAGCCGATTCGGCGCGGTACCATTCAGGACATCACCTGCGACTCCGACGGCGTGATCGACCGCTTTGCCGGCGGCCGTAAAGGGAAGCCGAGTCTCGAACTGCATCCCCATCGTCCGGGGGAGCCGTACATCCTTGGCATTTTCCTGGCCGGCGCGTACCAGGAAATCCTGGGCGATCTCCACAACCTGTTCGGCGACACCAACGCAGTGCATATCCGGGCCACCCCGGCCGGGTACGAGATCACCGATCTGGTCCACGGCGATACCGTGACCGAAGTGCTCAACTACGTCCAGTTCAAAGCGTCGGATCTGCTGGCCAACTTCCGTCGCAAGGTGGCGCGGGCCGATGGTCTGAGCCGGAATGAGGCCAACGCCTTCATTGCGGATTACGTGGCGGGGCTCGAGGGATATACCTATCTCGAGGGTGACATTCCGGTCGGTGAACCGGTCGATCGTGACGACGCAGCCAACGGCTGACGTTTCGTAGGGATGAATGCAACGAGGGCGGGCCCGATCAGGCCCGCCCTCGTCTGTTATCGGTACTGACCGATTGCGCTACTTGCGGGCCGCGAGCGGAACGAAGTCCCGGGCGTCGTACCCGGTGTAGATCTGGCGCGGCCGGGCGATCTTCTGATCCTTGTCGACCAGCATCTCCTCCCACTGCGCCAGCCAGCCGGGCAGGCGGCCGACCGCAAAGAGGACCGTGAAGTAGTCGACCGGATACCCCATGGCCTGGTAGATCAGACCCGAGTAGAAGTCGACGTTCGGATACAGCTTCCGCTTGATGAAGTACTCGTCCTCGAGCGCGATGCGCTCCAGCTCGAGGGCGATCTCGAGCTTGGGGTTCATCCCGGTCTCGGCAAAGACCTCGTAGGCGGTCTTCTTGATCAGCGTGGCCCGCGGATCGTACGACTTGTAGACCCGGTGTCCGAAGCCCATCAGACGGCCTTCGCCCGCTTTCACTTTGGCGATGAACGCCGGAATGTTCTTCTTGTCGCCGATCTCGTCGAGCATCTCGAGGACCGCTTCGTTGGCGCCGCCGTGGAGCGGACCATACAACGCGGCCACCCCGGCCGAGACGGCCGAGAAGGGATCGACCTGGGAAGACCCGACGGCGCGAACCGCGCTGGTCGAACAGTTCTGCTCGTGATCGGCGTGCAGGATGAGCAGGATCTCGAGGGCGCGCTGCAGCACCTTGTTCGGCTGATGCTGCCCGCCGATCGAGAACATCATGTTGACGTAGTTCCCGACGTAGTCGAGATCGTTGCGCGGGAACACGTACGGCAGGCCGCGCAGGTGGCGGAAGATGAACGCCGCGATGGTCGGGAACTTGGCCAGCAGCCGGACCCGCTGAATGTAGCGGTTGTCCGGGTCGTTGATGTGCTTCGCTTCGGGGTAGAACGTGGAGAGCGCGGCAACCGCGCTGACCAGCATGCCCATCGGGTGGGCGTCGTACCGGAAGCCTTCGAGGAACTTGGTGACGTTGGTGTGGACGTAGGTATGGTACCGGATTTCGTTGGTCCACGTGTCGAGCTGGACCTGCGTCGGCAACTCGCCTTCGGCCAGCAGGTACGCAACTTCGAGGAAGCTGGCGTGCTCAGCAAGCTGTTCGATCGGGTATCCCCGGTAGCGGAGAATCCCCTTGTCGCCGTCGATGAACGTCACCGCGCTGCGGCAGGCCGCGGTGTTCATGAAGGCGGGGTCATAGGTCATCAGGCCGAAGTCGTCGTCGCCTGTTTTGATGTTACGGAGATCAACGGCTCGGATGGTGCCATCGGTGATGGGGACCTCGTAGGTCTGCCCGGTCCGATTGTCGGTGATGGAGAGGGTATCCTTGGCCACCGCAAACCTTCTTTCAGCTGATTGGAACGGCATCTGCGCGAGCCAGCGCGCACGTCGAATTGTCGGCTTGCGAAACATAGTTGAAGAAGCAAGGTTCGTCCTCCCGGCGCGCGAAAATTCAGGCTGTTTTTCGCCCTGAGCGAAGATGCGCCGCGCCATTATCTTCCGCCGTGCCCTCGATGATCCCACCCCTCGATACGGCTGCCCGCGCCGATGGCCTGCTGGCTGGCCTTTTTCCGCTGTCGCTCCCGCGCCCGGGCGAGGCCGCGCTGATGAACATTCTCGATGACGAACTCCGGCAGACGGCCCCCGATTTCGGACGGCTGGCGGCGCGTTGGGGGAAGGCGTCGGATGGGTGCGAGTGCCCCGTGGTGGCGCGGGCGGTCCGCTGGCTCGAACAGCACGGCATGCCCGCGCCCGACGAGGCATTCGGGCCCGGACTCGGCGCGGCGGTCGTAACCGTCGGCATGGCTGCCAGGCTGGCGCACCAGCCCCGGAACCTCTATTCAGGCGTGTACCATGCGGCGCGCCTGCTCGACCCGAGCGCGCTGGGATGGTTCGCGGCACTGGTGGCCGCCGCCACCGCGCGATGCTTCCTGCAGACGAGGCGGGATTTCGTGGCCGATGTGCTCGATGTGCTCTTGTCCAACGACGCGCCCGGCGACCTGGTGGCCCGGTTGCGGCAGGTTCCCGTCTGGTCACGCCCCTCCGACGCCGGGGAGCCGGTGCACGAGGTGGTCAGGGAACTGGACCAGATCCTGCGCACCTTGTATCACCAGGGGGCGCCGGAACGCGCCCGGCAGGAGATCGAACGGCTGTCGCCGTCGGCGCGCCGGTTGGGCCGGGGCCTGCTGGCGGCGCGCGACGGCTGGCCGGCCGTAGAAGGCCACCCGTCGCGTTAGGCGGCGGGGAGAGTGACGGTGCAGGTGGTTTCGAAGCCACCCCGAATGTTGTACAGCGTGCGCACCGAAAGCCGCTTGGGCGCCAGCACCCGAAAGAGGTCCTCGGCAATCCGAGCCGTGGCGTGTTCCTGGAAGATGCCGACGTTCCGGTAGCTGGTGATGTAGTACTTGAGGCTCTTGAGCTCGATGCAGCTGGCGCCGGGAGTGTAGCTGATCGTCAGCGTGGCATAGTCCGGGAGCCCGCTGTAGGGACAGACCGCGCTGAACTCGTCGGTTTCCGTGACGATCTCCTGGTCGGGCCCCTCGTAGGCAAAGGTCTCGAGGACGGCGACGTCGATGTGCTCCGGCCCGACGAACGGGATGGTCCTGCCTTCAGCTGTTGCCATGATCTGCTCCTTCAGTCGCCGCACAATCTAGTCGGGGCACGAACCCACCGCTCGGCGCGCCTGAGCGGCGCGCGAGCGGTGTCCGGGCTCAGGGCCGCTTCCGACCTTCCCACCCCGCAATGCCTTCTTCCAGCCAGACGTACTGCTGCTTCATGACGTCCTGGGCCAGGCGATAGGCGCGGTCGTCGTCGTTGCCGAAGATCTCCTCGAACCGGACCGTGATCCGCCAGCTGGTCTGTCGGCAGAACAGGTCGGCGAGTTCGACCGGCCCCCGGTTGCTCGGATCCTTTTTGACCAGGAGCTGGGCCTTGGCCACCGTGGCGCTCATGGCAAAGAGATCGGCGCCGATCTCGACCATGCGGAAGAGCACCGACTGCTTCTTCTCGAGGCGCGGCCCGAAGCGGATCATGGCGTGGAACAGGTTGCGCGCCAGGCGGCGTGAGGCCCGGTTGACGAACCGCAGGTGCTTGGCCAGCGGCCCGAACTCGGCGTACCGCGGCGGCAGCGCCCAGCCCAGGTACTGTTTGGGATACCACCAGGCGTAGAAGAGCCCGGCCTTGATCAGCGCCCCGAACTTGTCGCCCAGCGAAGAGCGCGGGTCGATCAGCTTACCCGCGACCTTGAGGTGCGTATCGACGGCCTCTCGCGCAATGAAGAGTCGCATGATCTCCGAACTGCCCTCGAAGATCAGGTTGATGCGCCAGTCGCGCAGCGCCCGCTCGACCGGGTCCGGCCGCTCGCCGCGCGACTTGAGCGAGGCGACGGTCTCGTACCCGCGCCCGCCCTTGATCTGCAGGGTATCGTCGACGATCCGCCAGCCGATCTCGGAGTTCCACATCTTGGCAATCGCCGCTTCCAGCCGGATGTCCGTCTTGGGCCGATCAGCCAGCAGCGAGCAGAGATCGCTGACCGCCTCGAGCGCAAAGGTCTCGGCGGCCATCCGACCGATCTTCTGCGCAATGGCGTCGTGCTTGCCGATCGGCTGGCCCCACTGGACCCGGTCGGCTGCCCAGCGGCGCGCGATCTCGAGCATCCGCTTGGCTCCGGTCACACACGACGCCGGAAGTGTCAGGCGCCCGGTGTTGAGCGTGATCAGCGCGAGCTTGAGTCCTTTGCCCTCGCCCCAGAGCACGTTCTCGACGGGAACCTTGACGTCGTGGAAACGGAGGATCCCGTTTTCCAGCGCGCGCAGGCCCATGAAGTGGAGCCGGCGGACCACTTCGACACCGGGCCAGTCCGCCTCGACGATGAACGCCGTGATCGCTTTGGGCCCGGTCCGCGCCATCACCACCATCACCTCGGCGACGGTGCCGTTGGTGCACCAGAGCTTCTCGCCGTTCAGGATCCAATGCGTTCCATCTTCGCTCAAGCGCGCCGAGGTGGTGAGACCGGCCGGGTCGGAGCCGGCATCGTTCTCGGTCAGCGCAAACGCCGAGATCTGACCGCTCGCCAGCCGCGGAAAGTATTTCTGCTGTTGCTCGGGTGTGCCGAACAGCTTGAGCGGCACCGGAACGCCGATCGACTGGCTGGCCGAGAGCAGCGCGGTCAGGTTGCCGCAGATGCTCGAGGTCATGGCGATGGCCCGGGTGTACATCAGCTGGCTCAGGCCCTTGCCGCCGAAGGCTTCCGGGATCTTGATGCCGAAGGCGCCCAGCTTGCGGAGCCCGTCGACCACCTCGGGCGGGACCTGGCCGTCTTCGTCGATCTTGTCGCCGTCGACCTGGGTGAGCAGAAACTGCTCCAAGGCTTCGAGGAACGGTTCCGCCCGCGCGACGTCTTCTGGCTTGGGCTCCGGATACGGATGGATCAGATCGAGCCGGAGGTTGCCCTCGAAGAGCTCCTTGACGAAGCTGTCGTTCCACTCCGTTTCGCGCGCCGCTTCGGCGGTATCGCGCGCTGCCTGCTCGGCGTCACGGCCGGTGGCGGGACGCGGGGTGGGGCGGGGCTCTGCGGTCGCGGTCATGGCATTCTCTCCCGTCTGCCTAACGAGATGGGATGCTGGCGCGACGTGCGGCCAGCCATCCGGTGATGAGCTCGGTAACGTGTCGCTTGCGCTCGTCGGGGAAGCCCGGAGCTTCCGTATCGATGCCGATGGCGCGGGCCAGCGTGGATCCCTGGTGCGGGAACCAGGTCAGGGCAATCAGGCTGAACAGCAGGTGCGCCACTTCGCCCGGCTCGACCTCCTCGAGGCCCAGCTCCTGGGTCAACGCGGAAATCATTTCCCGGCCGGCGGCCAGTCCCAGGGGGAAGGCGTCCAGAGTGGTCCGCCCGCTCAGCGCCTCCCGCTGGATCAGCCGAACGAAATGCGGGCGGGCCGCCACGAAATCGACGTAGTCGGACACCGCCCCCGTCAGGACCACTTCGGGCGGGTGACCACTGGCCAGCGCCCGGTCTCGGCCCTCGCGTACCGCCCGGCGGACGTCTTCGAAGCACCGTTCCAGGACAGCCCGATGCAGTTCAGCCTTGGATCCGAAGAAATATCCCGGGGTGGCGCGCGACAGGCCCGCCGCCCGCCCGACATCGCTCAGGCTGGTCTCTTCGTAGCCCTGATCGGCAAACAGCCGCTCCGCCGCGTCGAGAATCAACTCGCGCGAACGAACGGCGTTGCGTTCTCGGTCCCGGGCGGATAGCGTCAAATCGGCCATAACAACTTGCTAGCTGACAAGCAAGTTTATATCTGTTTACCTGGCAACGCAATAGCCGACCGGCGCAGGCTATATTCCGGATCATCGCGCCCGGCGGGCGGGCGACTTCGCAGTGGCTGGTTCCAACCGACAGATGCGGTCAGGAGAGAGCATGGCGGAGACAACCTGTCCGAGTTGCCAAGCGCAGCTGCCGGAAGAGGCCGCGTTCTGTCCCCGGTGCGGCACCCGATTCGGCGGGGCCGCGGCGGCCGGTGGGGGTGAGGTGCGTCCCGCCGATCTCAGTCATCAGCTCGCGCTGGTTCTGGGCGACGGCTACGAGGTCCGTGGACTGGTCGGTCGCGGTGGTTTCGCCGAGGTCTATGAGATCTACGATCGCGGGCTGGCCCGGCGCCTCGCGGTCAAGGTGTTGCGACCGGACATTGCCTGGACCCCGGGTATGCTGGCCCGGTTTCGGGACGAGGCCCGCGTCGTCGCCAGTCTCAATCATCCCAACATTCTGCCGATCCACTTCGTCGGCGAGGGACAGGGGCTCACCTACTATGTGATGCCCTTCGTCGACGGGCATTCGGTTGGTGCGTATCTCCGGGATTTCGGCGCTCTGGATATCGGACGCGCGCTCGAGATTGCGGTGCCGGTCCTGGAGGCGCTCGGTCATGCGCACCGAGCGGGGCTGCTGCATCGGGACATCAAGCCCGACAACGTCATGATCGACGCGGCCTCGGGGCGTGCTTTGCTGGTGGATTTCGGGATTGCCAAGCGGCTCGACGCCGACGCCGGTCGCACCCAGACGGGCTTCGTAGTCGGGACACCGCAGTATATGAGTCCCGAGCAGGCCCTGGGCGATTCGCAGGTCGACGTCCGGAGCGACCTCTACGCGTTCGGCGCTCTGCTATTCCAGATGCTGACCGGCGCGCCGCCGTATGACGGCGATTCGTCGCAGGAAATCGTCGGCAAGCACATCGCGGCGCCGGTGCCGGCTCCGGTCGATCGCAACGCGCGGATTCCGATCTGGCTTTCCGAAATCATCGTCAAGTGCCTCGCCAAGCGACCGATCGACCGCTATCAGTCGGCCGACGAGGTGGTCGCCGCGATTCGTCAGGGCCAGGCCGGCCGCCAGGATGGTCCGTCGGTAACGGCCGGGCAGGTGGCGCACCGGGTCAGTGCGCAGCTGGAGGCGCCCGTGGCTCCGGCTTCGGTTCCTACTTCGGCACCGCCGCCCCGACGCGGCAGGTGGGCAGCGGCCGTGGTGGTCCTCCTCGCTGCCGGGGCGGTGTGGTGGCTCTTCGGTCGCCCCGCTTCGGTCCGGCTGGAGAACCAGCTGACGGTTCCGGCAATCGTGACCCTGCCTAATGGAGACAGCTTGTCCGTCGCCGCCGGTGGGGCCGCGGAGGTTCGCCTCGGCCGACCCGGGTTTGCCCGCCTGCTCTGGCGCGCCGAGCCGCTGCGCAGTGCCGGTGGTGCGACGCACGGCCAGGGACTCTCGGGCGAGATTGCGGTCGAGGCGGGGCGGGGGACGACCAGCGCGGTCCTGTCGCTCGCCCGGACCCGGGTTCCGATGTTCAGCCCGCTGATTTCGAATGAAACGGGTGGCCCGCTTCGCATCACGGTCAACGCAGGCCTCGATGGCGCGTTCGACTGCCTCTGCGCCGTGCCCGCGGGAGCGGTCCGCATGCCGATCGGGTTCTATCCGCTCTATCGCAATACCACGGTGCAGGCAGTCGATGCCTCCGGCCGGACCGCCAAATTCGTCGATCTGGGTACCCAGGTGGAACCGACCGGCGTTGTCGGACTTCGGTTCGAGGCCAGCAACTTCCGCTGACATGTCCGGCGCCGCCGAGCGCCGCCCGATCACGCGGCTTTATATTGAGGGTGACACTGCCCCAAGGAGAGAGACCATGCGCATGTCGGCGAGCATGCAGAAGGCGCTGAACGACCAGATCAACAAGGAGTTCGGCGCGTCATACTTGTACCTGTCGATGGCGGCGTATTTCGCGGAAAAGAGCCGAAACGGCTTTGCCCGCTGGATGCGGATGCAGGCAATGGAAGAAGCCAAACACGCCATGCGCATCATCGACTTCGTCGAGGATCGCGGCGGGCGTGTCGTACTCGAAGCCATTGATCGGCCGCCGCCCGATTTCCCGTCGTCCCTCGCCGTGTTCGAACTGGCGCGCGACCACGAGAAGAAAGTCTCGGCCGGCATTTTCCAGCTCTACGAGCAGGCGGGCGCCGAGAAGGACTGGGCGACCCAGGCCATGCTGCAGTGGTTCATCACCGAGCAGGTCGAGGAGGAGAAGACCTCGACCGAAATCGTCGATACGCTCAAGCAGATCGGCGACAATGCTTCCGGTCTCTTCATCTTCGATCGTGAGTTGGGCAAGCGGGAGTCGAGCGATTGACCGCTGTCGCATTTCTCGGACTGGGCGCCATCGGACGGCCGATGGCGACCCGGGTCGCGACACGATACCCGCTCACCGTCTGGAACCGGACGGAGGAGCGGGCGCTGGCATTTGCGCAGTCGGTCTCGTGCCGAGTGGCGGCTACGCCGGCTGACGCCGTCCGGGGTGCCGATGTGGTGATGGCCTGCCTCTCCACCTCGGCCGATGTCGAGAGTCTGTTCGACGGGCCGAACGGTGTCCTCGCGGGTATCCAGACCGGTGCGCTATTTCTCGACTGCACCTCGGGCGACCCCGCCACCTCGCGGCGGCTCGCTGCGCGGCTGGCGGAGCGCGGCGTGGCCTTTGCCGATTGCCCGGTGAGCGGTGGCCCGCCCGGCGCGGAGCAGGGTACCCTGACCGTGATGGTCGGAGGCGAGCCCGACGTGTTTGCCCGGGCCAAGCCGTACCTCGAAACGTTCGGAAAGCTGATCGTCTCCATGGGACCGGTCGGCGCGGGCGATGCGATCAAGGCCATCAATCAGGTGCTGCTCGCTACGCATATTCTGGCGCTGTCCGAAGCGCTCACGGCCATGGTCAAAGCCGGCGTGCCGGCGCGCGCCGGACTCGAGGTGCTCAATGCGTCGAGCGGCCGGAGTTTCGTCAGCGAAAGCCTGGTGCCGGATCGGGTGTTGACGGGAGCGTGGCCTCGGCTGTTCAGGCTGGCCCTGCTCGACAAGGATGTCCGGATTGCGCTGGAGTTGATCCGCCAACTGGATCTCGAGTCGCCGCTGCTCGATGTCGTGGCCGAGCATTCGGCGGCGCTGCGCACCGAACTGGGAGAGGCGGCGGACTATCTCGATCCGATTCGCCGGAGCGAGGAACGGGCGGGAGTCGAGATCCGCGGATGAGCGACTGGATCTCGACCCGGCGGCAGCAGGTGGCGGTCCATCTGACTGACCGGCGGGTGCTGACGGGCAGTATTCATCTGCAGATGATTGCGCGCCATCACACCGGGCCCGAGACCACCGATGATCTCCTCAATCGCGAGGAGACCTTCTACGTGCTGATCCTCGACGGCGAACAGCCGGTGTTCGTGGCCAAGCGGCATACCCTGTATCTCGAGTTGCCGCCCCAGCCGATCGACGATCCCGACCGTGCTTCGGCCGCGCGACGCCTGGAGTTGGAACTCGAGTTGGCGGATGGGACCCTGCTGGAGGGAATGGTCATGATCGAGCTGCCGCCGGATCGGCTGCGCGCCCTGGACTTCTTCAACGCGGCGCCGACCTTCTTCCCGCTCTGGACCGACGATGCGGTGCGCATCGTCAATCGCGATCACATTCGGGCCGCCAGTCCGGTCGTGGATATCCGACGTGGCCAGGCTTGATCGTTTTCTCGGCGTCATGAAGGCGCAGGCGGGTGAAGCCATCCGCCTGGTGCCTGGGCAACCCGTTGCGCTCAGGAAAAACGGGTTGGTCCGCTCGATGACCAAGGAATCCCTCTCCGAGCAGCAGGTGGTCAGCTTGCTGCGCGAAATCACCCCTGCGCAGCTGGGCGACCGGCTGGGCGGCGTGGCGGTCGAATTTGCCTTTACCTATGACAGTCCAGAGGGGGCGGTCGAAGTGCAGGTGGCGCCGTCGAACGGCAGCCTGTCCGCCACCCTGCGTTCGCTCTTCCCGCCGATCGCGCGCGCGGCCGCGGAAGACTCCGCGGCGGCAGTCGACCTGTCGGGCCCGCGAGAACGGATCGAGCGGCTCTTCCGCACCCTGGCGGAGCGGGACGGCAGCGACCTCCACCTCCGGGTCGGCAGTCCTCCGATCCTGCGTGCGTCCGGCTCCCTGACGCCGCTCGAGGAGCCGGCGCTGACCGGGGAGGACATCGAGCTGATGCTCCGGGCCACCATGGCGCCGCGAGACCTGGCTGCCTGGCGCGACGACGGCGATGCGGACTATGCCTACGAGCTGGAAGACATCGGACGGCTTCGCTGCAATGCGGCTCGCGATCGGCTGGGGCCCTTTGCCGTCTTCCGGCTGATCCCCTCCCGGATCAGGACGGTCCAGGAACTCGGTCTGAGCGCCGAGGTGCAGGCGCTCTGTCAGCTGACCAAGGGGCTGGTGCTGGTGACCGGGCCGACCGGGTCCGGAAAATCGACCACGCTTGCTGCGCTCGTTGATCTGATCAATGCGACCCGGAACGATCACATCCTCACCATCGAAGATCCGATCGAGTTCGTGCATCAGAGCCGCCAGTGCGTCGTGACGCAGCGGCAGGTCGGAGTGCACACCAAGACGTTCAAATCGGCGTTGCGCGCGGCCTTGCGGGAAGATCCCGACGTGATTCTGGTCGGCGAGTTGCGGGATCTCGAAACGGTGGCGATTGCGCTCGAGACGGCGGAAACCGGGCATCTGGTCTTTGGAACGCTGCATACCACGACGGCCGCATCGACCATCGATCGCATCATCGATCAGTTCCCGGCCGATCGGCAGGCGCAGATTCGGGTCATGCTGGCGGAATCGTTCCGGGGCGTCATTGCACAGACGCTCTGCAAGAAGGTCGGTGGCGGCCGGGTCGCGGCGTACGAGGTGTTGCTGGCCAATCACGCCGTCTCGAATCTGATCCGGGAAGGGAAGACCTTCCAGATTCCCTCCATCATGCAGACCAACCGTCGGGCCGGAATGGTGACGCTGAACGACGCGCTGGTCGAATTGGCCGAGTCGCAGCAGGTCGAGCCCAAGGAGGCGTATCTCAAGGCGGTCGACAAAGCCGGCTTGCTCGCGATGTTCAAGTCGCGCGGCGTCTCGACTTCCTTCATGGACAACGGGTGACCGCGCCGCCCATCCTGGTCCTCGTCGAACCGCAGGACCTCGTCAACATTGCGGCAACGGTTCGGATCGCGAAGAACTTCGGCATCCCCAATGTCCGGCTCGTCAAGCCGGCGGTGTTCGATCCCTATCGGATCGAAGGCATTGCCCACAATACCGGCGATATCGTCGAGCGGATCGGCCATTTCGAGACTCTCGCCGAGGCGATTGCGGACTGTGTCCACGCGGTGGCGATGACCGCGCGGGAGCGGGCTGCCAAACGCCGCTTGCTGCGCCCGCCCGCCGCCGCCGCGTTGTTGACGGAGCATGCGGAGGACGGCCCGGTTGCCCTGGTCTTCGGTCGCGAGGACGCCGGGTTGACCAATGCGGAACTCGACGCCTGTCCCACCCTGACGACCATCGCGACCAATCCGACGCACCGCTCCCTCAATCTGGCGCAGGCCGTGGCCATTATGAGCTACGAGTGCTGGAACGCGCGCGAGGGAGCCGAACAGACCCGCAAAGCCCCCCGCCGGCGGGCGACCCGGGCCACAGCGGAAGATCTCGACAAGACCTTCCATGACTGGCATCGAGCCTTGTGGGCGCTCGACTTCTTCAAGAGCCGCAACGCCGAGAACGTGATGCGGTCCTTTCGGGAAATCGTCTACCGGGCCGATCCGGATTCGCGCGAGGCCAAGCTGCTGCGCGCCATGGCACTCGAGACGGTGCACTATCTCACGCGCCATCAAGTGCTTGGGGAGCTGCCCGAGGCCCTGCGGTGGCCGGCGGGGATGACCCCTCCGGCGGAGCCGGAGCCGGGGTCTCAATAGGGGAGTTTCCGAGTCGCATATCTCGTTGCCGGGGTGGAAGTTATCCCGAGTCAACGGTTCCCATTTTTGGAACGGGAAAGGCTTGTTTCCGAGTCGCTTGCGGGTATTTTTCTCGCGGCGTTGCGCCTTGCGCTATATGCACTTGCGCGCGTTTTCTCTGGTCGTGAAAAGTTTCACATACTTCGTCACCATGGATCGGCGGATGCACACGCATGCGTAAGCTCTTGGTTGCTGGAGTTGCGGTGGCAGTTGCCGGCGCAGCGGTGTTCTTCACGTTGCCCTTGCCCTCCATCGCGCAACAGCAGGCAGCCCAAGCGCCGGCCGACTCGATCGTCGCTCCGCGACTCACGGTCGCTGACTCGGCCAATCTGAAAGGCCCCCGGCAGCCGATTTTCTTCCGGCACGACATCCACGCCGGACAGTTCAAGATTCAGTGCCAGTACTGCCACTATTCGGTTGCCGACGGCAATGAGCCGGGCATTCCGTCGGTGCAGACCTGTATGGGATGCCATCTGGCCATTGCGGGAACGGACAGCACGGACCGGGCGGAGATCCGCAAGGTGCGCGAGGCGTTCCGCGAGAAGCGGCCGATCGAATGGGTCCGGATCCACACGCTTGCCAAGCATGCCCACTTCCCGCACAGCGTGCACGTCAAGGCGATGGGGCCGAATGCCTGCTCCACCTGCCACGGCGACGTCGCGCGGATGCCGCAGGTCTACAAGGCCAACAACGTGAACAACATGGGTTTCTGCATCAGTTGCCACGTGGAGCGGGGCGTGACACGCGATTGTACGGCGTGCCATTACTAGCGGAAGACAACGCAAGATCAGCGCAGGTCACGAGGACGATTGGGCCGGGACGGTCGAACCGGATAGTCACGGCAGGATAAGGCGGCGGACGCAACCGGGTCCGTGCCGATAGGAGAGGGAATGGCAGACAACGAAGCCTTGGATCGACGCCGATTTCTGAAGGTGGTTGGCGTAGCCGGTGCCGGCTCCGCCGCGCTTTCGGGGTGCTCCACGGGCAAGGTCGAGAAGCTGATTCCGTATCTGGTGCAGTCCGAAGACCAGGTGCCCAGCCTTCCGACCATCTACGCGAGCACCTGCGGTGAGTGCGCAGGCGGATGCGGCCTGCATGTGCGGACGCGCGAGGGGCGAGCCATCAAGGTCGACGGCAACCCCGAGCATCCGATCAACGGGGGCGGGTTGTGCTCCCGGGGACAGGCATCGCTCCAGGGGCTCTACAACCCCGACCGCCTCAAGAGTCCCAAGCTGCGCAACGCGGCCGGCAAGCACGCCGAGATCCTCTGGAACGAAGCGATCGACCAGCTGGCCGCCGAACTGCGGTCCGCGGGCTCGCGGGTAGCCGTGGTGAGTGGCGCCGGGGCCGGCACCATGTCGGACCTGCTGGCGCAGTGGGTCTCGACGCTGGGTGGCCGCCTGGTGCGCTACCAGGCCTTCGACCACGAGCCGCTCCGGCTGGCGAGTCAGCGGGTCTTCGGTATCGACGAGGTGCCGACCCACGACTTCGGGCAGGCCAAGTACATCGTGTCGTTCGGCGCCGACTTCCTGGAAACCTGGAACAGCCCGCTCGAAAACGAGCGTGGCTTCATCCGGGCCCACGGATTCGTCGGCCGGCAGATGGCCAAGTTCGTGTACGTCGGTCCGCGGATGTCGCTGACCGGCATCAACGCTGATCAGTGGCTGGCGCCGATCCCGGGCTCGGAAACGTCCCTGGTGCTCGGTCTTGCCAATGCGGTGATCAACACCCGGGCTGCGAACCTTCCGGCGGATGCGGCAGGGTTGCGGCCGTTGCTCGACGGATACGGGCTGGAGCGCGTCGCAGCGGATACCGGTCTGCCGGCCGAACAGATCCGCCGCTTTTACGACGAGTTCGTCTCGTTTGCGCCGAGCCTGGCGGTGGCCGGTGGTATCGGGACGCAGCATCGCGGTGCGGCCGATCTCTGCGCAGCGGTCAACATCCTCAACTATGTGGCGGGCAACGTCGGTACGACGGTCCGCTTCGGCAGCGGCAACACCGGCGGCGACGGCTACGGCGCCATGCTCGGTTTGGAACGGGCCATGGAGGCGGGTGAGATCGATGTCGTGATTTTCCACGACGTCAATCCGCTCTTCACGCTGCCCAAGAGCGGCGGGTTCCGCGCGGCGCTCGACAAGGTGCGGTTCAAAGTCTCCACCAGTCTCTACTACGACGAGACGGCGGCGGCGTCCGACCTCCTGATCCCCAACCTGCATTCGCTCGAACGGTGGGACGATGCGCGGCCGCGGGCAGGGGTCCGCGGTCTGATGCAGCCGGTGATGGAGCGGGTCTTCAAGAACGTCGCGACCGGCGACGTGCTGTTGCAGACGGCGCGCAAGCTGGGCGGCACCATGGCGGCGACCTTCACGGCGCCGACCTTCGAAGCCCATCTCAAGAGCATCTGGGCCGACTTTGCCCGCAGTCGCGGCGCGGCGGATACTGAAGCCTTCTGGCGCGCGGCACTGGCGCGTGGCGGCGTGTACGACACGGCGCCCTCGTCGACGCCGGTGCGCCTGGCGAGCACGGCGGTAGGATTCACGAGCCAGACGCCGACCCTCGACGGCGACGGCGAGTACTTCTTCGCCCCGTTCCCGAGTTTGCACTACCACGATGGCCGAGGCGCCAACCGCCCCTGGCTGCTCGAAGTTCCCGATCCCGTCACGAAGATCACCTGGCAGTCTTGGGTTGAGCTGAATCCCGAGACCGCCCGCGCGATCGACGTGCGGGAGGGCGAGATCCTGCGTCTGGTCTCGCCCTCCGGATCGATCGAAGCGCAGGTCTACATCTATCCCGGCATTCGCAAGGACGTCCTGGCAATGCCGCTCGGTCTCGGACACACCGAGTTCGGTCGCTACGCAACCGGGCGCGGTGTCAACCCGCTCGACCTGCTCTCCGCGGCCGACGGCCAGGGCTTCCTGCCGTACCTCTCCACCAAGGTCAAGGTCGAGAAGACCGGCCGCTACCGGAAGGTCGCCAAGACCGAAGGCAACCCGCGCGAACTCGGCCGCGGCATCACGGAAGCGATGCCGCTGGCGCTGGCGGCGCGTGGCCTGACCGTCAAGCAGGCATACCACGAGCAGGGCCACGAAGAGCATCACGTCAACACCGAGAAGGAACTCGAAGCGATTGCCGGGTTCCGCGAGGCGCAGGTCGAGAAGCGGATGTTCGGCGACTATCGCCCGACCAATCCGCAGTGGCACCAGGTCATCGACCTGGCCAAGTGCACCGGCTGCTCCGCCTGTGTCACTGCCTGCTACGCAGAAAACAACATCCCGACCGTGGGTGAAGACGAGATCTTCCGCGGCCGCGAAATGAGTTGGCTCCGGATCGAGCGCTACTACCACGGCGGCGAAGACGGCGAGCCTTTCTCGGCCCGCGTCATTCCGATGATGTGCCAGCACTGCGACAACGCGCCCTGCGAACCGGTCTGCCCGGTCTACGCGGCGTATCACACCTCGGACGGCCTCAACGGACAGGTCTACAACCGGTGCGTCGGCACGCGGTACTGCGCCAACAACTGTCCCTACAAGGTGCGCTACTTCAACTGGTACGCCTACAACCAGAGGGCCTTCCCGGAGCCGCTCAACCTGCAGCTCAACCCGGATGTCACGGTGCGGGCGCGCGGCGTGATGGAGAAGTGCACCTTCTGTGTCCAGCGGATCCGCTCGGCGCAGCACCAGGCCAGGCTCGAAGACCGGCCGCTGCGCGATGGCGACGTGCAGAGTGCCTGCGCGCAGGTCTGCGCCTCGGGCGCCATCACCTTCGGTGACATCAACGATCCGAACAGCAAGGTGAGCCAGGCGGCGCGCGATCCGCGTGCGTACCAGGTGCTCGACCTCATCAATGTGCGGCCGGCCGTGACCTACTTGGCCAAGGTCGTGGCGGGATCGGAGGCCTAATCCAAATGACCACGATGCCACACGGGATGCCGCATCAGGACCTCACCCATGCCGACGTCACCCGGGACGTCGTCAAGACGCTCGAGACGCCGAGCCGCGGCTACTACATGGCGCTCTTCGGCGCCATCGCGATGTTCCTGGTGGGGGCCGTCACCTTCGTCCTGCTGCTCAAGGAAGGCCTCGGATTGGCCGGCTATCAGCCGCCGATTTTCTGGTCCGTCTACATCACGACCTTCGTCTTCTGGGTCGGTATCGGCCACGCCGGGACGCTGATCTCCGCCATTCTGTTCCTGTTCCGGTCGCCCTGGCGAACGGCGGTGTATCGATCGACGGAAGCCATGACGGTGTTTGCCGTCATGACGGCGGCACTCTTCCCGATCATCCATATCGGTCGCCAGTGGATCTTCTACTGGCTGCTGCCGTATCCGAACCAGCGGTTCCTCTGGCCGAACTTCAAGTCGCCGCTGGTCTGGGACGTCTTCGCGATCTCGACCTACTTCACGGTGTCCGCCACCTTCCTCGTGGTCGGCCTCGTGCCCGACATCGCGGCGGTGCGCGACAAGATGTCCGGGTGGCGCCGGAAGGTGTACGGCGCGCTGTCGCTCGGCTGGACCGGTGCGGACAGCCAGTGGCGGCACTACGTCAAAGGCTACGGCTTCATGGCGGCGCTGGCTGCGCCGCTGGTGCTCTCGGTGCACTCCGTCGTGTCCTGGGACTTCGCCATGTCGGTCATTCCCGGCTGGCACGGCACCATCTTCGCCCCGTACTTCGTGGCCGGCGCGATCTACTCCGGTATCGGCATGGTGCTGACGCTGGTGATTCCGCTGCGCAAGGTGCTCAAGATCGAGCACCTGATCACGGACTACCACTTCGACAACCTGGCCAAGCTGACGCTGCTGACCGGCACCATCCTGTTCTATGCCTACGGGATGGAGTACTTCATCGCCTGGTACAGCGGCAATACGTATGAGCAGACGAGCTTCTGGCTCCGGGCCTTCGGACCGCTCTGGTGGTCCGGCTGGACCATGATCATCTGCAACGCCTTCGTGTCGCAGTTGCTCTGGTTCAAGAAGATCCGCCAGAACCTGACGGCCCTTTTCGTCATCTCGATCTTCATCAATATCGGGATGTGGTTCGAGCGGTACGTCATCATTTCGTCGTCGCTCGCCAATGACTTCATCCCGTTTGCATGGGACCGCATGAATCCGACCTGGGCCGACTGGGGCATTCTGCTCGGGTCGTTCGGGTGGTTCGGGATGTATTTCATCCTGTTTGCCAAGACCTTCCCGGTCGTAGCGATCCAGGAAATCAAGGAGATGATTCCGATGCCGCGCCGGAAGAAGGGGGGGCATTGATGGCTACCAAAACCCTCTCGGGTGTGCTCGCCGCGTTCAAGTATGAGGACTCGGCGATCGACGCGATCAAGGGGCTCAGGGCTCGGGGATACCGGGATCTGACCGTCTATACGGCCGCGCCCAATCACCACATCGAGGAAGCGCTCGAGCACAAGACCAGCTGGGTGCGCGCCTTCACGCTGATCGGCGGGTTGGTGGGCTGCGCAGCAGGCTTCGGGATGACGCTCTGGATGTCGTACGACTGGCCGCTCCTGGTCGGTGGCAAGCCGATCGGGGCGATTCCGCCGTATGTGGTGCTCGGTTTCGAGTTGACCATTCTCTACGGCGCGCTGTCGACCGTGGCGGGTGTGATCATTCTGTCGGCGCTCAAGTCGCTCAAAGGCCGGCCGTTCAAGCCGGAGTTCAGCGATGACACCATCGGTTTGTTCGTACCGTGTCCGCCGGATCAGCGGAACGGCGTCCGGAAGTTTCTGGAAGAAGTCGGCTCAGACGAGGTGACGGAACATGGCGCGTAAGCGACTGCTCGCGACGCTGGGCCTTCTGGCGGGTCTGTCGGGCTGCAATTGGTATTACGACACGTTGCCGTCGCCGGACGACCTGATGAAGGCGGTGCCGTGGTTCGATCATATGATCAAGTCCCCGACGCCGTCGCCGTATCAGCGGGCCGACATCCCGCGGTACACGCCCAAGGGTTCGGTCCCGATCACCGGCGGCGAAGCCGATTGGGGTCTCCTCAATTTCTCCGGCCCGGTGCCGATGTACGGCTTCGACACGCTCGCGGCCAACCGGGTGCGCAACCCGACGGTTGCGGAGTTCTCGGAGACGCTGGCGCGTGGGGAAGAGGTGTACCGGAATTACTGCGCCGTCTGCCACGGCGGCTCCGGCGCGGGTGATGGTCCTGTCGGCGTCCGCATGGGCGCTCAGTCGCTCCTGAGCGACAAGGCCAAGGGATATACGGACGGGTACCTGTACAGCATCGTGCGATACGGCCGCGGTGTCATGCCGATGTACGGCGACAAGGTGTTCCGCCAGCATGACCGCTGGGCCGTGGTGAATTACATGCGCCATCTGCAGGGTATTACGCCAGCCGCATCCGCTGTGGCGGCGGAAGGAGCCAGTCAATGAGCCGAGCGGCACAGCGCGAACGCATCATCGTTCGCGGCAATGCGGGGCGCTTCAACCTGCTGTGGACGGTGGGGCTCGCCTTGGCGGTGGTCGGAGGGGCGCTCTTTGCGTTCTCTCTGTTCTCCGGCCAAAGCGAACGGGCCTGGCACCTCTTTCACGTCAACTGGGTCTACTTCACCGGTCTGACCGGCGGCAGCATGGCCCTGGTTGCTGCGAACAAACTGGCCAACGCCAAGTGGTCCGGTGTCATCGTACGTTTTTCCGCCGCGCACGTCTTCTTCTCGGTGGTCTCGCTGATCGGTCTGATCCTCATCTTCACGGTGGGATATCACTCGATCTACGGCCACATGTACGAACAGTTGCATTCGCTGCCGCACGCCAAGGCGGTCTGGTTGTCGAAACCGTTCATGTTCGGTCGGCTGCTGGTCGGGTTAACGGCGCTCTTCTGGGTCGGTTGGAAGATGATCCGCGCCGACATGGTGGGCGACATGTTCCTGGCGAGGAACACCGTCGGGGCCGATCGGAAGGCGCGCTACGAGGCGGCGACGCAGGGCTTCGACGGCTCGGAAGCCGCGATCGCCGAGCAGCGGGCGTCGACCAACCGGTTTGCCGCGATCTATGTCGTGCTGTACGCCCTCGTCTTCACGATGATCGGGTTCGACGGGATCCAGGCGCTGCAGCCGCATTGGTTCAGCAACCTGCTGGGCGGTTGGTACTTCATGGGCTCGTTCCTGGGCGCCCACACGGTGCTGGCGCTGCTGATGCAGCACTCGCGTCGTCACCTGGGGCTGGCGGATCTGGTCACGCCCAAGCAGCGGCACGACCTGGGCAAGATGATTTTCGGCTTCACGATCTTCTGGGCCTACCTGATGTGGTCGCAGTTCCTGGTCATCTGGTACGGCAACATTCCGGAAGAGACCGGTTTCGTCTTCCAGCGCCTCTGGGGCGAGTGGATGCCGGTAGCCCGGATCGTCTTCATCGGCATGTTCCTGCTGCCGTTCTGGGGCCTCCTGTTCATTGCCGCGAAGAAGTCGCCGCTCGTCCTCGGCCTGTTTGCCCTGGTGAGCGTGGTGTCACTCTGGATCGAGCGCTACCTGCTGGTGCTCCCGTCGATCACGGCCGGCAGCGGCCCGCTCTTCGGGCTGCCGGAGCTCGGACCCACACTGCTCCTGCTCGGCCTCTTCCTGTTCTGCTACGCGCTGTTTGGCCGGACCTATCCCATGGTCTCGCCCCGGCTTGCCGAGATTGCGGCCGACTACGAAGCGCTGCACGGCGGACACGGCGCGGATCACGGTCACGAAGACGCTGGCCTCGAGCATCCCAAGGGCGCACACGCTTAACGCCGCTCAAATCGCATGACATCAGAAGGCCCACCCGATCGCAGGGTGGGCCTTCTGCTTTGGGGCCGGCGAATTCGCCCTACTCTTGACAGTCGAGAGAAGGCGGGTGATCCTACTCTCGACGGTCGAGAGAAGTGGCAGGGGTGTCCTGAATGGGCCGGACCCGGATGGATCGGCACAGCGGAGGCAGCGATGGTGGAAAAGCGCGGCGATCTCCTCCAGGGCACTCTGGAACTCCTGATTCTCAAAACGCTCTCCGTCGAGCTGCTCCACGGATGGGGCATCACCCAGCGGATCGAGTTGCTCTCCCGCCAGATCCTGCAGGTCAATCAGGGCTCGCTCTATCCGGCGCTGGAGCGTCTGGGTCGGCGGGGCTGGATCCGGTCGGAATGGCGCATCACCGAAAACAACCGTCGGGCACGCTTCTATGAGCTGACCGCCGATGGCTGGCGGCAATTGGCGGAGCAGCAGGAGGGCTGGGAACGATCCTCCCAGGCGGTCAACTGGATCCTCGCCTGGTCGGGAGACGCGCCATGATTCGGGTCATACAAGGTGCGCACGACCCATCCTGTCACGACGACCGCGCAGCGCGATCGGCGGAGCACGGAGCGACCATCCCATGAGTGTCTGGACCGAGATCCGAGCCCGCTGGCGGGCGCTCCGCCACGGTGCCGAGGCCGACGGTGAGACCGCCGAGGAGATTGGCTTCCATCTGGAGATGGAGGAGCGGAAGTATCGCGAGCGCGGTTACGGTGCGGAGGAAGCTCGCCGGCTCGCCCGGGTGGCGTTCGGCGGGGTGACCCAGACCCGCGAGCAGGTGCGCGCCGCGCGTGGCGTAACGCTGCTCCACGATCTGGCGCGCGACACGCGTCAAGCCTTCCGCCAGCTCCGGATGGCGCCGGGGTTCACCGTGGTTGCCGTTGCCACGCTCGGGCTGGGCATCGGCGCCAATACGGCCGTCTTCAGCGTGTTGAACGCGGTGCTCCTCCGCCCGATGCCCTTCGCGGAGCCGGACCGGCTCGTGATGGTGTGGGAGACCGATCGGCGGAGTGAGACCACGCGGGAGCCCGCGGCCTGGCCCGACTATCTCGACTTCCGCGCCGCGCTCACGAGCACCTTTGCCGACCTGGCGGCGATGACGGGCCGAGCGGTGAGCCACACTCCGGTCGGTGCGGAGCCGGCACGGTTGCGTGGCCTGGCGGTGACGGCCAGCCTGTTCGACGTACTCGGCGTCCGGCCGATTGCCGGCAGGCTCTTCGCACCTGGCGAGGCCGAGCCAGGTGGCCCGCGCGTCGTAGTGCTCGGCGAGCGGTTCTGGCGTGCCCGGCTGGCGGGAGACCCGGCCGTGATTGGTGCTCCCATCTTACTCGACGACGAGCCATATACGGTGATCGGCGTCGCCCCCGACGATGCCAGTGTCGGGATCGATCAGATCCACGGGCGAGCCGCCTATCACTCGACCTATCAGCGCGGTGGAGCCGTCGAAGTGTGGCTGCCGCTCCAGGCGAGCGCAGCGGCCTTTCCGCGTTCGACCCATCCGTTCCTCTTGCTCGGCCGCCTGCAGCCGGGAATGGGACTCACCGCTGCGCAGGAGGCGGCTGCGGCCGTGGCGCTGGATCTCGAACGCCGGTATCCCGTCAACGTGGATCGCGGCGTGTTCATCGAGCCGCTCGAGCGTGTAGTACTCGGCCCTATCGAGCCCATCGTGTGGCTGCTGGTCGGAGCGGTGGCGCTGGTACTCACGGTTGCGTGCGTCAATGTCGCCAACCTGCTGCTCGCGCGCGGCACGGTGCGGACCCGCGAGGTCGCTGTCCGTGGCGCGCTCGGCGCCGGGCTCGGGAGGCTCGGCCGGCAATTCGCGGTCGAGGCCGTCGTGCTGGCGCTCGCGGGTACGGCCGTCGGGCTCGTTCTGGCGTATGGAGGCGTTGCTGCCCTCGTTACGCTAGCGCCCGCCGATGTGCCGAGACTCGACCAGGTGCGCATCGACGGACGGGTTCTGGGCGTCTCGATTGCCGTGGCAATCGGGGTCGGCCTCATCTTCGGCTTGGTGCCGACGCTCCAGGCGTTCCGGCTCGACCTGCTGGCCACGCTTCGCGGCGACACGCCCGGAGGCGGTACCCGGCGTACCGGCAACCTGGTCCGTAGCGGCCTGGTGGCGGCGGAATTGGCGTTTGCAGTCGTGCTGCTGGTCGGGGCAGGGCTGCTCGTGCGCAGCTTCCAGACCGTGTTGCGGGTCGATCCCGGCTTCCGCGCCGATGGGGTACTCAAGGCCGAGTTCGATCTCCCGCCGAGCCGGTATCCGAGAGAATGGACGCGGGTGCCGGACTCGCCGACCATGCGGGCGTTTCACGCGAGCCTGCTTGAGCGGGCCCGCGCCTTACCGGGCGTCGTCGCGGCATCGATCGCGATGGCGCATCCGCTCGACCGGAGCTTCTCCAACGGCTTTGTCGTCGTCGGCCGCGAGGGGGAAGCGGAAGATTGGCCCGAGATCGCAACCCGAGTGGTCTCGGATGGCTACTTCGCGACGGTGGGCGTCGGGTTGCGCACCGGGCGGCTCCTCGGCGCGGCCGACGATGCAGTCGCCCCGCCGGTCGTGCTCATCAACCGGGCAGCGGCGGACCGGTTCTTCTCCGGGCATGACCCGCTAGGTCAGCAGGTCCGGTTCTGGGGCGCGGCCCGGCGGATCGTCGGCGTCGTCGAGAACGAGCGTATCTTCGGACTCACCGAAACGCCGCCGCCCGCGCTCTATCTGCCGTTGGAACAATCGGTCCCCAATACCGGCGTGCTCCTGATCCGGACCGATCGGCCCGCGCACCGGCTCGCCAACCCGGTGCGCCAGGCCGTCTGGAGCATCGATCCCGCGCTCCCGGTCTTCGGAGTCGAACCCCTGATCGAGACCCTGGCCGACTCCATGGCCGAGCGGCGCTTTGCCATGACGGTGCTCGGGGTGTTTGCGGGGCTGGCGCTGGTGCTCGCGCTGGTGGGCATCTATGGCGTGGTGAGCTACACCACGGCGCAGCGCACCCGGGAACTCGGCATTCGCTCCGCGCTCGGCGCGAGCCGCACCGAGCTGATGCAGCTCGTCCTTCGGCATGAGTTCCGCATTGCCTTGGTCGGGGTGGTCGTCGGCGGGGTCGGTGCGCTCGCGGCGACCCGCCTCATGGCGGGGCTCCTCTTCGGAGTCGGATCGACCGATCTCCTCACCTATGTGGCGGCTGTGGTTCTCGTATTGCTGGCCGCGCTCGGTGCGGCGTGGCTTCCGGCGCGGAGGGCGGCTCGGGTCGCCCCGGTCGATGCGTTGCTGGCGGACTGAGACGCGGTGCCGCGCCAGGTGTGTATCAGGCAGCGCGGAGAGAACACCGGATTGCCGGACAGACGTACGCCGGGACCACCGGGAAGGTCCTCCACGGCGAGCAGGAGGTCCTGGTCGAGGACATGAGTCGGAAGGCTGGTAATCTCGACTGAGGCGCGCGTCGAGACCGCTGTGCCATTATGCCCAGGTGGCACCCGGAGAACGACAAAGGCCGATCCGTCTCGAGACGGATCGGCCTTGTGAGAGATCGCGCGAGGATGACTATTCGCGAACGTCGATGGCGCGCGCCATGGCGTTGAGCGAATCGGCCGGGAAGTTGGCGATGACGCTCAGGATCCGGAGCCGCCGCGGGGTTCCGGCGCCGCTGCTGACGTAATCGGGCGGCGTCAGCGCGGGGGTGCTGGCGCGAACCTGGCCCGGCGTCCGCGCGGCGTAGCGCTCGAGCAGCTGCTCGACCCGTTCGATCGGGCCCTCGACCGTGCGGATCAACCGGCCGGACGGATGCTGCTGGACGACGACTACGATCGGGCGCTCTTCGCCGCCGATCTGCTGCAGTTGGATATCCAGAATCGGGAGTCCGCTGATACGGGGCATGTTGCCGCCGGTCTCCGCCCGCGCCTGCTGCCAGTCGACCGACTGCCAGAGGCCTTCAAACCCGACGCTCTCTTCATCCGGGACCACCGCACTGACTTGGACCACCGGGGTGGCGGCCTGGGGCCGGATCGGGGCGGTGCGCAACGTCCGCGCCTCCTCACGAACCAGGGGGATCCGATCACCGGTGGGCTCGACGGCCGACGAGTTGTCGACCACGACCGATCCGGTCGAGTCATCGGCCACCAGGGCGACGGGACCCGCCGCAACCAGCGTCCGACCCACCGTTTCAGCCGAAGGCTCCGCAACTGCGACCGTCGCAGGAGCAGCTGAGCCGGCCGGTCCGCCGCCCTGCATCCACCAGCCCAACCCGACCGCGCCGACCAGGCCGGCCGCGATCAGCCCGACCCGACGCACCCGGCCGATCAGCGCCCGGCGGCGGGCCTGATGCTTCGCGACGATCCGCTCATACGAAGGAATCGGGGTGACCCGACGCGGGGCCGTATCCGCCAGGAGGGCGGTGATCCGGTCCCGAACTGCCGCAACGTCATCACGCAGGTGCCGGCACTGCCGGCACTCCGCCAGATGACATTCGATTTCGACGCACTGCGAACGGCTCAGCGCCTGATCCAGATAGGCGTGGAGCTCGTCCTCAGGAATGTGCCGCGGCGCGCCGTCGATCGTGATCCATCCCGTCATATGCGTCCAGGAGTCGTTTGCGGGCTCTTGCCAACGTGGTGCCGATTGCACCGACGGCGAGCCCGGTTTGCTCTGCAATCTCCGGATAGCTGAGTCCCGCGTCCCACAGCAACAGGACCTCCCGGTCCCGCTCCGACAACGTGGCCAGGGCCTCGTTGACCAGCGCCTTCCGTTCGTCGTACTCGACCGCCTCATCCGCCGTCCGCTCCGGCGTGGACATCGGCAGGGGGTCGTTGGTGAGCAGCATCAGATGCTTCTTCCGACGGACCGCCGCGCGCGCTTCGTCACGAGCCAGATTGGCGGCAACGGCAAAGACCCACGCCCTCGGCTTCTCCGGCTGATGCGACATCGCGCGGATGAAGACTTCCTGGGCAAGATCTTCCGCGCGGTCCGCATCCCAGACCTTCCGGTACAGGAAACGAACAACGGCGGTGTACGTCGATTTATAGAGGCGCTCCAGATCGTCGGTCATAGGACCTTCTCCTGTGCGTGTCTCCGACAAGGTAATGCGATTACGTGAATGGTAGACGCCTGCCCGGCGCGTCCTTGCACACCAACACCTAAACTGTTGTACCAGCGCGGTTTACGGTACGTCGCTTCGTTCGAGCTTTACATGAAGTCGCAAGACCTGAAACTGATATCAACTTGCGACGTAATTGCCTGGTGCAAAAGTATTTATGTGAAGCAATGTAATGTAATTTCTAGAAAGAATGTGTAAATGGTTCTAGAAAGCACACCCGGGATGCCGCGCCTCCTGGCCCTTGGGCCACTTGAAGCACAGGCCAGGCTTGGCGGGCCGGCCGTCCGGGCGGGTCCGACCGTGCAGGGTACAGAGAACCCCGCCCTCCTCGAGATATCCACATGCCGAAATCATCTCGACCCCGAGCGAGTCGGGCGTCTCCCGGCTGACCTTACAGAGATATGGGCTCTTCCGGGTCCGCACCAGGTCTTCCAGATGCTGGTTCCGTTCGGTGCAGAGGATCTCGACCTGGAGGTCCCGACAGCAGGCGGCGCCTACGGTATGGTCGGAGGTCTGGCACCGGGCGGTCAGGCAAGGCGTTTTGGGTACGCTCAGGACCGCTAGCTGCCGCTTGGGCGGTGGCGGACCCTTCAGCGTCAGCGGCGTCGGCTGTCCGTTCTGAATGACGATGAAACGGTCGTTGCCCAACTGCCGAGGCTGTTTGACCTGGCGCGGTTGGGGCAGGGCTGCCCGATATCGGTGGGCGCCGCAGCGAATCTGGCCGTTGTCGATCTTCGCATACCGGCACGGGACATCCAACCGGACCCGAGCCCGCAGTTCGGTGCCGAACCGGAACAGCGACCCGAACTTGATCCGTTGGGTATGACCGTAGAGCCAGGTGGCCTCGGGGTCCATGGTACGAGCGGTCCGGGGGTTGTCGTCATCCGCAACCCGAAGTGTGACCGACAAGCCGAGGCAGTGGGCGCCGGCACGTTTACATTGAGGGACGAGTGGCATGGGGCGTAAACGTAGACACTGGTAAACCAGTGGCAAGCGCTTATATTTGTGAAGATTTTCACAAACAAACAACGGGCCGTTGTCGGGGCCGGCGCCGTTGAGCGATTCAACGAGCCCACGAGATGACTTCGGAAGGGGATCTGGAAATGCGTACGATCGGGTGGTTGGTTGGTGCGTCGTTGTTACTGACGGCCTGTGGCGGTGGCGACAAGGCGCCTGCAGCTAATGCGGCCCCGGCGACGGATGCTCCGGCGACCCCTGCGCCGGTGGCAGGTGCGAACGGTACGACGCACAACGTGAACATGGTGCTCGAAGGCGCGGACTACAAGTTCGTTCCCGCCGAACTCACCATCAAGGCGGGCGATCGCGTTGTTTTCCACAACGTGAGCGGCGGCCCGCACAACGTGCAGTTCTGGGGTGACAGCGTGCCGGCCGAGTCTCGCGCTGCGCTCGACGCCGCCATGCCGGGCGACAAGCTGGGCGAGCTCAATGGCCCGCTCATGACCGCGCCGAACGAGACCTACGAGATCTCCTTCGCGGGTTTGGTGGCGGGTGAGTACCGGTTTACCTGCACGCCGCACATCGCCAACAACATGAACGGCAAGATCACCATCCAGCCGTAAGGCTTGGTGGGTAGCAGTGCGATGGACCAAAGGCCCCGCCGAACGCGGGGCCTTTGTCGTATCGGGTAGGCTGCTCAGTCAGGTAGGCGATAGGTAAGTAGGCAAGTGGGCAAGTAGGTAAGTCGGTAGGCAGGTAGGCAGGTAGGCGAGCAGGCAGGCACGCGTTCAGGTCGGCTGCTCAGGCCGCCTGTCGTTACGCTTGCCGAGCAAAGACCGTTCGGGTCAATCCGATGACGACCGCAGCAATCGCGAGGCCTGCCAGCGCATCGACCGCGTAGTGCATCTGACAGTAGACTACTCCTACCGTGAGCAGCACCGACGGGACGGCGGCCACGACGCCGAGTGCTCGGCTGCTCCGCCAGGTGGCGACAGTTGCGACCCAGGTGGCGGCAACATGGGAACTCGGGAAGGCCGCGCCGAATGAGCTGCCGCGCTCGAGCACGCCGTACACGGCTCGCGCGGCCCAGTTATCCAGGAACTGCGAGTCGGGCCTCGGGTACTCGTAGTAGGGGCCGGCCACCGGGGCCAGGATGAAGCAGACGTAGCAGAGGACGAACACCGCCATCAGCGAAAACAGCGTCCTCGACAGCTCGCCATCATCCCGCCGCTGGAGTGCAATCAGTACGGGGACTGGAACGATGAAATAGTACGAGAAGTACGCCGCGTGAAAGAGCGTGGACGGGACCCGTTCGTTCCATCGCTGCCACCAGATCCGACTCACTTCCTCACCGAACAGGCCCCGTTCCCAGCCGAGGACGATCGCGTCGTAAGTTCGCGCGCTGCCGAATCCGCTCAGGAGGTCCAGGGCGCCATAGAGAGCCAGCAGCAGTACGATCGGGCCGAAGTTGCGGAGCCAGCGACCCCGATGGCCCGGGAGGCGCTGAAACATGACGAGGAGCGCGAGGAGCAGGAGGTGCGCAGCGACGGCCCAGACCACCGCGGGGTGGCGGTCGAGTCGCCCGAGGCCGACGATGGTGACAAACGCGGCATAGCCGGCCAGCAGCCACTCGGCCGGTCGGACGGTTACAGCCACCCTTGCTGGCGATACCATGCGGCTGTGGCGCGGGCGCCGGCTGCGAAGTCATGCCGGGCGGTCCATCCGGTGGCGGTCTCGAGGGGGGCGGGGTCCGCCAGCCAGGCCGGGGCAAAGAACTCCGCCGTCTTGTCGTAGGAGAGCACGGTCGCCCGACCCGCAAGGCGCGCAGCACGATCGGTTATGGCCAGCAGCCCTTTGCCGACCGGCTCGGGGATGCCGATGACGCGCACCCGGCGGCCTACCGCCTCGCCGGCCAGACGGACCATCTCTCGCGTGGTCAGGATTTCCCGGTGGCAGGCATAGTAGACCTGCCCGATCGTCGCAGGGGTCAACGACGCCGCGATCAGCGCATCGACCAGGTCGGGGCCGTAGACCACCGACAGCTGCTGCTCGCCGCGACCGAACACCGGAGCGACACCGAGCGTGGCCGCTTTGAAGATCCGGAACATTTCGCGGTCGCCTGGTCCGTAGACGGCCGGCGGGCGGATGATGGTCCAGGGCAGGGGAGAACGGCGCACCAATTCTTCACCGGCCAGCTTGCTGCGGCCATAGCGGGTCACCGGAGCCGCCGGCTCTGTGCCGACCAAGCGTACGCCGGGCGAGGTAGGCCCTCCGGCCGCGAGCGACGATATCAGGATGAAACGCGGATTCCCGGCGTGCAGGGCGGCGTCGAGCATCACGCCGGTGCCTTCCCGGTTGACGGCCAGGAACTCTTCTTCGTTCCGTGCGGCAATCAGTCCGGCAACATGAAAGACGACGTCATGGTTGGCCATCGTGTCGGCCAGGGTCCGCGCCGATCGGATATCGCCCTGGACGAGGGTGGCGCCCAGGGCGCTCAGCGCGGTGGCGCGCGCCGGGGTGCGCACCAGGGCCGTGACGTCATCGCCGCGGGCCCGGAGTGCTGCAACGAGGTGGCCGCCGACGAAGCCGGTCGCCCCGGTGACGAACGCTTTCACGCCGGTCGCTCGTAGATGGCGTACCGTTTGTATTGGGTAAAGCCCATTTTGACGAGTCCCGCGTTCATGGCAGGATTGTCTTCGAGGACCCAGCCCGCCTCGCCCCAGGTGATCTGGCGCGCAGTCGAATGGGTCCAGATCCAGTGGTACAGCGCGGCATCGACCCCCTTGCCCCGATACTCGGGCAACACGCCGAGCAGGAGGATGCGCGCCCGGCGGAGGCGTCGAGCCTTGAGTGACCAGAGCAGATTCAGGGCGGCCGGGAACATCCGGCCTTTGCGGTTGGTGCGGAGAACCTGATTGAAATCCGGGAGCGCCAGTCCGAATCCGATCGGCTCTCCATCCTTCTCGGCAAACGGCACCATCTCGGGAACGACGACCGGCCGGAACTGCGCTGCGAGATGATCGATCTCATGATCGGTCATCGGCACCGCGCCCCAGTTGTCTTCCCAGCAGCGGTTGTACAGCGCCTTGACCCGATCGACTTCGGCCTTGAAGTCAGCCAGGCGCAGCGAGCGGATGGTGACCCCATAGCGCTGCTTGGTGAGCTCGACCGCGCGGGTAATCCGCTCCGGGGCGGGAACCGCCTGGTCCTCGCGGCCGCCTTCGAACGCCACCAGCGTCTTGACCACCGTGAGGCCGGCCCGCTCGAGCAGCGCCGGGTAGTACGGCGGATTGTGCGGCATCATGATCGTGTTGGGCCGGTCGAACCCAGAGATCAGCAGGCCGTATTCGTCGTTGACCGAGGGCGAGGCCGGTCCGCGCAGCACGTTAAGTCCGCGCCCGGCGATCCACCGGCTCGCCTCTGCACACAGCGCCTCGGCCACCGCGACATCGTCGATCGATTCGAAAAAGCCGAAGAATCCGACCTGGTCCCCGTGGGTTTCGTTATGCAGGCGGTTGTGGATGGCGCCGATCCGGCCCACCACGGCACCGTTCCGCTCCGCGAGGAAATAGGCGGCCTCGGCGTGTTCGAAGAAGGGATTCTTTTTCGGGGAGAGCAGCAGCTCGACGTCCCGACGCAACGGCGGGACCCATGACAGGTCCCGCGCGTGAAGCCGATAGGGAAGATCGATGAACCGGTTGAGGTCCGCCCGCGTCAGAACGGGGCGGACCGTTACGTCGGCACTCAGATGACGCCGAGCTCGCGGCCCAGCTTCCCGATCGTCTCGAGGCAGTAGTCGATCTGGTCCGGGGTGTGCGTGGCCATCAGGCTGGTGCGCAGCCGGCACTGGGACGGCGGCACGGCCGGCGGAACGACCGGGTTGGTGAAGATGCCGGCGTCGAAGACCTTCCGCCACATGATCAAGGTCCGGTCGAGCGGCCCGATCAGAATCGGAATGATCGGCGTCTCGGTCGGGCCGACTTCGAAGCCCAGGCTGCGGAAACCGTCGACCAGCCGCTTGGTGTTGGCCCACAGCTGCGCCCGGCGTTCGGGCTCCTGCTGGAGGACTTCCAACGCCGCGAGGACGCCGGCGGTGTTGGCGGGCGGCAGCGCTGCGGTGAAGATGAGCGGCCGGCTGTGGTGGCGGAGGTAGTTGATCACGGCCTTCGAACCCGCCACGAATCCGCCGATCGACGCCAGCGACTTCGAGAACGTGCCCGCGATGATGTCGACCTCGTCGATCATGCCGAAGTGCGCGGCGGTGCCGTCACCGTTCGGGCCGAGTACGCCGATCGAGTGCGCATCGTCGATGGCCAGCGCCGCGCCGTACTTGCGGCAGACCTTGAGCAGCTCGGGGACGTTGGCGATGTCGCCTTCCATCGAGTAGACGCCGTCGACCACCACCATCCGGCCGCCGGTTTCCGGCGCGCGGGCCAGCTTGCGATCGAGGTTCTCGAGGTCGTCGTGGTTGAAGCGCTCGGTGGAGCCGTAGCTCATCTTGGCGCCGTCGACGATCGACGCGTGGTCGAGCTTGTCGAGGAAGACCGTGTCCGACTTGCCCACCAAGCCCGAGATCAGGCCGAGATTGGCGTTGTACCCGGTCGAGAAGACGATGCAGTCCTCTTTGCCCAGGAACTTGGCCAGTGAATGTTCGAGCTGCAGATGCAGATCGAGGGTGCCGTTCAGGAAGCGGCTACCGGTGCAACCGGAGCCATAGAGGTGCAACGCGCGCGTCGCAGCCTCCAGCACCTTGGGGTGGTGGGTGAGACCGAGATAGTTGTTCGAGCCCAGCATGATCCGCTTGAGCCCTTCGATCGTCACCACCGTATCTTCGGATTCCGAGATCGGCTTGAAGTACGGATAGAGCCCCTGCGCTTTGACTTCGTCCACCTGAGTGTAGCGCCGGCACTTGTCGAACAGCGCGATATCGGTGGTCAGCGTCGATGTCGTCACGAGGTAACCCCGCAAGGTAGAAGGGTCGTCGGCTGAAAGGTGCCGATCCCGTTGCACAGTAACGACTTAAGTTAATATCTGTGCCAGACTGCCACAAGGAGGACGTTTCGACCTGTGACTCCATGCACGGGACGGGATGCCGGGCGGGGTGGGCGGCCGATTTTCGTGTTATTGTTGTGGCGGGTCTACGAGCCAATCCGGGAGAATGGCATGCGCGTCACGGTCGCGGCGGCGATGGTGAGTTGGGCGTTGAGCGTCGCGGCTTCGGCCGCCGACGCCCAGGTGCGCCGAGCCGAGCCGGGGCGGTTCGAGGTCGAGGGGATGGAATGGCGCCCGAACACGGCGTGGCGGCCCCGGGCGGACCTGGTCCGATTCAACCGCTGGGCCGCAATCCGGCGGGGCGACATCATCTCCCTCAATCAGCGCCGTTCGATGCTGGCCCTGGCGCCCGGGGGCGGTGCGGCGTCGCTGTCGGTAACCGGGACTTTTTATGTCCCCGTTATCCCGCTGTCGTTCACCGATGTGCCGATGGCGTTCCCCACGGCGCAATTCCAGCAGGTGTTGTTCGGCCCCACCGCGCCGGCGGGCGCCGCTTACACGCTCAAGACGTACTACGAGCAGCTGTCGGGCAACCGGATTCAGATGGAGGGGCAGGTCTTCGGCGTCGCCGCGATGGATTCGACGGCTGCGTACTATCAGGACGACTGCAACGGCATCGGTGTGATCCGGCAGTGCAGCGAAGGGGGGCTGCGACTCGGGCGGATGCTGCTGGCTGCGCTCGACTCGGTTTCCAACGGTCCCAATGCCGCCGAGGTCTGGTCGGCGTTCGACAACGACGGTCCTGACGGCATTCCGAACTCCGGGGATGACGATGGCGTGGTCGACTTCGTCACCTTCATCCAGCCCGTCAAGGACGGCGCCTGCCAGCCGAGTCCGGGGATCTGGGCGCATCGCTTCGAGATCGCGGGATGGAACAACGGATCGCCCTACGTCACCAAGACACCGCGCCGTAACCGGCCGGGCGAGTTCATCACCGTCAACAATTACACGATGCAGAGCCAGGTCGGCGGGAGCACCGGTTGTGTCGACGGTGTCATCATGCCGGTCGGAACCGTGGCGCACGAAACCGGCCATGCCTTCGGTCTGCCCGATCTCTACGATACCGATCAGCAGCGCACGGAAGGGGTCGGTGAATGGAGCCTGATGGGGAGCGGCAACTACAGTCAGGCCTACAGCCCCGCCAGCTACGACGCCTGGTCGCTCAATGAACTGGGTTGGATCACGGTCGACACGCTTGGTGCGGGTCGCACCATCACCACGCGTGCCCGGCAGGTGTCCGATACCGTATTCCTGGGCCGGTACGCCGGCAATCAGAGCGAGTTTCTGCTGATCGAAAACCGGCAGGCGGTGCATTCGGACACGGCGATGTTCAATCCGACGCTGCCGGAGGAAACCAACACGGGGCAGCCCTGCCGGCAGCGGTGTCCCAAGTTGCCCGGGCTTCTGCTCTGGCATATCGATGTCGAGCAGGTCGACACATGGCGACCGATCAATCGCGTCAATTCCGGCACGACCCGTCCGCACGGCGTGGCGCTGGTCCAGGCGGATGGACTCAATAACCTCCGAGTCCAAAGCAGCAACCGAAACCGCGGTGATCGCGGCGACTCCTATCCGGGGCGGACGGGAAACACACGTTGGTCGCTCACCTCGTTGCCGTCGGCCCGGTCCAACGCCGGGGCCTATACCGGCTTCATTCTCGATCGGATCGAACAACTCGACGGCGGCGTGATGCGGTTTCGGTATCTGCCGCGCGAGCCGACGGTCGTGGTGGCGTCGGTGGCGGGAATCCGGGTCAACGTGAACGGCCGGAGCTGGGCGCGCTACGAAGAGGCCATCGCCCCCGGCGAACAGTTCGTGATCGAGGCCGATTCGCTGCAGACCAATCCCGACGGCCGGACCCGGGCTCGCTTCCTGGCCTGGACCATCGGGGGGCCGCGCAGTCAGACGGTCATGAGCAGCGCCAAGCCCGATACCATCATCGCGACGTTTGCTGCGGAGCATCGGCTGATGGTCCTGGTGCAGGGCGGGGGACAGGGTGCGGTCACGGTCGGCCCGTCCGGAAGCGCGGTATTGCCGGGCGGTGATTTCCTGCCCGCCGGGACGCCCGTCACGGTGACGGCGCAACCGCAGCCCGGGTCGTTGTTCGTCGGCTGGCGTGGCGATACCGTGGCGACCAGCCAGACGATCACCTTGCCGATGGGGCGGCCGTACGATCTCGAAGCCTCGTTCGTCACGGAGGTCGCGGTTGGTGTGCAGGCGGCGACCTCCGAGATCCTCGGGACCACGTCGCTCTCGGCCGATCAGCGCACCTTCCTCGATTTGCTGGGAAATCGGAATGGCATCTACGACGTCGGCGACTTCCTCGCCTACCTCCGCCATACCGGCCAACCGGTGCCCGCGGCCGCGCTGCATTTGCTGGGGACGGAACGGCGCAGTGCGGCGCCCGGGAGGAACCGATGAGGCGTGGCTGGCTGGGCGCGATGGCGCTGCTGCTGTTGACGGGAGCCTGCAAGGACTCTAAACCGCCGGTCGGGCCGACGGCGGGGAACGTGACGGTGTCGTACCAGGGCACCGGGAGCAGCGACGGCGCGATCCTGCTCGTCGTGACCGGAGCTGTGACGTCGGTCGAAGCGATCGGCGGCTATCGGGTGGCCTCCGCGCCGATTTCCGGCGGCGCGGAGACCCGTATCGTGATCACGGGTGATCTGGTGCCCGGCGATCTGGTCCGGCTCGCCATTCCCGACGTGAGCAAGGCCACCGACTACGAGGCGCACGTCGAAGCGGTGGCGCACCGCACCAGCTATGCCCTGCAGGACCCGCTGACCTACACCGCGTCGATCCGGCGCTGATCAGGCGCGGGTGGCGTCGGTGCCCACCTGGGGCCGAGGCAGCCGCTCTTCGGACGGAAGTTCTTCGCCGGGATTGACGAAGCGGTTCCGTTCCAGCCGATACTGCTTTTCGTAGAGCTGGCGATAACGTCCCTGGTGCGCCAGCAGCTCCGCATGCGTCCCCTGCTCGACGATGCGGCCCTCCTCGATCACCAGGATCTGATCCGCGCTCATGATGGTCGAGAGCCGGTGCGCGATCACGAACGTGGTCCGATCTTTCCGGAGCCGGTCGAGTCCGTCCTGGATCAACGCTTCGCTCTCGCTGTCGAGGCTCGAGGTCGCTTCGTCCAGGAGGAGGATGGCGGGCTCGGCCAGGATGGCCCGGGCAATCGCGATCCGCTGGCGCTGCCCGCCGGACAGGCGGACGCCGCGCTCGCCGACGATCGTGTCGTACTTCTCGGCAAACCCGTCGATGAACTCGTCACAATGGGCAATCCGGCTGGCCCGGATCACGTCGTCCATGGTAGCGTCGGGGCGCGAGAATCGGATATTGTCGGCGACGGTGCCGTCGAACAGGAAGTTGTCCTGCAGGACGATGCCCAGATGTTTGCGATAGCTGCGGAGCTGCAGCGCGGCCAGGTCGCGGCCGTCGATCAGCACCGCACCCGCCGTGGGCCGGTTGAAGGCCATCACCAGGCTCATCAGAGTACTCTTGCCCGATCCGCTCGAACCGACCAGGGCCGTCGTCGTGCCGGCGGGCGCCACGAAGGAAATGCCCTTGAGGACCGGGACCCCTTCGTTGTACTCGAACCAGACGTCGTCGAAGCGCACTTCGCCTTTGATGGCGTCGACCTCGGCGCGATCGGCGTCGAGCTGGTCTTCGGTGGCCATCTGCTTGAGCTCGCGGATCCGGTCGAGACCGGCAAATGCCTCGGTCACCTGGGTCCCGATCGAGGCCAACTGGATCAGCGGGACGGCCATCATGCCCGTGAACAGCACGTACATGAAGTAGTCACCGACGGTCATATCGCCCGAGAGGACTCGGCCGCCGCCCACCACGATCATCAGCGCGCCAATGGCGCCCACGACCAGCGAGGAGAACGCGCCGACCGCCGAGACGGCCGTCATGGTGGTGGCAACGTTGCGGAGCAACCGGTGCGCGCCGCGGGTAAAGACCAGTTCCTCGCGCCGCTCGGCTACGTAGGACTTGACTACGCGGATACCGCCCAGTGTCTCGGTCAGCCGTCCGGTTACCTCCGCGTTGATTTTGCCTCGTTCGCGGAACATCGGGCGCAGCCGCACGAAGGCCAGCGCCATGCCGCCGGCAAAGAGGAGCAGTACGGAAAGCGTTACCGCGGTCAGCTGCCAGTTGAGGGTAAACAGAATGCCGAGTACGATGACGGCGGTAACCAGCCCGCCGGTGATCTGGACCAGGCCCGTGCCGACCAGATTCCGGATGCCTTCCGCGTCCGTCATGACCCGGCTGACCAACTGGCCGGTCTGGGTCGCGTCGAACGCCCGGACCGGCAGCCGGACGGCGTGCTCCATGACTTCGCGGCGCATCTCGGTAATCGCGCGCTGCGCAGCGACACCCAGGAGGCGAGTCAGCGAAAACGAGGTGACGGCCTGGATCAGCGTGGCGATGACCGCCGCTCCGGCCAGGTACCAGAGCTGCTCATGCCGGTCGGTGGGCAGCAGGTTGGCCCAGAAGCCGGTGGCGTTGACCGGTACCAGCACATGGTCGATCAGAAACTTCGAGGAGGCCGGGAGCACCAGGCCGGCGACCCGGTTGATGAGCATCAACACCATCCCGACCGCCAATCGGCGCCGGTAGCGCCAGATCAGCGCCCGGGCTTCACCCCAGGCGGCCGAGAAGTCGGTTTTTCGTTTGGTGGGGCCGGTGCTACCGGACGCCTGGTTGTCCGCCGCGCCTCGTCGCGCGGCACCTCGACTGCCTGAACTAATGCGCGCGTTCGACAGCGGACGCACTGGGGGCCTTTCCATCATGGTGCGAGGGTCGGAAGCGCCGAATCATCTTCTCCCGCCACTCGAACATAATTTCGTAAAAAGTCGGGATCACCAGCAGCGTGAGGAGCGTCGATGTGATGACTCCACCGATGACCGCCACACCCAGCGGCGAGCGGAAGGACGAGCCTTCTCCCGTGCTGAGGGCAATCGGCGTCATGCCGGCGATCAGCGCCACGGTCGTCATGATGATCGGGCGGAGCCGAATGCCGCCGGCCTCGATCAGCGCGTCACGAATCGACAGGTTCCGTTCCTCTCGCGCCCACTTGGCGAAGTCGATCAACAGGATCGCGTTCTTGGCGACCAGGCCCATGAGCAGGATCACACCCATCAAGCTCATGATGTTGATCGTGTAGTTCGCCAAAGATAAGCCCAAGAGGACTCCGATGAGCGACAGCGGCAGGGACGCCATGATCGCGATCGGATCCATGAACGACCCGAACTGCATCACAAGCACCAGGTACATCAGCAGTACCGCCGCGGCCAGCGAGAGGCCGATGCTCTGGAACGACTCGTTCTGGAACTCCTGGTCGCCGCCTTCGGTCACCGTGATCCCGCCGGGGCCGGCCACCCCCAGCTGAATGCCCTGCGCGGCCAGGCGGGCCCGGACGTCGGCGGAGACCTCGCCGGTCGACCGCCCGGCCACGTTCCATTCCACCATGACGTTGGGCGCCCGGTTCAGATGGTTGATCGCCGCCGGGCCGTCGCTGTGGCTGATCTCGGCCACCTGTCCGAGGGGTAGGGTTGCCGGTGCGCCGTTCGCGCCCATCACGACCAGCGGTAGCTGCGCCAGGTCGGTCACCCGGGCCCGGTACTCCGGCGCGAACCGGATTCGAACGTCCCGCGTTTCGCCGGCCGGGTCGATCCAATCACCCACGTCGATCCCCGCGAACGCGGGCCGGATCGATTGAGCCACCGCGCCGACGGTAATCCCGAGCGCCCCGGCAATGCCGCGGTTCAGGTCGACGTTCACTTCCGGCTTCTGACCCTTGCTCGAGAGGCCGAGGTCGACGACGCTCGGCACCTGGGCAATCTCGCCGCGGATCTGTTCCGCCACGACGTTCAGCGCTTCGGCGTCGGCGCCCTGGACGTTGAGCGCGAGCTGTTTCCGGCCGCCGCTGAAATCGTTGGTAAAGACGGACGTGGTCGACCCGGTGAAGGGAGCCACCCTGGACCGCACTTCGGCTGCGATGGCTTCGACGTCGCGGGCGGGGCGCTCCTTCTTCGGGATCAATCGGACGTACAGGTCCGCCACGTTGACCGATCCCGACTGGCCGCTGCCCAGCGTGGTGTAGGTGTAGCGCAGCTCCGGAATGCTGCGGAGCACCTCTTCGACCTGATTCACCTTCTGCCGGGTGTAGCCCATCGTCGAGCCCGGCGGCGTCTCGACTTTGACGAAGAACTCGGAACGGTCGTCGAGCGGGAAGAACGCGACACCGACCTTCTTCCATTCCGGCGCAATCCGCTCGAGCCCGATGGCCAGGATCAGGCCCCCGATGATGCCAACGGCTTTGAATCCGAGGGAACGATTGGTACCCGCGGCCCATGCCATTACGCCGATGCCCACCAGCGCGCCCGCGAGTGCCAGTAATCCCTTACCGGGCAGCACGAACGACGCGATGAACGTTCCGACCGTCAAGATCACCATCGAGAGCCGGTGGTCCAGCGCCCACGCAATCACGCGCTTATAGGACTCCGCTTGCCGCTCGAACCACAGGTTGAAGCGGTCCAGTTGGCGGGTAATCCAGCCACGCTCCTCAGGCGGAACATGCGGGTCCGGCCAGTAGGCCGACAGCATGGGGTCGAGGGAGAAGGAGACCAGGAGCGAGACCGCGACCGCGCAGGCAATCGTCAGCGCAAACGGTTTCATCCACTCCTCGGTCATCCCTCCCTGGAAGGCAACCGGGATGAAGACGGCGAGAATGGCGAACGTGGTGGCCGCGACGGCCAGGCCGATCTCGTCGGTGCCTTCGTGCGCAGCGCGTCGATGGTCTTTGCCCAATTCGACGTGGCGCACGATGTTCTCTCGCACCACGATGGCGTCGTCGATCAGCACCCCGATGGCCAGCGAGAGACCCAGCAGCGACATCGTGTTGAGCGTGAAGCCGAACCACCAGACCGCAATGAACGAGGCCAGAACCGACACCGGCAGCGCCAACCCGGTGATGATGGTGGAGCGCCACGAGTTCAGGAACACGAAGACGACGAGCACCGTCAGGATCGCGCCCTCGATCAGCGTCTTGCCGACTTCCCAGACCGATTCCTCGACCCGCTCGCCCGAGTTGCGCACCAGGTCGAGCGTGGTGCCTTCCGGCAGCTGCACTTTGATCGCCTCGATCCGGGCCAGGACCCGCGCGCCAACGTCCGTCGTGCTATAGCCCTTGGCCTTCTTGATGTCGATACCGACGGCCTCCCGGCCATTGTAGAGCGCGAGCGTCCGGGCTTCGGCAACGCCATCCTTGACGGTGGCAAGTTCGCCGAGTCGGATGACGCGGCCGTTGCGCTCGACCACGGCAATGCGCGCAAAGTCGGCTGGACCCTCGGGCCGACCGCGGAGGCGAATCGACCGTTCGACATATTCGCCTTCGATCCGGCCGATCGGCGTGGCGAGGTTCTGCAGCTGCAGCGCTTGTACCACCTGGCTCACGCTGACGCCGGTTGCCTGCAGGGCGGTCGGGTTGAGCTCGACGGTGAGTTCCCGCTCCAGCTTGCCGGCCACCGTGACCTCCGCCACCCCGGCGAGCGAGCGGAGTTCCCGGGTGATGCCGGGGTCGGCCAGACGGGTCAGTTCTCCCGAGGAGAGCTCGTTGGACGACAGCGCCAGCGACACAATCGGTCGGTCCGCATCATTGAACTTCTTGATGATCGGCTCTTCCAGCTCCGCCGGCAGGTCGTTCCGGATGCCGGAGATCGCGTCGCGAATGTCCTGGGTGGCTTCCTGGATCGGTTTGCCGAAGAGGAACTCGACCAGGATGACGCCGAACGCATCTTCCGATGTGCTGGTGGTGCGTTTGACCCCCGAGATGCCGGCAATGGCCTCTTCGATCGGGTCGACCACGTCCTTTTCGACGCCGTCGGGCGATGCACCCGGGTAGATCAATGCGACCGTCACGAACGGTGGATTGACGTCCGGAAACTCGTCGGTCTTCAGTTTGAACAGCGCAAAGATCCCGGCCGTGACGAGCGAGAGCATCGTCACGATCGTGATGACCGGGCGCTTGATGGCAAAATCGGAGATGACCACGGCGCTGTCCTCTCGTTACCGCGTAGCTGGGGGCGACGGACGCTCGGCGGAGGCCGAGGCCCGTACCCGGGTGCCGGGCTGAATGCCGCGGGCTGCACCGGTAATGACCGTATCGCCGGCCGCAATGCCCTCGACGATTTCGATTTGTTCCCGGGCCTGGTCTTCGATGCCTAATGTGACCTCGGCGCGCTGAGCCACGCCCGCCACGATCCTGGTCACGATCGGCCGGATCCCGCGCCGGTCGACGGCCGAGATCGGAACCACGACGCCGTCGCGCTGCGCCGTGCCGACCTGGCCCTGCGCAAAGAGGCCGGCGACCAGGCGTCCCGAACTGTTGGGCAGACCGACCGTGATGCGCACCTGGCGGGTGGCGGGGTCGACTGCGGGATTGACCCGGGTCACCTTGCCCTCGAACCGGCGGTCGGGGTAGCCGTCGACCACGAAGGGAACCGGCGTGCCCGGCTTGAGGCTTGCGACGGCCGAGACCGGAACCTGCGCCTCGAGCCGGAGGCTGTTCGGATCGATCACCTCGAATAGCGCGGTACCCGGCGACACGTTGTCGCCGACGTGGACGTGCCGCTCACTCACGACGCCGGCAATCGGCGCCCGGAGTTCGGTGTTGGCCAGCTGCTTGTCGGCCGAGGCCTGGCGCGCCTTGGCATCCGCCAGCTGCGCTTCCGCGTTGAGGGCCAGCTGGCGCGCCTGCTCCAACTCGCTCTCGGCCACGGCGCCGGCTTTGGCCAGCTTGTCGGCCCGTTCCACGTTGCGATTGGCGAGCACCAGCGCCTCGGTCGCGGTGCGGACACCGGAACGCGCCGAGAGAGCCAGATCGCGGACGCCGTCATCGTTGAGGCGGCCGAGCGACTGACCGCGCGTCACCGCCTGGCCTGCCTCGACGCTCACCTGCGCAACCGTCGTACTCAGCTCGGCGCGGATGGTGGCAGTCCGTTCGGCCGTCAGCGTACCGGACACGACCGGGCCGTCCAGGATCTGGCGTTGCTCGGCGACCGCGAGGTTCTCGATCCCGACCAGCGCAGGAGGCGTCTCGGTGGGCGCTTCCGTCCCGTCCGATCCCTTCCCGCAGCCCAGCAGAAGGACGCTGGTGAGCGTGGCGAAGACTGCAATGCGCTCGGGGCGACTCATGGGAGCCTCTGATTTCCGGTCGGTACGGTGGCCGCGCGCGGCGCAACCTGAGTTTGTGATGATGCGGGGGCTGCCGTCTGCGGAGCGTTGCCCGCGTCTCCGCTGCCCAGCGGTAAGTCGGCGAGCAGCGCCAGGCGGACTTTCGCGACCTGGAGATCGCGGGCGGCCTGGGCGCGGTTCGTTTCTGCCTGCTGCAGGGCCAGACGGGCGTCGAGCAACTCCGTCTGGGTCGAGATCCCCTCGCGGAAGCGGAGTTCGGCAATCTGATAGGCGCGGGCGGCCTGAGTGGCCGTCCCGTCGCTGGCTGCCCAGGCGGCGAGCGCGGCGTCACGCTGGGCAACGGCGTTGTAGCCGTCGAGTGCCGCGGCTTTGGTAGCCTGCTGGTACCGCAGTTTGGCTTCGGCCACCGCGGCGCGGGCCTGGGTACGGTCGCCGCTCAGCCGGCCGCCGGTAAAGATCGGAACTTGCACACCAAGCGCAACGTTCCAGTCGGTCAGGAACTCATCCCAGGCCGGAAATGCCCGCGACGGATAGGCGATCCGAGTGTACTGGCTCGACAGCGTCAGCGCCGGGAGCCGCTGTGCGCGGGAGGCCTGATCCAGCCCTTCCTGAGCCCGAACCGCTTCGGCCGCCTGCCGCACCGTGGCGCGGTTGGCAGCTGCCGTATCGGGGGAGGCGCTGGCCAGGGCGGCCAGGCTCGGCGTCGACGACAGGGCTGTATCGGTCAGCGCGGTGGTCAGCGTCAGAGGCTCGTCGCCTTTCAGGTCCAGGACCTGGCGGAGCCGGAGGTGTGCCAGGTCGCGGCGGGTCTGGGCCTGGATCACGACGGGACGCTGATTGTCCCGAGCCACCGTGGCCCGCAGCAGGTCGAATTCCGCCACGGTGCCCAGCTCATGGCGAAGCCGGGTCTGCGCCAGCGTCGTGTCGGACTGCGCCAGGGCCGTCGTGGCGATCTCCACCACACGGTCGCCCAGTGCGGCATCGTAATAGGCGTTGACGACATCGACGATGAGCTGCGCCTCGGCCGCGGTGACGCCAATCGCTGCGCTGGCGCGGCCCGCGTTGGCCGCGCGGATTTGGCCGAGCGTCCTGCCGCCATCGAAGATCATCTGGCTGGCCGCGAGACCGAGCGTGTAGGTGTTGCGTTGTCCGAACGGCAGGTTGCTGAACGAGCCGAACGGATTGACGGTCGTGACGCAGGCCACGGAACGCTCCAGCGCCTCGAGCCGATCGCCGATTGGCCGGGTCGGATCGGCGGCGAAGGCATCGCAACTCGACGGCGCCGGCACGCTTGCTGTGTCGGGCTCGGTCGAGCCGAAGACATTCTCGAACTGGGAGCGCAGCTGCCGCGTGTAGGAGAGCGACCCGGTCAGCTGCGGCAGCAATCCGCTGCGCGCGACCTGGTGCTGTCCTCGGGCGCGATCGACGGCAACACGGGCCAGCCCGACCGCTTCGCTGGCAGGACGCGCCAGACGGAGCGCCTCTTCGAGCGAGAGCGGCCGGGCCTCGGTCGCTTGGCCGGCAAGGCCGGAACTGAACGTGATGACCAGCATGGCGCCGGCCAACCACGGAGTCAGACGGTTCACGTCTCGGTCTCCTTGATGCCGAGGGCCCTGAGGAAAAGCGTGACGAACTGATCGACGGTCTGATCAGGAGACGGGCGATGCTGGTCGGGGAAGAGATCGCCCGTCATCGCTTCGGCAAAGATGGCTCCGAGGAGGAGCTTGACCGACGCCTGGAGGTCGACGTCGGTGGTGATGCGGTCGGCCTGGCGGAGCGATTCGAGATAGCCTTCCAGGGCCCGTTCCGCGCACGCGGCATGGGTTTGATTGGCCGGCAGCAGCTCGGGATGCTCTTCGACCTCACCAATGGCCTTTCGAATCAGGCCCCGCTGCTCGTACAGCATCTGAAAGACCGACCGGGCCCAGTTCCGGATATCCTGACCCGGGGTGTCGGAGTGGGCCGGGAATTGGCAGGTCGGGTCACCGCCGCTGGTACTGGCGCAGACGATGGCCTCACGGAGGAGGCGCTCCTTCGACCCGAAGTGCCGAAAGAGGGTGATTTCGTTGACCCCGGCGCGCTCGGCGATCAGGCGGGTCGTTGCTCCCCGAAAGCCGGTTTCCGAGTAAACCCGGGCGGCGGCGTCGAGGATCCGTTCACGGAGTTCCATGGGGCGACAAGCTAAGTAGGACGGGCAGGTGCAAGCAAGTGGGTACTTGCTTGCCATCGCTTGGGAGTGGGGAGATTGACTGAGTGACACCGATTCTGGGGCTCACCCCGACGAGGGGTGGCCGGGCGTAGACATTGTCGGGATGTTGACCGATCAGCCTGCACTCGAGCGGGCGGCACCCCTATGGGGCGTCTCGAGTGCGACCTAATGTCAACCGGGACGGAGGGGAATATCGACGAGGGGCGGGCGGACCTCACGCCTGCCCCTCGTTGACCCGGGCAATTAAGTCCGAGAGGAATCACTCCACGGAGGAGATGTTCTCGATGCGCTAGCATCGAGCGACGTGGAAGAAACGGTCCCGAGCCGGGAGGTGAGGTGTCGTGCGGGAGGAGCCGCCAGCGCGTCAGTCGGCGCCCCCGCCGTACGATCAACTCAGCCGTTCACGCGCGACTGCAGCGCCAGGTTCCTCCCGCACGACACCTCACCTCACGGCCGAGCACGAACACCTGCCCACCAGCCTCCTGCAAGCTCAACAACCCGCTATGAGCCAATCGATGCCGTATTCGATCGTCGCCACCAGAAGTACACCGGCAGCCCGAGCATGACGCCGCCCAGGCCGATCACACCCTGCATCGGATTGTTGATGACGGTGTTCAGCACGATCACCGCCGCCGACAACACGAACAGGATCGGCGTCAGCGGGTAGAGCGGTACCTTGAACGGACGCGGAGCATCGGGCTCCCGGCGCCGGAAGACGATGACGCTGAGGCCGCCAAGTCCGTAGAAGATCCAGCCGATGAAGACGACGTAGGTGAGCAGGATACCGAAGGTGCCGCTCATCGCCAGCACGGCACCCCAGCCCGCAATCGCGATGATGGAATTGGCCGGGGTACCGAACCGCGGGTGGACTTCACCCAGCTTCTTGAAGAAAATCCCGTCCTTGGCCATCGCGTAGAACACCCGAGAGGCCGTCAGGATGATGGCATGCGCAGCGCTGATGATCGAGACCAGGACCGGAATGGCGATCAGCCGTGCCGCGGTTGGTCCGAAGGTATTCCCGACGGCGTCGGACGCCACGGTCGTCGACGCGGCCAGCTTCGTGGGGCCCAGGCCGGCGGCATAGCCGACATTGGTCAGGACGTAGATCACGATGATCGCCAGCGTGCCGAACACCAGCCCGCGCGGGAAGTTGCGCTGAGGATCTTTGACCTCGCCGCCGATGAAGGTGGCGTACTGCCACCCCTCGTAGGCCCAGAGCACGCTGATCATGGCCATCAGTCCGCCGCTCAGCAGCGTGGCGTTCCAGTTGGTCGGCATCGGCTCGGTCACCTCGGAGAGTCCCGAGCCGAACATCGGCAGCGCCACGATCAGGAACACCAGGGCCAGAGCCTTGGCCGCGGTTGCCACGGTCAGGACGGTGGCGCTCTGCTTGGTGCCCCGCAGGTTGAGGAACGCGAGCGTGCCCAGCACGACCAGAGCCACGACCTTCTTGCCGAGTCCGGAGAGTCCCGGGAAGAGGGCCGCCATGTTGTCGCCCGTTGCCACCGCCAGCGCAGCCAGCGACCCGCTCGCGATCACGACGAAGAGCGTCCAGCCGTACATGAACGCCCAGATCGGTCCGAACGCATCACGGATATAGGCATAGAGGCCGCCCGCGCTGGTACGAGTGCAGCCGAGTTCCGCGTAGGTCAGCGCACCGAGGAGCGTCAGGGTGCCGCCGATGATCCAGACCCCGATGGCCACGCCCAGATAGCCGCCGGAGTTGGCCATCACGCCGCCCGGGGTGAGGAAGATACCCGAGCCGATGATGGTGCCCATCGTGACGACGGCAACATCCTTGGCGGTGAGGGTTCGTTTGAGTTCGTCAGACATCGCTCACTCCGCGCGGAGAAGGAGATGACGGCGTCTGCCGTCGCCAGAAGTAGTAGACGGGAAATGCCAGCAGCGTCGCGCCGATCCCGATCAATCCCTTTCGAGGGTCCTGCACCACGGTATTCACCACGATCGCGAATCCCGCAATCACGAACAGCAGTGGGGTGACCGGGTAGCCGGGAACCTTGAAGGGGCGGGGCAGGTCGGGCTGCTTGCGGCGGAGCACCAGGACGGCCAGGCCAACCAGCGAGTAGAAGATCCAGCCGACGAAGACGACATACTCGAGCAGGACATCGAACGTGCCGGAGGCCGCGAGGATGGCGGACCAGACGCCCGCCGCCACCAGCGCAACGGCCGGTGTACCCCAGCGCGGATGCACTTTGGCCATCTGCTTGAAGAAGATCCCGTCGTTGGCCATCGCGAAATAGACCCGGGAACTAGTCAGCGAATTCGCCTGCGCAGCTGTCAGCATCGAGATGATGATCGGAACGGCAATCAGCGTCCCGGCGGTCGGGCCGAGGACCCGGTTGGTGGCATCGATCGCGACTCGGCTCGAGGCCATCATATCGGCGGGACCGAGCGCTGCCGTGTAGGCCAGGACGGCGGCGACATAGATCAGCACCAGTGCCAGGGTACCCAAGGCCAGACCTCGGGGGAAGTTCCGTTGCGGATCGATCGTTTCGCCGGCGACGAAGGTCACGTACTGCCAGCCTTCGTAGGCCCAGAGCACCGCGATGACCGCGAGTCCGGCAGCCGTGAGCAGGCTGGCATCGAAAGTTGCCGGCCAGATCTGGTCGACCTGCGCGAAACCGTTGCCGAGCAAGGGGAGCGCGACGACCAGCACCACGATGGCACCGATCTTGAGAGCGGTGCCGATGCTGAAGATGGTCGCGCTCCGGGAGGTGCCCATCGTATTGATGGCGGTAATCAGCAGCGCGAGCGCCACGGCGAGCACCTGCTGCGTCGAACTGCCCATCGGAATCAGCCCGGCAATGTACGTCGCCGACGCAACCGCGAGCGCCGCGACCGTACCGGAAGCGATCACCACGAAGAGGGTCCAACCGTAGGCGAACGCCACGGCAGAGCCGAAGGCGTCGCGCAGGTAGACATAGAGGCCGCCGGCCGTCGGATTGGCGGCCGCAAGCTCCGCATAGCTCAGGGCACCCACGAACGAGAGCAGGCCGCCCAGGATCCACACCGTCGTGGCCATGCCGATGGTGCCGCCGGACGCTTCGAGTACCCGCCCCGGCACCAGGAAGATGCCCGAGCCGATCACGCCTCCGACGGTCAGCAGCGCGACCGTCTTGGCGGTGAAGACACGTTTGAGTTCCGCCATTACCAGCGCCCCCGATCCCCGACTCGCTCGATGACGCGCCCCAGCCGGTCGGCTGCGTTGCGCCAGTTGATTTCCACCGCTTCCTTCGCCGTTTCCGCGTCGCCGGCTGCGATGGCGTTGATGATTGCTTTGTGCTCGGCCGCCGAGGTGGCAATTTCGCCCGTCAGATAGCTCACATAGAGACGTTCGTAGCGTTCCGCCTGCGGTTTGACTGAGCCGTGGAGCAGCAGCAGTCGCGGCCCGCCGGCCACCTGAACGGTGAGATTGTGGAAACGCTCGTCCAGATCCCAGAGACGATTGTGATCGGGGCGGTTGGCCTGCGCCGCTTTCCTGAAGTCGTTGTTGATCGCCGTCAGATCCTTGACCAGGGCCTGTCGTTGCGCGGCCGGCAGTTCGGCAGCGCTGGCCGCGGCAAGCGCTTCGAGTTGTCCGACGATGTTGAACAACTCATGCGCGTCCTCGCCCGTTAGCGGCGCGACCGTGGGCCGGGATTGCCGCATGGCCGGCGAGTCGATGATGTAACCCTCCTGCTGCAGACGCTGCAGCGCCCCGCGTACGGGGGTGCGGCTCACACCGAAGCGGCTGGCAATGTCCGTTTCGACCAGCCGGCTGCCAGGGGCCAGCCGTCCCAGGACGATCAGTTCCCGGAGCTGTTCGTAGACTTGTTTCGGTCGGGCCGCGCGCCGACTCGGTCGGGTGGTGCTCTTCTTGGCGGCGGTCATGAGGCGGACCCTCCAGAGCGCCGCAGAGCGGCGCCAGCCACAGTCGAATGAATTGCGTCGAATGCCACGGCAACTCCGTCGAAACGGGTGTCAGGATACCGCCGGCGCAAGCCACGGGCAGCGCGGTGAGCACCGGCAGTGCATCGCTACGATAAATTCCTCGTGGTCGCGGTGTTGAGCAACATGATACTGGAAAACGGCGGTCGCGGGATAGGAGACGCGACGCGGATCGGATTTGTATACAAACTTACGGGCAAGGTCGGCAGTTCCGCCAGCCCCGAACGAAGCCAGTAGGGCCGATTGGCCCTACCTCCGGGTGCTTGACAATGCAACCGGTTGCGCGGACCTTGTGCGCCACACGCTATGAACCGTCGAATCCTTTCCGCCGTGGGCGGCGTCCTGCTGCTCGGCTTGGCCGGCATTGCTGCCGTACGAGGGGCAGGGCCGTTGCCGCCGCTTGGCCCGCTACTCGATCCGGCTCACGGAGTCTGGGCCACGGCAAGGGCCGCGCTGCCGCTCGGCAATCGCACCATCAAGGCCCGGATCTTCGAGGGCGAGGTCCAGGCTGTCGTGGACCCGCGTGGTGTGCCCCACATCTATGCCGAACACGAGCTGGACGCGTACCGCGCGCTCGGATATCTGGTGGCGCGGGATCGCCTGTTTCAGCTCGAACTCCAAACCCGCGCGGCCGCCGGCACCCTGACGGAACTGGTCGGCGACCGCGCCCTCTCGGCCGATCGCGAATCGCGGCGATTCGGCTTCGGACGCCTGGTCGAGCGCCGTCTGGCGGCGGTCGACAGCCAGAGCGGGGCGTTCCGCGCCATGACGGCCTACGCCGAAGGGGTCAACGCCTGGATCGGATCGATGCGCCCGGGAGACATCCCCCTGGAGTATCGCTTGCTGGGCAAGACGCCGGCTCGATGGGACACCCGGAATACCTACTTCCTGTTGGCCCGGATGGCGCTGATGCTCGCGTATAACGATCCGTCGATCGTGAAAACGCGCGCTGCGGCACGAATCGGCTGGCCGGCTGCGGAGGCGTTGTTTCCGGTCGAAGCGCCGATCCAGGAACCGATTCAGCCCAACCCCGGCGATACGACCCGGGCCCGGTTCGATCCGATTCCACCACCGGGTCTCCCGGACTCGGCCGCGCGAACCCTGCTGGCCGGGTTCGACGCGCTGCCCCGATGGCTGGCCGGTGTACGCGGCAACGCCGAGGACGCCATCGGAAGTAACAACTGGGCGGTGGCGCCCTTCCGATCCGCCTCGGGCCGCGCACTCCTGGCCGGCGATCCGCACCTGGAGTTGTCACTCCCTTCGATCTGGTATCAGGCGCATCTGGTCGTTCCGGGCCAGCTCGACGTGGCGGGGGTGACCATGCCGGGTGCGCCCTGGGTCATCATCGGATTCAATCGCGATATTGCCTGGTCGTTCACGAACACCGGCGCCGACGTCAACGATTTCTATCGCGAAACCGTCGATGATGCCGGCAGCCCGACGACCTACCAGTTGGATGGGACCTGGCATCCGCTCGAGCTCCGGGTCGAAACCTATCGGTCGCCCGCCGGGGCAGTGCTGGCCACCGATACGGTGCGGTTCACCCATCGCGGTCCGCTCTGGCGGGTCGATGGCGGCTGGCTCTCGATGGCCTGGACGGTCTACCGCTCCGAAATGAACGGCGCCGAATTCCAGGCGATCGAGCGGGTGCGGTCGGTTCCGGAGTTCCTGGCGGCCACATCGGGGTTCTCGGTACCTGCGCAGAATATGCTGGTGGCCGATCGGCACGGCTCGATTGCAATCCGGTCGACCGGGACCTATCCGATCCGGCCGTATTCGGGGCGGGGCGATGTGATCCGCGACGGATCGCAGTCCGCGGCGGATTGGACCGCCAACCTACCGCCGGCTGAATATCCCTTTGCCCAGGATCCGCCGCAGGGGTTCCTCTCGTCGGCCAATCAGCAACCGGTCGATCCAGCCGCCAACGCGCGGTACTTCGGCGCCCACTGGTACAGCCCGTGGCGCGCCATGCGGATCAACGATTTGCTGCGCGGCGACCCCGCCGTGACGGCTGACGCGATGCGGCAGTGGCAGGTCGATCCCGGGAGCGCCCGGGCCGATGCATTCATGCCGTTCCTGCTTGGCATCGGCATGCCCGCTACCCGGCTTGCGGCGGCGCCGTCCAAGACGCAGGATGCGCGTGCGCTCCTGGCCGAGTGGGATCGGCGGTACACCCTGACCAACACCGGTGCCGTCCTGTTCGAAGCGGTCATGGCGGAGCTGGCACGCCGGACCTGGGACGAACTCGCTGGCCCCGACAGTGTGGCTCGAGTGCCGGACGAGGCGCCCGTCAGGCCGGCCGACGCCCTCCTCCTGGGTCTCCTCAGGCAGCCGCAAAACAGCTGGTGGGACGATCGGCGCACCGCGGCCGCGGTCGAGACCCGGGACGAGATTCTCGAAGCGTCACTGGCCGCCGGCCTCGATTCGGTTGTCGCAAGGTACGGAGCCCCCGGCGACGCGTGGCAGTGGAACAAAGTGCATCATGCCAACATCAACCACTTGCTGCGCATTCCCGCCCTTTCGGCCCTGGGACTCGGCGTGGCTGGCGGCCCGAGCACGCTGAGTCCCACCAGCGGTCGCGGCACGTCCGGAGCTAGCTGGCGTATGGTGGTGGAGTTGGGGTCGGAAGTGCGTGCCTGGGGGATTTATCCGGGGGGACAATCCGGCAACCCGGTCAGCCGTCACTACCGGGATCAGCTGCCGGCGTGGCTGGGCGGACAGCTGGATTCCCTGGTCGTACCGGCCACGATCGATCAGTTCCCGGCCGAAGTGCCGAGTCGCCTGGTCTTCACGGGAGGCAGCCGATGATGCTGCTGTTCTTCTGGCTGCTGGTCACCGCCAACGCCGCCGGGTTCGGGACGCTGGCGGTAGGGTGGTGGGCGCTGGTCATCGTCGCGATCGTCGCGGGATTTGCGGCGCCCGAGCGGGCCCGGCCGCTGATGGCCGTTCCGCTCGGTGCGCTGCTGGGATGGGGTGTCCTGCTGGTTCGGAGCGCGCGGGTCGACAACTTCTCAACGCTGACGGGTCTGCTCGATCAGTTGCTGCCTGTTCCGAGTCCGGTGCTTGCCGTCACGACGCTGCTGCTTGCCGTCGTGCTTGGCATCGGTGGAGCGCTGGTTGGGGCGGCCCTGCGTCGGGACGCCCCTTCGACCGGGCCGTCGATCAGCGCGTCGTGACCAGGATGGCGCCGCCGCCGTAATCGGTGCCGAACTTGGTGGTGGCGTTGGCGCCGTTCAGGTAGCGAATCTCCTTGATGGAAATCGCGCTGATCTGGCGCAACGTCTCGAGTTCGCCGTGCGGGCTCCCATCGAGGACCACCATCGGCTTGGGCGTGGCGTTGGCCGACGTGCCGCCCATCATGGTCGTCGCGCCGCGGGTCCGCAGGAAGGTGGGTCGCAGCCGCTGCACGATATCCATTCCGTTCGACGCCTGATTGCGAACCCCTTCGATCTCCTCGAGCGAGATCACGTCCGGATTCCGCTTCGGCTTTTTTTCTTCCTTGGCCTTCTGAGGTTGATCCTGCGCGACCGCCGGAAGAGCCGCCGCTGATGCGGTGAGGGCGGTGAGAACGAGGAGTGCGGCAAGTCGTGCCATGACGGACCTCCGAGGTCGAGACTGAAAAACGTGACGTCAGGTCTTGGGAACGAAGAAGAGACCCGACACCCTATTTTGGCCGTCATAGGCGATTTGCGCAACAAGTTCGGCCTGCTCGAACGTCAGGGGGACCAGCACGACCCGCGCCGGGCCTTGTTCGACCACGCTGGCCGCCCCCGCGCTCTTGAATGCCCCGACTTGTGCCGTCAGCTGCTTCCAGGCCTCGGCGAGCTTGGCCGCCGGCAGGTGCACGGCCATGGTGGAATCCCAGGACGTCGTCGCCTGCTCGAACTCGCCGGTTCGAAGCTGTTCCACCAGGCGCTTGGCGCGTTCGATGAGATCCGGGTCCTGTCGGCTGACGGCCGCGGCTGGCCTGATGGGCTCGTGGCCCGCGAACGCGGCGGGGGAGACGGCCGCGCCGAGTCCGATGATGAGTGCGGCGGCAAGGATCGAGACGTTCATGACGGCTCCGGCGATGAAGGGTCTGGCTCCGACGTTTCCTGCCCGCGCGGTCGCCCGCGCCCTGCCTGTGCAAGTGCCTGCTTAAGGGCGTATTCGATCTGCCCGTTCAGGCTGCGGAACTCATCCGCTGCCCAGCGCTGCAGACTTTCATGCAGCGCCGGGTCGATGCGGATCAGGACCGATTTGCGCTCCGCCACGATCGACGATCAGTTGTACAGTGTGCCTGCGTTGACGACGGGCTGGGTTGCCCGTTCGCCGCACAGCACGACCAGCAGGTTCGACACCATGGCGGCCTTGCGCTCGTCGTCCAGCTCGACCACCCCCCGCGCGGAGAGCATCTCGAGGGCGTTCTCGACCATTCCGACGGCACCTTCGACGATCTTGTACCGCGCCGCGACGATCGCCGCCGCCTGCTGCCGCTGGAGCATGGCCTGCGCAATTTCCTGGGCATACGCCAGGTGGCTGATCCGGGTTTCGAGGACATGCACCCCGGCCTTTTCGAGCCGGTCCTGCACGTGCGTCTCGAGCAGCTTGGCCACCTCGGCGGGACTGCCACTCAGCGACGCTTCGTCGCCGTGGGAGTCGTAGGGATACGAGGACGCCAGTTGCCGCAGCGCGGCTTCACTCTGGACCCGGACGAAGTTCTCGTAGTCGTCGACCTCAAACAGGGCATGGGCCGTTTCGACCACCTGCCAGACGACCACCGCGCCGATTTCGATCGGGTTGGAGTGGCTGTCGTTCACCTTGAGCTTGGCGGTCTCGAAGTTCCGAACCCGGAGCGACAGCTTGTGTTTGACCGCAAAGGGATTGGTGAACCAGATCCCGGCAGTCTTACTCGAGCCGGTGTACCGGCCGAACAGGGTCAGCACGCGGGCCTCGTTCGGGTTCACCACGAAGATGCCGCCCATCAGGATCAGGGTGATTACGAACCCGATGACGCCGACCACCACGAGGGGTATGTTCGCCCTGGTAATCCCGGACACGAACGCCCAGCCAGCCCCACCGAGGGCCGCCAGCAACAGGACCAGCATGAGAAGTCCGGATGGAAGGTGTACTTCGCGTTCTTCGAATGTCGCCATATCGGGCGTCCAGGTTGGGGTGATACCGATATGATATCACTTTGCTATCCGAAGGTCAATCGAGCTGGTTTCCAACGTTTCAGGCCGTTTCCGAGTCCAAATGGTCCGAATACCTCGATGGGGACCTTTGTCTGGCTGCTGCCACTTTGCCTGTTAAGCCTGCGGTGTCGCTGCACCCTGCAGTGAACCCGACCGACGACGTGGCGCTGGCCGCGCGGGGAGACGCCGAGGCGTTCGAGCGGCTGTATCACGCGCATGTGGCCCGGGTCCATGCGCTGGCGCGGTGGCTGGTCGACGCGGGCGAGGTGGAGGACGCCGTGCAGGAAGTTTTCATCCGGGTCTGGCAGAAGATCGGCACCTTTGCCGGGCAGAGCGCCTTTGGGACCTGGCTCCACCGGGTGGCGGTCAACGCGATGCTCCGGCGCCGGCAGGTCGCGGGACGCCATCGGTCGCGCCACACCGGCGACGAACTGGTGCTCGACTCGATTGCCGCGCCGGCGCACCATCCGGATCTGCGGGTGGCTATCGAGCGGGCGGTGGACACCCTGCCTGCCGGAGCGCGAGAAATCTTCGTCCTCCATGACATGGAGGGGTTCAAGCATGATGAAATCGCGTCGCTCCTGGGGATCGACCCGGGAACGTCGCGATCCCAGTTGCACCGGGCGCGCATGATGTTGCGTCGCGTCCTGGCGGCGTGAGTGAGGAGGAACTGATGAATGAATCGTTGCATGCCGAGTGGACCGACCTGTTGTCGGACTATCTCGACGACGAACTCGATGCCGTGACGCGACGTCGGGTGGCCGACCACTTGGCGGGGTGTGCCGCGTGCCGGGATGTGCTCGCCGATCTCGAGCAGATCGTCGTGGCCGCACCGCACTACCGCGGTACCGCGCCGGGACGGGATCTCTGGGCGGGTATCGCGAGTACCATCGAGGCCGATCGGGTGCGGCCGCTTCCCGTCGGCCGGCGCTGGTTCGGTGCTTCGACCCGTCGCCTGCTGGCGGCCGGGATCACGCTGGCGGTGTTGGGCGGCGGCGGGGGATACTGGCTGGCGCAACGGGGGCAGCCGGTCGCCGCCGTGCCGACGCCCGCAGAGCCGGTAGCCGGGCATGTCATGCCGGCCGGCTTCGACAGTGAGGCCTATGACCGCGCGGTGGCCGAGTTGGAGGACGTGCTCGTGGCCAACCGGGATCGTCTCGATACGGCAACGGTGCGGGTCGTCGAAGAAAGCCTGCGCACCATCGACGCGGCCATTGCTGATGCGCGCCTGGCAATCCAACGCGACAGCGCGAACGCGTATCTCAACGGTCAGATCGCGGCGCATCTGCGGAAGAAGGTAACGGTCCTCCGGCTGGCCGCCCGAGCACTCGGCTCGGAAACTTAAGGACGGATGATGGTCATGATTCCATTGACGATGGTGCTTCTCTCGACGCTTGCGGCGCAACAGCCGCGCTTCGATACCGATACCACGGTTGCGGTGCCGCAAGGTGCGCGACTGCGATTGCAGAACCAGAACGGAGACATCGTGATCCGTACCTGGAATCGGCAGGAAATGCGGATTCAGGCGATGCACGCGGCTCGTGCCCGGGTCGAAGTCGACGTTCGGGGCCAGTCGGTCGACCTCCGGGTGCGCGACCGGATGGGAATGCCGCGCGCGGTGGACTACGAACTCACGGTGCCGGTATCGATGGCGCTCGATGTCGGCGGGATGAGTACGGAGATTTCGATCGACGGGATTCGGGCGCCGGTCAAAGCCAATACCCTGGACGGCAACATCACGTTGCGGGGCGGTGCCGAGTCGATCCAACTGACGGCGTTGTCCGGTCGAATCGACGTTTCCGGCTCGCGCGGCCGGCTCGAGGTGCGGGCCGTCTCGAACGATGTGGCGGTCAACGACGCGGAAGGCGAACTGATCGTGGAGAGCGTCAGCGGCAATATCGACATGCGCAACATCGTGTCCCGATCGGTCGATGCGCAGGTAGTGAGCGGCAATGTGATCTTTCAGGGGCCGATCGACGATCGCGGCACCTATACGATGGTGTCGCACAGCGGCAACGTCACCCTGGGCCTGCCCGACAACACGAATGCCACGATCTCCGCTCTGGTATCGAGCGGAACCGTGCGATCGAGCTTCACGATTTCGGGCGAGCGTCAGAGCCGCCGGATGACCCGGTATCGGTTGGGAGCGGGCACCGCATCCATCGACGTCGAAACCTTCAGCGGCAATGTTCGGTTGCTGCGGACCTCGGAACTCGACCCGCCTCGCGCCAGTCGCCGCAATCGGGATCGGGGCCGGCCGGATCACGAGGGGTATGGTCATGATGCGGAGGGTCCTTCGGCAAACATGTGGGGCGTCGACAACGGGAGAAATGAGCCATGAGAGTCGGAGTCGCGTTGGTTGCGATGGGCACCCTGGGGGCCGCGGCCAACCTTGGTGCGCAGGATTTTACCTTCAGTCGGAACCTGGCGGAAGGACAGCGGTTTGCCCTCCGGAACATCGTCGGAGATGTCCGGGTGGAAGGGACGAGCGGCCGGACCGTTCAGGTCGAGGCGGTCAAGCGTGAGGGCCGGTATGGCGACCCTGCGGATGTCGAGATCCGAACCGTCGATATCGAGGGTGGCGTCGCCATCTGTGTCTACTACCCCGGGCAATATTCGCGGAACGATCGGGGCCGGAATGATCGCGATGATCGCGATGATCGTGACGACCGTCGCAATCGGAACCGGGATAACCGGGATAACAACGTCTGCAGCCGGGACGGGCGTTGGGGTGGCAATGATCGGAACGACACCCGGGTCGACTTCGTGATCAAGGTGCCCGCCGGGCTCCGGCTCGATCTCAAGACGGTCTCCGGTGACGTCTGGGGTCGCGGTCTGCGCGGCAACCTCGATCTCTCCACCGTCTCCGGGCATCTGGAATTGGTCGATGCCACGGCCGATGTGCTGGAGGCCTCATCGGTGAGCGGCAGCGTCGACCTCGAACGTGTCACGGCACGAGAGGTGAGCGCCGAGACGGTCAGCGGCAACGTGAGCTTTACCGGCTCGATCGAGGGGAAGGGGAGCTACGATTTCAAAACGCTGAGCGGTAACGTCCTGTTGACGCTGCCTCGGCAGCCCGACGCAAGCGTCACCGCGAGAACCTTCAGCGGCCGGGTGCGCTCGGAGTTTCCGCTCGAGCAGGAAACCCGGCGCCGCCGGAATCGAGCCACCGGAACCTGGGGCAACGGTGGCGCGCAGCTTGATCTGGAATCGTTCTCGGGTAACATCACCATCCGTACTGCCCGCTAACGTCTGCCGGTGGGCTCGCTCCGGTCGTCCGCCTCGGCGGGCGGCCGGACGCCACACCGGGCTCCGAAGTGACATTGCGAAGCAAGAGACCAATCGCGTGCGCCCATCGCCTCGAGGTGAGGCGAAGCCCATTGCACAATCGACATGACGGTTGCTGCGTAACGGGCCCTCAGCGCGGTGTGATCAATGCCTTGAGCACCGTTTGCTGCTCGACCGCCCGAAGCGCCTCGCCCGCCCGCGTCAGATCGTAGCGGGCCGACACCATCTCCGCCCACGGCACCCGATCCTGAAACCGGGCGGCAATTCTCACTGCGCGATGGAAGTGCGAGAAATCGGATCCCCAGCAGCCGCGGATCTCGACGTGCTTCCGATTGATCTGCGTGTGCGGATTGATCGCCACCGGGCCATGGTCGGTGTACTGTCCCACGACGACGACTCGGCCCCCGTCGCGCACCAGGTCGAGCGCCTGCGGTACGGCTTCGGGGCGTCCGGCTGCTTCGATGACCACATCCACGCCTCGGCCGCCGGTCAGCGCGCGAACCGCCTCCATCCGCTCCTCGGGCGTGTGCGAGAGGCTCAGCGTGTGGGTCGCCCCCATCCGGCGGGCAAACGCGAGGCGATCGTCCGGCGCGCCGACGGCGATGATGGTGTCCGCCCCCGACAGCGCAGCCAGCGCCACGACCGATTGCCCCACCGGTCCCACGCCCAGCACCGCGACGCTCTGCCCCAGCCGAAGCTCGGCGCGGTCGAGCGCATGGATCGAGGTGGTCAGTCCGCAGCCGCCGCCGATGAAGGTCTCGGGGGCCAGGGTCTCGGGCAGGCGGATCATCTTGACGCCGGGCTTCATCCACAGATTGTCGGCCCAGCCGCCTAACGGTCCGTCGTGGGCGCCATAGGTGATGCCGTAGACTTTCCGATGCGGGCATCGGGTGGTCTGCTTGGCTACCAGGCACTGATAGCAGGCGTTGCAGGTTTCGTGGACATCGAGGAACGTCACCACGTCACCCTCGCGGAAGGGCATGCCGTCGAGATCGGCAATCGGGCCGCCCAGGTCCACGATCCGGCCGACCGATACATGCCCGGGAATCAGGGGATAGGGTACCCCGGCCAGGCGTCCATGGTGCAGGTGGACATCGGTGCCGCAGACCTCGGAATACAAGGTTTCGAGGAGAGCCGCTCCCGGCGCGAGCGCCGGAATCGGGATCTCGGTTAGTTCGACTGCTTGGTCTGGAGCGGGGATGACGGCGGCACGACAGAATCGGGACATGATCAGGCTGCTAGCAGTTCGAGGTGGACGCCATGGGCTTCGCTATCGGCAATCAGCACCGACCGGCGGCCAAAGACCGTATGGGGCACGGACTGCTCGTCGAGCAGGCGCCGCGCGGCGTCGAGGCTGCGCACCGCGACCGTCAGGCCCAGTCCCCGTGTCTCGGCCAATGACTCGACCGGCCGGTCCAGCCGATGCGCAGCATAGGCCGGGGAGACGACCCAGATGCGGGTGCCCAGGAGATCGAGCGCAATTCCACCGGGGTGCGGATGCATGCTGGCCCGGCCCAGCAGGCGATCGTAGATCGGAGAGATCGCGGCGGGGTCGGGGTGAACGACGGTGAGGGCCACGACCTCCGTTGCGGTGTTGGCGTGTCGCTGCCACTCCGGCCGCCAGACGAATTCGGGGGTATGATGCTGGCAGATGAATCCCGGCAGCGCCGGCGTTGCCTCGGGTGGCAGCTGGGTGATGGTGAACTTCGCCTCGACGGTCGACTGACCGAGCCGGACCGGGCGGCTGAAGTCGAGCAGGTCCGCCGCCGCGATCCCTCGGCTGCGGAGGGTGGTTCGGGTATGCGCCGCATCCCGGGAGCCGTAGGCAATGCCCGCCAGCTGCTCCCCCGCGGCCAACATGTTCTGCCACCGCTGATTCTCGGCCCGCGGCTCGACCACGGTCAGCAACTCGAAGTACGTCCGCCCCAGCATGACGGTGTGATTGGCGGTGCCAAGTTTCGGGTGGCCCCCGCGCGCGGTGAGCGTAAAGCCGAGCCGGCGATAGGCCGCGGCGGCCCGATCGAGGTCCCGGACGGCGAGCACGGCATGATCGAAGTGGAGCATCGTGGTCGTATTATTGAGGTGCCGGGCAATCTATCCCCGGCGGTCGTGGCTTGATACCGTGATCGAGCCCGCCGACCTTTCGGCTCCCGTTCTGAGGAGGCAGCGTGACTCGGCATTTGGCCAATCCCCACAAGATTCAGCACAAGATGACAACGACCGCCCTGGTGCTCGAGGGCTATCGGGTCGTCGAGACCCTCGGCGTCGTGCTTGGCATCACGGTTCGATCGCGGTCGATCGTCGGGTTTGCGCTCGCCTCGTTCGAAACGATCCGGGGCGGTCGGATCAAGCGCTTCGTCGAACTGTGTGAACGCACTCGCGCCGAAGCCTTCGAACTGATGATCGAGCACGCGGAACAGCACGGTGCCAACGCCATCCTGGCGGTGCGCTACGACGCCACCGAAGTGATGCACGGTGTCACGGAAGTCCTCTGCTATGGCACGGCAGTGCTCGTCGAGCCCGAGTAAGACGTGTGCGTTCGTTTGCTCCGGATTGGGGTGATTCTGGTACCGCTGGCCTGACCGGGGCAGAATATCATGGACGTATTCCCGGGCGTGGAGTGCGTCGGTGTTGTCACGGATTCGGTCAGCAGCAGTGCTCGGCATCGATGCGTATCCGGTGGAGGTGGAAGTGCACCTCGCGCCGGGGCTGCCTTCCTTCACGACGGTCGGGCTGCCCCAGGGCGCCGTCAAAGAGGGCCGTGAGCGGGTCGCCTCGGCCATCGTCAACTCGGGATTCGAAGTTCCCCTCAAGCGGATCATCACGAACCTTTCGCCCGCCGACGTGCCAAAAGCGGGGTCGGCATTCGACCTGCCCACGGCGTTAGGCATTCTCGCTGCCAGCGGGCAGATCAACCCGATCGACCTTTCCGAAGGTCTCTGCTTCGGTGAATTGGGCCTCGAGGGCGACTTGCGACCGTTGCGCGGCACCCTCTCACTCGTGGCATGCGCCAAGCAGGTCGGTGCGCAATGGGTCGTGTTGCCGGAACCGAACCAGCATGAGGGGGCGCTGGTCGACGGCATCCGAATCCTCGGCGCTCGAACCCTGCGCGACGTGGTTGCGTACCTGGAGGGCGGCCCGGAGTCGATGCCGGTGGTGGAGGCGGCCGCAACTCCGATGGTTCGGTCGCCCGACGATGCCGATTTTGCCGAGGTACGCGGCCAGCGTGCCGCCAAGCGGGCTCTGGAGGTGGCGGCCGCTGGCGGTCACAACGTTCTCATGGTCGGGCCGCCGGGCAGCGGTAAGACGATGCTGGCGCGCCGGCTGCCCAGCGTGCTGCCGGCACTCGATTCGGAGGAAGCGCTGGAGGTCACCAGAATCCACAGCGTGGCCGGACTGCTGCCGGCCTGGGGAGGTCTGGTAACCGCGCGACCGTTCCGGGCGCCGCACCACACCGTCAGTGATGCCGGGATGTCGGGTGGTGGCCAGCACCCGCGCCCGGGAGAGGTGAGCCTGGCCCATCACGGCGTTCTGTTTCTGGATGAACTGCTCGAGTTCCGCCGCAACGTGCTCGAAGTGCTGCGGCAGCCGCTCGAAGACGGCCACGTCACGCTGTCTCGCGCCGCGATCAGTGTGAACTATCCCGCCCGGTTCATGCTGGCTGCCGCCATGAATCCGTGCCCTTGCGGGTTTCTGGATGATCCTGTCAAAACGTGTCTCTGCTCACCGGATCGGATCCGATCGTACCGGGCCAGGCTCTCAGGGCCGCTCTACGACCGGATCGACTTTCACGTTCCGGTGCCGGCGCTGGCTTGGCACGACCTGGCCGACGCGACCCCGCAGGAGTCGAGCGCTGCGATTCGTTCCAGGGTCGAGGCGGCTCGCGTCCGCCAGCGGGAACGGTTGCGGGGCAGGCGAGGGGTGCGCACCAATGCCCACCTGCACGCCCGGGACATCGATCGCTGGTGTCGTCCCGATGTAGAGGGGCGACGGCTGCTCGAGGCCGCCATGCATCGGATGGGGTGGTCGGCCCGGGCCTACACCCGGGTACTCAAGGTCGCCCGAACCATCGCGGACCTCGAAGGAGAGGACACGGTCCGGGCGCCACACGTTGCGGAGGCAGTGCAGTACCGGGTGCTCGACCGAGCACCCCGGCCCGACGCCTAACGATCGGTCAAGTCGACTGTCAGGCGGAGTCGGTACTGATCCGGTCCGATCGATCCGGAAACGGTACGGAGCGGAAGGAGGTCGAGCAGGCGGATCCGATAGTTGTCATCGGCCCACGCCGTCGGCAGCGGACTGTTCACCAGAATCGGGTCCGGCGCCCCGCCGCCGAAAATCTCGAGTTCGATCCCGGCTTGTCCTTCGGTAACGCAGGCGGCATCGATCGGGCACCGCGAGTCGGCGACGACGCGCCGAAACCCGATGATCAGCGGAGTGCCCGCCACGCGAACACTCTGGTTCGGGGTCAGTTCGAACTCCTGGCCGAGTGCAACTTCCTGCGATTCGGTGCCGAGGCAGGCGCCAAGAGCGAGCGTTGCAGCCAGAATGAGGGTCGTGAACTTCATGGGCCTGCAATATCCTTCTCGAATGAAAACCGGCCACTGATGCTCGAGGGCCGGTTCTCTTGGGCATTGAGCTGAGAACTGCATGGTTACGAGGGTACGTAATAGCAACGACCGTACCAGGTTTGGCGGGGCCTAAGTTCATGTCAGGACACGGCGTTAGGCCGAAACTGTGTTGTTCTGACATACGGCCGCGACACGGGTGTGCGGCGGCCGCGGCCTTTGCAGATTTTCCGACCAACGGGGCGCCCCAAATTGGCTCTGACGCTACCTAACGAAGGGACCGCTCAGGGCGCCTCGGAGAATGCCGTCCGCATCCGTTCGACGATCGCCAGCTCGAGGTTCCCGGTCGTCGCGCAGACGACGCGATCGTTACGCCCGCCCGGCACATCCACGGCGTCGGCGGTAACCTCGAGGCTGAGTTGTGCTTTGTCGGGGCCGGCCGACGTGATCCGGCTGTGGAAGTTCAGATACACGTACCAACCGTCGGCGTTAGGCCCCGTCAGACCCATGCCGCAGGAGAAGTAGCGGGACAGCGGTGCCTTGCCCATCCGGCGCACGAGACGGTGACGCACCATGGCCACCTGCCGGGGCGCCGTCTGGTCGTCTTTGACCTTGAGGCCCAGGTCATCCAGGGTCTTGAGCAGGACTTTATGGACCGAGTCCGCCGGACCATTGACGGCACCGCTGGTCCGACCCAGGTCACGGTTGAAGTTGAAATTGCCCCACTCGGTCCGAGCCGTTTCCTGAGCGGCCAAGGTGCCGGCCGTCAGCAGGGCCGCGCCAGCTGCAATGAGTCCACGCATCGGTGATGTACTCCCTCCGTGTCGGTCAGGGGCGGAACTGTGCCCTCGCGAGCAGCGCGAATCCGCGTTCGTCATACGACCTCCGGGCACTCCGCGGACGCTGATAGATTTGCACCCGTCATACGCACGGGGCTTGCTGTGGATCCGATTTGTCATACCCTCGCCGGCGGTGCGCTGGCCCAGACCGGCCTGCGATCACTGACCACCCGGGCAACCATCACGTTGGTCCTTGCGGCCAACATCCCGGATATCGATATCATCGCGGCGTTCCTGGGCCGCAACCTCGAATTGCGGCGCGGCCTGACCCATGGCGTGCCCGCCCTGCTCATCTGGCCGTTCATCGTTGCCGCTTTGATTTTACTCTACGATCGCTGGCGTGCCAAACCCGGGGAGGATCGGGCCTCGTATCGCGGTCTCCTGATCCTGGCGGCGATTGGTACGGTCTCCCATCCCTTTCTGGATTTTCTGAACAGCTACGGCATGCGGTGGCTGATGCCGATCGTCAACCGCTGGTACTATGGCGATACGCTCTTCATCATCGACATCTGGATGTATCTCATCCTGGGCTCGGGCTGGTGGCTCGCCTCGCGGGCCAGGCGTAAGGGCCTGCCTCGCCCGGCGCGGGTGGCGCATCGGGCGGTCGGCGCGGCGGCGCTTTACATCGCGCTCATGTCGGGTACGACCTGGATCGGTCGCCGGGCGGCCAGAGCGGAGTTTGGAGAAACCAGGCGATTGATGGTGGCGGCCGTGCCGATCAATCCGTTCGTCAAACAGGTCATCGCGGACTACGGCGACCGGTTAGTCGTGGGCACCGTGCGATTGCTCCCGACGCCGACCGTGCAGCGGGATCGCGAAGTCGTGCGCGACCCGCTCTTTCCGGCCGCGATCCTGGCGGCGGCGCGAACCCGGGAAGGGCGCGCCTTTCTCAGCTGGGCGCGCTTCCCGGCCGCCGTCTCACTTGGTGCGGACGATCAGGTGCGCATCTACGACCTGCGCTATTCGGACGGCGCCGAGCCTTCGTGGGCCAGCGTTACCGTCCAATGGAGTCTGGGCGGGATATAGCGCGAATGAGGCGGTCGAGCGCCGTGTGCGCATCGCGCGCGGCGCGTTCGGCGCTGGCAGCGGAAACCCAGGCGAATCGAATGCTCCCGCCGAGTGGCTGCTGGGCAAAACGGTCGAGATCGGCGCCGATGACTGCACCGATCTTGGGATACCCGCCGACTGTCGGTCCATCGTGCAGAATCACGATCGGCTGGCCATCGTCGGGGATCTGGATCGCCCCGAGGCAGGTGCCTTCCGAGGGCAGCGTCGCGCGGATCGATGCGCGAACGGCCGGCCCGGCCAGTCGTGACCCCATCCGGTCGGATTGCGGCAGGAGGCGATAGGGCGCCGCGGTGAGCGCTGCCGCCGCATTACCGTCGAACCACTGATCATGTCCGGCGCCGGTGATTCGGATCGGCTCTTCGACCGACCCACCCAACGGCTTGGCGGCAGTCCCGGTCGGTGGTGGCGCACTTGCCTCGCCCAGCGGCAGGACATCGTCGCGGCGGAGCCCGCGGCCCTGCCACCCGCCGAGTCCCGTCGGCAGATAGGTAGCTCGGCTGCCCAGTAGTTCCGGAACCGCCAGTCCGCCCGACACCGCGAGATAGCAGAACCGTCCCTGCGGACCTGGCGTGAGCCGGACCGGCGTTCCCGGAGCCAGCGCGACGGTGGTTGCCGGCGGCAACGACTCCGAGCCGCATCGCCATTCGCCGATGGCTCCGGTCGCTGCGATGACTACCGGCCGGCTCGTCTCAATCTCGATCGGGCCGAGGGTGACTTCGATGCCCGCAGCCGTGGGGTCGTTGCCCACCAGGGCGTTCGCGATGCGCAGCGAGCGTTGATCGAGGGCGCCCGCGGGCGGCAGGCCGATCGATCGCTGGCTGACTCGGCCGAGGTCCTGAATCGTGGCGAGGCCCGAGACGCTGCGGATCCGAACGGTCATGCGCCGATCGCCTCGAACCGGACCCGGTCGCCCACGGCCAGGAGCGCGGGCGGCTGCCGGTACGGATCGAACAACGCGAGGGAGGTCGTGCCGAGGATCAACCAGCCGCCAGGCGTTTCGGCCGGATACACGCCGGTCTGCGCACCGGCAATCGCCACCGATCCCGCCGGAACCCGACTGCGCGGGGTCGCCCGGCGCGGCAGGACGAGGCGAGGATCGAGAGGTTCGAGGTATGCGAAGCCCGGCACGAACCCCAGCAGAGCCACCTGATATTCCGGCGCCGTGTGCCGATCGATGACCTCGGCGACAGAACACTCCGTCGCGCGCGCGACCTCCTCGAGATCCAACCCGTCGTAGCGGACCGGAATGATCACGGTCTGGCCGGGACGTTCGGCCGGGGTTGGCGGGGCCAGCGCGAGGAGGGTTGGAATCCGGTCGCGGAGGAGCGCGAAGGACGTGTCGCGCGGATCATAGTGCACCACCAGGGACACATACCCGGGAACGATGTCCACGACCCCTGGAAGCTGGGCAGCCCGGAGGATCGACGCATGATGGCGGACCACGCCGTCGAGTCCGGGAACCACCTGCGTGCCGTACCGGATCACGAGCCCTGCGTCGCCGTGCGGAGCTAAGCGCGGCCGTGTCAGGGTGCGAATGGCGCGACCTCTATCCCTAAGACGTCGAGGCGCTCGCGAATGGCGCGCAGCACCGCGACCGCTGCGGAGCCGTCGCCATGGACGCAGAGTGAATCGGGGCGGACGATCCGGCGGGTGCCGTCGGTCGCGATGACGTACCGATCGGTGATCATCCGGACGGCGCGTTCCACCATGGCGGGAATGTCGACCAGCACCGCGCCCGGCTGATCGCGCGGCACCAGGCGTCCGTCCGGTCGGTAGGCACGATCGACGAAGGCCTCGCGCGCGACGGTGACACCCTCCGCTTCGGCCGTAGTCAGCATCGTGGTTCCATCCAGACCGAGCAGGACCAGATCGGGGTCGACGCTACGAATGGCGCGCGCCACGGCGCGGGCGGCGTTGTCGTCACGGGCGGCGCGGTTGTAGAGCGCGCCATGCGGTTTGACGTAGCGGAGCCGCGCGCCGTGCACGGTGCAGAACGCGGCCAGGGCGCCCACCTGGTAGATGACGTACGCTTCGATTTCTTCGGTGGAGGCGTCGAGATCGCGGCGGCCGAATCCCTGGAGATCGGGGTACCCGGGATGCGCACCGATCGCGACCCGGCGGGCCGTGGCGCGGGAGACGGTTTCCCGCATCACGATGGGGTCGCCGGCGTGGAAGCCGCAGGCGACGTTGGCGGAACTCACCAGACTCAACAACTCGGCGTCGGCGCTCAGACGATAGCGTCCGAAGCCTTCGCCCAGATCGGCATTGAGGTCGATCGTGGTCACATCGAGTCGGGAGGCGTCACCGCCGGCCGGACGATCCGGAACGCAAAATTCTGCTGGACCCATTGGCGAACCGGCCTGTTGGCCTGGATCGCCGGGCGGAAGTACATCGCCGCGAGCGCATTGCGGACCGAGTTGGTGAACTCGGGGTGAGTCGACTGAATCACCCGAATCGACATGCTGTCGACCCGCCCGGTCGAATCCACGACGTAGTTCACGAAGGTGGTGCCTTCCACGTTGTTGGCGAGCAGTTGAGCCGGATAGATCGGCGCGGCACTCCGCGGATCCCGGACCACCGCCGAATCCACCTCGATTTCCGTCAGGGCGGTTTCCGCTTCGATCAGCGCGCCCGGCGGCAGCTCCGAGGGCAGGGGATTGAGCAACTCACCCGGCGGACCGAGCGGAATGGTTGCTTCGGGTTCCGCATGGGCCAACGCCTCCTCCGTCGCGCCCGACTGCTCCACCAGACCGGACCAGTCGACGCCACCGGCCCCCGCCGAACCGCCGGGGCGATCGGGTGCAATGAAGAAGGTAACCAGCTGATCGAGTCGGTTCACTTCGTTCGACTCCGCGCTCCGGGGCAGGACCAGTGGCGACACCACCAGCGCGTGGAGTACCAGGCTTGCCGTCGCGCCTACGTCCCAAGGACGCGCGGACGGCGGAAGCAAGCAAAATTCGGCCATGGACGAAGTCCTCAGCGTCAACACTATGTAACCTATCCTGACGGGGGCAAGGGGGACCGGGTTTCGCCACGGTTATTTCCGACAGTTAGTTTTATTTGACAAATAAAAGTATATCTCCTAGTGTTGATGCATGGTTCGTGATGCCGTCGCCCAACTGATGACTGCGTACCCGGTGCTGTACCACGCCCTGCGGCAACGCGAGCAGGTCGGGCGGGGCGGAGCGCGGGTCAGTGCGCATCAGGCCACCGTGCTGGCGCACCTCAGCGCGGAGGCGGGCCAAACCCTCACCGAGCTGGCCACGGCGCTCGGCGTCGCGCTGCCGACCATGTCGTTGCTGATGGATCGGTTGGTGCGCGCTGGGCTGGTGCTCCGCGAGCGCGACCCGGTCGACGGCCGGCGGGTGGCGCTCCGGTTGACGGAGGCCGGGGCCTCGATCGTTCAGGGCCAGTCGATGCTCGATCCGGGCCGGGTTCGGGCGCTACTGGCCACTCTATCGGCCCGGGAGCGGGCGGCGGGTGTGGAAGGGCTCATCACCTTGGCGCGAGCTGCGCGCCGCATGGCGGACGGGGCGGCCGAGTCGCCGCCGTCCTCGAAGCGAGGTGGTACATGACGAGGTCCTATATGAATCGTCGTCAACGTCGCCGGCGGGCCAGGATGATGCGTATCCTGGCACTGCTGCCGTTACTCGCGGCCGTCGGGTTGTGGGGAGTGGGGTCCCGGCTTTCTCCCCGCCACGTCGAGGAATCCGTGGCCTGGATCCCGGCGTCTCCGGAATCGGTCTGGCTGGTGTTGACCGACCTGGATGGCATGCCGTCCTGGCGCCGCGACCTGACCAGCGTGGAGCGGCTGCCCAACGGGCCGCGAGCGGAACTGATCCGCTGGCGTGAAGTGAGCGCCGGTGGGCGGCAGACCGCGATGGAGCGTCTGGAAGCGCTGCCGCCGGAGCGGCTCGTGATCCGGCCTGCCGGCGCGGCAGACTCGACGCGCCGGTGGGTCTACCGGCTGGCGCCCAAGGATCAGGGAACGGAAGTGGTGCTGCGTGACGAGCGCGACGTCGCACACCCCGTGCGCCGAGTCTTGGTGGGCATCTTCGGAGCCGATCGCTCGCGGATCGAGGGGTTGGCGGAAGATCTCGAGCGCCGTCTCGTCGGGCGGGCCGGTCAGCTGGCGGCGCGCGGCCTCTGAGGCTCGCCGGTCACCTCTCGCCGGGCGCCGGGATCTGACCGCAGAGGATCAGGGCGCGCTCGCGGTAGATCTCGATCAGGTCGAAGTGTGGCGTCCGGCTCCGGTGGAACCATTCGTCGCGGCAGCCCAGCAAGCGGGCTGCCCGGAAGAGCGCCGGTTCGTCTTGCGCGAGCAGGTGGCAGGTGAGCCGGCCGCGGAAGCGGAAGATGTTCTCGTGTACGGCAATTCCGCCGGAGTCGGCCCAGAGACGTGCTGCCACTACCTCGCGTGACCTGAAGTAGCGCCATTCGGTCACGCGCGATTCACTCATCGGGACCGGGCCGGCGGCGCTGGCGTTTGGTGTCGCCGCGTTTCCGCTTGGTGGCCAGACGCCGGAGCTTCTCGCTTCGCGGTACTCGTGTCGCGTGCCTGACGCGGGGTGGCCGGCGTGCCTGGTCGACCAGTTCCGTCATCCGCGCTTCGGCCGCAATGCGATTGTGGAACTGGCTCCGCGAATCGCTGGCGACGATCCGGAGCCATCCGTCGTCGTCGATCCGGCCGCGCAGAATTTCGAGGACGCGGGCCTGTTCGTCGTCGTCGAGCGCCTTGGTGGTGCGCACGTTCCATCGGAGCTCGACCCGGGTCGAACTGGTATTGACGTGCTGGCCGCCCGGGCCGCCGGATCGGCTGGCACGGAACTCGAGTTCGTCAGGCGGAATCCGAAACTCCGGCGGTTGCATCATCGAAGTATAGGGGTGCGGTCCCGGGGGAGGGAAACGTGTTTCCCGAACTCCGGCGGACCGTTACGTTTCGGACTGGGACTGTATCAGGGTCGACGTCAGGGGACTATGCGACTTTTCATGGCTGTACCACTGCCGCCCGAGGCGGAGCGCGCGACGGTCGAGACGATGCGTCGGCTCAAAACGGCCAACTGGCCGGTTCGCTGGGTCGGGGAGGACGGTTTGCATGTCACCCTCAAATTTTTTGGCGAAGTCACGCGCGATCGGGTCGACGCCTTGGCCGAGTTGCTGGAGCGTTCGACGCGGGACATGGCGCCCGTCGGGATGTCGTTGACCGGGCTCGGCTGTTTTCCGAACACGGCGCGGCCGAAAGTGCTGTATTCGGAAGCCGAAGCCGAGTCGGGGTTGGAGCTGTTGCAGGATCGGATCGAGCGCGGGGCCGATCAGTTGGGCTTTCCGCCGGAAGGTCGTCCCTTTCGTCCGCATGTGACACTCGGCAGGGTACGGGAAGGGCATCGGCTGCCCAGCGGCTGGCACGAGGTGGCGGCGGACATACCGCCGGTGGAGCCGTTTCTGGTCGATCGGGTGGTACTGTTCGAGAGTGAACTGGGCGACGGTGCGCCGCGGTACGTGCCGCGCGCCGAGGCGCGGTTGGCCTGATGCTCGGCTGCCTTTCTCTTCCGGCTCGTCTGCTCGGCGCGGCGCTGGTAATCGGCGCCGGCTATCTCGCGTGGCACAATCAGGATGCGATCCGGCGCTGGATTCATCGGGCAACGGCCGAGACGCCGCGGCCCGTGGAAGCGGTTGCTCCGGAGGCCCGTAAGGCGCGCATCGTGGCCCGGTTCGATTCCCTGGCGACACGGCGCCTCGATTCTGTCAAGCTGAGCGAAGTCGATGTCGAAACGCTGGTGGCCGACGAGCTGACCCGCCAGGCGCGGGGGTACGCCGACAGCCTGCGGATCGAATTCGGCAACGGCACGGTGGCGGTGCGTGCGCAGGTCGACGCCGACCGCCTACCGCCCGGCGCGCTCGGTGCGCTGTCGGAATGGATCAAGGGACGGCAGACCGTCGAAGTTCGCGGCGGGCTGGGCCTGCTCCGGCTCGGCTCGGCCGAATGGCGGATCGAGCAGGTCCTGGTCCGTGGGGTGCCGCTGCCCAAGGCGCTGTGGGAGAAATACATCGGCGTCCTGGTGGCGGGGGCCTCGTCGTCGCTGGTCTTCCCGGTCGATGACTGGATCACCGGCCTTCGGGTCGCACCCGGTTCGCTGACGCTCTACGGGCGCGGGGTGCAGCGATGAAGCCCAAGGTCCTGGTCATCGATGACGAGACGGGGGTGCGCGAAGCACTCCGTCAGGTGCTCGACTACGAGGGGATGGACGTTCGCTTGGCGGCGTCGGGCGGAGAGGGCCTCACGCTCTTCGAGTCGTTCGAACCGCATGTCGTGCTGCTCGACGTCAAGATGGCGGGACTCGATGGTCTCGAGGTCCTGTCGCGGCTCCGGGTGGTCGATCCGGCGGCCACGGTGGTCATGATCTCGGGTCATGCGACGATTGCGACTGCCGTCGAAGCGACCCAGCAGGGCGCCTTCGACTTCCTCGAAAAGCCGCTCGACACCGATCGGTTGCTGGTGACGCTGCGCAACGCCATGGCGCACATCTCGCTCGCCGGCGAGAACGAGCGGCTCAAGGTCGCGCTCGATACCAAGTATCCGATGGTCGGGTCGAGTGATGCCCTGCGGGGCGTCCGCGATCTGATTGCCCGGGTCGGACCGACCGATGCGCGGGTCCTCATTACGGGAGAAAACGGCACGGGTAAGGAACTGGTGGCGCGCGCGATCCACGAGGCGTCACCGCGCCGAGACCGGACCTTCGTCGAGGTCAACTGCGCCGCCATTCCGACCGAACTGATCGAGAGCGAACTGTTTGGCCATATGAAGGGCAGCTTTACCGGGGCGGTCAACGATCGGCCCGGCAAGTTCGAACTGGCCGACGGCGGGACCCTGTTCCTCGATGAGATCGGGGACATGTCGCTTTCTGCGCAGGCCAAGGTGCTGCGGGTATTGCAGGAGGGCGTGGTGACCCGGATCGGCTCGGCCCGATCGAGCGAGGTCGACGTGCGCGTGCTGGCGGCTACCAATAAACTGCTCGAAACGGAGATTGCTGAAGGGCGATTCCGCGAAGACCTCTTCTACCGGCTCAACGTGGTGCCGATCCGGGTGCCGTCGCTGCGTGATCGGCGCGACGACATCGGAGAGCTGGTTGCGCATTTCGTCGAGCAGCTAGGCGGCCGCGCCGGGATGACGGCCAAGGTGTTTGCTCCGGAGGCGGTCGAGCGGCTCGAGACCCGCAGTTGGCCGGGCAACGTCCGGGAACTGCGGAACGCGGTCGAGCGGCTCCTGATCCTGTCGGGCCGGGTGGTGACGGCGGCGGATGTCGACCGCCTGTTGCCGGGGTCGGTGAGTCAGCCGCTCGAGGTCCCGGAGGCCATCGAGGGCAGTTTCGAGAACTTCCGCCAGGATGCGGAGCGGCTCTTCCTGCTGCAGAAGTTGCGAGAGAACGACTGGAACGTGTCCGAAACGGCGCGGGCGCTGGCCATGCCGAGATCCAATCTTTACAAGAAAATCGAGAAGCATCAGCTAACGCGGGAGTCACGATGACGTCGAATCAGCCGCGCGACTGGGACAAAGAAATGGCGGAGATCGATAAGATCATTGCGCAGGCGCCGCCTCCGCAGGTCGGGAGCGGTAGTGCGGCTCCGGCTGCGCGTTCTGCGCCGGCGCCGACACGCGCGCAGGCGCCTGCCGCATCATCCGTCGTCGGGCGCGGCGCGCGGTTCTCCACCTGGCTCCGGGTCGGGCTCGGTGTTGCGCTGGCGGCCGCCATGACGCAGTGGCCCTACATTCATGCCTGCGGTGTGCCCTTGATGCTCTATCTGGGCGCCGTCGGGGTGGTGCTGATCAGCGGCGCCTGGGGCATGGTCTCGAGCTGGCATCGCCGGATGGCTGCTGCGCACATCATCTCGCTTGCCGTGCTGATCTGGGGCGGTATTCTGCTGGCCGCGACGCTGCTGCCCCGTGTGGGGTACGCAGGGCAGGTCGCCACCTGGTTCTGTTCCTGACCCCTCGCCCGGTGGTCCGGGGTTGGCCGAGCCGCGGAATCGACTAGCTTGCGCATGATCGCAGACGGCCGATTCGTCCGGTCACCACCGGTTCACCTTCTTTCTGACGCAGACTTCGATGGCCAAGAACTTCAAGAACTTCATTGCCGGCGCTTGGACGGTACCGTCCACCGGGACCTACTTCGAGAATCGTAACCCCGCCAATACGCGCGACCTGATCGGCCGGTTCCCGGAGTCGTCGGCCCGCGATGTTGCGCGCGCGGTTGCGGCAGCCAAGCAGGGTTTCGAACGCTGGTCTCGGGTTCCCGCGCCGGCGCGCGGCGATATCCTTCGTCGGATCGGTGACGTACTGGTCGACCGTAAGGAAGCCTTGGCCAACGCGATGACGCGCGAGATGGGCAAAGTCCTGGCCGAGACGCGCGGCGACGTTCAGGAAGCGATCGACACGGCCTACTATGCGGCGTCCGAAGGGCGGCGCCTGTTCGGACACGTGGTGCCGTCGGAGCTTCGACGGAAATGGGCCATGAGCTATCGGCGGCCGATCGGCGTGGTCGGGCTCGTGACGCCGTTCAATTTCCCGCTCGCCATTCCGACCTGGAAAATGTTCCCGGCGCTGCTCTGCGGAAATTCCGTGGTGCTCAAGCCCTCCGAAGACGTCCCCCATACGTCGAGCCTGCTGGTCGAAATCCTGCTCGAGGCGGGATTGCCGCCCGAGGCGATTCAGCTGGTGCATGGCAAGGGCGCTGCAGGACAGGCCCTGGTGGAACATCCCGACGTCGCGGTCGTCTCCTTTACCGGTTCGACCGATACCGGCGCGCTGGTCGGCGAAACCTGCGGCCGGATGCACAAGCGGTTGTCGCTCGAGATGGGCGGCAAGAACGCGATGATCGTGATGGATGACGCCGATCTCGATCTGGCACTCGACGGCGTGCTGTGGGGGGCGTTCGGTACCACCGGCCAGCGCTGCACCGCGACCAGTCGGTTGCTGCTGCACCGGAAGATTCACGATCGCTTCGTGCGGCGGCTGGCCGAAGCGGCCGAAGGTCTCATTGTCGGCGACGGCCGCGTGCCCAAGACCCAGGTCGGGCCCTTGATTCACGAGCGGTCGCGCCAGAAGGTCGAACGGTACGTCGCGATCGGCGTGGAGCAGGGCGCTGAAGTCGTCGTGGGTGGCCGCAAGCCGCGTGGAGCCAAGTATCAGAACGGATGGTTCTACCGGCCGACCATTCTGACGGGTGTGAAGCCCAGCCATCGGGTGGCGCAGGAGGAAATTTTCGGTCCGGTGCTGAGCGTCATTCGCTTCAGCAACTTCGATGAAGTGGTGCGGATCAACAACGGGGTCAAGTACGGATTATCGAGTGCGCTCTATACCCGCGACGTGAATCAGGGTTTCCGCGCGCTCGAAGAGCTCGACAACGGGATCACGTACATCAATGCGCCGACCATCGGGGCGGAGGCGCATCTCCCGTTCGGCGGGATCAAGCAGACCGGCAACGGTCATCGTGAAGTCGGCTGGGAAGGGTATGAGTTCTTCTCGGAAACGAAAGTGTGCTATGTCGATTACTCGGGGACGCTGCAGCGCGCGCAGATCGACAACTACGACTGATCCTGTCCTGGCCCCGACGGTGTCCCCCGTTGCGGTCGCCCGACCGCGCGGGGTAGCTTGGACCCTACTCCGATCCGCGAGTTGAGGCCAACAGCGTATGCGTGCAATTCGGGTCGGCCCCGGTAAAGGCGGGTCGTCATCCGATGAAGGGTCTCTGGACCTCTACCTGCGGGAAATCAGCCGGTATCCGCTGATCCCGCAGGAAGAGGAGATTCGGCTTGCCCAGCGGATTCGTGGCGGAGAGGAAGAGGCGCTCGACAAGCTCGTGCGCAGCAATCTCCGTTTCGTGGTTTCCGTCGCCAAGAAATATCAGAACCAGGGTGTCTCCCTCTCCGATCTCATCAACGAGGGCAACCTGGGTCTCATTCGCGCTGCGCATAAGTTCGACGAAACCAAGGGCATCAAGTTCATTTCCTACGCGGTCTGGTGGATTCGCCAGGCCATTCTGCAGGCTTTGGCGGAGCAGAGCAGGATCGTGCGGGTCCCGCTCAATCGCGCCGGCGCGCTGCATCGGATTACCCGTCGGAGCGCGGCACTCCAGCAGGAACTCGGCCGGCAGCCGACCGCGGCCGAAGTGGCGGAGGGAATGGATATCGAGGTCGAGGAGGTCGAGAAGACGCTCTCCATCTCGCAGAACCATGTCTCCCTCGATGCGCCGCTCGCTCCCGGCGAGGATAACCGCTTGCTGGATTACCTCGCCGATACCCAGAACCCCGGTCCCGACGCGGAAACGTTCGAACGGGCGTTGACCCAGTCGATCGAGGATGTGCTCAAAGGGCTCAAGGAACGGGAAGCCAAGATTCTTCGGCTTTATTTCGGACTCGATGGTCCGGAGCCGATGACCCTGGAAGAGATCGGAGCGGAACTCGGTATTACGCGGGAACGGGTTCGGCAGATCAAGGAAAAGGCCCTGAGCCGCTTGCGCCACGTCAGCCGCTCCAAAGCGCTCGAAAGCTTTCTGACTTAAGACATCATGGCAACGAACAGTTCATTCGATATTTCGACCGGCGCGGACCTGCAAGAGGTCGACAACGCCGTCAATCAGGCCATCAAGGAGATCGGGCAGCGGTACGACTTCAAGGGTACCAACTGCACCATCGAGTTCGATCGCGACAAGGCCTTCATCAAGCTCATGGCCGACGACGAATTCCGGATGCAGCAGCTGATCGATGTGCTCGAAACCAAGTGTGCCAAGCGCCAGGTGCCGGCCAAGAACCTGAAGCGCGGAGATTTCGAGCCCGGCACCGGAACCACGGTCCGTTGTACCCTGACGCTGACGCAGGGGATCGACCAGGACACGGCCAAGAAGATTTCCAAAGGGATCAAGGAGAACGGCTTCAAGAAAGTCCAGACCCAGATCCAGGGGGACGAGGTACGCGTCATCAGCCCCTCGCGTGACGAGCTGCAGGCTGTCATTGCCTTCCTTCGCTCGCAGGACTTCGGCATCGAACTCAAGTTTGGCAACTACCGCGGCTGAGATGCGGCTGGCCGGCCTACTGGTGGCCGCGCTGGCGCTCGGTGGCTGTCCCCGGGTCGAGGTTGCGGCCTTGCCCGAGACCGAAACGGCCGAGCCCGCGGTGCGCGTGGGGCTCGGCCTTCCCGCGGCCGATGTCGCCATCGGGGGCGGCGGGGCCTTGCTCCTGACCGGTCGCGACGGCGGGGGATTGGCCGAGATCCCGGCTGGAACGACGGGCGTCGTGGCCGGCAACGGGACTGCCGTCTGGGCGCGGGTCGGCGGGGTGCAGACCTCGGCGGCCTCCGCGCTCACGATCCGCGCCGTGGATACGGCCGGCACCGTGCGCGTGAGCGGGCGTGACTATCGCGGCGAGGTGTTGGTCACGCCCTCGCCGGCCGGACTCCTGGTCGTCAATCTGGTCTCCCTCGAGGCCTACGTAGCCGGCGTCGTCAATGCGGAAATGGGGCGACGGGGGGCGCAGGATCTGGCGGCGCTCTACGCCCAGGCCGTCATCTCGCGAACGGTGGCGATGCGCGCGCTGGGACGCTACCGGGTCCGCGGGTATGACCTGATCAATACCATCGCCGATCAGGCCTATGCCGGGGTCGGGTCCGAGACGGATCTGGGCTGGGAGGCCGTCCGCGGCACTCGGGGTGAGGTGCTCACCTACAACGGGACGGTCATCGAAGGCTTTTTCCACTCGACCTGTGCCGGGCAGACGGAAAACGTCGAGTCCGTCTTTTCCGGCGGGCCGCAGGCCTATCTCCGATCCATCGACGATCGCGGCCCGGACGGGCGCCCGTACTGCGCGATCTCGCCTCGGTACCAATGGCGCGAGGAATGGACCGGTCCCGCCCTGCAGGAGCTGCTCCGGCGCCAAGCGGGAAGCGGCGCGGCGGCGTCGCCCCCGTCGGATGTGCGGATCGCGACCCGTTCGGGCACCGGGCGGGTGACCGAACTCGCGTTTACTCGGCCCGGGGCGAACGTGCCTGTGGCCGGGCAAAATGCCGTCCGGCAGGCGCTCCGGCTGAGCGACGGGGGATGGCTTCGTAGCACCCGTTTTACCCTGCAGGCCACCCGGACCGGCGGTCGTTTGGTCCGTCTGGTGGCCGAGGGCGGAGGGAACGGGCACGGCGTCGGGATGTGCCAATGGGGGGCGCTCGGCCGGTCCCGGGCCGGGGCATCGTATCAGGACATCCTGTTCGCTTATTTTCCCGGGACGGAAATTCGCCGCTTTTTCTGAGGTCATTGATATGACGGGTCCTCGCCGATCCGGCCCGCACCCCCGGCCCACGCCGGGTGGTCACGTGGTCGAGCAGGAAAGCCTCCAATCGCCGGTGCGACTCGGGATCATCGGGGGCGGAGCCATCGTGCAGGTTGCGCACCTGCCGGTGCTGCGCAAAACCCGGGGCGTCAAGGTTGCCGCGCTCTGCGATGTCGATTTGAGTAAAGCGCGTGCATTGGCGCAACGCGGCGGGATCCCGAGCGTCTACGACGATTTCGAAGATCTGCTGGCGCACGAAGAACTCGACGCCGTGCTGATTGCCACGCCTAATCATCTCCACGAATCGCATATCCTCGCGGCCCTCTCGGCCGATCTCGACGTGCTGGTCGAAAAGCCGCTGGCGCTCACCTCGGCCAGTGCGCAGCGCGTGGCGCGCGCGGCCGAGAAGCGCGACCGGGTCGTGATGACCGGGATGACCCATCGGTATCGCCCGGACGTGCAGGCAGTGCGCAGCTTCGTCCAAGCGGGAGAACTGGGCGAGATCACCAGCGTGCGCGCCAGCTGGCATCTGGCCCGGCCGGAACGGGCGCAGCTCGGGTGGCGTCAGAAGCTGAGCCAGGCCGGTGGAGGCGCCATGCTCGACCTGGGGCTCACCATGCTCGATCTGGGCCTCTGGCTCGGCAACAACCCGGTTCCCGCCCGAGTCAGCGCCAACCTGAGCCGGCCCGGCGGCGAGCGGAACGTGGAGCAGTCCGGCAGCGCCTTCCTCGTCTGCGAAAACGGAGCAGCGATTTTCGTCGACGTGACCTGGCGCCACATCGGAGAAGGCGAGCGGTTCGGCGCCGGGATCCGAGGCTCGAAGGGCACCGCTGGGATCAACCCGCTGCAGGTGTGGAAAGAGTTGCACGGCGTGGCCCACAATGTTTCCCCGACCGGATCGTTCAGCCGGGACAACGCGTTCATCGCATCGTTCCGGGCGCAGTGGGCGCATTTCCTCGCCGCGGCCGGGCGCCGCGTGCCGGCGCCGTCGCTCGATGAGCAAGTGCAGGTGCTCCGCGTGCTTGAAGCGATCTACGAATCGGACGCCAAGGGGCGAGACATCGCGCTGTGAGTTGGCTGGCGTCGTTTTTCCTCGCGGCCGGCATAGCCGCGTCGCCGATCCAGGCCGGACCTGCCGATTCCGTTCCGGGCAGTGAACTATCCGTCTATCTCCTGACCTTCGATCCCGGCGATCTGGTCTGGGAGCGTTTCGGGCACAACGCCATTCGGATCATCGACCACCGGACCGGCGCGGATATCGCCTACGACTACGGCCGGTTCGATTTCGGACGGACCTGGCGGGAGCAAGTCGGGTTCGTTGCCCGGTTTGCGCAGAAAGACCTCCGCTATTCCATGGGCGAGGCTGATGGGGCCCGCACCCTGGCCGCCTACCAGCGGTTGGGGCGCTCGATCTGGTCGCAGGAACTCGATCTCGAACCGGCTGCCAAGCTGGCGATGTACGATTTCCTTCGCTGGAACATCCGCGACGAAAATCGCTACTACGACTACGACTACTACCTCGACAACTGTTCGACCCGCCTTCGCGATGTGATCGACCGCGCGGTAGATGGGCAACTCAAAACCTGGGCCGAAAGTCTCCGGACCGACCACACCTACCGCTTCCATACCCGCCGGACCACCGAGAACTCGGTCGCGACCTACACGGCTCTCATGTTCGGGCTCGGCCAGCCCGTCGATCAGCCGCTCTCGGCGTGGCAGGAAATGTTTCTGCCTATCATGCTGCGGCCGTATCTCAATCAGCTGGTGGTTCGCGATGCGGCGGGAGTCGCCCGGCCGCTCGTCAAGGAGGAGCGGCACCTGGTCACCACCACACCGTATTCGGTGGCGGAGGTGCCGTCGTCGTGGCGCGAAGGATATCTGCTGGCCGGATTGATCGGGCTGGCCGTCCTGGTGGGGCTCGGGCTGATCGGCCGGCGGCGCGCATGGGCCCGGACCGGGTTTGGCGCTCTGGCCACGCTGTGGAGCTATCTGGCAGGTCTGGGCGGCGTCGTGCTGGTGTCGCTCTGGGCGTTTACCGCGCATGCGGTCAGCTATCGGAATGAGAACGTGCTCCAGCTGAGTCTGCTCTCGATGGCCCTGGCCTTGATACTTCCGGCCGCAGTATGGCGACAGGGCCCCCGGCATCGGGTGGCGCTTCGGCTTGCAGCTCTGGTCGTATTGCTCAGCGTTGCCGGGGTGGTGCTCAAAATCCTGCCGGCCTTCGATCAGGCCAATCTCGATCTGATCGGGTTCGTGCTCCCGCTGCATCTGGGCCTGCTTGCGGGGCTGGCGGCGGTGGGACCTCGCCGGACGGTATGAGGGCCCGGTTGCTCTGCGGAGCGACCGGGGCTCTCGGAGAAACCAATCAACCCGCGTTGAGACGCTTGAGTCCTTCCTGGGCTTCGGTATACTGCGGAAAAGCCTTGATGGCGGCGCTGTAGAACTCCGCTGCCTTCTTGCTGTCGCCGCGGTCCTGGTAGAGCAGGGCGCGGCTGTAGAGGCCCAGCGCTTCGGTCGGCACATCGCGGGCACGAGACGCCTGGGCGGCCGCCGCCGGCAGCGCAGGAAGCGAGGTGCCCTCGGTGATCCGGTCGGCGACGGATTGGATGATCCGGAACATCTGCTTCCGGTCGGACAGCTTGGGGTCGCTGCGCACGACCTTGAGGATCTCGCCGGTTTCGACATCGATGATCCGGGCATCGACCCGGAAGTCTCCGTACAGATCGATGAACGTGCCCGCCACCATGTACCGGGCGCCGACCAGCTTACCGATCCGCGCGGCAGTGCGCGCGTCGACCCGCTCGGCGGCGGCGAGACCCTGTTCGTCCAGGAGCTTCTGAATCTGCTCGCGCTCCACCAGACGCATCGCCGGATTCCGTGCCAGTTCCGACAGCACCATCGCGGCAATGCCTCGGCGCAAGGCGTCGAAGTCTTCCTTGTCGCGGCCGTAGCTGCCGCCGTTTTCGAACGGCAGAACCGCAACGCCGGGGCGGTTGTCTTGCGCCGCGGCCACCGTCGTACCGAGCAGCAGGGCGGTGCACAGGGCCAGCATCAAACGGAACATGGCGGTCTCCTCATCTAGCAGGACCAGGTCGAACCTTCGATGGCGAGGGCGACGTCGAAGCGACCACCGAGTTGCACCCGTCGCGTCTCCGCTTCGTCGAGCAACCGCTCCAGATCGTCGTCCGTATGGCTCGGGTCGTGATGGAACAAGATCACCCGATCCACGCCCGCCTCGGCTGCCAATTCGATCACCTCGCTGGCGGTCGAATGGCCCCATCCGGCTCGGCTGGCGCGCTGCCGATCGAAATACATGGCATCGTGCACCAGCGTGTGAGTATGATGCAAAAATCGTACGAGTCTGGCCCAGTCACCGGTGCTTCGGGCGATGGCTAACTCGTTGTCCGTCATATAGCTGAAGCCGCGATGGCCGGCTTCCAGGCGGATCGAGTATCCGAGTGTCGCCCCAGGGTGACAGAGCGGTGTGGCCTCGACCAGAAATCCGTCCAGGACGCGTAGCGCATTGCCGAACGCGGCGGCAGAAATCGATCCGGCCATGGCAGAGCGCGGCACCGGAAACACGGCGGGGTCGAGCAACCGGTCGATCACCTCGTCGAGGGTCGGCGCGGTCCGCTCCGGGCCGAGGATCGTCAGACGGAAGCCGGGGTGGTGGAGCGGCGCGAAAAAGGGCAGCCCCTGGATATGGTCCCAATGGGTGTGGGACAACAGTAGTGTCAGGGCATCGACGGCCGGGTCGAGTGTCTGGCCGAACAGGCGAATGCCGCTGCCGGCATCGAGGACCAGCTGGTGGCCCCGGCCGTCATCGACGGAAAGGCAGGGCGTATTCCCGCCGACGCGCGCCGTGCTGCTGCCCGGTGCGGGGATCGACCCGCGCACGCCCCAGCAGCGCACCGTCAGGGGCATGGCTCAGGCCCGTTGCGCAGCGTTGCGCAGCTGGTCGGGCTCGAGCAGGACGATCTCGCGCCGATTGACGGAGATGACCTTCTGCACGGCAAGGCTCCGCATCGTCCGCGACACCGTCTCCCGGCTCGACCCCACCATCTGGGCGATCGTGGCATGAGTCAGCTTGCGGGTAATCCGCTGGCCGTCTTCTTCCCGCGCCAGCTCGAGCAGCAGGTGGGCAATCCGGCCGTTGACGTCGAGCAGCGCCATGCTGGCGATCGTTTCGTCGGCGCGGCGCAGGCGGCGGGTCAGTTCCTTGAGGAGTGCCACGCCCAGTTCCGGCGAGGCACGGAGCCTCGCCTGGAAGTCCTCACGCCGGAGCTGCAGCAGGGTCGCATCCGTCATCGCAATGACGTGGGCCGAGCGCGGTTCGTCGTCGAGCAGCGCCATTTCACCGAAGAAGCCGCTGCTCGCGAGCACCGAGAGGATGACCTCGCGTCCGTCTTCGGCAAAGACCGCGACTTTGACCTGACCTTGGGCGATCAGGAACATGGCGTCGCCCGGATCGCCCTGGGTGACGATGACGGCGCCGCGATGGAACTGCCGCTCCCTGAGCAGACCGGCGAGTGCTTGCGCTTCCGGGTCGCTCAGGTGCCGAAACAACGGGACCGTGCGGAGCACGTCGATCGGTGCGATGGTCATGTGCCGTGCAGCATAGGACAAATCGGGACCCGAAGCAAGCGACCGATCGCGGGGGTGTGATGCAGATCACCATCCCGGTACGGCCAAGGGGTCGGCTTGCCTCAACCGGGGCCCGCTGCTAACTTTAGAGGCTTTCCCGGAGCTGAGAAGTCGTTACCGGGTAACGCTTTAGCCAGTAGGGAGTTGCTTGTGAAGCCGAATCTTCATCCCCTCTACAACAAGATCGTCGGCAAGTGCGCCTGCGGGAACGAGTTCGAAGTTCGTTCGACCGTCGCGACGATCAACGTCGAGGTCTGCTCGGTCTGCCATCCGTACTACACGGGTAAGCAGCGCCTGGTCGATACTGCCGGTCGGGTCGATCGCTTCCGCCGCAAGTACGGTGGGGGGGCGGCAGCAGCGCCCAAGGAGTAAGCCGTGGAGGCCAAGCTCCGCCAGGCGTTGGGGCGGGCGGAGGTGGTCTCTCGCGAGCTCACCGATCCGGATCTCGCCAAAGATCCGACCCGCATTTCCGCCCTTGGGCGCGAGCACGCTCGGCTCGCGCCCATCGTGCGTTTGGGCGAGCAGTACCTCCGACTGCAGGAAGACCTTCGCCAGGCTCGTGAACTCGAGCAGGCCGAGGATCCCGATCTGGCCGACCTGGCCCGATCGGACATCGAACGGGTCGAGGCCGAGTTGGCGCATATCGAACCCGTCCTGGGCGACCTCCTCGTCCCCCGTGATCCCCTCGAAGACCGCAACACCATCGTCGAAATCCGCGCCGGTACCGGCGGGGACGAAGCCGCCCTTTTTGCCGGCGATCTGCTGCGGATGTACACCCGCTTTGCCGAACGGCACGGGCTCAAGGTCGAAACGATCTCGTTGAGCGACGCAGCCCTGGGCGGCGTGCGGGAAGCCGTGATCGGCGTCAAAGGCGCCGAAGCGTATGGCTTGCTGCGCTGGGAGTCGGGAGTCCACCGGGTCCAGCGTGTTCCCGCCACCGAAACCCAAGGGCGGATCCATACCTCGGCCGCGACGGTTGCTGTGCTGCCCGAAGCGGAGGAGGTCGACGTCAGGATCGACCCGCAGGATCTTCGCATCGATGTCTTCCGGTCGAGCGGCCCCGGGGGACAGAGCGTCAACACCACGGACAGCGCGGTGCGGATCACCCACCTGCCCACCGGCATCGTCGTGTCGCAGCAGGACCAGAAATCGCAGTTGCAGAACAAGATCAAGGCGATGGAAGTGCTGCGGGCCCGGCTGCTCGATCGGATGATCGCGGAGCAGGAAGGCGCCCGGGCCCGCGAGCGGAAGGCGATGGTCGGCACCGGCGACCGATCCGCCAAGATCCGGACGTACAACTATCCGCAGAGCCGGGTCACCGATCACCGGATCAATCTGTCGGTGCACAATCTGAGCGACGTGATGGACGGTGACCTCGACGACCTCGTCAAAGCGCTCCGATTGGCGGGTCGGCAGGAAGCGGATCAGGGCTGATCCGTGGTGGCCGAACCACCCACGCTGCAGCGTGCGCTTTCGGCCGCGACCGCGATTCTGGCAGGCGCCGGGGTGTCCGAGCCACGCCGGGAAGCGCTCCGCCTCTTCAGCGACGTGCTCGATCAGCCGGTGCCGGCGTTGCTGCTCGACGACCGGCAGGTGCTCGCCCCCGAGATGGCGGCGCATCTCGACGCGCTGGTGCGCCGGCGCGCGGCCGGCGAACCGCTGGCCTACGTGACGGGTGTCGTCGGCTTTCGTCACCTGGTCTTGCGGAGTGACCGGCGGGCGCTGATTCCTCGCCCCGAAACGGAAGGGTTGGTCGACCGGGTCCTGGCGACCGGCTGCCGCGGCACGGTGGTCGACATCGGAACCGGAACCGGATGTATTGCCCTGGCGCTGGCCAGCGAGGGCGGCTTCGAGCGGGTGGCCGCGGTCGATCGGTCGGCGGATGCTCTGGCGCTTGCCGCCGAGAACCGGCGCCGGACCGGGATCGGGATCCAGCTCATTCAGGGTGACCTGACGGGGGCGGTGCGCTCCCGGTGTGTCGAGGTCGTGGTATCGAACCCGCCGTATCTCACCCAAGCCGAGTATCTTGCGGTGGCGGCATCGGTTCGGGACTACGAACCGGTCGAAGCGTTGAGCAGCGGTGCCGACGGGTTGAGCGCGACGCGGTTGCTGGCCCGGGATGCCGGGCGGGTCGTTGTGCAGGGGGGCTGGCTCGTCATCGAGATCGCGGCAGACCGGCCGGCGGAGTCCGCTGCGCAGGTGGCGGCGGCGGGATGGTCGGACATCCGGATCGAATCGGACTTATTCGCGCGCCCGCGATATTTGATGGCGCGATGGAGGAAGCATGATTGAGGAACGTGCGCTCGACCTGGGCCGCCTGATCGGCCAATCGACCGAGTATCAGGCGCTGCGTCGCGCGGAAGCGGCGCTCAAAGACGATACCGAGACGGTCGCCAAGCTCGACCAGATCCAGACGCTGGCTCGGCAGATCGACCAGCTCGTGTCCCAGGGCCAGATGCCCGATGAGGCGATGACGCAGTCGTACGAGGAAGCCGTGCGGGCGCTCGAGTTGTCGGTGGTGGGGCAGGCGTACGTCGTGGCCCGCTCGAACTTCGATAAGCTGATGGCCCGGGTCAATCAGCAGATGTCGACCGGGATCGAGCGCGGCGCGACCAGCAACATCATCACGCTGGGCTGATGACCGGCGTGTTCGTCGTGCTGGAAGGTCCGGAAGGCGCCGGGAAGACCACCCTGGCGCGCTACCTTGCGGAACGCCTTCGCACGGCGGGTATCGAACCTGTCCTGGTTCGTGAACCCGGAGGGACGACCGCGGCCGAGGCGTTGCGCGCCGAGCTGCTGCACGACGACCGGGAATGGACGCCCGAAGCGGAGTTGCTCTACATCGCCGCGGCTCGGGCGGATCTCGTAGCCAAGGTGATTCGGCCCGCGCTGGCTGCCGGCCGAATGGTGCTGTCCGATCGCTACGATCTGTCGACCCATGCGTACCAGGTGGCGGGCCGGGGCTTGCCCGAGCCGCAGGTAGCCTGGGTCAATCGGGCGGCCACCGGGGGACTCACGCCGCGTTTGACGCTGGTGCTCGACGTCCCGCCCTCGGTCGGTCGAGAGCGCCAGCTGGGCAGCGGGAAAGCGCGCGATCGGCTCGACCGAGAAGGTGAAGCGTTTCACGAGCGGGTGGCTCGAGCGTACCGCGCGGCAACCGGTCCAGGCATCGTCCACCTCGATGCCACCGAGGGACCGGAGCAGTTGGGTGAAGCAGCATGGCAGGCCGTGGTGCGCGCCTGTCCTGACCTTGTCGGAGGAACGGTGTGACGCGGTTCAAGACGTTCCTGGTGGGCCTGGTCGCAATCGGCGCCTTCTTCCTGGGCGGATGGTTGCTCCGCAAAGGACTCACGCCGGTGGCTCCTCCCCCGGCCCCGGTCGCTTCGGTTGGCGGTACCCGCCTCTTCAATTCGGTGGTGCAGACGGTTCGGGCCTATGCGGTCGACTCGCTCGACGAGTCGGGCGTCTATCGCCTGGCCGCTTCCGGCGTGCTTGGCGAGCTGGGCGATCCCTACGCGGGCCTGGTAGCGGATCGGGACACCGCCGCGGCGCGGGAGCGGATCGGTCCGGCGCCGGTCCAGGGTCTCTACCTCGATCTGGCCGACGGGTTCGTTACCACGGTGTCCGTGGTTCCGGGGTCGCCGGCTGCGGTTGCCGGGATTCGGGCCGGCGACGCGGTCCTCCGGGTCGGCGAAACGAACATCCGGATGCAGTCGGCCGACGAGGTCGCTGCACTGATCGATGGCAAGCGGGGCACCACGGTGTCGTTGCGACTCGGCCGCGAAGGTGCCACCGCGGCGCTTCGGATCGAGCTGACGCGGGGGCCGGTGCCGGCCATCCCGGAGCCCAGCCTGCAGACTCTCGACGATGGCACTTCGCATTTGCGCGCCTACCGTATCGATCGGACCGCCATCGGTATGCTCGATCAGGCGCTGCGGAATGGCGGCCAGGGGCGTCCGGGTCTGGTCATCGATCTGCGCGGCGCGGTGGAAGGCACCCTGGCCGATGCGGTGACCTTTGCCACCCGGTTGCTCGATCGAGGGCAGTCCGTCGTGATCGTTCGGCGGCGCCCGGCGGATGATTCGACGGCGGCGGCCGGCGAGGTGGAACTCCGGCATGTGGAAACGCCGGTCGTGGTACTGGTCGATCGCGGCACCGCCGGCGCTGCGGAGGTCGTAGCCGGTGCGCTGCAGGATCACGATCGGGCGGCCATCGTCGGCGAAACGACGTTCGGGCGCGCCGGCCGATCCTCCTTCTTCCCGTTGGGCGACGGGCTTTCCCTGCGTCTCACCACCGAACTGTGGGTCACGCCGAGCGGACGGGTGATTCAGCGCACCTTGCCGTTGCAGCAGACCGAGGCCTCGGTCGACACCGCCGAAGTGCGTCCCGAGTTCCGCACCGAGGGCGGCCGGGTCGTGCTGGGCGGCGGCGGCGTAGTCCCCGATCGCGAAGTGACCAACGTCGGTGAAGTGAGCGACCAGACCGATCCCGCCATGCTTGCTGCGCGCCAACTGCTGGCCCGCGCGCCGGACCGGAAATCGCTGATCGCTGCGCTGACCAGCAACTGATCGTGCCTCCCATCCCGACGACCATCATCGTCGGCGCCGGCCGAATGGGCCGGGGCCTCGGCCAGTTGCTGGTCGATCGCGGGGCGTCGGTGCGCTTTGCCGTTCGGGCCTCGCGCAGTGAATTGCCGGCGCCGTTCGGTCTGCGCACCGACCCTGCGACCTATCGAGGAGGGCGCTGGATCATCCTCGCCACGCCCGACGATGCCATTCGGCCCACGGCGGCGGATCTCGGCGCCCTGGGTGTGGTGAGCCGGACCAGCGTCATTTTCCATCTCTCCGGCGCGCGGAGCACTTCCGACGTCCTCAAACCGCTTCGGTTGACCGGTGCGGCGCTCGGATCATTCCATCCGCTCCAGAGTCTGGCGGTCCCGGCAACGGCGGTCGAACGCCTTCCGGGCTCGTTCGTGGGCATCGAGGGCGATCCGCGGGCGGTTCGCGCGGCGCGGCGACTGGCTCGTTTTCTCGACATGACACCGGTGGCCATTCCTGAAGACGGGCGGGCAGCCTACCACGCCGCCGCTACGTTCGTATCGGGCTATGTGACGGCGTTGTATGCGACGGCCGTCGAAATTGCCGTCGAAGCTGGCGTCGAGGCGCGGGCTGCTCGCCGGATGTTTCGCCCGTTGCTCGAGGGGACGGTGGCGAATCTGGGGTTGTTGCCGCCGGCGCGTGCCATGACGGGCGCGGTGCCCCGAGGCGATCTGGCGACGGTGGAAGCGCATCTGGATGCGCTGCGCGGCGAGCATCGCGACGTGTATGCGGCGTTGGGACGCCGGGCCGTTGCGCTGGCCCGGACGCTTCCTGATCCGTCCCCTCGTCTGGACGCGATTCTCCGAACGCTCAGCGGCAAGCCTCGCAGCCGGCGTTAGTGCGGCCGGCGTTAGGCGTCGTCAGGTCGGCGGGGCGACCACTCGGACCCCCGACGGAACCGCGAAGGTGAAGGTGCCTGCCGGGGTCGGGGCGTTCGGTCTGAGCCGGCTCAGATCCAGGACCCGCCTGAGGCCCGCGCCCTCGATCAGCTCGATCCGGCGCGGCAATGCATCCTCCACACCGAGCCAAATCCGCGCCCGGCTGAACGGCACACTGGCCACGCGCGGGACCAGATCGATCACGTCTACCCGCCGGCCGTCGGCGGTTTCCTGCCCGACATAGGTGGCCGTGTAACGCTCGCGGGGGCGATCCAGCAGCTGCGCAAGGAAGTTGGCGCCGTAGACCGGGTCACTCGGCACCGGCGAACGGTAGACCACGTTCGGGGCGGTGCTCGGCGTATAGGTCCAGATGTGGTTTCCGTCGATGACGATGGCCTCGCCGGCCGGATCGGTGAACCGCATGGCAAACCGGTTGGCGCCGGCCTGAATCACGGTGCCGCGGCTGGTCAGCGTATCGCCCTGCGAGCGGTCTTCGATGGTCTGGACGAAGTTGGCCTGGAGCGAATTCAAGCCACGATAGATTCGCCCGGCGCGCCCGACGATATCGGCCGGGTCCTGGGCCGAGGCCTGATTGGCGGCCAGGCCGGCCAGAATGCCCGTGATGGCCAGTAATCGCGTCCAGCGCCGTTCGTTCTCGAATACCACGTCGTCTATCCTCCCGACCGATTTTGAAACATCGTTCCGGCTAGGAGGATGACGACGGAGGGCCCTTCGGTCAACACCGATTATCGGGCGATCGGCAGTTCGAGCAGGCTCCAGCGCTCCGGCTCATGGTGGAGTTGGATGTCTGCGACTTTCGCGTCCTGGCGGGTTTCGCGGGAGACATTCCCGCCGCCGTTGTAGTTCCGCTGAAAGTGGATCGAGTTGGGCGACTGGACCAGGAGTCGGACCCGGCTCCCGGCGGCCAGCCGGCGACTGGTAAAGCGGAAGTTGTCGATCACGATCCGGGCGGGCGTACCCGGCGTCAGCAGACGCTCGCGATCGAGCCCCTCGCGGAACCGGGTGCGGAGCTGGCCCTCGGTGAGCAGGATCGATTTCCCATCCCGGGTAATTTCGTAGAGTACTGCATGGAGATCCGTGTCGCGCACCGAAGCCGTCAGCCAGAGCGTCAGCTTCGCAAAGCCGGAAATTTCGGTTTCGTTCTCGAATACCGGGGTGTGGTAGATCGCACCGCGGCCACCCAGTTCGGTGGCATACCGCGGGTCGCTCAGATTCGGCGTGGCACGCTCGTCTCGGCCTGGAGCGGTGTCGAGCGGATCATAGCGCCATCGGTCGGCAGCCGTGGGCTGCGGTTGCTGCCGGCTCAGGGAACCGGATCGGGCAATCGATCCCGCCGCGTTGCCGGACGAGGTGAGGTAGAAGGTCGTCGGATTGGCGCCGATGGCCTCGAGACTATCGGCGTGCTTCCATTGTTCGGCCCCGGTGACATAGTACGCGACTCGTTTGGGCAGCTTGGCCGGGCGGGGGCCGCCTTTGATGACCCAGTCGTACCAGTCGGCTTCGAGGTCGCCCATGCTGAAGACGGATGCGCTGTCGAAGGTCAAACCGCCGAAGCTGGTTTGCGGCGTGCGGGTGCCACCATGATCCCACGGGCCGATCATCAGGACATGCTTGGCCTTGGCCGCGGCTGAGCCGTACCGCATGTGTCGACGGTAGTGCTCGAGCGCTCCGATCTGATCGGCATCGTAGATACCGGTGCGCGTGAAGATCGGAAGGTCGAGCCGCGCCAACTGCTCGGGCGATGGAGACATGGCCGCCCAATACCCGTCGAGGGTCTGGTGATCGATCCAACGCTGAAATGTCGCGGAGGGATTACCGGCCACCGAATCGAGCGCGGCGAACGGGACATGATCGAGGTAGAGCGCGCGGAACCGTGATTGCCAGAATGTCTGATCGCCGAACAGGTTGGGATGGCTTACCTGGGCCGATACGAAGGTCATCCACTGCAGCCAGTACGGACGGCTCATCCCGCCCAGGTGCGGTACGTCGACGCCGAGATAGGCCGAAGCCGTGGGGGCGATCGCGACGAGGTTGGGAGGAAACTCCTTGGCAATCGACCATTGATTGGAGCCGCCGTACGATCCGCCCATCATGCCGATGTTCCCGTCGGACCAGGGCTGCTTCGCCAGCCACGCAATCGCGTCGTAGCCGTCCTTCGCATCGGCCGCAAAGGGTTCGAAGACTCCGCCCGATCCGCCCCGTCCCCGGGTGTCGACCACCGCCATGACGTAGCCTCGGCGCGCCGCCGGCAGCACGTAGCGGTGGTAGCCGTCGGTCATGTAGGGCGTCATGGCAAAGATGACCGGTCGAGACGTTCGCGGACCGGCGGGAAAGTAGATGGTGGCGTTGAGCAGAATCCCGTCTCGCATTGGAATCCGGGCCCCGAACATGATCTCGAGGCCCTCGGCCGACGTATTCTGCGCAGCGAGCGATGGGGCGCCGCCTCCGCTGCCGGCGACGATGAACGCAATCAGCAGGGAAGTGAACCGAGCGGTCATCGATCGCAGCATTCCTGCTCTCCGAGGTCTAGACGGTGTGGCTGTGCTCCGGGCCGGGATATTCGCCGGCGCGGACTTCCGCGGCGTAGCGGCCGACGGCGTCGCGGACGGTGGCCCCGAGTTGGGCATAGTGTTTGAGAAATTTAGGCTTGAAGCCCTCGTTGAGGCCAAGCATGTCGTGGAGAACGAGGACCTGACCGTCGCATCCGACACCTGCACCGATCCCGATCGTGGGGATCGACACACCCGCGGTGACGCGTTCGGCCACGCTACCGGGCATCAGTTCCAGCACCATGGAAAAGGCTCCGGCAGACTCGAGCGCGCGGGCGTCTTCCACGAGTTGCTCCGCTGCGCCGGCTTGCTTGCCCTGGATTCGGTGCCCGCCCAGCTGATGCACCGATTGCGGTGTGAACCCCAGGTGCCCCATCACCGGAATGCCGGCGGCCACCAGCCGAGCCACGGTCGGCGCGAACTCGACGCCGCCCTCGAGCTTGACCGCCGCCGCCCCGGTTTCCTTGAGGATCCGACCCGCATTGGCCACCGCGCGCGCAGGCGAGACCTGGTAGCTGAGGAAGGGCAGGTCGACCACCAGGAGCGCGCGCTCCAATCCGCGCCGGACGATGCGGCCGTGATAGATCATCTGTTCCATCGTCGCGGCGAGAGTCGTTTCCTCACCGGTGAGCAGCGGAGCAACCGAATCGCCGACCAGGACCACGTCGACGCCGGATTGATCCACCAGCGTCGCGAACAGCGTATCATAGGCCGTGATCATCACGATCCGCTGCCCGGCCCGCTTCATGGCTGCCAGCTCGAGCGTGGTGACGCGCTTCCGGGGGCCGGTGGTCGGTGTGTCCTGCAGATAGGCGCACATGACGGCTTACTCCGATGGAGGGAACAGGACGTCGCCGGTGTCGGCGTTTTCGACCCGAATGGCGCCGGTCGGGCAATAGGATGCGGCTTGCACGATGATCGTTACGGGTGCGCCGGCCGGGTCGATCACGGTCGACTGGACGTTCTCGTCGTGGCGAAAGACATCGGGCGCCAGGCCGACGCACTGGCCGTTGCCGACACAGAGATCGTGATCGATCAGGATGCGAAGCTTGGGCGCGGCATCCGTCATCGATCCCACTCCACCGGCAACGCCTTGAGCGAGCGGAACTGGATGCTCGGCTGATACTCGAGCGTACCCGGCCGGAGCCGGAGCGACGGCAGCCGCTCGGCCAGCGCGCGAAAGACTTCCTGGCCTTCCACCCGCGCGAGCGTCGCGCCGAGACAGTAATGCATTCCCGAGCCGAAGGAGACGTGCGGGTTGGGCTGGCGGGTAATGTCGAACCGGTCGGGCTGGTCGAACGCTTCGGGGTCGCGGTTGGCCGCGGCAATGAACCAGCGGAGCCGATCGCCGGCTTTGATGACCTGCGACCGGAGCGGCACATCGGCGGTGGCGATCCGCTGGGTGGACTTGACCGGCGGATCGTAGCGGAGGCATTCCTCGGTCGCGACCCGGACCCGACCGGCCGGATCGGCACAGAGCGCGGCCCACTGGTCCGGATGGCGGAGCAGTGCCAGGGTGCCGTTGCAGATCAGATTCATGGTGGTTTCGTGACCGGCAAAGAGCAGCAGCGCCGTGTTGACCAGGACCTGGTGTCGCGTGAAGATCCCGCGTCCTTCAGCCTCGGCTAACACGGAGATGAAGTCCTCACCGGGATTCGCCCGGCGCTGATCGACCCGGGGCGCGACGTAATCGATCATGCCGCGGATCCCCTCCATCAGCGGCTTCATCCGATACGACTCGCCCCGGTTGATGTAGAGCAGCTTGTCGGCCAGATCGCGCAGGGTGTCCTGGTCTTCGGGCGGCACGCCCATCATCCGGGTGATGACGCGGACCGGGAGCGGGGCTGCGAGTGAGGACAGGACGTCCATCTCCCCGTGATCGATGACCTGATCGAGCAGGTCATGCACGGCGGCGCGGACGAACGGCCGCCACTTTTCCATCGCGGTCGGGGTAAAGTAGGCGTGGACCGCGCCGCGCATCGCGGTATGCTCGGGACGGTCCTGCTCGACCAGCTGATCGGCGCGGAAGTCGCGCACATGCGCGGCAAGCGGGGTGTCCTCCGGGTCGATCGGCGGATAGGGTGGCCGCTGATCGCTCCGGATCACGGCGGACGAGAAGAGTTCGTTGTGGCGGACCAGCCAGACCAGATCGTCGTACCGGGTAATGACCCAGAGCTGGTAGCGCTCGTTCCAGTGGACCGGCGCGCTTTCGCGCAGATGGCCGAGCAGCGGATAGGGGTTCGCAATCACATCGGGCGCAAAGAGATCGTCCAGATCGTAGTCCAGCGTCGTCATGATTCCGTCTCCGGTGGCGCGGTGCGATCGGGCCTCGGCCGGCGAGCCGCTTGCTCGGCACGAGGGGCCAGCACGACGGTCAGGGTGCAGAGCTTGCCGCGGCGGGGGTGGCGAGCCTGGGTGAGCAGGTCGATCAGTTCGTCCATGGTCCGGTTGACCCGGCGGAGGTCCGCCGGCGACAGCCAGGCGTACCGGCGGCTGGCCCAGAGATTTCGCAGGGCGCCTTGACGCTCGGTGTCCTCGCTCGTGACGGCGGCGCGGAAATCCCGCTCGGCCGTCCGCAGCATACTGCGCACCAGGCGCGTGAGCGGATGGGTCAGCGGATCCCGATGGGTCGGGTATCGGAGGACCAGCGGGCGTCCCGCCAGCTCATAGACCGTCTCGTCCCGCCGGCCGCGGCGGCGCACCTCGAGGGGCACCAGCAGTCCCACCGCCACCAACCGGCGGATATGATAGTAGAGCGCGTCGGCCGGACGACCCATTAGTTCCGCGATTTCGAGCGCGGAGCAGGGACCCGTGGCCTGAATCGTGTCCACCACTTCCTGGCGGACCGGCGATTCGAGGGCAGCGATCTGATCCCGGCGCTCGATGATGTACGGGCGGGGCCGGGGACGTGGCGCCGGTCGGGCGGCGCGCCTGGGGGAGCTTGACACTGTTGAAATATCGCACGAATCTTCAGCACCGCAAGAGCCGGAGGCCAACGCCTCGTCTGCCGCCCGGATGCGGGACCTACTTCCACGTGGAGATCGTATGCGTGATTGGATCGAGCTGATGCGGAACTGGTCGGGGGACGAGGTCGTCGTCCGATACGATCGCGCCGCCGATGCCTGGATGTTCATTGCGGTGCATGCGGCCATCGGGACCCGCTCGGTCGGCGGCCTGCGGATGAAGGTCTATCCGGACCCGGTCGAAGGCTGGTGGGACGCGGTCCGCCTGGCCGAGGGGATGACGAACAAATGGGCGGCCATCGACGTGAACTATGGCGGCGGCAAGGGCGTCATTGCGCTCTCCCGGCCGGTCGAAGGCGAAGAGCGTACGGCCTTACTCCGGCGCTTCGGCCGGATGATCGCGTCGCTCAACGGTCGCTATGGAACGGGCCCCGATATCGGGACCACACCCGCCGATATGGCGCTCCTCGCCACCGAGACGCGCTACGTCCACTGCTATGACTGGACCCGGAACGAACCCTACGATCCCGGGATCTACACGGCGCTCGGTGTATTCGTCGGGCTCAAGGCGGGCTGGCGCTTCGTGACGGGGTCCGACGATCTCCGCGGCGTGCGGGTCCTGGTCCAGGGCGTGGGCGATACCGGCGCTCCGTTGGCCCGCTCGCTCAAGCAGGCGGGCGCCACCGTACTGCTCAACGACATCGACGGCAGGAAAGTAGCGGCGCTTGCTGCGGAGCTCGACGCCGAGATCGTGCCGGTCGAACGGACCTATGCGGCCGACATGGATATCTATGCGCCGTGTTCCGTGGGGGCCACGCTCGACGAAACCACCATTCCCGGCCTCCGCTGCCGGCTGATTGCCGGCGCCGCCAACAATCAGCTGCGTGCGGCGGAAGACGGCGAACGGCTGCTGGCTCGCGGCATCACCTATCTGCCGGACTACGTCATCAACGGCGGCGGCGCGGTATCGCTCGCGATGGTCGATGAGGGGGCGGACTTCCCGGCCATCGAAACCGAAATCGGGAAGATGGATGCGCGGATCACCGGCATCCTCGAGGAGGCGCGGCAGCGGAACGAATCGCCGGTGCATGCGGCGGACCGCATGGTGGCCAGGCGGCTCGCGTCGGTGCGGTAGTCGCCGTCGTCCTGCCATCAGATGCGCCGCCACTCGCACCGGATTGTCCTCCGCTCCCGGCCGAGCACCCGGGCAATGGCTGCAGGCCAGTGCCCGGGTTTCGGAGGACCGAAGCCATCCCTGGTACCTCCAAACGATTCAACCTCGCGGGGCCTGGCGCGTACCGGGCCAGACCCGCATGGCTTGGTCGGCGACGGCGAGTAGTGTGGCACGCGAAGCGCCATCCTGGGCCATCAGGGCCATCCCGTGATTGACGCTGAGATAAAAAGCCGCCAAGGCGGCCGCGTCGGTTTCCCGAGGCAGTTCTCCCGAACGAATGCCCGCCCGCAGCTTGCCCCCCAGTGACTTCTCCACCTTACTCCGGAGCGCCACCATGGCATCGCGGATTTCGTCGGCCCCCTCCGGCAGGTTGATGGCCCCGTTCACCAGCAGGCACCCCCGCGGGCGACCGGGCTGGGTAAATCCGCGGGCGGCGCCATGCAGCAGTTCGTACACCGCGTCGCGTGCGGTTGGCGCGCGCTGAATGATGCCGGCTCCCCCACCGCCATAGACCTCCAGATAGCGCTCAACCGCCGATAAGAAGAGCTGCTTTTTGTCTCCGAACGCGGCATACAGGCTCGGCGGGGCAACCCCGATGGCCGAGGTCAGGTCGTTCAGCGAGGTGGCCTCGTAGCCGTGACGCCAGAAGATGAGCATCGCTTTCTCCAGCGCGGCCGCCCGATCGAACGACCAGGGGCGGCCCCGGCGCCGACCGGTGGACTTGACCGGCGGGTCGACCGCCGCGCTTGGTCCCTTCCGGGTCGCTTTTCCTTCACGCATTCCGACTCCTTTGGTCGAATGGGCCGATGTCGCGCGGACGAAGCGGCTCTGCCTATAATCTTCGAATAGAATATCGATCGCTACGGCATTCTTGACAACGTCTCTCCTTGCGTGTTTGATTGTTTATCGTTTACTAAATTATCAATGTGAGGAGGAACCGGTGGGAAAGCTTCAGGGCAAGGTGGCGCTCGTGACCGGTGGGAGCAGCGGGATCGGCCTGGCGACCGCCCGGCGCTTCGTGGAAGAGGGGGCGCACGTCTTTATCACGGGACGCCGTCGCGAGGAACTGGATCGGGCGGAAACGCTGATCGGTCGGAATGTGACCGGGGTGCAAGGGGATGTTGCCGACCTCGACGACCTGGATCGCCTCTATGCGACGATCGGTGCGGCGAAAGGCGGGCTCGACATCATCGTCGCGAATGCCGCCTTCGTGGAGTTGGTCACCCTCGAGCAGGCGACAGCTGAGCACTTCGATCGTACCTTCAACGTGAATGCCCGCGGCACGTTCTTCACGGTCCAGAAAGCGCTCCCGCTGTTACGTCCGAATGCGGCCATCGTACTGGTCGGCTCGGCGGGCCATCTGAAGGGCATTGCTCCGTACACCACCTACAGCGCCTCGAAGGCGGCGGTGCGCTCCTTTGCGAGAAGCTGGGCGGATGAACTCAAAGGCCGCGGGATCCGGGTGAACAGCATCAGTCCGGGCCCGGTGAACACCCCGATCTTTGAGGCGCAGAGTCGCAGCGCGACGGAAGCGGAGGCGATGAAAGCACAATTCGCGCAGATGGTTCCGATGGGCAGGATCGGGCGAGCCGAGGAGATTGCCGACGCCGTGCTCTTCCTGGCCTCCGACGCCAGCAGCTTCAGTACAGGGGTAGACCTGGTCGCCGACGGGGGATTCACGCAATTGTGACGACTGTGGTGGCCAATCAGATTCGGGAGCAGGCTTCGTCGCCGCGGCGTCAGGCGGTTGTGGCAACCCGGCGGCCAAGCGCCTCGGCCACGGCGCGGACTTCTTCGACCAGCAGATTGAACTGTTCGGGATAGAGGCTCTGCGCTCCGTCCGACAGCGCTTCGTCCGGACGGACGTGGACTTCGATGAGCAGGCCATCGGCGCCCGCGGCCACGGCGGCGCGAGCCATGGGGCGCACCAGGTTGCGCCGTCCGGTCCCATGGCTCGGATCGGCCATGACCGGCAGGTGAGAGAGCTGCTTGAGCGCCGGAATCACGTTCAGGTCGAACACGTTGCGGGTGGTCGCGTCCGCGCCGCGGATGCCGCGTTCGCAGAGGATCACATTGGCGTTGCCCTCGGACATGACGTACTCGGCCGAGAGCAGCCAGTCTGTCACGGAGGCGGTGGGGCCTCGCTTGAGCAGCACCGGTTTTCCGGCCCGGCCTGCGCGCTTGAGCAGGCTGAAGTTCTGCATGTTCCGGGCGCCGATCTGGACTACATCGGCCACCTCGGCTACCGCATCGAGGCCGGCATCGTCCATCGCCTCCGTCACGATGAACAGTCCGGTTTCCTGCCGGGCCAAGTCGAGCAGGCGCAAACCCTCGGCACCGAGACCCTGAAAGGCATAAGGGGAACTGCGCGGCTTGTAGGCGCCCGCGCGAAGGCCGACGGCGCCCGCGTTGCGGACGGCGCGGGCCGTGGCGAGGATCTGGTCTTCGGTCTCGACGGAGCAGGGGCCCGCAATGATCGGCAGTTCGTCGCCGCCGATGCTGAGGCCGCCGGGCAGCCGGACGACGGTCGGGTCGCTCCGCCAGCTGCGCGCCACCATCCGGTAGGGTTTGCTGAGCGGGACGATCTGCTCGACGCCCTGGAGGGTGGCAATCCGCGCGCTGTCGATTCGTCCGTCATGGTCGTGCACGGCAAGCGCGCGATTGCCGAGTCCCGAGACGGGAGTGGGCTCGAGGCCCGCCTCCCGTATCCGTGCAACGACCCGGGCTTCGTCGGCAGGCGCCGCGTCCGCCCTGAACAGAATCAGCATCGACTATGCGGCGGCCTTCCCCGCATCCTGGTCGCCCAGTCGCACGCCCACGATCGTGGAAACGCCCGGCTCCTGCATGGTGACGCCGAAGACGGCGTCGGCCGACTGCATGGTGCGCGGGTTGTGGGTAATCACCACGAACTGGGTGACGCCCTTGAACTCCTGCAGCAGGTTGGTGAAGCGGCCGACGTTGGAATCGTCGAGCGGCGCGTCCACTTCGTCCATCAGACAGAAGGGGCTCGGCTTGGTCAGGTAGATGCTGAACAAGAGCGAGACAGCCACCAGGGTCCGTTCGCCGGAGCTGAGCAGATGGATCCGCTGGGTCTTCTTACCGCGCGGCGCTGCGTGGATTTCGATTTCGCTCTCGAGCGGATCGTCGGCATTGGCCAGGCGGAGATCGCACTCGCCACCACCGAAGAGCGTCTGGAAGACCTTGTGGAAGTTGGCCTGCACCGCGGCAAAGGTCTCGAGGAAGAGGGTCCGCGCCGTGCCGTCGATTTCCCGGATGGCCTGGAGCAGGGACTGGCGCGCGGCAACCAGATCGTCCCGCTGCGAGGTCAGGAACTCCAGCCGCTTCGATTCCTCCGCATGTTCCTCGACGGCCAGCGGGTTGACCGGCCCGATGGACTCGAGCGCCTGGAGGATCCGGCCCACCTCGGCTTCGAGGGTGTCGCGGTCCAATTCGAGCAGCTCGACCTTCGGGAGCAACTCGTCGAACGGCGCCCGCCATTCCGTCTCGATCCGTTCCAGCACCCGGCGGCGCTGTCCGGCCGCTTCAGTGAGGTCCAGTTCCAGCCGGTGGGCTTCTTCGTTCGAGACGTCGAGTTCGGAACGAAGGGCATGCACCGTCTGCTCGGCTTCACGCAGCGCCGCGGTGGCCGAAGCCAGGGCACCCTCGGCGTTGGCGGAACTCTGCTCGAGTTCTGCCAGGGCGGCCAGCCGCTCCTGCCGCTGCTCGTTCCACTCGGTGTGCTTGGCCTCGAGGGCCACCGCCTCCAGTTCGAGCGCGCTGATTTCGGTCTGCAGCGCTTCCGATGCCTGCCGGGCAAGTTCGATCGTCTGATTGGCGCGGGCCAGCCGCTCGGTCGTTGCGCGCAGCTTGGCGGCAACGTGAGCTTCCTCGACCTGCCAGTGGACCCGGGCCTCGCGGGCAGCTTCCTGCTCGCCTTCGAGCGCGGCGAGCGTCTGCCGCGCCACGCCGATGGCTTCTTCTTCGCTGACCTTGGCGCGCTCTCCCTCTTCGAGCGCGGCGCCCACTTCGGCCTGGCGTCCCTCGGTCCGGCCGATCCGCTCGGTCAGGCGCTCGAGTCGGGTCCGCGCTTCCTGCCGTTCCCGCTCCAACGTCATCAGGAGGCGAGTAGCGTCGTCGCGGGCCACCGTGGCCTGGCGTTCCTGCTCACGGGCCTGCTCCATCACCGATTGGGCTTCGGCGGCCTGGCGCTCGAGTTCGGCCAGCTGTTCCCGGGTGGCGGCAAGGCGTTCGAGAATTCGGTCGAGGCCTACTTGCTGGGCATCGATGTCTTGGGTCAGCGCTTCGAGTTCGGCACGCCGGCGGATCGGACCGGACGGCGCCGCCGACCCGGCCAGCATCACCGCGCCGGTCCGGCGGCGGAAGACCCGACCGGACGGATGCAGAATTTCGGAACCGCCCAGCAGCGTGTCGATCCAGGGAGCTGCCGGACCTTCGGCAGACAAACGACCGGTCAGCGGATGGACCTGGCCATCATGGCTGCCGGGCACACCGGGCAACAGCACCAGCGCGCCGGGCTGGACCTCGTCGTACCAGGTTCGGATCTCGTCGAGGGCGCTGTCGTCTTTGAGCAGGATGGCATGCATCCACTCGCCGAGCAGCCGCTCCGCGAGTTCCGCGGCATCCCGGTCGGTCCGGATGAAATCGCTGAGCGGTCCGAGGACCGCATCGCCGAAGCGCTCGCGGGCGGCGAGGAGGGCCTGGGCGCCGGGGGCCAAGCCCACGCGATCGCGCTCCAACTCCTCCAGCGCCTGCCGGCGGGCCGAAAGCTGGGCAAGCTGCTCCTCGGCCGACCGGCGCTCACCGCGCTCGGCGGTTTCCCGCTCGCGGGTTTCGGCCACCAGATGGCGGGCCCGATCGGCGGCCGCCGTTGCGATCAGCGTTTCGTGACCGCGCTGAGTGACCTCCTGCTCGGCCAGCCGGGTTCGCTCTTCGGCGTTGGCGTGGTCCTGGTCGAGTCCGGCGCAGTGGGTCTGCTGCTGGGTCAGGCCGTCGCGCAGGGAGGCCAGTTCGCCTTCGAGCGCGGCCCGCTCGCCCTCGAGCGTGCGGAGCTGCTGTGCCCGGGTGTGAAGGGCCTGCTCCAGCTTGCGGACCTCGTCGCGATGCGCTCCAAGCCGCTTGCGGACCTCTTCCTCGGCCTGGGCCCGTTCGACCAGTTGCGCTTTGATCGACTCATGCTCGGCAAGCGCGTCGGCTTTGTCGGTTTCCGCCTGTTCACGCTCGAGCGCGGCCTGCTCGGTGCGGACGACGGCCTGCTGCCGTTCCTCTTCGTCCCGGTCCCGCCGGGCGCGGGCATGTCCCAGGCGCTCGGAGGCTACGGCCAGGTCGCCATCGAGTTTGCCCAGCGCGAGCTGCACCTGGGCCAGATCTCGGGAAACGGTGGCGCGATGCTCCTCGGCGGTGACCCGATCCCGTCCCAACGCTTCCTGCGCTGTCGTAGCGCCGGCCAACTGCTCCCGCAGGTCGGGCAGCACGGCCTTGAGTTCATCATGCCGCGCCTGCATCCCGCTGACGCGCTCGCTCAGGTCGGCCAGGGTCAGGTGCGCCAGGGTGATCTGGGTCGAGAACTTTTCCTCCGTCAGCTTCGCATGACGCTCCGCTTTTCCTTTCTGGCGGGCCAGGCTGCGAATCTGCGACTGCACTTCGGCAATCAGATCCTCGAGCCGCTGCAGATCCGTGGCCGTTTCGGTCAGGCGGCGCTCGGTCGAATGTTTCCGATCGCGGTAGAGCCCGATGCCCGATGCCTCTTCGAACAGCGACCGGCGCTCATCGGCGCGATCCGAGAGCAGCAGGTCGATCATCTTCGCTTCCATCACGACGCCGGCATCGCTGCCGAGGCCGGTGCCGCGCAACAGATCGTTGACGTCGCGGAGACGTACCGGACTCTTGTTGACGAAATACTCGCTCTGGCCGGATCGGGTCAGCCGACGGGTAATGACCACCTCACCGAACGCGATCGGCAGCGCGCCGTCCGTGTTGTCCAGGTAGAGCGAGACTTCGGTGACGTTGATCGGGCGCCGATTGACCGAACCCTGGAAGATGACGTCTTCCATCTTGCCGCCGCGCAGCAAGCGGGCCGAGGTTTCGCCGAGCACCCAGCGGACGGCGTCTGATACGTTGGATTTGCCGCAGCCGTTCGGGCCGACGATGGCCGTGACGCCGTGATCGAACTCGAGGGTGACGTGGTCGGCGAAGGACTTGAAGCCGGAGAGTTCCAGCTTGAGCAGTTTCATGAGATATCCGGATGGAGCGTTCGCGTTCGTACGGGGGCGCCCGTAGCGAAGGGCAGAAAATAGCCGGGCGGGGGAGCTTCGGGCTACTGTTTGAAGGGCGGATTCGTGAGGATGAAATACGGTCGGCCGAGCCGGCGTCCGGTCTCTTCCGCGAGGGGGCGGTTGCCATAGGGTCCGACCACGACTCGATACCCCTCGTCGTCGGAGGTCGGGTCCAGCACCCGGGCAGGGTAGCCGGCGGCTACTAGCTGCTTGGCAAAATCACGGGACCACTCGGCATTCTGGGAGCTGCTCACCTGCAGGTAGAGCCGTTCGGTCGAGACGGCCTGGCTGTCCGAGCGGACCAGATCGCTATCCTGGGCCACGAGGATCGACTCCGCGACGGCCGCCGCCCGGGTGGCCCGATCCCGGGGAATCCAGGTGGTTACCAGCCAGAAGTCGGCGGCCCCGCCGTCGATCCGCCCCAGTTCGGGCTGATTGGGGCGGCTCAGGTCGAGGGTGACCAAATCGCCGTCACGCCGTACCAGAACGGTGCTGCCTCCCGCCACGGTGGGCAGATCGGTGTCCCAGTCGGTCCGGATCGTGGCCGTCAGCCGGCCGGTGGCCAGATCGACGATCCAGGCGCTGTCGCTCGATTCGGCCTGGGCCAGCAGCCAGCGCCCCGATCCATCCGTCCTGAGCCGACGCGGGGTCCCGGGAAGGGAAATGGTCGACAGCCGGTCCTGGCCGTACCGGTCGAACACCTCGATCGAACTGTCGTCGTGCGCGATATAGATCCGATGACCCGACGGGCTGAAGGAGACGTGTCGCGCGGGTGCGCTGGCGCGAATGCTGGTGACCCGGAACGGATCACTGGTCTGGTAGAGCTTGACCTCGCGCCCGTCCGGAATGGCAACCAGATCGGCCCAGTAGCTCGCGGTCGGTTCGCCGTCGCCAACATCCGTGCTGTGCAGGGACCGGTCCGAACTCATCACCGTCAATTGCCGAGGCGTACTCCCGAGGACTGCCACGTATCGGTCGCTCAGTGTCGCGGTCTGGAACACCGGTTCGACCGGCAGCGGCGTCCGATACGTCACCGGGACGCCGCCCTCGTACCGGCTCACCCGGCGGCCGGCGTTGACGGCGTAGACCGATCCGTCACCCACCATCGTCGCGGTTTCCACCCCGGCGGAGCGGGGTCGGAGCGCCCGGGACTCGAGGTCGACGGCGAGCAGGTTTTTCGAGGTGTCGACCAGGTAGAGGAGGCGGGCCTCGACATTGACGCCCAGGACGCCGCGTATGTTGGGGACGTCGCCCCGGGTGGTCCAAATCGGCTCGCGGAGCGAATCAGGGTGGTAGGCCTCGACCACGCCGCTGCGGCGCGGCACCCGGATCAGGGAGACCTGCCCGCCAACCGCCGGCAGATCCGGTGGCGGGGCCGGCGGATCGCGATCGCAGCCGGCGGCAAACAGAAGGCCCGCGACCAGCGCTGCCGTCTGGATCGCGGGCCCAACGCGGTGCTGCGCTGTCGTCAGAACGTCGGTCCCAAGCTGATGGTCCACATCCCTCCCACGGAACGCTGCAACGGTACGGCGTAGTCCAACCGAAGAATCAGCATATTAAGAAGGTTTGTCCGCAACGAAAAGCCGTAGCTGGTCAGCGGGGTCCGGACGCAGCCCGGCACGGCCAATCCCGTTGCCGGGTCGAATGCGCAGGAAGACGCTGCGGCGCCGTCGCGGTTCAGGTCGACCGTCATGCCGCGCTCCCAGAAGACGCCGGCGTCGAAGAACACGGCCGCTTCCAGCGCAGCGGGGAAGTTCCCGAGCGAAATGACCCCGATGCCCGGCGCCACGACCGGAAGACGGATCTCGGCGTTGAAGACGGCGGCGCGCGAACCGATCAGCCGGTCGAACGACGGACATCCGGTGAACGAGGTCTCGTCGATCTCTTCCCGGCATTCGTTGCGGCTGACGGAGCCCTGGGTGTAGCCGCGAATCAGCTCGGTGTTCCCGCCGTAGAACCGGAACCGGCTTTCGTCGCGTCCCATCCGGCCGATGAAGAGTCCGCGGGTCGCCAGCGTCATGTTGCCGACCAGGCGATCGTATCGGCGCACGTCGCCAGTCACGGACGTGAAGCGCCATCCGGACCCGATCACTTCGAAATTCTGACTCACTTCGAAGCGCGACCGGCGACCCAGGAACGGTCCGACATAAGCGCTCAGCGAATTGTCATGGACATAGGCCAGGGCCGGCGCCAGGTACGTAATGCTCTGAATGTGAGTCGTCTCGAGATAGGGCTCCCGGCTGGGAACGCCTGAACCCAGGAAGTACGGCTCCCGGATCTGCAGGAGGTCGTCCGTCAGGTTCGCAAAAGCGAGCGACCCTTCGAGCCGTGAGAAGCGACTGAACGGATAGAATGCCCGGGTCGACACGTCGCGCATCACGAGGCGCCGGACGTTGGTCACATAGGTGCCTTCCTGGCTGGTCGGTCCGGCTTCGAAGGTGCTGTAGTCGTAGAAGAAATACGGCTGCTGCTGGATTCCGACGCCCCAGTTGAGCCTGCGCGACAGGTTGGCATACTGGGCGACGAACTGGGTTTCGGGCAATCGGCCGTTGAGCGAGGCGCCGACGACGACCTGCTGATTCGACAGCATGTCACCCAGAACGACCACGGCCGAGCCGGTCACCCCGCGGCCGAAGTTGTCGCGGACGTAGCCTATGGTCGGTCGGGATACGTATTCCGGGGCGAAGCGCGCCCGGTAGGGCCGATGTACGAAGTCCGTGGTATCGGCCACCGGGATGACCACCGAATCGCGGAGTTTGGCGATAGTCACCGGCGCCGGCTGGCGGAGCGAGTCGGGCAGGGTCGGGAGCGAGTCGGTCCGGCGGAAGCCGGACTCTCCCCGGTAAATCGACCGCGACTGCAGGACGCCGGCTGGCCGGGAAGTGGTGTCGACCTGCGGGGCCGGACGCGGCACAAAGATCGGCTGCGCAGCAACCAGGATCGGTTGTCCCGCCGCGCGCGGACGCCAGGGCTCCTTCTTGAGCGACCGCGGGTCGTTGACAGAGTAGATGTCGTAGTTGGCCTGTTCGAAGTAGATGAAGGCCAGGCGGTCGGCGCCGCGCGCCCACGACAGCACTGGAGAGAGCGGGGTCACGCCCTGCACCCCGGTGTAGAACTGCGTCAGCTGGTAGACCTCGCGGTCGGCGAAGTCATACAGGAAGATGTTGGCGACATTGTCGCGATCCGAGACGAACGCGATCGACTGTCCGTCCGGCGCCCACTGCGGATTGGAATTGCGGCCCTCGTCCATGTTCGGCAGCACTTCGATCCGGCCGTCGTCGAAGTGGTAGAGCGCAATCCGGAGCCCGCCCCAGACCAGCGTCTCGAGGTCCGTTCCCGGTCCGCGGTCCGTCGCAAAAGCAATCGTCTTGCCGTCCGGCGACCAGACCGGATGCAGATCGGCGTACTTGTCGTTGGTCAGTCGGCGGAGATCGCTGCCATCGACATTGATGGTGAAGAGATCGGACAGGCCACCGTCCAGGCCGGTAAAGACGATCCGCGACCCGTCGGGGCTGAACGTGGGCGTGGTCACCCCGGCTAGCGGCACCGTAATGCGACGGACTTCGCGGTTCCGTTCGGGGTCGACGATGACGATGTCGTCTTTGCCCGAGCGCTTGGCGGCGACGGCCAGGTAGCGGCCGTCTTCCGACCAGGAGGCCGACGAGGTCATGAAACGGAAGGTTTCGTAGCTGCCGGTGAAGGTCGATTTGAGCAGCCGCCGAATCGGCTTGCCGCTGACACCGTCGGCAAGCCACAGATCCGTCGAGAAGAAATCCTCCTCGCTGAAATAGGCGACCCGGCTCCCGTCGGAAGAAAGCGCTGGCGCAAGATGCCAGCTGCCTTTCGAGGTCTCCTTGGTGAGCAGCCCCTGCGCGATGGCGCGGGCCCGGACCCGATTCTCGATTTCTGGCAGGTACTGACGGGTTACCGCGTCGCGCCACTGCTCGATCAGTTGCTCGAACGACATCCCCAGGACGCGCCGGAGCGACGCATGGAGCCCGCCGCCGACCGCGTTCTTGGTGATGGCCCCGATGGCTTCGTCACCCCAGCGCTGGCCGATATAGGTGAGGATGGCGTGGCCGAACTGATAGGGAAACACCGTCATCAGTTCACGCGGCGTCGGCAGGGTGCCTTCGAGGGCGCCGTCGCGGAGCCACATGGCCGTCTTCGTATCGGTCGGACCGAGCGAGAAATACTCCGCCATACCTTCGCCGAACCAGAGCGGGGCATTGGCGGAGAAGATGCCTTGAATGCCGGCGCCGCCGCGGCCGCGCGACCAGATGTCGAACTGAAACTGGTGCACCATTTCGTGCGTCAGCACGTGGTCGTCGTCGTCGTAAAATCCCGATAGCGGGAAGACGTTCCGGTGCCGGAGAAAGTCGGTGAAGCCCTGCGTACCTTCCGGTACGTCGCCGCCGCCCAGATTGGTCTGCTGGAAGTGACTGTGCGAAGCGTAGAGGATGATTGCCTTACGCTCTTCGAACTGGTGGTTCAACACCCGCGAAAGCCGGGTATAGGCGCGCTCGGCCATCCGGGCCATGTCCATGGCCGCTTCGCGTTCTTCGGGATAGTAGTAGACGTCGAAATGCTCGGTCTGGACGATCCGGAAGTCGAACCGGCCGTACTGAACCCGGTTTCGGCCGAAGTACTGCGCAGCGAGCGCTCCCGGGAGCCCGACCAGCAGCAGAAGAAGCAGGACGAAGCGGCGCATCGGTCAAACCTTTCGTTCCGCGGCCGGTGCGTAGGCAACGGCTGGGGCATCGTTCCAGAGACGTTCGAGCTGGTAGAACGTCCGGGTTTCCGGATGAAAAATGTGGACGACGAAGTCGACGAAATCGAGCAGCGCCCAGCGGCCCGACTGGAGACCCTCCACGTGGTGGGCATCGATCCCGAGCTTGGCCATCCGATCCATCACCGAGTCGGCGATCCCGCGCACATGGGCGTCCGACGTCCCCGACGCGACGACGAAAAAGTCGGCCGCGTCCGACAGGCCACGCAAATCGAGCGTGACGATGTCGCGGGCTTTGAGGTCGTCTGCGGCGTCGAGCGCCGCCTGTACGGGCTTCGGGATGGTCGAACCTTTGGAGGCACTTGCCACGAGCGATTCTCCGACGAGCGGGCCGATTCCGCTCGATAACGTGACGGAACGGTCAGACGGGCCGGCCGTACCGCGCTGTCTCGTCTGACAATCGGTTTTCCGGCGCACCCTGACGGCCGGGTAGGTGTCGGAAGGTCGGGGGTTGATCCGCGAAACGGAAGGGTTGCCGGCCCGCCGGTCCGATGCACCGATCGGGACGTGGGCGGGCCCGCAACGACGGGCCGGGCAAGGGGCTGAGCCTGGCGCTATTCTGCCGCGATGGTGACCTGGAGTTGGGCAGTCACGTCCGGGTGAATCCGGATCGAGACCGGGTGCGTTCCGAGGTGCTTGATGGGGTGCTCGAGTTCGATTCGGCGGCGATCGATCTCGAAGCCCTGTTTGGCCAGCGCCTCCGCCACATCGGACGAGGTGATCGAGCCGAAGAGCTTGTCGCCTTCACCGGCTTTGGCGGTGAGTTTGAGGGCGACGGCGCCCAGCTTGCCGGCCAAGGCCTGCGCCTCGGCCTTATCGGCGGCGGCGCGTGAGGCCCGCGCTTTGTGCTCGGATTCGATCCGGCGCTTGTTGCCCTCGGTGGCCTCGAACGCCAGGCCGCGGGGCAGCAGGAAGTTGCGCGCATAGCCGGGTTTGACACGCACCAGCGCGCCGGCCTTGCCCAATCCCTTGACGTCTTCCCGAAGAATTACTTCAAGATGCATTGCCGCCTCCAGCGGTCGGAATGCTGCGGTTACGAAAATCGATCCAGGTGTCGGCAACGCCGACCATCACCAGCGTGGCAAGGGCCATCGGCAGTACCAGCACCGAGGCGATCAGCACCAGCAGCTTGCCCGGCAGAGGCCACGTTTGCGTCGACCGCAGGACGATGGCCAGGCCCCGAACGGCATAGATGCCGCCCCAGACGATCGTGGCCCAGCTGACGACACGGCCGATCGGGCCACCGACGTCGAACAGGGCGAGTGCCAGCGTAAAGATAGCACCCCAGATGATGTGATCATTGAAGCGGAACTCGAACAATGGACGCGGCGGTCGGCCGATCGGCGTCGCCGCAATCAGATGATACCAGCGCCACGCCAACGCGAGGCCCAGCATGCCCAGCAGCGCCATGATGCCGGGAAACGATCGGGCCATGAGCGGCAGGGCTTCCGTCATCATGGCCGCCTGCGCCGGGTCCGCGCCGCGGAGTCCGATCTCCAAGCCGCGCCGGAGATCCTCGGCCAGCGCGGCGTCGATCGTGGCCATGGCAATGCCCGCCGAGCGAGCCCACACTGCTGCGGCGGCCAGTCCGGTCACGATGGCAACGCCGGCACGCAGCAGCGTCGAGGCGCGCGGCAGGAGATGGATCAACAGGACGAACACGCCGCCGGCCGTGATCGCGACCGCGGTGAGCAGACGGACCGAGACCGCGGGGTGCGCCGCATCGCCCAGAACCTTGAGTCCGCCGAGGCTGCCCGCGAGCACGAGCCAGAGCCACTCGCGAGGACTCCTGGGCGGGGTGAACGCCAGCAGCAGGGCGAGGGGCACCAATAGAAAAAGTGGTGGGGCAACCAGAAGGTATGCCACCACCACGAACGTCATGCCGAACGCGGGGCGGCACCCCTCGGGGGGTGCCGCGGGCGAAGTCATCAGCCCGTATGTCCCTTGATGTAGGGCAGGAGTGCCAGGTACCGGGCTCGCTTGATGGCCACGGCCAGCTGGCGCTGATGCCGAGCGGTCACGCCGCTCAGACGGCGGGGCAGGATCTTCCCGCGCTCGGTCAGGAACCGCGACAGCAGCTTCTCATCCTTGTAGTCGACGACCCGGATCCGCAGCTCGGCCAGCGGATCGCCCTTCTTGTGGCGGCTCATTCGTCGTCCTCCCCTTCGGCATCGGCCGGCTTGACCGCAGCGTAGTTGGGCGGCGTCGGCGGCTCGTCGTTCAGCACCACCAGATGACGCAGGACGCTGTCATCGAGCTTGATGGCGCGCTCGAATTCGGGCAGTGCGCTCGATTCGGCGTCGAAATTGGCTACGACATAGTAGCCGGAGTCGTTCTTCTTGATCTGATACGCCAGCGCGCGGCGACCCCAATGATTCAACTGCACCGACTCGACGTTGCCGATCAGTGCGTGGAAACCTGCGAGCTTGGCGTTGACGGCTTCTTCGTCCAGGGCCGGATCGAAGATGTAGACTACCTCGTACGGACGAGCCATGCACACCTTTCCTTTGGTCGTGGTCGCCCCGGGTCCGGTGCGTGAACCCGGGGAGGATGATTGACAGCCTTTCAATCTACATCGGCGCCGCGTCTGGAACAACGGAGCCATCCTGCCTGGAGATGCCCGGCCTGGTCCGGAAACTGGGCTGGGCTAGTTTTGATCCATGCGTCTCGAATCGCTGCAGACAGGGCAACCCCGCACGGTCAGCCGGGGCGGTAACGGGGACGAATCCTGGACCAGTACCATCTGGAAGGATCCGGTCGTCGGTCGGGTCTGGACCGGCGCGTTGGGGCTGAGCGGAGATGCGCCCGGTGACGATCCTGATCGAGCCCTGCTGGCCTCTGCCGCGGCCCACTATCCCTCGTGGCGGAAAGCCTGGGGAGTTCCTGACCTGGGGCCTGGAGCATTCGGGGAAAATCTGACCATTGCCGGCTGGGATGAGCGGACGGTCTGTCTCGGCGATCTGTTCCTGATTGGTGATCTCCGGGTGGAGGTGTCGGGGCCGGGGCGACCGGGTCCGGACCTGGAGCGGCGGCATCGTCGTGACGGCATCCTCGAGGACATTGCCGCGACGGGGCGGTGGGGCTGGTACTTCCGGGTGGAGAACGAGGCCTGGCTCGAGCCTGGCCTGCCCGTGACCCTGATCGATCGGCCCTATCCGCAGTGGCCGATCGTCCGCGTGGCGCGTGCCCTCGACGATCGGCGCGACGCGAACGAGCTGGCCGGTTGCGGGGCCTTCTCTGACGGGTGGCGCGCTTTACTCACGGCGGGGTGAGTGGTTCGGCGTTCGTGACCCCGGGGCCGGCCGGCCGATTCCGGTATACTATTATGGATACAATCTCCAAGGATCATTCCATGCGTTTCGCTTCCCTGGCCGTGGCCTGTGCCGTGGCCGTGGCGGTCGCCCCACTGCCGGCGCAGCGTCCGGTCAGCCATGCTCGCGAACTCGCGGCCATCGACAACGTCGTCACGTCGATGATGAAAGAGTGGCAGGTGCCCGGGCTCGCGCTGGGCATCGTCAAGGACGGCAAGGTGCTGTATCTCAAGGGATACGGATACCGCGACGTGGAGCAGCAGTTGCCGGTTACTCCGCAGACGCGGATGGCCATCGGATCCAACAGCAAGTCGTTCACTGCGCTCTTGATGGGCATGCTGGTCGACCAGAAGAAGCTCGAATGGGACAAGCCGGTCAAACAGTATCTCCCTGACTTCGAGCTGTACGATGAATACGCCACCCGGAAGCTGACCCCGCGAGACCTGGTGAGCCATAGCTCCGGCCTGCCGCGTCACGACATGGTCTGGTATGGGCGCGACATCAAGCGCCAGGACATTTTGGGCCGGCTCAAGTATCTGGAGCCCACCACGTCGTTCCGGGGTGCCTGGCAGTATCAGAACCTGATGTTCGTCACGGCCGGCATTCTGGTGGAGCGGCTCTGGGGACGCAGCTGGGAAGACTTGGTCAAGAACGAGATCTTCGGGCCGCTCGGCATGACGCAGTCGTTGCCCGGGACGACGGGGATCGACGGGCCCGGCGATTTCTCGTGGCCCTATCAGCTGGTCAACGAGAAGATCACCCGGATTCCGTACCGGGTCATCGATGAAGTGGGACCGGCCGGCTCGATCACGTCGACGGTCGAGGACATGGTGAAGTACGTCCAGTTCCGGCTCGATCGCGGGGCCGGCGATCACAAGGTGAAGATCTCGCCGGCACAGGAGAATCTGATGCAGTCGCCCAAGATGGTGGTCGGCGGGGCAGCGGCTGCGGTCTGGCCTGGGGTCGAGTTGGTCAGCTACGGGCTCGGGCTCGGCGTCGGATCCTATCGCGGCCACGGCATCGTGATCCATGGTGGCGGGATCGATGGGTTCATTTCACAGATGTCGTGGATTCCCTCGAAGAACATCGGTGTGGTCGTGTTGACGAACTCGGGGAATCCGATTCCGACCCTGGTCGTGGAGTCGGTCTACGACCGGCTGCTTGGCCTGCCGCCGGTCGACTACGCCGCGATTCAGCGCAAGGTCGACGCCGACGGCAAGGCGGCGGTCGCGAAAGCGCAGGCCGAGCACCGCGCGACCCAGAAGCAGGGCACCTCGCCGAGCCATTCGCTGGCTGCGTATGCGGGGAGCTACGAGCATCCGGGCTACGGGCGGCTGGTGGTGCGGGAGCAGGGTGGCCGGCTCGAACTCGGGCTCGACAACCTCAAAGCGCCGCTCCGCCACTTTCACTACGATGTCTTCGAGGTTGATCCGACCGTCGGGACTACGGTGTTGAGCGGAACGGCGAGCTTCAGCACTAACCTGAAGGGTGAGGTGGACGAGGTGGCCCTGCCGCTCGAGGCGGGCGTGAAGCCGATCGTCTTCACGCGGGTGAAGAACTGATTCGCTCGGTGAGGACGACTCCGATCGGGAGTCGTTGGTAGTGTCTTACGTGCCCCACTTCGCCGGTAGCCGCGGAGTGGGGCACTGACGTTTTAAGTCATCGGAAGATTCGAGGGGCCAGCCACGGGTAGAGGCCGGTATCTCAGCGCGGGCGAGGCATCGTTGGCCAGGGGTAGCGACCGAGAAACTCCTGATGGTCTTCGTCGAGTGTTATCAGATAGATGTACGATCGACTGAACCCGACGAGCTGAGTACGTGTCGGCGTGTACACCTGCTGGACGACGATACCGAGAAAGTCGATGATGTCGAAGTGCTCGGGCGCGCCGACTTCCGTCGTACGTTGGATCCAGAGAAGCCCGTTCGGGTCGAATCGTGGCGCGCCCGAAAGAAACGGTGGCAGGAACGCTGGCCACTGCACCGGCTCGAACGGTCGCGACACTCGAACGTCGGCTCGTGGGGCGACGTTGCCTGGTATCATCATCATGACCGGATGTGGTCGGGCATAATCGTGGTACCATTGTTTCTTCTGCGCGGCGCTGACCCGGAGCCGGCGGTACTGAATCGGTTTGCCCTTGATGTGGACCCCTTGCGCGTCGATGTGCTCGACCGAATAGGGATTCGGTCTGATGATCGCGATCTGTCCGTCGAGACCCAAGGCCCACTGCGGCGCGGTGGTAAAGGCGCGGCTTCCTTCGCCGGGCGGGAGGGTGCGTTCCCGAACGGGCCGGAGGGGCAGGTAGGCAACGGTATCCCGGCGTGTCGCACCGATGCGCCACCGTTCGATTGGTGCGGAGTCCGTCGGCTGCAGATGCTCGGGTGTGAAATTCGAAAAGGCTAAGGTGTAGAGATTGCCCCGGCCGTCGCTCGCGGTCGCGCCCTGTCCGGTCACGCGCGATTGATTGGTAGACTTACCCCCGTGAACGTCGAGGAATCCGCTCGGCGTACCCTTGCCCGTAATGACGAGGATGCGCCGGTTGCCGCCGTCGATGATGCCGATGCTGTCGCCCCCCAAGTGGAGCAGCCCGGTTGGGAACCGATACTCTCGAGGACCCGACCCGATTCTTCCGATGGGCGTGACCGCGTCCGCCGCGAAGTCGACCAGCAGGACGCGTTGCGCGTTGGCGTCCAGGACTACGACCTTGCCATCCCGCAACTCATGGAGTCCGCGGATTCGATCGAAGGGATGCGAGATCGATCGGTCCGGCTTGGAAAGGGACGTGACCTGGACTTGCGCGCTGGCTGCGAAGGCCGACGCCGAGGTGAGCACGACCAGCGTTATCGGGAGTCCAGACATAGGCAGACCCACGCTTGATGACGGCTGCGGTCTGGCGATCCAAGCTAGCTGGGAACCGGATCTGCCAGTGGTCACGTCAAGAGACGATGGCCTCCGATGCGTTGCTTGGCAAGGGCCTCTGGCAGCGACTCGGTCTCAGCCGTGCGGAGCTGAGGGAGGGTGCCGTCCGCGAACTGTCAGCGAGCGGGTGTCTGTCCCGATGACCGATCGATGTCGACTTTGATAGTGCGCCAGCGTCCCTGATTGAAGCGAAGGATGCTGAGGGCAGCGCGGGCGATATGGCCGGCCAGGATCGCCAGCCAGATGTCGATCGGATCGAGCCGGCTCAGATGCTGGACCGTAAAGCAGATGCCGAGCGGGATGATGACCTGCGACACGATCGAGATGTAGAGCGGGCTCCTGGTGTCGCCCGTGCCCTGAAGCCCACCGGTGTAGGTCAGCGCCGACGCAATGAACAGGCCGGAGACACTCAGCACCCGCAGCAGCTCGACCCCGATCTCGACCACAGCCGGCTCCGTCATCCCGAAGATGGCGAGGAGTTGTCTCGGGAAGAACAGAAAGAAGAACCCGATGAACGCCGCGCCCGAGAGTCCGTAGCGGGCGGCGACGCGCACCGCCTGGTCGGCACGATCTGGATGGCCGGCGCCCAGGTTCTGCCCGGCTACCGCAGCGGCTGCTCCCATCAGGCCGACGGCGGTCCAGGTAATCAGCGAAAAGAGCTGAGTGTAGGCAATCGCAAAAGCGGCCTGGGCTGCGGCGCTCTGGGCCAGCGACCCGATGTAGCCGAGCATCAGGACGCCGCCGATGTTCATGGCAATGCCCTGCACGCCTGCCGGAAGGCCGAAACGGAAGAGCGATCGTATGATGGCCCAATCCGGTCCCCAGCCCTGGCCTCGCGGAAAGCGGACCACCCATCCGCCGGACCAGAGTTTCCAGAGGGCATAGCCGCTGACCAGCCAGGCCGCGAGCACGGTCCCCATGGCCGACCCGGCGGTGCCGAAGGCCGGAATCGGGCCGAGTCCCCGGATCAGTACCACATTGAAGAGCAGATTGAGCACCGTCATCACGATGCCGAGGATCATCGGCGTACGGGCATCGCCGGCGGAGCGGAGCACGCCGCCCAGCATGAAGTAGAGCATCATGCCGCCGCTGAATCCGAACATGATGCGCAGGAAGGGCAGCGCTTCCGCTTTGACCGCCGGCGTCGCGTTGACGAGATCGAGCAACCAGGGCGCGATGAAGTATCCGAGCGGACCCAGGATGCCGAAGGTCAGTCCGACGGTGGTCAGAAAGGCCTGATAGACGACGCGGTCGACCCGCGACTCGTCGCCGGCCCCGGCAAAGCGGGCCACCAGCACGCTCGCGCCGGTGTAGAGCGAGGACACGAAGACAATCACGACGAGGAGGATCTGCCAGGCCACCCCAATGGCCGCATTGGCCGCGAAGCCGATCAGGTGGCCGACCAGGACGTGATCGACGATTCCCTGTAGCCCGCCGATCACGTTGGTCAGCATGGTCGGCCAGGCGATCATCCAGACCGCCGGGACCAGCGGGCCCTCGACGATCGACCGATCATATCGGCCGCTCGACCGGGCGGGCGCGGCCGGCTCCACCGTGATCGGCGGTTCCACGCCCGGGGCGAGCGGTGGGGTACAGTCGGGGTCGTTACCCGTCGGGTGGCTGGTCATCGGCCGGAAAAGTATGAAGGGAGGCCATTCTGGCCTAGGCGGCGGGCGGCCCGCCGATCCCAAGTCACGGCCAGGCAACGCCAGCGGGCGACTTTGTCGGCCGTTCAGGTCGGGGCAGTGGCGGAATTGCCAATCGGGGGCGTAAGGATTAGCCTTCAGGTCTGCTAAGTTGTTGTGTCACTTGCGATTCAGGGACACCAGGGCACCTGTGAAACTGGTCATCAAGCCGCTCGAGCGGGCCTACTTTGCGGTCACGGATCCGATCGTGACCTGGCTGCTCAGGCTCCGGGTCCGCCCCAATACGCTGACGACGATCGGCGCTTTGGTCGTGGTTGCGTCCGGAGTGGCCTTTGCCTTGGGCTGGATTCGCACCGGTGGCGCCGTGCTGTTGTTGTCCGGCATCGTCGATACCTTCGACGGCGCCGTCGCGCGGCGGAGTGGTCAGGTCTCCAAGTTCGGAGCCTTCTACGACTCCACCCTCGATCGAGTCGGTGACGGTGCCACGTTCATGGGTATTGCCGTCTATCTGCTCACGGCCCCCGACATCACCGGCCGGGTCGAGTGGACGGTGGTCTGTATGGTGGCGATCGTCAGCGCGCTGATCGTCTCGTACGCCCGGGCGCGCGCCGAGGGACTGGGCATCGACTGCAAGGTGGGCATCGTGCAGCGCGCCGAGCGGCTCCTCGCCGTCGGCGTGCCGACGCTGTTCGTCGGGGCGGGGTCGAACGCCATCGTGCTCAAGGTGATCGTGGCCGCGCTGGCTCTGGCGTCGACGATCACGGTCGTGCAGCGCTTTGTCTACATGTATCAGGTAACCGAAGGTCAATCCGGCGGCGATACGCCGTAACGAACCATCATGCGGTATGCCGGCCCGGCATCGGGCCGTTGACGAAAGGATCGAACGTGCCTCAAGGAACTCCTCGCCCCATTCAGCCCGCGTCCGGCAAGCTCGGTGTGCTCTGCGTCGGGCTCGGCGCCGTGGCGTCGACTTTCATCGCGGGTGTCGAGAACGTCCGCCGCGGTCGCGCGCAGGCGACCGGCTCTCTGACGCAGCTGGCGACGATTCGCCTGGGCAAGCGGACCGACAAGCGGGCGCCGCTGATCAAGGATTTCGTGCCGCTGTCGAAGCTCGACGATCTGGTCTTCGGCGCCTGGGATCCGGTGCCGGATGACTGCTACCAGTCGGCGCTCCATTGCGGCGTGCTCGACAAGTACGAGCATGTCGAGCCGATTGCCGACTTCCTCAAGTCGGTCAAGCCGATGCCGGCCGCGTTCGACCAGCACTACGTCAAGCGGCTCCAGGGCACCAACATCAAGAAGGGCACCAAGCGGCAGATGGCCGACGAGCTCCGGAAGGACATCCGGGACTTCAAGGCCAAAAACGGCTGTGACCGGCTGGTGATGGTCTGGTGCGCCTCGACCGAGATCTTCATTACGCCCGGCCCTGCGCACCAGACGCTCGAGGCGTTCGAAAAGGCCATCGACGCCAACGATCCGTCGATTGCGCCGTCGATGCTCTATGCCTACGCCTCGATCATGGAAGGGGTGCCGTTTGCCAATGGCGCGCCGAACCTGAGCTGCGACTTCCCGGCGCTCGAGAAGCTGGCGCTCGACAAGAAGGTCGCAATCGGTGGCAAGGACTTCAAGACCGGTCAGACGATGCTCAAGACGGTGTTGTCGCCGATGTTCAAGGCGCGCATGCTGGGCGTGTCGGGCTGGTACTCGACCAACATCCTGGGTAACCGCGACGGCGAAGTGCTCGACGATCCGGAGAGCTTCAAGACCAAGGAAGAGTCGAAGCTGGGCGTGCTCGAGCACATCCTGCAGCCCGAGGTGTATCCCGAGCTGTACGCCAAGCTCTACCACAAGGTGCGGATCAACTACTATCCGCCGCGGGGCGACAATAAAGAGGGCTGGGACAACATCGACATCTTCGGATGGCTCGGCTATCCGATGCAGATCAAGGTCGATTTCCTCTGTCGCGACTCGATCCTGGCCGCGCCGCTGGTGCTCGACCTGGCGCTCTTCTTCGACCTGGCGCAGCGAGCCGGGATGGCCGGGGTGCAGGAGTGGCTCTCGTTCTACTTCAAGAGCCCGCAGACTGCGCCCGGGCTCTACGCCGAGCACGATCTGTTCATCCAGCAGACCAAGCTCAAGAACACGCTCCGTTATCTTATGGGCGAGGCCGCGATTACCCATCTCGGCGTGGAGTACTACGACTACGGCAAGGAGTGAGGTGCCTGGACGATGAAATACTTTCACCGGACTTCCGCCACGCCCGATGAGGTGGTCGCGAAAGCGGCCGAGTTCTTCGGGGCGCGGATGCAGCGAACGGAAGAGGGGGCGCGGCGGTTGCGCTTTGCCGGAGCGATCGGCCAGCTGAGCGTGAGTGTGCTGGCCGAAGGCGGGCACTACACGCTCGTCACGGTCGAGACCAACCAGCCCGGCGAAAGCGAAATCGACAAGCTCGCCAAGCGGTTCCTGGCGACGGTGCACACGCTGGTTCACGAGCATCACGCGATTCGCGGAAGCTACTGAGGCGTTCACCTCGATGCGGTATCAGGGCGGTCGGCCGATGCTTCGGCCGGCCGCTTTTCTTTTGGCGGGTGCAACCGTGCCAAGGTGGATCGTCAGCACTGTAAGGGCCTGGGGATGCCGGCCTGACCATTCCATTGCAACGGAGGCGTCATGGCACGCGCAGAGAGCACCAGCAAGCGGATCAGATATGCCGTCGTCGGACTGGGGCACATTTCCCAGGTCGCGCTGCTACCGGCCATGGCCAAAGCCAAGGCCAACAGCGAGCTCGCGGCGCTGGTTTCGGGAGACAGGACCAAGTTGCGCCGGCTCGGGCGGAAGTATCGGGTGGACACCCTGATCGACTACAAGGGGTTCGATGCGCTGATGGAAAGTGGCGACATCGATGCGGTCTACATCGGTCTCCCCAACCATCTCCATCGGGACTTCGTGATTCGCGCCGCACGGGCTGGAGTACACGTACTCTGCGAGAAGCCGCTCGGTCTCGATGCGCGGGAATGCCGGGATATGATCCGCGCCTGCGAACGGAACAATGTCCGTCTGATGGTGGCCTACCGCCTCCATTTTGCGCCTTCCAACCTGCGGGCAATCGAGGAAATCCGGTCGGGGGCGCTGGGGCCGATTCGTATTGTCGACTCCGTCTTCTCGATGCAGGTCCGGGCCGGAAATATCCGGCTCGGTCCGACCCGGCTGGGCGGCGGTACCGTCTACGACATCGGGATCTACTGCATCAACGCCGCGCGCTATCTCTTCCGCGCCGAGCCGGAGGAAGTCGTGGCATTTCAGGGAAACAACGGCCAGAAACGATTCCGCAAAGCCGATGAGGCAACCGGCGGGCTCCTGCGGTTTCCCGGGGGCGGCCTGGCGACCTTCGTAAGCAGCTTCGGCGCGGCCGATGTTTCGCGATACGAGGTGGTGGGGAGCAAGGGCAAGTTGCTGCTGGAGCAGGCCTTCGGGTACTCGAAGCCGTCCCGACTGACGGTCACGACCGAGCGCGGCACCCGGGTGCATGAGTTCGCGGCCAGCGATCAGTTCGCGCCCGAAGTGCTGCACTTTTCCGAGTGCATCCTCGAGGGACGTATTCCGGGGCCTGCCGGGGAGGAGGGCCTGGCCGATGCTCTGGTCATCGATGCGCTCCACCGCTCGGCCCGATCCGGCCGATCCGTCATTCTGGCGCCTTTTGAGCGGACCCGGCGGCCGACCGGTGCTCAGATGAGACGGAAACCGCGGTCTCCCAAGCCCAAGGTCGTTCGGGCTGAGCCGCCGCGTCGCTGAACGGAGGCCGGTGGGGGAAGGTTCCGGCTTCGCGGGGCGCGAAGGCCGGGTCGCTTGACTCCGCATGGCGACGGGTAAATCTTTACAGGTTCTCAGGTTACGCGTTCTAGCGACAGGGCAATGGCCGCTCCTACTACGACATCGACGTCCCGGCCGATTCCGGCCGGTCTGACCCAGGCGCAACTCCACGAGCTGTACTATTGGATGCGCCTCACCCGGTCGCTTGAAGAGAAACTGGTCAATCTGTATCGGCAGACCAAAGTGGTGGGCGGACTGTTCCGCTCGCTTGGTCAGGAGGCGGACTCGGTCGGCAGCGCCTTTGCGCTCGATCGAAGCAAGGGCGACATCCTGTCGCCGCTGATCCGGAACCTGGGGTCGATGCTGGTGCAGGGAGCCACCCCGATCGAGGTGCTCCGCCAGTACATGGCCAAGGCCGAGAGCCCGACCCGGGGCCGCGAGCTCAACATCCACTTCAACGATTTGCAGCGCGGCTTCCTGGGGCAGATCTCGCACCTGGGTGACATGGTGCCCGTGATGTGCGGGGTGACGATGTCATTCAAGATGCGCCGTCAGCCGCGGGTGGGCATGGTCTACATCGGCGATGGAGCGATGAGTACCGGCGCGTTCCACGAGGGGATCAACTTTGCGGCGGTCCAGAAGCTGCCGCTGGTGATCATCTGCGAGAACAACGGTTACGCTTACTCCACCCCGATGTACAAGCAGACGGCGGTCAAGTTCCTGGTGGAGAAGGCGGCGGGCTACGGGGTCGTGGGTGATCAGGCCGACGGGAACGATGTCCTGGCGGTCTATGAAACGACCAAACGGGCGGTCGACCGCGCTCGCGCGGGCGAAGGGGTGACGCTGATCGAGCTGATCACCTTCCGCCGCAAGGGCCACGCGGAGCACGACAACCAGTCGTATGTGACGCCCGAGGAAATCAAAGCGTGGGAAGCGCGCGATCCGATCGACCGTTTCGTCCGCCAGTTGGGCGAGAACGGCTGGGCGACGGCTGCGGAGCTTGCGGCTATCGACGAGCGGATCGTCGCTGAGATCGACGCGGCCGTGGCGCTCTGCGAAGATGAACCGTTCCCGGCGGCGGAGTCGGCGTTAGGCGGCGTGATGGCGTCGCCCGACAGCGCCGAGCTCGAGTGGTATCGGAGGCTGTGAGCGATGGCTGAGCGTACGTATCTCGAGGCGATCCACGACGGGCTGGAAGAAGAACTGGCCCGGGACGAGAACGTCTTCATGATGGGCGAGGATATCGGAGCCTTTGGTGGCGCCTTCAAGGTGACCGACGGGTTCCAGAAGCGCTTCGGCGCGGAGCGTATCATCGATGCGCCGATTTCCGAAGTCGCCATCGTCGGGGCGGCGGCCGGGGCAGCCCATATGGGACTGCGGCCGGTCTGTGAGATGCAGTTCATCGACTTCCTGTCCTGCGCCTACTCCATCATCACCAACTACGTTGCCACCGCGCGGTATCGGGCCGATCTCAAGACCCCGATGGTGATTCGCGGTCCGTCCGGCGGGTTCGTACGGGGCGGCCCGTTCCATTCGCAGAATCCGGAAGCTGCGTATCTGCATACGCCGGGGATCAAGATCGTCTCGCCGGCCACGGCGCGGGATGCGAAGGGGCTGATCAAGTCGGCCATTCGGGATGATGATCCGGTGCTCTACTTCGAGCACAAGTATCTCTACCGCCGCATCAAGGACGAGCTGCCCGAGGGCGAAGAGATTCTCACCCCGATCGGGAAGGCGCGGGTGGCGCGCGAGGGCAAGGACCTCACCATCGTCACCTATTCGGCGATGGTCTGGAAGGCGCTCGAAGCGGCCGAGCAGATTGCCAAGGACGATGGGGCCTCGGTCGAAGTGCTCGATCTGCGGACGCTGTTGCCCATCGACGATGCGGCCATCGTCGCGAGCGTCAAGAAGACCAATCGGGTCCTGATCGTGCATGAGGATACCCGAACCGGCGGGATGGCGGGGGAGATTGCGGCGCGGATCAACGAGCAGTGTTTCGAATGGCTCGATGCGCCGATTCGTCGGGTCTGCGCGCACGACGTGCCGCTGCCCTATGCACCGACACTGGAAGATTTCGTGCTGCCGCAGACGGAGGACATCGTCAAAGCGGCGCGGTGGATGCTGGCTTACTGAGCAAACCGGGGCGCGCGGTGGACGCGGACCCCTACGAGGAGTAGAGATACGATGGCGCGAATCGACGTAGTGATGCCGCAGATGGGCGAATCGATTGCCGAGGGCACCCTGTCCAAGTGGCTCAAGAAAGTCGGCGATACGGTCAAGCGTGACGAGCCGATCTTCGAGATTTCGACGGACAAAGTCGACGCCGAGATCCCGGCGCCGAGTGCCGGTGTCCTGGCGGAGATCCTGGTCACCGAAGGCCAGACGGTTCCGATTCAGACGGTGGTGGCGCGGCTCGAGACCGAGGCTGGCGCGGTTGCTGCGCCTGCAGCCCCGACTCCCGCAGCACCCGCTGCCGCTGCCGCGCCTCCGGTTCCGGCAGCTCCCGCAGCCCCGGCGAAGTCTGCCGCTCCTGCGGCGCCGGCAGTTCCCACGGCGGCGGTGGCTTCCGCCGATGAATCATTGGAAGACCGGTTGCGCCGTCGCTCGACGCCGGTGGTGCGAAAGATTGCGGCGGAGCACGGCCTCGACATCGCGGCCATTCCCGGATCCGGCCTGGCCGGCCGGGTTACCAAGCAGGATGTCCTCAGCTTCATCGAGTCGGGTGGCGACGGCGCCGCCGCGCCTGCTGCGCAACCGAGTGCGCCTGCCGCCGCGCCGGCCCCCGTGGCCGCGGCGGCTCCGGTGCAGCCGGTTGCCGGCGGGGTCGCGGTGATTCCCGGACCGGTGGTCGAGCCGTGGGAAGGCGACCGGGTCGAGCAGTGGTCGCGGATCCGCAAGCTGACGGCCGATCACATGATCATGTCGCGCCGGGTCTCGCCGCATGTTTCGAGTTTGATCGAGATCGACTACACCCGGGTGGCGCAGGTCCGCGCCAAGCGCAAGGCCGAGTTTGCCGAGCGCGGGGTCAACCTGACCTTCCTGGCCTTCGTGATCAAAGCGGTGGCCGAGAATCTCCGGAAGCATCCGATCGTCAACTCGGCGGTGATGGGTGAGTCGACCATTTTCCGTCGCGAGGTCAATATCGGGATTGCCGTGGCACTCGACTGGGGCTTGATCGTGCCCGTCGTTCGTCATGCCGATGAGCTCAACCTGCTGGGCCTGGCGCGGGCGATTCAGGATCTGGCCGATCGGGCCCGGAACAAGAAGCTCTCGCCGGATGAAGTGCAGAAGGGCACCTTCACCGTCACCAATCCCGGCGTGTTCGGCACGGTGGTCGGCTTGCCGATCATCAACCAGCCGCAGTCCGCGATCCTGGCCGTCGGCGCCATCGAGAAGCAGCCCGCGGTCATCACGCAGCCGGATGGAACCGATACGATCGCGATCCGGACCAAGGGCATCCTGGCCTTGTCGTTCGATCATCGGGTCGTGGACGGAGCGGACGCGGATCGCTTCCTGGCCGATGTGAAGAAGTCGTTGCACACCGTGTCCGACAACGCCTGAGCGGAGGGATTCGTGGCCCAGCGTACCATCGAGGTCAACGGCGTTGCGTGGAATGTCGCGCCCAGCGGGCGGCGAACACAGTACGCCAAGGACGAGTTCTCCGTCGTATTTACCCGAACGGACGGCAGCGAGGCCCGGGTGGCCCGCTATTCGCCGCTCGGCTCCAAGGCTCGCGAAGCGTCGCTGGCCGAGCTGACCGATGCGCGGCTGGCGACACTGCTGGCCCGATCACAACCGTCGTGGACTGCGGCGGAGATGGGATATCAGCGCTGAATTGAGCCAGGTCGCCGACCTCCACGCGCATAGCACGGCCTCCGACGGGATCAATCGTCCCGCGGAGGTCGTTCGTCTTGCTGCCCGGGCGGGCCTCGCGGCCATTGCCCTGACCGATCACGATACCGTCGACGGCGTGGCCGAAGCTCGCGCCGAAGGCCAACTGCAGGGTATCAAAGTGCTGTCCGGTTGTGAGTTCTCCGTGCTCGGCGACTGGGGCGAGATGCATCTGCTCGCCTACGGGATGCCGGAAGGGCACGCCGAACTGGAAGCCGCCTTCCGGCGAATGCGTACCAACCGTGAAGATCGCGGTCGCAAGATGGTAGCGGCGATCGTCAAATGCGGGGTGCCTATCGACTACGCCGAGGTCGAGGGGATTGCGGCGGGAGCGCCGCTGGGGCGTCCGCACGTTGCGCGCGCGCTGGTCCAGCGCGGGGTGGTCCGGACCATCGACGAGGCCTTCGTCCGTTTCCTGGGCCGCGGTAAGCCCGGCTATGTCGGGAAGGTACTGCCCTCACTCGAGGAGATCACCGATCTGGTCCGTCGCGTCGGAGGCGTGTCCTCGCTGGCCCACCCGCGCGACCGGGCGAATCGAGCCACGCTGCAGAGCTTTCAGGCGCGCGGCCTCGACGGCGTCGAAGTCCGGCACCCGAGCCACAGTCCGAGCATGCGCGCCGAGTTGGAACGGGTCGCGCGGGATCTGGGATTGCTGATGACGGGCGGGAGCGATTCGCACGGCGAAACCTCACCGAGTGCCACGCACAACCTGGTCGGCGGGGAGCGGGTTCCGATCGAATGGGTCGACGCGATCGAACACCTCGCAGCGAGCCGGCGGCACTGACCGTCCCGGCCTGTCGCGACATCGTCGTGATCGGCGGCGGGTGTTACGGCTCGTTTTACGCTGCGCAGCTGTCGGAGGCGGCGGCCCGCGGCAAAATCAGCTACTCCTCGGTCATCGTGGTGGATCGGGATCGGGCCTGTCAGGCGAACCGGGAGGGGCGGATTACCGGCGCCGTCACGTTCGCCGAAGCGGAGTGGGGAGCGTTTCTCGATGAGTTCCTCGATCGCCCCGCGCCTGCGCCGGGCCGGCCCGACGATGCGATCGTCCCGTCGCCGCTGATGCCGCATCTCATGGCCGAATGGCTGGTCCGGGTCGGACGTCGCGCCGCGCCTGAGCGGTCCTTCGAGCCGGTCGTCGTCGATCAGCCGGTGGGAACCCCGTACGACCGGCTGGGCCCCGGCGGCAATCGCTACGTCTCGTTTGCCGATTGGCTCTGTCCGACGCATTGCATCGAGCCGCACATCTGTCCCGTCATCCGGGCGCCGCGCACCTGGGAAATGGGGGACACCATCGCCGCGTATACCGATCGGATCAACCGGGGCCGGCCGACCCTCGGTCCGGCGCTGTTCGTCACCCGCCACCGGGCCTACGGAGTCGGGATGTTCGACGTGAGCGAGGTACGGGAGGCGCGAGGATGGATGGATCGCGCGCTGGCCGCTTCCGGAGCCGTCGACCTCGTGGTCGGCACCATTTCGGCCTGCCACGGCGCGGTCGGGCTGGTGCGGTGCGGGGAAGGGACGGCTACAGCGTCAGCGCGAGGACCGTCAGAACCGCGATGAGCTGCCCGGCAAGCACGTCGCCCGGGTAGTGCACACCAAGCGCTACCCGGCTCCAGCCGACCAGCATACCGAGGGCAATCAGCGGCGCCGTCGCGGCGGGAACGATCGTGGCGTAAGCGACCGCGATCGAGAAGCTCGACGCCGAATGTCCGGACGGGAAGGAGAATCGGTCCGGGTCGGCGACGAGGGAATGATCGGGCCGATAGGTCGATGGCCGGTTACGTACCACCAGCCGCTTGATGATCTGAACGATCCCGTGGGAGATGCCTAACGCAAGACCGGCGCGCCAGGCTACCCGCGGTGAGAACGAGCCCGTCAGCAGCGGCAGGATCGCAGCAGCGATGGTGAAGGCGGCGGAGCCAAGGCCGGTGAGGCCCTTCCAGCAGGTGCGAGCCAGGCGGGAGTGGTCCTGGCCCAGCGACCACCGCAGGAAGAGACGCCGATCGTGGGCATCCAGCCGGCCCAGCAAGCGTGTCGTCATCTCGAAAATCGCCTCCATACGACGTGCCTCAACGATGGCGATGCGACATCAACACGCCGCGACCGGGATGTCACGATCGCGTCACGGGGCCGGGTGACCGGATCGTGACCGCGCGCTGACGCAGCCATCAGGGACGTTCGCCAGACTTCCCGGATGCGCGCACTGTACTTCACCGACACCTATCCGCCCCAGGTCAACGGCGTCTCCGTCGTCACCCACCTTTCGGTCCGCGGTCTTATGGCGCGCGGCTGGGAGGTCGGCGTGGTGGCGCCCGAGTATCCCGAGACCGAGGACATCTTCGGCGCCGCAGCCGATCAGGTTGTGATGACGCTTCCGAGTGTTCCGTGCCCGGGCTATCCCGACCTCCGGCTTGCGGCGCCGTTGCCCGATCGGATTCGTCGCCTGGTGCGCGAATTTCGTCCGGATCTGGTGCATTGCTGCACCGAGTTCGTGATCGGCTGGATGGGACGCCGTGCCGCCCGAGCCGAAGGGGTGCCGATCGTCACCTCGTATCACACGGACTTCGGACGGTATCTGGCCGCCTACGGCGCGCCGATCCTGTCGGGGGCGGTCGACGGGTACCTGACCCGCTTCCATCGTGTTGCGCACCAGACGCTGACGCCGTCCGGTGCGGTCCAGCGCGAACTGGTCGAACGAGGGATTCGTCAGGCGCGGGTGTGGGGTTGCGGTGTCGACACCGAGACCTTCCATCCCGATCGGGCGACGGCCGAATGCCGGCAGGGGCTGGGCGGTGCGGGACGGTTCGTCTTCCTGCACGTCGGGCGCCTGGCGCCGGAAAAGAGCGTCGATCGGTTACTCGCGGGGTTTGCCAGGTGCCGCCAGGTGCTCGGCGACGATGTCCGCCTGGTCATCGCGGGTGAAGGACCCTCGCGGTCCGAACTCGAGCGCGCGGCTCCACCGGGGGTGCAGTTCGTCGGCTTTCTCGACCGGGCGACCAGGCTGCCCGAACTCTATGCCAGCGCCGATGCGTTCATCTACGCCTCCGAGACCGAGACGCTCGGCCTGGTGATGCTCGAGGCCATGGCCAGCGGCCTGCCGGTCGTGGCGGTTCCTGCGGGCGGCGTCGCGGATCATCTGCGCCACGGGGTCAACGGACTGGCCTGGAGCGGCGGCGGGGCGGTGGACCACCTCGCCCGCCATATGATCGATCTGGCGACCACCCCGACTCTCCGAGCCTCCCTGGCCGCGGGCGCGCTGGCGACGGCAGCCGCGCTCAGCTGGGAGACCGAGCTCGATCGCCTCGACGCGATTTATCGGGGCCTGTTGCCGGCTCGCGCCCTGCCACCCTCGGCGCTGGTGTCTCCGGCCCCTGCTTCGGTCCGCGCCTGATCCCTCGTTCGGCAATTTTCCCTTCGCTTACCTCTTGATTCCGGAGCTCGTGCCGGTCGGGCGGGCCCCGTCGAGGCCGGGGTCGACCGGCTTATATTGCAGGCTGGCAATAGTGTGACGGTCCTACGGAATCAGGTCTTCAAATCATGAACAATTTCGACGTCATCATCGTCGGCGCCGGCCCCGCCGGCATGTGCGCCGGTATGTACGCTGGGCGAGGGATGCTGAACGCGGTTGTCCTCGAACGGGGATTGCCGGGGGGCGAACTCCTCAACACGGAAAAGATCGAGGATTATCCGGGGTTCGAATCGATCCTTGGCCCCGAGCTCGCGGCCAAGATGGCGAGCCACGCCGAGAAATTCGGGGCGGATATCCGGCAGGAGAACGTCGAGGGGGTCTATCGTCTGGCTGACGGTACCTTCAAAGTCACCACCGATTCGGGCACGGACTATCTGGCGCCTACCGTGATCATGACGGCAGGAGGAACGCCCACCAAACTCGGCGTGCCCGGCGAGTTGGAGTATGCCGGTCGTGGGGTATCGTATTGCGCGGTCTGTGATGGGGCCTTTTTCAAAGGCGAGACGATTGCCGTGATCGGCGGGGGCGATGCCGCGGTCGAGGAAGCCGATTACCTGACCCGCTACGCAGCCAAGGTTTACGTCATCCATCGGCGCGATGAGTTGCGGGCCTCCAAGATCCTCCAGGAGCGGGCGTTCAAGAACCCGAAGATCGAGTTCATCTGGAACAAGCGCGTACTCGAGATGGTGGGCGAACCGTCGGGCCTCAAGTCGCTGCAGCTCGAGGACACGGTCGACGGAACGACGACATCGCTGGCCGTGACAGGCGCCTTCGTCTTCATCGGCTTCACCCCGAACAGCGGGCTGATCAAAGAGCATGTCGCGCACGATCCGACCGGCTATCTGTTGACGGACGACCGGATGATGACGTCGATTCCCGGATTGTTCGCAGCTGGCGACCTGCGGGTTCAGTTGGTGCGTCAGGTGACGACGGCGGTGGGTGACGCGACGACGGCGGCGATTGCGGTCGAGAAGTATCTGACGGAGCGGAAGTCGCAGCCCGCATGAGCGCGGGGCTCAGGGTCATCCCGATCCTCAACGGCCAGTTCATGCAGAACTGTTATCTGCTGGCCGAGGAAGGGTCGGCGGATGCGGTCATCGTCGACCCGGGCGAGGCGCCGGCGCTCTTTCTGGAGACGGCCGAGCGTCATGGGCTAACCATTCGTGAGATCTGGCTGACCCACGGGCACATCGATCATGTCTCCGGCGTCGGCGCCGTCAAGGCCGCGACCGGCGCGCCGATTTGGATGCATCCGGCCGACCTTCCGCTCTATCGCAATCTGGCGCAGCAAGCGGGGTGGTTCGGCCTCGAGTTGGACGATCCGCCTCCCATCGACCATGAACTGAGCCACGGCCAGACGTTGACGTTAGGCAACACCTCGTTCGACGTGCGGCATACGCCGGGGCATTCTCCCGGGAGCGTCTGCTTCGTGACCGCCGGGACCGTGATCGGCGGCGACGTCCTGTTCCAGGGGTCGGTCGGGCGGGTCGATCTGCCCGGCGGCGACTGGGAACAATTGCTGAGCAGCATTCGCGACGAGTTGTTCCCGCTGGCCGACGAGACCGTGGTACATCCCGGGCATGGCCCGCGAACGACGATTGGCGCGGAGAAGCGCAACAACCCGTTCCTGCGCGGGCTGGGCGACTGATTCAGCGCGCGGGTGGCGGCGCGAGCGCGACCAGCATGACGGTCCGCTCCAGCGCTTCATCCACTCCATGGGGCACCTCGGCCGGCGCCCAGACCAGTTGGCCGGTCGTGGCTTCGAACTGGCGGTCGCCGACGGTCATTCTCGCCTTTCCGGAGAGGATCAGATACAATTTGTCCGCACCCCGATGCGTGTGGACGCTCTGGTGTTGTCCCGGCTCGAAGCAGTTGAGTCCGGCAAAGAGCGTCTCGCCTCGGACGAGATCGGCCTTGGTATATCGGTCGGTTGCAAACACGGCCGAGTCCTCCGGTCGCAACAGATAGGGGTTCGTCATCGCGATCCCGTCACCTTTCACATCGGTTTCCGTCATGTCGTTCCGAATCGAAAAAGACCCGTTGGGTGAGAAGCAGGTTCCGGCCTCCGCCCTGTATGGAATCCAGACCCTTCGTGCCGTCGAGAACTTCCCGATCTCCGGTTTGAAGCCCTTGCCGGCGTTCGTCGATGCCGTGATCTGGATTAAGCGTTCCGCGGCCGTTACGCACAAACAGACCGGGCGCCTCGAAGCCCGGATTGCCGATGCCATCATCGCGGCGGCCGATGAAGTACTGGCGGGCCAGCACCGCGATCAGTTCGTCGTGGATGTCTATCAGGCGGGCGCCGGTACTTCGCACAACATGAACTGTAACGAGGTGCTGGCCAACCGGGCCAACGAAATCCTGGGCGGCACGCGGGGAACGTATCAGCCGGTGCATCCAAACGATCACGTCAATATGGCGCAGAGCACCAACGACGTGATCCCGACGGCCATGCGGCTGGCGACGCTGGCATCGCTTCCTGCGCTGCTCGAATCGATGGCGGGACTGGCGCAGACGTTCATGAAGAAGGGGGCCGAGTTCGATCACGTCATGAAGTCGGGGCGGACCCACCTTCAGGATGCGACCCCGATCCGGTTGGGACAGGAGTTCGCGGCGTACGGTCGGACGGTCGAACGGCATCGGCAGAAGATCGCGGAGGCGGCGCGCTGGCTCCGTCCGATGAACATCGGCGGAACGGCGGTCGGCACCGGGCTCAACGCCGAACCGGAATATCCCGCGTTGATGGTCGAACACCTGCGGGCGCTGACTCGGCTCGATCTCGAGGTTGCCGAGGATCGGATCCAGCTGATGCAGTCGATGGGCGATATCGCCACGGTGAGCGGATCGATCCGCGCCTACACGCTCGATCTCAACAAGATCGCCAATGACATCCGGTTGCTGGCGTCCGGGCCTCGTACCGGGCTCGCGGAGATCCTGCTGCCCGCCGTGCAGCCGGGGTCGAGCATCATGCCCGGCAAGGTCAATCCGTCCATTGCCGAGATGGTCAATCAGGTCTGCTATCAGGTCATCGGGCTCGATACCACGGTTGCGATGGCGGCGGAAGCGGGCCAGCTCGAACTCAACGTCATGATGCCGGTCATGACTCATAACATCGTCTTTGCCATCAATATCCTGGGCAATGCGACGCGGCAGCTCGATGTCGAGTGCATTCGCGGCATCGAAGCGGACGAAGCGCAGTGCGCCTACTGGCTCGAGCGCAGTCCGGCGCTCGTCACGGCGCTCGCTCCGAAAATCGGATATGCCGATTCGGCCAAGCTGGCCAAGGAAGCGATCGCGACGGGACTCACCGTCAAGGCGCTGGTGACGGAAAAGGAGATTTTGACCGGCAAGGAACTCGACGATGTGCTCGACCTCCGGGCCATGACCGAGCTCGGTGTTCCCGGCGGAAAAGGGTTGCCCGGCGGCGGTTGAGCCGCATCCAGAGCAAGCGGCGTCTCCCCGGTTGACGCTGCTTGCCGAGCTATGGAGGAACGCCATTGCGCGTCGTCTGGATCATGATTGCCGGAGGCTTTCTGTTCGGTGCCGCAGAGGGCCGGGCGCAGCAGATATCGGTCCGCGTAGTGCACGCCGGGGAGGGGACGCCCCTGGCAGGCGCGCTGGTATCGCTGCGCAGCATGGACGGCGTGGTCCAGGTGCGCGCGCTGACGGGCTCGGAAGGTCGAATCACCTTCCGAGCCCCCGCACCCGGCCGCTACGTTCCGCGCGCCGATGCGATCGGATACCGGGGGGTCGATGGGCAGCCCGTCGATCTGGGTGGTGAGGTGCAGACGGTCGAGTTTGCGTTGGAACCCGCTCCGTTTGCGCTCGAAGAACTGGTCGTCGGCGCGAATCGGTCGGTGGTGTGTAACATGCGCGCCGAGTCTGCGCAGCTTACGTCACGGGTCTGGGAGGAGGCGAGGAAGGCGCTCTTCGGGACGGTGTTGACCCGCACGCAGGATCCCCCACGCATGGAGATCGAACTCTTTCAGCGGCGGCTCACACCGAGCGGCTGGATTGCCTGGGAGCAGACGGCGCACGGAACGGTCCTGAGCGATCGCCCCTTTACGACCGCGGATCCTGCCGAGCTGCACCAACATGGTTGGGTGCGGCCGGACGCGGCTGGTACGGTCTACTACGGGCCTGACGCCGAGATGCTCCTGTCGGATACCTTTCTCGAGGATCACTGCTTTCGAGCGGTCGCGACGGACGATCAACGCCTCGGTCTCGAGTTCTCACCCAATCGGAACCGCAAGGTGCCCGAGATTGCCGGCACGCTGTGGCTCGATCCCAAGAGTATGGAACTCCGGTCGCTGGAGTTCCGGTTCGTCAACCTGGAAATCCCTGATCGTATCCTGCGGGATGCGCGGCTTGGCGGAAGGCTCACCTTCGATCGTCTTGCAACTGGTGGTTGGTACATCCGCGACTGGAACATCCTGACGCCCTTTCTGGAGCGCCGGGTCCGGATCAATCGCACGGACTATGTCATCGCCTGGTATCAGGACGTGGGGGGAACGGCTCGGCCGGAGGGCGGGTCGCCTCCGCCCGTGGTCGTCACCGGACAGGTGTTCGATTCGCTGGCGGGGCGGCCGCTTGCCGGGGCCGCGATCAGCTTCGGCGGCACGACTGTCGTGGTTTCTGATTCGACAGGAGCGTTCCGCGTCGAACTGATGCGAGAGGGCGACTACGTGGTGACCGTGTCGCATCCGGAGCTGACGGTCGTCGGTCTCGAGCCGATGCGCGATTCGGTCCGGGTGCGGGCGCCGGGGGTTCGTCTGGATCTGACATCGCCGTCGGCCGAAGCGCAGCTGGCGTTGCTCTGCCCTCGAGATGTGCGCCGGCCGGGATTGGGCGCGTTGAGCGCGGTCGGGTTCGAGGGCGCGGCGGAGCAGGATGTTCATGTCCAGGTCGAGGTTCCGCGCAGCGCAGCGCGCCCGCAGAAGGCGCTTGGCTTCGAGGGCGGTAACACGGTAACATCCAGAGTACTGCACCGTGAAGACGTGACCGCCGTTCAGGTGACGACCCGACCCGGTCGCCCGTTTTACATCTGCGGGATCGATCGTAACGTGCCGTTGCAGGTTATCGACTCCGTTCCGGGTCTTCCGCTTCGAGTCCGCGATGTGGGGCCGGGGCGCGCCCGAGTGCATCCGATGCTGCTCGATCGGCCCTGAGTTCGGTTGCCGTTCCCTTCAGGTTGGAGGTCTACCATGCGCAATCGCTGGTTACCGGCTCTGGTCTGCGGCTTCCTGATCGGTACGGCTATACCGTCCTTCGCGCAGACCGTGTCGGTCCGGGTCGTGCGCGCCGAAGCGGATGCGCCATTGCCAGGTGCGCTGGTCACGCTGCGCACCGTCGATGGCGTCCTGGTACTGCGTGCGCTCACGGACGAGCGAGGCCGGCTGTCGGTCCGGGCGCCCTCCGAGGGCAGCTTCGTCGTGCGGGCCGATGCGATCGGCTATCGCGGAGCCTCGTCGGCGCCGCTGGTGCTCGAAGCCGCACAGGTTCGGGAACTGACCTTTCGGCTGGAGGCGGCGCCGTTTGAAATCCGCGACCTGGTCGTAGCCTCCAATCGTGCCGCGGTATGCGATCTCGAGTCGGCAGGGGTCGGAGTTACGGCCCGGCTCTGGGACGAAGCTCGCAAGGCCCTGCATGGTGCGGCGATTACCCGGACCGATGCGCCGTTGCTGCTCGACGTGCAGACGTATGAACGCCGGTTGTCGCTGCAGGGCCGAATCGAACGGGAGCGCCGGGATGCGCGGCTGACGCGGAACCAGCGGCCCTTCGCGGCGGCCAACCCGGGCGATCTGCATCGGAACGGCTGGGTCCAGCAGCAAGGTGCGCATGCCTGGTACTTCGGCCCCGATGCCGAGCTGCTGCTTTCGGACGAGTTTCTCGAAGATCATTGTTTCCGCGCCGTCTCTCCCGATACCGCGGGTCAGGTGGGGTTGGCCTTCTCGCCGCATCGTCGTCGCGACCTGCCCGATATCCAAGGCGTGCTGCGTCTCGACAGTACCACGCTCGAACTCCGGTCCATCGACTTCGGATATGCCAACATCGATCTGCCCAGCGAAGCGCTCATCCCGGGCAAAGTCGGCGGGCGGATCGAGTTCACCCGACTGCCGAACGGAGCCTGGTACGTCAGCCACTGGAATATTCGAACCCCCTTTCTGACTCGGCAGATGCAGCACCGCGGCATGGTGCACAAGGTGGTTGCCTACCAGGATGTCGGAGGCGAGGCCCGGCCGGTGCGTTCGGAAGCCGATCGCGCGGAGACTACCGTGGCCGGCGTGGTTTTCGACTCGCTCACCAATCAGCCGCTTGCCGGGGTGGTCGTCACGCTGGGCGGGACGATGGTCGACACCACCGATGCGGAGGGCCGGTATCGTCTCAGTACGGGAGGGCAGGGGGAGTACCGTTTGACGTTTGCGCACCCTCGTTTCGCCGCGGTGGGAATGCCGCGGATCGAAGACTCGGTGCGCCTGGTGCGCGGCGTCGATGCGGCGCGCGATATCGGACTTCCATCGGAGGCCACCTTGTTTGGTCGGCTCTGTCCGGCGGATGTCGGTAAGCGCGACGTCGGGATCTTGAGCGCGGCGCTGGTCGATGCAGAGACTGGAGATCCCGTGCCGTACGCGATGGTGGCCTTGCATACCATCGGGGTCATCAGATTCCGCGCCGTCCAGAGCTACAATGCGTCGGGACGGCTCTCGACCCGGACCTCGGTTCGAGACGGAACCACGGTGCGGGAGATCACCATGGGTGACGAGCATGCGTTCTATCTATGTGGAGTGGGCCGGTCGGATGAGATTCGCATGACGGTCGCAGCGCCGGGCAGGGCGTCCTTCGAGTCGGAACTCGAGACGCCTCGTCCGCCCGTCGAGGCCCTCGTCGTCCGGTTGCCATAACCTGGATTCGACATTGAAAAACTCGGAATTCCACCCGATTCTCGCGTGAGTCGTGGGTGGCTCTCCCTTCCAGATGGAGCTAAATTGTCAGTATGCGGATTACGACGTGGACGGAATACAGCCTGATCATCTCGATCCATCTCGCCAGACGGGGTGGTCGGGGCAGTACACCCGTAGCGGCCCGTGAGCTGGCGGAGATCGAGCGGTTGCCGGCCGACTACGTCGAGCAGATTCTGCTGCGCCTCCGACGCGCCGGAATCGTCGAGAGTGTCCGGGGCGCCCGCGGGGGCTATTTCCTGGGCCGCGAGGCCGCGACCATCACGGTTCGCGATGTGATGGCCGCCTCGGAGCATCAGACCTTCGAAATGAACTGTGACACCCATCCGGTCGACCCCGAGCGCTGTTCCCCCACCAGCGGTTGCGCAATCCGGCCGGTCTGGCAGGCGCTCCAGGTGCGGATCGATGAGTTTCTCGGCAGTGTGACGCTGGCGGATCTTCTCCGCGACGAGCCGACGCCGGAGTTCGTCTCACTCACCTCGAGTGGTGGCGGCTCGTAAACCCCGGACCCCGTGGTATCGGGTTCGCCCATGTCGAATCCTGCAGAGTTGATCCGTTACGCCCGGCACCTCACCCTGCCGGGCGTTGGTGTTGCTGGCCAGGACAAACTCCGGACCGCGCGAGTCCTGATCGTTGGCGTCGGGGGATTGGGCTCTCCGGCGGCGCTGTATCTGGCGGCGGCGGGGGTGGGAACCCTGGGGCTGATCGATGCCGACCGGGTCGACCTCACCAATCTGCAGCGGCAGATCCTCCACGGAACCGGCGCCATCGGCCAATCCAAACTCGAGTCGGCCGCGGGGCGCCTCGCCGATCTCAATCCGACCACGCGGCTCGAACTACACCCCGTGCGGCTCTCGTCGGCCAATGCAGCCGACCTGATCGACAGCTACGACATCGTGATCGACGGGAGCGACAACTTTCCGACCCGCTATCTCGTCAATGACGCCTGCATTCTGGGCGGCAAATCCTTCGTCTACGGCAGCATCCTGCGCTTCGACGGTCAGGTCTCGGTTTTTGGCGCGCCCGGCGGGCCCTGCTATCGATGCCTCTTTTCGGAGCCGCCCCCAGCCGAACTGGTCCCCAATTGCGCCGAAGCCGGCGTACTCGGCGTGCTGCCCGGAGTGGTGGGGACACTGCAGGCTACCGAAGCTCTCAAACTGATACTCGGTGTGGGCGAGCCTTTAATTGGGCGCCTCCTGCTGTACGACGCGCTCAAGGCGCGAACCCGCGATGTGGCCATCCGGCGTGATCCGTCCTGCGCGGTCTGCGGTGACCAACCCACGGTGACCGAGCTGATCGACTACGACGCCTTCTGTGGCGTGAGGGGTCGCGAGGCGGGCAGCGCCGAGGTGGCGCCGACCGAATTGGCGGCCTGGATCGAGTCGGGTGTGCCGCTCGAGCTGATCGATGTGCGTGAGCCGTGGGAAACCGAGATCGGCACCATTCCGGGCTCCCGCCTGATTCCGTTGGGTGAGCTGCCCGGTCGCTTGGTCGATCTCGATCCGCGACGCCTCTATGTAACGGTTTGTCACCGAGGCCAGCGTTCGCTGGCGGCGCAGTCCCTCCTCGATGGCGCCGGTTTCGAAGCCAGGAGTCTCCAGGGCGGGGTCGACGCCTGGTCGACTGAAATCGATCCCGGCCTGCCTCGATACTGACGTCCTCGGGCCGATTTTCGGTCTCCACACCGCAGCACGGTCGAGCCGCTGCTGCCGCAAATCCTCGACACTGTAGACCGTTGCCCTCGGACCGTTCCTGCACTGCCAGTCCAAGCCTTTGACACCTGGGTGTTCGCTTTCCGAACACCTGATTGATGCATTCCAACCATCAGTCCTTCTGTCTCACGGGGGCCAGGGCGGGAAACGTGCTGTTCTTTGCACTCTTCCCGGCATTATAGGGGGAGACGGGCAGTCGGGTTTGGCACCCCGTTTGCCTTTCGAAGGGGCAACGCGACCCCTGCGTCCGATCATCCTGATCGGGTCGAACCAGACGCAGTCGTGGCGAGCAGCCGGCCGAGCTCGCGGTACCGTCGCAAGTCGATAACCTACAATCCGAGGCGTACCACGATGTCTGTTTCACTTCGCTCTCTCCGCTCGACCCTGATCGCCTTGGCTACGGCGGCGTCGGTCGGTTGTTCCAATGATATGCTCGCGCCCGAACCGGTTGTCGAGTCCACCCCGAATCAGTTGCTCGGCCTGGGTAAGGTCATCGGCGGTCTCGGTAACACGGTCAACAACACGCTCAACAACACGCTCAATACGTTGAACAACCTGCTCACCGGGCTGGTCGCCTGCACGCCGCTCCAGAATGCGTCGACGACCAAGACGATTGGTCCGCAGGGTGGGACCCTCTCCGTCGGCCAGTACACGCTGACGATTCCGGCCGGTGCGCTGTCGCAGGCCAAGACCATCACGATGCAGCAGGTCGCGGACACGGTCAACTCGGTGCGGTTCACCCCGCACGGGCTCCAGTTCGCGCAGTCGGCCACGCTGACGATGGGCTACTCCAACTGCCTCCTTGCTTTGCAGACCTCGCAGCCGGTGCGCGTGCTGTACGTCAACGAGGCGCTGCAGCAGCTCGAAGCGCCGCTCTCGGTCGACCATTCGGCGGCCAACAAGGTGTCGGCCGAGATCGATCACTTCTCGCGGTACGCGATTGCCTGGTAAACGGCGCTTCGCCGATGTCACCCTTACAACCGGACGGAACCTCGGAGCGGCGACCAGCCGCTCCGGCGGCGCAAGCGAAGTGGTACTTCGATCGCGCCGCTGAAGACGAACGCGGGGGCAGGACAACGGAAGCGGAGTGCGGCTACCTCACGGCCGCCGAGTGGGCCCGATCGGCGGCGGTGGCGGAGCTCGAAGCAGAAGCGCTGAGTCGGTTTGCGGTGATCAAGCACCATCAGGGACAACCCGAAGCAGCCAAACGGGCCGGGCTCCAGAGCTTGGCCGCGGCGCGAACGGCTCCCGACCGCGCCACCGAAGCGCAGACCCTCAACGTGCTGGCGGGTTTGAGCCTCGAACGGGGAGAACTGGACGATGCGCGCAAGCTGTTCGAGGATGCGCTCATGCTCGCTGCGCATCGCGAGGATCTTCGCGCCAAGATCGAACAGAATCTCGGCATCGTCGCCAACGTCCAGGGCGACTGGGGCCTGGCCGAGTCGCACTATCGGCGCGCGTTGGAGATCTACCGCCGGCTGGGCGATTGGCGTGGCGAAGCCATGGCCTGCCACAACCTGGGCATGATGAGCGCGGATCACCGTGACTTTGTCCGGGCCGAGCGGTACTTCTCGGAGGCGATGGCGCTGTCCCGCTTGCTGCGCGATCGGCGGCTCGAAGCGCTCTGCCTCCTCAACCGCGGCGAGATCCTGGTCGAGCGGCAGGCCTACGCGCACGCCGAACACGACGTCGAAGATGCCCGGGCGATTTTTCTCACGCTGGAGTCGGTGGTCGAAGAGGCGGATTGCCGGCGGGTGCTCGGCTCCATCACGGCGCAGACCGGCCGTCCGGAGCAGGCCATCGCGCATCTCACCGCCGCCATCCATCTCGCGATCGATGCGGACACGCCGCTCACCGAAGCGGAGGCCTGGCGTGAACTCGGCTATCTTCGCGCCAGCCAGGGACGCATCGAGGAGGCCTACCAGGCTCTGGAGGAAGCCGTCGCGCTGTTCGATCGGCTCGGCGCTCGGCACGAAGTGACCGAAGTCAGCCGGCGGTTGTCCGACCTCGTGTAATCTTTGCGTTGTCTGGCGGGTCTGGCCCCGCCATTGCGGTATACCGGCGCGCTATGTCCGGTTCCGCACCACCTCCCGTTCCGCTGTCGCCCTCTCGACCTCCCAAGCAACTGCTTGGCGATGCGCTCGAGCGTGAGCGCGCCGGTGATATACCCGGCGCGACGGCGCTCTATCGGCACGCGATCGAACGAGCCGAACCGGCCGGCGACGCGGTCTCGCACGCCGTAGCGCTCCGGCGCTTGGCGGTGCTGGCCCATTTTGCCAATCAGCCCGACGAGGCGCACAGCCTGGCGCAGGAGAGTCACGCGGTGGCTCATCGCGCCGGCGATCCGATCCGTGCCGCCGAGGCGCTCAACGTGCTTGCCGGCTTTGCGCTCGAACGTGGCGACCTCGACGACGCGGAAGCCCTCTACGGCGAGGCCGGTATGCTGGGCGCCGAAGATCGTCTGCTGGCCGGCCGGGTGGCGCAGAATCGCGGTATCATCGCCAACGTCAAGGGCGACTGGGTCGCCGCCACCAACCACTATCGCCGCTCGCTCGACGAGTTCGTCGCGGCTGGCGACGACTCGAGCTGCGCCATTGCCTATCACAACCTGGGCATCGTCACCGCGGATCACGGCGACCTGAACCGCGCCGACGACTACTATCGGCAGGCCCGCGCCTTAGCCGAGCGCGTCGGCGACGTCCGGCTCGGCGCGTCGGTCCAGCTCAATGCCGCCGAGGTCCGGATTGCGCGGGGCGAAGGCGAACACGCGCTCCGCGAGGCAAACGCGGCGCTCCAGGTCTTTACCAATCTCGGTTCCGAACTCGACAAGGTGGATGCCTACCGGGTGGTCGGTATGGCCTACCGCCTGATGGGGCAGCGGCAGTTGGCCGAGGCGCGACTGGTCGACGCCGTCGCGCTGGCCGAACGGACCGGCTCATCGCTGGCGGAGGCCGCTGCGGTTCGAGAACTGTCGTTGCTCTATCACGACCTGGGGCGCAATCAGGACGCCTTACGTGGCCTGACCCGGGCGCATCGGCTCTTTACCCGGCTCGACGCACGCCGCGAACTGGTCGACATCGCGCAGAAGGTGCGGACGCTCGAAAACACCTATCTCTCGGTGGTACGGGATTGGGGTCGCTCGATCGAATCGGCCGACAGCTACACCTTCGGCCACTGCGAGCGGGTGGCTCGGTTCGGCGTGCTGGTCGCCTCAGCGCTAGGTGCGGACGAGATGGCGACCCGGACCGTGCAACTGGGCGCCTACCTGCACGATCTCGGTAAGGTGCGCGTGCCGCATGAGATCCTGAGCAAGCCGGGGCGATTGACGGACGAGGAGTTCGCGGTGATCAAACGGCATCCCGAGTGGGGTGAGGAACTGCTGGTCGAGGTGGAGTTTCCCTGGGACCTCAAGCCGGTGATCCGCTGGCATCATGAAAAACTCGACGGGACCGGGTATCCCGATCGCCTCGCCGGCGATCGGATCCCGCTCAGTGCGCAGATCATTTGTGTGGTCGATGTCTGGGATGCGCTGACGACGACGCGCAGCTACCGGGCTGCCATGGATCTCGATCGGGCGCTCGGGATCATGGAGGAGAGCCGTCACTGGTGGCGGCCCGAGGTCTACCAGGCGTTCCAGGCCGCGGTCCCGGCGGCGACACCGGTCGACCCGGCCCGCCGGCAGGACGCGGTCGCGGCGCCGGGCGGGTGAGGCCCCACACCGAACGCACCCCAAAACCAAACGCGCCAGGGAACAGAAGTTCCCTGGCGCGTCGGTCGATTCGGAGTGGGCGGAGCCCACGAAAGCTTGCTGACTGATCATGCCGAAGGGGGGACTCGAACCCCCACGGGTTTGCACCCACTGCGCCCTGAACGCAGCGCGTCTACCAATTCCACCACTTCGGCGCGGAACGCAAACCTAGAGGAGCCAAGCAGTTAAGGCAAGTCGTGCGTTGCACCTGCCCGACACCCTTCCTATCTTCAAACGGGAGAGAGGTTTATGGCCAAGGGTGCCACGGAGGCAAAGCGGGCGGACGGGCGGATTCCGGTGGCACGGAATCCGCGAGCCACCCATGACTACCATATCCTGGAAACGCACGAAGCGGGCATCGTGCTGTCCGGGACCGAGGTGAAGAGCCTTCGGCAGGGCAAGGCCTCGATCAAGGAGGCGTTCGGGGTGGTCCGCAATGGTGAGGTGTGGCTGGAGGGCATGCACATCACGCCATACGAGCAGGGTAACCGGTACAACCATGTTCCGGTGCGGACCCGAAAGCTCTTGATGCATCGGCAGGAAATCGAACGGCTGATCGGGGCGACCGAACAGAAGGGCTGCACCCTGGTTCCGCTCGAGTTGTACTTCAAAGATGGTCGCGCCAAAGTGGCGCTCGCGTTGGGGAAGGGGAAGAAAGTGCACGACCGTCGGGAAGACCTGAAACGCCGCATTGCCGATCGTGAAATGGCACGCGGCTACAAGGGGCGGGAATGACTCTCGGAGCACTGGTCTGGCTAGCGGCCTCGGGCTTTGCGGCAACGTCGGCGCCCATGGCGCTGACCGTTGCCACGGCCCGGGGCGAAGCCAAGATCTCGGTGCGGTCCGATCCGTCCGCCGGCCCGGTCGTGGCGGCCACGGCATTGATTCCGTGGCTCGACGGTCAGGTGCGTGTCGCCGGTGCGTGGGCCGAGGTCGAGGTGGCGCGGCAGTCGTTCCGGCTGCTGATCGGTGCGCCGTACTATACGGTGGGGCCGGCGGTGAAGCCGCTGGTCGGCGCGGCCGTGGTGCGGCGCGATACCCTGTTCCTGCCGATCCACTTCGTCACCCACGTCCTGCCGGCCGAACTCAAAACCCGCTATCGCTATTCGGCCGGGGCGGCACGCCTCGAAGATCTCGCCGCGACCCCGACGGTGGCGCAGCGGAACGCGCCGGCTCGCGGATCCGCGGCGCCTGCGACTATGCCCCCGTCGACGCCGTCGAACACGGCCAATCGCGACGCTCGCTATCTGCCTAACGGCCTGCTGCGAGGCCAGGTGGTCGCGATCGATCCCGGGCACGGCGGGGTGGACCCGGGCAACCCGGGCACCTTCTTCCCGCGCGGCCTCAAAGAAAAAGATGTCGTGCTGCAGATCGGACTCTTGCTGCGAGAGGAACTGCAGAAGCGGGGCGTCGGCGTGATCATGACGCGGACCACCGATACGCTGATCGACCTCAGGCATCGGGGATCCTACTGCTCCGATCGGTGCAGCCTGTTCGTCAGCCTGCACGTCAACTCGCTGCCGCGCCGTCCGGGCTATCAGAACGCGCGCGGTTTCGAAACCTTCTTCCTGGCGGACGCCAAAACGGAAGATGCGGCACGGGTGGCGCGGATGGAGAACGAAGCGGTCCGCTTCGAGACCTCGAACGACGGTCCGACCGTCGGCGGGCTGGACTTCATCCTGAAGGATCTCCAGCTCAACGAGCACCTGCGGGAATCCGGCCGGCTGGCCGAGCTGATGCAATCGCATCTGGCCGAAGTGCATAGTGGGCCGAATCGGGGCGTCAAGCAGGCGGGGCTGATGGTGCTCAATACCGCCCGACGGCCGGCCGTCCTGGTCGAGCTCGGCTTCAGCACCAACCGCGAGGATGCGCGCCTGATGACGACACGAACCGGGCAGCGGAACCTGGCGCAGTCGGTCGCGGATGCGGTGGTGAGTTATCTGCTCGAATACCAGCGTCGGGTCGGCTCGATGGCAGCCGGTACCCCGGGTGCGCGGGAGTGACGATCACTCACGCTGGCGGCGCGCCCATCGCCCTCTTCGGAACCACCTTTCAGAACCCGATCATTCTGGCAGCCGGCACGGCGGGGTTTGGTCGTGAGTTGGCCCGGACCATCGATCTCGAGTCGCTGGGCGGGCTCGTGTCCAAGGCGGTGTCCCTCGACGCCCGGTCGGGCAACCGATCTCCTCGGGTCGGCGAATTTCCCGGCGGGATGATCAATGCGATCGGCCTGGCCAATCCCGGTCTTGCGCAGGTGACGAGTGCGGAGCTGCCGTGGATGGTCGAGCACCTGAAGCAGGCCCGGTTTTTCGTCAACGTGGTCGGGTTCGTCGAAGACGAATATGTCCGGGTGATTGCCGGGCTCGACCCGATCGGCGGAATGGCGGGCTACGAGCTCAACCTGTCATGTCCGAACACCTCGGCCGGCGGGATCGAGTTCGGGGCCGATCCCGAATCGGTGGCCCGGATCGTCGCCGCGTGCCGCGCGGCGACCCGGCGTCCGCTCCTTGCGAAGCTTTCGCCGGCCCTGCCTGATATTCCCGGTATGGCGGCGGCGGCGGTCGAGGCGGGCGCCGATGGGATCACGGTCGTCAACACCATGCCCGGGCTCGTCTACGAAGACGGCCACCCGCGACTCGGCAACGGCAACGGCGGGGTGAGCGGTCCGGCGCTCCTGCCCGTCGGGTTGCTGGCCGTGAGCCGGGTTCGCCGGCGGTTGCCGAATACGCCGATCATCGGCCTGGGTGGGGTACGAACCATCGACCACGTTCATCAGTATCTTGCGTCCGGAGCCAATCTGGTGGGTATCGGGACCGCCGCTCTGGCGGATCCCCGCTTGCCCGAACGGCTGGCCCGGGCCTGGAGTCGGCCGCGTCGGGCCGCATGATCTCTTTCTCTCGCGCTGGCGTATGCTGTGGCTGATCTGATTCTGGCACTCGATCTGGATGATGGCGCGGCGGCGCTGGCGTTGCTTCAACGTCTGCCCGACACGGCCTGGATCAAGATCGGGTCCGTCCTCTTTACCGGTGAAGGGCCGGCACTGGTCCGGGCGGTCAAAGCGCGGGGCCATCGCGTCTTTCTCGATCTCAAGTGGCACGACATTCCGAACACCGTCCGCGGCGCGGTACGTCAGGCCCGCGGTCTCGGGGTCGATATGGTGACCGTGCACACCCTGGGCGGCGAGGCCATGATGGCTGCGGCCAAGGAAGAGGCGGGCGACGACCTGGCGGTGGTCGGAGTGACCGTGTTGACGTCGCACGACTCGGCGTCGTTCGGCGCGGTGCTGGGCCGGCCGGTCGTCGTGGAGGACGAGGTGGGTCGCCTGGTGGCGACGGCCAAGGCTGCCGGCATCGACGGGGTGGTGTCATCGCCGGCGGAGGTTTCGCGCGCGGCGGCGGTCTTTGGTCCCGGGGCGCTCCTGGTGACGCCCGGGATTCGGAGCGCCACGGATTCACGGGATGATCAGGCGCGGGTGGCCACGGTGGGAGAGGCCGTTCGGGCCGGGAGCACCCACTTGGTCGTAGGCCGGCCGGTATTGCGGGCGCCGGACCCGGGGTTGGCGTGGGCGCGGCTGGCAGAGGAGCTGCCGTGAGTTGGGGCACGATGGTGTTGCTGGGGCTCCTGGGGGCGGGCGCTGGGGCCGGAAGCGGAGCCGTCGGTCAGCCCTCCGATCTGGGACGCCTGATGGAGACGGCCCGGGCCGCGTTCGAGCGCCGGGCCTTCGACGAACTGATCGACGACCGGCGCGCGGTCCGGCTCAAGCTCCCCGATCGGTCGGCCGGGGGTCTGGTGCGGGGGGCCGTTGCCTCCGCCGCATTGCAGGGGCTGGCCCGCCGGACCGATGATGTCGAGATCGTGGGGGTCGGCGCCGCCGTGGTGGAGCAGGGACACGGCTATCTGGAGCTCCGCCGCCGATTCCAGGTCCATGGTACGTCGGAAATCCAGACGCACCGGATCCTGATCAGCGCCCGCTGGGAGGAGAATACCTGGCGGGTAACCGAGGTCTGGATCGCGCCGCTGGCCCCCATACCGTAGCCGATTCCGTAACGTTTCCCTGAACCTTGCGATAACTCGTGCCCTGGGATAGCTTTACAAGCTACCCAGAAACCGGCGTTTGAGAGGGACGATGAAGGTACGTTCGAGTGTCAAGCCGATCTGCGAACACTGCAAGGTGGTTCGCCGCCGGGGTGTGATCCGGATCATCTGCAAGCGCAACCCCAAGCACAAGCAGCGGCAGGGATAATCATGGCACGTATTGCTGGCGTCGACCTGCCGCGGGACAAGCGGGTGGAAACGGCGCTCACCTACATCTTTGGGATCGGGCTTCCCACCAGTCAGCGACTGATCGGGGAAACGGGCATCAATCCTGACACCCGGGTCCGTGATCTCTCGGACGCCGAGGTGGCCCGGCTTCGCCAGATGATCGAGCGGTCGGTGCGCGTGGAAGGTGCGCTGCGGACCGAGATCGCCATGAACATCAAGCGGTTGATGGACGTGGGCAGCTACCGCGGCACGCGTCATCGGCGTGGCTTGCCGCTTCGCGGCCAGCGGACGCATACCAATGCGCGGACCAAGAAGGGACCGCGTCGGGCCATTGCAGGTAAGAAGAAGGCGACGAAGAAGTAAGCTATGACAGCTCCCGAGACTCCGACGCCGGCGGCCGAAGCCGCGGCGCCCGCCGCCGAGAAGGCGGCCGAGAAGCAGGTCGCGCCCGTTGCCAAGGGTGGCAAGCGCGGCAAGAAGGTGGTCGAGGCCGAGGGCGTTGCCCACGTCTCCGCCACCTTCAACAACACCATCATCACGATCACCGACTCGCGCGGTAACACGGTCGCGTGGGGCACCGCCGGCAAGGCGGGGTTCAAGGGCTCGAAGAAGTCCACCCCGTTCGCAGCCACGGTGGCCGCTGAAGCGGTCGGTCGCGACGCCATGAACCTGGGCGTGCGGCGGGTCCATGTGCTGGTGCAGGGTCCCGGGAGCGGGCGGGAGTCGGCGGTCCAGGCGTTGGCGTCGGCCGGCCTCCGGGTCGTCTCGATCAAGGACGTGACGCCGATTCCGCACAACGGCTGCCGTCCGCCGAAGAAGCGCCGGGTCTAAGCAGGCTGCCTGGTTGCCACTGCTCCTCGAAGGTAGGGGGTAAGGTCTATGTCTATTGATTTGACCGGTTTGGTCCGGCCCCACGTGGTCGAAATGACCCGCCGGGAGGACAACCCGAATGTCGCCGAGTTCCGGCTCCAGCCGTTGGAGCGGGGCTTTGGTCATACGCTGGGCAATGCGCTCCGTCGCATGCTGCTGTCATCGCTGCGCGGGTCGGCCGTCTGGGCGTTCCGCCTGGAGGGCGTGGTACATGAGCACCAGACGGTGCAGGGTGTCCTGGAAGACGTCCATCAGATCGTGCAGCGCCTGAAGGCGCTGACGCTGGTGCTCGACGAGGATACCGACGAGGCGATTCTCCGGATTCGTCGCGAGGGCAAGGGGCCGGTGTACGCTCGGGACATTCAGCCGAACGCCAACACTCGGATCCTGAACCCGGATCACCTGCTGTTCACCATTCAGGACGATCGCGAAATCAGCTGCGATCTCTATGTGAACAAGGGCCGCGGCTACGTCGAGTCCGAGCTGCACCCGTCCGATCGGTCGTTGCCGGTCGACTTGGTGCGCATCGACGCGATCTACAATCCGGTCCGCCGGGCCAACTTCACGGTCAGCGAAACCCGCGTCGGTCAGCGGACCGACTACGACCGGTTGGCGGTGATGGTCGAGACCGACGGCACGATCACGCCCGAAGATGCGATTGCCTATGCCGCCGCGCTGGCGCAGGAGCACTTCCGGCATTTCGTCGAGTTCGGCAAGGTCCCGACCGCTCGCGCCTACACGGCGGAGACGGCGGCGGTCCTGGGCGGGCTCGGGGCGCAGCTCGGCCGGTTGATCGATGATTTCGGCCTCACGGTCCGCACCCTCAATTCCCTCAAGAACTCGAACATCCGGACCCTCAAGGATCTGGTCGAGTACTCGGAGAAGGAACTGCTCGACGTCAAGAACGTCGGGGAGAAGGCCGTGGCGGAGATCGGGGATTTGCTGCTCCGTGAAGGCCTCAAGTTCGGGATGAGTTTCGAGGAAGTCGACGGCGATCTCCGGGTCGTCAAGAGTGGGGTGGCCCCGACGATGGGCGCCGCCAACGGGAGTTGATAGATGCGACATCGTTCTAAGGGGAGACAGCTCTCCCGTACGTCCGAACATCGGAAAGCCTTGCTCCGCAACATGGCAATCAGCCTGTTCCGGCACGACGGCATCGAGACCACCGTGGCCAAGGCCAAGGAACTGCGGCCGTACGCCGAGCGGCTGATCACGCTCGCGCGGCGGGGCGACCTGCATGCGCTCAGGTTGGCGGAGCGGAAGATTCAGGACCGCGCCGTCCTCAAGCGGCTCTTCAGCGAAATCGGCCCGCGCTTCGCGGCTCGACCCGGTGGCTACACCCGAATTCTCAAGCTCGGTCATCGGGTCGGCGATGGTGCCGACACGGCGCGGATCGAGTTGGTCACGGAGTGACGGCGTTGATGCCCGTCGCAGATGTGAAGAAGGGGACCTTCGGGTCCCCTTTTTTTCGGTCGGTTGGTATCAAAAAGGCCGGTACGCAGGGGCGTGATGCCCTGGTACCGGCCGATGATGCGTCAGGCGACGGCTGCGGCCTGCTTCGTCGGGGCCCGGTGCACTTTGTTGCTGCGGATGCAGCTGGTGCACACTTTGACGCGCTTCGTCTCGCCGTCCACCAGGACACGGACGGTTTGAAGGTTCGGCATCCAGCGCCGCTTCCGCCGATTATTGGCGTGGCTCACATGATTGCCGGTTGCTGGTCCCTTACCGCAGACAGTGCAAATCCGTGCCATGACGATCGTTCTCCACTAGTTGACCAAGCCCTCAAATCTATGGGGCACACTATTCCAGGGCAAGCCCGGGGGGAATGGGGCTGCCGCTTCCGGAGATGGCCATGCCGAAGGCACTGATTACCGGGGTGACCGGTCAGGACGGTTCGTACCTTGCCGAGCTTCTGCTACAAAAGGGGTACGATGTGACCGGCGTCGTTCGTCGTACCAGCCACCACAGCTATGAACGGATCGAGCCATTGCTCGATTCGATTCGTATCGTAACGGCCGACCTGCTCGATCAGCACTCGCTGACTGAAGTCATGCGAGAGATCAAGCCTGACGAGGTATACAACCTGGCCGCGCAGTCCTACGTCCCAACCTCGTTCTCCCAACCGGTCCTGACCGGTGAATTCACGGCACTTGGTGTCACCCGGATTCTCGAGGCGGTTCGGCTCGGACATCCAGAGGCAAAATTCTATCAGGCCAGTTCCTCGGAAATGTTCGGGAAAGTACAGGAAACGCCGCAGCGGGAAACGACGCGGTTGTATCCCCGGTCTCCGTACGGGGTGGCCAAGGTATATGGTCACTGGATCACGGTGAATTATCGGGAGTCGTACGGCCTCTATGCCGTGAGCGGCATCCTCTTCAATCACGAGTCGCCGCGTCGCGGGATCGAGTTCGTGACCCGCAAGATCTCGGACGGTGTTGCCCGGATCAAGTTGGGACTCGCCACCCAGCTCAAGCTCGGCAACCTCGACGCCAAGCGCGACTGGGGTTTTGCGGGAGACTATGTCGATGCCATGTGGCGGATGTTGCAGCAACCGGAGCCGCGAGACTATGTGATCGGAACGGGAGTCACGCACAGCGTTCGCGAGTTGGTTGAATTGGCCTTCGAGCATGTCGGTCTCGACTGGCGGGAGTATGTGGTGATCGACCAGGCGCACCTCCGTCCCGCTGAAGTGGATCTGCTGATTGCGGATCCCAGCAAGGCCAAAGCGGAACTCGGTTGGGGGCCGACCGTAAGCTTCGCAGAATTGGTTCGCATGATGGTTGATGCCGACCTCGAACGACTGGCGGCGCGGCGGTGAAGGTGCTGGTAACGGGGGCCGATGGCTTCGTCGGTGGCTGGGTCATTCGAGATCTGCTGGCAGCCGGTCACCACGTCGTCGGGGCAATCCGAATCGGCGGGGAGCCGTCGCGTGCACTCGACGAGGAGGAGCGGCTCCGGGTGCAGTGGGTCGATTTCGACCTCGTCTCGGCCGATTCCGTCGCAGCATTGGCCCGCTTGCCGGTCGATGCCGTGCTGCACTTGGCGGCGCTGGCCTCCGGTGCCGACGCTCGCCGGGATCCCGGGTACGCATGGACGGTCAATGCGGCCGGGACAGCCCGGCTGGCGGAAGCGTTGGGTGGTCAGCGGAACGATGGGCGTGAGCTCCCGCGACTGGTCGTCGTCTCCACCGGCGAGGTCTACGGCCCCTGCGATACGGCGCGCCCCTGGCAGGAAACCGATCAGGCGGTTCCCGGTTCACCTTACGCTGCGAGCAAGCTTGGTGCGGAGATCGCCGCCTGGGAAGTGGCACGGCGTACTGGGCTGCCAGTAGTGGTAGCACGACCCTTTCCCCATACGGGTCCGGGGCAGAGCGACAAGTACGTCGTGCCGGCGCTCGCGCTCCGAATCCGGATGGCGCAGCGGATCGGCGCGCCCGCCATCAACACCGGCAATCTCGATCCGGTACGTGACATGCTGGACGTTCGCGACGTGGCTCGGGCCTACCGGCTCCTGCTCGAGAACGGGCGGACTGGTGAGACCTATAACGTGGCGAGCGGCCAGGGCATATTGCTCGCCGATATCGTGGATCGGTTGATGGCGGTGGTCGGATACCGCGTCCTGGCCGAGCCCGATCCGCGACTGACGCGGGCCAATGACATTCGCTTCCTGATCGGCGATGCCGGCAAGCTGTCCCGGGACACCGGGTGGACGCCGACGATCCCTTTCGAACAGACTTTGAAGGACTTGGTAGATGCCCAAGCGGACTGACATCTCTTCGGTGCTCCTGATCGGCTCCGGCCCCATCGTGATCGGTCAGGGGGCCGAGTTCGACTATTCCGGAACGCAGGCGGCGCGCGCGCTCAAGGAAGAGGGATACCGGGTCATCCTGGTCAACTCGAACCCTGCCACCATCATGACGGATCCCGAGGTGGCGGACCGGACCTACATCGAACCGGTGACGCCGGAGTGGGTCGAGAAGATCATCGCGCGGGAGCGGCCCGATGCGCTGCTCCCGACGATGGGTGGGCAGACCGGCCTCAACGTCGCGATGGAACTGTATCGCTCGGGTGTGCTCACCAAGTACGGGGTGGAGCTGATCGGCGCCAACGAGCGCGCCATCCGGGTGGCCGAAGACCGCGATGAGTTTGCCAAGGCCATGCGCCGAATCGGTCTGGCCACGCCTGAAGGGATGACCGTCCAGTCCGTCGAGGAAGGTCTGGCCTCGGTCGAGCGCACCGGCTTTCCGGCCATTCTGCGCCCGTCGTTTACGCTGGGCGGTACCGGTGGCGGCATTGCCTACAACCGCGAAGAGTTCGAGGTGATGCTCAAGCGGGGCCTCGAGGCCTCGCCGGTCGGGTCGGTGCTGGTCGAGCGCAGCATCATCGGCTGGAAAGAGTACGAACTCGAGGTGATGCGCGACGGCGCCGACAACGTGGTGATCGTCTGCTCGATCGAGAATATCGATCCGATGGGTGTCCACACCGGTGACTCGGTGACCGTCGCCCCGGCGATGACGCTCTCCGATCGCGAGTATCAGGTGATGCGCGACGCCGCTTGCGCCATCATCCGGGAAATCGGGGTCGAGGCCGGCGGATGCAACGTCCAGTTCGCGGTCGATCCCGAGACGGGTGAGCAGTTGGTGATCGAAATGAATCCGCGGGTCTCGCGGAGTTCGGCGCTGGCGTCCAAGGCCACCGGATTTCCGATTGCGCGGATCGGTGCGAAGGTAGCGGTCGGCTATACGCTCGATGAACTGCCGAACGACATCACCAAAACGACGCCGGCCAGTTTCGAGCCGGTGCTCGACTACGTCGTGGTCAAGATTCCGCGCTTTGCCTTCGAGAAGTTCCCCGCGGCAGACCCCGGACTCACCACGCAGATGAAGTCGGTCGGCGAGGTCATGGCCATCGGGCGGACCTTCAAGGAAGCGTTCCAGAAGGGGTTCCGCGGCCTGGAGATCGGCCGGTCGGGCTGGGTGATCGGCGAAACGCTGGCGGACGATCGGCTGGAGGACCTGAGCCGCGAGTCGATCCTGGCCGGTCTGCGCAAGCCCACGCCCGAGCGCTTCTTTCAGATCAAACATGCGCTCCTGGCGGGCGAGTCGGTCGAGACGATTGCCGAATGCTCGCGGATGGATCCCTGGTTCCTCCATCAGTTCCGTGAACTGGTCGAAGCCGAACAGCATTTTGCCGCGGAATGGCCCGGCGTAAGCGGGTCCGATCCGGCGGCCCGCGCGCTGGTCAGGCGGATGAAGCGGATGGGCTTTTCCGATCGCCAGCTGGGCGACCTGGCCGGCCTGTCCGAGACGGCGATGCGGCATCGCCGCTGGGCGCTCGGGATCCGGCCGGTCTACAAGATGGTCGATACCTGCGCAGGGGAATTCCCCTCGGCGACGCCCTATCTCTACTCGTGCTACGACGAAGAGACCGAAGCCGGCGCCGTCGGCGACAAGACCATCATCATTCTGGGCAGCGGGCCCAACCGGATCGGGCAGGGCGTCGAGTTCGACTACTGCTGCGTCCGGGCGGTGATGGCGCTTCGCGAGCTGGGCTACCGCACCGTGATGGTCAACTCGAATCCGGAAACGGTCTCGACCGACTTCGACATGTCGGATGCGCTCTACTTCGAGCCGCTCACACTCGAAGACGTGCTCGAGATCGTCAACCTGGAGCAGCCCCTCGGCGTGGTGGTGCAGTTCGGCGGGCAGACCCCGCTTCGCCTGGCGCGTGGGCTCGAGGCCGAGAATGTGCCGATCCTGGGCACCTCGCCGGAAGCGATCGACGCGGCCGAAGATCGAGGCCGGTTCGAAGCGCTGGCGCGAGAACTGGGCGTGGAGCAGCCGCCCAACGGGACGGCCTTGTCGCTGGATCAGGCCCTGATCGAGGCGGAACGGGTCGGCTACCCGGTGCTACTCCGGCCGTCCTACGTGCTCGGCGGGCGCGCGATGCAGGTGGTCTACGACGCCCAGTCGCTCGAAGAATTCTTTGCGGCGGCCGTGCGGGTGGCACCGGGTCATCCGGTGCTGATCGACAAGTTCCTCGAAGATGCTTTCGAGGCCGACGTCGATGCGCTGTCCGACGGGACGCGGTGTATCATCGGTGGCGTGATGCAGCACATCGAGGATGCCGGTGTCCACTCCGGCGACTCGGCGTGCGTGATGCCGCCCTATCTGATCACCGAAGCGCAGGTCGAAGAGATGCGCGAGTACTCGAGACAGTTTGCGCTCAAGCTCGGCGTCGTCGGATTGATGAACGTGCAGTATGCCATCAAGGATGGCCGCGTCTACGTCCTGGAAGTGAATCCGCGGGCGTCACGGACGATTCCGTTCGTCTCGAAGACCACCGGTGTGCAGCTGGCCAGCCTGGCGGCGCAGGTCATGACCGGGCGGTCGCTCGAAGAGCTGGGTGTGACGGACGATGTGCTCCATCCCTATGTCTCGGTGAAGGAAGCGGTCTTCCCGTTCAGCAAGTTTGCCGGCGTCGATCTGGTGCTCGGACCGGAGATGCGCTCGACCGGTGAGGTCATGGGGATTGCCGACTCCTTCGGGATGGCGTTTGCCAAGGCGCAGGTCAGCGCCGATGGCGGCCTGCCGCTGGGTGGCGCGATCTTCATCACGGTCAACGATCCCGATAAGCCCGCCGTGGTGCCGATTGCGCGCCGGTTCCACGAGATGGGTTTCCGGATCCTGGCGACCGAAGGCACCTCCCGCTACCTGCGCGCGCGCGGGATCTCGGCCGAACGGACCCTCAAGGTGCACGAAGGTCGCCCGAATGCGGTGGATCTGATCGTGTCAGGGCAGGTCCAGCTGTTGATCAACACCCCGCTTGGTAAGCTGACGCATCGGGACGATCTGGTGCTCCGCCGGACCGCGCTGCAGCACAAGGTTCCGTATACGACGACGATGACGGCGGCCGCGGCGGCCTCGGATGCGATCATCGCCTTGCGGAGCCGAACCGGTGAGGTGCGGGCGCTGCAGGAGTGGCACGCGTTGGCGCAGAGCTTCACGGCGGAGCTCAAGGCGTGATCACGGCGCGGGACTCCGGCTTCATCGCGACCCTGCGTCAGGCGGTCCGGGGCGAGGTGCGCGCCGAGGAATCGCTGGCGCGTTATTCGACCTATCGGATCGGCGGGCCCGCCACAGTGGTGCTGCCGGCCGATCCGGAGGACGTGGTCGCGGCGCTCGGCGTGGCGCATCGGGTTGGGGTTCCGTGGTTCGTGGTGGGGCTCGGCTCCAATCTCCTCTTTCCCGATGAAGGGTTGGATGCGCTGGTGATCCGGCTGGGGAAGGGGATCGATCGTGCCGACGGCGACGGCGAGCGCTGGCGCTTCGGGGCCGGATTGCCGGCTCCGCTGGCTGCGCGCAAGACGGCGCAGGCGGGGTTCGGCGGCTTGCATGTCATGGTCGGTGTGCCGGGGACAGTGGGTGGCGGGGTCTACATGAACGCCGGGTGTCACGGAGGACAGTGGTCCGACGTGGTCGAGACGGTGGTCGCCGTCGATGGCACGGGCGCGAGCCGTGTCTTCGCAGCAGGCGAAGTGCCGTTTGCCTATCGTCGGAGCGGGCTCGAAGGATGGATCGTTCTCGAGACCACGGTTCGCCTGACGCCGACCGATCCGGCCGTCCTGTCCGAACAGGTGGCCGAGCTCTTTGCCTGGCGCCAGAAGGGGACGCCGTTCAACCAGCCCTGTTGCGGCAGCGTCTTCAAGAACCCCGATGGGGCGGCGGTCGCGGGTCCGGGCGGGACCGTGCTGCGCACGGCGGGACAGCTGATCGAAGGGGCGGGGCTCAAAGGGACCCGTGAAGGCGGCGCGGAAGTCTCGCCGATGCACGCCAACTACTTCGTCAACACCGGCGGAGCCACGGCCGGTCAGGTCCGGACCTTGATTCTGCGGGCGCGGGACACGGTGGCCGAGCGTTTCGGCGTTCGGCTCGAACCGGAAGTCAAACTGATCGGGGCGGCGGGCAACTATCTCCCGCTCGATACGGCAGGTACGCATGGCTGATTATTTCGTGCATGAATCGAGTTACGTCGACGACGGGGCGGTCATCGGCGCCGGGACCAAGATCTGGCATTTCAGCCATGTGATGCCCGGAGCGGTCATCGGAGAACGCTGCAACCTGGGCCAGAATGTCGTCGTGATGCCCGGCACCCGGATGGGGAACAACGTCAAGGTGCAGAACAACGTCTCGATCTATGAAGGCGTCGATCTCGAAGATGACGTGTTCTGCGGACCCAGCTGTGTCTTCACCAATGTGCTCAATCCGCGGAGCCACGTGTCCCGGAAAGACGAGTATCGGCGCACGCTGGTGCGGCGTGGGGCTACCATCGGCGCCAACGCCACGGTGGTGTGCGGCAACACCATCGGCGAGTACGCGTTCATCGGCGCGGGGGCGGTGGTTCGTGGGGATGTACCGGCGTACGCTCTGATGGTCGGTGTGCCGGCGCGCCGGGTCGGCTGGATGTGCCGCTGCGGTGTCCGGCTCTCGGTGGTCGGGGGGGCTGCGACCTGCCAGAGCTGCGGCACGGCCTATCGGGAACGGGACGGCAGTCTGTCCCCGGTTGACGCGCCTGCCTAGCCCCACCTACGCTACTGGTCCGGATGCCTGACCTGTTCGCGAGCGTGAGTCTCGCTCGAGCTGCCAATTCACGACCGCGGGCCGCCTTCCGGGGCGGTACCGGTCGTTTCGTTTTCGTGAGGATGTCGTCGTGACCGTTCCGATGCTGGATCTGAAGGCGCAGTACCGCACGATCAAGGACGAGGTCGACCGGGCGGTCGCCTCCGTGATCGAGCGGCAGGAGTTCATCATGGGGCGCGAGGTGGGCGAACTCGAGCGGGCGGTTGCCGCGCTGTCGGCGGCCAAGCACGGGATCGGCTGCGCCAGCGGGACGGACGCGATCCTGCTTCCGCTCAAGAGTCTCGGTCTCCAGCCCGGCGACGAGGTCATCGCGCCGAGCTTCACGTTCTTTGCTACCGCCGGGGCGATCCACAATGCGGGAGGCACCCCGGTCTTCGTCGACATCGATCCCGTCACATACTGTATCGATCCGGACGCCATCGCGGCGGCCATCACCCCGAAGACCCGGGCCATCGTGGTGGTGCATCTGTTTGGTCAGATGGCCGCCATGGAGCGGATCCTGGCCGTGGCCCAACGGCACGGGCTCCCGGTCCTGGAAGACGGTGCGCAGGCCATCGGGGCTCGGCGGCAGGTCGAGGGAACCTGGCGGCTGGCCGGCGAACTGGGCTGGTGCGGGACCTTCTCGTTCTTTCCGAGTAAGAACCTGGGCGGGTACGGCGACGGCGGGATGATGGTGACCCAGGACGATGCCCTGGTCGACCGGCTTCGGAAGCTCCGCCTCCACGGCGGGGCGAAGCAGTACCACCACGAGGAGGTCGGGACCAACAGCCGGCTCGATACCCTCCAGGCCGCCGTGCTGCTGGCTAAGCTGCCGCATCTGGCTGCCTGGAGCGAGGCACGCCGGGGCCGGGCAGCCCGGTACACGGAGGCATTGGGCCAGCATCCGGCCATTTCCACCCCGGTCATCGATCCGGCCAACGAGCACATCTTCCACCAGTACACCCTGCGGGTGCCGCATCGGGACCAGCTGCTGGCCCATCTCAAGGACCGCGGCATTGGATGTGCGGTGTACTACCCCGTGGGATTGCATCTGCAGCCGTGCTTCGCGCACCTGGGGTACCAGGCTGGTAGCTTGCCGAATACTGAGGCCGCCATGCGGGAGGTCATCTCGCTACCGGTCTATCCCGAATTGGGCGACGAGGCCCTGGATCGGGTCGTGGCGGGCGTGCGGGAGTTTTTCGGGTGAGCCGGCTCAAAGTCGGGGTCATCGGGGCCGGGACCTGGGGGCGGAACCACGTTCGGACGCTGGCCACCATGGCCGGGGTCGAGTTGGCAGCGGTCTGTGATACGTCCGAAGCGGTACGCGCCCGGACGGCCAAGACCTATCCGGGGGCCCTGGTAACGGCCTCGGTATCGGAACTGCTCGACCGGGTCGATGCGGTAGTGGTGGCCTCGACGGCGCGCACCCATGCCGAACTGGGCATCGCCGCCCTCCGGGCAGGAAAGCCGGTGCTGATCGAGAAGCCGTTTGCGCTGTCGGGCGCGGACGCGGCGGCGATCGTGGCGGAGAGTGAGCGGGCGCGCGTGCCGGCATTGGTCGGCCACCTGCTCGAGTTCCATCCGGTCATCGATCGCCTCAAGGTGATGGTGCAGGAGGGCGCGCTGGGCGAGGTGTATTACCTCTATTCGCAGCGGGTCAACCTGGGGCAGGTGCGGCCCGACGAGAATGCGCTGTGGAGCTTCGGCCCGCACGACATTTCGGTGGCGCTCTATCTGATGGGAGAGGCGCCCGTGTCCGTTTCGGCGCAGGGCCACTCGTACCTGCAGCAGGGTATCGAGGACGTCGTGTTCATGGTGATGCGGTTCCGGTCCGGAGTCGTCGCCCATGCGCACCTGTCGTGGCTCGACCCCCATAAGGAGCGCAAGCTGACGGTCGTCGGCTCGAAGCAGATGGCGGTGTTCGATGACATGGCGCCGCGGGAAAAGCTTCGGCTGTACGACAAAGGGATCGATCGACCGCCGGAGTACGGGTCGTACGGGGAGAGCCTGGCCGTTCGGGAGGGAGACATCTGGATCCCCAAGATTCCGACGGCGGAGCCCTTGGCGCTGGAGCTCGCGCATTTCGTACAGGTTGCCCGGGGCGAAGTGCCCACCCGCGCCGATGCGCGGGATGGTCTCCGGGTCGTGAGGGTGTTGGAAGCGGCCACTCGCTCGCTTGGGAGCGGGGGCGCACCGGTTTCCGTGGAGGAATGAACTGATGTCGTTGGCGGATTCGCTGGTCGAAAAGGCACGAAGCCGAGAGGCCTTGTTTGGCATCGTCGGATTGGGATATGTCGGGCTCCCGCTGGCCGTGGAACTGGCCAAAGTGGGCTACCGCGTGGTGGGCTTCGATGTCAGCCAGCGCGTCGTAGACGGGCTCAACGCGGGCAAGTCGCACGTCAAGGACATCAGCGATGCGGACCTGGCGGCCATCAAGGGCAAGTTCACGGCCACCACGGACGGCAACGCGCTCGGGGAGTGCGACGCGATTTCGATCTGCGTACCGACTCCGCTGTCCAAGTTCAAAGACCCCGACGTGAGCTACATCGTCGCGGCCACCGAGACGGTCAAGGATGTGTTGCGCCCGGGGCAGGCGATCATCCTCGAGAGTACGACCTATCCCGGGACGACGCGCGAGATCATGCTCCCTGCGCTGGAAGCGACCGGCCTCAAGGCGGGGCAGGATTTCTTCCTGGCCTTCAGCCCCGAGCGGGTCGATCCGGGCAATCCGGTCTACCAGACGCGCAACACGCCCAAGGTGGTGGGTGGCATTACGGACGACTGCCGCCGGGTCGTGATGGAGCTCTATCAGCCGGCCATCGACACCCTGGTGCCAGTGTCGACCACGGAGGCGGCCGAGCTCGTTAAACTGCTCGAGAACACCTTCCGAAGCGTCAATATCGGCCTGGCCAACGAAATGGCCATCGTCTGCGATATGCTGGGCGTCGACGTCTGGGAAGTGATCGATGCGGCGGCCACCAAGCCGTTCGGCTTCATGAAGTTCCTGCCGGGCCCCGGGCTTGGTGGGCACTGCATTCCGATCGATCCGCACTACCTCGCCTGGAAGATGCGCGGGCTCAACTACAAAACCCGGTTCATCGATCTGGCCGGCGAACTCAACACCGAAATGCCGCTCTTCTGGGTGCGCAAGATCAACGAAGCCCTCAACGACGCCGGTAAGGCGTTCAAGGGGTCATCGATTCTGATCGTGGGTGTGGCCTACAAGCGCGACATCGAGGACATCCGGGAGAGCCCGGCGCTCGACATCATCCGCCTGCTGGAAGGGCGCGGCGCCAAGGTCAGCTATCACGATCCGTACGTGCCGTCGTTCAGCGAAGACGGGCACCAGGCGGTGTCGGTGCCGCTGACCAAGGAAGTCCTTGCGGCCGCCGACTGTGTGGTCATCGTGACCGACCACGCCAACATCGACTACGGTCTGGTGCGCCGTGAGGCGCGTCGTGTGGTCGACACTCGCAACGCCCTGCGCAAAGGCACCACGGCGTAACCGATGCGGGTCACGGTTATCGGGACGGGGTATGTCGGGCTGGTGGCGGGTGCGTGCCTGGCGGAGACCGGCAACGACGTCATCTGCGCGGATGTCGACGAAGCCAAGATCGCCCGCTTGAAGGAAAACTGGATTCCGATCTACGAGCCCGGCCTCAAGCCGCTCGTGATTCGGAACCAGACCGAGGGCCGTCTGGCCTTCACGACCGATCTGGATCAGGCGGTCCGCCACGGCGAAGTCGTCTTCATTGCGGTCGGGACTCCGCCTGGAGAAGACGGCTCCGCCGATCTGCGGCACGTGCTCGATGTGGCGCAGGTGATCGGTCGCAATCTCAACGAACCCAAAGTCGTCGTCACCAAGTCGACCGTGCCCGTCGGTACGGCCGAGAGCGTTCGGCAGGCCATCGCGGCGGAGTCGTCGCAGCCCTTCTTCATGGCGTCGAATCCGGAGTTCCTCAAAGAGGGCGCGGCCATCGACGATTTCATGAAGCCCGACCGGGTCGTCGTCGGCGTGGATTCCGACGAGGCGCGCGAGCGTCTGGGCGAGTTGTACGCGCCGTTCGTGCGCACCGGGAATCCGATCCTCTTCATGGACATTCCCTCCGCCGAGGTCACGAAGTACGCCGCCAATGCCATGCTGGCGACGCGTATCTCCTTCATGAATCAGATCGCGCTGTTCTGCGAGCAGGTCGGCGCCGACGTCGGCATGGTGCGCAAGGGCATCGGAACCGATCGCCGGATCGGTCCCGCCTTTCTCTTTCCGGGGCCGGGATACGGCGGGTCGTGTTTCCCCAAGGACGTCAAAGCGTTGATCCGGTCGGCTGATGAGATCGGCATGGATGCCGATCTGTGGCGGGCGGTCGAAGCGGTCAATCAGCGCCAGAAGAATGTCCTTCTCGCCAAGCTCGAATACGCGCTCGGCGGCGAGTTGGCCGGCCGGCGGATTGCGGTCTGGGGGCTCTCGTTCAAGCCCGAGACCGACGACATGCGGGAGAGCCCGTCGATTCCGCTGATCGAAGGGGTGCTCGCTGCCGGTGGTTCGGTCGCTGCGCACGATCCGAAAGCGATGGATGCCGCTCGTCAGGTGTTTGCCGACCGGATCCAGTACGCGCGCGACCCGTACGATGCGCTCGGCGGCGCGGACGCCCTGGTGATCGTGACGGAGTGGCTGGTCTATCGCAATCCGGATTTCGATCGGGTCAAGTCGCTGCTCGTAGCTCCGCTCATCGTCGACGGCCGGAACTTGTTCGATCCGCTTCGGATGCAGCGGGCCGGGTTTCGCTACGCGAGCATCGGCCGGGTCACGGTATGAGAGTCGTGATCACCGGCGCGGCCGGTTTCCTGGGGTCGCACCTTGCCGATCGGTTTTTGGCGGAAGGCTATCGGGTCGTCGGTGTCGACAACTTCCTGACTGGGTCGCGGGAAAACCTGCGACATCTGCTTCAGCAGCCTGAATTCGAGTTTCTCGAGCAGGATGTCTCGCGCGGTCTCGAGGTGGCCGGGCCGCTCGACGGGGTGCTTCACTTCGCCTCTCCCGCCAGTCCGATCGACTATCTCGAGCATCCTCTCCCGACACTCGAAGTTGGCTCGCTGGGCACCCGGAACGCGCTGCTCCTGGCGCAGGCGACAGGCGCCCGGTTTCTGCTGGCGTCCACGTCCGAGGTCTACGGCGACCCGCTGGTCCATCCGCAGCCGGAGAGCTATTGGGGGAACGTCAATCCGGTCGGGCCGCGGTCGGTCTACGACGAAGCAAAACGCTTCAGCGAGGCCCTGACGATGGCCTTTCATCGTCAGCATGGCGTCGAGACGCGGATCGTCCGGATCTTCAATACCTACGGCCCCCGGATGCGGGCCCGGGATGGTCGGGTGGTGTCGAACTTCATCGTGCAGGCCCTGAAGGGCGAGCCGCTGACGGTCTACGGCGACGGGAACCAGACCCGGTCCTTCTGCTACGTCTCGGACCTGGTCGACGGGATCTACCGGCTGTTCCGGAGTGATCGGATCGAGCCGACCAACATCGGGAATCCCAACGAGTTCACCATGCTGGAACTGGCCCGGCTGGTCCAGGAGCTGGTCGGCTCGTCGGTACCCCTTCGGCACGATCCGCTGCCCGTCGACGATCCGAAGGTGCGCCGGCCCGACATCACCCTCGCCACCACCCAGCTGGGCTGGCAACCCACGGTCGAACTCCGCGAAGGGCTCGAGCGAACCATCCCGCATTTCCGGGCGGCCCTGACCGCCTAGCCTCGGGGTCCGGCAGGCCGGCCTCCGGGCCGGCAGCGCGCCTCCGCGAGCCGCGCAAATCCGCCGACCACGCTATCTTACATGCTTGTGCCGGATTCCCGCCGGCCCCCAAATCGGGGCCCGGCGCGACGGTCCGACGGTGCGATTCATCGTCATCGTCGACGGGGTGAATCGGCCGAGTCGAACCCTCGGAATGACGGGTGGACGGATGGCAATGCAAGTCAGCACCGAGCATCTCCTGCAGCAGGCCAATGAACGGTTTGCCGTGCAGGACTACTACGGCGCGGTCCATCTGCTCGATGAGATTCTCGAGTCGGGGCGTCGCTTCGCTGACGTGTATCATCTTCGTGGCCTCAGCTTGTCGTTGCTCGGCCAGCCGGAAAAGGCCCTCGAGGATTTCGATCGCGCCTTGGGCGTCAATCCGCGGTACATCGATGCGCTGGTGCATCGGGGCGTCGTCCTGGTGGAGTTGGGACGATCGGGTGAGGCGGATGCTTCGTTTCAGCGCGCAGCGGCCCTGGGACAAACCGGACCGAGCGGCTTTTCGAACCCGGTGGCGTCGCGATTGGCCAACCTGCACGCCACGGTAGGCGATGCCTACGCCGAGGTCGGCGCGTTGGCGGATGCCATCCGGGAGTATCAGCGCGCGGTGGGGCTTGGTCCGCATTTCCACGATCTGCGCTACCGGCTGTCGCGGCTCCTGCTCGAGGCCGGGCGGCCGCTCGAGGCGCGCGAAGAACTGGAGCGGATCGTCGCGGTCCAGCCCAAGTTCGTCGATGCCCAGGCCGCGCTCGGCCTGGCGCACTACTTGTCGGGTGACGCGACAGGTGCGCAGGAAATCTGGGCCCGGTGCCTGATGCAGCGGCCCGAGAATGCGCGGATCGGTGCCTACCTTGCGATGGCGCGGCGGCTGGTGTCGTGATGCGCGGGTGGCTGCTGCTCGTACTGGCGGGGCTGGGGTGCAGCGCCGCCGCGGCCGACCATGAGCGGTTGGGCGACCATGCCTATCGCGAAGGACAGTTTGCGCGGGCGCTGAGCGAGTACCAGGCGGCGCAGCGGAGCGGGGCCCGCAGCCGGGTCTGGGCCAAAGCGGGCGTGGCGGCGCTCAATGCCAGCGACTTTGCGGCCGCGACCGACGCGTTCACCGCGCTGGTTCGCGACGATCCGACCCGGACGGTCGAGGCGGCCGTCGGGCTCGAGCGGGCGGCGGCCGGGGCGGAGCGCCAGGGGGATGGCGCGACCATGGGGCGAGCGCTCCTGGCACTCCGGCAGGTGGCGCCGAGCCGACCGCTTGGTCGGCTGGCGCTCGGCCCGGTCGAGTCGCGCGGCGATCCGGCGACGGAGCTCCATCTGCTCCCCTCGGCCATGGCCATGGCCGAGGGACCGCGAGGCATCGATGCGCTCTTGCTGCGCTATGCCGATGCGCAGCGATCGACGGTGGCGTGTGAAGCGGCGGCGCGGAGCTACCAGACCCTGCTGCGGCGGACCGGCGATGCGCGGCTCCGGACGGCGGGGCAGGACGGCCTGGCTGAGTGTGCGCTTTTGCTGGGGCAGGATGCGCTGATTGCAGGAGACGGTTTTGTGGCGGAGCGATGGTTCGATCTGGTGGTGCGGTCCCAGTCGGCCAATGCGCGCGGCCTGGTGGCGCAGATCGGCCTGGGCGATGCCCGGGTGTTGCAGGGTGACGCGCTGGGAGCGGCGGTTGCGTACCAGGCGGTACTCGCGGCCCCGGCCGGCTCGGACAGCCTGCGCCAGGTTGCCACGACCAAGCTGAATAGTCTCGGGGCCGGTTCGCCGCCCCCTACGGATGGGTGACGCATGAATCTGGTTCGAATCGGCCTGATGGCGGCGGTGGTCTTGTCCGCCGGGTGCTGGCCGTTCAAGGGAAAGCGAAACGACGCGCCGGTGCCGGTGCTGACCAACTCGCCGCAAGCTGTGGATTCGCTCTGGCGGGAAGGGGAGCAGGCCTTCAACCAGGGGCGGTGGGGGCGGGCGTCGCAGCTGTTCTCGCAGCTCAATGGCGTCATGCCGGTGACCGATGCGCGGATCAACCGGATGGCGTTCTACCGGGGAGAAATCGAGCTGGCGCGCGGCAATCAGCTCGACGCCGTGCGCCAGTTCCGGCGCCTGGCCGACGAGCATCCGGATGACTCGCTGGCGGCAGATGCCTTGCTCCGCGCCGGCGATGCCTATTCGCAACTCTGGAAGCGGCCGGAACTCGACCCGACCTACGGTCAGACCGCGCTGGCGGTCTACCTCGAGGTGCAGAGCCGCTATCCCAACTCGCTCGCCTCGCAGCGGGCCGAGATCAAGATTCGGGTGCTGCAGGACCTCTTTGCGCAGAAGGATTATCTGAGCGCGGTCTTCTACATCAAGTACAAGGCGTACGACTCGGCCGTGCTGATGCTGCGCGATCTGATTGCGCGATATCCCCGTTCGTCGGTGGTACCGGCGGCGCTGGAACGGCTGGTCGCGGCCTACCGGGCGCTCAAGTACGAAGAGGATGTCCAGGAAACCTGCCAGTACATCGTGCAGTTCCATCCGGATCCCGAGGGGCCGCGCAAACTCTGTCCCGCCACGGTGGCGACCGACTCGACCGGGCAGCTCTAGTGCGCATTGCCGTGCTGGGCGGGTCGTTCGATCCGATCCATACCGGCCACCTCGTGATTGCGCAGGTGGCGCTCGAGCTGCTTGGCGCGGACGAGATTCGTTGGATTCCGGTCGGTGAGCAGCCGCTCAAGATCGGCCAGCACCGGGCGTCGGGAGCGGATCGGGCCCGCATGGTGGAGCTGGCCACGGCCGGGCAGCCGGGGTTCACGGTCGACCGGGCCGAGATCGACCGTCCGGGGCCGTCCTATACGGTCGAAACGTTGGACGACCTCCGCCGCCGTTTTCCGGGCGCGGCCATTAGCTTACTTCTCGGGGGCGATGCGGCGGCGTCCTTTACCGCCTGGAAGTCCCCGGGAGAAATTCGGGCCATGGCGGAGATCGTGGTTTTTGCGCGGGCGGGCGAGTTGCCGCCGGCGGGCATCGCGGACCGGATCATTCCGGTACCGCGGATCGACATTTCATCGACCGCCGTGCGCGAGCGGGTGCGGCAGGGGCGGTCGATTCGGTACTGGGTCTCCGATGCGGTGGCCGAGTACATCACGCAGCACGGTTTGTATCAGGACTGACGATGTTGAAATCGGTATTTACCAAGGTATTTGGCACCCGGAACCAGCGCGACGCCAAGAAACTGGTACCGCTGGTCGCCCAGGTTCATGCGCACGAAGCGCGACTCGCGGGCTTTTCTGAGGACGAGGTCCGCGGCCAGACGGCGCGGTTCCGCGAGATCCTGGCCGAGAAGACCGGCGAACTGCGGCAGCAGGTCGAAGCGGTTCGGGCCGAGAAACTTGCCTGCGCGGATCCCGTCGAGCGGGAACGTCTCGAGAGCGAGTTCTATCGGCTCGAAGGGGAGTATAAAAAGGACGTCGCGGCCGTGCTGGACGAGATCCTCCCCGAGGCATTCGCGACGGTCCGGGAGGCGGCGCGTCGCCTGGTGGGCACGAAGGTCATGGTGACCGGGCATGAACTGACCTGGGACATGGTGCCGTACGACGTGCAGCTGATGGGCGGCGTAGCGCTTCACCGCGGGAAGATCGCGGAAATGGCGACCGGCGAGGGCAAGACGCTGGTGGCCACGCTGCCGCTCTATCTGAATGCGCTGACCGGACGCGGGGCCCACCTCGTGACCGTCAACAACTACCTGGCTCGACGCGACTCCCAGTGGATGGGCCACCTGTTCGGCTACCTGGGTCTCACGGTCGGCTGTCTCGACGATACGGAACCGCAGTCGCCGGCACGCCGGGCAGCGTACCTGTCGGACATCACCTACGGGACCAACAACGAATTCGGCTTCGACTATCTGCGCGACAACATGGTGTTTTCGCTGGAGCAACGCGTCCAGCGTGACCATGCTTTCGCCATCGTCGACGAGGTCGACTCGATCCTGATCGACGAAGCCCGGACCCCGCTCATCATTTCCGGGCCGGTTGGGAACGACGGCGACGACAGCTACGGTCTCTTCAACGACCGGGTGGCGGATCTGGTCCGGCGCCAGACGTCGGTCGTCAATCAGCTGGTAGCGGAGGGCGAAGCGCTGCTGGCCGATGAAAAGATGCGGCAGGACGCTGCCGTCAAGCTCTATCAGGCGCAGCTGGGCATGCCCAAGAACAAGCGCCTGCTCAAGCTCTATAACGAGCCGGGCGTCAAGCAGCTGGTGCAACAGGCCGAGCTGCGTCACCTGGCCGATCGCAAGCTGCCGACCAAGCAGCAGGCAATGCGCGACATCGACGACGTGCTCTACTACGTGCTCGACGAGAAGGGGCATTCGGTCCACCTGACCGATCAGGGCACTGCGACACTCTCACCGGACGATCCGATGCTGTTCGTGGTGCCGGATATTTCGGAAGAGATCCATCTGATCGAACGGGATCAGTCGATGGATCCGGCCGAACGGCGGGCACGGCGCCAGGAAGTGGAGATGGCGTATGCCCGGAAGAGCGAGACGCTGCACATCATCCACAAGCTGCTCCAGGCGCACTCGCTCTACGAAAAAGACGTGGAGTACATCGTCCAGGACAATCAGGTTCTAATCGTCGACGAGTTCACGGGTCGTGTGCTGGCGGGACGCCGGTGGTCCGACGGGTTGCACCAGGCGGTGGAGGCCAAGGAGCGGGTGCAGGTCAAGGGCGAGACGCAGACCCTGGCTACGATCACGATTCAGAACTACTTCCGGATGTACGACAAGCTGGCCGGTATGACCGGTACGGCCGAGACGGAAGAGTCGGAGTTCTATTCGATCTACGGGCTCGAGGTGCTGGTCGTGCCGACCAACCGGCCGATCCGCCGCAAGGACGCTCCGGACCGGATCTACAAGACGCGCCGCGAGAAGTACAACGCGGTCACCGATGAGGTGGAGCGGCTCCACGGGCTCGGTCTTCCGGTCCTGATCGGTACCACGACGGTCGACGTCTCCGAGACGCTGAGCAAGATGCTCAAGCGCCGGGGGCTGCGGCACGAAGTCCTCAACGCCAAGTATCACGAACGCGAAGCCGAGATCGTGGCACAGGCGGGGCAGGTCGGGGCGATTACGATCGCCACTAACATGGCCGGCCGCGGTACCGACATCAAACTGAGCAAAGAGCTCAACCTCGAATCGGACGAGGCCGGCCTGCAGATCGTCGGCACCGAGCGGCACGAGTCGCGCCGGATCGATCGGCAGCTGCGCGGACGCTCCGGGCGCCAAGGTGATCCAGGCGCTTCGCTCTTCTTTCTGTCGCTCGAAGACGACCTGATGCGGCTGTTCGGTACCGACCGCATTGCGCGGTACATGGACAAGACCGGTGCCGAAGAAGGCGAGGTCATTACTGGCCGGCTGGTCACGGCGGCCATCGAGTCGGCGCAGAAGCGGGTCGAGCTGCAGAACTTTCAGCAGCGGAAACGCCTGCTCGAGTACGATGACGTGATGAACCAGCAGCGCGAGGTGGTTTACTCGCTGCGGCTGTTTGCGCTCGAAAAGGGCGAGGAACTCAAGGCCGAAGCGCGCCGGATGATTGCAGGCGCGCTCGAGCATGCCGTGACCAAGTTCCTCAACGAAGGCGAAGAAGATCCCGAGAAGTGGGATCGCGAGGGACTCAAGACGGCGCTCACGATGCAGTATCTGGTGTCGGTCGATGCGCTGGCCGATACCAAGGCGACATCGACGCGCGAAGCGATACTGGAAGCGGTCCTGGCCGAGGGTGAGGCCAGTTTCCAGCGGAAGGTCGACTACCTGAAGGAGTTCGGCGCCGCGATCGGGATTGCGGATGTCGACCAGCAGGTGCTCTCGCAGGTGATGCTCGGCGTGATCGACGAGAAGTGGAAGGACCATCTCTACGATCTCGACCAGCTGCGCAACGCGATTCAGTACCGCGCCTATGGTCAGAAGGATCCGCTGGTCGAGTACAAGAAGGAAGCCTTCGAAATGTTCGAAGATCTGATTCGGGATCTTCGCGCTTCATTTGCCGACCGGTACTTGAAGGTGCAGGTCACGGCCGACGCGCCGCCGCCGCCGAGGCAGGCGCCGTTGCCGCCTCCGCCGCCGCGTGAGCCGTCGACGGACGATCTCTTCGCGGGGTCGGCGCGGACCTCGTCCGGGCCGCTTCCTCCGTCCGCCGCGCCGGTGGTGCAGAGCAATATCGGCCGGATCGGCGGGCCGACCGGGAACGTGCCGGTGGTGGGGCGGAACGATCCGTGCCCCTGCGGTTCGGGCAAGAAATACAAGAAGTGCCACGGGGCGTGACGGATCTTCGAGGTGACCCGGCGGGGCCGGGTCATCTCGGCTGATAATTGTCGCTTTTCGGTTATCGGATTCTGCCCGGCCGCCCCATCTTGTCGGGGTGCTGCTGCCGCCCTCTGACGCCCATCCTGGCGATCTCCCGCGCGAACGGCTGATCCGTAATGGACCAGCCGCATTGACGACTGTCGAGTTGCTTGCGATTCTGATAGGTACCGGTCAAGTCGGTGCCGATGTGGTTGTGGTGGCCCAGGCCGTCCATCGGTCCGTGGGCGGTTCGCTGCGGCGTCTGGCCCAGACCCCCGACGCGGAGTTGCGTCGGGTGGCCGGAGTGGGGGTGGCCAAGGCGGCGCGACTGTCGGCGGCGCTCGAGCTGGGTCGGCGGCTGGTCCGGGAGGAACGCCCGCTCCGGCCGCGGATCCGGTCGCCGGAGGATGTCGCCAGGCTGATCGGCGACCGGCTGCGGGATCTGGAGGTCGAGGAGTTCCACGTCCTGGCCCTGTCGGCCCAGCGGGACGTGCTCCGGGATGTCCTGGTGTCCCGCGGGGTGCTGACCGGCGCCCTGGTGCACCCTCGCGAGGTCTTCCGCCCGGCTATTGCCGAGGCGGCGGCGGGGATCATCGTGGTACACAACCATCCGAGTGGCGATCCGACCCCGTCGCCCGAGGATCGGGCGGTCACCGGTCAGCTGGTGGCGGCAGGGGCTATCGTCGGCATTCCGGTGCTCGACCATGTGATCGTTGGTGGAGACCGGTGGGTCAGTTTCGCGACGCAAGGATTGTTGTGACCGAAGCAGTAGCAGGTGGGAGTACCGATTTCAGGGCGGCACTCGAGCGCCACGCAGATCGTCTCGATCTCGGGCTGATCGATCGCGCCCTCCAGTTCAGTGCGTCGGCCCATCGCGGCCAGAAACGCATGTCGGGCGAGGACTTCGTCTCGCACAGCATCGCGGTGGCCACGATTCTGGTCAGCCAGCTGCTGGACACCACCTCGATTGCTGCCGCGCTGCTCCACGATGTGGTCGAGGACTCGGAAGTCACGGTGGCGGACATCGCGACCGAGTTCGGACCGGAAGTGGCCGGGCTGGTCGATGGTCTCACCAAGATTTCCCATCTGACCTTCCGCTCGCGGGCCGAAGAGCAGGTCGAGAACTATCGTAAGCTGCTGCTCTCGATTGCCAAGGATGCCCGGGTCATCATCATCAAGCTGGCCGACCGGCTCCACAACATGCGCACTCTGGAGCACCTCCCGCCGGAGCGGCGGGAGCGGATTGCGCTCGAGACCCGGGAGATCTACGCGCCGCTGTCGCACCGCTTCGGCATGGCCAAGGTCAAGGCCGAGCTGGAAGACCTGGCGTTCAAGTTCCTGGAGCCCGAGGAATATGTCGGTCTTGCGCGGCAAGTGGCGGCGAAGCGCGCCGAGCGGGAAGAGATGATCGAGGCGCTGCGCAAGCCGCTGGAGGAAGAACTGGTGCGTGCCGGGCTGACGGCCGAGGTGACCGGCCGGCCCAAGCATCTCTGGTCGATCTACCAGAAGATGCGCAAGCGCGGGATGCCGTTCGAGCAGGTCTACGACATGATGGCGCTCCGGATCCTGGTCGATTCGGTGCCGGCCTGCTATCACGTCCTGGGCATCATCCACCACACTTGGACGCCGATTCAGGAGCGGATCAAAGACTACATCGCGTCGCCCAAGTCGAACGGCTATCAGTCGCTGCACACCACCATCTTCGGGCCGAACGGGCAGCTCTACGAAGTGCAGATTCGTACGCCCGAGATGCATCGGACGGCGGAGTTCGGCATCGCGGCCCACTGGCTCTACAAAGCGGATCGGGGCGGCCGTGACGAACTCGATCAGCACTTCGAATGGTTTCGTCAGCTGCTGGAGTTGCAGCAGGATGCGCACGGGCAGGAGGAGTTCCTCGAGTTCCTCAAGCTCGACCTCTATCAGGACGAGATCTTCGTGTTCACGCCGGAGGGCGACGTCAAGCAGCTCCCCAAGGGGGCGACGGCGATCGACTTTGCCTTTCATGTCCACAGCCAGGTCGGGTTGCGCTGCCAGGGAGCCAAGATCAACGGCCGCATCGCGCCGTTGCATCGCGAACTCAAGAACGGCGACACGGTCGAGATTCTGACCTCGCCGAACGCGAAGCCGAGTCGCGACTGGCTCAATCACGTCAGAACCGCCCGGGCCCGTCAGCGAATCAAGTCCTGGGTCCGGCACGAAGAAGAGACGATGAGCATCACGCTGGGTCGGGATATCCTGAACCGTGAGCTCAAGCGTCGCCGGCTCGATCCGCCCGATTCGGCCACGATCGAACGGGCAGCCAAGTCGGTCAGTCTGGCGGATACCCGCGCGCTCGAGGCCGCCATCGGACGGGGCGACCTGGCCATCGGGGCGGTGATGCGGGCACTCTATCCCGATCTGACCGAAGAAGACCTGCGCGAGCCCAAGCCGACCGTCTTTGGCCGGATGCTCAACCGGATCAGGCTCGGCCGCGGCATCAAGATTCAGGGGGTCGACGGCCTGCTGGTCCGATACGCTCAGTGTTGCCAGCCGGTGCCTGGCGACACGGTGGTCGGCTATGTGACTCAAGGGCGGGGCATCTCGATTCACCGGGCCGATTGTCCCAACCTGCTGTCGATCCAGGAGGGCGACCGCCGGGTCGAGATCGACTGGCAGGAGCAGGAGGGAGAATCCTTTGCAGTCCGGCTGGTGCTGAACGCGGAAGACCGGCGGGGACTCTATGCCGACATTCTCCAGGCGGTGAGCGCGTCGGGCACCAATATTCGCCGGGCCGACCTGCACACCAAGGACGGGTCGGCCTTCGGTACCATCTTCATCGAAGTCGACAACCTTGCGCACCTTGCGAAGGTGCTGCGGGTGATCCGGCGCGTGAAGGGGGTCGTGTCCGTCGACCGGCGCGAAGTGACGACCCACTGACCGGTTGCCGGGCAGGAGGGCGGTGAGGTAAAGCGGGGATCGGCGCCGTCAGCGGCGCACGCGGGTGTACTCGAACCGAACCACAGGGGTTGCCGTGGCCAATCGTTGGTTGCTCAAGACCGAACCGTCGACATACTCGTATGCGGACCTCGAACGCGAGGGGCGCGCCGTCTGGGACGGCGTGGCCAATGCGGTGGCCCTCAGGAACATGCGCGCCATGGCGGCGGGAGACCTCTGTTTCATCTATCACACGGGTGACGAGAAGCAGATCGTCGGCATCGCGAAAGTGACCAAGGCGGCCTATCCCGACCCGAAGGGGAGCGATCCCCGGATGGTCGTGATCGATCTGGAACCAGTTCGGAAGCTGGCTCGGCCGGTGACGCTCGCCGAGGTCAAGGCCGACCCCCGGTACGCGGACTGGGAACTGGTTCGCCAGGCCCGGCTTTCGGTCATGCCGGTCACGGCCGAGCGGTGGGGCTGGGTCGAAACGGCGAGCAAAGCCAAGGCGCCGTAGAGGGCCGAACAAAAACCGATACCCGTGTTATATTGGGTACCCCATGTCGAGCCCGCCGTTTGAAGTCATTGCGCCGTTTCTCCCCGCAGGCGACCAGCCCGCCGCCATCGATGCCCTGACGGCAGGGCTTCAGGCCGGGCAGAAGTACCAGACCCTGCTCGGCGTGACCGGATCGGGCAAGACGCTGACGCTGGCGCACACGATTGCCAACTACGGCAAGCCGACGCTGGTGCTCTCGCACAACAAGACGCTGGCGGCGCAGTTGTACGGGGAACTGAAGCAGTTCCTGCCCAACAACGCGGTCGAGTACTTCGTCTCGTATTACGACTATTACCAGCCCGAAGCGTACGTCCCCTCGAGCGACCTCTACATCGAAAAGGACGCCTCGATCAACGAGGACATCGAGTCGCTCCGGCTCCGGGCCACCTCGAGTCTGATGGAGCGCGAGGACGTGGTCATCGTCGCCACGGTCAGCGCCATCTACGGCTTGGGCGATCCGGCCACCTACCGGAGCATGATGTTCAATCTCCGGGTCGGTCAGGAGCGGGGGCGGGATGCCATCCTGTCCGACCTGGTGGCCATCCAGTATCACCGGAACGACGTCTCGTTCGATCCCGGATCGTTCCGGGTCCGGGGCGACACGGTGGAAATCTTCCCCGCCTATGCGGAGCAGGCGGTACGGGTCGAGCTCTGGGGCGACGTGATCGAGCGGATCACCAAGATCCATCCGGTCTCCGGTAAGACCATCGCCCAGCTGGAGCATTGCGCCATCTTTCCCGCCAAGCACTTCGTGACCGAGCGGCCAGCCATCGAACGGGCCGTGGGGTTGATTCGTGCGGAGCTGGCGGAGCGCCTGATGGAGCTGCGGGTGGCGGGGAAGTTGCTGGAGGCGCAGCGGCTCGAGTCGCGCACCAATTTCGACATCGACATGCTGCTCGAGATCGGTACCTGCCCGGGCATCGAGAATTACTCGCGGCTGATTTCGGGGCGCCAGGCGGGCGAGCGGCCAGCCTGTCTGATCGACTACTTCCCGGCGGACTTCCTGGTGGTGGTCGACGAGTCCCACGTCAGCCTGCCGCAGATCGGCGGGATGTTCAACGGCGACCGCGCCCGCAAGCAGACCCTCGTCGAATACGGCTTCCGGCTACCCTCGGCGCTCGATAACCGCCCGCTGCATTTCGACGAGTTCATGGCGCTCGCTCCGCAGATGCTGTCGGTCTCTGCCACGCCCGGAGAATTCGAGTTGGGCTTGTCGGAAGGGCAGGTCGTCGAGCAGATCATCCGGCCCACCTTCCTGGTCGACCCGCGGGTCGAGATCCGGCCGGTCCGGGGCCAGGTGGACGATCTGCTGGGCGAGATCCGGGAGCGGGTGCGCCTCCGCGAGCGCGTCCTGGTGACCACGCTCACCAAGCGGATGGCCGAAGATCTCTCAGACTACCTGCAACAGGTCGGTGTCCGGGTGCGCTATCTCCATTCCGACATCGATGCCATCGAGCGGATGGAGATTCTTCGCGGGCTCCGGTTGGGTGATTTCGATGTCCTGGTGGGCATCAACCTGCTGCGCGAGGGCCTCGACCTGCCGGAGGTGTCGCTGGTTGCGATTCTCGACGCGGATCAGGAAGGCTTTCTGCGGAGCGACCGTTCGCTGATCCAGACCGTCGGCCGGGCCGCCCGCAATCTCAACGGGCTCGGCATCCTGTACGCCGATAAGGTGACCGGCTCGATGCGGCGCGCGCTCGACGAGATGGATCGCCGCCGTGCGCGGCAGCTGGCGTACAACGCCGAGCACGGCGTCACGCCCCGGTCGATCACCAAGTCGTTCGACGAAGTGCGGCTCTCGACCTACGTGGCGGATGCGCGGACCGAGCGCCCGACCGGCAAGGACAAGCGGGAAGCGCCGGTGGCGCCCGACCTGCGCGATCCGGCCTCGCGCGCCAAGGCCATGCAGGCGCTCGAACATCAGATGCGGGAAGCGGCGGCCAATCTCGAGTTCGAGCTGGCGGCAATGCTCCGGGACCAACTCAACGAACTGCGGGCGCTGGACACGGGCAACGTCTCCCGGCCCTCCATGGGGTCGGGCCAGCCTCGGCGGATGGCCCGGCGGGGGCGGCGTTAGGCCGATGCGCCGCCTCGTGAACGAGTCCCAACTGGCCGCGCTGGGTGAGCAGATCGGACGCAACCTGACGCGCCATGGCGTGGTCTGGCTCGAGGGAGAAATGGGCGCCGGCAAGACGACGATGGTGCAGAGCCTGGTGCGGGGCCTCGGGGTAGTCGGTGAGGTGACCAGTCCGACCTACGGGTTGGTCCATCGATATGAGAGCCCGCTTGGTCCGGTCTATCATGTCGATTGCTATCGGCTGTCCCGTCCGGAGGAGAGCCGGGACATCGATTGGGATTCTCTGGTGCAGGGGCAGGCGCTCCTGGTCGAATGGCCCGAGCGGGCCGCCGGATGGATTCCGGAGCCGAGCCATCGGATTCGCCTCGAGTATGCCGACGATCCCGACAACCGCTGGATCTCCATCTCATGATCGTGCTTGCGCTTGATGCGGCCACGGATCGTCTCTCGGTTGCTGCGGGCCAGCCCCGGGGCCGGCAGGCCATGCGCGGGTTGCGGGGTGCGCGCCGGCATGCCGGTGCGTTACCGCAGTTGGTCGACGAGGTGCTGGCCGAAATCGGGGTGAGCCTGGATCAGGTCGAGGCGCTTGCCGTGAGCGACGGTCCCGGCAGCTTTACCGGTCTTCGGGTCGCCGCCTCGTGGGCCAAAGCGGTCTGGCGTGTCCGATCGCTGCCGTTCTGGACCGCGTCGACCCTGCTGGTGCGCGCGGCTCGTCATGCGGAGCCGGGGGTGGATCTGATCGGGGTCGGATCGGCGCTCCGGGGTGAGGTCTATGCGGCGGGATATCGGGTGACGGATCACGGAATCGAGACCATATTCGCCCCATCAGTGGCGAGCCCGGGGCGGGGTCACCTCCAGGATCGGACGGTGGACCTCCTGGTCGGCGACCTTCCCGAAGCCGAAATGGCCTCGTGGGGTCTGGCCCGCCGAGTGGTGGCGGGTGAGGAGGGGCAGCCCGATGCGCGGACCCTGATCGATCTGGTCGGGGTTCCTGGCGGGGCCCGGTTGATCGACGCGCCGTCGGAGTGGGAGCCGGAGTACGGGCGGCCCGCCGAAGCCCAGGCAAAGTGGGAGCAGGCCCATGGCCGACCGTTATCGGATTCGACCGGCCGACCCGGCTGATATCGACGCCCTGGCCGGGGCGGAGAAGCGGTCTTTCTCCGACCCCTGGAGCCGGGCGGGGATCACGGAGCTGTTCGATAACGAAACAGTTCGGGGCTTTGTCGCCGTCGACGATGGTCCGGAAATGCGCCTTGCAGGATACGTCTTTGCTCGAGTCGTTGCGGGTGAGGCGGAGATTCTGAACATTGCAGTCGTGCCGGAGGATCGGCGGTCCGGGTTGGGACGGCGCCTGCTCGAAGTGGTACTCGAAGCGGTGCGATCGGCGGGGGCAGAGTCCGTCTTTCTCGAGGTCAGGGAATCGAACGAGGCCGCCAAGCGCCTCTATGGTGGCCTGGGGTTTCGCCCGATAGGATTTCGGGCGGATTACTATCGCAAACCACGTGAACATGCCCTGGTTTTGCGACTCGACCTCAAAATGGTGTTGATTTGATACATTGTGCGTAAGTTTGGTAACAGTAATGACTTGTGACGCCGCTACCGTGGTGGTGTCCCCGGTGGTCCTGCCCTGAATCGTTAGGAGAGTTCGCCATGAGCCGCAGTCTCAACAAAGTCACCCTGATCGGGAATCTCGGTTCGGATCCTGAGGTCCGGAGTACCGCCAACGGAGGCCGGGTTGCCACTTTGTCGGTGGCCACGGGCCGCCGGTGGAAGGGGCAGAGCGGCGACATGCAGGAAAAGACCGAGTGGCACCGGGTGGTGCTCTGGAACAACAAAGGCTCGAACCTTGCTGACATCGCCGAGCGGTATTGTAAGAAGGGCGACAAAGTCTACGTCGAAGGGTCCATCGAGTACCGGAGCTGGCAGGACAAGGAGGGGCAGACTCGGTACACCACCGAGATCACTGCCCGCGAACTGATCCTGCTCTCCGGTCGGGGTGGTCCCGACGGCGAGTCCTTCTCCCCGGCCCGGGCCAGCGCTGCGGCTCCGGCGGCGGGCAAGAAGGAGTCGTTTGATGATTTCCCGGAGGCGCTCGATGCCGAGGAAGATGATTTGCCGTTCTAAGTTGTTCGCAAGCCTGGTTCTGCTGGGCGCCGCGGCCGTTCCGTTTTCGGCCGCGGTATCCCAGGCGGCCAGCCGTCCGTCCGCGACCTACACGGTCCGGCCGGGCGACACCCTGTTCTCGATTGCCCGGCAGCTGCTGGGCGACCACCACCAGTGGAGCCGGATCTACGAGCTGAATCGCGATGTGCTCGGCAATCCGAATCGGATCGAACCGGGCCAGGTGCTGCGAATGCCGTTCGAAGGCGAGACGGCACGTCCCGCCGAACCGGCGCCTGCAGTGGACACGCCCGCGGCAGCTCCGGATGTCAAGCTTCCGACTCCGCAGCGTCCTGCCCGCGGCGTCGTGGTCTTTCCGAGCGAGCCGACCGAAGCCCAGCAGGATACGACCTTCCGTCGGCGCCGCGCGGTCGATGCGACCTCCGCGCTTCGGACCTACCGGGACCAGCCGTACCGCGCCTTGCGGTCGGGGGAGTTCCATTCGGCCGGCTTTCTGACCGAAGATGCCGCGTTGCCCTACGGCACGCTGCTCGGCACCGTCACGCCGCCGCAGATTCGCAACATGACCAATCGGACCTCGGCCACGCTGCATACCACGGTGGCGGTTCGGGCTCCTGAGGGCGCCACCTACCGGGTTGGCGACTCGCTGCTCGTGGTGCAGTTGCAGCCCGGGCCGGCCGGGTTCGGCCAGATCGTGTTGCCGACGGGCATGGTCCGTATCACCGAAGAAACCGGGGCGCAGTTGATCGGCACCGTGGTGGCAGTGTACGGACCGATTCGGAACGAGCAGCTCCTCCTGCCGGTCGAGCCGTTTACGGATGGCGGCAGCAGCCGGGCCCAGCCGGTGGCCGATGGAGTGACCGGGACGGTCCTGGCGCGCCGCGAACTGCGTGAGCTCGCCCAGCCCCAGCAGTTCCTCTTCATCGACCGGGGCAGCCGGGATGGTGTTGCGCGCGGCGACCTCTTCGAGATCCGCCGAGCCCCCGACGCCCGAAACGGCGATGCCGGGACCATCGATGAGCTGATGGCCGTGGTTCAGGTCGTCCACGTCCGCGAGCGGAGCGCGACGGTCCGGATCGTCAACGTGATCTCGCCGGATGTCCCGCCGGGCACCCCCATCAAGCAGGTCGGCAAGCTGCCAACCTGACCGATCGACCGACAGCAGCAGATTGAATCGCGCGGGGCCGTCCATAACGGCCCCGTGTGCTTTTATCTTGTTGTCTGTCAACGTCGATGAGCCTTGGGCGTCTCCCCTCGCCAGGTGCTCGGGACGGCCGCGGTTTCCCCGACAGGGACCGCGGTAAGAGCCTTCAATTGAGGAGAGTGGATGCTTTTCGCCATCCAAGGGTCCGACGTCGCTCCAGGGTCCGTGCGAGAACTGCTCGCGATCGCCACGCCGATTACGCTGGTCGTGCTCGCCGTCATTGCCATCCTCTCCCTCTACTCCTGGTTCGTGATGGGAGTGAAATGGTGGCAGTTCCGTAAAATCCGAAAACAGGCCGACCGGTTCTTCACGGCGATCGAGGGAGCGCCCAAGCTGCCCGACGCCTATCGCGTCGTGATGAAGCTGCCGCCGTCGCCCTTCAACCGCCTGTTTCGCGAGGCCATGAATTTCTACGGCGAACTGGTGCCAGGCTTCACGCGGGAAGGGCCGACCGAAAAGGTCGGGCTCACGCCGACCCAGCTCGATGCGTTCAAGATGATGCTGGCCAAGGAGGTCGGGACCGAGCGGGATGCCGCGACGCGAAGCGTCTCGTCGCTGGCGACGGTCGGCACGGTCAGTCCCCTCCTGGGTCTGCTTGGTACGGTGCTCGGCGTGATGCACACCTTCGTGGGCCTGGGTTCCAAGGGAAGCGGGAACATTGCCGCCGTGGCGCCGGGTATTGCTGACGCGCTGATTGCGACCGCGGGCGGCATCGGGGCCGCCATCCCCGCGCTGATGGCGTACAACTATTTCGCCAATCGGATTTCGCAGTTCGAGTCCGAGCTCGAAGGGTTTGCCAACGGCCTGGTCGGCTGGATGGCGCGGGAAGGGTGGTTGTAGCCGATGGCGGGCGGGATCAGCGGAGCCAGCGTCGGGCGCAAACGCCTCGCGGTCAATACCGAAGTCAACATGACGCCGCTGGTCGACGTGGCGCTCGTGTTGCTCATCATCTTCATGATTACGGCGCCCATCATGATGGGCGGGGTCGACGTCCAGTTGCCTCAGGCCTCGGCGACCCCGTTGGCGGCCAAGGATGGCGTGGTCATCACGGTCGATCGCAACGGGCAGGTCTTCGTCGATGACATCCCGGTGTCGGCGGCCGAGTTGCAGGCCACGGTCCGCCGGTTGATGGATCAGCGGAATGCGTCCGGCGTCTATGTCCGGGGCGATCGGGCGACGCCGTACGGCAACGTGGTGCGGGTGATTGCCGCGCTGCACCAGGCGGGGATCACCTCCGCCGGGTTGGTAACTGAAGAGGAAGACATCCGACGATGATCTTTCGGCGCGCGACGGGGTGGTCTCGGGAAGGGGTCCTGGCCGGGGTGGGGGGGACGCTTGCCGTGCACGCGCTGCTGGTCGCGGTGCTGTTGATCTCGTCGCGCGGGTCCAGTGGTCCGGCGCCGATCGTCTACTCCGTGAACCTGGTCGCGGCGCCTGCGCCGACCACGTCGACCGCGCGGGTGGTGCCGCCCTCGGTGCCACCGCCGCCGCCGGCGCCGCCCAAGGTGTCGCCGGCTCCCTCACCGGTGCCGCGCCGCACTCCGCAGCGGACGCCGCCGCCGACGGTCGACCCGAAGGCCACGCCGGCTCCGCCGACACGGACCCAGAATCAGCCGGTCCCGGGGGCCACGCCGAGCACCGGTACCGACGTGGACAACGTCCGGGTCCAGGGTGTCGCCTTTCCGTATCCGGACTATCTCAACCGGATCGTCAATGAAATATTGCGTCGCTGGGCGCGGCCGGTCGGGGCCGGGGCGCTCGAGGCGGAGATCAGTTTTACGGTAATGCGGGACGGCTCGGTCAAGGATATCCGAGTGCTCCGGTCGTCGCGCAATTACACCTTTGATTTGGAAGCGCAGGGGGCCGTCGAGCAGGCGGCTGAAGACCGGGCGTTTGGTCCGCTGCCAGCAGGGTGGGGATCCGACATACTGCAGGTGGCGTTTTCCTTCACGCCGAGGAGGCGGTGATGCGGCGTTGGTTGCTTCTGATGATGGTCACGCTCGGAGTGAACTCCCTCTGGGCGCAGGATACGGTGCGGGTGCGCGGGGTCTACGACCCGGGTACGCGAGCTGGTCTGGTCGTGCTGCCGACGACACCGGCACTGGATTCGATCAGGGCAATCATTGCTCGGGATCTCGACTACAGTGATCTGTTCGACGTGATCACGCTGCCGGCTGTGGGTCCGGTCACCGACCAGGTGCTCACGACGATCAACTATCCATTATATCGATCGTTGAAGGCCGGGCTCGCAGTCGAAGTCACCGGCGTAGGTGGAAATGTTACGATCAAGATTCACGATCTGGGCACGGAGTCGGTCCGGCACGAGATGACTCACCCCCTCGACGCCTCGGGGGTCGGGGAAGCGCGGATGGCGGTGCATCGGGTTTCCGACGAAATCGTGAATGTGACCACGGGGAAGACCGGGATCGCGGCCACGCGGATCCTGTTCGTCAACAACAACGACAAGCGGATCTATCGGATCGACAGCGACGGGTATGGGCTCGCGCCGATGAGTCCTGCCAACGTGCTCGCGATCTCGCCCGTCTGGTCGCCGGATGGGAGTCGGTTCGCCTATACCCAGATTGGTGGGGAAGGGCCGGGTACGCTGATTCTGCAGTCCACTTCTACGGGAACCCGCGTGGTGGTGCCGACGACGACCTCGGGCCAGAACATCACGCCGTCATTTTCATCCGATGGGCGCCGCCTCGTTTTCTCCAAAATTACGGAGCAGGCGGCCAACCTCTACACGGTCAACGTTGCCGATCTCTGCTGCGCGGAACGGATTACTGCCGTTCGGTTTGCAGAAAACCTCTCGCCTGTCTATTCTCCCGACGGTCGGCGGGTCGCGTTCGTCTCCAATCGAGCCGGTTCGCCACAGATATATGGCATGGCGGCTGATGGTACGAATCAGGAGCTCCTGATTCCGTTCGACTACGGTTCTGGCGGAAGTTTTGCTCCTGATTGGTCCGTCGATGGGACAACGATCGTGTTCCATCGAGAATATCAGGGGGCGCCGCAGATCGTCACGTACGATATGGGGAGCCGGCAGTTGAAGCAGCAGACGTCGTCTGGACGGAATGAAGATCCCAGTTTCGCGCCGGATGGTCGTCATGTCGTATTCATCTCCAACCGAACCGGGCGGGGGCAACTTCATGTCCTCGATCTGGAGACGGCGCGGGTTCGGCAGATCATGACCCCAGGCGTCGCTCGGTTGCCGTCGTGGTCGCGTTCGCTCGGTCGCGGACGCTAGAGGCTACTCACCCAATTTTATCCGAGGTACACCTCATGCGAATTCGGACTTTCGCTCTGGCGCTCGGTGTCATGGTCACGGCTGCCTGCGGTAAAAAGGAGCCCGAGGTCATTCCGACGCCGACTCCCCCGCCCGCAAGCCCGACCCCGGCGCCGACGCCTCCTCCGCCGCCACCGCCGGCAACGGACGGTGATGCGGCAGCGGCTGCTGAGCATGCCGAAGTAACCCGCCTGCTGCAGCAGGTGATCTACTTCGAACTCGACAAAGATGAGATTCGGGCCGAGGATCGGCCGGTGCTCGAGCAGAAGGCGGCGATTCTGCAAGCCAATCCGTCGTTGCGGATCCGGATTGCCGGACACGCCGACGAGCGCGGCTCCGACGAGTACAACCTCGTTCTCGGCACCCGCCGCGCCACCTCGGCCAAGCGGTTCCTCGAGACCCGCGGCATCGACGGCAGCCGGATCGATATCATCTCGTACGGCGAAGAGCGGCCGGCCAACCCGGCGTCGAACGAAGGCGCCTGGGCCCAGAATCGTCGCGATGAGTTCGAAATCACGAGCGGCGGCGCCCGCCTGGTGAGACCGCGGTGAACCGACTGTTGCTGGTGGCCCTCGCGGCCGGCCTGACCGCGGGATGCGCCACCAAAGGCTCAGTGCGCCAGGTCGAGACGCAGGTACTGGTGCTCCGCGCAGAGACGGCGCGCCAGGACTCGGTGCGGGCTGCGGAGCTGGCGCGCATCATTCGCCTCCAGCAACAGGCCATCGATTCACTCAACGCGTCACGTCAGGCCATCCGGGTGCTGGAGGCCCGGGTAGGCAGTGACCTGACCGACGTCCAGCGTCAGCTGCTGCAGATTCAGGAGTTGTCGGGCCAGAGTCAGCGGCAGCTGTCGCTCCTCAAGGCGCAGCTGGATGCCCGTGCCGAGGCGCAGTCGCTGGGGCCGGTAGATTCGACCCGCCCGGTCGATTCGGCGGCCCCGCCGCCCGCGGCCTCGGCCGAGCAGATGTATGTCGGCGCATTGCAGCAGTATCAGCGGGGAAGTCCGGGCGTGGCCCGCCGGGCGTTCCTCGAATTCCTGCAGCAGTATCCGACCCATCCGAACGTGCCGGATGCGATGTACTGGGTGGCGGAATCGTTCGAGGCCGAGTTGCCGGATACGGCTATTGCGCGGTTCCAGCAGCTCCATGCGAAGTTCCCCCAGTCCCGGCGCTCACCGACCGCGTTGTACAAGATCGGTTACGTGCTCGAGACGGTAAAGAAATCGCCGGCCCAGGCTCGGGCGGCGTACCAGCGGCTGGTGACCGAGTATCCTCGTTCGGAAGATGCCGACTTGGCCAGGGCGCGACTCGAGAGCCTCAAACCCTAGGTCCGGGTTGGTTGGATGGCGCGGTCCAGTGGAGAAATGCCGTTCCTCGATCATCTCGAGGAACTCCGATCGCGATTGCTCAAGGCGGTTCTCGCCCTGGTCATCGCGATCGGTATCGGCATATGGGTAGTCGACCATTTTCAGCTGGTCGACATCCTGCAGCGCCCCATCCTTCCCCTGCTCGAGGGACGCCATCTCGTCATTCAGAGCCCGACCGAGCAGTTCATGATCCTGCTCAAACTTGGCTTCATCGTCGGGCTGGTGCTCGCGTCTCCCGTCATCATCTGGCAAATCTGGGCCTTCCTGTCGCCGGCCCTCTACTCGCGTGAAAAAAAGGCCATCGTTCCGGCCCTGTTCGTCGGCGTGGCGCTCTTCATCACCGGGGCCACCCTGAGCTTTATCTACATCGTGCCCCAGGCTCTGCGCGTGCTGCTCGGCATGGGGCCTGGCACCTTCGAGATGCTGATCACCTGGCGTTCCTACTTTGCCTTCGTGATGCAGGTGGTGCTGGCGATGGGGCTCTCGGCCGAGTTACCGCTGCTCATCATCATGCTGGCGGTGCTCGGCGTGGTCACACCGTCGATGCTGGGCCGGTTCCGGCGCTTTGCGATCGTGCTCTCCTTTGCCGGCGGGGCCATCCTGTCACCGGGTGGGGATGTCTTCTCGATGGTGCTGATGACGGCGCCGTTGATCGTGCTGTACGAGGTCGGCTATCTCGGAGCCTGGATCGTTCACAAGCGGCGGACCCGGGCGGCGGCCGCCGCGGCGTCGGCCGCGATGTTCGTCTGGTTCCTCCTGCCGGCGCCGTTGGAAGCGCAGCAACCGCCTCCACCTCCGCCCCGACAGGCCCAGGACACTACCCGGCGGCAGGCAGGCGACTCGGCCGCCGCCAAGCGCATGGGACTCCCGTCGGCGCCGAAGCGGTCGTTTCCGGCGGCGGATTCGCTGTTGCTCGACCTGCAGGAACTCGAGGGATACGAGATTACCCGGTACCGGGCGGACACGGCGCAGGTCAGCCCGCGGGACAAGGCGGTTCAGCTGGGCGGCAACGCGATGACCGAGCGCACCGACGCAGTGCTCGAGGCGGATCGCATCTTCTACCGCGAGGGCGATTGCCGTTTCGAGGCGCAGGGCGAGCCGCATCTCTTCCAGCAGGGTACCGTGGTGGTCGGTCGCACCGTGTTGTACAACACCTGTATCGAGCGCGGACTGGTACAGGACGGCCGGACCAGCTTCCCGCAACAGGGAGCCAACTGGATCGTCAGCGGTCACATCGCGATGGACTCGACCGCCAGGCGCGTCTTTGCCAGCGCGCGCGAAATCACCAGCTGCGATCTGCCCGATTCGCACTATCACTTCCGATCCAAGGAACTGCGCTGGGTCGGAGGCTCGACCATGGTGGCGCGTCCAGCCGTGCTCTACATCCGCGATGTGCCGATTGCCTGGGTGCCGTTTCTCTTTCAGGACACCAAGCGGGGCCGTCGCTCGGGGATTCTGATTCCCGAACTCGGCTTCAACGATATCGTGCGCCCGAGTCGCAACTACAACCGCACGGTGAAGAACCTCGGATACTATTGGGCGGCGAGCGAAAAGGTTGACCTACTCGCCCGCTTCGACTGGTACTCGAATCGGTACATCGAGTTCGGTGTCGAAGGGCAGTATCGCTGGATCGATCAGTTCATGCGCGGCGCGGTGAGCTTTTCCCGGGCGCAGGAAATCGGCGGCTCGACCAACACGCGTGTCGTCTGGAATCACAACCAGACCTTCAGTGTCACGACCAAACTGAACGTCAGTCTCGACTACTCGACCAACTCGTCGATCATCCGGCGGAACTCGATCGATCCGCGGATGACCACCCAGCAGATCCGAAGTTCCGCCAACCTGAATCGCCAGTTCAGTTGGGGCAACATGGCACTCGGTGGTACCCGAACACAGAATGTCACGGACGGCAGCGGCCGGATGACGGCGCCCAGCCTAACGCTGTCGCCCAAGCCGATCGACTTCGGCTCGGCGGTAACCTGGTCGCCGGACATCAATTTCACCAACGACCTCGCCTTCAAGCAGCCGATGCCGTCGGTGCTCGTGCCGCGGGGACCCGGCGGAATCGTCGATACGCTGGCAGTAACCGGCGGGAGCCGATTGAGCCGGTTCAGTATGAACACGCCGCTCCGCATCGGCAGCTTTCAGTGGACCAACAGCGTCAGTCTGATCGACAGCGACTCGACCGGGCTTCGTGAGGAACTGATCACGGTTCCGAATGAGAGTACAGAAGACCCGACCGACTCGGTCACCATCCGCCGGGTGCGCTCCGGTGGGTACGGCAGCGAGTTCGATTGGAACACCGGGATCAACTTGCCGATTCTCTTCCGCACCTCGTGGAAGATCACGCCGACGCTGGGGATCACCAACACGACGTCTCAGGCGCCGTTCGCGGTGCGCAATGCGCGCACGGCGGGCGAGTACGTCCGCCAGGGCAAACGGTTCCAGTTCGGTCTGTCGGCCGCGCCGACGTTCTACGGATTTTTCCCGGGCATCGGGCCGTTGGACCGAATTCGTCACACCGTGTCGCCGTCGATCAGCTACAACTATAGCCCGGCGGCGGACATCCCGATCGAGTTTGCCCGCGCCATCACGCCGGTCGGGCAGCCGCTGGTGCTGCGCAGCATCCCGACCCAGTCGATCAGCCTGACGCTGAACCAGAATTTCGAGGCCAAGACCAAGCGGCCGGCGGGTGACACGACCGATACGCGCGTCCGGAAGATCCGCCTGCTGAGCATCAGCACCAGCGGTCTCGCCTACGATCTCGAGAAGGCCAAGTTGCCGGGCCGGACCGGCTGGTCGTCGCCGACGCTGAGCAACTCGATCATGAGCGATCTGGTGCCGGGGCTCAACCTGTCGATGACGCACGATCTCTTTGCCGGGGCGTTCGATCCCGCGACGGGCCGGGTAGGGGCGTTCGACAGCAGCACCGCGCGATTCAGCCCGTATCTGTCGGGGGTGACCGCCAGCTTCTCGCTGACCGACGGCACTTTCCGGTCGATCGGTCGCTTGCTTGGCTTGGTTTCGGACGACGATCCGCCGGAGCAGCAGCAGCGCCAGGCGTCCGTTCCCGGGGCGCCCACCACGGTGCCCGGGCAACCGCAGCAGCAGTTCGGCATGATGGATGACATGCGGCGGGGGACGGGCTTTACCAGCAACCAAAACTTCGTGCGCGGACAGCGGGGCTTCAACGCCAGCGTCAACTACACCTTGAACCGGACTCGTCCGATTCCGGGGGTGGCGGAGGTGCCGAGCCGCAGCAATCTGTCGCTCAACACGAGCTTTGCGCCGACGCAGTTCTGGCAGGTGAGTTGGAACACGCAGTACGACGTGACCAATCGGACCTTCGAGGCGCAGCAGGTCAATCTGACCCGCGATCTCCACGACTGGCGGGCCACCTTCTCGTTCCTCCGGTCGCCCAACGGGAACTTCTCGTTCTCGTTCCTGATCACCCTGATCGACCTGCCCGATCTCAAGTTCGACTACCGCCAGAGCTCGATTCAGCCCTGAGCACTCGGGGCGGGGCGAGCGGACCGGCCGGCCGGGGTGGTCAAGTCCGGCCCGTTCCATGCCGATCGTGAAAGGGATCGACCGCCCCGGCTCCCGGACGGCTCGGATTGGCGGTGCCTTGCCCCGGTCCTTCCCGATGGCCTATCTTAAGCGCTGGCAAGGTGTTGCTTCGCTTGGTGCCCCTCACCCGCGAGCCGGATGAATCTCGATAAGCTCAAAGAATCCGCGCGGAAGTACGAGCAAAACGGCCAGTGGCGCCAAGCCATTGACGTTTACAAGAAGGCATTGCGCGAATTCGAAGAGTCGGGCGAGGGAGTCCTGGACCCGTCGCTGTACAATCGCATCGGCGATCTCGAGATGCGGGTCAACGACACCAGCGCGGCCATCCGGGCCTACGAGCAGGCCTCCGATCTCTACACCGAGCAGGGTTTCTTCAACAACGCCATCGCGCTCTGCAGTAAGATCCTGCGTGTCAATCCGGGCCGCACCGCAACCTACCTCCGCCTGGCTCAGCTCAACGCCCGCAAGAACTTCGTCGGCGATGCGCGGAAGAATCTGACCGAATACATCGAACGGATGACGGCGCTGCATCACCCCGCTGAGGCCGTCGACGCCGTCAGGATCTTCGTCGGGCAGTGCGCCGAGAATCCTGATATCCGGGCCATGCTGGTGGAGTTGCTGCGAGGCGGCTCGTTCGATCCGTCGATGCGGGAGCCGTTCGACCAGCTGATTCGTGAGCTGGAACGCCAGGACACCCCGGACGAGGACGACGCGGGCGACGGAGAGGTCGCGGTCGACACCGATGCCGCGCGCCGCGTGGACGCCGCCTCCGGGCTGGTCTTTCTGGATCTGGAGGGCGGCCAGGCACGGGACACGGGCTACGTCAGTCCGGTCGAGGGACTCGAAGTCATCCACCAGGAGCAGGAGCCCGAAGAGCCCTGGCGCCAGGATACCGACCGCGTCGACGGCTTCGAGTACACCGGTCTCGACCCGGTTGATACCGAGATCGGGGCTTCGGTCGAGTTCGTGACCGAATCGGCCTTCGAGGTGGGTGAGCCGCTCGATCTCGAAGGGGAGGACGCCGACCCGCTCGATATCGATTCGTATCCGAGCGTCGAGCTGGACGAGGCATTGGCCGCAGCCAGCGGGGATTCCGAGGTGGAGTCCCTCGACGAAATCGCCCTCACTCCGACCGCCGGACTCGAGGTGCTCGAGCCGATCGATCTGGAGACGACTCCCGAGGTCGAGTTGCCGCTCGAAGAGGGCGAGGCGCTGGCGGTCGAGGTGGATCTGGACCTCGACACCGACGAACCGCCGGAAGCAGCCGGCGACCTCGTCTTTCTGGTCGAGAGCGACGACGTGGCAGCGCCAGCTGCGCAGGAGACGTCGCGGACGGATGGGCTGTCGTTCATCTCGGATGAAGTCGATGAGCCAGAGGCCGAAGCGGAGGCCGAACCGGCTCGGGATCTGGCGCAATTTGCCGAGGAGCAGGCCCGGGTCTTGTTGACGGTCGGCGACCGTACGGCTGGCATGGCGGCGCTCGACGAAGCGCTCCGCCAGTACGAGGGATCGGCGCGGCTGGCCGAAGCGCTCCGGGTGGCCGATGAGTTGATCCGGTTCGAACCGGATGCGATCTATCGTTACCAGAAGCGGGTCGAGATCGCCTACCGGGCGGGAGACCGCGGCGCCATGCTCGATTCGTATCTGGGCCTGGCCGATGCGCTGGCGCGGAGCGGGGGGCTCGAGCACGCGGTCACCGTCTATCGCCGGGTGCTCGAACACGATGCCGACAACGTGACGGCGCGCACGGCGCTGATCCGCCTGGAAGCTGCGCTGGCGCCTCCACCGCCGCCGCCTCCGCCCGCCGCATCGTTCGTCGATCTGGGCAGCCTGATCCTCGATGAGCCGGCGGTTCGGGACACCCGGATGCGGGTCGACCAGGGCGCGCCGATCGAGAACGAGGACGAGGCGTTTCACGAGGCGCTGGCCCAGTTCAAGCGCGGTATCGACGAGAACATCGACGCCGAGGACTTCCAGGCGCACTATGACCTGGGCATTGCCTTCAAGGAAATGGGGCTGCTCGACGAGGCGATTGCGCAGTTCCAGAAGGCGCTGCGGTCGCCGGATGGCCGCCTCAAGACCTCGGAACAGCTGGGCATTGCCTTCTACGACAAATCGCGCTTCGCGATCGCCGAAGCCGTGCTGCGCAGGGCCATCGAGAGCCTGCCGGGCGGCGACGAGGAAAAGATCGGTTCGATCTACTGGCTCGCGCGGTCACTCGAGGCGCAGCGGCGTTTCGAAGAAGCGCTCCGATTCTATGAACGGGTCCTGGCCGTCGACATCCGCTTCCTGGATGTGGGTGACCGGGTCCACCGCCTGACTTCGGGCGCCTCATGACGACTTTCGATACGACGCCTGTTTCGCTTGCCGACCTCCAGGCCGGGCTCGACGAGCCGCTGGCTGCGGTGCGGGAACAGATTCGCCAGACCATTGCTGCCGACTTCGCCCTGATTGCCGACGTCAATTCGCACTTGCTGCGGATGCAGGGCAAGATGTTTCGTCCAACGTTGCTCTTGCTCGTCAACCGCGCCTCGGGGGCGCCGGACGAGCGCGCGGTCCGGCTGGCTGCCGTGCTGGAACTGACCCACCTCGCGACGCTGATCCACGACGATTCGGTCGATCACTCGGTGCTTCGGCGCGGCATGCCGACGATCAACTCGATCTTCAGCCACCAGGTGTCGGTCATCATGGGAGACTATCTCTACTCCCGCGCCATGATCGAGCTCGTCAATCTGGGGGATCTCAAGCCGCTCGAAGTGATGAGCCGCGTCACCAACGAGATGACGATCGGCGAGATGCGCCAGCTGCTGGCCCATGATCCACTGACCTTCAGCGAAGACGACTACGACCTCCTGATTCGCGCCAAGACCGCGTCGTTGATTTCGGGCGCGTGCGAATGCGGGGCGCTCCGGGCGTCCCCGGAGGTGCGAGCCGCAATGGCGCGGTTCGGTAACGCCCTGGGCATGGCTTTTCAGATCATCGACGACGTGATCGATGTTACGGAAGTCGAGTCGGTCACCGGCAAGCCCACGGGGCACGACCTTCGGGAGCACAAAGTCACCTTGCCGCTGATCTACGCACTGCCACGTCTCTCTCCCCAACAGCGAAACGACGTCAACGTCCTGATGGCCACACCCGAACCGACGGCGGAGCAGGTGTCCGGCGTGGTGGCCCACATTACCGCCGCAGGCGGGATCGAGTACGCCCGGTCCCGGGCCCAGTCGCTGGCCTCGGATGCGCTGCGGGAGCTCGACTCGTTGCCGTCGGGCTCCGACCGCGAGCGGCTGGAGGCAGCCGTGGCCTTTGTGACGGAGCGTCGGAGGTAATCATGGCAGGAGGAGGTGCGCGCGGCCCCCGTCGGCCCAGATTCTACGCTGCGGTACTCACCACCGGGTTCATGCTGGGTGGATTCCTGCAGGGTTTTCTGTCGAAGTTCCTGCCCGACAGCCCCGCCAAGGACGTCTTTACCAGCGCGTGGCGTGGCGAATTCGGACCTGTCAAAGTAGATCTCATGGTTGTAGACTTTACCCTGGGACCGCTCGGCGTCGAGGTATCCGTGCTGAGTCTGTTCGGGGTCCTGATCGCGTACATGATTGCGCGATCGCTCTTTTAGTAGGAGCCCTGGTATGATCGGGAATCTGGGTTTTGGCGAGATTCTGGTCCTCGCCGTCATCGTACTGCTCGTGTTCGGCGCGAAGCGCCTGCCGGAAATTGGCCAGTCGCTCGGCAAGGGTATTCGGGAGTTCAAGAAGAGCTTCTCGGAAATCGGCGACAACGTGACCAGCGGTCTGAACGAGCCGCCGTCATCCAATGCGCGCCAGATCGACTCGGCGCACTCCCAGGCCCCCACTTCGAGCGAGCCGAAGCGGCTGTCGCAGTAAGAGCCCCGAAGGCGGCGCATTGAGCGCTGATTCGAGGAGTTGCTGATTCCAGGAGTTGGAGGGGCAGGGCGGAAACGAACGGGGCGACCATCGCTGGTCGCCCCGTTGTGTTTTCCGGACTGGCCGGTCGACTACTGCATCGTCGGGAGCGCCGCCGTCGCAGCGGCCTGCTGGGCCGCCGTGCGGTAGATCTCGCCCCGGCGATCGACGATCTTGGCCGAGCTGCGCAAGGAGGCCAGGTACGACTGGACTCGGCTCCGCTGGGCCGCCTGGAGGGCCTGCTGGCGGATCACGGCCAGGTTCGACGCGAAGTCGGCCGAGTCGGCCGGGAACCGCTCGATGCCCTCGAGCAGGTACACGGCATGGTCACCCGACACCGAGTCGCCCTGGGTCGGACGGCTCAGCTGTCCCGGCTGGAGCGCGAACGCCGCCCCGATCAGGCTCGGTGAGCCGAGCGGGGCCGTGAGCCGGGCAAAGGGGCCCAATTCCTGATACTGGAGCCCGAGGGTGGCGGCCGCTGCGCTCAGCTTGGCTCCCCCGGAAACCTGCTGCGCAAGGCGCTCGGCCATCTGCTTGGCCTCGGTGACCTGCCGGCTGGTCCGGATGGCCGCTTCGACCTCGGCGCGCACCGCCGTGAGCGGAGGGAGCCCTTCGCGGCGGAGGCTGTCCAGACGGAACAGGAAGAACGCCGAGGGCGACTCGATGACCTGGCTGTGCTCGCCCGGCTTGGCCTGGAAGGCCCAGACGCCGGCATCGGGAACCTGGCCGGCTTCCGGAACCACGACCCGGACGCCTTCGGCCACCGGACCGACCTGGCGCACCGTCAACTTGAGCGCGGCGGCAGCGGTGTCGAGCGCCGCGACCTCGAACTGCTCGGCCGCGAGGGTCTCGAGCGAGTCGGCAATGGCGTCCATCTGATCGCGGTGGTCGCCCACGATCTCGATCGGGATCAGGATGTGCCGAGCCTTGAAGCTGTTCCCCGAGCGGCTCTCGACCCGAATGATGTGATAGCCGAAAGGGCTCAACACCGGCTCCGAGAGCGTGTTGAGGGGCAGCGACATGGCGACGTTGCCGAACTCGGGCACCACCGAGTTCCGGTCCATCTCGCCCAGATCGCCGCCGCGGCGGGCGCTGACGCTGTCGGCCGATTCGCGGGCGGCCACTTCGTCGAAGCTGGTGCCGGACACGACCTCGGCGCGCACGGAGTTGGCGCGGGCGCGGGCGGCGGCGGTATCGGCCGCATTGGCCAGCCGCGGCACGTAGACGTAGCTCAGGAACGCGCCCTTGGTGCGGCGGAACTGTTCCTTGTGAGCGTTGTAGTACTCGGCGGCCTCGGCGTCGGAAATCGGCGTGGCGGGCGCGGAGACCGCGCTGCCCGGGTCGATCCGGACCAGGCCGACCCGAACCCGTTCCCGCTCGTCACGATAGCGCTCCCAGAGCGCCGCATCGGAAACGAAGACGTCGGCCACCACGGAGCGGAACAGCTTAGCCTGGAGCAGCTGTTCCCGGTACTGCGCTTCCAGAACCGGGATGTACTGCTGGCCTTCGGCCGACGCCAGCCAGCGCTGATACTTTTCGAGGTCGAACTGGCCGTTGGTCTGGAAGGTCGGGACCTGCTGCAGATCAGGCAGCGGCATGTTGCGGATGGCATCGACGATTTCCGCGTCGGAGACCCGCAGCCCGCGACGCTCGTATTCCTTCCGGAGCAGGATCGTCTGGACCGTCTGGTCCCAGACCTGATCGCGAACGGTGTGCATCTGATCGAGGCCCAGGGTAATGCCGCGCTGCTGATACTCCGCGCTGGCATTCTGGACCTGCTGATCGAAGACGCGGATGTCGATGGACTCACCGTTCACCTTGCCGACGGAGCGGGAGGTGAAGATGTTGCCGGTGCCGCTGCCGAGCCCGCTCAAGTCCCACACGAGCCAGATGAGGAAGGTGACGGCCACGAGGACCATGACCGGCTTTGCCGCATTTCTGAACGCTTGCATCATACGCGGGCGATATGCTCCGAGGGACCAGTCTAGGGGAAGGGGATAAACGTAACGAGGGAACGGGGCTTGCTCAAGCGACGGGAGGGGGCAGCCGATTGACAGGGCCGCTTTCCGGTTGGTAATCTTAGCCCAAATGCCACAACAACTTAGCGCGTAGAGTCAGGCCATGGCGCCATCCCGCGAAATCGAGAAACTGCAGCGCCGATGGCAGGAGAACCCATTGGGGCTCACCTTCGCCCCTCTGGCGGAGGCGTATCGTAAGGAAGGGATGTACGAGGACGCGTTGGAGCTGCTCAGCATCGGGCTGGCGCAGCATCCCAACTATGTCCCCGCGCACATCGTCCGCGGTCGATGCTATGTCGACACCCATACGGACACGGCAGCGGAAGAAGCCTTCCAGCGGGTTACCGAACTCGATCCCGAAAATGTCATTGCGCTGAAGGGGCTCGCGGACCTGGCGGAAAAGGGCGGACGCTTTGACGAGGCGATTGCCCGGCTGGAGCGCTTGCTGGAGTTCGACCGGAGCAACGACGACGCGCGCGCTCAGGCCGACCGGCTTCGGGCCGCGTTGGCGCCGGTGGTCGAAACTCCGGTTGCTCCGCCGGAACCCGCACCGGCGCCGATCGAGGCCGAACTGCCCGAGCCGACGATTCCGGAGTTCCCGCGGGTCGAGGCCGACGCCGTGCCCGATGCGGAGCCTGCGCTCGACGAGCCGGATCCGCTGGTCGACCAGGCGCGTGCGGCGGTGGTGGACATCAGTGCCGCCGACGTCGAGGTCATCACCTATCGGCCGCTCGAGTTGGTCGCCTCGGCCGATTCGGAGTATCAGCTGGCCGACGCTGCTGCGGATCTGGTGCCGCCGCCGTCGGAGGATCTTACCGCCGCTTCAGGACTGGCGGATTCGGTTACGGAGCAGGCAGATGCCGTTGCGGAGCGAGCGGATGGTGCTGCGGATCAGATCGGCCTTGCCGGGGATCGGAATGCCGTTGCTGCGGAACAAGCCGACCCCAGTGTGGAGCAGGTAGATCCTGTTGCGGATCAGGGTAGTGTCGTTGCGGACCAGGCTGATGGCGCGGTGGGGCAGGATGGTCTCGCTGCAGGGCAGAATGGTCCCGTTGCGGAGCAGGCTGACCTCGTGGCAGAGCAGATTGACGGGGGCGTGGGACCGGATAGCTCTGTTGCCGAGCGGGTTGATTTCGTTGCGGAGCAGGTCGATCGCGGCGGGGAGGGTGTAGATCTCGTTGCGGAGCAGGTTGGGGTTGTGGCGGAGCAGATTGATCGCGGCGCGGAACAGGTAGATCCCGTCGTCGACCAGGCCGCTCTCGATGCGGGGCACGTGAATCCCCTTGCAGGGCAGGTTGATCTCGCTACGGAGCGGGAGGATGCTGCTGCTGAACACCCTGGCCCTACTGGGGAGCGTGAGAGCACTGCTACGGAACTGCCCAGTCTTGTTGCAGACCAGGGCGACCGGACCGGGGAACAGACAGGTCCTGTGGCGGATCTGGTCGGCGGGCCGGTCACCGAAACCGTTTCTGCGGTGAGTGAGCCAGTCCCGCCGGCGATTGCCACCACCGATAGCCCGATCGGGGATGGCTCGGTCGCAACCGACTCTCCAGCCGGGGCGTTTGCTCAGGCGGAGTCGGCGGATGGCTCGGATGTCGCAGCTGTCGACGAAGTAGTTGCGGAGCTTCCGGCGGTCGCATCTCTATCTGCGACGCCTGCCGATCTCGAGACCGATGCATCGATCGCCCCCGAGCCGGTACTGCCGGCCGAGGCCGCGTACATCGAAGCCGACGAACTCGACGAGACCGCCTTCGACGTCGATGCGCTCGATCCGGAACGCGACGATGCCGAAGCAGTTGCCGGCGTCGAGGCGGAGCCCGATCTCGTCGTGACCGAAACGATGGCCGAGCTCTTCATGCGGCAGGGTCACCGTACCCTGGCGCTGGCCGTGTATACGCAGCTTTCGGAGCGCGACGGAGACAATCCGCGGATTCGGGGCGCGATCGAGCAGTTGCAGGCCGAGTTGCGGCCCGCGTCGAGCGTGGGTATTCCGGCGTACGCGGCGGTCCTGACGGGTGGCCAGTCGGTGCGCGCCTTCTTCGAGCACCTGCTGGCGGCCACTCGGCCGGTTGCTCCGGATCGCCAGGCCACGGGGTTGTCGCTCGGAGCGGTCTTCGGAGAAGAGCGGGCGACACCAGCCACGTCCGCGCCCGCCGAGGATCGCGGTCCGAGTTACGACGAGTTCTTTGCCGAGGAGCAGCCGCCTGCGGAGCTTCCCAAGCGGCCCGACCGTGAAGGGGCGGCGGTCGATGCGGCCGCCGAAGATCTCGAGCACTTCACCTCCTGGCTCAAGGGGCTCAAGCGCTGACATGCGGGTCACCGTTCTCAACGGCCCGAACCTGAATCTGCTGGGACAGCGCGAGCCTGCGGTCTACGGGCGGGCGACCTTGGCCGAGGTGGAATCGCTGGTTCGGGTGGAAGCTGCGCAGCTCGGTATCGAGGTGCAGTGGCAGCAGAGCAACCACGAAGGGGCCCTGGTCGACGCGATCCAGGCGTTGCCGGGTGCGGCGGACGGCCTGATCCTGAATGCCGGCGCCTATACCCACACCAGCCTGGCGATTCGCGATGCGCTGCTGGCGGTCCGGGTGCCGTTTGTCGAAGTCCACCTTTCCAACGTCTTTGCGCGGGAAGCGGAGCGGCATCGCTCGCTGATGGCGGATCTGGCCATCGGGGTGATTGCGGGCTTCGGGCCGCAGAGCTATCTCCTCGGGTTGCGGGCGCTCCACGCGCGGGCGGGCGACGGCCCGTCGTCGTGATCGATCGTTATGCCGATCGTCTGGCCCGACTCGCCGCCGCCGCGCTGGCGGAAGGCCTCGATGGTCTGATCGTCGCGGGCGCGACCAACATCCGGTACCTGACCGGGTTCACCGGGAGTGCCGGGCACCTGGTCGTGTCCGCCGGGGGCGCCACGCTGCTGACCGATTTCCGCTACGCCGTGCAGGGACCGGCGGAAGTCGGGTCGGGCGTAACCGTTCGGATCGAACGCGCCAGCCTCTGGAAGGGTCTCAGGGCCCTGGTCGGCGGCAGCGGGCTCCGGCGGGTTGGGATCGATCGTCAGCGGGTCACGCTGGCGGATCTGGACGAACTGCGGCAAATCGAGGGAGTCGAACTGGTGCCGGGGGCGGGGCGGGTCGAAGCGCTCCGGATGGTTAAGGACGACGACGAAATTGCCCGGATCAGGGAAGCCGCCCGCCTGGCAGCCGAGGCGCTCGCGGCCGTGACCGGTGGAATCAGGCCGGGACGTCGCGAGATCGATATCGCCGCCGACCTCGAGGCCGCCTTGCGGGTGCGGGGGAGCGAGTGGCACCCGTTTCATACCATCGTGGCGTCGGGGCCTCGGAGCGCTCTGCCGCACGCGCAATCGACCAGCCGGCAGCTCGAGGTAGGGGACCTGCTGGTCGTCGATTTCGGGGCCCAGCTCGACGGCTACTGCTCGGACATCACCCGGACCTTCGTGGTCGGAGCCCTGGCCGATGGACGGCAGCGCGAGGTGTACGGTATCGTTGAGCAGGCTCAGCATCGGGCGCGGAGCCTGATGCGGGCCGGAATGACCGGTCGGGAGATCGACGCCCTGGCCCGCGATCCTATCACCGCTGCCGGGATGGGCGAGGCCTTCGGACACTCGCTGGGGCATGGGGTGGGGCTTGATGTCCACGAGGAGCCTCGGCTGGCCAAGACCAGTGAAACGGTGGTGCCCCGGGGCGCGGTGGTGACAGTGGAACCGGGAGTCTATTTTGAAGGTTGGGGCGGCGTCCGAATCGAGGACGACGTCGTGGTGACGGCCAGCGGGGCGGAATGCCTCTCGGACGGCCGGACCGAACTGATCGAACTTTCCTAACTTACGCACTCACGCCGTTCGGATAGACGAGATGAATCCGGAAAAAATCAAAGCGCTGGCCGAGGTCATCGACAAAGTGCCGGGAGCCAAGGCCATCGACATGAAGGACGTCCGTCGCCTGGTCGAGTTGCTCCGCGATTCGCCCGAAATCGGCTCGATCGAGCTCAAGGGATGGTTCGGGACCGGCGTGATCGTCACCCGGACCTCCAGCGCGGTGGCGGCAGCGGTGACGCACTATCAGCCAGCTGCGCCGGTTGCGGCCGCCAATCCGGCCCCCGCCGCCCCGGCGGCGCCCGCGGAAGCGCCCAAGCCGGCGGTGGCGCTCAAAGAGATCAAATCCCCGATGGTGGGCACCTTTTATGCAGCCCCGGAGCCGGGGGCCGAGTCGTATGTGAAAGTCGGCGCGCGGGTCACCCCGGGCCGCACGGTGTGCATCATCGAGGCGATGAAGATCATGAACGAGATCGAAGCCGAGTTCGGTGGCGTGATCAAGGAAGTTTGCGTGGAGGATTCGCAGCCGGTCGAGTTCGGCCAGGTCCTCTTCCGAGTCGATCCCAATGGGTGAACCGTTAGGCGGTGACATCAGCGGCCCGCCACCGTTCAACTTCAAGCAGGCGATTGCCCAGATGGTGCAGCGGCAGGCGTCCGACCTGCTGCTCAAGGTGGGGCGTCCGCCGACCGTACGCGTCAACGGCGACCTCCAGGCATTGCCGATGCAGCCGATCCGCCCCGAGGAGCTCAAGCACCTCGCCGAGCAGATCATGACGCCGCGGCAGGTCAAAGAATTTGCCGAGAAGAAGGAAGCCGACTTTGCCATCGGTGTGCCGGGCGTCGGCCGCTTCCGGACCAACATCTATCAGCAGCGCGGCACCCTCGCGTTTGCGCTCCGCGCCATTCCGTACGAAGTCCGCACCCTGAAGGAGCTGATGCTTCCCGAGGTGCTGGAGCAGGTGTCGCTCAAGCCGCGCGGCGTGGTGCTGGTGACCGGGATTACCGGTTCCGGTAAATCGACGGCGCTTGCTGCGATGATCCATCACATCAATCGGAACCGGCGCGTCAACGTCATCACGGTCGAAGATCCGATCGAGTTTCTCCACCGCGACCAGATGTCCAACATCTCCCAGCGCGAAGTGGGCAGCGATACGCTGTCGTTCGGCGCGGCGCTCCGCCACGTGCTGCGGCAGGATCCGGACGTCATCCTGATCGGTGAGATTCGCGACCAGGAAACGCTCGATACGGCGCTCAAGGCCGCCGATACGGGTCACCTGGTCTTCTCGACGCTGCACACGACCGACGCGACTCAGTCGATCAGCCGGATTCTCTCGTTCTACCCGCCGCACCAGCAGCAGGAAATCCGTTCGCTCCTGTCGACAGCGCTGGCGGCGATCGTCTGCCTTCGTCTGGTGCCCCGCGCCGACGGACGGGGCCGGGTGCCGGCCGCCGAAGTGCTCATCAATACCGCCGCGGTGGCCGAGAACATTCGCAGCCTCGAAAAATCGCTCAATATCCCCGATCTGATTGCGGACGGGTCGATCAGCTACGGCATGCAGTCGTTCGACCAGTCGCTGATGATGTGGTACAAGAAGGGGATGATCACGTACGAGAGCGCGCTGTTCTATTCCAGTAATCCCAGCGAGTTCGCGTTGCGCGCCGCCGGTGTCACGGCGGCCTCCGATCGAACCTTTGCGGAGATCGCCTCGGCGCAGGATGAGCCGGTCGATCTCACGCGCGACGTAACGCCGACCTAACGGCCGACCCGCGCGTCACCCGGTACGGGCTCTGTTCCCGCTCGGCGTCGTGGCGCCGTCCGGGGCGTTCGCGTTCCGTCAACCAGAACGGTTTCATGCTCAACTCGCATGTTCAATAAAGTCCTCATTGCCAATCGCGGCGAGATTGCCCTCCGGGTCATCCGCGCCTGCCGGGAACTCGGTATTCACACCGTGGCCGTGTTCAGCGAGGCCGATCGGGAGTCGTTGCACGTTCGGTTCGCGGACGATGATGTCTGCATCGGACCGGCGCCCAGCCGCCAGTCGTACCTCAACATCCCGCGGCTGATCGCGGCGGCCGAGATCACCGGCGCCGACGCGCTGCATCCGGGCTACGGCTTTCTGGCCGAGAACGCGGAGTTCGCCGAGATCTGCAAGGCGTCCAACATCACGTTCATCGGACCGACCGGTGAGCAGATTCGCCAGATGGGCGACAAGGCCTCGGCGCGCCGTCTGGCCAAGGAAGCGGGCGTACCAACGGTGCCGGGGTCGCCCGGGATCATGGGCGATGCGGAGGAAGCGCTGGCGGTTGCCGAGGAAATCGGCTTTCCGGTCATCATCAAGGCCACGGCCGGCGGGGGCGGGAAGGGGATGCGCATCGCCACCGATGCGGAGCAGTTCACCCAGCTCTTCAACCTGGCGCAGAACGAGGCGCTCTCCGCCTTCGGCAACGGCGACGTCTACGTCGAGAAGTATCTGGAGCATCCGCGGCACGTCGAAATCCAGGTCATGGGCGACACCCACGGCCGGGTGGTCCATCTCGGCGAGCGCGACTGCTCGGTCCAGCGTCGGCATCAGAAGCTGATCGAAGAGAGCCCGAGCCCCGCGCTCACCGCCGAGTTGCGGGAGCGGATGGGAGCGGCGGCCGTGGCGCTGGCCGAGGCCATCGGCTACGTCGGCGCCGGGACGATCGAGTTCCTGCTCGATTCGGACGGCAGCTTCTACTTCATGGAAATGAATACCCGGATTCAGGTGGAACATCCGGTCACGGAAATGGTGACCGGATTCGATCTGGTCAAGGAACAGATCCGGGCGGCGGCCGGCGAGCCGCTGACGTTCCCGGCCGATCTGCGCGGCTTGCGCGGGCATGCCATCGAGTGCCGCGTCAACGCCGAGGATCCGTATCGCAACTTCCAGCCCTCGCCGGGGCTGATTACCGCCTATCATCCGCCGGGCGGCCCGGGCGTGCGGGTCGATACCCACGTGTATGCCGGCTATCGGGTGCCGCCGCACTACGACTCGCTGCTCGCCAAGGTTATCGTGCACGGGCGGGATCGCGCGGAGGCGCTGGCCCGGATGGGGCAGGCGCTCGACAGCTTCATCCTCGAAGGCGTCACCACGACCATTCCGTTCCTGGCGCGCGTGATCCGCCATCCGGACTTCGTTGCCGGTAACATCGACACGCGGTTCCTGGCGCGCGAAAAGCACCTGCTCAGGCCAGACGCATGAGAATCGATGTCGCATTTTCACCCGCGGGCCTCTCGAAAGACGAGGTCGCGGGGCGCGGGGTATTCGTGATCGATGTGCTGCGCGCCACGACGACGATGTGCGCCGCGCTCCATCACGGGGCTCGGAGTATCGTGCCCGTTTCCACCATTGCGGACGCGATGGCCATGGCGCAGACGCTTGGTCCGGATATCCTGCTGATCGGGGAACGGAACGGGCGCGCCATCGAAGGGTTTACCTTGGGCAACAGTCCGCTCGAAATGACGGAGGACCGGGTGCGCGGCAAAACCCTCGTGATGACGACGACCAACGGGACCGGTGCGCTGCTCGCTGCCGCCGGCGCCGCGCAGGTCTTCGTTGCGGCGGCCGCCAATCTGTCCGTCGCCACCGACAAGGTGCGCCAACTGGTGGCCGACGGGGTGTCGATCCTGGTGCTGTGCGCGGGCCGGGACGGGCGCTTCGGGTTGGACGATGCCTATACCGCCGGGCGCCTGATCGCGCCGGTGGTCGGCGAGCGTCGCCGCCTGGACGGGCTCAATGACGCTGCAGTTGCTGCGCTCGATCTGGTTCGCCGCTACGGCACCCGCTGGGCGCGTCCGTTCCTCCGCTCCGCGGCCGGCCGGCATCTCATGTCGATCGAGATGGGTGAGGATGTGGCTGATGCCGCGTTGCCCGATCGTTATCCCGTGTTGCCGGTCTTTCAGGATCGGCGGGTGCAGCTGAGCGCGCCATGACTCCGGAAGCACGACGGCAACTCGGCGCGATTGCCGCGCTCGTGATCGGGGTCTTCATCGGCCTCTGTCTGCTGCCGTTCGTCCCGACCGGAGCGTTAGGCAATACCCTCGGTACGCTGCTCTGGCGGACGCTTGGCATCGGCGCCGTCGGCCTGCCGTTGTTGGGCGGCATGCTGGCGCTGGCCGGTTTCGACCGGTTACCCCGGCTCGACATGAAGCGAACCGCGATCCTGGTCGGTGGTTTGGCCGTGATCGTCCCGTTCACGGTCGGGGTGCTGGCCGGTGTGACGCCGGCGTCTTTCGACCCGCGGCTCGAGGAGTGGACCGCTTCGGCTCGCGCCAGTGGTATGGTGCCCGGGATTGCCGCCTATGCGGTTACGGGACTGATCGCCAAGCCCGGCGGGATACTGCTCGCGTTTCTTGCCGTCTCCGCGTTGACCATCTTCACCATTGCCTGGCACCCGCTCCGCCGGCTCGAAAAAGGCCCGGCAGCGGCGGAACCGGTCGTTGCCAAACCGGTCGTGGCGCGCCGGGCACCCAAAGCGATGCTGCCGGCGGCGAACGATGAGGACGAGGCGGACGACGATGACGCCGAAGTCGCCAAACCCAAAGCCGCCGCCGCGGTCGTTGCCGGAGCCAAACCGGCCAAGCTGCTTGCTGCGAAAGCCGGAAAGCCGGCTAAACCGGTCAAGAGCGGCCCGGCGCCACAGCCAACCGGCGACGAGAATGAACTCCCTCCCGTCAACCTGCTGACCGAGCCGGTCCAGGGCGATGTAGTTGCTGACCAGGCGCAGCTCGATCGCCTGGGGCAGTCGCTGCTGGAAACGCTTCGCACCTTCAAAGTCGACGGCACCATCGAAGGCTACACCAGTGGTCCGGTCGTGACGCAGTTCGAGGTCAAGCCTGCACCCGGGGTCAAAGCGGGACGCATCATCGGCCTGGCGGATGACCTGGCCATTGCCATGCGGGCATCGAGTGTCCGGGTAGCTCCCATTCCCGGACGGGGCGCGGTCGGAGTCGAAGTGCCCAATCCGAAGGCCAAGATGGTCACGCTTCGGGAAATGCTGGAAACGCCGGAGTGGGAGAAGTCCAAGGCGATCCTTCCGATTGCACTCGGCCTCGATCTCGAAGGGAAGCCGGTCATCACCGACCTGGCCAAGATGCCGCACCTGCTGATTGCCGGTGCCACCGGTACCGGTAAGTCGGTCGGGATCAACAGCATCATCAGCTGCCTGGTCTACCGCTATACCGCCAAGGACCTCCGGTTCCTGATGGTCGACCCGAAGATGGTCGAGCTCTCGATGTACAATGCGTTGCCGCATCTGCGGCACAAGGTGGTTACCAACAACAACGACGCGGCGCGGGTGCTCAAGTGGGCCGTGTTCGAGATGAACCGCCGCTATGAGTTGTTGAGCGCCAACGACTCCCGCAACATCGCTGATTTCAATCGGAAGCTGGCCGACGGCAAGTCGCTGCGGAACCCGATTCGCCCGGAGCCGACGCTCAAGGAACTGGCGGCCCAGGAAGGCACCACGCCGCCCGAACCGCCGCTGCCCGAGATCTATTCGGACGGGGCGCTGCCGTACATCGTCATCATCGTCGACGAGTTGGCCGATCTGATGATGACGGTTGCTGCGGAGGTGGAAACGCCGCTGGCCATGCTGGCGCAAAAGGCGCGCGCCATCGGGATCCACCTGATCCTGGCCACGCAGCGTCCGTCCGTGAACGTGCTCACCGGTCTCATCAAGGCCAACTTCCCGAGCCGGATCGCGTTCCGGGTGGCGTCCAAGGTCGACAGCCGCACCATCCTCGATCAGAACGGGGCGGAGTCGCTGCTGGGCAACGGCGATATGCTCTTCCTGCCTCCGGGACGCAGTGAACCGATGCGACTGCAGGGCGCCTTCATCGGGACCGAGGAAACCGAAACGGTGATGGACTGGTTCACCAAGCGGCGCGAGAAGCGCGAGGCCGATCAGCTGGCCGAGCGCCGCGAGGAGAACATCATCGAACTGATGCGGGCGCAGGAAGCGGACGAGAACGGCGGTCCCGATGGCGCCGACGACAGTGATCGCGACGACCTCTTCCGCGAGGCCGCCGAAGCCTGTCTGCAGAATCAGGGCGGCTCGACCTCGCTGCTGCAGCGGAAACTCAGGATCGGGTATGGTCGCGCGGCCCGAATCATCGATCAGCTCCATGCGGCCGGGATCCTGGGGCCGTCGGACGGGAGCAAGCCCCGTGAAGTGCTGATCAGCCTGGGGCAGCTGGACGAATACACCGACTGACCTGCCGGGTACTCCCCGGCTTCCTTGGACGGCAACGTTCGGCGGGGGTACGGGGTCCAACTCTTTATGCGCAACCACTTCCGTCTGGCCTGGCGGGTCATTCGCCGCCGGCCCGTGCTGTCACTGGTCATTGCCCTGACCATCGGCGGCGCGCTCGCGGCCACCACGGTGGCCTTTGCGGTCGTCAACGGCGTTTTGCTGCAGCCTCTCCCGTACAAAGAACCCGACCGGCTGGTGGCGATCTGGGAGCGATCGCTGGTCCGGGATGCGCCTCGCAACGTCGTTTCTCCGGCCAATTACATGACCTGGTCGGAGGAACTTCGCTCGGTCACCCAGCTGACGTCGCTGATCGTGACGAGCGGAGCGCTCTCGGGCGACGGGGAGCCGGAGCAGGTGGGTGTGGTGATCTCCGGCGGCAACTACTTCGATCTCGTCGGGGCGGTGCCGCTGGTCGGACGGCTCTACGGGCCAGCCGACGACGTGGCCGGGGCACCCAACGTCGTGGTGCTGGCCGAGGGGCTCTGGCGGAAGCGATTCGGCGCCGACCCGGCGATCGTCGGGAAGACGATTCAGTTCAACGGCAACTCGAACACGGTCATCGGCGTCCTGCCGGCGTCGTTCGACTATAAGCCACGGTACGAGTTTGCGGGGATTGGCAGCCGCGATCTGTGGACGCCCCAGCGCTTCGGTGAACAGGCCCGGAACGCGGGCGGCCGATATCTCCAGGTCATCGGGCGCCTGACACCCGGCGCCACGGTCGAGTCGCTGCGGCGAGAGGCATCCGCGCTCGCTGCGGATTTGCGGACCCGTTTTCCCGAGCGTCAGGCGGGCTGGGACGTCACGGTTGCGAGCCTGCACGACGAGCAGGTGGGCGACGTGCGCACCCCCGTCTGGATCGTCTTCGGCGCCGTCAGCTTCGTCCTGCTGATCGCGTGCGCCAATGTCACCAACTTGCTGCTTGGCCGCGCCGCCGAACGGCAACAGGAGATGGCGGTGCGGTCGGCGTTGGGCGGGAGCCGAGCCGACCTCTTCCGGCAGATGCTCAGTGAGAGTGGCGTGCTCGTGGCCGCAGGGGCCGTGGTTGGTCTGGTGCTGGCCTCATGGGGGATCAGCGCCCTGGTCGCGTCCGCTCCGGACCTTCCGCGGCTCGAGGCAGTTCAGCTCGACGGGTGGGTGATCGGTTTCGGACTCGGCATGGCGGCGCTCATCGCCATCCTGGTGGGATTGGCGCCTGCGATGGAGCTTTCGGGTAGTGGTTCGGCGCGCTGGCTCACCCAGCGGGGTGATGTGACGGGGCGTCGTAAGGCGCGCACCATGCGGAACATGCTGGTTGCCGTGCAGGTCGCCCTCTCGTTCACGTTGCTGGTTGGCGCGGGCCTCCTGCTCAAGAGCCTGGCCAACCGGCTCAACGTCCGGCTTGGTCTCGACGCTGCCGATCTCGTCACCGGTCAGATCACGTTGCCCGGTTCACGGTATGAAACTGTCGAGTCGCGCGAGCTCTTTTACGAGCAGCTCGCCGATCGGCTCCGTACCATTCCGGGCGTCGAAAGCGCGAGTCTCGCCAGCATCATCCCGATGAGCGGCGACGGCCAGGCCACGGGTATTCGCGTCGTCGGCGCCCCGCCGCCCGAGCCCGGCCAGGAGCCGGTGGCCCATGTCCGCTTCGTGCACCATGCCTATCACGAAACCATGCGGATTCCGCTTCTGGCCGGTGAGTATCTCGACGGGCGTGACCGGCGGGGGGCGCCGGCCCGGGTGCTGATCAACGAAACCGGCGCACAGAAGTTCTGGCCCGGCGAATCGGCCATCGGGAAGCGGATCGAGATGGCCTGGTTCGATTCGCTCTTCGCCGAGGTCGCGGGCGTCGTCGCGGATGTGCGGTTGAACGCGCCCGATGAACCGGAGACCGGTGTAACGCTCTATTGGGATTATCGCCAGGTGGGCGTACCCGCCCGCATGGTAGCGGTTGCCCGGACCCGGCTGGGCGAAACTGTCGTTCCGTCGATGCGTGCGGAGGTCGGCCAACTCGACCCAGCGATACCGCTCTTCAATGTGCGCACCATGGAGACGCTGCTGGGCAAGGCTGTGGCGCGATCGCGGTTTACCGCCGTGGCGCTCGCGATGTTTGCCGGTCTGGCGCTCGCGCTTGCCGCGCTAGGCGTCTACGGGGTCATGGCGTACGCTACCCAGCTACGTACCCGCGAGATCGGAGTCCGGCTCGCGCTCGGTGCGGATCGGACGCGCGTGGTCCGCATGGTGGTGGGGGAAGGAGCCCGGGTCGTCTTGCCGGCGTTGATAGCGGGCGGGCTTGGCGCCCTGGTGCTCAGCCGGTTCCTGCGCTCATTGGTATTCGGGGTGTCGCCGACAGACCCGGTGACGCTTGCAGGCGTAGCGACGTTGCTCGGCCTGATTGCGCTCGGCGCCTGCTGGATCCCGGCGCGGCGGGCCGGCGCCATCGATCCCGTGGAGGCCATCCGGAACGAGTAGGCTCGGCGCCGGTGTCTCGATGGTTACTGTGCTGGCGCAATATCGCCGAATTGGCGGACCTTGACGTCCCCTTCGGGGAATCGGGCAATGATGTCCAACGAACCGCCCATTCCCTCCATGTCCTGCAGCGACATCTCCGCGAGCATCTCGCGGGCACAGGCGTGTGCGCGGTCACGGCTTTCCCGAGGCATATTGGCCCGGAGGCTGTTGAACTTCTTAGCCATTGATCTCTCCTGTCATTCGCAGGTCTTCAATTGTCTGGGTGCCCGTTGATCGATGCCTTCAGCGCCCGAGCACGATATCGATGCCGTGGAGGATTTGCAGGAGGTGTTTCGGTCCCAACCGGGTTACCGGCTCGTCGAGAAAGCGACGATCGATCGTCGTGAGCTGTGACGCATTCGCGACGGAGTCCTTCGTCAGGCGCGTCACCTTGGCCGGGAGTAACGTGTTGCCCGGCGCGTCTGCCCAAGCGAGGTTGCTCGTGAGTGGGACGCACACAACGGTGGCGATGCGGCTCCGGTTGAGACTGTTGCCTTGGACGACGACAACGGGTCGGCGGAACCCGGGCCCGGACCCGGCGGGAGCGGGAAGGTCAGCCCACCAGATCTCCCCTTGGACAATGCCTACCATTCCGTCCGCTCGAACGTGCGCCGAGCCGCTTCCGTGGAGAACGGATCGGGTTGCGGTTCACTCACGCGGTCGACGACCTGATTGATCGCTTCCGTGACCTCGTCGGGCGCATGACGGGTGAGATACTCGGCAAGCGCGTCCGCGTAGAGCTCGCTTCGCGATTTTCGGGTTCGCTTTGCATGGCGCTCGGCGGCCTGAAAGAGGCGGTCGGGCAGGGAAATAGCCGTTTTCATACCGGAAGTATAACTTCGTCTTTCCGTGGACGCCACCGATCATCAAATGCATCAGAGTTGGCCCTGCACTTTTCGGTACCGGTCTGCGTTCGTTTGGTTATTGCCTCCCCTGCAGTTGTCCCCATCGTTGGGCCATGCACGCGCCCAACATCGTCCGACCCGTCACCCAATGGCGTGACCCCCGCCATCGCCGAGGCCTCGCCGGCGAGCTGGCTGCCGCCCGGTATCTCGAGGCTCGCGGCTGGCTCATCGAAGCCCATCGCTTCCGCTTTGGCCACTCCGACCTCGACCTGATAGCCCGCAAAGGCGGCCTGGTTGCCTTCGTGGAGGTCAAAACCCGGCAGTCCGATCTATTCGGCGGGGGCCTCAACGCGGTGGGATGGCGGAAACGCCAGACGATCGCCGTCGGGGCGACGATCTGGATGTCCCGATTCGGTCTGCCCGGAGATTTGTTTCGCTTCGATCTAATAGTGGTGGACCTCTCGATGGGAGGTTTTCCACAAATCACCCACATCGAGGACGCATGGAGGCATGTGGAAAAGTGAAAAAATGCCCCCTTGTTTCGGATAATCTTCGGACTTACATTGAATGGAGTAATGTTGTGGAGTGTATTGCTCCACAAAAACACTTGGCTGATTTTGAGCCTATGGCCATCATCGTTTCACGTCTCATTTGGGGAGTCTGCTGATCATGCCACCCGTCGACGAAGTCCGGCAGGACGCCGAGCGTAAAAAGGCGCTCAATCTCGCCATTGCCCAGATCGAAAAGCAGCTGGGCAAGGGCTCCATCATGCGGATGGGTACCGACGCGCCGCGTGAGAAGATCGGGGTGATCTCGACCGGGGCCGTCAATCTGGACGCGGCCGTCGGGGTGGGCGGGGTGCCGAAGGGGCGGATCACCGAGATCTACGGACCGGAGTCGTCCGGTAAGACCACTCTCTGTCTCCATCTGGTGGCCAACGTTCAGCGGAGTGGTGGCGTGGCGGCCTATGTCGACGCCGAGCATGCGCTGGATGTCGAGTATGCCCGGAAGCTGGGGGTCGACGTCGACGCGCTGCTGGTGTCGCAGCCGGATACGGGGGAGCAGGCCCTGGAAATCGTCGAGATCCTGGTGCGTTCCGGTGCGGTCGATCTGATCGTGATCGACTCGGTGGCGGCGCTGGTGCCCAAGGCCGAAATCGAAGGTGAGATGGGCGACAGTCACGTCGGTCTGCAGGCCCGTCTGATGAGCCAGGCGCTCCGCAAGCTGGCCGGCGCCATCAACCGATCGAACGCTGCGGTGGTCTTCATCAACCAGCTGCGCGAAAAGATCGGCGTCATGTTCGGCAACCCGGAAACGACCACGGGCGGCAAGGCGCTCAAGTTTTACGCGTCGCTCCGGCTCGACATCCGGCGGATCGGGCCGGTCAAGGAGCGCGAGAACGTCATCGGCAACCGGGTCCGGGTCAAGATTGTCAAGAACAAGGTGGCGCCGCCGTTCAAGCAGGCGGAGTTCGACGTCCTGTTCGACGAGGGCATCAGCCATAACGGTCTCCTGGTCGATCTCGCGTCGGAGGCCAACATCATTCAGAAGTCCGGCGCCTGGTACTCCTATGGCGACCAGCGGATCGGGCAGGGTCGTGAGAACGCCAAGCTCTTCCTCAAGGACAATCCGGCCTTGCAGGTCGAGGTGGAGCAGAAGGTCAAAGAATGGCTGGGCGTGAAGACCGGTCCGGAACTCGAGGCGGATGACGACGACGACGAGTAAAACGATCGAGGCCATCGAGCCCGATCGCCGGCAGAAGGGGGTCGTCCGGATCGTCATCGACGGGCGGACGGTCCTCTCGCTGCCGGACGATCTGGTGCGTCGGGAGCAGCTGGTCGTTGGCAGTGAACTGACCCCCGAGCGTCTGACCCGTCTGATCGGGGCGGACGATCGCGAGGCGGCCTATCGGACGGCGCTCAGGGCCCTGGAGCGGCGTCCGTTTGCCAAGCGAGACCTCCACCGCCGTCTGGTGCTCAAGGGGCATCTTCCCGACCTGGCAGCGGCGGCGGTCGAGCGCGCCGAAGCGGCGGGTTATCTGGACGACGCCAAGTACGCCCAGATGTATGTCGCCAGCCGGTCGGCGCGGGGACGGGGGGCGACCCGACTCCGTCGGGAGCTGGCCCAGTTGGGCGTGGCTCGCGAACTGGTCGACGCGGCTCTGGCCGAGCAGTCGGTCAGCAATCCGTCGGCGGAGCGGGACCAGATCGAGGCGATCATTGCCCGCAAACGGCCTCAGCTCGAAGGGCTGCCGCCGTACCAGGCCCGCCGCCGGCTGCTCGCCGTGCTGGCTCGGCGCGGCTATACCGGGTCGCTGGTCCGGGACCTGGTTCGCCGAATCTGCTAGGGAACCGACTGCCGTCCGGTGTCGCCCTCCCCATATATTGCGGGTATGCAAGCACGTACGATTCGCCGTCTCTTTCTCGACTATTTCGCCGCTCGCGGCCACCAGGAAGTTCCCTCATCGTCCCTGGTACCGGCCGACGACCCGACGCTCCTGTTCACCAATGCCGGCATGGTCCAGTTCAAGCGGACCTTTCTGGGGCAGGAACACCGGGACTACCGGCGCGCCGTGTCCTGCCAGAAGTGCGTCCGGGCCGGCGGTAAGCATAACGACCTGGAGCAGGTGGGGCTGACCAAGCGGCACCACACCTTCTTCGAGATGCTGGGCAATTTTTCCTTCGGCGACTACTTCAAGAAGGAAGCGATTGCCTACGCCTGGGAGTTCGTGACCTCTCCCGAATACCTGGGCATTCCGGCCGATCGGCTCCGTGTCACGGTCCACCATACCGACGACGAAGCGCGCCAGCTGTGGATCAGCACGGCCGGCGTGCCCGCGACTTCAGTCTATGGTCTGGGTGACAAGGACAATTTCTGGCAGATGGGCGACACCGGTCCGTGCGGACCGTGCTCGGAGATCTATGTCGATCTGGATTGGCGTCCGGGCGACCAACCCAAGGTTTTCAGCCAGGCCGAGTTCGAGGAGATGGCCGAGTCCGGTCGGTTCCTCGAGATCTGGAACCTGGTGTTCATGCAGTACGATCGCTCGGCAGACGGGACGCTGACGCCGCTGCCCAAGCCGTCGGTCGATACCGGGGCGGGGCTCGAACGGATTGCCGCGGTCATGCAGGGCACCGACGACAACTTCCACACCGATCTCTTCGAACCGATTTTCGCCGAGGTGGGCCGCTTGATCGGCACGCCGTATCCGCGGAGTACGGCGGGGACGGGCGCGTCGTATCGGGTGCTGGCCGACCATGCGCGCGCGGTCACCTTCCTGCTCCTCGACGGTGTCTATCCAAGCAACGAGGGGCGGGGGTACGTGCTGCGCCGCATCCTGCGTCGGGCGGTGCGGCATGCCTGGTTGCTGGGCCGCCGCGCGCCGACGCTCGCGCCGCTCACCGGCGTCGTGATCGACATCTTGCGCGACGTGTATCCCGAGCTCGAGAGCAAGCGCGAGTTCATCCGGGAAACGACCGAGCGGGAAGAGTCGCGCTTCCTGGAAACGATCGAGGGCGGCCTGGCACGGCTCGATGAGCTGTTTGCCTCGGGTGCCACCGTCATTCCCGGTGATGAGGCGTTCCGGCTCTACGACACCTTCGGTTTCCCGATCGACCTGACCGATCTGATTGCCGGAGAGCGTGGCATTCGCGTCGATCTCGAGGGATTCGACAAAGCCCTCGATGCGCAGCGAGCGCGTTCTCGCGCGGCACAGGGTGTCGGCACCGGGGCACGCAGTGCAGCTGACGGCGGTGACGAGACCGGGTGGCAGGAGCTCCGGCCCGGAACCTCGCGATTCGTCGGGTACGATACCACAGAGGCCGAGACGCGCGCGTTGGCATTCCGCCAGCTGGGCGATCGGGTGGAGCTGGTTCTCGAGGACAACCCGTTCTACGTCGAGTCCGGCGGCCAGGTGAGCGACACCGGCCGGTTGGTCGGGGCGGGATGGCAGCTGGATGTCGACCAGGTGCGCAAGAGCGCGCGAGGCACCGTGCTGAGCGGGAGCTGGACCGGCGACAGCTTCGAGCCCGGTGACGTGGTGGCTCAGGTGGATACCGCGCGGCGCCGCAACATCGAGCGGAACCACAGCGCGACGCATCTGATGCATTGGGTCCTGCGCCGGCGACTTGGTACGCACGTCCGGCAGCAGGGCTCGCTGGTCGAACCGGATCGGCTGCGGTTCGACTTCTCGCACGGCGGCCCGATCGACCCGGCTACCCTCGATGCGATCGAGCGTGAAGTCAACGAGCTGGCCTGGGAAAATCTCCCGGTCGTGATCGAGGAGATGGCCTATCCCGACGCCCTGGCGCTCGGTGCGATGGCCTTCTTTGCCGACAAGTACGGCGACCTGGTGCGCGTGGTCCGGATGGGCCCGTCGATCGAGCTGTGCGGCGGTACCCATGTCGGTAGCACCGGCGCGGTCGGCGTGTTCCGGGTCGGCGGGCAGGGCGGGGTGGCGGCCGGGGTGCGGCGGATCGAAGCGGTAACCGGACCGGCGGCCTTCGATGCGCTGGGCAAACTCAAAGCGCAGCTGGCGGATATCGCCGCTCGGCTCAAGGCGCAGCCCGACCAGGTGCTGCGGCGGATCGATCAGCTGCTGGTTGAAAAGGACAAACTCGAAGCGCGGCTGGCGGAAGCCGTCGCGCGGGGCGGCACCTCCGCCGACGGAGCGCGGGAGACGATTGAGGTAGCCGGGGTGCCGGTGTCGATCGGCGCCACGACGCTCGAGGACAGGAACGAAGTAGCCGCCGTGGCCGATCGATATCGTGGGGAAACCGCCAGCGGGGTGCTGGTGTTGTTTGCCGACGGCGGTAAGGGAGCCGTGCATGTGGCCGTGACCGACGATCTCGTGGCGCGCGGCAAGAAGGCCGGAGACCTGGTCAACCGGATTGCGGCAACCAGCGGCGGTAAGGGGGGCGGGCGACCGACCTTTGCGTCGGCCAGCGCGGGCGATGTGCATCGGCTTGGGGCGGCGCGACAAGCCGTGCCCGCCGTCGTGGCGGAATGGCTGAACAACTGAGCCAGGCCTGGCTGGATGCTCAGCTGGCAGGAGCCCCCGACGAACTGGTGGCTCGAACCCGGGAGTTCATTCGGCGTGAGGGAGGCGTCGTCTCTGCCGACGTGCTGGCGCGTGCGGGACGTGCCGCGCTGGCCACGGCGGTTGCCGAGTCGCCCGATCGGACGGCGGCGCTGGACCTGCTGGCGGCCGATGCGCTGGTGACACTCGCGCTCGCTGCGCATGCGGAGGCCGACCCTGAAACGCTCCGGGCTTTTGCGGCCCGCGTGCGGCGGGAGGGTGAGGGGGCGGCGTGATCGATCTGCACTGCCACCTCCTGCCCGGCGTCGACGACGGATCGCGGTCGGTTGCGCAGTCGGTCGAGGTGCTCACCCGCATGGTGGCCGGCGGCGTGACCGATATCGTCCTCACCCCTCACCTCGAAGCGAGCCGGGTGCTGGAGGGGCCGCCTCCGTCGCATGACGAAGCGTTTGCTGCGCTGACCAAGGCGGCTCCACCCGGGGTCAGGCTGCACCGGGGCGCCGAGGTGATGCTGGACCGGGCGTTGACATCCCGCGCGGTCGAAACCCGCCGGATCACGCTGGCAGGGAGCCGGTACGTGCTGGTCGAGTTTACCGGGATGGTCGCCGCGCGGGCGGCGTCGAGTGCCTTGGAGCAGGTGGTCAAGGGAGGCCTGGTTCCGCTGCTGGCGCATCCGGAGCGCTATGCCGCCTGTTCGGTCTCGATGGTGACCCACTGGCGGGCGCTCGGCGCGCGGATCCAGGTCGATGCCAACACGGTGTTTCGACCCTCGGGACGCGGGCGCCGGGCCCGTGCGCTGCTGGCGGCCGGCCTGGTCGATGTGCTGGCGGCGGACAATCACGGCGATTCGCGTTCTCTGGTCGAGCCGTTCCGACAGCTCGAGGCGGCCGGGGCCGACGAGGTGGCGAGACTGACGATGATGAGCAATCCCGAGGCCGTGTTGCGCGATGTCCTGATGGCCGAGCCGGCGACCGTGGAGGTCAAGCTGCCGCTGTTCGATAGAATGCGAGGCTGGTTCGGAGGATCCGAATGAGTCTGATCGAGGCCGGCCTTCGGGATCTCGCGGCATTGGCGCGCCTGCTTTCTACGCAGGCCGACCGGATCGAGCGGTTGGCGCGCCGATATGCCGACACGTTGCGGAGCGGCGGAACGATTTTTTTCGCCGGGAACGGCGGCAGCGCAGCTGATGCGCAGCATGTGGCGACCGAATACGTGGTACGCTTCGCGCGCGATCGGCGTGCGCTGCGGGCTATTGCGCTGACGACCGATACCTCGCTGCTCACGGCCGCGGGCAATGATCTCGGTTTCGAACGGGTCTTTGCCCGCCAGGTCGAGGCGTTGGCGCGCCCGGGCGATCTCCTGGTGCTGCACAGCACGAGCGGCCGGAGCATCAACCTGCTGGCGGCCGCCGAGGCAGCCCGTGCGGTTGGTGTGCAGACGGTGGCGCTGCTGGGCCGGGACGGGGGAGAACTGGCGTCGGTCGTGGACGACAGCCTGATCGTGCCGTCCGAGGAAACGAGTCGAATTCAAGAGCTGCATCTGGCGATCGAACACTTGATCGTCGAATGGGTGGAGCAGGAGCTGATTGGATGATTTCGCTGGCAGGCAAGGCAGTACTGATTACGGGTGGCTCGCGGGGCATCGGGCGCGCAGCGGCGCTGATGGCCGCCGAGGCTGGTGCGGATGTCGGGATCACCTACCACCGTCGCGCGGCGGAGGCCGAGGCCGTGGCCAAGCAGGTGCGCAGCCTGGGGAGACGGGCTTTTGTCGGGGGTGGGGATCTGTCCGATCCGGCCATCGTCGACCGGGTCTTTCGAGAACTCAAGGCTGCGTTCGGAGGGCTCGACGGGTTCGTGGCCAATGCGGGTGTCTGGCCGGCCGATGAAACGCCGATTGCCAAGATGGCGCACACCCGGTGGCGGGAGACGCTGGCGCAGAATCTCGATTCGGTCTTCCTGACCACGCGCGCGGCGCTCAACATGATGCGGCCGGGCGGTTCCGTCGTGATCGTCTCGAGTACGGCGGGGCAGCGGGGCGAGGCGTTTCATGGGGACTACGGCGCCTCCAAGGGTGCACTCATTTCTCTCACCAAATCTCTTTGTGTCGAGGTTGCTCCGCAGATTCGTGTCAATTGTGTCGCTCCGGGATGGGTCGATACGGAGATGAGCGCCGTGCCATATGCCGATGGCGGCAAGGCGCGCATCACCGAGACGATTCCCCTCAAGCGGATTCCTCCGGCCGAAGACATTGCCGGGCCGATCCTCTTTCTGCTGAGCGGCCTGTCGCGGCACATCACCGGCGAAGTCATCAACGTGAATGGTGGCAGCGTTCTCTGCGGATGACGGCGGCGTGACGCCCGGCCGGGAAGGGGCGGCCGAGGGCGCAGCGGCGTTCCGGCCGCGGCAGTTGACCCTGCCTGATGAGATCCTCGAGATAGCGGCCACTCTGGAACGGGCGGGGCACGAGACGTGGTGTGTGGGCGGCTCGGTGCGCGACGCCGTGATGGGCGGGCCGCGTGATGACATCGACCTGGCGACGGCGGCCACCCCGGATCAGGTGCTGGCCCTCTTTCCTCGGACGGTGCCGGTCGGGATCAAGTTCGGGACGGTTGGTGTGCTCGATCGCCAGCGCCAGCTGCACGAGGTGACGACCTTCCGGCGCGATGTCACGACCGACGGGCGCCATGCCGAGGTGGTCTTTGCAGCGACGATCGACGAGGACCTGGGCCGTCGCGATTTCACCATGAATGCGATTGCCTACCACCCGCTGCGGCACGAGTGGCGCGATCCGTATGGCGGGGCGGCCGACATCTCGGCGCGCGTCGTGCGGGCGGTGGGTGTGCCCAGCGAGCGGTTTCACGAAGACTACCTGCGGATTCTCCGGGCCCTGCGGTTCGCGGCCCGATTCGATTTTGCCATCGATGCCGTGACCTGGCAGGCGGCGCTCGCCGGGGTCGACGGCTTGCGACGACTTTCGGCGGAGCGGATTCGGGACGAGTGGTTCCGAACGTTGGAGACCGCCCGGTCGGTGCGCCGCGCGGTCGGCTTGTGGCGGGATGTCGGGGCGGCGGCGGTGTGTCTGCCTGGACTGCACGACGACTATCCGCTGGCCGCGGACGACCCGTCACCGCGAGACCCGGTGTTGCTGACGACCTTACTGGTGCGGCAGGCGGGACGCCTTTTGGACCGGCTCAAGGCCTCGCGGGCCGAGATCGATCGAGCCTTGCGGATCGAGCGGGGGCCTGAGGAGCCGCACGATACGTCGCCGGTGCGGGTCCGGCGGTGGCTGGCACAGGTGGAGCCCGCGGCGGATGACCTGCTGGCCGCGCATCGGCTTCGTACCGGGACCGAGGCGCCGTGGGCTTCGGTGGTAACCGAGATTCGTGATCGCGGCGAAGCGACTTCCCGTGCGCAGCTTGCTGTGACCGGCGACGATCTCCGCTCGGCGGGCATCGCCCCCGGTCCTGATCTCGGCCGGATTCTCGGTCTTTTGATGGACGAGGTGCTCGACGAGCCGGGACGCAATCAGCGGGATCGGCTCTTGGCCCGAGCGCTGGAGTTGCGATGAGCGGCCCCTCCTTGTTCGAATCGGAAAGCCTGCCGCTCCCCGAGCGGATGCGGCCGCGGGCGCTCGACGAATTCGTGGGCCAGCGGCAACTGCTGGGCCCGGGTCAGGCGTTAGGCGAAGCGATCCGCCGCGGCGACCTGGGTAGCACCATTTTCTGGGGGCCGCCCGGGGTCGGCAAGACGACGCTGGCGCGGCTGATTGCGCAGCACACGGGCCGCGAGTTTGTCGCCTTCAGCGCCGTGACGGAAGGGGTTCCCCGGGTTCGCGAAATCATTCGGGAAGCCGAGCAGCGCCTGATGATGGGGCGCGGGACGATCCTCTTCTGCGACGAGATCCATCGCTTCAACCGGGCCCAGCAGGACGCCTTCCTGCCCCATGTGGAGCGCGGTACGGTCACCCTGATCGGCGCGACCACGGAAAATCCCAGCTTCAGCCTCAACGGCGCGCTGCTGAGCCGATGCCGTGTCTTCGTCCTCGAGCCGCTGGCCGTGCAAGACCTGGTCGGGTTGCTCCGCCGGGCGCTCGGCGATGTCGAACGGGGCCTCGGTGCGCAGGGTGTCGAGGCTTCGGACGAGGTCCTCGAGATCATCGCCACTCAGGCGGACGGCGACGCGCGGATGGCGCTCACCACCCTGGAGGCCGCCGCTCGGCACGTAGGTCTCAAGGGGGAGCTGACGCGCGAGGCGCTCGAGGTGGCGCTGGCCCGACGGATGCCGCGCTACGACGCGACCGGGGAAGAACATTTCAATCATCTGTCGGCGTATCACAAGTCGCTCCGGGGCAGCGACCCCGACGGGGCGCTGTACTGGATGGCGCGGATGATCGAGGGGGGCGAGGATCCGCGGATCCTCTTCCGGCGGGCCACGGCCATGGCGGCCGAGGATATCGGCCTGGCCGATCCCAACGCGCTCCTGCTGGCGGTCGCTGCGCGGAATGCCTATGAGGTCCTGGGGCCGCCGGAGGGGTACCTTCCGCTGGCCGAGATGACCATCTACCTGGCGACTGCGCCGAAATCGAACAGTACGATCAAGGCGCTCCATGCGGCCTTGGCAGCGGCGCGGGAGACGCCATCGGCGCCGGTGCCCGCGCATCTCCGGAACGCCCCGACCAAGCTGATGAAGGAGCTTGGGTATGGGGCCGAGTATCGTTATGCACATGACGCCCCGGAGCATTATGTGGCACAAACGTACCTCCCGGACGTCTTGAAGGGCCGGAGCCTGTATCAGCCTGGTCATCTGGGGTTCGAAAAGAAGGTCGTCGAACGGATTGCCCATTGGCGAACCCTTGGGGGCAAGGCCGAGCCCGATCAGGAAAGGAAAGGGTAGTCGTATCAGTCGTCAGATGATCGAAGTTGCGCCTCCGATCGAGCGGGCCATTCTGGTCGGCGCGCCACGGAAGGGAAGCCGGGATTCGGAGCAACTGGCCGAGCATCTCGAGGAACTGGCCGAACTGGTGGACACGGCGGGGGCCGAGATCGTGGGCCGGACCTGGCAGCATCTGGCGTCGGCCAGCGCAGCGACCCTGATCGGTGAGGGAAAAGTCGCCGAGGTCAAGGCGATGGTAGCCGACTTGGGCGCGACCCTGGTGGTGTTCGACGAAGAGCTGACGCCGGTGCAGGGGGCCAATCTCGAGAAGGAACTCGAGGTTCGGGTGATGGATCGCGCCGAGGTCATTCTCGATATTTTCTCGACCCGGGCGCGATCGGCCGAGGCCCGATTGCAGGTCGAGCTTGCGCAGCTGCAGTACATGTTGCCTCGGCTGGCTCGGATGTGGACCCACCTTTCCCGAATCCGGGGCGGTATCGGTCTACGGGGTCCGGGTGAAACGCAGATCGAGACCGACCGCCGGATGATCCGGAAGAAGATCCAGCATCATCAGGCCAAGTTGCGGGATGTGGCGCGCCATCGTGAGACGGTGCGGTCGGGGCGGCAGCAGATGCTCAGCACGGCGCTGGTGGGCTATACCAACGCGGGCAAGTCGAGCATCCTGCGCGGCCTGACGGGCGAGAAGGAGATCTTCGTCGAGGATCGCCTGTTTGCGACCTTGGATACGCTGACGCGTGAGGTGGAGTTGGGGCCGGGGCTTCGGACGCGGGTGACCGACACGGTCGGCTTCATTCGCAAGCTGCCGCATCACCTGGTGGCGAGCTTCCGGGCGACGCTGGAAGAAGCGCGGGAGGCGGATGTGCTGCTCCATGTGGTGGATGCGAGCCACCCGGAGTGGGAGGAGCACGTCCAGGTGGTCGAGCAGGTGTTGAGTGAACTCGAGATGGCGGATCAACCGACGCTGCTGGTCTTCAACAAGAGCGATCGGCTGGAGGATCCGGCGAGTTTCGAGGCGCGGGTAGTAGAGTTGTACCCGGGCTCGGTGGTGGTGAATACGGTTGATCCGCACGGGTTGGATCGGTTGCGGGAGGCGCTGACGGAGCGGGCGCGCCGGCTCCGGCCGACGGTGCGGCTGGTGGTACCGGCGACGGATGGGAAGCGCCTGGCGGAGGTCTACCGGGCCGGGGAGGTGGTGGCCCGGGAGGACACGCCGGACGGGGTGGCGTTGACGGTGCGGATGGACGAATGGAAGGCGCGGCAGTTCGGAAATTAGCGGGGCACGCGCTTCGCTAGGTTTTCCTGCGGGCCGTGACATCTGCGATGATGTCGCGCAACCCGTCGCGGCGAACCGGATAGGTGAAGTTTGCAAGAATATGATTACGCCCTTGCCGACCCATGTCAGCTGCGTATGAGGGGTTGTCGAGGAGCCTGATCGCCGCCGTTGCGATCAAGTCCGGTTCTGGTCGTTCAAGGAGGATCGCGCCAGGGCCGACTACTTCGGCAACAGCTCCTTGCGGATTTGTTACCACCGGCGCTTCGCAGGCGATCGCCTCGGCGATTGCAAGCCCGAATCCTTCCAGGAGGGTCGGTTGCAGGTAGGCGGCGCATGTCTGCATCAGGTGGATTTTTTCTGTTTCGCTGATGATGCCGAGGAAATCGATGGCGTGCTCGACGTTGAGATGCCTGGCAGTGTCCACCAGCGTCGTGTGATACTCTCCTTGTCGTCCGGCCATTCGGAGCCGAACGTTCGGATGCTTCTCGAGGATGGCCGGCATTGCCTCGATGATCTCGCGAAGGCACTTTCTGCGACCGTTCGTTGCGCCGCTCCATGCGACGTTGAACAGGAACGGCTCACGCGGCTGATTGCCGGGATGGTACCGCTCTGTGTCGACCGTACAAGGGACGTAACGGGGATTCGGAGCGCCGAACAGACGTGTCACGAGTTCCAGTTCGTAGTTCGATACGAAGACATTGGCGTCGGCACGGTGGAGCATGGCCTTGAGGACCTGGCGTTTCCACCACGAGCGGCCGATCCCGGGGATACGTTCCGACGAGTAGTCGTACACGCCGGTGATGATCATCGGCTTGCCCTTGGCTCGGGCATGGAAGTAGGGTAGAAATGCCCAGGACCACCACCATACGAAGTAGAGATCGCAGTCCGGTGGGATGTCGCGAAATCGTGTGGCGGTCACTACCTCGTGACCGAGATCTTTCAGGGCACGAATATCCTGAGCGTAGAAATTGACGGTGACGAGAATGTCTTCCGAGGGCACTTTGGCAAAGAAGCAAATACGCATCAGGTTGCGAGGCTGTCAGATGGTAGTAGGCGCATGTAGCGGAGGCCACGAAGTTCCCGACCATGACCACTATATACCCATCGTGAACGGGTTGCCAGGGTGTCCCGTTCGGATAGTGTGAGGAAAAGGTAATGTGTCATGCGATCTGACTTCTTTGATGTGAGAATGACTCGATGATCATGGGACGCCTGCTGAACCGGTTTGATACGCTGCTCCGCGCCTGGCGAAAACTTCTTTTGGGAGCGATCGCAGGAGCGACCGTCGGCGTGGCGGTGTCATTTCTTGTTCCGCGCCAATACACTGCCACCGCTTCATTCATTCCGGAGTCGACGGACAGTGGCAACCTTCTCCGTGGTCTGGCTGGTGTTGCCGCGCAGCTCAATCTGGGTGGGAGCATGACGCCGGGGCAGAGTCCGCAGTTCTTTGCCGATGTCCTCACATCGCGTGAAATCATCGACGCTGTCCTGGCGCAGCCGATATCCGGTAATGACTCGACGGTACTGGATCTGTTCGTCGGACCTGACGACAGTGTCATATCTCGCGTTGAAGAGGGGCGCCGCGAACTTCGCCGCCACGTATCGGCGTCCGCCAACCCGCGAACCAGTATCGTGTCGATCAATGTTTTGGGGCCGACTCCGGCTCTCGCCACGGCCATTGCGTCCTCGTTTCTGAGGGTTCTGGATCAGTTCAATCGTAAGACGCGCCAGTCGCAAGCAGGCGCACGCCGGCAGTTTGCGGAAGCTCGGGGCAGGGAGGCCAATGACTCTCTGGCCAGTGCCGAGCGTCAGCTGCGACTGTTTGTCGAGCGCAATCGCATGTACAACGACTCACCCAGTCTGCTCCTCGAATATGAGCGACTGCAGCGTCAAGTCGCGCGGACCCAGGACCTTGCGACGAACCTGGGCCGGGAGTATGAGATGGCGAGGATCGCTGAGGCTAACGACACGCCAGTCCTCTCGATCCTCGACCGGCCGTACGCCGATGCCAAGGCCTCGGCGCCTCGTCGGCTGCTCTGGATGATTGCCGGTTCATTCGCCGGGCTGATGCTTGCGATAGGCAGTGCTTTACGAGCCGGGACCTATCTGCGCCAGTGGTTTCGGCCGTCGTCTCAGACATCATCTGAGTGAGCATCAACGCGCTGTGGTGATCCGCCGGATTACGCCCGGTCGACGCGAGTTCCTTTACCTCGCGGCCTTTACCGGTTTGGTGCAGGGCGGTCCGCTGCTTTCACAGCTCGTTCTTGCGCGAGCTTTGGGGCCGTCGCTCTTTGCGCCGATTCGGGTGGCTGAGAGTGTCCTCTCGATTGCCTGGGTCCTTGCCGGCGCTGGTTTCGCCTCCGCCGCGGTCCGATTTGCCGGCGCGGTGGCCGTCGATCGTACTGCCCAAGCCGTTCTCGGGTTTGTCCTCAAGTCTGCAATTGTCGCCAGTATCGTGGTTGCCGCCGCGATTGCCGGTGCGGGCGGTTTTGCTCCTCTCTCTCCGCAGGCATTGGCCGCATCCCGGATTGCCTGCTGGTCGCTGGTCGGCATGGCCATCTCCCGAGTCCTCGTCAACTATTTCCAAGGTCGAGGTGAGCTGCATCGCATTGTGGTCGTTGGACTGAGCACCTTCGTCGTGTCGGCGATGCTGCCGATCATTGGTGGCGTCCTCTCGGGAGCAGAAGGCTGGGCCTGGTCTCGCCTGGGCGGAGAGACCATAGGTGCGCTTGCCTTGCTCGCGATTGCGCGAGTCCAGTTTCGCTTGGGGCTCGACCAGGTCCTGCGGCGACAAACGCTGCGCTACGCATTGTGGCTTGCCGTGTCGCTGTCCTTCGATCGAGTGACAGCCATGGCGGACGCCATCTATCTCGATGCGCTGGTTCGGGATCCTGAATTGGTGGGCCAATACGGTGCGGCCATCGCAATCGTTTCAGGCGCGCTCGTCATACCGGGGGTCTGGGCTGCGTACCAGTTGCCCCGTCTCGCGCGTGTAGTGTACGAACCCGCCGCGTTTCGAGCTGCTGTCATCAGGTGGTCCCGAGGGTACTTCGGGGTGCTCGGAACTCTTGGAGTCACGATGTGGATCGGGGCAGGAGTGATCGTGAACCTCCTGGTCGGACCCCAGTACTCTCTTGCCGAGCAATTGGTTCGAGTCCTTGCAATCTGGATGTTCTGCAGCGGTGCCTTGACGTTTTTCGGGACCTTGCTGCTCGCCTTGGGTCGTCCTGCCTGGGCCGTTTCGCAGAGTGCGGTGGGATTGGCCGTTAGTGTTCCGCTCAATCTCGTGCTCATCAGCCAGTTCTCGGTATGGGGCGCCGTCGCTGCAGCCTTGATCACGGTTGCCGTCCGGTTGCTGTTGATCATTCCGATGGCCTATCTCGGCGCGCGGCGCGCGGCTCTGGCGGGAGTCCCCGGATGATCTCGCGACCGGGATCGTACGGATTCAAAGTCGGCGTCTTCGGGTGCGCTGCCGTTGCGATCGTGTCGCTAGGCCTTGCCTCGGTGGTGAGGGTGGGGTTTTTCCCAATCGAATTGTTAGGCGCTTTGGTTGGATTGGCGTCGGCAGGGGTCATTGCTCGTCGCAGGGTCGAAGAACAAATGTGGGCGTGGATCGTTCTTTTTGTCCTGTTGATGGGTTACGTCGTCAAGTCGTTCGCTTTTCTCTTATGGACCGAGTATCTCGGGGGTGAGTTGGCCGAACTCGACTGGGTCAGAGTCGACGATGTGGTCAACGGCTTTTTGCCTATCGGTACTGCCTTTCTTGCCTTCGGGCTTGCCGCATCGTGGCTTGCACGGGGATACCGTAGTTCATCCACGACGATCAGTCTCCGGCCTCCGGATCACGGCGTGCTTCGCTCGGTCATCGTCATTGCAATCGCACTCGGGGTGATTACAACAGTCATCCCCTTCCTGCTCGGATTCGGAGCAATGGGAGTTGCACACCAACCGCTGCCATTCAGGCTCGATATCCCCATAACGCGCATGCGGGTCACGCTGGTTCCTGCCGTCCTTGCCTGCTGCGCGTGGATCGCTGATCGGCATCGAATGCGGTCCGCCGTGGTCCTGGCGATCGGTGGCTTGGTCGGGGTTGCCCTGCTGGATGCTGTGGTTCGGGGCAGCAGGGGGAGTCTGGTGCTCTTCGTTCTTCCGGTGCTGCTGACGTGGATTGTCGAGGACCGTGTTACGCTGCAACGTCGTTGGGGCATGGTTGCGTTCGTCGCGACGTTCCTGGTGCTTCACCCGGTGCTCAGCGCCGTGCGGTATGCTCGCATGTTTGGTGACGTGGTGAGTGTCGGGGCGGTCCTTGACGCTTTACGCTCAGGTGATCTCGCCAGTCTGTTCAGCGGCGCATTTGTCGGAGCATCGATGCGTGTTTCCGGGGCGGACGGTGTATGGTGGGTCGGTTTGAATCAGCCGACGGCATGGAATTGGCAATTCCTGTCGTTGTTTCTTCAGGACGGGAAGTTCACTCAGATTTTCACATGGGATATCATCGGAGTGGCGAGAGAGGCCGATTGGCGAGCTCCGACACTGTTAGGAGTTTTCCTCTTTATCGGCGGCCTGTCCGCGGTTGCCGCGCTTACTTTCGCGTGGTCTGGGGTTTTGGCGAAGGCGAATCAATGGGTGAGCCGTCTGCATTCGGCACCTGCAGCACTCGGGATCTTTGGAACGTTCTGCTTGATTTGGGTGAGCGAAGGCAAGTTTGGTATTCGGGAACCGATTGGCCTGGTGATTGCCCTCATTCTGGTCGAGATATTGACGCGCTGGCTTTGCAGTTCGAGCCGTTCCACCGGCCAGCGCGATTCGAACACCGATCCTCTACTCCGGCAGAAGTACGTTCATTGGGTAACCGTTGGGGCTGCAGTCGGGCTCGTGGGCGCCGCGATAGGCAGCCGGCAGGCGATGGTAACGGCGCGGGTTCTCCCGCTCAGCGACGTCGTGCGGGTCGAGACCCAGGTCGACGTGGATCGCGAACTGGACGATCTGGGCTATGACGTTCCGCAGCCAGGTAACCCCCATGTGGTCGCGCAGCTAGCAAGGGCGTCTGTCGTTCTCGAATCGTCGGTGCGGCGCTCCTTGGGGGCTGAAGGGCAGCAGTGTGAGTTGTGCGTTCAGGAGGCAATCTCGCGTCTGCGGAGGAATTTACGGGTGTCGGTACGCGGGGCAACGGGTGTCGTCAGCTTTCAACTCGCGTCGTCCGACGTTACGGAGGCCACGTCATTGATCGAGGGCGTGATCGCGGCAATCGACTCGGTCGAGGTCCGGCGCAGGCAGGGGCAGGCGATCACCCAGGCTGACTTGCTTCGGCGTCTCGAGCATGAACGGGTGGAAGAGGAGCGACGTGCGGAGCGTACGCGGACAGCATTTCTTGACGCCAACCGCCTGATTGCTGGTGCGCCTCGGTTGGAGGAGCGCCTTCGGGCGCTCGACAACGACCTGGTGAGGGCGAGGGACGAGCGCGCTCGGGTCTCGCGGTTTGCCGCCCAGAGAAGTCTCGATGCGGCGGATTCTCGCTCGGCAATCGCCTATATCGACAGGCCTGCTGCGGAGGATGGCGGCGTTCCCGGGATGCGGCTTTTCTGGCTCCTGATGGGTGCGAATTGTGCTGGAATCGCGTTCGGACTCTGGTCGTCGAGGTCGGCGTCTAAGCCGGGAATCGCCGGTTGATACGTGTCGCACATGTGTGCTTGGGCTATGCTGCGACGTCCTTCGATGGGTGCCCGGGGGCGGATGGGCGATTACGTTCTCACGCCTGGCGCTGTGGTGGTGGGGCCATGGCGTCCAACGTGCAGGATTCCGGATCAGATGGATCTGGCAACGGGCGTGAATCGTGAGCGGGAGAACGCCGGTGAGTCGTCGGCTCGTGTGGGTCAATCACTATGCGGTTTCACCAGATCTATCCGGGGGGACGCGTCATTTCGAGTTGGGACGCGAACTCGTCCGTCTCGGGTGGGACGTCACTGTCGCCTGTACCGACTTTCATTTCCAGGAGCGCCGTTACTGTCGGCGTCAGGTCGCAGATCGCACACCAATCGAGGAGACGATCCAAGGCGTTCGCTTCTGCTGGCTCTGGAGCGCACCGTACCAGGTCAACAATTGGCGACGGGCCGCGAACTGGCTCAGCTTTGCCGGCCAGGTTGGTTCGCTCGATCGGCCGGCTGACGTCATCATCGGCTCATCTCCCCATCTCTTTGCGGCACACGCGGCCCGGAAGCTGGCCGCCCGCCAGCGAGTTCCCTTCGTCCTCGAGGTTCGGGATCTCTGGCCCGAAAGCCTGACTGCGGCCGGGGGAAGGAAGGGGCCTGCCTATTACGTTCTCGACGGCATGGCACGTTCACTATATCGCAAAGCCGATCGGATCATCGTTCTGACCCCCGGAGTTCGAGAAACCCTGGCGGAGCGTGGCTTGCCCAGTGAGCGTCTCGTTCTGGCGCCCAATGGGGTCGACGTCGCCGCCTTCCCGGCGCCTCGGCTCAAGCCCGGTCCTCAGGCCACCTTCATCTACGCTGGCGCGCATGGACCGGCCAACGGACTCGATGTCCTGATCGACGCGGCTCATCTGGTTCGGAACGACGACCGAATCCGAGTCGTTACCGTCGGGGATGGTCCGGACAAGGCTCGCTTGGTGGCCAGGGCCGAGAGCCTTGGCCTCAGAAACCTCACCTTCCGGCCATCAGTGTCTAAAGCCGAGGTACCCAACCTGCTTGCCGGCGCCGATGTGGGGCTGATGCTGCTGCGGGATACGGCGCTCTTTGCCTTCGGTGTCAGTCCCAATAAACTCTTCGATTACTTCGCGGCATCCCTGCCGGTCCTTTCCAATGTTCACGGGGAAACTGCGGACATGGTCGCTCGTGCCGCTGCTGGCGAAACGGTGACAGCCGGATCGGCCGAGGCCCTGGCCGCCGGAATGCAGCGAATGGCCGGACTCGAACCTGCCCAACGGATGCAGCGTGGTGAGCAGGGACGTCGATGGGTCGAGGCATCCCACGGTCGAGCCACTGTTGCCAGGCGATTGGATGAGGAACTCGGGACGCTGATTGCGAGGCATCCGTAGTGGCCTCGCTCCTGTCGCCCTCGGCCTTGGGCGCGATTCTGCGGAGCTACGGTGCGGTCGGGCTGAGTCGTCGCGCGTTGCACGAATTCCGGCGGACGTTGGGATCGTACCGACGCGCTCCGAAGCATCCCGTGCGACCGGACGAGGCAGGTCGAGATCGTTCGGCATTTCGGGTCGACGCAGCTGCCGTGAGGGTCGCGACCGATTTGGATGCGGCGGTGGCCAGAGCGGAGCGTGTGGTGGCTGGAGAGTACCAGGCATTCCGTCACGGCTGGCTTCACCTTCCGGAAGGGGACCAGTGGCATCGTCATCCGCACACCGGGGCCGTCCGTATCCCGGATCGCGACTGGTGGCGCCGTAATCTGCTCGACCCCGCGTTTGGCGATATCAAGGACCTTTGGGAGCCAGCCCGCTTCGGATGGGTATATGACTTGCTGCGCGGGTATGCGGTCACGGGCGACCCTCGATTCCGCAGTGCATTCGTCGGCCGGGTTACCGACTGGTGGGCATCGAATCCTCCGTTCAGCGGGCCTCATTGGGCATGTGGGCAGGAGACGGCGATTCGTGCCATCGCGCTCCTCTATGCGGAGGCCAACTTCGATCTTGAACAAGGCGAACGGCAGCTGGTGCTCCGGATCCTGGGTGCATCGGGGGAGCGGATCAGGGATGCCATCGGCTACGCCCTGTCACAGCGCAACAATCACGGCCTCTCCGAATCAGCCGGGTTGGTGGCCATCGGCGACCGACTGAGTGGCCTACATCCGGCGGCCGACCGATGGTACTCCACGGGTCGGCGTCTGGTGACGCGGTTGGTACGGGAGCAGTTTGCAGAGGATGGTTGGTACTGCCAGCACTCCTTCGTGTATCTGCGGCTGGCGGTCGACCAATGCGTCATCGCCTCGCGGGTATTTCGGAGTCGAGGGGACGATCTCGACGAAACGGTGAGCGCACGGCTTCGATCGGCCCAGGATTTATTGATGGCAGTGCTCGATCCGGAAACCGGGGTGGTACCCAACTATGGGCCGAGTGATGGGGCATTCGTTCATCCGATCACGCTTGGAGCGTACCGTGACTTTCGCCCGACCGTTACTGCGCTCGCCGCGGTCGTCGAGGCGCCGTTGCCCGAGGAGGTCGCACCGGACCGGGAAGTGCTTGCCTGGCTCGGTCGAACCGTTCCTGGAACAGTGAAGTTGGACCGCCGGCCGCGGATCATCGTCGGTTCATCGGGGTGGGCCTCCGCACGCCTGGGGAATGTGGCCGTCTTCCTTCGGGCCGGGCGCTATCGGTTTCGGCCAGGTCACTTCGATCCCCTGCAACTCGATGTCCGGATCGGGTCGAGCGAAGTTCTGACAGACCCCGGCACCTATCGCTACGGCGGTGCGCCGCCGTGGCGGAATCGTTTGGTCGGATCGGAGCTGCATAACGGACCGACCCTGCTTGATAAGCCGTCGGTGGCCAAAGGCCCTCGCTTCCTCTGGCTGCAGTGGCCGGCAGCTGACATCGTATCCGTATCGGAGAATGAGACCACATGCTCGATTGTTGCTGTCACCGAAGACGGCCTGGAGCGGGAGGTTCGCGTGAGTCACGAAAGTGTCGAGGTTCGGGATCGCTCGCGTCATGGCGCGGGAATCCGGGTCAACTGGCTCTTGCATCCGGAGGCCGACGCGAGATGGATATCTGCGAGTGACGGTCGCTGGACCATTGCCGATGATGCCAGTGGATCCGGATGGTTCTCTCCGGCCTATGGTGTAAGGGTACCGTCCCGGTACTTCGTCTCGGAGCGCAGGGATGGAGGTCCGCTTGTGCTTCGAGTTCATGGAGAGGGAGTTTCTGAATGAAGCAGGTGCTGCAGCGCCTCGACAGCGGACAGATCGAGGTCCGCGACGTTCCAACGCCAAACATCGGTCCGCACCAACTGTTGATCCAGACGCGAGCGACACTCTTGTCGGCGGGAACGGAGCGGATGCTGGTTGAGTTCGGGCGTGCCAGCCTCATCGGCAAGGCGCGCAGCCAACCGGATCGGGTGCGCCAAGTGCTCGATCGAATGCGGACCGACGGGATTGGCCCGACCCTGGAGGCGGTCCGATCCAAGCTGGCCGACCCGCTACCCCTGGGGTACTGCAACGCAGGCATCGTCCGAGCGGTCGGATCCAAGGTCAATGGTTTCTCCATCGGGGATCGCGTCGTATCCAATGGATACCATGCCGAATGGGTTCGGGTCCCTGCCACCCTTGCGGCGCCGCTTCCGGATGGTGTCAGCGATGAATCGGCCTGTTTTACCCCCCTTGCTGCCGTCGCGCTCCAGGGGATCCGATTGGCGGCGCCGACGCTGGGAGAAACGGTCGTCGTGTTCGGCCTGGGCTTGGTCGGGTTGTTGTCCGTTCAGCTCTTGCGCGCGAGCGGTTGTCGAGTCATCGGCCTCGACCTCAATCCGGAGCGGCGTCGGATGGCCGAGCAGTTCGGTGCCATCACCTTCGAGTCGACCGGTGCGGCTCAGGTGGAGGCAGTGCGGCAGGCGACCGATGGGGTCGGTGCCGATGCTGTCTTGCTCACGCTGGCATCGAAGTCGAGTGAGCCGGTTTCGCTTGCTGCGGAAATGGCCCGCCAGCGCGGACGATTGGTTCTCGTCGGTGTCGCGGCACTCGAGTTGAATCGGGAGCCGTTTTTCCGCAAAGAACTTCAGTTTATGGTGTCGTCGAGTTACGGGCCCGGCCGATACGATCCGGCCTATGAAAACGAGGGGCAGGACTACCCCATCGGCTTCGTGCGATGGACCGCTCAGCGTAACTTTGCCGCAGTGGTCGACCAGATCGACCGTGGCGGTATTGACCCGTTGCAACTGGTGACCCATCGCGTACCCGTGTTCGAGGCGGCAACCGCCTACGAAGCGATCCTCGAGGATCATGATAGCCTTGCGGTTATCTTGACTTATCCCGAGCGAGAGGATGCGGCTGCTTCACCTACCGTTCCGGTCGCACGGTCGTCATCGACGGTGTCACGTCAGACGCATGCCCAGGTCATTGCCGGCGTGTTGGGGGCCGGGAACTTTGCCCGGCGGACGCTCCTTCCGTTGCTGGGCAAAGCGGGCATTCAGGTCCGGACCGTCGTGTCGAACGGGGGGTTGGATGCCTCACTTGCGGCCGAACAGGTACAGGCCGATGCTGCCTCGACGGATATCGCGGCGGTGATCGATGATCCGAACGTCAACGCCGTGTTCGTATTGACGCGTCACGATTCTCACGCGAGTCTCGCGCTGCGAGCACTCCGGGCGGGGAAACACGTCTTCGTCGAGAAGCCGTTGGCGCTGCACAGTGAAGAATTGGACGAACTCGAATCGCTGGCTTCGGAGTCACCCGGTGTGCTCACGGTAGGGTTCAATCGGCGGTGGGCGCCTCTGACGAACGAATTGGGGCGCCGCCTGGCGGGCCGCGTCGGTCCGCTTGCCATTACCTGCACCGTGAACGCCGGTGCGCTGCCAGCGGATCACTGGGCCAAGAGCCGGGGAGTCGGTGGCGGGCGGCTTCTGGGTGAAGGGTGCCATTTCATCGACCTGCTCCGTCGCGTCGTTGGGGCGCCGATTGCCTCATTAGATGTGTGTGCGGCTCAAGTCGATAGCCGGGTCGTCGAAGATATCGCGCATCTGACCCTTCGCTTTGCTGATGGTTCGATCGGCACCATTGCGTATCTGTCGAACGGCGCCCGTGACTATCCCAAGGAAACAGTGACCTGTTTTGCGGATGGTCGGACCCATGTGATCGAAAACTGGCGGCGGCTACGGTCGTTCGGACGCCCAGCGGTTGCAGCGGGCTGGCCGCGTCGCCAGAACAAAGGGCACCTCGAGCAGCTCCACGCGTTCGTGGCGGCGATCGGGCGCGGTTCGCCGCCGATCCCGTACGACGAGTTGTTCGAGGTTTCCCGGTGGTCGATCCGCGCGGCCGAGTTGGCCCGCCAGGGCTTGAATCGGATCGAGGTGACGTGAGAGGTCTGGTGAGTTACCGAGGTGCGGGTAAGCGGGGGATCGATCTCGCGCTCGCTCTCGTAGGCCTTGTCGTGGCGGCGCCGCTTGCCCTCGGTACGGCGATTGCCGTCTTCCTTGCGATGGGGCGCCCCGTTTTCTTTACCCAGGAGCGCGCCGGAATCAATGGAACACCGTTTCGGCTGTTCAAATTTCGGACAATGACCCTCGGGGGGAACGGTGAGAGCCCGGATTGCTCCGATGCGGCGCGACTGACCCGAGTCGGACGATGGTTGCGGGCGTTGAGTCTCGATGAGATTCCGCAGCTCTGGAACGTCCTCAAGGGGGATATGAGCTTGGTGGGACCGCGTCCGCTGTTCATGGATTATGTCGGTCTGTATTCTGCGGAGCAAGCGAGGCGTCTCGACGTTCGTCCCGGCATCACCGGATGGGCGCAGGTGAATGGCCGCAACCAGGTCGGTTGGGATCAGCGGTTCCGATACGATGTCTGGTATGTCGACCATCTCTCGTTTCGGCTGGACCTGCGCATTTTAGCGCTCACGGTTGCGCGCGTGCTTTCCCGCGATGGAGTAGCCCAGGAAGGTCATGTCACGATGGAACGGTTTACGGGAAGCGGCACTCGTGGCGAGTAGACGATTGTTGGTGTGGGGAGCAGGCGGGCACGGTGCCGTCGTTGCGGACGCGGTGCGGGCTGCCGGCGACCAGCCCGTGGGGTTCATCGATCGAAACGCGGATCGCCTGGGACAGGTCGTCCCGGGAACGGATCTGTCGGTGTTGCTACTCGAATCGGTGCTGCTGAACGATATGAGCTCCCTCCCGGCCCAGGTCGATGCGAGCGGGGTCGTGTGGGGGATTGGTGATAATGCGGCCCGGCTGTCCCTCCACGATCGCCTGGCGGACGGCCTGGTTGCGACCGTGGGTCATCCGAGTGCGGTGGTGGCGCCTTCGACATCCATCGGTGCCGGTTCCGTCGTCCTGGCTCGGACCGTGGTCAACCCTCGGGCACGCATCGGCGCGGCGGTGATCCTCAACACCGGGTGTATCGTCGAGCATGATTGCGCCATCGGAGATGGTGCGCATGTCTCTCCCGGTGCGGTGCTCTCGGGTGGCGTGACCGTTGGCCGCTTGGCGTGGATCGGCGCCGGCGCGGTAGTGCTGCCCGGCCGGCGGGTTGGGGCCGGCGCGATCGTGGGCGCCGGCGCCGTCGTGACTCGAGACGTGGCTGAGGGAGCAACCGTGGCAGGCAACCCCGCGCGTTCATTGGAGAAGAGCTGATCATGGCCGACACGGTTCGCTCCTCAGGAACGACGGCACCCGCCGCCTGGCGCATTCCCTTATCGATACCTCATTTAAGCGGGGATGAAGCCGCCTTCGTGCAGGAGGCGTTCGAAACCAATTGGGTTGCACCGCTTGGTCCACACGTCGATGCGTTCGAGCAGGAATTCGCTACCGTGGTCGGGGCCGACCACGCGGTGGCGTTGAGTTCCGGAACGGCGGCGCTTCACCTGGCGTTGCTGCATGGCGGGGTGGGGGCAGGGGATGACGTGCTCGTCAGCACTTTGACCTTTGCGGCATCAGTCAATCCGATCCGATACCTCGGCGCGCGCCCCGTCTTTGTAGACTCCGAACGGACCTCGTGGAATCTGGACCCCGACCTGTTGGAGGCAGCTCTCAAACGTGCCTCCGCTCTGGGGCACTTACCCAAGGCCATTGTCGTCGTCCATCTGTATGGTCAGAGCGCCGACTTGGATCCGATCGTTCAGTTGGCTGACCGATACGGCGTGCTGCTCGTAGAGGATGCGGCCGAAGCGCTGGGCGCGACCTATCGGGGACGAATGCCCGGTAGCATGGGCTGGTCCGGTGTGTTTTCGTTCAATGGCAACAAAATCATTACCACGTCCGGTGGCGGGATGCTCGTCACCAATGACGGCGCGCTCGCGACCCATGCCCGCAAGCTGGCAACTCAGGCACGCGAACCCGCTGCGCATTACGAGCATACCGAGATCGGATTCAATTATCGGTTGAGTAACGTCCTCGCGGGAATCGGACGAGCACAGTTGCGGTGTTTGGAGGACCGGGTCGCTGCGCGCCGACGAAATTTTCGCTTCTACAGTGAACGGCTGCGAGATCTCCCGGGTCTCGGCTTCATGCCTGAAGCGTCGTGGGGGCGTCACACCCGCTGGCTGACAGCAGTTACATTCGATTCGCAGCAGTTCGGAGCCGATCGCGAGACCGTTCGGACGGCATTGGCGAAGGCCGGAATCGAAGCGAGGCCCGTGTGGAAACCCATGCATCTCCAGCCGGTATTTGCACCGTTCGAGGTCATTGGGGGCGCGGTCGCCGAGGAAATTTTTTGTGACGGGCTGTGTCTACCTTCGGGGTCGCAGCTGACGGACGCGGAACTGACCGAAGTAACCGACGTCATTCGAGACGTCGCTGCCAATCCAACGCTCTCACGTCAGTCCTGAAACCTTCTGTGCCATTAGGCGCAAACTGGGCGCACGTCGCCTCGCAGTCGCGATGAGTTGCTGGTTGGTTTCCGAGCACGGCCCTATCGGGTCGTTGCCGCTGCTTGCCATTGGGTCGGCGCTCGACGCCGGTCCGATTCGCCAGGTGACCACGTCTCTGAGTTCTCATCTCCTCGCGAGATCGCGGGGAATCTCATCGGATTGGTTGCATGGCTGGCGTTCGAGGGAGGAACGCTACGTCGTGGCCGATGCGGCGGCATATGGCCGCATCGAACTGGCTCGGACGGCCCATATTCCCGGTAGCCGGGAAGCAGTACTCGATGCGGTTGGTCTGCTGGCCCAGGATATCGAGCGCATCTGGCGTCAGGAGCCGCCGTCTTTCGTGGTCATCTGGGAACGACGTCGGGCTTTGGGCGGTCTGGTCGCACGCCAGGCATTGGAAGCCGATGTTCCGGTCGTAACGGTTCAGAACGGCTTTGGTGTGAATACCATGCTCGTGGATCGCCTGGTCAGCGAGGAGTCGACCCTCCTGCAGGTTCGCCCGTTGCTCGAGGGGATGCACGAACTGCCACATGTGGTGTGGCGGCGGCCGGCCCGATTCGGGGTTGTCGCGGATGCACATCGAACCTTGGCATCGGCGGGGCTGTGGGTCGATTATGGCGAGAAGCTCGCCAAAGCAGCCTTTGGATACCCGAGTCTTGTTCCACTCGGATACTGGCACGCATTCGCGCGTGACCGCGTCGGGAAACGCGAGCCCCCCAATGATGTCGTGCCTTTCGGAGCGCGGTTCGCGCTGCTTGCGCTCCATACTCCGGCGATCAATGGCTGGGGAGCCGATCCGCTCGAGTTTGCGGCGCTGGTCCTGCAGAACATTCCGGCCGGGTTGCCGCTCGTCATCTGTCCGCATCCCGGCGATCGGCAGGCCGGGCAGCTTGCGGTGCTCCGCGCGATGGCGGATCGGCGGGCCGATACCTTCCTGGCAGCGCGATCACCCGCCTGGCCGCTTCTGGATGATTGCGATCTTCTCATCACGATGAGTTCGGCGATTGGCCTCGAAGCCCTGTGCCGGGGCATCCCCACGCTGGCCCTCCCAAGCGCCTACTATGCGCGTCCCGGGCTTGCGATTCCGCTGGATCCGTTGTCGCCCCACCGAATCGCCGAGGTTGCCGCTCTGCCGTCGGCCTTTCGGCCTAATCCAGCGGCAGTGACGGCCCTGATGTGCACACTGGAGCGGGAACACCTGGTGGCGCGAGGGCCGCATCAGTCGTCTTCGGCGACCGCGAACGATGTCGCGACGATCATGACGAGACTCGCTTCATGGCAGCTGCCGCCGGTGAGCGGCCAGGACCATGCGTAGCGGGCGGTTGAGAGCGGTCCTTCTCAATGACTGCCTGGTCGCCAGTCATCTGGGTACGGTGCTGGTCGCACGGAATCTGGCCGCCGGGTTGTCCGGAGTCGGGGTCGATCTCGTAGGGCGCTATCCGCGGGGGTTCAGCCGATGGGACGCCCGATTCGATCGGGTTCTGGAACAGACCGACGTCGTCATCATCAACGGGGAAGGTACCTGCCATCACGATGCCCCTGATGCCGCGCGCTTCTTCGAAGCCGCCAGGCGGGCACATGAGAAGGGGAAGGCCGTGGTGCTGCTCAACACGGTTTGGCAGGATAATCCGAATCTCAAAAGCTTTCTTCGATACGTCGACCGATTGTTCGTCCGCGAATCGGCCAGCGCTGCGGATCTTCGGCATGCCGGACATGTTGCCGCGGTGGTTCCGGATCTTTCACTCGCTGCCGACCTCGACGGTCGAAGACAACCTGCTACCGGCCTGCCGCTCGTTACGGATGCCGTCGGCTATGAAGACTCGCTCGCGCTGGGCGAGTTTGCGACGTCGCGTCGATGGCCTTTCCGACCCATGCGACGGTGGTTCAGGGGCATCCTGCTCAAACATCCGCGGCGGGTTTTGAGGGTCGCGCTGGCGTGTTCCGGAGGGGTTTCGCCGCTCGATGCCACCGACTATGGACTGATCGGCAATGCTTCTACGATCCTTACTGGCCGGTTCCACGGGGTATGTCTGGCACTGATCGCCGGACGACCGTTTGTCGCGCTCTCCTCGAACACGCATAAAATCGAGGCGATGGCGACGGATATGGGGCTGCGCGAGTTGATTCTCACCGGTCGGACCTTTGATATCGATGCCATCACACGGCTCATGGAAATGGTCCAGGAGGAAGGGTACCGTAATCATGTTGTGGAGCGAATTGCGGCATACATAGGGACAGCGCGCCAGGCGCAGCAGGCGATGCTTCTCGAAATCCGAACCCTTGCTTCAGGCCGGTAGCGCCAGCCCCGAGCGAATTGTCGTGTTGACACAACAGTTTGTGGTGTTTGGCACACGTCGAAAATGGTGACAGTGCAATTTTTGTTCAGGTGGTTATTTGTAACCTATTGAAATTAAAAGGTTTAAGGAGCACGTGGCAAATTGGCGTGCTGCGGCACGTTTCTCTCTATTTGTCGAGCCGACGGTGGACAGTTCGAACCTGACGACTTCAACATTCGAGACTAACATGAGAGTGTCATCCGTTGCTCTGACTCTTGTCGTCCTTGCTGGCGGGACGGCCGCGGCGCAAGGGCCGATGGTGTCATTCAACGAGTTCGCCACCCTGACGAACAAGGCGTTTGGAGCGTCGTCGATCGGTTGGTACTTCACCCCGACCAGTTCGTTCTTCCTCACCTCGGTTTCGACGCGTTTCAATGGTACGGTCGCGGCCGACAATCGGGATGTGACGGTCGAACTCTGGTCCGATCGGCAGGCGGTCGGTGGTTCTCTGCTGCGGAGTGCGACGTTTGCATCCGGTTCAGCAACCGACCAGTTCGGCGGCGGGATTTTCGACGCGTTCTTGCTGGAAGCGGGAACGACCTACTTCATCGGATTCCGCAATGTCGCCGGGTTGGGACGGAACAGCACCGAAGATCTCGGCTCTTCGTCGACCGGATATCTCTACCATTCGTCGGGCGATCCGAGCCTTGGAACCTACGCAACGCTGCAGAACGTCACGATGGTGTACAACCCGACCTTCCTGCTCGATGGTTACGTCGACCCCGCGTACGGGATGCCGACGACCGCGACGCCCGAGCCAGCCTCGATGGTCTTGATGGCAACTGGCATGCTCGGTTTGGGAGTTGTCACGGCTGTGCGCCGCCGGCGTGCGCAGAAGGCGGTTGAGGAGGCCGAACCGACAGCCTGACCGATTGGCCCCGCTCGAATCGAGCGCTGAGGGTTACCAAGAAGTCATCTGGAGTCGTCAAAATCGCGGTATGGATCCCTGTCAGGGCTCCGTACCGCGATTTTTGTCATACTTGATCACGATCATACGTCGTTGGATGTAGTTAGGTGTGCAAATGGGAGTAGCGAGGCCAGTCACCACCCATTAGCCTTCCGCTACGCCTCGTGGGAGGATAATCAGTCACCAAGGGGTTCGAGTGGTCTACACCATTGAGAGACGACGGGTCAGGAACCGGTACCTTGCCTGGTTCGATCTGGTTGCGCTTTCACTTGTACTCGTTCTTGCCTACCTCGTCCGATTCGAGTCACTTCGCTTGCCACCGGAGCAGGCTGAGACGCTCATTCGGTTTCTCCCGATTGCGCTGCTGATCAAAATCCCGTTGCTCTTCTACGCCGGTCTGTATCGGCGTCTCTGGCGTCATGCGGGCGTCGTGGAACTCGAGCGAATCAGCCTTACCACCGCGGTCGCGGGTGGTCTCACGTTCGTTGCGGGCGTCTGGGTCCTGCCGGCCGTTGGCTACCTCCCGATTCGGGTGCCGATGTCCGTGGCAGCCTTCGATGCGATCCTGACAACCGTGGTTGTCGCGCTTCCTCGCTTTCTCATTCGTTTGGTTGCGACTCGAGCGGTGCATCCAGCGCCGGATGAGGAGCGGAGGGTCATCATCGCCGGAGCAGGCGCGGCAGGTGAGCTGATCGCGAAAGAGCTGGTACGCAAAAGGGAGCTCGGTCTGCTGCCTGTTGCGTTCGTCGATGACGATCCTGCAAAACACGGACTGGAGCTCTGCGGGTTCCCGATCGTAGGGGCGCCGGAGCAGCTGGTCGACTTCCGTGAGCGGTTCGGCGCCGAGGAAGTCATCATTGCGATGCCGTCATCCTCGGGCAGCGCCATTCGACGCCTGATGCAATTGGCCGAGGCTGCCGGGCTCGAGACGCGAACGATCCCGGGAATGTTCGAGATCCTGTCGGGGCGGTATAGCATCAATAACCTCCGCCCCGTCCAGATCGAAGACCTCTTGCGACGCGATCCGATTCGGATCGAGCTCGACCGCGTAGGTGAGCTCGTCGAAGGCCGTACCGTTCTGGTCTCCGGTGCGGGGGGCTCGATCGGCAGTGAGATTGCCCGTCAGGTGGCCTCATTGGGGCCTGGTGAGCTCGTCCTGCTCGGACATGGCGAGAACTCGATCTTCAACGTCACCCAGGAACTGACCGAACGCTTTCCAGGGGTCTCGATCATCCCCATCGTGGCTGACGTTCGCGACCGGATGCGCGTCGATCATACGTTTGCCACCTATCGACCCACCGTCGTGTTACATGCTGCGGCGCACAAGCATGTACCGCTGATGGAGATCAACGTCGACGAGGCGATAACGAACAATATCGGTGGGTCTCGTAATATGGCCGAGGCCGCCGTCGAGTATGGCGTCGAACGATTCGTGATGATCTCGACGGACAAAGCGGTCCGTTCCACGAATGTGATGGGGGCGACCAAACGAGCCGCCGAACAGGTGGTACAGGACCTGGCCTTGACGCATCGCAGGAACTTCATCTCGGTGCGCTTCGGAAACGTGCTGGGAAGTCGTGGCAGCGTGGTACCGATTTTCCTGCGGCAGATCGAAGCAGGCGGACCCGTCACGGTCACACATCCGGAAATGCGGCGTTACTTCATGACCATTCCGGAATCGGTCCAACTGGTGCTGCAGGCCGCCGTATTGGGACGCGGGGGAGAGGTCTTCGTTCTGGATATGGGTGAGCCGGTGCGCATCGTCGATTTGGCCCGGGATCTGATCCGCCTGTCCGGGCTCGAAGAGGGGAAGGACATCGATATCCAGTTTACCGGCGTTCGACCGGGCGAAAAGTTATACGAAGAGCTCTTCTTTGGTCGGGAACAAGCGGAAGCAACCGATCACGCCAAAGTTCTCCGTGCCAAGCATGCGGCGCTTCCCGGTGGCTTTGCCGAAGCCGTCGATGAGATCCTGGCCGATGCCATGCGGGGCCGATCGCATCAGGACTTGCTCCGGAGCCTCCAACGCCTCGTTCCGGACTATCGTCCAGAGGGCAGCGCCCACAATATCTCCGGACTGCGCGGGCGGTCCGATACGTTCGTAGGTGAACCGCAACGCGATGCCGATGTGAGTTGACATCGGCATCGTTCGCTATCGGGTGGCAACAACCACGATCGCTACGGTGCTCGCCAGGATCTGCGCGATCGATCCAATGAGTCCCGCCCAGTCCCGCCGTTCCGCCGGGTCCCGTTCGGGAACGAAGACTACCGCCCCCGGACTCGGCTTGGGCTTCGAGTCGGGGAGCAGAAAACGTCGTTTGACGCTCTCGACCGATCCGCTGGGCTGCATGAGGTAGGTACGACCTCGGTCGGCCTGTCGTGAGTATCCGCCTGCCGCACCGACGTAATCATCCACATCCCATCCGTCGCGATGTACCAGCGTGGTCGGGGCGTTGACCGCCCCCAGGATCCGGACCGTCGGATCGAACTCGGGAATATGCAACGAGTCACCAGCGAACAGGATGACGTTCTCCCGGATGGTGCGATTCTCCAGCGCCCTCGGCAAGTTGAGGCCGACTCGCTCCGCCAGGCGCGTACCAATGGTTCGCGAACTCATATCGCCCGACTCGGACGTGTCCGTGGTGATCGTAAGCCGCTTGAGGAGTTCCTCGTGGGACTCGAGCGTCGTAAACCGACGGAAGAGTGCCGCGCCCAGCGGATAGGCTTCGCGCGTCAGACCTCCGGCCCGATCGATCAGGTCCGTCAACCGATCGGTCCGGCTCTGCAAGGAATACACGCCGGGAAAGCGGACCTGCCCGGTCAGCACCACGCGACGCTGTAACTCCCAATCCGGCTGGCGGAAGATCAGGACGTTGTCATAGGGCTCGAGCACGATTTCCGGAGCGCCGCGGGCTCGACCAGGCATGCCCGGTGGACCTTGATAGGAGCCGTCGGGTCCCCGATCGAAGAGGTAGGTCGAGTCCAGTGCCGCGCGGAACGTAGCGGCGATGGCGCCGCTGGAACGGTCTTCCGGCAGCCGCGCGATTTCGGCTTCCTGGAGCCACGCCTCCTGGGTCACGCCACCGGCATCGAGGATGGCGTCGCGCAGCGTCATGCCGGTCCGGTAAGGCACACGTCCTGACTGATTCACCGCGCCGGTCACCACGACGTATCGGGTCGGACGGAAGGAGGTCCGGGAATACACCGTGACGTGATCGTCTTCTTGCAACGTCAAGTCATCGGTGATCCGCCCGGTGGTATCGGCAAAGGCTGATCGCAACTGGAAACGCGTCGAATCGCGCTCCAACCGGGAAATCAGGATCTGATCGAGATAGACGTCGGGTTTGGGGCCGCCCGCCAGCTGAATGGCCTGACTGAGGCGCATCCCGGTACGGAAACCCACTTGCCCTTCGTTCCAGACGTTACCGCTGACCGTCACGACATTGCGGCGCCGCTCGGCCACGGAAAAGACTCGTACGACGTCTCCCGCCACCAGCGCAAACGGCGGAGCGAGGTCCTCGGTAACCTGCTCCTCGGCGATATCCAGAAGGACTCGGTCCCGGCCGCCCACCCCTCGTTCGGTCGGGGGCAGGATACGCTCGATCTGAATCCGTCGCCGGAGCGCAGTCGGTTCGAAGCCGCCGGCGGCGACGATCAGGTCGCGCAGTGTTTCACCGGCAGCCAATTCGTAGATGGCCGGTCGGGTGACGGCGCCCCCGACAGTGACCTGCGGCCCCCGCACCGGAACGAAGACCACGTCGCCCGACTCGAGACGGATGTCGTGGGTGTTGGCCCCGCGGAGCAGGTAGTCGTAGATGTCGAGGCTGTCGATCAGTTGTCCGGCCCGGCGGATCTCGATTCGCCGGAAGCTGCCCTGTGGCGTGGGACCGCCAGCCAGGTAGAGTGCCGTCAGCACCGTGCCGGCGCTCGAGACCTGATACGAACCCGGCAGGGCAACATCGCCCACCACGAAGATCTGGTTGGTGCGGAGCCGGGAGACCGTGACCTGGAAGCGGGTTCGGGCATCGGGGCTCCGGCTGACGCCGCTGTAGACCCGGCCCAGCCGCGAATACAGCAGGCTTTCCAATCCCTCCATCGTGAGGCCGGCCACATGCAGCTGGCCCACCTGCGGAATCACGATGAACCCCTCTCGGGTCACATCGAGCGTATGCGCAAGCTCGACGTCGCCGGTCAGGATCAGGACTAGCCCGTCACCGGGGCCAAGGCGATAGGATGGATCGACCGGGCCGGTCACCGAGGGGGTGAACTGCGTGGTGACACGGCGAAACACTTCGAGTCCGAAGATGCGGCGCGAGGTGGTATCGGTTCCAGAGAGATGAATGTCCTGGCGCGGCGCGCCGGGGACGCCGGTGATCGAGTCGACGATGTCGTCGTCGGCCGTGAGTCCCAGCGCTCGAATCGCGCTCAAGGTACTGGCGGACGGCTCACCAGCCGAGGTATCGAGTTGCGTGCTCATGTAGCTGTCGAGGAGCGTCGCGGGGTAACCCGCCGCCACCAGTCGGGCCCGAATCTGGTCCGGCGTCAGTCCCGATCCGGCAATCTGATCTCGTACTCGGTTCTGGAGATCGGGTCTGGCGCGCAGGAGGGCCTGAGCTTGCTCTGGTGTCGGACGCTGCGCAGTCGCCGCCGAAGCAAGCGAAGCGAGCGACAGCACAATCAACCACAAACAGCGCATCGGCAATCCTCTCGATCGAGTCACATCTCACCAAACATAGCCGCGCCGCCCGGTGCACCCGCACCCGATGTCGGCGCTGTGGCGTGTTCTACGACAGCCTGCCAGAACGCCACCGTACGCTCCGCCACGACCGCGGAGGTATACCGGCTCATCACCCACTGCCGGGCGGTCGTTCCGCTCGCTCGGCAGGCATCGGGATCACTGACCCACCGCTGCAGCGCTTCCGCCAGTTCCGTCTCATTCGCAACCACCGGCCCGGCTCGGCCCACCAGCTCCGGAAGCGCTCCGGCCCGGGTCACGATCGGGGCAATCCCTCGACTCATGGCATCCAGCAGCAGCGGTGCCTGATGGTCGACCCAGTCTGGCGTGTCGCGCGAGGGCACCACGAGACAGTCGATCTGCTGCCAGAGCTGTTCGATCATTTCCGCTCGGAGCCCGCCCAGCCAGCGGACCCGGGCTGCGAGCCCCAACCGCTGCACCGTCTGCTCCAGCCGCTCCTGCTCCGGGCCGGTGCCGGCAATGATGGCGCGCCACTGGCCAAAGGTCTGGCCCAGCGCGGCTAGCAGCAGGTCGGCGCCACGCTCGACCACCAGGCGTCCGGCAAAACCGACGACCAGTTCCCGTCGCCCTTCGCGTGGTTGGATCGGCCCCATCACCAGTCCGGATGAGGGAATGGCCGCCGCCAGGGCTTGTGGCGCCCGCTGGTGCAGCAGATCCATGGCCAGGCGGTTCCCGCCCATCACGCCCTGGGCGTGGCGAAGGATGCCGGTCATGCGCCGGCGGGTCAGGAATCCGAACGACCGCGCCGTCGAACGCCAGCCAAACAAGACGTACGGCACCCCGATCTTCTTGCACACGTTCGCCGCGGCTATGGCAAGCGGCGTGTCCGGCTCGGCTTCGATATGCACCAGGGTCGGGCCGACCTCTGCCAGAACCCGGCGCAGGGTGGGCACGTGCCATCGCAGCGTCTCCGGTTCGGCCGCGTCGCCACGAACGGGCACCGGAACGATCCGAATCCCGGCATCGGTGCCTGTGGTGCCGCCCGGAATGGCCAGCACCACCTCGATGCCAAGGGCCGCAATCGCCCTCAGGCGATCGCGGTTGGCAGGGTCATGACATTGATGGGACAAAACGAGCGTACGCACGGGGCGAATTATGGGGCCGCCGAGCGTAAGATTGTAGCGGTCTGCGCCAATCCGATCGGGTACTATCGACGGGTCCAGAGCAACACGGCGCCGCAACTCGTGGCCGGGCTCGCGTACTGCATCGGGACACGCTCGGAGTTGTTGAAGACCTCGATGCCGTCGATCTCTTCCTTCGGCAGATTCACCATGGCCTGGGCCGGCGTGAGCATGCCGTTGACCAGGAGCGCCATCTCACAGCCGCTCGCGCCGCCCGAACCGGCGCGGGCGTTCTGATTGATCAGCGTGAGACCATTGCGACCCTCTTCCAGCCGGATGAAGGGCAGCTGGCGGAAGACGTCGCCGGCGACCATGACGGCCATGCGATCGATGTTGTCCCGGTCCATGAACCGGCCGAAGCCCATCACTCGGCGTTCGTTGAAGCCGGACTGCTCGGCGCGGTTGACCGCGCGTCCCTCGACCTTGATCTCTTCGAGGACGACGGGCTGCGCAGGCAGGGTCATGGTGACATCGGTGCTCCGGCCGGAGGCCAGGGATACCGTTTGCTGACCCGGGCTCGACCCGATCCGACGCGCCGCGACGACGGCCGTGCCCGGGGCCAGTTCGGTCAGCGTGAAGACGCCCGATGAGTCGGTCCGCGCAACGGCGCTCTGCTGGCCTCGCGCCGTGGTGACCCAGACATCGGCGTCGGCCAGCGGGCGACGGTTGTTGTCGAGGATCCGCCCCGTCAGGATCGCATCCGCGGCCGCGCCTTCCGGCGCCAGGCTCAGGTGGAGCGGCACCGCTTCCTCGCTGCGGATGTTCACGTCACCCGTCGCGATCTGGAAACCCTGCGCGGTCCCGGTCACGGTTACCGCCGCGACTTCCGTGGCCGGCGGCAGATCGCAGAGGATATAGAGCCCGGTGGAGTCGGTCACCGCGTCGCGGGTAATGATCCGCCGGCGCGGTCCCAGCGACGCATCCAGATAGAGTTCGCCCCATGCCGCTTTGACTTGCACGTCTTTGACCGGTTCGTCGGTCGACGTGTTTCGCACCACCCCGAAGACGGCGGCCCGGCTGTTGAGACCGGACTGGACCGGGCAGAGGCGCATGAAGGTGCGACCGGACGGAATGCCGAGTGCCACCCGTGTGACGGCGCCGGCAGTCAGCACCACGTTCACATTGGTGCTCCGGATGCCTAACGTATCGAGGGCCGGGTGGCGGAACCCGACGGTGTACTCGCCGGGGGCCAGGCTGTCGACGGTGAACCGTCCGGCAGCATCGGTGTAGATGGTTCGGGAGACGCCGCTGATCAGGATCTGGGCGCCCGAGAGGCGCCGGCGATTCAGCGTGTCGACGACCGTACCGGTCAGGCCAGCCGTCTGGGCGGCCAGTTCGGCCCCCACAGTGCCCAGGACCGCGGTCAGAATCAGAACAGCGAGGCGGCGACGCATCCCGTCACGATAGGACGGGGCGGGGCAGAATGCAACCGGATCGCGCCCGGTACAGGCCCCGGACTCGGTGGCTTTGATTTCGGCGATCGCCTATACTCCACCCGACCTTTTCCGGGTGGCGGAGACCGCCGGCCCGGGTCGTCCCATCCGGAGTTGTGCCATGAAGCTGTCATTGCTCGCCTGTGGTGCCGTCCTCGTCCTCATGCCGCTCGGCCTGTCCGCCCAGGAGCGGCTCGATCAAGCGGCCATCAGCCGGATCAAGCAGGAGGGCTTCACCCGCTCGCAGGTGATGGAAACGGCCAGCTGGCTCACCGACGTCTACGGTCCGCGGCTCACCAACTCGCCGATTGCGCGGCAAGCGGGCGATTGGGCGGTCGGCCGGCTGGCGTCGTACGGATTGACCAATCCGCATCTCGAGTGGTTCGACTTCGGACGAGGCTGGATCAACGAGCGGTCGGTGGCCCAGGTCGTCTCGCCGGTTCCGTATCCTGTGCATGTCTTTCCGGGGGCATGGACCGTCGGAACCAATGGGCCGGGCACCCACGATGTGACCATCGTGACGCTGCCGGCAGAGGCCACCGAAGCCGACTTTGCCCGCTATCGCGGGACCCTTCGCGGCAAGGTGGTGCTGGCCGCACCGCTGCCGGTCGTTACTCCGATGTTCGTTCCGCCGGGCCGGCGCCTGACGACCCGGGATCTCGACTCGCTGGCCGCCGTCACGCCCCCGCCTGCGGCGGCACCGATGGGTGGCCCGCCTCGTCCGGGCAGTGGTCCGACGCCGGCGGAGATTCGGAACCGCTTCTGGGTCGAAGAAGGGGTCGCCGCGGTGTTCACGCCCGGAGCCGCTCGCGGGAACAGCGGCAGTGTGTCGAACGGCCCGACCGGCAACCGGCAGCCCAACGCGCCGGCGAGTGTACCGCAGCTGGCGGTGGCCACTGAGCACTACGGCCGGATGTACCGGCAGATCGAAAAGGGGATTCCGGTCCGGATCGAACTCGACATCCGGAACCGCTTTACCGATGACCTGCAGGCCTTCAACGTGGTGGCCGACCTTCCGGGCAGCGATCCGCGCCTCAAGGATGAGGTCGTGATGATCGGCGCGCACTTCGATTCGTGGCACAACGCGACCGGCGCGACGGACAATGCCGGATCGTCTGCCGTGATGATGGAGGCGATGCGCATCCTCAAAGCCTCGGGCGTGCCGCTCAAGCGGACGGTGCGGATCGGTCTCTGGACCGGCGAGGAGCAGGGGCTGATCGGGGCGCGCGAGTATGTCGCGCAGCACTTCGGGACCGCGGCGTCTCCCAAGCCCGGTCATGCCAAGCTGTCGGTCTATTTCAACCAGGACAACGGCGCCGGCGCCATTCGGGGTATCTGGGCGCAGGGCAACGACGGGGCGGCCGCGGTCTTTCGTCAGTGGCTTCCGGCCGTCGACTCCGACAGTATTTCGGTGCGGCACATCACTCGGCTCAATACCGGGTCGACCGACCACATCGCGTTCGATCGGGCCGGGTTGCCGGGCTTCCAGTTCCTGCAGGACCCGATGGAGTACGGTACGCGCACGCACCACTCCAGTCAGGATTTCTTCGAGCGGCTGGTCGAGGGTGACATGAAACACAATGCCGTCGTCATCGCCATCTTTGCGTACCTTGCGGCGAATCGCGACGACCGGATACCGCGGAATCTGATTCCGTAGCATCGGTTCGGGGGCCCTTAGCTCAGGCGGTTAGAGCAGCGGACTCATAATCCGTAGGTCCTGGGTTCGAATCCCAGAGGGCCCATTCGCTTTCCCTCCGCTGCCATCGTTCCTGCGGTGGCAGTTCGTCCCTCGAGATCGATACTGCATGCGTCTCTGGACCGTTCACCCTCGGCATCTCGATGTGCGTGGCCTGGTGGCGCTCTGGCGGGAAGGTCTGCTGGCGCGGGCCGTGTTCCGGAACGAGACGCGCGGCTACCGCAACCATCCGCAACTCGAACGCTTCAAAGCGGCCCGCGATCCGGTCGGAAGCATCAATGCCTACCTGGCGGAGGTGCTCGATGAGTCGGTGCGCCGAGGCTACCGGTTCGACGGCCGCAAGATCCGGGGTCGGCGAGCTCCGGAGCGCATCGCTGAAACCCGAGGACAGTTGCAGTACGAATGGGGGCACTTGCTTCGCAAGCTCGCAACTCGCGATCCGGCGGCATTTGCCGCGGCATCTGGGCTGGATCGGCCCGATGCCCACCCGTCATTCCGGATCGTGGCCGGTGGGATACGGGCGTGGGAGCGGACCGAGCCTGTTGCGCGCGGTGCCTAACGGAAACGCCGAGCGCCGCCGATCCTGGGGCGACGGTGCCAGCAAGATCACTCGGCGCGGAGCGCCTCGGTGGGCGGGATGCGTGCCGCTCGGCGGGCGGGGAGGTAGCCGGCGGCCAGCGTAACACCGGCGATGACTGTCGCGGCGCCCGCAAAGGCAACGAGGTCGAAGGAACTGAGGCCGAACAGGAGTGATTGCGCCGCCCGGCCAATGACCAGCGCTGCTGCCAGGCCGACGATGCCGCCGATGAGCGTCATGATGCCCACCTGGCGAACGACCAGCGATTGTACCCGCCCCGCGTCGGCGCCGAGCGCGATCCGGACCCCGATTTCCCGGGTGCGGAGCGTTACGTTGTAGGCCAGCACCCCATACAGGCCCACCGCGGCTAACAGCGTCGCCAGGAACCCGAAGGCTGTGGATAACATCGTGATCATCCGATCGAGGAACACGTTGTCCTGCGCCTGTTGTTCGAGGGTCCTGAGTTCGGTCACCGGCAGGTCCGGCGCCAGCTTGGTAACGAGCTGCGGCACCGCGCGTATCACCGGGACCGGCGAGCCTTGGCTTCTGGCATAGAACACCAGCCGGCCCGCCATCGTATCCTGATACACGGCGCGGAAGATCAGCGGCCGCGGATCGGCCTTGACGGCGTCGTAGGCCGCGTTCTGCACCAGCCCGATGATTTGATACCAGGTGATCTCCGAGCCGCCCCGACGTGACAGACGGTTGCCGAAGGCAACCCGCCGTCCGATCACATCGTTGCCCAGCTTGAATTTCCGGGCGAACTCCTCGTTGACGATCGCGACCCGCGGGGCGCCGGCGTCGTCGGCGGTGGTGAACTCCCGACCCATCAGCACGTTGGTGCCGAGCGTCTTGAAGTAGTCGGGCCCGACCCAGTTGGTGCGGGTGTTGACGTCCGTGTCCGGCGTGACCTCGAAGCCTTCCACGTCGACATCGTTGCCGTTGCTCCACCCGACCAGGATCGGTACCTGGGCAGAGGTGACGCCCGAGACGCCCGGCACGGCAGCGAGGGCTGTCTCCACCTGTCGAAAGAGATTACGCCGCTCCACCGGCGTGTAACCCATCTGCATCGGCGAGAGAGCAAAGGACACCAGGTTCTCGGTCCGGACGCCGAGTTCGACTCGATTGACGTTGACCAGACTGCGGAGGAAGAGACCGGCGGCACAGAGCAGCGCCATCGACAGGCCGATCTGCGCGGTGACGAGCCCGCCGCGAAAGCGGGTGGCCCGCCGGGTGCCGGCATTCCGCCCCGCGTTGGCTTTGATCACACTCAACAGATCGGCACGGGTGGCCTGGAGTGCGGGGAGCAGGCCGAAGATGAAGGTCGTTCCCAGCGACAGTGCCACCGCAAAGAGCAGCACGGATCCGTCCATCCCGAAGTCGATGCTGCGGGTCACCTCGGCCGGCAGGAAGGACACGATCAGACCGAGCGTTACCTTGGCCACGATCAGACTGGTCACTCCCGCGACGACCGCGAGGATGGCCGATTCCGTCAGCAGCTGCCCGATCAGTTGGCCCCGTTGCGCACCAATCGATGATCGGATGGCCATCTCGGCCGATCGGTTTGCCGCCCGGGCCAGCAGCAGATTGGCCACGTTGGTGCAGGCGACCAGCAGGACGATACCGGTGACGACGAGGAGCAGGAAAAGCGGGGTGCTGGTCTGACTGTGCATCGTGCTTTGTCCCTGCGGACCCGGTTCGACCTGCACGACCTTGGCTTTGAACCGATTCATTACGTCGTCGGAGGCGCCGACCAGCTGGGGCGCTTCGATTTCCCGGACGATGGGCTGATAGATGCTGTTCAGATGGCGGGCCGCTGCTTCGGGTGTGCCGCCGGGCGCGAGCCGGCCGAAGACATAGAGCCAGTACGTGCTCCGTTGTTCGTAGTCACCGAGCCACCCCGTCAACGTCCGCGACATGGTGATCGGCGCAAAGATCCTCGGCCGGGCTCCCAGTGTGGTGCCTTCGAACCCCTCGGGCGCAACGCCGACGATCGTCATGGTTTCGCCGTTGACCAGGATGGACTGGTCGAGCACCGTACGATCCGAGCCCAGTTCGTTGGCCCAATAGCGGTGGCTGAGCACGACCACCGGATGCCCGCCGATGGTGCGATCGTCATCGGGGCCGAGCAGGCGACCCAGGGTGGGGCGGAGGCCGAGCACCGGGAAGTACGACCCGGAGACGAGCATACCCTCGCCGCTCAGGGTTTTGTTTCGGAACGAGAGATCGGCGCCGATGGCGCGATGCGCCGCCATCCCCGCCAGCACGGTCTGGCTCTTCTCCAGATCCCGATACATCGGATAGCTGAAGATGATCGCGCAGCTGCCGGCCTGGCTGCAGCTTTGTGAGCCGGGGTTCGGCCCCTGCGCATGGATGTTGACGAGCTGTGATGGCTGATCGACGGGGAGCGAACGCAGCAGCATCCGCTGAATCAGGGAGAAGATGGCCGTATTGGCGCCGATCCCGAGGGCCAGCGAGGCAATAGCGACGCCGGTGACGAACGGCGTGCGGACCAGGGTACGGACGGCAAGCTTCAGGTCGGGCATGGGCTACCTGGCAGCGGAGTGGGTAAGTCTGACTCCGCTTTTAGACTCCATGCCCGTCGAAAACGTTGCTTGCGGCTGACCTCAGCTTGGTGGCTTGACCGTCACCACCGAAATGCGGGTGATTTGGCGGACCCAGCGGGCGCCCCGCTTCTCTTCGGCAACCACCAGGCGCCACGGTCCGGTGGCGGGGCCTAGCGGTTTCCCGTTCATTCGGTCGACCAGGAGGACCTGCTTCTCACGAAACGCCGAGTCGAGTTCGGCCAGGGCAAAGACCGCCTGGTAGCCGTCCCGGGCCTCGACCATAACGACCTGCGCCAGACGCGGACCCCGAATCGTGTGACCCATGAGGACCCCGGCGAGTTTGAGGACCTCCGTCAGGTCGACTCCCTCGTACAGGGCGCCGGGCCCGCCGCCGCTCGCGGTGACTTCGTGCCGGGGGAGCGCCGCCAGATCCTTGGCGGTCACGGTGATCGGGTTCGGCACCTCTCCCCCGATCGTGATACTGGCCTCCTGGGCTCGGACCGGCATGGCCGTCAGCCAGAGGGTGGCGGCGGTAGCGATCGACCGGACGATGGCACGTTGCATCGGTGTATTCCCAGGCAAATTGGAGGAGATCGGGACGACAAGGAGAGAGTAACCCTCGGCCTCGCTTGACCGCAATGCGCGGTACCGGCATACTCCGCCCGCCTGCGGGACCAATCCCGTTCGGGCATGCCATTTCGAGGTGTTGACGCCGTGATTCTAGAACCCGCTGATATTCTGGCCGCTCGCGATCGCCTTCGCGATGCGGTACTCCGTACCCCTTGTGTTGCTTCCCCGGCGCTGAGCGCGCTGACGGGGGCCCAAGTCCATCTCAAACTCGAGTACCTCCAGCGCACTGGCAGTTTCAAAGAGCGGGGCGCCTGCAACGCGCTGCTCCTGCTCGATGAGGCGACCCGACGCCGCGGGGTGATTGCCGCATCGGCCGGGAACCACGCGCTGGCCCTGGCCTATCATGGAAAGCGACTGGGTATTCCGGTCACGGTGGTCATGCCGGTGCATGCACCGCTGATCAAGCAGGCTCGTTGTCGCGCGATGGGGGCGGAGGTCATCCTGATGGGTGATACCATCGCCGACGCCAAGGTCGAGGCCGAGCGGATCCTGTCGACGCGAGGCCTGACGTATATCCACGGCTTCGATGGCCTCGAGGTGATTGCCGGGCAGGGGACCGTCGGACTCGAGATTGCCGAGCAGGTGCCCGATGCCGATGCCATCGTCTGTCCGATCGGCGGCGGAGGACTGATTGCCGGGATTGCGCTCGGTCTGGATGCGGTTGGTCTGCAACCGGAACTGATCGGGGTCGAGCCGGCGCGAGCCGCCAGCTACGAAGCGGCCCTGGCCGCGGGCGCGCCCGTCCGGATTGCCGTCAGCCCGACGCTGGCCGATGGTCTGGCCGTGCCAGAGGTGGGGCACAACGCTTTTGCGATCGCCAAGGATCGGGTGCGGCGGGTGGTCACCGTCGAGGAACGGAGTCTGGCCTTGGCCGTGCTCCGTCTGGCCGAACTCGAAAAGGGCGTGGTCGAAGGGGCTGGAGCATCACCGCTTGCTGCGCTGATCGAGGGCCGCCTGCCGGATCTGGTCGGGAAGCGGGTGGTGCTGGTTCTCTGCGGCGGGAATATCGACCCCGCGGTGCTCTGCCGGGTCATCGAGTTCGGCCTGGTGGCCGACAGCCGATTGGTGCAGTTCGTAGCGGTGATCTCGGATCGTCCGGGCGGGATGGCGGAGTTTGCCACCGTGGTGGCGTCAGTCGGCGCCAGCATCAAGCAGGTCGAGCACGACCGCGCCTTCGGGAGTGCCGACGTGTCGCGGGTGCGGGTGCTGTCGACGATCGAGATCCGCGATGCAGAGCACCGGGATCGTCTGTTCGACGCGCTGCGCAAGAAGGGAATCGATGTCGAGCCGACCGCCTTTCAGGCTGGCGAGGTTGCCGCCGTGGGCCGCGACTAGGGCCACATTCTTGATGAGGATCGACTTTGGTCGGGTCGCTGGTCGGGCATTGAGCCAAGCCCAAGCATCGTTAAGCCCGCAGGCGAGTAGGCACAGAGCTAGTATGCTGACCTCTCCTACGGGCACTCTCGAGATTGGCTCGTCTTCAAGCTGATTGACCGGTCTTTCGCGAAGTCAGCATCGGTCGTCAGATGCCAATCAGGCCGTGAGAGCGAAGACGAGCGAGGAGCGTGTTTAGGGTTGCTCGTGCTTCGACGTCGACCGTTGTGCCGCCGCTGACATTTGGAACCGGCGCGCCTTGTGGTCCGACAACTTGGGTCCCTGCTACTCGAAATGCGGAACCCTGAACAGTGCCGACGACCTCAAATCGATCGTTGTAGGTGTCGATGCGGACATCTGTGTAAGTAACGTCGTCGCCATACCGAACGAATGAGACGGTGCCGTCACGGAAGAAGCGTGCAATATGGTTGCCTACGTTGCCGCTATTGGTCACAGTAGATCCGTTACCCCATACGTTCGTGAGACCAAGACTACAGGCAGTTGTGCCTGACAGGAACTCGAAATCGACGGCGCCACCAAAGAGGTTCCCTACAAATGTCGCGTTGGCCCACCCAACGATGACGTCATTCAGAATCCGGCAACTCGTCGTAGAGCCACCGTTGCCGCCTGGGGGAGTCGCACCGCTATCTAGAATACTCAGCTTCCCAAAAACCGAGTCAGCGACGACTTGGCTGCCGCAGTCGACAAATTTGACTCCACCCGTCGACTGGCCAGTCCGAATTCCGACGATTCGATGTTCGAGTGTCATCGTTCCAGGGTTGCCGATGTAGATGTCCCATCCTGTCGCAGTTGGGTCTGCGGTTTGATAGATGTTGGATTGGCCCTCGATGATCACGCGTGCACCTGTTGCTCGTACTGCGTGGCCGAACGCCCATACGGAGCCGCAATGGAGGAGTTGCGGTCGCTGGCCGTTGAGCACAATGTTATCACCAGTGAATACTGGTGTCGCAGCCTCTCCTCGGAATTCGAGGCCGAAGACCTGTACGTCGTCACCAGAGGATGTCAGTATTGCTCCGTTACCGTTTTTGATCAAACTCGCTCGGCCAATTCCATATAATTTTTGACTATTCGTGGTCTGTGTCAGTCCAACGCAACAGTATGTCCCTGCAGGGAAAAACACGGGTCTGCCTGTGTTGATCGCAGTTTGAATAGCTAAGGTATCGTCTGCAATTCCGTTCCCAACCGCCCCATAGTCCTGCGGTCGTACCCAGTCGAACGAATGTAGGAACCCGGGAAAGTCACCGTCAGGGTCCAGGCCTGAAAGAGTTAGTAGTGTTTTCAGGGCTCGGTTGAGAGTGTCAGGGAGGGTGGCATGGCCTTCGCCTACCATTGGCTCGGTGCTATGGATGTAGTCTAGGGTTGTCATGGGCTTCTCCCTGTTGTTGGTCGAGATCCGACGGCGGCAGTATTCCGTAAGCTTAGCAAGGTCCGTTCTGAATCTATCCCAATCAGACAATGACGTATTTGGCGCTCACTCGTAGTCAATGTCCTTCACAAAAACGGACTATTCGGGACTGGGGGCTTTGTCAGTAGCATCGTAGGATATGCTTCTCCACGTTCCCCGGATCGTTAAGGCCACCGAGGCAGAGGATTGCCTACATGTTGAGCGACATAGGCGGTCTCAGTTGGTGGGAACTGACGATGGCGTAGCGTGGGACACGGTGGGAGACGATTGACAATCGGACCTGGACACAGGTGTCGGCCGCAAATGGGCTCATGTTCATGGACCCGCTGGTCTGAGTCGAGGGGCTCGCATATCGAAGCTTTGTCTCCTGCCCGGTGGCTGGTATAGACGGCGTCGGGTAGGGGGCCATCCAGCGACGGCCAGGTATCATGAGTTGCCGGGAACAATGAGGGATCGGTGCTCTCGAATTCCTCCCGCCGATCTCACAAGGTTCCGGGACTGGCGGGGACAGTGGATGGAGTGGTTGCCAAGCTCCGATCACTCGTCCGTCGATGCCAGCGCCGTTCACTGTGGTCTAGACTTGCCTGGAGCTTCTGGATCGACTCACACGGCTTCAGTCGGGGGGCGGAGCATCTGAATGACTTGTCATCATTCCAGCACTACCATGGAAAGACGCCCCTCGCATCGTCTCGAGGCGAGGGGCAATAACTGCTATCGTTGCTTGTAGTTGGAAGAGTGGGCGGTGAGGGGATCGAACCCCCGACCTCTGGTATGTGAGACCAGCGCTCTAACCGGCTGAGCTAACCGCCCGTGCGGGGGCATAGTCTAATCGTAACGAGCCCGGTCGGGCAAGCAGTATTCCCCGAATCACGACCAAGTCAGATCAGCCCCCCGCGGCGGAGATGGCCAATGGCATCGTGCTCGCTATCGTAGGCCCGGAGGACCTCGGCCGGCGCCACCGTCGCCACCCCCGCCTTGGCGACCTCGAGCCCCGCCGCATAGTTGGCCAGGTACGCGGCTTCTTCCACAGTGGCCCCAGCCGCGAGCGCTACAGCTACCCAGGCCGTGACCGTGTCGCCGGCGCCGGAGACGTCGAACACCTCGCGGGCCCGGCTCGGGATCTTGCGCGGCGGGCCGGCGGGCGTGCTGAGGATCATGCCTTCCGCGCCGAGCGTTACCAGTAGATGCTCGACGGCAAGGCGATCCCTGGCGGCGGCGAGGGCGCCGGGCTCCACCGCGACATTCACCTCCGCGCCAAGCGCCGCCTCCAACTCGCGGCGGTTGGGCTTGAACACCGTCGCCCCGCGGTACTCGAAGAAGTGATGGTATTTGGGGTCGACCACGATCGGAATGGACCGGCGCCGCGCCGCCTCGATGGCCCGACGAATCAGGCTCGGCGTCAGCGTCCCCTTGTTGTAGTCCTCGAGCACCAGCGCATCGGCCGAGGCGAGCAGTGCCTCCACCGCGGTCCACAACTTCTCGGTGTCCGAGTCGTCGAGCGGACGATCCGACTCCTCATCGATGCGGACCACCTGCTGTCCGCGAGCCACGACCCGCGTCTTGGTGGTGGTAGGCCGATCCGTCACTTCGACGAGATAGTCGTCGGCAAGGTTCGACGTGGCCAGTTCGGCTCGGATCTGATTGGCATGCGCGTCGGCGCCCACCGCTCCCGTCAGCAATGCCTGGCTGCCGAGGGCGACGATGTTGGCCGCCACGTTGGCCGCGCCGCCCAACGCCGACCGGCTGCTGCGCACCGTGACCACCGGTACCGGCGCCTCGGGCGAGAGACGATCCGTATCGCCGATCAGGTACCGGTCCAGCATCACGTCGCCGATGACGACCACTTGGCGGCCGGCCATGGCGTCGAGGAGCGAGGTGACACGGTCGCGGGGCAGGACGGGCAGGGTGGCGGTCATCGAACGGGTCCTTGGTGCGAGATACCGATCGTGGCTCTGATCCGGGCTTCGAAGCGATTGCGATCGAGCCCGCGGATGTGATCGGCGTTTTTGGTCATGAAGTATCCGCCGGTGCCGCTCAGCTGCAGGATCCCGACGCCGCCGGACACGGTGGCGCCCAGCCGCACGGTGGTGGCAGGCTGGCCGAGGAAGAGCTCCGGCGTGTTCGGCAGCTCCGCATTGGTCGGGAAGGGCGTCGTGATCCTGCCCTCGCCCTGCTTGAGGATGGTGACATCCGGCCGAACCAGCCACTGCTCCATCACCGGAAATGCCAGGCTGGCGCCGACGGTCAATTGATCCGGAAAGTTGGGGCCGATCCCCAAGCCCCGGTCGAGAAAGCTCTGGGTCGAGTCGATCGTCCGGTAGGCCAGACTGTTGATCACGCTGAAGTGGGTCCGGAGCGATGCGGAGCTGCCGATGGCCAGGGTGGCTGCCCCGGTCATGGCCCAGCGTCCCGGATGCTTCGGTTCGCCGGTTCCGTCGGGGTCATCGCGCAGCCGCCAGCGATCGTCGATCATGACCTGGCCTTCGAGCAGGAGACCATCGACCGGGCGCCAGGCCATGTCGCCGCCGATGATCGTGTTCCGCGTATCGGGCAGACCTTGCTGAATCGGAAAGGACAGCATCACGAACGGATTCCGGAAGGTCGGGTCGAACGACTGATCTTCGCTGGCCAGGATCCCGGTTTCCCAAAGGGCCAGATTGAGTCGCTTGGTGAGCCGGACGTTGAGCCGATGGGCCAGGAAGTACCGCTTATGCTGCGCCCCGGAAATCGACTCCATTCCGTTGAGTTGGGTGGCCACCACGTTGAACTGGAAGTCGCGGAACATCAGGTCGAAGCCCAGTTCGGTGCGCGGATAGGCATAGTCGGCAATCGACAGGCCCAGCGAACCAACCGGTCCCCAATTGCGACTCATCTGCCCGAAGTGGAGCCGGGCGCGTTCGAACTGGGCGGATAGATAGCCTTCGACGAACCGATAGGCCTGGTTCTTCCGGTTTTGGAGGGCGCCCCCGGTCCAGTCGGGGTCGACCTTGAGCCGGTTTTCGGCCGCCGGGCGGCTCGCAATCACCACCGGCCCGAACCGGCCCTGGATGGGCGCCTCGGCGTAGAATCGCGCCCCGCCGTCACCGGCGGGATGCAGCAGGTCGCGTCGGCCCTGGCTGAAGGCGTCGATACCCCCGCGGATTTCGCCGCGGACCCAGTTGGTCTCCTCCGGGTCCGCAAATGCCCGGGTCAGCCGCTCGGCGACTCGGCCGGAAGGCGAAGCGGGGTCGAGGGCGGCCTGTTCGATGGCGTGGAGCAAGTCCGAACGCCGGAAGGGGCGGTACATCGGGCTCGGGTCCACAATATCGCCTCTGGCAATCAGATACTCGGCCAGGGGGAGGAGCGGATGATCGAGCGGGATATATGGCGATGGCCGAGCTTGCGCCATCAGGGCAGGCGTGGCCGTGAGGGCCAGCAGAAAGATCAGGAGTGTGCGCACCTCGGGAATCTACACCGGCGACCCGCTATGTTTCCCGCGCCTATGAATCCACTTCGCGTCGAAGTCACCCGGGGTTCCCTGGTCGAGTCGGTGCATCAGGTGTCTGCTGCGGTCGTGACGGCCGATGATGAACTGGTCGCCGCGGCGGGCAATCCCGATCTGATCACATTCTGGCGGTCCGCCGCCAAGCCTTTCCAAGCCATGCCGCTGATCGAGGACGGGGTCGCCGAGCGATTCGGTCTGACCGATGACGAACTCGCGCTGGCGTGCGCCTCGCATTCGAGCGAACCGTTCCATCTCGAGGGGGTCGATCGGTTCCTGGCCAAGGTCGGGGTCGAGGAGCGCGACCTGGCCTGCGGTCCGCACCCGCCGTTGTCGGCGGAGGTGGCCCGAGCCGTGACCCGGGACGGCATCGTGATGACCCCCCGGTGGAGCAACTGCTCGGGGAAGCACACCGGGATGCTCGCGACGGCCAAACATCACGGCTGGCCGCTGGCCGGATACGAACGCGCCGGGCATCCGCTCCAGGATCGGTTGCTCGACTCGGCCGCCCACTGGAGCGGCCTGGGCCGGGACCAGATCGTTCTGGGCGTCGACGGGTGCACCACGGTCTGTTACGGGATGCCACTCCGCGCCATGGCGCTGGCCTATGCCCGCTTTGCCGTGGCCGAGGAGGATGCCCCGCGCCGGTTGTATCGGGCAATGACCGAGCATCCGGAACTGGTGGCGGGCACCAATCGCCTGTGCACCGATCTGATGCGCGCTTGGGAAGGGGCGATAGTGGCCAAGGTCGGGGCGGAAGGGGTCTACAGCGCCGCCGTGCCCAGCTTGCGGTTAGGCATCGCCATCAAGGTGATGGACGGCGACCTTCGCTCCGTCGGGATTGCGCTGATTGCCGTCCTTCGGCAAATCCTCGAGCGGAGTCCGCGCTACGATGCGGCCGAGGAAGCGCGTCTGGCCTCGCTCGCGGGCCATGCGGAGCCAGTGGTCCGGCATACCCGGGGCGGGGTCGTGGGCGCGCTTCGCGGGGCGGGCGAACTACAGTTTTTCCGCACCTGATGCGCATCGAATCGGTACGGCGTTTGTCGATGGGCCAACTATCATGAGCGCACTCGACCTGAGGACTCGCGCCTTCGTCGACCTGGCGGCGGCCGTAGCGGTCGGTGACGATACCCTCCTTCGGATCCACGCCGACCGGGCCGTGGAGGCTGGAGTGCCGGTCCTGTGGGGCGACGAACTGGTGCTCCAGTCGGTGCTGATGGTGGGCTATCCGCGCGCGCTGGTCGCGGCGGCGGTCTGGCGCGCGGTAACCGGGCAGCCGGCCGCGTTCGAAGAGGCGGGAGAGGATTTTTCTCAGCTGCCCCTCTGGGCAGAACGGGGAGAGCGGACCTGCCGGACCATCTACGGCGTCAACTACGACAAGTTGCGCCGCAACGTCCGCGAGCTGCATCCGTCGCTGGATGCCTGGATGGTGATGGAAGGGTACGGTCGCACCCTGTCGCGGCCCGGGCTCGATCTGGTGCAGCGCGAGTTGGGCGTGGTAGCGCAGGTGCTCGTGCTCGGTGCGGAGCGGCAGTTGCACTCCCATTTGCGCGGGGCGCGCCATGCCGGGGCGACCGACACCATGCTCGACGAGGTAATGGCGCTGGCCGGTGCGCAGGCAGCGCCGGAAGCGTATCGGAAGGGGCTGGCGCTCTGGGAGCGGATTCGCGGAACGCAGGAGACGGGGCAGGGGTGAGATGAATTTTGTCGATCGGGTGGAAGTCCAGGTGGCCGGTGGCGCCGGCGGGTCGGGCGTCGCGTCCTTTGCGCGCTTCAAGTACGTGCCCAAAGGCGGGCCGGACGGGGGCGACGGCGGCCATGGCGGTAACGTCGTGGTTCGGGCGGATGCGAACCTGGCGACGCTGCTCGACTACCGCTACCGGAACCTCTGGAAAGCCCCGAGCGGCCAGAACGGCAAGGGCAAAAACATGACCGGCGCCACGGGCGATGACATCGTCCTGCCGGTGCCGCCCGGGACCGTGATTCGCGACCAGCGGTCGGGTGACGTAATCGGCGAAGTGATGCGCCACGGTGAGTCGGTGCGAGTGGCTCGGGGCGGACGGGGCGGACGGGGGAATACCCGCTTTGCTACCTCGACCCATCAGGCGCCGCGCGAGTTCGAGCCGGGCCAGCCGGGAGAAGAGCGCCAGCTCGAACTGGAACTCAAACTGATTGCCGACGTCGGCCTGGTGGGCGAGCCCAATGCCGGGAAGAGCACGCTCCTGTCAGTGGTGTCGGCGGCGCGTCCCAAGATCGCCGACTATCCGTTTACCACGCTCGAACCGAATCTCGGTGTGGTCTCGATGGGCGACAGCCGCACCTTCGTGGTGGCCGATATTCCCGGCATCATCGAAGGGGCTCACGTCGGCAAGGGGCTCGGCCTCCAGTTCCTCCGCCATGTCGAGCGAACCCGGGTGCTGGCCTTCCTGGTGCCGCTCGATGCCGAAGATCCGCAAGCGGTGTACGACCGGCTGCGGCGGGAAATCGCGGCCTACAGCGAACCGCTCTTTCACAAACGCCACGTGGTGGTGCTCTCGAAGAGCGACGTGCATGCGCCCTATCAGCCGCTCCCAACGCTCGATGCCCCGGATGCCGCCGGCGTGGTGGCCATTTCCGCGGCAGCCGGGCACGGGCTCGATGAACTCAAGCGGCTCTTGTGGCAGCTGATCCAGCTGGCCAAGGCGGAGGATCCGGATGTCGCCCTCGAGGCCGATGGCGAGGAGGTGCGCGATGACGATATCCTCTGACGAGCGGCGTGCCTATCTGGCGCTGGCCCTCGTGCCAGGGGTCGGAACGGCACGACTCGACACACTCAGATCCGCCTGCGGATCCTGGATCGGCGCCCTCGAGGCGCCGATTGCGTTTTTATGCACCATCCCCACGATATCGCTTGCCGTTGCCACGGCCATTGCGCAGCGCGACCGTGGGGCAGTCGATCGCCTGGAGCAGGCCCTGCATCGGCTGAGTGGTTTTCATCTGATGCCGTTCGATCAGGACTATCCGGCTCTGTTCCGACACATCGACGAACCGCCGTCGCTCCTCTTCGGTTTGGGTCGCCGGGAATGGCTCGATCAGCCGTCGGTCGCGGTCGTCGGGAGCCGGCATCCGACCTCGTATGGCATCGAGGTCACGGCGTCGCTCGCTGCCGGGCTGGCGCAAGCCGGTCTCGTCGTCGTGAGCGGAATGGCGCGGGGGCTGGATGCGGTGGCGCACTGGGCTGCCGTCCGCAACGGTGGCCGCACCATTGGTGTACTCGGCAACGGACTCGGCGTGATCTACCCCGCGGCCAATGCGGCCCTCTACCAACGGGTGGGAGAAGAGGGGCTGCTACTCACCGAGTTTCCTCCGGGCGAACGGCCGCATGCCGGATCATTTCCTCGTCGCAATCGCCTGATCAGCGGTCTGGCGCGGGTCACGGTCGTGGTCGAGGCCGCCGAGCGATCGGGCACCTTGCGAACCGCATCTGCTGCACTCGACCAGGGGCGTGAGGTGTTGGCGGTGCCCGGTCCGATCACGAGCCGCACCAGCGTTGGTACTAATCAGCTGCTCCGGGCCTCCGGAGCTGCGCCGTGCCTGCAACTCGAGGACATACTGGAATTCTTTCCCGAGGTTGCGGCGTCGACCAGGCTGCGCTCAGGAGGCGCTTCGCCGGCCGGCGCCGAAGCGCTGCGAGCTGACCTCCGCCGGGTGTTCGAAGCGCTCGATGGCGCCGTACGGAGCGTCGACGGCCTGGCGGATGAACTCCGCCTCGATCCGGCGACGGTACTCCGCGCGGCATCGGAACTGGAGATTGCCGGGTTGGCCGAAGGCGGGGCAGGCGGGTTTCGGCGCGCCCGGTAGTCTTGAGGCGTCCGGTCCGACATGTTTCGGCCCGTGCATCTCTACGTCCACGTTCCGTTCTGTGCTCGCCGCTGCTCGTATTGCGATTTCTCGATCGCCGTGGGGCCGCGGGTGCCGTCGAGCGAGTTTGCCGATCTGATCCGGGCGGAGTGGCGTCGCTGGCTGGACGCGCCGTGGTGGAGTGAGGCCGGGGCCATCGAAACGATCTATTTCGGCGGCGGAACGCCTTCGCAGATCGAGCCGGACGCTATAACCTCCATCGTCGACGCGATTCGTCGCGACCGTCGCGTGGCCGATGACGCCGAACTGACGATCGAAGCCAATCCCGAGGACGTCACACCGGCCCGCGCCGAAGCGTGGGTCAAAGCCGGCATCAATCGAGTCTCGCTCGGTGTGCAGTCGTTCGACCCGGCCGTGCTGGCATGGATGCACCGGGTTCACGATGCCGATCGTCCGGCAGAGGCGGTAGGTGCGCTGCGAGCGGCCGGGCTCGGCAACATTTCGGTCGACCTGATCTACGCCGTTCCCGATGCCCTGAACCGTGATTGGGCCCGTGACATCGACCTCGCCATTGCCCTCGACCCGAACCACCTGTCGTTGTACGGCTTGACGGTCGAAGCGCAGACCCCGCTGGCCCGCTGGGTGGAACGCGGCTCATCGGTTCCGGCACCCGATACTCGCGCCGAGTCCGAGTACCTGGCCGCGAGCGAACGGCTGGCCAGCGCCGGGTTTCGCCATTACGAAGTGTCCAACGCCGCCCGTCCCGGGTTCGAATCCCGCCACAACCGCGCCTATTGGAGGCGGGCTCCCTATCTGGGTCTCGGGCCCTCGGCGCACAGTGCCGTCGGGCATCACCGCTGGTGGAACCTTCGCGACTGGGAGGCGTATCGCCGGGCCGGGTCGGAGGGCGACGAGTTGGTGGCCGGAAATGAGCACCTCACCCCCGACCAGGTCCGTCTCGAGGATCTTTACCTCGGTTTGAGGACCGACAGTGGGATTCCGGCATCATCCCTGCCTCTCATGGAGTTGGAAGCCTGGGAAACTGCCGGATGGGCCGGTCGAGTTGGCAGTTCCCTGGTCCTGACGCCCTTGGGCTGGCTGCGACTCGACGCCTTGGTAAGTCGGGTCGCTCGATCCTAAATTACGGTAATGTCGAGACTTGACGAGCTTTCCGAGCGCGAAGCCCGGATCCTGGATACCATCATCCAGCTGTACGTAGAGCATGCCGAACCGGCCGGAAGTCAGGCCGTGGCGGTCCGCTCCGAGCTCGGCGTCTCGTCGGCGACGGTGCGGAACACGATGGGCGACCTCGAAGCCCGTGGATACCTGTTCCATCCCCATACCTCGAGCGGGCGGGTCCCGACCGACCTGGCGTACCGGGTCTACGTCGACCGACTTATGCGGCACGCGCCTCCGAGCGAAGCGGCGGTCGAACGGCTCAAGACCGAGGTCGGGGCCGTGAGCGTGGGCGGCGGGCCGATCGAAGAGATCCTGCGCCGGGCCGCCCAAGTCCTCGGTGTGCTGACTCAGGAGCTGGGGGTAGCCGTGGCGCCAGCGCTCGATCGGGCCATCCTGGAACGGTTGGAAATCGTCCGGGTCAGTTCGGAGCGCCTGCTGGTGGTGCTGACCCTCGAAAGCGGGTTCGTCCGCACCATCTTCGTCGAAGTGCCGACCGCAGTGGCTCCCGAGGTGGTCGAGCACGTGACCCGAATTCTCAACGAGCGCCTGGCCGGTTTGCCGCTCCGGGAAATTCGGGCCTCGGTGCACGAACGGCTGCGGGATGCGGACGGAACCGGACGTGCCGCCGGCCTGCTCAATGTCTTCGTCGCGCAGCGGGAAGGCGTCTTCGATGCCGAGCCCAACGACAGCGTGCTGCTCGGCAGTGCGCAGCTGCTGGCTGAGCAGCCTGAGTTTGCCTCCAACGAGCGGATGCGCGCTTTGCTGGAATTGACCGAGCGGCGCGACCTGCTGCGCGATGCCTTCGAGGCCCATCGCCGCCGTGGGGTGCGAATTACCATCGGGGCAGAGAATGACGATCCCCGATTGGCGGGGCTGACGGTGGTCACGGCGACCTACCGTCGGGGCGACCTGACCGGCGTGGTCGGGGTCCTGGGCCCGACACGAATGCCGTATGACAAGATCATCGGACTGGTGGATCATACCAGCCGATTGGTGGAAGGATTGTTGACGTGAGCGAGTACTACGACCTGCTGGGCGTTGCCCGGGATGCCTCGGACGACGACATCAAGAAGGCCTACCGCAAGGCGGCCATGCAGTATCACCCGGATCGCAACCGGGAGGCCGACGCCGAGGCGAAGTTCAAGGAGATCGCCGAGGCGTATGAGGTCCTTCGCGACCCGCAGAAGCGGGCGGCGTACGATCGCTATGGCAAAGCCGGCGTCAATGGGCGTTCCGGGATGGGCAATGCCGGATTTGGCCACATCGATCTCAACGAAGCGCTCAACATCTTCATGCGGGACCTGGGCGGCTTTGGCGGGTTCGAGCAGATGTTCGGCGGCGGTCGGGGCGATCCCTCCGAAGCCAAACGGGGCCAGGACATGCGGGTCACCGTCCGGCTCACCCTGGCCGAAGTGGCGACCGGGGCCAAGCGCACCGTCAAACTCAAGACCTACGTCAGCTGCACCAACTGCGCAGGAAGCGGCGGCGCCAAAGGCACTCGGCCGTCGCGCTGCGGCACCTGCGGCGGCTCGGGCGAGGTCCGGCGCGCGGCCCGCAGCATGTTCGGCCAGTTCATCCAGGTGGCGCCGTGTCCGACCTGTAACGGTGAAGGCGCCGTGATCACCGATCCGTGCGAGGTCTGCCGCGGCGAAGGACGGGTGCGCGGCGAGCGGACCGTGTCGGTCGACGTGCCGCCCGGGGTCTCGAGCAACAACTACATCACCTTGCGCGGCCAGGGAGCCGTAGGGCCTCGCGGGGGACCGGCCGGCGACCTCCTGGTCCTGATCGAAGTGAAGGACGACGACCGGTTCGAGCGCCAGGGTGACGATCTGTTCTACGACTTGTCGCTCTCGTTCTCACAAGCTGCGCTGGGTGCATCGGTGGTGGTGCCCACGCCCTACGGCGAGGAAAAGGTGACGGTGCCGTCCGGCATCCAGGCCGGTACCGTCCTCCGCCTGAAGGGCAAAGGGCTGCCTCGGCTGGGGCAGGGCAGCACTGGTGATCTCAACGTTCGGGTCTCGATCTGGACTCCCGACAACTTGAGCGATGAGCAGCGCCGCCTCTTCGAAGAACTGGCCGCCATCGAGGGCGATCCGCCCCGCGCCTCCACCGGCTTCTGGTCCAAGCTCAAAGAAGCGCTCGGCGCATGAGTTGGTGGCTGATCGAGGTCAGCGCACCGAGCGGCGATGCGGAGTCGGTGGCCCGGGCGCTGGTCGAACTGAGCGGTCAGGCCGTCGAAGAACGAGATGGCCGCGTGCTAGGCTACGCCGCCGATCGCGAGGCGGCGCTGGCAGTCGAAGGTTCGATGCGCGATCGTTTCGGAACCCGGGTCGAGATCAAACTCGGCCCCGTGGGCGAGGCGGATTGGGCTACGGCATGGCGCGAGGGCCTGTCCGTCCGTACCGTCGGGCGCCTCAGATTGGGACCTTCCTGGTTATTGGAGCCGGCGCCGGATGCCATCGTGATCGACCCCGAAACGGCATTCGGGAGCGGAGAACATGGCTCGACGCGGGGCGCGCTCGCGCTCCTGGAGCGCCACCTGGCGCCCGGCGGTACCGTGCTCGATCTGGGTAGCGGAAGCGGCATTCTCACCATCGCCGCCCGGAAGCTTGGTGCGGAGACGGCCCTGGGCATCGAAGTCGACGAGGAAGCCACTCCGGTGGCCGAGGTCAATGCGGAGCGGAACCAGGTCGGCGAGCGGGTCCGCTTCGTGACCGGTGATGCAGCCGCGCTTGCTCCGCTGGCGGGTCCGGCCTCCGTCGTCGTCTCCAACATCCTTCGCAACGTCAACGAGACGCTGCTCGAGCCGATTGCCGCCGCGCTCGCTCCCGGCGGTCTGGCCATCTTTGCCGGAATGGAAACACCCGAAGCGGATCTCTTCCGGCCGGTGCTGATCGAAGCGGGATGGGCCATCGTCGACGAGGTGATCGACGAAGGCTGGTGGTCGGTAGCTGCGCGTCGCCGGGTCTGAGCGGTGCATCGGATCGTCGTTCCCGGCCCCTTCGAGGTAGCAACCCGGCTCGAACTGCCGGCCGAGGAACGGCACCATCTCGAAGTACGACGGGCCAAGGCGGGCGAGGCGGTCGAACTGCTCGACGGCGCGGGTCTCGTCGGCCAAGGGGTCTTGGTCGCCGATGGTCGCAGCTGGGCGGTCGAGCTTACCAGCGTGGTGCGGCGGGTTCCGCTGCCGAATCTCTCACTTCTCGTCGGGGCCGGCGACCGGGATCGCTTTACCTGGCTGGTCGAGAAGGCCGTCGAACTCGGCGTTACCCGACTCACGCCGCTCGAAACCGTCCGCAGCCGGAACGTGGCCACGCGGATCCGTGCCGATCATCGTGACAAACTCGAACGTCGCGCACTCGAGGCGCTGAAGCAGAGCGGGGGGGCGTGGACGCTGGAGTTGGCGCCCCCGACGCCGATAGCCGATGCTGCGGCTCGAACAACCGAGCCGGTGCGTTGGCTGGCCGATCCGGCAGGCCGATCGCCCGATGCGATCGGACCGGACACCCCGATTGCCATCGCGGTCGGGCCGGAAGGGGGCTTCGTCGAGGACGAACGTGACCTGCTGATTCGGCACGGGTTCGTCCCCGTGCGTTTCGGGCCCCGGGTACTTCGATTCGAAACGGCGGCATTGGCGGCGGCCGCCATTGCAGGTGTGCTCAGAAAGGAAGGGAATCAAGAATGACGGATTGCATCTTCTGTCGCATCGTGTCCGGGGAGATTCCGGCCGCCGTGGTGGCCAGAAACGACCATGCCGTCGCATTTCGAGACCTCAACCCCCAGGCGCCGGTCCATATTCTGGTCATCCCGACCCAGCATATCGCCAGCATGGTGGATGCGGATTCCGACAGCGCGGAACTGGCTGTTGGCCGTGCCGTTCGCCTGGCCACCCAGGTTGCCAAGGCGGAAGGGCTCGAGGATGGAGGCTACCGTCTGGTGATCAATACCGGGCGCGACGGCGGCCAGTCGGTCTGGCATGTCCACGTCCATCTCCTCGCCGGGCGGCGCTTGGGCTGGCCTCCGGGTTGAGGCTGCTTGTCCCCTTTCCGCCGGTCACATAAATTGGCTGGAGACAATGAGTTCCCGCAGCAACCCGGGCCCCGGTGTCGCTGCGGCTCCCTTGGTGCCGTCAACCCGAGAAACCTGGTGTCAGTCGAAGAGCTCCCGGATACAAAGCATGATGGTGATGGGCTCCGGGCAGGATAAGAGCGGGGTGCAGGCGCGAAGCGCTAGCACCCCGCTCCCTTTTCGAGGGGAGACCAGCGTCACTTCGCTTGCTGCGCTCGAATTTCCCGCCGTGCTCGATGTGGTGGCGGGCTGGGCCAAGGGTCCGCTTGGTGCGGAGCGGGTTCGGGATCGCCGGCCGGCCACCGATCCGGTGCTGATTGCCGCCGATCTCCGCCCGCTGGATGAGATGCTGGTTCTCTGGCGCCGGGGTGAGCGGGTCGACATCCCGCCCGTCCCGGCGCTCGCCGACGTGCTCTCCCGGCTCGGTGTGGCCGGCAGCGTCCTCAACGGCGCCGAGTTGCTCCGGGTGCGCCAGACCGTCTCGGCCGCCCGGATCGCGGTGACCGAACTGACCCGGGTCGCGTCGGAGGCGCCGTCGGCCGCGGTGCGGGTGGTGCCGCTGCCGGATCGGGTCGTCGATCGGCGGTTGCTCGAATCGATCGGCGACGAAGGCGAAGTGCTCGACACGGCGAGCCCGGCGCTCTTTCGCGCCCGCCGCGACATCCACGCCGCGCGGGAGCGGCTGGTCAAGAAACTCGAGTCCATCCTGCGGAGCGCCGAGGCGCAGGCGGTTCCGCAAGGTGCGCAAGTGACGGTTCGGGAAGATCGCTACGTCATCCCGATCCGCCGGGACGCCAGGCAGCGCCCCGAGGGGATCATCCACGGCGAGTCCGGCAGCGCCGGCACCCTGTTCATCGAGCCGACCGCGGCCATCGAATCCGGCAATGCGCTGCGGAGCGCCATGGCCCGGGCCGAGCAGGAGGAACTCGCCGTCCTCCGCGAACTGACCGAGCTGGTGCGTCCCGAACGTCGCGTCCTCGCCGCGGCGCATGCCATGTGTGTCGAGGGTGACGATCTGCTGGCCCGGGTCCGATACGCTCACGCGGTCGAAGCTTCGGTGCCCGAGGTCGGGGCCGAGCAGATCGACCTGCGGCGGGCTCGCCATCCGCTCCTGCTGGCGCGCGGGCTCGAGGTGGTCCCGTTCGATCTCGCGCTCGGCGAGCACGAGCGGACCCTGCTGATCAGCGGACCGAATGCGGGCGGTAAGACCGTCCTGCTCAAGACCACGGGGCTGGCTATCGTGCTGGCGCAGTCGGGCATCGCGCCGCCGGTCGGGCCGGGCACCAAACTGCCCGTCATCGACGGCATCTTCGTCGATATCGGCGACCATCAGTCGATAGCTGCGGACCTCTCCACCTTCAGCGCGCATGTCGTGGCCCTTCGGGAAATTCTGGCGACGGCCGGCCCCGACACGCTGGTGCTGATGGACGAAATCGGGAGCGGTACCGACCCCGCGGAGGGCGGCGCGCTGGCCGCGGCGACGTTGCGAGCCCTGACTGGGCGCGGAGTGCGCACCATCGTGACGACCCATCTCGGCGCGCTCAAGTCACTGGCGAGCGAGGTGCCCGGCATCGTCAACGGCTCGCTCGAGTTCGATGCCGAAGGGCTCCGGCCCACCTTTCGGTTTCGCAAAGGCATTCCGGGGCGAAGCTACGGTCTGGCCATTGCGCGGCGCCTCGCCGTCGATCCGGAGGTGCTGGCAACCGCCGAAGCGCTGGTTCCGAAACAGGAGCGATTGCTCGACGAGTTGCTGGCCCAGGTCGAGCAGCGTGCTCGCGAGTTGGAGCAGCGGGAGAGCATGCTGGCGGATCGCGAGTTCGAGGTCGGTAACCGCGAAGCGGTGGCAGCTGCCACCGCCGAGGCTCAGGGAATTCGCGAGCGCGAGCTCAAGCGACGCGAAAAAGACGCCGACCGGCAAGCGCGTGAAACGGCGCGGCGCCATCTGCTCGATGCCCGAGCCACGGTCGAAGAGGCGCTCCGGCTGGCGCGCGGCGCTGCCGACAGCGCCGAGGCGAAGGAAGCGCGCCGGGTCATCGAGGAAGCGGCCGGTCGCGAACGCGCCGCGCTCGACGCCAGCCGCGCAATAACGGAAGGCGGACTGGGGGCGGACAAAGAGCTGACGGTCGGCGCCCGGGTCCGGCTCCCGTCGGGCAGCGCCGGCGTCGTCCACGAGCTGCGCGGCGATGGCAAAGCCGTGGTAACGGTCGGGGTCGTCAAACTCGTCGCTGCAGCCTCGGAACTCACGCCGTTGGCCGAGGAGCCCGCGGCGCGCCGCAAGACCACGGTGTACGAAGCGCCGTCGGCGCCATTCGAAGTCGATCTTCGTGGTATGCGGGGCGATGAGGCTGCTGTCGTTGCCACTGCAGCGCTGGATGCGGCCGTCCTGGCGGAGAACCCCTACCTGCGCATCATCCATGGGATGGGCACCGGCGTCGTGCGCGACCGGGTGCGGCAGATCCTCAAGGCGGATCGCCGAGTGGCACGGTTTGCCTTTGCGCCGCCCAACCAGGGTGGTACCGGTGTGACCATTGCCGAATTCGCGGCGGGCTGAGCCATGATCCCTGACGAGCTGATCGAGCAGGTGCGCGACTCGGCCGATCTGGTCGAAGTGGTCGGCGAGGCGGTCAGTCTCAAACGGACTGGCGCCGACTGGCGAGGCCCCTGTCCGTTCCACGGCGGGACTCATCGCAATTTTGCCGTGGTGCCCAAGAAGGGACTCTACTACTGCTATGTCTGTCATGCCGCGGGCGATGTCTTCACCTTCCTGATGAAGCGGTTCGGGATGGACTATCCGACCGCGGTGCGTGAGGTGGCTCGCCGGGTCGGCATCGTGATTCCCGAACAGGGCGCGCGCGAGGGACCGGACCCGCGGGAGCCGCTCTACGGCGCGATGAGCGTTGCGCAGGAATGGTTTGCCACCCGCCTGCGCGAAGGCCCCGATGCGGAGCAGGCGAGGCGCTATCTCGAGTCGCGCGAGTTACCCCTGACGGTCGCGGCCGAATGGGGGCTCGGCTTTGCGCCCCGCGATCGCGCTTTTGCCGATGCGATGCGCCAGCTCGGTCTGGACGAACGGGTGATGCTCGACGTCGGCCTGCTGGTTCGCCGGGACGACGGCACCGTGATCCCGCGATTCCGTGGCCGGCTGCTCTTTCCGATTCGCGATCAGCGCGGGCGCGTCGTGGCGTTTGGCGGGCGCATCCTGGGCTCGGGCGAACCCAAGTATCTCAATAGTCCGGAGTCGCCGATCTTCCACAAGGGGACGGGACTCTACAACCTGCATCAGGCCAAGCACGCGATTCGCAAAGATGGTCACGCCATCGTGGTCGAGGGCTACTTCGACGTGATCCGATTGGTCGAAGCCGGAATCGAGTCGGTGGTCGCTCCCCTGGGAACCGCTCTCACTGCGGACCAAGCGACTCTGCTGCGCCGCTTTGCGCCGACCGTACTCCTGCTGTACGACTCCGATGCGGCCGGGCTCAAGGCCACCTTCCGCGCCGGCGACGAATGCCTCCGCAATGGACTGCGGGTGCGCGTGGCCACGATGCCCGAGGGTGAAGATCCCGACACCCTGGTGCGCACCGGCGGCCCGGCGGCGCTCAACCGGATCCTCGACGATGCGGTCGATGTGGTGGAGCGCAAAATCCAACTGCTCGAACGTCGCGGCTGGTTCGAAGGGGTGGAGCGGCGGCGGGAGGCGCTGGACCGCTTGCTGCCGACCATTCGCGCGGCCAGCGATCCGATTGCCCGCGACCTCTATATCGGTCGGGTCGCGGAGCGGGTCGGGCTCACCCGCGCGGTGCTGGAACAGGAGCTCACTGCCGCGCCGAAACCATCGGCACCGCGGCAGCCGGTTCGTCCGGCACCGCCGTCGGTCGATCGCCGGCCGGCGCGGCCGGAGCGCCGCCGGACCGGGACGCGCGCCGAAGCGGTGCTGCTGCAACTGATGATCCATGACGGCAGCTGGAGGGCGCGTGCCAGGCGCGAATTGGCGGTCGAGCGATTCGACGTGCCCACCTTCCGGGAAATTTACGGTGCGCTGGTCGCCCTCCCGGACGCGGCGCCGGCTAGCGACGCGCTTGCCGCGCTGGCACCGCAGGCCGCGGCGGCCTGGCAGCGCCTCGCGGAGCACGCGGCGGCACTCGACGGCCAGGATCTCGATGCCGTCTACGCTGCGGAACTGACCCGGCTGGATGAGCGCGATGCCCTCCGCGCGTTGCCGCCGCAGATCGAAATCGGTCCCCGTTCGATGTCCAAACAGCAACTCTCCCCGGCGGCCAAAGCACGGTTCGTCTGGGAGAAACAGAAGGCCAACTCCCCATCGCGTCCACCGGACGCTCGACGTGAAGGATGACGTAACTCATGCATGCTGAACTGATGAAATTGCTTGACCTCCAAATCCGCGACCTCAGTCTCGTCGAAATCGACGCCCGGCTCGGTTCGATTCTGGCCGAGATTGCCAAACTCGATTCGGAACTCGAAGCCGGCCGGCGCGAAGTCCAGGTGGCCGAGAAGCGCCTGGCCGATGGCGTGGCCAAGCGCGGCGATCTGGAAGGGCGGATCGAGGGCTATCGCGCCGTCGAATCCCGCCGGAAGGAACGGCTCGAGCTGGCGCGCGGCGCGCGTGAGGCGCAGGCCGTCATGACGGAAGTCGAAATGGCGCGCGCGGTCCTGGCGCGCGAAGAACAGGAATGGGTCAAGGTGGCCGAAGGCGTGACCGATCTCGAGCGGGGCGCCAAGACCAGCCGGGAGCGCCTGGCGGAAGCCGAAGCCAAGCAGGCGGACGAGCGCGCCCGGCTTGCTGCGGAGCAGGCGAAGCTGGAGGGCGAACGGGACGCGGCGCGCAGCGAGCGCAACAGCGCGGCCGGTCTGATCGATCGCGGTCTGCGGGCGCGCTATGATCGCCTGCGCTCGGCGCGCTCGGTTGCGGTCGTGGTACCGCTCCGGGGTGAGGCGTGTGGCGCCTGTTACACCTCGGTGCCGCGGAACCGCCGGACCCAGATTCGCGCCGGCATCCTGCTCGACAACTGCGAAGCGTGCGGCGTCATCCTGTACGCCGAGGACGTGTCCTCGTGACGCAACCCGCGCTGCGTTGGCGGGTGGCGCCGCCTCCCGATCCCGACACAGCCCGGCAGTTGGCTCAATCCCTCGAGATCCCGCCTCCGCTGGCCCGGCTGCTGGTGCAGCGCGGCTATGGCGAGACGGATACGGCCAAACGATTCCTCCGGCCGGAACTCCAGTCGCTCTCGGATCCCTACGCACTGGCCGGCATGGCCGATGCCGTCGAGGTCGTGGTGCGCACCATTCGTGGCGGGCACCGGATCCTGGTCCACGGCGACTATGACGTCGACGGGCAGTGCGCCTCCGCGCTGCTGACCCGAGCGCTCCGCGCGGCAGGCGCCACGGTCGACGCGTTCGTGCCGCATCGGATGCGGGACGGCTACGACTTCGGGCCGGCAGGGTTGGCGCGCGCGCGCGAAATCGGCGCCCGCCTGATCCTGACGTGTGACTGCGGGATCACCGCCGTCGACACGGTCCGGCAGGCCAGGGAAGCCGGGCTCGATGTCGTCGTCACCGACCATCACTTGCTGGGCCCGACACCGCCTCCGGCCAACGCGATTCTCGATCCGCAGCGTCCCGATGACAACTCGGGGCTGGGCACGCTATGCGGTACCGGGGTCGCCTTCAAATTGGTGCAGGCGCTGGTGGAGCCGTTGGGATTGCCGGAATCGTTCCCGCTCCACTTCCTCGACTTCGTGGCCGTGGCAACCGTGGCCGACGTGGTGCCCTTGATTGGAGAGAATCGGGTCCTCGTCCGTCACGGACTCAAAGTGCTCAACAAAACCCGCTGGCCGGGGTTCCGCGCCTTGATTCAGAGCGCGGGGCTTGGCAACGCCGAGGTGCGCGCGTCGCAGGTGGGCTTCGTGCTGGGTCCGCGCCTCAATGCGGCCGGGCGGATCGGCGACGCCAACGACGGCTTGCGGCTCCTGCTCACCGATTCCGAGGCGGAAGCCGGCGCGCTTGCCGCGCAACTCGAGAAGCTCAACACCGAGCGGCAGGAACTCGATCAGCAGATCCTGGCGCAGGCCATCGACCGGGTGGAGCGGACCGTCGATCTCGATCGGACGGCGGGGCTGGTGCTGGCCTCGGACGGGTGGCATCCGGGCGTGGTCGGCATCGTCGCGTCGCGCGTGGTCGAGCGTTTCGGGCGGCCCGCGTTTCTGATCGGCTTGGCCGGCGACGTCGGCAAAGGGTCGGGCCGGAGCATTTCGCGCTTCGATCTGCACGGTGCGCTGCAGCAGTGCGGCGACCTGCTCGAGCGCTTCGGGGGCCATCGGATGGCGGCGGGTCTCACCGTGCGGCGTGATCGGGTCGACGAGTTTGCCGAACGTTTCGCGGCCGTCTGCGGCGAGCGGCTCGCGCCGAGCGACCTGGGGCCCGAACAGCGGGTCGATCTGGAAATCGGACTCGACGAAGCGACGGCCGATCTCGAACGGCTTTGTCGCCATCTCGAGCCGTGCGGAATGGGCAATCCGGGCCCGGTCTTCCTGACGCGTGATGCCCGGCTGGCCAGCTGGAGCTACATTGGGGCCAAGAACGAACATCTCCGCGGGGTGCTCAAAACCGAGCGTGGCCGGCTCGATGTGATCGGGTTCCAGTTTGCCGACCGAACCGGCTGGTTGGGCAACGATCCGGTCGATGCGGCATTCCGGCTCGAGCGGAACGTCTTCCGTGGTCAGGAGCAGTTGCAGGCAAAACTGGTCGGCATCACACCGGCCACGGGACGGATACTCGATCTCGACCCGGCGTGACGCGGATCATCAGTGGTGAGTTCGGCGGCCGGCGTCTGGTCACGCCGGCCGACCGCCGGGTCCGACCGACGGCCGATCGCGTCCGCGAGGCCTGGTTCAGCATTCTCGGCCAGCGCGTCGTGGATGCCGTGGTTGTCGACTTGTTCGCCGGCAGCGGGGCGTTAGGCTTAGAGGCGGTCTCGCGCGGCGCGCGCCATGCCACGCTGGTCGATCTCAACCGCCCGTCGCTCGAGGCCATTCGCGCCAACGTGGACGCGCTTGGTCTTACCGATCGGGTCCGGATCGTTCGGGGCGACGTCTTTCGGTTCCTGGCGGGGACGTCCGGCCGCGCCTTTACCCTGGCCCTGGCCGATCCGCCCTATGGGTTGGGGATGGCGGCGCGGGTCGTGGCGCAGTTCCGTTCGGCGCCCTTTGCGGACCTGCTGGCCATCGAGCACCGAGCCGATGAAACCCTCCCGGAGGGCGAGACCCGGGGTTATGGAGACACTGCGGTGACTTTTTACGAGGCCCCATGAGCCGAATCGGCCTGTACGCGGGATCCTTCGACCCTCCGACGCGCGGCCACGAGGACGTGATCCGGCGGGCCGCAGCGTTGCTCGATCGGCTGGTCGTGGCCATTGCCATCAATCCCAACAAGCAGCCCGTCCTTCCGGTCGAAGAACGGCTCGACCTGTTCCGTCGCATCGTGGCCTTGCCCAATGTGACGTTCGAAACGTTCGAGGGATTGCTGGCCGATCGGGCTCGGACGCTTGGTGCGACCGTGCTGGTGCGCGGCATCCGTAACGCCGCCGACCTCGATCAGGAAACGCCGATGGCCGTGATGAACCGCCGCCTGCTCCCGGGGCTCGAGACGATTTTTCTGACGCCCTCGCCGGAGGTGAGTTTCGTGAGCGGTACGCTGGTACGTGAGGTCGCTCGCTTCGGAGGCGATGTGACGCCGATGGTCCACCCCGTCGTGGCCGAGGCGCTTGCGGCGCGGATGGCCCGATGACTCCGCTCGCATCGGTAGTGGCGCGCGCGGTCGAGCGGCGCGGACGGCTCGTCATGATCGACCAGGAAGACGGTTCGATCGAGCGGGCGGCCGAGGAACTCCGGCAGCAGGGCATCGACGGGATCACGCTGATCGGGCAGGCCGGGATCGACCCCGCCGCCGATCCGCGGTTGGGGGAGATTGCCGCGGTATTGCGGGATTGCTGGCCGGAACGGGTCCGCGACGGCATTCATGCGCTCGACCTGGCGGCGCATCCGCTCCTCTTTGCCGCGGGGCTGACCGTTCTCGGCCACGCGGACGTCTGCCTGGCCGGCACGGCCGTGCCGATGGACGCCGTCGAGGAGGCGGCCCGATGGATTCTGGGCTCCGACCGCAGTCGGGTCCGCGGCCATCTTGCGTACCTGCTCACATTGGACGATCGTCTTTCGACGTTGGCCATTCCCGATTCCGCGGGGCCGCTGGATGCCCGGGCCATGGCGGAACTGGTCATGACGGCGGCCGGTCACCGGACCCGGGTCGTCGGCGACCAGCCGCGGGTCGGCTTCCTGGTTCCTCCGCCCAGCCAGGACGCCAGCCATGCGGACGCCGAGGTGGCCCTGAACGAACTCCGGACCCTGGCCCCCGGAATCTCGGCCTCGGTTGAGTGGGGGTGGAGCACCCCGTCGGAGGGGACGGAATCGGGCCGATTCCGCTCGGGGCCCAACGTTCTCATATTTCCTGATCCCGTTTCCGGTCACGTGGCCCAATTGGTGCTCCGGGATTCGGTCGGGCGCAAAGCATGGGGACCATTGTTTCCGGGAGGACGTTGGACTCTGGCAGGCGTACCCGAAGGTGCGACACCCTCGGATATCGTCGCGGTCGCGGCACTCGCGCTCGCCGGCGTGTCGAGGGCCTAACGGGAGAGGATTCATGGGCTTTACCAAGACGGCCAATGGCCGCGGGGTCACCGTGGTTCGGATCGAGGGCCAGCTCATCGTCGGTAATCGGCAAGAGCTCAAGGCATTGATCCAGGATTCGCTCGAGGCCGGTGACCGGAAGTTCCTAATCGACTGCAGCCAGACGGCCTACATCGATTCGTCCGGCCTCGGCGCCCTGGTGACGATCTCCAAGAAGGTCCGCGAAAACGGAGGCGATCTCCGGCTCGCCGGCCTCAACGACGATCTCCGGTCGCTCTTCGAGCTTACCAAGCTCGACGCCCTCTTCACCATCGTGCCGACCGTCGACGACGGCTTGGCCGGGTTCTGACATCGCCGTGTCCTTCCGTCTGACCATCCACCGGACCGAGCCCGCGCCAAGCGAGGTGGGGCCGGTGGCTGTCGACCTCGCGATGCCGAGCGATGTCGATAAGGTCGGGACGGTGGTGGAGCTGATGGCGGGGCAGTGCTTTGCGGGGCAGGCGCCCTGCGCGCGGACCGCCTTCCGGCTCAAGGTCACCCTCGCAGAAGCCCTGAGCAACGCCATCCTGCGCGGCAACGGGGCCGATCCGGACAAGCAGGTCTTCGTCCATGCGGAGCTGACCTCGGAGGTCATCCGCCTCTCGGTCCAGGATCAGGGGCCCGGGCTCGACCCGGCTCGCTGGGAGGCGGGTCCGATCCTGCCCGAGGAACTCGAGTCCGAAGGTGGCCGCGGGCTTTTCATCATCAAGCATCTCGCCGATCAGGTTGGCTTCAGCGACCAGGGGAACACGATCTGGATGACGCTGCCGCGCAGCTGAGGCGCCTCAGGCCGGCCCTCGACGCGCTCGACGGAACTCTGCTTGCCCCGGAGCGCGTCTGGCGTTTCGGGGAGGTCGACACGCGCGTCCTGATCGGCCGTACTCCGGACTGGGTCCCGGCCGCCCCGGGCTTGGCCGGTTTGGTCGAAACGCCCGAGGGGCCGCGCTGGTTCGCCCCGATTACCGAGGAGCCCGGTCTTTGGATCGAGGGCGACCCCGCACCCACCGAAGAACTGCGGCACACCTCCTCGGCCGCGATGATCGACCATCTCCTGCGCGTCGACCGCGAAGTGGGGCGGCTGTCGCAGGAACTGGCCAGTCGCTATGAAGAGATCGACCTGCTCTACACCATCAGCGAAATCCTGGGGCAGACGGTTCGACTCGAACAGGCCTCGCGTACCATCATTCGCGCTGTCAGCAGCGTGGTCGGGGCGCGCCGGGCGTCGATCATGGTGCACGACGACCAGCAGGGAATCCTGCGCACGGTCGCTTCGCAGGGGATTCCGCCTGGCCGGTCGGGGGTCGTGTCGATCGACGATCCGATTTCGATTGCGGCCCGGGTGTTCCGGACCCAGCGTCCGCTGATCGGTGATCCGACCGAAGGGGTCATTTCCTCGGCAGGTACGGAGGAACGCGGCTACCAGGGCGTGGCGTTCATGAGCGTTCCGATCACCTACGCGGCGCCGGGCGCGCCGGCCCGTTGTATCGGCGTCGTCAACCTGACCGACCGGGTGGGCGGTGACCGATTCGGGCTGACCGATCGCAAGCTGGTCGCGGCGGTGGCCAATCAGATCGGCGCGGCGCTGGAGAATGCCCGGCTGGCGGAACGCGAGCGGGAGCAGGAACGGCTCGAACGCGAGCTCGAACTCGCCTCGACGCTGCAGCAGGGTCTGCTGCCGTCACCGGACGTGTTGGCCGGCGTGGCCGAGGTTGGGGTGCAATGCGTGCCCTTGGAGTCGGTCGGCGGCGACTTCTACGGCTTCAATCGGTTGGGCGGAGGCGCGGTCGGCGTGATGGTGGGCGACGTGAGTTCCCACGGGTTTTCCGCGGCCCTCCTGATGGCGTCGGCGCTCGGTACCGCCGGCTTGCACGCGGCCGCCGCGGCCGGCGCGCCCGATGTGGTGCTTTCGGCGCTCAGGGCCACGCTGGCCGGGCAACTGACGTCGACCGAGAGCTTCATCACCATGGTGTATGCCCGGATCGACCCGGCCGCCGGCCGGCTCGTCTTTGCCAACGCGGGCCACCCGCACGTGTTTCGGATTGCCGGTTCGGGAGAGTCATGGCGTCTCGAAGCCACTGCGCCTCCGCTGGGTCTGGGTGAAGACTCCATTGGATACCAGACGTCGCCCTGGGTCCCGGGTGAAGATCTCCTCTGCATCTTCACCGACGGCGTCAGCGATGCCACCAATCCAACCGGCGAGCGCTTCGGCGAGCGACGGGTGCTGGATGCCGTGATCGCCCGACGTGCCCAGCAACCGTCGGCGATCGTCGATGACGTCATGGCGCTGGTCGAAGGGTTCGGAACCGAACCGGCCGACGATCGCACCTTGCTCGTGCTCAGGGTCTGATCGGTTCTTTCGACGTGGCCAAGAAGTTTCTCGGACAGCACTTCCTTTCCGATCCGCGGATCTTGAACCGGATCGCCGCGGCTTTGCCCGCCGAGCCGGGCGACGCCGTTCTGGAAATCGGGCCGGGGAAGGGCGCTCTGACCGCCGCGCTGTTGGAACGCGGACTCGAGGTCACCGCCATCGAACGGGATCGCGATCTGATTCCGTTGCTTCGGACTCGTTGGCCGGCCCTGCATCTGGTCGAGTCCGATGCGCTCGAGGTCGACTGGGCCGCGCTCATGTCCGCCGCCACGCGCCCCCGCTGGTTCGTCGCCGGCAACATTCCCTACAACATCACCTCCCCGCTGATCGACCGGGCGCTGATGGCTTGGCCGCTGCCTGCTGCGATCGTGTTCCTGGTGCAGAGGGAAGTCGCCCTGCGTCTTGCCGCGGAGCCGGGCACGCCCGACTACGGTGCGCTGTCGGTCGGCGCGCAGTCGACCGCCGTGGTCGAACGTCTCTTCAACGTCCCGGCCGGCGCCTTTCATCCGCCGCCCAAGGTCGACAGTGCCGTGGTCCGCCTGATCCCCAGACCCGAAGCCGATCGGCCGGCCGACCAGGCCGGGTTCCGCCGGATGGTGGTCGGCCTCTTTGCGGCGCGCCGGAAACAGCTGGCCCGCGCCGTCCGGACCCTGCTGGACCTCGACGCCGCGGGAGCCGAGCGACTCCTGGCAGACACCGGCCTGGACCCGTCCCGCCGGGCCGAAACCCTCACGGTGGCCGAGTTCCGCCGACTTCATGAACGGATGATTGACGGGGGGCTGGGCGACCGACTAACATTGTGAAAACTTTCACATGTTACATGCGGACTGTCGCCGATAATACTGTACGTCGCCTCTCGCTCTACCTCCGGTTCCTCGAGGATTTCCAGCACCAGGGAGCGACTACGGTCAGTTCCGAGGCGCTGGCAGCCCGCGGAGGCACCACGTCGGCACAGGTACGCAAAGACCTCTCGTTTTTCGGCTCTTTCGGCAAGCGGGGGTTGGGCTACTCGGTTCCGCAGCTGATCAAACGTCTCCGCGAAATCCTCGGCTTGGGGCGACCCTACCGGGTCGTAGTGGTCGGCGCCGGTAAGGTGGGCAGCGCCCTGGTCCAGTACCCGGGCTTCCGCGACCGGGGCTTCGACATCGTGGCCATCTACGATCATGACCCCCGGAAAATCGGGCAATCGTGGGATGGTCTGGTCGTCCGGGACACCGCCGAGCTGGAGCATGATTGCAGCACGCTGGATCCCGACATCGGCGTCATCGTCACTCCGGCGGAAGCGGCCCAGGGCATTGCCGACCGGATGGTGGCCTGCGGGGTCAAAGCCATCCTCAACTTCGCACCGGTCCAGCTGCACGTGCCGGATGACGTCACGGTCAAAACCGTCAATCTGGTGCTCGAACTGGAGGCATTGAGTTACGCGCTGGCGAGTCGGTAGTACGCTCCGGTAGTTTCCTTCCATGCCATCAGTTCGTGTTACCTCAGAGATTGGTCCTCTCGAGGCGGTCCTCGTCCACACACCGGGACGGGAACTGGAAGCGGTCACGCCCAGCACCCGCGCGGCCTACCTCTATGATGACCTGATCGGACTGGAGACCTCGGCGCGCGAGCATCGCCGGTTGGTGTCGGTCCTGGAAAAATCGGCCCAGGTCTTCGAGATCGGGGCGCTGCTCGAAGATGTGCTCGCCCTCGATGAGGCGCGGGAGTTCCTGATCACCAGCACCATGGACGTGGTTCCCTCCGAGCCGCTTGCGCAGCAACTGGCTGCCCTGTCGCCCAAGGATCTGGTCCGGCTCCTGATCGAAGGGAGTGAAGAACCCGGCGGGCCGATTGCGCGGACCGTCAACGAGGTCGGCTTCGTCCTTCCGCCGTTGCCGAATCTGTTCTTCCCGCGAGACATCGGCATGGTCGTGGGCGACCATGCGGTAGTCGGCGCCATGCGGCACGAGATCCGCTGGACCGAAGAGCTCCTGATCAAGACCATTTTCCAGTTCCACCCGGAGCTGGGCAATGCCGGTATTCTCTACGACGGTTCCGAGGAGCGGCGCAGCAACTACACCTTGGAAGGCGGCGATGTCCATGTCGCGCGTCCCGACCTGCTGATCCTCGGCTTTTCGCAGCGATCGTCGCCGGCAGCGCTCGATCGGCTGGTCGACGATCTCTTTGCGACCACGCCGGTCACCGATGCCATCGTGGTGGTGATGCCGCGCGAGCCGACGGCCATCCATCTCGACATGCTCTTCACCCAGCTCGACCGGGATCTCTGCGCCGTCTATCCGCCCGCGTTTCTAGGCCCCGAGCGGCTCACGATTCTGCATCGCAAGAAGGGGCGGAAGACCGTCAAGGAGCGGAGTGATCTGTTCGTGGCGCTCAAGCAGGTCGGCTTGCCACTGGCGCCGATCTTCACGGGCGGGAAGCGCCGCGCCTCCCAGGAGCGGGAGCAGTGGGCCAGCGGCTGCAACTTTCTGGCGGTCCGTCCCGGCCATATCATCAGCTATCAGCGGAACGAGGCCACGCTGCGGGAACTCGAAGCCAACGGTTTCGCGATCGTGCCGAACCAGGATTATCTGGCGTTCGACGATTGGGACGATTCGCGCGGGCGGGTCGCGGTCACGATCCCGGGTGGTGAACTGGTGCGCGGCGGTGGTGGGCCGCGCTGCATGACCCTGCCGATCCGCCGGCGCGACATCTGGTGACCGGACTCGTCGCTGCGCCCAGCGGCACGCTCGCCGACCGGGCGCTGGATCTTCTGGCAACGGGTCCGCAGACGGCGGAGTCGCTCGCGGCCAGCGTGTTCGGCATGCCGAGGACGCCGCCGGTGATTGCCGACCGGATTGCGGTGGCGCTGCTAGGTCCGGACCCGCGAGTCCGGCGATTGCCGGATGGCCGCTGGAGTCTGGTGGCGCGGGCGGCGGGGTCGCCCCTGGTCGAAGATGCGGCGTTTGCCGTGGTCGACGTCGAGACCACCGGCGGCCAGGCACGGGGCCGCGACCGGATCACCGAGGTGGCCGTGGTGGTGGTGCAGGGCAGCCGGTGTGAGGTCGTCTACGATTCGCTGATCAATCCGGAGCGACCGATTCCGGCCCCCGTGGTGGGGGTAACCGGGATCACCGATGCCATGGTGCGCGCCGCCCCGACCTTCGACACCGTGGTCGACGATCTGCTTGCTGCGCTGGCGGGGCGGATCTTCGTGGCGCACAACGTAGGGTTCGACTGGGGATTCCTGTCGGCGGAGGTGCGCCGGGTCAAGTCGTACGGCTTGCACAGCGACCGGCTCTGTACCGTCCGGCTCGCGCGGGCGCTGGTGCCGGGCCTCCCGTCGTACGGTCTGGACAGCATGGCCGACTACTTTGGATTCGAGAACCCGGCTCGTCACCGGGCTGGTGGAGACGCGCTGGTGACGGGACGGGTGCTCCAGCGGTTGCTGGAACTGGCGCGCGGCAAAGAGGTTCGGACCGTGGCAGATTTGGAGCGGCTGCGGGCAGGTCGACGCCGCCGTCGCGGCAAAAAACGGCGAAGTGCACCGGAGGATATGATCTGATGGCGTACGCCCACTCCTTTATGCTCGGCAGCCTCAAGTGTTACGCGCTCGAGGCCGGCGGAATCAAGCTCGACGGCGGCGCCATGTTCGGTGTGGTGCCTAAGCCGCTCTGGTCCAAACGGATCCCGGCCGACGAGCGGAACCGGATCCGGATGGGGATGCGCTGCCTGTTGATCGAACATTCCGACGGTCTCGTCCTGATCGACTCCGGGCTCGGCAACAAGCAGGATGACCGCTTTCTCGACATGTACGGTGTCGAGAACGGCGGGCCGGACGGTCGGACTCGTCTGGAGACGGCACTTGCCGAAACCGGCCACGCGCCCGCCGACATCAAGTGGGTCATCAACACCCACCTGCATTTCGATCACGCGGGCGGCAACACCTGGGTCGAGCGGGACGAGACCGGCGTCGCCATCGGCGGCGAACGGCTCACCTTTCCCAATGCGACCTATGTGACGCAATGGGGCGAACTCGAGTTTGCCCGCAACACCAACGAACGGACGCGCGCGTCCTATCTGGGTGAGAACTTCGAGCCGATCTCCGAGGCGGGAAAGTGGAAGCTACTCCGCGGCGACGTCGAAATCCTGCCCGGCATCTCGGCGCGGGTCACTCCCGGTCACGTGCCGCATCACCAGAGCATCGAGGTCAAGAGCGACGGCGATACCTTGCTCTACCTGGCCGACGTGATGCCGACCAGCCATCATCTGAGCCTTCCCTGGATCATGGGCTACGATCTGGAGCCGATGCGAACGCTCGAGTCGAAGCGCAAGTTGCTGCGCATTGCCGAGGACGAGGGCTGGTGGTTCTTCTTCGAGCACGACGCCGATGTCATCATGGGCCGGATCGGCGAAGGCAGCAAAGGCCACGCGCTGGGCGATGTCGTGCGGGTCGGCGCGGAGGACGCGTGACCGGACCGGTACCGGAGTCGCTTTCCGGCGCCCTGGCCGATCGCTACCGGATCGAGCGCGCGATCGGGCAGGGTGGGATGGCCACGGTGTATCAGGCCACCGACATCAAGCACGGGCGCCGGGTCGCGGTCAAAGTCCTTCGCTCCGATCTGGCGGCAAGCGTCGGGACGGATCGCTTCCTCCGCGAGATCACCATCGCGGCCCAGCTCCAGCACCCCCACATCCTGCTCCTGATCGACTCGGGTGAGGCGGGCGGACATCTCTACTATGTCATGCCGCTCATCGAGGGAGGTTCGCTGCGCACCAGGCTCGACACCGGCGAGGCCATTCCGGTCGAGGAGGTCACTAGGCTATCTCGCCAGGTGTCCGATGCGCTCGACTATGCGCACCGGCGCGGCCTGGTCCATCGCGACATCAAGCCGGAAAACATCCTGCTCAACGACGGGCTGGCCGTCGTCGCCGATTTCGGGATTGCCAAAGCGCTCACCGAAGCAAGCGACCGCTCCCTGACGCGGACGGGATTTCCACTCGGCACGGTGGGATACATGAGTCCGGAGCAGGCGGCCGGGTTTACCGACCTCGATGCCCGGTCCGACGTCTTCAGTCTCGCCTGCGTGATCTACGAGCTGCTGGTCGGCCGGATTCCCGGGATGTGGCCGAGCGATGAATCGCTCCGGGTCCAGCGCTTCCTCGAGGCGCCCGCGGAGCACCGGCGGCAACTCGATCTGCTGCCGGCAGCTGCGGAGCAAGTGCTGGTGCGGGGCCTGGCGCTGCGACCGGAGCATCGGTATCCGGGACCGAAGGTGATGGTCGATGAGCTGGTCCAGGCCTTCCGCGAACGGCCCAGATTCGATGAGGGACAGGTCCGCAACATCGTGGCGCGCGCTTCGGAACTCGAAGCTTCGTCGGTGACGGCGGATGGGAGTCTCACCCTGGGCGGGATTCAACGCCTGGCGGCCGAAGTCGGAATTCCGCCGCAGCACGTCGACCGCGCCGCGCGCGAGTTACGGCCGGAGATGTCGTCTGCGGAGCTGTCGCGCTCCAGCCAGCCGTGGACTTCCCAGCCGCGGATCGTGGTCGAGCGATGGATCGACGGAGACATCCCCGAAGACGAATACGCCACCATCGTCGATGAAGTCCGAATGACGGTGGGCAACGTGGGGCAGGCGTCGACGCTGGGCCGGTCTCTGGCATGGCGAACGGTGGTGCCGTCCGGTCAGCTGGGTCGTAACATCAGTCTCCTCGTGACCCCGTCGCAGGGCCGCACCCGACTTCGCATCGAAGAAATGGTGAGCAATCTGATGGGAGGCTACTTCGGCGCCATCGTGGGGGGAGGGAGCGGCGCCATCGTGCCCGGAAGCGTAGGGCTTGCGGTTGGTGCGCTGGGCACACCGCTCATGATCCCGGTCTTCCTGCTCGTCGGATACGGCGCTGCCCTCGGGATTGCCCGTCATTTCTATCTGAAGGCGTACAATCGCCGATCCCGCGAGCTGAACGAGTTGGCGGATCGCCTCGTACATCATCTCGTCGAGAGCCGCGACCGGGACGCCCGGCGCCGGCTCCGCCCCTGAGCCGCGGACTTCGGCTCGACGAGTAGCGCTGTCCTGCGCTTATTCTCCGCTTAGTCGCCTTCATGAGGCTTTCTGGGGAGCGGAATCTTCGAGCGAAGGACCTCCTCTTGGAGGTGGAGCGGGCGGGATCGGTTGGCGGAGGTGTGAGGGGAGACGGGCTTCCCACGGCGAGACAGGACTTGACTGGAAATGCGTAAGTTCTTATCGTTCAAGAATATCGCAAGTGAGGCCTTAATTGGCCTCCACCCCAAGCCAGCGGCGAACGGGTCCTGAATCTGATCTCCCGGTCCTCACAGGCCTGGGAGCGTTCTGGACGCCCCGACTCGCTTCGGGGCGTTTTGCGTAGGACGCCGGCCGTTCCGGCGCGGGCCCGGGCAGCATCGGGATCCGGTAGTCAAACTGAACCTGGAGGTATGGCCACTGAGCACGAACGAGCGCGAACGACGGGTCCGGATCAATCGGATGATCCGCATCAGCCCGGTCCGAGTCATTTCGGACGCCGGGGAGCAGTTGGGGGTGTTGACCATCGATGAGGCCATGGCGCTCGCGGAAGAGCGCGGACTCGATCTGGTCGAGGTCGCCCCGATGGCGCGGCCCCCCGTCGTCAAGATCATGAACTACGGGAAGTACAAGTTCGAAGAAGCCAAAGCGGCGCGTGCGGCCAAGAAGAAGCAGCACGTGATCGAGGTCAAGGAAGTCAAATTCCGGCCGGGCATCGACGAGCACGACCTCGAGTTCAAGGTCCGGCACATGCGCGAGTTCCTGAAGGAAGGGAACAAGGTCAAGGTGACCATGATGTTCCGTGGCCGGCAGGTGACACGAGTGGATCTGGGACGCGCCGTATTGGATCGGGTCCTGGCGCAGGTGGCCGACGTCGGAAAAGTGGAGTTCGACGCGCGGCTGGAAGGTCGTACCATGGTCATGGTGCTGGCGCCCAAATAGCGCCGGCGGTTTTGGGCCCCCGACATGGCGGTCGGTGCGGGCCCCTTAGGGAAACGGAAGCGACGATGCCGAAGCAGAAGACGAAGCGAGCCGCCACCAAGCGGTTCAAAGTGACGGGAAGCGGCGCGATCAAGCGGTCGAAGACCAACAAGCGCCACATCCTGACTAAGAAGACGCGCAAGCGGAAGAATCAACTGGGCAAGCCGGCGCTGGTGAGCTCCGCCGATTTCAGGCGGACCGAAAAGCTGCTGCTGGCCTAACGCGGAGACGGATCGATGCCTCGGGTAAAGAGCGGCGTGGCGCATCACGCCCGGAAAAAGAAGTACATGGCGGCAGCCAAGGGCGCGCGCGGTGCACGCAGCAAGCTCTACAAGGCTGCCAAGGAAACGGTCGAACGGGCGCTGCGGTATGCCTACCGCGATCGGCGTAAACGGAAGAGCGAGTTCCGCGCGCTCTGGATCACCCGGATCAATGCGGCCGCTCGGCTCCACGATCTGTCGTACAGCCGATTTATGGCGGGCCTCAAGAAGGCCGGCGTCGAGATCGATCGGAAGATGCTTGCCGATCTCGCCGTTGCCGACGCGGATGCGTTTGCGCGTCTCGCCGAAGTCGCCAAAGGAGCCGCCTGAGCGCGTCGGCACCTGAGACACTGACGACCACCCCCGCGCTCACCCCCTCGGTGGTCGCGGGGGTGATTCGTTGTGGGACCGATCTGACCTTCGACCGATGGTGATGGGGCCGTTCTCTGCATGGAGCCGACTGGATATTCCGAACTGGATGCGCTGCTGCCGCGGCTCGAGGCCCTCGCGGGTCTCGACGCGGCGGCGCTCGACAATGAGCGGATCGCGCTGCTGGGGCGCAAACAAGGCGCCCTGACGGCGCTGCTCAAATCGCTGCCCACCCTGGCGCCTGAGGACCGGAAGGCGTTCGGCGCTGCGGTCAACCGGCTCAAGCAGGCGTTCGAAGCGGCGTTCGAGAGCCGGGACGCTGCCTTGAACGGTGCGGCCGGCCACGCCGAACGCCGCGACCTGACCATGCCCGGCCGGCGCCAGTGGGTCGGCGCCGATCATCCGGTCACCAAGGTCACCGCCGAGATCTGCGACATCTTCCGCAGTCTCGGCTTTGCGGTGGCGGTAGGGCCCGAGGTCGAAGACGAGTGGATGAATTTCTTCGCCCTCAATTTTCCGGAAAACCATCCGGCGCTCGATGCGCACGACACGCTCTATCTGACCGATACGGTCGAGCCCGCGGCGGATGAGCAGGGCCGAGGCGGCAAGCTCTTGCTGCGCACTCACACCTCGCCGGTGCAGATCCGGGTGATGCAGAGCGGACCGCCGCCCTATCGGGTGGTGATTCCCGGCATGGTCTACCGGAACGATCCGTTCGATCCTTCGCACGCTCCGGCGTTTGCGCAGATCGAGGGCCTGGCCGTCGATGAGGGCATCGGTCTGGTCGACCTGAAGGCGACCTTGACGCATTTCGTGCACCGGTTCTTCAGTCCGACCACGAAGGTTCGCTTCCGGCCCTCGTATTTCCCGTTCACCGAGCCGTCGGCCGAACTGGATGTCGAGTGCCAGCTTTGCCATGGCAGCGGCTGTCCGGCCTGTAAACACACCGGCTGGATGGAGATTCTCGGCTGCGGCATGGTGCACCCCAACGTGCTCACCAACGCCGGCGTCGATGCCGAGCGGTATACGGGTTGGGCGTTCGGGATGGGGCCGGGGCGGGTGGCCATGAACCGGTTCGGTCTCCCCGATATCCGGTATCTCTACAGCGGTGATATGCGCTTGCTGCGCCAGTTCGGAGGAGCCGACCGATGAACGTTTCCCGTCGCTGGCTCGAGGCGTTTCTGCAGCGCCCGCTCGACAGCAAGGATCTGGTTCCGCGACTGGCCATGCTTGGTCTCCCGCCGGATGCGGTCGAGTCGCTCCATGCGGAGCTGGCGCCTGTGGTGGTCGGCCAGGTGGTGGAGCTCAACCGCCATCCCAACGCCGATCGATTGCAGGTCTGCCAGGTCGATATCGGCGGTGACCAGCGCCGCCAGGTGGTGACCGGCGCGACCAACGTGGCGCTGGGAGCTCGCTATCCCTTTGCGCCGGTCGGAACCACGCTGCCGAACGGGATCACACTCGAGAAGCGCAAGCTGCGCGGCGAGGTGTCCGAAGGGATGCTCTGTTCCGCCGACGAGTTGGGCATGGGGACCGATCACGACGGGCTCCTGACTCTCGAAGGCGATCATGCGGCGGGGACGCCCATCCTCGAGGTCTTCGATCTGGGCGACGAGCGCCTGGTGCTCGATATCTCGCCGATGCGCGGTGACCTGCTTTCGCACAAAGGGGTGGCCCGTGAACTCGCTGCGTCGCTCAAGCTGACTTACCGGCTGCCGGCGGTGCCGGGTGTCAACCGGGCCATCGACGCCACGATCCGGCGTGCACCAGGGTCGTCGGGAACGCTGGCTGAGTGTGAGGCGTTTCCGGACGGGCTCGAGGTGGTCGTCGAAGGGGGAGCTGCGGGGAAGCGGTTCACCGCGGCCGTGATCGAGAATGTCCAGGTCGGGCCGTCGCCGGAGTGGCTGGTGCGCCGCCTGGCCGCCGTCGGGCAGCGGTCGATCAATAACATCGTCGACATCACCAACTACGTCATGTTCGAAATCGGCCAGCCGTTGCACGCCTACGATGCGAGCCGGATCGGTGGCGGGCGGCTGGTGTCGCGTCTGGCGTGCGAGGGTGAGCGGCTCACAACGCTCGACGGGGTCGACCGGACCCTGACGGGTTCGATGACGGTCGTGGCCGACGGGAGCGTGGCTCTTGGCGTTGCGGGCGTGATGGGTGGCGGGCACAGTGAAGTCGGTTCGGAGACGACGACCGTGGTGCTGGAGGCCGCCTGGTGGGAGCCCGCGGCCACTCGGCTGACCCGTCGCGCGCTCGGCCTGGCGACCGAAGCCAGCCAGCGGTTCGAACGGGGCGCGGATCTCTTTTCGTTGCCCGAGTCGTTACGGCGGGCGATCGAGCTGGTGATCGCGGTTGCGGGCGGACGTTTGGTCGATGCCGTCGATGTCTGGCCCGAGGTGACGCATCCGCCGCGGGTCTTTCTCCGCCAGGCGCGGGTCGCGCAGGTCATCGGACTCGACCTTCCGCTCGCGGCCATCGAGAAGACGCTGGTGGCTATTGGCGCCACGGTGCTGGCCAAACCGGATGATGCCCGTCTCGCCGTGGATGTGCCCGGCTGGCGGCGCGATCTGACCACGGAAATCGATCTGGTCGAGGAAGTGGCCCGGATTTACGGCTATGACCAGTTGCCCGACGGTCTCCGGCCTTTCCGGGCAGGCGCTCAGGTCGATGCGCCCAGTGAGCTGGTGTCGCAGACGATTCGGCGGGGACTCACGGCGGAAGGCCTCTTCGAAGCGGTCCTGCTGCCGATTGGTCCTGCGACAGGTGCGGATGCCGTCCCGGTCCTGAACCCGCTGTCGGCCGATCACGGGTTTCTGCGGGAGCGGCTCCTGCCCGGGCTGATTCGGGAGGTGGAGACGAATTGGTCCGCGCAGGTGCGCGATGTCCGTCTGTTCGAGATCGGGACCGGTTTCGCCAGGCCCGCCCAGGGTCGTCGTCCGGTCGAAACGCTCCGGGTTGCGGGCGTCGTGACCGGGGGGCGTCTGGCCGGACACTGGACCGATTCCGGGAAGACACCCGACCTCGACTGGTGGGATCTCCGCGGCCTGTTCGAACGTGCGGTCTCCCTGGCGAATCCCGGGGCGACGGTGCAAGTTGCGGGAGATCGCTTGGTGGCCATGATCGGCGATCGGCAGGTCGGTCAGGCCGGCCTCGAACAGGGCGATGCCCCCGTCTGGGCAGCTCCCCTCTTCGGGTTTGAAGTCGAGATCGATCCGAGCGCGCGGCAGGTGCCGCCGTTCGTGCCGCCGCCGGCGTTCCCAGCCGCCAACCGCGATGTGGCGCTGGTGGTTCCGTGGACCGTCTCCGCGGCAGCGGTCATCGCCGAGGCGCGGCGGGTTGGTGGCGCCACCCTGGAGGCAATCGAGGTGGTCGACGAGTACCGGGGAGCAGGCGTCCCCGAATCGGCCCGCAGCGTGGCATTCCGGTTCCGATTCCGAAGTCGGGATCGGACCCTCAAGGACGTGGAAGTCGATCAGGCGGTGCATCGGATTCGCGCTGCCGTGGAGAAGCATCTTGGCGCAAGCCTCCGGAGCTGATGACGCACTGACGGCGCTCGAGCGGGCGGCTCAGGTCCTCGAGGCCGAGCTGGTCCGCTCACGCGAGCGCGCGGCCGCGGCGGAGACCGAACTCGAGGCCGTCCGCAATCAGGTGCCGGCGTTTTCGAACGACGACATTGCGGCGCTGCGCCAGCGGATCGAGGAGGTCGAGGCCGAAAATCTGGCGCTCAGGCGCCGGATCGAGGGCGCGCGTGAACAGCTGGAGCAGTTGCGCACGCGGGTGCGGTTCATGGGCGGTCAACCCGCGGGAGAACGGCGATGAGTGATTCGCGTCCCGTCGAAGTGATCATCGGCGGCCACAAACTGCTGGTGAGTTCCGACCACCCGGCGGAATACACCAAAGCGGTCGCTGACCATTTCGATCAGGCCTTTCAGCGGATCCGCGCGGCGCTGCCGACGGTCGATGCGCATCGTGCCGCCATCCTGGCCGGGCTTGCCGTAACGGACGAGCTCTTCCAGGCCCAGCAGGCCGGGAAGGGAGCAACGGCGCGAATACGGGCGGTTGCTGCGCGATTGGAACAGTTGGTCGGGTCGTAACAGAAGCGTCCGGCAGTCGGACTCACACCATCAATCGCGGCGACGGCTGTCACCGCGTTCGGAGATACAGCCATGCCCCTCATGGAAATCGTCCTGGTGGGTGCCGGGGCGATTGGAGGCGTCCTCGTCGCACTGCTTGGCTACTCGGCCGTGTTGCGCTCCAAGCGGCGCGATGCGGCCGGGCTGATTGCCGCGGCGCAGGAGGAATCGGCCCGGACGGCCGCGGATGCTCGTACCGAGGCCGACAAGGTCCGGGCCGCGGCCGTCGTCGAAGGCAAGATGGAAGCGCTCAGGCTTCGTGAAGAAGCAGAGAAGGAAGCCGGCCGCCGCCGCGAGGAAATCGACCGGGTCGAGCGGCGTCTCGACGAACGGGATCAGACCCTGGCGCGGCGGAACGAGGAGTTGGATCGCCAGGGCAAGTCGGTTGCCGGGCAGCAGAGCGCCCTGGCCCAGCGGGAAGTGCTCATCGACGCGCGTCTCAAAGAGGTCGATGCCCTGGCGCACGAGCAGCGGCAGCGTCTCGAGCGGATTGCCGGGCTGTCGGTCGAAGAAGCGCGCAAGCAGTTCTTCCAGCGGGTCGAGGATGAGGCGCGGGCCCAGGCGTCGGCCCTGGTGCGCGAAATCAAAGATCAGGCAAAGCGGAATGCCGACCGCGAGGCCAAGCGGATCATTGCAATGTCGATCCAGCGCCTTGCCGCTGAGCATACGGCGGAGACCACCGTGTCCGCCGTGGCACTGCCGAGCGACGAGCTCAAGGGGCGGATCATCGGCCGGGAAGGTCGGAACATCCGCGCCTTCGAAATGGCCACCGGTGTCGATCTGATCATCGACGACACGCCCGATACGGTCATCGTGTCATGCTTCGACCCGATTCGCCGCGAAGTCGGACGGCGCGCGCTCGAAGCGCTGATTACCGACGGGCGGATTCATCCCGGACGGATCGAGGAGGTCGTCAAGAAGATCCAGAAGGAGCTGGAGGAGCAGCTGGTCGAACTGGGCGAGCAGGCGGCCTACGAGACGGGCATCCACGGGCTCCATCCTGAAATGATCAAGCTGGTGGGACGGATGCGGTATCGGACGTCCTATGGGCAGAACATCTACGAGCACTCGAAGGAAGTCGCCTGGATTGCCGGGATGATGGCGGCGGAGCTCCACCTCGACGTCCAGCTCGCCAAGCGGGGTGGCCTGCTGCACGACGTCGGCAAAGTGCTGACCCATGACAACGAGGGCACCCACGTGCAACTCGGCGTCGAGGTCGCAACCAAGTATCGGGAAAATGCCCTCGTCATCAACTGCATTGCCGCCCACCACGACGACGTGCCGCACGAAACGGCGGAGTCGGTGCTGGTCCAGGCGGCCGATGCCATCAGCGGCTCCAGGCCGGGCGCCCGGCGCGAGTCGTTCGAAACCTACGTCAAGCGCCTGACCAAGCTCGAGGAAATTGCGTCGAGCTTCGACGGCGTGGACAAAGTCAATGCCATTCAGGCCGGCCGGGAGGTGCGGGTGATCGTAGTGCCCGAAAAGATCGACGATGCCCGTTCGCAGGAGCTGGCGGAAACCATCGCCAAACGGATCGAAGGCGAGCTGCAGTATCCCGGACAGATCCGGGTCACCGTGATTCGCGAGACCCGCGCCACCGGAGTGGCCAAGTGAGCGCCAGAATTCTGGACGGGACGGCGATTGCTGCGGAGATTCGCAAGGATATCGAACGGGACGTGCGCGGACTGATCGGCCGGGGTGTCACGCCGGGGCTGGCTGTGGTGATCGTCGGCGATGATCCGGCCAGCAAGGTCTACGTGGCAAGCAAGGGGCGCGCCTGCCTCGAGGCCGGGATGCACTCGGAAACGATCCGGTTGCCGGACACGACTACCGAGGCGGAACTCCTGGCCGTGATCGACCGTCTCAATGCCGATCCGGCCATTCACGGCTTCCTGGTGCAGTTGCCGTTACCCAAGTCGATCGATAGCGATCGCGTCCTGCTCAGGATCGATCCGCGCAAGGATGTCGACGGCTTCCATCCGATGAACGTGGGCCGGGTGTCCATCGGCGATCCGCTGGCGTTCCGTCCGGCCACGCCATACGGTGTGCAGCAGATGCTGATTCGTTCGGGCATCGAAACCAAGGGCATGCATGCGGTCGTGGTCGGCCGCTCGAACATCGTCGGGAAGCCGATGGCCAGCCTCCTGGTGCAGGATACGCCGGGCGGCAATTGCACCGTGACGGTCTGTCATTCGCGGTCTCGCGATCTGCCTGGACTGACTCGGCAGGCGGATCTACTGGTGGTGGCCATCGGACGCCCGGACTTCGTTCGTGGTGATATGATCAAGCCGGGTGCGGTCGTGATCGACGTCGGCATCAATCGCGTCGCGGATGCGGCTGCGCCCAAGGGTTATCGGATCGTCGGTGATGTCGCGTTCGACGAAGCCATGCAGGTTGCGAGCGCGGTCACGCCGGTGCCGGGCGGGGTCGGGAAGATGACGATTGCGATGCTGCTGATGAATACGGTCCAGGCGGCGCGGCAACAGTCGTGAAGCGTCGCAGGGTCGCCCCCAACGATTTGTTCGGCGAGGTACCGGCTGCGTCGTCGGGCGCCGACAGTACCCGCGCCGCCTTTTCGGTTTCGGAGCTGGCGGGAGCGCTCAAAGAGCTGGCGGAAGGTGCGCTGGGGCAGGTCTGGGTCAAAGGCGAGCTGACCGGCTTCAAAGCCTACGAAACCGGGCATTGGTACTTCACCCTGCGCGATGAAGGTGCGCAGCTCCGGTGCGTGATGTGGCGGACCTACGCTGAGCGGCTCCGGGTACCGCCGCCCGAGGGCACTGAAGTCTACTTGCTGGGCACGCCCACGGTCTGGGCGCCGCGGGGCGAGTTGCGCCTCTCCGCGGTTACCGTGCTACCGACCAGTGGGGTTGGAGTCCAGCAACTGGCGTTCGAGCGGACCCGCGAACTGCTCGAGCGCGACGGCCTTTTCGATCCGGCCCGCAAACGCGCGTTGCCCGCCTTTCCCCGAGGACTCGCCGTCGTGACCAGCAGTGACGGCGCGGTCATCCACGATATCGTGACGGTCGCGCGGCGCCGCTGGCCTGCCACCCGGGTGGTCATCGTCCCGGCGCGGGTGCAGGGCGGCGATGCCATCGAGACGCTGGTCGAAGCGCTCGAGATGGTCGATCGCCTGACCGACATCGATCTCTGTATCGTCGCCCGCGGCGGCGGAGCCAAGGACGACCTGCTGGCCTTCAACGCCGAGGCCGTCTGCCGGGCCCTGGCGCGCGTGAGGGTGCCGACCATCTCGGCCATCGGTCACGAAACCGACGTCACCCTGGCTGATCTGATCGCGGACGTGCGGGCGCCGACGCCGTCGGCCGCTGCGGAGCTGGCGTTACCCGATCGTGCCCAGGTGGCGCGGCATGTGGCGTCGCTGGCCAACCGGCTGGCCGGCGGCCTGCGCCGGCGGATCGACTGGCAGACGGAACGAGTCGACCGGATTGCCGATCGGGCCCGCCACGCCATGACCGGACGGCTGCAGCGTCAGTCGCACCGGTTCGAGCGGCTTGCCACCGCCCTCGATGCGCTCAATCCGCTGGCTGTGCTGGCGCGAGGCTACAGCGTGGCGCAGACCGACGAAGGCAAAGTCGTCACCCGCCGGAGCCAGTTGCCGCCGGGAACTCCCTTTACCCTCCGCGTCGCCGATGGCGCGATCCAGGCCAGGTCGGAATGACTGATCCTTTGAGTGCCGATCTCGACCGGCTTGAACAGATCGTCCATGCCCTCGAACGCGACGACCTCGATCTCGATGGCGCGCTCGCGCTGTTCGAGGAAGGGATCGGGCGGTTGCGAGCCGCCAAGGAACGACTTGCGGAAGCCGAGGCCAAGGTCGAACGGGTCCTGACCGACGCCGCCGGCGTGCTCAAGCTCACCCGGTTCGATGCCTGAGGCCGCGGCCGAAGCGCTGCTCGCCGAAGCCCAGTCGATCGCCGAGCACCACCTTCTCGACCTTGCCGAGCGGTTACGGCGCGAGGTGCCGGGCTCGCTGGGCCAGGCGCTGCAGTACGCGCTGGGAACCTCGGGCAAGCGGATCAGGCCGGCGCTGGTGCTGGCCTGTTACCGTGCGGCGGGAGGCCGGGAGCCCGCGGTTGCGCGGCTTGCGGTTGCGGTCGAGGTGATTCACACCTATTCGCTGGTCCATGACGATCTGCCGTGCATGGACGACGATGCGCGGCGCCGGGGCCGGCCGACCACGCACGTCATGTTCGATGTCACGACGGCCACTCGGGTCGGGTACCTCCTGGTTCCCGTGGCCGTCGAGGTGCTCTGCGAAGCTGCCGATGAGCTGCGCCTGTCTGCGGCGACCCGTCAGGCCATTGCCGGGACCTTGCTGGCGGCGAGCGGGATTCGCGGTATGGTCGGAGGGCAGTGGCTCGACCTCGATGCGGAAGGCCGCTCGCTCGAGGCCGCGGAGCTCACCGCCATCCATGCGCGGAAGACTGGCGCCTTGATCGAAGCGGCCTGCGTGGTGGGAGGGCTCGCGGCGGGAGCAAACCCCGCGATGCTGGCCGGCCTGGCCGGGTTCGGGCGGGAAATCGGGCTGGCCTTCCAGGTCGCCGACGACGTCCTCGATGCGACCGCCACGACGGCGCAGCTCGGGAAGACGGCCGGACGGGACGCCTCTCTCGGCAAATCCACCTATGTCCGCTTTCTCGGTGTCGACGGGGCGCGGACCGAGGCGATCCGGCTGGCTGATGCGGCGGTTCGGTCGCTCGACCAGGCGGGGATCGTCGAACCATCCCTGCCCAGTCTGGCCCGTTATATTGTGAATCGACAGTCTTGAAGGATTCTGCATGTCGCTTTTATCGACTCTTCGGGGTCCGGCCGACCTGAAACAGCTCTCGCGCGAGCAGTTACCCGAGCTCGCCGAGGATATCCGCCAGCGTTTGATTCAGGCGTGTTCGGTCACCGGCGGTCACATCGGCGCCAGCCTGGGGTGCGTCGAGCTGGCCATCGCGCTGCTCTACGAGTTCGACTCGCCCTCCGACAAGGTCGTCTGGGACGTCGGGCATCAGGCGTATGCCTGGAAGTTGCTCACCGGGCGGGATGCCGGTTTCGAAACGTTGCGCCAGCGCGATGGGATCTCGGGTTTCCTCAAGCGGAATGAAAGCGAGCACGATCAGTTCGGGGCGGGGCATGCCGGTACCGCGATGTCCGCAGCTTTCGGGATGGCGACGGCGCGGGATCTCCTGGGGCTCGATTACAAGGTCGTCGCCGTCGTTGGTGATGGCGCCCTGACGTGTGGCCTCTCGTACGAGGGGATGAACAACGCCGGACACTCCGACCGCGACGTCATCCTGATCGTCAACGACAATGGGATGTCGATTTCTCCCAACGTCGGCGCCATCAGCAAAACACTCGGCCGCATCGTCGCGAGTCCGTTCACAAATCGCCTGCGCGACGTGGTGAAGCACTGGACCTTCAAGGCCGGGAAGGTCTTCGGCGACGAAGTGGTGGAGTTTGCCAAAAATGTCGAAGAGAGCGCGAAGAATCTCTTCTCCGAAGGGATGTTCTTCGAGGAGTTGGGCTTCCGCTACTTCGGCCCGATCGACGGCCATGATGTCGGCAAGCTGTGCGACACCTTCCGGTTCGTTCGTTCGCTCTCCGGTCCGCGGGTCATCCACGTCCTGACGGAAAAGGGGAAGGGCTTTGTTTATGCCGAGGCCAACAAGGAAAAGTGGCACGGCCTGGCAGCCTACGATCCCGAAACGGGCGATCTCCGCAAAGCGGCCAGCGGGCCGCCCACCTGGACCCAGGTATTCGGTGAAGCGCTGACGGCGCTGGCCGACGACCATCGCGATTTCGTGGTGATCACCGCGGCAATGCCGTCGGGAACGGGCACCGGCATCTTTCAGCGGAAATGGCCGGAGCGGTTCTTCGATACCGGCATTGCCGAAGGACACGCCGTCACGTTCGCGGCCGGCATGGCCACCCAGGGCGTCCGCCCCGTCTGCGCGATCTACTCGACGTTCCTGCAGCGCGCGTACGACAACATCATTCATGATGTGGCCATCCAGCACCTGCCCGTGATGTTCTGCATGGATCGCGCGGGACTGGTCGGCGAAGATGGCCATACGCACATGGGCCTCTATGACATCCCGTACATGCTGGCCGTGCCCGGGATGGTCGTGACCGCGCCCAAAGATGCCAATGAACTGATCGGCTTGATCAAGACCGGGCTCCGCTACAACGACGGCCCGTTCTGCACTCGGTATCCGCGGGACAAGGCTCCCGCCGAGCCGTCGCCGATCGATACCATTCCGGCGGTACCGCTCGGCAGCTGGGAAATGCTGCGCAGCGGGTCCGATGCCGCCATTCTCGCGGTCGGGACCATGGTGGCGCCGGCGCTGGATGCCGCCGCTCGCCTCGAAGCCGAGGGGGTCGATGCCGCGGTGGTCAACTGCCGCTTCCTCAAGCCGTACGACCGTGCCATGCTCGAGACGATCGTGGCGGGGACCAAGCGGATCATCACGGTGGAAGAGGGCTGCGTCGTCAACGGCTTCGGTGCGTACCTGGCGCGTGAACTGAGTGAAACCCATCCCGAGGTCCAGGTCATCACGCTCGGCGTGCCCGATCAGCTGATCGATCAGGCGCCGCGGGCCGATCAGTTGGCCTGGTTCGGGCTGACCGGGCCGCAGATTGCCGAGCGCGTCCTGGCGCTCAAGCACGAGTCCAGCTTCGAGGCTCGATGAACGTCGGCGTCATCGGCAATCCTCGTTATCGTGGCCTCTCCGCCATCCTTGCGGGGCTTGCCGATCGCGCCGAGTCGCTCGGCATCGCCTTCCAGACGGAGCCGGAACTGGCCTCGCTGTGGGGGCGGCCGATCCCGCTGATCGATACCAGCACCCTCGACGCAATGCTGACTCTGGGCGGCGACGGCACCCTGTTGCGGGGCGCCCGCTCGCTGGCCGGCCGGCCGGTCCCGCTCCTGGGTGTCAACCTGGGGCGAGTCGGGTTTCTGACTGCCTGCACCCGGAGTGATCTCGATCAGGCCGTGACCCAACTGGCCTCGGGTGAGTACGAGGTCGAACATCGCCTGGCGCTCAATACCGAGATCGTCGGCAAGGGCGGTTCGCGCTTCACGCTGCCTCAGGCGCTCAACGATGTCTGCGTCCACAAGGCCGGTGTGGCGCGGATGATCCAGCTCGCGGTCACCGTCGACGATCAGGAAGTCGGACCGTACAGCGCCGACGGCCTCATCATCGCCACGCCGACCGGGTCGACCGCCTATTCGCTGTCGGCCGGGGGGCCGATCATCGCGCCCAGTGTTCGGGCTGTGGTCATCACACCCATCTGCGCCCATACGCTCGCCGTGCGCCCGCTCGTAATCCATGCCAGTTCCCGGATCGGTATCGTCCCGTTCCAGGGCTCTGCCGGCGACCTGTTGATTTCGATCGACGGGCAGCAGGCCATGTCACTCGGTCCCGACGATGTGGTCGAGATCGTCCGGAGCCCCGAGTTCGTACACTTGGTGCGCTTGGGCCCCCGCGCCTACTTCAGCCGACTGAGAGAGAGCCTCCGCTGGGGCGATCTCGCGGAGCGCGACGGACGGCAATGATCACCGAGCTCCGCGTTCGCGATCTGGTCACCATCGCCGACGCCACTTTGCAGCTCGGGCCCGGTCTCAACGTCCTGACGGGCGAAACGGGGGCCGGCAAATCGATGCTGGTCGACGCCCTGGCCCTTCTCCTGGGCGGTCGCGCCGAGAGTGGAGCGGTCCGGCCGGGTGCCGCGAAAGCCATCGTCGAGGCGGTCTTTGAGCCGCTGCCCAAAGGGGTCGATCGGGTTCTCGAATCGCTCGGCCTGGACCCGGTCGACGATCGGCTCGTCATCCGGCGGGACGTCTCGACCGAAGGCCGGTCTCGCGCCTGGGTCAACGGCAGTCCGACCACCATCGCCGCGCTCGAGCAGATCGGTGGATGGCTGGTCGACCTCCACGGCCAGCACCAGAGCCAATCCCTTCGCCATCCCGATGCGCAGCGGCACCTGCTCGACGCCTATGCCGGCGCGCGGGCCGATGCGCTGGCGGTCGCGGCGGCGCACCGCGCGCTGGTCGAACTGGCTCGCGACGAGTCCGACCTGGTCGAACGGCGTGACGCCGCCCTCAAGCGGGCCGACTATCTCCGCCATGTCGTTGCCGAAATCGATGCCGCCAAGCTGACCGCGGGCGAGGAGGATCGGCTCGATCAGGACATCACCCGGCTGACCCATGCCGAGGAGATGCGCGAGCTGAGCGACCGGATCGGCGCGGCGGTCGACGATGATGACGATGGCGTCCTCAAGGCGCTCCACGACGCCGAACGCGCCCTGACTCGGCTCGAGCGACTCGACGGCGCGGTGGGCGAATGGCGGAGCTGTCTCGACGGCGCCTACGCATCGCTCGAAGAACTGGCCCGCCTGGCTCGCGACTACGCGCGCGGAATCGAAGACGATCCGCGGCGGTTACGCGAGCTGGAGGCCCGCCGCGATGTGCTCGATCGGTTGGCGCGCAAGCACGGGGCAACGGTTGCTGCGATCCTGGAGACCCGGGCCCAGGCCGCCGCCGAACTCGATCTGGTCGACCGGGCCGAGTTCGACCTCGCCGCGCTGGCCGCGCGCCGGCAGGCCGCGGAGGAGGCGCTCCAGAGCGCGGCACGCGGCCTGAGCGATCGTCGCCGGGTGGCGGGCGATCGGCTGGCCCGCGCGGTCAATCGCCAGCTTCCCAAGCTGGGACTGCCCGGTGGTCGCTTCGAAGTCGGCCTGATTCCGTTGGATCCGATCGGTCCGCACGGAGCGGATCAGGTCCAGTTCACCGCGCAACTCAATCTGGGGTTGGAAGCGCGCCCGGTGCATCGGGCGGCCTCCGGTGGGGAACTTTCCCGGCTCTTGCTGGCGCTGACCGTAGCGCTTGCCAGGCAGGACGGGGTGCCGACGCTGGTGTTCGACGAAATCGATCAGGGCGTCGGCGGCGAGGTCGGTCCCCAGCTCGGTACGGCGCTGGCGGAGGTTGCGGCCCGGCACCAGGTGCTGGTGATCACTCACCTGCCTACCGTGGCGGCGCGGGCCGATCGTCACGTCGTGGTCAGCAAGCGGGCCAAGGGAGGCATTGCCACCAGTGATGTGGAGGTGCTCCACGGCGAAGATCGCATCACCGAGATTGCCCGGATGCTGGGTGACGCCGACGGCGACTCGGCCCGGCGCCACGCCATGACACTGCTGGGGCAGGCCCCGGTCCGGCGCTAGCGGGCCGGCGCGCCGTTCTGCTCGCCGAAGAGGCGGGTGTAGAATCGCAGGTCGATCCGGACCAGGTGCGCGTCCGGGAGAATGCCCGTTTGGCTCCGGACGATGCGCTGATACCGGAAGCTGGCATCCATGGGGAGCTTCCGGCGACCGAGTTTGTCGACGCCGGAATGGGTGTAGGTCAATCCCGCATTGACGGTCATGAAGGTCGACTTGCTGCCATCCGCCAGCACCGCCAGGTCGACGCCCTCGACTTCAGGCTGGCCAGCGACGTAACTGTACTGATCGACGCCTCGAGACCAGTAGTCCACTCCCGCATAGAACATCAGATAGGGCGCCAGACGAAAAAACGGCTGCGCGGACAGGCGGACGACGTCGCCCGGGTCGCGACGGACGCCGGCCAGCGACGTGGCCGGCGCGATTGGCTGCTCTCGCGGAGTGACGCGCCGGTTCTGGTTGCCGGGCAACTGGAGGTTGTAGCCACCGGTGAGCCGCGCACCAAGCCGGCCCAGGCTCAGATCCGTCACCAGGGAAATCTCGACGTCGGGCTGGCGATCTCCCGTGCCGACATCGAAGAGCCGGTCCGGCTGGTCGAGCTGCGCGGTGCGAAGTCGGACCGTGCCGTCCAATACCGTCCGGATGCCGCTGCCGAACGTCGAGGCCGGATAGCGGTCGATCAATCCGATCGAGGCGCCGACCTCGACATCACCGAGATAGGAGTAGACCGGGGTATCGATCCGACCGGTGCGAATCGATCCATCCGGGTTGGTCAGGTATTCCTCGAAGCCTGCGTAGCCGAGTCGTGAGCCGGGAAGGGCAGGCTGGCCGGTGGCGCCGGTGACTCCCACGGCCGCCAGGTCGCTCCGCAGGGTTGCCACGAGCTGGAGTAATGCCACGCCGGCCGCCGACGTCCGGGTCGGGGCAAAATCCGCCGTGGGACTTTGCAGCAACGCGGTCAGGTCGGCCTGCTTGGCCTGGACCCTGGCGGCCGTCTCGATGGCGCGCTGCTTGAGCGCGGGGTCGCTGTCGTAGTCGCCCGCGGCAATCCGGCCGTTGAGGACGGCCAGCGCGGAGTTCAACTCGATGAAGAACGATTGGGTTGCGGCGCGTCCGGCGGCGTCGCCGTAGACCGGGCTGGCCGGGTTGAACGCGGCGTTGGCGCCGGAGGAATCTATCACGACGCGAGGCTCCGCATCGACGGCGACGATCGGCACCCAGCCGCGAACCGTCAGCCAGCGCGTCAGGCCCAGCGCGCCGCCGATCCCGAAGGTGTTGCGCCCCACGATCTGAGAGGCAACTGCCCGCCCGACCGACAGGTTGAGCGCCTCGATGCCGGTGGCTCGGCGCAGCGCGTCTTCACTCGCGCCGAGTGTCGGCAGGAACCGCCGATCGAGGGGCGCATTGAAATCGGCAACCGCTTCTTCGCGCCCGCCGTTGTTCCAGCGCCAGTCCCAATTCTCGAACTCTGCCGAGAGAGTCCATTGGATTCGACCCTTGGGTACCAAGAGCGGCAACCCCGGCGCCGAGAGCGGTGCCGGTACCTGGGCCACTGCCAAGGAGGGGATGAGGTGGCTGAGGACGAGGCCGACGGTCAGCAGCGAGGCGCGGAGCATAGCGGGCATTGAGGGGGAAAATGCCCGGCTCGGGCGTCGGATGCCAGGGGATCGTGCGCCTGCGTGAGGCGCGATGACCGAGAGTGCTCGGGGCGGGACTCGAACCCGCATGGGGTTGCCCCCGAGGGATTTTAAGTCCCTTGTGTCTACCGGTTTCACCACCCGAGCGGGAGTCGTGACACGTGGTGAAGATAGTCGCCGCTCGGACCCGTGGCGAATCCGGTGCAACGAAGGCGGCGTGGTCCCTGTCCAATGCGCAGCGCCACCTGCGAAGACTGCGGATTCCCCGGCCCGATTGCTAAGGAGGGCCGCCGGAGCGTGCCGATGGCCCGAAGTGTGCTTGGTACCCTGATGTATGCCCGGGAAGCTGCCGGTGTCAGGCGCAGTTGCGACGCGATAGGCGGGTAGTTTGGGCCGCCGCCGAAATCCGTTTCGGTTTTTCGCTACCGCTCTTGACAATATTTGTATACATTGTATGTGCAGGGTTTGGCCAGAGGTTCGTGTTAACTGGGCAGGTAGGTCAGGTGAGGCCGTCTCGTGACTACGCGGGGGCCTTGCCCGGGGCATCATGCCAGGTCCGGCATGTGCGCACCGGGTCGTACGGGGACCGTTCTCCTTCGGAGGCTCGAAACTGGTATGGCAAAGGCTGCAAAGAAGAACCCGAAGTTCGTCGCACTGGGTCGTAAGGGTGGTAAGGCCACGGCCAAGACGCGTAAAAAGTCAGAATGGGCGCGCCTGGGCCGGCTCGGTGGTTTGGCCACGGCAAAGACCCGCACCAAGGCGCAGCGGTCCGCGTCGGCTCGGAAGGCCGCGTTGGCCCGGCACGCCAAGGCACGCGCCAAGAAGCGGTCGTAAGGTAGAGAGCGCCGAAGGTAACTTTCGCCCCTTGGCATCACGTTCCAAGGGGCGGAAGGCGCTACTTGTCCGAGTCGTCTTCGGACGAGTTGACGTAGTCTTTTTTCCCGATTGTTCCCGCCGAAATTTCAGTTGAACCAGGGGAGTGCCCGGTTGCGTGGGGAGATGCTACGGCGTCCAGCCTGCGCGTAGTCCGGCGTACATTCTCCGACCGTAGATGCCGACCCAGTTGGTCGGGCGCTGGTCGAGCACGTTGTCGACGCCGAGCACGATGCCCAGTCGCTCGGTGAGATCGACACGTCCCTGTACGTCCCCCGATACGAACGTGCCCTGCTCAGCGCGCGCGCCATCGAGCTGGCGGAAGGGCGCCGTTCCGGTAATGGCCACCGTCGCCGCCAATCCCATCCGATTGTTCGGGGTGTTCCACGCTCCGCGCACCCGGCCGCTGTGTCGGGCCCGGCGGGTCAGCGGTTCGCCGGTCGATCGATCTTCCGTGTCGAGGAAGTTGTAGCCGATGGTGAGGTCGGTGGTGCGCCGGGTCCAGCGCAGGCCGAGTTCCACGCCCTGGGTGATCGCCCGGGACACGTTGCGCGCCGAGTAGCGGATCAGTCCGCTCGGAGCATCGAACCCGAAGTCCGCGAGTTCGATCAGATCGCGCAGATTGTTGTGATAGGCCTCGGCGTCGAGGGAGACTCCGCCGCCCACTGCCCAGGTAACGCCCCCGGACACCTGCCAGGATCGCTCGGGTCTGAGGTCCGGGTTGCCGCTCAGGATGTATCCCGCCGTCGGATTCGGAAAATCCCAGAGCAGTTCCTTGAAGCTCGGACCGCGGTACCCTCGGCCCACGCCCCCGCGAATCCGGAGCCGATCCGATGCGGTCCATGCCGCGGCCAGGTTTGGCGTGACGGCTTCACCCCACCGTGAGTTCCAGCTGAGCCGCGCGGCGGGCGTGATGAGCAGGTCGCCCTTGGTGATCCCCATCTGGAGATAGCCCTCTGCCATGTCGTCGGAGACGATGCCGGCCACCTTGCCGGGCGATTCGATGGCCCGATGGCTCAGGTCCAGGCCGGCATCCCAGGTCTGCCCGCCAAGCAGGCCAGACCATCCCAGCGAGGCCTTGGCCATCCACTCAGACTGCGACGGCGTAGTGTCGATTGCCAGCGGGCGCGGCGCGCGGGCCTGGCGGAAGAGATGCTCGTACCGTTCGAGGTACAGACGGGAACGGGCGGTGCTCTGGCCCCGCTGCCAACGGAGCTCGGCCCATCCGGCTGCGCCGGTATTGTCGTTGAAGCCGTTGAAGCCGTCAGAGGAGACGCGCCAGCGCTGCCGCTCTCGCAGCACATTGACGTCGGTCCTGATGGCCAGGGTCGGGGTGGCGGCAATCCGCCCGGTCGCGCGCATATCCCACACCCGGCTCAGCGCCTCGTCGGACCACGAGGAGCTGGCGACTCGGGCCTGCTCACGCCAGGCGCCGGTGATTCGGAAGCTGACCGGCCCGCCGGCCTGAGCCGTAAGCTGTGCATCCCGTCGGCCCATGCTGCCCACGTGGACGCGGCCGTCGAGCGCGAGCGGTCCGTCGGGATCACGCGTGATGATGTTGACGACCCCGCCCAGCGCGTCCGAGCCGTACAGGGAGGACATCGGTCCTTTGACCACTTCGATGTGGTCGGCCGCCACCGTCGAGATCCGGCTCAGGTCCCGGTTCTCGAGCATGGCTCCGACCGTCGGCTCGCCGTCGATCAGCACCAGTACGCGCGCGCCGTCGATGCCGCGGATCGCCAGGTTCGCACCGGTCGGGGCATTGGGGAGGATGGCCAGCCCCGGCACCGTCGCGATGACCTGATCGAGGGATGCGGCGGCGGCGCCTTCGATCTCGGCAGCCGCAATGCGGGTGACCGCAATGGCCGACTCGCCGGCCCGTTGCGCCCGCCGGCTCGCGGTCACCACCAGGTCTGCCAGCATGGTAGGCGCGCCGGTCAGACCGATACGAAGCACGGTGTCGCCCGGGGTCACCACATGGAACCCGGCCCGATAGCCGCCGGCACGCACCACCAGGGTGTCTCCCGGCGCCGCCGCGATGGTGAACCGGCCGTCGCCGCCCGACTCGGTGCGATGGCTCCCGGGACGAATGGCGACCCGGACGCCGGCCAGCGCGCTGCCGGACTCGGCGTCGACCACGATGCCGCGAACCTGGCGGAGCGGGGGCCCCTGTTGCGCCGCCACTCCGGCCGGGAGCAGCGCGATCAGAAGACCCAGACCGAGTCGATCGATGCGATTCATTGAATCTGGGCGTACCGCAAGGTGATGTGACCGCTCGCGCCGGTGGCGCTGTAATAATTGATCAGTTGGATCTTGTAGACGTCGTTGCCGGCCTTCACCAGGTAGACGTTGAAGGTCGGAGAGAGCCGGTTGTCGCCCGTGAGATTGTAGAGGAAGGGGCCTTTCTTGTCGGCCAGTGTCGCGCTGAACGGCACGACGCCGCTCCGCCCGGCCAGAAAGGCGCCGTACTCGGCGGCGTCCGCCGCGGTGGTCATGCCATCGAACGACTGAGACCCGTCGACCGGAAACGTGCCGGCTCCGCAGGCAACGTTGGGCACGATTGCGAAGCTTTCGGTATCGAACCGGATGTCCCAGCCGCAGCCCGTGGCCGCGCCGGTAGCGCCCGTGCCGAAATCGAGGGCGACGCTGCCGGCTTCGACCTGGAGGACCGCCGTTTGCTTCGCACCCAGCGTCCCGTTGGGCGCCTGCGTGCGCCATTCGACCGTGGCGGACGTCAGGGTGGCATTCTGCTGACTGCTGCCGCCGCTCGTGCTCTGAATCACCCGGAAGACGGCGTGGCCGCCGTTGCTGCTTCGCTTGAGCTTCCACGACATGGTGGCGTTCGCAACCGGGCCCTGCGGACCGAAGCTGAGCCAGGCGAGCGGATTGGCCTCGATCCGTTCCGACACGAACGACGCGGCCGGCGGAATGTTGCTCGTTCCGATCGCGTCGAAGGCAGCCTTCTGGTTTTCGGCGGTAAAGCCGAGGATCTGCTCGTTGGTGGCGTTCTCGTTGTTGGCGAGATTGAAACCGGTGAGTCCCTTCGGCCCCGAAATGCCGCCGTTGAGGCGTACTTCGTAGCGCCGTACGGCCAGATCCCAGGCCGACGAGGTGCTCGGATTGGTCACCTGGACCGTCTGTCCCGACGCGAGATCGAAGTACACGAAGTTGGCGTTGGATGACGCATCGAGGGTCACCGTTCCGGAGGGCAACTGGGGGTCGTCGGGACCGGTCGTATCGCTTTCACACCCGGTGAGTACCGCGCCGGCGACCGCGAGTGCGGCCACGCCGCGAATGCGGGAAGCCAGGCACGGAAGGAACGATGAGATTTGCATCGAAAACACCGTTGGAAAAGGTCAGGCGGACCGCAGCCGGTCCGAAACCGGGAACCTATCGGGGACACCCCGCGAAAAGGTACCGAACTACTACGGTACCGGGGTTGCTTCTGACGGCGGTCCGAATCACGTTCCCGGATGACCAATACCGAAAATCCGGCGGCGCAGCGATCGGCCGACGAACAACGCTTTCTTGCCGCTCCCGGCTCGCGACTCGCCGAGTTCTTCCGTGTCCTCAGGATCGCGGCGGAGTTCGTCCGCGGCTTTCGCGCCCTGCATTTCGTCGGGCCGTGTGTCACCGTCTTCGGATCGGCCCGGTTTCCCGAGGACCATCCCTACTATGAACTGAGCCGGAAAGTCGGCGAGCGGATTGCCGGCCTGGGCCTCACGACCATGACGGGCGGCGGCCCCGGGGTGATGGAAGCGGCCAATCGGGGCGCGCGGGAAGCGGGCGGCCGATCGATCGGCTGCAACATCTGGCTGCCCAAGGAGCAGCACCACAATCCGTACGTCGACCGGGTCGTCACCTTCCGGTATTTCTTCGTTCGCAAGGTGATGCTGGTCAAGTACAGCTACGCCTTCGTGGTGCTGCCGGGCGGCTTCGGCACGCTCGACGAACTGTTCGAAGCGCTGACCCTGGTGCAGACCCAGAAGATCACCGCCTTTCCGATCGTGCTGATGGGGGTGGACTACTGGACCAAAATGTTCGATTTCATGCGCGAGACGCTCGTTGCGCAGGGCACCATCGACGAGTCCGATCTCCGTCTCTTTCGGCTCACCGACTCGCTCGATGACATGGTCGAAGAACTGGAGCGATCGATGGCCGTCAACGCTCCGGGGTGGTCGCAGTCGCCTCGGCCGAAGCCGATTCTGGGCGAACGTACCTGATTGGGAGCCGGACCTGCCATGCCGCCACGCCTCGAACCCCTCGCGCCCGGTCGGGCGCCGGACCTGACCGACAAGGAGGCCCGGGCCGCCGCCGGGACACCCAAGGGCAAGGAAGCCGATGCGTTGCTCGACCCACTGCGCCACCGGATGGAGGTGCTGCAGCACGCGCTGGGTGCGGAGGATCGGCGCGCGGTGCTGGTGGTGCTCCAGGGGCGCGATGCCTCAGGGAAAGACGGCACCGTCAAGAAGGTCTTCGGCGATCTGAACCCAGCCTACTGCCGGGTCAGTACCTTCAAACGTCCCACGCCGCTCGAACTGCGCCACGATTTTCTCTGGCGGGTCCATCAACAGACTCCGCCCGCCGGAGTGATCGGCGTGTTCAACCGGTCTCACTACGAAGACGTACTCGCGGTTCGGGTGCACGAGTTGGCGCCGGAAGCTCTCTGGCGCGCGCGCTACCGGCACATCAACGATTTCGAACGGATGCTGGTCGACCACGGGGTCACGATCCTCAAGTTTTTTCTGCACATCTCGAAAGGTGAGCAGCGGGAGCGGCTCGAGGAACGGCTGGACGACCCGACCAAGAACTGGAAATTCGACGTGGGTGATCTGGCGGAGCGAGACCGCTGGGACGCCTATACCGCGGCTTACCGCGACATGTTCGTCGAAACGGGGACGGCGCACGCGCCGTGGTATCTGGTCCCGGCCGATCAGAAGTCGGTGCGGGATCTGCTGATTGCCGAGGTCGTGGTGGATGCGCTGGAACGGCTCGACCCCCGCTATCCCGCGGCGGATCCGGCCGTGCTGGCTTTCAGGGGAAAGATCCGCTGATCCGGCGGGTCAGAACGTGCCGCCCGGTCCCGCAATCAGATAGGCGAGCCGGTCGCCGTTCATGTAGAACGGGAACTTGGTTGCAAAGGCGTTGACGAATTTGGCGGTGAGCTTGGCGTCGCTCGACGACACCGCTATCGACACCAGGGGAAAATTGCCCGCCGGGACGTGATCGTAGTCGAGCACGTAATAGGTGCGGTCGAAGGAGGTGTTGAGCCCGCCGGGGAGATACTGCGCCAGTCCCTGCGGAATCTGGCCGGCGCCGGCCTCGGGAGGCCAGCCGTCGTGGTCCGCGTAGTAGTTCAACGCCGCCACGGTGACCGAGCGGAAGTCGGCTGTCAGGGAGGCTACCCGCGCGGTCGACCGCAGGTCGATGTATTTGAGCATCCCCAGCGTGGCCAGCATGCTGACGATCAGGGTGACCATGATCATCTCGACCAGGGTAAACCCACGCCGGTTGCTGCGCATCACTGCCGCCTCTGCAGCGCATGGATCGCGCTGGCGGCAATCGACTCGATCGGGCTCGAGGGCCGGAGCCGGATCAGCGAATCGCCGCTCGGCAGGCTCACTTCGAAATCATGCGCACCAAGCTTTGTGAAACCGATCGCCTGGTTGGTGACACCCGCTTCGTCGAGCGTCGCCGGCAGACGGCCGGTCCGTGCCTCGTAGTTCCGGATCCGTCCGACCGCATCCACCAGCGTCAGTTCGGCCGATGCGGTGCGAATGGCAGGAGTCTCCACTGGCAAGCCCGGGCCTACCAGCCATGCGGGCCGGAGGGCAAGCAGGGTTCCTCCCGCAATGAGGAGAGCTGCCAGGGCCACGCGCAGCGCGGTCTGACCCTGACGCGTTCCGCGCCGCGCCTGGTCGGCGGCTTTGGTCCGCTGGTCGGCCACCGCGGCCTGGGCCGCCTGGTACAGCGCACTCTTGCTGTGTGTCTGATTCGACGTGTTGCGCCCCATGCTCTCAGCCCCTTTCCGGAGGCCCCACCCCCAACTTAATCGGACGATCCGATTGACCGGACGATTTTTCCGCCGGATTCGCCAGGCGGAGGTGGTCGAGGCCGTTTCGGAAGCCGGTCGCCTGCTGGTATACTAAGCTTTGACGTGGCAACGTTCTAGACACCATGCAAGACGACGCGGCTGGAGGCCCGATGAGCCCCCCTCCGAACGGCTTGCCGGCTTTCATATCGAGTTTCATGCCATCCTTGGACCTGATCGCCGTTCCTGGCGACAAGAGCATCACCCACCGGGCTCTGATGCTGGCCGCCCTGGCGCGGGGAACCAGCCGGATTACCCGCCCATTGACCTCCCTCGACGCCCGCTCGACCGCCCGGGTGCTTCGCCAACTCGGCGCCACGATTGGATCCCTGCGCAGCGAGGGAACCGTGCTGGTGACCGGCCGGGGTCGCTTTCGCGAGCCGGTAGCTACGCTCCATTGCGGCAACTCCGGCACCACCGCCCGGCTGATGCTCGGGCTGCTGGCGCCCCATCGGTTTGCCAGCCGCCTGACCGGCGATGCCAGCCTGCGTCGTCGTCCGATGCGGCGGCTCACCGAGCCACTCGGCGCCATGGGTGCGCGTTTCGAGCCTCTCTTGGCCGACCGGCTGCCGCTCGTGATCCGCGGCGGCAAGCTCGAGAGCATCCGCTGGGAATTGCCGGTTTCGAGCGCGCAGCTCAAGAGCGCTTTGCTCCTGGCCGGCATCGTCGGCGATGTGCCGGTGTCCGTCAAAGAGCCGCACGGCAAGGCGCGCGATCACACCGAGCGGATGCTGCGAGGGCTGGGCTTCACGGTTCGGGAGCGTGGCGGCTGGGTCGGCCTCGAGGGCGGGGGGCCGATCGCGCCCTTCGAGATCGCGGTGCCCGGCGATCCGAGCTCGGCGGCCTTTCTGGTCGGGGCCGGGTTGCTGGGCAGCCGCCAGGTGCGGATCGGCCCGGTCGGCCTCAACCCGACTCGGACGGCTTTTCTCGATGTGCTGTCCCGGATGGGCGCTGCGGTCGACGCGGAGGTGTCCGGGACCGAACTGGGCGAACCGGTCGGCACCATCGAGGTCGGGCCCGGAACGCTCAAGGCTACGGTGGTTCCCGCCGGGGAGATTCCGGCGCTGATTGATGAGGTGCCGCTGCTCGCGGTCATGGCCGCGCGCGCCGAGGGGACCACGCGGTTCGATGAAGTCGGCGAACTCCGGGTCAAGGAGAGCGATCGGCTGGCGCTCATCGCGGAGAATCTGGTCCGGTTGGGCTACCGGGCAGCGGGTGAGGGCAACACGCTGATCGTGGAGGGGAGTGATCATCCGCCGCGCGGCCGCGTGCGCACCGACGGCGACCACCGCATTGCAATGGCGTTTGCCGTGCTGGGCACGGTGCCGGGCGCGCGCATCGTGGTCGATGATCCCGACTGTGCCGCCGTCAGCTTTCCGGGGTTCGACGCCGCGCTCCGCCAGGTGCGGGGCCGCTGATGACGGTGCGCGTCATTGCGATCGATGGTCCCGCTGCGTCGGGGAAGTCGTCGACGGCGTCGGCCGTGGCCCGTCGAATCGGGGCCTACCATCTCGACTCCGGCGCGCTCTATCGCGGCCTCACGGCGGTGGCGCTCGATGCCGGAACCGACGACCCGGCCGAGGTCATTGCCGCCGCCGAGCAGCGCGGTCTGGCGCTGGTGCGCGACGGGATCGAGATCGTGCCGGTCCTGGATGGCCGGGCTGCCGAGCCGGTGATCCGTTCGGCCGCCGTCACGGGGCATGTCTCCGCGATTGCTGCGCTCGGACCGCTTCGCGACTGGGTCAATCACCGCCTCCGGGCGGTGGCCGATGGCGGGCACCTGCTGGTGCTGGACGGGCGTGATATCGGCACCGCCGTCTTTCCCGAGGCCCCGCTCAAGTTCTTTCTCACCGCCACACCGGAGGCCAGAGCCCGCCGGCGCCTGCGGCAGCGGGGGGCAGCCCCCGACGGCCCGGCCCTCCGGCAAGAAGCCGAGGCGCTGGCGGCCCGGGATGCCTTCGACTCGGAGCGAGCCGTGGCACCACTTCGCCAGGCGGATGACGCCGTGCTGCTCGATACCACCAATCTCTCCTTCGACGACCAGGTCGCCCGGATCGTGGCGGCCGCCAGGGCGGTTCTGCACCAGTCCTGAGCCCTCCCGGGCCTCCGCCTTGTTTGGCGGCCGGCCGGCCAATATCTTTCCTTGCTGGCCTGGATCGCGTCGATCCTGGCGTCTTTCACTTCAACCCCGGGTGAGTTCGTCCCGGGTGCTCAGGAGGATCTCCATGTCCAAACCCCGCAAGTCAGGGGCTGCCCAGTTCTCGACCGCGACGGGCCTTCGCGTCCGCACGGATTTGTACGACGAGAACTATTCGGATGCCGATTACGAAAGCATGCTCTCGTTGTACGAGGGCACCATGGCCCAGATCGTCGAGGGCGAGATCGTCAAGTCGAAGGTCCTCCGGATCACCGACAACGCGGTCATCCTCGATGTCGGGTTCAAGTCCGAAGGCTCCGTACCGCTCGACGAGTTCAAGGAGCGGCCGCAAGAGGGTGAAGAGGTCGAGGTTTTCCTGGAGCACCTGGAGGATCAGGAGGGCGCGGTCGTGCTCTCCAAGAAGAAGGCCGACTTCATGCGGGTCTGGGAAAAGATCCGCGTGGCCCACGAGAACGACGAGCCGGTGCAGGGCACCTTGATGAAGAAGATCAAGGGCGGCGTGGTCGTGAACGTGATGGGCGTCGACGCCTTCCTCCCGGGGTCGCAGATTGCGCTCCGCCGGGTGCCCAACATCGACGAGCTGCTGGGACAGAACTTCGAGTTCAAGATCATCAAGCTCAACAAGCGCCGCCGGAACATCGTGGTGTCGCGCCGCGTGATCCTCGAGAACGAGCGGGCCAGCAAGCGCGAGCACCTGATGAAGGAGCTCCAGCCGCAGCAGGTGCGCAAGGGCGTGGTCAAGAACATCACGGACTTCGGCGCGTTCATCGATCTCGGTGGCGTCGACGGCCTGCTCCACATCACCGACATGTCGTACGGCCGGGTGTCGCACCCGACCGAGCTGGTCCAGATCGGCTCCGAGGTCGAGGTCAAGATCCTGGACATCGACTGGCAGCGTGAGCGGATCTCGCTGGGCATGAAGCAGCTCCAGCCGTATCCGTGGAAGGACATCGCCGAGAAGTACCCGGTCGGTACGCGGGTGCAGGGCAAGGTGGTCTCGATCACCAACTACGGCGCCTTCGTCGAGCTCGAGGCGGGCATCGAAGGTCTGGTGCACATCTCCGAGATGAGCTGGACCCGCAACGTCCGGCATCCGTCGAAGATCGTCTCCATCGGCGAGACTATCGAGGCGGTGGTGCTCAAGGTCGACGAGACCGAAGAGAAGATCTCGCTCGGTATGAAGCAGACCGAGCAGGACCCGTGGATGATCCTGCCGCAGCGGTACCCGGTGGGCACCCGGATCCAGGGCAAGGTGCGCAACCTGACCAGCTTCGGCGCCTTCGTCGAGATCGAACCGGGGATCGATGGCCTGATCCACATCTCCGACATGTCGTGGACCAAGCGGGTGCAGCATCCGTCGGAAGTCGTCAAGAAGGGCGACGGCGTCGACGTGGTGGTGCTCAACATCGATGCGGAGAACAAGCGGATCTCGCTCGGACTCAAGCAGGCCGAAGAAGATCCCTGGCTCAAGATCGGCGAGAGCCTCCCGGTCGGGTCGGAAATCCGCGGTCGGATCGTGCGGATGATGGACAAGGGCGTCGTGGTCGACCTGGGTAACGACCTCGAGGGCTTTGCGCCGATGTCGCAGCTGGGCTTCGAGAACGTCCAGAACCCGGCCGACGTCGTGACCGAGGGCCAGGTGGCCGATGTCGAGGTCATCGAGGTCGATCCGATCCATCACCGGATCGTGGTCGTGGTCAAGACGTATCCGGACGACGAGACCGGCGCGCCGCCCAAGCAGGATCCGCTGCCGCCGATTACCGACACGATCGAGTAATCACGCGACGCTGACGCAGTTGGACGTGGCGGACTCCTTCCGGGGTCCGCCACGTTGCGTTTGGGGGGCGGTCCTTCCGGTCGGTCGCTTTATGCTCTGGGCGGGCCAGATCGGCGTCCTCGTTCTCCCGCTGACCATCGTCGTCCTGGACCGTCGAGGCCCACCGGCGCGGCGACATCTGAACCCATTCATTTCCCGTTTCAAACGGCCGGCCGTCGATCCCGTCGCGAGCCGATCGGCGCCCGGTTTAGATTGCCGCCATGCCCAATCCCCGACAACTCCTCGATGATCTGATGGCCCGCCGGACTCAGGCGGAGCAGGGTGGTGGTCCGGCGCGGATCGCGCAACAGCATAAGAAGGGCAAGCTCACGGCCCGCGAACGGCTCGACCTGCTGCTCGACGAGGGCAGCTTCGTCGAGATCGATCGCTTCGTGACCCACCGCGCCACCGATTTCGGACTCGATAAACAGCTGATTCCCGGCGACGGCGTCGTGACCGGCAGCGGCCGGATCGAAGGACGGCTGGTCTACGTCTTTTCGCAGGACTTCACGGTATTGGGCGGATCGCTGTCGGAGACGCACGCCGAGAAGATCTGCAAGGTGATGGACCTGGCGGTCCGGAACGGGGCGCCGATCATCGGGCTCAACGACTCGGGCGGCGCCCGGATCCAGGAGGGCGTCGCCTCGCTGGGCGGATATGCCGACATCTTCCTGCGCAACACCCTGGCTTCCGGCGTGGTGCCCCAGATCTCGGCCATCCTCGGCCCTTGCGCAGGTGGCGCGGTCTACAGTCCCGCCATTACCGACTTCATCTTCATGGTCCGCGGCGTGAGCTACATGTTCGTGACCGGCCCGAACGTGGTGAAGACGGTAACGCACGAGACCGTCAGCTTCGAAGAGCTGGGCGGCGCCGATGTGCACGGCGAGACCTCCGGTATTGCGCACCGGGTGGCCTCGTCCGAACCGGAATGCCTGGCGTCGATCCGGGAACTGGTCCGCTACCTCCCGTCGAACAATCTGGACGACCCGCCCGCCGATCGAAGCACCGATCCAGACGACCGCCGGGACGAGTCGCTGCTCGACATCATCCCGCCGGCATCGTCGAGCCCCTATGACATGCGGGAAATCATCCGGGCGGTGATCGACGAAGGGCAGTTCTTCGAGATCGCGGAAAACCACGCCGGCAACATCCTGGTCGGCTTTGCCCGGCTGGGGGGACAGTCGGTCGGCATCGTCGCCAACCAGCCGGCGGTGCTGGCCGGAGTGCTCGATATCGCGAGCTCGGTCAAAGCGGCCCGGTTCGTCCGCTTCTGCGATGCCTTCAACATTCCGCTGGTCACCTTCGTCGACGTGCCCGGCTTCCTGCCCGGCGTGGCGCAGGAACACGGCGGCATCATCCGGCACGGTGCCAAGCTGCTCTACGCCTACTGCGAAGCGACCGTGCCCAAGGTGACGGTGATTACCCGCAAAGCGTATGGCGGGGCCTACGACGTGATGAACTCGAAGCACATCCGCGCCGATCTGAATCTGGCCTGGCCGACGGCCGAGATCGCGGTGATGGGGCCTAAAGGCGCGGTCGAGATCCTCTTCAAGGACGAGATCGCGGCGGCCGCCGATCCCGCGGCGGAAACCGATCGGAAAATCGACGAGTACACCCGGACCTTTGCCAATCCGTACAAGGCGGCGGCCCGCGGTTTCATCGACGACGTGATCGACCCGCGCGATACCCGCCCTCGGCTGATCGATGCGCTCCGGTCGCTGCGGAACAAGCGCGATCGGAACCCGCCTAAGAAGCACGGCACGATGCCCCTGTGACGGTGACCATTTCATGACGATACGACGTGTCCTGGTGGCCAACCGGGGTGAAATTGCGCTCCGGATCATTCGGGCGTGCCACGAAGAGGGACTGGAAGCGGTGGCCGTCTACTCCGACGCCGATCGCGGCTCGCCCTATGTGCGCGCGGCCGACGCCGCGGTCCATATCGGACCGTCGCAGGCTGCGCAAAGCTATCTGCTGATCGATCGGATTCTCGATGCGGCGCGGTCGACGGGCGCGCAGGCGATCCACCCCGGCTTCGGATTCCTGTCCGAGCGGGCGCCCTTTGCCCGGGCGGTCGAGGCAGCCGGGCTCGTCTTCATCGGCCCGCCCGCCTCCGCCATCGACGCCATGGGCGACAAGACCGAAGCTCGGCGGCGGATGGAAGCTGCCGGCGTGCCCGTCGTGCCCGGCGCCATGGCCGCCTTGACCGATCCCGCCGAGGCTGCCGTGCTGGCCGAATCGCTCGGCTATCCGGTCCTGGTCAAAGCGGCGGCGGGCGGCGGCGGGAAGGGAATGCGCGTCGTTCGCGAAGCTGGCGAGCTGTCGGGAGCGCTCGAGTCCGCGGCGTCGGAGGCGCTCAAGTCCTTCGGTGACGCGTCGGTCTACCTGGAAAAATTCATCGAAGAGCCCAGGCACGTCGAAATCCAGGTCCTGGCCGATCACGAGCGGACCATCCATCTGGGCGAGCGCGAGTGCTCGGTGCAGCGCCGGCATCAGAAGCTGTTGGAAGAGGCGCCGAGCGTTGCCGTCGATGAAGCGCTCCGCGAACGGATGGGAGCGGCTGCCGTGGCCGCGGCTCGCGCCGTCGGGTATCGGAGCGCGGGCACCTGCGAGTTCCTCCTGGCCCGCGACGGTTCGTTCTACTTCCTCGAGATGAACACCCGGATCCAGGTCGAGCACCCCGTCACCGAACTGATCTACGGGGTCGATCTGGTGCGCGAGCAGCTGCGCATCATGCGCGGCTTGCCGATGAGCGTGCCCGAGGGGCCGCTCACCCCGCGGGGCTGGGCCATCGAATGCCGGATCACGAGTGAAGATCCGGCCAACGGATTTTTGCCGTCGACCGGGCGGATCGAGTATCTCCGCAGTCCGGCCGGCCCCGGCGTGCGCTGGGACAGCGGCGTCGAAACGGGTGACGAGGTGGGTCTCTTCTACGATTCGATGCTCGCCAAGCTGATCGTGCTTGGCCGCTCCCGAGAAGACGCGATCGTCCGGATGGAACGCGCCCTCTGGGAACTGGTCGTGGTCGGCGTCGCCACCAATCAGTCGTTTCATCTGCGGCTCCTGGCGGATCCCGACTTCCGGGCCGGCAACATCCATATCCAATTCCTGGAACAGCGCCCCGATCTGATCACGGGGCCGGCGGCGCCCGAGGTCGTCGAGCGTCTGGCCGTGGCGGCGGCGCTGGCTGAGCATGAACGGCGCCTGTCGCACAAGCCCGCCGTGGCGGTCGACGACGGCCGGGCCAGCGCCTGGTTGGCCCGGGCCCGGCAGGAGGGGCTTCGGTAGGCGGTGACGACCGAGCTACTGCCGATCGACCGGATGGCAGCGGGCGGCGTCGGCGTCGGGCGCCTGGCGGACGGGCGCGTGGCTTTCGTGCCGCGTACCGCGCCGGGCGACCGGGTCGAGATGCGGGTGATGCAGGTGGCGCCGCGGTTCGTGCGCGGCCGCCTGGTGCGCATCGTCGAGCCCGGCCCCGACCGGACCGAGCCCGGGTGTCCGCACTATGTCGCCGATGAATGCGGCGGGTGCCAGCTCCAGCATCTGTCGGCCGAGGCCCAGCGGCTGGCCCGACGCGCCATCGTGGGCGACGCGATCCGGCGGATCGGCAAGCTGGCGGCCGACGATCCGCCGCTGGTCCCGGCCGCCGCGGAATGGGGCTACCGGGCCAAGATCTCCCTGAGCCGACGGTCCAACGGGGCGGTGGGCTATCATCGGTACGATCGCCCCGGCGAGATCTTTCCGGTGCGCGAGTGTCCCATCGCGGCTGAGGGCATCAACCGCCTGCTGAGCCGGCTGCGCCAGAGCCGTCCGGACCTGCCGCGTCACCTGGCTCGGCTGGTGCTTCGGCTCGACCGGTCGGGAGCGGAGCACGTCGTCGTGGAAACCGGGGAGGGGCCGGTGTGGCAGGGCGGCCGCGCGCTCCATGCGGCCATCCAGGCCGAGGCGCCGCTCACGATCTGGTGGCGCCAGGCGGGTGAGGCGCCGCGGGCCGTGGCCGGGAGTGACAGCGCCTATCCGCCGACGGCGTTCGAGCAGGTCAATCCGGTCATGGGCGACCGGGTTCGGGCGGCGGCGGTGGAGCGCCTGGGTGCGGTCGGGGGGCGGTCGGTCTGGGATCTCTATGCCGGCATTGGGGAAACCAGCACCATGCTCGCCGAAGGCGGCGCGGACGTTGTCAGCGTCGAGTGGGACCGCAGCGCCGTGGCCGAGTCGGCTCGGCGGCAGGCGTCCTTTGGCCGGCAGATCGAGCGGATCGCCGGCGCCGTCGAGCGGGTCATCGGATCGCTCGGCCGCCCGGACCGGGTGGTGGTCAATCCGCCCCGGTCCGGGATGGCAGCTGCGGTGGTCGACGGTCTCCGGGAGCGGCGTCCGGAGCGGATCGTCTATGTCTCCTGTGATCCGGCAACGCTGGGCCGGGACCTGGCCCGTCTGGTCGGGTCGGGGCCGCCGGCCTATCGGCTCGTGAGCCTGGAAGCCTTCGATCTCTTCCCTCAGACGGCCCATGTGGAAACCGTGGCCGTGATGGAGCGGGCATGAAATACGTCGTGACGATTGCGGGTCAGCAGGTCGAGGTCGAGGTGATGCCCGAAGGGGTCCGGGTCGGCGGGACGCTCCGCCGGGCGGAACTCCGGCGGGTTCCGGGGACCCCGCTCGCCAACCTCCTGCTGGATGACTCCTCCTGGATCGTGACCTTGTCTCCGGGCAAGCCGGGAGAGTGGGCCCTGCAGCGGCGTGGCGAGCGGTTCGAGGTCGACGTGGTCGATGAACGGACCCGTCACATCCGGAGCCTGGTGGGCGAGGGCAAGGCCCAGGGCGGGCCGGTGGTGCTCAAGGCGCCGATGCCGGGGCTGGTGGTCCGGGTCCTGGTGGAGCCGGGCCAGTCGGTCGTGGCGGGCCAGGGCCTGGTCGTTCTCGAGGCCATGAAGATGGAAAACGAGCTCAAAGCGGCCGGCCCGGGCATCGTCGACCAGATCCTGGCCACGCCCGGACAGGCCGTCGAGAAAGGGGCGCAGCTGATCACCTTTGCCGCACCACCGGCGGCCTCCTGACGGCGAGGAGACCCCGACGCCCCCGGACCTGAGCCGCGACAGGCGTGCCGGCCGGGGTTAAACTTGACCTAAGTCAAGCCCCCACAGTATTATTCATGGCTCCGCGATAATCGCGACGAGCGCCGAACATAGAGGATGCACGCACGGCCATGAAGACTTTTTCGGAGCGAACGCAAGACGTTCAGCACGGCTGGCATGTCGTTGATGCCAGCGGGGTCCCGCTTGGGCGCCTCGCGAGCACCGTTGCGCAGCTCATTCGAGGGAAGCACAAACCGACCTTCACGCCGCACGTCGACGGGGGCGATTTCGTCATCGTCGTCAACGCGGACAAGGTCAAGTTGACCGGGACCAAGCTCGAGAACAAGCGGGCCTTCCGGCACACCGGCTACATGGGTCACGAGCGGTTCACGCCGGTCAAGGACCTCCTGGCCAAGCACCCGGATCGCGTGATTCAGAAGGCGGTCTTCGGGATGCTGCCCAAGAACGCGCTCTCGAAGCAGCGCCTGCGCGGCAAGCTCAAGGTGTATGCCGGCGAGAGCCATCCGCATGCTGCGCAGAGTCCGAAAGCTTACCCGATCAAGGTGTCCGCATGACCGCGAGTCCCGAATTGCTGCGTTGGCATGGCGTTGGCCGCCGCAAGACCAGTGTTGCCCGCGTCTACCTCACGCCCGGAACCGGGAAGTGGGAAGTCAACGGCCGGACGCTGGGCGATTACTTCCCGCGTCCCTCGCTGGTCCAGCACATCCAGCAGCCGTTTTCGGCGACCGACACGCTGGGTGCCTTCGACGTGCGGGCGCATTGTGATGGCGGCGGGGTGACCGGTCAGGCCGGCGCGCTCCGGTTGGGCATTGCCCGGGCGTTGCTCGAGGTCGATGGTATGCATCGCACCAAGCTGCGCGCCGGCGGATTGCTGACCCGCGACCCGCGTGCGGTCGAGCGGAAGAAGCCGGGTCGTCCCGGCGCCCGGAAGCGGTTCCAGTTCAGCAAGCGGTAATCACAGCGGATTGGCGGGCGGCTCCGGAGTTTTCTCCTGGCCGCCGCCGATCCGAACGACACACATCGCCGGATCGATTGCGGGGTGCCCTGCGGGGTTCGTGATCGAGACGATGGCGGTGGCGGATCAAACCCGAATACTTGGAAGGATTTGTTCTTCGAATGGCGCTGCCTGAACTGCAGGAACTGCTCGACGCAGGTGTTCATTTCGGTCACCAGACCCGCCGGTGGAATCCGAAGATGCGGCGATTCATCTTCGCTGAACGCTCCGGGATCTACCTGATCGACCTCCAGAAGACCCGCACCCAGATTGCCAAGGCGCAGGAGCTGATCAAGTCGGTGGTGACGCGGGGCGAGAACGTCCTCTTCGTCTGCACTAAGAAGCAGCTCAAGGCGCTGGTCCAGGTCGATGCCGCCGAGTGCAATGCGCTCTGGGTCACCGAGCGGTGGCTGGGCGGGACGCTCACCAATTTCCAGACCATCAAGCGTCAGATTCGGCGCCTGCGGGAGCTGGAGCAGGGTGCGACCGACGGCGATTTCGACAACTACACCAAGAAAGAAAAGCTGCTGTTCGAGCGTGAGCGGGTCAAACTGTCCCGGTACCTCGAAGGCGTGAAGCAGATGAGCCGTCTCCCCGGCGCGATCTTCGTGGTCGATGCCAAGAAGGAGCGGATCGCGATTCAGGAAGCCAACAAGCTGGGCATTCCGGTGGTCGCGATCGTCGATACCAATGCCGATCCGGACGTCGTGACGGTGCCGATTCCGGGCAACGACGACGCGATCCGGTCGGTGGGCCTGATCACGCGGGCGTTGGCCGAGACGGTCAAGGAAGGCCGGATGGCGGCGCCGACGCGTGATAGCGCGGACGATGCCGAATCCGAGACCTACAGCACCGATGCCGGCAGCGAGGGCGAGGGCGATGGAGATCGTCGCCGGCGCCGGGCGGGTGCTCCGGCTGGCGGCGGCGGGGCCGGTGGCGCCCGTAAGCGGCGGCCGAAGCCCGAAGCCATCGCGGCGCGGCTCAAGACGGATGGCGATGCACCGGCGGGAGACGCCTGACCGGCTCGCCGACCAAGCGCCTCTGATCCAGTTGCCGCCGCGCAATGGCCCCCGAGGGTCGTTCGCGGCGGCGTCGTATCGGACTGCAGCATCGGCGCCGTTTCCAAGTGTGGATCAATTCTTTACTCCGTAAACCTGGTTGATAGACATGAGTTACAAGCCAACACCGAAAGAGATCAGCGAGCTCAGGGCCCGAACCGGCGCCGGTATCGGCGACTGCAAGGCGGCGCTCGAAGAAACCGGCGGCGACATGGAGAAGGCTGCGGAGTCGCTGCGCAAGCGCGGCATTGCCAAGGCCGAGAAGCGGGCCGGGCGGAGCGCGGGCCAGGGGCTGGTGGTCATTCACTTAGCCCAGGACGGGCGGTCGGGCGGCATCATCGAGCTCAACTGCGAAACCGACTTCGTTGCCAAGACCGACGACTTCCAGTCGCTCGCGAACGATCTGGCGGTGCATGTCGCGGCCCACGCGCCGGAGGGCATCAAGGCCGGATCGATCGACGAGCAGTCGTTCCGCGGGAAGACGCTGGCCGAGGCGATCAAGGAAGTCTCGGGCAAGACCGGTGAGGCGATGACCCTCAACCGCTATGCCCGGTTCGTCCAGCCCGAGGGCGTGGTGGCGTCGTACCTCCATCACAACGGCCAGGTCGGTGTGCTGGTCGACGTGGCCGGACCCGCGGGCGACGTGCTGCTGGCGCTGGCCAAGGACGTGGCGCTCCACATCGCGTCCGCCGATCCGGTCGGCGTGACTGAGGCGGACATCCCGGCCGATCTGGTCGATCGGGAGCGCCGGATTGCCGAGGAGCAGGTGGCGGCCGAGGGTAAGCCGGAGAACATCCGGGCCAAGATCGTCGACGGCAAGGTGCGCAAGTTCGTAGCCGAGCGGACGCTGGTGGGTCAGCCGTTCGTGAAGGACGAGAACCAGTCGGTGGGCGATCTGATCGCCGCAGCCTCGAAGGCCGCCGGGGCGACCGTCACGGTGCGCCGTTTTGCCCGCTTCAAGGTGGGTGAGGCCTAATGGGCTTGGCGTATCGCCGAGCCCTGCTCAAGCTCTCCGGCGAGGCGCTCGCCGGGGAGCGGTCCTCCGGTCTGGACTACGGTATCGTCGAAGGCCTGGCCGGGCAGCTCAAAGGCGTGCACGCGCAAGGGCTCCATCTGGGCCTGGTGGTCGGCGGTGGCAATATCGTGCGCGGCACGCACGCCAGTAAGGAAGGGCTCGACCGCGTCAACGCCGACTACATGGGCATGCTGGCGACGGTCATCAATGCGCTGGCTCTGCAGGACATCCTCGAGAAAATGGAAGTGCAGACCCGGGTGATGACGGCGATTCGGATGGAGTCGCTGGCGGAGCCGTACATTCGCCGTCGCGCGGTTCGCCATCTCGAAAAAGGCCGGATGGTGATCTTTGCCGGCGGGACCGGGAATCCGTTCTTCTCGACCGACACGGCCGCGGTACTCAGGGCGCTGGAAATCGGCGCCGAGGTGATCCTCAAAGCCACCAGCGTCGACGGGATCTACACCGGAGACCCCAAGAAGGAGCCCGACGCGAAGTTCATTCCGGAGTTATCCTTCCAGGAGGCGATCGTGAAAGGGTATGCCGTGATGGATGCCAATGCGTTCGCGCTCTGCAAGGACAACAAGCTGCCGATCGTGGTCTTCAACATGAACAAACCCGGCGCCATTGCCAGAGTGCTGTCCGGGGAACGAGTGGGGACGATCGTACGATGAGCCAGATTCCCGAGATCCAGAAGCACGCCCGGGAGGGCATGCACAAAGCCGTCGAGAATACCAAGCGGGAGTTCAGTTCGATCCGCACCGGCAGGGCCAGCACGCATCTGCTCGATGTGCTGCGGGTCGAGGCCTATGGCACCCATCTGCCGATCAATCAGGTCGGGATGGTCTCGGCGCCCGAGCCGCGGCTGCTGACGATCCAGGCCCACGATAAGTCATTGATCATGCCGATCGAGAAGGCGATTCGTGAGTCCGATCTCGGTCTCAATCCGTCGACCCAGGGCAACCTGATCCGGATTCCGATTCCGCCGCTCTCGCAGGAACGGCGCAAAGACCTGATCAAGGTGATCCACAAGCTGGCCGAGGAAGGGCGGATCGCGATCCGCCACGCGCGCACCGACGCGTTGCAGAAGGTCAAGAAGGTCGAACACGTCTCCGAAGACGACAAGACCCGCGCCGAAAAGGACATTCAGAAGCTGACCGACGAGCACGTCAAGCAAGTCGACCAGCTGGTGCAGGGCAAAGAAGTGGAGATCATGGAGGTTTGACCTCCGATCCGGCGCAGGTGCTGGCGCGCGTGCAGCGTGATGGCCGGGTGCCCGGTCATGTCGCGGTGATCATGGACGGAAACGGCCGCTGGGCTGCGCAGCGGGATCTGCCGCGGACCGCCGGTCATCAGGCCGGCATGGCGACGGTCCGCCGGATCGTCGAAGCGAGTATCGCCGCGGGGGTGCGCACCCTGACTGTGTTTGCGTTCAGCCAGGAAAACTGGCAGCGCCCGCCCGAAGAGATCGATGCGCTGATGGCGCTGTTGCAGGAGTATGTCGCGACCCAGTCGGCCGAGTTGTCGGCCCAGGGCGTTCGGGTCCGCATGCTGGGCGATCTGACCCGCCTCTCGCCGGCTGCGCGCCGAGCGGTGGAGTTCGTCGAAGGCGCCACCGCTTCGGGCACCACGCTGGCGCTCAACATCTGCATTTCCTACAGCGCGCGGGCGGAACTCGTGACGGTTGCCAGGCAACTGGCGACGGACGCGGCGGCGGGTCGGATCGACCCCGCCGCGATCGACGAGGCCGATATCGCGGAGCGGCTCTACACCGCGCCCTGGGGCGATCCGGATCTGCTGATCCGCACCTCGGGTGAGTTCCGGATTTCGAATTTCCTGCTCTGGCAACTCGCGTACGCCGAGCTCTATGTGACCCCGGTGCTGTGGCCCGATTTCGGCCCGTCCGATTTCTACGAGGCGTTACTCGACTACCAGCGTCGAGAGCGGCGTTTCGGGCGGGTCTCAGCCTGAGGACGGTTGGCCATGTCGAATAACCTGCAGCGCATCCTCTTTGCCGTCATTGCCATTCCGATTGCCCTCGGGGTCGTCTACTGGGGCGACTGGCCGCTGGCGGTGCTCGTCGCGCTGATCGCCGCGCTTGGCGCGAAGGAGATGGTTTCGCTGGCGCGGCACCAGGGCCTCGCGCCGCTCGACAAACATGCCATCGCCTTTTCCACCGTCATTCCGATCGGGGTTTGGCTGACCTACGGCGGCCAGCCGATTGCCTGGGGTAATTTCGCGCTGACGTCGCTGATGCCCTCGGTCTGGTTTACCCTGGCCGGTACGGTCATCTGGATTCTGACCGCGACCCTGATCCGTCGCAATCCCGATGAGCGCCCGCTCGGCGTGGCAAGCGTCACCTTACTGGTGCCCCTCTACTGCGCCGTCCTGCCCAGCTTTCTTCTGGGGATCCGGTATGCCACAGGGCTCGGCCGGAGTTGGGAAGCGACCGCGGCAGTCTTCTTTCCGCTGGCGGTGACCTGGATCTGTGACACCGCCGCGATGTACGCGGGCAAGGCCATCGGCGGAGCGAAGCTTGCACCGGTTGTGAGCCCCGGTAAGACACGGGCTGGGTCGGTCGCCGGGCTGATTGCGGGCCTGGTCACCGCGGTCCTGTTCAATCGGCTGGTGATGACGCCGTTAGGGTTCACCATCAGCGATCTCGAAGCCGTGGCGTTCGGCGTGGTGCTGTCGGTTGCTGCGCAAATCGGTGACCTGGCCGAGTCGCTCTTCAAGCGGGAGGCGGGGGTCAAGGACTCGAGCGGGCTGATTCCGGGCCATGGCGGAGTTCTCGATCGCTTCGACGCACTGTACTTCGTGGTGCCGATCGCGGCGATGCTCTACAGCATCTTCGGCGTGATCTGATTCCAGCCATGCGCGGTGTTGCCGTCTTGGGATCGACCGGGTCGATCGGTTGTTCCACGCTCGATGTGCTGCGCCGGCACCGCGACCGTTTCCGCTTGGTGGCGCTCACCGCCGGTACCAATGCCGCAGCGCTTGATGCGCAGGTGGCGGAGTGGCAACCGGTGTTTGCCGGCCTGGTCAACGGCACGGTCGGCGGCAGCCGGGCCAACGGGACGGCCTGTCTGGTCGAGGCCGCCACCCATCCCGATGTCGATATCGTCGTCAATGCCGTGGTCGGATTTGCCGGACTCGAAGCGACGCTCGCGGCGCTGGAAGCGGGCAAGCGGGTTGCCCTGGCCAACAAGGAGTCGCTGGTCGCTGCGGCATCGCTGGTCGAACGGGCCCGCCGCAGGGGCGGCGGGGAACTGGTGCCGGTCGATTCGGAGCATAGCGCGGTGCTCCAGTGCCTCACGACCGACGGCCCGCGTCCGACCCGGCTGATTCTCACGGCTTCCGGCGGACCGTTTCGCGACTGGCCCGCCGATCGGGTGGTGGCCGCCACGGTGTCCGAGGCGCTGCAGCATCCGACCTGGCGGATGGGTAGCAAGATCACGGTCGACAGCGCGACGCTGGCCAACAAGGCGCTCGAGGTCATCGAGGCGCATGTTTTGTTCGATCTCCCGTACGATGCGATCGACGTCGTGGTGCATCCGCAGAGCGTGGTGCATGCGTTCGTCGAGTTTGCCGATGGCAGCGTGCTGAGCCAGCTCGGCTATCCGTCGATGGAATTGCCCATCCTCTATGCGCTGACCTATCCGGAGCGGTTGCCGGATGCGGGCGTTCGCCGGTTCGATCCGGTCACGGCCGGTCCGCTCACCTTCGAGCCGGTTCGTCACGATGTGTTCCGTACCTTTGCGATCGGCGTGGCCGCCGGCCGCGCAGGCGGTACGGCGCCGGCCGTGTTCAACGCAGCCAACGAAGTGGTGGTTGCGGCGTTCCTGGCCGAGGAGATCGGATTTGGCCGGATTGCTGAAGTGGTCGATCAGGTGCTGGGGTTGCATCGGACCGAACCGGCCGACGACCTCGTCGCGATTCGGCGGGCGGATGCCTGGGCCCGCACGGCCGCGCGGGCTACCATCGAGGGCACGCGGGCCGGGGTGTAACGCCGTCTGTTACTCGATGGGGGTGGGGGGTGGGCTTGCGCAAATCCTAACGACTTCCCAGATTAGAAACATGCGCTCGACCCGATTCTATTCGTTTGCGACCTATTTTACCTACGCGGCGTATTTTGCCAGCGGGGGAGTGGCTCGCATGCGTAGATCAGGCTGACAGTAGCGCCAGACGCAAGCGAACCACGGCCCCCGCAAATCGCGGGGGCCTTTTTGTTTGCCCAAAGCCCCGAGGATCCGATGACCGCGTTTTCTGCCCAGCTGCCTGCGACCGTTCCCGTCACCGTCGGGGATCGGTGCTGTTTTGGTGGCACCGATCTCGTCGTGATCGGCGGGCCCTGCTCGGTCGAGAGCGCGGCCATGGTACTCGACACCGCGTTGTCCGTGGCGGCGTCCGGAGCGCGGATGCTCCGGGGTGGGGCCTTCAAACCGCGCACCTCGCCCCACACCTTCCAGGGAATGGGCGACCCGGCGCTCGACCTGCTGGCCCAGGCCGGCGAACGGGCCGGTCTCCCGGTCGTGACCGAAGTGACCGATCCTCGGCACGTGGATCGAGTGGCCGGGGTGGCCGACATGCTCCAGGTCGGCGCCCGCAACATGCAGAACTACGCCTTGCTCGCCGAGGTCGGCCGGAGTGGAAAGCCGGTCCTGCTCAAGCGCGGCCTGGCCGCGACGCTCAAGGAATTCCTGCTTGCTGCGGAGCATATCCGGGTCGCGGGGAACGATGCGGTGGTGCTCTGTGAACGCGGGATCCGCACCTTCGAAACCGCCTCCCGTTTCACGCTCGATGTCACCGCCGTTCCCGTCCTCAAAGCCGAGAGCCACCTGCCGGTCATCGTGGACCCGAGCCATGCGGGCGGGCGCGCCCCGCTGGTGGCCCCGCTGGCCCGGGCGGCCATCGCGGCAGGTGCGGACGGGTTGATCGTCGAGGTACACCCCGAGCCGGCGACGGCCCAGTCCGATGCGGAGCAATCGCTGACGTTCGCCGCGTTTGCGGAGCTGATGGTGCAGGTGGAGCGGGTGGCGCTCGCCGTGGGGCGGACCATCGGTGCCGCGCCGCTGGCCGTCGGGGCCTCGGTATGATGCGGATTGCCATTCAGGGCGAACTGGGCGCCTTCTCCGAGATCGCGGCCGACTATATGAGCCGGGGCGAGCACGAGGTGGTTCCCACCCGCTCGTTCCGGGACGTGGTCGAGGCGGTGGAGAGTGGCCGGGCGGATGCCGGTGTTCTCCCGATCGCCAACAGTATCGTGGGGCCGGTGGTGGACAGCGTCGATGCCCTGGCAAGCGGGACGGCGGTCCTGGTCGATGGCGAATGCGACGTTCCGGTGCGCCTCCACCTGATGGGCCTGGGCGCGGCCACCCTCGACCGCGTGGCGCACGTCGCATCCCATCCCGTAGCATTGGCGCAGTGTACTCGTTTCCTTGGCGGCCATCCCGATTGGTACGTCGAGACCTATTACGACAGCGCGGGCGCGGCGCGTGACGTGGCCGCGCGCGGGGATTCTTCGTTCGTCGCCATCGCGGGCGACGCTGCCGCCACGCGGTATCGGCTTGCCATTCTGGCCCGCGACGTCCACGATCTGCCGGACAACTCGACCCGCTTCGTGCTGATTCGGAGGCGCCCATGACCCGCCGGATGTGGGGCCTTCGCGGCGCCATCACCGTCGACGCCGACCGTCCGGAGCTGATCCGGGCCGCGACGCGCGAACTGCTCGAGACGCTCGTCACCAGGAACGACCTGGATCAGGACGAGATCGTGAGCGCCATCTTCAGCGTCACCACCGACCTCGTGAGCGAATATCCGGCTACGGGTGCTCGCGAGCTGGGTTGGGTGGAGGTGCCGCTGCTCTGCACGACCGAGATTCCGGTGCCCGGCGGCCTTCCGCGGGTCATTCGGGTCCTGCTGCATGTCGAGCCTGCCGTGCCGCGAGCCCGATGGCAGCCGGTCTACCTCCGGGGGGCCACGGTGCTGCGTCCCGATCTGGTGCCGGTCCCCTCCTGAGGCCGGCTCGATGCCGAGCCGCCGGCTATTTCGGAATGGCTGGCGGTCGGGTTACCCTTCCTGCCGCAATTTGTTCCTCGGCGGAACAATCCGCCCCGGCGCTCGGCCGGGGCGGTCGGATCTCCGGCGTCCGGCGGAATATCCGCCCGGATTTGCCCGGCTGAACCTGGGGTTGGTGTGGGCTTAACGATCATCTCGACACTCGTCGTCATCGGTGTGCTCGTGTTCATCCACGAGCTGGGGCATTTCCTGGCCGCGAAGTGGGCCGGGATCCATGTCCACCGGTTCTCGCTGGGCCTGGGCGCGCCGATTCGCTGGCTCTCGTTCAAGCGCAACGAGACGGAATATTCCGTGTCCTGGCTGCCGCTTGGTGGGTACGTCAAGATGGCCAGCGACATGGAAGAAACCGATGCGATGCTCGAAGGCGGGGCGGAGCAGGTCGAAGTGCCCCGCGAGCGCCGCTTCGAAGCCAAGCCGATCTGGGTTCGGATGGTCGTGATCCTTGCCGGCGTAGTCATGAATGCGCTGTTTGCCTGGCTGGTGCTGTCCGGACTGATCTACGTCCGGGGCCGGCCGACGCTCCCGGTCACCACGATTGCCGGCGTCGACTCGACCCGGCTGCCGGCCGGCGCGCGCGGGTTGGAACTGGTGGCGCGGGGCGATCGCGTCGTGGCGGTCAACGGCGTTGCCGTGACGACCTGGGAAGAGATGCAGCGGGAGTGGTTGGGAATCCGCGATACCGTCACGATTGACGTGGCGGGCAAGAGTCCGGTGGTCATTGCCGGCTCGCTCGAAGACCGGAGGACGGCGCTCACCACGATGCGTCCCTTGCTTCCTCCGGTCGTGTCGGATGTGGTGCCGCAGCGACCCGGAGCGCAGGCCGGCCTGGCCCGGGGCGATACGATCGTCACCTTCGATGGCGCGGCCGTCGGCGAGTGGCGCGAGATGGTGAGCCGGATCGAAAGCAAGGCCGATCAGCCAGTGGAACTGCTCGTCGGCCGTCCGACCGGGCGTACCGTCATCCAGGTCACTCCAGCCGCTGAGGACGTGGAGGGCCGGACCGTCGGACGCATCGGGATTTACGGACCGCTCCAGCCGGAACTCCGCGAGCGGGTCGGGCTTGGGACCGCGGTGGTCGAGGGCGGTGAATGGACCTGGTTCATTGCGACCCAGATTGCCAACACGGTGCGCGGGATGTTTTCGGGGCGCGTCTCCACCCGCGAGGTGGGCGGCCCGATTGCCATCGGCATGGCCGCCGGGGAGAGCGTTCGGCGGGGAGCCGAGGACTTCCTGGTGTTCATGGCGGCCATTTCCGTCAACCTGGCCGTGCTCAATCTGCTGCCGATTCCGTTGCTCGACGGCGGGCAGTTCCTCTTCCTGCTGGCGGAAGCGGTCACCCGGCGCCCGATAACGGGACGGGTGCGGGAATGGCTTACCATGGCCGGCTTCGTGGCGCTGGTGATGCTGATGGTATTGGCCTTCTCCAACGACATCCGGCGGTTGCTCGGCATTTGAGGATTCAGGCTCCGTAGTACTACGGTTTCGCATCCCTCCGATCCCGGTGATCTTGGTCGCGCTGCGCGATCGGTCCGGGTCGAACTCGGGGGATGCGCGCCGAGTGGGGGGGGGAGCCGTGAGCGTAGTCCGGGAGCCGCGCGTCGGTGTCCTGCTCGTCAATCTGGGAACACCGGATACGCCGAGTGTGAAGGACGTCCGGCGCTACCTGCGTGAGTTTCTCGGCGACCCCCGGGTCCTCGATGTCCATCCGGTCCTGCGCTGGTACCTCCTCAACCTGGTTTTCCTTCCGTTTCGTCCTCGGCGTTCCGCTGCGCAGTATGCGTCCATCTGGACCGCGGCCGGCTCGCCGCTCCTGCTGCACAGCCGCGCCCTGACCACCGCATTGCAGCAACGACTCGGCTCGAGTGTGACGGTCGACCTGGCCATGCGCTACGGCCAACCCACGGTCGATAACGCGCTCGACCGTCTGATGGCGGCGGCGGTCGACCGGATCATCGTGGTGCCGCTCTATCCGCAGTACGCCAGCTCCGCAGGCGGCACCGCCATCGCGCACGTGATGCGGCGAGCGGCCGAGCGATGGAATGTGCCGCCGATCGAAATCGTCGCCGACTACTTCGACGACCCCCGCTTCATCGAGGCGCTCTGCCGTTCGGTTCGTCCGGTGCTCGACGGGTTCGATCCGGACTTCGTACTGATGAGCTATCACGGTGTGCCCGAACGCCAGGTGCGCAAATCCGATCCCTCGGGCGACTGGTGCCTGCAGTCCGATCGCTGTTGTGAGGGGATCGATCAGGCCAATCGCTGGTGCTACCGGGCGCAGTGTTTTGCGACCAGTCGTCATCTGGCCGCGGGGCTCGGCCTGGCGTCCCACCAGACCGGGACCGCCTTTCAGTCCCGGCTCGGTTCTGACCCCTGGATCCGTCCGCATACCGATCGGATGTTCGGTCAGCTGGCCGCGGCCGGGGTGCGCCGCCTGGCGGTCGTCTGTCCCGGTTTTGCGGCGGATTGCCTGGAGACCATCGAGGAAATCGGCGATCGCGGGGCCCACGCCTGGTCCGCGCTGGGCGGCGAGGCGTTTCAGCTGGTTCCCTGTCTCAATGCCGAGCCGGGTTGGGTCGATGCGCTGGCGGGGATGATCGAGGCCCGGATCGGAATCGAGGCGTCCGTCGGTAGCATCTGACCTGCCAGTGGCCGGGCTTCACTCCATTCAGGTACTATTCGGATACGGGTGCGGGCCCGATCCGGCGCAACGCCCCGAGACGCTTCACCAGGAGGGGTTTGGATGAGCAAGCTGCTTCGCGGATTGGCGGCAGGGTGGGGTGCCAAGAAGTTGGGCGGGGGATGTCTGAGCACCGTGCTGATTTTTCTGCTTCTCTGGTGGTTACTCGGTAATTTCGAGATCTTCAAGTGAGCGTTCCGGTCTCCGTCGAGCCGGTGTCGGGCGAGTCCCCGGCACCGGCTGCCGACGGTGTCAGCGGGTATGATCGACGCGCCATTGCGTACCTGGCGGTAGCGCATGGCGTCGATGATTTCTACCAGGCCGCGGTGCCTGCGCTGGTGCCGTTCTTCGTCGTCGCGCACAATCTGAGCTATCAGGCGGCCGCCGGGGCCGTCCTGGTCTCCAATCTGCTGTCGTCGCTGCTCCAACCGTTCTTCGGATACTGGGCCGATCGCCATCGGGCGCCGTGGCTCGTTTGGGGCGGGATGGGACTGGCCGGCATCGGCGTGTCGCTGGCGGTGCTGACGCAGTCGTTTCCGCTCGCGCTGGTCCTCTGCGGTATCACCGGAGTGGGGATTGCCGCGTTTCATCCGGAGGCCTCGCGGGCCACGGCCCAGGCGTCGGGTCGCCGGCGTGGCACCGGGATGAGCGTCTTCGCGTTGGGCGGAAACGGTGGTTTTGCCCTGGCGCCCCTTGCGGTCGTGCCGCTGGCCTCGAGTTATGGAATTCGTGCCGTGGCGGTATTGATCGTGCCGGCGCTGGCCATGATGGCGTTCCTGGTTCGTAACGCGACGCAGTGGCAGTCGATTCGGGTTGCCCGTCCGGCTGCCGGCGCCGGCGAGCATGCCGCGGAGCCGGAGGCGTGGGGGGCGTTTGCGCGGCTGACCGGCGCGGTCGGGATGCGCTCGATCGTCTTTTTCGGTCTCAACACCTTTCTGCCCATCTACTGGGCGACCCGTTTCAATCTCGATCTCGCGGCCGGAGGCCTGGCGCTCACCGTCCTCCTGATCGTCGGCGTGGTGGGCACCCTACTGGGCGGCCGAGCGGCCGACCGGTTCGGGGCGCGCGCGGTGGTGGTGGTGTGTTCCTGCGCGCTGGGTCCGTTGCTCTGGCTCTTTCTCCAGGCCGATGACCGGCTGGTCGCGCTTGGTCTGCTGATTCCGCTTGGTATTGCACTCTCGGCGCCGTTCAGTGTGATGGTCGTGCTGGGTCAGCAGTATCTGCCGCGCCACGTCGGCACGGCGTCCGGCGTGACGCTGGGCCTGGCGGTCACCGTCGGCGGACTGGCCGCGCCGGTGCTCGGCCGCATGGCTGACGAGCAGGGCGTGGCCGCTGCACTCGGCGTACTGGTCTGGACGGCGTTGCTCACGGCGGTACTCTCGCTTACCCTGTCGCCTGTTCCCAGTGCCCGTGCCGGCGGCCCGTCGCGCACCGTGACCTGATCCGATCGGCGTCCGGTCCGGGGTCGGACCGGTCTGTCGTTTTCGGTTCTTCGAGCGCGCGGCGATCGGGTCAGGACCGCTGGTAACCTCGGCCAGCACGGTTCTCGTCGTTCCGGAGTTTGCCGGCCGGGTATCGTTGACGATTCCTCGAGCCGGGAGCAACTTTCCATTCTGCCTTCACTCGGAAATCCCATGGCTTCCACTCGCCGTCAGTTCGTTCGGCAGGCATCCTCCGTTGCCGGTGCCGCCGCGCTCGCGCCATTCCACATCTGGGTGCCGCGTTTTCGCACCCAGAAGAAACTCAACATCCTGATCCTGGGCGGGACCAACTTCATCGGTCCATACCAGGTTCAGTATGCGCTCGACCGCGGGCACACCATCACCCTCTTCAACCGGGGCAAGACGAACCCCGCGCTCTTTCCCAACGTCGAGAAGCTCACGGGCGACCGCAACAACGACCTCAAGTCGCTGGAAGGGCGCAAATGGGATGTCGTGATCGACATCTCCGCCACCAATCCGGAGTGGGTCGCGCTGTCGGGACGGGTGCTGGAGCATTCGGTCAAGCAATATGTCTTCATTTCGACCCGGTCGGTCTATTACGACACGAGCCGGGTGCCGATGACCGTCGATGCGCCGCTGTTCTCCCCGGAGAACACTCCGGTACCCGCCGGGCGGCCGCTCCCGTACGGGCTTGCCAAGGCCATCTCCGAAAAGACGCTGCGTGACCGGTTCGGCAACCGGCTGCTGGTGGTGCGTCCGTCGCTGGTGGTCGGCCCCGGGGATACCACCGACCGGTTTACCTACTGGCCGTTGCGGATCGAGCGGGGTGGGGAGGTGCTCGCGCCGGGCGATGGGACCGACCCGGTCCAGTTCATCGACGCCCGGGATCTGGGCGAGTGGGTCATCCGCCTGGTCGAGATGGGCACCACGGGGTACTACAACGCCCTGGGGCCGCAGACGCCCCGGTCCTTTGCGGAATTGCTCCACGGGATCAAGGCCGTCACCACCTCGAACGCCACGTTCACCTGGGTCGACACCGACTTCCTGCTGGCCAATCAGGTCCGGCCCTACCAGGAAATGCCGGTCTGGCAGCCGGCCCGGGACGGGAAAGAGGGCTTTGCCCGGTTCGACATCTCGCGCGAGGTGGCGCTGGGGCTCACGTTCCGGTCTCTGGCGGTGACCACCAAGGACACGCTCGACTACTACCACGCCCAGACGCCCGAGCGCCAGGCGCAGCTCCGGGCCGGCATCACGCCCGAGCGGGAGCAGGAAGTCCTGGCCGCCTGGCGGGCGCGCCGGTAGTAGTCCAGGGGGCCGGAATGGCCCTGGCGGACGCCCCTGCTCCCAGCCGCCCGGCCGGGGAGCGGGGGCGTCTTGCCTCCCGGATTCTGGCTATCTATATTGAAAGGCTACAACCACTTACGAACTTTTTAAGCGCGTCGAAGCAACGAGGACACAGCAAATGGGGTACGACAAAGCGGGCGTCATGGCGAAGTATCGCCAGCACGGCGAAGACACGGGATCGGCCCGGGTTCAGGTCGCCATGCTCACCGAGCGTATCAACTCCCTCACGGATCACTTCCGCACCCATCCGAAAGACCATCATGGTCGGCGCGGGTTGCTGAAGATGGTCGGTCAGCGGCGGCGGCTCCTTTCTTATCTCCGCAGCACCGATCTTCAGACGTACCGAGCGCTGATTCAGGACCTCGGTCTCCGTCACTAAATCATCGGCTCCAGACGCGGGCGCCCCAGGATATGACGGGGCGCCCTCGGTGCTTTGGGGCTGCCTGGTGTGTCGATGACTACCAGTTCACCGATGAGGGATAATCCTGTGCATCGTATCGAAACGACTTTTGCCGGGCGGCCGTTGCTGCTCGAAACCGGCCGTCTGGCCAAACAGGCCGCGGGCTCCGTGCTGGCGCAGTTCGGAGAAACCGTCGTGTTGGCCTCCGTGACGGTGAGCAGCCGCGAATCGTCGCTGCCGTTTTTTCCGCTGACCGTCGAGTATCGCGAGAAGAGCTACGCAGCTGGCAAGATCCCCGGCGGCTTCCTCAAGCGCGAAGGCCGTCCGAGCGACGACGAGATTCTGGCGGCGCGCATCATCGACCGCTCGATTCGTCCGCTCTTTCCCGAAGGCTTCAAGAACGAAGTCCAGGTCTTCGTGACGGTCGTCTCGGCCGATCAGGAGCACGGCGCCGATGTGCTTGGTGCGCTGGCGGCGTCGGCGGCGCTGGCCATCTCGCCGGTGCCGTTCAACGGACCGATCGCGACGGTACGGGTCGGCCGGGTCGAAGGCAAGTGGATTCTGAACCCGACCTTCCACCAGCTCGAGTTCTCCGATCTCGACGTGACGGTGAGCGGGAACGGTGAGTCGATCGGCATGGTCGAGGGCGGTTCGGCCGAAGTGTCCGAAAGCGATGTGATCGAAGCGCTCAAGGTCGCCCAGAAGGGGATCCGCGAGCTGCGTGGCCACATCGAGACGCTGGTGGCCAAGGAGGGCAAGCCCAAGATGACGTGGACCCGCGCGGAGCCGGACGCGGTGCTCGTCAAGCGGGTGCGCGAGCTGGCCGAGAAGGACATGGCCAAGGCGATCAACCACAAGGACAAGGCGGGCCGGGCCGGTCAGGTGCGGGCCATTCGCGACGCGGCGGCCGCCGTGCTTGCCGTCGAGTTCCCGGACAAGATCAAGGACGCCGACGCCGAGCTCGACGAGATCGAGTACCGGGTCATGCGCGGCCAGGTGCTCGACAAGGGCGAGCGGATCGACGGGCGCGATCTCGAGACGGTTCGTCCGATCTCGATCGAAGCCGGCATCCTGCCGCGCACCCACGGCTCCGCGCTCTTTACCCGCGGCGAAACGCAGGCGCTGGTGGCGGTGACGCTGGGCACCTCGGACGACGAGCAGCGGATCGACTCGATCAACGTGGCGGGTGAGTCGACCAAGTCGTTCATGCTGCACTACAACTTCCCGCCGTACTCGACCGGTGAAGTGCGTCCGATCCGCGGCACCAGCCGTCGTGAAGTGGGCCATGGTGCGCTGGCCGAGCGGGCGTTGCAGGCGGTGCTGCCGGGCTTCGATGCTTTCCCGTACACGCTGCGGGTGGTGTCCGAGATCCTCGAGTCCAACGGCTCGTCCTCGATGGCGACGGTCTGCGGCGGCTCGCTGGCGCTGATGGATGCGGGCGTCCCGATCAAGGCGCCGTGCGCAGGTGTCGCGATGGGGTTGATCACCGACGGCAAGCGGGTGGCGGTGCTCACCGACATCCTCGGCACCGAGGATCACCTGGGCGACATGGACTTCAAGGTGGCCGGAACGGAACAGGGCATCACCTCGATCCAGATGGACATCAAGATCTCGGGTCTGAGCCTCGAGATCATGACCGATGCGCTGGAGCGGGCCCGTCGCGGCCGGCTGCACATCCTGGGCGAGATGAAGAAGGCGCTTGCTGCGCCGCGTCCGGAGCTGTCGAAGTACGCGCCCCGGATCTTCACGATGATGATCAAGCCGGACAAGATCGGCGACGTTATCGGTCCCAAGGGCAAGACCATCCGGGGCATCCAGGATGCCACGGGCGCCAAGATCTCGATCGAGGATTCGGGTCTCGTCACCATCGCCGCCGTCGGTGGCGAAGCGGGCGACAAGGCGCGCGAGATGGTGTCGGCGCTGGTGGCGGAGCCCGAGGTCGGCAAGGTCTACGAAGGCCCGGTCAAGAGCACGACGGCGTTCGGCGCCTTCGTGGAAATCATGCCCGGCGTCGAAGGCTTGCTGCACATCAGCGAACTGCAGCATGGCCGGACCGAGAAGACCGAAGACGTGGTCAAGAAGGGCGACATCGTGCGAGTCCAGCTCCTCGAGGTGGATGATCGGGGCCGCATGAAGTTGTCGCGGAAAGCGCTCCTGCCCAAGGAGTGACCGTGGCTCGGGAGCAACTCGACGAGCGGCTCTACCAGACCACCGCACCGAACGGCCTCGTGGTGCTCACCGAGCACTTGCCGGGGCTCCGATCCGTGGCGGCAGGCATCTGGTTCCGCTCGGCGAGTGGTCACGAGCGGCGCGAGCAGATGGGGATTGCCCATCTGCTCGAGCACATGGTGTTCAAAGGGACCGAGCGGCGGACGGCCAAGGAATTGGCCCATGCGCTCGAAGTGCGCGGCGGCGGCCTCGACGCGTACACCAGCCGAGATCATACCAGCTTTCAAGCGCATGTCCTCGACCAGGACCTTCCACTTGCCGTGGAGGTTCTGAGCGATCTGGTGCGCCGTCCGCTCCTGCGGGCGGAGGATCTCGAACTCGAGCGCAACGTCGTGCTCGAGGAGATCAAGGGCGTCGAGGATACCCCGGACGACCTGGTCTTCGATCTGGCCTCCGCGGCGCTCTGGCCGTCGCATCCGTACGGTTACTCGATTCTGGGCACGCCGGACACCGTGAGCGCGCTGTCGGCGGCCGATCTGGCGGCCTTCCATCGCGCGGCGTACCATCCGCGAAACGCGGTCATCGCCGCAGCGGGCAACGTCGACCATGATCAGTTGCTGGATCACCTGGCCGCCGAAGGGTGGTTCGAGACTTCGCTCGATGGCGAGCGGACCCCTCCGGTGGTACCGGCTCCCGCGCGCCGCGGCGACAACGCGATGGTGCCGCGGGAGACCGCGCAGGCGCACCTGGTCCTGGGGACCGATACCTTCGCGTCGCGCGATCCGCGGCGCTACGCGCTGGCCATTCTGATCAATCTGCTGGGTGGCGGGATGTCGAGCCGGCTGTTCCAGCGGGTGCGGGAACAACTGGGCCTGGCGTACGCGATCTATGCGTATCAGCAGGCCTACCGGTCGACTGGCTTGCTGGGCATCTACGTGGCGACCCAACCCGCCGCGGCGCTGCGCGCCCGGGAGGCGATTGCGGTCGAGCTCGAACAGCTGGCAGCTGGGGGCTTGAGTGACACGGAGCTGGCCGACGGTAAACGGCAGTTGCAGGGCCAGCTGATGCTGGCATTGGAAAACCCGTCGAGCCGGATGCACCGGCTGGCGGGTTTCGTGCTCAATGACGATCGATACCGTAAATTGGACGAAGTCCTGGCGGCTATCGACGCAGTGAGCCGGGAGGACGCGCTCGCGGTTGCCGGAGAGTTTCTGGCGCCGGAGCGGATGACCGTAGTACAGTTGGGCGGCTGAAGGTTCCGGCCGCTCCGGACGTAAACCAACTTTGTCGCAACAGGTGGAGACGGGCATGATCATCGGCGTACCGAAGGAGATCAAGACCAATGAGAATCGGATCGCATTGGTCCCGGCTGGTGCGGAGCTACTGACGGAGACGGGTAATACGGTCTACATCGAGAAGGGGGCCGGGCTGGGGAGCGGCTTCACCGATGAGGACTATGTGGGCGCCGGCGCGAAGATCCTCGACACCGCGGACGAGGTCTGGGCCAAGGCCGACATGATCATGAAGGTCAAGGAGCCGATCGCGGTCGAGTGGCCGCGGATGCGCGCCGGACAGGTCATCTACACCTACTTCCATTTTGCGGCGTCGGAAGAACTGACCCGGGCCGTGATTGCCTCTGGCGCGATTGCGATTGCATACGAGACCGTGCAGTTACCGACCGGCGAGTTGCCGCTGCTCACGCCGATGTCCGAAGTGGCAGGCCGGATGGCGGTGCAGGAGGGGGCCAAGTACCTGGAGAAGGTCTACGGCGGCCGCGGTGTGCTGCTGGGTGGCGTGCCCGGTGTGCCGCCGGCAGACGTGATCATTCTGGGCGGTGGCGTGGTCGGCATCAATGCGGCCAAGATGGCGGCCGGCATGGGCGCCAATGTCACCATCATGGACCTGTCGCTCGATCGGTTGCGCTACCTCGACGACGTGCTGCCCGCTAACGTCACCACCCTCTATTCCAACCGCTACAACATCCTCGGCGCGATTCAGCGGGCCGATCTGGTGGTGGGTGCCGTGCTCTTGCCGGGTGCCAAGGCGCCGCGTCTGATCCGGCGTGAAGACCTCAAGACGATGAAGCCGGGCGCGGTAGTGGTCGACGTTGCGGTCGACCAGGGCGGCTGTGTCGAAACGATCAAGCCGACCACGCACGAAGATCCGATCTACTTCGTCGACGGTGTGCTGCATTACGCCGTGGCCAACATGCCGGGCGGCGTGCCGCGGACTTCGACGCTGGCGCTGACCAATGCCACGCTGCCGTATGCCATTCCGCTGGCCAAGCTGGGCTGGCAGGAAGCCTGCCGCCGCGATCGCGCGCTGCAGCTCGGCCTCAACGTGGTCGAGGGCAAGGTGGTTTATCCCGGCGTCGCGGAGGCCTTCGGCCTGCCGCTGGTCGACGTCGGCGCGGTGTTGTAGTATGCCGACCTGCCGGACGCACCGAGGGATGGTGCGTCCGGCCGGTCGATGCATTACAGGTCGTTCCCCCCTCGGTCAATCCGCTTCCTCCGCATCGACGACCATGACGATTGTTCAGATTCAGCGACTCCCCCACGGTGCGGAGCTGCCGGTGCCAGCTCTGCAGACGGCAGGCTCGGCAGGTGCGGATATCGCGTCGGCCGACGAGGGCACTCTGGCCCCTGGCGAGCGGCGGATTTTCCGGACCGGTTTTGCGGTGGCGATTCCCACCGGGTTCGAAATCCAGCTCCGGCCGCGGTCCGGCCTTGCGGTCAAGCACGGCATCACCCTTCCCAACAGTCCGGCCACCATCGATTCGGACTACCGCGGCGAACTCATGGTCGGCCTGGTCAATCTGGGCCAGGAGGCGTTTCAGGTGACCCGCGGTATGCGGATTGCCCAATTGGTACTCGGGCGAGTCGAACCGGTGCAATTCGAACTGGTTGATTCGTTACCAGCGACGTCGCGGGGTGAGGGCGGCTTCGGGAGCACCGGCCTATAAATAGTTCGCCGTTCCATTGTTAAACGCCTCGCTCGGGCCCGGAGGGGCGGGGCGGAGTTGGGTCGGCTGGTGCAGCCTTGTCGAAGTTCTTGCCGGACATTAACTTGCGCATCGGCCGGGGGGCGTCAGCTATCTCATGAAGTTTCCGTTCAAATTCAAGTCACTCATACCCGCGAACGAGATCGCCGTCGATCTCGGCACGGCTAACACGTTGGTTTACGTCAAGGGCGAGGGGATCGTCCTCAACGAGCCATCGGTGGTGGCCATCGACCGGGGCAGCGGGGAACCCAAGGCGTTCGGGCTCGATGCCAAACGGATGCTCGGGCGGACCCCCGAAGGGATCATCGCGGTCCGGCCGCTCAAGGACGGCGTGATCGCCGATTTCGAGCGGACCGAGAAGATGCTCCGGCATTTCCTCAGGACCATCATTTCGAAGCATTTCTTCCACGTCAAACCGATGGTGGTCGTCGCGGTCCCCTCCGGAATTACCGAGGTGGAACGCCGGGCCGTGCGTGACTCGGCCGAGACGGCGGGCGCCAAGGCGGTGTTCATGGTGGCGGAGCCGATGGCGGCTGCCATCGGAGTGGGGCTTCCGGTCGAAACCCCGACCGGCAACATGGTCATCGATATCGGCGGCGGCACGACCGAAATCGCCGTGATCGCGCTGTCCGGCATCGTCTGCGACACCTCGATCCGCACCGGCGGTGATGAGCTGGACCAGGCGATCGTCCAGTTCATGCGGAAGAACTACAACCTGCTGGTCGGTGAGCCGACCGCCGAAGCGATCAAGATCAAGATCGGGTCGGCCTACCCGACGGGGGACGAGCGGGAGATGGAGGTCAAGGGCCGCGACTTGGTCTCGGGGATCCCGAAAACGGTTCGGGTGCACTCGACCGAGGTGCGGGAGGCGGTCCAGGAACCGATTCAGCAGATCGTCGACGCGGTTCGCCGGGCTTTGGAGATCACCCCGCCTGAGCTCGCGGCCGACATCGTCGACCGGGGCATCGTGATGACGGGTGGTGGCGCGCTGATTCGCGGGCTCGATCTTCTTTTGCAGCAGGAAACCGGTCTCCCGATTCACGTCGATGAGGACCCCCTGACGTGCGTCGTCCGCGGTACCGGTCGCATTCTCGACGAGTACGACAAGTATCGGAATGTCCTGACGAGGTGACATGAGGCCGAGCCTGGGCCGGTCGCTGTCCCGGAGCGATACGTTCCTTCTCGCGGTGTGCCTGGTCCTGTCGCTCACCGCGCTGGCCTTGCCGTCGCGCTGGACCCAGGCGTTTGCTTCCTCGGTTCGATCGACCGCCCTCGCCCCGCTCCTCTGGATTCAGACCAACGCCGAAGAGCAGCGCACCAGCCGGCTCCGGCTGCGCGCCATTGCCGAGGCTCGTGATTCGGCCGCGCTCGCGGCGCAGTCGCTGGCGGCGCTTTCGGCGGAGAACCAGCAGCTTCGCGCTCTGCTCGACCTCCGGCCCAAGGTGGGCTACCAGACGGTTGCCGCGGAGGTGCTCAGGCAGTCGCTGCCCACCGACGGCAGGACCTTGCTGATCGGGGCGGGGCAGTCGGCGGGCATCGCGGTCGGCGACCCGGTGGTCTCTCCCGAAGGCTTGATCGGTCTCGTGATCAGCGTGGACGTCGCGTCCTCGGTGGCGATGTCCTGGGCGCATCCGGATTTCGCGGTCGCCGCGGCTACGGAAGACGGGAGTGTCATGGGCATCGCGGCACCGATCAGTAATGTGGGGGCCAACGAGGCCTTTCTCGAGCTGCGCGGCGTGCCCTATCGCGATACCGTCGCGGTCGGTACGCAGGTTTTGACGTCCGGTCTGACCGGGGTCTATCCCAAGGGCATCCCGATCGGTCGTGTCACCGGCGTTCGCCGCGAAGAGTTGGGGTGGGAGCGGATCTATCGTCTCAATCCGCTGGCCAATCCGGCCCACGTGACGCACGTGCTGGTCTACCTGATTCGCAGCAGCAATCGATTGTCCATCGGCGAGGCCGATTCGAATCCATGACGACGAGCCGGCGGGCCCAGCGATGGCGGGTCGGGGTCGTGATCGCGATCCTGGTAGCTGCGCATTTCTACGTCCGCCCCTGGTTCGGGCGGGCCGGGCCGGATCTGGTCATGCTCGCGCTGATGCTGGTCGCGATCCGGAGCCGGCCGGGGACGGCCGCCGTCGTCGGGTTCGTGGTTGGTCTCACGGCGGATATCCTCACCCCGGCGCGCTTCGGCGCCGGCGCGCTGGCGCACACCATCGTCGGGTACCTGGCGGCCTGGGGTCGCGCGGTATTTTTCCCGGACAATCTGCTGGTCAACGCCGGCCTGTTTGCCGCTGGCCTTTGGGTCCGAAACCTGATTGTATTGATCACCAGTTCGGCGACGCCCGGTGACCTGGCGGAATCGCTCCTGATCTGGTCGCCGATCCAGGCGTTGTCAACGGCCGTGGCGGGGGTGATCGTCGTGGTGATGTTCCGGGAATGGCTGGCCATCCGGCTGGAAGAATGAGCAGCGCGTTCAATCCTTTCCGGGTTCGTGAGCGGAGCGCCATTGCGACCTGGGTGCTTGCCGTGGTGTTCCTGCTGCTGATCGGAGCGTTCTTTCGTGCTCAGGTACTGAGCAGCGAGGACTTTCGCCGGCAGTCGGCCAACAATCGCCTCCGCCGGCTGACGCTGGCTTCCCCGCGTGGCATCATTTTCGACCGCCACGGAGTTCCGATCGCCGAGAATGCGCCGGGGTACACGGTACGCCTGGTGGCGCGGACCGGATCGGGGCAGAGCCCGAAGGACTCGCTGCGCGCCGTCGTTCGGCGGATCGGCAAGTTGGTACCGATCAGCGAGGATCTGGAGGCGCAGGTGGTCCGCCGGTACGAGATTGCCCCGTTCCAGCCGGCGCTGGTCTTTGCCAATGCGAGTCTCGAGACGGTGGCGGTGCTCGAGGAGCATCGCTATCTGCTGCCCGGCCTGGTGGTGCGCACCGAGCCGCGCCGATCGTATCCGGGCGGGTCGGCGGTGGCGCATCTGATCGGATATGTCACCGAGGTCTCCGACGACGACCTCGAGAAGAAACGGTATCCCGGCGCCAAAGCGGGCACGCTGGTCGGCAAAGACGGGCTCGAGTCTCGCTACGATTCAATCGTGCGGGGCCTCGAAGGTGTCAGTTTCGTCGAGGTCGATGCCCGGGGCCGCATGGTGCGCGACGAGAGCCAGTCGCCGGCGCTCAAACCCGTAGCGGGCGAGCCGATCAAGACGACCATCGATCTCGGTCTCCAACTCTATACCGACAGTCTCTGGAACGCGGACTACGCAGGTAAGCGCGGCGGGGCGATCGCGATGATGCCCAACGGCGAGGTCCTGGCGCTCTACTCAGCGCCCACGTTCGATCCGAATGAATTCATCAGCGGGGTGTCGCCGCGCCGCTGGGGCGAACTCAATACCGACGAAGCGCGCCCGCTCCTCAACCGGGCCGTGCGCGGCTCGTTCCCGCCCGGCTCACCGTTCAAGCTGGTGACGGCCGCAGTGGCGCTCAAGCGGGGGCTGGTTGACTTCGATTCGCACATGCCGCAGTCGTGCACCGGCGGCCTGCGCTTCGGGAATCGGGTCTTCCACTGCTGGAAGCGCAGCGGACACGGCTCGCTCGATCTGACCGGGGCGATTGCCAACAGCTGCAACGTCTACTTCTATCAGCTGGGCCTCAAGATCGGCCTCGACAATCTCCTGAACGAAGTGACGGCAATGGGGCTCGGTCGCCCGACCGGCATCGATCTGGGCTCCGAACGCAGTTCCATTTTCCCGCCGTCGACCGCCTACTACGACCGGCAGTACGGGTCGCGGGGCTGGAGCAACGCCGTCACCCTCAATCTGTCGATCGGGCAGGGGGAGAACGCCCAGACGCTGCTCAGCCAGGTGCGCTTCTACGCAGCGATGGCCGGCGACGGCGTCATCCCTACGCCGTACATCGTCAAGCCGCCCACCGATGCCCAGCGCTCACTGGGTCTCTCGCCGGAACAGCTGCGTGGCTTGCGGAGCGCGATGCAGGCGGTGGTGGACCGGGGCACGGCGGCACGAAGCGGCGGGCGCGACATCCGGGTGGCCGGGAAGACGGGTACGGCACAGAATCCCCACGGCGCGGATCACGGCTGGTTCGTTGCCTTCGCTCCGGCGGACGACCCCAAGATCGTGGTGGGCGCCATCATGGAGTTTGCCTTGCACGGTACGGTCGTGGCACCGTTCGTCGTCAAGGTGATTCGCCGCTATCTCGAAAGCCTCGATCCGTCGCTCGCGAAAGTAGACGTCCGGATCATGCTCCAGCCCGACTCCGCAACCACGGAGTCGGACCTGCCGGACGACTCGACCGGGCAGATTCGGGAGCCCTAGATGCGGACCACGCTCGATCGTCCGCTCCTGATTACGCTGTTCCTGCTCTGCGGGTACGGCCTCGCCATGGTGTACTCGGCGGGGCAGACCGATGTGCCGTCGTTTGCGGAGCGAGCGTGGATTCGGCAGGCGGGCTGGATGGTCGTAGCGGTGATTGCCGCGTCGCTGTCGTTCCGGGTTTCGTTTCGGCTGCTCGAGTGGAGCGCGCCGCTCCTCTACGGGCTGGGTCTGGTGCTGCTGGTCGTCACCCTCCTGGTCGGAACCGGCGCCGGTACCGCAGCAAGCAGCAAGAGCTGGCTGGCCATCGGCGGGGTGCGCATCGGGCAACCGGTCGAACTCGCCAAGCTGGGCACCGTGCTCCTCCTGGCGCGCTATCTGTCCGGTCTCCGCCATGCGCCGGCGACCCTGCGCGACCTGGTCACCCCCGGACTGATTGCCGGCGTGCCGTTTTTGCTGGTGCTCCGCCAGCCCGATCTGGGCAGCGCCATGGTTTTCATCGGCATCCTCTTTACGATGCTGTTCTGGGGCGGGGTGCGTCCGTCGCTGCTGCTGTTGCTGGCCTCGCCGATGGTGAGCCTGCTGCTCGCGGCCAATACGGCCTGGTGGGCCGGCTGGATCGTCCTCCTCACGGTACTGCTGCTGGTTTGGCGCACCTATGTGAGCGAGGGGGTCTTCATCTGGCTCGTCAACGCCGCGATGGGCGTGCTGGCCATCATGCTGTGGGATCGCCTCAAGCCGCACCAGCAGCAACGTCTGGTCTCGTTTCTCAATCCCGCGGCCGACCCCGTCAACTCGGGCTACCAGGCGATTCAGTCCAAGGTGGCAATCGGATCTGGCGGATGGTTCGGTAACGGCTGGCTCGAAGGACCGCAGAAGCGGCTGGCTTTTCTTCCGGAGCAACCGACCGACTTCATCTTCTCGGTCGTGGGGGAGGAAATGGGCTTCATCGGCGTGCTGGTGGCCCTGGCGTTGTTTTTTACCCTGTTCCTGATTCTGATTCGGGTGGCCCGCCGAGCGACCGACACATTCAGCAGCCTCGTCGTCTTCGGGGTGCTGGGAATGCTCTTTACCCACGTGTTCGAAAACGTGGGGATGACGATCAATCTGATGCCGATCACCGGTATTCCGCTGCCCTTCTTTTCGTACGGCGGCTCCTTCGTCCTGGCGTGCGGGCTGTCCATGGGGCTCGTTTTTCGGGTGGCGTGGGATGCCCGCTCCAGTGGCTATGTTGAGACATAGCAACAGGTTATCTGTCAAGGTCTGGCGCGAACCGACCCCGGCCGCCAGATTCCACCGCTCGATTTCATTTGTGGAGATGATCTTCTTGCGACCCGACGGCAGCGATGGCCTGGTTTAGAAAAGAACGAAAGCCGCGGGCGTCTCAGCGCGCCCGGCTCGAGATCCCGAAAGACGCATGGGACAAGTGCGAGGCGTGCGATCACGTCGACATTCGGGAACGGTTCGAGCGGGCGCTCAACGTGTGCCCGGCTTGCGGCCACCATCGTCGGTTCACGGCCGAGGAGTATATCGAGCTGCTGACCGACGCGGGCACCTGGCGTGAGTTGAACACCAATCTCCGCGCGCTCGATCCGCTGTCGTTCGAGCACTATCCGGATCGGACCAAGCTGGCCCAGGCCAAGACCGGCCAGCTCGATGCGATGTACACCGGCCTGGCGCGTCTCGAATCGATTCCGATCCATCTCGGCGTGATGAACTTTGCCTTCATGGGCGGCTCGATGGGGTCGGTGGTCGGCGAGCGGATTGCCCGCCTGGCGCGTCGGTCGGCCGACAAAGGTGTCCCCCTCATTCTGGTCTGCTGCTCCGGCGGCGCCCGGATGCAGGAGGGGGTTTTCTCGCTGATGCAGATGGCCAAGACGTCGACCGCCATCGCGGAAGTGAAACGCGAAGGCGTGCCGTTCCTGACCCTGCTGACCAACCCGACCACGGGCGGCGTCTCGGCGAGTTACGCCATGCAGGGCGATGTGATCCTGGCCGAGCCGGGCGCCGTGATCGGGTTTGCGGGACAACGCGTCATCAAACAGACCATCGGTCAGGATCTTCCCGAAGGATTTCAGACGGCGGAGTTCCTGCTGGAGCATGGTCAGATCGACGACGTGGTCCCTCGCGGCTCCCTCCGTGAGACGATCACCCGGCTCTTCCGCCACATGCTGGGACACAAGGCCGAAGCGCAAGCCGGAGGGCCGAGGGCCGACGGGTGAGCGATTCCGCGAGCCCGTTGGTGGAGGCCGTAGAGCTCAGTTACCGCGACGCCCTCGAATTTCTCTTTCCCAGAACGACCGCCATCAAGTTCGGACTCGAGCGCACCGAGCGTTTACTCGAGGCGCTCGGCAACCCCCATCACGTGATGCCCGTCGTGCATGTCGGCGGGACCAACGGGAAGGGGAGCGTCACGACACTCGTGGTTGCTGCGCTGGCGGCGGCCGGGTGGCGGGTCGGGACCTATACGTCGCCGCATCTGGTCGATTTCCGTGAGCGGGTTACCGTGGACGGAGTGCCGATCTCGGAAGCTGCCGTCGCGATGTGGACCAACCGGCTGCGTGCCCTCATCGAGACCGAAGGCGCCACCTTTTTCGAAGCGACCACCGCGATTGCCTTTGCGGACCTGGCGGCGCGCGGGGCCGAGATTGCGGTGATCGAGGTCGGACTGGGTGGCCGGCTGGACAGCACCAACGTGGTTCGGCCGCTGGTGAGCGGAGTCACCAAGATCGCAATGGACCACCAGAAGTACCTGGGCGACACGCTCGACCGGATTGCCGCGGAGAAGGCGTGGATTGCCAAGCCCGGGGCGCCGTTCGTCATCGGCGAAGAGGACCCGGCGGTGATCGCCGTGCTGGAATCGGAAGCTGCCCGGGCGGTTCAATCTCTCGATCCCGCAGCGCGGCCCGACCTGCGGCTGGTGCCCGCCGGAGCGGTGTGGGAGGGGCCGCTGGGCCTGGCAGGCCCGCATCAGCGGCGCAACGCGGCGGTGGCAGCTGCCATGCTGGCTGCCCTGCCGGAGCCCTACCGCCCCACCGCCCAGGCGACCGCCGAGGGGTTTGGGTCGGCGTTCGTGCCAGGCCGACTCGACCGGCGGGGAAAGTGGCTCTTCGACGTGGCGCACAATCCGGACGGGGTCCGGGCGTTGGTGCGGGCGCTCGAGGATCAGGGTCCGCCCAAGCCGATCCATGCCCTGGTCTCGATCCTGGGTGACAAGGAGTGGCCGGCCATGTTGGTCGAGCTCGACCGCGTCATCGATCAGGGCGTCCTCACGGTCGCGCCGTCGGCCGACACCCGGAAGTGGGATCTGGACTGGCTCCGCGCCTGGCTCGAACGGTCGGATCGGCCGTCGCCGCACGCCCGCTGGCGGCTGATCGAGGACTTTCCGGCGGCGCTGGCGGAGGTCCAGCAGGGTGCCGGAACGGTGCTGGTCACCGGCTCGTTTCACACCGTGGGCGACGTCATGGCGGCGCTGGGTTTCGCCTGATCGAGCGCCGTCCATAACCGGGGGGCCCCCGTCTATATTGGGGCATGGCGATTCAGGCCCTCCCCGGTTTCCGTGACTTCCATCCAGATGATCTCGCCGCTCGGTCGCACCTCTTCGGGGCGATGCGGCGCGTGGCCTTACGGTACGGCTTTCAGGAGTACGACGGCCCGCCGCTCGAGTCGCTGGAGCTCTATACCCGGAAGAGCGGGGATGAGATCGTCGGCCAGCTCTACAATTTCCGGGACAAGGGCGATCGGGAGGTTGCGCTCCGGCCGGAGATGACCCCGACGCTGGCCCGGATGGTGGCGCCCAAAGCGGGCGCCCTCAAGAAGCCGATCCGGTGGTTCTCGATCCCGCAGCTGTTCCGCTACGAACGGCAGCAGCGCGGTCGTCTCCGGGAGCATTTCCAGCTCAACTGCGATCTGATCGGCGAGGCCGGTCCGCTGGCCGACGCCGAGATCGTGGCCCTCTGCATCGACGTGATGCGGGAACTGGGCCTGACCGAGGCCGACGTGCGGGTGCGGATTTCCGATCGGCGTCTGTTGACGGGGATCCTGACCCAACTCGGCCTCACGGATGCGCAGCGGACGCTGGCGTTTCAGGCGCTCGACAAGCTCGGGCGGAGTGAGTACGCTGCGCGGGAGGCGGCCCTCCGCACTGCCGGCGTCGGCGACGCGGTGCTCGAGCGGCTGGCGGGGCTTGCCGCCATTACGAGTTGGGACGCCCTCGACGCGGCATTTCCGGAGCTGGGTGCGGACGCGGCACCGCTCCGCGCCAGCTGGCAGGCGCTCGAGGCCATGGGACTCGGCGGATTCCTCGATCTCGATCTGACGATCGTGCGGGGGCTCGCGTACTACACGGGTACGGTCTTCGAGTTGTTCGATGCCCAGCGGTCGCTGCGCGCCATCTGCGGCGGCGGGCGATACGACAATCTGCTGCAGGCCTTGGGCGGGGTCGATTTGCCGGCGCTCGGTTTCGGGATGGGCGATGTCGTCTTGGGAGAATTGCTGCGCGAACGCGGGCTCCTGCCGGGGGCGCCGGCCAGCGCGGATGTCTTCGTGGCCCAGGTCACTCCGGACGACCGCCCGCATGTGCTGGCGCTGACCCATCAGCTCCGGGATGCCGGGTTCCGGGTGGAGTTCCCGTTTGCGGAGCAGGCGATTGGCAAACAGCTCAAACTGGCCGACGCGCGTGGCGCGCGGGCCGTGGTGGTAATCGGGCCCGATGACCGGGCTCGTGGACACGTGATACTCAAGGACCTGTCGGCAGGGTCGCAGCTGGCCGTCGAGCCGGCCCGCCTGCCGGACGCACTCGATCACATGGGTATTTCCAGGGTCGCAGCTCGGCTCGAGAGATAAGGAATCGTCATGTCGGACAACAAAGCACTCACGACGCGGGCGCAGGACTTCAGCGCCTGGTACAACGAACTGATCGCCCGCGCCGAACTGGCGGACTACAGCCCGGTACGCGGCTGTATGGTGATTCGTCCGAACGGGTTTGCGATCTGGGAGCACATGCAGTTGGCGCTCGACCGGATGTTCAAAGACACCGGCGTGCAGAATGCGTACTTCCCGCTCTTCATTCCGCAGAGCTTCCTGGCCAAGGAAGCCGAGCACGTCGAGGGCTTTGCGCCGGAAACCGCGGTCGTCACGCATGGCGGTGGTAAGGAACTCGAGGAGCCGCTGGTGGTCCGGCCGACCTCGGAAACGATCATCGGGTCGATGATGGCCAAGTGGATTCAGAGCCATCGGGATCTCCCGATGCTGCTGAATCAGTGGTGCAACGTGGTGCGTTGGGAAATGCGGACCCGGCTCTTCCTGCGCACCACCGAGTTCCTCTGGCAGGAAGGGCATACGGCCCATGCCACCGAGGCGGACGCCGAGGCACGGACGCTCGAGATGCTGCAGGTGTATCGGCGGTTCCAGGAGGATTATCTCGCCATTCCGGTCATCTCGGGGCGGAAGAGCGAAAGCGAGAAGTTCGCGGGGGCGCTGCGCACCTACGCGCTCGAAGGCCTGATGCAGGACAACAAAGCCCTCCAGCTGGCGACCAGCCATAATCTCGGGCAGAACTTTGCCAAGGCGTTCGACATCACGTATCAGACTGCGGACGGCGGTCTCGAACACGTCTGGAATACGTCGTGGGGCTCCTCGACCCGGATGATCGGTGGCATGATCATGGCGCACAGCGACGATGCCGGCTTCGTCTGTCCGCCTCGGCTGGCGCAGTGGCAGGTGGTGATCGTGCCGATCTACAAGACCGATGCGGAGCGAGTGACGGTATTCGAGGCTGCGACCCGGCTGGCTGCCGAGCTCAAGGCGCAGGAGCTGCGCGTCATGGTCGATATCCGAGAGGGGATCAAGCCGGGCGCCAAGTACTACGAGTGGGAAGGACGCGGGGTGCCGTTCCGGATCGAGATCGGTCCTCGCGATCTCACCACCAACTCGGTCATGCTCGCTCGGCGCGCAGGCGGGCCCAAGGCATCGTTTCCTCTCGCGGGACTCGGCGGGCGTCTGCATGGCGAGATCGATGCCATGCAGCGGGCGCTGCTCGATACGGCGCGGACCCGACGGGAGGCCAACACGCTGCGTGGCCCCAAGAGCAAGCAGGAGTTCATCGACTACCTGGAAAGCGGTGGCGGAATGGTCTACGCCGGTTGGTGCGGAAGCCCGGCCGTCGAGGCCGAGATCAAGGAAGCGACCAAGGCCACCATTCGGGTCATTCCGGACCCGGAGTTCCGGTCGGCCACGCCGCCCTCTACCTGCATCTGGACCGGCGAGCGCGCCGTGTCCGAAGTCGTGTTTGCGAGGGCCTATTGAGCACACCGATTGTCCGCAACACCGGCGCCCAGGCGCCGGCCGATCCGATGCCGCTGTTTGCGGACGCCGGTCTGGAACGTGACGGGCACGGCGTCCTGCGCATGGATGGCGTGGCGCTCGACTCGATTGCGGCCGATGTCGGAACCCCGACCTACGTCTATCACGCTGCGCCGATTCGGGAGCGCTTTCAGGCCCTGACATCGGCGTTTCGTGACATTCCCCACGAGATTCACTTCGCGGTCAAAGCGAACTCGAATCTTGCCGTCCTGCATCTGCTCAAAGAACTCGGGGCCGGCGCCGACATCGTATCGGGAGGCGAACTCCAGCGGGCGTTGCGCGCTGGTTTCGATCCCGGCTTGATCGTGTTCAGCGGGGTCGGGAAGTCGGAGGAGGAACTCGAAGCGGCCGTGGCGGCGCAGATCGGAAGCATCAACATCGAAGCGCCCGAAGAGATGACGGTGCTCGAACGGATTGCCGCTCGCCGATCCGATCCGACGCCGATCCGGCTGGGCATTCGGGTCAATCCCGATGTGGCGGCCGAGACCCATCCGTACATTTCGACCGGTATGGGCGGGATCAAGTTCGGGGTTCCGGCCGAACAGGTACCGGCGCTTGCCAAGCGGATTGCCGCCAATCCGCGGTTCACGCTGGTCAGCATTGCGATGCACCTGGGCAGCCAGTTGCTCGATCCGGCCCCGTTCGCCAGCGGAGCTGCCAAGCTGACTCAGCTGCTCGACCAGCTGGTTGCCCTTGGTATCACGACGATCACCACGCTCGATGCCGGCGGTGGGTTGGGCATTCGATATCGGGACGAAACGCCGCTCAGTCCAGAGGCGCTTGCCGCGCAGCTCCGGCCCATCGTAGCCGGACGCGGGCTCACGCTGCATCTCGAGCCGGGGCGCTTTCTCGTGGGCAGCGCGGGTGTGCTGCTCACCGAGGTGCTCTATCGGAAGCGATCGGGTGGTAAAGATTTCGTCATCGTCGACGCCTCGATGACGGATCTGGTGCGCCCGAGCCACTATCAGGCCTACCACGCCATGGTCGAAACGACCCGCCGTCATCCGGGCGGCATCGTGGCTGATGTGGTCGGTCCGGTCTGCGAAACCGGCGACTTCCTGGCGCTCGATCGTGCGCTTCCCGACGTGCAGCCGGGCGAGCGGATCGCGATTCTCTGTGCCGGAGCCTATGGCGCCGTAATGTCCTCCAACTACAACACCAGGCCCCGGGCGCCGGAGGTGCTGGTCGATCGCGGCCGGTACGCCGTTGCCCGCCCGCGTGAGACGATCGACGCGCTATTCCGCGACGAGATCGTCGAGCCGTTACCGTAACAGGTTGCCCGTGAGCAAGAACGCAATTCTCATCCTGGACTTCGGGTCCCAGTTCACGCAGCTGATTGCGCGCCGGGTCCGCGAGGCGCACGTCTATTGCGAAATCCATCCGCCGACGCGCTCGCTCGAGTGGATCAAGGCCTGGAATCCAAAGGGGATCATCCTTTCCGGCGGGCCCAACTCGGTCTACGACGAGGGAGCGCCGACTGCTCCGCAGAATCTGCTCGACCTCGATGTTCCGGTGCTTGGCCTCTGCTACGGGATGCAGATCATGGCGCAGCTGGCGGGCGGCACGGTGGTGCCGGCCGGCCGGCGGGAGTATGGCCGGGCGCAGATCACGGTGCAGGGTGGCAAGCTGTTTGGCGGTTTCCATGCCGGTGAAGGCACCACGGTGTGGATGAGCCACGGCGATCACGTCGATGCGGTGCCGCCCGGGTATCGCCTGACGGCGTCGAGTGACAATTGCCCGATTGCGGGTATCGAGCACGAGCAGAAGCCCTGGTATGCGGTCCAGTTCCATCCGGAGGTGGCGCATACGGCCCGGGGCGGGGAAATCCTGAACGCCTTTCTGTTCGACATCTGCGCCTGCACGCCGGATTGGACTTCGGCGCATTTCATCGAGACCGAGGTCGCCAAGGTTCGGGCGCAGACGGGGGAGACGGCGCGCGTCATCTGCGGCCTGTCGGGTGGGGTCGATTCGGCGGTGGCGGCGGCGCTGGTGCACCGAGCCGTTGGCGACCGACTCACCTGCATCTTCGTCGATCACGGCCTCTTGCGTCTGCATGAGCGCGAGCAGGTCGAACAGACCTTTCGCCGCCACTTAGGGATAGATCTCCGCGTCGTCGACGCGAGCGAACAGTTTCTCGGCCTCTTGGCCGGAGTGACGGATCCCGAGCAGAAACGGCGGATCATCGGCCATACCTTCATCGATGTCTTCGAGCAGGCGGCCAAAGAAGTTGGCGAGGGCGTCGGGTTTCTGGTGCAGGGCACGCTCTATCCCGACGTGATCGAATCGGTGTCGCCGACGGGCGGCCCTTCGGTGACGATCAAGAGTCATCACAACGTGGGCGGCTTGCCCGAGCGGCTGCCGTTCAAGCTGGTCGAGCCGCTCCGCGAGCTCTTCAAGGATGAAGTCCGCTCGGTGGGCAGAGAACTGGGCCTGCCTGAGGAGATCGTCGGGCGGCATCCGTTTCCGGGGCCGGGCCTCGCCATCCGGATTTTGGGGGACATCACTCGGCCCTCGCTCGATACGCTCCGCCAGGCCGACGCGATCTATCTCGAGGAGATTCGCGCCGCCGGACTCTACGATGACATCTGGCAGGCCTTTGCAGTGCTGCTGCCGATCCGCTCGGTCGGTGTGCAGGGTGACGGCCGGACCTACGATCAGGTGGTCGCCCTCCGCGCGGTGACCAGCCGCGACGGTATGACGGCGGATTGGTACCCGTTCCCGCCGGAAGTCATGGGCCGGATCTCCAATCGGATTGCCAACGAGGTCCGCGGCGTCAATCGGGTCGTCTACGACGTGAGTTCCAAGCCGCCGGCCACGATCGAGTGGGAGTGACGCCGCTCATCGAGACTGTCCGGACGTAGGTTCTGCGGAGCCGGCGTCAGACTTCATTGCGGTCACGCCGGTACTGTCCCCTCGGTACGAGGCAACGTCGGTGAAATGACTCCGAGAGCGGAGAACGCAGGCGATCTGCGTGTCCTGGTGACGGCCGCCGGCGGTGGCCTCGGCCGGGTCGTGGCAACCCGATTCCGCCTGGCTGGTGCGCAGGTCGTGGCGTGTGACATCGACCGGCCGGCGATCGAGTCGCTCGTTGCGGAGACCGGGGCCATCGGGCTCGCCGCCGATGCCGGCATCGAGGCGGCGGTACGGTCGATCTTCGAGGTCGTCGATGACCGGCTGGGCGGGCTCGATGTGCTGGTCAACAACGTCGGTATCGCCGGTCCAACGGCCGCTGCCGAGGACGTGGCGCTCGAGCAGTGGGAAAGTTGTCTCCGCGCCAACCTGACCAGTCATTTCCTGTTTGCCCGCGCCGCCATTCCCGGCATGAAACGGCAGGGCAGCGGGCTCATCGTCAATATTTCCTCGGGCAGTGCCAAGGTCGGCTTGCCGCTCCGGCTGCCGTATGTCGTGTCGAAAGGCGCGGTGTTGAGCCTGACGACCAACCTGGCCCGCGAACTCGGTCCTTTCGGCATTCGGGTCAACGCCATCCTTCCCGGCGCCATTCGCGGCCCAAGAATCGAGCGTGTCGTCGCCGCGAAAGCGGAGGCGCTCGGCGTGCCGGCGGCCGAGTATGAGCGGTCGCTGCTGCGCTACATCTCGATGCGGACCATGGTCGAGCCCGATGATATCGCCGCCATGATCGAGTTCCTGGCCTCGCCCGCGGGGAGCCGGATCTCGGGGCAGCTGATCGGTGTCGACGGCAATGTGGAATGGGAGGAATAGGGTGGGGACGCTGACCTGCTGCCGGTCCCCCACTGAGCCGCCCGCGTAGAACCTACGGGATTGTCCTGATTCAACGAGACAACCGTCAGCCGGCTGTGTCGCCCCCCCTCATAGTTGTGATGTACCGTCCTGCTGGAGACGCTGCGGTACCGCCCGGACCGAGGTGATTGACTAAGCGGTCTTGAGATCCAGAAGGTCCAGGAACTCGTCGGTCGACGTGAGGCGGCTCAGCCGGAGCGGGACTTCGGGGTCTTTGGCAAGCTGCGCAATCTTCCCGAGCACCGGCAGGTACTGGTTGGCGACCTCGGAGGGAGGAGCGACGATCAGGAACACGTTGTTGACGATCTTCTGATCGATGGAATTGAAGTCGATCCCGCTCTGATGCCGGCCAAAAGCGACCCGAAGCCGGTTCACGGCAAGCGTGCGACAGTGGGGCACCGCCACGCCCCGTCCGATCCCGGTCGACCCCAACTGCTCTCGGCGCTGGACCAGCCGCAACACGGTGCCGTGCGAACGGGGATCGATGCCGAGGAGATGCACCATCTCTGCCAGCACCGCATCCTTGTCGGTACCGTGGAGGTCGAGCGAAATTGCTCGAGCATCGAAAAAGTCGCGCAGTCGCATGCGGGGGGAAGTCTATGATTTCGACCGGAAATCCGGTAGGGTCATCGGCCGTATCCTGCGCACATCCTGCTGGTCGTTACAGTCGCACCCTTAGCCACCGAGGATTCCATGGCGCTCTCTGCCGCGCAGTCGCTGAGTCTCGTTCGTCGGATCGTGGCTGCAATACTGCTGATTCACGGTGTGGCCCGGATTGCGCACGGCGGAGTGGCGGGGTTTGGCGAGTTTCTCAACGGGCAGGGCATCCCGCTGGGCAATTGGTTGGCCTGGGCGATCTCGATCTTCGAGGTCGCGGGTGGTATCGCGCTGTTCCTCGGCCGGTTCGTGCGACCGGTGGCCTGGATCTTTGCCGTGCAGTTGGCGGCAGGGATTGCGCTGGTCCATGCTCGTGAAGGATGGTTCGTGGTGGGTCTGGGGCGGAATGGGGTGGAATTCAGCGTACTCCTGATCGGCTGCCTCGTCGCCCTGGCGCTGGCTCAGGAGCCGACTCGCAAGTAGTTTTAAGCCATGCGGTTACCGTACGCCACCTCGATCGAGACCCCGTTGATCCTGGCCCCCATGGCCGGGGTCTCGGAGGCGCCCTTCCGGCAGATTTGCCGGCAGTTCGGCGCGGATGTCCTGATGACCGAGTTCCTGGCGGCCGAGGCCATCCGCCGGGGCATTCGCGCCACGCTGGAAGGCTGCGAGTTCGAGTCGATCGAACGTCCGCTCGGCGTGCAGATCTACGGGGCGGATCCGGACGCGATGGCCCGCGCCGCCGAAATCGTAACCGCAGAGTATGCGCCCGACTTCATCGACATCAACTTCGGGTGTCCGGTCAAGAAGGTGGTGCAACGGAACGGCGGGTCGGGCTGCCTCCGCGACATGGACCTGGTGACCAAGATCATCCGGGCCGTGGTGCGCGCGACCCAGTTGCCGGTCACGGTCAAGACGCGGAGCGGCTGGAGCGAGGATTCCCGTCAGCCGGTCGAGATTGCCCTTCGGATGCAGGACGCCGGCGCCAAGGCTTTTACGCTGCATGCGCGGACCCGGACCCAGATGTTTTCGGGCAACGCCAACTGGGACGAGATTGCGCGCGTCGTCGAAGCGCTCGAGATCCCGGTCATCGGCAACGGCGACATCGAATCGCCGGCCGACCTGGTGCGGATGAAGGAACATACCGGTTGCGCAGCAATCATGATCGGGCGCGGGTCGTTCGGCAATCCGTGGCTGTTCGAACAGGGCAGGGCGCTCCTCGACGGCGCCGCCGACTTCCGGCGTCCGTCGCCGGCGGAACGGTTCGAGGTCGCGCTGCGCCATGCCGAGCTGGCGCTCAGGCTCCAGGGCGATTCGCGCCGAACGGTCATCGAGTTCCGGAAGCACCTGGGCTGGTACACCAAGGGGCTGCCGCAGGCATCGTCCCTTCGCGAACGTCTCTTCCAGGTCGAGACCATGTCCGCAGCCGAAGCGATCTTTCGCGAGTATCTTGAGGCAAGTACCATAGGCGTCTGATCGATTCCGTCCGGTACGGTTCTCCTCTTTCCGATGACATCTAAGGAGCGCTCGATGACTCGTTCGTATCGGCACGTCTGTGCCGGGTTGGCGACCTTGGGGCTCCTCGCCTGTGGCGGCGGTACCGGCCCGGTCACACCGCCGCCGCCTCCACCACCTCCCCCGCCACCGCCTGCTGCCGTGGCCTCGGTCGAAATCACGGGGAACTCGACTACGCCGCTGGCCGGTGGTCAGACCCGAGCCTTGTCGGCAACCCTGCGCGATGCCGGCGGCACCGTCCTGACCGGCCGAACGGTGACCTGGAGCACCAGCAGTGAAGCGATCGCAACGGTGTCTACCGCGGGTCTGGTCACGGCCACGGGGGCCGGTACTGCCACGATTACGGCCGCCTCCGAGGGCCGGAATGGTACGGCGCAGGTGATCGTCGAGCTTGTACCGGCCGCGATCCAGCTGACGTATGGCAGTTCGTACCTGCTGCTCCAGGACACGCTGCATCTCGCCGCGCGCGTGGTGGATAACGGCGGCCGGGTCGTGCCGGGCACGACGGTCACCTTCACGACCGGGAATTCGAGCGTGGCGAGCGTCTCGTCCACCGGGATCGTCACGGCCGACGCGCCGGGTCAGGTCGAGATCACGGCCGCAGCCGGAACGCTCACCCGAACCGCCGCGCTCACCGTCACGGCGGGCGGCGGAACCCGAGTGGGGAGTCTGGCGGCAATCGACAGCCTCGTGATCAGCGAGTTGGTCCGCACCAATATTCCGGCCGTCTCGGTCGCCATCGCGCGCAACGGTGAATTGGTCTTTGCCCGTGCCTACGGCTATGCCGACACGACGACCAAACGGATCGCGCTGCCCGAGCAGATGTACCGGGTCGGCAGCACCTCGAAGCCGCTCACGGCCGTGGCAGCGATGCGTCTGGTACAAGAAGGAAAGCTTTCCCTCGACGATAAGCCGTTTGTGATGCTCCAGGCCGAGATTCCACTGCTTGCCGGGCAGACCGAGGATCCGCGGCTGGCGGATGTCACGCTGCGCGACCTGCTCCAGCATTCGGGCGGCTGGCACGTCGACCGCAGCATCGACGATATCATCTGGCGCGCGGTCTGGCAGGACGCGGTGATCGACCCGGCGCAGTTCTCGCGCTATGGCCGTGGCGTCGCGCTGACGACGACACCAGGTACGGCATACGCCTACACCAACTACGGATATCAGATTCTCGGCCGGCTGATCGAGAAGGCTTCCGGCCAGCCGTACGAGACGTACGTGAAGGACGCGATCCTCACCCCGGCCGGCGTGACCACGATGCGGCTCGGCCGAACTCCGCTCGCGATGCGCGATCCGCTCGAGGTCACCTGCTATACGACGTCTCCGGTCGTCACCGGATTGTACGGCACCGGGCCGTGGTGCGACGTGGTACCGGCGCAGGAGTACGCCGAAGCCTCCGGTTCCTGGGTCGCGTCGGCCACGGACATGGTTCGCTGGATGTCGGTCGTCGACGGATTCCCGGGATCCCGCGCCGACCTCCTGACCACCGCGACGATCACGGCCATGACGGCGCGACCGACCGCCGTCTGGCCGGGAACCGGCACCTATTACGCACTTGGCTGGCAGGTGGCGACGGATGGCGCGGGATTGCGATGGTTCCATTCGGGCGCCCAGTCGGGCGGCGACGGGTTCGTGCTTCGGTTGCCTAACGGCGTGCTGATGTCCATTCTGGTGAATCGCGACCGTCCGCTGAGCGTCGTAGCCGACCAGGTCGACCAGAAGCTGGTCCCGCTGGTTCGCGCCATCACGACCTGGCCGGGCGGAACGGCGTTCTGATCTATGCGACAGACCGTACTGGAGACCACGGAACCGTCGCTCACCTGGATCGACGTGATTGCCCCGGACCGGGCCGAACTCACCGAGCTGGCCCGGGAGTTCGGTTTCCACTCCATGTCGGTGGAGGATTGCCTCGATCCCTGGCACCTGCCCAAGGTCGAGCGGATGGGCGACACCACGTTTCTCATCCTGCGGGTCTTCGACTCCAACAGCCCACCAACCGGCGGGACCATCCAGGACATCACCCGGAAGATCGCCATCTACTATCGGGCGGGTCTGGTCATCACGATCCACCGGGTCGACCTGCCGGCCGTCCATGCGGCGCGCGATCAGTTTTCGCATTGGTCGGGCGCCGGGACGCTGCACGAGACCCGGATCCTCGGGTTCATCATCAATGCCGCGCTCGATTCCTTCGAGGCCCCGCTCGACGTCGCCGAACGGACGGTGGATTCGTGCGAGGATGCCCTGATGAACCAGCACATGCCGACGCCCGATCTGCAGACGGTCCATGAGGTCAAACGGCGGGTTGGGCTGATCAAGCGGCTGCTCTGGCAGACCAACTCGGTCATCCAGCGTCTGGTACCGGTGCAGGAGCGGAGCGGGGCAGTGTTTCAGGACGTCAAGGAAAGCGCCGAGGGCTACTTCTTCTACGCCGAGCAGCTGCTGGATTCGGTCAACAACCTGCAGAGTCTCCACGTGTCGCTGGCGTCGCAGCGCGCCGGCGAGGTGATGCGGGTCCTCACCGTCTTCTCGGCGTTTTTCCTTCCCCTGACGTTCATCGTGGGGATCTACGGGATGAACTTTCACTGGATGCCGGAGCTCCAGCATCGGTGGGGGTACCCCGGGGTGCTGATCCTGATGGCCGGAGTCTGTGTTGCGATCGCGCTCTGGTTCCGGCGCCGGGGGTGGCTCGGATAGCCGTTCCTGGTTCACATGCCACATGAAGTGAGCCGCGTAAGTTATTGTAGTGTTTGTGCTTGTTGTGTATCTGTTGACGGGATCGTTGCCTTTTGGTGAATTGTTATTATCGTTGATCTGTTGGGCCCTTTCGGGGGCGACTGGTTTCGACGGGTTAGTTGAAGGTGGAGACGCGTGTCCAGGTTCCAAGCACCTGGTAAAACCCTTGGAAAACATTATCTGCCAACACTGAATTGGCGATGGCTGCCTAAGCTGAGCTAAGCTCGCTTACGCACCACCGGAGAAAGGAGCCCTGCCTGGGGCGCCCCAACCCGGACCGAAAATCCAGGCTGGCCCGTAGCGACGCTCTCGCGATGCGGGTGAGATTCAGGAGAGCTCGGGTCGACGTAGGCTGGCCGGTAGCCGGCGTCGGGCTAGGGTAAGAAGATCGGCCTACACACGTAGTGGCTCTGCTGGAAGCTGATTCGGACCAGGGTTCGATTCCCTGCGCCTCCATGACCAAGCGGTCGGCCGTGAATACGGCTGGCCGCTTGGGTCGTTTGAGCAGGAACGTTTAAGCAAGAAACTGGGGTCCGGCAGCAGACGGCGCCGAGGTCTCGGTTCGTATTTGGGGGAAGATCGGAGAACGCGGTCCGCGCGCCCTTTGCTCAACCGCGCCTGGCTTCGCCAGGGCGGCTAGCCGGAATCAGGTCCAGGGCCCGATCAGGCGCTCTGGAGGCGCCGAAAGGCCTCTTCGGCCAGGGCTAGTGCGGCTGCGGGAGTGGGGGCCACGCAGTTGAGGTGACCCATCTTCCGGCCCGGTCGAGGGGTCTTCTTGCCGTAGAGATGCAGGGTCACACCCGGCAACGCCAGGGCGCGATGCCAGAGCGGCGGACCATCGGACCAGAGGTCGCCAAGCAGATTGATCATGGCGACCGGTGTGAGCAGTCGCGGGTCGCCCAAGGGCAGCCCGGCCAGGCAGCGCACCTGCTGCTCGAATTGGTCGGTGGCACAGGCGTCCATGGTATAGTGGCCCGAGTTGTGGGGCCGGGGCGCCAACTCGTTGACGAACAGTTGACCGCCCTCCGCTACGAACAGCTCGACGCCCATTACACCGACATATTCGAGTTCCGTCGCGACCCGGCGGGCGAGTTCGAGCGCCTGTGCCGTGAGCCGAGCGTCGATTGCAGCGGGAACGACCGTGGTGTGGAGGATGCCGTTCCGGTGCACGTTCTCACCGACCGGGAAGGATGCGACCGTACCATCGGTGCCGCGCGCCAGGACCACCGACACCTCGAGTTCGAGGGAGAGTCGCCGTTCGAGCACGCAGGGCACTCGGCCGAACCGTTCGAACGCAGCCGCGGCGTCCTCGAACGAATCGACGACGGCCTGGCCTTTCCCGTCATAGCCCATCCGGCTGGTCTTGAGCAGGGCCGGCGCGCCAAGCCGTTCCCACGCTCCGGGCAGATCCGCGGCGACTTCGATCGATTCGAACGGGGCGGTCGCAATCCCGTTGGCGCGCAGAAACGACTTCTCGATCAGCCGATCCTGGCAGATCGCTACCGCCGTTCCGGACGGGCGACACTCGATCTGTTCTGCGAGCCAATCGAGCGTGGTCGCCGGTACGTTTTCGAACTCGGTGGTCACGGCGGCGACCGATCGCACCAGCGATTCCAGCGCTTGGAGGTCGTCGTAGGGCGCGGCCAGGTGACGGGTGGCAACCGCCCCCGCAGGGCTGTCCGGATCGGGCTCGAGCACCACGACCTCGTACCCCATGTCGCGGGCCCGCTGCGTGAACATCCGCCCCAGCTGCCCTCCGCCCAGGAGGCCGAGGGTACTGCCGGGTGAAATCATTCGGACAAAATCATTCGGGTGGAAGCGTCGCGGCGAGGACGGTGGCCGTCTGCTTGGCACGGAAGGCCTCGAGACGCTCTGCCAGTGCCGGATCATGACGGGCCAGGATCGCCACGGCGTAGAGTCCGGCGTTATGGGCGCCGGCTTCGCCGATCGCGAAGGTTGCGACCGGCACGCCCGCGGGCATCTGGACGATCGAGAGCAGGGAATCGAGTCCCTTGAGGTGCCGGCTCGGTACCGGCACGCCCAGGATGGGAACGGTCGTTTTGGAGGCGAGCATCCCCGGCAGGTGCGCAGCGCCACCCGCGCCCGCAATGATGCAGGCCAGCCCGCGCGCGGCGGCCGACTCGGCGTACTCGAACAGAAGATCCGGCGTTCGATGCGCCGAGACGACCCGGGTCTCGTGGGGCACGGCAAACTCGGTCAGCCGCGCCGCGGCGTGCCGCATCACCTCCCAGTCGGAGGTGGAGCCCATCACGACGCCGACCAGGGGAGCTGTCATCTCAGAGAGTGCCTCGGGTCCGGTCCATGGTGCCGCGTTCGGCCAGCGCAGCCTGCGCCGCTGCCAGCCGCGCAATCGGCACGCGATAGGGTGAGCAGGAAACGTAGTTCATTTTCTGCTTCTCGCAGAAAGCGACCGCATTCGGTTCGCCGCCGTGCTCACCGCAGATGCCGACTTTGAGATCCTGACGGGTCTTCCGGCCCAGTTCCACGGCCATCGAGAGCAGGCGGCCGACCCCGACGGTGTCGAGTTCCTGGAATGGGTCGAACTCGATGATGTTGCGCTCGAGGTATGCCGGCAGGAAGTAGCCCGAGTCGTCGCGCGACAGGCCCCAGGTCGTCTGGGTCAGGTCGTTGGTGCCGAACGAGAAGAACTGCGCTTCGCGCGCAATCTCGTCGGCGGTCAGCGCGGCGCGGGGCAGCTCGATCATGGTGCCCAGCAAGTAGGGCACCGTGATCTGCCGCTCCCGGAAGACCTCTTCGGCCACCTGGCGGACAATGAGCGCCTGTTTCCGGAACTCGACCACGTGCGCCACCAGCGGAATCATCACTTCCGGCTGAACCCGGCCTTTCCGTTCGGCAACCGTGCAGGCCGCTTCGAAGATGGCCCGGGCCTGCATGGCCGTGATTTCGGGGTACATGATGCCCAGCCGGCAGCCGCGCAGGCCGAGCATCGGGTTGACCTCGTGCATCGAGTCGATGATGCGCTGGACGTCCTTGACCGACTTCCCGATCTCCTTGGCCAGATCGGCCAGTTCGCTCGCGTCGTGCGGCAGGAACTCGTGGAGCGGCGGGTCGAGCAGCCGGATGGTGACCGGGTAGCCTTCCATGGCGCGGAAGATGCCCTCGAAATCCGCGCGCTGCATCGGCAGCAGCTTGGCAAGCGCTTTCTTCCGTCCGATCTCGTCCTCGGCGAGGATCATTTCCCGCATGCTCGTCAGGCGGTCGCCTTCGAAGAACATGTGCTCGGTCCGGCAGAGCCCGATGCCCTCGGCGCCGAAGTCGCGGCCCCGGTGCGTATCGGCCGGGGTGTCGGCATTGACGCGGACGCGCAGGTGCCGCATCCGGTCGGCCCATACCATCAGCCGGTTGAAATGCTCATCGAGTACCGGCGTGACCAGTTGCGCCTGGCCGGCGTAGACCCGGCCGGTGCTGCCGTCGACGGAGATCCAGTCGCCCGCCGCAATCGAGCGCCCGTTGACGCGGAACAATGCCTCGGGTTCATCGACATCGATGTCCTGGGCGCCCGCAACGCACGGGGTGCCCATGCCGCGCGCCACGACGGCCGCGTGCGAGGTCATACCGCCGCGTGCCGTCAGAATCGCCTTGGCGGCGACCATGCCGTGGAAATCCTCCGGACTGGTCTCGCGCCGGACCAGGATGACCGGGCCCTTCTTGCTCAGCTCGGCCGCGACGTCCGCGTCGAAAACCACGGTGCCGCTTGCTGCGCCTGGAGATGCGGGCAAGCCGGTGGTGAGCAAGTCCAGCTGGGCAGTCGGATCGATGGTCGGATGCAGCAGCTGGTTCAGGTCGTTGGGAGGAATGCGGGCAACGGCTTCCTCTTCGCTGATCGACCCCTCGTCGACCATCTCCACCGCGATCCGGACGGCGGCCTGACCGGATCGCTGGCCGCGCCTGGTCTGCAGCATGTAGAGCCGGCCGCGCTCGATGGTGAACTCGAGGTCCTGGACGTCGCGGAAATGACGCTCCAGCGTTCGGGCGACCCGTTCGAGTTCGCCGTACGCGTGCGGCATCTGATCCTTCAGCTCGGCAATCGGGGCCGGCGTGCGGGCGCCCGAGACGACATCCTCACCCTGCGCATTGAGCAGGAACTCGCCGTAGAGCGTATGCTCACCAGTCGAAGGATTGCGGGTAAAGGCTACCCCGGTGCCGGAGTCTTCGCCCATGTTGCCGAAAACCATCGCGACCACGTTGACCGCCGTGCCCATGCTGTCCGGGATGTCGTGCAGCTTCCGGTAGTCGATGGCGCGTCGGGTATTCCAGCTTTCGAAGACGGCCTCGATGGCGCCCCAGAGCTGATCAACCGGTTCCTCGGGAAATGGCTTATTGGTTTCGCGCTCGATCAGCTCTTTGAACTCGACCACCGTGGCGCGCAGTTCGTCGATCGGCATGTCGATGTCGCGGGCCACGCCGAGCCGGTGCTTGCGCGCTTCGAGGCGCTCCTCGAAGAGCTTCTTGGGCAGGTCGAAGACGACCGCGCCGAACATCTGGACGAACCGCCGGTAGGAATCCCAGGCAAAGTGGGGGTTGCCGCTCAACCGCTCGAGCCCGGCGACCGTGGTGTCGTTGAGGCCCAGGTTGAGGATGGTTTCCATCATGCCCGGCATCGACAGGGCAGCCCCCGACCGGACCGAGACCAGGAGGGGATTGTCCACCCCCCCGAACTGCTTGCCGGTGGCGGCCTCCAACCGTTGCAGCCCTGCCTCAACCTGGGTGCGGAGCCGCGGCGGGAACTGCCGCATGCCGAGGTAGGTGCCGCAGACGGTCGAGGCGATCGTAAACCCCGGCGGGACCGGGATGCCCAGGTTGGTCATCTCGGCCAGGCCGGCGCCCTTCCCACCGAGCGTCTCCTTCATGGCCGCTGTGCCGTCCGCGCGGCCCTGCCCGAAGAAGTAGACCAGCGGTTGGGTCAGGTGATCCGTCATGCCGTGCTCCCAGCGAGGGTTTGGGGTCGCCCGAGCTGCATCAGCTCGTCGGCCACGTCTACCAGGTAGTGGCCCGAAAAGCAGGCGTGGCAAAAGCTGTTCCGCGCCCCGCCGGCCTTGATCATCCCGTCCAGGGAGAGGTATCCCAGGGAGTCGACCCCGAGGTAATCCCGAATCTCGGCCAGGGAATGGTTGGCGGCGATCAGCTCCGCCCGGTTCGGCGTGTCGATCCCGTAATGGCACGGCCCGGTAATGGGCGGCGACCCGAGCCGGAGGTGGACTTCCCGGGCGCCCGCCGCCCGGATCATCGATACCAGGCCCTTGCTGGTGGTGCCGCGCACCAGGCTGTCGTCGACCACCACCACCGAGCGGCCTTCGATGACGTGGCGTACCGGGTTGAACTTGATCTTGACCTTGGCCACCCGGAGGGCCTGGGTCGGGTTGATGAAGGTCCGGCCGATGTAATGGTTCCGGATCAGCCCGTGCTCAAGCTTGAGCCCTGATTGGTCCGCATAGCCCAGCGCCATCATGTTGGCACTGTCGGGTACACTGAAGACGACGTCGGCATCGGGCACCGGATGCTCGATGGCCAGCTGGCGGCCGATTTCTCGGCGGACCCGGTCGACCGACTCGCCGAAGACGGTGCTGTCCGGCCGGGCAAAGTAGACCAGTTCGAAGACGCATCGCTGCGCAATCGGTGCTCGGCCGATCGGCGCGAGATCGCGCACCATGCCGTCGTCGATTTCGACGAAATCGCCGGGTGTGAGTTCACGCTCCAGGGTCGCGCCGACCAGATCGAGTGCGCAGGTTTCGGAAGCCGCGACGACGCCCTGGCCCAGCCGGCCGAGCACCAGCGGCCGAAATCCGTGGGGATCGACGGCGCAGTACAGGGTGCGCCCGACGGCGATGACCAGACTGAACGCCCCTTCGACTCGGGACAGCGCTTCGCGGATCCGGCCTTCGACCGTCGGAGCGCGCGAGCGGGCGATCAGGTGGACGATGACTTCGGAATCCGATGACGTCTGGAAGATGGCGCCCTGGGCCACCAGTTCCTGCTTGATCGTCATCGCGTTGGTGAGGTTGCCATTGTGCGCCAGCGCGAGCGGCCCGCCCTGGATATCGGCCAGGCAGGGCTGCGCATTGGCCAGGACCGACGAGCCGGCCGTGGAGTAACGGGTGTGCCCGACGGCCACCGATCCGTCGAGCGACCGGAAGTCGCCCTCACGGAAGATGTCGCCGACCAGGCCCATTCCGCGGACCGCGTGCGGGGTGCCGTCGTCGTCCACGGTGACGATCCCGGCGCTCTCCTGCCCGCGGTGCTGGAGGGCATAGAGGCCGAGATACGCTGCCCGAGACGCATCAGGCAGGTTGGAGACACCGATCACACCGCACATGGTTCAGGCCGCCATTCGTCGAGGAATTGCATCAAAGTAGGTCCGCCGCAGTTCGACCGTCTGCCAGGTGTGCAGCGCGGTCCCGACCGTAATGCGGAGTTCGGCATTGGGGTCGGTGACCGTACCGGCCACGGTGAAGGGCACGCCATGCGCAGCTGCCAGGTCGCGCACGGCCTCCACACTGGCCGGGTCGAACGATACCACGGCCCGGGCGCCGTCTTCTCCGTAGAAGAACGCTGCCGGGTCCATGCCATCCGGGACGGCAAACTGGACGCCGGCACCGAGGGTGTGGCGGGCGTAGGGGTCGCCGATGCACGCTTCGGCCAGGGCGACGGCCAGGCCGCCATCCGACAAGTCATGCGCCGAGCGGAGCAGGCCCTGCTGGGCCGCGGCGACCAGGAAGCGCTGCAGTCGGACTTCCGCGTCCAGATTGCAGGGCGGCGGCGGTCCTCCCAGGAAATCGCGGACGATCCACCAGTACATCGATCCGCCGAGATGCCCGGTGGTGTCGCCGAGCAGCGCGATCAGGTCGCCGGGGTTTCGGAAGCTGCTCGGGACCCGGTTGGTGACATCCTCGAGCAGGCCGACCATGCCCACGGTCGGGGTCGGGTCGATCGCGCCGGTCGGATTCTCGTTGTAGAGCGAGACGTTGCCGCCGGTGACCGGAGTTCCGAATGCCAAGCAGGCGTCGCCCATGCCGCGGACGGCTTCGCGAAACTGGAAGAACACCTCCGGCTTGTCGGGGTTGCCGAAGTTGAGGCAGTTGGTGATCCCGAGCGGTACGGCGCCGGTGCAGGCGACATTTCGGGCCGCCTCCGCCACCGTCATCTTGCCGCCTTCGTACGGATCGAGCACCACATAGCGGTTGGGGCAGTCGACCGAGACCGCCAGGCCGAACTTGGCGTCCTCGACCATCAGGACGCCGGCATCGCCGCCCGGGCCGAGCACGGTGTTGGCCTGGACCGTCGAGTCGTACTGTTCGTAGACCCAGCGCTTGCTGGCGATGGTCGGATCGTCGAGCAGGCGGGGCAGGGCGTCGGTCGCATCGACCACCGGCGCTGCCGTCGGCGTGGCTGCGCGCCGAGCGATGGCCTCGGGAGCCTCCAGGGCCTCGGGATGGTAGATCGGAACGCCGTTGACGAGGCGTTCACCCGGAATCGCAGCGACCGTAACACCGTCGTGCACCACGCGGAACAGACCGTCATCGGTGACCTGGCCGATCGGGGTCCCGACCAGCTCCCACTTGGCGCAGATGGCCTGCACCTCGGCCACCCGGTGCGGCTCGACCACTACGAGCATCCGTTCCTGCGATTCGGAGAGCAGGATTTCGTAGGGCGTCATCCCGGGTTCACGGAGCGGAACCTTGCTGGTGTCGAGTTCGACCCCGACTCCGCCGCGCGCCGCCATTTCGGCCGATGAACTGGTCAGGCCGGCCGCGCCCATGTCTTGAATCGCGACGATGGTGCCCGAGGTGATCAGTTCGAGGCTGGCTTCGAGGAGCAGCTTCTCGGTGAAGGGGTCACCCACCTGAACCTGAGGACGACGCGCTTCGCTGGCTGCGGAGAGATCCTCCGATGCGAAGCTGGCGCCGTGGATGCCGTCGCGTCCGGTCCGGGCGCCGACATTCATCAGGATGTTGCCGACACCATGCGCTCGCGCCCGAATCAGGTCTTTGGCCCGGAGAATGCCGACGCACATGGCATTGACCAGCGGGTTCCCGGCGTAGCCCGGCGCGAAGGTGACTTCGCCGCCCAGCGTCGGGACGCCGACGCAGTTGCCGTAGTCGCCGACGCCCTTGACCACGCCGCCGAAGAGGTAGCGGTTCCTCGCGTCGTCGAGCGTCCCGAAGCGGAGGCTGTTGAGCACCGCAATCGGGCGGGCGCCCATGGTAAAGACGTCACGCAGGATGCCACCTACGCCGGTAGCCGCGCCCTGATACGGTTCGACGGCCGACGGGTGATTGTGCGATTCGATCTTGAAGGCTACGGCCCAGCCGTCGGGCAGTTCCAGCACGCCGGCATTCTCACCGGGACCCTGGAGGACCTGCGGCCCCTCGGTCGGAAAGGTCTTGAGCACCGGTCGGGTGTGCTTGTAGGAACAATGCTCCGACCAGAGCGCGCTGAAGACGCCGAGCTCGGTCAGCGTGGGCGTCCGACCGAGGATATCGAGAATGACCTCGTACTCCTGCTCGGTGAGTTTGTGCTCCCGGACCAGGGCGTCGGTGACAGCGGGTTCTCCGGCAAACGGACTGGCGGCAACGGCGCGGGCCATGGTCACGCTTTCTTACGATTCGAGAAGAGGCCGCCGAAGAAACGCCCGAAGTACCCGGGATCCTGCTGCTTGGCGAGCGTTTCGAGTTCACCGTCGTCGAGCCAGATTCCGTTACAGTCGGGGCAACGGTCGATTTCGACGCCGCCGACGGCCTGGTGCTCCAGATGGCCGCCGTCTTTGGGACAGCGCATGTAGTGCGTCTTCCGCTCCGCCAGGTCGGCCTCTTTCTGCTGCGCGAGACGCTGCGTTTCGAGCAACTCGGCATTCTGGCGAGCGAAGTATTCGTCTTCGTTCTGACTGGGCTTCTCGGTCATCGGGAACCTCGCAAAAGGGCGGTGGTCAGGAGGAAGCCGGCGCGACCGAGGCTCGCGTCCAGCGCATGAGCGATGTAAAGGTGCGGCGCCCTGCCGAGCTGCCGAGCATGTCGTCGGCCAGGCGTTCGGGATGCGGCATCATGCCGACGACGGTGCCGCCGGGGCTCGAGATGGCCGCAATGTCGCGCACCGCTGCGTTGGGATTGGGATGCACGTCCGGCATGCCGGTCGCGACGTATCGCATCACGATTCGGCCGGTGGACTCGAGCTGGTCGAGCGTCTCTTCCGATGCAGTAAAGCGTCCGTCGCCGTGCCCGACCGGAATCCGGATGATTTCACCCTGGCGGTAGTCGCCGGTAAACGGAGTGTCGGTTCGCTCGATCCGGACATCGACCGGGCGCGAGACGTAGCGCAAGCTTTCGTTCCGGACCAACCCGCCGGGCAGCAATCCTGCTTCGCACAGGATCTGGAACCCGTTGCAGATGCCGAGCACCGGCTTACCGTCCGCGGCGTGGCGCTCGACCGCCGCCATGATCGGGCTGAACCGCGCGATGGCGCCGGCCCGCAGGTAGTCGCCGTAGCTGAAGCCACCGGGGAGAATCACGGCGTCGGCATCCCGCAGATCGGTTTCGCGATGGAAGACGTAGAACGCCGTGCCGCCTTCGCGCTCGACCGCCCGGTACGCATCCGGCTCGCAGTTGCTGCCGGGAAACCGGAGAACCGCCACCCGTGTCATCGCGCCGTCACCTCGATCTCGTACTCTTCCGTGACGGGGTTGGCGAGCAGCTTTTCACACATGGCAATCGCCGCGGTGCGCGCCGCACTCTCGTTGTCGGCTTGCAGGTCGAACGCGATGGCGCGGCCGACGTGGACGTTGCCCGCCTGGTCGAACTTGAGCGCGCGGAGCGCCGATTCGACGGCTTGGCCTTGCGGATCGAGCAGGCCACGGCGCGGCATGACACGGACAAAAACTCGGAAACTCATCGTTCCTCCTCGGGAACGCGATCGACAGAAGAATGGTCACCGGCGGCCGCGGGGAGCTCGGCCGGTTGGCCGCGCTCGAGCAGATTCAGGACCATGTGGCGGACGATGCCGCCCAGCATATAGAAGATGCCCAGCAGAAACAGGAACGAGCCGGGAGCCAGGATGGCGCCCCCGATGATCACGATATGGACCAGCAGGCCGGCAACGCCGGACCAGGTCCGCACCCCGATGCGCGGCCAGCGGGGATACTTGATGTTGCTCACCATCAGGGCCGCGAGCAGCAGGATCAGGACGGTCACCCCGATGTGCTGCGCATCCCGATCGGCGAATGTCGTCTGGTACCAGGCCGTTTCGGTGAACAGGAAAAAGGTGGCCAGCGTCATCCCGGCCGCCGGCGATGGGATCCCGGTGAACCACGACGACGGCGCCCCGTGAGACATCACGTTGTACCGGGCCAGCCGGAGTGCCGTCGCAACGACGTAGAGGTAGCAGACCACCCAGCCGAACTTGCCCGCCGTAGTGAACTCGAGAAAGTACATCAGCAGCGCCGGCGCGACCCCGAAGGACACCACGTCGACCAGCGAGTCCAGCTCGGCGCCGAATTTGGTTCCGGTGTTCGAGAGCCGGGCAATCCGGCCATCGACCATGTCGAGGATGCCGGCAAACACGATGAAGAATCCGGCCCACCGGAAGTTGCCGTTGAAGGCCATCACGATGGCCCAGAATCCGAAGAACAGATTGGCGAGCGTGAAGAAACTGGGAACGACGACGACGACGCGCCGAATTCCAGTCTGACGACGCGGCTCCGTCACGTCGGCCATGTGGCAATCACCGTCTCGCCCGCTTTGGTGATATCCCCGGCCTTGACGCGGAGCGTGGCGCCAGGCGGGAGGAAGAGATCGACTCGCGAACCGAAACGGATCAGGCCGAGGCGATCACCTTGGGTTGCCTGATGACCGACCTGGTGATCGGTCACGATGCGGCGCGCGACCAGGCCGGCAATCTGGCGGATCAGCAGCTTGCCACGAGCGGTCAGCAATCCGATCGTCGCCTGCTCGTTGGCGGTGCTGGCCTTCTCCACGGCGGCGTTGAGGAACGCGCCTTCCGTGTAGCTGCGGAACTCGACGGTGCCGCTAGCCGGGTATCGGTTCACATGGACGTTGAACACGTTCATGAAGATGGCGACGCGGGTCGCCGGTCCGCCCAGATAGACGGGTTCGTCGATCGGAATGATGCTGACGATCTTCCCGTCGGCGGGAGCCAAAACAAGTTCGTCGCCCCGAACCCGGTCACGGACCGGATCACGGAAGAACGCAATCACCCAGATCACGATCGGCAGCCAGATCAGCGCCGCAACCTGCCACCCCGCGGCCGCGAGCAGCACCAGGATTGCCGCGGCGATCAGGATGAACGGCCAGCCCTCCCGCGCAACTTTCATGGCTCGTCCTCAGCAAGTGGGGCACCGGTGAGCAGACGATAGGCCTCGAGGTAGCGCCGGCTGGTGGCATCGACGACTTCGGGCGGCAAAGGCGGAGGCGGCGCTTCCATGTTCCAGCGCCCGGCCCGCTGGAGATCCTGGAGGTAATCGCGGAGCGGCTGCTTGTCGAAGCTCGGCTGGGCGCGGCCGGGAGCATACCGGTCTTCGGGCCAGAAACGGGACGAGTCCGGCGTGAGCACTTCGTCGATCAGACGCAAGGTGCCGTCCGGGTCCAGGCCGAATTCGAACTTGGTGTCGGCGATGATGATGCCGCGGGTGGCCGCATGATCCCGGCCGGCGCGATAGATCGCCTGGCTCCGCGCTTCGAGCTGCGCGGTAAAGTCGGCGCCGAGCGCTTGCGCGACATCCTCGGGCGTCACATTGATGTCGTGGCCCGAGGCGGCCTTCGTAGCCGGCGAAAAGACCGGCGTCGGGAAGGGGTCGCTTTCGCGCAGCCCCGGAGGCAGTGGCGCGCCGGCCAGCGTGCCGGTTGCTGCGTACTCTTTCCAGGCCGACCCCGAGATGTAGCCACGAATCACGCACTCGAACAGCACCGGCTCGGTACGCCGCACCAGCATGGCGCGCCCGAACAGCTGGCGTCGCTCACCGGCCAGGGCCGGAATCTCACGGACGATTCGATCGACATCGGCGGTCAGGAAGTGGGTCGGACCGAGCGGCGCCAGCTTGGCAAACCAGAAGGCCGAGAGCTGGGTGAGAACGGCGCCTTTCCGCGGAATGGTCTCGTTCATGACGATATCGAACGCGCTGACCCGGTCGCTGGCGACCAGCAGCAGACGGTCGGCGTCGACTTCATACACTTCGCGTACCTTGCCGCGTCGCAGCAACGGCAGCGGAAGCGAACTGGCCGTGAGCGCGGTCATACCGTCACCTCCGGAGCCGGCGCGTCCGCGGCGACGGCGGATGCCCGGTCGAGCAGCGGGAGGAAAAACTCCCGGAGAAATTCCGCGGTCTGCTCGGGCGCCCGTCCGACGTATCGAGCCGGGTCGAGCTCGGCGCGCAGCTGCGCCACCGGCACCGAGGCAAACTCGGGCGCCACGGCCAGTCGTTCGAGCAAGTCGTTCGGACCGCCTTCGCTGACCTGCTTGGCAACCGCATGGCTCGCCTGGCGAATCACTTCGTGCAGTTCCTGGCGATCGCCGCCGGCCCGGACTCCGACCATCATCCACCGCTCGGTGGCCATGAACGGCATCTGATCGGCGACATGCCGCGCGATCACCCCTTCCCGGACTTCGAGGCCGGCCGCGATGTTGGTCGCCAGAATCAGGACCGCGTCGGTGGCCAGGAACGCCTCGGGCAGCGTGAGCCGGCGGTTGGCGCTGTCGTCGAGCGTGCGCTCGAGCCACTGGGTCGCCGCGGTATGCGCGGTATTGCCCGTCAGCGAGATGACGAACCGCGCCAGCGCATTGATCCGCTCGGCGCGCATCGGGTTCCGCTTGTACGCCATGGCGCTCGAACCGATCTGCTCCGACTCGAACGGTTCGAGCAGCTCACCTTCGTGCTGCAGCAGGCGCAGATCCGAAGCCATCTTCGAAGCCGACTGCGTGATCCCGCTCAGCAGATCGAGAATCTGGGCATCGGCCTTCCGGCTGTAGGTCTGGCCGGTCACGGGAAACGACGCTGAGAAGCCGAGCCGGCGAGTGACGGCGCGGTCGAGCTCCCGCACCTTGTCGTGGTCGCCGTGGAACAGTTCGAGGAAGGAGGCCTGGGTGCCGGTCGTGCCCTTGCAGCCGCGAGTGCGCAGCGCCTCCAGCCGATGGAGCATTTCTTCGATGTCCAGCGCGATGTCCTGGGCCCACAGGGTGGCCCGCTTGCCGACCGTCGTGAGCTGCGCAGGCTGGAAGTGGGTGTAGGCCAGACAGGGCAGGGAAGCGTAGCGCTCCGCAAAGCCGGCCAGGGCGCGTCCCAGCGCCACTAGGCGACCCAAGAGGAGGCGCAGGCCGTCCCGCATCACCATCATGTCCGCGTTGTCGGTCACGAAGGCGCTGGTGGCACCCAGGTGGATGAACGGCCGTGCTGCCGGAGCCTGCTCACCCAGCGCATGTACGTGCGCCATCACGTCGTGGCGGAACCGTCGTTCGAATTGGGCCGCCTGAGCCAGATCGCAGTCGTCGAGATGGGCCCGAATCTGTTCCAGCGCCTCGTCGGGAATCGCGATGCCCAGCTCCCGCTCCGCTTCAGCCAGGGCCAGCCAGATCCGGCGCCAGAGCCCGACTTTGTATCGCTCGCTCCACAGGAGTTGCATCGCGGGCGAGGCGTATCGGGTTCCCAACGGGGAGTTGTAGCGGGGCTCGGTCATCGGAACGAAAGATCCACGTAAGAGTAGGCGCCGGCCCGTTCGAAGAAGATCCGGAACAGCGCATTCGAGCCCATCGACTCGAGCATGCCTGCTACCTGCGCTGCCGTCCGGACTTCGGTCCGGTTGATGGCGATCAGGACATCGCCTTCCATCAGCCCGGTGGCCCGGCTGACTTCCGGAGTAATCCGGTAGATCAGCGCACCCCGGTCGCGGCGGAGCCGGCGTTCCGCCATCACGCTCGGGTTGACGGTGATCAGCTCGAGACCGCGGATCACGCTGACTTTGGCGGCGGTGACGCTGGGCAAGTCGCCCGTGACGATCCGACGTGTTTCGAGCGCCGCGGCCGCGCCGCGCTTGAAGCGCAGCGAGACGGTGTCGCCGACGTGGAGGTCGAGCTTGACGGCTTCCCAATCGAGATAGTTGCGGAGCTGGCGACCGTTCGCTTCGACCAGCACCGCCCCCGGCTCGATACCGGCCTTGGCCGCGGGGCCGTCCGCCGTCACATCCACGACGCGCACGCCGCCCGACCGCTTCCAGTCGCGCATGGTCGAGGCGTCGCCCACCGTAAGACCGGTCCAGGCCCGCCGAACTGCGCCGTTCCGGATGATTTCATCGGCTACCCGGATCACCCGTTCGATCGGAATGGCAAAGCCGATTCCGGTCGAGCCGGCGGTGGTCGAGAGGATGAACGAGTTGACGCCGACCACTTCGCCAAGCGAATTGGTCAGCGGGCCGCCCGAGTTACCCTGGTTGATCGCGGCGTCGGTCTGAATCATGTCCAGATAGAGGCCGGACAGGGTGTTGTTCGGCAGCACGTTCCGACCGAGCGCGCTGACGACCCCCGCCGTCACGGTCGGCTCGGCGTTGCCAAGCAGATAGGTGTAGGGATTACCCAGCGCCACGACCCACTCGCCGATCATCAGGTCGGTACTGCGTCCGATCTGGACTGCGGGCAGCGTCTGATCGACCTTGAGCACCGCAATGTCGGTGGTCGGATCTTCACCCAGCAGCGTGGCGGGCAGGTCGGTGCCGTCGGGCAGCGATACCGTAATCGAGTCGGCGCCTTCGACCACATGCTGGTTGGTGACGATGATCCCGTTCGGCTTGGCGACGAAGCCGGTGCCGTAACCCTGAACGGTTCGTTCGGTCGTCTGCGGCACGAAGAAGGAGAAGAAATCGCTCGGCTCGCCGGCGGCCACGCGGCGCCGCGAGAGCACGCTGATCGAGACGACCGAAGGAGCGACCCGCGTCACCGCATCGACGATCGCGGTTTTACGGCTGGTGTCGATGGACGACGAAGACGTCGCCGCTCGCTGGGCACTGGCCTGGTCGCCGAGCGGGGCAGCATCCTGTTGCCGATCGGAGCACGCCACGAAGGCGCCTGCGAGCAGCAGGGACGCGATCAGGAAGCGAAGGGAGGCGCGAACCATTCCTCTGAATACACCGCGGTTACGAAGTAGAGACCCTCGGCCGGCGCCGGCGGACTGGTCCGGACGTCGGCGGCCCGAGCCAGCAGCCGGTCGAGATCGTCGAGCGGTCGGCGTCCGAGTGCGATATCCACCGACGTGCCGACCAGCATGCGCACCATGTGGTGCAGGAAGCGGTTGGCAGCGATGGCAAACGTCACCCCGGCTCCATCCGGGCGCTCGGTCCATTCGGCCTGGCGGATCTCGCATCGCGTGTGCGGCGGATGCGACCGCAGAACCGAAAGGGCGGCGAAATCATGTTCGCCCGGCAAGCGACTCGCGCAGGTTCGCAATAGCGCGAGGTCGAGCGGGATCCCCAAGGCCCATTCATAAGGCCGCCGGAACGGGGATCGGGCCAGGCGATCGGTGCCGATCTGATATCGATACCGTCGTTCGGTCGCCGAGCGCCGGGCATGAAACCCTTCACGTGCTTCCCGGACCGCGGTCACGAAACAGTCGCGGGGCGCCAGCGCGTTCATGGCTCGCTCTAACGCAGCCGGGGTCCAGCGATCCGGGAGAGCGAAGCTGATCGCCATTCCCAAAGCGTGGACCCCGGCGTCGGTTCGGCCTGCCGCGTGCACGCGCACCGGTTGGCCCGCGAGCCGCTGGAGTACCGCCTCCAGCTCGGTCTGTACCGCGCGTCCTTCTCGCTGACGTTGCCAGCCGACGAAGTCGGTGCCGTCGAATTGGAGCGTCGCGAGAAACGTTCGCGGCATCGTCATTAATGTAGCGCAAGACAGGGGGGAAACAAAGCCGGGTGTGGTCCGGAAAACCGGGGTCCTGGCGACGAAAAACCCCGCGATCGGCCAGCCAGCCGACCACGGGGCACCTGATGATCCGGCGGCGGAGAATCAGTACTTCCGAATGACCCCGACCACCACACCCTGAACCATGACGTCGCTTTCCGGCACCCGAATCGGCTGCATGGTCGCGTTGGCTGGCTGGAGCCGGACCCAGCCGCCGCTTTCCCGGTAGTACCGTTTGACTGTGGCCTCGGCGCCGTTGACCAGCGCAATGACCATTTCTCCGTTATCGGCGGTTTGCCGTCCGTGAACCACGACGAGGTCGCCGTCGATGACGTGATCATCGATCATCGAGTTGCCCCGGACCCGGAGAGCGTAATTCGGTCCTCGGCGGCTCAACATCTGATCGGGCACCGACACCATTTCACCATGCACGGCTGCCTCGATCGGCAAGCCGGCGGCGACCAGGCCCAGGAGCGGGATTTCGGTCGCTCCGGCTGCGCCTTTGGGCGGCAGGACTTCGATGGACCGACTCTCGTTATAGGTGCGCCGGATGTACCCTTTGCGTTCGAGATTGGTCAGGTGCTCGTGCACCGTCGCCAGTGACTGGAAGGCAAACTGCTCGGCGATTTCCTCGAAACTTGGCGCATAGCCATACTGGCGAATGTGCTGCTCGAGGTAGGTCAGGATTTCCCGCTGGCGTCGTGTCAGCGCCATAATTGGTCCTCCGGAGGTCGGCCGCAGTTTCGGAGACCCGAAACAATGCCAAAGTACCCGAACGGGTACCGAAGCGCAAGCCGTCCCGATCGGTTCGGCATGCCATTGGCGGCTTATTATCTTGTGCTGATCGCTGTCCGGGCACGGGGGTGCCGGCCGGCGGGTACCAGATGCCATCGACGACGCGTTGCCTTTGGGGGGCCGCCTGACGGATGCTGTCCGCTCCGCGGGAGATCTCGATCTTCCGCTCCCGCCACAGCAGGTCGAGGAACTGATCCGAACCGTCGTCAAGGCGGTGCGGGCGTTCCAGATGTATCTCCCCAACAACCCCATCTATCAGCGTTCGATCGACGCGTTGCGCGCCGCTTTCAATCCGATCTGGGCCAACGTTGCGTCCCTGACGCTCAAGGTGGTCGAAACCGATCTGGTCTGGGAAGACCAGGTGGTCTATCACCAGCCGATTCGGACCGAGAGCTTTGCATGGAGTCTCTATAAAGACGGACTCCGGTTGCTGGTTTTACGCCCCGGTGTCGAGGATGAGGAGCTGGCGGTCTTTCTGCAGACCATCGTTCGTGCCCGGCTGCTGGCGCCCGATGCGGGCGACGACCTCCTGACGCTGCTCTGGGAGCACGACTACACCTTCCTCGACTACCGGTTTGCCGAGATCGTGACGGAAACGCTCACGGTGCTCGATCCGCAGGCAATCGAGATGGGTATCGGTCCGGATCCCTATCAGCAGACCCAGACCCAGCAGCGGATTCGCGATGAACTGGGCTCGATCGGCCCGGGAATCGTCGATCTCGACGAGTTCGACTCGACTCTGTACTTCCTCGATGAAGTCGAGATCAACGCGCTCAAGCGTCAGGTCGACGAGGAGTACGAGCGCGACATCCGCACCTCGGCGCTCTCGGCGCTGCTCGACATCTTCGAATTGCAGGTCAACACCGCCGTGCGCGAAGAGGTCATCTCGGTGCTCGAGTCGGTCTTTCCCAATCTCCTCAACCGCGGCGAGTTCCGAGTCGTGGCGTGGCTGTTGCGGGAACTGCGGCTGATCGGACATCGGGTTGCGGCCATCGACCCGGCGGTCCGCGGCAAGCTGGACTCGTTCGAGAATCGGCTCAGCGAACCGGCCTTGCTCGCCCAGATGCTGCAGGCGGTGGACGAAGCCGTGGGTTCGGTCCAGGACGAAGACATGACCGAGCTGCTCAAAGAATTGCGGGTGCCGGCGCTCGAACCGCTGCTGGTCCATCTGGGCGGCGTGCGCAACGAGCGGGCTCGCAACATCCTGGAGCAGGCGGCCGATCGGATCGTTCGGGGCCATATCGATGAGTTTCTCGGGTTGCTTCGCCGGCGCGACTTCGCGGCCCTGACGGGCGCGATCGGGATCGTGCGGCGGATCGAACTGCAGCCCGCCATCGGCGCGCTGGGCGATCTGGTGGGTCATCAGGATCCGGCCGTTCGGCTGGCCGCGGTAGAAACGCTGGGCCAGCTGGGCACGCCCGGTGCTCTCTCGCTGCTCGAGCGCGGGGTCGACGATGCCGATCGGTCCGTGCGGCTGGCGGCGGTCGGGATCGTTGCGAATCGCGGCTACAAGGGTGCGCTCAAGCGTCTCGAAGCGGTGGTGCAGGGCAAAGGGCCGCATGAACTCGAGCGCGCCGAGCGGCGTCAGTTCTTCGAAGCGTTTGCGGTGGTTGCCGGGCCGAAGGGGTTGCCGATGCTCGCGGAAATTCTCGAGCCGAAGGGTATGTTCCGTCGTAAGGAGTCGCCGGACACGCGAACCTGCGCCGCCTATGCCATTGCCAGGATCAAAACCGCCGAAGCGCGAGACGTCCTCGAACGGGTAGCGGCCGACAAGGAACTGTCGGTGCGGAATGCAGTGACGCGAGCGCTGCGGGAGTGGGACGCGTGACGGGCGACGAGAATCGGACCCGCCCGGGCGGGCGCGAAGCCGGCGACGAAGGGTTCATCCGATCCTCGGGCCGGGGCTTGTTGCTCGCGTTGCATTCGGCGTTACGGTCGCTCAAGCTGTACCCGGTCGAGAACGCGACCGTGCAAAAGTCACTCGACGAGCTGCAGGCGCAGGCAACGGCGTTCGTTGCCTCGGAACAGGAAATCGAGCTCCGCCTCTCCGGCGACTTCATGTTCCTGAACGGCGTCCGGTTGCGGCTCGAACTCGACAACTTTGCGGCGTTCAGCGGCGTCGTGTCGATCCTGCGAGCCTTCGACATCGGGGTCCTGCGAGTTCACGGTGGGATCGAGCGGCGCGAGTGGCTCGCCTTCCTGAGCATCATGCTCCACCTCGCTGCGCAGCCGGCGGACGATCGCTACGTCATGCTGCTCGAGCGGATGTCGGGCGCGGCGCTGCCGAACCTCGAACTCGAACCGAGCGCCGAAGCGTCGGAAGACATCGGGGGCGAGCAGGAGGCCAAGGAAGTCGCCAAACGCACCTACGCGCAGGGCGTGGCCGTTACCAAGGAGGTCGTCAACTCGATCCGAATGGGGCGGACGTCGAGCCTCAAGAAGGTCAAGCGGGCAGTGCAGATGATCGTCGACCAGGTCCTCAACAACGAGACCTCGATCATCGGCCTGACCACACTCCGCGACTATGACGAATACACCTTCATGCATTCGGTCAACGTCTGCATCTTTGCCGTGGCCCTGGGGCGAAAGATCGGGTTCAGCAAGCTGCAGCTCTACGATCTGGGCATGACGGCGCTGCTGCACGACATCGGCAAGGCGCGGGTGCCGATCGAGATCACCAACAAGACGACGGGCCTGGAAGAGTTCGAGTGGCGTGAAATGCAGGCGCATCCCTGGCGCGGCGCCATGACGTTGTTCAGCCTCCGCGGATATGACGAGATACCGTACCGGCCGATCCTGGTCGCCTACGAGCATCATATGAAGATCGACCTGTCGGGATATCCGCGCATCGTTCGGCCGCGGGCGCTCGGTCTCTTCTCGCGGATCGTCGCGGTGGCCGACGGTTTCGATGCCGCCACGACGCGGCGCAGCTACCAGACCACGCCGATCGAGCCGGACCAGGTTCTCAAGGAGATGTGGAGCAACCCGCGGCGCGGCTACGACCCGATGATCGTCAAGGCGCTGATCAATCTGATCGGGGTGTATCCGATCGGGACCTGCGTCATTCTCGATACCTTCGAAGTCGGTATCGTGGCGTCGACCGTGACCGATCGCGATCAGCTGAATCGTCCCGAAGTGCGGATCGCGATCGACGCCAATGGAGGTGTCGTTCCGCCGCCCGGGCTCGCCGTGGATCTGCAGGACGTCGATGCCGCCGGCAACTTCGTTCGCTCGATCGTGAAGGTGACGAGTCCTGATCGCTACGGGCTCGTGCCCGGCGACTTCTTCGTCTGAGTAGTCGATGGCCGCCGACATCGAAACGGTCGCGCGCGGATACGCCAGGGCTCTGGCGTATTTGGGCACTGCCACGGTGGCGGCCATGCTGGTGCTCGATCCGCGCTGGTTCGACGCGCCACTGGTTGCGCTGGCGGTCGCCCTGAGCTTGTTGGTGCTGCGATCGGCGCCGGTTCGGCTCAGCAAGTTCTCCTATCTGACGCAAACCGGAGTAGCGGCGCTGGTGGCCGCGGTTGCCGCCGCGCCGTCGACCGCGGTGCTCGGTTTGTTTGCCGGGGTGTTGCTCACCGACTGGGCCGTGCTTCGGAAGACGGCCTGGGCGGCGCTGGTCAACGCGGGGCGGGAAGTCATTGCCTTTGCAGTGGGTTTCGGCTTCTACGCCCTGGTGCTCGAATCCACCGGGCTCACGGCGATCCACCTCGAGTTCCTCCCCGCCGCCGCGGCGCTCTGCGCGGCGTACTTCTTTGCCAGCCGGCTCCTGTTCTACTTCTCGCTCCTGCTGCGCAACAAGCTGACGCAGGAGGATCGGTCGTTCCTGCTGCGCTGGGAAGTGGTCTCGTTCCTGGTGACGGTGCTGGCCACGGCGGTGGTCGTCTGGGCCATTGCCGCGTTGTCACCCATCGGCTGGATTCCCGTTGCGGTTGCCCTTGGTGTGCTCGGGTATCTGACCCGGTTACTGCTGGAGGAGGCCATTGCGGCCGAGGACCTCAACAAGGTCCATATGATGCAGTCGACCATCACGAGCAACGTCAGCCTGCGCCTGTCGTTCGAGCAGTTGGAAGAACTCGCCAATCGCCTCCTCGATTGGGGCGACTTTCGGGTCTATCGAGGCGCCACTGAGCCGGTGCTCGCATATCGCGCCGAGAACGGTCGACCGGGGCGGCGGGCTCCCGATGCCGGTCTCAATGCGGTGCGGCGGCAGGTGGTCGACACCGGAGAAGCGGCCATCATCGACGATACGCGTCAGCGTCCCGGGCTCACCACGTCGCCGGAGATCCGGTCGATCGTGATTCATCCGCTCCGGTTTGCCGATCAGTCGCTTGGCACCTTGGAGCTCGAGCACCACAAACGCTATCATTATCGCTCTCGCGACCTTTCGGCCATCGCCGCGATTGCCACGCAGATTTCCACGGCCATCCATATTGCCGAATTGCGCCGGCCGCTGTTCGATACCGTCGATCAGATCGGCTCGCAGTCACAGGCCCTGGCCCGGGCCGTCAATTCGCTTCGCGCGTCGGCCAATGCGCTGGCCACGGCGTCCGAGAACATGCGCCGGGAGGCCGCAACCCAGGAAGCGTTTGCCCGGACCGGGCTCGATGCGACCACCCAGCTCTCCTCGCGCGCCGAGCGGGCAGCCTCGGCCGGCGCCCGGGCGGCGCGGATCAGTCAACGCGCTGCCGGAGACGCCGCCAAGCATCGTTCGGGAATCGAAGAAGCCATCGAACGCCTGCTCCAGGTGCAGGGCTTCGTCGCCGATAGTTCGCGCCAGGTGGCCTCGCTCGGCGAGACGAACACTCGCATCCAGGGCCTGCTTGACTCGATCCAGGAACTTGCCGAATTGACCAACCTGATTGCGCTCAATGCCTCGATCGAGGCCACCCGGGCCGGCGACGGCGGGCGCGGGTTTGCCGTCGTGGCCCAGGAAATCCAGAAGCTGGCTATCCAGAGCGGTCACACCAGCGAAGAAGCTGGCCGCCTGGTGTCGGATATCGTCCGGAAAACGGCGGGCATCGGCGAGCAGATGGCTCGCGGGCAGGAACTGGTCGCCGGCGTCGGACAGATGAGCACCGAGGCGGCCCGCGCTCTCGATGCCATCGTCCATGCAACCATCGAGGCCGGTGAGCATGCCCGCGCCATTGCCGAATCGGAAGCGGAACAGGAGCAGGGCAGCCGGCGGCTGGCCGATCAGATCCGGCAACTCGCGGAGGCCGCGGTGCGCATGCGCGGCGAAACGGAGTCGCTGGCGCGCCAGGCTGGCGAAGCGACGCATGGCCAGGCCGACCTCGAGGCCGCGTTGAGCGAACTGCAGCGGGTGGCGGCGGATCTCAAACAGCTGGCGCGCCATTTCGCGGTGGAGACCTGAATCGTGGAACTGGTTCGGACCATCGCACAGCTTCGAGACGCGGTCGGCGGATGGCGCGCCCGCGGCGAACGCGTGGCATTGGTACCGACGATGGGGGCGCTCCACGAGGGGCACCTGGCGCTGGTCGACGCGGCGCGAGGGCGGACCGCCCGGGTGGTGGCGAGCGTGTTCGTCAACCCGCTCCAATTCGGACCGACCGAAGACCTGGCTCGGTACCCGCGCAACCTCGAACGGGATCGGGCGCTGCTCGAGGAACGTGGCGTCGACCTGCTTTACGCACCGAGCGTCGAGGAGATGTACCCCGACTCGGTGCAGGTTACCGTCGAACCGGGTGTGCTTGCCACGTATTGGGACGGTGCGGCCCGTCCCGCGCACTTTGCCGGCGTGCTGACGGTGGTGGCCAAGCTGTTCAATCAAGTCGGCCCCGACGTGGCGGTCTTCGGCCAGAAGGATTTTCAACAGGTCACCGTGATCGGCCGGATGATTCGGGATCTGAACTGGCCGATCGAACTGATCGTGGCGCCGACGGTTCGCGAAGCCGACGGCCTGGCGCTGAGCAGCCGGAATGTGTACCTGACACCGGCCGATCGGATCGAAGCCCGCCGCCTCTCTGCCGCGCTCCGCGAGATGCAGCGGGCATGGGAGGCAGGGGAATCCGACCCTGGACGGCTCGAAGTACTCGGCCGAGGCGTACTCGAGGCGGGCCAGGGGATCGTGGTCGACTATGTCGCGGTGGTAGATCCGGCCACGCTGCAGCAACCGAAACGTGCCGACCAAGCGTCCGTCGTGCTGATCGCCGCGCGGGTCGGGACCACTCGGCTGATCGACAACGCGGCGTTGGGTCGCCCGCTGGATCGTCTCTGATGTATCACACCGCTACCGATCCGCGTCTTCCTCCCTGGGCTTGCGTCGGCGAACGGCGCCTGGAGCACATTCGGCGAGTCTCGGATCTAGTCGAAAGCTGGGCCGATGCGATGCGCATCGATCCGGGCGAACGCCTCCGCTGGCTGCGCGCCGTCTGGCTGCATGATGCGCTTCGCGATGCGGACCCGTCGGTTCTGATCAACGAAGGTGGAGACGGAGCCGGGGTTCTGTTGCCCGAGGTGCTGCATGGTCCCGCTGCCGCTCATCGGGCCGAGCGGGAGGGTGAGCGCGACCGGGGCATTCTCGATGCCGTTCGCTATCACTCGGTCGGCTATGCGGACTGGGAGCTGGTTGGCCGAGTGCTCTATGCGGCGGACTTTCTCGAACCGGGGCGGTCGTTCGATCGCGCTGAGCGGGCGGCGCTGGCCGAGCGATTCCCGGCCGATCCCGATGGTGTCTTTCGCGAGGTGGTTCGGCGCCGGCTTGCCTACATCGTGCGCGAGGGTTGGAGCATTCCCGAACCGACCGTCCGTCTCTGGAATCATCTCACCGCATCGGCCTGATCCTCTCGGTCGCGCTCGCCTCAGTTGCTCGCGTCGTCCGAGGACAGCAGGACATGGTAGGAGCGCGTGGCGGCTCGGCTTGATCATCTCGGCTGCGCTCGCCTCAGTTGCTCGCGTCGTCCGAGGGTAGCAGGACATGGCGGGAGCGCGTGACGTCGCCAGACCCCCCGGCGACACCAGGGAGGGCCATTGCCCGTAAGGAGAAGTATCGTTCCGGTCTGACGCCTAGTTCCGGGCAGCCGGGTCCGAACTCACTCGCACTCTCGGGAAAGCTCATGATCCTCCTCGCCGCCGCTCTCACGATGGTGACCGCCGCGACCCCGCAACCCGCCGGACCGGTGCTCGTCGTCGTCAACAAGCCTGCCAGCACCGTCTCCGTGGTGGCGCTCACCTCCGGGAAGATTCTGGCGACGCTGCCCACCGGGAACGGACCGCATGAGGTGGCTGCCTCCGCCGATGGACGTTGGGCGGTGGTCACCGACTACGGGGCCCAGACGCCCGGTTCGTCGCTCACGGTCGTGGACCTGCGAACCCTGACCGTGGCGCGCACGATCCCGCTGCCCGCCAACCCGCGTCCGCACGGGGTCTGGTTCCTTCCCGACAACGTCACGGTCGCGATCTCATCCGAAGCGAGCCAGTCGGTCGTGCTCGTCGACGCCGCCCGTGGCGCCATCACGCGCACGGTGCCCACCGGGCAGGCGCTGAGCCACATGGTGGCGGTCTCGCGCGACGGGAAGCGGGGGTATACCGCCAACATCACGCCTGGTACGCTGAGCGCCGTCGATCTCGAGACGCCGGGCGAGCCCAGGGTGCTCAAGGTGGGCACCATGACCGAGGCGATCAACATCACCCCGGCCAACGATCAGGCCTGGCTGGGCAGCAACAACACCGGCAAAGTGTACGTCGTCGATCTGGCTCGCTGGCAGGTGATCGATTCGCTGCAGACGAGTGGGTTCCCGTACCGGATCGGCTTCACGCCCGACGGCGCCACCGCGATCGTCACGAATCCGCAGCAGGACGAAGTCCAGGTGATCGACGCGAAGACCCGTGCCAAGCTGGCCACCATGCCGGTGAGCGGCGGGCCGATGGGTGTCGCAATCGCGCCGGACGGTTCGGTGGCATGGATCACGCTGGCGGGCGCGGGCGAGGTGGCCGAGATAGATCTCCGCGCCCACACGGTGCGCCGGCGGTTTGCGGCGGGGGTGGGGCCCGACGGCATCGCGTACGCCGTACCGGCGCGCTGAGCTGCAGCCGGAGTCCGCCGGCGCCACCGTGTATCGTGGTGCCGGCGGATTCGGAACGAGCGGGATCGGCTATCGGAACATCGTGGGGTTGATCTCGAGGGTCACTTCCGAGATCCGATCGACCGGGAGCCCTGCGCGCCTGGCGTGCTCCAGAACCGATTTCCGGTCCGGCGCGTCATACTCGCAGTAGATCTTTCCCTCCGTATCGGACACATAGCTGCGGATCCATACGACGCCCGGCATCTCGCTGATCACCGCGTTGGATTTTCGCCCGGCTGCTTCGAGTTCCTCGCGTGTCAGGCTGCCGACGGTCCGTTCGATGATGTAGCGGGTCATGATCCCTCCTCGCTCAGGGTCACCAGGTGGAGATACGGCGCAGTCGCTCGCATGCGACGGTTAGTTCCGCGTCTTCGGATTCGTTCGCGATCAGCCCTGCCTGTTCCAACCGTTCCGCCGCCTGTTCGGTCCGGCCGTCCATCAGGCCGGTCTTCGCGAGCGCATGGAGCATCCAGCCCTCGCCGCGGCGGTCGCCGAGGGCGCGGCGGAGTTCGAGCGAGCGGCCATAGCACTCCTCCGCCCGCCGGACATTTCCTTGTTCGATCAGGACATCGCCGAGCGCGGCGAGCGCATGGGCTTCGAGGAGGCGTTCGCCCGAGCGCTGATTCACCAGGACCGCTTCGTCCAGCCGCTCACGGGCCTGGTCCCACCGCTCCATCGCCGAGAGGGTGACGCCGATGCTGTTGAGGATCAGCCCGGTGTGCGCCGGGTCGTCGCCGTCGCGATACACGGCGAGCGCGCGCTCGTATTGTTCGAGGGCGGCGGCGTATTCCCGCCGGCTCCACTCGAGGATCCCGATCGTGTTGCGCAGCCGTCCTTCGGCAGGCCGGTCGCCCAGCGCGAGCGCCAGTTCGAGCGCGCTATGGTAGTGCGGCAGTGCGAGCGACGGCTCCGGCAACTGACGGCGGGTATTTCTGCCGAGCCCTTCCAGTGCCTCCAGTTCGCCGGCCCGATTGCGGACCTGCCGGGAGAGCGCGGCTGCCTTACTCCAGGCGGTCATTGCTCCAGCGCTGTCTCCCAACTGCTCCCGCGCGGCGGCGACCTTGCCCCAGACCAGGGCTTCATTCTCGGCGTCTTTGAGCTGGGCAAACACGCCGGCTGCCTCGTCCAGACTTCCCGCCGCGGCGCCGGCGCGTCCCAGGCCGAGCAGGACTTCGCCCTGGATCCGCAGCGACTGGGCCAGCCCGGGGGCGTACTTTGCCTTGCGGGTCAGGTCGACCGCTTCCTGATAGTATCGCAGGCTCTCCCCGATGTCGCCGTCGAGCAGGTGGACGTGCGCAACGGAGGTGTAGTGATAGGAGAGTTGGATCGGGAGCCGCTTCTCGAGCGCGGTTTCGCCCGCGCGATGGAGGCAGGCGAGGGCCAGGGTGCGGTCGCCCCGCTCGCGATGGATGTTGGCCAGGTGGTGCAACGCATAGACCCGCTTGATCGAGATCTCGTCCTCGACTGATCCCGCCTCGCCTGCCGTCGCGTCTTCCGAGTAGCCGAGTGCTTCCTCGAGCGCGGCCTGGGCCGATTCGTGCCGACCAAGCGACCTGAGGATCGCGCCGAGATTGGTGAGGTCGCCCACCAGGCCGACGATGTCCTGCCGCTGGCGGTCGATCCGGAGGGTCTGCTCGACCAGCGCGAGCGCGTCCTCGTTCCGCTCCTCGTGCCAGCGCAGCAAGCCGAGGCTCCGGAGCGTGTTACGCTCGCCGACGGGGTCGCTCAGCGCGCGGCGGATTCGGAGGGAGCGTTCGAGCGCGGCTTCGGCCTCGTCGAACCGGCGGAGCAGGGTGTAGAGATCGCCCTGGCGAAGATATGTCTCGGCCAGCCGATCCTGGTCCCGCTCGGGCTCGAGCAGCGCGATCAGCTCGTCGATCAGCTGCTGTTGCCGGGCGCGATGGCCCAAGGTTTCGCAGAGGCGTTCCTGACGGAGCAGAAGGTCGATCTGCACGTTGCGCCGTTCGGACCCGCGCGGCAGCTTGGCCAGCCAGCGCTGAGTGCGCTCGAGGATCTGGAGCGCTTCGGGAAACTGCGCCAGCTGGCTGGTCCGTTCCGCGGCGCGGAGCCCGTAGCGGACCGCTTTCTCCCACACCTCGGCGCGGCTGAAGTGGTGCGCCAGCCGCTCCAGATGCTCCTCGGGCTGATGCTCGTACAGCGTCTCGATGACCGTGCCCACCTTGCCATGCAGCTCGCGCCGCTGGTGCTCCAGCAGGCTGCCGTACGCAACCTCCTGGGTCAGGATGTGCTTGAACCGATAGACCGGCTCTCGGCCGCCCCGCGTCTGCTGGATCACACCGGCCGCCGTGAGCGTGTCCAGCGCTGCGGGCACCGACTCCCGCTCGACCGTGGCGAGATCGAGGACACCGCGGGTGAACTCCCGTCCCACCACCGAGGCGAGACGCAATACGCCCCGCGCGCTTCGATCGATCCGGTCGAGCCGGGCGCGGATTACCGCCTGGACGGAGTCGGGAAGGTCGAGCGTCTCGAGCGGTCCTGCCAGCCGCGCAGCAGCGCCGTCTACGCGGATCGAGCCGTCCTCGAGCAGGGCCTGGCAGATCTCTTCCAGGAAGAAGGGGTTGCCGCCGGTGCGCTCGTGCAGCAGGGCTCCGAGTTCGTCCGGGAAATGGTCGATGCAGAGGAGTGAACGTAGTAGCGTCGTCGTGGCCTCGGGCTCGAGCGGACGGAGTGCGATTGTGGTATGCAAGCTCGGGTCGCCCAACGCCACGCCGTAGCCCGGCCGGCTGGTGACGAGTACCAGGATAGGGTAGCCCGAGACCACATCGGCGAGACCTTTCAGCACCGCGTGCGACGCGTCGTCCGCCCAGTGCCAATCCTCGAGGAGCAACACCAACGGCCGAGTCGCCGCGCTCGCGGTGAGGAACTCGACCAGGGCGTCCTGCGTGGCAAGCCGAAGCGCGTCGCCCTGGAGGTGCTTGGGCACCGGGTGGCGGGGGCTCCGAATAGAGAGCAGGTGGAGGTAGAGCGGGAGAAACTCCTCCAGCTCGGCTGCCAGCTCCCGGATTCTCCCAACGGCTTGCTCGGGCGAGACCTCCGTGTCGCCCAGGCCGATGGCGCTGCGCAGGATGTCGATGAAGGGCAGATAGGCGGCCGCGCTCCCGTACGATTGGCATCGGCCGGTCAGCACGGTCGCCTCCCGGTCGTCCAGCTGCTGGTGCAGCTCGTAGAGAAGCCGGCTCTTGCCCATGCCCGGCTCGCCCATGATGAGGACGATCTGGCCCTCGCCGCCCTGCGCTGCAGCCAGCGATCGGCGCAACGCCGCCAGTTCCGTCTCACGCCCCGTGTAGGCGGTGAGACCGATCTTCTCCGCAGCTTCCATGCGGGTGCGGAGCCCGGACTCTCCGATCACCCGATGGGGTACCAGGGTGTGCTTGCGGTCGCGGACGGCGAGCGGAGGTTCCGCCACGGTCTCGAAGAACGGCGCAATCAGATGATGGCACTCCGGCGTGATCCAGAGCGCACCAGGCGGAGCCTCGTCGGCCAGGCGCGCGGCGAGTTGTGCCGGCGGGCCGACGATTCGATAGGTGCGGCCGTCGGGTCCGCCCGGATGCGCCACCACGCGCCCGGTGTCGATCCCGCTGTGGAGCGCGAGAGGCGGCCCGCCTCGGCCTTCCACCTGGCGGCTCAGCTCGGACACCCGGAGGCTGAGTTCGCGCGCGGCGCGGACGGCACGGACGGCGTCGTCTTCCTGCACCACCGGAATCCCGAAGAGCATCGTCAACTCGGCGCCGGCCTGGTGGTCGAGATACCCGCCGTGCCGGGTCGCCACCAGCGCTGCATCCTCGTGGACGCGGGCCATCACGGCGTCTACCTCGGCAGGGACCAGGGTCTCCACCAGGGCGTCGAATCCCGAGAGCACGGCGGCAACGATGGTGAGCTGGCGTCGGTCTCCGTCGGGAGGCGTTTCCGCAGGCGGGCTGTTTGGAGCATCGGTTGCTTCAGCGATAGGTCGCTTGCTTCGCATCGAGTCGGCCCCGGTGGTCGGCGCGCCGGCGGTTTCGAGCGCATCGGCCATCGCGGCGGCGCTTGGGAAGCGCTCTCCGGGTGCCTTCGCGAGCGCCCGCATCGTCATCTGCTCGAGTGTGAGCGGGACGCCCGGCTGCGCAGCGCCGAGCGGTACCGGATCGGCGCTGATGATGGCGTCGAGGAGTGCCCGGTCGGATGGTGCGACGAACGGGCGGCGTCCCGCGAGCATTTCGTACAGCACCACACCGAGCGACCAGAGATCTGTGCGCTCGTCGATTGCGTCGCCGCGGGCCTGCTCCGGGCTCATGTAGGCCGGCGTGCCGGGCGTGGTGTCCGGGTTCGTGACGCTGACATCCATCAGCTTTGCCACCCCGAAGTCCACGATCTTGACCAGCCCGCCGGCGGTGAGCATCAGATTCGCGGGCTTGATGTCGCGATGGATGATCCCGCGCGCGTGTGCCGCGGCCAGGCCGCGCGCCACCTGCCGCGCGATGTCGGCCGCCTGCTCGGCGGGAAGGGGACCGGCAGCGATCCGCTGGTGCAGTGTCTCGCCCTCGTAGTACGGCATCGCGAGGTAGAGCTGGCCTTCGTCGGTCTCGCCGATCTCATAGATCGTGCAGACGTTCGGATGGTCGAGCGCCGCGGCCGCCTGCGCCTCCAGCCGGAATCGCTCCGCGGCGCGCGGGTCGGCGCCCAGGTGAAACGGAAGGAACTTGAGAGCGACCAGGCGGTCGAGCTGGCGGTCGCGGGCCCGGTACACGACGCCCATTCCCCCGCCGGCCAGCTTCCCGAGCATCTCGTAGCGCGCGATGCGATACGGCCCCGGCTGGGTCGGTTCGGCGGAGGTGGCAGATGGCGCGAGTGACGTCGCCAGCTCCGCGGCGGACCCGTCGAGCAGGCTGGCCCGGTCGTGCGCGGCGAGCAGCGAGACGACTTCATCGCGGAGGCCGGGCTCGTTGCGGCAGGCGCGCTCGAGAAAGTCGGTTCGTTCGTCGGGCGTAAGCTCGGCAGCGGCGGCAAAGACGCGCTCGACGTCCGGCCAGGCGGGAGCGGGGGCCCGCGGTGCGGGCCGGCCGATCAGGCGCCCGAGTGCGAGCCAGAGCCGCCGGGCCGCCGAGTCGCTCACGCCGAGCACTCGCGGTTGAGCCACGCTCTGGCGAGCAACCAGTCGCGCTTGACCGTGGCGGGTGAGATGCCCAGCAGTTCGGCCGTCTCCTCGATCGTCAGGCCCGCGAAGTAGCGGCACTCGACGATCCGGACCAGGCGCTCATTGGTTCGCTCCATCGCCGTGAGCGCTTCATCGAGTGCCAGCATCTGGTCCGCCTGCTGGTCGGTGATCCACATGTCGTCCTCGAGGGCCACCTTGCGCCGCGCGCCCCCTCGCTTCGCCGCCTGCCGAGCAAGCGCGTGGTCTACCAGGACCCGCCGCATCGCCCGGGCGGCGATGGCGAAGAACTGAGCGCGGTTTTTCCACTCGATGTGATCGAGGCCGCCGAGCTTGAGGTAGGCTTCATGGACGAGATCGCTGGTGGCCAGCGTGTGATCGGAACGCTCCGACCGCAGCTGGCGGCGGGCGAGGTGCCGCAGCTCGTCGTAGACGATCGGCAGGAGCCGGTCGAGTGCGTCCTTGCCGCCGTGGCCGATGGCGGCCAACAGCTGTGTCACATCTCCGGAATCCGGCATCGGATGGTTTTCCAGGAGGGGATTGGCAGGTGCAACGCGAAAACCCCCATCGCGAGATAATATAGCTTGGCATCCGAGGGAACAACTGAGCCGCTACATCCCAGAACAGGCATGTGTGGCGTGGTGCGAAAGCGGGCGGCGGAGCAGGTCCGACTCGGCACTTCAGCGCTGTCGCGATCCCCGGCGAGGCTGCCGTCGCGTTGGGACATGACGCAGGTGCAGTGCATGCGCAGATCCTGATCATGGCGCGCCGCGATCGGTGCGCCCCTTATCCGTCAGGTGAGCCGGGCGCCGATGAGCCAATCCGGCCGTTTTTCCGGCTTCTATCGATGAGCGGGATCACCGACCCTTCCGGTTGTCGGTCCCATTCCCGAATTCCCGATACCCGCAGCTTCGAGGAGACGCCCGATGGAACCCACCGCCGCTCCACCCGCCCACAGCGCCTCGACGTCTCGGCCCGCCGCCCAGAGCGGTTCGCCCTCCGACCGGTCCCCCTTCACGGTCGAGATGCTGGAGCGTTTTCAGCAACGCTCTGCCGGATACGATCGCGAGAATCGATTCTTCACCGAAGACTTCGAGGAGCTTCGCGATGCGGGCTACCTGACGTTGCCCGTGCCGCGCGAGTTGGGTGGCCGAGGGTATACACTGGCGCAGGTGGCGCAGGAGCAACGGCGGTTGGGGTACTACGCGGCGCCCACGGCGCTCGCGGTCAACATGCATCTCTATTGGGTCGGACTGGTGGCCGATCTGTGGCGGAACGGCGATCGGTCGCTCGAATGGCTCCTCAAGGAGGCGGCGAACGGCGCTGTCTTCGCGGCCGGTCATGCGGAGAGTGGCAACGACATCCCGGTCCTCCTTTCCACCACGCGCGCCGAGCGGGTGGAAGGCGGCTACTGCTTCTACGGTCACAAGATGTTCGGCAGCCTGACGCCGGTCTGGACCATGCTCGGGATTCACGGCCTCGACACCAGCGATCCGAGTGCGCCCAAGGTGGTGCACGCTTTCATGCCGCGCGACAGCAAAGGCTACAGCATCAAGGAGAGCTGGGACGTGCTGGGCATGCGCGCCACCCGGAGCGACGACACGATCCTCGACGGGGTCTTCGTGCCCGACCGGTACATCGCGCGGGTAGTGCCGGCAGGCGCCGCGGGGGTCGACGGATTCGTTTTGGGCGTGTTCGCCTGGGCGCTGCTGGGATTCGGCAACATCTATTACGGCCTGGCCCAACGAGCCCGCGATCTCATCGTCGAGCACCTGCCGAAAAAGACGTCGATCGGCCTCTCGCGGCCGATGGCCTATCACGCCGAGGTGCAGCATGCGGTGGCGGAAATCGTGCTCGAGTTGGAGGGCATCGGTCCGCATCTCGATCGTACGGCGCAGGAGTGGTCGGACGGGGTGGATCACGGGGTGGGCTGGGTGATCAAAATCGTCGCCGCGAAATACCACGCGGTGGAGAGCGCCTGGAAAGTGGTCGATCGCGCGTTCGAGCTGGCGGGCGGGGCCGGCATCTTCAAGAAGGGCCCCTTCGAGCAGCTCTTCCGCGACGCTCGGCTCGGTCGCATTCACCCGGCCAATTCGTTCCTGACGCACGAGCTCTGTGCCAAGCTCACGCTCGGGATCAACCCCGACGAAGCGCCGCGTTGGGGGTGAGGCGCGCCAAGTCCGGGCAACCGCTCGTCGTTGCGGAGGGAGATGCGCTCGTCGACGGCTCCTGAGGGATTCCGATGGCGCATGGCACCACGTGGTTCGTCGCCGAGTTGCCTATATTGTGCGCGAGGGTTGGGGCATCCCGGAGCCGACCGTCCGCCTATGGAATCATCTCGCCGCATCGGTTTGATCGTCGCAGGTTCGCTGCTCGCTGTCGCGCTCGTCCTGGCCGGACGCTGGGCCTTGGGAGCGCGGCAGGGGCGTGCGCCGTTGCCACGTTCGAGCGTCGCGCTCGTCGGGCAGGCGGGCGGTGTCCAGCGCGGTCTGGTCGTCGAGGTGATCAATGCCACCGGCCGGGAAGGCCTGGCGCGGCAGGTGACCCGGCTGCTGCGGGAGCAGGGCGTCGACGTCGTCTACTTCGGTTCGACCGATCGCCGGCCGGATTCGACCACCGTCGTGGTGCGCCGCGGGCAGGACCCGGAGCGCGGGCGTCTGATTGCGCGGCTGATGGGGACCAAGCGGGTCACGGTCGAGGCCGACAGTACCCGTCGCGTCGACCTCACGATCCTGCTTGGTGCGGATTATCGCTTTCCGGCTGATCGCCTGCCGCTCTGAGGTTCGGCCGATCGCCGACCAGTACGACCATGACGTCCATCACGTTCGTGCCCGTCAGGCCAGGGCGGAGCAGCGCCCCGGCGGCGGTCAGGGCGGGGTGGGCGTCGTGCCGAGCCAGGGCGCGGTCGGGGTCGAGTCCGGCCTCCCGGATAGCGTCCCAGGTGCGTGAGTCGACCACGGCGCCCGCCGCATCGGTTGGACCGTCGCGGCCGTCGGTGCCGCCGGCCAGTAGGGTGACCCGGCGGCGATTGCGATACGGAGCCAGCTCGCCGGCCGCCGCGAGCGCCAGCTCCTGGCACCGCCCGCCGAGACCATGATCCGGACCAAGCGATACCGTGGTTTCGCCGCCGCCGATCCAGGCGGTGCCGGGCGTCGGGTCGTCGGCCAGAATCGACCGGATCAGTTCGCGGCCGACCGTTCCCGCCTCGCCGGTTACCGGAGTCGGATGCCGCCGGACTTCGTAGCCCAGCGCTCGCGCCCGCTCCTCGGCGTGATCGAGCGCAAGGGCATTCGATCCCACCAGACGCGTCGTCACGCGCTCGAAGACCGGGTCGCCCGGCTTCGGTGTTTCGGGTACGATGCCTCGGATGGTGCGCTCGAGATACCGGAGCGCCGCGTCGGGGACTCCGGCCTCGCTGCCTAACGCGTCGAGCAGCGCGAGGATTTCCGCGGCCGAACTCGGGTCTGGTGCGCAGGGTCCGGAACCGATATCGGCCGGGTCGTCGCCGGGGACGTCCGAGAGCAGGAAGACGCGGATCCGGTCACCCCGTCCGGCGGATACCAGGCGGCCGGCTCCCCAGCGCGAGAACCGCTTCCGGGCGCGGTTGAGCGCGGCAATGGGCAGACCGGCGCGGGCGAGCGCGCGCACCAGCAGGTCGTACTCGATCTCGGACATCCCGTCCACCGGGGCGCCGACCAGACTGCTGGTTCCGCCCGAGATGAGCACCCAGACTTCGTCGCGATGGTTAACCGCAGCAAGCGCATCCTGCAGCGCGGCAGCGGCGGCCCGGGAGCGGGTACCGGGAACCGGATGATCGCCGGTGACGCGCCGCAGCCGGGGGTCGGGGCTGTCGCCGACGTCGGGGGTAACGACGAGGCCACCCTGAATCGGGACCTCGAGCCGGTCGAAGTGCTGGACCGCGGCCGCCGCCATCGGATAGGCAGCTTTTCCGAGCGCAATGATGTGCGACGGATTCGGCGGCGGGGTGGTCGCAAAGGCGCGCGTCACGGCCCGGCGCGGTTCGACCCCGGCCACGGCAGCAGCGTAAATTGCGACGGCATCGGTGCGGAGCCGATCGAGGAGTTGACTCACCGCGCCAATATATCGCGTCTCCGGTCGATCGCGAGGAGGGAAGTGACGTGACGGATCGTCCCAGGATCTGGTGTCTGCATCGTTTGCCGCGCACGGTCGAAGCCCGGCTCGATGCCGGATTTCAGATGGAATGGAGCCGCGACGACGACGGCGTGGCGGTCGAGGAACTGGTCGCGCGGGCCGGCGACTTCGACGGACTGGTCACCACGGTGACAGACCCGGTACCGGCGGCGGTCTTCGCTGCGCCCGGGCGACGGGTCCGCATCGTTGCCAACTACGGCGTCGGTGTCGACCGGATCGATCTCGATGCCGCGCGCGCGGTCGGCGTCGTGGTCACCAACACGCCCGGCGTGCTGACCGATTGTACGGCCGACCTCACGCTCGGCCTGATCCTGATGACGATGCGACGCCTGGGCGAAGGCGAGCGCCTGCTCCGCGCCGGCCAATGGACCGGCTGGCGGCCGACCCATCATCTGGGCCGGCGCGTGTCGGGCAAAACGCTAGGCATCATCGGGATGGGGCGGATCGGGCAGGCGGTCGCGGCGCGGGCGCGGTACGGATTTGGGATGTCGATCCTCTACGCCAGCCGAACCCCGCTGGCGCCGCAGGCCGAAGCCGATCTGGGCGCCGTGCGCTGCGACGTCGATGAACTGCTCGAACGGTCCGACATCGTCACGCTGCACGTGCCCGCGACCGCCGAAACGATCGGAATGCTGGATGCGCGGCGGCTGGGTCTGATGCGGCCGGATGCCGTGCTGATCAATACCGCGCGCGGGAGTCTCGTGGATGAGACGGCGCTGGCCGAGGCACTGGCGTCGGGGCACCTCGCGGCCGCCGGCCTCGATGTCTTTTCCCGCGAGCCGGAAATACCCTCGGCGCTGCTCGATCTGGACAACGTGGTCCTGCTGCCGCACCTGGGAAGCGCGACCGATGAGACCCGGACGGCCATGGGGATGATGGTCGCCGACAATCTCGACGCTTTTTTCAGCGGCAGCCCGCCACCGCATCGCGTCGCCTGAATCGCGTCGTTTTGAATGGGGTCGTTTGACTCGCGTCTTTTGACGTGAGCTAGGTGCGCATCGCGGGTTGCCCGTCATTGGCCGGAGGCTCGCGTTCGAGCCGGCGGGCCAGGTCGAGCAGGTCGCTGCGGAGGAGCGCCCGCTCCTGATGGAGGCGCTGGTAGTGCTCCGGCTCGAAGAGGTGAAATCCCAGTGCGCGCGTTCCGGTCAGGAAGCGGTCGGATCGTTCGGCCAGCTTGATCGCGGCAAACCCCGCAAATGGGGTGACCAGCGCGGCCAATATCCCGAATTCCAATCCTGCCGTCCGCCCGACCAGCCAGCCGACCAGCAGCCAGGTCAACGGGTAGAACAGTGCGGCGCCGATCACTTTGACCGTGGCGCGCGCATCGGGATGCTCCCGGGTGAGGTAGTGCGCGGTTCGGTCGACCAGCCAGTAGGCGGGCAGGTGGATCAGGAGGCCGGGCAGGGCCAACGGAATGAACACGAGGACGCGAAAGATCAGCCACCCGATGGCCTGGGCGAGGTGGCGAGGACGGGGTTTGGGCCGAGTGGTTCCGGACGGGTCGAGGCCGGCAAGCTGGAAGGCACGTTCGAGCCGATCCAATCGCCGCTCGAATCGTTCGAGCAGTGGGGCATCGTGCGCTTTGAGGGCTCGGTATCCCTCGACCACGCGGCGGCGTACGGTCCAACCGTCGTCCAGTCGCCAGGCCTTCGGATCGCTGGACCCTGCGACGATGACCCGTTCGATCCGGCGGGCCAGATGCAGCGCTTCGTGCTCGTCCGCCTGTACCACGACCGACGTCAGCCGATCCTCGATGGCACGGGTGAGGGTGGCCACCGCCTCGGTGGTGGGTTCTCCTTCAGCCGGTAGCAGCGCAGCATCCACCAGCAGCGGCTCGCCGAAATACACCAGGACCGAACTCCGGAACTTCATCTTGTCGCTGTAATCCAGGCCGACGGGCACGATTGCTACCGGCGCCGTCGTGCCCGCGCCCAGTGCAATCCGGGCCGCGCCGGTCTTGAAGGGGCGGAGCCGGCTTTCACTGTGGCTGGCGCCTTCCGGCGCAATGGCGATGGCGCCGTCGCGCTCCAGGATTTCGCGGGCCCGCCGGAACGTCGTGCGATTCTTGGACATATCCGCCGCATCCTGGACGCGATAGACCGGGATCGCATCCATGGCCCGGACGAACCAGCCGATCACGGGCATTCGGAACAGCGGTTCCTTGGCAAGAAACGAGACTGCCCTTGGTGCGTAGCACAGCACCAGGAGCGGATCGATCAGGGCGTTGGGGTGATTGATGACGAACAGCACCGGGCCGTGCGCCGGGATGTTGGAGAGGCCGGCGATCTCGATCCGCCGGAAGAACAGCTCCAGCACCCAGGTGAAGAACGCCCGCAGGGTGGAGCGGACCATGCTCAGCTGGCTGGGATGCCTGCCGGTGCCGCGTCCCGCCGCCGTTTGGCTTCGAGCTCCACATAGAGCTGGCCGCAGGCGGCGTTGATGTCGAGCCCGCGGCTCCGGCGAACCACGGCTTCGATGCCGACGGCGCGAAGCCGATCTGCAAAGGCGCGAATCCGGTTCCCCGAACTGGGAACCAGTCCCGGCGTACCGCCCGGGTGGAGCGGGAGCAGGTTGACATGCGCAGCAAGTGAGCGTGCCAATCGAGCCAGGGCATCGGCGTCCGCGTCGCGATCGTTCCTGCCCTGGATCAGGACGTACTCGAAGGTGACCCGTCGCCCGAACTTCCGGGCGGCGTCGAGGACCTCGGGAAGCCGGTACTTCTTCTCGATCGGCATCAGGCCGATTCGCTCCTCGGAGTGGGGCGAGTGCAGCGAGATGGCCAGGCGGAATTGTTCGGGGCGCTGGCGCAGTTCCTCCATGCCCGGGACGATGCCGACGGTCGAGACCGTGATGTGCCGCGCTCCGATGCCGAAGCCGCGCTCGTCGTTCAGAATCGACAGCGTGGTCGAAACCGCCGGCCAGTTGAGCAGCGGTTCGCCCATGCCCATGAAGACGATATTGGTCGGCTTGTCGGCCGGATTGCGTAGCACGATCTCTCGCACCTGGCCGGCAATCTCGGCGGGCGTCAGGTTGCGGCGGAACCCCATCCGGCCAGTGGCGCAGAAAACACAGCCAAGCGCGCACCCGGCCTGCGAGGAAATGCAGAGGGTCCGGCGCGTGCCGCTCGGAATCAGGACCGACTCCACCGCCTCCTGGTCGGCCAGACGCCAGAGAAATTTCTGCGTGCCGTCCTCCGAAATCTGATGCGAGGCCACGTCGAGCCGCGTCAGGGGAAGGGCGGCATCGAGCTCGGTTCGCAGGCTGGCGGGAAGATCGGTCGCGTTGGCCCACGCGCCGACCGGGTTGATCCAGAGACGCCGGGCAATCTGATCAGCACGGTAGCTGGGAAGACCGCGGGCGCGGACCCACTGCTCCACACGCGCGTATCCGTCGGCCGGTGCCAGGTCCAGGATCGAATCTGCCATGCCCGAAAGGTAACCGGATCGGGCTCGGCCGGGTCCGATGAAACGAGCTAACTCACCGTCTTGCAATCGCTTGCCGCCGGCCGTGCGGGGGCGTTACGTTTGCACGGATATGGCGAAAGATCCTGCCGTCGAGACGGCCCTGCGAACTCACCGTGCTGGTTCCCTCAATCGATCCCACCTCGGAGCAACCGTTCGTCTGGCTGGCTGGGTGCATCGCCGACGGGACCTGGGTGGGCTGATTTTCATCGACCTCCGTGACCGGGACGGCGTGGTGCAGCTGTCCCTGAGCCCCGACTGGACTTCGCCGGAGGTCATGGCGCGGGCCGCCTCGGCCGGGGCGGAGACGGTCGTGCTGGCCACCGGACGGGTCGAGCTTCGCCCCAACCCGGCTCGCGATGAAACGATGACGTCTCGGGAGGTCGAGGTCTATGTCACGGATCTCATCATCGTCGGTCCGGCTGAGACGCCGATCATTCCGGTGGCGCGCAAAGAGAACGAGGAGCTGGCGGCCGAAGATCTCCGGCTCAAGCATCGGGTTCTCGATCTGCGGCGCCCGGAACTCACCGCCAATCTGATCATGCGCCACCGGTTGGCGCAGCGGGCGCGCCAGACCCTCAGCGATCTGGGTTTTCTCGAGGTCGAGACGCCGATCCTCACCAAGCCCACCCCCGAAGGTGCGCGCGACTACCTGGTGCCGTCTCGTGTCCACCCGGGGGAGTTCTATGCGCTGCCCCAGTCGCCCCAGATCTACAAGCAGCTGCTGATGGTGGCCGGGTATGATCGGTACTTCCAGATCGCGCGCTGTTTCCGGGATGAAGATCTCCGTGCCGACCGCCAGCCCGAGTTTACCCAGATCGACCTCGAAGCGTCGTTTGTCGACGCCGAGGACGTGATGGGGTACATCGAAGCGGTGCTGGTGGCGCTGTGGGACGAATCGGGGCACACCATTCCGCGTCCGTTCCTTCGGTTGTCGCACGCGGAGGCTATGGAGCGCTACGGCATCGACAAGCCCGACCTGCGATTTGGCCTCGAGCTGGCGGACTACACCGCGGCGCTCGGGGACGATCGTGCCCCGTTTCTCGCGGACGCCGGCCGGAACGGCATCCGTTTCCGCGGCATGCTCGTGCCGGGAGCGGTCGCGCTTGCTCGGAAGGACTTCGACGCTCTGACGGTGGTGGCCAAGAGCGCCGGGGCGACCGGACTGGTCTGGCTCAAGCGCGGGGCCGAGGGCTGGGAAGGCCAGGGGGCCAAGGCCGTAGGGGCGTCGTTCGCGACGACGCTTGCCGGGCAACCGGGCGATGTCTTCCTCGCCGCGGTTGGTGCGGATGGGGTGACGTCGCCGGCCTTGCATGCGGTGCGCATGGCCGTGATCCAGCGATTGAATCTCACGCCGACCACCCCGCACGCGTTCCTGTGGGTGGTGGATTTCCCGCTCTTCGAGCCCGATCCGGAAACCGGGAAGCACATCTTCGTGCATCACCCGTTCACGTCGCCGCACCCCGACGACATTCCGTTTTTGGAAACCGATCCGGGCCGTTGCCGCGCGATTCACTACGACGCCGTGTACAACGGGAACGAACTGGGCAGCGGATCGATCCGTATCACGGACCCGGTCCTGCAGGCGCGGGTCTTTGCATTGCTCGGCGTGGATGCCGATGAGCAGCGCCGGCGCTTCGGGTTCCTGCTCGATGCGCTGGGAACGGGGTCGCCGCCGATGGGCGGTTTCGCGATCGGGTTCGACCGGGTCGCGATGTTGCTGGCTGGAGCGACCTCGCTCCGGGATGTGATTGCGTTTCCGAAGACGACCGCTGCGCGCGCGCTGTTCGAAGGCGCGCCGACGCCGGTCAATCCTCGTGATCTGGACGCACTGTCGATCGCCGTCGTCGACTCGGCGCGATCGTAGTTGCGGACAGAGAAACGGAGCACGATGGCGGACGAGACCGTACAACGTTTCAATACCGAGGGCGCGGATCCGCTGTTGCTGGCGGGGGTCAATGACGCCAACCTCGTCGAGTTGGGTCGCATCCTCGGCGTGCGGGCGGCGCTTCGTGGCGATGTCCTGACGGTCAGCGGACCTGCCGAGCAGGTCGAGCGCGCCGGCGCGGTCGTTCAGGGGTTGGTCGATCTGGTGCGGATGGGTGAAGCGGTGGCGCCGGACATGCTCGTGCGGATGGTGCAGGACGGTACCTTGCCGGCCGACCTGGCCGCGCCGGGAGAAGGCCGGATCCTGCTGCCCGGGGTTCGCCGCGCCATCCTTCCCAAAACGCAGGGCCAGCGGGACTATCTCGAGGCCATTGCGCAGCACGACATCGTCGTCGGGATCGGGCCGGCAGGTACCGGGAAGACGTACCTCGCGGTGGCCAAAGCGGTCGAGGCGCTGGCGCGGAAGCGGGTTCGCCGGATCATCCTGGCCCGGCCGGCGGTCGAAGCGGGCGAATCACTCGGGTTCCTGCCGGGCGATCTGCAGGCCAAGGTCGACCCCTACCTGCGGCCGCTCTACGATGCGCTCGAAGACATGATGCCGCACGATCGGGTTCAGAAGGCTATCGAAAGCCGAACCATCGAGATCGCGCCGCTCGCGTACATGCGCGGTCGCACGCTGGCCGATGCGTTCATCATCCTCGATGAAGCCCAGAACGCGACCGGTGCGCAGATGAAGATGTTCCTCACCCGCCTGGGCGTGAACAGCAAGGTCGTGGTGACGGGTGACAAGACGCAGATCGATCTCCCCAAGCGTGAAGATTCCGGTCTGGTGCAGATCGAGCGAATCCTGCCGGGAATCGACGGCCTCGCCTTTTGTTACCTGACGGAAGCCGACGTGGTCCGCCACCGCCTGGTTCGCGAAATCATTCGTGCCTACGCGGAAGACCAGAGCGGCTGAGCCGTCCGCGCCCGTGACGGTGCGGGGCAATTACGCCCCGCTCTCGCTGCGCAGAGTCGTGGCTGCGGTCCGGCTGGTATTGGAGCGGGAGCGGCTACCGGCGGTGGTGGCCGTCACCTTTCTCGGGCCGACCAGGATGCGGGAGCTCAATCACCGCTGGAAGGGGCACGATCGTCCGACGGACGTTCTGGCCTTTGCCTTGCCGCAGCAGGACGGTAGCCTGGTTGGTGATATCTACATCTGCCGCGCGGTGGCCCAGCGGGAGGCGGCCGCGCGGGGCCTGCCGCTCCGCGAAGAATTGCTGCGGCTGGTCGTTCACGGAACGCTGCATGTCGCAGGCTACGATCACCCGGAAGATGAGCGCCGGGTTCGGTCTCCGATGTGGCGTAGACAGGAGCGATATCTCGCGTGTCTGGTCTGATCGCTGCTTTGCAACTCGGTGTCGCTCCGCTGCTCGCGGGGATGTTCACCTTGTGGGCGGCCCTGATCGGCCTCGCGTCCGAGGGCGACATCGGGTTGCCTCGGTTGCTGGCGCCCAGCGGGACCGCGGAACCGGGTCGGTTGTCGCCGGCGCGGGCCCTGCACGTAACCCACCTGGCGCTGATGATGATCGCGGCGTTCTTCGCCGGGCTGGCGCTCGCCTGGTGGGCATGGCCGTTCCCGCAGGCGCTGGTCAGGCTGGCGCTCGCCGTCCTGTTCGTTTGGGTCGTCAGTGATCTGTTGCCGCGCCTCTGGGCCAGCAACGAACCGGACCTGGTCCGGGTCGACGGTCGGATTGCCACCGCAACCTTGACGCTTCTGGCGCCGCTCCTCCGCTTCGTGGCCTGGGCCGATCGCGGTGGGCGTCCGCTCGACGAACTTCCCTCGGCCCGTCGCTCGGCCACTGATGTCCGCGATCGCCTCTCGGGCGTGTTCAGCTTGCGTGACATGACGGTCGAAGAGGTGATGACGCCGCGGATGGATGTCTTTACCGTCGATCTCTCGGCCACCGGTGCGCAGCTGCTCGATACCCTCAGGGCTGCCGAACACTCCCGCCTCGTGGTGGTCGACGGCGACCCGGACAATGTCGTCGGCGTGATCTATGCGAAAGACCTGCTGGCCAGTCCGGGGCATCGCGAGGCGTCCGATTGGCACTCGCTGGTGCGCCAGGTCGAGTTCGTGCCCGAAGCCAAACGTCTCGATCGCCAGCTGCGCGACTTCCAGCGAGGTGGGGCGCACCTGGTGGTCGTCGTAGACGAGTTTGGCGGAACGGCCGGGATCGTGACGCTCGAGGACGTACTCGAACAGATCGTCGGCGAAATCCAGGACGAGTACGATACCGACGAGGCCGTGCCAATCCAGCACACGCCGGAAGGCGCCTGGATCGTCCAGGGCAGTGTGCCGCTCGCCGAGTTGGAGACGGAGCTGGATCATCAGTTCGACCGCGAAGATGTCGGCACGGTGGGTGGGTTGGTCCTCGCCCTGGTGGGTCGTGTCCCTCGCGCCGGCGATTCGCTGGTGGCCGGCGAGTACGTTCTGACGATCGATCAGGTGGCCCGGCGCCGGGTGCGGCGGGTGACGGTGCGGAAGATTCTGGCGGCGCCCGCGACGACGCCATCCGAGGAGGCCGGCGCGTGATCTGGGCCGTCGTCGCCGTCGGGTTTGTCCTCACCGTGTTCGGAGCGGCCGCCTCGGCTGCGCTGATCACCGTCAGTCGGGCCGATCTGGCCGATGCGGTGTCGCGCCGGCTTCGTGGGGCGTCGGAATCGCTCGATTGGCTCCGCGATGCCGAGCGGGAACTGGCCGCCGCGACGACCACCACGGGCCTTGGGATTGCCGTGTTGGCAGTCGGCTTGTCCGGCCTGGTCGATTGGATCACCGGCGACCTGCCGCTCTGGGGCGTCCTGGTCCTGTTGCTGGGCGTCGCGCTGCCGTTCGTGTTGATGAGCGGGTATGTGTTGCCCCGCTGGCTTACCGCACAACGCGCCAGCCGCGCAGCCGATCTGTTCCGGCCGATCCTCCGGCCCTGGTCGCGGTTCGTCGCCTGGGTCCTGCCGGAACTGAAGAAGCGTCCCGTAGCCGATGTCCGCGCGCTCTGGCGTGAAGGCGCGGCGGGAGCGCTCACGGAAACCGACGAGCTGGTGATGGTCAGTAACGTGATCACCTTTGCGGAGCGACCGATTCGCGAAGTGATGACGCCGCGCACCAATCTTGCCGCGATTCCGGAAGGCGCCCAGTACGACGAGATCCACGCTGCCTTCGTGCAGAGCGGTTACAGCCGGCTGCCGGTCTATCGGGGCACCATCGATGACATCGTCGGCATGGTCCACGTCTTCGATCTCTTCAAGATGATGCCGACCGAGCCGGTCCCGGTGCGTCCGGTCGGCGCCGCGCCGGCCAGTCGGACCTCAGGCGACGTCCTCCTCGACATGCAGCGCGAACGGCGCCACCTGACCATCGTGCTGGACGAGTTCGGGGGGACGCTGGGCATCGTGACGCTGGAAGATCTGCTGGAGGCCATGGTCGGCGAGATCTTCGACGAGAACGACGAAACGGGCGAGCGACGGATTCCGTCGGGTGCGCTGCCGCTCGAAACCGACGGCGGCGCGAGTCTCGAACAGATCGAAAGCCGCTTCGGTGTTGTCCTGCCGGACGGCCCCTCCCGTTCGATCGGCGGCCGGTTGGTCGAGCTCCTGGGACGATTCCCCCGTGCCGGGGAGCGGCTGCGCCTTCGCGGGCTCGAGTTCGACATCATTGCCGTGTCGCCCACCCGGATCGACCGCCTCGTCGTCCGGCGGATCGGGGCCGATCCCATCACCCTCGACGCCTCTGGATCGTGAAGAACGCCGCCGAGGAAACGCTGGCGCTCTGGCGCGCGGGCCGGGTCGAGGATTTCCTGGCCCGGGCCGGCGAACTCGACCCTGCGGACCTTGCGGACGTGCTGGCGGCCGCCGGCGACGAGGAGCGGATCGCGATCGTCAAGCGGTTGCCGGCTTCCCAGTCGGGGTCGGCACTGTGGGAAATGCCGTCGGAGGAGCACGCAGGGGAGACGCTCGCGGCCCTGGAGCCCGCGCAAGCGGCCGGGATCGTCGAGGAACTGCCGGATGACGATGCTGCCGACCTGCTGGCCGACCTCGAGCCCGAAGACCGGGCCCGGATCCTGGCGCACGTCGGCGATCCCGAGCAGCGGGATGAAGTCGTCGAACTGCTGCAGTACGATTCGGAGTCGGCCGGTGGTCTGATGACGACCCGGGTCGTCACGGTCCTGGAGTCGGCGACGGTGGCGCAGGCGCTCGACGAAATCCGGCAGCAGGCCGAAGAGGTCGAAGAGTTTTCCGAAGCCTATGTGGTGACGCCGCTCGGGCGGCTGGTCGGCATCATGACCTTCAAACGCCTGGTATTGTCGGCTCCCGGCCTCCCGGTTCGGGAGGCGATGGAAGAGCAGGAGGTCACGGTTCGACCCGAAACCGACCAGGAGGAAGTCGCGCGGCTGATGGCGCGATACAACGTGTCGAGTATGCCGGTCGTGTCGGCCGACGACCGGTTGCTCGGACGGATCACCTTCGACGACGTGCTGGACGTCGGCGAGGCCGAGGCCACCGAGGACCTGCTGCGCTTCGGCGGCGTCTCGGCAGACGAAGACCTGCGGGCCGGCTGGACGGAAGCGGTGCGGAGCCGACTCCCCTGGCTGCTCGTCAACATGGTCACCGCATACGTGGCGGCCATGGTCCCCCTCTATTTCGATCGCACAATCGAGCGGATCAGCTTCGTCGCCGCCTACATGGGCATGGTGGCCGGGATGGGCGGCAACACCGGGACGCAGGCCCTGGCAGTCAACGTCCGCCGGTTGGCCCTGGGGCTGATCGATTTCAATCAGTTCGGCAGCGTAATCCGCAAGGAACTGGCGGTCGGCGCGGTCAACGGCCTGGTCGTCGGCATTCTCGCGGGCACCGGGGCCGGTCTGATCCAGCGGAACGCCTTGTTCGGGCTGGCCGTGTTCATCACGATGAACGCGAACCTGATCGTTGCCGGCTTTGCGGGCGCCTTCATTCCGCTCCTGCTCAAGCGGGTGGGTGTGGACCCGGCGTTGGCTTCGTCGGTGTTCGTGACCACGCTCACCGATATCTGCGGCTTCTTCCTCCTGCTCGGCCTGTCGACCGCGCTCCTGCTCTGACCCGGGGCCGAGCCGGCAAAAAGCGGTTCGCGCCGGGCGAAATTCGCTCGTAATTCGTGGCCTGGCAGCAACTTGCGGTCGGTCCCCCGGGGTGCGACTTTGCTGGGTATGGATGTGACGCCGCTCCTCGCCGACCTTTCCTTGTCCAGGCCTGCCGTCCTGGCCCGCGCCATCTCGATCGTCGAAAACGGCCGGCCGGGTTTCGAGCAACTGCTGGGATCGATCCACGCCAAACTCGGCCGGGCCCACCGCATCGGGATCACGGGGCCGCCGGGAGCGGGCAAGTCGACCCTGACGCATCAGCTGGCGGCGCACTACCGCAAGCAGGGACTGACCGTCGCCATCGTGGCCGTCGACCCGACCAGTCCGTTCACCGGTGGCGCGCTGCTCGGCGACCGGATCCGGATGGAGCAGGTGGCGCTCGATCCGGGCGTATTCATTCGCTCGATGGCCACGCGCGGTTCGTTAGGCGGACTCGCCACGACTACGCGGGAAGCGTGTGATGTGCTCGATGCCGCGGGCTTCGATCGGATCCTGATCGAGACGGTCGGTGTCGGTCAGTCCGAACTCGATGTCGCCAAGATGGCCGATACCACGGTGCTGGTGCTCGTGCCGGAATCCGGCGACGGCATCCAGACGCTCAAGTCGGGCGTGATGGAAATTGCCGACGTGTTCGTGGTCAACAAGGCGGACCGGCCGGGGGCAGGGAAGTTGCAGATGGAAATCGACGTGACCCTGGGAATTCGGAAGGGTAACGCGTTCCGTCGCATCCGGTCGCACCACGGCGCGTCGCTGCGGTCGGTCGGCGCAGTCGAGCCCGCGCCCGATGCGCCGCCGGCGTGGGAACCGCCGGTGCTGCTCGCCACCGCGGCGGAGGGCACCGGAATTCCCGAGGTGGCCGAAGCCATTGGCCGGCATCTGACGAACATGGAAACGACGGGGGAATTGGCGACCCGACGACGGCGGCGGTTGCTGCTGCGCGCGAAGGAGGTCGTCAGTCGCGCGGTCGAACGCTGGATCTGGAACGAATCGGAAACCAACGCCATCATCGAACGGCACACCGACGACATGGTGGCCGGTCGGATCAGTCCCTATGACCTGGCGGCCGAGGTGGTCGCCGGGATGAAGGAGGGAGCCCGGGTATGACGGACACGCATGGACCCTCGGCCGCGGACCTCGCGGTGCGGCTCGCCGAGCGCGAGCGGGAACTGGCGGCGCTGACGCGCGAAGTGGAGGCCTGGCGCGCCGAGTACGGCCGCTTGCCGCTCAGGAAAGACGGCAACTTCACCTCGATTTCCGGCCGCAGCGTCGAACCGGTTTACACGCCGGGTGATCTGGTCGATACGCTTGGTTCGGAAGCGACGCTGCCGGGGCACTTTCCGTTTACCCGGGGCATCCACCCCACGATGTACCGCGGCAAGCTGTGGACCATGCGGCTCTTCGCCGGGTTCGGCACCGCCATCGATACCAACAAGCGCTACAAGTTCCTGCTGGAGCGCGGTCAGACGGGTCTGTCGGTCGCCTTCGACTTTCCGACTCTGATGGGGTACGACTCCGACCATCCCCGGTCGGAAGGTGAGGTCGGGAAGTGCGGCGTGGCGATCTCGAGTCTGGCCGACATGGAAACGCTGTTCGACGGGATTCCGCTCGACCAGGTCTCCACCTCGATGACGATCAACGGTCCGGCCTCGATGCTCTGGTGTTTCTACCTGGCCGCCGCCGAAAAACAGGGCGTCGACCTCCAGAAGCTGCAGGGCACCGTGCAGAACGACATGCTGAAGGAGTATCAGGCGCAGCATGCCTGGCTCTACCCGGTCGAGCACGCCATGAAGATCGTGGTCGACATGTTCGAATGGGGTGCTCGGCACGCCAGCAAATGGAACACCATTTCGATCTCCGGCTATCACATTCGCGAAGCGGGCGCCACGGCTGCGCAGGAACTGGCGTTTACGCTGGCCAACGGGTTCAGCTACGTCGAGCACGGGATGGCGCGCGGGCTCGCGGTCGACAGCTTCGCACCGCGTCTCTCCTTCTTCTGGGACGTGCACAACGACTTCTTCGAAGAGATCGCCAAGATGCGGGCGGCGCGCCGCGTCTGGGCCCGCCGGCTGCGGGATCGCTACGGCGCCCGCGACGATCGCAGCATGAAGATGCGGTTCCATTGCCAGACCGCCGGCGTCAGTCTCACGGCTCAGCAGCCGATGAACAACGTGGTGCGGGTTGCCTACCAGGCCATGGCGGCCGTGCTGGGCGGAACCCAGTCGCTCCACACCAACGCCTTCGATGAGACGCTGGCTCTCCCGACGGAGGAGTCCGTCAGGATCGCGCTCCGGACCCAGCAGATTCTGGCGTACGAAACCGGCGTCGCAAACGTGATCGACCCGCTGGGCGGCTCTTACTACATCGAAGCGCTGACCGATGCGATGGAGCGCGAGGCGGAAGGTCTCTTTGCCGAAATCGATGCGCAGGGTGGCGTCGTCGCGGCCGTCGAGAAGGGCTGGTTCCAGCGCCAGATTGCGGCGTCGGCTTCTCGGTTCCAGGACGAAGTCGATTCGGCGCACCGGCCGGTGGTCGGCGTCAACACGTTTGTCGAGGAAGAGCCCGATCGCCCACTGGAGTTGCTCCGGATCGGTGCAGAAGCGGACGAAACGCAGCGGGTCCGGCTGGCGCGGTTGCGCGCCGAGCGGAACACCGAGCAGGTAACCCGCGCGCTCGACACGTTGACGCAGGCCGCGCGCGAGGACCAGAATCTGATTCCGGCCATGCTCGATTGCGCCCGCTCCTACTGTACGCTGTACGAGATTCGCTACGCGCTCGAGAAGGTTTACGGCGCCTATCGCGAGCCGGTCTTCTTCTAGAGGCTTCCTCATGCCAGAAGCTGAAACCATGTCCCGACCCATTCGTGTTCTGGTTGCAAAACCCGGCTTGGATGGCCACGATCGTGGCGCCAAAGTCGTCGCGGCCGCGCTGCGCGATGCCGGTATGGAGGTGATCTACACCGGGCTTCACCAGACGCCCGAGATGATTGCCACCGCCGCCGTGCAGGAGGACGTCGACGTCGTCGGACTCTCGATTCTGTCCGGTGCGCACATGACGCTCTTTCCTCGGGTGCGCAAGCTCCTGGTCGAGGCCGGCCGCCCCGACATCCTGGTGACCGGCGGCGGCATCATCCCCTCCGACGATGCCGACGAACTGCATCGCCAGGGCATCGGCAAGCTGTTCGGCCCCGGTACTCCGTTGTCCGACTTGGTCGACTACATCAACGGCTGGGCTGCCGAACACCTCGATCGGTAACTTGCCGATCTCCCCATTTTCCGTCGAATCAGGACGATCGTTTTGACCACCAAGCCCTCGAAATCTTCCGGCCAGGCCGAGTCGGCCAAACGATCCCGGTTGCGGGAACTGACGGCTGAGTACCAAACCCTCGCCGACAAGCTTCGGGCCGGTGGCGGCCCCGAACGCGTGGCCAAGATGCACGCGCAGGGGAAGCTGTCGCCGCGCGAACGGGTCACGGCTCTGCTGGATCCGGACAGTCCCTGGATGGAGACCGGACTCCTGGTGGCGTACGATCGGTATGACGGCCAGGCGCCGGGCGCCGGCGTCATCACCGGGGTGGGTGTGGTCGAGGGTCGGGAAGTGGTCGTCGTGGCCAACGATGCCACCGTCAAAGCCGGCTCATGGTGGCCGGAGACGATTGGGAAGATCCTGCGAGCCCAGGAAATCGCGATGCGGCAGCGCATCCCGATCATCTATTTGGTCGACAGCGCGGGAGTCAACCTGCCGTATCAGGGCGGCGTCTTTCCGGGGCAGTACGGCGCGGCGCGGATTTTCTATTACAACTCGATCATGCGGCGCTATCTCCATGTGCCACAGATTGCCGCGGTCATGGGGAGTTGCGTAGCCGGCGGTGCGTACCTGCCGGCGCTGTCCGATGTGATCTTCATGGTCGACGGGACCAGCTTCATGGGACTGGGCGGCCCCAATCTGGTCAAAGGCGCCACCGGGCAGGTCGTCGACGGCGAGGTGCTGGGCGGGGCGCGAACCCACACGGAAATCAGCGCCGTGGCGCACTACATGGCCGCGAATGATCCCGAATGCGTGACCAAGATCCGCGAGTACGTGGCCCGCTTGCCGCGCTTGCCCGGGGTGACTCATCGCCTCCTCGACGCGGAGCCGCCGGCTCGGCCGGTCGATGATCTCTACGATCTCCTGCCGCAGGATCACCGCATGTCGTACGACATGCGCCAGGTGCTGGATTGCGTCCTGGATGGCGGGAAGCTCGACGAGTTCCAGCCGGCGGTTGGCGCGGAAATGATCTGCGGCCATGGCCGGATCGGCGGCTGGCCGGTGGCCGTGATTGCCAACCAGCGCGGCATCATCAAGGGCAAGGCCGGCGAGCGGCCTAAGTTCGGCGGGATCATCTATACCGAAAGTGCCGAGAAGGTCGCGTACTTCATCGAGACGGCCAGCCGGGAACGGATTCCCATCCTGTTCGTGCAGGACGTGAGCGGCTTCATGGTAGGCCCCGATGCGGAGCATTCGGGCATCATCCGCGCCGGGGCGCGTTTCGTTGAAGCCATGGCGACGGCGGTCGTTCCGCGCATCGTTCTGACGGTCAATCACGCCTCCGGCGCCGGCTACTACGCCATGGCAGGCCAGGGCTTCGATCCCGATTTCATCCTCTCGTGGCCGACCGGTCGGATGGGCGTGATGGAGGGAGAGGCTGCGATCATGGCCGTGCATGGTCCGGCCATCGAAAAAGCCAAGAAGGCGGGCACACCGCTGCCCGCCGAGGTCGATGCGGCGGTGACCCGGATGCGCGCGGATTACGATCGCGATCTCGATGCGCGCCATGCGGCCGCGCGGGGTCAGGTCGACGCCATCATTACGCCGGAGGAGACCCGTGACCTGCTCGCCTTCCTGGTCCGCACCTCGGCCAACTTTGCCGGACCCCACATCGGGCCTTTTGTCCTCCCGCCGCTCGATCATGCGGGTGTCTAGGCTCTGGACCGGCGCCGCCGTCCTGGCGCTCGGCTGCGCTTCGGCGCCTGTCGAAGCGCCCCGCCCGACGATGGACCCCGGGCGCGTTCCTCCGCCGCGAGTCGAGGTCGCTCCGCCTCCGCCACCTGCGCAGCCTGTCCTGGCGCCGGAAGAGGCGGCTCGGCGCGGGTTGATGCCGCTGGCCTCCACCAACGCCTGGGCGTATCGGCAGAGTCACCCGAGTTATGACGGGCGCGGCGTCCTGATTGGCATCCTGGACAGCGGCGTCGACGCCGCGGTGCCCGGCCTGCTGACGACATCGACCGGCGACCGGAAAATTCTCGATCTGCGCGACTTTTCCGCGGAGGGCAGGGTGGCGCTGACGGCGCCGTCGATCCGAGGCGATACCATCCTCGTCGGCAGTGTCCGCTTGCTGGGCATGCAACGGGTCGCCGGGATGGTGGCGCCGGCAACCGTGCTGGCCGGCGTACTCCGCGAGCGGTCCCTGGGCGATCTGCCCGCCGGCGATCTCAACGCCAACGGCAACAACGGTGATACCCTGGCCGTGGTGGTCGGCAAGGCGCCCGACGGCTGGGTGCTTTTTGCCGACACGGACGGAGACGGCTCGCTGGCGAATGAACGCCCCGTGCGAGACTTCCTGGCCGCGCGTGAAACGTTCGGCTGGACTACCGGCGGTCGAGCCAGCCCGCTGGCGGTCGCCGTGAATTTCTCTGGGACCGATACGGCGCCGATTCTGGATCTTTTCTTCGACACCAGCGGGCACGGCACCCACGTCGCGGGGATCGCGGCGGGCCATACCCTGTACGGCGTCGAGGGGTTCGATGGCGTTGCGCCAGGTGCGCAACTGCTCGGTCTCAAGATTGCGAACAACGCGCACGGCGGCATTTCCGTAACCGGAGCGATGGTTCGGGCCATCGACTATGCCATCCGGTTTGCCCGCGAACGGCGTCTCCCCCTGGTGCTCAACATGAGTTTCGGTGTGGGCAACGAGCGGGAGGGTGCTGCTCGCATCGACGCAATTGTCGATTCCGTCCTGGCGGCCAACCCGGAAGTGCTCTTCGCCACCAGCGCAGGTAACGATGGTCCCGGACTCTCCACCATGGGGTTCCCGGGGTCTGCCGATCGGGCTCTGTCCGTCGGTGCCACTATTCCGCCAGCCTTTACCGGCGCGGCGACGGGAGACGTGGTGGCGTTTTTCAGCTCGCGAGGTGGCGAGGTTGCCAAGCCCGACATCCTCGCGCCGGGTATCGCGTTTTCCACCGTTCCGCGCTGGGACACCGGTTCGGAAGACAAGAGCGGCACCAGTATGGCGTCGCCGCACGTTGCCGGCGCACTGGCACTGCTGCTGTCCGGGGTGGTCCAGGAACAGCGCACCTGGACCGCTGCGCAGATCAAGCAGGCCGTCCGCGCCACCGGGCGGCCGATGGCGGGTGCCACGCGGCCGGACCAGGGGGCGGGGCTGCTCGACGTCGTGGCGGCAGATCAGGTGCTGCGCAAGCTTCCCGCCATGGCTGCGGTGCGCACCGTGGTGGGCGGCATTCCCGGCGGAGGGGTGTTGCGATTCGTCGAGCCCGGCCGGACGCGGGATACCACCATCGGGGTCGAGATTCGCGGGACGCTCGGTGGACGGGTTCGACTCGTGAGTGATGCGGCCTGGCTGGTGGCGCCGCCGACGGTCCAGCTGACACCGCCAACGACGCGCTTCGATGTCGCCGTGCGCACCTCGTCGATTCGCGGTGCCGGCGTGATGAACGGCGTCATCACGGGGTGGGCGACGGATTCGACCATTGGCCCGCTCTTCACCGTGCCGGCCACGCTCGCTTCACCGTTCGTGATTCCGGATACCGGGCTCTTGGTCCGCACTTCGGTGGCCGCCGGCGCAGCGCAGCGGATCATGGTGCCCGCCGATTCCGGTCGCCCGTTCCGGGTGGATGTCACCACGGCCGCGGCGGGACAGGAAGTGCTGGCATTCCTGCACGAGCCGGGCGGGCAGCCGTTTCGGACCGACAATGGACGCCGCGGCGGACCGAGCCCGCAGGCCGCCAGCTACGAACTGGATGGGCGCGAGGTGGCGACCGGCATTTATGAAGTGATTGCCGTTGCACCTCCCGCCGCAGGGGCTACCGTCGAGATGCGGGTGGTGCGGGCGCCGCTGGCGCTCGGCGCTGTCCGCCTCCGCGGCGATAGCATCGCGGCCAGCTTGACCAATCCGACCGCGGCCACGGTAACCGGCACGGCCATGTTTGGTCTGGTAGGTGCGGAGCGTGGGGTGGTCTTCAGCCAGCGCGGGTCGGCCGTCCGCCGCATTCCGGTTCGGATCCCGAGTTGGGCGCGGCGCATGGTGGTGCAGATGCGGATGCCCCGGGAACAGTGGCCCGCCTTTACCGATCTCGGTCTCAGTGTGGTCGACCGGGACGGTAGCATCCTGGGCCACGACCCCATGAACTATGCGTTGGGACAGGTCAGCATCGAGTTGGACGGCACCGCCGGCGATCGTGATGTCGAGGTCGTGTTGTTGCCCGGTCTGGCGGACCCGGTAGCCGAACCTACCTGGAACGCGGCGATCTCGATTCGGTTCTATGCCGAGTCGCCCGTGCTGGTCGAGATTCCGGCCGGAGCGGAATTCGGAGTCGAACCCGGTGCCACGAGCTCGATCCGCTTCCCGCTCGGCACGATTCCGTGGCCGTTGGGCGACGGTTTCTTCCCGCTGGCGCAGCTGGTCGTCGATGTCCGCGGCGAGTTGTGGGGCAACGAGGTGCGTCTGCCCGTGCCGACCGGGCCGATCATGCCATGACGATTCAGAAGTTCCGGATCGGTCTCGCGCTGGCCGGCTTTGCGCTGGCGGCGCTGGGGGTCGCGCTGGGCAATCGCATCATTATCTGGATCGCGATGGCGGTACTGATCGTTTCCCTCCTGATCCGCATCTACCTGAGGGGTGAACCGCCGAATCGGCGCCCATGAACCGGCGCTCCGCTGGCTGACGCTGCATCGGTGGAGCGCCCGGACGCGTAGGCGGCGCCTGTTCTCATATAGCGATCGGCTGCTCGTTCACCCATGGTTTCGGCAGCGACAATGCCCCACTCACTCGATCATAGAACGTACGTTTGTCGATGATGCGATCGGTATCGCATGACGACGGATGCACCGACTGCATACACCTTCCGCGTTCTATCTCGAACCATGCTTCGTGATTCCAGACCTCGAAACCCAGCTCCGATCCGACCTGTAGGGGGATGAACCTCCATCCGAGCTTGAACCGTCTCTAGCTGCGGACAGCCTCCTGAGCCATCAGGTCGATTGTCACGGAACGTGATTTGTGACGGGGCTTCGTGTGACTATCTCGCGGTACCCAGAGTCGTAACACATGTGAAGGCTCGACCAATCATATGCGAGGCCTGCGGAGCGCCAGTACGTACCGTTCTGCTTGGCACCGAGCGTCTCGAGCGGTGTCCGAGCTGCTCGCATCTGCAGCGCCCTGAGCCGGCGGCGGCCGCGTCGATCCGGACTCATGCCTGGGGCGGCGATGCCGGGCTCGACGTCGTGCGTCTCGCGCTCTGCTGGTTCCGGATGCGGGCGGGGCTCGCGTTGCCGGAGCGGGCCCGCGTGCTCGAAATCGGCTTCGGTGCCGGCGCCCTGCTCGCGCGGTTCCGGCGTGCCGGGTACGAGGTCGCCGGGATCGAGCCCGGCTGGCTGGGTTGTGAGCTCCATCCCGAGCTCACCGGCATAACCGAGCTGCGCTCGGGACGCGCTGAAGACCTCCTCGACGCCGCCGCCGCGTTCGATGCGATCTATGGCATCCACGTCATCGAGCACGTCGCCATGCCCGCCGAAGTGTTCCGCCGGTCACTACGTGCCTTGCGGCCTGGTGGACGGCTCTATTTGCTGACACCCGATGCGGAATCGCAGAGCCTCGCGTGGGCGGGGTGTCACTGGTGGAACCTCGAGGACCCGACGCACATCCGTTTCTTCTCGGCCAGCTCGATCACGCGCATGCTCGAAGCGGCCGGTTTCCGTGACGTCCGGGTACGCCGTCCTTGGCTCGACAGCGTGATCGTCGAGCCTGCAAGCCTGGCGCGCGCCATCCTGGCCCGACACCGCACCACCCATGGCATTCTTGGCCACCCGGTGGGCCGCTTGCTCACGGCCTCGTTCCTGCCGGCCACCGTGCTGGCCCGGCTCGTCCTTCCGCGTTTGCGCCCGACCCTCGAGGTCGTGGCCGAGCGTCCTCGCTGAAGGCCGATGAACATCCCTCGTGCCGCTCCCGAGCTGGCTCTCGGGAGGCGGCGGTCGACCGGACCTTATTGCGTTCGTTGGGTTACCGCGGACACGTCCGGACGTTCTATGCTGTTGTCATGTCCGCGTCGACACTCCATGAAGTGCGCCCAACCCTCGATGCCGCTCGTGCCGTGCTGGAACGGCACTTCGGGTACTCGCAGTTCCGGGCGCCGCAAGAACGGGTCATCCGCTCGGTGCTCTCCGGTGCCGACACCCTCGGCATCCTGCCGACTGGGGCGGGGAAGTCCGTCTGCTTCCAGGTCCCGGCCATGGTGCTGGGCGGCGTTACCTTGGTGATCTCGCCCCTGCTCGCGCTGATGCAGGACCAGGTCGACGCCGCGCGGCAGCGTGGGTTACCGGCCCGGTCGCTCAACAGCCTGCAGACGAAGAGTGAACAGGATGCAACGCGGCGCGAGCTCGCGAACGGGAGCTTGCGCCTCCTCTACGTGGCCCCCGAGCGCGGCAAACGGCTTTTGGAAGAGCTGGCGCAAGCCGGGCAACATGTTTCGCTCCTCGCCGTCGATGAAGCCCATTGCATCGCCGAGTGGGGGCCCGACTTCCGACCCGCATATCTCGGTCTTGGTAAGCTGCGCATCGCACTTGGCAGTCCCCAAGTCGTAGCGCTCACGGGAAGCGCCACGCCCGAGGTCCGTGTCACGATCAGCCGGCTCCTCGGCCTGGGCAGCCGACACGGTGGCGCCTACGACCGCCACGTGGCTTCGTTCGATCGCCGCAATCTCTGGTTCGGGGTCATGCCGGTGGGCGATCAGCGCGACCGTCTCCGCAGGCTGCTCGAGCTCATCGCCGGGGCGGGAGGGTCCGCCATCGTCTACGGTCCCACGCGGAATACGGTCGAAGCGCTCGCCCGCGTGCTGCGTGAGCGCGGCTGGCGGGCGCGAGCCTATCACGCCGGCCTCACCAAGGAACGTCGGGCCGAGGTGCTCGATGCTTTTCTAACGGATACCGTGGACGTCGTTGCTGCGACCTGCGCCTTCGGGATGGGCATCGATAAGCCCACAGTTCGGCTCGTGGTGCACTGGACCATGCCGCCTACACCGGAGTCGTACTATCAGGAGGCGGGCCGGGCCGGACGCGACGGCAATCCCGCTCGCTGCATCCTCCTTCACGGCCGGGGTGATGCCGAGCTGCCGACTCGCGCGCTCGAGGTGACCTTTCCGCCGCGCAAGCTGATCGAGGCAGCCAGTACCCACCCCGCCCGCCTCGCCCGGCTGCCGCGCAACGTCGCGGCATCGATCGAGCGCCTCCAGCGCGAGCTGGCCGGCCGGGACCTCGCAACCCAGTGGCGCCGTATCGACGGCCGGCGCCGGGCCGCGCTTGCCCGGATCGCAGCCGTCGAAGCCTACGCCCGCCAGCAGCGATGCCGCCGGGCGGCGCTGCTCGATTATTTCGGTGAGCGGCTCGTCCGTTGCTCCGGATGTGACGTCTGCGCTACCCGATGATAGCGTGCCACCGGATCCGGTCGGTCTTCAGCTCGTCGTCGCGAGCAGTCGCTTCGCCAGCCAGTCGGCCGGCAGCCCGAGTGTCTCTTTCTCGACGGCGAACGACGGTAGCTGCGTATGTGGGCCCGGGAAACCGTCCCGATCGTACACGAAGAGACGGCTCAGGTTGTCGTTCTTGATCCCGTTTGAAGCTGGAAGGTGAGGATCGACCGCGGTCGTCCATGCGCAGCACGGCGGTGCCGCGCCAGCGTCACGGCTCCACCCGCCGGGCGAACGTGGTGTCGGGCGGCCCGGCGACCCCGAACTGTATCGGGACGCCGGTGCGCGGCACGATCTCGACCCGCGCCGCCTGCACCACGTCGGTCATCCGGAGCGCAGGCCCCCTCGCATCGGATGCGTTGAGGGTAGCGACCGGCTCGCCACGGCCGTTTACTAGGAGCAGTCCCGGGACACCGCCGGGTGCGATCCCCACGTCGAGCCGCATCTGCCCGGTCGAGTCGTACATCGTGAGCGCCACGCCGTCGTTGGTCAGGCCGAACATTCCGCGGGTGCGGCCCTGCTCATCCTTGGCAATCCAGAGCCGGCCCTCGACGATCGGATCGGTCCGGCGGAGCAGGGTATAGCCGAGTGCCACGGCGGCTGTGACGAACGAGAGCAGCGTAATGATGCGGAGCCGGACGAGCCGCTGCTCCATTGCCCTGAGACGGGCGTCCAATGCTTCGGAATCGGCCACGACAGCGCTCCGGGTACGGGTTTCCCGAAGCTAACGAGCCCCTGGAGCAAATCCGAGTCTGCCGGCGCTCCAGGTCACCGACGTAGCTATATTTAATCCGCGCCTCATTTGGCCATTTGGCCAAGAGATGGCAGGCACTGCTTCCGACCCTCATTCGCCCGGACCCATGGACGACTCTCTCTACTTCTCCGAACAGCACCAGCAGGTTCGCGAAATGGTGCGCGAATTTGCGCAGACGCACGTCGCGCCAGTGGCGCGGGAGCTCGACCGGACCTCGACCTTCCCCTGGGAAAACATCAAGCGGATGGGCGAACTCGGCATGCTCGGCGTACCGTGGTCGGACGAGCTGGGCGGGGCAGGGCTCGATCAGATTGCCTACTATATCACCATTCATGAAATGGCCAAGGTCGATGCCTCGCACGGCCTGACCATCAGCGCCCATACCAACCTCGGCACCTCGCCCATCGTCGAATTCGGGACCCAGGAGCAGCGTGAGCGCTACGTCCCGCTGCTGGCCTCGGGCACGGTGTTGGGCGGCTTTGGTCTGACCGAGCCGGGTGCCGGAAGCGATGCCGGCGGCACCGCCACCACGGCGGAAGACAAGGGCGACCACTTCCTCTTGAACGGTGCCAAGATCTTCATCACCCACGCCGGCGTCGGTGAAATCTTCTCCGTCACGGCGCGGACCGATCCGGGGCAGGGCCATCGCGGTATCACCAGCTTCATCGTCACCAAGGACACCGTCGATCTCGAGCAGTGTCGCGCGCTCGGCGTGGGACATGCGCCGGATTTGCCGAAGATCGAAGGCGTCCGGGCCGGTAAGAAGGAAGACAAGATGGGATGGCGCGCGAGCGACACGCGCGAGTTGCACTTCGACAACGCCGTGATCCCCAAAGAGAATATGTTGGGCGAACGGGGCAACGGATTCGTCAACTTCCTGAAGACACTCGACGCAGGACGGATCGGTATCGCCGCGCTGTCACTCGGCATTGCCGAAGGCGCCTATCAGGCCGCGCTCGAATACGCCGGTACGCGCAAGCAGTTCGGACGCTACATCGGAAGCTTCCAGGGGATCAGCTTCAAGCTGGCCGATATGGCCATGGAAATCGAAGCCGGCACCCATTTGCTCTATACCGCCGCACGCCTCAAGCAGGCCGGCAAGCCGTTCAAGAAGGAAGCGGCGATGGCCAAGCTGTTCTGCTCCGAACTGGCCATGCGCGCCACCACCGAGGCCGTGCAGATCTTCGGCGGGTACGGCTACACCACGGAGTACCCGGTCGAACGGATGATGCGGGACGCCAAGGTCTGCGAGATCGGCGAAGGTACCAGCGAGATCCAGCGCCTCGTGATTGCCCGTCACATTCTTGGAAAAGTCGTAGACGGCTGATCGCTTCAACCTGAAACGTCAGGCTATGAAAGACGCCCCCCGGCTCGCACGTAAACCGGGGGGCGTCATATATTTAGCTTTATGCGACGCGAGGCGGATCGTTATCTCACCTCCAGGCCCGGCCGGCTCTCGGCGGGGCTGATCGTCGCTCGCCTGTATCAATTGTTCCTGTGGTTCCTCCGGGTCCGAGTCGTCGATCGGGCCCGCGGCAGCTGGTCCCCGTTGCGTTTCGAGAACCCGACCGCTGGTCGGACCGAGGCTGAGCCGTCCGTGCTCGCTTGGGTCCGGCGGTGGAGTCGGCGTCTCGTCAACGGCTTGCTGCCCGGCTCGGCGCGGTCCCCTCGAGGGGACTTCCGCGCGACCGATCCCGGAAGACGTCTAAGCCCCCAAGCGGTTGCAGTCGGGGCATCCACCCTTGCCATCGCGATCCCGTGGTCAGACCTGACGGATGACGGTCTTCCGCGGTTCGCAAAGGACCCTTCGCGTGAAGCGCGAGATTCTCATCTCCAGTGGCCCCCGGGAGACCCGTGTGGCCATCCTCGAGGACGACCGGCTCGCCGAGCTGATGTTCGATCGTCCGGACCACCGCCGCATCGTCGGCGACATCTACCTGGGCCGAGTCGATGCGGTGCTCCCGGGTATCCAAGCCGCCTTCATCGACATCGGTTTGGAGAAGAGCGCCTTTCTCCATGCCTCGGATCTGCTCGAGCCTGACGAAGACGAAGAGCCGAGCGACAAGGACGACGCCGACGACATTCCCGATGTCGACGAGGCGCAGGCCGAGGACAACGGTCGCGCCCGGAACAACGGGAAAAACGGCGAACCGCGGCAGCGGGAGGCCGGTCGCAAGGCCGTTCCCGATATTGCCGAGATCCTGAAAAAGGGCCAGATCCTCCCGGTTCAGGTCACCAAGGAACCGATCAGCACCAAGGGCTGCCGGGTCACCGCGCAGATCTCGCTGCCGGGCCGCTTCCTGGTGTACATGCCGTACGCCTCGCGGGTCGGGGTCAGTCGCAAGATCGAAAGCCGCGAGCAGCGCGCCAAGCTCAGGGAACTGGTGACCAGACTGCTGCCCGAAGATGCGGGCGGTATGATCGTGCGCACCGTCGCCGAAGGGGTCACCGAAGATCAGTTCGAGCGCGAGGTCGAATCGCTGCTCAACCAGTGGAAGAAGATCAAGCGGAAGCAGGGCTACGTCCGCAAGGCGCCGGCGTTGCTGCAGCGTGAAGCCAGCCTAACGCGCGGCCTGATTCGCGACGTGTTCTCCGACAAGGTCGACGGCCTCTGGATCGACTCCAAGGAGATCCACAAGGAAATCGAACAGTACCTGGAGCAGGTCGATCCCGAATTGATGGGACGCGCCCGCCTCTACGCCGAGCCGGTGCCGCTTTTCGATAAGTTCGGCATCGAGGCCGAGATCAAGGGACTCTTCAAGCCGCGGGTCGACCTGCCATCCGGTGGCTCGTTGGTGATCCAGCCGACCGAAGCGCTGGTGTCGATCGACGTCAATACCGGCCGGTACACCGGCAAGAAGGATCCCGAGAAGACCATCCTCAAGACCAACCTCGACGCCGCGCGCGAGATCGCCCGCCAGCTGCGCTTGCGCGATCTGGGCGGCATCATCGTCTGCGATTTCATCGATATGGAGTCGCGCGGCAACCGCGATCGTGTCCTGCAGGAGTTACGAACCCATCTCGGCCGCGACCGGGCCCGCACCAAGGCGCTCGCGGTGTCCGACCTGGGTCTGGTCGAGATGACCCGGCAGCGGGTCCGCGGCTCGCTCTGGTCGACCATGACGACCGAGTGCCACCAGTGCCACGGCACCGGTCGGGTCTTCACGCCGGAGGTGGTGAGCCGGCGGATCGAACGGTCGCTCAAGCGGGTGGCCAACGAGCAGCGTGAGCGGCAGATTCGGGTCCGGCTGCATCCCGAGGTCGCGCTGTACCTGAAGGAAGAGGAGCCCAAGCTGGTGGCCGGGCTGACCCGCCTCCTGGGGGTCGAAATCGAGCTCCGGGACGATCCGACCGTGCATCAGGACGAGTTCCGGCTGGTCAGTCAGCCCGGGGGCAGGGATGTCACCGAGGTGTATGCCGTAGCCTGAGTCTGGGGGGTTGCTCTATCCCGTTCGTCCTGATACACTTAGGGGCTTTCTCATAACGTGGACCGTCGGCGATGTACGTGATTTTCAAGGCCTTAGGCCATCAATTCAAGGCGCAGGAGGGCGATACCGTCCGCCTGCCTCTCATGGAAGCCGAGCCGGGCAGCAAGGTCACCTTCAACGAGGTGCTGCTGACGTCGGATGGCGATTCCGTCCAGGCCGGGACGCCCTTCGTGGCGAACGCGGCGGTCGAGGCGGAAGTCATCGGCCGGGCAAAGGGCGAGAAGATTTACGTCTTCAAGTTCAAGCGGCGGAAGAACTACCGCCGGAAGACGGGACATCGGCAGAAGTACACCGACGTGCGCATTACCGCCGTCAAGGTAGGCTGATCATGGCACATAAAAAGGGCGCGGGCTCCTCGAGAAACGGGCGCACCGCCAATCCGAAGTTCTTGGGCGTCAAGCGGTTCGGGGGCGAGCAGGTGGTGGCTGGCAACATCATCCTCCGCCAGCGTGGCACCAAGTTCCATCCCGGGAAGAACGTGCGCCGCGCCAACGACGACACGCTCTTTGCCGTGGCCGACGGTGTCGTGACGTTCGAGTGGAAGTCCAAGGGGAAGCAGCAGGTGTCGGTCTACCCGGCGCTCGCGAACTGAACCGTTCCTGCTCGGGCTTTGCCAAGGGGTGACCAAACGGTCACCCCTTTTCATTTTGAAACCGCGCCGTACCTTCCTTCGTTGTTGGGGGCGGGGTTTGACGGTTTGGTATCGCCAAGGAGGCGTGACATGGCATCGGTGTTCGATCGATTTCGGACCGAGCTGGATCAGCTCGGCGACCGGGTAAAAGACGCGGTGGCGTCGAGCAAGCTGCACGTCGAGCGCTCGAGCCTCGTCGCCGTCCGCAGCAAGGTGGCGTACAAGCTCGGCATGCTGGTCTATCGCAAGGACCGCGGCGGAGAAGTCAATCAGGGCGAGATCGACGCGCTCTACGCGCAGATGGATGATGTCAGCGCGAAGATCGCCACGATCGATCGCGAGCTCGACGGGTTGGATGACGACGGCGTCCGGGTCGACGAGCAGCCTGCGCCTGCCGCGGAGACGGCCGAAGCCGAAATCATCCCGCCGGATTCGCCACGCACCTAGCGATTCGATTCGTCGGGGCAATGAGACTGCCTCCGGGCCGAGCGATATCTGCTCGGCCCGGAGGCAACGTGTTTACTGGCCGGTCTGCCGGAACGACTGCAGGCGCGGCTGCAAGGCGTTGAGGGCGAGGTTGGGAGCACCCCCGTTGACGGAAACAGGGTCGCCGGCGTTGGTCACCATCAGGAACGCGACGCCTGAATCGAGGAAGACCGAAGCCCGCGACCGGTTTCGGTTGTTGCTCCCATCGTGCGTGATGTACCGGTTGTTGGCGGCTTGCGAGGTAATGACCTCCCAGCCGTAACCGTACGCCCTGTTGGCGGCGCTCGGCGTAGCAGCGCTCGTCAGTAGCCGCGCAGTCTGCTGGGGCATCAGGGTCGATTGGCCCGCATCGGCCCGCATCACTTCCCGAATGAAGGTGCTCCAGTCGCCCAAGCTCATGTGTACTCTGCCCGAGCCTGATGCCCAGCTGTTGTCGCACGATTCGCAGATTGCCCATCCGGCTCCACTGGGGCTGTGGCCGCTGGGCTGATTGGTCTGTCCGGCGCCGGTGGTAGGCCCGAATCCGCTGTTGGTAATGCCGAGTGGCGTCCAGACCTGGTTCTGGAGGGCGGGCTCGAATGAGGTGCCCCAGGCGCGTCCCAGAATTTCGCCCAGGATCTGGTACGCAATGTTGCTGTAGAAGTAGCTTCCGCGTGGAGCCTGGGGCGGCTGTTGAACCGCCCACTGATCGACGGCCGCGCGCTGCTGAGCGAGCGTACCGGAGAGGGCAATCGTCGGATTGCCGACGATGCCCGATTGCATCGTCGCCAGATCGCGAATCGTGATTGGCTGGAGCTCGGCCCGTGCGAGCGGCGCAAGCTGCGGATAGCGGGTGACCATCAGATCATCCCAGCCGAGCCGTCCGGCGGCAACCGTGACGCCGGCAAGGAATCCGGTCAGGTTCTTCGTGTTCGACCCGATGTGCCACTTGTCGGCCTGGGTGACCTGGAACTGGGTCCCCCAGCGCCGCACTCCGGCCACCCCGATGGCCAGCACTCCATGTTCGCGTGAAACGATGGTGGCGCCGAGTGCCGGCAGGTTGAATGCCGCGCGGAGTGAGTCGACGATGCGGGTCAGGTCGCCGGGGACGACACGGATGCGTGCCGTGGCGGATTTGCCTTCGCTGGTGGCGGTAATGGTGACGGCTCCGGGCACCAGACCGGTGACGACGCCGACATCACTGACCGATGCGATGGTTGGTGCGCTCGACAACCAGGTCACCGGGCGTCCCTCCAACGGTGATCCGCCTTCGTCGAGCGTCGCAACCGTCAGGGTTCGGGTTCGCAGATATTCGACGTCGGAGCTATCGGGAGTCAGCTGGACCGTGGCAACGGACGCCGCCGGCAGTTCCAGAATGGCGTACGTGCTGAACGACGAGGTCTGGCCGGTGACGGTGCGTTCCGTAATATCGACCGTACTTCCGGGGACCTCGGTCCATGCGGAATTCGTGTAGCGATGGAGCCGGAGTCGATTCGGATCCCTGCTGGCAACCGCAGCGGCACTGTACTGCAGCTTGATCGTCACCGGCTGCGTGAACGTGGTGCCCGATGGTCCGAAGTCGTAGACCGTTTCGGCAACCAGGCGATCACTGGCTGGTGGCGTTGTCGTGCGCTTGATCGTGATGGTGGTCGACTGCCCGAGCGCTCCGGCCGGGACCGTGATCACTGCCGCGCCGGCCGCCGCCGTGACCGTGCCGCCTGCCGCCCCGATCGCGGCGCCGTCGAGCACCGTGACCGTCGCGTTCGCCGTTCGCCCCTCGGATGTCGCGGTGAGCTGGGTGGTTCCGGCGCCGACCGCCGTTACGAGCCCCGATGTGCCGACGGTGGCCACGGCGGCCGTCGTCGTTGCCCACGAAACGGTGCGCCCGGTCAAGGTGTTGCCCGCCGCATCGCGCGTCGTTGCGGTAAACTGGCGGGTTCCCCCAGGGACCAGCACCGTAGTATCAGGCGCAAGGACAACCGTTGCCACGGCCGCCGGCGGTGGGGGCGGGGGTGGAGGCGGCGGCGGGGGCGGAGGGGGCGTGGGCCCGGTTCCTCCTCCGCCGCATCCGGTCAGAATAGCGGCCGCAACGATGATCGTACCAAGAGCTGAGCAGGCCGTACGACGGCCATCGGTACACCGACCGCGATCACGCATGGCTGGAGCTACCTCAGTGAAAGTGCCGCAGGCGAGCGGCGAGCGTCCGGCCCAAAGGCCACGCCGGAGAATGGAACGGGATCGACTATAAACGCGAAATCCGCGTGGAGATTGGATCATCGGGAAACCAAACGGAGGGGCCTGAACCTGGTTCAGACCCCTCCGTCGGTGCCCGAGCGTGCGGGGCGAATTACCGGACTGGCGGCACCGTCATGTAGCGGTCGCGCAGTTCATGTTCCCGGGTCCGGAGTGACGTCTCCTGCCCACGGATGAAGACCTTCTCGGCCGCCGACGACAACTCGAACGGATCGCCGGACCAGACGACGACATTGCCGACGCTTCCGATGGCCAGAGTGCCGTACTGCGGCAGGCCGAGCGCCTGAGCGGGAGCCTGCGTCACCGCCTTGAGGGCGTCATCCCACGAGAGACCGTTCCGGACGGCATTGCCGGCGGCAAAGCGAAGGCCGCGTTCGCCGCCCGGGTCGCTGCCGGCGATGATGACCGTGACGCCGGCCTCGCGAAGCAGCGTGATGTTATCGAGGCGCGCACCCAACCCGTCGAAGTTCGGGATGTCCTGGTTCGGGCCCACGATCACCGGAACCTTGGCCGTCGCAATCGCCTCGGCCACCTTCCAGCCTTCCACCGCACCAAGCAGCACGATGCGGAGCCGATGCTCGCGAGCGAGTCGGAGGGCGTTCTCGATGTCGATGCGGCGATTGGCCGCAATCACCACCGGGACTTCGCCGCGGAGCGCCGGAAGCAGCGCCGCGAGTTCGTCGACAGGTGCGCTAAAGGGCTGCGTCGCCGCCCGGTTGTACTCGAGCCGCCGGCGGCTGTATTCGAGCGCATCGCGGAAGAGTTCCTTGAGGCGCGCAATCGTTCCGGCCCGAACGCCGCCGCCGGCTGCGCGGCTGCCTCCGGTCAGATTGATCATCAGCGCGGACGGGGCTTTGACGATCATATCGTCGACCCGGCTTCCGGAGTAGTCGACCGCTACCGATACACCGGGCAGGAACGATCCGTTCGGCAGCAGGATGCCGGTGGTGATGCCGCCGGTCCGCGCCAGCGGAATCGAGATGGCCTCGGGATCGATACCCAGCGTCAGATCGAACGACGGGTTGATCTGGCCTTGCTTGGTCGCCTCACCGAAGCCCTGGAGACCGCCGATACCGGTGCCGGCGGCCGCATCCGAATGAATCAGACCCGGAGTGACCCACTTGCCGGCCGCGTCGACGACCGTCGCGCCTGCCGGGACGGCCGCATTGGCCCCCACGGCGGTGATGCGACCATTCGTGATGACGACGGTACCACGTTCGATCTTGGGACCGGACACCGGAAAGACGGTGCCGTTGGTGATGGCCACGGTCTGCGCGGCTGCCGTGCCCGACAGCGCCATCAGCGCGGCAAGCGAAAGCGTCGAACGGCGAATCATCGTCCCACCCCCGGAGCCGTCTGCCCCAAGTTGAAGTCGGTCTGGTACTGACGGTTCTTGTCGGAGCGGTCGAACACGAGCCAGCCCTCGTTCCAGACTTTCTCCGCCTTGGAGTAGACGGAGAACGGATCGCCGGACCAGAGCACCACGTCGGCCAGCTTGCCGGGCTCGAGCGTGCCGGTTTCCCGGTCGATGCCGAGCACCCAGGCTGGGTTGGCGGTGATCCAGCGGATCGCCTGGTCACGGGTGATCGGAATGCCCGCGCGAATTCCGGCATACATCGCCTTGGCTGCATCCTGATTCATCCGCTGGATGCCGTCCGGGCTGTCGGTGTGGAGCACGGAACGGACGCCGGCCTTGGTGAGCAGCGCCAGGTTCTCCAGGATCCGGTCGAACGCTTCCATCTTGAAGCCACCCCAGTCATACCAGACCGAGGCCGCAGTGCCGGCCGACGCAAGCAGATCGGCCACCTTGTACGCTTCGACGCCGTGGTGGATCGAGCGAATCGTGAATCCGAATTCGCGAGCCACGTCGAGCATCTGGGCAATTTCGTCGCCGCGGTAGCAGTGGTTCTGGACCCCGATCTCGCCGCGCAGCACGCCGGCCAGCGTTTCGAGCTTGAGATCGCGTGCGGGTGGATCGCCCTTCCGGTCCTTGAGCCACTTGTCCCAACGCTGCCGATACTGCTCGGCCTGAATGAACGCCGCCCGGTATCCCGCGACGTTGCCCATCCGGGTCGACGGTCCGCGCGAGGCGTAGACCCGCTTCGGGTTTTCACCGCAGGCCATCTTCAGCCCGTACGGCGCGCCGGGATATTTCATTTCCTGCACCGTGCGCGCCGGGACGAAGCGGACGGTCACCGAACGGCCGCCGATCAGGTTGGCCGAGCCGGGCAGGATCTGCGCGACGGTCACGCCGCCGGCAACGGCCAGCGGGATCTGCGGATCGTGCGGCCAGAAGGAATGCTCCGCCCAAACTTCCGCCGTGTTCGGGTTGGTCATCTCGTTCCCGTCGCTCTCCGCGGCGGTTCCGGGGGCGGCATAGACACCGATGTGGCTGTGGGTGTCGATGATGCCGGGCGTCACGAACTTGCCCTGCGCGTCGATCACCTGGGCGCCGGCCGGTACGGTACCGACGTTGCCCACGGCGACGATCTTCCCATCCTGGAAGAGAATCGATGCGTTGGTGAGTTCCTGGCCCGTCGCGGTCATGATCGTGGCGTTCCGGATCACCACGGCCGCGTTCGGACGCCGCTGGTAGGTCGAGGGATACTGGCTTCGGTCGAAGCTCAGCGTATCGCGGAACGTCTCCGCGCTCGGCGGGCTCGTCGAGGCTTGAGCCACGGCCTCGTGCGCGCCAAGGGCGAGCACCAGCGCCGGCGCAACGAGATATGGTTTCACACCCATCATCCTCCTCTTTCTTCTCAGTCCCTGTGTTGGAATGATCGAGCCGTTCGCTCCGGTGGTGCGGGGGCGGCTCCTGCGGACGTACTGGTCCTACTCGACCCGCACGATTTCGACGGGGGTTCCCGCAATGGCGATCTTGAGCAGCTGAAATGGAGCCTGCCGAGACACCCAGAAGTTGGCCGTTTGCGGTCCGCCGGTCAGATCGACCCGGAACGCCTCGACGCTCTTGCCGGAGGTGAGCGTGACCGACTCGGCACCGGTCACCTGCAAGGTTCGGATCGCCGTTTCGTTCTGCCCGCCGCTGAAGACCCGGAAGGTCCAGCGACTGTCCGCCGTCCAGGGCAGGGCGGGGACCAGCCCCTGGATGGCGTTGTCATCGACGACCGGGTCTGTCAACGTCGTGTCGATCGTGAGGCTGACCGGCCCGCTGGGACCCACGGTGTTGGCGCGACCTTTGACGCTCGACCCGTGGTAGTCGAGCTCGATCACGGTCGCCTCGCCCTGGACCTTGCCGGCCTGGCGGACCTGCACCATGGCTCCCTGGCGATCCAGGTCGACCGTGGTCTCCTGTTCGAGCAGGCCCTCGATCTGGCTCCGTTCGCGGAGGCGAAAGCCGTTGGCGGTCGTCTCGACTGACGTCACGAGGGCTCCCAGGGGGATACCATTGGCCCGGATGGCAAAGCTGTCCCGCGATGGAGCAAGCTGAGCGACACGGACGGGAAGAGTCTGAGCTGCCGCGACGCTGCCGATCGGGGCAGCGAGCGCCAGCGCAACGACGATACGCATCCTGAGGAGACCTCGATGGTGGTCCGAAGGCGGTTCAATCTAGCCACTCGCGCTGGAAATCGCTGCGGACCGGGCAGGCGCGTGAGAGAGGACATCCCGGCGCGAATGGTTCAGGTGCCATCCGTGGTGGATGAAAATAGTTCGTCAAATATCCTAGTCATTGACAACAGATCACCTTGTATGACAGACGCTAAATAACTGTGTTGCAATTGATTATGTCTCAGGCCTTTCCAGGCTTAACAATCGCTTTCCAGATCCGTCTTTCCTGGTGCGAATGATGACGGCAACGACCGATGACGACCTGATCCGCGAGTTTCTGGCGGGTAGTGAGGCTGCCGCGACGCAGCTGGTGGTTCGTCACACATCGTCTCTGGGTCGTTATCTGGCCGCGGTGGGGGCCGATCCCGGTGAGATCGAGGATCTGGTCCAGGAGGCCTTCTTCCGGGCCTTCCGATCGCTCGGCGGCTGGAAAGGGCACGGATCGTTTCGGGCCTGGTTGTTTCGGATCGGGGTCAATCTGGCCCGGGATCGCGCCCGAGCCCATCGCGGGCTCACGCTGGTGCCGATCGAGGAAGAAGAGATTGTGGCCGGGGCAGATCCGGAGGGCGAGATGGGGGTGCAGGACATGGTGGGACGGATCGAGAGCGTATTGGCGGAGCTGCCGAGGTTGCAGCGGGAAGTCTTTCTGCTCAGGGCGCAGCAGGCGCTCGGATACGAGGAGATCGCGGTGGCGCTCGAAACGACGCCTGGCGCGGCCCGGGTCCACTATCACCACGCGGTGCGACGATTGAAGGAGGCGGTACGCTGATGCGCTGCGAGGAATTGTCGGAACGGATGCCGCTCGTGGCGGCCGGCGCGGAATGGACATCGGCTGAATCGGCTCACTTGGCGGGATGTTCCGCATGTGCTGAGGAATGGTTGGTGGTGCAGGCAGGCCGGCGTTTGGGCGACCGCGCTCCCCGGCTCGATGCGAATGTGGTTGCGGCGGGCGTCTTGGCCCGGCTTCGAACGGAGCCGTCTCCACGACCAGCCCCCGCAGGAACACGGACCGGGCGATTCCGTTCTCGCTCAGCCCGCTGGATTGGGGGAGGATTGGCCGCCGCGGCGGCCCTGGTGCTGGCCATCGGTCTTGGCCGGGACAAGGGAACGGGAAACAGAGAGGGTCCCGTGCCGCAGACGGAGATGACGTTGACCGAGTTGGAAGGGCTTACCAGTGCCGAGCTCGAGGAAATCATGGCACAGCTGGAGATCGACGATATCGGGAGTACGGCGGAACCCGGATTGGCCGATCTCACCACCGAAGAACTGGAGCGCTTGCTGCGCTCCTGGGAAGGATGAATGAAGATGCGAACCATGAATTGGTTGGTCCTGGCGGGGACGTTGGTCGCGGCGCCGATGGTGGCGCAGGAGCGCCCGAACCGTCCGAACCGCCCCGATCCCGAGCGGGTCGAGCGCGCGCGGCAGATGATCGAGACCCGGTTTCTCCGCCGGCTGAGCACCGAACTGCAGCTCGACTCGACGCAGACGGGCAAAGTACGCGAAATCCTGGCTGCCTCCGCGACCAAGCGGCGCACGCTGATGCAGGAAGGCCGGCAAACACGCATCGAACTGCAGCAACAGATGCAGCCGGGCGTCGCGGCCGATGGGTCCACGGTCAATCGTCTGATCGATAACCTGGTCCGGAATCGCACGGCGCAGGCGCAGTCGTTCGAGGAAGAGCAGCAGGCGCTGGCCGGGGTTCTCTCGCCGGTACAGCGGGCGCGGTATCTGCTGCTGCGGGAGCGGCTGGTGCAGGGGGTTCGCGATGTTCGCGGCGCCCGCGGCGGGGCAGCGCCGCATCAGCGGATGCGCAATCGTCCCTGAACGGGCCGCCCGGGTGTAGATTTCGCCTCTCACCAGAGGAGAGGTGAACGGTGCGAATCTTGACCCTGGCGGCATGTCTGGTCGGCGCAACTCCCGCGGTTGCGCCGGCGCAGAGCCCGGTGATCTATCGGGTGCCGATTACCGGTGTTATCGAGAACGGTCTGGCGCCTTACGTAGCGCGCGCGATCAAAACGGCCGAGGCAGCCAATGCCTCGGCCATCGTGCTCGACATCGACACACCGGGCGGCCGGGTCGATGCGGCGGAGCGAATCGTCGATGCCGTGCAGGGGGCATCGATCCCCGTTTATGCCTTTATCAATCCGCGAGCCTACAGCGCCGGCGCCATGATCGCCCTGGCTGCCAAGGGCATCTACATGCAGCCCACGGGCGTGGTGGGCGCGGCCACGCCCGTCGATGGCGAAGGCACCAAAGCCTCCGAGAAAATGGTGAGCGCGATGCGCGCCGCCTTTCGAGCCTTGGCCGAAGCGCGCGGGGTCGATCCGCGCCTGGCGGAGGGCATGGTCGACGAGACCATCGAGATTCCCGATGTCAAACCGGCCGGCGTGCTGCTCACCTTGACGGCGGGTGAAGCGCTCCGCCACGGATTTGCTCAGGATACGGCTCGCTCACTCCGGGATGTCGCGGCGGCCGTCGGCGCGGCGAATCCCGTGGTCGAGGAAGTGCCGATCAACTGGGCCGAGCGGGTGGTGCGCTTCTTGACCCATCCTGTGGTCTCGCCGTTGCTCCTCTCGCTGGGCATGCTCGGTCTGATCTTCGAGATCAAAACGGGCGCTTTTGGTCTGGGCGGGGTCGTGAGCCTTGGCGCGCTCGGCTTGTTTTTCGGCTCGGGTGTCTTGCTGGGGTTGGCGGGTTGGGAAGAGGTCATTCTGCTGGTGCTGGGAATCGTAGCCATCGGGGTGGAGGTCTTCCTGCTACCCGGGTTCGGCGTGGCGGGGTTGCTGGGCTTGGGCCTGGTGGGCACCTCGATCGTCCTTGCGATGGTGAGCGGCGTTCCCACCGGCGGCGATCTGATCCAGGCCGGGGCGATTCTCGTGGCGGCGCTCGTGATTACCGTGGCGGTGGCCTTTGCCTGGATCCGCCATCTGCCTAACAGCCGCCGCTTCAGCAAGGCGCTGCTTGGTGAGGAGCTGCGGACGGAGACCGGATACATTGCGGCGCCGCCACGGCCGGATCTGATTGGGCGGACCGGGGTGGCGGTAACCGATTTGCGACCGGCTGGGGTCGTCGCGATCGACGACGAGCGGATCGACGTCGTGACCGAAGGTGAGTTCGTCGCCGCTGGTACCATGGTGGCGGTCATCAGGGCCGAATCGTATCGCCACATCGTCCGCGCGGCGAACGATCGCGTAGCACCGTAGTACATGACCCGGCGGCCGGTGGCTGCCGGCGGATACTCGACTCGAGAGGGGGAAGCGCGTGGATCAGGACGCAGTGGGACTCGGATTGCTCGTAGCGATGATCGTCGGCGGCCTGGTGCTGCTGTCGATCTTCTTCCGTTTCGTTCCGATCGGGCTCTGGTTCCAGGCCTTGGTGTCGGGAGTGCGGGTCTCGTTCCTCCAACTCTTCTTCATGCGTTTCCGCCGGGTCGATCCCGCGTCGATCGTGAATCCGCTGGTCAATGCGCACAAAGCGGGCATGGCGCTGACTGCCGATCAGCTCGAGTCGCACTATCTCTCGGGCGGCAACGTGGCGCGGGTGGTCAATGCGCTCATCTCGGCCGGTAAGGCCGGTATCCCGCTCGACTTCAAGCAGGCGACCGCGATCGACCTCGCCGGTCGGGATGTATTCGAGGCGGTGCAGGTCAGCGTCAACCCGAAGGTGATTACGACGCCGAAAGTCGCCGCCATGGCGAAGGACGGCATTCAGCTCCTGGCGCTGGCCCGGGTGACCGTACGCGCGAATATCAACCGTCTGGTCGGCGGCGCGGGCGAAGAAACCATTCTGGCCCGTGTCGGCGAAGGTATCGTCAGCACGATCGGTTCGGCAGCCGGGCACAAGTCCGTGCTCGAGAATCCCGATATGATCTCGAAGACCGTGCTGGCCAAGGGACTCGACGCGGGAACCGCCTACGAGATTCTCTCGATCGATATCGCCGACGTTGACGTGGGCAAGAACATCGGGGCAGAGTTGCAGACCGATCAGGCCGAAGCCGACAAGCGGATTGCGCAGGCCAAGGCGGAAGAGCGCCGGGCGCTGGCGGTGGCCATGGAGCAGGAGTACAAGGCCGGGGTCCAGAAGGAGCGGGCCAAGCTGGTTGCTGCGGAGGCCGAGATTCCGCTGGCCATGGCGGAAGCGTTCCGGCGCGGCATGCTCGGTGTGATGGACTATCAGCGGATCAGGAACGTCGAGGCGGACACGCAGATGCGGAACGCCATTGCGGGGCAATCGGACAGCGGCACGTCCTCCGGACCGTTGGGCTAATGGAGTTAATCTTTCTCCTGGTTCTGTTTGCGATCGGCAATCTGCTCAAAGCGAACGCCGAGAAGAAGCAGCGCGAGCAGGCCGAGCGGGAACTCGAACTCGGGGAGCACACCCCCGATCGCGACGATCTGATGGAAGAGATTCGTCGCGCCATGGAAGGGATGCGGCAGCAGCGGCAGCCCGAGGCTGCTGCTCCGCCGTACTCGAGAACGGGCGGCGCGCAGCTATCGACGATCGATCGCGACGACGACGGCTTCGATGAGGAGGACGAGACGCTCGAAGAGGTTCCGGTGGTGCGGAGCCTCGAGGACGAGGTGCGCCGCCCCGAACGGGAGCGTGTCGATTACGATGCGGAGTCGAAAGCAGCGGTCCAGCGACGGATCGAATGGGCCGAGGTTCGGGCGCGAGCGCATCGTCCGGAAGATCATCGCGCCTTCGATCGGCGGATTCGGGCGGAACCCGAGGCTCCCGGACCCGCCGAGGAGCACGCATCGGTCCGTAGACCCGATCTGCGGCAACTGGTTGTCTGGCAGGAAATTCTCGGAAAGCCCGTCGCGCTCCGCGAGCGGGATGATAGATAGGCGTCCCGATCAGGTTCCACGAACCCAGAGCAGTATGACGCCGCACGCGGCTCCCGGGATCTCGGGTGGGACGTTCGATCCCGGTCTCGGGTCGGGGGCGGGCGGAGTCGTTACCGTGTAGCGGACCGGCGTTTCCGACCCGCGGCGGTATACCTCGACGGCGTCGAGACTGCTGACCTGATACCTGTTGAGGTCAGGATCCTGGGTGCGAATATCGTTGACGTAGAGGGTCATCGTACATTTGGACGACGGGTTGGCTATCGTCGGAGTTCGATTGCCGATCGCGAACGCTTTGTTGCCGACCGGTTCGACGAGCACCTCGACGCCGAGTTGTCTGACGAGATCGGCCAACTGGCGATGTTCGTTGTCGCGAAGGTCTTCAGGTAACAGAAATCGCCCGAATCCGGTTCGCTTGCGCTCCTCGATCTCCGTGAGCACCCGGGACCGCTTCGGGGCTCGAACATAGATCGGTTCGAGCTCCGGTATCCAGGCGTTCAGGCTCAGATCGATGTCCAGGCTATCCGAGCTCTCGATCTTGAGCGTGGCGACCGCGCCTTCGAAGCCGACCCGCCGGACCCGCAACTGATGCGAACCAATCGGAATCCCGGCGATGCGAAAGTCGCCCGAATCGTTGGTCCATTCCCGAAGCTTCAGGTTCTCGATCAGGACTTCGACCATTGCCAGCGGCGCTTGCGATTGGGCCGCCCTGATCCGGCCTTTGAGCACAGCCTGCGCGGCGAGATCCTGGCCGGCCAGCGCAAGGAAGGCCAGGAGCACAACCGCGCAGCGGCTACGAATGCTCGTAGTGCGAGTGGGAATGCCCGATGCTGATATCGGCAGAATGTCAGATGACTGCATCGTTGTACTCCCACCAGTCCGCAAGCTAGGCGGATATCAGGGCCTCAATCATGTTCGCGCCGGATGGGCATTCTCGCATCCTATCCCGACCGGGACCACAGCAGAATGATTCCGCATGACGCACCAGTTCCGACGTACTGGATCGGGGCTTCTGTTGCGCTGCGATAGACCTCGACCGCCTCGAGCTGGCTGAGAGGGAACATCCCGAGGTTATTGGTGTGTACCGGCATTCCGTTGATCAGTATTCGGAGGTCGCATTTCATACTTCTGCCGGCCGCAGCAGGGCCGCTGCTTCGCCCGCCGCACTGCGATCGTCCTTTCAATGGCAGTATCCCTACAGAGGAACCGGCGCACTCGAAGACGTTCGCGCCAGGCTGTCGGCAGATAGGCAAATGACCGCCAGGTCCGAAGGCCGTCTAGGGGCTCCCGAACTCCGCCGTGTACCGCTGCATGCATTCGAGGATGATCTTCTGTGCCGCGGCGGCATTGTCGAAGCCGCGACTTTCCTGGCGGCGCACACCCTCGCCCTCGAGCTCTTTGTAGACGAGAAAGAAGTGCTCGATCTCCCGCAGCGTGTGGGAAGGCAGGTCGCCGAGATCGTGGATTTCCCGGGTCCACGGGTCGGCGAGCGGGACCGCTAAAATCTTCTCGTCGTTCTCGCCCTTGTCGACCAGCTTGAACACCCCAACCGGCCGGACCTCGATCAGGCAGCCCGGGAACACCGGTTCGGTCATCGCGACCAGGACGTCGAGCGGGTCGTGATCTTCGGCCAGCGTCCGCGGGAGGAACCCGTAGTCGCCGGGGTAGTGCATGGCGCTGTGGAGGACGCGGTCCAGGCGGAAGATGCCGAGTTCCTTGTCCAGTTCGTACTTGTTCTGGTCGTTCTTGGGGATCTCGATCAGGGCGTTGACGACTTCCGGCGGGTTCGGGCCGGTCGGAACGTCATGCCAGAGATGGACGGGGCTGCGCGGATTGATTGGCACTTGGGCGGCTTCGCAGAACGTGAGCCTCGAATCTAAGCGGGTCGGAGACCGGATTCGAACTTCCGGCAACGATCCCGACTCCCAATCCGATTGTTCGCGGAATCGCTTGCCCGAAGCAGGGGGCCTGGGCATATTTGCCGGCCTTGCCCGAGTGGCGGAATGGCAGACGCAGTGGACTCAAAATCCACCGGGGGCAACCCCGTGCGAGTTCGACTCTCGCCTCGGGCACTGCAGGTCTCCAACGGCCTCCCCTCATCTCAGTCACCGGTGACCCTTCCGCATGTCTTTGACCACCGTCCTTACCGACATCCTTCCCCATGAGTTTCAGGGGCCGCTGCTCGTCGTCCTGACCGGTGAGGGCGGTGTGCCCGACTCGCTGCGTGCGCTCGATGCCCGGTTGGATGGAGCCTTGGGACGGGTCTATGGCAGCGGGGATTTCTCAGGTAAGAAGGACGAAACCGTCGCCCTCTATCCCAACGGCGAGCTGGGCAGAGTCCTGTTGGTCGGCGTCGGAAAGACCCCCGGGCGGGCGGCCTGGCGTCGGGGTGCAGCCGTCGGTGCCAAGCGCGCCCGGGTCCTGGGCGCTGCCACGGCCGGAGTTGCCGTTGCCACCGAGTTCCAGGCCGATCTTTCGACCACGCAGCTCTATCAGGCGTTGGCCGAGGGGGTGGCGCAAGGGGCCTGGTATTTCCCCGACATGAAGCGGCCACCGGAACAGCCCAAGGCGGCGCTCACCCGGGTCGAACTGCTCGCACCGAAGGCCGATCGGGAGGCTGCCACCGCCGGGCTGCGCATCGGTGAGGCGGTAGGCGCCGGTCATCAACTGGCCCGGGGCGTTCAGGTCCTGCCGCCCAATGTGCTGACCCCCGAACGCCTGGCCGAGGAGGCGCGGACGCTGGCCGGTCGTCACGGGTTCGGGGTGACGGTGCTCGATGCCGCGCAGGCCGAAGCCGAAGGGTTGCGCGCCTTGCTGGCGGTGGGCCAGGGGTCGGCCAACCCGCCCCGATTCATCGTCCTCGAGTATCGGGGGAGCGCCGGGGCGCCTGCCGTGCTGGTGGGCAAGGGAGTCACCTTCGATACCGGCGGCATCTCCATCAAGCCCGCGCAGAGCATGGAGGACATGAAGTACGACATGTCCGGCGCGGCGGCCGTGCTGGGTGCCTTCGATGTGCTGGGTCGTCTGAAGCCGCCGTTCAATGTGGTCGGCCTGATTCCCACCGCCGAGAACATGCCGTCGGGAACCGCCTATCGCCCCGCGGATGTGGTCACGGCACATTTCGGCAAGACGATCGAGGTCGTCAACACCGATGCCGAAGGACGGTTGCTCCTGGTCGATGCCTTGTCGTATGCGCGGCGATTCCAGCCGGCCTGGGTCGTCAATATCGCGACGCTGACGGGCGCAATCGGGATTGCGCTGGGTCAGACCGCGGCGGGAGTGATGGGAACCGATGCCGGTCTGGTCCAGGACGTCCTGGCCGCCGGGCGGGATGCCCATGAACGGGCCTGGGAACTCCCGCTCTGGGACGAATACCGGGACCTGATCAAGTCGGACATTGCCGACGTCAAGAATTCCGGCGGGCGGTTGGCGGGCAGCATCACGGCCGGCTGGTTTCTCCGCGAGTTTGTCGACGGGTATCCCTGGGCGCACATCGATATCGCGGCAACGGCATATACCGATCGCGATGATGCCGCTTTGGTCAAAGGCCCGACGGGTTTCGGGGTACGCCTCTTTACCGAGCTGCTCTTCCGTCGGGCAGGTGCCTAACGGTGTTTCGCCTGCTGGTCGGTGCGCTGCTGCTCGGCCTCGCCGCGGGGTGCGGGTCGGATCCCACCGGCGCCACGGCCGAAGTCGCTTTCGACTTTGCCTTCGAGGACCCGGTGGGCGATACCACCGCGGCGACCGCCAACCCGAACGAGGTGCCGGCCATCGATCTGGTGGCCGTCTCGGGTCGGGTCGAGGCTGCGTCGGTTCGCGTGGTGCTCGAGTTTGCCGAGCCGATTTCCCGCTGGAGCGACGGGTTGGCGAACGGGCTCGATGGTTTCATCCATTTCGATGTCGATCAGAACGCCGGCACCCCGTCCGGCACCGTGGCGCAGGGCGGGGAGTTCTACATCGATCTGCGGGACAACGGATTCGGTAAGGTCGGCCTGGTGGCCGTGACGGCGCGGACCATTACGGTGCTCGACGCGACGTTCGAGGGCAACCGGTTCGAGGTCGTGGTGCCGCGCCGCGCGCTCGAAACCTCGAACGACACGGACAACCGGCTCGATCTGCTGGTGCGGGTCGGATCGCGCAATCGCGTTCCGCTGACCGACCGAGGGCCGGATGGAGAGGATCGCTACCGCTTGGTGCCGCCCGGCGAGGAGACGCCATGAGGCGCGTGCTGATCGCCCTCGGGATGGCGCTCCTGGCCTCACCGCTCGTTGCGCAGGTGCCGGATTCGCTGCGCGCCGACAGCCTCGCCGCGGTAGATACCACCGACTATTCCGCACTCTTCCTCCGCAGCCACGAGGAAAGCCGCGAGCGGGTTCCGGTCTATCCGCGGTTGGGCCGGACCGGGCTGCTTCCGGCGCTGGCTCGGCGCGTGATCGACCGCGACTCGCTCGAGTGGCATGCCGCGCAGACGGTGTCGGATCTGATTGCCAAGGTTCCCGGTGTCTATATCGCCCGAGGCGGCTGGGTCGGGCGACCGGAGCCGGTCCACTTTCAAGGGCGCGGCATGGCATCGGCCGAGTACTTGATCGACGGGTTTCCGATGCTTCCGCTCGGCGCGGACAGCATCAGCGTCGATCCGTCGTTGCTCCCTCTCAGCTTTTTCGACCGGGTCGAAATCGAGCGGTTGCCTGGACAGCTGCGCATCCATCTGTTCACGCGGCAGCACGACCGCCTGCCGCCGCGTACACGGGTCGGGGTGGCCAGCGGCGATTTCGACATTGCGCGCTATCTGGGCTCGCTGGAGCGACGGAGCCGGGGCGGATTCGGGTTCGTCGTGGCGGCCGATCATTTGGCCATTCCGCTCCGCACGGGCGACCAAGGGGCCTATAGCAGCACCCAGTTCTGGCTGCAGATGAGCTATGTGCCGCAGAATGGGCCCTTGAAGGCGATGGCGCAAATCATCCGCGGCGGTTTCGATCGCGGTGTGATTCGGGCGATCGAGCCGGGTGGCCAGACCTTGGGCGACTCCCTCTCGCTGGGGATCGACGGCGGTCGCACCGATGCGCAGGCCAGTCTGATTTACCAGCCGCGCACCGACGGTCTAGGACTTCGGGCCGCCTTGCTGGCAGGGTACAGCAGCTGGTCGGAAGATTCGACGGCGCTCTCGCTCGGCACACCCGATGGTCATATCCGCTGGATCGACCAGGCGCTCTGGCAGTTTGGTGCGCAGCTCGGGGTGCGCAGCCGGACCGCCAGTTTCGATGCAACGGCCTGGCACCGGACCCGCTGGACCCCGATCGATGTCCGGGCCACGCTCGGCGTCAACCCGGTCGCGCCGGTTACGCTCAGCGCGGAAGGGGTCTATCGGCAGCACGAACAGGATCGAATCAGCCAGTGGGTGACCGGTCGCGCCGGAATTGCCCTGCCGCTCGGCTTTCGCGCTACGGGCCAGGTGCGCACCGGCAGCGTGGTGGCCTCTCCCACGTTGCTGGACGAGCCGGCGCAGGACCTGACCGATCTGGGAGGGCTGGTGGCCCTGGGCGGCTCCCGGTTGTGGGCCGAGGTGGGATACTGGCGGACCAGCGGATTTGCCCCGTCGGCGTTCCCGCTCTATCCGGCGATCGGATCGATTGCGCCGAGTCGGCAGACCAACTGGCTGACGGTGTCGGGGCGGATCGCGCCGTTCCAGTGGTTCAGCATCGACGGGTGGTACAGTAACCCGATCAATGGCCGTCCCGACGGCCAGCCGCCGACCCACTCGATCGTCAACGCCACCCTGCAGAGCCGCTTTTTGCCGACCTTCCGGAGCGGCATCTTTGCCCTCAAGCTGCAGGGCAGCATGGAAACCTGGGGGACCGGGACCGCCGGTCGGACGGCCGACGGTGAGCCGATCACCCTCAAGGGCGCGACCTTCATTCGGGCTCACATCCAGCTCAAGATCGGCGACTTCGTCGCCTACTACGATCGGGCCAACTTCCAGGCCAGTCGGCTTGGCTACGTGCCCGATCTCGCCATGCTCCGGCTGGCCAGCACGTTCGGGGTCCGCTGGGAGTTCTCCAACTGATCCTGATCCGCTGCCGCGTTTCGTAACTCCTTGTCACAGGCGGGGATAGAGGTGTCTGCGGGGCGGGGGTGGCGTCCCGGTCCCGGCCTATCTTCGGCGCCCGTCTTCCGGTAGATTTCGGGGCTAGGCCTGGAATGCACTCGGGAGGTCCGTTGGCGCACAGCATGACCGGTTTCGGTGCCGCAGAGGGGTCCGTCGGCGCCGGGGTGATCCGGATCGAACTCAAGTCGGTCAATCACCGGTACCTGAGCATGTCCTTCAAGGCGCCGGGCGAGATGATGTCGTTCGAGGCCGAGGTGCGGGAGCGGCTCCGGCGTGACTTCGAACGGGGCCATGTCACGGTGTCGATCCGCTGGCTCGAGTCCACGTTGGTCGAGCGTGCGCAGGCGGCGGACCCGGAGCGGGTCGCGGCGGCGGTGGCTCGGCTGGCAAGCGTCGCGGACGCGGCGGGACGACCGCGCAGCGAGATCACCCTCGATCTGGTGCTGCGTCAGCCCGATCTGTTTGCCGCGGCGGACGACGCGCCGGCCATCGAGTGGGCCGCCATCGAAGCGGTACTGACCCAGGCCATCGCCGGCCTCCGCGAGACCCGGATCCGCGAAGGGGCGGCCCTGGTGGCCGAGCTCGAGGGTCGGATCGCTGCGCTGGGTGCGCATGCCGCGGCGATCCGGCAGCGGGCGCCTGAGCGATTGGTGCGCGAGCGGGAGCGGCTGCGAAATGCCGTGCAGACCCTGCTCGACGGTCGGCCGGTCGATGAGCAGCGCCTCAGTCAGGAGTTGGCTTTCCTGGCCGACCGGCTCGACATCACCGAGGAACTGGTCCGGCTGGAGGCGCATTTCGGCGCTTGCCGCACCGCGCTCGGCGGTGAGAAGCCGGCCGGCAAGCAGCTCGGGTTTCTGGCCCAGGAAATGGGCCGCGAGGTCAACACCATCGGCTCGAAGGCCAACGACGCCGCGATACAGCATCTCGCCGTGGAAATGAAAGGGGAGTTGGAGCGATTCCGGGAACAGCTCGAGAACTTAGAGTAAAACGGTTTCTCCTGGTGCTCTCGTCTCCCTCGGGAGGCGGCAAGTCGACGATTGCGCGACACCTCTTGGCCGGTCGGGACGATCTGGTCTACTCGGTGTCCGCGACGACTCGGCCGATGCGAGAGGGAGAGACCGAGGGCGAGCACTACTACTTCCTTTCGCCCGACGAGTTTGCCCGCCGCGTGGCGGATGACGAGTTTCTCGAGTGGGCGGAGTACAGCGGGTACCGCTACGGGACGCTTCGGGCGGAAATCGAACGCGGGTTGGCTTCGGATCGGCACGTGGTGCTCGACATCGACGTCCAGGGCGCCGAACAGCTCCGGGCCCGGTTTCCCAACGCGGTGCATGTCTTCATCCTGCCGCCGTCGGCAGGTACGCTGGTGCAGCGGCTCCGCAGTCGCAACACGGAGTCCGACGCAACGGTGCAGCGACGTCTGGCGGCCGCGTCCGAAGAACTGCGGCATGCGGACAAATATGACTTCGTCGTGGTCAACGACGATCTGGTGGAAGCAGTTGCGCAGGTGGCGGCCATCCTCGATCTCGAGGCCCGTCGCCCCGGCCGTCTGCTGAATCTGACGAGCGTGGTCGAGCAGTTGCGCCAGGATCTGGCGCAGTCTTTCTAGAGGAGTGGCCCAATGGAAATCGTGACCCCGACCGAAGCAGCCAAGCACGCCGGGACCAAGTACCGGAGCATTCTGGTCGCCGCGCGGTTTGCGCGGATGGTGAACGAGTTGCCGAAAGAGAAGCAGGCGCAACTCGAAACCGTGCATGCGTATAAGAAGCTGACCACGCTGGCGCTGCGGAAGCTGGCTTCTGGTGAATTGGCGTTCCGTGAGCTTCGCCGCCGCCGGACCGAGGTCTGACGTGATGTGGGCCGGCCGTCACGTCGTGGTCGGCGTGACGGGTGGCATTGCATGCTACAAAAGCTGCCATCTCGTCCGCCGCCTCGCCGAATCCGGGGCGCTGGTCGATGTGGTGCTCACGCGGGGTGCGGCCGAGTTCGTTCGGCCGCTCACCTTCGAAGCCCTCTCCGGGCGCCCGGTGCTCAGTTCGCTCTGGGAACCTGACCGCGCTCTCGCCCATGTCCAACTTGGTCGCGATGCCGACCTGGTCATCATTGCCCCGGCCACGGCCCACGTGCTTGCCCGGCTGGCGCATGGTATGGCCGACGACTTCCTGACCGCCCTGGTACTCGCAACGACCAAACCGGTGCTGCTGGCGCCGGCGATGAACGACGCCATGTATGCGGCCGCGCCCACCCAGGACAATCTCCGTCGCCTGGCCGATCGGGGGATGGCCATCGTCGGACCGGAGACCGGTCCGCTCGCTGAGGGGCCGGCCGATCGTCCCGGGCGGATGACCGAACCGGACGTGATCGTGCGCCATGCCGAGCGCCTGGTGCGCAAAAGCGCCGCGTGGTCGTGGCGCCGAGTCGTGGTCACCGCCGGTCCGACCCGGGAAGCGATCGATCCGGTTCGGGTCGTGACCAATCGCTCGAGCGGAAAGATGGGCTACCGTGTGGCCGAGGCGGCCTGGCTTCGCGGGGCAGAGGTTACGCTGATTGCGGGGCCGGGCGCCGAGCCCGATCCGGAAGGCGTCACGGTGGAACGAATCGAGTCGACGGCGGAGCTCGATGCAGCGGTCCGCCAGCATCTCCCCGCGGCTGACGTCCTCGTGATGGCCGCGGCGCCCGCCGACTACCGACCGACGGCCCCGACGGACCAGAAGCGTCCCCGCGAGCAGGGAGCCCTGACGCTCGAGTTCGAGCCGACGGCGGACATCCTCCTCGGCACCAAAACGCTGCGGAAGCCGGGTGCCCTGGTGGTTGGCTTTGCGCTCGAAACCGGTGATGCGGTGGCCAAGGCTGCTGCGAAGCTGGCACGAAAGGGGCTCGATCTGATCGTGGCGAACGATGCCCTGGAACCGGGCGCGGGGTTCGAAGTGGACACCAATAGGGTCACCATCGTCGATCGGGATGGCGGCCAGCAGTCGGTGCCGCTTTCGTCCAAGGGTTTGATTGCCGAAGCGATTCTGGATGCCATCGAGGTGCGCTTTGGATGAACTGCGTCGCCGGTATCTCCGGCAACAGATCGAACTCGGCGGGCCGGACGTCGTGGCCAGTGTGCCCGCATCCGAACTCGCAGCTCGGCCGCCGCGCGGGGTGAAGCGCCAGGACGCGCCACCGCCGTCCGCAGGCGAGAGTCGGAAGGCCGTGCCTGCGCCGCCGGATGCCGGCGCTCAAGCGCCTGACGCTCCGGTAAAGGCCGCTCCACCGTCGGGTGGATCGGGAGGTGCCGCCGGCGCTCGTGACTGGCGGGTCGGGGCGCCGCCCATTCCAGGGCCTGGGCTCGTGATCGAACCGCCCCTGCTGCAGACGATCCCCGCCGATTGGACCTCGCTCGAGGCGGTGGCCAAGGTCATTGCCGGTTGCACCAAGTGCGTCCTGTCGCAGACGCGAACCCGGACCGTTCCGGGCGAAGGGAATCCGAACGCGCGGCTCTTGCTGGTCGGCGAGGGGCCAGGCCAGACGGAGGACGAAACCGGACGGCCTTTTGTCGGCCGTGCCGGAGAGTTGCTCAACGGCATCCTGGCTGCGATCGGTTTTCAGCGCGAAGAAGTCTTCATTTGCAACGTGGTCAAGTGCCGGCCGCCGCAGAACCGGAAGCCGTTGCCCGATGAAATGTCGGCCTGCTCCTCGTACCTCGATGCCCAGTTACGGCTCGTGCAGCCGAAGGTTATTCTTGCTCTCGGAAGCACGGCGGCCGAAGCGTTGCTCAAGGTCAAGCGTTCGTTGGGTGATCTGCGCGGTAAAGTGCACTCGTATCAGGGAACGCCGCTGGTGGTGACGTACCACCCGGCGGCGCTCCTCCGGAACCCGAATTGGAAGAAGCCCACCTGGGATGACGTCCGCATCGCCCGACAACTTGTTGACCGTTGAGCAGACGCTCCGGGGCGCGCCCTGGAGCCAGGAAGCCGAGCAAGCGGTGTTGGGCGCCATGATCCTCGATCAGGACGCGGCGCTGCGCGCGGTCGAATCGCTCGACCATTCGATGTTCTATCGCGAGTCGCATCGCCGACTCTTCCGCGCGCTCGTGGCCCTGACCGAGCAGCGGGTGGTGATCGACCACGTCACCCTGCGCGACGAACTGGTCCGGCGTGGCGACCTCGAGGCCGTCGGGGGGATGGAGTACCTGGCCGAGGTGGTCGATTCGGTAGCCACCGCGGCGAACCTCGACCACCACGCCCGGATCGTCAAAGACAAGGGGCTCCTGCGGCGGCTGATCGACGTCTCGACCCAGACGATTACCGAAGCCTATGATGCCAAGCTGTCCGCCGGCGAACTGGTCGACCAGGCCGAAGGACGGATTTTCAAGATTGCGCAGGAGCGGAAGCAGGACGGCTTTACCCGAATCAAAGAAATGTTGTGGCCGACGATGGAGCGCATCGAAACGCTCCAGAAAAGCGGCAAAAAGATTACCGGGGTGCCGAGCGGCTTCACAGATTTGGATGAGCTGACGTCCGGATTCCAACCCTCGGAGCTCGTCATCGTGGCTGCGCGTCCGTCGATGGGTAAGACCGCGTTCTGTTTGAACATTGCCACCGAGGCCGGCCATCACGGCAGCGGGGTGGCGATTTTCTCGCTGGAAATGTCGAAGGACTCGCTGGTGCAGCGTATGCTGTGCGCCGAGGCCCGAGTCGACAGCCAAGCGGTACGGCGCGGCATGCTGCGCGACCGCGATTTCACCAACCTGGCGCGCGCCGCCGGGATTCTGCAGCAGTGCCCGATCTGGATCGATGACACGCCGGCCATCACGCTGCTGGAGATGCGCTCCAAGGCGCGGCGGCTCAAAGCGGAGTCTGACCTGGGCATGGTCATCGTCGACTACCTCCAGTTGATGCGCAGCCCTGAATATGCCGAGAACCGGGTCCAGGAAGTGTCCGACATTTCGCGGTCGCTCAAGGCGCTGGCGCGTGAGCTGTCGGTGCCGGTGGTGGCGTTGTCGCAGCTGTCGCGTGCCTCGGAGCAGCGGGGCGGCGACCGGCGTCCGCAGCTTTCTGACCTGCGGGACTCGGGCGCCATCGAGCAGGATGCCGACGTGGTCATCTTCATTCACCGGCCCGAGTACTACGATCGCGACGACGAGTCGAAGCGGGGCCTGGCCGAAATCATTCTGGCCAAGCACCGGAACGGTCCGACGGGAGACGTGAATTTGCGGTTCCATCGGGAGTTTACCCGGTTCGAGGATTTCTCCAACCGGGATCAGGCGCCGTCGTCGGGGTATTAGCGTAAATGGCCAAGCCCCGATCGGTGTACCGCTGTGCCGAGTGCGGACACGAGCACGCCAAGTGGGCCGGGCGATGCGAAGCGTGCGGTGCATGGAACTCGGTCGCCGAGGAACCGACCGAGGCGCGACCGGTCCGGCGGACGGCGGCCAAGCGGGTCTTGACGGAGGATCGGCGGCCCCGTCCGCTCGGCGATGTGGCGGGAGAGCGGCTCGAACGCTGGTCGCTCGGGATTCCGGAACTCGACTTCGTGTTCGGAGGGGGCGTGGTGCCCGGGTCGATGTCGCTGATCGGCGGGGAACCCGGAGTAGGCAAATCCACGCTACTGTTGCAGGCGGCTGCGCGGCTGGTGGAAAGCGGCCGCCGGGTGCTCTATGCCAGCGGGGAAGAGTCGGCCGAGCAGATTCGGCTCCGCGCCGACCGGCTGGCGGAAGATGCCCGAGGCGTCCTGGTGCTCGGCGAAACGCATCTGGAAACGATCCTGGCGGCCACCCGCGAGGTCGCCGCCGATTTGCTCATCCTCGATTCGATCCAGACGGTCTTCACGGAGGCGCTGGAGAGCGCGCCCGGCAGCGTGGGGCAAGTCCGCGAATCGGCCGCCCGGCTGATGCGATTTGCCAAGGAATCGGGCGTCAGCGTAGTCGTAGTCGGCCACGTCACCAAAGGCGGGATGCTGGCCGGCCCCAAAACCCTCGAACATATCGTCGACACGGTCCTCTACTTCGAGGGCGAGACGTCGCTCAACTATCGCCTGCTGCGCGCGACCAAGAACCGCTTCGGTTCGGTTGACGAACTCGGCGTCTTTGCCATGTCGGATCGCGGCCTGACCGGGGTCCCGAACCCGTCGGCGCTGTTTCTGGAAGCCCGGTCGACCACGACGAGCGGCAGTGCCGTCACGGCGCTGATGGAGGGCACCCGTCCGGTTCTGGTCGAGGTGCAGGCGCTTGCTGCGCCGTCCGGATACGGTACTCCGCAGCGGGTCGCGACAGGACTGGATCCGAAACGCCTCGCCGTGCTGCTGGCCGTGCTCGAGCGGCGAGGGGGCCACAACTTCGGGGCGCTCGACGTCTTCGTGCAGGTCAGTGCGGGGGTTCGGCTGACCGAGCCCGGTGCGGACCTGGCGGTTGCCGCGGCGCTGGTGTCCAGTCTGCTCAATCAGCCGACTCCGGCCGACGCGCTCTTTCTCGGCGAGATCGGTCTGGCGGGTGAGGTCCGTCCCGTCGGCGGAATCGATCGGCGGCTGGCGGAAGCGGGGCGGCTCGGGTTCCGGCGCGCTTTCGGGTCGGGACGACACGGCGACTCGCCCGGGATCCAGTGTGTCTCGCTCGACCATATCGACGAGCTGGTGCATGTCCTCGCGGCGTGACGTGGGCGTCGTGGTGGTGGCCGGCGGCCGCGGAGTCCGGGCGGGCGGCGGCGTGCCGAAGCAATATCGCCTGCTGGGCAACGTGCCGGTGCTGCTCCGGGCGCTCCGGCCGTTTCTGGCGCATCCGGCGGTGGATCGGGTGGTCGCGGTACTGCCGGAATCCGATGTGGAGGCGCCGCCCGAATGGCTCCGCCCGCTGATCGGCGACCGGCTGGTGCTCGCGTCCGGAGGGGCGGACCGGATGGGGTCGGTCGAGCAGGGCATTGCGCAGCTGCCGGACTCGACGACAGTCGTCGTCGTCCATGACGGGGCGCGACCGTTCGTCGATGCCGCAGTCATCGAGGCCGTGATCGTGGCGGCGCGGGCCGGGCGCGGGGCCATCGCGGCCGTTCCGGTGGCCGATACGCTCAAGCGATCGGTGGCCGGGTCGGGCGCGGAGCCGGTCATCGCCGAAACCGTCTCCCGCGAGGCGTTGTGGCGGGCCCAGACGCCTCAGGCGTTTCCTGTAGAGGTGCTGCGCCGCGGGTTGGCGGCGGCGCGCGCAGCCGGGGTGACCGTTACCGACGATGCGCAGGCGGTCGAGTCGCAAGGACTTCCAGTCGTCCTCGTGCCTGATCGCCCGACCAATTTCAAGCTGACCACGCCGGCCGATTTTGCGCTGGCGGAGGCGCTGATCCGGGGGGAAGCGTGATTCTGCCGTTTCACGACGACCATGATGTCGATGCGGCGGCGGCCGTGGTCGGTCCGCACCTGGCGGGCGGCGGTTTGCTCGGCTACCCCACGGAAACGGTTTACGGTCTCGGCTCGTATCCGACGGACGAAGGGCTCAACGCGCTGGCGCGCCTCAAGGGCCGTCCGGAGCGGAAGCCGTTTCTTCTGCTGATCGCGAGCCGGCTGATGGCGGAGCACGCCGGGCTCGTCTTTACGGCGTCGGCGCGGGCGTTGGCCGATCATTTCTGGCCCGGGCCGCTCACCCTGGTGCTCAAAGGCGGTGAAGGCCGCTTGCCGGCGCGCCTGCGCGGCGCCGAAGGGGGCGTGGCGGTGCGTCACACCTCGCATCGGGGCATGGCGCGACTGATCGCGCGACTCGACCAGCCGATTACTTCGACCTCTGCCAATCTGTCCGGCGGGCCACCCGCGCCGGGTCCGGCCAAGCTGGTCGAACTGTTTGCGCCGGCCGTGCTCGGCGGGCAACTGATCGTTCTGGACGGCGGCGTTCTGGGGAACGTGCCGCCGTCGACACTCGTCGACTGTACCACGCCGGTGCCGATCCTGATTCGCGAAGGGGCGATTCCCCGGGACGAACTCCGGCGCGCGGTAGGAAGGCTGGCGCCCTGATGCGAGTCCTGATCGTCTGTACCGGGAACACCTGTCGCAGTCCGTTGGCTGCGGCGTTGATCCGACAAGGGTTGTTGCTTGCCGGCCATACCGGAATCGATGTCGAGTCGGCTGGGACCGGCGCCTGGGACGGCGCCCCGGTGTCCGAAGGAGCCTACCTGGTGGGCCTGGAGAGCGGCCTCGATCTGTCGGCGCATCGGGCCAGGCTCCTGACCAAGGGGTTGGTCGACCAGGCCGATCTCATCCTCACCATGTCCCGTCCGCATCTCGGCCGGGTGCGGGAACTGGGCGGCGGGAGCCGCGCGCACCTGCTGGGAGAGTACGCCGGCTTGGTCGGCAACCAGGCCGAAGTCGGTGATCCGTTCGGCGGAGCGGTGGAGGAGTACCGGGCGACGCTGCGGGAACTCGAGGCGATGCTGCCCGCCATCATGGCTCGGATCGTCGGTTCGGCCGGCGCATGATCTCGGCTCGGACCCGGACCTTTGCGCTGCTCGGCAATCCGGTCGGGCATTCGCTCTCGCCGGCAATGCACAACGCGGCCTTTGGCGCGCTGGGGCTCGATGCGGTGTATGTCGCCCTGTCCTGCGCGGCGGAGGACGTTGCCGGGCTGATGCGGGGACTGGCCCGGGCCGGGGGCGGGGGCAATGTGACTGTGCCGCACAAACTGGTTGCTGCGCAGGTGGCGCGCAGTGCCGATGGCCGCCCGCTTCTGGCCTGCAACACATTCTGGGGCGAGCAGGGCGACGTCATAGGCGACGAAACCGATCCGGCCGGGGTGCGCTATGCCTGGGAACAACTCGGCGCGCCGCCGGGCGATTGGCTGGTGCTGGGTACCGGAGGCAGCGCGCTGGGCACCGCGCGGGCGGCGCGGGATCTGGGAGTCGGGGTCCGGGTGATCTCGCGCTCGCCGGAACGCGCGGCTCACTTTGCGCACGAACTGGAGGCCCAGGGCACCCGGCCGGTTAACGGAAGAATTGGGCTGGTCGTCAACTGCACCCCGTTGGGTCTCGCCGCCGCCGATGCGCTGCCGCTGGCGCTTGCGGAGGTGCCGGCGGGAGCCGCCGCGCTCGATCTGGTTTACCAGCCGGGCCAGACGCGTTGGGTCCGCGCCTTGCAAGGCGCAGGTGTGGTCGCATGCGACGGGCGCGACGTCCTGCTGGGCCAGGGGATTCGGGCGTTCGAGCGCTGGTTTCCCGGGGTTGGGGCTCCGGTCGAGGTGATGCGTGCCGCCCTGGACCGCCACCTGGTCTGAGGGGCTGACAGCGCTCGAGCGCTGGATCCTTCCCGGTGCGTGCCTGCTGTGTCAGGACCCGGTCGATCCGGCGTCCGATCCGCTCGTCTGCGCGGTATGCCGGTTGCGGTGGCGCCGGTTGCCCGAGCCGCAGTGCTTCCGGTGCGGACAGCCGATCGACCTCGCGTCGGACTGCCGAATCTGCCGGGAGTGGCCCGACGGGTTCCGAGGCGTGCGGAGCGCGGTTTGGCTCGAAGCCACGGCCCGCCGAGCGGTGCATCTGCTCAAGTATGAGGGCTGGCGGCGGATGGCGGTGTCGTTGGCCGATGCGATGCTGGCGCTCGAGCCGCTCCGGGATCGGCCGATCCTGGTGCCGATTCCGCTCTCGGCCACGCGCGAACGGGCGCGCGGTTATAATCAGAGTGCCGAATTGGCCGGTGGGCTTCTCAGGCGCCGAGGTGGACGGATCTGTTCCTGTCTGGTGCGGACCAGGCATACGCGGACCCAGACCACGCTGACGCCGGAGGAGCGAGCCGCCAATCTGGCGGGCGCCTTTGCCACCGTCGGAACGGTGCCGTCGCGCGTCGTGCTTGTGGACGACGTCTTCACGACGGGCGCCACGCTGGTGGAAGCTGCGCAGGCGTTGTTGCGCGGCGGGGCAGTGGAAGTATCGGCAGTGACGTTCGGGCGTGCGGAGCTTCCGCTCGCCGCCGTCAGCCGGATGGTGTGAGTTCGAGCAGGTATCTGACGATCTTTTAGCGGAATTTTCGAGGAGACGACATGGCGATTCGAGTGGCAATCAACGGGTTCGGCCGGATCGGCCGCAATGTGTTGCGGGCGGCGACGGTGGAGGGAACCCCTGAGCTCGAGATCGTGGCGGTCAACGACCTGACCGATACCAAGACGCTGGCCCATCTACTCAAGTACGATTCGGTGCATCGGAAGTTCCCCGGCACCGTCGAAGCCGCCGAGAACGGCATCGTCGTCAACGGCAAGCTGATGCGGGTCCTGTCGGAACGGGATCCGGCCAAGCTTCCGTGGAAGGACCTCAAGATCGACGTCGTGCTGGAGTCGACCGGTCACTTTACCGACCGGGACGGCGCCGCGAAACATCTCGAAGCCGGTGCGCGGCGGGTCGTCATCTCGGCGCCAGGCAAGAATGAAGACATTACCGTCGTGTACGGCGTCAACCATACGGCGTTCGATCCGGCCAAGCATTTCGTGATCTCGAACGCCAGCTGCACTACCAACTGTCTGGTGCCGGTGGTCAAAACAGTCCGCGATAATTTCGGATTCCAGCGCGGCTACATGACAACGGTGCATGCCTACACCAACGACCAGCAGATCCTCGATCTGCCGCACAAGGATCTGCGCCGCGCTCGGGCTGCCGCGCTGTCGATCATCCCGACGACCACCGGCGCCGCCAAGGCGACCGCGCTGGTGATTCCCGAGGTCAAGGGCAAGATCGACGGGATTGCGCTTCGGGTGCCGACGGCCGACGTCTCGCTGGTCGACCTGACCTGCATCGTCGAGAAGCCGACGACGGTGGCCGAAGTGAACGCCGCGTTCAAGGCTGCGGCGCAGTCGGGACCGCTCCAGGGCGTTCTCGCGGTCAGCGATGAGCCGCTCGTGTCGGTCGACTACACCGGCAACCTGGCGTCGAGCACCATCGACATGCTTTCCACCCAGGTGCTCGACGGCACCATGGTGCACGTGTCGTCGTGGTACGACAACGAGATGGGGTATTCGGCTCGCTGCGTCGACCTGTTGCAGTACATCGGAACCCACGGCGCATGAAGCGGACCCTGGCATCGCTCGATCCGGCGCGGCTGGACGGGCAGCGGGCCCTGGTCCGGGTCGATTTCAATTGCCCGGTCAAGGATGGCGCCGTCACGGACGACACCCGGATTCGCGCGGCGCTGCCGACCATCAAGTACTTGAGGGAAAAAGGCGCCAGGGTCATCCTGCTGACGCACTTCGGGCGGCCGAAAGGCAAGGTCGATCCTGCCTTCTCGATCAAGCCGATTGTCCGGCCGCTCGAGCGGTTGCTCGGCGTACCGGTCACGGTGCTCGACGATCCGACCTCCGAAGCAGCGGCGCAGGCATCGCGCCGCTTGCCGCGGGGCGGCGTGGCGCTGGCCGAGAATACCCGGTTCTATCCGGGAGAAGAAAAGAACGATCCGGAGCTGGCGAAGCGCTTCGCGGCGCTGGGTGATTTCTTCGTCAACGACGCCTTCGGTGCGGCGCATCGGGCGCATGCCTCGACGGAAGCGGTTGCGCACCTGCTCAAGCCGGCCGTCTCGGGGTTCCTGATGGAAACCGAGCTCAAGTATCTGGGCGAGGCTCTCGATGATCCCAAGCGGCCGTTCGTCGCGGTGCTGGGTGGCGCCAAGATCTCCGGGAAGATCGATCTGATCGATGCGTTGCTGCCGAAGGTGGATGAGATCCTGATCGGCGGGGCCATGGGGTGCACCTTCTTCCGCGCGATGGGCCTGGAGACCGGAAACTCGCTGGTCGAAGCTGATCGGGTCGATCTGGCGCGGGACCTGATCGAGCGCGCGGGCGACAAGCTGGTGTTGCCGAAGGGCGGGGTGATCGCGCCCAGTCTTCGTGAGGGCATCACGACGCTGACGGTGCCGCGTGAATCGGTGCCGCCCGGGTTTGCCGTGTTCGACATCGACCCCGCGACCGCGCGGAGTTTTGCGGAGCGGATCGTACGGGCCGGTACGGTGGTGTGGAACGGTCCGATGGGGGTCTTCGAGACGAGACCGTTCGATCAGGGCACGCTGGCCATTGCGCATGCCATCGCGGCGGCCACCAGCCACGGTGCCGTGACGGTCATCGGCGGGGGCGACTCCGCAGCTGCCGTGGCGCAAGCTGGGCTGACCGATCGGGTTACCCACGTCTCGACCGGCGGCGGGGCGTCGCTGGAGTTTCTCGAAGGCAAGCCCCTCCCGGGTGTTGCCGCGCTGGACGACGTCTGATGAGTCGCTCGCTGATTTTTGCCGCCAACTGGAAGATGAACCTCACGCCCGAGGATGCGCGGGCGTTCGCGGCAGCCTTTCTCGCGGGGTTCGAGCCGGTCCAGGGCCGGTCGTACTGGTTTTTCCCGAGTGCCGTCAGCATCGAAGCGGCGGCTACCGCGTTTCGGGATCATCCGGTGTCGATTGGTGCGCAGGATATATACTGGGAACCGAAGGGCGCCTTTACCGGTGCGACCTCGGTGGCACTGGCGCGGGGTGCCGGCGCCGGGCTCGCGCTGGTGGGCCACTCGGAGCGGCGGCACGTCTTCGGCGAGACGGACGCGGAGACGGCGCGGAAAGTCCGGGCCGCGGGCGACGGCGGCCTGATCCCGTTGCTTTGTGTCGGCGAAACCCTGGGTGAACGGGATTCCGATCAGACTGACGCCGTCGTGTTGCGCCAGCTGCGCGCGGCCTGCCGGGACCTGGCGCCGGCGCATCTGGCGCAGGTGATCCTCGCCTATGAGCCGGTCTGGGCGATCGGGACCGGGAAGAACGCCACGCCGGCCGACGCTGCCCGGGTTCATGCCGTGCTCCGGGCGGAACTCCGGGCCATGGGGCACCCCTCGCCGCGGATTCTCTACGGCGGCAGTGTCAACGCCTCCAACGTGGGGCAGCTCCTGGCGGAATCCGAGCTCGACGGCGTGCTGGTCGGAGGCGCTAGTCTGGATCCGGCCGGATGGCGGGCAATCGTCGCGACCGAGCTGGACGCCTGATCCGGGACCGTCTGTCTCAGGTTGACGGAACTTCGTTCCAGGCATTATGTTAGAGGGCTTTTTCCAAGACGACCGATGCTCTACGGACTGATTCTGACGCTCCTGGTAATCGACGGCCTTCTGCTCGCCGTCGTCGTGCTGTTGCAGGCTGGCCAGGGTGGTGGTCTCGCCTCGCTTGGCGGGGGAGGGACCGATCTCGTGATGGGTGGCCGCCAGGCGGTAACCCTGCTGCACACGCTGTCCTGGTGGACCGGGGGCATCTTCATGTTCCTGGCGCTGGTCCTGTCCTTCATGGCGGGCGGCAACACCGTCGGGTCGTCGGCCGTACAGCAGCAGCTCAGGAACGCTCCGGCTCCCGTCGTCGCGCCGCCGATCGGTGACGTGCCGGCCACGGCGCCCGAGCCGATCACGACGCCGCCTCCGGGCACGAACTAAGAGTCCACATGGTATTGCTGATTGCATCGACCGGGGCGCTCGGATGACCGAGCGCCCCGCATTCGTGTTGCTCGAAGATGGTGCCTGGTTTGCCGGTACCACGCGGTACGACCTGGGTCCGGCGCTCGGTGAAGTGGTGTTCACCACCAACCTGACCGGGTACCAGGAGACCTTTACCGATCCGAGCTTCATCGGGCAGATCGTGGTGATGACGGCGCCGATGATCGGGAACTACGGCGTCAACGAGATCGACCTCGAGTCGGCTCGGCCGCAGATCGCCGGTGTCGTGGTCCGGGAGTTGTCGCAGACCCACTCCAACTGGCGCGCCACCAAGGGCCTCTCCGACTGGCTGGCCGAGTCCGATATCCCGGTACTCGAGGGGGTCGACACCCGGCGGTTGACCCGGCATCTGCGAGAGCGCGGGGCGATGCGGGGCATCATTGCGGCGGGCCTCGAACCGACCGACGAACTCCGGGCCATGCTGATGGGTTCGCCGGGCATGGCGGGCCTCGACCTGGCTTCGACGGCGGGGACGCGGGACGTCTATCGGGAAGGTCCCGATAACCGGCCGCACGTCGTGGCGCTCGACTTCGGGATGAAGAGGAATATCGTCCGGATGCTGGTCGATGCCGGCTGCCGGGTCACGGTCATGCCGGGCAACACCCCCCCGGCGGAAGTGCTGGCCCAGAAGCCCGACGGGTTGTTCCTGTCCAACGGCCCCGGTGATCCGGGCGCTTTGACCCAGGCGATCGAGAATATCCGGGCGCTGACGGGCACCGGGATGCCCACCTTCGGGATCTGCCTGGGCCATCAGCTGCTGGGGTGGGCCTTCGGCGGGCGGACGGTCAAGCTCCCGTACGGGCACCGGGGCGGCAATCACCCGGTCCAGGATCTGGAGACCGGCCGGGTGCTGATTACCTCCCAGAATCACGGTTTTTCGGTCGAAGGGGGCCGAGACGGGGTCCCTGGGGCGCCGGACGTGGCGGTCACCCACATCAACCTGAACGACGGAACGGTCGAGGGCCTGCGCCACCGAAAGCTCCCGGTCTTTGCCGTTCAGTACCATCCGGAGGCGGCTCCGGGCCCTCATGACGCGTTCCCGCACTTCCAGGAATTTCTGGCTCTGATGGCTTCACAAACCGTTAACCCCTTGACACACAAGGGTTAAGGCCATAGTATCGGTCGCCAAGCAGCGTCGATCCTGTCGGGGGTCGACGCTCGTTGTGACCCTGAAGGGGGGAGCATGACGAAGGCCGATTTGGTGGAGCAGGTTACTGCGGCGATGGCTCGCACAGCGGGACCGCTCATTTCTAAGAAAGACTGCGCTCGGGTCGTCGATGCATTTCTCGACTCGATCAAGCTGGCGCTCAAGGAACAGCACAACATCGAAGTCCGCGGCTTCGGGACCTTCAAGATCCGTCGCCGGAAGACGCGCATGGCGCGCAATCCGCGCACCGGTGATCCGGTCGAGGTTGCTGCGCGGCCGGTGCCGGTGTTCAAGCCCAGCAAGGAGTTACGCGCGTTGGTCGCGGAGGACAGCGACGAGAGTCCGACGCTTCGCAGCGAGGATCTTGGCTGAGCCGGCGGCATCACTGTCTGGGGTGACACGGGTCGGCGTGAGGGTACGCCGGCCCTTTTTCATTCCCCCGGATCGTATTCATGCCTTGCCGTCAGACGCTGCGGCGGTCATTATCTGAACATGAACTCATCACTCACCGTACTCATGTTTGCGCGGTACGCCGACCTCCTCGGGGCCGATCGGCTCGAGGTGCCGTCGTCCGTTGCCGCAACTATCGGTGATCTCGTCACTTACGTTCGGGGCCTTCCAGGAGGAGCTACCCTTCCATTTCGTCCGTTCGTGGCAGTCAATCTGGCGCAGGTCGAGATGGACTACATGCCCAAGCCGGGCGACGAGATCGCATTTCTCCCACCCATGGCAGGAGGGTAACGCATGGATGTGCTCACGCGTGAGCCGATTGATCTGTCCGCGCTCATCAAGGCCGTCGAGTCGCCCGAACGCGGTGCCGTTGCCACCTTCCTCGGAATAGTTCGCAATCATCACGGCGGTCGGACGGTGCAGGAACTGGAGTACACCGCCTACGAGCCGATGGCGACCGAGCGCTTGCGGGCCATCGTGTCGGAGGCCGAGGGACTCTGGTCCGTTCGTGTCGCCGCGAGCCACCGGCTTGGTGCGCTTTCGGTGGGGGATGTCGCGGTCGCCATTGCCGTGGCCAGCGAACACCGCAACGATGCCTTCGTGGCGTGCCGATTCGTGATCGAAGAAATCAAATCCCGGCTTCCGGTCTGGAAGCGCGAGCGGTACGACGACGGCGGCGAGGTCTGGGTCGATCCGACATCGTCGAGCGGGGCGTACCCTGTACTGAGTCAGTCTTCGAACGCATGACCCTGCTCGATGCGCTGGGGCGGCCGCTAGGCAGTCTCAGGTTGTCGGTGACCGACCGCTGCAACATGCGATGTGGTTACTGCATGCCGAACGACCACTATGTCTGGTTGCCTCGCGCATCGATTTTGACCTTCGAAGAACTCGATCGGCTGGCGGGCGTGTTTGCCGGTTTGGGGGCGCGCAAGGTTCGTCTCACGGGCGGTGAGCCGCTACTCAGGCAGCATCTCGATCGTCTGATCACCTTGCTGTCGGCGCGGCGCGAGGTGCAGGATATCGCGCTCACCACCAACGGGATTCTGCTGGCTGAGCAGGCCGAGACGCTCGCGGCGGCCGGCCTGGGACGGATCACCGTCAGCTTGGACACGCTGGAGCCTGCCCGCTTCAAATCGTTTACGCGGTCCGACCGCCATGACGCCGTTCTCCGGGGTATCTCCGCAGCTATCGACGCGGGATTTGCCGTCAAGCTCAACACCGTGGTGATGCGCGGCTACAACGACGACGAGATCGTACCGCTGCTGCGCTTTGCCCGGGAACGCAATCTGGAACTGCGCTTCATCGAGTACATGGATGTGGGCGGGGCGACTGCATGGCAGGAAAGCGCGGTCGTCTCCCGCGAGGAGATCCTGCAATCCGTCGGTGCGGCGTTCGGTCCGGTGGCGGCGGTGGACGGACGGGGCGAAGCGCCGGCCGAGCAGTTCCAGCTCGCGGACGGAAGCGTGTTCGGGATCATCGCGTCGACGACGGCGCCCTTCTGCGGCCAGTGCGATCGCAGCCGGATTACGGCGGACGGGACCTGGTTCCGTTGTCTCTACGCCGACGATGGCCTCGACTTGCGGACGCCGCTGCGCGATGGGACGTCCGACGACGACCTCCGCGCTCTGATCGCCGCGACCTGGGGAGTCCGGATGGATCGCGGGGCCGAAATGCGGCTGGCCGACCCGCGCCGAGGTGCGCTCTACGCACTGGATGGTCTGCGCGCCGATCCGCGGCGCGAAATGCACACGCGCGGAGGTTAGGGAACGTCCGTGGCATTGCATGTCGCGCTGATCGAGCCGGAGATCCCGCCCAACACGGGGAACATCGCGCGCCTGTGTGCGGCGACCGATGTTGCGCTCCATTTGATCGGTCCGCTGGGATTCTCGATCGATGATGCGCAGGTTCGCCGGGCGGGGCTCGACTACTGGCCCCATGTCGATCTCTGGACCCATGCGAACTGGTTTGCGTTTCGTGATGCGATCAGCCGGGAGCGCTGCCTCTACTTCTCGGCGCGGGCCGAACGCCCGTTCTGGGAGGCGCCATTCCGATCCAACAGCTGCCTCGTTTTCGGGAACGAGACGGGCGGGATGCCCGATCGGATCCTGGCCAAGCATCCGGAGCGCTGCTTTACGATCCCGATGTCGGGGAGCGGGGTTCGCAGCCTCAATCTGGCGACGGCGGTGGGTGTCGTGCTGTACGAAGGGATCCGCCAGCTGGGGCTGGAAGGGGACCTCCCGGCGGCGCCCGCACGACCTTCGCGGCGAGCGAAATGACAGCACGGTCCCTTGGACCAACCTATTCGTATTACTATGTTTCCGATGTGTCGGACCGATCGGCCTGCCGAGGCCGATTGCTGATGTCGCCGACCGACCCCACAAAATTACAGGCCTATGTTCAACAAGATCACTGTCGTCGGCGCTGGCAACGTAGGTGCCACCGCCGCTCAACGTTTGGCTGAAAAGAACCTGGCCCGGACCATCGTCATGGTGGACGTGGTCGAAGGCGTTCCGCAGGGCAAGGCGCTCGATCAATGGCAGTCGGGCCCGATCGAGGGCTTCGATGCGCGGGTGTACGGCGCGAACGATTACGAGGCCGCGCGCGATTCTGAAATCTTCGTCGTGACGGCGGGCATTGCCCGCAAGCCGGGTATGAGCCGCGACGATCTGATCAAGACCAACGCCGGCATCGTCCAGTCGGTCTCGGCCGAGATTGCCCGGGTGGCGCCTAACTCGATCATCATCGTAGTGTCCAATCCGCTCGACGTGATGTGCTACGTGGCCATGAAGGCCAGCGGCTTCCCGCGCGAGCGGGTGCTCGGCATGGCGGGCGTGCTGGACACGGCGCGGTACCGGATGTTCCTGGCCGAGGCGGCCAACGTGTCGGTCGAGGACATTCAGGCCATGGTTCTGGGCGGCCACGGCGACACCATGGTGCCATTGATCTCCTACACCACGGTGTCGGGCATTCCGATCACCCAGCTGCTCGACGCCGACACGCTCGGCAAGATCGTCGACCGGACCCGGAACGGCGGCGCCGAGATCGTCAAGCACCTGAAGACGGGCTCGGCCTATTACGCACCGAGCGCGGCGGCGGTCCAGATGGTCGAAGCCATTGTGCTCGACAAGAAGCGGATCCTGCCGAGTGCGGCCTGGTTGCAGGGCGAGTTCGGGCTCACCGACGTGTACTGCGGCGTGCCGTGTAAGCTGGGGAGGGGTGGTTTGGAGCAGATCATCGATGTGACGCTGACCGAGCAGGAACGAAAGGACCTGCACGCTTCGGCCGAGCAGGTGCGATCGCTCCAGGCCCTCGTCGGACTTTGATGGCGGCGGGCGCGCACGCTGCGCCGGCGGGGAACTGGCTGATCCGGTTCTACGCCTCGACCATCGGTCGCAAGATCGTGATGGCGCTCACCGGGGTCATCCTGGTGGGCTTCATCACGCTGCATATGGCCGGCAACCTGCTCATGTTCCGCGGACAGCAGGCCATGAACGACTACGCGCATTTCCTCCAGAGCAACCTGCCGTTGCTCTGGACCACGCGTATCGTGCTCCTGATCGCCACCATCTTTCACGTCCATTCCGCCTTCACGCTGACCCGGCTGTCCCGGATGGCTCGGCCGGCGCGGTATGCGGGCCTCAAATCGCAGGCGGCCACCTGGTCGGCGCGGACGATGCGGGCAGGCGGCGTTCTGCTGCTCGTCTTCATCGTCTTTCACATCCTGCACTTCACCACCGGGACGGTGCTCGCTGCGCAGTTCGTGCGCGGTGAGGCGTATCAGAACGTGGTGCGCAGCTTTTCGATTGTCTGGGTCGCGGTGTTTTACGTCGTCGCGATGGTAGCGCTGGCTTTTCACCTCCATCACGGGATCTGGAGCCTGTTCCAGACCGTGGGAGCCAACCATCCCAATCTCAATCCCGTCCGGCGGAAGCTGGCCTGGTTCCTTTCGATTGCGGTACCCGTCGGCTTTGCGGCGGTACCGCTGGCGATCGTCTTCGGGATGGTTCGGTAATTGACATGGAATTGAACGCACGAATTCCGAACGGGCCGATCGAACAGAAGTGGGATCGGCACAAGTTCGACCTCAAGCTCGTCAACCCGGCCAACAAGCGAAAGTATTCGGTTATCGTCGTTGGCTCCGGACTGGCGGGCGGCGCGGCCGCGGCCTCGCTCGGTGAATTGGGCTACCGGGTCCGCTGCTTCTGCATCCAGGATTCACCCCGGCGGGCGCACAGTATTGCGGCGCAGGGTGGTATCAACGCCGCCAAGAACTATCAGAACGACGGCGACAGCATCCACCGGCTGTTCTACGATACGGTCAAAGGCGGCGACTTCCGGGCCCGGGAAGCCAACGTGTACCGGCTGGCCCAGGTCAGCGTCGACATCATCGATCAGTGTGTCGCGCAGGGCGTGCCGTTTGCCCGGGAGTACGGCGGCCTGCTCGCCAACCGGTCGTTCGGCGGTGCGCAGGTATCGCGAACGTTCTACGCGCGCGGCCAGACCGGCCAGCAGCTCCTGCTCGGCGCCTATAGCGCGCTCGAGCGCCAGGTTGCCGCAGGGACGGTGACCATGCACGACCGGACCGAAATGCTCGACCTGATCGTCGAAGACGGCCGGGCGGTGGGGATCGTGACGCGCGACCTGGTGTCGGGCAAGGTGGAGTCGGTCTTTGCGGATGCCGTGGTGCTGGCCACCGGCGGGTACGGCAACACGTTCTACCTGTCGACCAACGCCAAAGGATCCAACGTCACGGCCAGTTTCCGGGCCTACAAGCGCGGCGCGGCGTTCGGTAATCCCTGCTACACGCAGATTCACCCGACCTGCATTCCGATGAGCGGCGACTATCAGTCGAAGCTCACGTTGATGAGCGAGTCGCTCCGCAACGACGGCCGGGTCTGGGTGCCGAAGGCGCTGGGCGACAAGCGCGCCGCCGGCGATATCCCCGAGTCCGAGCGCGACTACTACCTCGAGCGCAAATACCCGAGCTATGGCAACCTCTGCCCGCGGGACATCGCGTCGCGCGCGGCCAAGGAAGTCTGCGACGAGGGCCGCGGGGTCGGGGAAACCGGACTCGGCGTCTACCTCGATTTTGCCGACGCGATCCGCCGGCTCGGTGAGGACAAGATTCGCGAGCGCTACGGCAATCTGTTCGACATGTACGAGCGGATTACCGGCGAGAATCCCTATCGGGTGCCGATGCGAATCTATCCGGCCGTCCACTACACGATGGGCGGCCTGTGGGTCGACTACAACCTGATGAGCTCCGTCCCGGGGCTGTTCGTCCTGGGCGAAGCCAACTTCTCCGATCACGGGGCCAATCGTCTCGGCGCCAGTGCGCTGATGCAGGGACTCGCGGACGGGTACTTCATCATCCCGTACACGATCGGTAACTATCTGGCGCAGGTGAAGCCCGGGTCGTGGCGCGCCGACGGCGCCGAGGCGAAAGCTGCGGAGCAGGCGGCGACGGCGCGGCTCAGCCGGTTGCTCGATGTCAACGGCAATCGGACCGTCGATTCGTTCCACCGTGAGCTGGGCCGGATCATGTGGGAGGACTGCGGCATGGCGCGCTCGGCTGAGAGCCTCGAGCACGCGCTCGGAGCGATTCCGCAGCTTCGTGAAGAGTTCTGGCGCTCGGTCCGGGTCTCCGGCCGAGGCGAGGAATTCAATCAGTCGCTCGAGAAAGCCGGCCGTGTGGCCGATTTCCTGGAGTTTGCGGAGTTGATGTGCCGCGACGCCCTTCACCGGGAAGAATCGTGCGGCGGTCACTTCCGAACCGAACATCAGACCCCGGACGGCGAGGCCGAGCGGGACGACGAGAACTTCTGCTACGTTGCGGCCTGGGAGTATCGGGGCGACAACCAGGCTCCGACGTTGCATCGGGAGCCGCTCGAGTTCGAGAACGTCAAGCTTGCCACTCGCAGCTATAAGTAACCGATGCGAATTACTCTGAAAGTCTGGCGGCAGGAAGGCCCCGAGAGCGCGGGCCGGTTCGAGACCTATCTCGCCAACGACGTCAGTCCCGATATGTCGTTCCTCGAGATGATGGACGTCGTCAACGAAGATCTGATCGAGGGGGGACGCGACCCGATCGCGTTCGATCACGATTGCCGCGAAGGCATCTGCGGCATGTGCAGCATGGTGATCGACGGCGTGCCGCATGGCCCGCACAAAGCGACTACGACCTGCCAGCTCCACATGCGCTCGTTCTCCGACGGCGACACCGTGACGGTCGAGCCGTTTCGGGCCCGCGGGTTTCCCATCGTGCGCGATCTGGCCGTCGATCGCTCAGCGCTCGATCGGATCATTCAGGCGGGCGGGTACGTCAGCGTCGCGACCGGGAATGCGCCGGATGCGAACGTCATCCCCATCTCCAAAGAGTTGGCCGACCGGGCCATGGACGTGGCCCAGTGCATTGGCTGCGGCGCGTGCGTCGCGGCTTGTCCCAACGCCAGCGCCATGCTGTTCGTTGGCGCCAAGGTCAGCCATCTGGGCCTCTTGCCCCAAGGCCAGCCCGAGCGGTACCGGCGGACACTGGCCATGGTGACGCAGATGGATATCGAAGACTTCGGCGGCTGCAGTAACTTCGGTGAATGCGAGGCTGCCTGCCCGAAGGAGATCGGGATATGGGCGATTGCCCGGATGAACGCCGACTTCGTCAAAGCGGCGGCATCGGCGCGCAACGAGATCTCGGGCAGCGACGGCGTTTAGTCGTGCCTCCGGTCCGGCTGCCGGCGATCATCGGGCTCCTGATGATCGCCGGGGCCGCTCTGGGCTGTTCCCGCTCACCGACCGACCCTGATCCGGACCCGGATCCCGATCCGGATCTCTCCCGCGAGCCAGAGCTCGTCGCCACCGTTCCGATCCCGCCAGAATACGGCATTCACGATACCTACGTTCGCGACGGACTGGCGTTCGTGTCCGCGTGGAATACCGGACTCATCATCTTCGACGTGGGCGACGGCCGGCGGGGCGGATCGCCCTCTCGTCCGGTCGAGGTGAGCCGGATCGTGCCGAGCGGTAACGGCGTTCCCGGCGGGCCGGCGGTCCACAACGCCTGGTGGTTCCACAATCCGGTCTCGGGGGAGAAGCGCTACGTCTTCGTCGGGCAGGAAGGGCCGGGAACGCTCTTCTCCTCCGCGTCGGGCGATCTCTACGTTATCGATGTCTCCGATCTGTCCCAGCCCAGGGAGGTCGCCTCGCTGCGCATTCCCGGCGCTGGCGTCCACAATTTTTGGATGGATGAGGCCCGCCAGGTCCTCTATGCGGCGTGGTACAACGCCGGCGTGGTCGCCATCGACGTGTCGGGAACGCTGTCCGGTGATCTCAGCAACCGGATCATCGCCCGGACCACGGCGGGCGGGGCGATCGGTAGCTACGTATGGGGCGTGATGCTCGCCAACGGGTCGCTCTGGGTCAACGACATGGTCGACGGGTTCGGACGGCTCGATCCGGTCTCGCTGGCGCTGCAGGGCGGCGGGCGCAACGTGAGCAACCGCTGGGGCTCGGACCTCTGGATTCACGGGGAGTACGCCTACACCGGTACCTGGGGAGGCACCGCGCGCAACGGGACCGGCTTTGGCGATGTCGTCAACATCTGGCGTATTACGGGAAGTGGCGCGCCGGTGCTGGCGGACTCGCTGCGCATTGCCGACGTGCGGACCGTCAGCGACCTCGAGGTGAGCGACGACGGACGGACCCTGGTCGTCACGACCGAGCGGCTTTCCGGGGCCGGGTTTCAGGTCTACGACCTGGCGAATCCTGCGAAGCCCGTCCTGCAGGCCAGCGTGCCCGTGGTGTCGGGGTTGCACACCGGTTCGCTGGCTCGCATCGGGGGCCAGCTCTATCTCTTTGCCGCAAGAAACCCGCCCGATCCCGCGTTGCTGGTCTACCGGTTGACCCGCTGAGGCCGGTTAGCCCAGGTAGTGAGGCAGCATCTTCCGCCACCAGGGCCAGTCGTGGTCGACATCGTGGCCCCAGAGGTCCAGCGTGTGGGGGATTTCCTTCTGGCGCAGCAGCGCGGAAAACCGGCGTGAACAGTCGGGCGCTTCGTAGGCGCCCTGGCCGGTGACCAGCACGATCCGGCAGTCGGTCCGCAGCCGATGCAGGTCGTCGCCGCCCAAGTCTCGCAGAAACCACGACGGATTGTTGAAGTAGCAGTTCTCATCCGAGTAGCCGCGCAAGTAGTCGGGTGCTAAATCGTAGAACCCGCTCATCGCGATCAGCCCGCCGAACAACTGGGGCCGGCGGAACACGGCATTGGCGGCGTGGAAGGCGCCGAAGCTCGCGCCGGATGCAATGGGCCGGACCGACGCATCGCCGACCGCCGTACGGATCCAGGGCACGACTTCATCTTCGACATAGCGCGAATAGAGCGCCTGCCGGCGGGCCTGTTCTCTCACCGGCAGGGAACGATCCATCCAGGCATACCGGTTGATGCTCTCGATCGAGATCACCCGGATGCGTCCCGCCATGATGGCCGGTTCGACCGACTTGATGAGGAAGAACCGTTCGCACTCTAGGTAGTCGGCGGCGGCGGTCGGAAACAGCAGCACCGGATGGCCGCTATGGCCATACGATACGAGCGGCATCTCGAGGCCAAGGGCCGGACTGTGCCACGAGACCAGGGCTCGCGGCATGGCGGGGTCGATATACTGATAGTTCATACCCGGTGCTCGTTTAGAGTCGTGGCAGTGTGACGCCCTTCTGGCCCTGATACTTCCCGGCTTTGTCCCGATAACTGGTCTCGCACACGTCGTCCTCGTCCGCCTCGAAGAAGAGCACCTGGCAGATGCCCTCGTTGGCGTAGACCCGGGCGGGCAGGGGCGTCGTGTTGGAAATTTCGAGGGTGACGTGCCCTTCCCATTCCGGTTCGAACGGCGTCACGTTCGTGATGATGCCGCAGCGGGCATAGGTCGATTTGCCGACGCAGATCGTCAGCACGTTCCGGGGAATCCGGAAGTATTCGATCGACCGGGCCAGGGCAAAGCTGTTGGGCGGGACGATGCAGACGTCACCCTCGAATTCGACCAGGCTCCGGGAATCGAATTCCTTGGGGTCGACGACGGCCGACAGCACGTTGGTGAAGATCTTGAACTCCGGGGCGACCCGCATGTCGTACCCGTAGGACGAGACACCGTAGGAGATGACCTTCCGGCCCTGGGCGTCGACCTGGCGGACCTGGTTCTCGACGAAGGGCTCGATCATGTGGTACTCGGCAGCCATCCGGCGAATCCACCGGTCGGACTTGATGGACATCCGTCAGTATTTCCATGTCAAAGGGGGGATTGGGCGTCCTGCGGGTTCGCACGTCGCAGCCGCCGAGGGAAGGAATATAGCCATGGGAATTGGCCGCGGGACCCGTCGGGATTTCGCGCGATGGAGGAACCCGGCACGAGGGCTGCGGAATCGGATTGGGGCGGGGCCGTTCAAAGGCTAGGAATTGAGTCGGGATTGACGGTGTAAACCCGTTCTGTGTCACAAGTTAAAGCCCCGGCCTCGGGTTGAAGTCGCCCGGTCGTCCGGTTAGATTGCCAGGCTATATCGTGAATCTTTTCACGATGTTTCCGGCCGCGTGATTGCATCGAGAAGACCATCTAGCTCGGACGCCTATGCTTCGGTCGTATTCTCCCCTCCTCATCCTGATCGCCTTCGTGGTGGCAAACGCGATCTTGATGCTCGGGGTGTCGCACATCTTCTCGACGTATCGTCGAACTGCCGTCAAAGTGGCGCCGTACGAGTCGGGTATCCCGGCCTTGGGCGACACCCGTGAACGCTTCTCGGTCAAGTTCTATCTGGTCGCGATGCTGTTCATCATCTTCGATATCGAAGCCGTCTTTCTGATTCCCTGGGCCGTGGCGTTCAGCCAGTTCAAGGACATCACGGGGCTTCTGCTGATCGAGATTCTCGTCTTCCTCGGGATTCTCGGGATCGGCTACGTGTACGTGTGGAAGCGAGGTGCGTTGCAATGGGATTGACACTACCGGCGGGGCATGACACGACGGAGTTGCCGGGCGAATCTCCCAACTACGTCGCGACCCGGCTCGATTTCCTGGTCAACTGGGCCCGGTCCAATTCCTTGTGGCCGATGCCGTTCGGCACGGCCTGCTGCGCCATCGAGTTCATGGCGACGGCGGCCGGGCGGTTCGATCTGGCCCGGTTCGGGATGGAGCGGCAGAGCTTCTCGCCGCGCCAGGCAGACGTGCTGATCTGCGCCGGGCGGTTGCCGTTCAAGCTGGCGCCGATCATCCGGCGGGTCTGGGATCAGATGCCGCAGCCCAAGTGGTCGATTTCGATGGGCGCCTGCGCATCGAGCGGCGGGATCTTCGACACCTATTCGATGGTGCAGGGCATCGACACGATCATTCCGGTCGACGTCTACGTGCCGGGCTGCCCGCCCCGTCCCGAAGGGTTGCTCTACGGGATCATGCTGCTCCAGAAGAAGATCATGGGCGAGGCGATGAAGGACCCGTCGCTGCGGCAGGAGTTCCTGGTCAACGACAAGGGCTTCTACATCCCGCCGGCCAAGATCGATGAGGTCTCGGAGCCGTTCGGCAACTCGGTCCATCAGACCCGCTCCGCATGACGCTCGCTCAGTCACTCGCGTCCACGGTCGACGCGCTGCGTGCCGAGTTCGGCTCGGCGATTCTGTACGACACCACGAGCTGCGGCGATACGATCGTGGGGGTCGAGGCGTCGCGTTCGCACGATGTGCTGGCCTGGCTCAAGCAGACGCCAGGGCAGGACTTCGACTATCTGACCGACATCACGGCGGTCGACTATCGCGATCCCGAGTTTCCGCTCGAGGTCGTCTACCAGCTGCGCTCGCTGGCGCGCAAGGTCGACCTGCGGGTCAAGGTGCCGCTCGACAAGGACGGCGTGCTGGCGGTGCGCTCGGTCTGGGATCTCTGGAAAGGGTGCAACTGGCTGGAGCGTGAGGTGTACGACATGTTCGGCATCCGCTTCGACGGTCATCCCGACCTGCGCCGGATCCTGATGTGGGACACCTACGCCGAAGGGCACCCGCTGCGTAAGGACTTTCCGCTGCGCGGCAACTTTACCCGGGCCGAGCAGACCCGCCAGGCGCTGGCGGCCAACCCGGAAGCGCACTACTCGCTCGAAGAGCTCTCGATCGTCGACGCCTTCGACGAGTTGCCGGACGACATGAAACGGCGGCTTGCGGCCGGGAAGCGGGGAGAAGTCAGATGACGACGCGTACGCTCGAAGTCGCCCTCTCGACGCCCAGTCTCGATCCGCAGGGGCGGCCGGTCCAGGTGCCGCTCGGTGTCGAGCGCCAATCCTCCGGCGACGACCTCGGCGCGGAGCACATGCTGGTCAACATCGGCCCGCAGCATCCGGCCACGCACGGCGTGTTGCGGCTGGTGCTCGAGCTCGACGGCGAAACCGTGATCCGGTGTATCCCGCACGTCGGGTACCTGCACTCCGGGTTCGAGAAGCTCGCCGAGTACCGGCACTACAATCAGATCATCCCGCTGACCGATCGGACCGACTACCTCTCGCCGATGGCCAACAACGTCTGTCTGGCGCTGGCGGCCGAGAAGCTGATGGGGATCGAGATCACGGAGCGCTGCCAGGTGCTTCGGGTCATCGCGTGCGAAATGAGCCGGATCATCTCGCACATCGTCTGGCTGGGCACCACCGGCATCGATCTCGGCGCCTTTACCCCGTTCCTCTGGCTCTTCTATCAGCGCGAGCGGATCTACAACCTGCAGGAAGCCTGGACCGGTGCGCGGCTGACGACCAGTCTGACCCGGGTGGGCGGCATGCTGGCCGACATTCCGGAAGGCTGGGAAGCCGGACTCCGCCAGTTCTGCGAGACCTTCCCGAAGACGCTCGACGAAGTCGATGCCGTGTTCAGCAAGAACTCGATCTGGTGCGGCCGGACACAGGGCGTCGGCGTCATCGGCGCCGAAGAAGCGATCAACTACTCGCTCTCCGGGCCGATGCTCCGGGCCAGCGGCGTGGCGTACGACGTGCGCAAGGACCGTCCGTACCTGGGGTACGAGGACTACGAGTTCGATGTGCCGGTCGGTGAGCACGGCGACATCTACGACCGCTACATGCTGCGGCTCGAGGAGATGTACCAGTCAACCCGGATCCTCTCGCAGGCGCTCGACAAGCTGGCGCGCCTCAAGGGAGCGCCGCTCAATGCCGAGGATCCCCGGGTCATCCTGCCGCCCAAGTCGGCGGCGATGAGCGACATGGAAGCCATGATCTATCACTTCAAGCAGGTGATGGAAGGGGTCGCCGCGCCGGCGGGCGAGGCCTACATGGGGATCGAGAATCCCAAGGGTGAGCTGGGCTACTACTTCGTGTCGGACGGAACCGCCAAGCCGGTGCGCTGGCGGATCCGGCCGCCGTCGTTCATCAACCTGGCCTGTCTGCCGCGGCTCTGCGAAGGGTCGCTCCTGGCGGACGTCATTGCCATCAACGCGAGTGTCGACATCGTGATGGGAGAGATCGACCGATGAGCGCTCCCGGTTCTCGGCCCGTGCTGCATCAGCTGGGCGGCGTGGCTTCGGGGCATGGCCATGGACACGGGCATGCGGAGCAACCGTATGCGCCGGTGTTCGTCGGCGACGCGCTGGCCGAACTCCAGGCTCTATTCCCGAAGTATCCCACCAAGCGGGCCTGTCTGTTGCCGGCGCTCTGGATCGTGCAGGAGCGGCGGGGCTGGATTTCACCGGAGGCCATCGACGAGATCGGCACGGTGCTCGAGTTGTCGCCGGCGTACATCCGCGGGGTGGCGACGTTCTACACGATGTATCACTTGCATCCCGTCGGCCGGCACTTCATTCAGGTCTGCGGCACCTCGCCGTGCCACCTGTGCGGCTCGGACCAGGTGCTCGACGCCATCGTCCGCGAAACCGGCTGCGGCGAAGTCGGGGCGACCAGCGCCGACGGCCGGTTCACGGTCGTCGAGGTCGAGTGTCTGGGCGCCTGCGGTTTTGCGACGCCGGTGCTGATCGATGATGACTTCCACGACAGCGTCACGCCGGAGCAAGTGCCCGGCTTGCTGGCGAGGTATTCCTAATGGGTTATCCGCATCGTCCGCATGCCAAGGAGACGGTCGTCCTGTCCGAATACTTCGGCGACGCCGAGGCGCGGACTTACGACGGCTGGGTCAAGCGGGGCGGCTATCAGGCGCTCAAGAAGGCGCTGGGCATGACGCCCGACGCAATCATCGAGGAAATCAAAGCCTCGGGATTGCGCGGTCGCGGCGGCGCCGGCTTCCCGACCGGACTCAAGTGGAGCTTCATGCCGAAGGGCGACGGCAAGCCCCACTATCTCGTCTGCAATGCCGACGAGTCGGAGCCGGGCACGTTCAAAGACCGGGAAATCATGCGGTGGACGCCGCACCAGCTGATCGAAGGATGCGCCATCGGGGCGTATTCGATCGGGGCGGAGCGCTGCTACATCTACATTCGCGGCGAGTTCACCGAGCCGTGGCGGATCATGAATGCGGCGGTCGCCGAGGCGTATCAGAACGGCGCGTTGGGCGACAACGTCTTCGGGTCCGGCAAGCGGATCGACATCGTGCTGCATCGCGGGGCGGGGGCGTACATCTGCGGTGAAGAGACCGCGATGATGAACTCGATCGAGGGACGGCGCGGCAATCCGCGGATCAAGCCGCCGTTTCCTGCGCAGGCCGGTCTGTTCGGGATGCCGACGACGATCAACAACGTCGAAACGCTGACGGCCACGAGCCACATCCTGAACCGTGGCGCGGCCTGGTATAAAGGCCTCTGCCTCAACAATCCGAAGAGCACCGGGACCAAGCTGTTCTCGGTCTGCGGTCACGTGATGAAGCCCGGGAATTTCGAGATCACCATGGGCTTCCCGATGAAGGATCTGATCCACGATCTGGCCGGCGGAATGCGGCCGGGACGCCGGCTCAAGGCCGTCATTCCGGGTGGTTCGTCCGTGCCGATCATGACGGCCGCGGAAGCCGAAGCGGCGCTCTGCGACTATGAGGGCATCATCGAGAAGGGCTCGATGCTCGGCTCGGCCGGTTTCATCGTGATGGATGACTCGGCCGATCTGGTCTACGAGATCTATCGGCTCGCCAAGTTCTATGCGCACGAGTCGTGTGCGCAGTGCACCCAGTGCCGGGAAGGGACGGCCTGGACCACCAAGATCCTGGAGCGGATCTTGAAGGGCGAGGGCAAGCCGTCCGATCTGGATCTGCTGCTCGACCTCTCGGATCAGATGACGGGTAAGACGATCTGCGTGTTGAGCGATTCCTGCGCAACGCCGATCGTCAGCGGCATCAAGAAGTTCCCGGAAGAATTCGAAGCGTACCTGAGTCGGGCCAAGGCGCCGGCCCTGGCGGCCGTATGAGCGAACTCGTCAACGTAACTATCGACGGCGTGTCGGTGTCGGTGCCGAAGGGCACCTCGATCATCGAGGCTGCCAAGCAGGCGGGCGTTCTGGTCCCGCACTATTGCTACCATCCGTCGCTGCCGTCGCCTGCGGTGTGCCGCATGTGCCTGGTCGAGGTCGAAAAGGCCCCCAAGCTCTTACCGGCCTGCGTCACCACGGTGGCCGACGGCAATGTGATTCACGTCAACAGCGCCGCGGCCAAGAAGGCGCGCGAAGCCGTCCTCGAGTTCCTGCTGATCAACCATCCGCTCGATTGCCCGATCTGCGATCAGGCCGGCGAATGCGAGCTGCAGGACTATGTCTTCCAGGAGGGCCGGCCGGGTACCCGCTACGCGGACTATGCCAAGCGGTACAATCCGGTCGAGGACTTCGGCCCCGACGTGTTGTACGTCGCCAACCGCTGCATTCTCTGCACCCGCTGCGTTCGCTTCATGGAGAATGTGGCCGACGAACCGGTGCTCAACGTCTCGGAGCGCGGCGATCGGGCCTTCATCGGGATCGATCCCGACCATCTGCTGAGCCATCCCTGGTCCGGCAACGTGGTCGACCTCTGCCCGGTCGGGTCGCTGATCTCCAAGGACTTCTTGCACAAAGCGCGGGCCTGGGATCTCGACAAGACGGCGAGTATCTGCCCGGGATGCACCCAGGGCTGCAACATCATGGTCGATACCCGCGACGAAGTGGTCGTGCGGCTCAGGCCGCGGCCCAATCTCGAGGTCAATCGCCATTTCATCTGTGATACCGGCCGCCTCGACTACCGCTGGATGAACCGCGGCGATCGGATCGAGGTGCCGCTGGTCCGCGACGGTGCCCGGTTGGCGCCGATCGACTGGGACGACGCCATCGAGCGGCTGGCGTCGTTGGTGCGCGATGCCAAGTCGATCACTGTGCTCGCTTCCGGACGGGCGTCGACCGAAGCCCTCGGCACGGTGGCGCGACTGGTGCGCCGGGCCGATGTGACGGCGGTGGTCAAGGTTCCGACGGGTCCGGAAGCGCCGCTGGCCGGGGTGCCCAACCTGTCGCTGCGCGCCGAGCGGGTGCCCAATCTCAACGGGGCGCAGTTGCTCGGGTACACGGCGGATTGGGCGGCGGGCATTGCCTCTGCCCAGCGAGCGGACCTGGTTCTGGTGCTCGACGCCGACCTCGACGATCGCGACCTGGCCGCGGTGGCCGGTGCCAAGGCGGTGGTCTTGATCGGCACGGTCGATGATGATCGTCTCGAGCGCGCCACGTTGGTGCTGCCCACCACGAACATGGTCGAAGAGAACGGGACCTACGTCAACCGGGACAACCGGGTGCAACGGTACTTCCAGGCCAAGGGCGCGCCCGGGATGGCGCGGCCGGCCTGGTGGATCGGAGCGAGTGCCGCGGCCGAACTCGACGGCGGGTCGGTCCCGGCCACGGCCGGCGACGCTTTTGCCGAACTGACCCAAGCGGTCACGACGTTCGATGACCTCACCTACCAGGATCTGGGCTTTGTCGGCCGGGTCGTCGGCCGGACGGCGGAGGCGCTGCGATGACGCCCGAAACCAAGGGGCTCCTGATTCTGTCGTCACTCAAGATGCTCGTGGTCTTTACGGTCACGATGGTCGGCGTGGCGATGATGACCTGGATGGAGCGGAAAGTCTGTTCGTGGATGCAGAACCGCCGCGGCCCCAATCGGGTGGGCTGGGCGGGGCTGCTGCAACCCGCAGCCGATGGGCTCAAGAACATCGTCAAGGAAGAGACGTTCCCGGAGGAGGCCAACAGCTTCCTCTTCATCCTGGCGCCGGCCATGGCCTTCATTCCGGCGCTGCTGCTCGGGTCGGTAATTCCCTGGGGCGCGCCGATTCAGGTCGATTTCGACTGGCAGCTGCCGCTGCTCGGAGCGGTGTCGTACCACGGCCTGTTGCCGCTGTCGGTCATCGATCTGCCGATCGGGTTCCTGTTCGTCTTTGCGATCAGTTCGCTCGGTATCTACGGCATCGTGCTCGCCGGCTGGGCATCGAACAGCAAGTACAGCATGCTGGGCGGCCTGCGCGCGACGGCCCAGATGGTTTCCTATGAAGTCGCGCTGGGCTTGAGCCTGGTGCCGGTGTTGCTGGTGGCGGGGAACCCGACCTTCTCGCAGATCATCAGCGCGCAGCAGAGCGGGCCGTTGTCATGGTTTGCGCTCCAGCTGACGGTGGCGTTCTTCGTCTTCATGGTGGCGGCGTTTGCGGAAACCAATCGGTTGCCGTTCGACATGCCTGAGGCCGAGTCCGAGCTGATTGCCGGATACCACACCGAATACTCGGCCATGAAGTTCTCGATGTTCTTCATTGCCGAGTATGCCAACATCCTGACCATGTCGGCGATGATGGCGACACTGTTCTTCGGCGGCTGGGACATCCCGTTCACGAGTTGGGATCAGGGCGGCTCGCTCGTGGCGACGATCGCGACGGCGGCCATGATGTTCCTCAAGACGACCTTCTTCGTGTTCTTCTTCATGTGGATTCGCTGGACTCTGCCGCGGTTCCGCTATGACCAGCTGATGTCGCTCGGGTGGAAGTTCATGATTCCACTCGCGCTGGTCTATGTCGTCGTGGTGGCGCTGGTGATGTGGGGCATCGAAAGTGTGGCCGGGATCACGAGCCCGCTGGTCAAGTCGCTCGTCTTCCTGGGTATCAACGTGGTCGCGTGTTACGTGATCTTCTTCATTCTCGACCGGGGTACGCTGGTGTCGGGATCGTACCGTCGCGCCGTAGGCGCGGCGAGGGGCTGAGCATATGGCGATCGGCGTCAAGGTCATGAAGCGCCCGGAGCGTGAGATGAGTTACATCCGCGCGACGCTCAAGGGGCTGTCATTGACCTTCAAGAACATGTTCCGCACCAAAGTCACCATGCAGTACCCGGAAGAGCGGAGTACGGCGGATGAGCGCGGCAGCTACACGCTCTCGCCCCGGTGGCGGGGAACCCACCGGATGCTGGCGGACGAGCAGGGGCGGTCCAAGTGCGTCGCCTGCGGACTCTGCCCGCAGATCTGCCCAGCCAACTGCATCAAGCTGGTGCCCGGCGAAGACGAAGAGGGCAACCGGTACCCGCTGATCTACGAGATCGACGAGTTCCGCTGCGTCTTCTGCGGTTACTGCCAGGAAGTCTGTCCCGAGGAGGCGATCCACGTCGGCGTGCATTATGAAAACGCCGAGTACAGCCGGGACCGGTTCGTCTATGATCTGGAGCGCCTGACATCGCAGACCCATCCGGTGTCGTCGCTCTGGGATCCCGCCGATCCGCGGGGGCAGTAATGGTCGAATTCGTCTTCTACACGCTGGCGATCATGGCGGTCGTCTCGGCGATCCTCTGTATCACCCGGCAGAGTCCGGTGCCGGCGGCATTGTGGCTCGTGTCGACCATGTTTTCGCTGGCGGGGATCTACGTCCTGCTCAACGCGCAGTTCATCGCCGCGATGCAGGTTCTGGTCTACGCCGGTGCCATCATGGTGCTCTTCCTGTTCGTCATCATGCTGCTCAATCTGGGGCGGGGTGAGGAGTCGGATCTCAAGAAGGGGCCCATCGTGGGCGTCGCGGCGGCGCTGGGCATTGCGCTGATTGCTGCGCTGTGGGTCGTGCGCGGTACCTCGACCGCCAGCCTCGCCGCGGCGCTGGGCACGGTGCCCGGGGCTTCCGGTCCGTCGGCGGCGCTGCCGGGCGCGGCGGCCGTCCATGCCACCGAGTCGTTCACCAATGCGGTCGGGGCGGTTGCCTCGCCGATGTTCCGTACCTATCTCGTGCCGTTCGAACTCACCTCGGTGCTGCTGCTGGCCGCGGCGGTGGGAGCGGTCGTGCTCGCGAAACGGAAGATCTGATGCTCCTGGAACATTCGCTCATCCTGTCGGCGGCCCTCTTCACGATCGGTGTCGTGGGCGTGATGATCCGCCGCAATGCGATCGTGCTGTTCATGTGCGTCGAGCTGATGCTCAACGCCGTGAACCTCTCGTTCGTGGCGCTGTCGACGGCGCACGGCTTTACCGGACAGGTCATGGTGTTCTTCGTCATGACCGTCGCGGCAGCCGAGGCGGCCGTGGGCCTGGCCATCATTCTCGCGATCTTCCGGCATACCCGGTCGGTTGACCTCAAGACCATGAACCTGCTGCAAGGCTGATGAATCCCTCCTGGATTTGGCTGGCCATCGCGCTTCCGTTCGCCGGCTTTCTGGTGAACGGCACGCTCGCCCTGGTCAAGCCTGATGCGAAGCGGCTGGTCACATTGGTCGGCCCTGGTGTGCTGCTGGCGGCCTTTGCCGTCGCGGCGTCGGTGTTCGTCGGCTTTGCCGGGCAGCCGCCTCAAGCCCCGGTCATCGTGCCGCTCTGGACCTGGATCGCGACCGGTGCGCTCGATCTCGGCTTCTCTCTGCAGGTGGACCAGCTCTCGCTCGTGATGCTGCTGGTCATCACCGGGGTCGGCAGCCTGATCCACATCTTCAGCGTCGGCTACATGTCGTCGGATCCGGGGTACGCGAAGTTCTTCGCCTACCTGAATCTGTTCGTCGTGTTCATGCTGGTGCTGGTGCTGGGGTCGAGTCTGCCGGTGCTGTTCATCGGCTGGGAAGGCGTCGGTCTCTGTTCGTATCTGCTGATCGGCTTCTGGTACCAGGACAAGGCCAACGCCGATGCCGGTAAGAAGGCCTTCATCGTCAACCGGATCGGCGACCTCGGCGTTCTGATCGCGATGTTCCTGATCTTCTGGTCGCTCGGTACGCTCGAGTTCCGGGAAATTGCCGAGCGCGCGCCGAGCGGGCTGCTGGTGGGCGGCGGCCTGGTTACGGCGATCACGCTCTTCCTGTTCCTGGGCTGCACCGGCAAGTCGGCGCAGATTCCGCTCTTTACCTGGCTGCCGGACGCCATGGCGGGTCCGACGCCGGTGTCGGCGCTGATCCACGCGGCCACGATGGTTACGGCCGGCGTGTACCTGATTGCCCGGACCAGTGTCCTGTTCGCGATGGCGCCGCTCTCGAGCGCCATCGTGGCGGGCGTCGGCGCGCTGACCGCGCTCTTCGCGGCGTCGATCGGTCTACGCCAGTATGACATCAAGAAAGTTCTTGCCTATTCGACCGTGTCCCAGCTGGGCTACATGTTCCTGGGCGTCGGGTCGGCGGCGTACACGGCGGGCGTCTTTCATCTGGTGACGCACGCCTTCTTCAAGGCACTCCTCTTTCTCGGCTCGGGCAGCGTGATCCACGCGATGCACCATGCGTATCATGCCACCCACAGCCACGACGACGCGCAGGACATGCGGAATATGGGCGGCCTCAAGAAGTACATGCCGGCCACCTATATCCTGATGCTGCTCTCGACGCTGGCCATTGCGGGCGTGCCGCCGTTCTCGGGCTTCTTCTCCAAGGATGAGATCCTGGCCACGGCGTTCGGGCGGGCGCACGAGCACCCGATCTACTACGTCTTCTGGGCCATGGGCGCGATCGCGGCGCTGCTGACGGCGTTCTACATGATGCGCCTGATCGCGATGACCTTCCTGGGCGAGAATCGCACCGGCGCCAAGGAGCAGGAGCATTTGCATGAGGCGCCGGCGGTCATGACCGGTCCGCTCGTCGTGCTCGGCGTGCTGGCGGTCATCGGCGGGGTGCTCAACCTGCCGAGCTTCTGGCCGACCGGTCCGCACCATGTGCTCGAGAACTGGCTCGAGCCCGTGCTCGCGCCGGCCGCCGTCTTCATGCAGGCGCAACATCCGCACGGGGCGACCGAATACATCCTGATCGGCCTGGCCATCGCGATCGCCGTGGCGGGGTTGTACGCGGGCTATCGGACTACGCTCGCCAAGCCGATTCCGGTTGCCAAGCAGGCGCCGGAAGAGGTCGGCTTTGCCAAGGTCCTCTTCAACAAGTACTACATCGACGAGATCTATCAGTCGCTCATCGTCCGGCCGCTGGTCGGCGGTTCGCGCTATATCCTCTGGAAGTTCTTCGACCAGGGCGTCATCGATGGACTGGGTGTCAATGGTTCCGGCGGCTTGGCCCGCGGGATCGGCTGGCTGGGCAGCCGGTTGCAGACCGGCCAACTCGGCTTCTATGTCCTCGTGTTCGTGGTCGGCGCCGTCTGGCTCGTCCACGCCGTGAACCGATAAGGTCGCGCCATGGAAAACTTTCTCGCTTCGATCGGGTACAACGGGTGGATCCTGCACGTGCTGCTGCTGGTTCCGGCACTGGCCGCGATCCCCGTGTTCCTGAGTTCGCCGGCGATGGCCAAGCGGCTTGCGCTGCTGGCGACCGTGGTGGAACTGGTGCTCTCGCTGGGGCTCTGGTGGTCGGTCGATACCAGTACCGGAACCATGGAACTGGTCTCCACGTTCGCGTGGATTCCGCAGTGGGGCATTTCGTACGCGGTCGGGATCGACGGGATCTCGCTCATGATGGTGCTGTTGAGCACGCTCCTGATGCCGCTTTGCGTCCTGGGCAGCTACAACTACATCACCCAGCGTGAACCGGCCTACTACGCGCTCCTGCTGATTCTGACGACGGGCATGATCGGGGTCTTCATCGCCACCGACATGTTCCTGTTCTATGTGTTCTGGGAAGTCATGCTGATCCCGATGTACTTCCTGATCGGCGTGTGGGGCGGCAAGAACCGGCTGTATGCGACGCTCAAGTTCTTCATCTACACGATGGCGGGCTCGCTGCTCATGCTGGTCGCGATCATCGTGATGGTCCGGATTGCCGCCGTCTCCAGCGGCACCGTCTCCTTCTCGTACTTCCATCTGTTGCAGTATTCGACCGGGGCGGCCATGACCCGGGCAGCGCCGCTGCTCTTCCTGGCTTTCTTCCTGGCCTTTGCCATCAAGGTCCCGATCTTCCCGTTCCACACCTGGCTGCCGGATGCGCACGTCGAGGCGCCGACGGCCGGATCGGTCATCCTGGCCAGTGTCCTCCTCAAGATGGGGACCTACGGCTTCCTGCGCTTTGCGATTCCGTTCTTCCCGAGCGTGGCTTTCAGCGACTTCGTGAGCTCGACGGTCGTGGCGCTGGCGGTGATCGGGATCGTCTACGGGGCGCTGGTCGCGATGGTGCAACCCGACTTCAAGAAACTGGTGGCCTACTCCTCGGTCAGTCACCTCGGCTTCGTGATGCTCGGGATTTGGGCCGCGTCGGTGCAGGGGGTCCAGGGCGCGCTGATGGTGATGATCGGTCACGGTTTCTCGACCGGCGCACTCTTCTTCCTGATCGGCATGCTGTACGAGCGCCGGCATACCCGGGAACTCAGCGACTACGGCGGGATTGCCAAGGTGGTGCCCATCTTCAGCATTCTGCTGACCGTGGTTGCGCTGGCCTCGATCGGGTTGCCTGGGCTCAACGGCTTCGTCGGTGAATTCCTCGTGCTGGTCGGGTCCTTCAAGGCCTTCCCGATTGCCACCGGTCTGGCGACAACGGGGGTCATCTTTGCCGCGGCGTATCTGCTCTGGGCGCTGCAGCGGATCATCTTCAACCCGCTCGATAAGCCGGTCAATCAGACCATTCGCGACCTGGATCGGCGCGAGCTGCTGGTTCTGGCCCCGCTCATTCTCGGGATCATCTGGATGGGGCTCTATCCCAAACCGGTGCTCGACCGGATGGAGCCGGCGGCCAAGCAGTACATCATGCGCGCCAAGGGCGGCGCCCCGATCGATGGCGCGCAGCCGATTACCGTGGGGAGCGTGAACCGATGAACGGCCTCGACCTCGCGACACCCGCCGGCGTGATGCTGGCGTTGTTGCCGGAACTCGTCGTCATTGCAGCAAGCCTGGTGGTTCTGCTCGTCAACGCCTGGCGCCATCAGACGGCCGCCGATTCGCGGCTGGCGGGCTGGATCTCGCTGACCGGGATCGTCGCCGCGCTGGCGGCGCTCGCTGCGCTCTGGCAGTCGGGAGCCAGCCCGATCGGCGCGCCGCACATGGTTGCGCTCGACGGGTATCGCTTTGCCGCGCTGGCGGTCATTCTCGTGGCCAGCGCAGGGACCATCCTGCTTTCGCTCGACTACAACGAACGCGAGTCGCTGATTGCGCCGGAGTATTACGCGCTCCTGCTGATGGCCACCGCGGGGATGATGTTCCTTGCCGGGGCTGAAGACCTGATCGTGTTCTTCCTCGGGCTCGAGGTGATGTCGATTCCGGTTTACGTCCTGGCGGCCTTCAATCGGCGCAGCGTCGTATCGGCGGAGTCCGGCCTCAAGTACTTCCTCGTAGGCGCCATTGCCTCTGCGTTCCTGCTGTATGGCATTGCATTGATCTATGGCGCTACTGGGTCAACCGCGCTTACGGCTATCGGGGCGAGCATCGCCACGCATGGCGTGACGCCGCTCGCGGCCATCGGTGTCGCCCTCGCGCTGGTCGGGATGGGCTTCAAGGTGGCGTCGGTGCCGTTCCACATGTGGGCGCCGGACGTCTATGACGGTGCCCCCACTCCGATCACGGCCTACATGGCGACCGCGGTCAAGGCGGCGGCGTTCGTCGCACTGGTGCGCCTCCTGATGGTCGGGTTCGGAACCGAAATCGACAGCTGGCAGCCCTTGGTCGGTGCGCTGGCGGCGGCCTCGATGATTCTCGGTAACCTGGTGGCGCTGGCGCAGCGGTCGCTCAAGCGCATGCTCGCATACAGCTCGATTGCGCACGCGGGGTACATCCTCGCGGCTGTCTGGACCGGCAGCCAGGCCGGGGCCAGCGCCACGCTGCTGTACCTCACGGCCTATGTCATCACCAGCCTCGTGACCTTCGGAATCCTCAGTGTCCTGGGTCGCGGTGGCGAGCGGGAAGTGACGCTCGATTCGATTGCCGGGCTGGCAGCGCAGCGACCGGCCGTCGCGTTTGCGCTGAGCGTCGCGATGTTCTCGCTGCTGGGCTTTCCCGGAACCTTCGGATTCATCGGGAAGTGGGCCATCCTGTCCGCCGTGGCGGCGGAGCATCAGTACTTCCTGGCGATCGTTCTGGTCCTCACCAGCATCGTATCGGTAGGCTATTACCTTCCGGTCGTACGGGCGATCTATATGAAGTCGCCGGTGACCACCGACCAGCACGCCCATGTGACGTTGCCGGCGCCGGTGCGCTGGACCGTTGCGGTCGGCGTGGCCCTGGTCTTGCTTTTCGGGGTGCTGCCGGGCGTGGCGATTCAGAGCTCGGATGCGAGTGCCAAGTCTTTCGCCGGTACGGCATTGGATCGCATCAGCAAATAGCGGAAGGTGGGAAGGGGCGGGCGCCAGGCCCGCCCCGCGTCACGACCTCCCGCACGGACCTGTTACTGCGGCGGTGAGCAGCCTTCCATGCAGATACCCAAGAATATCTTTCGCCAGTATGACGTCCGCGGTCTCGTCGATCGCGAGTTGACGCCGGAGTTTGCACGCGCCCTCGGGCGCGCCTTTGCATCGGCCGGGTGGACGAAGCTGAGGCGCGCGCCGGTCATTGCGGTGGGGCGCGACAACCGCCCGTCCGGCGATGCGCTGGCCCGCGGGGTCCGCGCCGGTATCGTGGACGCGGGTGCCACGGCAATCGACGTCGGGATGGTGCCGACGCCGGCGCTCTACTACGCGGTGCACCACCTCAAGGCCGACGGCGGCTTGCAGGTTACCGGGTCGCACAATCCTCCCGAGTTCAACGGCTTCAAGATGGTGCTCGCCGGCGAAGCCATCCACGGCGACGCGATTCTCGACCTGTACGATGTCATCATGGCCGAGACCTGGAAAACGGGGCAGGGCAGCGAGCGGGTCGACGGCTCCATTCTCGAGGCCTACGCTCACGCCATCGTCAGCCGCCACACCCTCGCGCGACCGGTCAAAGTCGTGGTCGATTGCGGCAACGGCGTCGCCAGCCTCATTGCCGAGAAGGTGCTGACCGCACTCGGCTGTGAGGTGACACCGCTGTTCTGCGAGTCTGACGGGACCTTTCCGAATCATCACCCCGATCCGACCGTCCCGGAGAATCTCGAAGATCTCGTCCTTGCGGTGAGGCGGACCGGCGCCGAACTGGGTGTCGCGTTCGACGGCGACGGCGACCGGATCGGTGCCGTCGATGAGCACGGCACCATCATCTACGGCGACCAGCTCCTGGTCGTGTTGGGCCGCGATGCGGTACGCCGCTTCGGTCGTGATGTGCCGGTCATCTTCGACGTCAAATGCTCTGAGGTCTTGCCTCAGGCGCTTCGTGAAGCCGGTGCGCGTCCGGAGATGTGGAAGACCGGCCACTCGCTCATCAAAGCGCGGATGAAGGAACTCGCCGCGCCGCTCGCGGGTGAGATGAGCGGTCACATCTTCTTCGGCGGCGACTACTTCGGGTTCGACGACGCGCTGTTTGCCGCCGCCCGTTTGCTCGAAATCGTAGCGGCGGGCCCGCCCGGGCTGCACCGCCATCTTGCGGACCTGCCGACCACCTACGCGACGCCGGAGATTCGGGTCGACTGTCCGGATGACGTCAAGTTCGGCGTGGTCGAGGAGGCCGCTGCGCACTTCGGGTCGCAGTACGAGGTCAATACCATCGACGGGGTCCGGATTGCCTATCCGGACGGGTGGGCGCTCTTGCGCGCCTCCAATACCCAGCCGGTGTTGGTAATGCGGTTCGAAGCAACCAGCGAAGCTGCGCGCGATCGCTATCAGGAGGAGATGCGCAGCTGGCTCAGGCAACGAGGGGTCGAGGGGTAATCTTGATGCCGTCCGGTCGGCGCCGCCTGGTGTGGGCCGGTGTGGTTGCCGTGGTCGTGCTGGTGCTGGGGCGCTGGATGGCGGTGTTTGCCACCGAGCGCCTCTGGGAAGCCAGCGTGTCGGAAGCCGCGGCACTGGTCGGAACCCGGTTTGCGCTCTATCGAGCCGGGCTGGAACTGGCCGGACTCGTGGTCGCCATTACGTGGTTTGCGGGACATTTCGCGTGGGTCGCCCGATCCATCGTGAAGCAGGGAGGGGCGGTTCCACGCCCCTTTGCGCACCTTTCGGAACGTCTCCTCTATCAACTGGTCATAGCACTCGGTGTCGTCGTCGGGGTCGGTGTCGGCGGGGGAACGGGGCAGTGGGCTCACATCGTCCTGCTCAGCGGGCAGGATCTGACACTCGGCGTGACCGACTCGCTGCTCGGGGTCGACCTGGGTGTGTTTGCCGCCGGCCTCCCGCTCTGGGAACTCCTCTATAGCCGGGCCGTTGCGCTGGTGCTGCCGGCGCTGGTCGGGGTGGTGTTGCTGGCGACCGTCGGTGGTCTGCTCCGCCTCGACACCCGCCGCATCCGGCTGATGGCCGGGGCTCGTCGCCAGCTGGCGGGACTGCTCGTGCTGGCCGGTTTGTTGATCGCGTGGGGCTATGCCCTGGAACCGTTCCGGCTCGCCGCCAGCGAGAGCGCCCAAATGGGACCGGCGGAGTTTCTGCTTCGGACCACCGTCAGCCAAGTCGTGAGCGGCCTCGCCATCCTCGCCGCGGTGCTCACCTTGCTCTGGGCGTTCCGGCTTCGCGTCATTGTCGCCATCGGCGGGTGGGTTGGCCTGGCCCTCGCTGCGCTGGGCGGGAGCATCCTGGTCCGTTCCCGGACCACCGACACACCGCTGGCCACGGCCGAGTTGCAGGCGCTTCGCCGGGTCGACTCGGTGGCGGTCGGTGTCCGGCTCTCACAGGCCGAGCCGGCCCGAATTCCCGCGACCCCGCCATCCCTGTGGGACCGGTCGTCCCTGATGAGCCTGGCCCGGGCCGACACGGGGGGCACCATCGATGCCTGGCCGGGTGCGATCGTACGGCCGGATACGACCTGGCCCGCCTGGATGGTGATTCGCGCCCGTGATGCGGCCGATCCGGAGCTGCTGGCCGTGCCCGACGATCAGATCAGCCCGTCGGGCGGGCTAGTCTCCTTACGCCCGGGCACCAACGAGGTCACACCGGGTGCCTACCGGCTGGAGACGCTCGCCCGGCACGATGTCCGTCCCGGCGCCCCCGCCCATGTCGTGTCGCCCAACGCCTCCGGTGTGGCCCTGTCGAGCGCGCCTCGGCGGCTGGCGCTGGCCTGGTCACTCCAGACCGGCGGTCTGCTTGGCGCGTCGCCGTCGGACCGAGTGGCCTGGAGGCTCGATCCGTTGATCCGCCTGGGTGGGGTGGCCCCGTTTGCGGAATGGGAGAGCCCGCGGGCCGCGCTGATCGACGGCGAGCTCTTTTGGGTTGCGGACGGCTACCTTGCGGTGCCGCGCTTCCCGGTCAGCCGCCTAGTGCGGTGGCGGAGCGGCCAGGTCGGCTACCTGCGGGCCGCCTTCGTGGGCGTGGTCCGGGCCAGTGGCGGGCAAGCTCGGGTCCACCTCCGACGCGATGCCGATCGGGTGGCGCTGGCCTGGGCCCGGGTCGCGGCGCCGCTGGTCGAACCGGCCGAGACCGTGCTACCTGCGCTGGCTCCGCTGATCGGGGTGCCACCCCTTGCCGCGGCTGCGCAGGCTCATGTCCTGGCCGGACCGGCGTGGCTCGACGTGACCGTGGCCGCGGGCAATCGGGAGTCGTACCCGGTGTTTGCTCCGCAGATGCTCGGCACGGTCGAGCGCCCGTTCCTCATTCCCTTGATGCGCAGCAACGGGCAGCGCCTGGCGGGGCTCCTTCAGGTGCCGGATTCCAACGGCGGCGCGGCTTATTTGAGCGTCGATAGCGCCCTGGCGGTCGGAGCGCCGCGCGACCTGCAGGCGCGTTGGGAGCGCTTCCCGTTCTTTCAGCAGCTGCGGGATTCGGTCCGCGCCGCCGGCTCGGAGCTGACCTTTTCGCTGATCCGCTTCGGCGCGATCGGAGACACCTTGATCGCCTATCAGCCCGGCTACGCGTTAGGCCCCGACGCGCGAGGCGGCATCGTTCTGGTCAACGTGGCCTTGGCCCAACGGCTCGGCGGGCAGCGGACCTACGACGAAGCGTGGCGCAACCTGCGCGGCGAACTCGGCCCCGACGCCCTGGTCAGCGATCCGGGCGCCCGGCTCGATCGGGCCCGGTACTGGCTCGAGCGCGCCGACGCGGCGCTGGTGCGGGGCGACCTCCAGGAATTCGGGCGCGCCTTTGCCGCCCTCCGGGAGCTGATCCGAGCCGGGCGGAGCCCGCAAAATACGCCGTAAGTCTTGGTATTGTTTAGGCTTACCCGGTGAGCTACTTTTGGGCCGCATGTCGGGTCCTCGGGGCTCGACCTCCGAGAGTCCATTTGCCAAATGAGATGAGCGGAACGTGAACCTTCACGAATATCAGGGTCGCGATTTATTCAGAGCGGCCGGCATCCCGATGCCCGACGGCGGCGTCGCGACCACGCCGGACGAAGTCGCGGCAATTGCAGAACGATTGGGTGGAACGGTCGTCGTCAAAGCGCAGGTCCATGCCGGCGGCCGGGGTAAGGCGGGCGGGGTCAAACTCGCCAAAGGGGCCGCCGAAGCGCGGGCCCACGCCGAGAAAATCCTGGGGATGACGATCAAGGGGCTGGTGGTCGAGCGCGTGCTCGTCGTACCCGCGGCCGACATCGCAACCGAGAGCTACGTCGGTCTGATTCTCGACCGCGAAAGCCAGCGGCCGTTGTTCATGGTCAGCTCGGCGGGCGGTATCGATATCGAGGAAGTCGCGGCACAGACGCCGGAGAAGATTCAACGCCTGGCGATCGATCCTCGCTACGGCGTCCTCCCGCATCAGTCGCTCGCCCTCGCCCTCTCGCTCTACTCCGATTTCAAACAAGTCCGCGCCGCCGCCCGCATCATCGAACAGCTCTACCAGGTGTTCATGCAGTCGGGTGCATCGCTGGCCGAAATCAATCCGCTGGTCACGACGCCGGACGGGCAGGTGCTCGCGCTCGATGCCAAGGTATCGATCGACGACAACGAGCTCGATCGTCGTCCCGACCTGGCGGCGCTGCGCGATGAGAGCGCCGAGGAGCCGAGCGAGGTCGCTGCGCGGCGAGCGAACCTGACCTTCATCAAGCTCGACGGTAACGTCGGGTGTGTCGTCAACGGCGCCGGACTGGCCATGGCGACGATGGACCTGGTCAAGTACTACGGCGGCGATCCGGCCAACTTCCTCGACATCGGCGGCAGTTCCAATCCGGAAAAAGTCGTCAACGCGCTGCGCATCATTACCAGCGATCCGGCCGTCAAAGTCATTCTCTTCAATATTTTCGGCGGGATTACCCGGACCGACGACGTGGCCAACGGAATCGTGACGGCGACCAAGCAGTTTGCGGTCAACGTGCCGATCGTGATTCGTCTGACCGGCACCAACGAGCGAGAGGCCGTGCAGATTCTGACCGGCGCCGGTATGACGGCGCTCAACGACATGGATGAAGCCGTCAAGCAGGCCGTGGCGCTGGCGCAGGAGGCCCGATGAGCATTTTCGTCAATCAAGCGACCCGGCTCGTCGTCCAGGGCATCACCGGACGCGACGGTTCGTTTCACAGCAAGCAGATGCTGGCCTACGGGACCAACCTCGTTGCGGGTGTCACGCCGGGGAAGGGCGGCCAGACGTTCGAGGGCTCCGTTCCGGTGTTCAATACGGTGGCAGAAGCGGTTCGGGAGACCGGAGCCAATACCTCCGTGATCTACGTGCCCCCGATGATGGCGGCGGGCGCCATTGCCGAGGCCGCGGACGCCGGGATCGCGCTGATCGTCTGTATCACCGAAGGCGTGCCGGTTCTCGACATGACCAAGATCATGCCGTTCGTGCGTGATCGTGGCGCGCGGCTGATCGGTCCCAACTGTCCCGGTTTGATCACGCCGGGCGTGGCCAAGGTCGGCATCATTCCCGGCCAGATCTGCTTGCCCGGCCGCGTCGGTCTCGTGTCGCGGAGCGGCACCTTGACCTACGAAGTCGTCAATCAGCTCACCAAGAACAAGATCGGGCAGAGCACCTGCGTCGGCATCGGCGGCGATCCGATCATCGGCACCAACTTCATCGACGTGCTGAGCGCCTTCCAGAACGATCCGGAGACCGATCTGATCGTCATGATGGGCGAAATCGGCGGGACCGATGAGCAGAAGGCCGCCGCGTTCGTCAAGGAACACGTGACCAAGCCGGTCATCGGCTTCATTGCCGGACAGACCGCGCCGCCGGGCCGCCGGATGGGCCATGCTGGCGCTATCGTCTCGGGGTCGTCGGGTACGGCCGCCGAAAAGATCGAGGCCTTCAAGGCCGCCGGAATCGGGGTTATGGAGCGTCCGGTGGACGTGGTCCGTCTCGTCAACGAAAAGCTGGGTGCCAAGGCCGGGCGTTGAGCCCGGCCAGGGATCCGATCGACAGTCTCGTCAGGGAGAAGACATGGCAGGTCGTCAGACGTTGGGAATCGTCAAGCCGGACGCGGTGGCGAGCGGCAATCTCGGGAACATCGTGGCCAACCTCGAGCAGCGGGGCTTTACCGTGCGGGCAGGCCGCCTGACGCGGCTCTCCAAGGCGCAGGCCGAGGCGTTTTATGAGGTGCACCGGGGCCGGCCGTTCTATGTGGAACTGGTCGATTTCATGTGCAGCGGACCGTGCTTCCCGATGGCGCTCGAGGGCGACGACGCGGTGGCCGCGTTTCGGGCCGCCATCGGCGCCACGGACCCGGCCGAGGCGGCGCCCGGCACGATCCGAAAGCTGTATGCCGAATCGAAGGGCAAGAACGCGGTGCATGGCTCGGACAGCGACGAGAACGCCGCCCGGGAAATCGCCTTTTTCTTCCCGGAATCCGAGCGCGCCGGGCTCTGGGGGTAGGGCCCGGATCGGCGGGGCGGATCGGCTTGCTGTAACCCCGCGTCCGGAATAGCTTTAAAGGCTATGCTCCGAATCGATATTCGTGAGCTCCATCGGGGGCCAGTCGATACCGTCGGGTCGCTTTCGCCCACGGCGCCGCTGTGGGAAGGGCTGGAACTCGAGTTTGCCGGTCCACTCTCGGTGTCGGGCCGGCTCGAGGCCAGTAGCCGGGACGACTACCGGTGGCGGGGCCGGATCCGGGGCGAGGTGAAGGTTACCTGCCGCCGGTGTCTGACGGAGTTCGTCCAGGCGGTGGATACGCCGATCGAGGCGTTGTTTTCCGCCAATCCGGACCTGGAAGACGACCCGACCGTGTACCTGCTCGAGGAGCCGGTGACGCACGTCGACGTCTCCGATGCAATCCGGGAGGAGTTGGGCCTCGCGCTGACGGGCTACGCGCTCTGCCGCGAGGATTGTGCGGGGTTGTGTCCGCACTGCGGAGCAGATTTGAACCAGGGCCCCTGTGGGTGCGGGCCCGTGTCATCCTAGGGGAATCCCATGGCAGTACCGAAGAGAAAGACCTCGAAGTCGCGCAAGCGGATGCGTCGCAGTCATCATTCCGCTCCCTCCGCCGCGCTGCAGGCGTGCGCCCGGTGTGGCTCACCGCGTCTCCCGCATCGGGTTTGCGGGTCGTGCGGGTACTACGCCGGTAAGAAGCGTATCCCGGTCGAGGATTGACGAACGTGGTTCGCGTCGCCGTCGACGCGATGGGCAGCGACCACGCGCCTTTGACGGAAGTCGAAGGCGCGGTTCGCGCGCTGGCGGAGCTTCCGCCGACGTTCGTCGTTCAGTTGGTCGGTCCCGTCGCCGAGCTCGAAGCGGCGATTGCTGCGCATCCGGGCGTCGACCGGACGCGGCTGATGGTCGTCGATGCGCCCGAAGTGATCGGGATGGGTGAGAAGCCCCTCGAAGCGGTGCGCAAGAAGCGGAAGAGCAGCATCGTGGTCGGCCTGGGTCTCCAGTCCGCCGGTCATAGCGATGCGTTCGTGTCGGCCGGAAACACCGGCGCCATGCTGGCCGCGTCGACCATCGTGCTCGGTCTCCATCCCGGCGTCGAGCGGGCCACCGTCGGCACGCTGCTGCCCAGCATCGACGGCCCCGTCCTGATGCTCGACGCGGGCGCCAATCTCGATTGCTCCGCTCGTGAACTCGTCGGTTTTGCCATGCTCGGCGCCATCTACATGCGCGACGTGCTGAATCGCCGCTCGCCGACCGTCGGGCTCCTCAACGTGGGTGAAGAAGAGGGCAAGGGCACGGCGACCATCAAAGAAGCGCACGAGTTGCTCAAGCAGGCCACCGGCTTCACCTATCTCGGCAACATCGAAGGACGCGATATCCTGGGCGGCCATGCCAAGCGGGGCCGCGTCGACGTCGTCGTCTGCGACGGCTTCGTCGGCAACGTGGTTCTCAAGTTCTACGAATCGGTCCTCGGCCTGATTCGTCATCTGGCCGACGGCGAGGGTCTCTGGGAGCAGCCCGCTGCGCAGCGGGCGTTTCGGTCTCTCGACTACTCGCAGTACGGCGGCGCGCCGCTCCTGGGCGTCAAAGGCCTCTCCATCATCTGCCACGGCAGCTCAAACGCCAACGCAATCATGAACGCGATTCGGGTCGCGGTCCATGCGGTCGAACGCGGCTTGAACCAGCATATCGGGCTCGAGTTCGCCGGCCACGAGGCCCTGGGCCAGGCGTAAATGCGCACTCCGATCGCCCGGATCGCCGGGATCGGCGCGGCGGCGCCGGTCGAAGTGGTCACCAACGCTGATCTCGAACGGACTCTGGATACCAGCGACGAGTGGATCGTCGAGCGTACCGGCATCCGTGAGCGCCGCCGTCTTCCTGCGGACCGAGCGCTGTCGGATCTCTTCGTCGAGGCCTCTCGCATTGCGCTCGAGCGCGCCGGGCTGCCGTTTACCGCCATCGACACCATCGCCTGCGGAACCGTGACGCCCGATCGGCGGCTGCCGTCGACCGCGTGCGAAGTGCAGGCCAAGCTGGGCGGCGGAACCGCGGCGGCGTTCGACATCTCGGCGGCGTGCCCCGGCTGGCTTTACACCCTGACGATTGCCGAGGGGTTGATCGCGAGCGGAGCCAGCCAGCGGGTCCTGGCACTCGGCGGCGACCGCCTCAGTTCGATCACCAACTTTGCCGACCGTAACACCGCGGTGCTGTTCGGCGATGGGGCAGGCGCCGCGGTGCTGGTGCCCGCGACCGACGAACGCGGGATCCTGGCCACATCGGTTGGTGCGGATGGGTCGCTGGCCAATCTGCTCTACATCCCGGAGGGCGGCTCCTCGATCCCCCCGACGGAGGCAGGTGTCCGCGACAGCCTGTACACCATCCGGATGGCCGGCCGCGAGGTCTTCAAGGTCGCGGTCCGCCGGATGGCGCAGGCCTGCCACCAGGCGTTAGGCAAGGCGGGCGTGCGGGCGGAAGACATCGACCTGCTGGTGCCCCATCAGGCCAACATCCGGATCATTCAGGCGACCGCCGGCGAGGCCGGCGTGCCGCTCGACAAAGTGATGATCAACATCGACCGGTACGGCAACACCTCGTCCGGATCGATTCCTCTCGCGCTGGCACAGGCGGAGCAGGAGGGGCGGCTCAAGCCCGGCATGCTCGTGTTGCTGGTGACGTTCGGAGCCGGATTTACCTGGGGAGCGGTGGTGATCCGATGGTAGCCGATGTCCTGATCTTCCCGGGCCAGGGGGCACAGAAAATCGGGATGGCGCGCGACCTGGCCGAGCGCTTTCCCGCGGCCCGCGCCGTGCTTGAGGAGATCGAACAGGCGCTCGGCATTCCGCTCACCCGGATCATGTGGGATGGCCCCGAGGCCGAGCTGCTCGAGACCCGGAACACCCAGCCCGCGATCCTGGCGCATTCGGCCGCGGTCCTCGCCGTAGTGCAGGACCGCCTGGGGCCGGTCGTGGGCGCGGCGGGCCACAGCCTGGGCGAGTACAGCGCCTATCACGCGGCCGGCTCGCTGAGCGCCGTCGATGCCGCCCGCCTGGTGCGCCGCCGCGGCGAGTTGATGCACGAGGCAGGGACCACGCGTTCCGGGGCCATGGCGGCCGTGCTGGGCCTCGATGGTGCTCAGGTCCAGGCCCTCTGCGCCGAGGCGTCGGCGGCCGGGGAGGGGGTGGTCGTGGCTGCGAATCTGAACGCGCCTGAACAGACGGTCATCTCCGGCGATCCCGCGGCCGTGGCCCGGGCCGGTGAAGCCGCCAAGGCCGCGGGAGCCAAGCGGGTGCTCCCGCTCAATGTCAGCGGCGCCTTCCATTCGCCGCTGATGGCTCCGGCCGCCGAAGGGCTCGCCGCCGCGCTGGCGGACGTGACGATGGTGGATCCCGCATTTCCGATCGTGGCCAATGCGGTCGCGGTGCCGGTGACCACCGCGGCCGAAGCGCGCCGCCTCCTGATCGAACAGCTGACAGCGCCGGTGCGGTGGGTCGAGTCGGCCGTGGCGCTCTCGCAGCTCGCCGCCGTGGTGCGCTTCGTCGAGCTCGGGCCCGGCACCGTGTTGAGCGGACTCGTGAAGCGGATCGTTCCGGGTGCGCAGTGTGTCACCCTCGGCACGGCCGCGGAAGTGGAGAAGTTCCTCGGATGAGTATCGCAATCGATTTGACCGGCCAGGTGGCGTTCGTCACCGGCAGCACGCGCGGGATCGGCCTGGAACTGGCGCGGACTCTGCGCAGCGCCGGTGCCAAGGTGGCGGTGGTCGGCCGGAATGCGGAGCAAGCGGCAGCGGTCGCGGCGACGCTCGGCGACGGAACCGTTGGCGTCGGCTGCGATGTCAGTGACGCCGCGCAGGTCGAGGCGGCAATTACCCAGGCGGAGCAGGCGCTCGGCCCGATTTCGATCCTGGTCAACAACGCCGGCCTGACTCGCGACAACCTGCTGCTCCGTCTGACCGGCGACGAATGGGATCAGGTGCTCGACGCCAATCTCAAAGGCGCCTTCCACACCACCAAGGCCGTCATCAAAGGGATGATGAAGCGCCGGGCGGGACGGATCATCAATATCACGAGCGTGGTCGGGCTGATCGGCAACAAGGGCCAGGCCAATTACGCCGCGAGCAAGGCGGGGCTGATCGGCTTCAGTAAGTCGGTGGCCAAGGAGTACGCCAGCCGGGGTGTGCTGGTCAACTGTATCGCGCCCGGGTTCGTCGAGACGGACATGACGGCTGCCTTGCCAGCCGAGGCGCAAGCCGCGTTATTATCCCAAATCGCGTTGGGTCGGTTAGGGCAACCCGCCGATATCGCCGGTGCGGTGCTCTTCCTCGCCTCCGATCTCGCCCGTTATGTGACCGGGCAGGTCCTGGTGGTCGACGGGGGCATGGTCATTTAACTCTGAGGATGACATGAGCGACATGGAAGAAAAGGTCAAGGACATCATCGCCGAAGAGTTGGGCGTCGAACGCGAAAAGCTCACCGAAACGGCGAGCTTCATGGAAGATCTCGGCGCGGACTCGCTCGACACCGTCGAGCTGGTCATGGCGTTCGAGAAGGAATTCGACATCGACATTCCCGACGAAGAAGCCGAGAAGCTCAAGACGGTCGGCGATGCCCTGCGGTATCTCCGGGAGAAGCTGGGGAACAAATAGGTGGCTGCGTCGACCCGTGTCGTGGTCACCGGCTTGGGCATGCTCACGCCGGTGGGCCTCTCGACTGAGGAGAGCTGGGGCAACCTGCTGGCCGGGAAGTCCGGGGCCGCGCCGATCACCAAGTTCGACGCGAGCCCCTTGCAGGTGCGGTTTGCCTGCGAGGTGAAGGGCTTCGATCCGTTGCTGTACATGGACAAGAAGGAGGCGCGTCGGTACGACCTCTTTCTGCAGCTGGCGTTGGCCGCAGCGCACCAGGCGGTGACGCAGGCCGGGCTCGAAGGCAAGTTCCCTGATCCGCTGCGGAGCGGTGTCATCATCGGCAGCGGGATCGGCGGAATGATGACGTTCGAAGAACAGTGCCTGACCTACCTCCAGAAGGGGCCGGATCGGGTCTCGCCGTTCTTCGTCCCGATGTTCATTCCGGACATCGCGGCCGGTATCGTGTCGATCCGCTACGGCCTCAAGGGGCCGAACTTCGCGACCGTGTCCGCCTGCGCCTCCTCGGCCCATGCCATCGGCGAAGCCTACGATCAGATCCGGATCGGGCGGGCCGATTGCATCGTCGCCGGCGGGTCGGAGGCGGCCATTACCGGGCTGGCCATTGCGGGTTTCCAGAACATGAAGGCCCTGTCCACCCGCAACGAGGCTCCGGAGCTGGCGAGCCGGCCGTTCGATCGCGGGCGGGACGGCTTCGTGCTGGGCGACGGCAGCGCGGTGGTCGTCCTGGAGAGCCTGGACCACGCCGTCAAACGGGGTGCGAATATTCTGGGCGAAGTGCTCGGCTACGGGTTGAGCGGGGATGCCCATCACATGACGGCGCCGGCGCCCGATGGCGAAGGGGCGCGTCGCGCCATACAGTCGTGCCTGGCCGAAAACGACATCGATCTGACCCGGGTCGGCTACGTCAACGCGCACGGTACCTCCACGCCGCTCGGTGACGTGGCCGAGACGTCCGCCGTCAAGCAGGTCTTTGGCGACCATGCCAGGAACCTGGTCTTCGGATCGTCGAAGTCCATGACCGGCCACCTGTTGGGTGCGGCCGGGGCGGTCGAGTTCGGGGTGGCGCTGCTGGCCGCGACCACCGGGAAGGTCCCGCCCACGATCAACCAGACCGATCCCGATCCCGATTGTGACCTCTTCTCCGCGCCCAACGTGGCGGTCGAACGTTCCATCGACGTGGCCATTTCCAACTCGTTCGGGTTCGGCGGACACAATGTGACCTTGGCGGTCAGCGCCCTTCGCGAGTAACAGAGCGAACTCCCCCTCGGTAGGCGGCGTAGCTAGATTACTGGCTGCGCCGCCTAAGTGTTTTTGGTGACAGGAGATAGCATGGTCGATGCCCCCAACCCAGCCCGGTTTCGTGATCCGGCGCTCCGGCCCATCGCGGAGAAGGTCCTTGCCGGCCAGCGGCTGACGCCCGCCGACGGAATTGCGCTCTACGAGACAGGCGATATTCTGAGCCTGGGTGGCCTGGCCGATTGGGCCAATCGCCGCAAGAACGGCGACCGGGTCTATTTCTCGGCCAATCAGCATATCAATCCCACCAACGTCTGCATCCTGCGGAACACCTGCACCTTCTGCTCCTTTGCGCGGATGCCGAAGGAAGACGGGGCCTACACCCGGTCGCTCGACGAGGTTTATCACGAAGCTGCTCAGCCGACGGTGCCGCCAACCCGCGAGTTTCACATCGTGGGCGGGCTCCATCCCAAGCTCAAGCTCGAGTATTACGCCGAGATGTTCCGCGGGCTCAAGGAGCGGCATCCGGAGGTGCACATCAAAGGATTGACCGCCGTCGAGATTGCGCACCTTGCGCGCATCGAAAAGACCTCGATCGACGACGTGCTGCGCCGCCTCAAGGAGGCCGGCCTCGATACCATGCCGGGCGGCGGCGCCGAGGTATTCAGCACCGCGGTCCGGGCCTCGATTGCCGAGCGGAAGTTGACCGGGCAAGAGTGGGTCGAGGTTCACCGGGCTGCGCACCGGATGGGCATTCGCTCGAACTCCACCATGCTCTACGGTCACGTCGAAACGGCAGCGGATCGGGTCGAACACCTGGGGATGTTGCGAGATCTACAGGATGAAACCGGCGGCTTTCTCACCTTCATCCCGCTGGCGTATCACCCCGATCACAACGAACTCGGTGAAGAGCTCGATCGGACCGGATCGGCCACCACGGGATATGAAGATCTCAAGAACATCGCCGTGGCCCGGTTGTTCCTGGACAACTTTGATCACATCAAGACCCATTGGCCGATGGTGACGCCGTTCATGTCGCAGGTGGTGCTCGATTTCGGCTGCGACGATGTCGAAGGCACCGTCGTCTATGAGCGCGTCTACCACGAAGCGGGAGCCCGGACCCAGATGCACCTGCCGTATCACGGGCTGGTGGAGCTGATCCGGGGAGCGGGCAAGCGCCCGGTCGAGCGCGATAGCTTCTACCAGTCGGTGCGGGAAGTGTTCGACGACCTTCCGGTGTCCGGCGGTCAGCCGGTCACCCATGCGGCCTGATCATCGATGACCGGTCTTCCTCTGACATCGGCGCGATCGGGGATTCGTCTCGGGCGGATTCCCTGGATCAATTGTTATCCGATCTACACCGGTATCGATCGCGGCGTGGTACCGATCGATGCGGACCTGGTGAGCGGCACGGCGGCCGAGCTCAACGATTTGCTGGCCGCCGGGGAACTCCAGGTCAGCGTCATTTCCGCGGTCGAGTATGCCCGGGATGCCGCGGCGTATCATCTGCTGCCGGACCTGGCCATCAGCTGCGACGGTCCGGTGCGCAGCGTCGCGCTCTTCAGCCGCCGGCCGGTCCACGAGTTGGACGGGGCGACCGTGCTGCGCACCGCGTCGTCACGCACGTCGTCGCTGCTGCTCGAAGTCCTCTGCCGTCATCGTTGGCGGGTCCGGCCAAAGTTCGCGACCGTGCGCGCCGAGCCGAACGACCTCGACGTGCTCTCGGGGTTTCCCCATGAGGCGGTCCTGGTGATCGGTGATGCCTGTCTGATGCTGGCCGATCAGGCTCGCTATCCCTACATGATCGATCTGGGGCAGGCGTGGAAGGACTGGACCGGGTTGCCCTTTGTCTTTGCGGTCTGGGCTGCCCGCCGCGAAGCGGACCGCGGCGCGGTGCAGCGGGTCCATGAGAGTCTGCTGGCGTCGCGAGCGTGGGGACTGACTCGGCTCGATGAACTGGCCGACCTCGCATCGTCGGCCACCGGCGTCGATCGTCGGGTGACTCGGGAGTATCTGGGCGATCTCGACTATGCGCTGTCGTACCGCCACCTGGCGGGCCTGACGGACTTCTTCCGTCGGCTGGCTCAGGACGGATTGGTGCCGGACGGCTCGCTCTCGTTCATCAGTGCGGCCTGACCCGATGCGGGTGGCCGGTGCGAAAGGAGGTTTGCGATGATGGTCGATCGCAATTCAGCGGAGTTCAAGAGCTATCTCGAACTCTACGAAAAGGCTCCGTTGCTCGAACTCGGCCGGCTGGCCGACACGGAGCGCTATCGGCACCATCCCGAAGAGGTGGTGACCTACATCGTCGATCGCAACATCAACTACACCAACGTCTGCGTCGCCGATTGCAAGTTCTGCGCGTTCTACCGCCGGCCCAAAGACAATGAAGGGTATGTCCTCCCGTTCGAAAAGATCGGGGAGAAGATCGACGAGTGTAAGGCCGTCGGCGGGGTGCAGATCCTCCTGCAAGGTGGGCATAACCCGTACATCCCCTTCGAGTGGTACCTCGAGTTGATGCGCTATATCAAGCGCCATCATCCGATTCACATCCACGGGTTTTCGCCGTCGGAGGTGGTTTTCTTCAGCGAGCGGTTCCGGATGCCGGTGGCCGACGTCGTCCGGGAACTCAAAGCCGCCGGGCTCGACAGTATTCCGGGCGGGGGCGGTGAAATCCTGGTCGACGAGATCCGCCAGCAGGTGGCCAAGAAGAAGGCGCAGACCGACGAGTGGCTTGGTGTGCAGGAGGAAGCTCACCGTCAGGGCATGAAGACCTCGGTCACCATGATGTACGGACTCGGCGAAACGGCCGCCGACCGGATCGAGCATCTGTTCCGCGTCCGCGAAGTGCAGCGCCGGACCGGAGGCTTTACCGCGTTCATCTGCTGGCCGCTGCAACCCGATGGCACCGCACTGTCTCACCTGGCCAAGACGGATGCCGTGTCCTACCTGCGCACCCTCGCAATGGGGCGCATCATCCTCGACAACGTGCCCAACCTGCAGTCGTCGTGGGTGACCATGGGGCTCAAGGTCGGGCAGGTGGCGTTGCGGTTCGGCGCGAACGATTTCGGCAGCCTGATGATGGAAGAAAATGTGGTATCGTCTGCCGGAACCACCTACCGCGCGACGTTGCGGGAAATGGAGCGGGCCATCACCGATGCCGGCTATCGAGCCCTCCGCCGGCGGCAGGACTATTCGATCATTCCGCCGGCAGAGTTGGTCGGAACCGCGGCCTGAGCGAATCGGAGTTACGGCGAGGCGCCATGGTGCGTGTCGGGTTCGGGTACGACTCCCATCGCTTCGTCGATGGACGGCCGCTGTTGCTCGCCGGGCAACGGATACCGTTTCCGTCCGGCCTGGCCGGTCATTCCGATGCCGACGCCGTAGCCCACGCAGTCATCGATGCGCTGCTGGGTGCGGCCGGTCTCGGCGATATCGGAACGCTCTTTCCGGACACCGATCCGGCGTGGCGTGACGCCGACTCGATGCGCCTGCTCGACGACGTGGTTCGCCGGCTGCGCACAGCCGGGTGGGTGCCCGGGAACGTCGACGTCACCGTCGTGCTCGAAGCCCCCAAACTCGGCCCGTTCAAAGCGGCCATGGCAGAAGCGCTTGCCAGCCGGCTCGGCATTCCGGCGGCGCAGGTCGGCGTCAAGGCAAAGACCAACGAAGGCATGGGATTCATCGGACGTGGAGAAGGCGTGGCGGTCATGGCCGTCGCGACGGTGACGCCCGAGCGATGATCGAATCGATCCTGCAGTCCATTGCCGGGTGGCCCACCCTCGTCGTCTACGGGCTCGTGGCCCTGTCCTGCTTCGTCGAAAATTTCTTTCCGCCCGCGCCGTCCGACCTCTTCGTCGCGCTCGCAGGATTCCTCTCCTACGACGGACGATACGATCCCGTCACCATTTTCCTGATGGCCTGGGGCGGTGGCATGGCGGGCGCCGCCGCCGTGTACTACCTGGTGCGCAAATACGGCGATCGGTTCGTCGAATCGCGCGTCGGGCGGATCCTGTTGCCTCCGGACGCGATGGCCTTCCTGCTGAAAGAGTACGGCCGCTACGGCATGGTCGGTCTCTTCATCACCCGATTGCTGCCGGGCTTCCGGTCCGTCGTAGCGCCGTTTGGCGGGCTCAACCGGCTCCCGGCCTGGGTCATTCTGGTGCCGGTCGCGCTGGCCAACGCCGTTTGGTACGCACTGATCACCTGGATCGGTACCCGGATCGGCGACGAGTGGGAAACGGTGGTCCGCGTCATCAATCGCCTGACCCAGACGCTCGGTGTGGTCGCGGTGGTGATTGCGGTCATCCTGGCCGTGGGCTTTGCGCTCTGGCGCCGCCGGCGCAAAGCGTCGTGAACGACGCCCTCGAGCGAACCTTCGGGCTCGAGGGCTTTCGGGACTACCTCGCCCTCGAGGCGGGGTCCAGCCCTCACACCGTCGACAACTATCTGCGCGATCTCCGTCATCTGGTCCACTTCCTGGCCGGGCAGGGTGTCGTGACGCTGGCGGCCGTGACGCGGGTCCATCTGCGCGAGTTCGTCTTTGCGCTCAAAGACACCGGGGCGAGTCCCGCGACGATCCGCCGTCATGTCTCGGCCATCCACACCTACTACGGTTTCCTGATCGGCGAGGGAACGGTCACCGAGGATCCCAGTGATCGCCTCGAGACGCCGCGTCGAGGGCGCAAGCTGCCCACGGTGCTGTCGGTCAGCCAGATCGAGGCGTTGCTGGCCGCCCCGGGTCTCGACGAGCCGATGGCCTGGCGAGACCGGGCGCTGCTGGAACTCGGCTACGGAGCTGGCGCCCGCGTCTCTGAGCTGGTCGGACTCGGTCTCGAGGATCTGCTCTTGTCGGATCAGTTGATTCGGGTCGTCGGCAAGGGAAACAAACAGCGGCTGATTCCGATCGGCCGGAAAACGGTGGCGGCGGTATCGGTCTATCTGAATGCGCTCCGGCCCAGCCTGGACCGTGGGCGGACCCAGGGTAGGGTCCTTCTCAATGCCCGAGGCCAGCCGCTCAGCCGGGTCGGGGCCTGGGGTGTCGTGAAACAGGCGGCGGCGCGGGCGGGCATTGCCCAGCGGGTTACGCCCCACATCCTGCGCCACAGTTTTGCGACGCATCTGCTCGAGGGCGGGGCCGATCTTCGGGCCGTCCAGGAGATGCTGGGGCACGCCGATCTGACCACGACGCAGATCTATACCCACGTCGACCGCGAGTATCTGCGGACGGTCCACCGCCAGTTCCACCCCCGGGGGTAGCGGGCGGGGCCGGGGGGAGCTGTGAAACTTCCCGGCATTGCGCTACGTTACATAAAGCAACAGCAACCCCTCACCATCCGGTCCTTCGGGGACAGGGAGGTTTGGTCGTATGAACATGCAGGGATACTGGCTCAAGATCGCCGCCAAGGCACTGATCATTTTCGCCGTCGGATATGGCGTGATCAGCGCCGTTCGGGCCGGGAAGCGCGAGGTCGTGCGGGTGGTGGAGACGTCGGCCGACGTCACCGTTCCGTTGCCGTTTGTGCCCTTCAGCTTTGACGGGGCGCGGGCAGGCACCTTCCGGAACGCCGTTTTCCATCGGAGCGCGCCCAACCAGATCGAGGGAATCGACGTCACCGTCCGGCTCTCGGATCTGGCGCTGTTGAGCCGCCTGGAGGGGTGCCATGCCACGGTGGATGACCCGACCCGGCTTAACGAGCGGAGCAGCTTCCGCTGCGTCTCGATGGACAGCAGCATGCAGGAGTTCGGGAAGATCCTGATCGAAACCCGTGGCACCGATGGCAAGTGGGTCGAGGCGCAGGCCGTGCCGCTGGTGCTGCCTCGGCAGGTGGCGCAGGATATCCAGAACCGGCCGATCAACACCAAGTCTGCCGCGCGGTACGACGCCCGCCGGATGCGGCAGCTGGGCGACAGCATGCGGATCCTGGGCCGCGAACTGGGCCGGGCGCAGGACGAGGCCGAGCGGATTGCCCTCACGACCCGGATCGAGGCGCTCCAGACCGAGATGACCGAGTTGACCACGGCCATTACCGAGGCGGCGATGGAAGAGGCGATGGCGCGGACCAATGCGGCGGTGGCGGCAGGGGCCGCTGCGGCCGCTGCGGCCGCGGCCGGGACCAAGGTAGTTCGGGTCGAGGTGCCGGGGAAGAAGGTCGAAATCTCGACGCCGTAGCAAGCGCAGGACGGGCGATTTTCCCGTCCTGGATCTTGCTTCTAACCCATTGATTCGCTATATTTTAGCGAATTTTCACCAGCAGATTTCTCGCGCGGCACGACTTTTGACAACGGTCGGCCGCGCTCTTACTTTGTGAACCATGCCCGTGCTTGGCGTCATCCCGGCTCGGTTGGGCTCTTCCCGCTTGCCGCGGAAGCCGCTCCAACCCCTGGGAGGCAAGCCCCTCGTCGTTCGGGTGTGGGAGCGGGTACGTGAGTTATCCCTGCTCGACGAGGTGGTCGTGGCCACCGACGCTCCGGAGGTTCATGCGGTGGTGGAGCGGGCCGGGGGGCGTGCCGCGCTGACCTCACCACTTCACGAATCGGGCACCGAGCGGGTGGCCGAGATCGCCCGCCGCCCGGATTTTGCCCGTTTCGATCTGATCCTCAACCTCCAGGGTGACGAGCCGTTTCTGTCGCCACTCGCCGTGCGCGGTGCGGTGGCTCGACTTGAGCAGGGAGACGACGTCGGTACGGCGGCGGCGCCGCTGGCGGCGGCCGATGCCGACGATCCCGCCCGAGTCAAAGTCGTCCTGGACGGCCAGGGGCGGGCGCTCTACTTCTCGCGGGCGCGGATTCCCGCCGTGCGGGACGCGGCCGATGCGGAGCTGGCGCAGTACTGGCAGCATATCGGGATCTACGGGTATACCCGCGACGCGCTGACCCGCTGGGTCGCCGCCCCGTCGGTCATGCTCGAGCGGGTCGAACGGCTGGAGCAGCTCCGAGCGCTGGCGGCCGGGCTGCGAATGGGGGTTGCGCAGCTGGCAGATGCCGGGCAGGCGGGTATCGACACGCCGGAGGATCTGGTCCGGGCCGAGCGGTATTGGATGAACGCACTTGCACTCGAGGGCACCACGTAATGACCGGAACGCCACGCAATACGAAATACATCTTTGTCACGGGCGGCGTGGTCTCCTCGCTCGGCAAAGGCATTGCCGCTGCCTCGCTCGGCCGCCTGCTGGTCCAGCGGGGCCTGTCGGTGACGCTGCAGAAGTTCGATCCGTACATCAATGTCGATCCGGGCACCATGTCGCCGTTTCAGCACGGCGAGGTCTACGTCACGGATGACGGCGCCGAGACGGATCTCGATCTGGGGCACTACGAGCGCTTCATCGACCGGTCGCTTTCTCAGCAGAACAACATCACGACCGGCCGGATCTATCAGACCGTCATCACCAAAGAACGCCGCGGCGAATATCTCGGCTCGACGGTCCAGGTCATCCCGCACATCACCGATCAGATCAAAGCGGCGGTGCGGCGGAGCGCGCCGGGCCACGACGTCGTCATCACCGAGATCGGCGGTACGGTGGGCGACATCGAGTCGCTTCCGTTCCTCGAGGCGATCCGGCAGTTCCGGCAGGAAGTCGGCCGCGAGAATGCGCTCTTCATCCATCTGACGCTGGTGCCATGGATCGCCGCGGCGGGTGAACTCAAGACCAAGCCGACCCAGCACTCGGTGCGTGACCTGATGCAGATCGGGATTCAGCCCGACATTCTTATCTGCCGCAGCGACCATGCGCTCGGTGCGGATATCAAGCGCAAGATTGCGCTCTTCTGCAATGTCGATTTCGGCTGCGTCATCGAGAGTCCGGACGTTGCCTCGATCTACCAGATTCCGCTCACCTTTTTCGAGCAGGGGCTCGACCGCGAAGTGTGCGATCGCCTGCATCTCGAAACGCACGAGCCCGATCTGACCGACTGGCGCGAGATGGTCGATGCGATCGTCAATCCGCAGGCCCGGGTCAAGATCGGCGTGGTCGGCAAGTACACCGATCTGCACGACGCCTACAAGTCGGTACAGGAAGCGCTGCTGCACGGCGGGATTCCCAACGGAGTCGGGGTCGATATCCATTGGCTCTCGAGCGACCGGTTTACCGATCAGCAGTCGGCCGGCCGGGCATTGTCCGGGCTCGACGGCTTGCTGGTGCCCGGCGGATTCGGGGTCCGCGGCGTCGAGGGGATGGTCGAGGCGGTACGCTGGGCCCGCGAGAATCAGCTGCCGTTCTTCGGGATCTGTCTGGGGCTGCAGGTGGCCATCATCGAGTTTGCCCGCAACGTCTGTCACCTGAACGCCAACAGCACCGAGTTCGAGCCGGAGTGCGAAGCGCCGGTCATTGCCCTGATGGCGTCGCAGCGCGATGTCAGCGACCTGGGCGGCACCATGCGGCTCGGCGCCTATCCGGCCCGCCTGCGGCCGGAGAGCCTTGCTGCGCACGCCTACGGCGCAACCGAAATCAGCGAACGCCATCGTCACCGTTGGGAAGTGAGCAACGCCTACCGTGACGTGCTGGCCGAGTATGGCATGCGGTTGTCCGGCGTGTCGCCCGATGGCGGTCTGGTCGAGATCGTCGAACTGCGGGATCACCCCTGGTTCCTCGGCTGCCAGTTCCATCCGGAACTCAAGTCGCGTCCGACTCGGCCGCATCCGCTCTTTGCGGCGTTCATCGGGGCGGCCAAGCAGCGGGCATTCGGCATTCCGGAGCGGGCGCCGGAAACGCGGGTTGCCCACGGCGCCACGTGAGCGGCTGGCGGTTCGGCGGTCATAGCCGGCCTTTCCTGATTGCCGGGCCGTGTGCGGTCGAGTCGGATGCCGTGATGCTCGCGGTGGCCGATCGCCTGGTGCGGATCGGACAAACCCTCGGGCTCCCGGTCTGCTTCAAGGCGAGCTTCGACAAGGCCAATCGCTCGGGCGTCGACGCGGCGCGCGGTCCGGGCATGGCGGAGGGGCTGGAGTCGCTGGTTCGGGTGCGGCGCGCCACGGGTCTGCCGGTCCTGACCGATGTGCACGAGAGTGCGCAGGTGGCGACGGTCGCGGAGGCGGTCGATCTCTTGCAGGTGCCGGCCTTCTTGAGTCGGCAGACGGATTTGCTGGTGGCTTGCGGACAGTCGGGCAAGCCGGTCAACGTCAAGAAGGGGCAGTGGATGGATCCGGCGGGGATGGCCGGAGCGGTCGCCAAGGTGCACCGGGGCGCCGGAAAGACGGCGGAGGTTGCCGTCACCGAGCGTGGCACCTTTTTCGGCTATGGCGACCTGGTGGTCGATATGCGCAGCTTCGATCGGATGCGCGAGGCGGCCAAGGTACCGGTCATATTCGATGCGACGCACGCCGTGCAGCGTCCGGGACAGGGACCGTCCGGCACCAGTGGCGGCGCGCGGGAGTCCATTCCCGCGCTGCTGCTCGCGGCGGCCGCGGCAGGTGCGGACGGGTTTTTCATCGAAACCCATCCCGATCCGGAACGAGCCCTGAGCGACGCGGCGACCCAGTGGCCGCTCGATCGGCTGGAGCCGTTGCTCCGCCGCGCGATGGCAGTCTGGGATGCGGCGCGGAGCGCCTAGCATGATCGATCCGTCGCTGGCTCGGCAGATTCGGCTCTTGGTTCTCGATGTCGACGGCGTGCTGACCGACAACGCGATCTATCTCGGTCCGGTCGATGGCCGCCGCGTCGAGCTCAAGCAGTTCGATGTGCAGGATGGGTTGGGAATGGTCCTGCTGCGGGAGACGGACATTGCCGTGGCATGGCTGAGCGGCCGCCATTCGGAGGCAACCACGCTCCGTGCGCAGGAACTGAAGATCCCGATCCTGGTGCAGGATTCGGGCGCGCGCAAGGTGCCGGCGCTCACGGCCATGCTGGCGGAGTTGAAGCTCGACTGGTCCCAGGCTGCGTTCGTGGGCGATGATCTGGCCGACATCGGTGTGATGGAGCGGGTCGGATTACCGATTGCGGTGGCCAACGCCGTCGACGAGATCAAGCAGACGGCGCGTTGGGTCACCAGCCGTCCCGGAGGGCGGGGGGCGGTGCGCGAAGTGGTCGAGGCGCTGCTGCGGGCCCGGGGCGAGTGGGATGCGGTGCTGATGCGGTATCGGGCTGCGCGGGAGGCGGAGTGACCGAGGCGGATGTCGCGGCCAGCAGCGTCGCCGGGGGCAGGCGGGTCCTGCTGCTGGAGGCTGATGCGGTCCGCCGAGTGGCGGAACGGCTCGATCAGCGGTTTGCGGCGGCCGTCGCCTTGTTGCTGGCGACGCAGGGACGGGTCGTGGTGTCGGGGGTTGGCAAATCGGGTCTGGTCGGACGCAAGATCGCGGCGACGCTGACCTCGACTGGCACGCCCGCGCACTACCTGCATCCGACCGACAGTCTCCATGGCGACCTGGGGATCATTGGTTCCGGAGACGCCGCCATCCTGCTCAGCAAGAGCGGGGAGACGGAGGAGTTGTTCGGGCTCCTGGAGGTGTTGGAGCGGCGAGCGGTTCCGATCGTGGCGATTACCGGCGGGATGCAATCGACGCTGGCCCGCGCTGCGACCGTCGTGCTCGACGCCGGGGTGTCCGAGGAAGCGTGCCCGCACGATCTGGCGCCGACCGCCAGTACCACGGTGGCGCTGGCGCTGGGCGACGCGTTGGCGGTGACGCTGCTCGAGGCCAAGGGGTTCTCGCGCGACGCGTTTGCCTCGCTCCATCCTGGCGGACGGTTGGGGCGGAAGCTGCTCCTCCGCGTGGCCGATGTGATGTCGCCGGCGGGAGATTCGCTCCGGCCGACCGACCGGATGGGGCGCGCTGCGGAGCTGCTGGCCCATCAGCGCGGCATTGCGGCGGTGGTGCGTGAGGGACGCTTGGTCGGCGTGCTGACCGCCGGCGATCTGTCCCGCCTGGCGGGCAGCGACGAGCGGTACTGGGAGCGCGAGGTCGGGCTCGTGATGACGACCGAGCCCAAGACGACGACGGCGCAGGAGTTGGGCGCGGCAGCGGTCGGTATCATGGAGCGCCACGGGATCATGGCGCTTCCGGTGGTCGACGAGGCGGGCGGACTGGCGGGTATGGTTCATCTGCACGATCTGATGAGGGCAGGCGCAGTATGATCGGAGCTCGAAACGACAATCGTCAGGTGCGTATCGGATGGCCCGGTTTGGCGGCAGCCGCGCTCGTTGCGTTGGGCGCGGCCGCCTGCCAGTCGACCGGCATCCGGGCAACCCAGACGGTGCAGGTGGCCGACAGCTCCGATCAGTTCATGACCAAGATGACGACCAACATGGTCGAGAACGGCGTCCGGACCGGCTACGTGTACGCCGAGTCGGCCTACGTGTATCAGATGGCCCAGCGGATGGACCTGCGCCAGATGCGGGTGCTCTTCTTCGAAGACGGCAAGCAGACGTCGGTACTGACGGCCGAGCAGGGGGATTACAACATCGGCAACGGGTCGCTCGATGCGCGGGGCAACGTGCGGATCGAATCGACCGACGGCCGGCGGCTCACCACCCCGCATCTGATCTACGACCGAACGCTGCTCCAGCTCCGCAGCGACACGATCTTCGTCTACGATTCTCGGGGAGAGCGTCTCACCGGGAAGAGCTTCACCTCGGACCTCGAATTCAAGAACGTGCGGATCGTCGAGCCCAAGGGCGTCCAGCGGCGCGGCGGATTCGACCTGCCGGGACAGAAGCCCGACAGCGGAGCTGCGCCATGAGGTCGGGGATCTGGCTCGCGGCCGGGGTGTTGCTCTTTGGGGCGTCAGCGCTTGCAGCGCAGGCGCGCCGTGCGCAGCCCAGCGACCGGTGCCGGCTCCAGATCGTGAATGTCGATCGCGAAGGGGTGCGGACCACGCCGATGGCGGGGACCGAGAACTACTTTGCCGGCGGGAATGTCCACGCTCGCTGTGCCGGCCGGAACATTCATATGTACGCTGACAGTGTCGCATCGTACGGCGGATCGGTGGTCCAGTTCATCTCGCTGGGCAACAAGGTCCGCTATCGCGATTCGACCACGGCGCTCGATGCCGATTTCGGTACCTATTTCCAGAACGGCGAGCGCTTCGAAGCCCAGAACAACGTATTGCATCGCGATCTCGAGTCCGGATCGACCATTACGGGACAGCGAATCGATTATCTTCGCCCGGTCCGCGGCTTGCGGGCCGAGATGGAAGTGATCGCCCATAATCGGCCGACGGTACGGTATGTCGTGAAAGATTCGACCGGGCAGCCCCAGTCGCCCTATACCATCGTCGGCAATGTCGTGCGGACCCGCGCGAACGAGGTGATCTACGCCAACGGGAACGTGACGATCGATCGCGAGGATCTGCGCGGCGCGGCCGATTCGCTGTGGCTCGATACCGGACGGCGCCAGGGCGGGCAACTGGTGGGACGGGCCACGCTGCGTACCGAGCGCCGGGACGGGTTCACGCTGACCGGGCGTGTCATCGATATCGGCTTGGCGCAGCGGGAACTCCGGGCGCTCAAGGCGCGGGATTCGGCCAAGCTGATCAGCAAAGACATCACGCTTTCCGGCGATTCGGTCGGGGTGGAGCTGATCAATCGCCAGCCGGAGCGGGTGGTGGCGTGGGGCAAGACGACTCGGCCGTCGCTCGTCTCGTCCGACTATCTGGTCCGCGGCGACTCGTTGCGCGTCGAGATGCCCAACCAGCGGCTCAATTCGCTCAGAGCCTTCGGTGGAGGCTGGGTGGGCTTTGCCGGCGACAAGGCCGACAGCACGCGCCGCGATTGGATTGCCGGAGATACCGTCGCGGTCGCATTCCTGTCGCTCGGCGCGGCGGGAGCGGAGCAAACCAAGATTCGCGAGGTCGAAGCGATTCAGAACGCACGCTCGTTCTATCAGCTGGCGCCGGAGCAAGGGCAGACCAAGGGGTCGATCAACTACACCAGGGCCAAGCGGATCCTGGTGACGATGCGGATCACGCCCGATTCCAACACCGTGCAACAGGTCGATGCGTTTGGCGACGTCGACGGCATTCATCTGCAGCCCGCATTGACACGGGCGCGCGACACGGCCGCGGTGCGCGACTCGACGGTTGTCGTGCCGCCGGTCCGGCCGGACAGCGTTCCCAGGCCGGTCCGGCCGGATACGGCTGGCGCGCAGCCGCGGAGAGGAAATCCATGACCAGCGTTCTCTCCGGAGAGCACCTCGAGAAGGCCTTTCGCCGCCGACGGGTCGTCAAGGACGTCAGCGTTTCGGTTTCGCAGGGAGAGATCGTCGGCTTGCTTGGTCCGAACGGGGCCGGCAAGACCACGACGTTCTATCTCATCACGGGGCTGATTCGTCCCGATGGTGGGAAGATCGTGCTCGACTCGACCGACATCACCAGCCAGCCCATGTATCAGCGGGCCCGGAGCGGGATCGGCTATCTGGCGCAGGAACCGTCGGTGTTCCGCCGGATGACGGTCGAAGACAATGTGCAGGCGATTCTGGAAACCGTCGACCTGTCGCGCGCGGAGCGTCGTGAACGGCTGGAGCGATTGCTCGACGAACTGGGGCTCAAGCACCTCCGGAAGAGTAAAGCGTACAGCCTGAGCGGCGGCGAACGGCGGCGCCTGGAAATCACCCGCGCCCTCGTGACCGAGCCCAAGTTCATGCTGCTGGACGAGCCGTTTGCCGGCGTCGATCCGATTGCCGTGCATGACATCCAGACCATCATCGCCAATCTCAAGTATCGCGGTATCGGGGTGCTGATCACCGATCACAGCGTCGAGCAGATGTTCGAGATCGTCGATCGCGCCTACATCATGTACGAGGGCGAGGTTCGCGCGGCCGGCACGGTACGGGAACTCGTGTTCAACGACCAGGTCGCCGAGCTCTATCTCGGTCCGACCATGACGGCGCGCCTGCGAGAGCGACTCGAGCGCGCGGAGACCACGCTGTGAAGACCGGCCTCTCTCAACATACCGGCCTTCGGCAAGAGCTGCGCATCAACCCACGGCTGTATCAGGCCATGGACATGCTGTACATGCCCATGATGGACCTGCAACAGCATCTCAAGCAGGAACTGCTGACCAATCCGTTCCTCGAGTTGCTCGAGCCGGAGGAAGAGGAGCGGGATCAGCAGGAGCCGACGGCGGAGCAGGAGAAGGAAAAGCAGGAGAAGGAGGATGAGATCGACTGGGAAGAGATCCTCCTCAACGGCTTCGACGTCGGCGGCACCAAGACGCAGTACGAAGACCAGGAGTACCTCGAGCCCGTCATGGTCGAGCGGGTCGACCTGATCGACCATTTGCGCGACCAGCTACAGCTGATGAAGCTGACACCTCGGCAGCGCCTCCTGAGCGAGGAGTTTCTCGGCAACATCAACGACGACGGCTATCTCAGTGCCTCGCTCGAGGAAATTCTCGGCTCGGTCAATGCGCTGCTGGAGTCCTATACCGCGGCCGCCGAAGACGACGACGATGAAGACGATGATCGTCCGCCGACGCCGCGGCGGCCGGAGGTTGCTCCGTTCGAGTTGGCGGAAGTCGAGGAGATGCTCGGCATCGTTCAGCGGCTCGATCCGCCGGGAGTCGGCGCGCGCGACCTTCGGGAGTGCCTGGTGCTGCAGCTCAACGAAGCCAAGGATACCGACTCGCTGGTCTATCGCCTCGTCAGCGAAGCGTTTACCGACCTGATTGCCCATCGCTGGAACGATCTTGCCAAGCGCTTCGGCGTCGAGCCGCGCACGGTGCAGACGGCGGCCGATTCGCTGGCGCGGTTCGATCCGAAGCCGGGGCTCAAGTACTCCGATCGCGGCGACGGCTACATCATTCCCGATCTGATCGTGGAGAAAGTCGGAACGCAGTATCATGTCTCGCTGAACGATACCGGCGTCCCGCGCCTTCGTCTCAGTCGTTCCTATCAGGACGTGGCCCGCGACAAGAAGTCGCTGACGCAGGAGAACAAAGAGTTCATCGCGCAGAAGATGAACAGCGCGAACTGGATGATTCAGGCGATCGAGCAGCGCCGGCAGACGATGCTCAAGGTGATGAACTTCATCGTCGACCGGCAGCGCGCTTTCTTCGAGAAGGGCGTCGAGTTTCTCAAGCCTCTCACGCTCCGCGAAGTCGCCGAAGTCATCAGCATGCACGAGTCCACGGTCAGTCGCGTAACCAACGAGAAATTCGTGCAGACGCCGCGCGGCGTCCTGCCGCTCAAGTTCTTCTTCTCGAGCGCCCTCACTACGGTATCCGGCGAAGATGCCAGCGCCCGGTCGATTCGGGCCAAGCTCGAGAAGATGGTGGCGGAGGAAGATCCCTCCAAGCCGCTGACGGATCAGCAGATCGTGCATCGGTTCAAAGAGCAGGGGATTCAGATTGCCCGCCGGACCGTGGCCAAGTACCGGGATCAGCTGGGCATTCTGCCGGCACGGATGCGCAAACGAGTATGACCGCCGTGGCGCCGCGTCACCTCGACGTCAGCGTACTGGTTCCGGCCAAGGACGAGGCGGAGAACCTTCCGGAGTTTCTCCGCCAGTGTCAGGAAGCGCTGGGCAAGGCCGGATTCAGTTTCGAAGTCGTCGTCGTCGACGACGGCTCACGCGACCGGACGGCCGCGGTGCTTGCCGAGCAGGCAGCACTGTACGACTGGCTTCGTGTCGTGACCCATCGCCGCCAGCGCGGCATCGCGGATGCGCTGCGCAGCGGATCCGACTCGGCGCGCGGCGATATCCTGGTCTTCTATCCCGCCGATCTCCAGTATCGTCCGGAGGATATTCCCACCCTGGTGCGCCCGGTCCTGGACGGCGACGCCGACATGGTGACCGGATCCAAGCAGGGGAAATACGAAAAGGCGTTCGTCAGCGGGATCTACAACCGGCTCTGCCGCTGGCTGTTCGGGGTCAAGGTCGAAGACCTCAATTCGGTCAAGGCGTATCGCGCCGAGATCATGCGAATCGTCCCGATGCGTCCCGACTGGCACCGCTACATGGTCGTGATCGCGGCGGTTGAAGGCTATCGGCTGACCTCTCGGCCGGTGCCTCTCTATCCGCGTACGGCCGGCGCCTCGAAGTTCACCTGGACCCGGATTCCGGTCGGCGTCATCGACCTGCTCTCGGTTTGGTTTCAGCTGCGCTTCGGTCGGAAGCCGATGCTGTTCTTCGGAGTGGGCGGAGCGCTCCTCTTCGTGATCGGATTTCTGGGCGGCGTGGCGGCGCTGGTGCTGCGGTTCGGCTTCGGCATCGGGTTTCGGCCGCTGCTCAATCTGATCGAAACGATGGTCATCAGCGGCATCGTGCTCTTCGGCTTCGGCTTCGTCGCGGAGATGCTGGCCAGCTTCCGCGAAGAGACCCGCCAGATGTTGGCCGCGCGATCAGATGAGACATCCGATGGCTCCGGACGGCGCAACTAGCGTGTTCGGGCCGACGCACCGTTGCCGCCGATTCCGGTAGCCGGAATCGTCCATCCGTGAAGGTCCTCGTCGTCAGTCACAACTTTCCGCGCTTCGCCGGCGATCCGGCCGGCGCGTTCGTCGAGCGTCTGGCCGGAGCGCTCGTCAGGCAGGGAGTCGAGATCCGCGCGGTGGTGCCGCATGCGGCGGGGCTGGCCGAGCAGGAGCAGACGCCCGACGGCGTCTCCGTGCGCCGGGTTCGTTATGGTCCTGACCGGTGGGAGCGGGTTGCCTACACGGGACAGCTGCACCGCAGCGCCTTCACCAAACCGGCGACCGCACTGATGCTGATCCCGTTCCTCGCAGCAATGCGTCGCGCCGTCCGGCAGGAAACGGAGCGATTCCAGCCTGACCTGATCCACGCCCATTGGTGGTTTCCGGGAGGATGGGCAGCCCTGGCAGCGGGTCGGCCGGTCGTGATCACCTGCCATGGCAGCGACGTTAGGCTGCTTCAACGTTCCGGTCTGGCCCGCGCGTTGGGCCGGCGGGTGCTGCGCCGCGCGGCCGCGGTAACGGCCGTTTCCCGTTTCCTCCTCGATACGATTGCTACGCATTGCAGTTCGCTTCGCCAGGTACTGGTGACCCGGATGCCGATCGATCTGGCCGCGTTCGAGGCCGGCCAGAGAGTGAGCAAGGCCGATCCGCCGGTCATTCTCTATGCGGGAAATCTGGTTCCGACCAAGGGAGTCGACACCCTGCTCGATGCCGTTCGGATCCTGGTGGGTCGAGGTCTGAAAGTCCGGCTGCGGATCCTGGGGCAGGGGCCGGAGGAGCAGTCGCTGCGCGCGAAGGCCGCCTCGTTCGGACTCAGCGAGGTGGTCGAGTGGTCGGCCTTCCTTCCGCAGCAGGCGATGCCGGCGGAGTACGGCCGCGCTACCGTGACCGTGCTCCCTGCTCGGGGAGGAACCGAAGGGCTCGGCCTGACATTGGTCGAGGCGTTCGCGGCGGGGTCAGCCGTGGTCGGAACCCGTTCCGGCGGGATTCCCGAGGTGATCGAAGACGGCGTGACCGGGCGGCTGGTTGCTTCGGACGATCCGGTTGCGCTGGCGGATGCGCTGGCCGGATTGATTACGGATCCGGATCAGGCGGCCCGGTTGACGGAGCAGGGCCGGCGTCGAATCGCCGGGGAGTTCGGTATCGAGGGTGCGGCCACCACGTTTCTGGAGTTGTTCCGACGTGTCGCGCCGCATTGAACGAACCGCCGCGCCGCCGGATGCGTGGGCCTCGCTTGCCCGGACCCACGGGAGCTTTTATCACGAGCCCCGCTGGCTCGAAACCATTGCGGGCATGTTCCGGTTTCCGCTCGACTGCCTAACGGTATACGACGACGATCGACCGGTTGCTGCGCTGCCACTGGCCACCGTTCCAGCGCTCGGCGGGCGTCCGCATCTGGTGAGCTTCCCGTTCAGCTATGTCACCGGAAGCATCGGCGATCCGACCGCGGACGCCGACCTGGCGCGCCATGCCATCGATCTCGCGCGCGAACGGCGGGTCCGGTATCTCGAGATCAAGCGGGCAGGGGAGCCCGCCCTGGTCGAGCCGCTGGTTCGGGTGTCACGATACCATACCTTTGAAGTGCCGCTCGCGGGCGGATCCGAGGCGGTGTGGGCCACGCTCGACGGTGACAGCACGCGCCGAGGCATCCGGAAGGCACAGAAGGGCGGGCTTCGGATCGAACGGGTGAGTGACGGCCAGGGATGGGACGCGATGGCGGCATTCCAGGACGACACCGCGCGCCGCCACGGACTTCCCGCCCCGCCTCGGCGATTCTGGCGTGAAGGGGTCACCGGGCTCGCCGAACACGGGTTGGCGCGGGCATACCTCGCCTTTGCCGATACTACCCGTCCGATTGCGGGGATTACCGTCTGGACGGCGCCGTCGCGCTGGATCTACGCGTTCGGCGGGGCCGATCCCAGCCATCTGGGCCGGCGTCCCAATCATTTGCTGCTCTGGACCGCGTTGACGGATGCAATCGCGGAGGGGGTTCAGATCTTCGACCTGGGCCGGGCCGCGCCGGAGCAGGAAAGCCTGGTAACTTTCAAGCGTCGCTGGGGCGGGCAACCGAAGCCGCTGGCGTACGATTACTGGCCGGCCGCGCGGGGAGTGCACCTGGCGCCGCGCAACCGCGGCCCGCTTCGGATGGCGGCTCGCGTCTGGTCGGCCTTGCCGCTCGGGGTGACTCGGCTCGGTTCATCGCTGTACCGTTACTTGGGGTAAGCTCATGCTGCTCCGGAAAGTCCGTCGCAAGTTTTTGAAGACCTGGGCGCGGCACACCATGCTGCCCGGCTGGCGCCTCACCCTGCTTCGATGGGCCGGGGTGCGGATCGGTCAGGATGCGTATGTCGCGGACGATCTGATCATCGTCGAGGAGCTGTCCGGACCCGGCCTCGTCACCATCGGCGACCGAGCCAGCCTGGCTCCGCGGGTGACGATCGTGACCTCGTCGCATCCGAATCACTCGCGGATCGGGCCGACCGCTCCGGTCGCTTCCGGCCCGGTGACCATCGAGGCCGATGCCTGGATCGGCGCCGGGGCCGTCCTCCTGCCCAACGTGACCGTCGGTCGCGGCGCCATCGTCGCTGCCGGCGCCGTCGTCACCCGCGATGTGGCTCCTCTCGATATCGTCGGCGGGCAGCCCGCGCGCACCATCGGCGCGGTAACGCCGCCGCCGGGATGGGCATGACCGTTCTGGCCATGCTGGACGGGCTCTCGCCGCTCGAACGATACGCGATGGACGTCCTGCTCGACCTGAGCCGGTTGCCGCGCACGGACCGGATGCTCGATGGTGCGACTCCGGTCACGGCCGGGGCGGCGGGAGCGACCGGATTCAATGTCGTCGAGGGACGTGTCGTCGTCGATCGCAACATCCTGGCCGAGACGGCGGCGTTGCTGACGCTTGCTGCGGAACGGGACAGTCCGGTACGAGACGCGCGTGGCCGAGTGCCGGCGAACGTCAATTTGCTGGGAGCGACCGGGCGCGAATTGGAGCCGGTCGTTCAACGTCACGCGGTTGCGCTGCGGCGTGTCGTCGCCGCCTTGCGCGGTACGATGCCGGCGCTGCTGGCGCCGTGGCCCGAGGGCGCGCGATGGGCGGTCGCGCTGACGCACGATCTGGACCTGGTCCGGTGGTGGGGCCTGGGCTATGCCGCTCGGAGTCTCGAACTGCTCCGCCGAGGCGAGTGGCGCCGCTGGATGCGGGCCACCGGTGCCGCACTCGGCGCGGTTGGCCGCGGTCCTGTGCTCGGAGCGATCGAACGTCTTCTGGAGGTGGAAGCCGCGCACGGTGTCACGTCGACCTGGTTCGTGATGGCCGGCGCGCCCAGCCTGCGCAGCGTACTGGCCGGGGACGTGACCTACCCGATCGAGTCGGCGCGGAGCATCCTGGAGCAGATCCGTACTCGAGGCCATGAGGTCGGACTCCACGGAAGCTTCGCGACGGCCCAATCCGACGCGATGCTGCGGCGCGAGCGCGATACGCTCGAGCAGGCAGTCGGGAGATCGGTGCGAGCCACTCGCCAGCACTTCCTCCGAATGGAACCTCTTGCTACGCAGGAGCGGGCGGCCGCACTGGGATTCACCGTCGACTCGACCGTCGGCTACTACGATCGCGCGGGCTTCCGGCTCGGCGTCGCCGACCTCGTGCCGCTGGCCGATGGAAGCGGCAGGGCGCTCGGGATCGGCGAGGCGCCGCTGGTCTGGATGGATCGCGCCAGCAGTAAGTATCGCGGCATCGAGACCCCGGCTGCGTGGATCGATGAGGCGCTGACCTCGGCGCAGGTGGTCGAATCGGTGGAGGGGCTCTGGGTCGGCCTCTGGCATCCGAACCTGGCTGCGCCGTTCGGCTTTCCGGATGCGGAGCCGGCGTTTGCGGATCTGGTGACTCGATTGGCGGCGCACAAGCCATGGTTCGCGACCGTGAGCCAAGTTGCCGCCTGGCGGGGCCGGCGCCGGAGTGTGCGGGTAACCGGATTCGAGGCCGGCGGGCGGCCGATCCTCACCGACCCGGAAGGCGCCCGAGCGGACGAGTTCCTGGAGGCTCGCGCCGCATGACATCCGCCGAACCGGCAGGTGTCCGGCCGCCCCGAGCCTGGCTGCGGTACCTCCGCGGGCTGCTCGGTGTCCTGATCCTGTACTTCGTCGGGCGACACCTGCTCCGCAACTGGGAGCAGTTCCGGGGCATCGAACTCTCATGGCAGATCCGTCCGTTGCCGCTGATCGGGGCGGTCCTCGTGATCGTCGGGATGTACGCCCTCCTGGTCGAAGCGTGGCGCCAGCTGGCGGCGGCTTGGGGATGGGACATGACGTGGCGTCAGGCAGCCCGGGTCTGGATCATTTCGAGTATGGGGAAGTACCTCCCGGGGAAAGTGTGGACCGTGGCCGGGGTGGCGTCTTTTGCGCAGGAAGCGGGTGTCTCGGTTTGGGCCGCGACCGGCTCGGCACTGGTCAACCAGGTGCTGTCGCTGGCGGCGGGAGCCGCGGTCGCGGCGCTGACCGGCTTCAGCGTGGCGCCGGATGGCATCTTTCGGGTGCTGATCTGGATCAGTCTCGCCGGGGGCGTCGTCGGGCTGGCATTTCTGGTCTGGCCTGGGGCGCTCGGTCGGATCATGGCCGTGGCAACGAGCGGGCGGGTTGCGTTACCAATTCGCCGGGGTCCGGTCGTCCTGGCCGTGGCGATCCATGCGGTGTCCTGGGCGGGGTATGGCGTGGCGCTGTTGCTCGTGCTGGCGGGGACGCTTCCCGACGTTCAGCTTGGCCTGCGCGAGGCCATTGCGGGATTTACGATCTCCTATATCGTTGGCTTCCTGGCGCTCCTGGCCCCGGGTGGGCTCGGAGTGCGAGAGGGTACTTTGGTCATACTGCTGCAGGGGTCGATCGGTGCGGCGCCCGCAGTTGCCCTTGCCGCGGCATCGCGGCTCGTCATGACAGTGGCGGACATTGTGGCGGTGGCCCCGTTTCTCGCTGCCGGGAGAAAACCTAAGTGACCGATAGTACATCGCCCGATTTCGAACCCCGGCGGCCGGCGCTCGTGGCGGCGGTTGTTTTCGTCGTTGCCGCGCTGACCCTCTGCTGGCCGATGCTGCGCGGCGATTTTCTGATCGGGCAGTACTCGGACATGTACGAGGCAGGGTACGGTTTCCGGATCTTTGCCGCCAACTACTTCCGGGAGTACGGCTCGATTCCGCTCTGGAATCCGTATCTGATGGGCGGGGTACCGTTCGTCGGGGCCGGCGGCGGCGACATCTTTTACCCGACCGCGTGGCTTCGCTGGATCCTGCCAACCGATCTCGCGATCAACCTCGGCTTTGCGGGACATATCGTCCTCGCCGGCGCGGCCGTCTATGCATTGCTGCGCGCGCTTCGGGTCAGCTGGGCCGGCGCGTTGGTCGGCGGTCTGGCATTTCAGATGACCGGGATCGTCCTGTCACTGGTGCACCCGGGACACGACGGCAAGCTGTTCGTCTCCGCGCTGGCACCGCTGTTGTTTCTGGCCATCGTTCGCGCGGTGCGCGACGGCTCGATTGTGGGTTACGGTAACATCGCGCTGACCGTGGGTCTCTCGCTGCATGGTCATCCGCAGATGGCGTACTACCTGCTCGTGGGCGGGCTGATCTGGGGCCTCTTCTGGGTCTTTGGCCCGGAGGGGCCTCGAACGGCAGCAGGCCGAGGCAAAGTGATCGCTGCAAGCGTGGCGGTGGTGGTCCTCGGGATCGGCCTCTATGCTATCTACGGCATGCCGATGTCTGCGCACGTACCATATAGCCCGCGGGTCGAGGGCGGCGTCAGCTCCGGATGGGCGCATGCCACCTCGTTTGCACTGCCGCTGTCGGAACTCCCCGGCCTTCTGTTGCCGGCCATCGATGGTGGCGTAACGCCGACCTATTTCGGTCGGAATGGTCTCAAACTCCATACCGAGTACCTAGGCCCCGTCGCGATCGTCCTCGCGATACTCGGCATGGGTGGCGTGGAGCGAAAGCGGATCCGACTCGCGCTGGGAGTCATCGCTGGATTGTTTCTCCTGGTCAGTGTCGGCGGCGGTACACCGTTCTTTCGGCTCTGGTATGCGGTCATGCCAATGTCCGCGACGCTTCGAGCGCCCGGCATGGCATTCTTTCTGGTCGCGATGCCGCTCGCGGTCTTTGCCGGGTTCGGAGCGGAGCGGCTCTTCCGCCGTGACATCTCGATTCCGCGTCTGAGCATCGTTGCCGGGCTGATCGCTTTGCTTGCGTTGCTCGGTGTGATCGGCTTCCTGCAGATGATGGTCGAGGACTGGGCCCGGGGGACAGGCTATCAGGGCGTTCCGGAAATGGCCATTGCCAATGCGGGCAAGCTTCGCACCGACAGTATTCGTTTGTTGATCGTTACGGCGGTGACCGCTGGTCTGATCTGGGCTATTGCACGCGATCGGATTCGCGGTGTGGCCGCAGTTGCCACGATCGGCGCCGTGCTTTGGGCGGATCTTTGGATCGTCGGCAGGCACTCGTTCGTCTTTTCGCCGGGGGCCAAGGTGACCTACGCCTCCGATCCGATCATGCAGCACTTGGAGCAGATCAAACCGCCTTATCGAGTCTACGCTCCCTCGGCACAGTATGCCGGGCTCAGTCCGTACCCGAAGAGCTGGCTGATGGCCGCCGATATTCCGGTGCTCTTCGGCTACCACGGCAACGAGATCCGTTACTTCGACGACCTGCTCGGTGGCAAGAACATCTGGCAGAACCAGTTGAGCCCCGCGATGTGGGATCTCTTCGCGGTCCGCTACTTCGTCGTCAAAGAACCCCAGCAGATTCCGGGGTTCCGTCAGGTCTTGGGGCCGGTCGAGACCCATCATGGCCCGGGATATCTCTTCGAGGCGGAGAATCCTCCGCAGTACGCGAAGGTCATCGCCGGTGCGATCAAGGTGCCGGACGACGCGATCGTCGAATCCGTGACAGATCAGCGCTTTCCCATCGATCGGGTTCTGATCTATTCGGATACGGCCGGCGTTACGCCCCGCGACCTGGGTAACCAGGTGCCGGAACCGTCTGCCCGGCGAGCAGAAGTCACCGAATGGCGCCCGGGTCGGATGCGGGTAACAATCAGTGGCGACGCGGCACACGACGAGTATCTGCTGGTTTCGGAGAACTGGTATCCCGACTGGAAAGCCACCCTCGACGGCACTCCGATTCCGGTCCTGCGCGCCAACAATACGCTGCTCAGCGTGGTACTCCCGGCCGGCGCCCGCGAAGTCGTCTTCGAGTATGACTCGCGCAGCTATCGACGCGGGCGTGCCGTCAGCATGATGTCCCTCGTCGGCGTGGCGGCCATTTTCGCGGGAGCGGCGGTCAGGCGGAGAAGGGGTCGCGATGCCTGAGCGATACCTCGTCATTCTGCCGACCTACAACGAGAGCATGAACCTGCCCCAGATCGTCCCGGCGATTCTGGATCAGGATCCGCGACTCGAAGTACTCGTCGTTGACGACAACTCGCCGGATGGAACCGGGGAGCTGGCCGATCAACTGGCCGCCGCCTTTGCCCGGGTGCACGTGCTCCATCGCGCCGCCAAGGAAGGTCTTGGCAAAGCCTATCTAGCAGGGTTTAGCTGGGGACTAGAACAGGGGTACGATCGGCTGCTCGAGATGGATGCGGACTTCTCCCACGATCCCAAATTCCTGCCGCAGATGCTCGCGGCTGCCGACGAATCGGACCTGGTGATCGGCTCGCGCTACAAGAGTGGAGTCAATGTCATCAACTGGCCGATGTCGCGGCTGTTGCTCTCGTATGGGGCCAATATCTACGTACGGTGGGTGACGGGCCTGCCGCTGACCGACGCGACCGGCGGTTTCAAATGCTTCCGCCGAGAAGTCCTCGCAGCGCTCCCGCTCGATCGGGTCCGGTCCAACGGATACGCCTTTCAGATCGAAATGAGTTTCCGCGCCTGGCGAAAGAAATTTCGCCTGACCGAGATTCCCATCGTCTTTACCGATCGGGTCGAGGGCAGCAGCAAGATGAGCAAGGCGATCGTCCGGGAGGCCGTGTGGATGGTCTGGTGGCTCTGGATTGCCGATCGCTTGGGGCGCCTATGAGTTCGAACCGATTCTACAAGATGCAGGGATCCGGCAACGACTTCGTGTTCCTGGATGCCCGAGAGCACCGGCTGGAAGACTGGCCTGTCGAAAGGATTCAGCGGATTACCGATCGCCGGCTGGGAGTGGGAGCCGACGGTGTCGTCCATCTGGCGCAGACCGGCCCGCAGTCGATCCGGATGATTTACTTCAATGCCGATGGCTCGCGGGTCGATATGTGCGGCAACGCCGCCCTCTGCAGTACGCGTCTGGCCGTCCGGCTTGACCTGGTCGACGCGGAAACCGAGATCGCGCTCGATGCCGACGCAGGGCGATTCCACAGCCGAACGGTCGGGACGGGCGCCGATGCGGAGCTGGCGTTTCCGACTGTCGACGTGCCGGCACCCATAGCTATCGAACTCGAGGCCGGCGAGCGCCGAGCGTTCTTTGGGGTGGTCGGTGTCGCGCACGTCATCGTGCTGGTCGACGACATCGAAGCCGTCGACGTCGCGCGACGCGGCCGGCAGCTGCGTTACTCGGAACACTTCGCACCGGACGGCACCAACGTCAACTTCATCGGGCCGATCGATGCCGCCGATGCCGGATGGCGGCTGCGCACTTACGAACGGGGCGTGGAAGCCGAGACCCTCGCGTGCGGCACCGGAACCGTCGCGTCGGCTCTGGCATTGGCGAGTGTGGGCCTGCTGACATTGCCGGTCCGGATCCGGTCGTCGAGCGGCGCCGTCTACGCCATCGACGGCCGCATCGACAGCGGGCGGGCGTACGACCTCTGGCTGCGCGGGCCGGGCCAGCTGGCCTTTGTCGGCGAGTGGGCCGGATGAGACTGCGGCAGATCGCCTAACGCCGGAGCAGCCTGAGGCTGTTGCCGATCACCAGTAGACTGGCGCCAACATCGGCCACGACCGCCATCCACATCGTACCCGCTCCGACGGCTGTAGCCACCAGAAACACCAGCTTGATGCCGAGCGCCAGGGCGATGTTCTGATAGAGGACTCGTCGTGTCGCCCGCGCGATCCGGACGAAGGTCGGGATTTTTCGCAGGTCATCGTCGGCGAGGGCGACCCCGGCCGTCTCGATGGCGGTATCCGTTCCAGCCGCTCCCATGGCAAATCCGATGTCGGCCCGAGCCAGTGCCGGCGCATCGTTGATGCCGTCGCCGGCCATTCCGACACCGCCGCCCCGAGACAGCAGAGCCTCGATTTCCCGGAGTTTGTCGTCCGGCAACAGAGCGCCTCTAGCCGTCGTGATGCCGACCTGACGGGCCACCTCGTCGACGTTGTCCTGACGATCGCCACTCAGGATCACCGTCTCGATACCGAACGACCGCAGCTGATCGATCGCCTCGCGGCTGCTCGGCTTGACCGTATCCGTCATCACAAACCCGGCACGAACGCCATGCTCGTCGGCCAGCCAGGTCGAGGCCGGCCGTGTCATCGGCAGGAGAGATATGCCGAGTTCGCCGAGCCAGCGGGCGCTGCCCAGATAGTACCGCTGACCCGCGATGGTTCCAGTGACACCACGACCCGGCTCAGCCCGGAAGTCGTCGACGGTGGCCTGCCGTACCGAGTCGATGCCGGCGTGGGCGAGGATGGCAGCGGACGCCGGGTGATCCGAGAACGCGGCGAGACTTGCCGCAACGTGCATCGCGGCCTCGGTGTCCGTCTCGGCGGGAAAATACACCTCAGCGACACCGAGTTGTCCCGACGTCAGCGTGCCGGTCTTGTCTACTGCGAGCCACCGTAACCGGTGGCCCAGTTCGAGAAACTTGCCGCCTTTGATCAGGATACCGCGACGCGCAGCTGCCGAAAGCCCGCTCACAATGGCAACGGGAGTCGAGATGACCAGCGCGCAGGGGCAGGCAATGACTAAGAGCACCAGACCGCGATAGATCCAATCACTCCAGGCGCCGGCGCCGAGCAACGGCGGCAGAACCGCAACCAGCACGGCGCCGAGAAAGACTAGCGGCGTATAGATACGGGCAAAACGGTCGACGAAACGCTGGATCGGTGCTCGGGATCGTTGCGCGCTTTCGACGCTTCGCAGTACCTGCGCAAGTGCGGTGTCGGTCGCGGCTGCGGTCACCTCGTACTCGAGCGCACCCGTGCCGTTCATCGTGCCGGCAAAGACCCGGTCGCCGGGCGCGACATCGACGGGGATGCTCTCGCCGGTAATCGGGGCCTGGTCGACCGTTGATACGCCTGCTCGGACAACGCCGTCCAGGGCAATGCGTTCACCCGGCCGAGTGCGGACCATGGCCCCGACCGGAACCGTGCTGGCATCGACTTCATCCCAGCGGCTCTCGGCCGTCCGCATCACGGCCGTTGCCGGAGCCAACGCCAGCAGGTCGCGTATCGCGCGGCGGCTGCGGTCGAGCGCACCGGCCTCCAGTCGCTCCGCAACCGCAAACAGGACCATCACCATCGCGGCTTCGGGCCATTCGCCGATCAACAATGCGCCGGTCACGGCAATCGCCATCAGCGCATTGATGTTGAGATTCCGGTTGACGAGCGCAACCCACCCTTTGCGATAGGTGGGCAGTCCGGTCGTTAGGATTGCAGCGGCAGACAGGACCGCCACGGCCCAGTGGAATCCTCCGACCGTCCAATGAACGAGCTCGGCCAGCAGGGCCGCCGCGCCAGAGAGAAGGAGGGGCCACCACGGCGCCGCGGCGCGATCGACAGGCCCCGTCGCTCTGTCCTGTTTGAGGACCGGATCAAACCCGAGCGACCGGATGGCCGTGAGGGACCGCGGCAAGGCATCGGGAACATGGGTGAGGGTCAGGGTTCGGCCGATCAGGTCGAAATCCAGACTGTGAATGCCAGGCAGGCCCGTGAGCTTTGCCCGGATCAGTCCCTCCTCGGTGGGACAATCCATCTGGATGATCGCCAGTGTCGTCTGATGGGTGAGGCAGCCGCACACCAGCTGATTGCACGCCGTCGCCGTCATCGTCGTCCGATTCCTGATCGCATTGTAGCAGCTTACACCCTGAAGTAGCTTTAGGGTCAAGAGGCTGACGGGAAGGGGAAAAAAATGACGTTACGGATCGGCGATCTGGCCCGGCGGACCGGGTGCCAGGTCGAGACCATTCGCTACTATGAGCGTCAGGGACTGCTGCCGAAGCCGGCGCGGAGCCCGGGCAACTATCGCGTCTACGGGCCCGCCCACGTCGAACAGCTGGCGTTCATTCGTCATTGCCGGTCCCTCGATCTGACCTTGGAGGAGATCGGCACGCTCCTGCGATACCGGAATTCACCCGTCGGGACCTGTCAGCGGGTCGACGGCCTGGTCGATGCGCACATCGCCGAGATCGAGACTAAGATCGCCGAGCTGACCGAGCTGCGGGGACAACTGGTCGCTCTCCGGGAGCAGTGCAACGGACCGGTGGAGGGCGGCCAGATCTGCGGGATCCTGCGGGGACTCACCTCGTGCCAATGCCACGATATGGAGCCCGTAACCGCGAATCCCGGAGGCGATCGATGACCCGGTCCGTCAATGGCGCTCGTCTCCTCGACCGAATTCGGGACCTGGGGCAGATCGGCCGAGATGAGGCCGGTCGTCTCATTCGATTGGCTGGGACCGATCAGGATGGCGCGGGACGGGATCAGCTCCGGACCTGGGCGCATCAGGCGGGCCTCGCGGTCCGGGTCGATCGGATCGGAAACATGTTGCTGGTCTGGGAGGCTGGCGCCGGTGATCCCGTCATGATCGGATCGCACATCGATTCGGTCATCGATGCAGGCATCTTCGACGGGTCCTATGGCGTTCTGGCCGGCCTGGAGGTCGTGGAAACGTTGCGGGAACAGGGCGTGACGCCACGCCGGCCCGTCGTGGTCGCGGCGTTCACCAACGAGGAAGGCGTCCGGTACGCTCCCGACATGATGGGGTCGTTGGTCTATGCGGGCGGCTTGAGCGTCGAAGAGGCGCTGGCGGCAACCGCTCCGGACGGCAACCGACTCGGCGCCGAACTCGAGCGGATCGGCTATGCCGGCTCGGATGAGCCCGGCTGGCTTCGGCCGGCCGCGTACCTCGAACTCCACATCGAACAGGGGCCGATCCTCGAGCAGGAGCGGCTGGCCCTCGGCGCGGTCGAGAATCTCCAGGGCATCTCCTGGCAGCGGATCACGATCGACGGCACTGCGAACCATGCCGGCACGACGCCGACCTCGCTCCGCCGGGACGCCGGCTATGCCGCGGCTCGGGTGACGACGTTCCTTCGGGATCTCGCGGTGCAGTCGAACGGATCGACCGTCGCCACGGTCGGCACGATGCAGTATGAGCCTGGGGCCATCAATGTCATCCCGGGGCGCGTCGTGTTTACGGTCGACCTGCGGAACCCGGACGAAGCCAAGCTCCAGGCCGCCGAACGCGCCCTGAGCGGATTCCTGGACGAACTGGCGGCGACAGAGCGGGTGGCGATTACGACTGAGCGCTTGTCACGTTTCGAACCAGTCCGATTCGATCCGGGCTTGGTGGAAATGATCGAGGCGGCCGCCTCGGAGCGTGGAATCCGGGCTCGGCGGATGACGTCGGGTGCAGGGCACGATGCCCAGATGATCGCCCGGATTGCGCCGGCGGCCATGATTTTCGTGCCGAGCCGCGATGGGATCAGCCACAATCCTCGCGAGTTTACATCGGATGACGAACTCGTGGCAGGTGCCAACGTTCTTCTGGACGTGACCGAACGCCTCTCGAATTTGACCGAAATAAGACCACAAGCCTGAGCAGTGGGGATGCTTTCCAGAGTTATCCCCACTTTTCCACCAAATAACTTAACATAATACATCTTATACGACATTTATATGAACAGAAGAAGCCGCCATAGTCGCCCCCTAGGGCCTCGATAGTGTCTGGCTCGGTGGCTTGGATTGCTTCACCGCACATGTTCTTGAAAGTGTGCCCGACCGCGCCCCGCATGGCTAACCCGGCAGACGCAGCAACGAAAAAGCCCTGGATCTCGGCTGGGCTTCCAGCTGATCGCGTCGAGCTCGGCCAGTCGGACCCAGGCCTCGGCGGTTCCGGGTGTCCTTTCGGACGTGCCGCGCTCCGCCCCAGATCCGGCTCGCAAAGGCAGCCGATTCGATCGGTGCGCCCTACACCCGCTCAGACGACATCGATCGCCCGACAGCGGCGCAACGAATCCACTGGAACGCCAGCCTTCCTGAACGAAAAAGCCCCGGACGGCGTGAGCGTCCGGGGCCTGTCCACTTCCGCCTGGCTGCTTCAGCTGATCGCGTCGAGCTCGGCCAGTCGGACCCGGGCCTCTGCGGTTCCGGGCGTCTCATCCTTGTTGTTCTTGACGATACCTTCGAGGATGCTCCGAGCCTCGGCCGTATTACCCTGAGCCCGATAGGTCCTGGCGGCGTTGAGGAGCGCGTCGTTCTTCTGGTACGGCGCCGTGGACAGCTCAGCCGCTTTGACGTACTCAGCTGCCGCTTCGGCGACCTTCCCGGTGTTTTCGAGGGCGACCGCCAGATGCGAGTGCGCAGCCGACTTGTAGTACGCCGGCGGGTTGCTCGCGATGAACTTGCGCAAGTCTTCAATGGCGAGCTCGGCCTGACCCGACAGGAGCCGGACCTGACCCAGGGCCAGCGACGCCTCGAGGCTGGCGTCGGTGCCGCTGAAGGTTTCCGTGATACGCTGGAACGCCGTGGCGGCGTCCGCATAGCTCCCGGCTTCCATCGAACCGCGCGCCTGATCGAGGGCGTCGAACGCCTGGGCCTGCTTGCGCCGCCCGCTCTCCATGACGTACCACCCGGCCAGCACCAGGAGGACCAGGACGCCGGCAACGATGCCGATCACCTTCTGCCGAGCCTGCACCCACGCAACGAACTGATTGTCGGTATCGGTCATATGTCGGTCGACGCGTTCTACGGCGCTTGATCCCATCGTGGTATGTGATTGTGTGGTCGAGGCCATCGAGTCCGGCAGGCCTGTCGTCTATGTCGCCAGCCCGTCCGCCACTGACGTAGCCCTGCAATATAACCTCATGCGAGTGCCCCCGAGAGGATTCGAACCTCCGGCCAACGGTTTAGGAAACCGCTGCTCTATCCAGCTGAGCTACGGGGGCGCTGGGCGACGCAGAAATCGAACAATCTCAAAAATACCACATCCCAGACGGCGACGCAGCATTCCACGGCATGGGAGCCAGGCGGCTCGAGCAGCGCGACCGCTCAGGTCCCAGACAGCCGTTGAATGTGCCTGCCGCGACCGCGGGCCACAGCAGCCGGTTCGTTCTCCTGCACTCCGTTCAGCGCCCGCCGGGATCAAGCGTTTAGTTCCCAACCTGCACTTAGGCCCCGGAGGCACCCGGCTCCGCATCCGGCCCCACGAATGGCGCGGCCAGGAGGCGTTAAATCGCCCTGCCGCGCTACAGCTACCTTCGTCAAGCGTTAAACGCAATAATTAGCTTGAAACTGACAGCTCAAAGCAAGGTGTTGCAATAGTTTACTGTGTTGTCTTCAACCGAAATATCAAGAAGGCTCAGTGGCGTTTTTCTCTCGCCGGGCCTTGATGGCCTCGATCACGACCGGCATGACCGACAGGATGATGATCGCGATGATGACCATCCCGAAGTTCTCCCGGACGAACGGCAGGTTCCCGAAAAAGTAGCCCAGCCAGACAAACAGGCCGACCCAGACCACCGCCCCGATCACGTTGTAGGTCAGGAACCTGGAGTAGTGCATCGTCCCCACTCCGGCCACGAACGGCGCGAAGGTCCGGACGATGGGAACGAATCGGGCCAGGATGATGGTCTTCCCGCCGTGCTTCGCAAAGAAGGCATGGGTCCGGTCGAGATACTCTTTCTTGAGCCACCGGACTTCCCCACTGAACGCCCGCGGGCCGATCCACGATCCGATCCAGTAGTTGACGGTGTCACCGATGATGGCCATCGCGGTGAGCAGGAAGAACAGGACCCACGGATTGAGCGATCCGAGCCCCGCGAACGCGCCGGCGGCAAACAGGAGCGAATCACCGGGTAGGAGCGGCATGACCACCAGGCCGGTCTCCGCAAAGATGATCAGCGCCAGGATGACGTACGTCCCGGTACCGTACCGGCTGATCAACTCCCCGAGATGCTGGTCCAGATGGATGATGAAGTCGATCAGAAAGCGAAACAGGTCGATCACGATGCGTGTCTCAGCTCAGGAGGAGGAATCGAAGCCGAACTGCCCGAGCAGCGGCACGAAGCGGACACCCGACAGCGGTGTCTCGATGTACTGGTCGCCCTTCCGCTCGACCCGGACCAGCGTCTGCTCCTCGCGGTTGCCGATCGGGACGACCATCCGTCCTCCGGGCGCGAGTTGTTCGAGCAATGGCTTCGGGATGGATGGCGAGGCCGCGGCAACCACGATGGCATCGAATGGCGCCAGCGACCGCCAGCCCAGGGTGCCGTCGCCGACGACGATCGTCACGTTCCGGATCCCCAGATCCCGGATCACATTCCGCGCCTGCTCCGCCAGCGCGGCCACCCGTTCGATCCCGACGACGTTCCCGGCCAACTGGCTGAGCAACGCCGTCTGGTAGCCGGAACCGGCGCCGACCTCGAGCACCTTCTCTTTGCCGGTCAGACCCAGTTCCTGAATCGATCGGGCCTGCACCCACGGCTGCGAGATGGTCTGGCCCGCCGCAATCGGGAGCGCCGAATCCTCGTACGATCGGTGCCGCACCCCTTCCGGTACGAACCGATGCCGAGGAACCGAGGCAATGGCTTTGAGCACCGCGAGGTCGCGAATGCCCTTGTCTTGCAGCTGTTCGACCAGCCGCTGACGGTACCCACCATAACTGTCCCGCTCGTTCAAGGCTCGAGCGCCCATTCGCTCACGGCCTCCATGAGGCGGTAGTTGGTGAGATCCATATGGAGAGGCGTAATGGAAATGTAGCCTTGATGGACGGCCGCCTGATCGGAGTCCGGATCGACCGTCCAGGTCACGTCCCCGCCGCCGACCCAGAAGACTTCCCGGCCCCACGGGTCCATCATCTTGGTAATCGATCCGGAAAAATAACGGCTGCCCAGCTTGGTCACTTTGACCCCGCGCACATCCTCCGCTGGAATCTGTGGCAGGTTGATGTTGAGCAGGGTCTCCTTCGGGAAGTTGCGGATCTCGGTGATCTGACGGATCAGGCGGACCAGGGTGACGTGATAGGTCTCCATCAGCGCCGGATCACGCCCGGCAAACGAAAAGGCAATCCCGGGCACGCCTAACGTCACGGCCTCCATGGCGGCGGACACGGTGCCCGAATACAGCACGTCCTCGCCCATGTTGGGACCGTGGTTGATCCCTGAGAACACGAAGTCGGGCTTCTCGTTCATCAGCGCGCTGATCCCGAGCAGGACGCAGTCGGTCGGAGTGCCGTCGATCTGGTACGCCCCGTCATGGGTCAGCGCCGGCCGGAGCGGACGATGGAGCGTGAGCGAGTGGGAGGTGCCGCTCTGCTCCCGATCGGGAGCGACGACCGTAACCGTACCGACTTCGCGGCAGGCGTTGGCGAGATGCCGGATGCCCGGGGCCAGAATGCCATCGTCGTTGGAGACCAGAATCCGCATGGGTCAGTCGGCTCCTTCGCCGCCGGTCGCGGGCCGTTTCGGTGGACGCCCGTCGAGAGTATCGAGAATGGATTGAATCGCGGCGTCGAGTTCGTCGACCGCCTGCTGGGCAACGGCACGCCCGGCTTCTTTCTTGAGTTCACCGGTCCGGCGGAAATGTTCGACCCGCTGCCGGGCACCTTCGATGGTGTACTTCTCGGTGTACAAGAGATGTTTGACCAGCAGGATCATCTCGACTTCGCGGCTCTTGTAGACCCGGTTGCCGGACCGGTTTTTGGCCGGACTCAGGAAGCGAAACTGACTTTCCCAGTAGCGCAGGACATGCGGTTTGAGGTCGGTCAGTGCGCAGACTTCACCGATCGAGAAGAACTCCTGCATCGGGCGGGACTGGTTCACGTCCACTGCTCCGGTTTGAGGGCGCGTTCCATCAGGGCGCTGATCGCATCGCGCGGCGTGGTATGGGCGCGGAGGACGTCCGCGACCTGCGCAATGATCGGCAGCTCGACGCCGTACCGCTCCGCCAGACGTACCGCGGCCGGCGCCGTGGTAGCGCCTTCCGCGACGGTCCGATGCTGCCGCCGGTGCTGTTCCAGCGTTTCTCCCTGAGCAATGGCGATTCCGAGCGCCCGGTTCCTGCTCAGCGCTCCGGTAGTCGTGAGGACCAGATCGCCCATTCCGGCGAGTCCGGCAAAGGTGCCCGGGTCGGCGCCCATCGCGGCGCCCAGACGCGCGATCTCCGCGAGCCCGCGCGTGATCAGCGCCGCGCGCGGATTGTGGCCCAGCCCCAACCCTTCGAGGATACCCGCCGCAATGGCAATCGCGTTCTTGAGCGCCCCCGCCAGCTGCGTACCTACCACGTCGGTGTTGGAGTAGACCCTGAAGTATCGCGTCACGAAGAGTTCCTGCACCGCCTGCGCCGCCGCCAGGTCGTGCGCAGCAGCTACCACGGCCGTGGGCTGCTGCTGATACACCTCGCGCGCAAAACTCGGCCCGGACAGAACGACGAAACGGTGTGGGGGCAGCACGGCCGCCGCGACTTGGGACATCAGGTCGAGGGTCTCCGTCTCTAACCCTTTGGTCGCGCTGGCCACCAAAGCGTCCGGCGCCAACGCACTCTTGACGGACTCGAAGACTCGGCGCGCGACGTGACTGGGAGACGCCATCACCACACAATCCGCCGCGTCGACCGCAGTAACGGGATCGGCGACGGCAGTGAGACTCGGACTGAGAGGCGCGTCGTTCAGATAGATGGCGTTGACGTGGGTCTCATTGATGGCCGCAACCACCTCCGGCTCATAGGCCCAGAGCCTGACGTCGTGCCCTTTCCGCGAGAGCAGATCGGCGAGGGCCGTTCCCCAGCTACCGGCGCCCAGGACTCCGATGCGGCTCATGGGCGTCCCTCCGCGCGCGCGGCCCGTTTGCCGAACCGGTTCTCGGTGCCGGAGAGGAGCCGTTTGATGTTGGCGCGATGGGTGACCACTACGAACGCACCGAGTGCCACGAAGAGCCAGATTGCCGACCGGAGTTCGGGATTCAGAACCCACACCGCAATCGGCAGGATCACCGCCGCGACGATGCTGCCCAGCGAGACATAGCCGGAGATCCGGACCAGCAGCGCCCAGACCGCGACCGCCACCAGGGTCGGTAGCGGCGCCAGGCCGAGTACCACACCGGCGGCGGTCGCGACTCCCTTCCCGCCCTTGAATCGGACGAACACGCTGAACACGTGCCCGATGATGGCGGCAAACCCCAGCAGTAACGCAATGCCGAGAGTTCCGCCTGCATAGGGAGCGAAGAGGAGGACCGGCACCGCTCCCTTGGCAATGTCGACCAGCGCGACCGGGATCGCGTAACGCCATCCGAGTGTGCGGTAGAGATTGGTCGACCCCAGGTTGCCGCTGCCGACCTGGCGAAGATCGATGCCCTTGGCCAGGCGCGCCACGAGGTAGCTGGTCGGGATTGCCCCGAGCAGATACGACGCGCCGAGCCAGAGGGCGAGGGTCATCGGCTGCCTTTACGAGCCCGGATCTTGAGGCGGAGCGGCACGCCCGAAAAGGCCCAGGCCTCCCGGAACCCCTTGGTCAGGTAGCGGACGTAATGATCCGGAACATCATCGGGCCGGTTGCTGATCAGCGCAAACGTCGGCGGCGCTATCGCAATCTGTGACGCGTAGAGGAGACGGACCTCTTCTCCGTTCTTTTGCGGCGGCTGGTTCCGGGCCAGCAGATTCTCCAGCACCTTGTTGACCTCGGCGGTCGGAATCCGGCGAGTCCGCGCTTCGGCAACTTCGAGGATCGAGTCGAGGACCTTACGCGCCCGCTGGCCCGTTACGGCCGACAGGTAGATGAACGGAACGTCCGCCAGAAACGGCGCCTTCTCGACGACGATGGCATGACCGCGCACCGCGGTGTTGGCGTCCTTCTCGTCGACCAGGTCCCACTTGTTGACGGCAATCACCAGCCCCTTGCCGCGCTCCCACGCGTCGGTCGCGATCCGAAGATCCTGATGATGGACACCCTGCGCGGCGTCGATCACCAGCACACAGACATGCGAGTCCTCGATGGCCCGGCTGGTCCGCACCGTCGAGTAGAACTCGACATCGTCGTTGACCCGCGACTTCCGCCGAAGGCCCGCCGTATCCACGAACCGGATGGTCCGGTTGTGGTAGGCCATCACCGAGTCGATCGCGTCGCGGGTCGTACCGGCCATCGGGGATACGACGTGGCGATCTTCGCCGAGGAGCCGATTGGCGAGCGACGACTTGCCGACGTTGGGTCGCCCGACGATGGCAACCCGAACTTCCTCGGACGCCTCGATGTCTTCGGCCGGCGGCAGGCGATCGACGACCGCGTCGAGCAGGTCGCCGCTGCCTTTGCCGACGGCCGCCGATACCGGGACGGGGTCGCCCAGACCGAGCGAGTAGAACTCGGGGTCCGGCGACTCGCGCGGCATATTGTCGAGCTTGTTGGCCACCAGGAGCACCGGGCGCCGGGACCGGCGAAGGTACTCGGCCACCGCCTGGTCGATCGGATGGAACCCTTCCCGGCTGTCCACCACGAACATGATCAGGTCGGCCTCTTCGATTGCCAGCTCGGCCTGGCGTCGGATGGCGCGATCCATCGAGTCCTGCGAGTCGGGCACCATCCCGCCCGTGTCGACCACCCAGAACGAACGCCCGTTCCACTCGGCGTCGCCGAAGTGTCGATCGCGCGTCGTGCCCGCCTGGTCGGCCACGATTGCCATTCGACCCCCGATGAGCCGATTGAAGAGCGTCGATTTGCCCACGTTGGGGCGACCGACGATGGCAACGGTTGGCTTACTCATAAATGGACTTCGATCGCGTCAGACGGTGACCCGAGCCGATCCGACGGCACGGTGAGCGGTGCGCCGCCGGGCGGGCATCCCTACTTCCAAAGATGCACGTATAGCTTTGTTTTTTCAATACTTAGCACTTCATCTCTCATCTCGTTTCGAGGCACACGTTGATACGAGATCGTGCTGAAAACACAAACGCCACCCGGTTACAGGGTGGCGTCGTGGGTTTTGCGCAGAGAGCGGGCGACCGGGCTCGAACCGGCGACATTCAGCTTGGGAAGCTGACGCTCTACCAACTGAGCTACGCCCGCAGGGTTGAACGGCCGGAAAGATTGCCCGGCCTGAGGCTGAGAGCAAGAGGCGCCGACCCGTTTCCGAATCGGCGCCTCACCACTCACCTGCTCAGTCGCTGCTTACTTTTTGCGATAACGCCAGCCGGCCACATCGGCGCCGGAGGCCTCCGCGTTGAACCGGTGCGTGGCACCGGCCTCGAGCACCGGTACGGCAACTTCCTTGCTGCCGACCACGTTACCCGCCGCCGTCACGAACTCGACGACCAGCGTGACAGGTTCAGACTTGATGGGCTTGCCCTGGGCATCCGTCGGCGCCCGGCCGGTCGCGACACCCTCCAGTCGAGCAGAACTGCGCCCGATCTGGAACCCGACGACCTCGACCTGGACCGGCAGACCGATCAACGTCTCGGCGGCCTTGACCATCTCGTCCTGCTGCTCCAGACCCCGATGGCCCTGGCCCAACAACCGATAGGCGTCTTCGTTCATCGGCTCGATCGCCACCAGCTTCTTGGACGTCTCGACCAGCTTGGCGTTGTCCTTGAGCGCGAGGTAGGCGTTGGCCAGGTTGTACACCGCGTCCCGGCTGTACGGGTTACGGCTGACGGCCTTGTCGAACGCCTCCGCCGCCCGCTGGAAATCCTGGGCGTTGAAGGCCGCGACGCCGATCGACAGGATGTCGCCGGTTTCGAGAGAGTCGAGGTTCTGCTTCGACAGCTCGGTCAGCATGGCGCGCTCGATCGAATCCGCCTGGGCGGTCTGACCGGCGCCACGATACGACTGCGCCAGCGCCTTGCGAGCATCGACGTTGGTGGGCTCCCAGGCCAGGTACTTGGTCAGCGTACCAATCGCATCCTGATGACGGCCCAGCCGCTGCTGCATCAACGCGAGGTTGAGCGCGTTGGAGTTCCGGTCGCCAATGGCCGTGGTGTCGGACTCGGCGTTGGTCTCGGCGATCTTGAGCGCCTTGGCAAAGAAGGTCGCGGCCGAGTCGTCCTTGCCGGCGTTGGCGTAGAGCACGCCGAGGTTGGCGGCGACGTGCGGCAGCTCGTCGAAGAGCTTGTCGGCGTCGCGGAACAGGACCATGGCCTCGTCGATCTTGTTGTCGCGCTGGAGCTCGAGGCCCGCGTTGGCGAGCTGGGCCCAGGCGTTCTGGCGGTACTGGCCAATGTCGAGTTCGCACTGCGGCTGCAGCGCCGCGGCCTTGGTAAAGGCGGAGTCGACGCCGTCGACGTCACCCTGCATCAGGTAGACCCGGGCCAGGTAGTACCACGCGGCCGCGTTCTGGTCCTGTCCTTCTCCCGTAATCGACTTGACCAGGATGTCTTTGGCCTTGGTGAGCTCGGCGGCCTTGTCTGCCTTGGCGTCATGCGCCTTCTTGAGCGCGTCGACACCCTTGTTGATATTGCCGGCCGGCCGGAGAGGACAAAGCGGGACCGCAAACTTCTCCGGCTGGAACTCTGCCAGCTTCGGCTGGAGCGTAGGGCTCTGGGCCGACGCGGTGCTCGCGAGCACCGTGGCGAAGATCCCAGTCCAGATGCGCTTCATCGTTTCGACTCCTTGGTTGACTTACTTCCATGATCGCACGCCCCGATGCGAGCGCGACCGTTCCAATGACGTTAGAGGGGGCCCGTAGTTGCACCGGCGCGACGCAAAATCGACTGGATTCAGGCGCTCACGGCGCAAGCCCCACGGGTCGGGGGCTCGGTGCCACGATCGGGCACAGACATAGAAATATCGCCCCTGCCCGAGATTCCGGCAACCAGCCTCAGCGATAGAGCCATCCCGCCCCGGTATTGAAAATGACGACCCGATCTTCCGGACCGATCGACCCCTCGCGGCGGAGCAGCTCGGCGGCGGCGAGAGCGGCCCCACCCTCAGGAGAAAAATCGACACCGGTCCGGGCCGTAGCCCCTGAGGCTGCGGTCGAGAGCGCCGCCTCGGTCACGGCCACGGCGCCACCGCCGCTGTCGCGCAGGGCTGTGAGCATGAGACGGTCGCCCAGGGGGCCCGGGACCCGGAGGCCGCTGGCGCTGGTCTGTGGGTCCGGCCACGGCTGGCACTGGTCTGCCCCGGTCCGAAACGCTGTAACCACGGGGGCGCAGCCCTCGGCCTGCACCGTAAACATCCGCGGCATCGGGCCGGTGAGCCACCCCGCATCCCGGAGTTCGCCGAAGACCTTCCACATCCCGATCAGGCCGGTGCCGCCCCCGGTCGGGTAGATGATGACCTCCGGCAAGGTCCAACCCAACTGCTCCGCGAGTTCGAGACCCAGGGTCTTCTTGCCCTCGATCCGATAGGGCTCGCGCAGGGTGGACAGATCGAACGCCCCGGACTCGGCCGCGTATGCGCGGCTGGCCTTCCCGCAGTCGCCGATATGCCCATCGAGCAGTTCGAGCCGGGCGCCGAATCGCCGGATCTGATCGAGAATGGGAGCGGGCGTGGTGGCTGGTGCGTAGACCCGCACCGGCACTCCGGCGCGCGCGCCATACGCCGCCGCGGCCACGCCGGCGTTGCCCGCCGTCGGCAAGGTAAAGCTCGGTGCTCCCCCAGCGACGGCCCGCGTCACGGCGGCTGCGAGACCACGCGACTTGAATGAGCCGGTGGGGTTGGTTCCCTCATCTTTGACCAGAAGTCCGGGAAGACCGATCGGCTCGCCCCAGATCGGGATCGGGAGGAGCGGCGTATCACCTTCGCCGAGGGTGACGGGCGCTTCGCCGGGTTCGAGCGGCAGAAACGATCGGAAGCGCCACATCCCGCGCCCTGCCATGGCCGCGCGACGATCCTCGGGTCCGTGGGACCGGCCGGGATAGCGTACCAACCAGGGGCGCTGGCAGGTGGGACAGACGGTCGGGAGACCGGCGGCGGATTCGGTGGCTCCGCAGAGCGAGCATTCGAGATGCCAGGAACTCATCGGACCTTGATCGGTTGAAGGATACCGGACGGTCGGAATTCACGACCCGGCGGGATTGCGCAGCTGCTCCACGATACGATCGGCCAGTGTGGTCGAGACGCCGGGTACCGTGGCGATTTCCGCGGCCGTCGCGGAACGGATTCCTGCCAAGCTGCCGAATCGTTCGATCAGCGCGCGCCGCCTGGAGGCCCCGATGCCGGGGATGCCGAGCAGTTCGGATGTAATGGTGCGCTTGGTGCGCCGCTTCCGATTGTATTCGACTCCGAAGCGGTGAGCCTCGTCCCGCGCGCGCTGGAGGAGCTTGAGCCCCGCGTGCCGGCGCGACAAACGCAACGGCTCCTCGACGCCCGGGAGATAAATCTCCTCTTCGCGCTTGGCGAGGCCGATGAACGGGATACCGGTCAGGCCGATCGAGTGGGCGGCCGAGAGTGCCGCGCCCAGTTGGCCCTTCCCGCCGTCGATGACGACCAGGTCGGGCAGCGGTTTCTGTTCGTCGATCCGGCGCCGGAAGTAGCGGGTGACCACTTCGTGGATCGAGGCGAAGTCGTCCTGCTGCTCGATCGTCTTGATCTTGAACTTCCGGTATTCGGCCTTCTTGGGGCGCCCCGCTTCGAACCAGACCAGCGACCCCACCGTATCCCTGCCCTGATTGGTCGAGATGTCGATGCAGATCAGCGTCCGCGGCACGGTCGGCAGGCCGAGGGCGCGGCCGAGCGCGTAGACGGGATCGTCGGAGCGTTCGTCGGTTTCGAAGGACTCGAGCTTGAGACTTTCGAGCAGGTGTCGCGCGTTCTGATCGGCCAGGTCGAGCCAGCGCCGGCCGGTGCCCCGGACCGGCACGCTCAACTCGCCCCCCGCGAAGACGACTTCGATCTGCTCGAGATCGCCGGGCAGGAACGGCAGCACCACGCGCTTGGTGCGATCGTCGGTGCCGAGATAGTACCTGAGCAGGAAATGCTCGAGGATCGCGGGATCTTCCTCTTCCTCGAGATTTTCGAGGATGCGATGATCCCGGGCAATCAGCTTCCCTTCGCGAACCTTGAGCAACACGGCCACGGCGTCGTCGCCATCGCGAGCGTATCCGATCACGTCCGCATCGCCGCCGGCCATCAGATCGACCGAAGTCGGCGTTTCGAGTTGCTCCAGCCATTTGAGGGCGTCGCGCAAGTCGCGGGCGCGCTCGTAATCTTCGCGCCCGCTGGCCTCGGCCATCATGTCACGCATCCGGCTCCGGACGTCGACGGTCCGTCCTTCGAGGAAGCGCAGCACCTCGTCGATCATGGCCCGGTAGGCGGCCTGATCCTGCCAGCCGACGCACGGCGCAAGGCAGCGACCGATGTGGTAGTCGAGACACGGACGCTCGCGCCGCACCAGCGGGATGTCGTCTGCGCAGCTCCGCACCGTGAAGATGCGCCGGATCAGCGACAGCGTTCGCCGCATCTCGCTCACATCGGTGTACGGCCCGAAGTATCGCGCGCCGGGAATGTCCCGACGCCGAGTCACCAGCACGCGCGGAAACGGTTCGCGAACCGTGACGGCAATCGACGGATAGCTCTTGTCGTCCTTGAGCCGAACGTTGTAGCGAGGCTGGTGCTCCTTGATGAGATTGTTCTCGAGCAGGAGCGACTGGACTTCGTCGGGAACGACGATGGTCTCGACATCGGCGATGTGGCGCAGCAGCAGCTGGGTTTTGGGGCTGTTCGAGTGATCGATACCGAAGTAGCTGCGGACCCGGCTGCGGAGATTCTTGGCTTTGCCGACGTAGAGGACGCGCCCGTCCCGATCCTTCCAGAGGTAGACGCCAGGACTGTCAGGAAGGGTATCGAGCCGCCGCTCGAGGGGAGAAGGTCCGCTCATCCTCTCGGTCCGAAACGCTGTCGGATTGCGGTCACCGTCGGTACGCCGAACATCATCGTCAACACGATGTAGAGTAGTCCATATAGCCCGAGCACCGCCAGATCGACGATCCAGCCGTGTTCGATCGACGACAGAACCAGCCATCCGGCCGCGGCCGCGAGTATGGCGGATGCCCACAATCGCGCCAGCCGAGGCCAGTCGGTGGCAACGACACCGACCTGCCGGCTCAGCGAGCGGCGCAGCAGGCTGAATTCGACCCACCCCGCGATGCCCGATCCCAGGGTCAGTCCCGCGGTACCCCAGTGGGCTGGGACGCCCAGCACGATCGGAAGGCTCCACGCGGCCGCGACACCCAGAACAATACCGGTGGCAACCCGGGCGACGGCACAACGGAACGGCGTTCGGGTATCGCCCAGGGCAAAGTGGGCTGAGGCGTAGAGGCGTCCGAGCGTCGCCGCCAGGAGACCCACCGTGGCTCCGGCGAGAGTGCCCCAGACCCAGAGTGTGTCCTCACGCGTGAAAGCGCCGCTGCGCAGCACGATCCCGGCGATCAGGTGACCGAACGCGAGGAACGCGACCACCGAGGGGATGATGAAAAACGCTACGTGGCCGGAAGCCAGACTGACCCGTTGTCGCAGCGCAGCAGCGCGGGCGCCAGTGGGATCGGGACGATCGTGCCCCGCCGCTTCCGATAGTTCCGGAAGCTCCGCAGCGGCGACCGACATTCCGAACAGACTGACCGGCAGCGTGTACAGGAGCTGCGCGTTAGTCAGCGCCGCCACCGAGCCCAGTGGGAGAAAACTCGCAACCATGCCGTCGACGAAGGTGCTGACCTGCACCACGCCACGGCCGAGCGCCGCAGGGACGAAGTTGCGAAGGACCCGGTCGACGCCGGGCGCACCGCGATCGAGCGAGAGCCGGATACCGCCCAGGAGCCGCCAGACACGCGGCACCTGTATCAGCAGCTGCACCAGACTGCCGACGGCCGCTCCCCATGCCGTCCAGATAACCAGACGGTCGGGGTCGGTTTCCTGAGTAGCGCCCCAGAGCGTCGCCACGATGATGGCGGCATTCCATCCGACCGGAGCGGCGTAGGACAGGAAGAACTTGCGGTGGCTGTTGAGGATGCCCAGACACCAGGCCGACATGGTCAGCAAGCCGACGCCGGGCAGGATGATGCGCACCAGGCGAATGGCGAGATCCCGCCGGTCGCCGGCAAATCCGGGAACCAGGAGGTCGATGACGGCCGGGGCCGCCAGCACGCCTAACGCGACGACAGCCGTAACGACCAGTGTGAGCAGGCCCGCAATGGCTCCGGCCAGGCGATGAGCCTCCTCTTGTCGTCCCGCTGCTCGGAGCTTGGTGTACTCGGGTATCAGCGACGCCGAGAGCGCCCCTTCTCCGAAGAGGTTCTGGAGAAGATTGGGAATCCGGAATGCGGCGGCCAGAGCATCGGCCGCGGCGGTGGCCTGGCCAAACTGGTGCGCGATGACCCGCTGGCGTACCAGGCCGGCAAGGCGGCTGGTCAAAATTCCGGCAGCGACGAACGCCGCTGCACTGCGGCGCGGCGCGCTCAGGTGTCGGACGGGGGCGGAAGGGTTGGACCGCGCGGCGATTCGAGCAGCTGCTGCAGGAAGCGGTTCTCGTCCCGCAACGACTCGACCGAGCGCTGGAGATCGCCGACCTCGGACTCCAGGATTTCGACCCGCTTGAGCAGATGATCCACCTGGGGCGGGTTGACGGCGGGTCCTTCGAGACGTCGCGCAATCGCCCGCCCGATCGGCGAGTCGACCAGTACGACGATGATGGGAATCATCAGCGCCGCCAATACGATCAAGCCGAGTAGTGCCATGTGTCGAGTCTAGGGGGTGGCGGTGCCGGCTTCAAGGGCGGCGTCATAGTGCGCGTCGATATGGGACGCAAGTTTTGCCAGCAACGCAGCGCCGCCGTATCGCCCGCCGAATGCCGGAAACCCGAGGACGCGCTCCTGCGGTTCGCTGTCGGGCCGCACCGCACTCCGCGCCCGATCCAGCTGGCCCACCAGCTCGCCCTGACGCCGCTTCTGGGCCTGGAGAAGCCGCTTCTCCAGGTCACCCACCTGGCCGATGGCGGAGTTCTGTCCCGATTGCACCGGCTTTTCCAGGGTCACGTCGATCTGTCGCGCCACGGCCGCAATGCGCTCGAACCCCGCCGCAATTGCCTCCCGCATCGCGGCGAACGCCGGGTCGAAATCGTCGGGAGAAAGGCTTTTGAGGACCCGATGCTCGAGGGTGCTGTCGCCGTCGATCAGATCGGCCACCGCCAGGCCGAACTTGTCGGCTGCCCGGTTGACGCGCGGCTCGATCAGCACGCCGGACCATCGCGGAACCGGAATCTGCCGATGCGCGCCAAGCGATGAGTAGAGAACCTCTGCCAGGCGGAGATACCGGAGTTCTCCCGGACCGCCGACATAGGCTACGGTGGGCAGCAGCACGCTTTCCATGACGGGCCTGAGCAGCACGTTCGGCGAGAACCGTTCGGGCTCGGTCCGCGCCAGCGCGTCCAGGTCCGCTTCGCTGTAGCGCTCACCGCTCCGCCGCGCGATTAGCGTATCGCCTTCCCGCCGGAGCCGGTCGCGCCCCCCTGCCCCTTCGACGAATACCAGCGTGGCGCCGTCGCCGACTTTGACGGAGACGGGCTGGCCGGCAGCCTCGAGCTGTTCTGCCCGGCTGGCGAGTATGGCATCCAACTCATCGGAGCGCCGCACGGCCTCCAGGAGGAACGGCGTGGCTGCGCGTTTCACCTCGGGCGCGGACGCATCGAGACACACGATTCCGTACGGATCGAGCAATTCGGCCAACGCCGTCCCGAAGGCGCGTCCGAGCGACTGGTCGGTCCGATAGTGGCGGCGGAGCCAGGTCAGGATTTCGTCGCGCGATGGGCTCGCGGGTAACGACCGCTCGAGTTCGTCCAGCCAGCCCGATACCGACGCCGGAACCGGTTCCCGAGCCAGCGGACGGAGAGGGGCGTCGGGATCCCGCGGATCGAGCGTCGCCCGAACCAGCGCGCCGTCGAGCCCGAACCACGCCGCCGTCGAGCCCTCCGCAAAATCATGATCGTCGCCGGCGACCCAGAACACCGGAACGACCGGCCGTTGCCAGCGGCGTTCGAGTGCCGCAGCCAGCGATCGCGCCGACAGAGCTTTGTAGATGGTGTAGAGCGGTCCGGTAAAAAGACCGGGTTGCTGTCCGGTGGTCACGACGAGCGCGCCGTCCGCCAGCTTGGCACGGGCCGCGGCTGCGCCCGGCAGCAACGCGCCTTCCAGTGCGGGGTTCCATCCGCCGGCGCGAGGTTCCGGAATGGCGGGACATCCGGCCAGCGGTGTATCGACGATCGAAATCATGGGTCCGTCTGCAGAATTGTAGGGCGCCGCGAGGCGCGGCCCGATGGCCGACACCGTACGGCACCCGTCGAGCTATTTGTGATACGGCATTCCGTGGAGAATAGTCAGGGCTCGATACCATTGCTCCACGACCACGACACGCGCCAGTTCGTGCGGCAGCGTGAGCGGTCCCAGGCTCCATCGCGCGTCGGCGCGGGCGACGACCGATTCGTCCACGCCGGTCGACCCTCCGATGACGAGGGCCAGAGTCCGGTGCTGCTGACGCCAGCGATCGAGCTGCGCGGCGAGCGCCGTACTCGACCAGGCCGTGCCGGTCCGATCGAGGACGATAACGGCGGCACGATCGGGAATCGCCTCGATCATCCGCCGCCCTTCGGCCCGGCGCTGCTCCTCGGCGCTGGCCGAGGCGGGCCCTTCCCGGATTTCACGTTCTTCGACCTCGCCGAAGCGTCGGAGGCGTGCGAGATAATCGTCGCACGCCTCACGAAACGCCGGGCGCAACTTCCCGACGGCAATCAGGTGCGTGACCACCGCCGGGCCTTACTGCTACGCATACATGCCGCGGAGACGATGCACCTGGGCGACCCGGTCGATGGCCACCATGTACGCGGCAATCCGCATGCTGACGTCGTGCTTGCTCGCCATGGCTGACACCTGCGCAAAGGCGTCGACCATGATCTTCTCGAGACGGGCGTTGACGGTATCCTCGTCCCAGAAATATCCGGCGCGATCCTGAACCCACTCGAAGTAGCTGACGGTGACGCCGCCCGCATTGGCCAGGATGTCCGGCACGATCAGGATGCCCTTGTCCTGCAGGATCTGATCGGCCGTCGCCGACGTGGGACCGTTGGCCCCTTCGACGATGATGCGCGCCTTGATGTCGGCGGCGTTGTCGTCGGTGATGACGTTCTCCAGCGCGGCCGGCAGGAGCACATCACAGTCGAGCGTCAGCAGCTCCTCGTTGGAGACGTGACTGGCATCCGGGTACCCGCGCAGGAACCGGTTGTCGCGCACGTAGTCCCGCACCTTCTGCAGGTCGAGCCCTTCCGGATTGTAGATACCGCCGCTCTTGTCGCTCACGGCTACGATGCGCAGCCCGAGCTCATCCATCAGCTGCGCAGCAATCGAACCGACGTTGCCGAAGCCCTGCACCACGACCCGGGTCGACCGGTCGAGCGGTATGTTGAGCGTCTTGAGCGCCTCACGCGCTGAAATCATGCAGCCGCGCCCGGTTGCTTCGCGGCGACCGAGCGAGCCGCCCATCGCCACCGGCTTGCCCGTGACGACGTGAGTGACGGTGTGGCGCTTGTGCATGGAGTAGGTGTCCATGATCCACGCCATGACCCGCTCGTTGGTGTTGACGTCCGGCGCCGGCACGTCGGAGTCGGGACCGAGCGTGTCAATGATCCCGGCGGTGTAGCGACGGGTGAGCCGTTCGAGCTCCCCGATCGACATGGTAGAGGGATCGCACAGGATGCCGCCTTTGGCCCCGCCGAACGGCAGGTTGACGACGGCGCATTTCCAGGTCATCCACGCAGCGAGCGCGTTCACTTCATCGAGGGTCACGCCCATGTCGTAACGAATACCGCCCTTGGCAGGGCCGCGGGCGGTATTATAGAGCACTCGATATCCGGTAAACACCTCTGTCTGGCCGTTGTCGCGCAGAAGGGGACACGCCACGATGATCTGTTTTTCAGCATGCCGCAGGACGCTGTAGAGACCCGGCTCGAGATTGAGCTTGGCTGCTGCGACGTCGAAGCGAGCCATCATCGATTCGAACGGGTTTTCCTGCCCGCCCAAATGGGTGTCCTTTTCAGGCCGAATCTGGCCATGGACGGAAGCCATCGGTAACGATCTCCAAAAGGTTGAGTCACAACAAGGAGCGCTAAAACTAATCGGCTCCCGAAGTGCGGAGGAGGCCATCCAGCCGGGCTTCGAATTCGGCTTGCCCGTCTTCCCACTGCACTTCGAGTTCCGCAACGAGCGGCTCCGGAATACTGGCCGGCCAGCGATCGCGTAACTTGACGGCGTCTTTCTCCGTCAGAATCACGAAATCCGCTTTGCGCGCCGCGCGGGCCAGCCAGGCAACGTCTTCATCGCGAAAATCGTGATGATCGCGCCAGGTGGCCGGCTGGACCTGCGCACCGGTCGCCTTGGTTTGGGCGATGAATGCTTCCGGATTGGCAATGGCCGACGCCGCCACGACCCGGCGGCCGGCCAGTTCCGACCGGGCCAGCACCCGCCCCGACACCATACCCCGATACTGCGCCACACCCAGATGCACGATGCCGACCGGGCCATCGATCATGGCCCCGAACTCGCGCGCCACCTGCGCTGCCGTTGCCGCATCCGCCCGTTTCCTGGTCACGATGATGCAATCGGCACGCCGCGCTCCGGCAGGCGGTTCCCGCCACGGGCCGGCCGGGAGGCACCATCGGACCGCGCGGGCCGATTCGGCCGCCACGAGCAGGACATTGAGGTCGCGCCAGACATCGCGCCGCTGGAAGGCATCGTCCAAAATCAGCACTTCGGCACCCCGGGCCGCGGCCAGTTCGGCGCCCCGGACCCGGTCGGCGTCGGCCACGACGACGGCCTCGGGAACGGTGCGCTGATGGACCAGGACCTCGTCGTGTCCGTACCCGCGCAGGAGAATGCCCGGAATACGGCCCTGGCGGGCCCACCGGGCCGCGATCCACCCCGCGATGGGGGTTTTACCCGATCCCCCCACCGTGAGGTTGCCTACGGCCACCGTCGGGAGGGGCATGTCCCGGGTCGGAAGCCAGCCCCGGTCGAACGCCAGGTTGCGGACGCTGGCCCCCGCCCGCCAAAGTCCGGCAAGGGGCACCAGACCTGCCCGGACCAGCCGGGCGTCGATCCGCCGGCTGGTCCAGAGCCATCGGATCAGCCGATGGCTGTCGCCACGTCGCGCTGCCATGCGATCTCCGTTTCGATCGTGCTCAATGCCGTCACGGCCCGCCGAGCGGCCAGGTCGGAGGCGTCGGGACCCGATCCGACCTCGAAGGGTTTGCCGTAGCCGATCCGGACACGGGCCGCCAGCTTGGGAACGACGAAGCGGTCCCAGGAGGACAGCCGGATGGCCCGGTCGACTTCGGCGTGGATCGGAAGGATGGGAACCGCCGCCTTGGCGGCGGCCGCGAGGATTCCGGGTTTGAGTTCGCGGCGGGGCCCCCGGGGGCCGTCGGGCGTGAAGGCAACCGGGATGCCCGATTCCAGCGCCTTGATGGCGCCGACCAGAGCGCGCACCCCTCCCCGGGTACTCGATCCGTAGAGGCAACGATAGCCCAGCCGCTCGGCGTACGCGGCCAGATAGCGTCCGTCGTTGGCCTCGCTCACAACGATGGCAATGCCCTGATGCCGGTGATGCCAGAGCAGCGGCAAGAGCACCTCGTGCCAAAGCAGGAAGATGAACGGCCGCCCGGCGGTCCGCAGTGCGCGCCAAGCGTCGTCGCCGCGGGCGTCGATCCGCCAGGTCCGCGCCAGGGTGGACACCAGCGGGCCGACGAGGCGTGCCGTCGACGCGGGCGACAGGCGCCACTTCATACCAGAAAGGTCGACGCCAGCTCCGCAACCCGCTCGGCGGCGCCGGGGCCTCCCAACAGTTCCCGAACGGCGGCCAGATCCGCCCGCTGCGCAACCGTTTCTTTGGCGGCGGGGTCGAGGAGCGGGCGCACTGCGTCGGCCAGCCGCTCGGCGGTTACCTCCCCCTGCACCAGTTCGGTCACCGCCGCGCGATTGGCGATCAGGTTTGGCAGGCTGATCCATCGGACCCGCATGATCCGCCGCGCGAGCCACCCAGTAAACGGGTGAACGCGATAGGCCACCACCATCGGGGTATCCGTCAGCGCCGCCTCCAGCGTCGTGGTGCCCGACTTGGCAATTACGGCGTCGGCGGCGGCCAGCACCAGCATCGGATCGACGTCGACGAGTTCGAGGCCGCCTGCCTCGGGATAGTCGCCGACGCCGACGGTTGCGACCAGCACGCGATCGACCTGGCCTTCTGCGAGCAGCCGGGTGCCCGCATCGCGAAAGGGCGCCCAGTGGCGGGCCAGCTCCTGTCGTCGGCTGCCGGGAAAGAGACTGAGCACCCGGGCATCGGACGGGAGACCAAGCGCCGCGCGGGCCTCCGCGCGGGTCGGAACCCTCGCGCGATCGGCCAGCGGATGACCAACATACTCGGCCGGCAGACCAAGCTTGGTGAAGAACGGCGCTTCGAAGGGAAAAATCACGGCAAAGCGATCGACCGCTTTCCGAAACCGCGCCGCGCGATCGGCGCCCCAGGCCCAGAGTTGCGGCGCGACATAGTACAGCACCGGTACCTGCGCGGCTTGCGCCGCTTCGGCCACGCGCAGATTGAAGCCGGGATAGTCGATCGGGATGACCAGCCGGTAGCGGCCGCCCTTGAGATCGCGGCGGAGATCGCCCAGGAGCCGGGCGTGCGCGGGAATCTTCGACACGATCTCGGCAAACCCCATGACCGTGTACCGCTCCATCGGCCAGCGGATCCGGGCGCCCGCGGCAGCCATGGCCGGCCCTCCGAACGCCTCGATCTCAACCTCGGGCATCCGCGCCTTGAGGGCCCGTACCACCGCCGCGCCATGCAGATCGCCCGAGGGCTCGCCCGCCGAAAGAAAGATACGGTCCGTCACCCCGGCCTGACCGCTTCGCCGACGCGGAGCGCCAATTCGAGGGCTGCCCGTCCTTCGGCCCCGCTCACGACCACCGCCTGCTCGCCGCGGACCGATCGGACGAAACTGCGGATTTCCTCGCCCAGGGCATCCTGCTCCGGCGCATCCAGGGGAATCACTTCGACGATCTCCTCCAGATTGAGCGCTCCATTGGCCGGACGATCGCTGCGCAGCCGCATGAACACGCCGGTTCCGGCCGCCAGATCGAGCGAAAAATAACCGTTCGGCTGGAAGAGGCGCAGCTTGCGGACCCGCTCCCGCGCCACGCGCGAGGCCGTGATATTGGCCACGGCGCCGGACCCGAATTCGACCCGCGAGTTGACGATGTCGACGTGCGGTGTCAGCACGGCCACCCCGCTCGCCCGCACCTCCACCGCCGGCGACCCGCGACTCAAGTGCAGCACCAGATCGAGGTCGTGGATCATCAGATCGAGGATCACGGCGACGTCCGTTCCGCGAGGCTGGAAAGGCGCCAGCCGAGTGCTCTCGAAGTACCGGATCTCTCCCAGATAGGGTTCGGCGGCCCGGACCGCCCGATTGAACCGCTCGATGTGGCCGACGTACAGCGGAGCGCCGAACCGGGCGGAGGCGGCCAGCAGCGCATCGGCTTCGTCGAGCGACGTCGCCAGCGGCTTTTCCATCAGCACCGCGCGTCCACGCGCGAGCGCGCGCAACCCGACGGTGACGTGATCCGGCGTTGGGACCGCCACGGTTACGGCTTCGACCCGATCGAGCAGCGCATCCAGGTCTGGATAGAACGTCGTCCCGTTAACCTCGGCGGTGTCACGACCGCGCGACGGATCGGTATCATGCACGCCCACCAGCTCCGCATCCGGCAGCTGCGCAAGGTGTCTGGCATGATGACGGCCCAGAGCCCCGACGCCGATCACGCCAACGGGCAGGCGTTGCATCAGGACGGGATGCCGCGTCCGGAACGGGAAATGAAATCGAGGAACTGCCGCACTTCCGGGATCATCGGCACCTCGGTCTCTACCCGTTCGAGCGCCTGGGAGACATTGAGGTCCGAGTTGAAGAAGAGACGGTAGACCCGTTTGAGCGCCCGAACGGTTTCCTCGGGCATGCCGGCGCGCTGGAGCCCGACGCTGTTGAGTCCGTACAGCTCGACCGGATTGCCCACCGCTTTGACGAACGGCGGAATGTCCTGATTGACGCGCGAGCAGCCGCCGACGAAGGCGAGCGACCCCACCGTGACGAACTGGTGCAATGCCACGACACCGGAGATGATCGCGCGGTCGTGCACGGTGATGTGGCCGGCCAGTTGGGTCCCGTTGGCGATGCTGACGTGATCGCCCACATGACAGTCGTGCGCCAGGTGCACATAGCTCATGATGAAGCAGCGCGCTCCGACCCGGGTCACCCCGGAAGCGGCGGTACCGCGATTGACCGTCGAATATTCCCGGATCGTGGTGCCGGCGCCGATTTCGACCCAGGTTTCTTCACCGCGGTACTTGAGGTCCTGCGGATCGCCGCCCAGGATCGATCCGGCCCCGATCGAGACTCCGGCCGCCAGACGCACGTTGCGCTCGAGCGTTACCCGCGGACCGATCCGGCAGCCGTCGCCGATCGTCACGTTGGGGCCGATGATCGCAAACGGCCCCACCTCGACCCCGGCGCCAAGCACGGCATCGGGGTCCACGATGGCGGTGGGATGAACCGTCGTCTCCGTCGGAGGCGCTGTCATCGATGGCTCACCGGTCCATGACCATGGCCATCATCTCTGCTTCGCAGACGACGACGCCATCAACGTATGCGACACCCTTCATGCGACAGACCCGCCCTCGCAATTGGACCATCTCGACCTCCTGTCGGACCTGGTCCCCCGGAACCACCGGACGCCGGAACTTGATGTTGTCCAGCGTCATGAAGTAAACCACCTTGTCCGAGGGCGCGTCCAGTTCCCCCATCAGAAGCATCCCGCCGGTCTGCGCCATCGATTCGACGATCAGGACGCCCGGCATGACGGGATGGTTCGGGAAATGCCCCTGGAAGAACGGCTCGTTGATGGTGACGTTCTTGATTCCGACCACGCGTTTCCGCGGTTCGATCTCGATGATCCGATCGACCAGCAGGAACGGGTACCGGTGCGGAATCACTTCGAGGATCCGGCCGATATCGAGCACCTGGCCGTTCGACGCCGCGGTACGAATCAGCGTTCGCGCGAGCGCCACGTTCCCCTCGTGGCTCGGCCGCGTAGCCACGATGTGGGCGCGAATCCGAGCACCCGTGAGCGCCAGATCGCCCACGATGTCGCCCGCCTTGTGGCGCAGGAATTCGTCCGGCCAGCGGAGCGGACCGGTCAGGACCTCGGATTCCGACAACACCACGGCCGACGCCGGGGTCCCGCCCTTGAGCAGGCCCTTGGCGCGCAGCCCGTCGAGTTCATGGGCAAACCCGAAGGTGCGGGCGGGCGCCAATTCCCGGCGGAACTCATCCAGCGTCAGGTCGTACGCACCGACCTGCCGGCCGATCAGGGGATGCGGCCATTCGATGGTCGTGGTGATCCGAAGCGCTTTGGCGGGCGACACGATGTAACTCGCGTCGCCGACGGTGACCGTAAAAGGCGCCGTGACCGTGAGAACGACGGGCGTTCCCTCCTGTTCCGCGGTGCCCGCCTCTTCCAACGCCGCCAGGAACGGTGCAAACGACCCGTCCAGGATGGGAGCTTCGGGCCCGTCGATTTCGATCAGCAGGTCGTCGAGTTCGAGCGCAGCAACCGCGGCCAGCAGGTGCTCCACGGTGTGAACCGTTGCGCCATCCTGCCCGATCGCGGTCCGCCGTTCCGTCGCTTCGACCGCATCGATCCTGGCGGCAAATTCGGGCGCACCAGGCAAATCGATCCGCCGGAAACGGATCCCCGTTCCCGACGATGCGGGCATACAGCGAACCGTGGTAGTGGCACCAGTGTGCAGGCCGGTCCCGGTCAGCGTTGCCACGTCCTTCAAGGTTCGTCTAGCCATCCTGCCTTCGATCTTTAACGATGGTTTCGAGTTCGGCCACCAGCGGCGCGAGCCGGTAGAGCGCCGCCTGTGCACGGAGAAACTCACGGTGCGGCCGAGCGGGAAATCCGCTCACATCGGTACCGGGCGGCACCTCGGAGATGACCCCCGCTTTGGCGCCGACGCGGGCCCGATCGCCCACCGTGAAATGTCCACCGATGGCACTATGACCCGCGAGGATCACGTCATCCCCTACCCTCGCGCTTCCCGCGACGACGACACCGCCCATGAGCAGGCAGCGAGCGCCAAGGCGGGCATTGTGCCCGACGTGGACATGGTTGTCGAGTTTGGTGCCGGCGCCGATGACCGTATCGCCGATGCTGCCGCGATCGATACAGCTGTTGGCGCCGATCTGGACGTCATCCTCGACTCGGCAACCGCCCACATGGGGAATGGGATGGTGCCCCTGCCGATCGGAGATGAAGCCAAAGCCGGTTCCACCCAACACCGCGCCGGCTTTGATATGGACCCGTTTGCCGATGTCGGTGCCGCGATAGCAGACCACATGCGGATCGAGCACGCTGTCGTCTCCGATCCGGACGCCCGGTTCGAGCACGACACCCGCGGCGAGGACGACCCGGTCGCCCAATACCACACCCTCACCCAGCACCACATGCGCACCGAGTGACACGTCGGCGCCCAGTTGGCACCCCGTCCCGATGCGAGCCGACGGATCGATTCCCGGGGTCGGACGCGGCAGCGGAAAGAGCGCGGTAACGACACGAGCGATAGCCCCTGCCGGGTCGCGTACCGCGATCCGGGTCGCCGGTCCCGGCGTCTCGGCCGGGAGATCGAGCGGCACCAGCACCGCCCCGGCGCGACTCGTTACGAACTGCTCGATGTACTTGGAAGATGCCAGGAACGAAAGCGCATCGCCGTGAGCCCGATCGAGCGGGCCCACGGCGCGGAGTTGCACAGTTCCATCCCCTTCGAGGCGGCCCCCGACGAGCTCGGCAACGGCCGCCGCGGTCAGGGACCCCGCGGCAGTGGTCACGTCAGCCGGGGGGGGTCTGCGCCAATCGCTGCGCAATCCTGAGGGTAATGTCGAGCGACCGATCATAGGTAATGATATTGGCCGACTCTTCCGCCCCGATGTCGAGGATCAGGGCGATATTCTCTTCGGCGCGGACGCCCTCGATGATGGCGCGGAGCCGCTGCTCCATCGGCGTCATCAGTTCCTGCTGCCGAGTTCCAAGCTTGGTCTGCAGCGCCTGCAGTTTGACCTGCAGCGAATCGCCCTGCGCCTGCAACTGCCGCTCACGGGCCGTGCGGTTGCTGGGCGTCATCATGGCCTGGCTCTGCTGATACGTCGCAACGGACGAATCGAACGCGGCGCGCAGCTTTTCCGCCTCGCTGCGGATCTGGGTCGCTTCCCGCGTAAACAGGCTCTCCGCCGCCGCGTAACCCGGCATACCGCGCAGCAACGCGCCGGCGTTGATGAACGCGATCTTGAACGCACCGGTCGGCTGAGCGTTCGTCGGTCGCGGCTGTTGCGCCGCGGGCGGCGCCGCCTGCGCGGCGAGCGGAGATGCGACTCCCGCCAGGGCCAGAACGGTGGATGACATCAATACGAACCGAACCAGCGACATCGTCGATCCTCCAACCCAGAGGGGGTGGTGTGAGTGTGCAGCCATCTAGAAGAAATTGCCCAGCCGGAAGTGCAACTGCCATCCCGGATCGGGGCGCCCGGCCGCGTCGGTACGGTCGAGGCCGTACGCCACGTCGATGCCGATCGGCCCGAGCGGAGAAATCAGCGCAACACCGGCGCCCAGACTGCGGTACAACCGAGTCGGGTTGTACTGCCGGGCCCGTCCGTAGACGTTACCCGCGTCGGAGAAGATGTTGACGTAAAACTGTTGCGACAGCCGCGCGCCGGCCTCGACCGTGAAGGTCGCATACGACTTACCGAACGCATCCGGGCGTACGCTGGTGCCTCGCGCGCTGGGATTGTAGCCCAGCGGCGTCACGGCAAACTCGTCGTAACCACGGAGCGGAATGCCGTACTGCACGCCGCCCAGCGAATAGAGCTCGTAGAAGAACGGTCCGACCGTGCCGAAGACGAATCCGGACTTGGCCTTGAAGCCGAAGGTGAACTGGATTCCGCCGCCGAAGGCATCGCCGCCGGCTCGGCCGAGCGGTGCGTACCAGGCGCCATCGAGATCGATCTTCTGATACTGGCCGCTGCCGCCCAGGAACCCGCCGTTGTACTCGAACGAGGTGGTAATCGAGGTCCCCGCGACCGGGAACGGCAAACCGATCCGGGTATCGCGAACCAGGCTGAGCCCCAGCGACGAACGGACGCAGTTGTCGTCGCACCGATATTGATCCGCCAGGTCCGCAGGCATGTCGGTGAACCGGTTGCGCTGGAATCCGTAGCTGGCAAAGACGCGGGTATAGCGCGAGCCGAAGAACGGGAAGCCGAATTGGAGGTTGGCCCCTTCCCGCCGGATCCGGCCCAGGTCACCCACCGTATAGCGCTGGCGGCTGTTGAACAGCGTGAGCGTGCCCGAGAACCGGCTGTCACGGATCGCCGGGTCGGAATAGCTCAGGTTGAAGTCGTTGATGTTGGCCCCGAACTGCCACTGGATCCGGCCCCGCTTGGCTTTGCCGAACAGATTCGGCTCTTCGAGACCGAGGAACCCGCCGACCCCGACGCCCTGGCCGACCGACGCGCCGAAATTGACGTTGCCGGTACTCTTTTCGTTGACCCGGAACGTGATGTCGACGTCGATACCATTCTCCGCCTGCTCGACTTCCGGCCCCGGAAGCGGTTGCTCGAAAAAGTTGAGGTTGGAGATGTTCTGATACGACCGCATCAGCATGTCGCGATTGAACGTCATCCCGGGGACCAGCACGATCTGTTCACGGATGACCCGCTCGTGGGTCACCTCGTTGCCGACGATGGTGATCTTGTTGATCGTCGCGGGCTGTCCCTCGTAGACCCGCCAGCGAAGGTCCACGATCGGCTGGCCATCGGCGCCGGTGCGACGAACCTCTTCCGGCTCGACCCGCGCCATGATGTAGCCGTTGTTCGAATACAGATCGCGGACCTTGTCCGTCGCGCCTTCCCAATCCGCCCGGCTGAATGCCACGTCGGCGGCGACACCGCTGCCCGCCACGATGGCCAGACCGAACGGATAGTACAGGCTCAGTTCGTCGGCTGAGAACCGGCGATTACCGATGATATCGAAGGTGCCGACCTTGTACGGCTGGCCCTCATCGATCTCGACTTTGAGGATGGCTTTGCCCGGCACGGTATCAGCAACCAGCGTGTCTCGGAGCACGCGCAGATCGACATATCCCCGATTAGCGTACCACTGCGGAATCCGGTTGCGCAGATCGTCCTGGACCCGATCCTCGGTGTACTCGCCCTTCCGGAACCACCAGAATCCTTCCGGACGCGACGACATGCCTTTGACGATTTCGCTGTCCTTGAAGCGCTCGTTGCCCTCGATGACGACCTGGCTGATCACCACCCGATTGCCTTCATTGACGACAAAGGCAATGTCGACGGCATTGGCCGAATCGCTGCGGGTTTCTTCGACCTCGACCTGGACGGCGTAGTATCCCTTCCGCTGATAGAGCGAGTCGATGCCAGCGGCCGACCGGGCAATGGCCACCCGATCGACCGGGCGCCCTTCCAGGACGGCAACCTTCTTCCGGACGTCCGACAACTCGAGCTTCTCGACCCCGCGGAGCGACCAGCGACTGAGCGTCGGACGCTCGCGCACGACGATGGTCACGATATTGAGCGCGTCCACTTCCTGCGCTTCGATCCGGACATCATCGAACTGCCCGGTCTGATACAGGCTGGTGATGGCACGCTGGACCCCTCGGTAGTTGAGGGTCTGAAAAATCTGAATGCCCGAAAACGTGACGATCTCATCGGGCTGTAAGCGCTGGTTGCCGCGCACCACGATGCTGTCGACCAGGATTTCCTGGATCGGATCGGGCTCCTGCGCCGCCAACGGTGCCGTGAGCACGGGGAGGAACAACAGCGCGAGGAGCGCGACGACGGCATGATGCCATCGTCCGCGTCCTCGACAAGACGGATCGGCCACACGACCGGAACTCACCACCGAAAGCTCCTTACAGCGACGAGCCGGACAGGGCCCGGAAAACGAGCTTATCGCCTTCCGGTGCGAGATCGATCTCGAGTTCCTCGCCCCGCGTAATCTCGCCGGCCAGGAGCCGCTCGCTGAGCGGATCTTCGATGTACTTCTGGATCGCCCGCTTGAGCGGCCGAGCGCCGTAGGTCTGGTCGTATCCCTTGGTCACCAGGAAGTCGGTGGCGGCCGGCGTGAGCCGCACATCGTTGCCCACCCGCCGGTCGAGGTCCTTGAGCAGGATCGTGACGATCTGCTCGATGTGCTCCTTCTCGAGCGGATGGAACACGATCACGTCGTCGACCCGGTTCAGGAACTCCGGGTTGAAGACTTTGGCAATCTCTTCTTTGACCGTCTCGGCGATCTTGGCGAACGATGCCGCCGCGCTCTGCTGATGGAAGCCAAGCGACTTCGACTTGAAGATGTCACGCGCGCCTACGTTCGACGTCATGATCAGCACGGTGTTCTTGAAGTCGATGACGCGGCCGTAGTTATCGGTCAGATGGCCCTCGTCGAGCACCTGCAGCAGCAGGTTGAAGACATCCGGGTGCGCCTTTTCGATTTCGTCGAGCAACACCACCGAATAGGGCTTCCGACGGACAGCCTTGGTCAGAGTGCCCGAATCCTCGTAACCGACGTAGCCCGGAGGCGCGCCGATCAGGCGGGATACCGAGAACTTCTCCATGTACTCCGACATGTCGACCCGGATCAGGGCGCTCGGATCGGCAAAGAGGAACTGCGCCAGCGACCGCGCCAGCTCCGTTTTCCCGACGCCGGTCGGTCCGGAGAAGATGAACGAGCCGATCGGACGCCGCGGGTCCTTGAGCCCCGCGCGCGAACGCCGGATGGCACGGGACACGGCCTGGATCGCTTCTTCCTGCCCGACCACTGCCTTGTGGATTTCGTCCTCCATCCGCAGCAACCGAGCGGTCTCCGCTTCCTGCAGCCGGGTGAGCGGAATGCCGGTCCAGCGGGAGACGATGAAGCCGATGGCCTCTTCATCGATGACCGGACGGCGGCTCTGCCGATCGCGCTCCCACTCTTCCTGCTTGAGGCGGATCTTGTTCTGCAGGTCGCGCTCGGAGTCGCGCAGCGCGGCTGCCCGCTCGAAGTTCTGGTCGCGGACCGCGTTTTCCTTTTCCTGATTGACCTTCTCGAGCTCCGCCTTGAGCTCCGACAGCTCCGGAGGCGGTGCCTGCGTCGCCAGGCGCGCACGGGCGCCGGCCTCGTCGATCACATCGATGGCCTTATCCGGCAGGAACCGGTCGGTGATATACCGCTCCGACAATTCCGCCGCCGCCACCAGCGAGGCATCAGGGATGCTGACGCGATGGTGATCTTCGTACTTCTTGCGCAGCCCTTTGAGAATCTCGATCGTCTCTTCGACGGTCGGCGGGTCGACGATGACGGCCTGGAAGCGCCGCTCGAGCGCACCGTCCTTCTCGATGTACTTGCGATACTCGTTGAGCGTCGAGGCTCCGACGCACTGCAGTTCCCCGCGCGCCAGCGCCGGCTTGAGCATGTTCGAGGCATCGATGGCGCCCTCGGCGGCACCGGCCCCGACCAGCGTATGCAGCTCGTCGATGAACAGGATGATGTTCTTGTTCTGGGCAATCTCGTTCATGACGGCCTTGAGCCGTTCTTCGAACTGCCCGCGATACTTGGTACCCGCAATCACCGCGGCCATGTCGAGCGAGAGCACCCGGTTGTCGCGCAGCACGTCCGGGCAGGTGCCCGTGGCGATCATGATGGCGAGCCCCTCGACGATGGCCGTCTTGCCGACGCCGGGTTCGCCGATCAGGACCGGGTTGTTCTTCTTGCGCCGAGCCAGGATCTCCATGACCCGCTGGATTTCCTTCTGCCGGCCCACGGTCGGGTCGAGCTGGCCTTCGGCTGCCAGCTGCGTCAGATCACGGCAGAAGTGATCGAGCGCCGGCGTCTTCGACTTCTTTTCCGACTTGGGGGTCGCCGCGCTCGCGGCGGGAGTCGACGGCGCCGCGGTCGACGTCTGCGGCGGCATGTCGCTGCCCAGGAGGCGAAGCGTCTCGGCCCGCGACTGCTCGAGCGTGACGCCCGCGTCGGTCAGGACCTGCGCCGCGATGCCCTTCTCTTCGCGCAGCAGACCGAGCAGCAGGTGCTCGGTGCCGACGTAGGAGTGGTTGAGCTCGCGCGCTTCCGTCATCGCAAGCTCGAGCACCTTCTTGGCCCGTGAGGTATACGGCAGATCGGGACCCGGCGCCGAAGAGGCTTTCCCCTTCTTGACCGTCTCCTCGATTTTCTGCTGGATCTCTTCGAGGTCGACGTTCAGGTTGGTCAGCACGGCGGCTGCGACCCCTTCGCCCTCTCGAATCAGGCCAAGCAGAATGTGCTCGGTCCCCACGTACTCGTGGTGCAAACGTGCGGCTTCCTCCCGCGCCATCTGGAGGACCTTACGCACCCGGTCGGTGAAGTTATAGCCGTTCATGCTCCCTGCCCGCGTCGGACTTCCTCTTCCAACGTCCAGCGGACGAACTCCGCCCGACGGATTGCCATCTCTTCCTCATCCAATAACCGGCCCGCCTTGGCATTCAAGTGGGCCGGCTGGCTGAACACCAGCAATTTGTTCAGCGCATACATTCCGACGTTTGGAATCACCTTGAGGCTCACACCGAGCCGCACGCCGGACAACAGGTTCATCGTTTCTTCGAAGCTCAGCGAGCGCGCATAGCGCAGCAAGCCGAACGCCCGCCAGCACTTGTCTTCGAGTACCGCCGGCGCATCACGCAAGAGCACCTGACGAGCCCGCTCCTCGACTCCGATCACGTGCTGCACGATCGTGCCCAGGTGCTCCAATAGCTCTCCCTCGCTCTTGCCCAAGGTGGTCTGGTTCGACAACTGAAAGAAGTTGCCGACCACCTCGCTGCCCTCTCCGTAGAGACCCCGGTACGTCAACCCGATCTTGGTGAGACCGTGCAACGTTTTGTTGATCTCCTTCGTCAGCACGAGCCCCGGCAGATGGATCAAGACCGATGCCCGGAGCCCCGTTCCGACGTTGGTAGGGCACGAGGTAAGGTAACCGAACGCCGAATGAAATGCGAAGGCAAGTCGTTGCCCCAGTTCAGTGTCCAGCCCCTCGACCTCACGCCAGCAGGCCCCAAAATCCACCCCCGAAGCGAGCACCTGGAGCCGCAGGTGATCTTCTTCGTTGACCATCACCGCCGCCCGATTCTGCAGCAACAATGCCCGGGTTGTTGTGATCGAATTTCGGTCACCCAACCCTGCGAGCTCGCGGCTGATCAGATGCCGTTCGAGCAGGAGCCGATTGTCCCACTCCTCCAACTGGTCGGGTCGGACGACCAGGGCGTGACCCAGCCCGGTCGTGGTTCCGGCGGCCTGAATGACCTGGTCGAGCACCTCTCGCCGCTCCGCCGCGTCCATTCGCGCGCCGAATCGCCGATCCGCCAGGTTCCGCGCCAACCGGACGCGGGTTGAGAGGACCAGATGACTGGCTGGCCCACTCGCTTCGAGCCATCCGAGACCGCCATCGGGCAACAGATCGAGATCGATCATTCCCGCTCCTTCAATCGGTCACGCAGCTCCGCAGCCAGCTCGAACTGTTCCTGCTCGATGGCGCGTTTGAGCCGCTCTCGCAGCCGGTCGATCGATTCGGCCTCGATTTCGCGCGCCGGCGTGCCCGGTGCGTGATAGGCCTTCCCCGTGTGATGCGCAGAACCGTGCAGGCGTCGCAACAACTCCCGCAGCGGCTCGCCGAAGGTGTCGTAACACTGTCCACAGCCGAGCCGGCCCGACTCGCGAAAGTCCTGGAGCGATCCGCCACACCCCGGGCAGACCGGGCTCTCGGCGGTAGCGTCGGATGCGGCCACCTCGGTTTCGAGGGAGAGCGCAGCCAGCAGTCCGCCGATCGGGGTGTCCTCCATCGTCGCGGGTGTCTGAATCCCCTTCTCCGCTGCGCACTGAGCGCAGAGCTGGACCGTCTCGACCTGTCCGCCGACGATCTGGGTCAGCTTGATGACCCCTTCGCGCTCGTGGCAGTAGCTGCACAGCGTCATGACGCCGGCTCCGCCGCTCCCGATTCGACCGTCAGGCGGCCCTCGGCCAGTCGGAGGATCTGATCGGCGCGATTGGCCAGATCGCGATTGTGCGTCGCGACCACCACCGCGGTGCGGAACTGATCGCGGACCCCGGCCAGCACCTCGTGCAGGACCGCCGCGTTGTGCGGGTCCAAGTTGCCCGAGGGTTCGTCGGCCAGCACGATGGCCGGCGCCGGTACCACAGCACGCGCGACCGCCGCCCGCTGCTGCTCCCCCCCGGAGAGTTGAGCCGGATAGTGACGCAAGCGAGCGCCGAGGCCCAGTTGCTCGAGCACGGCGGCCGCGCGCGTCTCCGCTTCGGCAGCGGAGACGCCGGCAATCAGCAGCGGCATCATCACGTTTTCGACGGCGGTGAAGTCGCGCAGCAGATGATGAAACTGGAAGACGAAGCCGATCCTGATGTTCCGGAGGCGCGCCCGCTCCTCGACGGACAAGGTCCCGACGTCGGTGCCTTCGATGCGCACCTGGCCCTGATCGGGCGCATCGAGCGCACCAAGCATGTGCAGCAGCGTGCTCTTCCCGGCCCCGCTGGCGCCGACCACGGCCAGGAACTGCCCCGGGTGAATCGCCAGATCGAGCCCGTCGAGAACCCTGATCGGTGTTCCGTCGCCACCGACGTAGGTCTTCCCGACCCCGATTGCTTCGACGACGGGTGTCATTCGTGGCGGATCGCTTCGACGGGTTGCAGGCGCGACGCGAACCGCGAGGCCGGAATGGTCGCAGCCAGCGCAATGGCCAGGCTGACGATCATGATGGCGATGACGTCGAACGGCTCGATATGCACCGGCAGATGATCGATGAAGTAGATCGACGGATCGATGCGGATCAACTGGCTTCCGTCGAGCACGAATGCCACCGTAAAGCCCAGGATCAGCCCGAGGCCGGTCCCGACCACGCCGATGGTGGCTCCCTGCGCCACGAAGATGCGGCCGATCGACGCCGGGCGAAGTCCCATGGCCAGCAGAATGCCGATCTCGCGGGTCCGCTCGCCGACGATCATCGTCAACGTGCCGATGATGTTGAACGCCGCCACCACGCTGATGAACGTGATGACCAGTGCCATCCCCAGCTTCTCGAGCTGCATGGCGCCGAAGAGGCTCTGATTCTGCTCTTGCCACGCAATGGTGCGGTACGGATAGCCGAGTTGCGTCTCGATCCGGCGCCCCACCTCCTGGGCCTTCCACGGGTCCCGTACCCGGACCTGAATGCCCGAGACCGCGGTACCAAGGCCGGCAAACTGCTGGGCTTCCGACAGCCGCATCACGATGAACTCGTCATCGTACTGGTACATCCCGGTGTTGAAGGTGCCGACCACCTCGAAGAGCCAGGGCCGCACCGTGGGCACACCGAGCGCCCGGTTGCGGTTCTGGACGTCGTTCGGCGAAATCAGCGAGACGACGTCGCCGACGTAGGTCGACAACCGATTGGCCAGCCGGTAACCGATGATGATGCCGCCGTCGACGGTATCCTGGGTGGTTCGGAAGTCGAGCGCACCGTCCGAGATTGCCTTGGGCAGCGAGGTGACGGAAACCGCGCCGGTATCGGGGTCGAGCCCGATCACATCGGCGGCGGCCGGATAGTTGGCACTGTTGAGGACCAGCGTTTTCACCAGGACTTCCGGCGCGGCCGCAACGACATCCGGGTCCTTACGGACCGAATCGAGAACGGCACGCCAGTCGTTGACCCGGAGATTGGCGCCGAACGTCAGCACGTGCAGGTGCGGATTACCGACCAGGATCTTGTCGCGCAAATCGTTCCTGAGACCGTTGATGATTCCTAAGACAACGATCAGCGCGGCCACCCCGATGGCCACACCCGCAATGGCGATCTTGGTGTTGAGGCTCGCGAAGCGCGACGATTTCCGGCCCGCCAGATAGCGCAGCGCGACCCGCCGCTCGAGCGGATCGGGCCACCAGGAGCGTCGAGGCGCGCTCACCCCGGGCCGGCCCCTTCGGGACGCATGGCCGGAAAGAGAATCACGTCCCGGATCGACGCTTGGTCGGCAAGGAGCATGACCAGCCGGTCGATACCGAGGCCGAGCCCTCCGGTCGGCGGCATACCGTACTCCAGCGCCCGGATGTAGTCGGTATCGTACGGCTGGGTTTCGTCGTCGCCGGCGGCGCGCTGCCGCACCTGATCCTCGAACCGGGCGCGCTGATCGTCGGGATCGTTGAGCTCACTGAAGGCGTTGGCGATTTCCTTGGTGTTGACGAAGAGCTCGAATCGCTCGACGACACCGGGCTTCGAACGATGGACCTTGGCCAGCGGCGAAATCGAGACCGGATGATCGACGACGAAGGTCGGCTGAACCAGTTCCAGCTCGACGAAGGTCTTGAAGAGTTCGTCGAGCAGGCGCCCGCCCGTCATGGTATCGACGGCCTCGCGCGGTTCGCCCGCGCGCACCAGGCGGTCGCGCATCTGGGCCTCGGTGGCCGTCGTGAGGGCGAGCCCCGACCGTTCTTCGATGGCCTCGACGAATGAGACCCGCTGCCAGGGCGGCGTAAAATCGATGGTACGCCCTCCGACCTCGATCGAGGTCGTCCCGTGACAGTGCTGGACCAATGCCGGGAGCATCGATTCCATCATGGCCATCATGTCCGTGTAGTCCATGTAGGCCGCGTAGAACTCGAGCATGGTGAATTCCGGATTGTGGGTCCGGTCCATGCCCTCGTTCCGAAAGTCGTGTCCGATTTCGTAGACGCGGTCGAACCCGCCGACGATGAGACGCTTGAGATAGAGCTCGTCGGCAATGCGCAGGTAGAGCGGCATGTCCAGCGCATTGTGGTGGGTGACGAACGGCTGGGCCGAGGCGCCACCGTAGAGCGACTGGAGGATCGGCGTTTCCACTTCCAGGAAGCCGCGTTCGTCCAGGAACCGCCGGATGAACTTGATGGCCTCGGCGCGCAGCACGAAGACCCGGCGGACCTCGGGATGCACCGCCAGATCGGCATACCGTTGCCGGTAGCGAAACTCCGGGTCGGCCACGCCGCCATAGGTCACCGTTTCACCGGTGTCGGTCGTCTGCACCTTGCCCCGCGGCAGCGGCTTCAGACTCTTGGTGAGGAACTGGACGCTCGCGCCTTTGATGGTGACTTCGCCCGTCTTGGTCCGGAAGAGCGCCCCCGAGACCCCGATGAAATCGTCGAGGTCGATCTGCCTGACGACGGCGTACCGATCGCCCAGCGCGTCCTGCCGAAAGTAGACCTGGACCCGGCCGGTCTGATCTTCGAGGTGCAGAAAGGTGGTTTTCCCCTGCGAACGAAGCGCGACCACTCGGCCAGCTGCCTTGACCTCCGGCCCCTGCTCGCCCATGGCGTCGTCATACAAGGCGGCGATCTTACCGGCCTGATGGGTTCGGTCGAACCGATAGGCATACGGATTCTCGCCCATGGCTTCGAGCGCCGCTCGCGATTCCCGCCGCGCCGCCTCGACATAAGTCCGCTCGTCGCCTTGCGTCACGCCGCCGATCCTCCGAACCGCTTGAGATAGATATGAATGAACTCGTCCAGATCACCGTCCATGACGCCCTGGACATCGCTCACCTTGAGTTCGGTCCGATGATCGTTGACCATGGTGTACGGCTGAAAGACATACGACCGGATCTGATTGCCCCAGGAGATATCCGTCTTGGTCGCTTCCACCTTGGCCTTCTCCGCTTCCTGCTCCTCGAGCTTCCGCTGATACAACGCGGCGCGCAGCATCTTCATGGCCGTTTCCTTGTTCTTGTGCTGGCTGCGCTCCTGCTGGCACGACACCACGATTTTGGTCGGCATGTGGGTCAGGCGGACGGCCGACGACGTTTTGTTGACGTGCTGCCCGCCTGCGCCGGACGCGCGGAAGACATCCATCTTGATGTCTTCATCGCGCAGGTCGATATCGATGGTATCGTCGATATCCGGATAGACGAAGACCGACGCAAACGAGGTGTGCCGCCGCGCCTGCGAATCGAACGGCGAGATCCGCACCAGGCGATGCACTCCCTTTTCCGCCTTGAGAAAGCCGTAGGCGTAGTCGCCCTCGATTTCGAGCGACGCGGAGGTAATCCCCGCTTCCTCGCCCGGTTCGAGATCGAGCACTTTGACCCGATAGCCGTGCTGCTCGGCCCAGCGACGATACATCCGGGTCAGCATCTCCGCCCAGTCCTGCGACTCGGTCCCGCCCGCTCCCGGATGGATGGTGAGCAGCGCGTTCCGCATGTCATCCGGACCCTGCAGCATCGACTTGAGTTCGAATGCCGCGACCGCCTTTTCCAGTCGGTCGACTTCGTGGCCGAGTTCCTCGGTCAGGCCTTCATCCGGCTCGACCTCGAGGAGTTCCTCCAGGCCCTTGGCATCCGTCAGGCGCTGCGCAATCTCGCTGCCCGGCGTCAGCCAGCCCTTGAGCGCCTTGACCTCCTGAACGACCTCGCGCGCCCGTTCCTGGTTGGACCAGAATCCCGGACCGAGCTGCTCACCTTCCAGTACTTCCAACCGCCGTGCTTTGCCAGGCAAGTCAAAGAAAGTCTCGCAGTTCGGTGGCGCGACGGTCGAGCGCGGCGAGACGATCGGTGAGATTCGACATCTGGCAATTCCTTTCCCATTCATGGAAACGATCGAGCCGACCATCGAGAGTTTCGAAGGTCGGCTCATCCGTCACAATATAGCCGGGAAACCCCGGCCTCTCCTATGGGAAAAGCGCCTGTCCGTCTGCCAGGATTTCGTTCAGCGCCTCATGGAAATACGGCGTCGACTCGGCCAGTTCGCGACCGACCTGATCGATGTACTCCTCCCAGCTCTTCTTGATCTCCTCCTCGAAGAGCGACTTGAGCGTGTTGCGCTGCAACCCTTCGCGGCGCTTGGCGGGATGATACACCACCATGTCGGAGATCAGGGCGCGAGCCAGCCGCCGCGCCTTGGCCGACGGATCCTGACTCATGAAGGGATTGACCCGGACCTTCCGCGCGCCCGCAGCCGGAGCCGCTGCTGAGGGCCGAGGCATGGCGGGAGCCGCTGCCGGAAAGGGCGTCGAGAGGGGCGGAACGGCCGCAGCGGGCGCCCGTGCGATGCTGCCCGGAACTGCGGGCGCTATCGGTGTCCGCGGGGCCGTGACCGGAGGCGCAATGGGCGGAAGCGCGGTATCCGAGACCGCGGCTGCCGGCTCGAACGGTCGCGTGGCGGGCGGAGTCCCACCCACTGCCGGCGGTGCCAGACTCGGACTCGTGACGACCGGCGGAACCGGCGGGAACTCCGCTGCCTTCGGCGCTGCTGCGACCGGCGCAGGCGGGGCGGATTCGACGACCGGTGGCACCACCGGAGCGACCGGCTCCGGCGGAAACTCGGGCCACGGCGCCGGGATCTCCGGCTCACGGGACCGACGCTCCTCGATGGCATCGGCGACCGCCGGGGCCGTGGTCCGGGCGTGCCAGTCGTCGAACGACTCTCCGAACGGCGAGGTCAGCGCCTCGTCGCGAGTCGAATCGACCCCGGCAGCAGCCTCAGCAGGCGTCGGCTCGGATACCGGTGCGGGCTTGGCAGCGACAGGTGCCGCCGCGGCCGGAACCAGTTCGGTCACCCGAACCCAGAAAATGCCGCTGCACACCGAACAGCGCGCCCGCACCCCGGCAGCCGGAACTTTGGCCGGGTCGACGCGGAAAACGGTCTGGCAGGATGTACACGTTGCGTTCATACGGAGCCTCTACCGCCCGGCGCGGTCGTCGCCGGTCCGGGTCTGACGACGGTCGACCACGAAGACCGATCCGGGCAGCGTTTTGGCATAGCTCTTCATCTCGGTCGCCAGTTCGCTGACCTCCGCCGGGTGCGCAAAGGAACGATGGCGATTGGTGACGATCCCGACCGAGAGGGTCATCAACGGCACCCGGTGCAGTTGTCCCCGCCGGTCCTTGCCGAAGTAATACCCGGCCCGCCGGTCCTGTTCGTTGTACTGATAGGGCACCAGCGTATCGAAGACCGACAGGATCTCGGTACAGACCAAGCTAATCTCGGCCGCGGGGATGATGAAGATGAAGTCATCGCCCCCGATGTGGCCGACGAAGCCGTTCGGACCCAACACGCCTTTGACGACATCGTGGAGGATGCGCGAGAGCATGTAGATGACACGATCGCCGTCGTAGTAGCTGTAGCGGTCGTTGTACTCTTTGAAATGATCGAGGTCGGCGTAGCAGACCGCGAATTCCTGATCGTTCTCGAGCCGGCGGCGGATTTCCCGATCGATCTCCGGCGCGCCCGGCAGGCGGGTCGACGGATGGACCGACACGTCGCGCTGGCTGCGCACGCGCAGGGCATCCAGCCGGGCCAGCTGCTCTTCCGGGGGGAAGACATCGGTCAGGATCTCATCGGCGCCGGCTGCGAACCACTGCTGCATCTTGTCGGCCTGATGCTGCCCGCCGAGCACCAGAGCCGGCACGATGGCCGTGAACGAATCGGACTTGAGCCGGCGAATTAATTCGGTACCGATGGTGCTGGTCGCGTCGCCGTCGACCAGCAGAATGCAAGGGTGTCCCCGCAAGATGATCGACTCGACCTGATCCGGTTCGTCGAGCACCTCTACCGGAAAACGCTGATCCGTGGCCCACCGGCGGACCAGATCAGGTACCGGTCGCCCGACCGGCCCGAAGTAGAGAATGGTCGGGCGATTCCTCACCAGGTCACATCCCGTAAGAGGTTACAAATGGGCAACTTAGGAGCGTTCGACCCGACTGTCAAATGAACAGCGCCGCCACCGCGACCACGGCGTAGAGCGCGACCAGCTGCACCCCCCGGAACCACCCCGCCTCCTCTTCCGAGGAAACCACCGTCAGGGCGCCGGCAGCCACCAGCAGGCCCAACAGCTCCACCCTGCCCAGAACAAGACTCATTCCCGATCCGAGCCCCGCCCCGACCGCGACCGCCAGCGGGGCCAGAACGAGGGCTCCCTGGACCGCCGCGCCCCAGCCTCCCTGAAATGCCAGGTCGACCCGGCCACGCCGCGCCGCGCTCAACGCCGGAGCCCGCTCCGCCACCGCCGTCACGAGCGGGATCAGCACGAACGCCAGGAGACCGAACGGAACGCCCCGGGCGGTCACCGCCGGAAGGGCGCCGACCAGCAGGCCGGCGCTCGCCACCAGCCCGCCCAGCGCCAGCACCAGCAGCCCGATGGCCGTGCCCGGCCCCCACGGCGGGGCAACCGGGGTATGCTCTCCCCGCCCGAACAGCGCCGTGCGGGTCCTCCGGGCATGCCAGATGGCGGCCAGATAGGTCAGCAGCAAGACCGGCGCAATCCCGAAGGACGGATCGGCGGAGGTCGTGGCCGGATCGGCGAGACGCACGAAGAGCGTTGCGGCCGCGAGTCCCATCAGGGCCAGCGCCAGCGTCGGACCATTGGGCCGCTGCAACGTGCGGTTGGTCCGCATCGAGGGATCGACACCGGCGACGAGCGATGCCAAGCCCGGGACCAGCAACGTGGTGGCCACGACAGCGCCCGCCAGAGCCCCCTGCGCCAGATCGGCGGCGCCCGCCACGAGCGCGACGATGACGACGACCAGGGTCGCAATATTGCCTAACGCTCCGTGGAGCACGGCGCCGATGGTCGGGCCGGCGCGATCGGTCAGCGCCTCAGCCACGTATCCGGCGAGCCCCGCAAAGGCCGCCAGACCCACGGCCGCCGCGACCAGGATGGCCAGCGGATCTCCTCCCGTGTACCAGAGACCCAGCGCCGCGGGCAATCCCAGAAAGAGCAGCCAACTCGGGCTGAACCGGAAGGTAGGCTGCGGGCGGGCCACCCGACGCGGGCCAACCGGCGCTGCCGCCGCTCGAGCCGATGCCGTTTGCCGATTCGATTCGGGGCGCTCCCGCGCCGGCCGGTCGGCCCGGTTCTCTCCGCGCGGCGACGAGCCCTTGGCCTCGTCGCGCCGGGCGTCCTCCCGTTTGGGGCGCTCCGCTTTTTCGCGCTTGGCTTCCGCTCGCCCTTCGGTATTGCCGTCCTCCCGCGGCTTCTTTTCCCGCGGTTCTCGGGGTGGACGCGGCTCGCGCGGTTCCCGACCCTGGCGTCCTTCGGCCGCGGGCTTGGCCGCCGGCTCCGCATTTCCAGGCGCTACCTCCGCAGCTTTCGGCGCCGGCGGCGGCTCGACCACCGGTTCCGGGAGGCCGAGTGCTGCGCGCAACGCCACGGGCGCGCGGGGATCGGCCTTGAGCAGCTGGGACATCCGTCCCTTCGGCTGGACCAGCAGCTGGCGCAACAAGTCCCGGTCCTCGACCGTTTCGCGGCCTTCCCGGGCGGCTTCCGCGCGGGCGGCTTCGACCACCCGCTCGGCAAAGCGGCTGAGCGCCGGTTCCGCCGACTCCCCTTCCGGCCCCTGCCGGAGCCCGGTCAGGAGTTCCTGACGCGCGCGGGCCGGTTCGATCCCGGCGCTGGCAAACAGTGTAGCCGCCAGGCTCGCATCATCGGCAAGCAGCGCAGCAAGCAGGTGTTCGGTTCCCACGAAGCCGTGGCGATGTTCCGCGGCAAGCCCTCTCGCGGTCGAGAGTGTCCGATCGACGACCTCCGTCATACCGGACGCGCCTCGTCGATCAGCATCACGGGAATGTCGTCTTCGACCGGGTAGCCCAGCTTGCACACATGGCAGATCAGTACCTGATCATCCGGCCGGTATTCGAGGTCGCCCTTGCACTTCGGGCAGACCAGGATCTCCAGCAATTCTGGCGCGAGACTCATCGCGCGTCCCTCCGTTCATGAAGGTCCGGGAATCCCAGCCGCGTCAGCAGGTCCGCAGACTGCCGCCAGCGCGGCAGGACTTTGACCCAGGTTTCCAGATAGACCCGGCTCCCGAGCAACCCCTCCAGGCGCTCGCGAGCATGCTGACCGATGGCCTTGATGGTCCGCCCTTGCGTACCGATCAGGATTCGTTTCTGGGAGTCACGTTCGACGTACAAGGTCGCCCGAATGTACACGGGGTCCCGATTCTCCTGGAACTCCTCGACGTCGGCCGTGAACGCATACGGCAGCTCGTCCTCGAGGTACTGAAACGCCGCCTCTCGCAGATACTCGACGACGAAGAACCGGAGCGGCTGCGTGCCCAGATCGTCGGCCGGATACTCCCAGTCCCCTTCGGGCAGCAGGTCGGTGATCCGGTTGAGCAACTGATCGAGTCCGGTCCCCTGCGCGGCCGACACGAAGACGCCGTCGTCGCTCACCTCGGCGCCGTCGGGTACCAGGTCCGCCTTGGTGTAGACCGTGATCTGCTTCCGAGGCACTTTGGCCTCCGGTGGCAGCAGGCTCGCGAGCGGCGGCGCCGGCGCTTCCGACGCAGGATGGAGATGGAGAACCACATCGGCCTGCGCAAGTTCCTTGAGGGCGACGCCGACCATCCGGGACTGCAGCAGATACGAAGGGTCGAGCAGGCCCGGGAGATCGTGGAAGGCAATCTGCGCCTCCCCTTCGGTGCGAATCCCCACCACCGGAAGGCGCGTCGCCTGCGCCTTCGGACTCACCATCGAGAGGGGTTCGCCGACCAGCGCGTTCATCAGGGATGATTTCCCGACATTGGGCCGACCCGCGAGGGCGACACGTCCAAATCGGGTCATCGAACCATCAACGGAAGTCCGGTCGAAGCGCAAAGCGGCATAGCCTGGAAGAATAATCGAGCGATCGCCCCCCTGCAGTCGGGTCGGTTAGCTTGCAGGGCGTGACTTTCCGCGATGCGCTGGAACGCCACAGCGGCGTCCGCATTCGTACCCGGGCCATGGCTCCTGCCCCGCGGCTCGCCAGCCCGGTCCGGTGGGCCGTTGGTGCCGGTCTGATCGGCCTCCTCGTCGTGGGTTCGCCCGTCCGACTGGTGGGCCAGGCGGTTCGGCTTGGCGCGGAAGCGACGGGCGTCTTTCACACCAGCGAACGATCACCTGGGAGTACCGGTCAATCGGCCTGGCAGGTCATCCACCCGCTCCTGACCGCTCGGATCGAGTGGCCTCGCGGGGTCGCGGTCCGCACGACCGTCAACCTCGAGGGGTTGACCCTGCCTGATGGCGAGCTCGCCATGGGCGCCTGGGGTGAGGGCTTCGTCGACCGACGGCATCCGCATGCCTACGTCCATGAACTGCTGCTCGAAACCGCTACGTCGTTTGCGTGTGCCGGCGTACGTTGTCGCGCCGGCGCCTACCTGGGCCGCGGCTTCGTCCCGTTCGGGTCGGACGATCCGATGCAGCGAGCACCGCTTCGTTATCCCGTCAACCACCACGTCGCCCAGATCCTGGAACGCGCCGTGCTCGGTGCGCAGTTCGCAATCGGCCCACTCACGGCGGAGGCCGCCATCTTCAATGGAGACGAGCCCGAATCTCCGTCACAATGGCCTCGTATCAGCGGCCGCTTCGGCGATTCGTGGTCGGTGCGCACCACGGCGCATCCGTTTGCGGGGTTCGAGGTGTCCGCATCAACCGCGGCCGTGCGGTCTCCCGAGCATCGTCCGGGCGCGGGCGCCGATCACGACAAACTCCATCTCGGCATGCGGGTCGAACGGCCACTGGGCGACGGTCACCTCGTAGCGCTGGCCGAGTGGGCGCAGACCTCGGAACTGGACGGCGCGTTCCGGTATCGGTCGGCCCTGGGCGAGATCAGCTGGTCGGTGGGGCGAGCGCGAATCCACTATCGGGGCGAGCGGACCGATCGTCCGGAGGAAGAACGACTCGAACCGTTCCGCACCGCCCGCCCGCACCTCGAGAATACCCTGCTCGGCAAGACTCGATGGACGCTGCACACCGTCGGTGCGGAGCTTTCGAGTCGCGCGCCGGCACCGTTCGGCGGCTCGATTGTCCTGGAAGCGACGCACGGCGCCATCGCGAACGGCGCGCCGGGGAGCATCTTCAGCATCGAGCACACCTACGGCGGGCATCATTTCTGGAGCGCGGCCGTTGCCGTCCGGTTTCGCTGGGCCGGCACCGGTCGCGACATGGGGCGTTATGGCATCCTGCCGGCCCGTTCGATGACGCACTGACGGGCCGGTTGCTCCGCTGCTGCAATCAGGATGCGATCGTGCCCCCGTGTTCCTGCACCATCGCCTGGATCCGCGCCACGCCCTCGCGCACGGAGCCGATCTCGGGACCGAACGAGAAACGCACATAATGCCGGAATCGCGACGGGCGTCCCGAGCGGCGACGGCCGGGGTTGACGTCAAAGAACTCGCCAGGCACGCAGATGACCTGCCTGTCGAGAGCGTATTGGAAGAAGTCCTTCCCGGTGCTCAGCGTGGGTGGGAGATCGGACACGTCACCCCAACAATAGAAGGTCCCCTCGGGCTCGATATCGAACCGCACGCCGGCGCGGCGCAAACCATCGAGCATCAGATGGCGCTTCGGGCGGAACGCCGCACTGATCGCCGCCACTTCGGCCTTGACGTGATCCGGCTCGAGCAGTGGGATGACGCGCCGCTGCGTCGGCCGGCTGCCGCCGCCATCGAGGAATGATCCGGTGCTCGAGACCGCCTCGATGACCGGGGCCGGCCCCACGATCCAACTGCACCGCCATCCCGGGTAGCGCCAGTTCTTCGTCAACCCGTCGAACAGCACCACCGGGTCGCGATTGACGTCTTCGACATACGCAGCTGCTGAGAGCGGTGGCGACGCCACCCAGCTGTAATGCGAGTAGAACTCGTCGATCAGCAGCGTGCAGTTGAGATTCCGCCCGATCTCGACCCATTGGCGAAGCTCATCGCCGTAGAGGGCATGGCCAGTCGGATTGGCCGGATTCGACAGCAACACGACCGACAGGCCGCGTCCCACGATTTCCCGGCGCAAATCGTCGCGGCTGAAGTGGTAGCCCGCAGCACTGTCGAGCAGAATCGGAATGGCCGTGAACAGCTTGAAGACGTCGAGCAGTTCCTCGTACGCCGTATAGTCGGGCAGGAAGTGCCCCAGGTTGACGTGACCAAGTGCCGCGGCCGTTCGCGCCAGCGAGACCCGCCCGCCGCCGCAGATGCAGACATTCTCAGGCCCGTACTGCGACGGAAGACCGCGACGATACTGGCTGTTGTAATGCGCAGCAACCGCCTCGCGCAATTCCCAGAGCCCCGCGACCGGCGCGTATTCCTGATCGTCCGGCGCAATCTCGATCGATCCGACCCGCGCTGGCGCTCCCGGCAGCGGACCGGCTTCCGGCTGTCCCTGGCCCAGGTTACACCAGCTCGGGTCGCCCCCGCGGTAGCCGCGCCGGGCTGCTTCGGCCGTCGCGTGGATTACCCCGGTAAAGGGAACGCGCCGGAAACCGGGGATCGGCATTTCGCGCACGGGAGAGGGAACCTGAACGACATCGGACTCGGCGGGGGCTGACAGCCTGAAACTCACAATTCCTCTGGGGGTTGCGGGACGCGGAGACGACAAAGGGGCGCCCGGTTCAGCGAGCGCCCCGTCCTCCGGCGACGATCGTCTCGTCTTCGTCGCCCTCACGTAATGAAGCACGGCTTTGCCCCGAGCGGTAGCGGCGGTCTGGTGGCCCTTGGCCCGGCTCGACCTTGACCGCCCTGCCCCGGTGCCTTAGGCTCGAATGATGGAACCGGTACTCGTGGTCGTCGGAATTGGAGCCTGTTGTCGGGCCGGAGGCGTGTGTTGTCGGCACGCCGCCTCGACAGCCTAGCGTTCGTTTCCGGCATACTGCCAATCAGGCTGATCGTGGCTCGCTTCTCTGGTCGAAGCGGGCCTTTGTGTTTTGAAGGGGTGAGCATCGTGAGTCAGTCATCGTCGTTTCCCGCGGTCGTAGATCCCGTCGGCGTTCCCGGCCACCGCGTCGAGGATGCGGTCGGCAATACCCCGCTAATCCAACTTCGGCGGGTTGTCCCCACCGGCGCCGCGGCCGTCTTCGTCAAACTCGAGGGGAGCAATCCTGGCGGGTCGATCAAGGACCGGACGGCGCTCGGGATGATTCAGGACGCGGAGGCGCGGGGGGAGCTTCGTCCGGGCGATACCATCGTCGAACCGACCTCCGGCAACACGGGGATCGGCCTGGCCCAGATCGCCAGCGCGCGCGGCTACCGGCTGATCCTGACCCTGCCCTCGTCGATGAGCGAGGAGCGGAAACGCACGCTGCTCGGTTACGGCGCCGAACTGGTCCTGACCGATCCGGAGCGGCGAATGCTGGCGGCCATCGAAGAGGCCGAACGGATCCGCGACCGCCTGGGCGCCTGGATGCCGAACCAGTTTGCCAATCCGTCCAACCCGGCCATCCACTACCGGCTGACCGGTCCTGAGCTATACCGGCAGATGGATGGCCGGATCGATGCGTTCGTCTACGGCTCGGGAACGGGCGGAACGATCAGCGGGGTGGGCCGCTATCTCAAGGAACAGAACCCGGCAACCCGGGTCATCGCGGTCGAACCGGCCCGCTCACCCGTGCTGTCCGGGGGCGAACGCGGGCAGCATCAGTTCCAGGGGATGGGTCCCGGCTTCGTGCCACCCAACTTCGATCGCTCAGTCGTCGATGAGATCCGGACCGCCTGGGAGGAGGACGCGTTTCCCTTTGCGCGCCGGCTGATGAAGGAGGAGGGGCTCTTCGTCGGGATGTCGAGCGGCGCGATCGCCTGGGTCGCTGCGCAGGTGGCGCGTGAACTCGGCGCCGGCGCGCGGGTGGCGATGATTGCTCCGGATTCCGCGGCGCGGTATCTGTCCACCGCGCTGTTCGACGACCCGGCCGCTCAAGACCGGATCTCGACTGCTGGCTAGCGGGGGGATGTGGTGGGAGTGATACTATCCGGCACCCCACCTTCCACCGTTGCCAACGGAGTCGCCATGCCATCGGAACACGATCGCCGGATCGACTATATCGAGTTCGGAACCGGTGACCTGGAGGCCTCGAAGCGTTTCTTCGAGACGGCCTTTGGCTGGACGTTCACCGACCACGGTCCGGACTACACGGCATTCGAAGATGGGCGGCTCACCGCCGGGATCAATCGCTCGAGTGCGCCTGGGGCTCTGCCGCTGGTTGTCCTCTATGCGTCCGATCTGGACCAGGTCGAGCAAGCGGTGACTGCGGCAGGAGGAGTCATCACCGATCGGCACAGTTTCCCGGGAGGTCGCCGGTTCCATTTCACCGAGCCTGGCGGCAATCGTCTCGCAGTCTGGAGCGAGCAGTAAGCCGGCGGCGTATGCTGCAACAGATCTACAGCAATACGAGAAACTGAACGACATCACGTTATCGAAATTGTTACTCTACATTCAGTTGTGAGTAACCGGCTATGAGCCCCAAATTAGCTTCACAACACTGGCTCTGGTTGAGGGCTAGTGCTCGAGTCCCAGGTCGAGACCCCACCGATGCCTCGCCAAACTCACGCTCGATCCGGCCATCGCCAGGCACCTACGTCCGAGCCGTCCTACCTGATCCTACTTTGCGTCGGGGACGGCGAGGCGCTCGCGCGGAATCGCCCGCCCTCGCGTGATCACCGTATGGATCGCATCGAACGCCGCAGTCGAGGCGAGCGGATCCGCCGTCAGCAGGAGGAGGTCGGCCACTTTCCCGACTTCCACCGTTCCCAGCGCATCCGGATCGAACAGCCGCGCATTTTCGAGGGTCGCGGAGACGAGGACCTGGCGAGGCGTCAGGCCTGCCGCCTCCATCGCGCGGAGTTCGAGATATCCGTTCAACCCGGGAGGGTTGGTGTAGACGCTGCCCGACGGCGTGTCGCTGCCGAAGAGGATGCGTCCGCCCCGCCCGCTCGCCGTCGCGAGCGAATGTGTACCTAGCCTCGAGGCCGAGAGAAGGACTTCGTGCATCGGCCCGCCGGGGTTGGATTCGAGAGCCACCTCGCGCGCCGCGTCGGTCCGGTACCACGCGATCAGCTCCGCCGGCAGGACCCGGGCGAGCGCCGGCTGGTCGAGAAAGGCGGTGTCCCTGAGATCCAGCAGGCTCGCGATGACCCGTAAGGTCGGCATGTACCGGACTCCGGCCTGCCGTTGGGCGTCCAGTACCGCGTCGATCTGGGTCCTGAGCGTATCCGGCAGCAGCCCCTCAGGCCCCGGTTGTTCGAGAAGTCCCGGCCAGAACCAGAGCCCGTGCGCCACGGCCGCCGGCGCCAACTCGGCTGCGACCCGGTGCGCCGCCAGCGAGTTGGCGTGCATGAGGAGCGGCAAACCGGCGCGGCGGCCCGCGTCGCGCGCCTGGCGCAGCATGGTGTCGGTCGGTACGGGAAACGGCGCACCAGGTGGGCCGAGCTCGTAGAAGGCTTTGAGACAGCGTCCTCCGCCGGTCCGTACCCGCTCCACCGCCGCCTCCGGCGTATGCGCTGCGGCCTCGAATGCCGGAGGGATCGACTCCGCCTGTCGCGCATCGTAGAGGAAGTTGGGGAACCGCTCGAATCGCTCCGGTACCTGGTAGGCACGCATCGGATACCCGTTGGCCACGACCAGCGCGGCACCGCAGTCGAGCACGGTCGGTCCGAGTTCGGCCGAGCGGACACGATCCAGGGCGGCCTGGTCGGTGATGCCCAACTCTACGACCGTGGTGAACCCGAAGTAGAGGTAGCTCCTCGGGAGCTGATTGGTGTACGCCTGGACGAGCTCCGGGTGCTCGGCCCGATCCGATGCCGCCATGCCGGGCACGGCAGCGCCGAGATGCACATGTCCGTCGATCAGCCCGGGTACGAGATATCGGCCGGCGCCTTCGAGCACAGTGATGCCGGCGCGGTCGGACTCCCGAGGCGCTGCACCGACCCAGACGATCCGATCGCCCCGAACGACGACGTGGGTGTTCGGGGCCGGTTCCTCGCGCTCCGGCGATATGACGGTGACGTCGCGGATCCAGAGATCACCCGGGGCGAGCGTAATCCCCACTTGGCCGCATCCGCCGAGGGCGAATAGCGCGGCTATTGCAGAGACTACCGATCGTGCGACGAGCATCCACGGCGAGTTCGCGAACATGACTTGGCTTTCGGATCGGACGTCGGCGCTACGGGAGCCCGGGGCCGAGACCACCGGGGAGTTCCCATACGCAGCAGCGTCCACGCCGGTTTCCGGTGAGGACGAGTTCTATGTCGAGTCGTTGTCGGACGATTTACCTTCGGTGAGGGTACCACGGGCATGTCACGCGAAGCGTACTACGCCGGCCGGGAAACCGTGGCGCCATGATGGATCGCTTTGGGATGTCGCTCCACGACATCGCGACGACCGATCCGAAGGACTATCCCGAGTTACTCGAGCGCGTGATCGGCGCGCTGATCGCCGCCGACACACCACCATCCGATCGGTAGCGATACCACCACGGGTCATTGATTAGCACCGCACCGCTTGTCCCCAGGGGGTAGCAAAAAAGAAAGCCCTGTCCAGTCAAGAACAGGGCTTTCAATGGGGTGGCTGACGACGGCCTACTCTCCCACGACCTCTCGATCGCAGTACCATCGGCGCTACGAGGCTTAACGACCGTGTTCGGAATGGGAACGGGTGTGGCCCTCGCGCGCTAGTCGTCAGCCAATCTTGTGCTATCGGTCTCGAGTCAGCCAGCGGTTTGCATTCCGTGATCCGTGATCATCCCTGTATACCAGGGGAAGATCATGAGGGTCACGTGGCGAATGCACCGGACCTGGCGTCGTGACCGATAGGGATATCCTGCGGGATATCCGAAATCGGCAACTGAGGGTATTGGGTGATGAACTAGTGATACACCGAAAAGAATTGGAAGAGATCAAACTACACGGGCGATTAGTAGCGCTCGACTAAAGGCCTCTCAGCCCGTACATCTGCGCCCTATCAACGTGGTGGTCTCCCACGGCCCTTTAGGAACCTTGCGGTCCAGGAGTGTTAATCTTGGGGACAGTTTCCCACTTAGATGCATTCAGCGGTTATCTGCGCACGACATCGCTACCGGGCGGTGCCCCTGGCGGGACAGCCCGTACACGGGAGGTCATTTCGTCCCGGTCCTCTCGTACTAAGGACGACGCCCCTCAACACTCCTACGCCCACAGCGGATACAGACCGAACTGTCTCACGACGTTCTGAACCCAGCTCATGTGCCACTTTAACCGGCGAACAGCCGGACCCTTGGGACCTTCTCCAGCCCCAGGATGTGACAAGCCGACATCGAGGTGCCAAACCGCGTCGTCGATATGAACTCTCGGACGCGATAAGCCTGTTATCCCCAGCGTACCTTTTATCCTATAAGCGATGGCCCATCCACACGGGACCACCGGATCACTTAAGCCGACTTTCGTCCCTGCTCGCGCTGTCGCGCTCGCAGTCAGGCGCCCTTTTGCTTATACACTCGTCGTGCGATTACCGACCGCACTGAGGGCACCATAGCGAGCCTCCGGTACTCTTTAGGAGGCGTCCGCCCCAGACAAACTACCCACCTGCCACGGTCCTCGGCGTTGTGAACGCCTGAGTGAGATAGTCAACAAAAGAAGGGTGGTATTTCACTGGTGCCTCCACCCAGGCCGAAACCCGGGCATCAATGGCTCCCACCTATGCTACGCAGCTCAAGCCGACTATCAATGACAGGATGTAGTAAAGGTGCATGGGGTCTTTTTGTCCTGCTGCGGGTAATCGGAATCCTCACCGATACTGCTATTTCGCCGAGCTTACGGAGGAGACAGCTCCCAAGTCGTTACTCCATTCGTGCAGGTCGGAACTTACCCGACAAGGAATTTCGCTACCTTAGGAC
>JBBCJC010000004.1:0-7885 GCA_037189525.1 Gemmatimonadales bacterium
GCACCGTGACCGCAAAGGAATCTGCCGCCGCGCCGGATCCGCAGCCATGCGCTGCGGGGTTAGTCAAGAGAACAAGAGAGACAAACATCGTGCCCACCATGGGTGCCCCCTCTCAACTGATCACCAGAACAGCGCCGCGCACGACGACCTCGTGGCTCGGGACATACCGATCCTGCGCAAGATGCTGTAGCGTCCTAACGACTTTGGTGTTCAGCGGCAGGCGCCCCACGGAGCCGAGCGGCCGCGCCAGCCTCCAACCAACATGGGGGCGCGGCCGCGACTCCGCAAACCGGAGCCCCGCGCGCCTGCCCGCTGCAACACCCTGTTAGGCCGCATCCCCTCCAGCTTCGCGAGAAAGACGCCTCCAAAATCGCTTGGCATTGGTATCAAAGCTCTGTTCGGCTTGATCCATCGCGAAATCGGAATCTCGTATAATTGCGTTGAGTAACCATACGATTCTCCCCATAAGCTTCACTGCGTCCTCGAGGTCGCCACGACGGATGCTCAGCGCTGTAATGTCCAACGGTTCATAGGTATTCCCCTGGAGGCGGACCTCGAGATGGGCTATATGCTTGTGGCGCATAGCGATAAAGCCAGCCTTGCATGACATCGTATCTAATGTAGTCCAGAAATCTGTGAGCTGGGCGAACTGCTGCGCGACTTGCTCACGGTAGCGTTCCCTCTCCCGATTCTCGATGGCCTGCAGTTGTTCCGGCGTCCACGTGTCATCGCCCTTATCAGTGAGGATGAAGGCGCCTATCTGCTGTTCGATCAAGAGCGATCTAATCTCTGATTCACCGAGGATCGCCATCAGGTTCGCTATACTCGGTGCCCTCTCATCCGTATCCCAAGCCAGTTTTACTACGTCGAGCACGCAGGCACGAAATAGCGTCGTACGAACGGCTGATATACCGTGGTACAGGACTCCGGGTGGCGGTTGTGGGATATTCGCTTTGCGGTTACCGAGAAGGGGGTTCAGTAAGGCGAAGTTTAGACGTAGACCGAGGAAACCACTAAGCAGGGTGTCCGTATGACCTTGGAGCTTCTGCAGTCGTTGTGTGTTCATCGCGCTTCAGCCTCAATGCGGCCTAACGACTTTGGTGTTCAGCGGCAGGCGCTCACGGAGCCGAGCGGCCGCGCCGTCCACCAACCAACATGGGGGCGCGGCCGCGACTCTGCAAATCGGAACCCCGCGCGCCTGTCTGCTGCAACACCGTGTTAGCCGGCATCGTCGACAAACGGAATGTTCCGCAACAGTCCCCCCGTCGATGACTCGATCAGGCGGCCGTCATCCATCAATACGGCCTCACCGGACAGACAGAACTCGACTGCTGCCCGCTGGCCCAAGACCGCCACCGTCCGGGTACGATCGTTAGGTCCCAAATGGAGAAGCGTATACTCGGCGTTGCGGCCGCGCGAGATACCAACAAAAATCGTTGCGGATGCGCAGTATGCGAGGGCGACGACCTGTGCATCCTTGGGATCGTAGCGCCAGACTTCCCGGCCGCTTTCGAGCGCGAGACAGCGCGTCGGCCCAGTCGCCTCGCTAACACAGATCGTCGCCGGACCAAACGCTACGTCTAAGATTGCGAACGTCGTTCGAGCCAGCTCAAACGTTCTGCTTCCCTGACACTGGACGATGGGGCGCCTGCGGTCAAGGAGGCGAATCGAGCCGGTGGGAGCTTCAAAGACGCGACGAACGCCCCGAAGCATTTCGACCGTTTTGCCACTGTCCGCGTCAATGAACAGACCTGATCCGCCTTCGCGTCCGATGAACACGCCATCGAGTGCGGAATATGAAATGTATTGCACCCGCTTGATATCCGACCGGACCCAGAGGGGTATCCCTCGAATCGCATCGTAACCGACCACGCCATACCGATGATAGGCACCTGCGAAACAACGGCCGCCCTCATGATCGAGACAGAGACGCCTTCCGCCGAAGTCGAGAACGGTCGAGAACGTGGCCACATGGCTGGGCATGGACATGTCCCATACCTCTACGTGCTGTTCGAACGCGCCAATAGCTACTCTTGGGCCAGCCGACGCGGCGATATGGCGAACGAGATCTTTCATCTATGTCCGGCTAACGACTCTGGTGTTCAGCGGCAGGCGCGCTCACGGAGCCGAGCGGCCGCGCCATCCGTCAACCAACATGGGGGCGCGGCCGCGACTCCGCAAACCGGAACCCTGCGCGCCTGCCCGCTGCAACACCTTGTTAGGCGTCCGAGGGCTGAGAGTCGCTGGAGTCATCCTGGTTATTCTCGAACAATGACGTAACAGTATCGGACCGGGCACCCTCCGAACAACCCAGCCCACCTGTTTCACTCGGTCCAAGGGCAAACTGGCCTCGCTCCAGAACAACACACCGGCTCGCCAGGTTCACGGTACCGTCATGCAACTTGAGAATCCGAGCGGCCAAATCATGTAGAGGTTGCAACGTCGCTCCGAGAAAGACGTCATTCAACCCTAAGCGACAACCTGCATTGGGATCTTCAGGAGTTCGATTTACCATGAGCTGATAAGTAGTGTTCTCGCCTGGCATCATCAGGATTGCATCGAATCGGCTATGACCAGACTGAAGGCCATCAACCATTATCGTTACCTCTGTCCTTAAATCATCCGTGATCGTATGGTAGAGGCCACAATAATGAGGCTTCGTCAGGTCTAGCTGAATATCCGAGATTACGCTGATGCGCTGCTGATGAATCGTTACTATTTCAAACTGAAGCCGATGCAGCGGATGCAGTCGTACACTCACGGAGGCTAACAACGGTGCATAATCGACGTGTAGCAGTACAGCACCGTGCTCTAATGGCTGATCCGGAATGGCGACTCCAAGGTAAAGTTCCAAGGAACCCACGGAACGCAGGAGACCCGCTCCCAGTAGTTGAACTGCATCAGCGATCTGAATTAATGCGGTAACTGGTGCTGGATTTCCACCTAGGCCCACTGAATGCAGGCCCGCAAAGTTCTTGGCCCAGTTCGGTGGCGAGTGTGCGCCGCCGGCCTGATTAGCAAAGGCGTTGATGAGATCGGCAATTGTATGTACTTCACCGTCGAATCGAAAAACGTTAAGGGCCAACACTCCTTTTAGATCGCTCTCGACTTGATCAGCAAACTGGGGGACTACGCTAATCGGAAACCCCGCCATTATGAACAGCAAGGGATCTGGGCCGTCTTTCGCGGCCTCCTCTGGGTCCATGGCACCAGGCCCATGATAAAGAGTTAGCGAACGATTGAGATGGTTAGCGATCTCAAACATGAGTGGGGTTGTTCGCTTACTCCGGTCCGTCAGGAGGACGCGGAGCTGGCCCGCGAGAGCCCGCAGCATATACCCGCGCCCTGCACGAATTGCTTCCACGGAATCGCGAACAACACAGAGACTCTCCGCGAACTCCCAGAGACGCATTGCCAGGGGCTTGTCGATAGGTACCGGGCGACGTTTGGGCAAAGTAATGTACGCCAGATTAGGGGGTTATGGACGCCTAACGACTCTGGTGTTCAGCGGCAGGCGCTCACGGAGCCGAGCGGCCGCGCTAACCTCCCACCAACATGGGGGCGCGGCCGCGACGCCGCAACCGGCACTCTGCCGCGCCTGCCCGCTGCAACACCTTGTTAGGTGGTGCAACGACGGTATGCCGTACTACACCATGCGCCTGACAAAGCCGATGGCCTAATCATAGTTGGTGACGTAAACATCCATGCGGCGGACATCGCCCGAAAACCACACGGTAGCCGGAGTGGAGCTTCTACGACTCACCGCCATCATCAAGAATCGTATTATCCTCAACCACGGAGGTGACGAAGAAATCACGATATCCTTCAAGCCCTGCCGGCTCGCTCAAGGTGAGAGCGCCTCCTTCAGTCAGAAACAGCCAGAGAAGTCGACCCATGAGTGCCTGATACCGGAGCGTTTGCTCAGGACGGGCTTCACCGAGGTCCGCCCCCACCCAGCCGATCATCACGTGACCTTGGACACGAAGTTCGTCCGCGGCAGCAATCGGATCAACATCTCCATCTAATACCTGCCGAAGGACTTGATCGAGATCTCTGTCTGTCATCTGATTTCCCTAGCACGGTGCCCGGGCACCACCTAACGACTTTGGTGTTCAGCGGCAGGCGCGCGCACGGAGCCGAGCGGCCGCGCTAGCCTCCAACCAAACATGGGGGCGCGGCCGCGACTCTGCAAATCGGCGCGTCGCGCGCCTGCCCGCTGCAACACCTTGTTAGGTAGCCGATCCGGCAAACGCCGCCGTTCGTCTATTGGAGCAGCGCGTAGTCGAGGAGTTGTTCTTCCCAAAACTGCCAGTTGTCACTACCGAGTAAACACCCTTCCTCCTGTTCGATACGCGTTTTCACATCCACTGGAAGCTGTTCGATCGTAACTTCTAGCTCGCGAAGATCCGAGAAGATGGAAGTGTACTTTGGGTGCGATTCGTTCGCGACGTACGCCGTCGCGTCGTAGCCACGATCGACTTCCAATATCCATCCGCTCTGAGTTGCCTTTGTCATCTCGCTGTCCCATCGCTCCCAGACTTCGGAACTTGGCACCCAAGGCTCGCGAGAAGCAGCCGCGTACACAGCCCTGATCTCAACTTTGTTTAGCCGCCCCAGAGCGGTCCGAAGGTTGCTTTTTAAGTCGTTGAATCGCTGGATGGCAGGAATGAGCTCCGAGCGGATTGCGTGTACCTCTGCCGCGTCCTTAGCTGCTTCCAGGAGGCGGATATGCTCTTCCAACTCGCGGATCCTCGCTTCGGATTCCTTATACAGCTGCTTCGCCGCGGCGGTTCTTTCGGCCTCCTGTTCCAATACCGTTTTGTCGACCGTAGCGGGTTTCGGCAATCCGGAAATGATGCCTGCCAGCCCCTCGAGGAACGCCTCCTTCTTGATCGACCAACGTGACGTTGCCTTCGCTGTATCCGGATGGAAGGACGCAATTGCGTCGCGGAGCTCATCCAGGCCAGTTGAGTCCATCCGTGCCGATTGCCTTCCTAGGAAGACGACGCCCGGGTCTCGAGAGATTTCGGGCGTCATCAACGGGAAGACATGCTTTTCCAGGGACCACGCTGCACCCATCTCAGCCAAACAGAACTTGCTCGCGTAGAAATTTGGACTGAGTACCAGGATCACCAGCTTTGCGTCTCCCATGTTCTCCTTGATCCATCGGATGAAATCCGCTCCAGATTGGATACCTGCTCCTTCGACAGACGTGCAGAACATCGCTTCCCGGCGTAGGTCGCATCCGGTTTGAAGGAGGTCAAAGAGTGCGTCAACGAGCGGCTTGTCATTGCCGGCGTGACTGATGAAAACGAGTGCCATTCAAAACTCGGTGATAGCAAGTTCGTGGATGAGATAGACCGCGTGACGCTCGAAAGATACTGATACTTTAGAGACGTTCGTGGCTACCTAACGACTCTGGTGTTCAGCGGCAGGCGCTTACGGAGCCGAGCGGCCGCGCCATCCTCCAACCAACATGGGGGCGCGGCCGCGACTCGGCAAACCGGCACCCCGCGCGCCTGCCCGCTGCAACACCTTGTTAGCCAGCGGGTCGTAGGAGTTCTTTAGCAGACTGGTGACCACTAATCTCCAAGAGCGTGTTGGTCCTTGCAACGACTCTTCGAAAGCGAGTTAAGAACAGAAGCATTGCCACGAGTTCACCAGAGAATGCGGCCATTGCGGCCAGGAGGACAAAATATGGAATCACGGACTCGACGCCCGCCTGAATTGTCCATTTGAGGAGAGCAACAACGACAGCAAGGCCGATCGTACGGATGAGAAAGTCGAGGAACGTGTGCACTACCGTAGTGGGGCCTCGTTCCCAGCGCTTCCCAAAGGAGGCTACCGCAAAAGACAAGGCGACAAACACACCACCTAGCAAAACACCTACGGAGGTAGCGATGATACCGAAGATCGCCGGCACGAGGAATAGGCTAACCGACAAAGATAAGATATACTCAGGCACCCCCACGGCTCCTCGTGCAATCATCTGGAAGTATGCAAAAACTCCGCTACTCACAAGCCAGACAGCAGCCCAGAGAAAATTTCGCTTACGTGAACGCTTCACCCTCGCAGTTGTGGTGTGCCCTACAGTTGCCTCGGCAATCGATTGCTGACGCATCGAGTCATACTTCCTGCGCTACTCTGGATCCTTAAGAATGGTATACGCGTGATTTAGCGCCTGCATCCGTGGAGTCGCGCGAACTCGCTGGACGTAGCTAGAAAAACTATCTGGGTGAGTCACCTTCGCAGCGGCCCTAAACGCTGATGCAATCTCTTCAGGGCTCGCCGTAGGATCGACTCCCAGGAGAGCATATAGATCGGTTTCAATGCTCAATTCAGGACCACCTCACCGTCTGGCTAACGACTTTGGTGTTCAGCGGCAGGCGCCCATGGAGCCGAGCGGCCGCGCCATCCTCTAACCAACATGGGGGCGCGGCCGCGACTCTGCAAATCGGCGCCCCGCGCGCCTGCCCGCTGCAACACCTTGTTATACGGCCCCGGCACCAGGAGCCCGGTGGTGGTACTCCAGTACGGCAGCCTGAAATAGTTCCGCCACAGACCGCCGGTCCGTGCGACTTTTTGCCTCAGACACCTGCTCTTGCTCAAAACGCTCAATCACTCCTTCGAGCGTATGGACCGTGGCGCCACGAGCCGCGTAGTCATAGAGCTCCGCAGTAAGGCCATGTACAGCCCACACCGAGATGTCTTCATCAAGAAGATCATCCGCCGACACCCAATGGTCACGGAGGAGCCGGTGAAGGCGGTCCCGGAGTCCGGGCGGTATCGAGTCCGGTGGAGCAAGAAACGAGACCGGAAGTGCGCTCCCGAGCACAGCTTGGATGATTAAGATGGCGGCGACGACCACGCACAGGCCAGCCAGGAAGGCAACTACAACCGCTATCCCCACTGAAGCGATGCTAGCTATCCAGGCGATAGCAGCAAGGAGCACTCCGCTGAGGGCAGCGATCCCAGCACCTCGGAGGAAGTCCGTACGTCGGTACGATCCATCCTTTCCGGTTGGTCGAATATGGAAGCTATGGGTGAGGCGCACCGTTGACCGCCTCGCTAAGGACCGTATAACGACTTTGGTGTTCAGCGACAGGCGCGCGCGGAGCCGAGCGGCCGCGCCATCCTTCAACCAACATGGGGGCGCGGCCGCGACTCCGCAAACCGGAGCCCTGCGCGCCTGCCCGCTGCAACACCCTGTTAGACGGCGTTCCCAAGGTCATCCACAAAGAGTGGAAACCAAGGAAAGATGAGGCGACCAGCGGACCCAGCCCTCGACACCCCGCTTTGTCCGCAGACGAAGCCACCAGTCTGCTTCACCACGAACCACGAGCCGTCCCGGAGGATCCTTGGGTGGCGGGTATTCGCGGCCGCCATCCCAGAATATGTAGACCAATCTCTTCTGGCCAGCGTGCCAGATGTTGACGTAGCCTTCGCCCGCCTCGCTGAGGACGGGGACGGTATCCCCGCGCTGCAGTACGCCAGTGACCGTATCGTCGAGCCCCTCGTACCTATGGGGCCGCGTCAGCAGGACACCCCCAACCCGTTTCCAATGCAGGTCGCCCTCGGAGGGGTGCACGGTATCACCGGGGGCGAGCCAATCCACGATCTTGGCTGACGGCTTCGCGCTCACCAATACCGGCACTCGGGCCGTAGCCCGGAACGGACCCAGAACGCAACACTCGCCTTCACAGACCCCGAACTCAACGTACGGCTTTCCGACTTGCGGTGGACCGCTTTGTGCGGCCAGAGTCACAAGGCTGGCTGTGACGGCAACGCCGAACAGGGTTCGCACGATACCTCGCTTCGAAATGGAGCCGTCTAACGACTTTGGTGTTCAGCGGCAGGCGCGCTCCCGGAGCCGAGCGGCCGCGCC
>JBBCJC010000005.1:0-2500 GCA_037189525.1 Gemmatimonadales bacterium
CCCCAGGATGTGACGAGCCGACATCGAGGTGCCAAACCTCCCCGTCGATATGAGCTCTTGGGGGAGATCAGCCTGTTATCCCCAGAGTACCTTTTATCCTTTGAGCGATGGCCCTTCCATGCAGAACCACCGGATCACTATATCCGTCTTTCGACCCTGCTCGGCTTGTCTGCCTCACAGTCAAGCAAGCTTATGCTATTGCACTCCCCGTACGGTTACCAAGCGTACTGAGCTTACCTTTGAAAGCCTCCGTTACCTTTTTGGAGGCGACCACCCCAGTCAAACTACCCATCAAACAATGTCCTCCGCCTGGCGGAGTTAGACACCGAATACAGAAAGGGTGGTATTTCAACGTTGGCTCCACGACGCCTAGCGACGCCGCTTCAAAGCCTCCCACCTATCCTACACATCCTGTATCCAATGTCAATGTTAAATTGTAGTGAAGGTGCATGGGGTCTTTCCGTCCCGTTGCGGGTACCCGGCGTCTTCACCGGGACCACAATTTCACCGAGCTCATGGCTGAGACAGCGCCCAGATCGTTACACCATTCGTGCAGGTCGGAACTTACCCGACAAGGAATTTCGCTACCTTAGGACCGTTATAGTTACGGCCGCCGTTTACTGGGGCTTCGATTCAATGCTTCGCCTTGCGACTAACATCCCCTCTTAACCTTCCAGCACCGGGCAGGTGTCAGGCCTTATACGTCATCTTTCGATTTTGCAAAGCCATGTGTTTTTGTTAAACAGTCGCCTGGGCCTTTTCACTGCGGCTGATATTGCTACCAGCGCCCCTTCTCCCGAAGTTACAGGGCCATTTTGCCGAGTTCCTTAGCCATGATTCACTCGAGCACCTTAGAATTCTCTTCCCGGATACCTGTGTCGGTTTGCGGTACGGGTTTTTATAACCTGAAGCTTAGCGGATTTTCTTGGAAGTCTGATTACCTACACTATCCACTTACCCGAAGGTTCGCGGTACTATCAGCGGTCAGCAAGACAAGCGGATTTGCCTACTCGTCCTATACCTAACGCCTTCAACGATCTATTCCGTCAGATCGCGGTAGTGTCACTACTCCGTCCCCACATCGCAGTTATAAAAAGTACTGGAATATTAACCAGTTATCCATCGACTACCCCTTTCGGGTTCGCCTTAGGACCCGACTAACCCTGATCCGATTAGCGTTGATCAGGAAACCTTATCCTTTCGGTGGGCAGGTTTCTCGCCTGCCTTATCGTTACTTATGCCTACATTTGCTTTTCCAGAAGCTCCACCAAAGCTCACGCTTTAACTTCGCTGCCGCTGGAATGCTCCCCTACCGATATATTTCAATCCCATAGCTTCGGTATACCACTTAATGCCCGTTTATTATCCATGCACGATCGCTCGACTAGTGAGCTGTTACGCACTCTTTAAATGAATGGCTGCTTCCAAGCCAACATCCTAGCTGTCTATGCAATCGCACCTCGTTAGTTCAACTTAGCGGTAATTTGGGGACCTTAGCTGATGGTCTGGGTTCTTTCCCTCTCGGCGCATGACCTTAGCACCCTGCGCCTCACTGCAGATCATATTTCATAGCATTCGGAGTTTGTCTGGATTTGGTAGGATTTGACTCCCCCGCACCCAATCAGTAGCTCTACCTCTATGAAACTAAATATCCACGCTGTTCCTAAAAACATTTCGGGGAGTACGAGCTATTTCCCAGTTTGATTAGCCTTTCACCCCTACCCACAGATCATCCGGAAACTTTTCAACGTTTATCGGTTCGGTCCTCCAGTACGTGTTACCGCACCTTCAACCTGTCCATGGGTAGATCACAAGGTTTCGCGTCTACCTCCCCTGACTATACGCCCTATTCAGACTCGCTTTCGCTTCGGATCCGTGTCTTAAACACTTAACCTTGCCAGAGAAGAGTAACTCGTAGGCTCATTATGCAAAAGGCACGCCGTCACGCCACCTGGACGCTCCGACCGCTTGTAAGTATACGGTTTCAGGTTCTATTTCACTCCCCTGTTCGGGGTTCTTTTCACCTTTCCCTCACGGTACTGGTTCACTATCGGTCTCTCAGGAGTATTTAGCCTTACCAGATGGTGCTGGCAGATTCCCACAAGGCGTCTCCGACCTCGCGGTACTCAGGATACTACTAGGTTAATGTTACTTACCTATACCGGGCTGTCACCGTCTTTGGCCAGGCTTCCCATCCTGTTCTAGTTCATGTCATTATACCACATCGTAGTCCTACAACCCCAATTATGCCGTAACATAAGTGGTTTGGGCTCTTTCCCTTTCGCTCGCCACTACTTAGGAAATCATTGTTATTTTCTTCTCCTCTGCTTACTTAGATGTTTCAGTTCGGCAGGTTTGCGTACATTGTACGACTAGTCTTCAACTAGCCGGGTTGCCCCATTCAGAAATCTGCGGATCAATTCATATTTGCTAATCCCCGCAGCTTATCGCAGCTTATCACGTCTTTCATCGCCTCTGAGAGCCTAGGCATCCCCCGTAT
>JBBCJC010000005.1:5000-1189700 GCA_037189525.1 Gemmatimonadales bacterium
CCGAAATCCGACCTGTGGCACCTCCTGGCCGTGGCCGTCCTCGGCCTGTCCCTGGCCACCGCCGCCCATTTAGCCGGCGAGCGGCTCGGTGGGGCCGCCCGGTGGGCCCTGCCCGCCTTGATCATCCTGGGACTCGGCGCGCTGGCCGCCGTCGGGCGGTCCATGCCCGATCGCCTCTTTGCCACCCGATGGCTCGCCCTGCTGCTCCTGGGCCACCTGGCCGTGGCCATCGTCCCCTGGCAACCCCGGAGCGACACCCCGACGTTCTGGCAGTACAATCGGCGGCTGCTCGAACGGATCCTGCTTGCCACCCTCTACGCCGTAACCCTGTTTCTCGGCCTGGCCGTTGCGCTTGCTGCGGTGGACAACCTCCTGGGCATCGACATCCCCTCGGACGCGTATCCGCAGCTACTGGCAATCCTCGCCCTGCTCTTCCATCCGTGGTTCACCCTGCACGGCGTACCCGCAATCACCGAGCATGATGCGGTTGCCGCGCAGAACGATTACCCCACTGGGCTCAAGCTGTTCGCGCAATACGTCCTGGTCCCGCTGGTCACCCTCTACCTGATCATCCTGACCCTCTATCTGGCCCGGATCCTGGTGACCCAGAGCTGGCCCAGCGGCTGGATCGGCTATCTGGTGTCGAGCGTCTCGGTCATCGGCACCCTGGCCCTGCTGCTGGTCCATCCGCTCCGCGACCGGGCCGAGGAACGGTGGATCGGCGCCTATGCGCGATGGTACTTCCTGGCCCTGCTGCCGGCGCTGGTGATGCTGCTCCTGGCCATCGGGAAGCGGATCGGACAGTACGGCATCACCGAGCCGCGCTACGCCCTGTTGGTCCTGGCCGGCTGGATGACCGGGATCGCCCTCTACTTCGGCGTGACCCGCTCCCGGCGGATTGCGCTGATTCCGGTATCCCTCGCCGCCGTCACGCTCCTCGCGCTGATCGGCCCGTGGGGGATGACCGCGATGTCCCGCCGAAGCCAGACGGCCCGCTTGGCGGCCATTCTCGAGCGCTCACCCCTGCCGGCTCCCGTCGGACAACCACTCGCGGAGGAGGACAGACGGGAGGTGGTCGCCATCCTGACCTATCTCGAGCAGGTTCACGGCCCCGGAGCCGCCCTCCGCGGGGCCGGCCTCGATCCGGCCATGGCAACCCACTGGTCCGCCTCGACCGCGGTCGACTCGACGCTGGCCCGGCTCGGCGTGAACCGGTACGGCTCCAATGCCCCCGGCAGCAGCGAGCGCTACGCGATGTTCGAAATCGCCTCGGTCGACAGTCTGGTGAGCGGCGGTGTCGCCGTGGCGGGCGAAGGCCGCTGGTACCTCGACCGCGCTCTGCTCCGCCCGTTCCGGATCCGATATCTCGACCAGGTGCTGTCCTTCGTACCACGCGCGGCGGCCGGCGAGATCGTGGTCTACCGCGATGAGGCGATCGAAGCGATCCTGCCGATCTTTGCCGCGCTCGAGCCCGCCCTGGTACCGCTGGGGAGCCGCGACGTCGATGAGCGCCCGCGAACCGAACCGATCGTGATCGACGTGACCGGTGAAACGCTTCGGATCCGTCTGATCGTCACCAGCGCCAACTGGTCGTTCGCGCCGGCAGATTCGCTGGGACGAACTGCGGTCGGCGCGGTGGTGCTGACGCCGCGCTGAAGCATGGCTGACGCCGACCGGCCGCGTTTGGACCCCGATGGGCTCGACCTCCGGGCCGTTTCCCGTCACCTCACGGCTCTGCTGACCAAGCGAGTTGGTGCCGACCAGCTCACCCTGGTGGAGGACGCGGTGCAAGACGCCTTCGTGGCCGCACTGCGCACCTGGGGGACGCAGGGCACCCGTCCGGCCGATCCGGTGGCATGGCTCTATCGTGCCGCGTGGCATCGGCTGGTCGACCAGTTCCGGCGAGTCAGCCATGCCTCGCTCGACGTCGACGCTCCGGTCTCGGTGGCCGACCCGAACCCGCTTCCGCTCGCCGAAGGCCATCCCGACGCCGAACTCCGTCTGGTGCTGCTCTGCTGTCACCCCACACTGAGTGCCGAGTCGCAGGTCGCGCTGACCCTCAAGATCGCGGCGGGGTTCTCGGTCCCGGAGATTGCCCGGCTACTGGGAGCGGCACCCGATGCCGTCGAGCAGCGACTGGTCCGCGCCAAGCGATCGCTCCGGCAATCCGGCGTCGGCCTCGACCCGCCCCGGAGCGAGCTGAGCCGCCGGAGCGTCGTCGCCCTCGACGTGCTGTACGGAATGTTCAGCGAAGGTTATGCCTCGCTGACCGCCCCGACCGGCCTCCGTCGCGAACTCTGCGTCGAAGCACTCCGCCTGATCCACCTGATGCTGGCGGAACCGGCAACCGCGTCGCCAGCCGGGCATGCGCTGGCGGCGCTCTTTGCGTTTCATCTTTCCCGTCTGGATGCCCGATTCGATGACGCAGGAGTCTTTCAAGCGCTGGGCGACCAGGATCGGCAACGCTGGAACCGGAAGGCCATCGCCGTGGGGCTCGACCATCTGCGCCGCTCGACCGGCGGTCCGGCGCTGACACGCTATCACCTGGAAGCCGAAATCGCCTCCTGCCACGCCGTGGCCGACAGCTACGCCGCCACGGACTGGACCCGGATCATCGGACTGTATGATGCCCTGCTCGAGCAGTGGCCAACCCGGACCGCGCGACTGGCTCGCGCCGTGGCCATCGGCGAACGGGATGGCCCTCGGGCCGGCCTGGCTGCCCTCGACGGCCTCCCCGGCAGCGAGGGAGATCCCATCCATCTGGCGGCCATCGCCCGCTGTTGGGAGCGGGCTGGTGAGCATGAACGCGCGGCCCTCTGGTACCGTCGGGCGCTCGACGCCGCGTCTGTGCCCGGAATCCGCCGGACCCTGCAGGCGGCGCTCCGGCGAGTCGGCCAGGCAGATGTCCAGATCGAGCCCCAGACCGATGTCGGTTCAGCGAGGGTCGATCCGTCGTAGGGATGCAGCGGCCGAGATGGCTCGGCCGGCAAACCGTTTTCGATGAGGAATGGACCAATGGCGGAATATGTGATGATGCTCTGGGAAAATCCGGCGGCGTTCGCGTCGGCCTCACCGGCCGAGATCGAACAGATCATCAAGGAGTACGTGGCCTGGCGCGAACAGATGGGCGCGGCCGGCAAGATCACCGGCGGGAAGAAACTGCGCGACGAGGGCGGCAAGCACCTCAAGGGCGGCACGGTCGCCGACGGTCCCTATGCCGAGGTCAACGAGATCGTCGGCGGGCTCTTCTTCGTCCGGGCCAAGGACTATGACGAGGCGGTCGCCATTGCCCGAAGCTGCCCTCATCTCAAATTCGGATGGGTCGAACTCCGGGAAGTCGAGCCGACCTGATGCCGCGCGCCGCCGTGGCACTGTTGGCACTGGGAGTGGCGGCTGTCTCGGATCGTCCGGCGGGGCTGCTGACCGCTGGCATGCGCCTGACCTACGAAAGCGCCGGGCAACAGACCGTCTGGGTGGTCGACTCGGTTCGATCGGGCGGTGACCCGGCCTGCGGGCAGGTGTGGATTCGGATCGGGCCGCGCCCGGACCAGCGTCATGATTGCGTTCGGGACGGCACGCTCCACCGCTTCGACGCTCGGACCGGCCAGTGGCGGGAGGAGCGCCCGGTGACACCGGACACCGAGCGGCGCTATGTCCGGGGCAGCGGCACGGCGGTGTTCACGACCGGCGCCGAACGCATCGATACGATCGGATCACGATTGGTACGTACGGTGGAGACCACGATGGTGATGCTGGACTCTACCGGAGTTCCGATCCGTCGGCTGCGGGAACGTTACGCGGTCGGATTGACCACGGCGACCTGGGGACGTTTCGAAACGCCGGACTCGGCGGGCGGCTGGCGCGTCCAGCAGGAGTTCCAGCTTCGGTCGATCGACTGATCGCCTGGCCGAGCTGTTCGCTGCTGGAACTCCTTGGCCAGCTGGGCATCAACCCTCAGGTCCGATCGGCCTCCGCTCCCGCGGCCAGATCGAACCGCGGGATCTGCGCCACAAAGACAGACTCGTCGTCGCGCGTGAACTCATAGTGCCCCTCCATGAATCCGGAGGGGCTCTTGAGAATGCAGTAACTCTGGTAGGTGTGCACGCCGCCGGGCGCGATCCACGGCTGCTCGCCGATGACGCCGTCGCCCCGGACTTCATGATCTTCGCCGGCGCCTACCGAATCATGGATCCGCCAGAAGCGGGTCCGCAGCTGCGCAGCGACTGACCCGACATTTTCGATTCGTACCGTATAGGCAAAGACGAAATGGCCGAGCGTCGGACGCGACTGCCCTCGCAGGTAGGCGGGACGGACGGAAATCCTGATTCCGTCCGTCATCCGGTAGTAAAACGGCGCCATGGTGTCTCTAGGGAGTCAGTTCTCGGGGTCGCGGCTCGATCCGGATGATCCAGAGGCCGTTGTGCATGTCGTTGACATACGCGAGCCCGTCCTTCGGATTGACCACGACGCCCCAGGTCATCGCGCTGTTCTGGACCCGTCCGTCCATGTCGGCCGTGTTGACGTGAACCATCTCACGTCCCTGCGCCCGCAGGTCGCCCTTGAGCTCGCCGGAGATGTCGAAGACGCGGAACCCGGCATTGTACGCGCCCATGTAGAGCGTGTCGCCGGCGACCCAGACGTTGTGGACGCCGCCGTACTCGGGTTCGTACCAGGCGACTGACTTCGGGTTCATCAGGTCGGACACATCGACCACTTGCAACCGGCCATATGCGCGGCCGGCGGACGCATCCTTGGCGCCCTTGACCGGCGTGGCCGGGAAAACCTCGTCCGCGATGATGACATAGTCCTTATAGCGCCAGGCGGTATGGGTGCCTCGGATGAAGCCGGGCCCGCCGGACGCCTCGACGTCGCGATACATGGCGTTCAAGTCGTATTTGAACTGGCTGACGAACTGCGGATTGGTCGGACTGCCGCCCTTGATACCGTTACCGATATCGAGGATGACCAGGCCGTCGTTCCAGTAGCTCGCGTAAAGCAAACCATCCTGTACGTCGATGTCGTGCAGGGTCCGCCCCGCTTCCGGACGCGGCGTCTTCCACACGGCCGCCTCTCGCGGATTGGCCGGGTCGGAAATGTCGACGATATGGAGCGCGCCGGTACCGTCGTTGGTCAGATAGACGTGGGTGCCGTACTTCTCCTGCCGATAGATGAACGAGGAATGGACCCCGGCGGTCACGTTGTGGGTGTATTCCGCGATGACCTTGGGGTGCGCCGGATCTTCGGTCGATGCGATCACGATGCCGTTCTTCCGGTCGCTCGCGCCCTCGCGGGTGAACACGATGGTCTTGCCATCCGGCGTCGACATCACGTCGTTGACACGCCGGGTGTTGACCACGACCGAGTCCGTGACCACCGGCTTCGACGGATCGCGGATGTCGATGGCATAGAGAACATCGCCGCCGCCGCCCGAGCCGAGATAGGCGTAGTCGCCACTCGGGTGGATCCAGACCTCTTCGGTATTGAACCGCGTGCGCGGCAACCGACCGACCACCGTCGCCGGCCGGCGCACATCGCGCGGTGTCACCGTCACCGTCGCCTCGGCGGACCGGCTTCCGATGCTGGCCGTGACGAGGTAAGTGCCCGCCTCGTAGCCGACGAACGAGCCGTCCGCATCGATCACACCGTGGCCCGGTGCGAAGCTCCACTGCGGCGTGAACCCGGTGATTTCCTTCCCGGCGCGATCGGTCGCCACGAGCTTGAAGCGGACGACGTCACCGCTCCGCACCTCACTCGTTTCCGGCGTGATCTGGAGCGCGGTGATCGTGTTTGCCACGACCCGCACCGTGAAGGACTGTTCCGCATTCCCGGCTCGCGCCGAAATCCTGGCAGTTCCGGGCGCTTTGGCTTCGAGGACCCCATCGGCCCGCACCGAGGCGATGGCCGGCGCCGAACTGGTCCAGCGCGCCGCGTCGTTACGACGATCACCGGCTGCGGAGTAGACGGCGGCCTCGAGCCGGAGACGCTGCCCCGCAATGACCGACTGGACGGCCGGAGCGATTGCAATACTCGCAGCCGGACCGGCCACCATGTTGACCTTGATGACTTCACGGACCGGACGGGTACCGGGCACGTGCGCCGTCGCAAGGACCTGGAACGATCCCGTCGACCCCGACTCGATCAAACCGGTGGGATCGACCCGGGCCTCGAAGTACGCTCCCTGCCCGACGAACGAGATCCGGGCGCCGGGCACGGGCTGTCCGTCCGTACCGAGCGGCGCGGCCGTGAGCCGCAGGGTATCCTGCGCGGCCATGGTAACGTTGATGCCTGGCGTAATCACCAGCCGCGCAATCGGGCTTGCCGGCAGCTGCGGAGCGGCCGGCTGCTGCACGGCCAGGAGCGCAAGTAGGGCTAGCATTAAATCGGACTCGTCCTTGCGTGATACGTGGAATCGATCAACTGGTCGGCGGGTTGAAGCCGCTGCCGGCCTCGACCCACGAGAACTGATACTTGGGATCTTCGATCGGCGCCGCCTGCTTGGCAGTCTTGAGCGGCCGGAAGGTATCGACCATCACCGCCAGCTCGTTGGTTTCTTTGGCGCCGATACTCGCTTCCATCCGGCCTGGATGCGGACCATGCGGGATGCCGTCCGGGTGGAGCGTGATGCTGCCGTACTCGATGCCCTTCCGGCTCATGAACTCGCTCGACGCATAGTACAGCACTTCGTCCGAGTCGACATTGCTGTGATTGTACGGAGCCGGCACCGCTTCCGGATGGAAGTCGTACGGCCGCGGACAAAACGAGCAGACGACGAAGCCGTCGCCCTGGAAAGTCTGGTGGACGGGCGGCGGCTGATGGATCCGTCCGACGATCGGTTCGAAATCGTTGATATTGAACGCCCAGGGATAGAACATCCCGTCCCATCCGACCACGTCGAGCGGGTGATGGTCGAGAATGAACTCGTTCAGGGCATCGTGCTGTTTGACGATGATCGGGAAGTCGCCCCGCTCGTCGTAGGTCTTGAGCTCGGTCGGCACTCGGAAATCGCGCTCGGAGTACGGAGCCCCTTCGACGATCTGGCCGTACTCGTTGCGATAGCGCTTCGGCGTGCGCACGTAGCCGCGGCTTTCGATGATCAGCAACCGGTGCGGCACCGCATCCATCTTGAAGCGATGCATGATGCCGCGATGGATCACGAGGTAGTCACCCTCGCGGTACGGCAGGTCGCCGAACTGCGACTCCAGCACGCCGGTCCCCTGGCTGACATAGACGACCTCGTCGGCCTGCGCGTTGCGATAGAAATGCGTATCGGCCACGGTGGGCCTGGCAAAGAGTAGCGCGCAGTCGCTGTTGAAGAGCAGCGGGGTCCGATCGAGCGTCGGGCTGCCGCCCTCCGCTAGCTGCGCTGTGCGGAAATGGCGGTGCTTGAAGACCGGATCGGTCTCCTGCTCGTAGGCGACATCCTTGAGTTTCCGGATGGCCTTGATCGTGGTGGGCGGCGCAATGTGATACAGGAGCGACGCGACGCCGGTAAAACCCTCGTTCCCGACGAGTTGTTCCTGGTAGATCCCGCCGTCCGGCTTACGGAACGCGATATGGCGCTTCTTCGGGATCCGGCCGAGGGTATGGTATACGGGCATCTTACAGATTGCCTCGGAGCGCCTGCTCCCGTTCGATCGCCTCGAACAACGCCTTGAAGTTGCCCTTGCCGAAGCTCTTGGCGCCCTTCCGCTGAATGATCTCATAGAACAGCGTCGGGCGGTCCTGGACCGGCTTGGTAAAGATCTGGAGCAGATAACCCTCGTCATCGCGATCGACCAGGATGCCCAGCTCCTTGAGCGGCTCGAGGTCCTCATCGATGGGACCGACCCGATCGAGCAACGTATCGTAGTAGCTCGTCGGCACGCTCAAGAACGCCACGCCGCGCGAGGTCAGATCGCGGACGGTCGCCACGATATTGTTGGTAGCAAGCGCGCAGTGCTGGACACCCGGACCGCCGTAGAAGTCGAGGTACTCATCGATCTGTGATTTCTTCTTGCCCGCGGCGGGTTCGTTGATCGGGAATTTGATGCGGCCGTTGCCGTTCGACATGACCTTGGACATCAAGGCGGAATATTCCGTGCTGATATCCTTGTCGTCGAAGGACAGCAGGTTGTGGAACCCGAGCACCCGCTCGTAGAAGGCGACCCAGTGATTCATCCGCCCCAGTTCGACATTGCCGACGCAGTGGTCGACATACTGAAGGCCGGTGCTCGTGGTTACGAGCGGTGAGCTGGCGGGCTTGAAGCCAGGCAGGAAGGTACCGCGATAATTCTTGCGCTCGACGATGGAATGGATAGTGTCGCCATACGTCTTGATCGCGGCAATGACTACTTCCCCGTCATCGTCCGACAGCACGATCGGCTCGTGCACCGCCTCGGCGCCCCGTTCCAGGGCTTTGGCAAAGGCATCGCGCGCATCGTCCACCCAGAAGGCCAGGTCCCGCACGCCGTCGCCGTGCACCCGAATGTGCTCGGCAATCGGGCCATCCGGACCGAGCGGGGTCGTCAGAACGAACCGGAGCTTGTTCTGCTCCAGCAGGTAGCTGGCGCGATCCCGGACGCCGGTTTCGGGACCACGGTACGCCTTGAGCGTGAAGCCGAAGGCGGTCTGGTAGTAGATGGCCGACTGTTTGGCGTTGCCGACGTAGAACTCGATGTAGTCGGTCCCGTTGATCGGGAAGGTGTCGACCTGCGTTTCGGGAAGGACCTGCGTTGCCATGGTGAAGCCTCCGACAGGAACGAATGAACGTGTCTCAATTTACCGCGCCGCGGCCGGACGGGTCTACAACCCCGACCTCGCGGTGCTTCAGTGGCTCGGGCCGTCGATCACGACGCGGATCAGTGCCCGACCAAGTCGGACCCTGACCCGGATGACGAGGATGACCGCCACGACCATCAGGCCGACGACCAGGCCCCACCAGAGCCCCGGCGGCCCCCACCCCTGCCGAAAGCCGAGCCAGAGGCTGATCGGCAGGCCTATTAGATAGTAACCAAACAGGTTGATCAGCACAGGAATCCGGGTGTCCCCCGCCCCCCGCAGCGCCCCGAGGGCCACCGCCTGAGTCCCGTCGAAGACCTGGAACAACCCCGCCAAGGGCAGCAGTGTCGCCGCGATAGCCACGACGGCGGCATCGGTAGTGTAGAGGCGCGCCAATGGCCCCGGAAGCAGGGTGAAAATCAGCGCCGTCAGCGACATGAACGACACCCCGATGATCAACGCCGCCGCGGCCCAGCGGCGGGCGTCATCCGGCCGCCCGGCGCCGATGGCCCGCCCGACCATTACGGCGGCAGCCGAGCCGATTCCGAGCGGAACCATGAACGCCATCGCGGCCATATTGAGGGCAATCTGGTGGCCGGCCAGCGCCTGGGCGCCGATCCGCCCCGCCAGGAGTCCTACGCCACCGAAGACCCCGTACTCGAACAGGATCTGAAATCCAACCGGCAGCCCGATCGCCAGCATCCGCCGGAGCGGAAGCCAATCCCACGACTCGGCCAACCAGGGCCGGATCCGCGGGATGAGATGCGCGCGCACCAGGAAGGCCAGGCCAAGAAACATGACCCAGCGGCTGATCGTGGTGGTCAGGCCGGCGCCGCTCACCCCAAGTTCCGGAAATCCGAAATGCCCGAAAATCAGGATCCAGCCGGTCAGAGCATTGAGCAGATTGGCGCCGATGATGGCAACCAGCAGCGGCCGCAGGATTCCTTGCGCCTGCAGCATCTCCCGCAGCACCATGAATCCGAAATACGGAAAGATCCCAGGCAGCGTCCATCGCATGTAAATGCCCGAGAGCGGAACGACCGCCTCCGATTGCCCGGTAAAGCGCAGCATCGGTTCGATCGTCAGGTACGCAAGCGTGGCCACGACGGTCACGAGCGCTGCGATGACGAATCCACGCTGAACACCCCTGGTCACACCGAGTTCGTCCCGGGCACCGTAGGCCTGGGCAATAACCGGGGCGAGAGCGGCAATGCACCCCATCCCGATCGTAGTGACCATGAAAAACCAGATATTGGCCGCGCCGGTCGCTGCCAGCGCGTCGGCCGAATAGTGGCCCATCATGGCGGTGTCGACGACGCCCATGAACATCACGCCGACTTGGACCGTGGCAAGCGGCGCGGCAAGCGAGAACAAGGACCGGATGTCGGCCCTGGTGGGACGCAGCATGGTCAGGACGGATCAGCCCCGCATCGGTGTGCGGAGCTGGTGCAGTGCAATCGTGGTCCGTATCCTGGTCATCTGCCACACGAGGAGAGTCAAAGTGGACGGATGGCCCGTCAAATCGATACGCGAGCGCGCCCGGCAGGAGTCGAACCTGCGACCCACAGCTTAGAAGGCTGTTGCTCTATCCAACTGAGCTACGGGCGCCGGAGCCTTGAAAGATAGACGGGTCCTGGATGGGAGGTCAGTTCCCTACCGCCGGCAGGCAATGGACCTGTCCCGGCCCATGCACACCCACCAACAGCTGCCCTTCGATATCGGCCGTCCGGCTCGGCCCGGTCACCAGGATGGCGGCACTGACCTGGCGGCTCCCGAGGGCCCCTTCGGCCTGCCGGATGAAATCGCCCAACGTGGCCACCACGCACTCCGGATCCAGGACGGTCAGGTGCGCCGGGGCGATCACGCTCGACAGCCGCCCCTGCCCCGGACCCGGAATCAGCGCAAAGGTGCCCGACTCGGCGATGGCCGCCGTCGTCGCGGTGATCGACAGCGCCAGCCGGTCGGCCTGGGCAGGCCCCTCGAAGGCGCGCGCCACGTCGACTCCGGCCGCGGCCAGCGTATCCGCCACGCCAAGCCGGTCGAGCAGACCGTCGGGATCGCGGGCGACCCAGACGAGACCCGCGTGCTGCCGAGCAACCGTGATGAGGTGCCGATCGAACGCCGCCCGGTCGGCAGCGTCGTGCCAGCGGCCGCCCAAGCCTTCGAAGCGCTCGCGAAACTGCGCCAGCAGCGAGGGCCAGCGATGCGGTGCGGCCACCGGCCAGTCCGGGTGCGGGTGATGGTGCGGCTCCGGCATAGCCAGGCGGAGAGCCGTGCGCACATCGGCCAGAATCCGGTCGCGGCTCATCGGTCTTTCACCAGGTCGCGAAGCGGACGCGCCGCCAGCTGCGGAACCGAACGCCAGCGTGCCCAGCGCGCGGCCGGGCCTGGCGCAAACCACTGTCCCCCGCCCGCGGCCCGCTGCAACCAGTACCCGATCCGGCCGGCCAGTCGGAACCGGGCCGGCGATGCCATGACCCACCCGGCCACCCGAAGCGGCCATCGTCCGACCGTTCCGGGCTCAGGTGGTAGCTCCGCAGCTTCTTTCCGGAAGTGCAGCAGCATCCGCGGAATGTCGATCTTGATCGGGCAGGCATCCCGGCAGGCGCCGCAGAGTGACGAGGCAAACGGCAATTCCCTGGCGGCGTCCACGCCGAGCAACCCGGGCGTGACGACGGCGCCGATCGGTCCCTGATAGACCCATCCGTAGGCATGCCCGCCGGCCCGACGATAGACGGGACAGACGCCGAGACAGGCTGCGCACCTGATGCAGAGGAGCGACTCCCGCGCCTCGGGGTCGGCCAAGAGGCGCGAGCGACCGTTGTCGAGCAGGACGACGTGGAACTCCTCCGGGCCGTCGGTTTCGCCCGGCCGGCGCATCCCGTTCAGGATGTTGACGTAGCTCGAGAGCCGCTGGCCCGTCGCGCTGCGCGGCAGCACGCTCAGGAGCGGATCGAGATCGGCAAAGCGCGGGACGATCTTGTCGATTCCGATCACCGCGACGTGGACCGGTGGGAGCGAAGTCGCCAGGCGCGCATTGCCCTCGTTTTCGACGACCACGATCGTTCCGGTTTCCGCCACGGCAAAGTTGGCGCCGGTAATCCCCATCGAGGCCGTCAGGAACCGCTCGCGCAAGGTCCGGCGCGCAATCGCCGTCAGTTCGCCGGGCTCGGTGGTGAGTGGCACACCGAGGGTGCGGGCAAAGAGATCACCGACCCGCTCCTTGGTCCAGTGGATGGCCGGCGCCAGGAAGTGTGACGGCGCGTCGTGCGCCAGCTGGATGATGTATTCACCGAGGTCGGTTTCGACCGGCGTCACCCCCGCGTCTTCGAGCGCGTGATTGAGGCCGATCTCCTCCGTCGCCATCGATTTGCTCTTGACCGCGATCTTGACGCCGCGTCGGCGCGCGATGGCCGTCACGTGCTGGCAAGCCTCCTCCGCGGTGCGAGCCCACCAGACGGTTCCTCCGTTGGCCTGCACGCTGGCTTCGAACTGTTCGAGATACCGGTCGAGATGCGCAATCGCTTCGAGCCGCGCCGCGCGGGCGCGGGTGCGGAGCGATTCCCAATCGGGACGTTCGGACACGGCCGCGAGGCGAAGGTCGACGAATCGTGAGGTGGTGCGATGCAGCGCGCCCTGCAGCTGGACCAGATCAAGCGCCCGATCGGCCTGCTCGTGAAAACGCTCGGCGGCGGGCTTCACGACACGTGCCGATCCGACGCGAGGACCTGCGCCAGATGGAGGATCTCGATCTCGAGTCCGCGGCGATCCAGAATCCCTTTGATCTGCAGCAGACACGACGGATCACAGGACACGAGGGCCTCGGCACCTGTCGCCACGATGGCGTCGACTTTGGCGTTGCCCATGTCGGCGGAAATCCGATCGAACGAGACCGAGAAGCTGCCGCCGAAGCCGCAACACTGCTGCCGATCGTCGAGTTCGACGAGTTCACACCCTTCGACATTGCCAAGCAAGCGCCTGGGTTGGTCGCGCACGCCGAGTTCGCGAAGCGAGTGACACCCGTCGTGCATGGTCAGCCGGGCGGAACAGGCGGCGTCGAGATCGGCCGCTTGGGGTTGCCGGCTCACGAACTCGCTGAATTCGAACGTCTTGGCCGCAACCGACCGGGCCGCATCGTGGCTCGGATCGCCGGCTGGAAGCAGATCCGCGTAGTGGACCCGGATCATGGCTGCGCACGACCCCGACGGCACGACCACGGCGTCGAACGCATCGAGTATCTTTACCGTCGCCCGAGCGAGCCGAGCTGCCTCACCTCGATGTCCCGCGTTATAGAATGGCTGACCGCAGCAGGTCTGGTCCTGAGGAAACTCGGCCGAGCACCCGATCCGGTCGAGAACGGTGAGCGCCGCCAGGCCGATCTCGGGCAATACCTGATCGACCACGCAGGTGGCAAAAAGCGCGATGCGCATGGGGCTTCCGATGGAGACTGGCGAATAATGTTCCGGACCTCACCGAATCGCCAGGCAGCCCGCCTATGAATGCCAAGATCCGGCAGCGGCTCGGGCAGGCCGGCCTGGGCGCGGTTGCGGCGGCGGGCTTACTTTACCCCCTTCGGGCGATGGGTTTCGACGATCTGGTCGGCATGTCGTTTCCCACCTGGCATGAAGTGTTGTTCCTCGCGGGTATGCTGCTGGGCGGATTCGGATTACTCCGCTGGCTCGCCGGGGCTGCCGGTGTCGCGCTCGTGCTGTTGTTCATCGTCGAAATCGTCCCTGCTCCGTCCCGGTGGGCGCGGCGATTCGTCCGCGAAGATCCGCTGCCGGCGGCCACGGTCGACGGCATCGTGGTCCTCTCTGCGTCGGTCAATACGGATGGACTGATCAATCCTCCGGGACTCGATCGTCTCCGAGAAGGCATTCATCTCCATCGCCAGGGTATCTCTCCTCGGCTGATCCTCTCGAGTGTCCAATGGGACAAACGGCCCGAGGTGCAGTCGGATGCCGACCAGCGCGCGATCGTGGCCGAATCGGGCACCACGCCAGAGCTTCACATCGTGCACGAGGTCGGATCGACTCGGCTCGAGGCCCTCCGCGTTGCGGAACTGGCCCTGCCGCGCGGCTGGAAGACCATCGTCGTGGTAACGTCGCCGACCCATACCCGGCGCGCCTGCGCGACCTTCGAGGCCGTCGGATTCACCGTGATATGCCGGCCCAGTCCGGATCGCAGTATCGCCTGGGCACACCTCGGCGCACCCGATGATCGTGCGGCGGCGTTCGGTCTCTGGCTCTATGAAACCCTGGGTTGGTGGAAATATCGCGCGGCCGGATGGATTCGAGCCGACGCCCCATGATGCTGATTCCGACGCTGTCTTTTCTCGACGCCGGCTGATCCGGCAAAGGAGTCGTTACGATGAGCAGTCGCACCACGCGGGCCGCGCTCTGGATCGGTGGCGCCGCCGTTCTGGCCGTCGGAGCCCTCTGGGCCGTTACGAGCCGCGCCGCCGCGCCTCAGGCCGTCCGGGTACTGGTCTACCATGACATGGAGGGACTGGCTGGACAGAACGACACTCAGACCTTTCGCTTCGTCCACCGGAACAAGTACGTCCTGGGCCAGAAGATGCTGGTGGCGGACCTCAATGCGGTCATCGGCGGTCTTTTCGACGGCGGCGCGACGGTCGTCCATGTGGTCGATGCGCACGGCAGCGGCAATCCCGAGCCCGATGTCATCACTGCCGACCTCGATCCGCGCGCCAAGCAGATCTTCCGGGATGCGCCGTTCCATGCCTATGACGACATCATCGCGCCCAATCAGTACGATGCCGTGGTGGCGGTCGGGATGCATGCCAAAACCGGCAGCGGTGGCTTCGCATCGCACACCTACACGATCGGCATCGAGTTGCGTTTCAACGGACAGTCGATCACCGAGTCTGAGCTGGTGGCCTATAGCTGGGGACGAGTCGATGTGCCGATGATCATGGTGACCGGCGACGACAAGCTGAAGCAGGACCTGGCGACCATGCCCTGGATTCAGTATGTCGTCACCAAAACGGCCACCGCCGCCGATTCGGCCATCCTGCGCCCGGTCGACGAGGTCCACGCCGAAATGCGCAGCGCCGCCAAGCGAGCCGTCGAAGGCCGCGCAGAGGCCAAGGTCATGAAACTGGAAGGGCCGATCACGGCGGCACTGCACGCGGTTCCGCCCGCCAGCCTGCGCATCCTGGACGGCGTGCCGGGCATCAACTATCGGGACAACACCGTCGAGTTCGTCGCCCAGGATTTCAAGAGCGCCTATCGGGGTCTCGTGGCATTGATCGGCGTGGCGACGCAATCGTTCTCCGGCCTCTACCGGGAGATGCACGCTGCCCGTCCCGAGACCGAAGCCAAAGCCCTCTCGCTGGAATTCTCGGACCGGTTGTTCCAGCGCTGGATGGACGTGGAATCCGGACGCTGGCAGCCGCCGCCCGCAGCGACACCCGCTGCCCGCAAGTTCCACGGCGCCAACTGACCCCACCTCAACGACCGAGCCTCTGACTGTCGCAATGCGCAGCCGTCGGAGACCCGGTCGCGAGCCGTCGCAGCCCCCGGGGGATTCGACCACCTGAGGCAAGCCGACAGGCGAAGCCTCGGTGACCGAAGCCCGACGTCCCGAAAGCAAAGCGAGCGGCCTCACGGCCGCTCGCTTTGCAATCGGGGCGCCGGGATTCGAACCCGGGACCTCCTGCGCCCAAGGCAGGCGCGCTACCGGGCTGCGCTACGCCCCGATTCTTTCCAAGCCTGGAAATTTACCGCAACCGCTTGAGAAGCGGCACTGGGGACCGGTCGGCGACGCCGTAGCGGCCCGCGAGGTAACCCTCGATGAGGGCCCACTGCCGGTCAGGCGGGTAGTCCTTGGGGCGTAACAGGAAACCGAGCCCGATCCCGTCGGACAGGGCAATCAGCGCGTCGGCCTCGAGCGCCGGGTCGACCGTTGCCGGAATGGCGCCACTGGCAGCGAGGGTCCGCAGCTCGGTGGCCAACCGGTCGTGCATCAACTCGAGCCGGCGCTGATGCTCTTCGCGCAGCCGCTTGTTGCTCATGGCCAGCCCGACGAACGAGATCCACAGCCGGAGACCGCTGACCTCACGAGGGGTGAGCGGCAGTGTCACACTCAGGATCCGCCGGATCCGGTCCACCCCGGTGGCGCCCTCGAGCGCGGCGTCGATATTCCTGATCACCGCGGCACCCAGCCGATCCAGCGCCATCAGGAGCAGGTCGGCCTTGTCGCGGAAATGGTAGGTGACCACACCCGTTGTGGCCCCCAACTCCGCGGCAATGGCGCGCACGCTGGCTTTGTGCAGCCCGTCGCGGAGAATGACCCGCCAGGCCGCCTCGGTGACTTCTTCGCGTGTAAAGGTGCGCCCGGCCACCCGCGCCATACCGACCTCGACAATTAAACAACAGTCGTTATTTTCGTGGATCTCCGCCGTGTGCCGGAGCCAGACGCCGAAGTCTAGCGCATCGGCTACGTGGCGTCATCCGGCTGCTCGTGTCCTTGCAGAGGAACCGTCATGCCCCGCAGACTCGCGTCGATCGGTTCGGTGTTCCTATCGCTGCTCGCCTCCTGTTCCGGCGCGGCGCCGGCCCCGCCGGCTCCCTACGCGGCTGCGCTCGACCAGGCCATCGGTGATGCGCTTGCCCGGCGCGAGCTTCCCGGGGCGGCGGTCGTCGTCATCGAGGGCAACCGGATCACCTACAGCCGCGGGCACGGTAAGGCCGACCTGGCAAGCGGCCGCCCGATGACCGACTCCACCCCGATCGTGATCGGGTCGACCTCCAAGCCAATTACCGCGCTCGCGGTGCTCCGGCTGGTGCAGCAGAACGCGGTGGCGCTCGATACCCCGATCGTGCGGTACATCCCGGAGATTCCGTTTGCCGATGCGCGCGCGGCGACCATGACGCTCCGCCATCTGCTGACCAACCGGTCGGGTCTTCCGATCGGCTTCTCGGGACCGGCGTACCAGCGCCCCTCGGTTGTCGACGACGACGCGCTGGAACGGTTGGTGCGCACCATGGCGGCGGAGCCGTTGCTGTTTGCCCCGGGCGAAGGCTATGCCTATTCGAACCGCGGTTGGGCTCTGGCAGGCTATGTGGTGCAACGGGTCAGTGGGGTTTCGATCGAAGCGTTCCTTAGTCGCGAAGTATTCGCGCCGCTCGGCATGAGCAACACGACGCTCGAGTTCTGGAAGGTTCCCGACCTGGCGACCGGCTATCGCGAGGGTTACCAAACCCGTAACCACCCTGGCCTGCCCTCGGTGGCGCGCGACTACGGCGCGTCCGGGATGGTCGTTTCGACCGCGCAGGACATGGCCCGCCTGCTGGTGGCCATGCTCAACGACGGCCGCACCGTGAGTGGCAGCCAGTTTCTCACGCCGGAACTGATCCGCGAGGCCATCCGGCCCCAGTTCCCCGCCCAGAGCGAACTTGGCGGCCCGACCCATTACGGGCTGGGCTGGGAAGTGGATTCCACCTTCGGCGCGCTCACGGTCAAGAAGGCGGGCTCGGTGAGCACGATGGTGACGCTCTGGGTCCTGCTGCCGGAACGCAAGACGGCCGTCGGGTTCGCATTCAACCGGGAAGACTATGGCGTGATTCCCTTGGTCGGCAGCGTTCTCTCGATCGTTGCGGGTGGCGAAGCAGCTCCGGTCGCTCTCTGGTCCGGTACGCCGCCCGTGATTCCATCGCCCACTCGGGTCGCCACACCGGCACTCGACCGTTGGGCAGGTCGTTATGACACCCGCTACGGCTACGCGAGCTTCACCCGCCAGGGCGATTCGCTGGTGACCAACTACGAAGGGGTGGATTCGCGACTGGTTGCCACCAGCGAGTCGACCTTCGTCATCGACTCGGACATCGTCAAGCACGCCGGACGGATCTTCACCTTCCGGCGCCGCGGCGCTGCGACCATTCTCTCGATCGACGGAGACTCACTGGGTATCCGAATGGCGCCCTGAGCTCGCGGTTCGTTCGGCTTCGCTCAATGCAGCTCTCGGTCCGCCCATTGAGCCCGAGTTGCCGGCTGCTCATTGCCAGACCGATATTGTGAGTATGAAAAAGATCGGCTTCCTGTCATTCGGCCATTGGTCGTCCACGCCCCATTCAGAGACCCGGACCGCGTCCGACGCGCTGCTCCAATCCATCGATCTGGCCGTCGCGGCCGAGGAACTGGGCGCGGATGGAGCCTACTTCCGGGTGCACCACTTCGCCCGCCAACTGGGCTCGCCGTTTCCCCTGCTCTCGGCCATCGGCGCCAAGACCCGCCGGATCGAGATCGGTACGGCGGTGATCGACATGCGCTACGAGAACCCGATGTACATGGTCGAGGACGCGGGCGCCGCCGATCTGATTGCCGGAGGCCGGCTCCAGCTGGGCATCAGCCGGGGATCGCCGGAGCAAGTGATCGACGGCTGGCGCTATTTCGGCTATGAGCCCGCCGAGGGCGAGACGGAGGCCGAGATGGCGCGGCGGCGCGCGGAGGAACTGCTCGACCTGCTGCGCGGCGAGGGGTTTGCCCGTCCCAACCCGCGCCCGATGTTCCCGAACCCGCCTGGGTTGCTGCGCATCGAGCCCCATTCGGAGGGGCTGCGCGACCGGATCTGGTGGGGCGCCTCCTCGAACGCCACGGCCGTCTGGGCCGCGACCCTCGGCATGAATTTGCAGAGTTCCACGCTCAAGAACGACGAAGACGGGCAGCCGTTCCACGTCCAGCAAGCGAATCAGATCCGCGCCTTCCGCGAGGCGTGGCAAGCGGCCGGCCACGCGCGAACGCCGCGGGTGTCGGTGAGCCGCAGCATCTTTGCGCTCGTGGACGACCGCGATCGCGCCTTTTTCGGCACCGGAAATCAGAAGGAAGATCAGATCGGCTTCATCGACGCGAGCACGCGCGCGATCTTCGGGCGGCAGTATGCGGGAGCGCCCGACGTGCTGATCGAGCAACTGGCTAAGGACGAAGCCATCGCCGAGGCCGACACGCTGTTGCTGACCGTGCCGAACCAGTTGGGCGTCGACTACAACGTCCATTTCATCGAGTCGATCCTGACGCAGGTCGCGCCGGCGCTCGGCTGGCGCTGAGGACCGTCCGCGATACCTGGAGCCTCCATGATCCGCTGGCGCCTGGCTGGACTCGATTTTCGCGGTGCCGCTCGCACCCTCCGGCGTTCTCCCGGATTCTTTCTCGCCGGTGTGCTGACACTCGCGCTTGCCGCGGGCGCGTTGAACGCGATCCTCGCGGTCGTGTCCAAAGTTCTCCTCGAACCGTTACCGGTCCGTGATCAGCACGAGATCGTCGTCGCGTGGAAGCGCGATGCCGCCTCGGGCTTTGCACATTGGCCTTTCACCTATCCGGCCATCCGCGCGATCGAGAGTCAGCTCACCACTGTCGCCGGCACGGCCACGGTCGACTACAACGGCGCCTATTCCCTGTCCATCGTCGAGGGTGACCAGGGCATCGTCCTGACCACCGGCATCATCTCGGGTTCCCTGATGCCGCTGCTTGGCGTCGAGCCCATCCTCGGCCGTACCATTCATCCCGACGACGACGTAGTGGGTGCGCCGCGCGTGGCCGTCATCAGCGAGACCTTCTGGAAAACTCGCTACGGCGGCGACCCCGGGGTGCTCGGGAAGCGCTTCGGGCTCTACGGTGAGCGCTATGAGATCGTCGGCGTGGTTCGCGGCGGCTTCGGGCTCCCGGCAGGCACGGTCATGTGGATTGCCCAGAAGCCGTTCCAGCCGTTCGTCATCGACTCCGAGCAGTATCCCCTGGCCGACCTCGTGGTGCGCCTCAAACCCGGCGTGGCGATCGAACAGTTCCGGGCTGAGTTGGAATCGGTGCGTACCCGAACGACGAGCGAAACCGTCGATGCGTACCGGCGCCATGCGGTCGTGGTCACTCCGCTTCACGACCTGGTGGTCGGCGAAGCGAGGCCGACGCTGTTGCTGCTCACGGCCGGCGCGGCGCTGCTCGTGATCGTGGCCGCCGTCAACCTAGGCGGACTCTTCCTGGTACGCTCCGGCAGGTTTCTCCACGAAATCGCGATTCGCTCCGCCATCGGCGGCGGCGCACTCCGCTCGGTCGGTACACTAATTGCCGAGTTTGCCGTCATCGTGATCGTAGGCATTGGACTCGGTGTGCCTGTCGGGTGGGCATTGCTCCAGCTGCTCGCTCCCATGCTTCCACCCGAGCTTCCCATCGAAGGCAGGGTCTCGCTCGGGCCAATGCCGGTCCTGCTTGCCACGGCTGCATGCATCCTGGCCGGTCTGCTTGCGAGCGCCGCGCCGGCAATCGCATTGGCCCGGGCCGATCTGCTCGGACCGTTGCGCGCGGGGAGCCGCGCCGCCACCGGCTGGGCCATGCACCCGATGCGCCGGGTGATGGTCGCTGCGCAGCTCGCCGTGGCCGTGGCGATCATGGCTGCAGCCGGCCTCCTGCTCCGCACGCTCGAACGTATGCACAGTATCGACGCCGGTTTTCGCTCGGAGGGGGTGCTCTTCGTCGACCTGGCCGATTCTCGGCAATACGATTCTACGGTGGCTCGCCGGCGGGACGAGGTCGATCGGATCACCACCGCGCTTGGTGCGGTTCCCGGCGTTCTCGCGGTGTCCGCCGTGCTTTCCCCGCCGTTCGTGGGCAACGGCGGCTTTTATACGAAGCTGGTGCCGGATGGCATGGATGCCGCCGACGCAGCGAAGCTTCCGTACGCAAACACCGAAGTCGTCGTCCCCACATTGGCCACTACGCTGGGGCTTCGGCTGATCCGCGGGCGATTCCTCGAAGCCGCCGATCGCGAAGGCGCGCCCATTGCGGTCGTCATCAACGAGACGCTCGCCCGCACGCTCTGGCCCGGTGAGGATCCGCTCGGCAAAGTCGTCCGTCCCCCGACGCCGGACGCCACGGAGCGCGCCACTGTCGTCGGCGTGGTGCGCGACACCCGGTACAACGAGCTGCTCCACCCCGCGCCGATGGCATACTTTGCGTACCGGCAACTCGATTGGATTCCGGCGAACTACCTGATCCAGACCGGGAGCGATCGTGAAGCGGTCGCTCTGGTATCTCAGCTTCGGACTGCCGTGCAACAGGCCATGCCGGCCATGGCCGTGCGCCGCGCCATGCCGCTGTCGCAGCTGCTCGGCCAACCGTTGGCGCGCCCGCGGCTCGCGGCGGTACTGGTCACCGGTTTTGCATTGGTCGTGCTGGCACTGTCGGCCATCGGAGTCTACAGCGTAATGGCGGCGTTCGTGGTGCAGCGGACTCGCGAGATCGGCGTCCGGATGGCGCTTGGCGCCACCGATCGGCGGGTTCGGCGCCTGGTCTTCCAGCAGGGTATGACGCTCGCGGTTGCCGGCCTCGTGGTCGGTCTGCTCATCGCAGCACTCGCAGGACGCTTGCTCCGCGGCCTGCTCTATGAGGTGACACCCGCGGATACCCTTACCTATGCCGCGGCGACGGTGCTGGTGCTCGGGGTGGCCAGTCTTGCCATCATTGTCCCCGCCGTGCGCGCCTCACGTCTGGATCCGGTAACGGCGCTCAAATCCGACTGATGCTCGATCGAGGATGATGGAGTTCCATCCGAAAGCTCCACCAGCGGTGCTGTACTCGGTGGTCGAATCCCTCTTCGCCTGCAGATAGGTACGAAATGCGGTAATTCGGTTATTCGGTCGAAATAGAGTTGCTGCAGCTTGGCACGTCATGAAGCCGAGTTGCCGATCTCCCATCGCCGAGCCGATATTATGGGCATGCCTGTGGCAAACGACTACACCGTCGCCGACCTGTCCGATATGCCTGAGGACGGCAAGCGATACGAACTCATCCGCGGCGAACTGGTCGTGAGCCCGGTGCCGTCTGTCCGTCATTGGCTCGTGGTCCGAGGTTTGGATCTGGCACTGACACCGTATCTCGATTCGCTCGGTCTTGCGAACACTCTGGTGACGGTCGCGGCGGATATCTCGTGGGATGACCGGAGTCTGGTCCAGCCGGACCTCCTGGTCGTCCGACCGGAAGAGATCTCGGTGTCATGGACGACGATTCGCCGGCTCCGGCTGGCCGTCGAAGTGATATCTCCTTCGAGCAGACGCCGGGACCGGCACGACAAGCGCACGCTCTATCAGGAAAACCGGGTCGAGACCTACTGGGTGGTCGACCCGGATGCGGAGACCGTCGAGTGCTGGCACCCCGAGGACGAGGCGCCGGACGTGGTTCGCGAATACCTGCGCTGGCGGGTGTATCCTGGCGCGCCCGAGGTCGTGATCGATCTGGCCCGGATCTTTACCGGCCTGCCGCGATAGGCAGCGTTCTCACCAAGCGCAACCGAGCAAGCCAATCCTGACCCGCCGGCGTCAGATCATGCGGGGCCCCGCACGGTATCGGCGGCGGCTTTGCCCGCGGCCTGCAGGAATCCCATTTCAGTGGAGATGCTCACCAGGCGCATCCCGCGGCGAGCCCACTCGGCGCTGAGCGCCACGTCGTTGGTGTGGATCGCAGGCAGTACGTCGTGCACGCGGCATGCTTCAATGGTGCGCTCGATCGCCTGCTCGAGGACGGGATCGCGCATCCGTCCCGGTACACCGAGTGAGATGGCCAGGTCGTTCGGCCCGATCAGGGCGGCGTCGACACCGGGCACGCTCAGGATCTCATCCAGCCCTTCCACCGCTTCGCGCGTCTCGATCTGCACGATCACGAAGGTCTCGCGGTTGGCCGCAGCCATCGTCTCCACCACGTCGGCGGCGCGGAAGTTGGTGTGCGCGCGGCCCATGGCACTGCCACGCCGGCCCTCCGGCGGATACTTGGCCATCGCAACCGCCGACCGGACTTCCTCGGCCGAGGTAATGCGCGGCAGCATGAGGCCCTGGGCGCCGGCGTCGAGCGTCTGCGCAATCTGCTCGTAAGTGAGCACGGGCACCCGAACGATGGGCGTCACCTCCAGCAGCCGCGCAATGCGGGAGAGCTCGGCGACCGACTCGGGGGTAAAGGTCCCGTGCTCGTTATCGATGAGGACCCAGTCGAAACCCGCATTGGCCAGCGCCTGCATCACGGACGGCTGGCGGATCTCGGCGAGCATGGTGCCGACGGCGACGGGCGCGGCGGCAAGCCGCTGGCGGAGACGATTCGGAGGAATGATGGACACGGATGACCGGCGCGTTAGAGTGGATGCACGGTAAGCGACCGCAGCAGTGATCGAAAGGCGTTACCGCGATGACTGACGCGGTCCTTCTCCTCGTCGGTCGCTTCACCGAAGGTGATCCCGAGCTCGTCGCTCAGGAAGTACGGGTCGTAACCAAACCCGTGGGTGCCACGCGGCTCTTCGGTAATCGACCCGTTGCAGCTTCCGTCGAACACGTCCGGAATTGCCGACGGGGTGCGATAGAAGACGAGGACACAGCGATAGCGGGCTCGCCGCCGAGCCTCCGACGCGCCCGCGAGCCTGCGCAGCAGCATCGCGTTGTTGGCGGCATCGATTTCGGCGGGTGTGCCGGTGGCCTGAGCCCAGCGTCGGGAACGAACGCCGGGTTCACCGCCCAGGCTCAGCACTTCGAGGCCGCTGTCGTCGGCCACCGTCGGCAGCCGGGTTTTCTTGGCAAAGAACTCAGCTTTGGCGCGCGCGTTGCCCTGAAAGGAATCGTGCAGCTCGAGCAGATCTTCGGCTTCGGTTTCCCAGACGTTGACCTGATCGGGAAAGACCACCTCGAACGGTGCATCGGCCAGCAGTCGCCGGATTTCGCGCTGCTTTCCGGCGCTCCGAGTGGCCACCAGCAGCTTTACCATCCCAGCGCTTTCCGTTGCGCCACGAAGAGTTCCGCGAGGCCCGCTTCGGCCAGGTCGAGCATCCGATCGAGCTGAGCCCGCGAAAAGACCCCCTGCTCTCCGGTACCCTGCACTTCGACCAGGTCGTTTGGTGCGCGCATCACGATATTGGCATCGACATCGGCGTCCTTGTCCTCGGCATAGGCCAGGTCGAGGCACACTTCGCCGCCGACCACGCCCACCGAGACCGCCGCCACCAGCTGTCCGAACGGCGAGGGCTTTCCGGTGCGTTCCGCCAACCAGCTGCACGCATCGGCCAGCGCGACCGAAGCGCCGGTAATGCTTGCAGTGCGGGTGCCACCGTCGGCCTGCAACACATCACAGTCGATCTTGATGGTGTACTCGCCGAAATCCCAGCGCCCCATCCCGGCGCGGAGCGAGCGCCCGATCAGCCGCTGGATCTCCTGGCTCCGCCCGCCGGGGCCGTTCCGTTCGCGGTTGGTGCGCTCACTCGTGGCGCGCGGTAACATGGCATACTCGGCCGTCACCCACCCCTGGCCCGAGCCTTTCTTGAAGGGAGGCACTCCGGTTTCGACCGACGCGGTACAGTGAATCAAGGTGCCACCGAAGCGGACCAGGCAGGATCCTTCGGCATACGGATTGGCACCCCGCTCCAGCACCACAGGCCGAAGCTGGCTTACGGATCGGCCGTCAGGACGCATGACGTATTCGCTCCACCAGAGAAGTGGTTGATCGGTCGGGGGTCAGCGGGATCAACTCGACGCGTCCTCCACGAGACTCGACGGTGTCCGCACCGACGACGTTGTCGCGAGAATAGTCGCCGCCCTTGACCAGGATATCGGGCGCGAGCGCTTCGATCAGCGCAGCCGGCGTCGATTCGCCGAAGATGACGACCCGGTCGACGGAGGCCAGCGCCGCCAGGAGGCGAGCTCGATCGGCCGCGCCGACGAACGGGCGACCGGGGCCTTTGCGCAGCGTCTGAACCGAGGCATCGCTGTTGACACCGACGATGAGCGCCGCACCAAGCGCGCGGGCTGCTTCGAGATAGTCGACATGCCCCGCGTGCAGCAGATCGAAGACACCGTTGGTGAAGACGATCGGCCCCGGCGTCTCGCGCCGCCAGCGGATCGCTTCGTCGCGGGATACGACCTTGTCCGCCGTGGTGCGTGGCGTGGTCACAGCCGCTGGTCGACCGACGGTTTGAACGAGAAGGTGCGGTGCACGAAGGGCAGCTCGACCTTTTCCTGATAGCTGGTCGAGATCGAGATGGCATTTGGGCTCTCGGTCCGTACTACTCGGAACCGAAGCGGTGTTCCGGGAATGGACAGTTCCTGAGCATCGCCCTGCAGCTGCGAAACGATCTGCGCGTCGGTGTTGACGTTGGCGTACCGCGCCGCGGTCTTCATCCGGTCGAGCAGTTCGTAGTAACGCCACCAGACCTGCCCCAGGTTGAGGCCATAGTACGCCAACACCGCGGTGATGAGCAGCGAGAACAGACAACCCGTCGTGCTGGCACCGCGGCGGTTGGTCGCTACCATTGCGATTGCGCCCCGTCGACGATGTCGGTGATGAGCCGCTCGATGGCGCGGCGCCGGCCGTCGCTCTCGTTGTTGGTGTAGTCGCCTTCGACGGAAAGGCCGCTCCGTTCCCAAAGCACTTTGTTGTTCTGCTGATCGAGGATCTGAACGTTGATCACGATCTGCACTTTGCGGCGGCTGACTTCGACGCGCTGATTTTCGTCGCCCGAGAAGGCAATCGGAATGTCCGGGTCGTACCGCTGAATCGTTCCGCGCACGATGGCATCGGCTTGCGCTTCGCCGGCGGGACGCAGACCGAGCCGGCCCTGCACCGCTTCGCGCACGGCACGATTGATCTCGTTGGTGAGCGTCGGCTCCGGCGTCAGGTTATCGAACGGCAGGACGGCGACCGTCTTGATACCGGGCGGAAAACCACTGCCCCCACCGAAACCGTAGAGGCATCCGCCCAGGCCAAGAGCCAGGCTAAGGCTGAGGAGGAGTCCAGGTATCCGGCTCAAAGGACGTCGCCTTCTGAATCGACGAGAACGTGATATCCAATCGCGCCGGCGCACTCGGCACGATCAGGCGGGCGGAAACCGGCTGCCCGTCCGGACCGAAGGTGGTCTCAACGGTACCCACCTGCCGGCCGCCTTCCCGCACCTGGGCGATCAGCTTGCCCGGGTTCCCTCCGGTCCAAACATAGTCGAGGGTATCGGCCCCTCGATGGTACCGCCAAGCGGTCATTTCCGGGTCGGACGACCGCTGCACGGTAGCACCGTTGGACGGCGCCCGGGCGACCCCAAGCAGCGCCCAGAAGAGCGGATAGTTGGGGACCAGGCGCTTGACGTCGTCAGCCGGCTGCGCCCAGAGGGCGGTATCGCCGGCCACCAGCGCGGCGGCCCGTCCGGAGCCCAATGGCCCCTGGACATCGAGCCGCGCCGAGTCCGGCACGGCCAGGCGAACCCGGCCTCGCCCGCCTGCGGCGCCCTTGTCGTCCCGGAACTGCCAGCGGAACCGGATTTCCCGAGCACCGTCCGGCAAGGTAGAACGGGCCCATGCGGTCGCGGCCTGGGTTTCGCCAGGTACGAAACCGCTGGGTTTCGGAAGACGGATCTGCCCCGAACCGCCGCATCCCGCAGCAAGCCCGAGCAGGCCAAGGATGAGGACCGGCCGCATGGCCATCATGATAGCGGAACGCCCTGGGTTTGTCATTGCGGGAAACGCGCCGGTCACAGGCGCACCGGGTCGGCCGATACCGGCAATCGCTCCGCAACTTCGGCGGGCAGCCGGCTCCATTTGAAGGCGGTGTCGAGCACCATCATGCTGGTTTCGCCGGTTGCCAGCAGTTCCCCGGTTTCGGCCCGTTCGACGGCGTAGCCGAAGACGATCCGCCGCGAGGCCAGATCCCGGACCCAGCAACGAATCCGCACCACGTCATCGTAGCGGGCGGGCTGGCGGTATCGGATCCGGGCCTCGCCAACCGCGAGCCGGTATCCTCGGGCTTCGAGGTCGGCGTAGGTGGTCCCGGTCTGGCGCAGGTGTTCGGTCCGCGCCCGATCGAACCAGACCAGATAGCAGGCGTGATAGACCACCCCCATCTGATCGGTCTCACTGTAGTTCACGCGGAGATCGATGGTCGAAATCGCCCCGGTCGCTTCCATGCGTTCCTCGATGGCCGTATCTTCGGCCGATGCTCGGTACCCAGCTCGTGGTGGTGTCGGACGCGCACCTTGGGGCGTCAACAGCAGCTACCGATCTGGCGTTTCTGGATTTCCTCGATCAGGTCCCGTCCCTGGGCGATTGCCTCCTCATCAACGGCGACCTGTTCGATTTCTGGTTTTCGTATCGCCGGGTGATTCCCCGCCGCGGCTTTGCCGTTACCGCCGCGCTCGCCGTCCTTGCCCGCAAAATGCCGATCCTGATGACCGGCGGAAATCACGATCGGTGGGGCGACTCGTTCTGGGAGCGGGATGCCGGCATCCGGTACAGCGCCGATCGCGTCAGCTTTACCGCGGCCGGGCGGGCCATCACCGCGGTACACGGCGACGGGCTGACCGAAGTCCACCGCGCCTCGGCGGTGATGCACCGGATCACCCGGCATCCAATTACCAGCTGGTTCTATCGTATCATCCATCCCGATCTCGGGATCTGGCTGGTCGACCGGATGAGCCGCCACCTGGCAGATTCCACCCGCGATCCGGCCGTGCTGGATCGTGCGCAGCAACGGCAGGAGGCGTGGGCCCGCGATCACCTCGAACGACACCCCGAGGTTGGTGTGCTGGTCATGTCTCACACCCACCGTTCCGCAGCAATCGAGATGTTTCCGGGACGCTGGTACCTGAATCCCGGCGCGTGGGTGGACGGGCTGCACTACGCAGTCGTGGGTCGCTCGGGCGTGACGCTCCACCAGTACGATCGAACCCTACCAGCGGCCGAACAGTCTCAGGGCCAGCGCACCGGAATCGAAGCCTGAATCCCGATTCCCCCCGACGGCATCGGCACCGCACGGAGTCGAAGGTCGTCCGGGAAGTCATGAAGCTCGCTCCCGACAAACGCTTCGATTCCTGAAAAGAGATGGTTGAATCCGAGCAGGATCAACCAGTCCTGCCGCTGGCTGCGCTTACTCGCGGTCCTGGCGCTGTCGGCCCCGACCCGTTCGAGATATTTGAGCTCGCGAATGGTCTTGACCGTCATGCCGAGTGCCAGGCCTTCGATGGTGACGAAGAGTGCGCCGGTCAGCTTGCGGTCGAGCCGCGCCTGCGACCATCCCGGCACGGCCAGGGACATGAAAAAGGCCTTGAGCGGTTTGATCGGCCGCGCCATGTACGACAGCGTGTCCTCCGCAGCGACCGGCTGCGGAGGAGACACGACGACCGGCGGCGGCGCAGGTGGAGGGGTCTGCCCCGCTCCACCGGACGCCGCGCCCAGAACGAACGCCAGTCCCAACCACACGCTGCGCAACACGGTTACCCGATCAGCGAAGGGCGATGCACTCGATTTCGACCCGGACGCCCTTCGGGAGCCCCGCCGCCTGCACCGTCGAGCGCGCCGGGCGATGGGTTCCGAAGTGCTCGGCGTAGATCTCGTTGACCACCCCGAACTCGGCCATGTCGGCCAGGAAGACGGTGGTCTTGACGACGCGGCTGAAATCGGTGCCGGCCGCCTGGAGCACGGCCGCAAGGTTCGCAAAGACCTGGCGGGCCTGCGGACCGACCTCGCCCGACACCACTTCCATGGAGACCGGATCGAGCGCAATCTGCCCGGCCGTGAACACGAGGTTACCGACGACGGTGGCCTGCGAATACGGACCAATGGCCTTGGGGGCTGCGTCGGTCGCGATGATTTCGATCTTCGACATGCTCATCCTCGAGAAATTGGAGTTGCAAACCCTGCTTAGAACAAACCTTCAATCCGGCCATCGGCATGGACCCGAATGGCTTCCGCCGACGGCGTCTTCGACAAACCGGGCATCGTCATGATCTCCCCGGCAAGGGCGACCACGAACCCGGCGCCTGCCGAAGGATAGACGTCCCGGATCGTAATCCGAAATCCCGACGGGCGGCCAAGCCGGGTCGGGTCGTCGGAGAACGAATACTGGGTCTTGGCCATACACACGGGCGTGTTTCCGAGCCCCATGCTCTCGCACTGGGTGATGTTCCGTTCCGCGGCGGCCAGATAGTCGACCCCGTCGGCGCCGTAGATCTCGCGCGCAATCGCCTCGATTTTCGCCTTGATCGGCAGATCCGCGTCATACACCGGCTTGAAGGCCGACTTCCCCTCGGCCAGCGTCTCCAGCAGCACCTGCGCGACCGCCTCGCCGCCGGCGCCGCCGGCAGCCCAGACGTCCGACAGAGCCGCGCGGACGCCCCAGCGGGCGGCGGCATCGAGGATGCACTGGATCTCTTCCGGCGAGTCACTGATGAACCGGTTGACGGCCACGACGACCGGCAGCCCGAACTTGGTCATGTTGGCGACATGCGCTTCGAGGTTGACCAAGCCCCGCTCGAGCGCGGCGACATCCGGCGTTCCCAGGCTGTCCTTCTTGACGCCACCGTGCATCTTGAGCGCGCGAATCGTCGCCACGACCACCGCGGCTTCCGGCGCCAGGCCTCCCAGCCGGCACTTGATGTCCAGGAACTTCTCGGCGCCAAGATCGGCTCCGAATCCCGCCTCGGTCAGCACGATGTCGGCCAGAGACAGCCCGAGCCGGGTCGCCGCCAGGGAGTTACAGCCGTGGGCGATATTGCCGAACGGCCCACCATGTACCAGCGCCGGCCCGCCTTCCAGTGTCTGCACCAGATTCGGCAGGATGGCGTCCTTGAGCAGCAGCGTCATCGCTCCCGACGCCTTGAGGTCGGCGGCCGTGACCGGCTTCTTCTCGCGGGTCAGACCCACGATGATCCGGCCGAGCCGGGCCTCGAGATCCTGCAGGTCGCTTGCCAGGCAGAGCACCGCCATTACTTCGCTGCCGGGCACGATCACGAATCGATCTTCGCGCGTCGGACCACCGTTCAAGCCGCCCAGTCCGACGACGATCTGCCGGAGCGCGCGATCGTTCATGTCGATAGTGCGGGGCCAGCTGATCCGGCGAGAGTCGATCCCCAGCGCGTTGCCATGATGGATGTGATTGTCCAGCATCGCCGAGAGCAGGTTGTGCGCCGAGGTGATGGCGTGGAAATCACCCGTGAAGTGCAGGTTGATCTCGTCCATCGGCACCACCTGCGCATAGCCGCCCCCGGCCGCGCCTCCCTTGACCCCGAACACCGGACCGAGCGAGGGCTCGCGAATGCAGACCATCACCTGCTTGCCCAGCCGGCGGAGCGCCTGGCTCACACCGACCGTCACGGTCGACTTCCCTTCGCCGGCCGGCGTCGGGTTGATCCCGGTGACCAGCACCAGTTTCCCCTTGGGCGACCGCGCCCGAATCGCCTCGGCGCTGATCTTGGCCTTGTACTTCCCGTACGGGATGATCTCGTCCGGTGAAAGTCCGACCTCCGCAGCCACGTCGGTGATCGGGCGCAGCGTGGCGGCTTGAGCGATGGCGATGTCTGACGGAACGATGGACACGGGACACACCTTACGCGAGACGGTGGGAAACGACGCCGACCCGGGGACCGAACACGGCCTCGGCGTTGGCGGAAGTACGAGCGGCAATTTCCTCGAACGACAAGCCAACGACCTCGGCCAGCTTCCGGGCGGTAGCGGCGACGTACGCCGGCTCGTTCCGCTTGCCGCGGAACGGCACCGGGGCCAGATAGGGCGCATCGGTCTCGATCAGCAGGCGATCGAGCGGCACCTCACGAATGGCGGCATCGAGCTGCCACGATTTGAAGGTGATCATCCCGCTCCAGGAGACATAGTGCCCCAGCCGAACGGCCGTGCGCAGCAGGTCGACGCCACTGGAATACGAATGCATCACGGCTACGGTGCCGGGGTGATTCCGAAGGATCGCCGCCACGTCATCGTCGGCTTCGCGCGCATGGATCACGGCCGGCTTTCCGGCTCGTGCCGCAAGCGCCATCTGCGCATCGAACGCTTCGGCCTGCACGGCGCGTGGCGAATGATCGTAGTGATAGTCGAGGCCCATTTCCCCGGCCGCCACGACGATCGGGTCGGCCAGTGCCTCGGCCAGCCACGCCGCCAGCTCGGGAGACCACCGCTTGGCTTCGTGCGGATGCAGGCCGGCGGTTGCCGACAGCATCGGGTCGGCGGCGGCCAAGGCATGCGCCCGGGCCGCCGCTTCCGGCGTCTCACCGATCACGATGGCATGGCCGACACCCGCATCCCGCATTCGCGCAACCACCTCGCCGACCCCGGACGCGAATCCGGGATCGGCGAGGTGGCAATGGGTGTCGACCAGCAACGCGGCGGCTACCAACCGGCGATCACCCGGCGGACTGAGCCTTGGCGTTCGCCGCAACCCGCTTGGCCGCTGCCGAGGCAACCCCGCCAGCCGGCGGCCACTTGGTCTGAATCCAGAGCAGGATCGGCGCGGCGATGAAGATCGACGAGAACGTTGCGAGCAGGATGCCGAAGAACAGCACCAGCGCAAAGGGACGGATCACGTCGGTACCGAAGATCGCCAGGGCAATCAGCGTACCGAGCGTCGTCGTACCGGTCAGCACCGTTCGCGGCAGCGTCTCGTTGACCGACAGATTGAGCAGGTCGATGAAACTCATCTGCCGACGATCGCGCAGGTTCTCACGAATACGGTCGAAGATGACGATGGTGTCGTTGAGCGAGAGACCGAGAACGGTCAACAGCGCCGCCACCACCACCAGACTCACCTCGAGCTTGAGCAGCGCGATGAAGGCGATGGTCACCGCCACGTCGTGGATGGTCGCGATCACGGCGGCCAGACCGAAGCGCCAGTCGAACCGGTATGCCAGGTACGCGAGCACGGCAAAGAACGAGAAGAAGATGGCCATGAAGGCCTTCTGCTGCAGCTCGCCGCCCACCTTGGGGCCGACCGCTTCGGTCCGCTCCAAGGTGAAGTTGCCGGCGCCCACCACCTTGGTCAGCGCCTGCGTCATGGCCGTTGCCGCCTGCTGGGTATCATCGGCGTCGGTGGTGTTGTCGGCCACACGGCTCCGCACCACGAATTCGTTGGCCGCGCCGAACTGCTGGATCTCGGCGCCCGCAAACCCTTCCGCCTCGAGCCCGTTCCGGAGCTCGTCCACGGCGACCGGCTGCGAGGTCCGGATGTGCATCAGCGTGCCACCCGTGAACTCGACGCTCCAGTTGACGCCGCGGACCACCGTCGCGATGGCGCCGAAGACCAGAATGCCGACCGTCACGAGATACGCCACGCGACGATTCTCGATGAACTTGTAGGCCGCGTCCTTGAAGACCCGGAAGGTGCCTACCGACAGCGTCGTCATGTCCGGCCGCCGCTTGAGCCAGAGCAGATAGAACGTCCGGGTCACGAAGATGGCCGAGATCATCGAGGCAAAGACACCGATGATCAGCGTCACCGCAAAGCCCTGCACCGGTCCGGTACCGAACTGGAACAGGAAGAGCGCCGTCAGCACGGTCGTCAGGTTCGAGTCGACGATGGCCGGGAGGGCGTTCTTGAAGCCTTCGTCGACCGAGAGACGGATGGTCTTCCCTTCGGCCAGCTCCTCACGGATTCGCTCGAAGATGAGGACGTTCGCGTCGACCGCCATGGCTATCGCGAGCACGAAGCCGGCCAGACCTGGTAGCGTCAGGGTTGCCTCGAACGCAGCCAGCGCCGCAAACGTCATCAAGGCGTAGATGGCCAGCGCCCCGATGGCGATGACGCCACTCCAGGCGTAATACAGGATCATCATCAGGATCACGAAAACGACACCGATCAGACCGGCAATGATGCCGCCGCGGATGGCGTCCGCACCAAGGCTCGGACCAACCTGGCGCTCCTCGACGATCTTGAGCGGCGTCGGCAGCGCGCCGGCCCGCAGCGTGAGGGCCAGATCCTGCGCCTCCTGGAGCGACCGTCCGCCCAACTGAATCCGCCCCTGCCGTTCGATCCGGCTCTGAATCACCGGCGGCCGGCCCTGCACCTCGTTGTCGAGGATGATGGCCATGTAATCGCCGACGTGCCGGCCGGTTTCCTGGCCGAACCGCCGCCCGCCCTGACGATCGAGCTCGAAGTTGACTTCCGCGCCATTGGTCAGCGGATCCAGCTGCGCAATCGCGTTGACGAGATGCGTCCCGGTAATGATCGGGCGCTCATCGAGCGCGTAGAGCAGCCGGAACTGTTCGACACCCGCCGCAATCGGCGCGTTGGCCCACTTGAAGTCGATGTTGCGCGGCCAGAGACGGCGCACCTCGGGCAGGCGCAACAGGCTGTCCACCTGGCGATAGGCGCTCTCGCGAACGACATATTCACCGGGCACCGGCGGCAGACCGACCGCGGCTGACGACTGGATCAGCGAGGCGAAAATCCCGTTGGTGATGACGCTGTCGGAGGTCGCCTCCTTGGCCGAGTCCGCACCGAGCAGGTCCTGCACGGCCGACGGACGAGCCGGCGTGGCGCCGACGGACGCCGTGACACCCAGGTCGCGGAGGGTCCGATCCATCACGCCGATGGAACGCTCGAGCGCCTGCGTCTTGTCGGTGATCTTGAACTCGAGGAACGCGCTCCGCTGCACCACGGCCTTGGCGCGCTCGGGGTCGGTCACCCCGGGCAACTCGACCACGATCCGCTCGGCGCCGACGGTCTGGATGATGGGTTCGAGCACGCCGAACTCGTCGATGCGCTTGCGCAGCACCGTCAACGCGAGCTGGATGTCGCCGGCCGGATCGGATGAGATCCGGTTCGACTGATCGAGCTCGAGACCCAGGTGCATGCCGCCCTGGAGATCGAGGCCGAGATTGACGACCGTTCCCGCGTGTGTCGGCGTAGTCGTCTTCCGCTTGTTGTTCCAGAGGAAGAAGCCGGACGCGAGGATCAAAATCGCGATGACGATGAGTCGGTTACGTAAGTTCGTGAACATCGTTCCCACACCGCGTGTCAACGGGTGACACTTCGTTAGAGGTTCGCGCGCCCCTCGAGCGTGGCCCGCGCGTTGGCACGATCCTGCTCGAGCTGATCCCTGAGCGCGGCCAGCGACTCAAAGCGCCGGATCGCTCGAAGCGGAGCGACCCATTCGATCCGGATCTCCCGCCCATACAAGTCCCCGTCGAAATCGAAGAGATGCACTTCCAGCCACCGCGTGCCATCTCCGACCGTCGGACGGGTACCCTGATTCATCATTCCACCTGCCGTCCCACCACCCCACTCCACTCGCACCGCATAGACGCCGTCCGGCGGTAGCAGCTTGCCGACCGGCGGCGTCAGGTTGGCGGTCGGGACGCCGAGGGTGCGACCCCGCCGCTGTCCCGGCACCACGCGCCCCGACACCCGGTACGGTCGGCCCAGCCCGGCCGCGGCGGCGGCGAAATCGCCTGCCGTCACGGCGTCCCGAATCCGGCTGCTCGATACCGGCTGCCCCCGCCCGCCCGCGACCGGAGCGACGACGTGGAGACCGAATCCGCCATGCGCAGCCAGCGTCTCGAGCGTCGCGCGATCACCGGCCCGGCGGCGGCCGAAGCCGTGGTCGTGACCCACCACCAGGTCCGCCATCTGGCACCGCGCCTGCAGGACCTCGCGTACGAATTCCTCCGGATCGAGCGCAGCCAGCGCCTGATCGAACTGGAGGACGACCTGGTAGTCGATGTCCGTCTCCGCCAGCGCGGCACTGCGTTCCTCGGCCGAGGTGAGTCGGCCCGGGGCAACCTCGGGACGCAGCACCGCCAGCGGATGCGGCTCCAAGGTCACCAGCACCGCCGGCCGATCGGCCGCGCGAGCCCGGCGCACCAGCTCCGCAATCACCGCCTGATGGCCGAGATGGACCCCGTCGAAGGTCCCCACGGTGACCGCCGCCCCGCGCGGAAATCCGGGCAGATCGCTCATGCCGGAAATACCGCCGTCGGCTGCCAGGCTCCCTCACGCGCTTCGGCAATCGCCACCAGCTGCCCATCCGCCACCAGCGCGGTCGGCCCGGTACCAAACCCGCCCGGCACTCGCTGCCCGTGCCGGATCCTGGCCACCGCCTCCGAGTCGACCTCGGCCCGCGGCAGGTGCCCGATCAGCGCGAGCGGCGGGATCAGCGCATCGGCCGTCACATCGGCGAGCGGAACCGCCTGGCCCACCTCGAACGCCCCCACCGATTCCCTCCGTAAGGCCGTCAGGTGCGCTCCCGTACCGAGCCGCTCGCCCGCATCACGCGCCAACGCCCGGACGTACGTCCCGGCGCTGACGGTCACCCGAAAGGTGAGCACGGGTGGCTGATAGCTCAGCAGCGTCAGCTGATGCACCGTTACCGGTACCGGCGTCAATTCCAGCCGGCCGCCGCGGCGGGCCACCGCATGACTGCGCACCCCGCCGACCTGCTTGGCCGAATAGGCCGGCGGTCGCTGCTCACCTGGCCCGATCAGTCCGGCCAGCACTTCCGCTACCTGCGCTTCACTCGGCCACGGACCATCCGATGGCACTCCGAGCGGCTCACCCGTCAGATCGTCGCTGTCCGTCGCAAACCCCAGCCGGGCCTGGGCCCAGTAGGTCTTCGTCGCACCTTCGACGTATCGGGCCAGCCGCGTCGCCGAACCCAGCACCAGCACGAGCAGCCCGGTCGCAAACGGATCGAGCGTGCCGGTATGACCGACCGCGCGGGTCCCCAGTCGCTTCCTGACCGTCGCGACCACATCGTGCGACGTGATCCCGGCCGGCTTGTCCACCAGAAGCCCTCCGTTCAGGACTCGGTCTCCTCGCGACGGAGATCGGCCAGGATCTGATCGATCCGCGCCGCGTGTTCCCGGCCGCGGTCGACCAGGAACTGCAGGTCCGGGGTAATCCGCGTATCGAGCGCCTGCGCCACCTTGGTGCGCAGAAACCCGGCGGCCCGCCCGAGCCCTTCGAGCTCCGCTTCCTGCTCCGCCGCCTCGCCGGCCAGCGTCACGAAAATCCGAGCGACCGACAGATCGGGCGTCACCTCGACCCGGGTGACCGTGGCCGACCGGATCCGCGGATCCCGCACCTCACGGATCAGCGCCTCCGCCACGATCTGACGGACCACCTCACCGACCTGATCCGGACGGCGGCGATTGCCCGAGCGGCCCGCCATCGGATCAGTTCTCCGCGCCGGCGTTCGCGGCGAGGGTCCGCTTCACTTCCTCGATCCGGAACGCCTCGATCCGGTCGCCCACCTTGAGGTCGTTGAAGTTTTCGATGCCGATACCGCACTCGAACCCTTCTTTGACTTCGCGGACGTCTTCCTTGAACCGCTTCAAGCTGCCGAACGTGCCGGTGTAGATCACGGCGCCGTCGCGCACCACTCGCGCCTTGGCCGTCCGGGCAATCACGCCCGTCCGGACTGCGCAGCCGGCGATGGTTCCGACGCGCGAGACCTTGAAGGTCTCGAGCACTTCGGCCTCGCCCATCACGATTTCCTTCTCTTCCGGCTTGAGCAGGCCTTCGAGCGCCTTGCGAACGTCTTCGACCGCCTCGTAGATGATCCGGTAGGTCCGGATATCGACGTGCTCACGCTCCGCCGCGGCCCGCGCATTGGCGTCGGGACGGACGTGGAAGCCGATGATGATGGCGCCGGAGCTGCTGGCCAGCAGCACGTCGCTCTCGGTAATGGCGCCGACGCCGCGGTGCACCACCTCGACCCGTACCTCGGCGTTGGAGAGATGCGAAATCGCGTCGGCCAGTGCTTCGGCCGGACCGCCCTGGTCGGCTTTGATGATGATCGGCAGCTGGGTAACCCGGCCGGCCTGCAGCTGACGACTGATGTCCTCGAGCGACCCGCCCCGCTGGCTGCGCCGATTCTGCGCTTCGCGCTCGAGCCGCTGCCGCTTCTGGGCAATGTCACGCGCCTCGACAGCATCGGCGATGCTGATGAAGCTGTCACCCGCCGCCGGCACGCCTTCGAAGCCGAGCACCCGGACCGGAATCGACGGACCCGCCTCTTTCACGGCCTTGCCGCGCTCGTCCGTCATGGCACGAACCCGGCCGGAGAACTTGCCGCAAATGAAGTTATCGCCGACGCGAAGGGTACCGCGCTGCACCAGGATGGTGGCCAGCGGGCCCTTGCCCGGATCGAGCGTCGCTTCGAGCACCGTGCCCGAGGCTTCCGTATCCGGATTGGCCTTCAAGTCGAGGATCTCGGCCTGCAGGAGGATCTGCTCCAGCAGGTGATCGATCCCGGTGCCCTTCTTGGCCGAAATCTCGGCCGAGAGCACGTTGCCGCCGAACTCTTCGAGCACGACCTGATGCTGCAACAGGTCCTGCTTGACCTTGGGAATATTGGCCGCCGGCAAGTCCACCTTGTTGATCGCGACGATGATCGGCACGCCAGCGTTCTTGGCGTGACTGATCGCTTCGATCGTCTGCGGCATGACCTGGTCGTCGGCCGCAATCACCAGGACCACGATATCGGTAACCTGCGCACCGCGGGCACGCATGGCCGTGAAGGCCTGGTGACCCGGCGTGTCGAGGAAGGTGATTTCCCGGCCCGCCGGCAGCGACACATGGTAGGCGCCGATATGCTGCGTGATACCGCCGGCCTCGCCGGCGACCACGTTGGCTTTGCGCAGGTAGTCGAGCAACGAGGTCTTACCATGGTCGACGTGACCCATGATCGTAACCACCGGCGAGCGCGGCTGGAGCAACTCGGGGGACTCTTCCGGGGTGTCGCTCCCCAGTTCCGCCGCGTACTCCTCTTCCCGCATTGCCTCGAACCCGAACTCCGACGCGATCAGTTCGATCTGATCGAAGTCGAGCCGCTGGTTCACGGTGACCATCATGCCCATCTCTTTGAAGGCAAACTGGACGATCTGCGTCGCCGGTACCTTCATCAGTTCGGCCAGTTCGGCCACCGAGATGAACTCGTTGACCCGAATCCGGGTCTTTTCCCGCTCGCGCTCCTCGGCGCTCCTGCTGGCCAGCATGTCACGGTAGCTGGGCTCGTCGGAGCGGCGCTTGCGCGGACCACCCTTCATGCCCTGCAGCGTCTTCAGGATGTTGGCTTGCACCTGATCCTGATCGACGTAGCTCTTCCGCCCCCGCTTGGCCTTCTTCCGGCCACCCCCCGCCGCACGGGACGGCGCATCGGGACCAAAGTTCCGCGCCGGCGCCCCGGGCGCTCCACCCGGAGCCGGACGACCCGGAGGGCCGCCGGGACGCTGCCCGCCCCGCGGCGGGCCACCCGGTCGCTGCGGACCGCCGGGACGGTTGAACGGTGCGCCACCCGGACGGCCGGGACCACCCGGTCGCTGGCCGCCGAAATTGCCCCGTTCACCCGGCGCGCCACCCCGATTGGGCGCCCCGGACGTGCTGCTGAACACCGGACGCGGCCCGGCCGGACCCCGCTGGACTCGCGGCGGCACGAAGGTCCGGCGCGCGGGCGGTCCCCCTTCGCCACCCGAGGTGACCGAAGGCGGCAACACCGTGCGCGGCGGAATCGGCGGGAGCGGCGGAGGCGGGGGGGCCACGACCCGGGGCGGCGATTCCTCGACCGGCTCCGGCTCGGCTTCCGGTTCGGGCGGAGCCGGCGGCAGATCCTTGAACAACGCGCGCGCCCGCTCGTCGAGCGTCGGCATCGGCGCGGCGGGCTGCGGCTCGGGGCGTTCGAAGAGCACCGGCTTCTCGCGCTCGAACGTCGCCGACTCCGCGGCCACCTTCTCGGCCTCGGCCTGCGCAGCAGCCTCCGACTCGGCCACTTCGGCCGCTGTCCGGCGGCGCTTGGCGGTCGGGGCCGACGGCGGCGGGGCGGCCGGAGCGGCGCTGCTCGCCTTGGTCGTCCGGCGGCGCGTCTTCTTGGGCTCCTCGGTGGCGGCGTGCTTGCGCTTTTCCCGCTCCCAGCGGAGCCGGATGGCAGCTACCTGCGCATCGTCGAGGGGGTGCAACGGCCCCCGCACCACGACGTGCATGTCCTTGAGGACCGACAGCAACTGCTCCGTCGGGACTCCGAATTCCGTCGCGAGATCTTGGACTTTCGTCTTGACCACTCAGGCCTCCATCGCATCCTGCGCTCCGGCGAGACGGATCAGTCCGTCTGCCAGCGCGGGATCACGTACACCCACCACCATCACCGGGGGCTTGCCCAGCTTGGCCCCCAACTCCTGCGCCGTCGGTCCGGGGATCTGTGGTACCCCCCGGGCGGTGGCCAGTCGCGACGCCTTTTCCAAGGCGCGCTGACTCGCATCGCTCGCTACGACGATGCACCGGCACTCGCCTTCCTGAAGCGCGCGCCGAACCGCTTCGACTCCGATCAACACGTGGCCTGCTCGGAGCCCGAGCCCCAGCAGGCCGATCAGTCCGGTCATTCGCTCTTGGCTGCGTCCTCGCCCGCGTCGTCGGCCGTCAGGTCCGCCAGGAACGCCAGCAGTTCTTCCGCCGCCGCCGGCGTCATCCCCTCGATCGACACGATGTCATCCCGCTCGAGATCGAGAATGTCGTTGAGCGTGCGATAGCCGGTCTTGTCCAGCGTGCCCAGCACTTCCGGCGAGAGCCCCTTGAGCTCCGCCAGCTGCACCTGCGCCACCCGATCGTCCGGCAACGGCGCCAGGGCAAACAAGGGCCCTTCACCGCCGCGCTCCATCCACTCGCGACTCGAATAGAGATCGATCTTCCACCCGGTCAGTTCGGACGCCAGGCGAACGTTCTGCCCGTTCTTGCCGATGGCGAGCGACAACTGATCCTCGTCGACCACGGCCTGGATCGTCTTGGTCTCCGGATCCGAGAAGACCTTGGCCACCCGCGCCGGCGCCAGCGAAAGCCGCGCAAACCGCTCGGGGTCCGGCGACCACGGCACGATGTCGATCCGCTCGCCCGAGAGCTCGTTGACCACCGCCTGCACGCGCGACCCCTTGAGGCCGACGCAGGCGCCGACCGGATCGATCGCGTCGTCGCGGGAGATCACCGCTACCTTGGTGCGGCTGCCGACTTCACGGGCAATCGCCCGGATCTCGACGATCTGCTGCGCGATTTCCGGGACTTCGAGCCGGAAGAGCGCCGCGACAAATGACGGATCGGCGCGCGAAAGCACCAACCGGGGACCCTTGGGCGTTTCCTCCAGCCGCTTGAGCACGGCGCGGATGGTGTCGCCCTGATGGAAGTGCTCCCGGTGATTCTGCTCGCGATACGGGATGATGGCCTCGGCCTCTTTGAACTTGGCCAGCATCAGCACGATCTTGCCCCGCTCGACCTGCTGCACTTCGCCCGACAGCAATTCGCCGACCTTGTCGCCGAACTCATCGCGAATCTTGCTGCGCTCACCTTCCCGAACCCGCTGGATGATCCGCTGCTTGGCTGCCTGCACCGCCAGACGACCGAAGTCGCTGAACGGCACATCTTCTTCGAGCACGTCGCCGACCTGGAAGTCCTCGTCCTCGTATCGCGCCTCTTCGATCGAGACCTGCGAACTCGGATCATCGACTTCCTCGACCACGGTGCGCAGCCGGGCAACCCGGATCACGCCCTGCAACTCGTCGACGTTCATCTCGAACTTGACGTTCGGGCCGTATTTGCGAACCAGCGCTGCGTGAATGCCGTCGCGAAGCAGATCGAGCAGATCGGCTCGATCCAGTTGCTTCGCATTGGTCAGCTCGCGAAACGCTGCCAGCATCTCGGTGGAACCCGCCATCGACATCCCCCCACTTCGGAGGCCCACGGTTTGAGCACGAATCTCCGACGAGACTCGCGACGCTACGGTACCAGAATCGTTTCGAGGACGACCGCGGATGGGCACCTGCAACGCGCATCCCCTCTGGCGAGGGGACGGACCAAAGCTGGTTCCGAAAACAAAAATGTGGGGGAGCACCCCACATCACCCTCCCCGCGCCAGACACAGAATTTAGCCTGGCATGGCCCTACCGTCAATCGAGGGCAGTTGCCCTATGGCCTTGTCTGACAGGCCGTTACGTGAACCTCCGGCGACACTGGCCGGTCCAGAAACCGTTGCTGCCCCTTGGATGCCGCCCCCGCAAGTGGCCAGGACGACCGAAAACCGGTCACGTCCGCAGGAGCCCCAGCATTCCGATCATCCGCCCGTCCCGTCCTCCCGACCGTCGGTGGCTCATGAACCGGGCCGCATCATGCCCAGAACAGAGGGACGACACCGAGAGGTCGGTGACCCCGAGCGCCCGGGCCTGGTCGGCGATCACGCCCCGGAGATCGAGCCCGGCCGGCCCGCCCGTGGCCGAGGGGCGGCCGCACGCAGATGCCACATCGGGACCGACCTCGTAGCAGGCCTCGCAGATCCCCACCCCGATATGGACCGCGAGGTCGGCGGCGCGGGATCCCGCCCGCTGCTCCAGGAGTTCGACCCCGGACCGCAGGATCTCGCCAGCCGTTCCGCGCCACCCCGAATGGAGCAGCGCCACCGCCCGCCGCACCGGGTCGACCAGGTAGACCGGGACGCAGTCCGCCAGCGAAACCGTGAGGAGCAGGCCCGGCGCGCGAGTGGCATGCCCGTCCGCGCCCTGAAAGACGGTCCAGCCCGACCGAGGCTCCTCGTGCCAGAGCACCGTCACCCCGTGAACCTGCCGGGCGACGACGACGCCAGTCAGTCCCGGCGCCACACCCTGGATCCGCTGCCAGCGCTCGAGGACAGCCCCGACCGGCGCCGATCCGGCCAACCCCAGGTCGAACGGAGCCGCCGGGTCGCCCCGTTCCGTAATGCCCGCAACGACACCGAAGCGCTCGAGCCAGCCGGGCACCAGCGCCCACGGCACTGGCGCTGACTCCACCGTCTGCTCGGCCAGCGTTACCGGCTCAGTCATCGAATCGCTGGATCTCGGCTCCCAAGGCCCGCAGGCGTTCGTCGATCCGTTCGTATCCGCGCTCGATCTGTCCCACGTTGTGGATCACGCTCTGGCCTTCCGCAGCCAGCGCCGCCAGCAGCATGGCCATACCGGCCCGGATGTCGGGCGACTCCACCACCCCGCCCCGGAGCGGCGACGGTCCCGAAATCACCGCGCGATGCGGGTCGCACAGCACGATCCGCGCGCCCATGCCGATCAGCTTATCGACGAAGTAGAGCCGCGATTCGAACATCTTCTCGAAGACCAGCAGCATCCCGGCGCACTGGGTCGCCGCCACGATGGCAATCGACATCGTATCCGCAGGAAACGCGGGCCAGGGTCCATCTTCGAGCTTGGGCACGTGGCCGCCCAGATCCGAGCGAATCCGCCGCTCCTGGTTGCGGTCGACGGTGAGCCGGTTCCCCTCCAGCCGAGGACGGATGCCGAGCCGGTCGAATCCGATCAGGGTGGCGCGGAGATCGTCGCCGCGGACGCCGTCGATGACCAGCTGTCCGTTGGTGACCGCCGCCAGTCCGATGAAGCTGCCGATCTCGATGTGATCCGGACCGATCTCATAGCTGGTCCCTTTGAGCGGCTTTCCGCCGTGAATCACATAAGTGTTGCTGCCGATTCCCTCGATCTCCGCCCCCATGGCCACCAGGATCCGGGCCAGGTCCTGCACGTGCGGCTCCGCGGCGGCATTGCGCAGCGTGGTGGTACCCTGCGCCATCACCGCGGCCATCAGCGCATTCTCGGTCGCCGTGACGCTCGGCTCGTCGAGGAAGATGTCGGCTCCGACCAGCCGCTTGGCCTCGATTTCGTACTTGTCACCCACCTCCACCGTGGCGCCCAAGGCTTCCAGGATCAGGAAGTGGGTGTCGACGCGACGGCGGCCGATCACGTCCCCCCCTGGAGGAGGCAGCGTGACCTGACCGAATCGCGCCAACAACGGCGCCGCGAGCAGGATCGAGGCGCGGATCCGGGCACAGAGCGCGGGGTCGAGTGGCTTGGAACTGACCCCGTGGGCATCGATCCGCACCACATTGGGACCGGTCCACTCGGCCCGGGCGCCGAGATGTTCGAGCAGCGCGATCATCAGTTCGACGTCGCGGATACGGGGCACGTTACGGAGCTCGACCGGTTCGTCGGCGAGCAGGGTGGCTGCCAGGATGGGCAGCGCGGCGTTCTTGTTTCCGGCGGGGCGGACCGTTCCATTGAGCGGACGGCCACCTTGTACGACGAATCGAGGAGGCATGGCCAACAACCTCGCCACCGGGCTAGCGGCCCGTCAAGGCGAGGACATTATCTTGTGAGGATGCGGACCATGAGGTGGATATGACGACGGTACCCGGATGGGTCGGACCGACCATCGCCCTGTCGCTCGTGATCATCGCGATCGGCTTCATCTCGTTCATCGGCGCTCTGCTCTTCGCGGGCAAGAAGGCAGCCGATCAGGTGGAAAGCCTCGGCAAGGAAATCGGCGAGTTACGAAAAGAGTTGCACCCGACCATTACCGCGCTGAACGCCTGGGTCGGCTCGAGCGTCGAGGTGACCTCCGAGTTCAAGGACGAGGTGCGCGCGGTGCTCAAGTCCTCGCGCCGCCTCCGCAAGAGCGCCATGCGAGGCGCCTCCCGGGTCCGGGATCGCCTGGAGGATCTGGACGCCCTCTACGAAGTCGTTTCCGCCGAGGTCGAGGAAACGGCGCTGACGGTCGCGTCCACGCTCCGCTCGGTTCGGAGCGGGACGTCGGCACTCAGCCGGATCAAACGCTTCCTGGGACATCGCCGGTGAGTCTTCGGCGCCTGCTGATTACGGGGGTCGTGCTCGGGTGTCTGGCGGCAGTCCTGCTGCCGGCCCCGGCCTACGCCTGGACCCATGGCACCCACGTTTTTCTGGGTGAAACGGTCCTGGCCAATCTGCACCTGCTGCCCTCCCATGTCGCAACGCTGATTGCCGCGTTTCCGCACGATTTCCTCTACGGATCGATTGCGCCCGACACCTCGATTGCCAAACGCTATGTCCCGGCCGGCCGGCACTCGCACTACTGGAATGTCGGCCAGGAAACGTTCGACCATGCCGAAACCGATGCGCTGCGGTCCTTCGGCCTGGGCTATTTGTCGCACCTGGCCGCGGACACGGTGGCCCACAACTACTTCATCCCGCGCCAGCTGCTCCTGACCAGCAGCACCCGGGCCATGGGGCACCAGTACTGGGAACTGCGGGTCGAAACCCACCTGACCGACCGCTACGCGCGGCTGGCGCGCGACCTGATTCGGCGGGACCATTCGGGGTCGGACCTGCACCTCGAACGGATCATTTCGCCGACGCTGTTCAGTGTCAAAACGAATCGGCGTATCTTTCGCAGTATCGTCCACCTGTCGGACACGAAGAGCTGGCAGCGCGCCATGCAGGCGGCGCGAGGGGTCAGCCGCTTTCTGCTCACCGACGAGGATGTAGAACGCCACCTCGCCATGTCCTACGACGTGGTGATGCAGACCCTGGCCGCCATCAACGATCGAGGCGGAGTGGCGCGGGAATGGGATCCGTCGGGCGAAGGCCCGCTGCGCCGCGCCAAACGGTGGCGGCGCGAAGCACTCTGGAAGGGCGGGCTCTGGGTCCCGGAGCATATGATCGAAGCCGCAGAAGAACGATTCGGGCTGCCGGAGCTGGATCTGGGCTTCTGGCAGGCGTCCAGAATCGAACGGCCCTGGATGCCGCTGATCGGCAAACCGGCCTTGTACGACACACACACACCAGGAGCACTGATCGATGGGCAAGGGTGACCGGCGCAGTCGCAAGGGCAAGATCTTTCGGGGAACGACAGGCAAGAAGCGTCCTCGCGGCACCAAAAAGGCTGCGGCCCCGAAGAAGAGCTGACCGATACGAGACGAGGGGCGAATCATCGCCCCTCGTTTCATATCCCACCGTCAATTCCGTTCGGCTTCAGCGCCCGGCCGACTCCGCCAGCTCGGCAACTCCGGCGACCAGCCGGTCGATCTCGGACGCATCGGTGTAACAGGCAACACCCGCCCGCACGATCCCGTGCTCGGCCTGCCCCAATCCCTCGATTACGCTCGATGCGTAGAAATCGCCATGCGAGGTGAAGACCGCCGCTTGGGCCAGATGCCGGGTCACCTGCTGCGCCGGCACGCCATTCAGGGTAAAGCCGAGCGTCGGAGTGCGCGAACCGTTCGGCGCGACGCCGTAGCGACGGGTGCCGCGAATGTTACCGATCCCGGTCCAGAGCCGTTCGAACAACGCCACCCCGCGGCGGTGCAACTCCTCGAAGGCAGTCGCGAGCGCGGCCCGGCGGCTCGCCTGCCCCGGCGCCAGACCGGCCAGATACTCGAGCGCCGCGTGCGCACCGACGATGGCCTCGTGGCTGAGCGTGCCGGTCTCGAGACGCTCCGGCGCCGTATCGGGCGCGGGCTCGAGTTTCGGGACCGCAACCGATTCGAGCAGTTCCCGGCGGCCGAAGAGCGCCCCCAGGTGCGGTCCGTAGAACTTGTAGGGTGAGCAGACCAGGAAGTCGCAGCCCAGCGCTTTGACATCGGGCAGTTGGTGCGCAGCGCCATGGACCGCATCGATGTAGCTGAGCGCCCCTCGCTCGCGCGCCGCGCGGCACACGGTGGCGACGTCGTTGACCGTCCCGATGGCGTTGGAGGCCAGCCCCATTGCTACCACGCGGGTCCGATCGTTGATCGTCGCCACCAGGCGATCGAGATCCAGCGTACCCGTGGCCGGATCGAACGGAACCCGCCGGAGTACCAGTCCCCGTTCCCGCGCAATCGCGGCCCACGGCGCCACGTTGCCGTGGTGGTCGAGGTCGGTGACGACGAGTTCGTCGCCCGACGCAAAACCGTTGGCCAACCCGCGGCTCAGGTGGAACGTCAGCGTGGTCATGTTCTGCCCGAAGACGACTTCGTCGCTCGCGCAGTGGAAGAAATCGGCGTAGGCCTCGCGGGCCGCCTGGATCATCGCGTCCGTTTCGTGGCTGGTCGGATAATCCCAGTGCGTGTTGGCATTGTGCCGGGACAGGTAACCGACCATCGCGTCGATGACCGACTGCGGTACCTGCGTACCACCCGGGCCATCGAAATAGGCAATCGGCGTGCTCCGGTATTCCCGGCGAAGCGAGGGAAAATCAGCCCGGATCGATTCGACCGACCGAACGCTGGTGCTCATGTCAGTGCCTTGGCAACGAGGTCTGAGACCGCTTTGGGGTCGGCCTTACCACGACTTTTCTTCATGACCTGGCCGACCAGGAATCCCATCAACTTGGCTTCGCCCTGCCGGTACCGTTCGACTTCGGCCGGATGGGCGGCAATGACCTCGCCGACCCACGCCGCCAACGCATCGTCATCGCGCACCTGGCGGAGGCCGAGACGATCGATGACCGGGCCGGGCGCCTCGCCGGTTCGGACCATCTCGGCAAACACCTTCTTACCCGCCAGATGGCTGACCGCGCCATCGCGCACCAAGCCGATCAGCGCAGCGAGTTGTTCCGCGCCGACCGGGAACACACCCTGTTCGTTGAATCCCGGCAGCGCCTCGGTCGAGACCCAATTGGATGCCGCCTTGGGGTCTGCGCCGGACCGGACCACCGCCTCGTAGTAATCCGCCACCGCCTGCTCGGCCGTCAGTACCCGGGCGTCGTACGACGACAAGCCGTAGGTCTCTCCGAAGCGAACCCGCTTGGCCTCCGGCAGTTCCGGCAGCGCGGCGCCCTCGGCGGCAATCCACTCGGCCCCGAGCACCAGCGGCGGCAGATCGGGGTCCGGGAAGTAGCGGTAGTCGTGGCTCTCTTCCTTGCTGCGCATCGGCTTGACTGTGCCGTTCGCCGCGTTGAACAGCAGAGTGACCTGCTCGACCGATCCGCCCGACTCGAGCACCGCCTGCTGGCGGGCTCGCTCGATGTCGAGCGCCCGCTCCACATTGGCGAAGCTGTTCATGTTCTTGAGTTCGGTCTTGGTACCGAGCCGCGACTCGCCCGGGCGGCGCAGGGAAATATTCGCGTCGACCCGCAGGCTACCCTTTTCCATGCTGCATTCGCTGACGCCGGCGTATACCAGGATCTGCCGCAACACGGTCAGGTAGGCACGCGCCTCTGCCGGACTCCGGAGATCCGGCTCGCTCACGATCTCGGCCAGCGGAATCCCGGTGCGATTGAGGTCCACGGCCGTCGCCCCCGGAATCCGGTCGTGGAGCAGCTTGCCGGCGTCTTCCTCCAGGTGCAGCCGGGTCACCCCGATCGCGACAGCGCCCCGCTCCGGACTCTCGCAGCGGACCGTGCCGCCCGTGGCCAGCGGCCGATCGAATTGGGAGATCTGATAGCCCTTCGGCAGGTCCGGATAGAAATAATTCTTCCGGGCAAAGATGCTCCGCTCGTGGACGGTACACCCCAGCGCCAGCGCCGCCCTGGTGCCGAGCCGGACCGCCTGCTCGTTCGGCACCGGCAGCGCACCTGGCAGGCCGAGACAGACCGGGCAAACGTTGGTATTGGGCAACTCGCCGAAGCCGGTCGAACAGCCGCAGAAGAGCTTGGAACGGGTGGCCAGCTGGACGTGGACCTCGAGACCGATCACGGTTTCCCAGGTCATCAGCGCACCTCCGCCCCGGCATCGAGATGCTGCTCGATGACCCGTGCCACCGCCAGCATCCGCGCTTCGTCGAACGCGGGGCTGATGAGTTGCAGACCGACCGGAAGGCCGCCGCTGGTGCCCATCGGAATGCTCATGGCGGGGAGCCCGGCCAAGCTTGCTCCGCAGACGAAGACGTCGGCCAGATACATCTGGACCGGATCGTCGACTTTGGCCCCGGCGGCAAATGCCGGCGTCGGGGTCGTCGGCGTCAGCAGTCCGTCGATGCCGGTATCGAAGACGTCCTGGAAATCCTGGACGATCCGGCGCCGAGCCGCCTGGGCACGACCGTAGTACGCGTCGTAGTACCCCGCGCTCAGCACATAGGTGCCGATCAGAATCCTCCGCCGCACCTCGGCGCCGAATCCCTGGCCGCGAGTAGCCCGATACAAAGCCCGCAGGTCGCCGGCCGGTCCGACCTGGCGATTGCCGTACCGCACCCCATCGTAGCGAGCCAGGTTGGCCGCCGCTTCGGCCGGGGCGACCACGTAGTAGGTCGGCACCGCGTACGACGTGCTCGGCAGGGAAACATCGACGACCGCCCCTCCCAGGCTGCGCACCAGGCTGACCGCGCGATCGACGCCGGCGCGAATACCCGGATCGAGATCGGCGGGCAGATATTCGCGCGGCAAGCCGAAGCGAAGACCGCGCAGATCGGAGCGCGGCGTTTCCAGCACGAGCGGCGGCGCCTGGACCGTCGTCGCGTCGCGCGCGTCGGGACCCGCAATCGCCGTGAGCACACGGGACGCGGCCTCGACATCCCGACCGAACACCGAGACGCAATCGAGCGACGACCCGAATGCCACCAATCCGAACCGGCTGACCCGTCCGTAGGTCGGTTTGACCCCGACGATGCCGCAGAACGCGGCCGGCTGGCGAACCGAACCGCCGGTTTCCGAACCAAGCGCCGCGGGCACCACGCCCGCCGCGACGAGCGCGGCGGAGCCGCCGGAACTGCCACCGGGCACCAGCGCCGGATCGAGCGGATGACGCACCGGGCCGAACGCCGAGTACTCGCTGGACGACCCCATGGCAAATTCGTCCATGTTGGTCTTGCAGGCCACCAGGCCGCCCGCGTCACGAAGGCGCTCGACCACCGTCGCCGCAAACGGCGATCGATACCCCGCCAGCATCGCCGAAGCGCAGGTGGTCGGCAACTCAGCCGTGACGATGTTGTCCTTGATCGCCACCGGCATGCCGGCCAGCGGGCCCGCAGGCGCCCGGGCGGCAACACGAGCCGCCTCCGCTTCGAGATCGGCGCGGGTGCCGGCCAGCACCGCGTTGAGCCCCTGCGCGGCCTCGAGCCGATCCGCCGCGGCCTGTGCCAGCGCCAGGAAACTCATCCGTCCTCCATCGCCGCAAGACGGGGAACGACGAAGAAACCATCGACCAGCGCCGGCGCAAACGACTCGAGTCCGTGGTCGAGCGGGATCGGCGCCACTACGTCCGGCCGAAGAGTCGCCTGCGCGGGGCCAACAGGAAGCGCGGTGCCATCGGCCTCGACTGGATCGAGGCGTCCGACATAGTCCACAATCTCCGCAAGCTGTGCACTCAATCGCTCGACCTCCACCTCCGGCAGATCGAGCTCCGCCAGCCGGGCAACCCGAAGGACGTCCTCTCGGGAAATGCTCATGCGCTCTCCCAGTCGCGCTCGAGACCCGCGTACGCCACGAGCAGTTGCTTGATCCCGAACTCCTCGGCGTCGAACCGGACCGTCACCTTGAGGTCCTTCCCCGCTCCGGACAGTCCCTGGATGATGCCGCTGCCGAAGCGGCGGTGTCGCACCCGTTCGCCCTTGATGAGGCGCGGAGCGTCCTGCGACTGCTCTTCTGCTTCGACCCGCGGCGGCGGAGCGGCCGGGCGGGATGACGGCCGCTCGGGCTGCCAGCTGCGCTGCGGCGCGCGGGCCGAGCCTCCCGATGATCCGTAGCTGCCGGAACGCCCGTACCGGTTTGCCGAGGCCTGCTTCCAGCTGGGGACGAATAGCGACGAGGTTCGCTTCTCGTCGACGATCCCGGGCGGAATGCTCTCCAGAAAACGCGATGGCATGCTGGGCAGAATCTCGCCCCCGCGCCGGCGCGACCGGGCATGACTCAGATAGAGCTTGTCCTTGGCCCGCGTCAGCGCGACGTAGAACAGGCGCCGCTCTTCCTCCAGCCCTTCCTGCGACTCGGTCGATCGCGCCAGCGGGAAGAGACCGTCTTCGAGGCCCGCCACTGCGACCACCGGCCACTCGAGTCCCTTGGCCGTGTGCATCGTCATCAGCGTGACGCCGACCTCATCGCCTTCCTGGGTATCGTGATTCGAGAGCAGCGCGGCCTCGGCCAGGAATCGCATCAACGGCGTGGTGGTGTCCTCGCCGTCGGTCACCACTTCGGACCAACCGGCTGCTGCCGCCACCAGTTCTTTGACGTTGTCCCAGCGATCTTTGCCCTCCGGCCCTTCGTCGAGCAGGATCCGCTCATAACCGAGCGCTTCGATCAGCGCTTCCAGCACCTCCGCCGGCGGACGATCGCCCACGCGATCCCGAAGTCCGTTGACCAGCTCGCCAAAGCGGCGCAGCGCTTCCCGCACGTTGGGACGCAGACCGGGGACCCGGTCACCGGCAGCCGCCGTCTCGAGCAACGGTTTCTGCCACCCCGCGGCCGTCTCGAGCAAAGTCTGCAGGCTGGTCTCGCCGACACCCCGTTTGGGCACGCCCACGGCACGGAGAAAAGCCTCGTCATCGGCGGGATTGACGATGAGGCGGAGGTAGGCGAGCAGATCTTTGACCTCGCGCCGATCGTAGAAGCTGACCGACCCGACCAGCCGGAACGGCACCCCGGCCCGCCGAAAGGCTTCTTCCACCGCGCGGGACTGGAAGTTGGTCCGGTAGAGCACCGCCATCTGGCTGGTGCCGAAGTCTCCGGCGGCGCGGCGAGCCGCAAACTCGCGGGCAATCCACTCGGCCTCATCACGCTCGTCGGCGGCACCGAGAACGGTGACCGGCTCACCGCCCTTACGCTTGGTCCGCAGGGTCTTGCCGATCCGCCCGGTGTTGAGCGCAATCGCCGCGTTGGCGGCGTCGAGCACCGTCTGGGTGCTGCGATAGTTCTCTTCGAGCCGGATCAGCCGGCTGCCCGGGAAGTCCTGCTGGAAGTCGCGCATGTTGCGGACTTCGGCGCCGCGCCAGGCATAGATCGACTGGTCGTCGTCGCCCACCACGAAGACGTTCTGGTGCGCACCGAGCAGCCGGACCAGCTGGTACTGGGCCTTGTTGGTGTCCTGGAACTCGTCCACCAACACGAATGCGAAACGCCGGCGATACCACTCGAGCCGGTCCGGATGTTCCCGGAAGAGCGTGAGGGGATGGAGCATCAGGTCATCGAAGTCCATCGCGTTCTGGGCCTTCAGAGCCGTCGTCAGATCGCGAAAGACCTCGGCTGCCACGCTGGTGAGCGGATCACTGCCCGACGCCGCCAGATCCTCGGGCGACTGCATCCGGTTCTTGGCGCCCGAGATGAGACTCTGCACCAGCTTGGGCGGGTACACCTTGGGCGAGTGCCGCCGCTGCTCGAGGATCCGCTTGATCAGCGCCAGGCGGTCATCCTCGTCGTAGATGGTAAACTCGCGCGAGAACCCGAGGCGCTCCGCTTCCCGCCGCATCAGCCGCGCCGACAACGAATGGAAGGTCCCGATCCACAATCCGGTGGGGTCGCGGGCCAGCATGGTCCCGATCCGCTCCTTCATTTCCGCGGCGGCGCGGTTGGTAAAGGTCACGGCAAAAATCTGTTGGGGCGCGACCTGATGTTCCTGGATCAGCAGTGCAATCCGGGTGGTCAGCACTCGCGTCTTTCCCGATCCGGCGCCGGCCAGCACCAGGAGCGGACCGGTCAGATGCTCGGCGGCAGCACGCTGCTCGGGATTGAGGGCGAGAAGGAGATCGGAAACAGAGGACACGAGGCAGCGTTCTGCGAAAGTCGAGGGCACGCGCTCGTGATGACGGCGCGAACGGACCGAGACAACCTAATCGGGCGGCCACCCGCCCCGAAGTCGCCTAGGCGGTCAGACGCTCCACGCCGAGATAGGGCACCAGCGCTTCGGGAACGACGACGGAACCGTCGGCCTGCTGATAGTGCTCCAGGATACCGATGATGGTACGAGGAAACGCCACACCCGACGAGTTGAGCGTATGGACGAACTCCGGCTTGGCGCCGGGCGCCGGACGATACCGGATATTGGCGCGACGGGCCTGGAAGTCGGTGAAGACGCTGGCACTCGAAACCTCGAGCCACGCCTCCGTACCGGGCGCCCAGATTTCGAGATCGAGCGTCCGCGCCGAGGCAAAGCCGATGTCGCCGGCGGCCAGCGAGAGCACCCGGTATGGCAACCCGAGGCGCTGCAGCACGGTCTCCGAGTGCTTGGTGAGCAACTCGTGCTCGGCGGGGCTCGTCTCGGCCGCTACCAGGCGGACCAGCTCGACTTTATCGAACTGATGGAGACGAATCAGACCGCGGGTGTCTTTGCCGTGCGAAAAGGCCTCCTGGCGGAAGCACGGCGTGTAGGCCGTGTACGCAATCGGCAGCGCCGCCGCATCGAGGATCTCATCCCGATGAATATTGGTGAGCGGCACTTCGGAGGTCGGAATGAGGAAGAAATCGTCCTCGGTCCGATACATGTCCTCTTCGAACTTGGGCAGCTGGCCGGTACCGGTGGCCGTGGCGCGATTGACCAGATACGGCGGCTGGACCTCCCGATACCCGTGCTCGCGGGTGTGGAGATCGAGCATGAAGTTGGCCAGCGCCCGAACCAGCCGGGCGCCCATGCCGGTAAACAGCGGGAAGCCCGACCCGGTCAGCTTGGCGCCGCGCGGCAAGTCGAAGAGACCCAGCGCCTCGCCCAGTTCCCAGTGGGGCTTAGGCGTAAAATCGAACTGTCGCGGCTCGCCCCAGGCGCGGAGCACCTGATTGGCGGTGACATCCCCGTCGGGAACGATCGGCAGCGGCAGGTTGGGAATCCCGAGCGCGGCCTGCTGCAGCGCATCTTCGACCCGGCGCACCTCGCCATCGAGCCGTTTGACCTGTTCACCCGACTCCTTGAGCTGGGCCATCAGATCGTCAGCCGGTTGCTTGGCACGCTTCCGCCGCGCGACTTCTTCGGTCGCGGCATTCCGCTCGGCCTTGAGACGTTCGACCTGGGCGACCAGACTCCGCCACTCCCGCTCCAACTCACCAAGGCGATCGAGGGCTTCCGGCAATGTGGGATCGAGGCGCCGGAGGATCGCGATGCGAAAGGCCTCCGGATCCTGGCGGAACGACTTGAGATCGATCACTGGCTGGGAATACCGGGCAGGAGTTGGCGGTAGCCGCAATTGATGTTGACCAGCACGCGGAAACGCACCGACCGGGCTTCCTCGTCGAAGGAAAGCACCTCGAGCTTGGCGTAGTACGGAATGCTCAGGAAGCAGCCGTTCGGCAGGCCGGACCGGGCATACAGCACCTGGCCGACTTCGATCGGGGTCGGGCGGTCGACCACATAGCCGACCTGCTGGGCTTCCCGGATGGCATCGAACGCCGTGGTCGAGGACTGGAGCCCCGGGTAGCCCAACGTCGACGCCCCCGGCGCGGCCGGCGCCACGACGCGGTACGGTACGAACTCGGGCCCGGTGGTTGGATCGATCCGGTACAGGAAGTCGAAATTGTAGGCCGTGACATCGATACCCAGCCGAATCGGCAGCCGGCTCGACAGGACGTAGCCGCTGGGCCGGTTGAGGCCCGTCCCGTTGACGGCATACACTTCGACCGTGTCGACCATATTGGGGATGGTGGCCGGCAAAATCGCGTACGGGTTGCCGCATGCCGTCAGGGCTGCCACAACCATGGTCATTCCGACTACGAGGCGCATAGATCCGAAGGTTAAAGACGGCTCAAACACGGGTCAACCCATAGTCGTTCCTTGACTTCGCTCCCGGAGCGGGAGTAGTCTCCGCCCATCCTCACCTGGCTGCCATGACATTTCGCGATTCCATCGGCCAGTGGCCGTCCTATATCGATGTCCGGGGCGCTGCCGTCATCAGCGAAGACGGGCTGCTCGTCCACGATCTTTTTCCTCCCGGCGCCGATGGTGAGGCCGTCGCGGCCCTGGCCCTCTCCCTGCTCTATCAGGCCGAGCAGCTCGGGCGCGCCGCCGGCGGGGACGAGGCCGGGACCGTGGTGGCGGAAGTCGACGCCGGCCCGGTCGTGGTGACCCGGCTCGACCGGCATCACTCGCTGGTGGTCCTGGCCCAGCCGGGGCGCGATATCGGCGCCCTGCTCTTCGATATTCGGCGGCACCGCGCCCAACTCGGCGAGGTGGTCTGACGATGCGGTGGGCCGTTATCCTGGCCGGCGGCACCGGAAGCCGATTCTGGCCCCTCTCGACGCCGAGCCGTCCCAAGCAACTCCTCCCCCTGGTTGGTGCGCAATCCACCGCCGAGGCCAGCCTGGCGCGACTCGACGGCCTGGTACCGCGTGAACGGGTGCTACTGGTTACCGGTGCGCACCTGGCAGGACCGCTCCAGGCGGGGCTCGGCCTTCCGGACGAGAACGTTCTGATCGAACCCTGCGCCAGATCGACGGCGCCCGCGCTGGTCTGGGCCGCGCACGAGGCGGCGCGCCGGGATCCGAACGCGACGCTGCTCTCCGTCCACGCCGACTGGTATGTCCCCGATCCAGTCCCCTTTCGCTCCGCGGCAGACGCCGCGCTGACCCTGGCCGAACGCGAACCGTTCCTGGTCACCGTCGGGGTAACCCCCAGCCGACCGGAAACGGGATACGGGTACATCATTCCCGGCGCCGCCCTGGCCGGCGGCGGCAAACGCGTCTCGGCGTTTACCGAAAAGCCTTCGGCGCCGCGGGCCGCAGAGCTGATCGGACAGGGCGCGCTCTGGAATTCGGGGTTGTTTGCCTGGCAGTGCGCGGCGCTCCGCCGCGAGGTCGAACAGGTCGCTCCCGAGCTGGCCGCCGGGTATTCCAGACTCGATCGCGGCGATGTGACGGGGTTCTTCGACGCCGTCCCGTCCGTCGCGATCGACACCGCCGTGCTGGAACGCAGCGGAGCCGTCGCCACGATCGAAGGACAGTTCTCGTGGGACGACATCGGTACCTGGGAAGCGTTGAGCCGGGTCCGCCCGCACGACGGCCAGGACAACGTGCTGATCGGCGACGTCTCCGCCGTCGACGCGAGCCGCGTCATTGCCTGGAGTGAGCGAACCCCGATCGTCGTGAGCGGCGTCAGCGACCTCATCATCGTCGAAGCCAACGGCCGGCTCCTGATCCTGGGGCGCGACAAGGCGGCCGACCTCAAGACCGTGCTCGACCGGCTCGAGCCTCGCATTCGAGATCTATGACTATGCTCAGGCTCTTCGTCGTCGATCCGCCCCATCCCAACGACCGATGGGCTCCCTTTCTCGGCGTGCGTCCGATCGGGGAGTTGCGGGCCGGAGCCTGGCGGATCTGGGAACGCTGGCAGCGCGCGCTTGCTGCGGATCAGGTCTGGTCGGTGGCGCCGACCTGCACCGCGTTTGCCGATGCCGATGCCCTGCCCCTGGCCGACCCCGCCACCATCGTCGGCCCGGCCATCGTGGTGCGTTCCGACTTCATTCCGATCGGCGACCCGATCGACCTGAGTGATGCACCCCAGACGCTCGGAATCGACGGACTCACGGTCGGCTGGATCCTAGAGCCCGGCGAGCGCTGGTCGACCAATGCGCGGCCCGGCCGTCGGCTCGAGATCCCGGGCCTTCGCCTGGCCGGTACCCCCGATCTGCTTGGTGCGCTCGAACAGCTCCTCGCCCGCGATTGCGCCCAGTGCGGCGAGACGCCGCATGACGGCGTGCCCCCGGGCGCTATCGTGCTTGGCGACGCTCAGCACATCATCGTCCGGAACGCGGCCGTCGAACCCCATGTCGTTTTCGATGTCCGGAAAGGGCCGATCGTGCTGGAGCCGGGAGTGCAGGTGCGCACCGGTACCCGGCTCGAAGGCCCGCTCTACGTGGCCGAGCAGTCGTGGCTCCTGGGCGGCGCAATCCGCCATACCGTGGTTGGTCCGCACTGCCGGGTTCACGGTGAGGTGGCCCATACCATTTTTCTGGGTTACGCCAACAAGGGGCACGACGGATTCGTGGGCCACAGCGTCATCGGCCACTGGGTCAATCTCGGCGCCGGGACCATCACTTCGAATCTCAAGAATACCTATGGGCCGATCCGACTCGATCTGCCCGGTGGGCGCTACGATACCGGCCGCACCAATCTCGGAAGCCTGATCGGCGACCACGCCAAAACCGCCATCGGCAGCCTGCTCTCGACCGGCACCGTGATCGGCGCCGCGGCCAATGTCGTGGCCAACCCGGTGCCCCGCTACGTCCGACCGTTTACCTGGGCCGCGGCCGGACGACTGACCGTCGACGGCTTTCTGACCATGGCCAACCGGGTGATGCCACGCCGCGGCGTCGAGGTGACCCCGCTGATCGAAGCCTCCTTGCGCGAACTCCATACCCGGTTTGGGGAATGATCGCACTCTCGGCGCTCGGATCGGGATCGGGCGGCAACGCCTTCGTACTGGACGGTCCCGACGGCGCGCTGCTGCTGGACGCCGGATTCACTGCCAAAGAACTGGAGCGGCGCGCCACCCTGGTCGGGATCGACCTGGGGCGCGTCCACGGCGTGGTGCTGACCCATGAACACGGCGACCACGCCACCGGCGCGGTCCGCATCGCCAAACGCATGGGCGTGCCGCTGGTAGCTACGGAGGGAACCTTGCGGGCGCTCACGCCGCCGGATGCGGTCGGCCGGGTCGTGCTCCGCGGCAGTTCCGTCACCGAGCTGGGCCCGTTCTCGATCGAGAGCTGCCGGATCATCCATGACGCGGCCGAGCCGACCGCGCTGGCCGTCGAATACCGGGACGTCCGGGTCGGGGTGGCGTACGACTTCGGTCGAGCCACGCTCGGGCTGCGCCATCTCTTACGCGGCTGTGATGCGCTCGTGGTCGAATCGAACTACGATGAGATCATGCTCCGGACCAGCGACTATCCCGTCTCCGTCCAACACCGGATTGCGGGATCGGGCGGACACATGTCGAACCGCGCAGCCGCCGAACTCCTCTCCGACCTCTGCCACGACGGGCTCGGCGTGGTGGTCCTGGCCCACCTGAGCCGGCAGTGTAACGCGCCGGAAGTGGCCCATTCGACGGTTGCCGGCTACCTGGGCGTGCGCGGGTTCAGCGGGCGGATCACGGTCGCTACGCAGGAGACGCCGGTTGGTCCGCTGACGATCAGCGCGAGCGGCGCGCGCCATCGGCTCGCCACCCAATGTGAACTCGAGTTCTCGTAAACCAACCATTCCCGACCGGGAGCCAGGCATGAGCATCTCCGCTGCCGTCCTGCCCGAATACGATCACGAAATGTCCGTCACCCGGACGGTGCTCTCCCGGGTCCCCGGCGAACGCGCGACCTGGCGGCCCCATGCCAAATCGTACTCGCTCGGCGATTTGTCCTCTCACATCGCCAATATTCCGACCTGGATTGCGCCGACGTTGTCCGAGACGGAACTGGATTTGAATCCGCCGGGAGGAACGGGGTGGGTTTCGCCGACCTTTCAGTCGACCGATGCGCTGCTGGCGACCTTCGATGCGAACATTGCGGCGGGGCGGACGGCGATTGCCGGGACGGGCGATGAGGCGTTCGGGGTGCCGTGGTCACTCAAGTCGGGCGGCCACGTGATCTTCACGATGCCCCGCGTGGTGGTGCTCCGGTCGTTCGTCCTGAACCACCTGATCCACCACCGGGGCCAGCTGGCGGTCTATCTCCGCCTGCTCGACGTGCCTGTGCCCCAGATTTACGGACCGACCGCGGACGAACCCTGAGAGATGGACACCGGCGGCGGAGCGCTCGCTGCGTCGCCGGTGTCGACTGCACAGGCCGAGCACTGACAGCGTGCCGCCGCGCGAACCAGAGCGCGGTTCCGCAGATGGGCCGCGATCAGCGCCGCTCCTCCGAGCGCCCCGGAGACCATTTCCCATTCGGCGTTGACCGCGAGCCCATGGCCAAGCGCCATGATCACGACGCCCACGACACCAAGGATCAGGGCCTCGAACCGGCGATGCCGGACGACACCAGCCCCCAATGCCGCCATCGCAATGACCGCGGCGACCCCGACAAAAGCCCACCCGAGCGCCGGATCTTCCAACCAGGCAACCCCGGCAGCGGGGACCATCAACATCAAGAGCGGCGGCGCCACACAGTGGATGACACAAACGGCAGATACACCGACCCCGGCCAGATCCCATTGGCCGATGGTGCGGGATCGATTCGAAGACGAAAGTAGAGGCTGCGACATAAGTGATAACAATTTATCACTAAGGACTGCGATCGCGCTACCCCCCAGTCCGATTCGAGCCGAGGGGCGACGGAAGGGACTAGAGGACGTCGGGATCGGGCGGAACGGGGATGTTGGCCGGCCTGGGAGTCGGAGGTCCCACCCGCCGCAGGGTGATTGGTTCGGGCAGGTCGCCGCCGGAGAGGGTCAGCCGCTGGCCGCGAACGCGGAGCGAATAGACCTCCCACTCCCCGCCGAGGGCGATCATGATCTGATCAGATCGGAGCCTCCAGCGGACTGTCTCTTTTCCCCATGAAGCGCTCGAATCGGGTCGGATGACGACCGTTTTGGGCCCTTCTGCCTTGACCTTACCCTTTTCGAGTTCCCAGGTACCGGACACTGCCGGCCCCTGGTTCTGAGCCGGGGTCTGGCCCTGCAGCGTCGGTACGTAGGCAACCAGCATCGCGCCGGCAACGACCGTGAACCATCGATTCATCTTCGCACTCCTCTCGACTCGTCTATCCTGCCGCCCGAAAAATAATGCCGCGCGGGCCTCGAGACAGGCTGCTGATCCCAAAAAGAAGGGGCCGACGCGAGCCGGCCCCTTCTCACCTACTGCGTCATCGCGATGCGGAGTTCCGGACGTGACCGTCCAGTCTCCGCGCCGGCGACTTAGTACATCCCGCCCATGCCGCCCGCACCGGGCGCGGCCGGGGCAGCCGGCTTGTCTTCCTTCTTCTCGACCACGACGCACTCGGTGGTGAGAAGCAGGCCCGAGATCGACGCGGCATTCTGGAGCGCCGTCCGGGTGACCTTGGTCGGGTCGATGACGCCGGCCTTGACCAGGTCTTCGTACTCATCCGAGGCCGCGTTGTAGCCGACGTTGCCCTTGGCCTCTTTGACCTTCGCGAGCACGATGGCGCCTTCGACGCCCGCGTTCTGCGCGATGGTGCGGAGCGGCTCCTCGAGCGCGCGGCGGACGATGTCGATACCGATCTTCTCGTCCTCGGTGCCGCGGAGCTTGGCCAGCGACTCCTGGGTCCGGAGCAGCGCAACGCCGCCGCCGGGCACGATGCCTTCCTCGACCGCTGCGCGGGTAGCGTGCAGCGCGTCCTCGACCCGAGCCTTCTTCTCCTTCATCTCGGTCTCGGTCGCGGCGCCGACGTGGATAACCGCCACGCCGCCGGAGAGCTTGGCCAACCGCTCCTGCAGCTTCTCACGGTCGTAGTCGCTGGTCGACTTGTCGATCGCGACCCGGATCTCGGCGATCCGGCCCTTGATGTCGTCGGCCTTGCCCTTGCCGTCGACGACGGTGGTGTTGTCCTTGTCGATCACGATGCGCTTGGACTGACCGAGGTCGGCCAGGACCGTGTTCTCGAGCTTGAAGCCGAGCTCTTCCGAGATGACCTTGCCGCCGGTCAGCTTGGCGATGTCGACCAGCATTTCCTTGCGGCGGTCGCCGAAGCCCGGGGCCTTGACGGCCGCGACCTTGAGGGTGCCGCGCAGCTTGTTGACGACCAGCGTGGCAAGCGCCTCGCCCTCGACGTCCTCGGCGAGGATCAGGAGCGGCTTGCCGGTCTGGGCGACCTTCTCGAGGACCGGGAGCAGGTCCTTCATGGCCGAGATCTTCTTGTCGTAGATCAGGATGTAGGGCGTGTCGAGCACGGCCTCCATCTTCTCGGGATCCGTGATGAAGTACGGCGAGAGATAGCCGCGATCGAACTGCATGCCGTCGACAGTCTCGAGCGTGGTCTCGAGGCCACGGGCCTCCTCGACCGTGATGACGCCGTCCTTGCCGACCTTCTCCATCGCATCGGCAATCAGGTCACCGATTTCCCGGTCGTTGTTGGCCGAGATGGTGCCGACCTGGGCGATTTCCTTCTTGCCGGCGGTGGTGGTGCTCAGCTTCTTGAGCTCGTCGACGATGACGCCCACGGCCTTGTCGATGCCGCGCTTGAGCTCCATCGGGTTGGCGCCGGCCGTAACGTTCTTCAGGCCTTCGCGATAGATGGCCTGGGCCAGCACGGTGGCGGTGGTGGTGCCGTCGCCGGCCAGATCGGACGTCTTGGTCGCGACTTCCTTCACCAGCTGCGCACCGATGTTCTCGATCGGGTCGGACAGTTCGACTTCCTTGGCCACGGTGACGCCGTCCTTGGTCACGGTCGGCGAACCGAACTTCTTGTCGATCACGACATTGCGACCCTTGGGTCCGAGCGTGACTTTGACCGCATCGGCCAGCGCGTCGACACCCCGCTTGAGCTTGGCGCGCGCATCCGTATTGAAGAGCAAATCCTTGGCAGCCATGATGTTCTCCTGATGATCCTTCGATTAGCCGAGCTTGGCGAGAATGTCGGAGGCCTTGATGATGACGACCTCGTGCCCATCGAGCGTGATGTTGGTGCCGCTGTACTTGCCGTAGAGCACCTTGTCACCGACCTTGACCTCGACCGGAACCCGCTCGCCCTTTTCGAACCGCCCGGGCCCGACCGCCACGACCTCTCCCTGCGTCGGCTTTTCCTTGGCGGTGTCCGGGATGTACAACCCGCCCCGCATGGTTTCGCCTTCTTCGTCCGGGCTCACGACCACTCGGTCCTCGAGGGGCGAGATCTTGAGCTTGCTCTTCGACGCCATCAGTTCCCCCAGCTTCGTTGACTGTTACGTAAGTTAAATCTTACCAAATAGTTAGCACTCTAATGGCGAGAGTGCTAACGCAGGACATGAAGATAAGCCTGGCCGTCTGCCGGTCAAGCCAGACATGCGGTTGGCACTCGAGCAACCCGAGTGCCAACCGATTCGGCCGAAATGGCAGAACAGGTCGAGGGGCGACAATAACCACTGCCGCCCCCGAGGATCGTCAGTCTGTCGAATGGGCAGGTTACCAATCGAAGCGCACTTCGATGCCGAGATACTCGGCGGCTTGGCCGTAGAACTGCCGCTGCGGCGTGGTCCCGTGGAGTCCGACCAGCGAGACCCCGAGCCGGCGACCTTCCCGATCGAGTTCGAAACCGGCGCGTCCCGTGGTGGTGACTTGCCAGTCGACGAACGCATGACTCTCCCACCAGACCCCGAGCACCGGGCGCACGCGCGCGCCACCCCAGGCGCCCAGATCGCCGCGGTAGTCGAGGGCCGCGCCAGCGCCGCCCCCGGGCACGTCGGGACGGGTGGACAGCGCCTGCGATCCCGTCAGATGGATCGCAAATGGTCCCAGTTCACGCCGGATCCAGAGCGCGGCAAACTCACGCGTCCAGTCGAGCCGACGGACCGGAAATCGTTCCGCATACTCGTCACCCAGATGGCTGCTCTCATGGAGAAGTTCGGCAGTGACGCGCCACGGTCCCCGATGCCAGATCCCGTGAATGCCTCCCAGCCAATCGTGGCTGATCAGCGCGGTGCGCGGATCTTCGAGACTGAAACGCGCGCTGACTTGCGCCACCAGCCCGACCGTGAACGGTCGCCTGCCATTCCCGAACGCCAGCAAGGGGAATGACTTGCCGAGGGTAACCTCGACCTCCTTCTCCTCCCCGAACCGCGACTCCGCCGCGGTACTCCGCACCAGCCGACCGGCCAGGCTGAGTGGCCGCGTCGCAGCAAGCGGGTACTCGAAACGGTCCACCGACGGCAACCAGCGCACCTGTGCCTGGACCGTACCCGCAACGCCGATCGCGGCCAACGCGGCGAGAAGGCCCGCCCGGGCGACGATCGCGGTCCGGTTGAACCGGGCTGGCCGGTCTGGTAGTTTGCGACGTCGGAGATAGCACCAGCGTTCCATTGGGAGATCAGTGGCTTATGTGGTTTTCGGTTGTTGCGCTCAGCACAGCATTACTCGCGGTCGACGATCCGCGGGCGACGGTTCACGTCGATTCGTCACGACGCGAGGTCATCGTCACGGCCGGGCCGTTCGACGTTTCCGCCATGCCGCCGGGCATGACGCACGACGAAATGGAGATGATGGAGGATCATAATACCCCTCTGCTCCGCTTCGAGTGGCCCGTGGCAGGATGGGTTCGCGGTTTCGACGTCGAAGTTCTCGACGCCAGCGGCAAACTGATCGATCGTCGCATCATTCATCATCTGATCGGGGTCAATTTCGATCGGCGGCAGTTGTTGTATCCGGCCGTCGAGCGGCTCTTCGGTATCGGCCGCGAAACCGGAGCCATGATGGCGCCGCGTTCCATCGGCATCCCCATGACACCCGGCACCAAGCTGGGCATGTACATGGCCTGGCAGAACGAGACCGGAGCCGACCTGTCAGGCATCCAGATTCGCGTCAAGCTGTCGTACAGCCCGACCAATCTGAATCCGCGCCCGATCGACGCCCTGCCGCTGTACATGGACGTCAACCTCACGGTTGGCGGCTCCAACACGTACGACGTGCCGGCCGGCACGAGCGAAAAGGCCTACGAGTTCACCATGCCGGTCGACGGACGTCTGCTCGGCTACAGCGGGCACATGCACGACTATGGCGTGGCGGTGCGTCTCGAAGATGTGGAGAGCGGCCGAGTCCTCGCGAAGACCGATGCCAAGCTCAACAAGGACGGCACCATCACCGGGATGTCCCGCAGCTTGCCGGGTGTCCGAGGCGATGGAATCCGGCTGCGAGCTGGTCGCAAGTATCGGGTCGTGGGTGTCTACAACAACCCGACCGGCCAGGCCATCGCCAACCATGGCATGGCGCATATCAGCGGCGTCTTTGCCCCGGATGATTTCAGCAAGTGGCCCACGCTCGACCTGACCGATCCGCTGACGCAGGAAGACATCGCCTCGCTGAACGAGATGGGCCAGAACCATCACAAGCATCATCAGGCGGACAACGCTCCGGCTGCTCCGCACCGGCACCACTAGCCGCCGGTACGACAACGACAACGGCTCGGGAACCCGACAGGTTCCCGAGCCGTTTTGTTTGTTGTCCGATCTGGTCGTACAGCACTGGCGGCAGTATATGGGTACTACGCCGGATTCGCGGCTGGCGAGTGGTCTTCCCGGCCCAGCTCAGTACAGACGGCGCGAATCGTTCCAGCGGGCAAACCACCATCGGCCGGCCGGATCATCCGCGGCCAGCCGGCTGATCTGGGTTCCGCCCGTGGCGCTGTGGATGAACCGACCGTCGCCCACGTAGAGACCGACGTGGGTTACCGGCCCTCCGGGTTCGCGTCCGAACACCAGAATATCTCCCGGCGCCAGACGAGCCACATCGGTGCCCACCGACCGACCGGCTCCGGCCTGCTCGACGCTTCGGCGCGGCAGCTGCAATCCGGCATTGCCGTAAGCATACTGAATCAATCCGGAGCAATCGAAGCCGTTGGTATCCGACCCGCCCCAGCGATATGGAGTACCCCGAACAGCCAGCGCAGTCTCGACAGCGTTTGCTGCAACCCGCGCAGGACCCGAAACAGTTGCCAGCGACGGCGGAGTCCAGGGCGCCTCGGCCGGCCGCGGCGCCGGCGTACCTGGGCGCGGCGCTGGAGTCGCAGCATTCGTCGGACCGGGACGAGTAGCGGTCGCGTTCCCAGCTCGGCGCTGTCCAAGCGGGGCGCCCAGACGAAGCCCCAGCGACACACCTTCGACTCGCCCGCGGGTGAATTCCTGATAGCGGACTTCAGCACCCAAGCCGACCGGACCGAGCCGTACCAGCTCCGCCCCGGCCCCTGCGGACCAACCGACCCAGCCGGCCAGGCCCAGCCGGCGCCGCAGATCGAACGGTCCGGCGCTGACACTGCCGACCAGGTACGGCTGCGCCGACGCGGAGAGCGGCACGATCAGGTCGGCGCCGACACCAGCCAGCATCGGCCCTTCGCCGCGCGGTCCCTGCGTCGCCACCGTTCCGAAGGGCCGGATCTGCGCCGGGCCAGCGCGGTAGGACCAGATGGAGAGCCGATACTCGTTGACGCGCGGCGTCCCGAAACCGTGGGCAGCAACCGCGCTGATCGACTGGGCCGCGGTACTGCCGCCGATCGCCGTCAGGAGCAGACCCATCGCCGCGGCGCGCACCTAGCGATCCTCCAGCTTGTACGGCCGTCCGGTGGCCAGTTCGACCCGATAGATCGCCATGACTCGGCAGTGGCGACTCAGTTCGGCACGGAGGTTGGCACGATCCAGCACGGTGGGCGCCGTCATCACGAAGAGCAGCGGGACTTTCACGGTCGACGTATCGGTCCGGATCTCAACGCTTCGTTCGAAGCACGCCGTTCCCGCGCTGTCCTGGGCCGGTCGGCCTTCCGCAAGCCAGACGGCATGACCGGACGGCAGCGTCAGAACGAGCGAATCGGCCGGAGCGGTCTCCTGGGACAGAGCGGTCGTATCGGCTTGCGGGGGCGCCTCCGCCGAGGGCCGGCAGGCCATCGCCAGCAATGCGCAGCAAGCAATCGACCACACAGGCACCCTTCTCATCGCGGCTGCTCCTCCTCGTCCTCCAACGCCACCAGCGGCGTTGCATCGGGCGCCACCTGGAGCGAGTCCTGCAGCCGGGGCGACTTCCGCAGCAGACGGAGCCAGAGGACCAGCGCAAGCGCCGCGGTCGCCCCACCGGCCACCACGGTGGCAATCAGGTGATGTCTGGAGGACATCGAACTGCCCAATCGTGACGCGACCCCTGCCCCCAAAAACGAAGCTGCCCACGCCACTACCGGCGTGAGCAGCCATCCGAACAGACGGGCCAGGAATCGGACGAAGGTCATTTCACCCGCGTCGAGTCCCCAGGGCGGTAATGGCCACGAGCAGGGCGAGTGCCGGCAACACGGCCACCCCAAAGGTTCCGAGACCATACGCAGCGCCAGGGAAACCGACCAGCACGCCAACCACCATGACGACCGCGGCAAGCACCAGCGTTCCGACGATCAGGGCGACCGGATTCGTGGTGCCGCTCTTGGCTGCCTGATTGGCGAGCACCCAGGCGCCGAGCCACGGCAGGTAAGTCCCCACCATCCACCAGACCGGGTGATACCACCAGTTGCTGCCGCCGCCGATTGCCAGCCAGCGATTGGTGTAGAACCCGAACGGCTGGAACACGATCAGGTCGATCACCAGAAAGACCACCGTAGCCCAGAGCCCGATGCCGGCCGCACCCGAGATCCCTTCGATGGTCCGCGCCTTGGTCCACAACCCCGGCAACGTGATGGTGATCGCAACGCCGAGCGCCAGGATCGCGCCGAGAACGACGAGCTCGACCACACCGTCGAGCCGCGGCTGCAAGAGGGCAAAGACGCCGATCAGAACCGACTGAATGACACCAAGTTGGGTGCCGGACCGGAGGACATGCCGAAGCTCGGTATGATCGGCATCACGGGTTGCCTGAACGGCAGAAGTCATCGGGGCTCCAACAGATCAAAATTGAGGGAACGTCATGTAATCTAACGGCTTCCGCTGCCCCGAGCCAAGGCCGCGAGCGTCACCGAGCCGAGCACCGCCGTTCGGACACCGGTCGGTTCCTCGACGATCAGGCGGGCATCGGCGGTGACCCCCATGGCCCGCCCCGCCACCGGCTCGACGAGCGCCCGTCCCCTCAACCAATCCCGACTCGAAAACTCCGCCAATTCGGCCTCGGTCAAAGGCCCGGCCCGGCGCCCCGCATCCACGACCGCGGCAACGACCGGATCGATCAGGTCGCCCGCCTCGATCCGGCTGCCCAATTCCGAGAGCGCAACGGCGGCGGTTCTGAGTCCCTCCGGAACCGGATTGGTCACGTTGATCCCGATGCCGACCGCTACCCAGCCCGGGGCGTCACCCAACCAGCGCGCCTCGCAGAGGATACCGCCCAGTTTGCGATCATCGGCGACGAGGTCGTTAGGCCACTTGATCCCGATCGGGACCGATGGAGCGGCAACCCGTTCCAGGCAGTGCGCCACCTCGAGACCGACCCGGAGGCTCAGTCCCTCGACGGCGTTGGCCGCCGGCGGGCGAAGGATGACGGTGAGCCAGAGGCCGCCGCGCGCCGAACGCCATTCCCGGCCTCGGGTACCCCGCCCCGCCTGCTGCTCGGCGGCCACGACGGCCGTGCCCGCCTCCGCTCCCTCCAGGGCGAGCTGATGCGCCAGGTCCTGGGTGGATTCGAGGATGTCGAAGCGATGGACGGTGGCCATGCGCCTAACGTCCGAGCAGGCCGAACCAGACCAGGCAGAAGATCCCGATCGCTGCGCAGTACGGCGCAAAGGAATGGAACCGGCTGCTCTTGAGCAGAGCGACCAGGAAGCGAATCGCCACGACGCCGGCAACCAGCGCGCTCAGGAAGGCGAGCACCATACCCGGCGAGAATGGATCGAACCCGGGCGGCACATCCCGCAACTGCAGCACGCCACTGCCGGCGATGACGACGATCGACATCAGGAACGAGAACTCGGCGGCGACCACCGGTTTGACACCGGTCCACAGTGCGACGGCAATGGTGGTTCCGGAGCGCGAGATCCCGGGAATGATGGCAATGGCCTGCCCGATTCCGATCAGCAACGCCCGCCACGGCGTGATCGGCGCCGACTCGACCGGGGCGCGCTCGATGGCGTACTTGGTACTCCACAGCAGTCCGGCCGTGATCAGGAACTGCCAGCCAAGCAGCACCGGGGAGTGAAAGGTGCGCTCAAAAAAATCTTTGAAGACGATGCCGACCACGCCCGCCGGTACCGACGCCAGGAGGATCAACCCCGCGAACCGGAGCGACTGGCGATCGCCGGAGAATATCCCGCGAAGTAACGCCGCGATCCGAGCGCGATAGGCAATGAACACGGACAGCAGCGTCGCGACGTGGACCACGACTTCGAAGAAGAGTCCTTGCGGCTTGAACCCGACGACCCGCTCCGCGAGGACGAGATGACCGGAACTCGAGATCGGCAGAAATTCCGTGAACCCCTGCACCAGGCCAAGAATGAGCCCCTGCCACCACTCCAACGTCATGACAATGCCTCGGCGTAAAGTGCTTCGTACTGCGGAACGACGATGTCGGCGGAGAACATGCGGGCCCGTTCGAGCGCCGCGGTGCGCATGGCCTGAAACGCTTGCGGGTCGCGCAACAGTTCGATGGCGCGCCGCGCCATGGCTTCGACCGAACCGGGCGGTTCGAGAATGCCCGATACCCCGTCCTCGACCACCTCGGGAATACCTCCGGTACGCGAGCCGACGACCGGCAGCCCCGAGGCCAGCGCTTCGAGCGCCGCGAGCCCGAACGACTCAGTCTGCGAGGGCAACAGGAACAGATCGCTGACGCCGAGCAGACGCCCCACATCGCCCAGCCGGCCGAGAAACTGGACATCGTCATCGACCTTGGCGTCGATGGCCTCTCGCTCCGCATCCGCGCGATCCGGCCCGTCGCCGATCATCACCAGCGTCGCCGGCATGGCGCGGCGGATCCGGGCAAAGACCCGAACCACGTCACGGACCCGTTTCACCTCGCGGAAGTTCGACACGTGCACGATGACGCGATGCCCGGCCGGCGCCAGACTCTGGCGGCAATCGTCGGGCGCGGGGGTGTATTCCGCCAGATCGACGAAGTTGGGAATCACCCGGATATCGCAGCCGGTGCAGCCGAAGGTGCGCGCCGTTTCTTCCTTGAGGAACTGCGAGACGGCGGTGACCCGATCCGAGCGCTCGATCGAAAACTTGGTGATCGCGTAAAAGCTGCTTTCCTGCCCGACCAGCGTGATATCCGTCCCGTGGAGCGTGGTGATCACAGGCAACCGACGGCGGCCGACCAGCATCTCACGCGCAAGGTACGCAGCGGTCGCGTGCGGAATCGCGTAGTGGACGTGCAGCACATCCAGTTCTTCCCGCAGTGCAACCTCATATTGTTTGCTGGCGAGGGCCAACGAATAGGGATAATACTCGAACAGCGGGTACTGCTCCGTGGTGTCGACTTCGTGGAAGTAGACCCCCTGCGCATATTCGCGCAGCCGGAACGGCATCGCGTAGGTAATGAAATGCACTTCGTGACCGCGGCGGGCCAGCGCGAGTCCCAGTTCGGTCGCCAGCGCACCGGAGCCACCGTAGGTCGGATAGCAGGTGATCCCGATTTTCATGCGGTGGCACTCCTTTCATTGGCACTGGCCCACGCCGCCGCGATCTCGCGCGCGAGTTCGTCGGGCGGACGCGTCGCATCCAGCGCGAGAACCGGGCCAGCGAGCTGGTGACGGAACCAGGTTTCCTGTCGTTTGGCGTACTGCCGAGTCCCGGTCGCAATCGCCTCGACGACGCTCTCGCGCGGCCGCATCCCGGTCAAGTACTCGACCGCCTCGCGAATCCCCACGCCATCGAGCCCCGGCGACCCCGGCAGCGCGCCATCGGCCATGGCGGCCGCCGCTTCCTCGATGACACCTCGGCGCACCATCTCCTCCGCGCGGACCAGGATACGGCGGTGCAGCACCGGGCGCGGCACTGTGAGGACGACGTACCAAGGCGCGACGCTTCCCGCGGTTCGCGCGGCGGCCTGCCAGTAGCTGAGCGGATACCCGGATAGCACCGCGACTTCGATGGCGCGCATGGCCCGTTGTCGCCCGCCACCTTTGAAGCCCGGATCGAGCCGCGATGCCCAGCGCACCAGCGAGGTCGGGCCAAAGGTGCCCACGATCGCTTCGAGCGATCGGCGCCGATCGGGATCGAGCGGCGGCTCGCGGAACAGACCATCGACCAGGGTCCGGATGTAAAACCCGGTCCCTCCGACGATGACCGGGAGGCGGCCGCGGGCGCGAATCTCCTCGATCCAGCGCTCCGCATCGCGGGCAAACCGACCCGCGCTGTACCGTTCGCCCGGATCGATCACATCGATGCCGTGGTGCCGAACCCGCTTCTGTTCGCGCCGGGTGGCTTTGGCCGTGCCGATATCGAGGCGCCGATAGACCTGCCGCGAGTCGGCCGACACGACTTCCATGTCCCAATGCTCGGCCAGCGCCACGGCCACCGCCGTCTTGCCGACCGCGGTCGGACCGACGATGACCGGAACCCTATCTCCGGCCAAACCGTCGCTCCAGTTCGTCGACCGGCACCGTCACGATGGTCGAACGGCCATGGACATCGTGCGGTGGCAGCGCCGTCTCGAACAAACGCAGCAGCAAGGTGCGCATCTCCGGCTCCGAGAGCGGCATCCCGGCCTTGACCGCTGCGCGGCAGGCGTAGGTGGCCGCGAACCGTTCGAGCCGGTTTGCCCAGCCTCCGAACCGACCGCGGGCCAGGTCGGCCACCAGTTCGCGGAAGCAAGCTGTCGCATCGAAACGAGGATGCGGCGTCGGCACCGCGTGCAGCACTACGCTCCGCCCGCCGAATGGCGCCACTTCGAATCCGACCCGGGTCAGTTCGTCGCCGAACCGCTCGACCGCTTCGAGTTCGTCGTCGTTGAGTTCGACCGTGATCGGCAGCAGCAAGCGCTGGCTGGCAATCACCCCGGACTGGAAGTCGCCCATGACCTGTTCGTAGAGCACCCGCTCGTGCGCCGAGTGCTGGTCGACGAAGACGGCGCCCTCGGCGGTTTCGAAGACGATGTAGGTGTTGCGCAACTGGAGGAGCGGTGTCGTGATCGTCCGCGGCGACACGTGGGTCACCACCGGGGCGGCGGCATCGGCCGGGTCACCAAACAGCTCCGGCATGATCTCCGGAGCAACCGCCGATCGCTCGAGAACCGGCGCTGCGTGCCAACCGGGAACGGGCCGGTCCGCAATTGCCGTGATGGATGCGGAGGCGTCGAGCGCTCCCAGACCGAGTTTGACCGCCTCCTCGACCGCCCGCTCCACCGCGAACCGTTCCCGAAAACGGACCTCGAGTTTGGCGGGATGGACATTGACGTCGACATCGCCGGCTGCCACCGAGATCCGTAACAGCAACGAAGGGCGATCGCCGGGAGCAATGGCCGAACGGTAGCCGTTTTCCGCCGCCCGGATCAGAAACGGATCGCGAAAGGGCCGCTCGTTCACGAACAGCTGAACCCGCCGTCCCGTCGGGCGCGCATCGGACGGCCGTTGGATCAGACCTTCGACCTGAACCGATCCGACGGCATGGCGCACCGGCACCATCGTCGCCACGACATCACGGCCCCAGACCACGCCCAACCGCCCGGTGAGATCCTGATCGGCGGGCACCTCGAGACGCCGGCTGCCATCGGCAATCAGTTCGAAGCCCACATCGGGGTGCGCCAGCGCGAGAACGCCAACCGCTTCCCAGACGGCCCGCAACTCGCTCGACACGGAACGCAGGAACTTGCGGCGCGCCGGCGTGTTGAAGAACAGGCTGCGCACCGTGACCGTGGTGCCGCGCTGGCGCGCAATCGTCTCGACCCGGTCGATCCGGCTCCCGGTCAAACTGACTTCGGTCCCCTCCCCAGCCCCATCGGAGGTGGCGAGCGTCAGCCGGGACACGGAGGCGATGGCCGGCAGCGCTTCGCCGCGAAAGCCGAAGGTCTGGACCCCGACCAGGTCGGACGCCGCCACGATCTTGCTGGTGGCGTGACGGTCGAGCGCCAGCACTGCATCGTCGCGGTCCATCCCGCGGCCATCGTCGCTGACTACGATGGACTGTTTACCGCCCTCGGCGATCTCGACGCGCACGTGGCGCGCGCCGGCATCGATGGCGTTCTCGATCAATTCCTTGACGACGGAGGCAGGCCGATCGACGACCTCACCGGCCGCGATCTGATTGGCGACTGCATCGGGGAGGATGGCGATCCGGCGGCCGGGCATTGCGACAGACACGCCTCAATCTACACGGTCGACCTGAGCAACGGAGATTGCCGGCACCCAGCCGCGGTTGCCGAAGCGATCACGCACCCGGACCCAATCGGCGCGCCGCTCTTCGACGGTAACACGGGTGAGTCCCGGCAGCTGACCTTCCTCGGGTGCCAGGCCATGCGGCGATCGCTTGAGGGCCACAGAGGCGGTGGCAAAGGCCTGCCCCCGAGGCAATTGCGGCCACGTCATTGCCACGATCGAGAGCGTGACACCCACGCCGATGGCACTCCAGCGAAGCCGCGGTCGATGCCGGAATCGGACCACCACGATCACCGCCAGGATCCAGACCAGCGCCGAGATCAGGCCCCATTCGAGCCGCGAGATGCCGCGCGGCGGACGCGCTTGATGGAGCGGCTCGTACTGGCGCTCGAGCGTACTCCAGAGCGCCCGGGCCTCCGCCTGGCGCGGTGCCAACGCCAGTGCCCGGGTCAGGCGAGCGGCGGCGGCCGCGTCTTCGCCGCTCAGGTAGCGCGCCGCGGCGGCGTTGTACCAGAGCTGCCATTCGTCGCTCCGCTCGGCAGCAGCTCGTTCGAAGCCGGCGGCGGCAGCGTGAAAGGCCCCGTCGCGATATAACGTGGCCGGATCTTCCTGCGCAGCAACCTGGCGCCCGGCCAGCATCAGGATCAGCGCGAGTCCGGCGCGGCGGCGCACCACCCCCGGCGCCGTTTCGATTACGCGACGTGCTTCGGCACCCAGCGCATCTGTGGCGCCACCAGACCCGGGCGTAAAGCGGAGCCGGTCGAGTTCGAGCTTGAGCCGCGCGGCGTGCCCGGCGGCCTCCCGCGACAGGCCTGCACGCCGGAGCCCACCTTCCAACCGCTCCACCTGGCCGCGATCGACTTCGGGCACCAGTCGCACCACCAGCTGCTCGAGCGCCGCCACGCCGTCGATCTCAGGCCGAGGTGCCGCGCGCTGACGACGGCGCCGCCGCGCAACCTCTGTCCCGAGGGCCACCAGCACGGGTAGCACGAGAATGGCCCACCACACCGCCCGCCCTGGCTCGAGTAGTGTCAGCACCGCCGGGCGCGCACTCGGAACCACCAGAGGTGGCGCGGTTCGGCCGGCCGTTCGGCTTTTCCCAGGTAGAACCGGCACCACCATTCCGGGCGCCGTGGCAACCCGGAAACCGGAGTTCGCATCGAAGTAGTCATATCGAAGCTCCGGTAGCGCCACGCTTCCTGCGCTGTCGGCGACGACCAGGAAATGGAACGTCTTGGTTCCACCCAGCAACCCGGCCGCCAGTCGCTCCGCATCGCCCGTCTTGTCGAGATATGCGCGGGTACCGGCTGGCCAGCTCACTTCGGGCGGCGCCCAGAACGCCAGGTTGCCGGTTCCCGACAGCGTCACTTCCACCGGCAGCGGTTCGCCCGCGTGCGCCGGCAGCGTCTGGATCCGATACGCGATGCGCAGGCCCCCCGCCGTCGGACCGCGAGACCCCGGCGGCATCCCATCGCTCGGAACCGGAAGGACCTCCACGGCCACCGGCGCGCTGGTGGCTTCGACGGGACGTTCGGCCGACACCGCGCGCCGTGGCGGTATGGTGTACTCGAGCCGGGCCGGCGGGACCACGATCCGACCTGGCGTGAGCGGAAAGGTGACCTGATGGCTCACGAACAGGTCGTAGGTGTCGTTGCCGACCGCGCGCGTCGCAACGATTCCCGGAATCGCCGGCTGCGGAACCGACCAGACCCCCGGCAGCACGGCCGGTTTGAGCGTGGGCGACCGGCGCAGTCGCGCGCGCAGGCTGCGAGAAAACCAGGCGGCGGTCAGGACGTCGAGCTGGCCGCCCTGGTGGATCCGCGTGTCGGAGACCAGCGTCACCAGCGTGGCCGCTTCACCAGGCACCGGCTCCGGGACGCGCCGGATCAGCTCCAGGAGCCGCGGATTCCTGGCCGGGTCAGCCGCGGACGTGCCGACAACCGTGATCCGGACATCCGGAGCCGCATGCGACTCGTTGCCGACCGACACGACGAGTGGCGACATCGACCAGGTTCCGACCCGGGAAGCGCGCAGGGTCAATTCGAGCTGGTAGGCACGAGCGCCGGGCATGCCGACCACCACGTCATCCAATCGCTCGACACGGCCCACCACATCGAACCCGGCAATCGGCGGCCGGTGGACCTGGAACGTCCCGGAAGCGGTCGACACGGCCCGAACGGTGAACACGACTTCTTCCCCGACTGCGACCCGGCTTCGATCGGCCTCGGCCGTCACCGTCGTCCCCATCGTCTGCCAGAGCAGCATCAGCCATGCAAACATGGCCTACCAGTCCTTGTCCGCGGCGCTGCGCGCCACCCGTCGCCGGCGGACCTGCTCCGACCGAACCGATTGCTCCGCACGTTCGACCGAGCGGAGGATCTGCTCAGCCTCCGATGCCGTCATCCCGGCCGGTCGAGGCGTGGGAGTGCCCGCGCCCGATCGAGGCTGCGGTGGGGTCGGCTGCGGCTGATTCGACGACGGCGGTGGCGGGCGCCGCCGAGAGACCAGTTCGAGGTTCCACTTGGTGGCAAACGAGGTGGGCGCCATGGTCAGCGCCTCCCGAAAGTGCTGGGCGGCCTGCTGCTCTAACGCATTCCGCTGCGCCGAGTCGGCCCGGGAGGATTGGAGCGCCGCGAGCCCCAGGTTGTAGAGAGCCTGGAAGCGGACGGTGGGGTCGAGCGATTCAGCCGCGGCGGCCAGGGAGGCGCGAGCGCTCTGGTAGTCGCCGGTAAACAGGGCCAGCGATCCGGCGTTGTACCAACTCGTATCCGCCGCCCGGCCGGCCTTCGCCGCTTCCGAGAAGGCCGCGATCGACCGGGTCGTATCCCGCGCGCGCAATCGGGCAATGCCGGTCGCGGGGCGCTGCGCAACAGCATCCGCGCCGAGAATGGCCAGCCAGGCAATCGCCACCAGGGCCGCCCGTCGGCGGAGCGCCGCCTGCAGCAGCAGAATCGCAAAGGCGCCTAACGCAAAGGCCCAGGCCTTGGGTATCATATCCTCCGCGCGCTGCCCGCGGGCCGGACTCCGTTCCAGCGCCGCGAGCGTTTTCCAGACCGCGCCGGCCTGATCCGGAAAATCGGCCGGCACCAGAATCCCGCGGGCGGCGTCCGCCACCATACGGAGGACGTCGTCTCGCCGGTTGCTCAGCACGTCCTGTCCCGATTCATCCTTGACATAGCTCTGGATCTGGCCCGCGTCGTCGCGGAGCGGAATCCGGGTCGGGGCCGTACCGCCTGCACCGACCACGATGAGGGTGACACCTGCATCGCGCAGCGAGCGAGCCGCTTCCCGTACCGGAGCGAGCGAATCGTGAGTCTCACCATCGGTAAAGAGGACCATCGCCCGCGCGCCACCTTCACTGACCGCTTCGAGCAGTTCCCGCCCCTGGCGCAAGACCGTGGCGAGCGCGGTGCCTCCTTCGCTGGCCACTTCGGGATCGAGCGCGTCGAGCTGCAGTTCGACCGCGCCGTCATCGAGTGTCAGCGGAGTCAGGATGTAGCTCCGTCCGGCAAAGGCCAGCAGCGCTATCCGGTCGCCCCTGGCATCCTGAAGCAACCGGCGGCTTTCCCGGACCGCGTGCCCCAATCGATTCGGCGCCGCATCTTCGGCCAGCATCGAACGGCTGATGTCGATGGCCACCACGACGTTGAGGGCGCGGGTCTCGGTGCTGCTCTCCGTCCGGCCCCAGCGCGGCCCCGCAATGCCCAATCCGATCAGCAGCGCACCGAGCGCCACGGCCATGAGTCCGAGCCGGCCGCGTCCGGCCAGCGCCGCCTGGGTTCCCGACCAGGCCGCCGCCGCTCGCACCCGGCAATGCCTGGCCCACCACGCCACGGCCAGCACGACCAATCCGATGACCGGAGCCAGCCACACCGCCAGCGGCAGATCGAAGGTCATCCGACCCTCCGCGCCACCGTGGCGGCCGCCACCAATTCCAGCAACAGCGCACCGAGCGCCAGCATCAGGAAAGGCCCGGTGCTCTCATCGAGCGAGCGGTATCGCACCATCTCGACCTGGTTCCGCTCCAACTGATCGATCTGCGCAAAGATCCGGCTCAACGCATCGCTGTCCTTGGCCCGGAAATACCGGCCTCCGGTCTGGGTGGCGATATCGGTCAGCAGCGCTTCGTCGATCCGCACCGGGAGCATTTCGTAGCGATAGCCGGTCAAACCGCGCCCGGTCGGAATCCGCGCCTCGCCTTCGGTGCCCACCCCGATGGTGTAAACCCGCACCCCCATCGCGCGGGCGGCTTCGGCCGCCGTTCTCGGATCGATGGCGCCGCGGTTGTTCTCGCCGTCGGTCAAGAGCAGCACCACCTTGGACGGACTCTCGATCCGACGCAGCCGATTGACCGCCGTCGCCAAGCCGCTGCCGATAGCCGTCCCGTCGTCGAGGGCGCCGATCCGCAAGTCGAGCACCGCCTGTTCGAGTACCGGATAATCGAGGGTGATCGGCACCTGGGTCAGCGCCTCGCCGGCAAATGCCACCAGACCGATGCGATCGGCGTCACGACCGCGAATGAATCCGATGGCCTGCTGCTTGGCCACTTCGAGCCGGTTGGACGGCGCAAAATCCTCAGCCAGCATGCTGCTGGAGACGTCGATCGTGATCACGATCGAGATCCCCTCGCGTTTGACGGTGGTCCGGTCGCCCGGAAAGCGAGGACCGGCCGCCGCCACGACCAGCGCCGCGAGCGCGAGCGACCGGGCCGCCACCGGAAGGTGCGCAACCCAGGACGCGCGGGCCGCCCGGCGCGCCACATGGCCATCGGCAATCCGGACCGCCGGCGGCGGCCGGCGGCGGCGCCACCAGAGCCAGAGCGGAATCAAGGCAAGGAGCAGAAGCAGGATCGGACGGGCGAAGCTCATCGTCCCTCCGTGACCCACCGCCTGGCGCGCAGAATCAGCTCATCGACGTCGGCGGGCGGCGCATCCGGGCGGAACGCCACCTGATCGAGTTCGGCCAGCAAGCCGTCCCGCGTCGCCGCGGCCGACGGATCGGCGGCCCGCGTCCGCTCGACCAGGTGGGCCCACCCGTCCAGCGCCACCCGCAACTCGCCCGAGCGTTGCCAGCGATCGAGCCGATCGATGGGCGGAGGTTCCTCGGGCACCGCCGCGGGAGGTGCGCTGCGCGGCCGGCGCCGGCGGGCCAGCACCACCCCCACCGGCAAAGCGATCAGCGCGGCAAGCAGACCGAGTACCGTCAACGGAAGGACGGAGCGTTCATTCTGCTCCAAGAGCCCGGCAGCGGGCCGAGGTGTGATCGTGTCTACCGGTCCCGGTGGCAACACGCTCCGCACGGTCACGACAACTTCCCTGGCCCGCAGGGTGTCCGAACGACCGGCGGGATTCACCACGATCGGGCCCGGAATCGAAACGGCGTGCGTCCCCGGATACCAGAACGCCACCGGGTAGCGAATGGTCGCACTATCACGGGAAAAGTCGACCACCGGCGGACCCAGCACCTGGCCGAGCTCACCGAGTACCCAGGGCTGGGGGCGAAGAATCTGATCGGCCGCCAACCGAACGGTCGACGTAACCCAGACCGTGTCGCCCACCGTCGGCACCCGGGGCGGCTGGAACGCCAGCAGCACAGCAAGCAGGCCGATCATTTCGTCTTCCGCCGCTTGGGCGCAAACGCCCGGCGAAGGATCGGCGCGTAGTCCTCGGCCACGTCGATGGCCACGTGGCGCACCCCGGCTGCCCTGAGCCGCTGATTGCGTTCCGCGATCCGGCCGGCGGCAGCCTCGGTCCATCGGGTGCGGGCCTGCTGGTCTGACAGATCAACCAGATGTCGCGCCCCGGACTCGGCGTCGGAAAATTCGAACCAGCCGTCGCCCGGCGGCGTGACCTCGCGGGCATCATCGACGGTAACCGCCGTGACGTCGTGGCGTGCCGCCAGCCGCTTGAGCGGCGCATCCCAGTTGCCGCCCAGAAAATCGGAGATCAGAATCACCACGCCGCGATGCGCCAGCACCTTGGAGGCGTAGAGCACCGCGTTGGCAATGTCGGTGCCCTGATGTTCGGGACGGAAGGCGAGCAGATCGCGAATCAGCCGCAGGGCGTGCCGGCGGCCCTTCGACGGTCGCACCACATGTTCGACCCGGTCGGTAAAGAGCAGCGCGCCGACCCGATCCTGCTCCCGCACGCCGGCCAGCGCCAGCACGGCCGCGATCTCGACGGCGCGGATGCCGCGCGCGACCGGTTCGCCCACGCGGGTGGATCCTGATTGGTCGACCACGAGCAGCAGGGTGAGTTCCCGCTCCTCGGTAAATGTTTTGATGAAGGGCGAGCCCAGGCGGGCGGAGACGTTCCAGTCGATGGCGCGGTAGTCGTCGCCCTGTTCATAGGCGCGCACCTCCGCGAACTCCATCCCCTGGCCGCGAAACACCGATCGCGACTCGCCGGCAAAGAGCGTATCGATGACGCCCCGGGTGCGAATCGCGATCCCTTTGACCTGCTTGAGTAACTCGGGGGAGACCCGAACCGTCACGGCACCGGTACCCGCGCAAGCACTTGTTCAACGATCGAATCGCTGGTCACGTCTTCGGCTTCCGCTTCGAACGAGAGGACGATCCGATGGCGCATCACATCCGCGGCAAGCGCCTGGATGTCCTGCGGCGTCACGTAACCGCGCCCTTGCAGTACGGCATGGGCGCGGGCCGCCTGCGCCAGCGCAATCGACGCGCGCGGCGAGGCCCCGAAGGCAATCAGCGGCACCAGGTTGCTGAGCCCGACCGTATCCGGCTCCCGGGTGGCGCGGACCAGGTCGACGATGTAGTCCGCCAGCCGCGGATCGAGGTGCGCATGGAGGGTGAGCCGGCGGAGTTCGATGACCGTGTCCGGATCGAGCACCGGCGCCACCACGATCGGATCGCCGCCGCTCATCCGCTGCAGGATTTCGCGCTCGTCGGACCGGGTCGGATAACCCACCCGGATCTTGAGGAGGAAGCGGTCGAGCTGCGCTTCGGGCAACGGATAGGTGCCCTCGTTCTCGATCGGATTCTGCGTGGCCAGCACCAGAAATGGCTCGGGCAAAGCATAGGTCTGCCCGCCAATCGACACCTGGCGTTCCTGCATCGCTTCGAGCAGCGCCGACTGGACCTTGGCCGGCGCCCGGTTGATCTCGTCGGCCAGCACGATATTGGCAAAGAGCGGCCCCTGCTTGGGCCGGAATTCCTGCGTCTTCGGATCGAAGATCATGGTGCCGACGATATCGGCGGGGAGCAGATCCGGCGTGAACTGGATCCGCGAGAAGCTCGCTCGAAAAGTCTCGGCCAGCGTCTTGACGGCCAGCGTCTTGGCCAGCCCCGGCACACCTTCCAGGAGGACGTGGCCGCCGGTGAGCAATCCGACCGCGAGGCGTTCGACCATCTGGCGCTGTCCCACGATGCGCCGGCCGACTTCATCCAGCGCGCGACGCAGTACCTCGGTATGGGGAATCGCAGCGGCAGCGGGAGCGGTCATGAGCTTTCCTTGTCCGACCGACGTCGGAACGTTAGGGCGCCGGCAGGTCGATCGCCCGATACAGTGCTTTGATTTCGGGTGGCGTGAGCGGACGCCACTCACCCGGTTTCAGGTCGCCCAGGCGGATCGGCCCATACGAGAGCCGCGCCAGCCGTTCGACTTTGCCGCCCATCTCGGCCACCCACTTCCGGACCACGGCATTGCGTCCTTCGGCGAGGGTGACGTCGATCAAGGTACGACCCGCTCGCCCCGCCTGGACCCGGACCGTCAAGGGGACGACCGGACGGCCATCTACCACCACGCGCCCGGCCGTTGCCTTGGTAAACGCTTCGGTCGTGTTGCCGTGCACGAGCACGGTGTAGCGGCGCGGGATCCGATACTTCGGATGGGTCAGACGGTGGACCGCGTCGCCATCGGTGGTCAGGAGCAGCACGCCGGTCGTCATCACGTCGAGCCGGCCGACGTAGGTCAGACCCTTGTGATCCGGAATCAGATCGAAGACGGTCTGCCGCCCTTCCTCGTCCGCAGCAGTCGTCACGATCCCGAGCGGCTTGTGCAGCACCAGCCACCGGGTGGCCACCGGACGGACCCGCCGCCCCTTGATGACGATCTTCTGGACGTCGGGATCGACCTTGGTGCCTAACGTGGCCACCACGCCGTCGACGCTGACCTCCCCCGCCTCGATCAACACCTCGGCCTGACGGCGAGAGGCGATACCCGCACGCGCCAAGGCCCGCTGCAGGCGCATCACGGTCATGATTCGGCTTCGACGGAGACGGCGGCTTCCTCGTTCCGGTCGCCCTCGGGCTTGGCCGGCTGCAGCGCAATCGAGAGTTCGTCCACCCGCGGCAGGTTGGCAAGATCCGACATGCCGAGCAACTCGAGGAAGAGCGGCGTGGTGCCGTAGAGGAGCGGCCGGCCGAGTGCCTCGCTCCGTCCCACCACCTCGATCAGTCCCCGCTCCTGCAAGGTCCGCAACACGCCGGCGGCGCTGACTCCGCGGATCTCCTCGATCTCGGCCCGCCCGACCGGCTGCCGGTAGGCAATCGTCGCCAGGGTCTCGAGCATCGCGGCCGAGAGGCGCGGCGGCTTGGACGCCAGCTGCGCTCGTTCGATGGCGGCTGCGTAGACCGCGCGCGTCACGATCTGGAACCCGCCGGCCAGCTCGACCAGTTCGACGCCATGACCGTCGAAGTCATAGTGCTCGCGGAGCTGCTCCAGCGCCTGACGGATTTCGGCCAATCCGGCATCGGGATCGAGCGTCTGCAGTTCCTCGACCGTGACCGGGCGGGGCGCGGCAAACAGGGCGGCTTCAATCAGCTGATTCAGGTCGTTCACGAGAAATCACCACCGGCCCGTAGGCCCGTTGTTGAAAGACGAAGGCCCCGCCGCGACGCGCCAGTTCGAGAATCGCCAGCAGCGTCGACAGGACGTCGGCAATGGTCGGATGCGGACCGACCGCATCGCTCCAGCTGATACTGCCCCGCTCCGCCAGCAACGTTTCGATCCGGAGGGTGGCGCCCTCCACATTGAGGGGCCGGGCCACCACGCGGTGCAGCACCGGGTGGAGGATCCCCGCGATGACCCGTTCGACCGCGGCCAGCAGCTCCATCAGATCGAGCGTCAGTGGCGGCGGGGGCAGTTCGGGCGGTGGCGGCAGGTAGCCGCGGACAAACTTCGCCGCCCGACGCTCCGCCGCATCGCCCATCCAGAGGGCGATTTCCTTGATCTGCTGATACTCGAGCAGCCGACGCACCAGTTCGGCCCGCGGATCCTCCCATTCCTCGCCGTCAGCGCCCCGGGGCAGCAGCATCTGCGCTTTGAGGCGAACCAGCCGGCTCGCCATATCGAGGTAGTCGGCCGCCTGATTCAGACCGAGTTGGTGGATGGCGCGGAGGAACTGATCCGCAATGCGGGCAATGGGAATATCTGCGATATCGAGCCGCTCCTCCCGGAGGAGGTGCAGCAGGAGGTCCAGGGGCCCCGTAAAGGCATCCAGTTCGACCACGAAGCCCGATTCGGGCCCGGGAATCCCGGGCTCGGCGTCGAGCGTGGCAGTGGAAGCAGGCGCCTCGGGCAGGTCCGGGCCGACAGTGGTCATGAACACCAAAACAAGCAGGAAAACCGACTCGACGGAGTTCGTCGAAAGCTGGGGTCCAATATGGTCGGCTCCCCCGCCCAGGCGAAGGGGGTCGGAAGTCGAATTCAACCCGATCTGGCGCCAAACCAGCCCCGACGCGAACTTGCGGCACCTCGACCACCGACAACCTGGCCATGCGCTTTCCGTTCGCCTCCGCCCTACTGGGCGTCTGCCTCCTCGTGCCACCTCTTGGCGCCCAGACCCAACCCGCCTCTCAAGTGGATTGGGACGTCCTGACGGCCAGGATCGTGACCCGGAACCTGCGGCTCGCCCCGGGTGAGCGGGTCCTGTTGTTCTGGGATCAGGAAAGCGACCGGGGCGCAGCGGCCGCCTTTCGCCGGGCCGTCGCCGCGGCTGGCGGGGTCATCTCGGCCGAGTTGAGCGCTCCCACAGAAGTGGAAGCGGTCCAGATCGCCCGGCTCGCCCCGGCGGTGCAAGCTCTCCAGCGAGCCCGGCGAGATTCCGCCTGGACCGCCGCCTTTGCCGGGGCCGATGTCGCGATCTGGCTTCCGACCCCGACGTCGACTCTGGCCGACCGTCCCTTCGAGCGGCTGGTCGAGCAATCGAAGGTCCGTTCGATTCACTTCCACTGGTTCCTGCCGCCCGATCAAGCGGATGTCGGACTGATCGACTCGCTCTACGTCGCGGCGATGGCGGTGCCGCCGGCCGACCTGGATGCGCGCATGGCGGCGATCGACCGGGCCATCCGCGGCAAGACGGTTCGGATCACGGCGCCTAACGGTACCGACCTCAGGTTCCGCATTCCCGCCGATGCCTGGGTGCATCGCAACACCGGCGACATCAGCCGGGCCAGGGTGGCCAACGCGCGGACCATTCGCGATCGTGAGGAGGAGTTACCGGCCAGCGTGTTCCGCACCACCGCGCTGACGAACGTGGAAGGACGCGCCATCGGATACGCCAGCTTCGATACGCGGGGGCCGATCCTCGATGCGACCTTTGCGGGCAACCGGGTCACCCGGCTCGTCTCCGCTCGCGACGGTGATGCGCTGGTCGCCTCATGGCAAAGCCGTTCGGGCGACAAGGATGTGCCCAGCGAGTTCGTGATCGGCACCAACCCCGCCCTGCCCGCGGTCCTGCCGTCGGGATTCATGCCGTACTACGGTTACGGCACCGGAATCGTCCGGGTTTCGTTCGGCGACAACTGGGAATCCGGAGGCAAGAATCGCGTGCCCGGCCACCTGGAGACCCTGCTCTTCATTCCCCAGGCCACCGTCACTGCCGACGGAGTAGTGATCGTGAAAGACGGCGAACTCGTCGCCGGCCGCACTTGAGTCGCTATTTCCGATAGTCGAGCGGCGGGTCGCGATCGCCGACCTTGCTGGTATACCGGTACCCGCCCAGGCGCTGGTCGTGTTCGGCGCGCGCCTTGACCAGGTGCGTAGGATTGCCGAACAGCTCGACCGCGGTCAGCGCCATGGCCTTGGCGGCCAGGTCCATGCCCTTCATCCCGATCGACATCCCGCCCGCGGCTACCGCCTGCCAGGTGTGCGCCGGTGTCCCCGGCACCCAGGTCGCCGTGTTGACCTGCACGGTGGGCACCACCCAGCTCACGTCGCCTACGTCGGTGGAGCCGTTCGAGACCCCCGAATCGGCCGGAAGAATCGCTCCCGCGATCCGGCCCGGGTCGGACGGCGCGCCGGCGAGCGTCTTCCCGATCGAAGCTGCGAAGGTCTGCTCATCCGGCGTGTACCGGTAGCCGCCCACGCGCTGGAGCGCCTGCTCGGCCACATCCGACAGATGCTGATTGGGCAGCACGTTGTAGACCGAGTTCATCAGCTCGACCTCCATCGTAGTCCCCGTACCCAGCGCCGCGCCGTTGGCGGCCGCGAGGATCCGATCCCAGATCCCCTCCAGCACTCGCATGTCGCTGTGCCGAGCATAGTAGTACGACTCGGCAAAATCGGGCACGACGTTCGGTGCGCGGCCACCGGAGGTGATGATGTAGTGGATCCGCGCCTCGCTCGGGATATGCTCACGAAGCAGGTTGACCATCGCGTTCATCGCCTCGACGCCGTCGAGCGCCGAGCGGCCCTGATCTGGCGCAATCGCCGCATGCGCACTCACGCCGCGGAAACGGAACTTGGCCGAAATATTGGCAAGCGTGGTGGAACGCATCACGCGGTTGGCGTCACCCGGATGCCACGCCACCACGGCATCGACGTCGCGGAAAAGTCCGGCGCGCACCATGTAGACCTTGGCCCCACCGCCCTCCTCGGCCGGCGTACCGTAGAACCGAATCGTGCCGTGCTTACCCTGCTGCTGGAGCCAGTCCTTGACCGCGATGGCCGCGGCCGCCGACGCCACACCGAAGAGATGGTGTCCGCAGCCGTGTCCCGGACCGCCGTCGAGCAGAATCTTTCGCGCGGGCACGGAGTCCTGCGACAGGCCGGGCAGCGCGTCGTACTCACCCAAAACTCCGATGACCGGCTGGCCGCTGCCCCAGCTCGCGACGAAGGCGGTCGGGATGCCCGCAACACCGGTTTCGATCGTGAATCCGGCGGCGCGCAGTTGCTCCTGCAGGAGGGCGCTGCTCTTCGTCTCCTGATAGCCGACTTCCGCAAAGCCCCAGATCCGGCGGGCGACTTCGCTGGAGCGGGCGTGACCGGCATCGATCTGCCGGAGCATGGCATCGATACCCGGCTGCTGCGCATCGAGACCGGCGGTGAGAGCGGCCAGAGCCAGCACTGTAAGCACGAGAGAGCGCATCATGGAAGCTCGATGAGGGATGGAAATTGGAACCGAGGGACTTCGGATCACCGTCCGCGGCTACCGGCGCCAGCGGACCAGGATCTCCTCCCGGTCGAAGCGTTTGAGGGTACCGACGAAGAGTCGCCAGAACAAGAGCCCGAACAGGAGGAGCGCAACGAGCGCAAGCGGCACGCTCCGGAACGCCGGGCGCCCGATGAGACCGATCAGCACCATCGCGGCGGGAATGACCCAGAGACCCGCCATCTGGGCCGCGGCCTGCACGTCGGCGGCCCGCATCGACGCCCGCATCCCGATCAGCGCGGCAATCCCGCCGGCGAGCGGCACCAGCAGCAGGAGCACCACGGTAAACGGCACCCCCGGGAAGACGGGATGGCCGAGCCGCACCAGCGAGACGATCACCGCGCCGAGCGCGAACAGGAGGCCGGCGCCCCAGGTCACGAGGGTGCCCGGCACGGCCGCCGCCAGCAGCTTGGCGAGCAGGAACTCCCGATCCTCCACCGGCGTGGCGAGGATCGGCTCGAGGGTCCGCTGCTGCTTCTCCGCGGCAATCGACATGGCCGCGCCCATGCTCGACAGGATGACCGGCATGAACAGGAAAAACGCGCCCACTTCGCGGACCAGGAGCCGAACGATCCGCTCCCCTTCCGGGAAATGCGCTAGCGCGGGATCGAGCGCGGCAAACCGGAATAACGCCACGAAATCCGGATCGATACCCGGCGCCGCGGGATCGAGCGGCACCAGCGACAGCAATACCACCGGAATGCCGACGCCGAGGAGCGGCAGGATCAGGTACCCGACCCAGACCTGGGCGTTACCGCGAATGTCGCGCAGTTCCTTGCGCAGGAAGAGGGGCAGCACCGGCTTCATTCGGCGCTCGCGATCGTCGCCAGGTAGACGTCTTCCAGCGTGCGACGGATGGGAACGACGGCGCGGACTCCGATACCGGCCGCGACGAGCGCTTCCACCATCGCCGGGACCCGCTCACCAGCCGGGCGGACCGTCACCGTTTCGCCCTCGACCTCGGGCTGCAAGTCCAGCGGCAGCGCGGCAAGCGCCGCGGCCGCCTGACGCGGGTCGCCGGTTACTTCGATGACGACCTGCCCCGCCTGGTCCTGCCCGCCGAGCGACGCGGGCGGCCCGAATGCCAGCAGGCGCCGCTGCAGGATACCCACGACATCCGCCAGCTCCGCAGCTTCGGCCAGGTTGTGGGTACAGACGAGGATGGTCCGTCCCGCCTGCTTGAGCGACCGGATCAGGTGCCGCACCTCGCGCGCCGATTGCGGATCGAGCCCCGAAGTCGGCTCGTCGAAGAAGATGACCGATGGGTCGTGAAAGATCGCGCGGACGATCGCGAGCCGCTGCTTCATGCCTTTGCTGTAGGTCGCCACCAGGTCGTCGCGCCGATCCCAGAGCTGCATGGCCGTGAGGTGGCGTTCGATGGTGCTCGCGAGGCGCTGGCCCTCGAGCCCGTAGAGCCGGCCGAAGAGCGCCAGATTCTCGTACGCCGAGAGCCGGTCGTAGAGCCCGGGTGTCTCGGTGAGCAGGCCGGTGGCGGCGCGGAGTCTGGCCATCTCATCCCGGGCGCCGGGAATACCCACCCCTGCCACCCGCGCCGACCCCGCCGTGACCCCGATCAGGCCCAGCAGCATCCGCACGGTCGTGGTCTTGCCCGCTCCGTTCGGACCGAGCAGAGCGCAGAGCTCGCCCTCCCGGAGCGCAAAGCTCACCTGGTCGACCACCACCCGGTCGCCGAAGGTGCGCGTCAGGCCATTGAGTTCAACCATGCATCGGGGTCACCTTCCGCGAGAATGCCGGGCCCTTGCCCTAGCTAGCTCGACCCGGCTAGCTTAAAAGGCTATTGCCCGACTGTCGTCGGGGCCGAATTGCCGAATCGTCGAGGAAACGATGCCGAGGATCAAGTCCGCCAAGAAGCGGTTGCGTCAGACCAAGACCCGTACCGCCGCGAATCGTCAGAAGCGGAGCCAGCTCCGGACCGCCGTGAAGAATGCGCGGAAGGCCACCGACGCCGCTACCCGGGCGACCACGTTCGCCACGGCCGAGAAGCTCCTCGACCGCGCCGGCCAGAAGCGCCTGATCCATCCGAACGCGGCCGCTCGCCACAAGAGCCGGCTGGCCAAGGCCAAGAACGCCGCGGCTGCCGCGAGCGCCTGATCGATCGGACGGACGACGCACAAGACAAAGGGGCCGGCATTCGCCGGCCCCTTTTCTCATTCCCGCCCGCCCGGCTCAGACCGCCGCGAGTTCGGCGCCGCAGCGCTCACAGTACCACTCGGTCGGCCGGTTGAGCGAGCCGCACTCACCGCACTTGAGCGTCTTGGCCGACGTCGGGGCCGGCCGTTCGGGGCCGCGGACTTCCGGGACGGTCGTGGTCGCCTGCCCGGCCGCGTTACGCGGATCGAGCGTCATCGACTTGAGGAAGGTCAGCTCATCCACCGACGAGGCCGGCGGAGGCGCCAGGGGCTCCTTGGAGGCGGCGGGAGCCGGGAACGGAATCGACCGGGCCGGGCCGGACTCGCGCGGCTTGAGGCCGCCACGAGGCACGAACCGCGGAGCCTCGGGGAGTTCGATCGGCGCCGGCGCCGCGGTGGCCGAAGGCGGCGTCGGGGCCGCCGGCTCCTCCTCCAGGCTCAGCACCACGGGCGCTTCGAGTTCCGGCTCCGGCACCGGTTCGGGCTCGGGCGCAAAGGCCACCGGCTCGATCACGGGCTCCGGTTCCGGCGCCGGCGGCGGCGCGATCTGACTCAGCACTTCCTCGAGCCGGCCCGTCTCCCCCGCCAACCGGTTCAGCTCTTCGTTGAGCCCGGCAATCTTGCCCCCGCAGTCATCGGCGACCCGCTGCCACTCGGCCTCGCTGTACTCGCCCACGGAATGCCGCAACTCGGCTTCGGCGAGGGTCTCCTCTTCCTCACTCCGGAAGGCCTGGTACTCCCGGGTCTGGCTCCGGAGTCCTTCCAGGGTGCTGCTGATGACATCGGAGTGACCGCGGAGGCTTTCCACGACCTGCGCCAGACGGGCCTCGTAGTCCGTCCGGACCCGCTGCCGTACCGTCGGGGGAGTCTTGCTTCCTGCGGCGTCGATCTTCTCGAGCCAGCCCGTCAGCTGCTGCCGCGACGCGAGGAGGGACTCGACCTCGCTCAAGTCCTGCCGCTCAAAATCAGTCATCCTGAGTGTCTCCCAACGTATCCCCGGTTCCCCAAGCCTGTGACGGTCGGATCAAGTCCCGTCAGGGCAACGTCTTACGAGATCAGGTCGCAGCAGCCGTCCCGTCCCGATCAAAGACGATCCGGCCCCCCACCACCGTTACCTCGGCCTGCCCCGTGAACGTCTCACCAAGATAGGGGCTGTTGGTGCTCTTGGAGTGCAAATCCTCTGCCCGAACGATCCACTGGCGGCCCGGGTCGAAGACGACCACGTCGGCGGGGGCTCCGATCGCCAGAGTCCCCCCAGGTAACTTGAAGACCCGGGCCGGAACCGTGCTCATCCGCGCCACCAGGTCGGGCAGGCTCAGGAGCCCCGGGCTCACCAGCTCGCGGAGCCCGACCGCCAGGGCGGTTTCGAGGCCGACGATCCCGTTCGGCGCCTGGTCGAACTCGCGTTGCTTGGCATCATAGTGGTGGGGCGCGTGGTCGGTCGCAATGCAGTCGATGGTGCCGTCCCGAAGCGCCTCCCGAATGGCTTCGACATCGGGATCTTCCCGGAGCGGCGGATTCATCTTGGCGTTGGTGTTGTACGCCTCGCAACAGCGGTGGGTCAGGCTGAAATGATGCGGGGTCGCCTCGGCCGTCACGTTGAGGCCCTTTTCCTTGGCGCGCCGGATCAGTTCGACCGAACCGCGGGTCGACATGTGGCAGAGGTGGACGTGCCCACCCGTCAGCTCCGCAAGGATGATGTCCCGCGCCACCATGATCTCTTCGGCCGCCGAGGGGATCCCTTTGAGGCCGAGCCGGGTGGCCACTTCGCCCTCGTGCATGGCGCCACCCTGCGCCAGGGTGTGGTCTTCGCAGTGGTCGGCGACGGGGATTCCGAAGACCTTGGCATACTCGAGCGCCGTGCGCATCAACTGGCTCGACACCACCGGCTTGCCGTCGTCGCTCACCGCCACCGCGCCGGCCCCGATCATCTCACCGAACTCGGCCAGCTGCTGGCCGTTCTGGCCCAGGGAGACACAGCCGATCGGATAGACGCGCGCCTTGCCGGCCCGGAGCGCCTGCCGCACCACGAACCCGACCGCCGCCTGGTTGTCGATGACCGGATCGGTGTTGGGCATGGCACAGACACCGGTAAAGCCGCCCGCCACCGCCGACGTGGTCCCGGTGGCAATCGTCTCCATGTGCTCCTGCCCCGGCTCGCGCAGGTGCACGTGCACGTCGATGAATCCGGGCGCCACCACTTTGCCCGTCGCATCGATCCGCGGGGTGCCTTCCTCGGCGACGATGTTACGGCCCACCGCTTCGATCCGGCCATCCTGGATGTAGACATCGGCCACGCCATCGGTGCCGCGGGAGGGATCGATCACGCGCCCCCCGGCAATCAAAAGAGCATTCATCGGTCGTCTGCTGCCTGACTCCGCCAGTCGGGCGACCCGCCGGCGAGGAGATAGAGCACGGCCATTCGCACGGCCACGCCGTTGGTCACCTGGGGAAGAATTACACTATGCGGGCCGTCGGCCACGTCGCTGTCGATTTCGACGCCGCGGTTCATCGGGCCCGGATGCATGATGATGAGATCCTTGGGCGCCCGCTCCAACCGCTCGGTGGTCACGCCGAAGATCCGGTTGTACTCACGAAGGGACGGCACGAAGCCCCCTTCCATCCGTTCGAGCTGGAGCCGGAGCACGTTCAACGCATCGGCCCAGCCGATGGCCTCCTCGATGTGGTGCATCACGGTGACACCGAGCGACTCGAGCCCCTTGGGCAAGAGCGTGGGCGGCCCGCACACCGCCACCTGCGCACCGAGCTTGGTCAAGCCCCAGATGTTGCTGCGGGCGACCCGGCTGTGCAGCACATCGCCGCAGATGGCGACCTTGAGCCCGTCGATCCGGCCGAACGTGTCACGCAAGGTGAGCAGATCGAGCAGCGCCTGAGTGGGATGCTCGTGCTTGCCGTCGCCGGCGTTGATGACGTTGGACCTGATCCGTTCACCCAGGAACCGCGCGGCGCCGCTCGAGGGGTGACGGATCACCACCATGTCGATCCGCATCGCTTCGAGATTACGGGCGGTATCGACCAGAGTCTCGCCCTTGGAGACCGAACTCGCCTGGGTCGCCACGTTGACCGTGTCGGCCGAGAGCCGCTTTTCGGCAAACTCGAAGGAGATTCGGGTTCGGGTCGAGGCTTCGAAGAAGAGATTGACGATGGTCTTGCCGCGGAGTGCCGGAACCTTCTTGATCGACCGTTCGCTCACCTCTTTGAACGGCTCGGCCGTGTCCAGGATCGCCACGATCTGTTCGGCCGAAAGGTGCTCGAGCCCGACCAGGTCCTTGCCCAGAGCGCCGCTCATCGGGCCCGGACCAGCAGGACGGCATCTTCGCCGTCGTGTTCCGCGACCTGGACGTCGACCCGATCGCCCGGCACGGTGCCGATGGTCAGGCCCACGATGTCAGCCTGGATCGGCAGTTCCCGACCACCGCGATCGACCAGGACACAGAGCAGGATCCGCTTGGGCCGTCCGAAATCGGCCAGCTCGTCGAGGGCGGCGCGAATGGTCCGTCCGGTATAGAGCACGTCGTCGACGATCACCACCGTGTGCCCGTCGATTTCCCGGGGCAGGCTGGTTTCCCCGACCAGGGGTCGAGGACCGATCGACTGCAGATCGTCGCGGTAGAGGGTGATATCGAGTTTGCCCTGGGGAATCGGATGCCCTTCGTTCCGCTCGAGCAAAACGGCGAGACGTTGAGCCAGCTCAACGCCCCGCCGCTGAATTCCCACGAGAATGACCCCTTCGACTCCCTGGCACCGCTCGACGATTTCACTCGCCATGCGGGACAGTGCGCGACTCATCGCGCGAGCATCGAGAACCCGGCTGGTGGATGTCATGCCGGGAGCCCAAGCTAGTTAGCGATCATGAGGTCCGCAACCTTGGCGCGCCGGGTGAAAATCTCGGACTGCCCCACTCTCGGCAGCGACATCACCGACTTGGGGTCGTCCATGTTGGGACGGGCCGCTTCATCGGCCCGGTACACCTCGGTGGCCTTCTGGCTCCAGGCGACCTGCAGAGTGTCCCGGAGCACCGCAAAGACCGGGTAGGTCGCGGCCCCGCCCTGGCTCAGCTGAATTTCGGGCCCGAAACTGCCACCCGGCGCGGCCGTTCGGAGCAGAATCCGGGGCGACTGACTCAACCCGTCGTCCCAGCCGACCACCGTGCCGAAGTCGCCGACCGCCAGCTGCACATGGGCCGGCGCTGCCTTTTCCCCGACCGCGATGGGCGTGGCCTCGAAGGTTTTTCCGGCATCGGCCGACCGGGCATAGTAGACCCCTGCCTCACCCGGCTTCCCGGTCCACCAGGCAATGTGCACCACGCCCGCCTGATCGATCTCGAGCGACGGGCCCGCGTGCGGGCACCCGCCGAAGACCCAGCCGTCCTCGCGGGGTCGCACCGGCTCGTTCCAGGTGGCGCCACCATCGGGCGACCGCATCACCACGACATCCCGGACTTCGCCCTCGAAGATCCGGCGCCAGGCCACATAGAGGCTGCCATCCGGACCAAGCGCCAGGCCCGTCCGGCAACAGGGACACGCGGCGGCGCTGTCGATGGCCCGCGCCGCATCCCAGGTCCGGCCACCATCCTTCGACTGCCGGAGCCAGACCATCGAGCGGCCATGATGGGAACTGAGCCACGCCGCATGCACCGCCCCACCCGGACCGCCCAGCACGGCGTGGAAATTATGCGAGCCGAACCGTTCGCCCTCGTTGACGCTGACCGGCTCGCGCCAGCTGCGGCCGCCGTCGTCGGACCGGATCAGCCGCAGGGCGCTCCTCGGAAAGCGAGAGCCGGGGACTTCCTTCCCGACGGTGTACATCACGTAGATCGCCCCGTCGGACGACTCCGCAAGCTGCGGAGGCGCCTCCCCGTGCGGGTTGATCCCGCCCAGGGAGTCGCGCACGACGACCACCGGATCGCCCGTAGTGGCCCCGTCACGGGTGACCTCGACGAACAGCGCCTCGCGGCCGCTCACGGAATCGACCGCGACCCACGAGAGCATCCGGTCGCCGCTCGAGGTCACCAGCATCATCGGCGTGGCCCCCGTTGCGGTTGCCGCCGACGCCAGCTCGATCGGCGTCATCGGAACTTCGCCAGGTCCGCATCCCGCGGCTGCCGCCAGGGCCAAGGCCCCGATCACCCGTTTCCATTGCATCATCAGCCTCCCTGTCCGCCGAACCGGTACTGCAATCCGAGGTAGAACGTGCGCGGCGGGCCGGGCCGATAGCGACGACCCTGCAACGCCGTGTACGACGACGTCTCGGCAAAGCGGGTATCTCCGATGTTGTGAACCCGGCCGACCACGTCGAACTGCGCCGTCACCGGCAGCGAGCCGGAGACGGAAAAGACGTCGTGTCCCGCATACTTCTCGGTGTTCTGCGGATCCATCCAGTAGGAGCCCATGTGGAGCCACTCCGCCGCGAGATGACCGCGCCTGAAGGCCCGCGGGGTCAGTGTCGCGCCGACCCGTCCCATGTCGCGGGGCGCAACCTCGATCTCGTTGCCGCTGTAGTCGAGCGTGGCACTCGGCCGCCACTCCAGGTACTCCTGCTTGGTGAGCGTCCAGCTGCCATCGATCCTGAGCCCGCGCACCGGCTCGACCGCCGCGCCGAGTTCAATACCGCGGTGCCGAGTGGCGCCGGCATTGCTGGCGCTGCGCAGGCCGGTGACCGGATCGGTCAGCGTCAGGATGTCGTCTTCGACATCGAGCTGATACGCCGTTGCCTCGAAGCTGACCCGACTCCCCACGGCAATCCGGGTACCCACCTCGTAGTTGTCCGCTTTGACCGGCGCCAGATCGACGGTGTTGAGCGCCGAGCCCTGCCGGAAGAGCTGACTCTCCGACGGCGCCCTGAAAGCGGCACGATACGATGCAAAGAGGTTCACGCCGCGTGACACCTCCAGCGAGGCCCCGAGCTTGGGACTCAACCGCTGGTAGGACACGCCCGTCGACGCGGGACGCCGGTGTGATCCGGTGGCCAGCGGGTCGAGCCGGGTGTCGTAGTCGAAGCCGACGTTGTCGAACCGGAGTCCCAGATCGAAGCGCAGGCCGGTCGCCGGATTGATCTCCGCCTGGAGATACGGCGACGTCTGCCAGAACGTGACATCGTAGTCGTACTGGACCGCGCCGAGATCGTAGTCGGGAAAGAACGCGCCGTCGCGCACCGGGACCACCTGCTGCTCGAGCCGGCTGCCCGGGCTCAACTCGAGGTCGACCCCCGCGCTCAGGTTGGTGCGCAGCGGCAGAACCGTATACCGGTACCGGCCCATCACGCCGACCGACTGATTCTTGCTGTCCCAGATCTGCGGATCGAAGCTGAGCTGCCAGGACGGCATCAGTTCGAGCCGGTTGTGTCGCCCGTAAAGCGTGGCGGTCAAATGCGACAACCCGCTCTGCCGTTCGAACGACGATGACGCCCGCACGGCCAACACTCGCCGGTAGGCAATCGGAGTGTAGTTCGCCGTCGGGCGAGTATCGAAGTCGGCCTGGGTGACGTCACTGCCGCCGTCCCCGGGCTGATCGATGTGCGAGAACGCCACGACCGTTTTGAGCAGAGCGCCGTCGTTGAAGCGGCGATCCCAGCGAACGGTTCCGCTCTGCCGGGCGTAGGGCGCCCCATCGCGGTAGCTGTCCGAGCGCGTCACATTCAGGTCGGCACGGAGACCGTTGTTGCCCCAGCTGTTGCTGGCCGTGCCGAGCACCCGGGCGTAACCGAAGCGACCGCCCTCGATGAAGACCTCACCGGTGGGGCGATCGGTCGGTGAGCGCGTATAGGAACTGACCACGCCGCCGATGGCATCGCTGCCATACAAGGCCGAGCCCGGGCCTTTGATGACCTCGACCCGTTCCGCGCCCGGGAGATTGACCTCGTAGAGCGCATTGTGATTGAAGAAGCCGGTCGACCGAGTCGGCACGCCGTCTTCGAGAAAGGCGTACATCGGCTTGGTCGTGATCGGCTGACGGATGGCCGTGAAGTGACCCTCGCCGCTCAGATTGGCCACCCACGCTCCCGGCACCCGCGCCACCACCTCAGCCGGATGATGCGGCAGCGCCTGTTCGAGGACGCTCCGATCGACGACTCCGACGCTGGCCGTCGCCTCGGACCGGGACTGGGCCTCGCGCGAGACACTGACGACTACGTCGGACAGAACAACCGCATCGTTGTTGAGCACGGCATCGACCACCGCGACAGCGCCGCCCGTTACCGAGACCGGGATCCGAGCCGTCTTCCAACCAATGGCCCGGATCGCGACCGTGTAGTCGCCCGCGGGAATCCCCTCGATCCGATAGCGACCATCGGATGACGTCTGCACCGACTTACCGCTGCCGATGACCTGCACCAGGGCGGCGACGACCGGCTCCTTCGCGGCACCGGTCACCCGCCCTTCCACACCTCCTGTTTGCTGCGCATTGGCGGAGCCCATCATGGCCGTTGCCACGATGCCCGCCAGTCCCAACGCCCGAAGGATCCGACCGGCTCTCGACCGGTCACTCCCAAATCCCATCATATCCCCATGCTCCACTGCGGCCCCGTATCATCGGCGCCAGTGAATAGCGAACTGCCCACCCGAAACGAGGGGCAGCCAGATCTGTCAGCTGTGGTTTACCTGCGAATCAGGCGACAGGAGGAGCGTGCGACGGGGGGAGGAGAAACCGGGGACGCGCAATCCGCTCGGGAGCGGCGGCGGCACCGCGGACGGACACGGACGTGGTCGGCGCCTCGGCCAGTACGACGCCAGGCTCCGGCCCGAGACCGACCGTTGCGGCACCGGTACAGGCGCCGATGCAGTGACAGTTCGCGTGAGTGCCATGCGAACCATCGGCATCGGACGACGACTCGCTCTGGGACGCATTCGCATGCTCGGCGTGGCCGCCGTGGTCATGCTGTCCGGATTGTCCTTGGGCGACCAGCCACGGTGTATCGACCGGGCACGGATCGATGAGGGGAATGATGGTTCCCGCCACCGGTGGTGAAAGCACCACCAGGAGGCTCGCCAACCATCGCCACTGCCGAAGCCGCCCGATCATCCTTTCAAGGTAACAAATGAGCGAGAAGGGGCCAACTGACCCCGCCCTGACCCTACGGTGCGGACGACGGGCGCCGAGGCCGCAAGACCAGCCGGCTGGCCAGCAGAACGGCCAGAATGGTGGCGTACACGAGCGGCTCGCTCACGTCCCGCTTGACCAGCCAGAAGAAGTGGAGCACCGCGAGCGCGGCGGCGAGATAGACGAGCCGGTGGAGCCGCTGCCAGCGCCGGCCGAGCCGGCGCACCATGGCGTTCGGCGAGGTCACTGCCAGCACGGCCAGGATCAGAAAGGCGAGAAAGCCGACCAGGACCCAGGGATGCTCCACGATGTCGGCGCTGATGTCCGCCACCGAAAGGCGATGATCGAAGACGGCGTAGATGGCCAGATGGAGCGTGGCGTAGAAAAAGGCAAAGAGACCGAGCGGGCGGCGGAGCCGGATCAGCACGGGCTGACCGAGCAGGCGGCGCACGGGTGTCACCGCCAGCGTCACGAGCAGAATGACCAGCGCCGAAAGCCCGGTGGTGTGGGTCAGCGTCTTGACGGGATCGGCGCCCAGATCCTGCCGGACGAGTCCGTGAATCAGCCAGGCCGCCGGCGCCAGGCAGGCAACCCAGAGCGCCGGTTTGAGGACCCATCGCACCAGCGCCGGCAGGCTGCCGGCCCTCCGCACGACATCGCTCAATAGTTCACTCGCAGATCGAGACCGCTGTAGAGCGAAGCCACCTGATCGGCATATCCGTTGAACAGGAGAGTCGGCCGACGGAAAAATTCGCCCAGCCGCCGCTCCGACTTCTGGCTCCAGCGCGGATGCGACACGTCCGGGTTGACGTTGGCGTAGAAGCCGTACTCCTGCGGAGCTGCCACGTTCCAGGTCGTCGCCGGCTGCGATTCGGAAAAGCGGATTTCGACGATGCTCTTGCCGCCCTTGAAGCCGTACTTCCACGGCACCGTGAGCCGGAGCGGCGCGCCGTTCTGGTTGAGCAGCGGCTTGCCGTAGATGCCGGTTGCCAGCAGGGTGAGCGGATGGCTCGCTTCATCCAGACGCAGCGCCTCGACGTAGGGCCAGTCGAGGGTCCGGCTCCGCTGCCCGGGCATCTGCTTGGGATCGTACAGCGTCGCGAACTCCACGAACTTCGCCTTGCTGCCGGGTTCGAGTTTCCGGATCAGATCACCCAGCCGAATGCCCTGCCAGGGAATCACCATCGACCAGGCCTCGACGCAGCGCATCCGGTAGGTGCGCTCGACGACGGGCAGGCCCTTGAGCAGGTCGTCCAGGTCGTACGTGGCCGGGCGTTTGACCTCACCGGCCACCTTGACCACCCATGGCTTGGTGCGGAGCGAGCCCGCGTTCCGGGAGGGATCCTCTTTGTCGGTGCCGAACTCGTAAAAATTGTTGTAGGTCGTCACGACGTCGTACGGCGTCGGTTTGTCCTCGGGTTGACGGCCCTGTAAGGTGCGCGCCTGCACCATCCCGGGAGCGGCCAGCGCCGCCATGGTCACCCCCGCGGTTTTGAGCCACTCGCGCCGGGTGTGATAGAGCCCTTCGTCGGTGATGTCCGAATCGGGAATGTCTGGCGCTCGACGAATCAGCATGGCGGTTCTCCGTCTCCCTCTCGATCCTTCCAATCTATCACGTCCGGAGACGAGAAAGTCGGGCAACCCGACCGGGCGGCCCGACTTCGCGAATTTCCAACGGTGCGAGTGAGATTCGAACTCACGAGACCCTTAGGAGGTCTGCCACCTTTCCAGGGTGGTGCCTTCAACCACTCGGCCATCGCACCTCATGACGACTGGCGCCCGTTTGGGCCGGCGGCAACATAGCCCGCCCGCCAGAGAGCGTCAACGCGGCACGCTATCGGGCGGTTGCCTTGGCCGGACGCCGTTTGGTGGCCGTTCCCTTCGCTTTGGCCTTGGGCTTGGCGGCTGCCTTGGGCTTGGCGGCCGACTTGGCCGTCGATCCCGCTTTGGCCTTGGCCGCGCGCTTGGCACTGCCGGCGCGCTTGACCTTGGCCGTCAGCGGATCGGGCGCCGAGCGACCTTTGACCGACCGCTTGGCCCCGCCCGCCGGCTTGGCGCCCGCGCGTTTGGCTTTCGACTTGGCCTTGCCGCCACCTCGGGCAGCAATCCACTCGACCGCCTGCTCGACCGTGACGGTGGCAGGATCGATATCCTTGGGGATCGACGCGCTGACGTCGCCGTGCTTGACGTAGGGACCATACTTCCCTTCGTACAACCCGATGGGCGCCTGGTCGGCAGGATGCGGACCAACCTCGCGAATCGGCGTTGCCGCCATCCGGCGCCCGCGGCCCAGCTTGGGCTGCGCCAGGAGTTCGAGGGCGCGTTCGAGGGTCACGGTCAGGACGTGGTCCTCGCCCTTCAAAGAGCGATAGTCCTTGACCTTGCCCTGATCGTGCACGATGTAGGGACCGAACCGTCCCTGCCCCGCCAGAACCCGGGCGCCGGTCTCCGGATGCGCACCGAGCGTACGCGGCAGCGCCAGCAGACCGACCGCCATCTCCAGCGTGACCTGATCGGTGGTGACACCCTTGGGCAACGAGGCCCGCTTCGGCTTCGGATTGTCGTCGGAGACGATACCGAGTTGGACGTAGGGACCATACTGCCCGGTCAGGAGCAGAATCGGTTCAGCGGTGTCCGGATGGTTTCCGACGATTTCCGGGCCTTCGGCTTTCTGGCGCAGGACTTCGTCGACCTGATCCCGGGAGAGGTCGGCCGGCGCGGAATCGCGCGGGAGCGACGCTTTGAGGAGTTCGCCGTCTTCCGACACGACTTCGACGTACGGTCCGAAGCGGCCGATCTTGACGCTGGCACCGTCCAGCCCGTCGATCTCGATGGTCCGCGCCGCAACCGGGTCGATCCCCTTTTCGCGCGATGCGACCTGTTGCCGGAGTCCGGTGCGGCCCAAATAGAAATCGCGGAGATACGGCAACCATTCGGCGTTGCCCTCCGAGATGTCGTCGAGGGTCTGTTCCATTCCGGCCGTGAACTTGGGATCGACCAGCGACGGGAAGTGGTGCTCGAGCAGACTGGTCACGCCGAACGCGGTGAAAGTCGGCACCAGCGCCTGCCCCTGCTTCTGGACGTAGCCGCGATCGATGATGGTGTCGATGATCGATGCGTAGGTACTGGGGCGCCCGATCCCGTCGGCCTCGAGTTCCTTGACCAGACTGGCTTCCGTGTAGCGGGCCGGCGGCTGCGTCTCGTGGGAGACGGCCGCGAGTTCCCGGCAAGCGGGGCGGTCGCCGACGGCCAGGTCGGGCAGCAAAACTTCCTGATCTTCGAGCGCCGCTTCCGGGTCGTCGCTGCCTTCGACGTAAGCGCGCAGGAAGCCGGGGAAATCGATCCGCTTGCCCGCGGCGCGGAAGGTGGCTTCCTCGACATCGATGGTGACGACCACGCTGGTGAGCCGCGCATCGAGCATCTGCGACGCCACGGTGCGCTTCCAGATCAGATCGTAGACCGCCAGCTCCCGTCCGCTCAGGCCGGTCTCCTCCGGCGTGCGGAAATGCGAGCCGGCCGGCCGGATGGCCTCGTGCGCTTCCTGCGCTGACGCGCTCTTGCTGACGTACTGGCGGGGCGACTTGGGCAGATACTGGTCGCCGTAGAGCCGCGAGACGCATTCGCGCGCCGCACCGAGCGCCTGTTGCGACAGGTGCACGGAGTCGGTACGCATGTAGGTGATGAAGCCCTCTTCGTAGAGCTTCTGCGCCGTCCGCATCGCCTCGCGAGCCGAGAGGCGCAGCTTGCGGTTGGCCTCCTGCTGCAAGGTCGAGGTGATGAACGGGGGCGCCGGCCGGCGGGTAAACGGCTTTTCCTCCGCCGACCCAACCGTCCAGGCCGCTGCCCGGAGCCGGTCGGCCAACGATTCGGCCCCGGGGCCGTCGAGCAGCACCACATCTTTTCCGGCCGCGAGCTTGCCGGTCCGCTCGTCGAAGTCCTTACCGGTGGCGAGGCGCTTTCCGGCCAGGGAGACCAACTGCGCGTCGAACGACTGATCGCGGTGTTCCAGGGTCGCGGCCAGGTCCCAGTAGACGCCGGGGACGAAGGCCCGCCGCTCGCGCTCGCGCATTACCAGGAGCCGCACCGCCACCGACTGGACTCGTCCCGCGGACAGCCCGTACGCGATCTTCTTCCAGAGGAGCGGCGACAAGGTATAGCCGAACAACCGGTCCAAGATCCGCCGGGTTTCCTGCGCACGTACCAGACGGTCGTCGACCGCGCGGGTCTGCTCGAGCGCCTCCCGGATCGCTTCCCGGGTGATCTCGTGAAAGACCATCCGCTTGACGGGCACCCGCGGCTTGAGCAACTCGGACAGGTGCCACGAAATACTTTCACCCTCGCGGTCTTCGTCCGTCGCGAGGATCAGTTCGTCGGCGTCGGACAGGGCCGACTTGAGTTCCTTGACGATGTGCTTCTTGTCCGACGGTACCACGTAGAGGGGTTCGAAGTCCTGGTCGACATTGACGCCGAGCCGGCTCCACTCTTCGCCTTTGACCTTGGCGGGAATATCCGACGCCCGATCCGGCAGGTCGCGCACGTGCCCCATCGACGCGACCACCTTATATCCACGGGGAAGGAACTCGCGGATGGTCCGCGCCTTGGTGGGTGACTCGACGATGACGAGAGTGGACATGCCGTCCTAACTGTTGCAGTTCATGCGTGAGCGCCCGACCGCGGGCGACGCCTCCCTCCGCCGGGCCTGCGACCGGGTCGCGGGACGGGGCGGATGGGAAATTGGGGGAACAGAATGACGCCCAGAGCCGGGTCTGTCAATTGGCGGCCGAATGGGGCCGGCTGGTCAATTCACCCGTAACCGCTTACACAACAATGCGTTAGATGTCGTCAGCCCGAAGAAAGCCTGACCGGGCCCAAGCCCCGATTTCGCGGCTGAGCGGGGCCTGGGATAGTTTTCGGCTCCTTTCACGACTGCGCCATGCCCGATCTCGCATCCGGCCTCATCTACTACATCGTCTTTCTCTTTTCCGTCACCCTGCACGAAGCGGCGCACGCCTGGGCCGCCAAGCGCGGCGGTGACCTGACCGCGTACCTGGGCGGCCAGGTCTCGCTGGATCCGCGCCCGCACATTCGGCGGGAACCTTTCGGCATGGTGGTGCTGCCGCTGTTGTCGGTGGCGGTGGCCGGATGGCCCTTCGGATTTGCCAGCGCTCCCTACGACCCGCAATGGGCCATGCGCTACCCGCGCCGGGCGGCGTGGATGGCCCTGGCAGGTCCGGCCTCGAACCTCCTGCTCGTCGTGATTGCCTTCGTGCTGCTCCGGCTTGGCATCGGCGCCGGAGTTTTCGAAGCGCCGTCGAGCGTGCAGTTCGGTCATGTCGTCGCCGCGACGGGAGCCGGCTGGTGGCCGAGCATTGCGTTCATGATCGGCGCGCTGTTTTCGATGAACCTGGCGCTCGCGATCCTCAACCTGATCCCGCTTCCGCCGCTCGACGGCAGCGCAGCAATCCCGTTGCTGCTTCCGCCCGCCGCGAGCACCCGGTACCAGCAGTTTCTCTGGAGCCAGCCATTCCTTGCGATCATCGGCATGCTGATCGCCTGGCGGATCTTCGGACCGATCTTCCAGCCCCTCTTCCTCGAAGCGATCCACCTGCTCCATCCCGGGACGCGCTACGGCTGACCGGCGGGCGGAGGTAGCGGTCGTATCCTCTGCCCCTGCCCGCCAGTGGCCCCATTGGTCTACACCAGTTTGCACCGGAAAATCGGGGGGCGAAACTCGCCCCCTTGACGGTTCGTAGGTCCAGACGGACAATCAACCATATCATGGAACAGCGTTCCACATCGGTTCGGACTGCCCCAACGGGGACGCAGGCGATCGAACGCGCCTTCGCCGTGCTGCGCGCGTTCACCAGCACGGAACCGGTCTGGACCCTGGCTGCCCTGTCCCGCCATCTCGACCTGACCAAGCCTACCGTCCTCCGATTGCTGGGCGTCCTCGAACGCGAAGCGATGATCCAACGGACCGAGCCGATGGGCAGCTACCGTCTCGGCCCCGGAGCGATCCAGTTGGGCGCGGTGGCCCGGCGCTCGATCGACTTCCATACGGCAGCACGGCCGGAGCTCCAGCGCCTCGCCTGGAGTATCGGCGAAACGGCCAGCCTCGAAGTGCTGGTCGGGTCGGATGTCATGATCATCGACGAAATCCGCGGCCGTTTCCGGGGCAGCACCTTCGACGCCCTCGGCTCCCGCTGGCCTGCCCACGCCGCCGCGACCGGCAAGGTCCTGCTGGCCGCGGCGCGCAATGCCGGCAGCGATGCGTGGCTGCAGTTCGTGCGCGGCGTCACCCGCGGGCGTTTGCCGCGCTTTACCGATCGCACCATTACCACCATGAACCGATTGCTCACGGAACTCTCCCGCGTCAGCCGGCAGGGATACGCCACCGGCGTGGAAGAGCTGGAGAGCGGCTACGTAGCAATCGCGGTACCGATTTCCGATTTCCCGGGCAATGCCGTCGCCGCGCTGTGCGTCGGCGGACCGGTGGCACGGCTGCCGGCCCGGCGGTTCCCCGCGCTGGTACGGGAACTGACCGATGCCGCCCAAACCGTTTCACGGCGGCTGGGTGGTTGACGACAGGTCGTTGTTGCAGAACGCATGAGACACATCGGGTGCAGTCACGGTCATCATCCTAGGAGAACCATCATGGAGTATTGGCGATGTCGGTTCCTGACACCCATCGGTCTCGCATTGGCGTGCGCGGTGACCGGAGCGGCCGGGCTCGATGCCCAGTCGATCCGCGGCACCGTATCCGACTCGACCGACCAGCGCCCGCTCGAAGGGGCCAACGTCGTGATCGTCGGGACGATGCTGCGGAGCGTGACGGGCACCGATGGTAATTACGTCATCCGCGGCGCCCCCGCCGGACAAACCGTCACGGTGCGGGCTCAACGCATCGGCTACGCGCCGGTCACTCGCGAGGTCAGCGTGCCCGCCAACGGCGAAGTCGTCGCGAACTTCGTCCTGGCCGTGCGTCCGATGCAACTCGATGAAGTCGTCTCGCTCGGTTACGGAACGGCGTCCCGAGCAAGCGTGACCGCGGCCGTCACCTCGATCGGCGGCGAGCAGGTCCTGGGCGAACCAGTGGCTGGCATCGATGCGGCACTGCTGGGCAAGGCCGCCGGGGTCCAGGTGATTCAGAACGCCGGCACTCCCGGGAACGGCATCACGATCCGGATCCGCGGCTCGGCCTCGCTGAGCGCCAGCAACCAGCCGCTGTATGTCATCGACGGTGTGCCGATCACCTCGGAAAGCATCGGGCAGCTCGACTTCGGCGGGCAGGAAATCACGGGCGTGGCCGGCCTCGCGATTGCTGATATCGAACGGATCGACATCCTGAAGGACGCGGCTGCCGCAGCCATCTACGGCTCACGCGGTTCCAACGGTGTCGTCCTGATCACGACGAAGCGCGGCAGCGGCAGCCCGTCGATCACGCTCAATGCCTCGATCGGTACCCAGAAGGTTACCCGGCGCGTCGATCTGCTCAACGCGACCGAATACCTGATCTACATGAATGAGGGCGCCGAACGGGACGGCTATGGCCCCGACTATTACGGGGTCGTTGGCGTCGATGACGTCGTCAGCACCGATTGGCAGGACGCCATCTTCCGAACCGCGCCGATCCGCGACATCGTGCTCGCTGCCGCGGGCGGAACCGATTTTCTCCGCTACCGGGTGTCCGGCTCCTACTTCGATCAGGTCGGCACCACGCTCGGATCGGGGTATCGGAAGCTGAGCAGCCGGATGAACCTCGACTTCAACAAGGGACAGCGGCTGACTTTTGCCGGCGGGCTGTCCGTCACCGGCGAGGACAACGCCCGCATCATCAGCGACGACGCCGTGCTCGGCACCATTCCGAACGGTCTCGCGTCGCCGCCGACCGTACCGGTCCGATTGGCCGATGGCTCATACTCGACGATCGACGACGGCCTGATCTATCCGAACGCCGTGGCCATCGGCGAGTACAACACGGCCAACGCCCGCTCCAATCGCATCCTGGGCAGCTTCGAGACCCGGGCGCAGTTGCTGAGCACGCTCACGCTGTCCGGCCGGGTTGGGGTCGACTTCCTGCGGCTTCATGAAACCCGGTTCGCCTCCCAGAAGGTCGCCGGCTCCGACGCCGAACGCGGCAACGGTATCGCGACCGACGCCTTCTCGGCTAACAACAAGTACGTCTTCGACGCCATGCTCGCCTACCAGGGCCAGACGGGAAAGCATTCCCTCGGCATGACCGGTGGCGCGAGCGCCGAACTCAATCGTTCCAGCTGGAACTACGTGCGCGGCGAAGGGATGGGCGACGAGCGGTTCAACCAGGTGCAAAATGCGGCCATCATCACCGGGTGGGATGGCGCCTACGAGGAAAACAACATGCTGGCCGGCTTCGGCCGGGTCAACTACAGCTGGGCCGACCGCTACCTGCTGAGCGCGAGCTTCCGATACGACGGCTCCTCGCGATTCGGACCGAGCACGAAGTGGGGCTTCTTCCCGGCGATCTCGCTGGCCTGGATCGTCTCGGAAGAGTCGTTCCTCAAAGACTGGCGCGCCCTCGATCAGCTCAAGCTCCGCGGCAGCTACGGCCTGACGGGCAATCAGGCCAGCCAGTACTACCCTTGGCAGGGTGTGGTGTGCACGAGCAACTACGGCCCGGTGTCCGGCCTCGCTCCGTGCAGCCTGTCGAATGAAGACTTGAAGTGGGAGCGCACCGCCCAGCTCAACCTCGGCGCCGATTTCACGTTCTGGACCGGCCGCATGACGTTCTCGGCGGACTGGTACCGGAAGCAGACCAACGATCTGCTGGTCGATCGGCCGGTCACGACGACCTCCGGGCAGAACAGCATCTTCAGTAACGTCGGCAACGTGCTCAACACCGGGGTCGAGTTCCAGCTCACTGCGCAGCCGTTCTACTCGCGCACCGGGCTCAATTGGACCACGACGCTCAACCTGTCGCACAACAAGAACAAGGTCACGGCGCTCTACAACAATGAGCCATTTTCGGATGGATGGAGCGATGCCAACCGGGTCGAAGTCGGCCTGCCCATCGGGGCGTTCCATCTCTTCCAATTCGAAGGTGTCGATCCGCAAACCGGCGATGCGCTCTATCGGACGGCCGACGGCGGCGTCACGACCGACCCGACCAACGAGGATCGAGTCATCGTCGGGAGCCCGTGGCCGACCTGGACGGGCGGCATTACCAACGCGCTGGCCTGGAAACAGTTCGACCTGAGCTTCCTGTTCCAGTTCAGCGTCGGGGCCAAGATCTACAACGCCATGCGGCTCTATGCCAACGACGGCGGATACTACGCCGACAACAAGTTCCGCTTCGCGTGGAATCGCTGGCAGCAGCCGGGTGACATCACCGACGAGCCGCGTGCCAGCGCCGACGGTCTTTCCGGCGCGCGGCTTCCCTCGAGCCGCTTCATCGAAGATGCGGACTACCTGCGGCTCCTGGATCTGACCTTCGGCTTCCAGTTGCCCTCGGGCATGGCGCGGTCGCTCGGCATGTCCAACGCCCGGGTCTATCTGTCCGGTCACAACCTCATCACCATTACACCCTACAGCGGATATTTCCCGGACGCCAATTCGACGGGCGCCAGCTCGAACGTTTCGCTCGGAACCGACTTCTATACTTATCCGCTCGCCCGAAGCATCCGGTTCGGCGTGCAGGCAGGGTGGTGAGCCATGACGACTCTGAATCGACACATCACCCGATTGGCGCTCGGCGCCGCGCTGACCCTGTCGCTGGCAGGCTGTGATTCGCTGCTCAACACCGAACCGCCTACGCAGGTACCGGATCAGACCGCCATCGTCAACGCCGGCGGCGCCCGCGCGGCGCTGATCGGCGCCTACGCATCGCTGACCCACGACGCGCTCTATGGCGGCGACCTGCCGGTCTTCAACGATCTCTACGCCGACAACGCCCGACACTCCGGCACCTTCCCCACCTATGCCGATGCCGGCGCGTATCGGCTCCGGGCCGAGAACGGCGATGTCGCCCGGATCTGGCGATACACCTACATCACGATCGACCGGGTCAACCGGATCATCGAGAAGGTGCCGGAACTGAGCGACCTCTCCGATGCGGAGAAAGCGGATATCATCGGCCAGGCCCGGGCGCTCCGCGCGCTCAGCTACCACAACCTGGTCCGGTCGTACGGCGGTGTCCCGCTGGTCCTGGTCACGCCGAGCGGCCCGGATGAAGCCTCTCAAATCACCCGTGCCACGGTCGACGAGGTCTACACCCAGATCACCACCGATCTCGAAGCAGCCTCATCCGGCATCACCACCACCAATACCAACCGGATCACGGCGGGAGCGGTGCTGGCGCTGCTGGCGCGGATCCACCTGTACCGGGAGCAGTGGGCCCAGGCGGTGGCGCGCGCCAATCAGGTCGAAGCGCGCGGCTACGATCTGGCGTCGAGCTACGAAGACCTCTTCCCCGCCACGGCGACGGAAACATCCGAGGAAATCTTCAAGGTCTACTTCGACGCCGCCAACTATCAGTTGCTGGGCTGGTACTACCGGGCCCGCGGCTGGGGTGGCCGCGGCGAACTGAATGCCCGGCCAAGCCTGGTTGCGGCCTACGAAGCGAGCGATGAGCGGCTGGCCTGGAGTATCGACACCAGCGTCCCGACTGTGACCAAGTGGCCCACCGGCGACGGCGCGGAGCATTTCCACGTGATCCGTTTTGCCGAGGTGCTCCTGATCAAGGCCGAGGCGCTCGCCAGGCAGGGACAACTCGGCCCGGCCGTCGACGTCTACAACCGGATTCGTGAACGGGCCGGCCTGGCCCCGCACACGCTGGGCGTCGAAGTCACTTCGCAGGCCGAGGTGATTGCGGCCGTCGACAAGGAACGCCGGCTGGAACTCGCCTTCGAGGGTGATCGGTTTCCGGACCTGGTGCGCACCGGCCGGGCCGTGGCGGTCATGGGTATCGAACCGTTCCGGCAGCTGTGGCCGATTCCCTACTCCGAAATCGTGGTGGCTCCGGGCCTGACCCAAAACCCGGGTTACTGAGCCGTCTCCTGCACAGGCCGAGGGCCATGGGTCATCCCCATGGCCCTCGTCGTTTCTACGGCGTCGTTTCTACGAACGCTGCAGTCCTACGCCTCCGGACTCGCCGGCCCGCTCTCTGCCCGCGTCCGCCGATAGCGCCACAATCCGAGCACGCCGGCTCCGACCAGACCGATGGCAAGGTACATGAGCCCTGGCGGCGGACCCGGCGCGGGCGGCACTGCGCCACAGGTGCCCATCAGGGCGCAATCGGGTGGCCCGGGGATCTGGAGCAGCAGCGACAGCAACATGGCGTCTTACTCCCGGAGACACGACGAGCGGGGCCGGATCGGATCCAGCACCCGCTCGTCGTTATGACATGCTACGGACAGGGAGGGATTCGAACCCTCGATACCGTTGCCGGTATACCGGTTTTCGAGACCGGCTCCTTCAGCCACTCGGACACCTGTCCTCTAAGTCTACAGCTCCCGACTGCAAACATCGGACCCACCGGAACCGGGAGCGCGCGGTAAGCTAACAACGGCGTCCCGCATCGCCAAGCGGCGGCGAACGATGCAGCCGCAGACTGCGGCATCGCCTCCAGAGCCGCCCATGTCCCTCTAAACGAACTCGGGGGACACGGCGGAATGCCGTGCCCCCCGAACTCACCTGCTCACACCATGACGGGCGTTATGAGCCCTGCTCGCTCGTCACGGGTTACGGTCGAGACATGCCGCGGTCCCGCCGAGGTTGGGGTTGTTCGACTCCTCTTGCGGCAGCGGCATGTTGACGTCGGTTCCGTAGGAACCACCCGCCTTGTGCCAATCGCCGGTCGGGAAGACGGTGTTCTGCGCCCGGCCGTACTGGCGGACCAAGCGACGCAGGTCGCCCATCCGCTGGCCGCGGGCAAAGGTCCAGAACGCCTTTTCCCGGAGGATCTGATTCAACCGGGCGTCGGCGGAGCCGGCGTCGTCCAGCGGCGGGAGGTCAATCGTTGCCCGGGCGGCATTGAGGATGCCGAGGGCTGCACCGGCGTTGCCGGCCTCGAGTTGGGCCTCTGCCTCGATCATACGCCCATCGACACCCTGGAGCAGCGCCACCGAGGCCTCGCGGGTCGGCCAGAGCAGCTGCAAATGGAGCGGCTGCTGCCCGTCGTCCCGCGCGGCCAGCGTCACACCGGCCTGGGGACAGGGCGCCTGACATACGGGCACCCGCGGATCGGCCGCGGTCACGAAGTTGATCCCGTTGCCGCCCTCATTGTTCGCGACGCTGTAGCGCCGGGTGAGGATGTTCCAGTTCCAGATATTGTTGTTGGCCGCGTTGACCGAGTGATTGACGTCGTACGTGTAGTTGGTGGGCACACCGGCCACCGCGGTCGCCGCTTCGCCGGGCCGATCCAGATTGAGGAGGATCCGTCCCTTGGTCAGATTGAGCGCGTGACGGACGCGCACATCGCCCGCCGTCGTTCCGGTCACGACCGCCAACCCGTCGTTGACGTGCCCGAGCGCCCGCTCATACGCCTGCGTCGTGGTGATCTGGTCACCGTAGCGCACCGTACCATCGAGCTCGATGTCACTGAAGATGAGCCCGTTGCAGAACGCCTCGGCCGCCTGATTGACCAGGAAGCCCTGAACGAAGTGCATCTCACCCGTCTGCCAGGCCGGCGCCGTCGGGAGATACTGCTGCAGCAACCCGACCGCCTGGAAGGCGGACTGGCGGGCGCGATGCAAGTTGCGCACGGCCGCCGTCAGGAAGGTATTCGCGGGTAACATCTCGCGCCGATCGAACTGATGACGGTCGACGAAGGTGTCACCGTTGATCCACTCGTCCGCGAAGAGGCCGCCCAGGAGGAGCAGGCTCTCGCCGCCGGTCGTAGCCGCGTTGAACCGCGCCAGCGCGCCGATGCGCACCGCGTTGGCGCCCGCGGGCGACTCTACGGCTCGTGGATCAATGATATCCGGCGATTCGACTTCCAGGAGATCGCCAGCCGAGCACGCCGACAGCGCCAGCGTACTCGCCGCGAGGACGGCGGCAAAGCCCGCCATCCGAACACACCGCGGCCGGGTCTGATTCTGAGAGAAATTCATGTCATCCACCCTTTACAGGCCGAGCGTGAGACGGAAGGTGAAGTAGGTCGGCGGCGCAAAGGACTGGAATTCCGACGGGTTGTTCCCCGTGGTTGCCAGGGCCTCGGGGTCGACCCCCGTGTACTCCGTCCACAGAATGCCGAGGTTCCGCGCGGCGAGCGACACCATGAGACTGCGGGCGCCGATGGCCGACGCCAACCGGTCTGATCCGCGGTACGACAGCGACACCTCACGCAACCGGATGAAGTCAGCCTTCTCCATGAAACCACCGCCGCCGATGGCCGTGCCGTGCTGTCGGACGGCCACCACGCGGGCCTGCTCGAACAACGGCGCCGTCGGGTCGATCAGCCCGCGGCAGTTGTTGCGGCTCTGGCACCGGATCCGCTCGGTGTTGTTGTAGTTGAGGTGCCCGCCCTTATAGTCGAACTGGCCCGTCAACCGGACCTTCCGGTTGAAGAAATCGAACCCGTTGGTCACCACGAACTCGCGGGTCGGCTGCGACGGACCGAGGTATTCGGGTTCGGTGCCGACGAAGACCTCGTTCAGGTCCGGGTTGGCGCTGTAGCTGAGGATGCCGTTCCCGTCCTTGTCCTCCCAGCCCAGCAACCGGTGATTCCACCAGCCGAAGAGCGGATAACCTTCGACGTTGCGGGAGGTGGCGCCGGCGCCCGGCGGCACGCCGCCCAGGCTGACCAGTTCGTTCTGGTTGAGCGAGCCGCTCACGGCCAGATCCCATCCGAAGGCCCGGGCATCCAGGATCTGCCCCTGCACCATCAACTCCCAGCCCCAGTTGCGCACCTCGCCCAGGTTTTCGAACCGGGACGTGGCGCCCGTGCCGAGCGACGGCGGCAGCACCCGGCTGATGAGGGCGTCCTTGGACCGCTTGTTGTACCAGGTGACTTCGGCAATGACCCGGTTGCTGAAGAAGGTGCCGTCGAGCCCGACCTCGACCTCCGAGGAGCGTTCCGGCTTGAGGTCGCGATTGCCGAGCGCACTGTAGACCAGACCCGGCTCTTCACCGGATTCGCCCACGTTGGTGGTCGGCGAGTAGAACTGCACGGCCGCCGTGGTGCTCGGCTGCACACCCGACGCGCCGTATGCCGCGCGGAGCCGGAGCTGGTTCACCGCGCTGCCCCGCGGGAAGAAGCCCTCCTCCGACACGACCCACGATGCCGACAGCTTCGGATAGAACACGGTCTTGAAGTCGGCGCCGAAGGCGCTGTTCCGATCCGAGCGCACCGCGCCGGTCAGGAAGAAGCGGTCGCCGAACGCAAGGTGCTGCTCGACGTAGGCGCCGATGGTCCGGGTTTCACTGTTCGACTCGTCGGAGGACAGGATCGCCGCCGACGTCACCGTGGTGGCTCCGGGAGGAAGCTCCGACCCCGAGGCGCCGTTCCGGTCGAAGGTATTGCGGTTGTACTGCACACCGACCGTCGTCTTGGACTCGATGGACGAGGTCACCAGCCGGGTGGCCGAGACCGCCGCATCGAGGGTGTGGGCGAACATGTTGGTGCGGTTGTCCCGCTTGAAACCGAGCGCGTCGGTTCCGGACACGGGGCACTCCGAGAAGCGGCAGAGCTGCGTTTCCTTGCGGCCGACGTAGTCGATGCCGTAGGTCGCGCGGCCGCTCAGCCACGACCGGGGCCGCCATTGGAACGTGGCAGAACCGACGAAGCGGTTGACGTCCTGATCGGTGGTGGTGCGATAGATCTCGCGCGGCGTGACGGTGCGATACCCGTACAGCGTATCGCCCGCCGCATTGAGCATGTACTTGTAGCCGTGACCGCCGTAGGTATTGGTGGCCAACCCCGGCACGCCGGAGTCATCGCTCCGGGTCAGGCGCACCTCCTGCTGCGTATAGCCGAGGCTCACCGCAATGTCGGCAGACGAACTCAGCGCCACGTCGAGGTTGGATCGGACGGAATACCGCTTGAGCGCGTTCGGGTTCTCCTGCTCGGGACGAAGCGCAATGCCGCGGGCCGAGAGCCAGCGCTTGTCGAACTCGGGGATCTTCGTCACCCCATCCTCGGTCTCGAACTCGCCGTGCACGAAATAGCGGACCGCATCCGAGCCGCCGCGAATCTGGAGGCCGTGCTGCTGGCGGTATCCGGTTCCGTACGGGGTGGCATCGGGATCTTCGTGGAGATTGTAGACGGTGACGCTGTCCTGCGTGCAAGCCCTCGAGACCACCTGCGTGAGAATACACTGGGTGAAGTTGGTCAGTCGGGAGGCGGCCGTCCAACCCCAGTAGGCATCCGGATACTTGTTGCGATCGGTGAGCGCCGTCTGCTCGGTGTAGTAGGTCCACTGCGAGCGGCCCGCGACACCACGCTTCGTCCGGATCACGATCACGCCGTTGGCGGCGTCCGTTCCGTACAGCGTGGCGGCCGACGGACCGCGGACCACTTCGATCGACTCGATCTCTTCCGGGTTGATGTCGTTCATGCGCGACACGGTCGTGCCGCCGACACCGATCGACGACGAGCCCGTCGTTCCTTCGACCCGGACGCCGTCGATCACAAAGATCGGGTTATTGCTGAGCGACATCGAGCTGTTGCCGCGGATCCGGATCCGGCCGCCGCCGCCCGTCTGGATCGGCGGCGTCACGTACACGCCGGCGGCCCGGGAGGTCAGCATGTCGGTCATGTTGGAGATCGATTGCGTCTCCAGAACCTCGGCCGCTTTGACCGTGGCAATCGAGTTACCGACCTCGATGCGGCGCTGCTCACCGGTGGCGGTCACGACGAGGGGCGTCAACTCCATTGCCCGCGCCTGCATCTGCGCATCGACCGTGACCCGCTGTCCCGCCACGACCGTGACTTCGCGCGAGATCTCGGCGTACCCGATGCTCAGGATGCGCAACGTGAACGTTCCCGCGGTCACACTGGCGATGGTATAGGCCCCGCTGCTGTTGGTGACGGCACTGACGTTGGTACCGACCACGCTGACCTGCGCCGCCGCGATGGGCCGCTGCGTCAGCGCGTCGACGACAGTACCCGATATCGAGCCTGTCGCCTGCGCATGCACCGGCCCCGCGAGCAAGGCAGCAGCGAGCAGCCCCAATACCGGCGCACATGGGTTCTTTCGACTCACCATGAAGTACCTCGACAATTGTGGTAGGGAAGGCCCCGTTCGGAACCTGGCGGCACCCGACGGTGTCTGGCGCGCAGAGACGCCTATGGCAAGGTGAGGCATGAGGCGTGAGCCGTCAAGGTGCGCGGGCCAGCTTCTTGTCTGGCCCGCCCCGCCCGCTGTTGCGAGGCCGCTACGTTGCGACCGGCAGGCGCCGCTTGACCTCGAGATTGAGGAGCCAGAGAGCAAAGATGGCGTGCACGGTCGTGGCCACCACAGAGACCCGCCAGGTCCAGTGCAGCTGGAAGCCCGGCAGCCGCGAAACCCAGATCGCCGGCCCGACGAAGACCACCAGACGGACCGTGCTGCTGATGATCGACGGCAAGGTGTTCCCCATGGCCTGGAACAGCCCGGAACAGGTAAAAACCAGCCCGGATGCCACGAAATTCCACGAAATCGTGCGCAAAAAATCAGTAGCGACAATGACTACCGCTTCGTCACCCGCAAATGGACGTACCAGCCATTCCGGACGCCAGTGCGCAAAAAGTGTCATCGTCACCATCACCGCCGACCCGATCCGGGCCGCCGCCCAGAACGTCTCACGCACCCGCTGGTAATTCCGCGCCGCCACATTCTGCCCGGCCACCGGCGCCGCGGCAAACGCCACCGCCATGGCGGGGAGGAAAATCGCCTGCATCACGCGGGAGCCGACGCCGTAGCCCGCCTGCGCGGCCGATCCGAAATCCCGAATAATCCAGTAGACTACCGCCATCGACAGAAACATCAGGGCAAACTCGCCCCCGGCGGGCACCCCGATCCGGAACAACCGTTTCCAGGTGGCCAGGTCGGGACGAATCAAGGCGGAGTCATAGCCGACGAAACGGTCGAACCGGCGGAAGTAGGCGTACAGAACGAAGACGCCGATTGCTACGGAAATGGTGCTGGCCAGCGCCGCCCCGGCCACGCCCAGCGGCCGCCCGGTGCCCCACCCCGCAATCAGGATCGGCGCCAGCAGCGCATTGAGGAGCACCGTGAACATCTGCAGCACCATGGTCGGCTTGGTGATGCCGTGCCCTCGCAGCGCCGACCCCATCGAGACCAGCGCAAACTGCAGAGCTAGCGCCGGCAGGAACCAGTAGAGATAGGTCACTCCGGCTGTGATGGTTGCCGCATCGGCGGCCACGAACTCGAGATACGGACGCGCCAGGAACGCCCCCGCACCCAGCACCAGCATACCGGCGCCGGCGGCGAGGACCAGACTCTGATTGAAGACCAGATTGGCGTCGTGACGGTCTTTGCGTCCGGCCGCGTGCGCAATCAAAACCATGGTGCCGATCCCGAGCACCTGGGTCAGCGCCATCACGATGAACTGGACGTTCCCCGCGGCGCTGACGCCGGCAATTGCCGCTTCCCCCAGCCGCGCAACGAAGTAGAGGTCGACCATCAGATAGAGCGTTTGAAATACCATTCCGATGGCGAGCGGAATCGCCAGGCGGACGATATGCTTGGGGATAGAACCGACGGTAAGATCGTGCACGAGGTCTGGTCGAGGTTGATGAACGAGAACGGGAATCGAGTATGAAGGCCGTCAGCTGCGGATCGGGTCGGAGCCGCCCCGTCGGGCCGCGAAGAACTGCTGCAGCAGACCGCCGCACGGCCCCGCCATCAGGCCGCCGATCACCTCGACCCGATGGTTGAGGGCGGGGTGACGCAGCACATCGCCCACCGACCCGGCCATTCCGGCCTTGGGGTCGTAGGCGCCGAAGACGACGCGGCCGACTTTGGCCAGCACGATGGCGCCTGCGCACTGAGCGCACGGCTCGAGCGTGACGTACAGGGTCGCCTCGGAAAGACGGTCGCTGTTCAGCGCCCGAAGCGCATCCTGTATTGCCAGCAGCTCCGCATGGGCGGTCGGGTCCCGGCGCGCGACGGTGCGGTTGTGTTGCTCCGCCACCACGCGACCGCCCTGCACCACCACCGCGCCAACCGGCACTTCACCGGTCTCCCCCGCCCGCTCGGCCTGGACCAAAGCCCATCGCATCGGCAGCACGTCCTCGACCCGCGGCGGCGGGAGGAGAAGCGCTCCACCGGCCCCGGCCTTCTCGGTTCTCATCGAGCATCCTTTCGCCGGCAGGAAGGTTAATCGAGCTCGAGATCGACCGAATGCCGTAGTAAACCGGAGTTGCTCTAAATCCGTCTCAATTAGTAGGATTTACACTCCCAGATGAGCATCGTTCTCACATGGGAATAATTCTCATTTATTATCATCGAGGCATCTCACTCATGAAGAAGCCGAAGAAGAAGCGGTCAGCCGATCACCCAGGCGACCGTCTGACCGACCCTGCCCCCGTTCCGGCGGACCAACCCGCCACCCGATTGGCCCTCCCCGGCAAACTGGCCCTGGCTGGCAGCCTGCTAACCGGCGCGTTCTTCGGATGGCTGACCCCCGACATCGCGGAAGCCCAGGTTCCCACCGATCCCGAATCGACTCGCCAGACCGTCCGACAGTTCGACATTGCCCCCGGCACCCTTCGGACCGTCCTGGAACAGTTCCAGGCTCAGACCCGGATTCGCACCATTCCCCCGGCCGGGATCTCACTCGATGCTCCATCACCCGGCCTGACCGGTGCCTTTACACCGGAAGCCGCGTTGCGACAGATCCTCACGGGGACCTATCTGACCTTCCGGTTCGAAGGGCCCACGCTCGTTCGCCTCGTGCGCGCGGCGCCCGATGCGGATACCCCGGTCCGCCTGGCCGAGGTAACCGTCGCCGCGGCTCCGGTGCCCGCGCCAAGTTCGCCGAAACTCAACGGACCGCTGCGGGACACGCCCCAGACGATCACCATCGTCTCGTCGAAGCTGATCGAGCAGCAGGGCGCGGTGACCCTGCGCCAGGTCCTCCGCAACGTACCCGGCGTGACCATCAACGCCGGTGAAGGAGGCGCCACTCCCGGCGACAATTTCAACGTGCGTGGCTTCAGCGCCCGCGGCGACATGTTCGTCGACGGCGTCCGGGATCTCGCCGGATTCAGTCGCGAGTCGTTCAACATCGAACAGGTCGAGGTGGTCAAAGGACCGGCGTCGACCTACAGCGGACGGGGCTCGACCGGCGGCTCGATCAACACCGTGAGCAAAACGCCCAAGGCCAGCACCCTGCGGCAGATCCAGGCCGGGATCGGCAGCGCAGACTATCAACGGGTCACCGCCGACCTCAATCAGCCGCTGGGCAACGGCGCCGCCGTCCGGGTCAACGCGCTCTATCACGATGCGGATATACCGGCCGTGGATGTCGTCACCAGCCGCAACTGGGGCATCGCGCCGTCCGTCGCCATCGGCCTGGGTTCCCGAACCCCGGTGAGCGTCAGCTACGCACATCTCGATATCAAGGGGATTCCCGGCTACGGGATTCAGACCTTCGACAGCGTGCCGCAGCAGTTCGATACCCACAAGTTCGTCGGCCTGCTCGCCCGGGATCACGAGTACGTGAAGACCGACCAGGCCACTGCCCGAATCGAGCACCACATCTCACCGAGCCTCCGGGTCAGCAACCAGTTGGGCTATTCCAAAGCCAGCGTCGACCGGGTCATCACCTTTGCCGGATTCAACGGCGCGCGTTCGTCACGCTCGCACGTCACGTCCGATGAAGCCCTGGCCAACCAGACCAACCTGACCGCCGAGTTCGGCACCAGACAGGTGGGACACCGGCTCTCGGTGGGAGTCGATTATACCCGGGAGGAAGGCACCTTTACCAACTGGGCGCTCTCGGCCCCGCCGGCCATCACCAACCTTGCCAATCCCAACCCGAACGATCCGGTCACCGGAACGCCGACGCTCAATCCGGCGCGGCGAACCGTGGGCAAGACCCTCGCCGTCTATGCCTTCGAAACACTGCGGCTGGGCGACAAGATCGAACTGAGCGGTGGACTCCGCTGGGACGACTTCAGCCCCGAATTCTACCCGGCGTCGAACGCCACCACGATCCCCGACCCGCCGGCCCAGGCATCGGTGCTCAACTGGCGCGCAGGAGCCGTCTTCAAACCGCGGCCGAACGGCAGCATTTACGCGGCCTATTCGACCTCGTTCAATCCGTCGCTCCAGACGATCCAGTACGAGGGCACCAGCACGCTCGATCCGGAGCGCAACCGCAGTCTCGAAGTTGGTACCAAATGGGACGTCGCGGACGGCCGGCTGGCCCTGTCCGCCGCGATCTTCCGCACCGACAAAACCAACGCGCGCACCTCGGATCCAAACGATCCGGCGCTTGGTACGGTACTCGAAGGAGAACAACGGGTTCAGGGTTTCGAGCTGGGCGCCACCGGGTATCTGACCCCGGCCTGGAGCCTGTTCTTCGGCTACAGCTATATGGATAGCGAGATCCTCAAATCCCGTAACGCGTCCCAAGTGGGCTCCGGGATGCCGAACGTACCGAAGCACAGCCTCTCGGCCTGGACCAGCTACGCCGTCGACCAGCGTCTCGATGTCGCGCTGGGCGCCCGCTTCGTCGACGATCGTCTCCTGTCGCTCGGGCGCACCACCATGGTGCCGAAGTACTGGGCATTCGATGCGACGGGCAGCTACCGCATCCTCAAGGAGCTCGCGCTCAAGATCGAAGTGCACAACCTGACGGACGAACTGTACTACGAAAGCGGGCGATTCTGGACACCCGCGCCTGGTCGGTCGGTCCGCATGTCGACCCTGATTTCCTTCTGACACCTCAACGGGCCGTCCGCGCACCTTGCGGACGGCCGCACTTGCCCTACGAAACGAGTCCATCGATGCTGTTCCATATCCCGGAGGTGCTGACGGCGGCGCAGGTTGCTGAGGTGCGCGCCCAACTCGACCAGGCCGTCTGGGTCGACGGTAAGGTCACGGCCGGTCACCAGTCCGCCCAGGCCAAGCACAACGAACAGGTGCCGGAAGATCATCCGGTCGCCCGCCAGCTGGGCGATCTGATCCTCCAGGCCCTGCAGCACCATCCGACCTTCATTGCCGCGGCGCTGCCGCTCAAGGTCTTCCCGCCGCTGTTCAACCGGTACCAGGGCGGACAAGCCTTCGGCACACACGTCGACAATGCCATCCGCCAGGTTGTCGGTACTCCGTTCCGGATTCGGACCGATCTGTCGGCCACCCTCTTTCTGAGCGCCCCCGACGAATACGACGGCGGTGAGCTCGCCATCGAGGACACCTACGGGGTCCACAGCGTCAAGCTGCCGGCCGGCCATCTGGTGCTCTACCCTTCGACCAGCCTTCACCATGTCCGACCCGTGACCCGCGGCGCCCGGGTCGCGTCGTTCTTCTGGCTCCAGAGCATGGTGCGCGACGACGGCCAACGGGCGCTCCTCTGGGACCTCGACACCGCCATCCAACACATCGGTCGAGATGTCCCCGACCACCCGGCCACGGTACAGTTGACGGGCGTATATCACAACCTGATCCGCCGCTGGGCCGACGCCTAACGTCCCTCCCCAAACGACGATGTCCCGCAACGCACCGAGCGCTGCGGGACATGGTCATGAACCGGCAAAGAGAATCAGCGGCGCTCGATCGTCAACTCGCTCCCGCTCCGGTCGACCAGAACGGTATCACCCTCCTCGTAGCTTCCCGCCAGCAGAGCCGATGCGATCGGATTCTGCAGCATGCGCTGGATCGCGCGCTTGAGCGGGCGCGCACCATAGACCGGATCGTAGCCCCGCTCGGCCAGCAGCGAACGAGCCTCCGGCGTGACCTCCAGTACCAGGTTCTTGGCGCGCACCAGTGCCGCCAGCCGCTCGACCTGCAGGTCGACGATGCGGGCAATGTCCCGCTCCGACAGCGGATGGAAGACGACGATGTCGTCGACCCGGTTGAGGAACTCCGGCCGGAAATGGCTCCTGAGTTCGGTGCGGACCCGGTCTTCGACCGCCGACCACTGCTCCGTCCCGACCACCGCCGCGGCATCGACGATCAGATGGCTCCCGATGTTGGAGGTCATGATCACCACGGTGTTCCGGAAGTCGACCTGTCGCCCCTGGCTGTCGGTCAGACGGCCGTCATCGAGCAACTGCAGGAGGACGTTGAACACGTCCGGATGCGCCTTCTCGATTTCGTCGAACAGAACCACGCTGTACGGGCGCCGGCGGACGGCTTCAGTGAGCTGGCCGCCCTCTTCGTACCCGACGTATCCCGGCGGCGCGCCGATCATCCGGGCCACCGAGTGCTTCTCCATATACTCCGACATGTCGAGCCGGACCATCGCCCGCTCGTCGTCGAAGAGGAACTCGGCCAGGGCTCGCGCCGTTTCCGTTTTACCGACACCGGTCGGGCCCAGGAAGATGAACGAGCCGGTCGGCCGATGCGGGTCCTGCAACCCGGCCCGGCTCCGTCGCACCGCGTTGGCCACCGCAGCAAGCGCTTCGGCCTGGCCCACCACCCGGTGGCCAAGTTCGGCCTCGAGCTTCGAGAGCCGCTCCCGTTCGGATTCGAGCATCCGGGTTACCGGAATCCCGGTCCACCGCGCGACGATCTCGGCGATGTCCTCGTAATCGACCTCTTCCTTGAGGTACTTGGCGTTGGCCTGGATCGACGCCAGTCGCTCCTCTTCCCGCGCAATCTCCTGCTCCAGCGCCGGAATTCGTCCATAGCGAAGCTCGGCCGCCTTCTGCAGATCGCCGCGACGGGTGACCTGATCGACCTCGGTCTTGAGCTGCTCCGCCTCCGCCTTCTTGCTCTGCAAGAGGTGGATCGCCGCCTTCTCGGCCTGCCACTGCGCCTTCATCCCCGCCGACGTCTCCTTGAGCTCGGCAATTTCCCGCTCGACGGCCTCACGGCGCTCGACACCGGCCTTGTCCTTTTCCTTGAGCAGAGCCTGGCGCTGGATCTCGAGCTGCAGCACTCGACGCTCGACCTCGTCGATTTCGAGCGGCATGCTGTCGATTTCGATCCGCAGCTTGCTGGCCGCTTCGTCGACCAGGTCGATGGCTTTGTCCGGCAGGAAACGATCGCCGATGTAGCGATCGCTCAAGGTCGCCGCCGCCACCAGCGCGTTGTCGGTAATCCGCACGCCGTGATGGACTTCGTACTTCTCCTTGAGCCCCCGCAAAATCGCGATGGTGTCCTCGACACTCGGCGCCCCGACCACCACCGGCTGGAAGCGCCGTTCGAGCGCCGCATCCTTTTCGACATGCTTGCGGTACTCGTCCAGCGTGGTCGCACCCACGACATGGAGTTCGCCCCGCGCCAGGGCGGGCTTGAGCATGTTGCTCGCGTCGACCGCGCCCTCGGCGGCGCCAGCCCCCACCAGGGTATGCAGCTCGTCGATAAAGACGATGAAGCGCCCCTCCGCTTCGGTCAGTTCCTTGACGACCGACTTGAGGCGCTCCTCGAACTCGCCACGGTACTTGGCGCCGGCCAGCAGCTGGCCGATGTCGAGTGCGACGATCTCCTTGTCCCGGAGGCTCTCCGGTACGTCACCCTCCACGATCCGCTGCGCCAGCCCCTCGACGATGGCCGTTTTACCCACGCCCGGCTCACCGATCAAAACCGGATTGTTCTTGGTGCGACGAGAGAGAACCTGCATGACCCGGCGGACCTCTTCGTCCCGGCCGATGACCGGATCGAGTTTTCCGGCGCGGGCCTGATCGGTCAGGTTCCGGGTAAAGCGCTCCAGCGCCTGGTATTTGTCTTCGGGCGACTGATCGGTCACCCGATGGCTGCCGCGGACCCCGGCCAGGGCATCCCGCAGATCGTCGGCGCTGACGCCGAGCCCGGTGATGATCATCCGGGCGGCGGAGCCTTTTTCGTCGACCAGGGCGAGCAGAAGGTGCTCGGTGGAGACGTAATTGTCGCCCAGTTCCTTGGCGTCCTTTTCGGCCCGATCGAACACCGCATGGAGTTCCCGGCTCAGGGTCGGCTCGACCCCGCCGGACTGGGTCGGCAGCTTGGCGAGCTCCCGTTCCGCCGCGTCGACCAGCGCCGTCACATTGAGTCCAGCCTTCTGCAGCAACGGGCGGACGACCCCTTCTTCCTGCTCCAGTAGAGCAGCGAAGAGATGGGCGTCATTGGCGACGGGATTGCCGCGGCTCTTCGCAAGCTCGATGGCATCGCGAAAGGCTTCCTGCCCCTTGATCGTCAAACGTTCCGGTCGAATCATCGATTCCTCGAGTCAGTCATTCGTGCCGCGACGGCTTCGCCTGCCAGCTCGTCTTTCATTTTAGGTAACATTTCCACGTCAGACGAAGAGGCAACCGCCGTACCTTGGAAATCGGCCTGTATGGCACAACACCAACGACATGAATGACAATAGCTTACCTCGTGTTACCTAAGACCCTATCTTGGCTGCGCCGAAATGGCAGCTACTTCGCCGGATGAACCCAACTCGGCTCGGACCAGAAGCCCAATGCCGGCAGCGCGGCCCCGTCTCCCAGGTGGTACCGGACGTAGCGATCGAGCAGCCGACGGTGCGCCGCCAGGTAGCGGCCGTCCAGCGCGGGCAGGTCGCCCCGCCCCTCGATCAGCGCCTCCAGGTCCCGCAGATCGTCCGGGCTCAATCGGCTGGTCTCGACCGTACGCGCGCAGGTTGGGCAGAGCACCCCGCCGTGGGCCGGGGAGAACGCGACAGCCCCCTGCTCCCGCCGAACCGGCATCCCGTCGCGAGCGCAGACGCCCAGCGTCGGAGCAAAGCCGAGATGCGCCACGAGGCCCCAGATCGAGCGGAGCCCCACGACGGCGACCACCTCCGCCGGGATCCCCTCCAGCACGTCGAGGGCATGACGAAAGAAGTCGTAGGTCGCGGCGTGCCGGTCGCTGGGGGCAAACCGGAGCATCAACTCGCCCAGGACCGTGGCCACGGCGTAGCGCTCGATGTTGGTCGCCAGCGCTTCGGGAACGCGGCCGACGTCGAACGCGCTCAGGGTGTGGAGATCGGAATGGCGGGCCAGGTGGATCGTCGCGGTTCCGTCGCTCAAGATCTGGAGCGAGGCACCGAAGGCACTGCGGGGTCGCCGGGCGCCCTTGGCAATGACGCTGACGACGCCGAGTTCCCGGGTCGCCAGCCGGGCAATCTTCGAGCTTTCACCGTACGGGATGGTGGACAGAATGGTGGCCGGTGTTTCGATCGGGGCCATGGAACCCGTTACCTCGGCCGACCAGGCCGGATCACTGGGCCGTCAGCCCGACTTGCCCGCCCAGTCCCGGCAACTGAACCAGCGTCACGGCCACCGGGCAGACGCCAACCGCGAGGTCCCGCGCCTGCGTCAGGTCCGGCCGGAAGACCCGGAGACGGCCGGCCTGGCCGGTTTCGCATCCAGTGGCCTCGATTGCGTAGATCCGGCCGGCGGGGTCAACCGCTGCCGCAACGTTACTCAGGACGAAGATCCCCTCGCCGGCGCCGCGGACCACCCGACGGGTCCGGGTGTTGAACTCCATCAGCCCGTCGCGAATCGAGGTCACGAACAGGCGCTCGGCGCCGTCGGAGGCCACCCCCCAAGGCACGAAGCCAAAGCCGGCAAAGCTGCCGACCTCCTGCCGCTGGATCGGATCGACGATGCTGAGCCGGCCGGAGACCTCGCTGGTCGTGTCGCCGGTGCTGACGATGTAGATGAGCCCGTCCCCGCCGAGCGTGGCAGACCGGGCGTTGCCGGGACTGGGCAGCGGAATCGAGTCGCGGCCGACGGCCCGCGCGTTGGTCTGCGGATCGACCACCGTGATCCAGCTCTCACCGAGCGAGCAGGTCCCTTCCGGACAGGGTTCCACGTTGGCATTGATCACGAACAGACGGCCGCGCGTCACGACCAGATCGCGCGGGTACTGGCCCACCTCCACGCTCGCGGTGTCGCCCGTGGTGAGGTTGAGCCGAGTAACGGTATTGGTCCCGGCATTCGCGACGTAGGCGACCTCTTCGCTGAGCAACACCACGGCGGACGGCTTGGATCCGGCCGGAAACGTGTACCAGTCCCGGACGTCTTCCATCCGAAGGTCAAAGACAGCGACGGAGTCGGTGGTGAGGCTCGACACGATGGCGACCCTGCCAACCGCGGAGACATCGGACGCCCCGCCCCGGAGGCCGGGCGCCAGGATCTTGCGCGACGGCCGCCCAACCTCGGTCGGAATGAGCGAGAGGGTATTTTCGCCGGCATTGACGACGAGAAGTCGTTCTTCGGGCGGCGGCAGCGGTTCCGTGGTCGCGGCGCAACCCGCCAGACCACCGACCAACAGGAGCGGAAGGAAACGATCGACGACAGCCATCTCAGGAACGATACCGGGACCGACCGGTTCCGGGCAAATGGAGCCCGGTCAGGCTCCGCTCGGCTGACGTCTCGGCACGATCTGCGGCACCCCATCCTCCAGGCGAATCCGCACCGGCCAGGCAAAGACGCGCTCGATCAGCTCGGGCTCCAGAACCTCGGTCGGGGGGCCGCTCGCGACGGTCCGGCCCTCGTGCATCAGCACCATGGTGTCGGCAAAGCGCGCGGCCAGGTTGAGATGATGGGTCACCACGAGGCTGGCCATCCCGCCGTCGGTCAGCCGGCGCACCAGTTCGAAGATCTCCATCTCGTGGCCCAGGTCGAGCGACGCCGTGGGTTCATCCAGCAGCAGGATCGCGGGCTCCTGCGCCAGCGCCCGCGCAATCCGAACCCGCTGCCATTCGCCGCCCGACAGGGTATCGATCCGGCGACCGATCAGATGGCTCACGTCGGCCCGCGCCAACCCCGCGGCAATGGCAGCCCGGTCGCCGGGGCCAAGCGGTTCGAGCGCACCAAGCCAGGCATAGCGGCCGAACCCGACCAGTTCTTCGACCCGCCAGGAAAACGGATAGTCCTCCCGCTGCGCCACGGCGGCAATGCGCCGGGCCCGATCCCGGGCGGTCCAGCTGTCGATCGAGCGTCCCTCGAGTTCGACCCGGCCGGCGTTCGGCGCTACCGCCCCGATCAGCGTCCGCAGCAAGCTGGTCTTGCCGCTGCCGTTGGGACCGACCACGGCAACCAGCCGCCCGGGCTCGACCGTCAGGCTAACGTCGTCGACCGCCGGACGGCCGACGCCCGGATAGCGAAGGGTCACGCCATGCGCGGCAAGCATCAGGCCAGCGACCGCCGCACCAGCGCGGCAAAGAGCGGCACGCCGATCAACGCGGTGATCGCGCCGATCGGCAGTTCCGCGGGCCGAAGGACGGTGCGCGCGACCGCGTCCGCCAGAATCAGCAGCCCGCCACTGGCCACGAACACGGCGGGCAGCAGCGCCGCGTGCCGAGGACCGACCCAACCGCGCATGGCATGCGGAGCGAGCAGGCCGACGAACCCGATCATCCCGCTGACCGCGACGCTGGCGGCGGTGAGCAACGCGGTGGCCAGAAAGACGAGCCGTTTGGTCCGCTCGGTCCGGAGCCCCAGCGCATGGGCCGGTTCATCGCCCAGGGAAAGGAGGTCGAGCGAGCGGGACGCGCCGAAGAGATAGAGGAGCGGCAGCACGGCGTAGAGGACGAACGCGGTCACGGCCGGCCAGCTCGCCGCCGCGAAGCCGCCCAGCAGCCAGAGAAACGCGTTGCGAAGCTGGGCCGCCTCCGACAAGGCCAGGAGCGCCGAGGTGAGGGCTCCGCAGAGCGCGGCAACCACCACGCCCACCAGCACCAAAACCCGAGGTTCGAGCCGGGTTCCCTGCACCACCGCCACGCTGTAGACGGCCGCGGATGCCGCCAGGGCGCCGACGAATGCCGCAGTCGGCACCGCAAAGAGCCCAGCAAAGCCGAGCGCAATTGCCGCAACCGCTCCCAGCCCTGCGCCGCCCGAAATGCCCAGCAGATATGGCTCTGCCAGCGGGTTCCGCACCAGCGCCTGGAGCGCAGCGCCGGACACGCCGAGCGCGCCACCGACGGCAAAGGCCAGGAGGATCCGCGGCAAGCGAAGCTGCCAGACGATGGCCCCGGCCGGTCCGTCGGGGTGCAGCACCCCGTCGATGACTTGCGGGATCGGCATGGCCACCGCGCCAATGGCCAGCGCCAGCAGAATTGCCGCCACGGTCGCGAGACCCAACAGCAGCAGTTTCATCGTCCGGCGGTTTCGAGGACGCTGCGCAACTGGCGGACGGCCTCGCCGATCCGCGGGCTCGGCCGGTTGAACATCGACCCGGACACCCGGAGCAGACGCCGTTCCCGAACGGCCGGCACGACCTGCCACTCCGGCTTGGCGAGGAAGGCCGGTTCGCTGTCGCCGACGACCAGGATCCAGTCCGGATCGCGATCGACCACCGATTCGATCGAGACGACGAACGACGGGCGCTCGCTGTCGGCATACAGGTTGACCGCACCGGCTCGACGGAGAATCTCGTTGAGGTAGCTTCCCGCGCCGATCACGATGGGCGGGTCGCTCCAGGTGACGATCAGCACCGTGGGTGGCGTGGCGCTCGATACGGTGGCGGCGTCGAGGTCGGCCCGCGTCTCTGCAACCAGACTGTCACCGGTGGCGGGACGGCCGAGTGCCGCGGCAAGGAGCCGGGTATCGCGTTCGAAGTCGCTCAGCTGATCGATGCCGATTTCCAGGACCGGAATGCCGAGCCCGCGCAGCTTGGTGATGGCCGAGACATTGCCCGGCGAGCGATACGCGACCACCAGATCGGGCCGCTGGCCGACTACGGCTTCGACGTTAGGCATCACGCCATCGCCGACCGACGGGACCTCGAGCGCTTCGGCCGGATAGTCACACCAGCGGGTTCGGCCGACCAGAGTGGTGCCGGCGCCGAGCGCATAGATCAATTCGGTGGCAGCGGGAATCAGCGAGACGACGCGCGTGGCCGGTGCGGCCAGGGTTGTGGTGTGGCCGCCGTCATCGGTAAAGGTGATGGCGGGAACCGGGTCGCTGCTGCGAGCACAACCGGCCAGCCACGCAGCCAGGAGCGCGGCGGCCAGGCGGCGGACGATCCGATCAGGTCCGCCGAGGACGGGTCGCGAGGGCCGCACGAAGCTGTTCCGCGAGGACGGAGCGGTCGCGTTCGAGCTGCGCGCGCAACTCGGGCTGTGTGTCCGTTTGTTCCAGAGTCCGGTCGAGCCCGGCAATCCGATCGGCCAGCTCCACGGACGACGGCATCGGAAGCTGCGCATTGGGACGCCGGCGCTTCAGCACGACCCAGCTGAGCAGCAGGAGTCCGAGTGCGGTCACCGCCACCGCGACGGGCAACACCCCTGCCCCGAGCGAGGTCCGGGGAAACACCAGCACCAGGCCGGTTTCATTTCCCGCTGCCGCAAAGCGACGGAACGAACGCCCTTCGAACATCTGCGGCGGGCCCTGCACCCAGCGCCCTCCTTCGACCCGAACCGCCGCTTCCTCGATGAAGACGTCGACCGAATCGACCCCGAGCGTGGCCAGTTCCAGACGGCGCTGCTCAGCCGGCACCTCGTACTGGATCAGCAGTTCCTTCTCACCCGGCGACAACGGCGCAAAGACCAGGACGCTGTCGTCGCGAAACTCGATCGCATCGGGCGAAAGTTGCGAGAGCGCCCCGCCCCCCACCTGCGGATTGCGAACGTCCGAGGGCAGCGCCGCCGCCCAGGTCGGCGTCAGCGAATCGGTCCCGACCCGTGTCGCGACGCCGCGGTTGTCGAGCACCAGCCAGTCGACCACGGTGCGCGCCCCGATCGCGTCGGGGGCGCCCACCACGAGCGTTCGGCTCCGCGCCGAAATGACGGCCGTCGATGCGGTGTCGAAGACGAAGAGCCGAACCATCGTGTCCGGGCGCGCCGGATTGGTTGCCAACGGTGTGGAGAAGTACTCGATCCCGGCATACCGGACGCTGACCAGATAGTTGGCCGTGGTATCGGCCGGGAACCGAAAGGCAAAGCGGCCCCGCGGATCGGTGAGGACCGTATCGATCGGCCCCTGCGTGGCGCGACCGACCTGATGCAGCACCACGCGCACTCCGCCAACCGCCGTCGTATCCGTCAGCTGCGGACGAACGACCGACCCCTCGGCGCGGGTTGGCCGCTGCGCCTCGAGCGGCAGCGCGGCCAGCGCCAGGAGCGCCAGCGACCAGCGGGCCGTCATGGCTGGAACCGTCCCAGATCCTCGGGGTCGAGCTTGGACAGGAACCGTTTGAGCGCTTGGGCGCCGGCAGTCGGGTCATCGGCGGCCGGCCCGGCGGGGTCCGATTGGCCGTCGTCGTGCAGCAGATCCTCGCTGACGAAAATCGGCGCATCGAAACGGAGGGCCAGCGCAATGCTGTCCGAGGGGCGAGCATCGACCACGAACATCTGATCGCCGCGCGCCACCAGCAACTCGGCGTAGTAGGTATTGTCACGAAGCGCCGTGACGGAAACCCGGCGCAATTCGCCGCCCAGCCCCAGCAGCATCTGTTTGAGAAGATCGTGTGTCATTGGGCGGGAAGGATGGTCGCCCCGGAGCTCCGCCGCGATGGCATTGGCTTCCGAGGCGCCGATCCAGATTTGGAGACTGCGGCTGCCCCCGACCTCATGCAGCACCACCACCGGGGTGTTGGTGCTGCGCTCGACGCCGAGATGGGCCACCGTCATCCGAACCATGCCGGAAGGGTGGCCTACCTCTTGGCAACGGTCAAGAGATCCCGGACTTTGTTGGTCTCTTCCCAGGGGAACAGCGTGACCTGCTTGCCGCCAACTTTTGCCGATACCGATTTCCGGCCGAAGTGGCCGTACGCCGCCGTGGGCCGGTAAATCGGCCGCCGGAGCTTGAGCGCCGTCGTGATGCCGGCAGGGGTCAGATCGAAGACCTCGCTGACGATCCGCTCGAGCTTGGTATCGGGCAGCTCACCGGTGCCGAAGGTGTTGACCATGACCGACACCGGCTGCGCGACACCGATGGCGTAGGCCACCTGCACTTCGCAACGCGCGGCCAGCTTGGCTTCGACGATGTTCTTGGCGACCCAACGCACCGCGTAGGCTGCGGACCGGTCGACCTTGGATGGGTCCTTACCGCTGAAGGCGCCGCCGCCGTGCCGGGCCATGCCGCCGTAGGTATCGACGATGATCTTCCGGCCCGTCAATCCCGCGTCGCCGTGCGGTCCGCCGATCACGAAACGGCCGGTCGGATTGATCAGGAACTTGATCCCGCGCGACTCGAAGCCCGCCTTCTCGAGCACCGGACGAATCACTTCGCTGATCACGGTGTCGCGAATGGTGCCGTACGAGAGCTGGCGATTACCGAATCGCTCGGCGTGCTGGGTCGAAACCACCACCGTCTTGACCGCGACCGGGCGATCGCCCTCGTACTCGACCGAGACCTGGCTCTTGCCGTCGGGACGGAGCCAGTCAACCTGATCCAGACCGTGAAGGCCCTTGCGCACCGCGGCGAGCCGCTCGGCAATCCGGTGCGAGAGGATGATCGGCAGCGGCATCCGCTCGCGGGTTTCGCGAGTGGCATAGCCGAACATCATGCCCTGGTCGCCCGCGCCCTGCTCGCGGTCTTTCTTGACGTCGACACCCATCGCAATGTCGGGCGACTGGCGATCGATCGACGACAAGACGGCGCAGGTGCGGCTGTCGAAGCCGAACGACGCATCGGTATACCCGATCGACGCGATGGTGTCGCGAACGATGTCGGGGATATGCACGTAGGTCTTGGTCGAAATCTCACCGGCGACGACTGCCATACCCGTCGTGACCAGCGTCTCACACGCCACCCGCGCGTTCGGATCATCGGCAATGATCGCATCGAGAACGGCGTCAGAAATCTGATCGGCCACTTTGTCGGGATGGCCTTCGGTGACAGACTCGGAGGTGAAGACGTGGCGCGGAGCGCGAGCCATGGGCATCGATCCGGGAAGAGGTGACGGAAAAAAGGGCACGAAACTCGGGCGGAAACCTAGTCGGCTCGGGACCCTGCGGCAACCGAATCAGGGCGCCAGAAGTCGTTGGTCGACATAGCCTTGCACGGCTTGCTGCAGCACCCGCGTGATGCTCGCGACATCGGGCTCGAGGAGCGCCTGACGAGCCGCCTCCCGACTGACCGAGGCGGGAACGTTCCGAACCATCCATTTGACCAGCGGAAGGGTCGGCGGCGCCACGCTCAGAATCTGGAAGCCCATCCCGACCAGCAGGACGGCGCTCAGCGGGTCCGATGCCATTTCTCCGCAGATGCTGACCGGGATGCCCGCATCGCGGGCGGCCACGCGGATGTGCTCGAGCTGCCGGAGCACGGCCGGATCGAGCGGATTGAAACGATCTGCCAGGTGCGCACTGCCCCGATCGACGGCCAGGGTGTATTGCGTCAGATCGTTGGTGCCGATACTGAAAAATTGCGACACCGCCGCCAGCCGATCGGCCATCACGACGGCCGCCGGAGTTTCGATCATGACCCCGAGGTCGAGCGCAGCAGCCGTGCGGACCCCGTCGGCCGCAAGCCGCGCAGATTCTTCGCGGATCAGCTCGCGCGTGGCCAGCACTTCGTCGACGCGGGTAACCAGCGGCAACATGACCTTCACGTTCCGCTCCGCCGCAATCCGAAGGAGCGCCCGGAGCTGGGGCCGGAAGATCTCCGGCCGATCGAGACAGACCCGGATCGATCGCCAGCCCAGGAACGGATTCGACTCGGCGTGGGTCTCGAAGGCCGCCGGGAACTTGTCGCCCCCCAGGTCGTAGGTGCGGATCACGACCGGATGGTTGGGAAAGGCGGCGCAGACCCGGCGGAAGTACTCGAGCTGCTCCAGTTCGGTCGGCACGTGGGCCCGTCCCGCCACCAGGAGCTCGGTGCGCAGCAGGCCGACCCCCTGCGCTCCGTGCCGCACCGCCATCTCGATTTCCTCGGGCAGATCGACGTTCCCCATCAGGGTCACCTCGACGCCGTCGGGGGTCACGGCCGGCTGGCTGGCGGCCCCTTCGAGGGCCAGGCCGAGCTTGAAGCGACGATTGGCCCGGGCGCGCGCGAGTTCGAGTTCGTCGGGCGTCGGATCGATCACCACCGTTCCGGTATAGCCGTCGATCAGCACCATGGTATCGGTGCGGATCCGGTTCATCGCTCCCGACGCTCCCATGACGGCCGGGATGCCGAGCGAGTGGGCCAGGATGGCGGCGTGGGAGGTACGGGTGCCCTCTTCGCTGACCAGGCCCAGCAACTGATCTCGATCGAGCTGGACCGTCAGCCCGGGCGACAACTCACGCGCCACGATGATGACGTGCTCCTGCCTGCGTACCGCGGCCAGCTCGTCGTCGGGCCGCCCCATCAGTTGCCGGAGGGTATGGATCTGGACCGCGGTCAGGTCGGTGAGTCGTTCCCGCATCCGCTGATTGGCCATTTCGGCAAACGAGACGCGGAGTTCCAGCGCCTTGAACTCGTAGGCCGTTTCGGCGCTCAGATTGTTCTTCCGGATCAGGTGTTCGACCGCGTTGAGAAAATCGCGGTCCTGCGCCATCATGATCTGCGCTTCGAAGATCTGGGATTCTTCAAGACCGGCGGAGTGCAACACCCGCTCACGGAGATGATCGAGATGCCGAACCACCGCTTCGACGGCGACCCGAAGCCGTTCGACTTCTCCTTCGACTTCGTCCGGGGTGACCGAACGATCCGGCACGTCCGGAAACCTGCGCTCGAGCACCGCCACCGGCCCGTACGCAATGCCCGGCGATACCCCGACCGCGCGCAGGGTCCGTGACTCGGTCATTCGCCGAACCCTGAGGCAATCAAAGCAACCAGCGCGTCCATCGCGGCCGCTTCATCGGCGCCGTTGGTCCGGATCAGCAGCGAACTGCCCTGCTCCGCGGCAAGCATCATCACCCCCATGATGCTCTTGCCGTTGGTGGCCTGTCCGTCTTTTTCCAGTTCGATCTCACAGGCAAACCCCGCAGCCAGCTTAACCAGCTGCGCAGCCGGCCGCGCATGCAGGCCAAGCGAATTGACGATCGTCGCGGTGCGTTCGGTCACGAAACACTCCAGTACCAGAGGAGGACGACAGCCATCGTTGCAAGGGTAATGATTCGCGCGCTGGGCACCCGAACCCGGACCAGCGCCGCCACCGTGCCGCCGGCCGCGCCCACGCTTGCCGCCGCGATACCGGAACTCGCCGCTCCGGGCACCAGCAGCCAGCGGATCACGAACGGCACCGACAGGGCGACGAGAAACCCCGCCGCCAGCCCCACCTGTCCGACCCGTTCGGGCAGCCGGGATCGTTTGAGCGCCGCGGCCACGTCGACCCCGGCATCGAAGCCGAGCTGTACGCCCCAGTACGTGACATAGAGTCGGAGTAGCGCATAGCCCATCACGCCCGCAATCACAGCGGCGGGCCCGACCACGATCGCGCCCAGCAGCAGGATCGCCATGACCGCCGGCACCACGCCGATCCAGAAGAGCTGGTCGCCCAGCGCACCGAGCGGACCCGCCAGCGCCGTTTTGAGCCGCTGAACGGTCGTGCCCGGCTTACCGGCCAGCTCCGCGCGAGCCGCAGCACCCACGGCGATTCCCGCCAGGTACGGATGCGCGTTGAACAGTTCGGTCGACCGCGCCACCGCGGCCGCATGGCGCTCGGGATCGGCGCGCAGGTCGTCGAGCAGCGGCAGGCTGGCGTACCCGGTGCCGACACCCTGCATCCGCTCGTAGGTCCAGGAGCTCTGCAGAATCAGGAGCCGCGCCACCACCCGCCCGAGCGACGTCATAAAACGGTCGCTCCGAGCACACCAACCGCCGTCCCCGCCGCGACCCAGCGCCAGCGCGGCCCCGACCTCGCACTTGCCACCGCGCCGTGCGCCACCGACCAGGCGCCGCCGGCCAGCGCCACGGTGCTGAGCGCCGTACCGAGCACGACCGGCGGCAGCCAGCCGGTGGCCGCCACCAGCGCGCCCAGACCGACCGCGATCGCGCCGACCAACGCGCTCCGCCCCACATCATAGCCGAGACAGGTCCAATGGACCCGTGTCACCGCTGCCGCATCGCCTCCGCTCAACCGGTCACTGAAGCGCTGCACCGTCACAGCGCAGAGCCGACGAGTCAACGGCAGCGTCACTCCGGCCGCCATACCCAGTATGATCCCGGCGGCGGTCGCAATACCAAGGACGACCGGCCAGTCGCGGCCCGCGGCAATCAGCGTGGCCGCTACGGTGGCCGCGCCGAAATCGGGATAGCGGGAGCTGCCGACCGGTACCACATCGAGTGCAAACAGTTCGAGCAAGGCGCCGACCCGAAGGCCAGCTTCGACATCACCGGCGAGGGCTCCAGCCCCGGCGCCAACGACGAGCGGCCGAGAGAGCAGCGCCTGCAGCACGCTCACCAGGTCGAGCCCGGCCAGCGTGGCCCAGAGCCACAACATGGTCAGCGTCACACGCGAAGGTCTCCAACGTCGACCGGAGGCGAGGTGGGCAGATCCTGCGCCGATACGGCCACGCCCGCGGCCGCAAGCGACTGGAGGTCCGCCAGCTCGGCATCGGTCAGATAGACGAACCGGAGGTATTCGCGACGCCCCGGCCCGGCATGCACGCCGCCCACGTTGACGGCGCGAATCCCGTGGAAGGCTCGCGCCAGATCGGCCATGGCAGCCACCGTCCCGGTCAGCACCAGCACCCGTTCGGGGCCGGCCGCCAGTACCGCCAGCCGAGCCGGCGCGTCGTCGGGACTGAGGAACTCGACCGCGATCCCGTCGGGTGCGGCCATCCGGTAGAGATCCTGTTCGAAGTCACTCGCCGCCACCTCGGCGTCCACCAGGACGACCCGGCCGATCTCGTAGGGACGTCCCCACCCGATCACCACCTGGCCGTGGATCAGCCGGTCGTCGATCCGGGCGACGACAATGCCCACCTAGCGCACTCCGACGGCCCGGGAGCCGGTATCGATGATCCGGCGCACCGCGTCGTCGAGCGGCAACTCGCGCCGGAAGACGAACTCGACCAGCATTGCGAGATTGACGCCGGTGATGACCCGGACATCGTCGCGTCCCGCGAGTTCACGGGCCGCCGCCAGCAGGCACGACCCCGCCGGCATGTCGACGAAGAGGATGCCCGGCCCCGCCGGCAGCGCCTGGGCAACCCGCTGCTGAAGCAGGCCCTTGTCGCAGCCGTCGTTGGAAATCGGCACCAGCGCGCCGCGGACGCCGCTGACCGACTCAGCCGCCGCCACCAGTGCCGCCGCGAGTTCGCCGTGGCACACGACGACACCCCGCAGAGGCTGGCTCATTCGTAGTCCTCTTGGAGATACTCCCGCAAGCCGCGCTGCTCTTTCATCCGCTTGATCAGGCGATCGTTGAATGCGGTGGCCGAATCGACGCCGGTCAGTCGCAGCAGGTGGGTCATGGCCACCACTTCCGAAATGACCGTGAGGTTCTTGCCCGGGTTGAGCGGCACCACGACCTTGGGCACCTTGACGCCGAGTACCGTGGTTTCGACCCGTGACAGGCCGGTGCGGTCGACCTCCCCGGCGTTGTTCCAGTCTTCCAAATGGACGATCACCTCGATCCGCTTCTGCTGACGCACGGCGCGGATCCCGAAGAGCGCCGGAATGTCGATCAGCCCGATCCCGCGAATCTCCATGTGATGCGCCGCCAGATCATGCCCGCGGCCGATCAGCACCTCGGTGCCGCGCAGCGTGGCAATCACGACATCATCGGCAACCAGACGGTGACCGCGCTCGACCAGATCGAGCACGCATTCGCTCTTGCCGATGCCGCTGCGGCCCGTGAAGAGCAACCCGACACCGTAGACGTCGGCCAGCGAGCCGTGCAGCGTCGTGGTCGGCGCAAAGGCCGCCTCGATGATCGGCTTGACCGCCCGATAAAACTCGGCCGTCTTGAGGGTGGTCCTGAGGACGGCAATGCCCCGTTCCCGCGCCGCCGTGATCATCGGCTCGGGCGGACTCTGCCCCTTGGTGATGAACACCCCGGGCAGATCGAAACTGAAGAATTGGGTCAGGACGTTGCGTCGAAAGTCTTCGGGCAGCGACGAGAGATAGCTGATTTCCGTCTCACCCAGGACGTGGAGCCGTTCGGGCACGAATCGACCCGTGTATCCGGCCAGCACCAGTCCCGGGCTCGAGATGTCGGCTTCCTGGAGCGCCCGGTCCAGCCCGACCTCCCCTGTCAGCGATTCGAGCTGCAGAGGATTGCCGCGCCGGACCAGGAGCTCCCGAAGCCGTAAGGTCACTGACGGATGCTCGCCTCCCGGCGATCCCGCCGGGCCTGAGTAGTTGATCGTTCGAGTTGCCGGCGGATCTTGTTTTCCGCCCGATCGAGCGCCGTGCGGTGATCCGGACCTACTGCGGAACCGACCAGTACCTGACCACGCCGGACATGGAGTCGCACTTCAGCCTGATGCCCCTCGGGAACTACGTCGAAGACTACCTGGCTCTCCAGTGTATGTGGCGAGAAATGCTCGAGACGGTCCATGACGGAAATGGCACGTTCACGAAGCAGATCCGTGATTTCACAGTGGCGGGCAGTGACGGTCGTCATCATGTCGTTTCTCCTCGGGTTGCACGATCGATGATTTCCTGCAGGTGCCGTTCGGTTCGAGCCGCCGCGTCCTCCCAGGTCCAGCGCGCTGCATGCTGCCGAGCCGCAGCGCCCAGGCGGGCCACCGTGGCAGGCTCAGACACCATTGCCAGCATTTGCCGGGCCAGGGCGACGGGGTCGCCGTGTGGCACCAGAAGGCCAGTCTCGCCTGCCCGCACGGAATCCCGCAGGCCGGGACTGTCCGACGCAATGGAAGGGGTTCCACATGCCGCCGCCTCCATTACGGTGATGCCCCATCCCTCCTTGGGTGAAGGAAATAGATTTGCCCAGGTCGTGCGCAGGAGCCTGAGCTTGACGGCCTCGTCGACGAACCCGTGAAATCGAACCGATTTCCCGAGGCCGAGCGAGGCAACCAGCGCCTCCAGACGGGGGCGGTCGTCGCCGGCGCCGGCAATGTCCAGCCGGACCTCCGGGCGATCACGATGTACCAGGGCCAGGGCCCGAATGGCCAGGTCCACGCCCTTATACCGCTTCAAACGCCCTACGTATAAGAAGGAGGGAGGATCGGAACGGTCAAGGGCCGGGTCCGGGCTGAACCGGTCCGGATCGATTCCCGGATGGATGACCGTAATTCGGTCCCTGGGAACACCCCGGGCCACCAGGTCATCCCGGGTGCTCTCGCTGATGACATGAAACCACGACCGCCGGTAGGCCAGCGGCATCAACCGCTCGGCGAGCACGACAGCGGTGGCCATGGGCCACGACGCCTCGTGGTACGCAGTGGTTCCGAAGAGGTGCGGGACGATGACGCAGGACGGGATATCGACGCCAGCTGCGCAGTAGAGCGGCAGCTTGTTGACGTCTTCGACCAGGATATCGTAGGAGCCGGTGCGAAGCGCCCGGCGGACCGCCGCGCGGCCGCGTAGCGCAAAGCTGTGCCGGCCGCCGTGCCGCTCGATCGTAATGCCGTCGCGAACGGCCGTCGGCGCGCCGCCGGGCCAGCCGGCGCAGACCAGATGGACCTGGTGCCCTCGGGCGGCCAGACGGCTGAAGAGTTCGAACAGGTGGATTTCGGCTCCACCCGCGTAGGGATTGTCGAGGTCCTGCCAGTTGAACAGCAGGATCCTCACAAGAGGCCGAGGCTCCTGGCTACCCGGTCGAGCACTCCGTTGACGAACGGCGGCGACTGGGGCGTCCCGAACCGATGCGCCACCCAGAGCGCCTCGTCGATGGCCACTCGCGGCGGCACCTGCCCGCTGCGCAGTTCATGCGCACCGATCCGGAGGATGTTGCGGTCGATCGCGGCCAGGCGTTCGATCCGCCAGTTGTCGGTGGCCTGCTGCAGCACGGCATCCAGCTCGCCGCGCGCATCCCAGACCTCCTGCGCCAGCCGCTCGGCCAGATCCAGTACCGTCGGCTCCGGCCCCGTCAGGCGCGCCAGGCCGGGCACGACACTCGCGAGCGGACGGTCGAGCGTTTCCGCCGCATAGAGCAACTGCAGGGCGCGGGCGCGGCCCCGGGTTTCGGTACGGAGCCTCATGACGCCCTCACCTGGCGGATCACATCAGCCGCCCGAATCGCGGCCTCGGCCGCTTCATATCCCTTGTTGCCGGCCGAACCGCCGGCGCGCTCGAGCGCCTGCGCCATGGTATCGACCGTGAGCAGGCCGAACCCGACCGGCAGGGCGCGGGTCGTGGACACCGCACCGAGCGCGCGCGAGGTCTCGCCGGCGACGAACTCGAAGTGCGGCGTCTCACCCCGAATCACCACTCCGATGGCGACCAGTGCGGTATACCGATTCTGCTCGGCAAGCGCCGCCGTCACACTGCCCAGCTCGAAGGCGCCGCTCACCCAGACCACGTCGATGGCCGACTCGGCCACGCCGGCGTCGCGGCAACAGGCCAACGCCCCGTCGAGCAGCTTGGTCGTCACCCGCTCATGATAGCTGCTGACGACGATACCGATCCGGCCCGCGGCGCGGAGCTGACTGCGTAACTCGTTCATCGCTGCCTCAGTGACCGATCAGATGACCGAGCTTGTCGCGCTTGGTCGCAAGGTAGGCGCGATTGTCTTCGGTGGGCGGCAGCACCAGCGGCACCCGCTCCACGATCGACAGCCCGTAGGCATCGACACCCACCACCTTGCGCGGATTGTTGGTCATCAGACGAATGGTCGTGAGCCCCAGATCGCGCAGGATCTGGGCGCCGATGCCGTAGTTGCGCAGGTCGGGCGCAAAGCCGAGATCCTGATTGGCCTGCACCGTGTCGGCCCCGCTGTCCTGCAGCTCATAGGCGCGCAGTTTGTTGAGCAGCCCGATCCCGCGGCCCTCCTGATCGAGATAGACGATTACGCCCCGCCCCGCTTCAGCCACCTGGCGCATGGCGGCGTCAAGTTGTTCGCCGCAGTCGCAGCGCAGCGAATGGAAGACGTCGCCCGTCAGACACTTGGAGTGCATCCGGACCAGCAGGTTGGGCTGCCCTTCGGCATCGCCGTAGACCAGCGCGACATGCTCCGCGGCATCCACGTCGTTCCGATACCCGACGATCCGGAAAACCCCATACGGCGTCGGCAGCCGCGCTTCCGCAATCCGGTGGACCAGCCGCTCCTGCGTCAGCCGGTAAGCCACCAGCTGCGCCACCGTTACGAACGTCAGCCCATGTCGCTCGGCAAACTCGAACAGTTCGCCGCGTCGCGCCATGGTGCCGTCGGGATTCAGGATCTCGCAGATCACCGCCGCCGGGTTGAGTCCCGCCAGCCGCGCAAGATCTACCCCGGCCTCGGTCTGGCCCACCCGCTGCAGCACTCCGCCGGGCCGGGCCCGGAGCGGAAAGATGTGTCCCGGACGCCGGAGATCGTTCGGCTGCGTTTCCGGACGAATCGCCACCTGGATGGTGCGAGCCCGGTCGGCGGCCGAGATACCGGTCGTGACACCGAAACGCCGCTCGGCATCGATGCTGACCGTGAAGGCCGTTCCCATCGACTCCGAGTTTTCGAGCGTCATCTGCGGCAGCCCCAGCTGATCGCACCGCTCGGGCGTCAGGGTGAGACAGATCAGGCCGCGGCCATGAATCGTCATGAAGTTGATCAGGTCGGGCGTCACCAGTTCCGCCGCGGCGACCAGATCCCCTTCGTTTTCCCGATCTTCGTCGTCCGCCACGATGATGCACTTGCCGTTGCGGAGATCGCTGATTGCCTGCTCGATCGTTCCAAAACCCATATCTGCCTGCACACCGCCGCTAGCCGCGGCGACTCCCGACCAGATGTTTGACGTACTTTCCGATCACGTCGCCCTCGACGTGGACTCGACTGCCCCGCTCCAGACTCCCAAGCGTGGTCACCGCCAGGGTGTGGGGAATCAGCGAGATCTGAATGATACCGACTTTCGGGATTGCATTCACCGTGAGACTGACCCCGGCCACGGTAATCGACCCGAGCGGAATCGAGACGGCCGCCACCGCCCGGGGCACCTTGAGATCGACCAGCCAGGCGTCGCCCGCGTGCCGGGTACCGGTCACGGTCGCAATCCCGTCGACATGGCCCTGGACCAGGTGGCCGCCCAGGCGGTCGCCCACTCGCGCGGCCCGTTCGAGGTTGACCCGGCTCCCCGGCGCCAATTCTCGCAGCAGGGTCCTCTCCAGCGTGGTCGCAATCGCATGGACCCGAAAGCCGCCCCGGACCCGCCGCTCGACCGTTAGGCAGGCCCCGTCGACCGCGATGCTCTCGCCGATTTCGAGCCCGCGATACGGCGCCCGGATGGTCAGATCGAGTCCCCCACTCTTCGTCGGCTTGGCAGCCTCGATCCGGCCGATGGCGGTAATGATCCCGGTGAACATCTCAGGCCCGATCGAACATGAGGAGGGTGTCCTGACCCAGCGCCTGTCGCTCGACGATGGTCCAGCGCTCGGCCTGCAACAGCGAAGGAACCTCGAAGCCACGCACCGCCTTGATCCCATGATCGCCGAGCCAGACCGGACTCACGATCCAGGCAAAGCGATCCACCAGCCCGCGCGCGAGCAGGCTGCCGCTCAGTCGCCCGCCCCCCTCGATCAGGATCGAGTCGATTCCCAACTGCTTGAGTTCCGAGAGCCCTTCGGCCAAATCACTGGTCAGGATGATGTCGACTCCGCGATCGGTCAGCGCATTCCGTTCGTTAGGCACGAGCCCGTCGCCGATCAGCACCGTGTGGCGCACCGCGGCGGTCCGGACCAGCGCCGAGTCGAGCGACAGCCGGCGCCGGCCAAGGAAAACCACCCGGGCGGGGGCGGTCCGGGGTTCGAGCGCGCCGCGCACGGTGAGCGACGGATCGTCGACCTGCGCCGTCCGGCCTCCGACCCCGATCGCTGCGAAGCCGGCCCGAAACCAGTGGACCCAGTCGCGCGCTTCCTCGCCGGAAATCCAGCGCGACACCCCGGCACTGTCCGCGATACAATGATCGAGGGAGGTGGCCAGCTTGACGGCCACGAACGGGCGATCGAGCTCGCTCACCGCATTCAGAAACGCCGAATTGAGTCGCTCGGCCGCTTCCCGTCCTAGGCCGGTCGCGACCTCGATACCGGCCTCCTCCAGCCGGGCCCGGCCACCCGCCGCCACTGGATTCGGATCCAGGCTGGCAATCACCACCCGGCGGATTCCGCTCGCAATGATTGTCTCGGCGCAGGAGGGCTGCTTGCCGGCGTGGGCACAGGGCTCCAGGGTCACCACCATCGTGGCGCCCCGGGCACGCGGACCCGCCGCCGCCAGCGCAACTGCTTCGGCATGGGGACCGCCATACTCGGCATGGTACCCCTCGCCGACGATCTGATCGCCGGCGAGGACTACGGCCCCGACCATGGGATTGGGATGGACTCGGCCCCAGCCCCGTCGGGCCAGTTCGAGGGCGCGGTCCATGGCGCGAACTTCGATCACGCCTACAGTTTAAACCCGAGCCCCGCCCCGCCGAAGAACCGGCCCGATTTGGTATCGCTGGCCCTGAAAATGGTGGTCTGCCCGTCGCCTTTGCCGACCTGGAAGCCGGCCTCCAGCGTCAGCCGGGCCACCGAACCCAGCGCCACGGCAAAGTTGGTGGCGGTCACGATCCGCATGGTCGACACCGTCGAGTCAGCCCGGGAGGACGCGAGTCCGGTGGCCGGATCGCGGAACACGACCGAGTAGTTGCCCTTGATCAGGTCGGCCCCGCCCCCCGCAGTGAACTCGAAGGCGCCAAACTTGTGCCCCAGCATCAGCCGGGTGGTAATGGCCGAGACCGACAGCGTGTAGGCGTAGTCGCTGCCCGCATTGAGGTTCCCGACGGCGAATTTGGGGAGATTACTCTGCCCCACGTTGAGACTCACGGTCGGCATCGCGGAGGTTGGCACGAACGCCAGACGGAGGCCGTAGCCAAAGCCGAGCGCCATCCCGGCCACGCGACGCGTATCGGGAGTAAACCGGAAGTAGCCTCCCGCATCGTCGGGCATGGCGGTCACCGAGCCCAGGAAATCGGCCGAGGCGGCGCCGACCGGGAGAGCTTTCTGAAAGAGACCGAGGCGGAGATCCAGCCTGGGAGCGATGAACGAGGCGCGCCGGAGCGCCGGAACGGTATCGACGCTGCCGTCATAGACCGTCGACGGCAGCACGGCCCGGAGCGCCGTGAATCGGAAGGTGACCCCGATATCGCCGAAGCCTCGTCCGCCGGCGGCGGTGCCGAGGCTCGGGTTCCCGCCGGTTGCCAGGAGCGCGGCAAACGGCGTGGTGGTAGTCAGAGCGTCGTATCCGGCGCGACAGACGGCCTGGGTCGCGCCGATGTGGGTCTCACACGGATGCGGAGCTGGCGGCTCCGGTTCGGTTTGGGCACTCGTGGTCGCCGCGCACACGAACGTGACGGCGAGGCCGATCAGCGTGGCGTATCGCCTCTGCACGCGGATCCCCCTGAAAAGCCAACGTCAGGTGAATCGCACTCCGCCCTGCCCGGCACGGACCTCTCCGGCGATCCACGTCTCGATGCCCACCTTGCGAGCGGCTTCCCGCACGCGCTCGGCTGCGTCGGGCGGAACGGCCACGACTAGCCCGGCCCCGATGTTGAAGACCTGGCGCATCTCGTCGACCGAGACCTGCCCGGCTTCCATCAGGAAGGTGAACAGCGGCGGCCACTCCCAAGAGCGGGACTCGATGACCGCGTCCAGGGTGGAGGGCAATACCCGGACCAGATTTCCCTCGAGCCCGCCCCCGGTGATATGGGCAATCCCGTGGACCAGATCGAGCACCGGATAGACCGCGTGAAAGTAGCTCTGATGGACCGCCAGAAGGGCCTCGCCGACGGTCGTGCCGGTGGCGCTAAGTGCTGAATCGACCGAGAGTTTGAGCCGATCGAAGCAGATCTTCCGGGCCAGGGTGTAGCCGTTGGTATGGAGCCCGGTCGAGCGGTAGCCGATCAGGACATCCCCCGCCCTGATGGCGTCGCCGTGAAGGGCGGCAGATTCCTCCACCACCCCGACAATCGTGCCGGCCAGGTCGTAGTCGCCGGGGGCGTAGATGTCGGGCAGCGAGGCGGTTTCGCCGCCGGTCAGCGCCATCTCGTGGGCCCGGCAGCCGCGCGCCACCCCTTCGACGATATCGGCAAGCTGGATCTCAGTCAGGCCGTTGGAGCCGATGTAATCCTGGAACGCGATGCCGCGGGCGCCGTGCACCAGGATGTCGTTGACGCTGTGGTTGACGATGTCCTCGCCCACCGTGTCGTAGCGCCCCGCCAGCTTGGCAACCAGGACCTTGGTGCCGACGCTGTCGGTGCTGGTGACCAGGATCGGCTGCTTCATCCCTTCGGGAATGCGCACCATGCCGCCGAACGCGCCCACCAATCCGCGGGAAAGCGGCGTCCTGGTGCTGGCGACGGCCTGGCCGATCCGCCGCTTGGCGGCCGCGAGCGCGTCGAGATCGACGCCGGCAGCTGCGTACTGCGGCCCGCTCATGGTAACTCCTCCGCCGAAGGGACTTTGGTCAGCTCGACGAACGCCTGAACCCGTTTCTGCACGGTGTCGAAGTCGACTTTTTCGAAACCCTTGATCCCGAAACCCTGCACCGCAAACGACCCCATCGCCGAGCCGTAAACCATGGCGCGGCGCATCTGCTCGGGCGCCGCCGAGCCCGCCCGCGCGAGGTAGCCCATGAACCCGCCGGCAAAAGCATCGCCGGCGCCGGTCGGATCGAAGACTTCCTCCAACGGGTACGCCGGTACGTAAAAGGTTCGCCCCGGCTCGAGCAGGAGCGCACCGAACTCACCCTGTTTGATCACGACCCGGGTCGGGCCGTGTTCCAGAATCCAGCGGCCGGCCTTGTGGATGTTCCACTCGCCCGAGAGTTCGCGGGCTTCGCTATCGTTGACGAGCAGCATGTCGACCCGCTTGAGCAGCGCCATCAACTCCGGCCGCTTGCTCTGGATCCAGTAGTTCATGGTGTCGCACGCCACCAGCTTGGGCGTGTCGAGCTGTTCGAGTACCGTGAGCTGCAGCTCTGGATCGATGTTGCCCAGGAAGAGGAAGTCCGACGATTCCCACGCCGCCGGCAGCTTGGGCCGAAACGCCGCAAAGACACCGAGCCGGGTGTCGAGCGTTTCGCGGCTCTGCAGGTCGTAGCTGTATTTGCCCTTCCAGCGGAAGCTCTCGCCCTTGGCGCGCTCGACGCCGGTCCAGTCGATCCCGCGCGGCGCGAGCCGGTCGAGTTCGTGCACCGGATAGTCGTCGCCCACGACGCCGACCACCTTGACCTTGGACAGGAGAGACGCCGCCACACTGAAGTAGACGGCGGATCCGCCCAGCGCATCGGCGGTTTCGCCGAACGGCGTGTAGATGGAATCGAGGGCAACGCTCCCGACCACGAGCAAAGGCATGATGATTACATCCGTTCCGGGGCGGAGAGCCCCAAGAGTTGGAGTCCGTTGCGAAGGACGATGCGGGTGGCGCGGGCCAGCACGAGACGCGCCCGTTCGACGTCGGGCGCTTCGCCCAGGACGCGGCAGTGATGGTACCAGCCGTGTGCAATCCCGGCGAGTTCTTCCAGGTACGCGGTCACTCGATGCGGCTCCCGATCGGCGGCAGCCTTGGCTACCTGCTCCGGAAAGACGGTCAAGGCCTTGAGCAGTTCCTGATCCTGCGGCGCCGGCAGTCCCGCCAGGTCCGCAGTATCACCGGCGTCCTCGGGCGTCTTCCCGGCGGTCCGGAAGATCCCGCTCATCCGGGCGTGCGCCATCTGGACGTAGAAGATCGGATTCTCGTCGGTCCGCTTCTGCGCCAGGTCGATGTCGAAGACGAACGGGGTATCGGCTCGGCGCATCAGGAAGAAGTAGCGCGCGGCGTCGGTACCAACTTCGTCGAGTAGATCGCGCAGGGTCACGAAGTTCCCCGCCCGCTTGGACATCTTCAGCTCTTCGCCGCCCTTGACCACTTTGACCAGCTGGACCATCGGCACCTCGAAACTCGAGGCCGGGTGACCCAGCGCCACCAGTACGGCGCGCATCCGCGGGATGTAGCCGTGATGGTCGGCGCCCCAGACATCGATCAGGTTCTCGAACCCGCGCGAGAACTTGTCGACGTGATAGGCAATGTCCGGGGTCAGATAGGTGTAGCTGCCGTCGCTCTTCTTGAGGACTCGGTCCTTGTCGTCGCCGAACGAGGTGGTCCGCATCCAGACCGCGCCGTCCTGTTCGAAGATCAGGCCGCGCGACCTGAGCAGATCGAGGGTCGCCTCGATCTTACCCGAGTCGTAGAGCGACTGCTCGGAGGTGTGGACATCGAAGACCACGCCGAAGTCGCGGAGCAGCGTGTCCTGCTCGATCCGCTGGCTCTCCAGCGCAAACTGGCGGCAGACCGGCAGCGCTTCGGCTTCCGGCAGCTCGGCAAAGGCCGCGCCCTCGCGGGCCAGCAGCGCAGCGGCGGATTCGATCAGATACTCGCCGTGGTAGCCGCCTTCAGGGATCGACGCCTCCCGGCCGGCCGCCTGCTGCACCCGGGCCCAGAGGCTCTGCGCCACCTTGTCGATCTGGACGCCCGCATCGTTGATGTAGAACTCGCGGGTCACGTCGTGTCCGGTCCACTCCAGCAGCGCGGCGAGCGCATCACCCAGCGCAGCACCACGACCGTGCCCGACATGCAGCGGACCGGTGGGATTGGCGGAGACGAACTCGACGTTGACCTTCTTGCCTGCCCCTGTCGTCGACCGTCCGTAACCGGCATCGGCCGCGATGATGCTCGACAGTTGGCTCGCCAGGGCATCCTCGGCCAGCCAGAAGTTGATGAAGCCCGGGCCGGCGATTTCGGTCTTGGCAATCAGCCCGGCCGGCAGCGCCAGCTGCGCAATGACCGACTCGGCCAGCTTGCGCGGATTGGCCTTGAGCGACTTGGCCAGCACCATGGCGAGATTGGTGGCGAGATCACCGTGGCCGGCATCGCGCGGCCGCTCGACCACGAAGGCCGCATCGGGCGCGCCGAGTGCGGCGGCAATGCGGGCCAGCTCGGCGCGAATCGGATCGGTCACTCCGCCGCCTTCTTGGTTGATTTCTTCGCCGGCTTGGCGGCGGGCTTGGCAGACGCGTCCTTGGGCGTGCTGTCACTCGAGGCGCTCGAGCTGTCGCTCTTGTCCGCCTTGGGCGCGCTGCTGCTCTCCGACGAGGAGGACTCCTTGCGGGGCCCCTTCCCGTCTTTGCCATAGTCGGTGATGTAAAAGCCGCTGCCTTTGAAAATGAGGCCGGCTCCACCGGAGATTACCCGCTTGGCCGCCGCCCCGCATTCGGGGCACTTGGACTTGGGCTTATCAGAGATGCGCTGGAACGCTTCGAAACGGTGCCCTTTGGCACACTGATACTCGTACGTCGGCATGGATCCTGGTCAGACGGCGTAAACAGATACAACCAATAAACTTAGCCGACTTCCAGCCTCAACGCCAATCCCTCTGCCAAGCCCCTGCTGCCGCCCTAAATGCTCGAACGGTACGGCGCAGTACCGGTAGGCCTCTGGCGCCCACGCCGCCTGCGCACTAACGTGCGATCCACAGGGCCGGCCCGACTCTCCCGCTTGTTTATACCTTACATCCCGGATGTGCTTCGCATGGACGAATTGCAGGCGCGAATCCTCGTCAAGCGCCTGGAGCAAGAGGCTGCCGCGCGGCCCTTGGCATATCGACTGCGAGTCGCCTGCCTCGCACTACTTGGGTACGGATACTTCGCAATGCTGGCGGCTTTTTCAATTGCCATCCTCTATGCGAGCTACATAGAAGGGGAGATCATCCGCGGCACGATTCCAGCGCTCTTAATTCTTGTCTTGTTGCTCTCCGCCTTCTGGATCAGGCTGGCACCTCCACTTGGCGTTCCGCTTCGCCGGAGTGAGGCTCCGGATCTCTGGGCGGCAATCGACCAAATACGAGTTCAACTTCGGGCGCCCAAAATTCATGAAATTCGTATCAGTGACAAGCACAACGCCGCCATCGCGCAGATTCCCCGGCTAGGGATCTTTGGGTGGTACAAAAACTATCTTGTCCTTGGCTTCCCATTGCTTCAGAGCCTCAGCCGAGATCAGGCGTTAGCCGTCATCGGGCATGAGCTCGGGCACCTGTCCAGGAATCACGGCCGCTTTGCTGGATGGATTTACCGCCTCCGCATCGCTTGGAGCCGTCTGCACGCAATGTTCGTACGTCTGCACGCAATGTTCGTAAACGAACCCCACAGCCGCTGGTACGTTCTGTTCGTTCCGTTCATCAATCGGTATGCCCCGTACTTCGAAGCCTATAGCTTCGTCCTGGCTCGAGCCGATGAATACATCGCGGATCAATGCGCTGCTCAGGTAACAGATCAGGAGGCCGTACGGAGTGGATTGGTCCGGTTGGCATCGGTATCTCGATTCGCTCACGAGACGTTCTTGAGCTCGATGACCCCGCACCTGAAGAACGAACCTGAGCCACCGGGTGACATTCCGACCAGACTGGCCACCTACCTCCAGGAGCACGCAACGCAAGAGCGTCTCGCCCGTTACAGGGTCAATGCGGCCGCAGAACGGACCGGTTGGTCCGATACGCACCCGAGTCTGACAGACCGCCTCCGGGGACTCGGGTGGAAGGAGGTGCCGGAGCCTTCATGGTGCGCGCCGCCACAGCCTGGAGCAGATGCGGCTACCGTACTGCTGAGTCATACGACAATCGGACAGGTATTGGCTCGCCTGGGCGACCACTGGCGGTCCACCTATCGTGATTTCTGGAACACAACCCACCATCGGATTCTGATGATTCAGGAGGACTTAAGCGCGCTCGAGGCGCGCGCAGCAACCGAGACGCTACCGCGCGCGGAGGCATGGAGTCGAATTCGTCTGACGCATCAACTCGACCCCAATCGGGCGTATCCCATGCTGCTGCCGTTCATTGCGGCCCATCCGGACCACGCCGAGGCCCGTCTCTATTTCGGCCGCCACCTGGCAGATTTGGGAGACGATGCGGGAATAGACCACCTTCGCAAGGCAAGTCAACTCGACGAGGACCTTCTGGTTCCTGCGTACCGTCTCATCGCCGTCGCTCTATCGTCCAAGGGCCGGCGTCAGGAAGCACTCTCGTTCGAGCGGACGGCAGAGGACCGTGCAACGATCCTCGAAGCCGCCGATCTCGAGCGCCGTACCATGTCCCGAAAGATGGTTCTCGAGCCGGTCACTCTCCCCGCCGAGACCATTGCAGCTCTGCGGACGGCGGTAGCGCGATACCCAGATGCAATTCGAGTATATCTGGCCCGGCGGCGGGCTGAGACTTTGCCTGAGCGGCCCTGTTATCTGCTTGGCGTACTACCGCGCCGGAAGCACCACCAGCAAGTGATCGACGAAGCCGACCTCCTCACACGACTGACCAACGACATCGAATGGCCGAAGTACGTCCAGGGCGTGATCCTTGAGGACGACAACCGATGGCTACTTCATCGGATGCGTACTGGAGCCATCTTGCTCGACTCTCGACCCAATGATCAGTGAGGTACCGCGCGTCGTCCGAGGATTGCCATATTGGTACACATGAAGACGACACGAAACATCGACGACCGGCTACTGGCCGAGGCTCGCAGACTCACCCAGATCGAGGAAAAAACTGAGCCGGTTCGCGCTGACCTCGAAGCGCTGATCGCTCGGGAAAGCGCTTGTCGACTCGCTCGCCTCGGCGGATCCGAGCCTGTCATGCGACCGATCCCTCGCCGGCGGTCGCGGTCGCGCCGCGCCTCGTGATCCTGGTCGACACATCGGTCTGGATCGACCACCGCCGCCGGGATAACGACCTGCTGGAGATGTTATGGCGCCCCACGGACGCTGATGGGAGCCTTCAACGTGGGCAGTCCCTCGAGGTCGACCCGAACCCGATACGTGCCGCGCGAAACGTTGGCGAAGAGTGCAGTGCGATACGTCACGCCTACCGATAGCAATCGTGTCGACCCACGATTCCAAGCAGAGGGTGGTACTCACCCGGGGAAACGCTCCCGAGCCGAGATCGTGTTCGACAGCAACGTTTATCTCACGTGGATACTGTGTACACGACGGGTTCGTCACCGCGGTTGCTCAGATCGACACGCGCGATAAACTTCCCACCCCGTTCCACGATGGCGGGCTCGATCGTCAGTGTGGCCTGGAGCGGTCCGGACTCGGCGGATAGGCCCCCGCGGTAAATAGGACGCTCGCCAGGAGCGCAGCAACCCATGGCGATGATCGATGAGTCGAAGTCACCGGGCTACTCCACCTGCAGCTTTCCGGACAGTTCGGGCAACTCCATATGGAAATTGAAGTCGACCCGAAGATCGAACGTTCCGGACCTGCTGCTCGCCATGAGCGGCTGACGGAGGGTGATCTGTTCCGCGGGTGGAATCGTCTCGGTCAGTCCCTCGGGTACGCAGACGTCGAACCGCTGGATCGGTGAGGCCCCCGGCTGCCCATCCGGCCCGTTACTGACCGAAACGGTCAGCGGATAGCAACCGCGCGTCTGTAGTGAGATCGGCTGATCGGTCCGGTTGATCAGGTCGACCCGCACGTCGAACTGCTGGTTCACGGCTGCGGTCCCTGGCTCGAGGGAGAGGACGGCCCGCAAACCGTCACGTTCGAATTCGGGTCGCATGGAGTCGCAAGCGGAGGTGACCCCACCAGCCATCAGCGCGACAACGGTCCTTACTGCTACTCGATATGACATTTAGGTACCTCTCCCGCGGCAGATCCAGGTAGAAACTGACTTACACTCCCCCCCATGCCTGCCGCGATGAATCGAAAGTATCCCGCGCAGCTTCGTGGGGCAAACACCCTCACACTACCATGACCCGCGCACAACCGAAAACGTCACTTCCGACGGTGTATTCGGCCCAGGTTCAATACTCGGGTATGACGAAGCGGCTTAAGTCAGCCATGGTTTACTCTACCCGCAGCTTCGCGCCCAGGCTCGGCAACGCTTCGGTGAAATTGAAGTCGACGCGAAGGTTGAAAGTCCCGCTGGTTACGTTTGCAACCAGCGGCATCTTGGGAGAGACGCGGCCACCCGGCGGAATGGTATACACACCACCAATCCCAGTGCAAAAGACCGTCGGGGGTACGAACGCCCCAGCGAGTTGCTTCGACCCCTTCGTCACCGTGACCTCGAACGCGCGGCACGATCCCGTCCTCAGTTCGATCGACCGGTTACCACGATTGATCAGGTCGACCTGGACCTCGAACGAGCCATTGGTCGGGACGACGTCGGGCGCCACCACCACGACGGCGCGCAAATCCCCGAACTCGAACGACGAGGGACCAACGGCGTTACAACCTCCCAGAAGCAGTCCGATCGTCATAGCCAGGGACGAATATCCCAGGGAAATGATCCCGCGGATCATCGAATCACCATCTTCGTGGTCACCTCTCGCACGAACGGCTGGAGGATCCATCTCACCGTCACCTCATACTCACCCGGGGGCGCGTTGGCCGTCAAATGCGACGGGAATTCGCGCGAGCCCTGGGCAGGAACCGGAAAGGACGTGATCGCCGCCGTACATACATTGGTGGTCCCAGGGGTCATCGGCGTGTAGTCGACCCCCTTGCGAACGACCCGCACGCCGTACGCACATCCACTTCCACTCGAATAATTGGCCAGATTGTCCGATCGGTTCTGGATCAAAGCCCGAACCGTGAGCTGCTGGCCACGTTCGACGACCGCAGGATCGAGCGACACGCTGACGGCGCGATCGCCTTCATCGTAAGATTCCGGCGCGACCGTGCCGCACCCGGCAATCAGGCCGATGGCTGCGATTCCTCTCAGTATGAAACCGGCGGATTGGCGCATGGTCGACCTCCTTAATCTGTCAGACAATCGATGATTCGGAGGCCGATCCCGCTACCTGCGCTATGTTACCTGCGCTATTGTCGCGCGGCGGCCTCCGCCGTTTGCAACAACCGATCCAGCATCGAACGTTCGAGCAGTTGCCCCCGCACCACGACCGTCTCGATCGTCCGGGTATTGCCGATATCCGCCAGCGGGTCGAGCCGCAGCAGTACCAGGTCGGCAATCTTCCCCTCCGCCACGGTGCCGCTCTCCGGCCGGCCCGCTGCCTCCGCAGCATTACGCGTGGCGGCCTGAATGGCCTGGAGCGGCGTCAGTCCGATGTCGACCAGCACCTGCAGTTCCCGATGCAGGCTGAATCCGGGTACCAATGGCGGCACTGGTACATCGGTGCCTGCGACGAACTTGGCTCCCGCCCGCGCCAGCGGCGTAAACGACGAGATGAGCACCTTCCAGCGCGCCTGCTCCGCCTCGACTACGGCCCTGGCCGCGAGCGCCGTCGCCGGGAGACGACCACCCGAGGCATAGCGGAGTTCCGGCAGCGCGCGCAGCACCGGGTCGTTTGGTCTATACCTGTTTTCCATGACCACGAACGTCGGGTCGAACCAGACATCCTTGCGCGCCGCGTACTCCGCAAACTCCCGGGCGGCCACCGTGTCAGTGACCGCAATGGCTGAATCGATGGCTGCGATCTTGAGAGCAAAGACACGCTCCACCAGCTCCCGCCCTGACTCGGCGGTTGCCCGGACCTCGGCGGCCGCCGCCTGGAAGGCCGAGCGGATCGCGGCGGCCTGCGCGCCATTCTCGAAGGCCAGGCCGAACGAATGCTCGATGGTCCGCTGCCCCGAATCGATGGCCTCCCTCGCCGTGACCTCGTCGGGAATGTGGCCGGCGACGGCCAAGCCATGCTTGCGCGCCTGGCGCAGCACCGCAAAGTATGGCTCTCGCGGGAGCAGCGAATGGACCTTGATGACGTCGACCCCGGCCGCCGCGAGCGAATCGACCACTCGCTCCGCATCTCCCGCAGTAGTGAGCCCCACTCGGCCGTTAGGCGCCATCTCGAGGACCTTCGGATCGTCGAGGATCGGCCCCGCCATCATGATGGTCGGGCCAAGCACTCGGCCGGCCCGCACCTCCTGGCGCCAATAACCGATCTGCTGCAGGTCGGTGCCGACATCGCGAACAGTGGTAACACCGTTGGCCAGGTAGAGCGGAAAGCCCAACTCCCGATAGCCGCCCTGATGGGTATGCATATCCCAGAGCCCGGGAATGACATACATCCCCCGCCCGTCGATGCGCAGCGTCACGGAGTCGGAGGCAAACGCCCCCATCGGTCGGATGGCCACGATGCGATCGCCATCGATGGCAATCGACATCCCCGGCACCGCGCCACGATCGGTGCCGTCGATCAGGACGACGTCCTCGATCAGCATCGAGATGCGGAGCGGTGTATCCTGGCACCCGACAAGACCAATCAGCATGGCGAGACCCAGCAGACTGGACCATAGCGAGCGGCGGTAACGACGCATCTGTCTCATACCATTCGGTTCAAATGAAGTGAAACGCCGCACCAGCAGCAGCTGGCGCGGCGGTATTCGCTGGCAGCATCGCCAGCAAGTTAACTCACCACAGAGGCGGCCTCAGGCAAACGGCGCAGAGGCCTCGTCGAGCGCCGCGATCTCATCGGCCGAGAGGGCGAGCTCCGGCACAGCCAGCAACTCACGAAGTTGCGTCGGGCTGGTTGCGCTGGCCAGAGGGGCGGTGACGGTCGGTTTGGCAAGTACCCACGCCAACGCGACGGTCGCGACTGCAACGCGGTGACTCGACGCGATGGCGCGAAGCCGGTCGACGACGGCCAGACCGTCGGCATTGAGATACGGCGAGACCCCACCCGCCCGCGCCGCGCCCTCGAGGTCCGCCGCGGTACGGTACTTACCCGTCAGGAAGCCGCTCGCCAGCGCGAAGTACGGGAACACCGACAAACCGTGGCGCTGGGCCAACGGCGCGAAGATCTCCTCATAGCTCTTCCGGCTCACCAGGCTGTACTGCGGCTGCAGCGCAACCGGCTGCGCCAGGCCCTGCGATGCGGCCAGCCCGACCCACTCCTCGATCCGCTCCGGCGCGAGATTGGAGATCCCGACATAGCGGACCTTTCCCGCCTCCACCAGGCGGTCGAAGGCTCCGGCAATGTCTGCGACGGGAATATCCGGATCATCGTGGTGCGCATAGTAGAGGTCGATGTAATCGCTCTGGAGACGCCGCAACGACGCATCGGCCGCGCGGGCAACCGTCTTCGGTGCGAGCCCCTTGAGCTCGGGAAGCCCACCGACCTTGGTCGCCATGACGATGGCGTTCCGATTGCCGCGACGGCGCATCCAGTCGCCCAGGATCGTTTCCGATTCCCCGCCGACGTTACCCGGCACCCAGATCGAGTAGGAATCCGCGGTATCGATGAAGTTGCCACCGCCAGCTACGAAGGCGTCCAGAACGACGTCGGCGCCGGCCCTGTCGACCGTCATGCCGAAAACGTTGCCGCCCAGACCCATGGGGAAGATGTCCAACTCGGAATTACCAATGCGTGCCATCGTACCCTCTATACCGTGGATGCCACTTGGCCCGCCCGATCACCCGTCGTGATCAGACCGGTCAGGAGTTCGTAGGAGTGAAGCCGAGCGGGAAACTCTGTGATCAAGTCCTGGATGATGAACTCGTCGACGGCCAGATCCGCCCCCAGTTGCTCGAGTTGCTCACCAACCTGCTCGATGGTCCCACCGATGAAGCGGGGCGGAACACCACTACCGGGCTGATAGCGCTCGAGGGCGGGCGCGCCGCCCAACTGCGCGACGGCAGCATCCGGCCCAGGAAGCGGCGCCCGCAGGTTGCCCTGCCGCAGGTGCTGATACATGACGTGAACCGGCGCCAACTGTCGCCGCGCCTCCGCCTCGCTGTCTGCGCAGACGACGTGTACCGCCAGCCGCACGTCGGGACTGGTAACTCGCGTGATACCCGTCGCCGGCGTAAAGTCCCGCCGGTATGATCCGATCAGATTCGGCACGCCCTGCTGGTTGATGAACCCGGCCACCACGTAGCGCAGGCCGAGCCGGGCCGCCGCAGCTGCGCTCCAAGTGCTCGAGCCGAGCAGGTGGAGTTCGGGCAGGGCGTCGATGGTATCGAGCGGATTACGCGCAAAGGGATGATTCGGGGGAAAACCGTGTTCGAGCCAGGCCACCAGCTCGTCGATCTGCTGATCGGAGTCCGCGCGATAGGGACGGCTCCGGTCCTGCTGCAGCGCGAAGTCGGTGATCGGTCCGGTGGTGGCCCGCCCGGCGCCCAGATCGATTCGCCCGGGAAAGAGTTCGTTCAGGGTGCAGAACACCTCGGCGACCTTGAACGCGCTGTAGTGATTGAGCAGCACCGAACCCGAGCCGAGCCGGATCCGCGAGGTCTGCGCGGCAATCGCTGCGATCAGCACCTCGGGCGCTCGGCCCGCTACGGACGGAGCGCCATGATGCTCCGCGACCCAGTAGCGATGATAGCCCCACTGATCGGCAGCGCGGGCAAGTTCGAGGCTGTGCTGCAGCGCGACGTCCCGCGTTTCGTCTTCCCGAACCACCGAGATGTCGACGATCGACAGCCGCGTCATCGGACAGGCGGCGGATCGATGGCGCAACCGTCGTCGTCGCACTGGTCGCCCTGATCCTTCCGAGCCGGCGACTCGGCAACCTGCTGGAGCGCTTCGAGGAACACGTCCGTCGGTTGCGCACCTTCCAGGGCCCACTGATCGTCGAAGACGAAGGTCGGCACCGCGCGCACCCCGACCGCCCGCGCCTGACCGAACTCCGCGTCGAGTTCGGCGGCCCCTTCATCGGATGTGAGATAGCCGGCGACTCGGTCCCGATCCATTCCCACCGCGACGGCCTGCTCGGTCAGCAGCGCCGGGTCCGCGATATTGCCGCCCCGGGTAAAGTGCTGGTCGAAGAGCCGCTCCATCAGCGCTCGCTGCACCGCCGGTCCGTACTCCCGCTCCGCCAGGCGCAGCAGACGATGCGCGGTTCGCGTGTTCACGGCAAGCGCAATCGTCCAGTCGATGGCGATACCTTCCCGCTCCGCTGCCGCCGACACGTTGCTCAGCATCCCGCGCGCCCGATCGCCGTAGCGGCCCTCGAGATAACGGGTCAGCGGAACCGCCTCGCGCGGCGCGGCGGGATCGAGCTGATAGGGGCGGAAGACGACGTCGACCTCATCTGCCGACGGCAAAGCGGCCAGCGCTTTGGCAAAGCGCCGCTCACCGATATAGCACCACGGACACACGATGTCCGAATAAATCTCGACCTTCATATCTCTCCTCGATCATCGGTCGGTTCGCTGCCGATACAGCAACCGATTGTCGACCGATGAACCATTGCCGTAAAAAAATCAGAACGCCTTGAGCACCCGGAGCAACACGTCGCGCTCGGCCTCGGGGATCGTCGCGTCGAAACTGGCCTCGACCTGGCGCAATCGTTCGGCGCCTTCTCCGTGCCGAGCCAGGCCATCTGGCGTGATGACGACGCGGGTGGATCGCCGATCGTCGGGATCGGGCTCGCGGCGCACCAGACCATCCGCCTCGAGCCGATCGACCAGCTGCGTCATATTGGATCGGACACAACTCAGCCGCGCCGCCAGCTCACTCAGCGCCAGCGGCGACTCGGCGCGCACCAGTTCGTTCAACACCCCGTACCGGGCGAGCGAAAGCCCCACCTCACCAAAGGTGTCCTCCAAGCGGGCCTCGACCGACTGCATGGCGTAGAGCAGCGAGAACATCACCGAGCAGCTCGGGGCGCCCGATTCAGTCGTTTCGCGGGGTGGACCAACATTGTTCATAGATGAACCATAGTAGACGAACCTATGGCATGCAACGAAGCCGCCTTTTGCGCCACGACCCTCGAGCGGGCCGTGGCGCAGGGAGGCGTCAGGGTGTGGACGCGACCGGGAACCGGTTGGAGGTGTACATGGACATCCGATCTGCCGCGGGCGGGTCGAGATTGGCCAGGGCCGCGACCACCCAGCCCGTGTCCCGGAAGATTTCGAGATCGCCGTTCATGCCGGGTGCGCCGCCCCCATGGCCGACGGCGCGCTGGCCGTTGACCGTCTTCTCGACGAATCCGTAGGCGTAACGCCCGCCAAGCGCATCGACTTTGCCGGTCAGCAACAGATCGGTGTGCTTGGCATCGAGCAGCTTGTGGCCGGTGATTGCATTGGCGAAGCGCACCAGGTCGCCGACGGTGGTATAGCCGCCGCCAGCTGCGGTGCCCCGCCAGGGTAGCGTTTCCGTGTTGGGCTTCCAATCGCCGTCCTCGCCGCGCAGGTAGCCGGTGGCGCGCCCCTCGACGGCTTCGCTCTCGGGCTCCAGCCCGGTCCGGGTCATCCCGATCGGGAGGAAGACATGGTCGCGGACATAGTCGTAATAGCTCTGCCCGGACACGCGCTCGATGATGATGCCCGCCAGGACGAAGCCGTAGTTGCTGTACTGGAAGCGCGCGCCAGGTTCGTAAAGCAGGTCGCGAGCGCCGTAGAGTTTGAGATAGTCGTCGTGAGTGCGCAGCGTGCTCCGGTTGGCCATGAACTGCGGCCCGAAAATGTCGCCCGTGCCGCCGGTGTGAGTCAGCAGGTGATGGACGGTGACTTTGGTCGCGACGTTCTGATTGGGATAGTCCTTGATATAGGTCCCGATCGGCGCATCGAGCTTCACCTTCCCTGCCTGCACCAGCTGTATCACCGCAACGGCGGTAAACATCTTGTTCATCGACCCGTTTCGGAATCGGGTTTCCAGAGTATTGCGGGTCTGCTTGGCACGATCGGCCATGCCCCATGCGCCGGAGACGGCCTCCTTGCCGTTATGCGTTGCCAGCACCGCCCCGGCAAATCGATCGGCGGCGGCGCGCCGGTCTCCCTCGGCCTCGACTTCCTTCGCCAGGTCGGCAGTGCTGCCCACCCGCACAATCGGTGTCTCGAGCGGAATACCGGGCTGCAGCTGCATGCTGGTCAGGCGATGCGGAGCTGCCGCCTCGACCTCGACCGTGACGCGGACCAGCGAGGCGTCGTTGTCTCGCTCCTGCAGCAGGGCGACCGCGCGGGTCGGAGTCGACTCGGTCAGGCGGATGAAAGTGAACCCGCCGGTCCGCTCGCGGAAGCGCATTTCCTGGCCGGCGACGGCTGCGCGCGACGGATAGTTCTCCTTGAGGAAAGCTTCGTGCGCCGAGCGGTTGTTGGCGTTGAAGCTCTCGAGCCAGCGGGTGAGTTGGCGGGAGGCGGGCGTTTCCTGCTGGGCAACCGCGGGGACAACGATCGCCGTGAGGGCGACGAGGGCGAGGGCGACGAGGCGCCGAAACGGATTGGTCATGTTGGAGAACATATCGCCCGGCCCACCAGGACGTCTTGAACGCCAGCAAGCCGGCGGGATTCAGGCCGAGCGGCGGGCGAGCGAAGCGCGGTAGGCGCCGGGCGTCATGCCGGTGTAGCGCTTGAAGGCGCGCGTCAGATGGCTCTGATCGGCAAAGCCGACCGCCAGGGCGACCTCCGCGAGCGGGCGATCCAGATCGACCAGCACGCGCCGAGCCTGGGCCACGCGGCGACGCCGGGCGTAGTCGCCGACGGAGCAGCCGTAGCAGCGACGGAAGACGGCGGCAAAGTGGACCGGGTGGACGCCGGCCATGGAGGCCAGATCGCGGAGCGACGGCGCCGCCGTTGAGGTGCTGTCGAACAGGTCGGGCGCGTCCGCAAGCCAGCCGGGGCGGCGGAGACACTCGGTCAGCGGGAGCCGGCAGAGTCCCGCCGCGACCTCGGCGGTGAGGGCATCGACGGTCAGCGGATCGCTCCCCTGCTCCACCGCGGCAGCGAGCCGGGTTCCGGCCTCGGCGACCGGACCGCCGCGGGTTTCGGACGGAGTGTCGGTGGCAAAACCGTGTTCGAGCATCCAACCGAGCCAGGCGGGCCCGGGCTCTAAATTGAGGGCGCGGACCGGCCGCTCGAGGGTGATGGCGTGCCGCATACCCGGCGGATGCCACGCGACGGAGAGCGGCTCGCAGACCCGTTGCCGCCGGCCGAACCGCTCGGTGTAGCGGCCGCGGTGGATCAGGCAGAGATAGGGTCGTTCGTGGGCGTGCGCGGGGGCGCCGGCGGTATACCGGATGTCGGTCAGCCGGAGGTCCGGGGTGACGTAGGTTCGGGATGGTACACCGAGGAAACGCCCCGGCGGGAGGGCCGCGCGCATAACCGTAAGATGCACTGGATGGGCCCAGGGTTGCGGCTGCACGTCCAGGGGATCAGCGGTCCCGCTTCGCGCACGGGCGGCGAATGGCCTGGCATTGTCACCGATTGAGATGGAAAATACCGCCGATCGACGCGGAGATGGCACTGACACAGGTGGACAAGTCACCGGTCGGCACGGAGGTGACCCTAAACGCAGGCGAGCATGCTATCGAATGGTGCGGAGATGCCGATCGGCATTGGGACCTGATGAGAATCAACGGTCGAGCGGCAAGTATTCTATGGGCTTGGGCTGATGACCAGGACGTTTATAGTGGCTACCATTCGGAGCGGATTTCGAACCCGACGACTGTCCTGATCAGCGGCACGCTGGGCTGATCGGCCACGCAGGTTCGTGGTTTGCGACGCTGATTCGACTGTCGGGCCCAGCCGCCTAAGCGACAGCCAACAGGATTTGGCGGCGCGGGGCGGTATTATTCTGGTACGGCTCCTCTTACAAGCTATACATGAGTTAGACCGCAGTCCGAACATCTTTCTATGATCCGAAGCTGGCGTCGCGTAGCAGAAGCCCTTCTTCCGGAACTTGTCCAGGGCAAGCGAACGCGCACCTTGTCCGAGTTCTTCTTTGACCTCGTACTCGCCGTCCGGGCAGCCGGGCCCGAGTCCGATCTGTTCCTGCGTGCGAATGCCTTTGCCGCGTACAGCTTACATCCCGACCGGCATCGCTCGGTCCGACGGACCCTCATCACGGATTACGTGCGGCATCTCGCGGCAGATCCGAACCTCCGCCTCGCCCTGGCAGCCTACTTTCTCAACGACGCCCATCGACTCAGCCCCGCGCTGCAGCCCGTTCTACCGAGCGAGGAGTTGGCCCTTTGGGAAGCGGCGCTCGCCGCGGCGGGGCCGCCTCGAGCTCAATGGTCTCGGGCCGATCTTGAGGCGATCGCGGCTCATGCGAGCGCGCATGAGCCTCGGGTTCAAGCGAGCCTGGTGGTGGGCTGCTACCATTGCGTAGACGTGCTTTCGCCTGCCCGCATCACGGAATGGATTCCATCCCTACAGGCTGGGGTACCGCGGACGGCGCTCTGCCCCCAATGTGGGATTGATGCCATTCTGCCGGACGATGTTCCCGGTGCAGCGCTTACAAAGCCACTCCTCGCTGCGATGGAGGCCTATTGGTTTGGGGATCTGGGTACGACTGCGGTCTAACAAGGTGTTGCAGCGGGCAGGCACGGCGGGGTGCCGGTTTGCGGAGTCGCGGCCGCGCCCTCATGTTAGTGGGAGGCCGGCGCGGCCGGTCGGCTCCGTGAGCACGCCTGCCGCTGAACACCAAAGTCGTTAGGCAGCATTGCCAGCATGGAATCAACTCGTCGAATGCCGGTGCCGTTCAACCGGAAGACTCGCCAACCCGGGCGCGGGCACTTGGTGCCGAAGCTGACCGCAACCACTGGCGGCGGTTTCCTCCGTCTGCCCGGGCTACGGCCCGTCGAATACAGCATGATCGGCTTCCTCGGGCCGGCCGTTACGACGGGCGATGTCCTTGAGCGGTGGGAAGAATCCGCACCACTTCCGGTCCCCCGGGCTGCAGCCGAAGCCGCGATCGACGAGTACCTCCGGCAGATCCAGGGGTTCAAAGTCGGGATGATTGTCGAGATCAGCTATGGTCCTGGCGGATTCCTGCTGACAATGGTGGCGCGGACGCCGCATTCGGAGGATCGTCCATTGCCATAAGTGCGGACTCGAGGTAGTCACCGCCCTCTGACGCAGACGCTTGGTTCGGAGTGGGGGATTTGCAGCGGACAGCCGGACAAGTCTCCTCTGACGGAGCCGAGCGACCACGACTCGACTTTTGAACGTTATCGCCGATCTGCACGTCTAAATCCTGTCGTCAAGACGATTCCATCGGGCTCGTTAGCCGGCCTACGTCGGTCGCGTTCACATTCTCCCCCTCGAGGGGCAACCATCATGCGTGTTCTAGTAGTCTACACGATGTTCCTGGCGCTCCAGCTTGGGCCGACTGAATCCCGCGCCCAACCGCGTCGGAGTGTCCCGGTCGGCGACTACCACATCCACCTGATGAGCGAGTCCGCGGCCAGACTCTTATTGGGGCCGACACTGGCCGAGGTCGAGCTACCCGCGGAGAGCGATCTCGTGATCCGCCAGTGGAGCGCGCGATCAAGGCGGTGGATCGCGCGTCGTTCACGGCTCCGTTTACGGCGGACGGCCTGTTGGGCCTGGCAAACGGCTGGGCTCGCGGGAGCGCGGCGATCCGCGGCGCCCCGGCGCTCACGTGGGACTGCACCGTTCGTTGAGCTTCGCTACATGGTGAATCGCCGTCTGTTCGACGGTCTCGTCGTGGCCGTGGGAGCGAGCTTCTGATGCTCGCGTATAACGAAGGTTTGCAGCGGGCGGCTGGGCAAGTCCTTTCGGAGTCGCGGTCGCCTCCCTGTCGGTCAGCGAAGCACAATGCTGAATCAGGCTCAGCCAAGAGCTAAAAAGACAGCCTCGGTATCCGTGACAAACGCCTCAATGTCCGCAGCATGAGCCCGCAGGAGTGCGACAATGGTCTCCGTCGAAACATTCCCTAAACGAATCCAAACAACCTTCGGCGGTGTACCGCGAATTAGACTGAGTTGATGGAAGTCGGCGTCTTTAGTGACAAGTACGAACCCGCCATCGCCGGCGTACTGCCAGACCTGAGCATCGCTGGCTTCAGCAAGCCCCAACAGCGACGTGTGGGACGACCCCGGAAAAAGATCGCCGAGTGAGACGGCGAGATGGCGAGATGGCGCGAGAGGTTCTGATCGAAAAGAAGCTTCACGCGGCCGGGATTGACACCATCTTACGTTCCCGATCCGCGGCAAATGCCAAGCAAGCCCGGATGTCCTCCGAAGTGAGTTCAGGAAAATCCGCCAGAATCTGGGCTTCAGTCATTCCCGAGGCCAGGTACTCGAGAATATCCTGAACAGCGATGCGCAATCCCCGAATCGTGGGTTTTCCGAATCGCTTTTCGGGGTCGAGAGTGATAAGCCGTTGATAGTCCATAGGTTAGACGATACGGCCTTAGCCAAAATCGCGCAATGCTGGGGCGAGGAACACGAGTTGGGAGATCAGGTTGAGAGAAGTGCGGGTTCGACGTCCTATCTCTTCCGCCGCCCGGATGCACCTGGTTTATGGATTTTTCGTGCTCCGATTACTGTACATTGGAATTTCCGTCATGTGCCGTACAAGGAGCCACCCTAGCTGAGCAAAGGGAAATAAAAGTTGGTAAGTCCCGCTTGCCGGCACGGCGCGTGGGTTCGTAGACTTGAAGGGACCGTCGAGCCACTCTCCGAACCGGAGTTGTTCCATGCGCAGCCTGTCCATCGTCGCCGGCCTTCTTTCGCTGACCGCGGGCGCGCTCGCGGCCCAGCAGGCGAGCCCACCCAGCGAAGGTGAGCAGATCTTCCAGACGGTCTGTGCGATGTGCCATTCGGTGGCGCCGCCGCCCAAGCTGGCGCCGCCAATCTCGCACGCGGCCGCGTATTACATGCGGCGGTTTCCCGACCCGCTACCCCCGCTCGTGGCCTATCTCAAGGAGCCCGCTGCCGCGCGTTCGGCAATGCCGGCACACGTGATCGAGCGGTTCGGGGTCATGCCTCCGCAGTCGCACCTCAGCGATGCCCAGCTCACGGCCGTCGCCAAATACATCTTGTCCGCCGCGGATACTGCGCATGTGAGAGCACAACCCGGGCACCGTCACCACGAGCGGTAGGGCACCTCAACAACGAGGCCCGACCCGGAAGCGATGCGCCGGATCAGACCTCGTCGTCATGACCGTACTGTCCAGCGGCTATTTCACACGCCGCCGCCGCTGTTGCCGGAGTTCGGCTCGAGCCCGGGCTCCGTCCAATCCGGAATCCCGCTCTCCGGAAACATGCATCGCGAGGGACCGGATGTTCGGGAAGCGGAACAGGTCGGTGATCGCCACCGTATGACCGGTCCGCTCCCGGATCTCTGCCACCGCGCGAACCGCCAGCAGCGAGTGGACTCCCAAGTCGAAGAGGTTCGTTGTGGTGTCTACGCAGTCCTGTTCCAGCAATTCGGACCAGAGATCTGCCAGGACCTCCTCGAGCGCTTGCGCCTCCGGCTTCATGTCGGCAGCTGACGGCTGCGCAACGGGGAGCGCCGCACGCGTTCCCGCCCGATGTAATTGCCGCAACCGGTTCAAGGCTTCGAGCGAGTCGAGCACCCGGTCCACCTCGACGCCGAAGTCGATGAGGCAGCCCACCTCGTCCACTCCGGCCGCCTGCATCCGATCCAAAGTGTGAAGACAGGATTCGGGTGTCCCGAAGAGTCCGCTGGTCTGGAAGTAGCGCTCGAAGGAATACTCCAGGGCTGCATCCACCTGCTCTGCCGACAAGCCGTCGACACTCGTCTCCGGAGCCCCGCGGAAGGGAGAGAGGGAGAAGAGATAGTTCTTGGCCAGCGATACCGAGCTACCGAGGTACCCCTTCATGGGATTCCGGACCAGTTCACGGATATCGGTAGCGTCCTCGGCCACGAAGGTGTGCACCATGACGGTGACGGTTCCCTCGCCCGGATGTCCCGCTTCGCGCCATGCCTGCCTGAATCGCTCGATCTTGGGAGCGAGTTGTTCCACGCTCTGCCAGAGGAGATGCGTGAGCACGTTCGCTCCGATCCGTCCGGCCATCTCGAACGTATCGGGATTCATGGCCGACGTGATCCACACGGGGAGTTCCGGTCGCACCGGCCTGGGAAGGGTGTGGACCTCCACCATATCCCCCACCCCGTTGCGTACCCGGAGGGACTCGCCGCGCCAGAGGGCGCGAATCGTCTCCAGCCGCCCGAACAGGACGTCCTTGCGCTCCTGGTAGAGATCGGGCGCGAGGATGAAGTCGTTCGGGAACCACCCGGAGGCCACGCCAAGTCCGACCCGCCCGTTGGAGAGGTTGTCCACCATGGACCACTCCTCGACGACCCGAACGGGATCGTGAAGGGGGACCACGACGCTCCCCGGCCGAATCTCGATCCGCTCCGTCACGGCAGCCAGCGCAGCGGCGAGCACTGACGGGTTGGGCGACAACCCCCCAAAAGCATGAAAATGACGCTCAGGAGTCCAAACGGAAGAAAAGCCGTGTCGATCTGCGTAGCGGGCGCTTTCGAGAATCAGGCGGTACCCATCGCGCGCTTCGGCTCCGCCCTCAGAGCTGGCGAAGTAGAAGAGCCCAAAGTCAATCGGTTTCATCGAACCTCCCGGAAACTCGCACATGGTTGAGATCACAAACGTTGCGCGCAACCGCTGTGCCATTTCGAGCCGCTCGTGGAGTTTGACCATCCGTGCGACCCAGACAGCACTTACGCGAGAGCATGTCCTGCGGAGAGACATTCTCGTGTGATAATATCATCTCTATATGAGGTTTTGTTACTACACTTTGTGTGGCAGTTCCGCATCCGGGACGGGACAAGTCGCCTTTCCAAAGATCAATGCAGGTTTGCAACTCACTGCATTGCGATGGTCGCACCGGCAATTGCGATGAGGATAGACAGCTATTGAGCCAAAGTCTCCACTTGGATTTGAGGGAGATGTCGTTCACCGCTTAGCCGCCAGCTGCTGCTGCGAAGTTCGAAAAAGCGGAGCGTCGTGAGGCTGGCTGGCGGGCTACCCTGCATCACGAGTTCGCCCGCATCGAGCCGGTGCATCGGCTGCTGTCCCCCACAGCGTGTCAACCGAGCTACCTTTGATACTGGTTCACCGAGGTCTCTGACGTGTGCCGACAGTTGTTCTCCCCTATTCTTCGGCGCTATGGTTTAGCAGCCAGACCGGCCCACGAAGACTCCGATATCATGGTGTACGATGACCACAACTGTTCGACCCGGTGAACTTGCCGACGCAGCCGCTCTCGCTGAGCTCGCGGCACGCACCTTTCACGATACGTTCGCCGCGGAGAACGACCCGGAGGACATGGCACTCCACCTGGCCCAGAGCTATGGAGTTGCTCAGCAGAGCGCTGAACTCCTGGACGCGAATGTCTGTACACTCTTCGCCGAGATCGATGGCACACTTGCCGGTTATGCGCAGCTGCGGGGCGGCCCGGCACCGCCGTGCGTGACCGGCGACACGCCCATGGAACTCTGGCGCCTGTATGTCGCCAAAGAGTGGCATGGCCGCGGTGTCGCCCAGGTCCTCATGAACGCCATTGACGCTGAAGTCCACAGGCGCGGAGCCCGAACCCTCTGGCTCGGCGTTTGGGAACGCAATGCACGCGCCAAAGCCTTCTACGGGAAGCATGGGTTTACTGATGTCGGGTCACATACCTTCATGCTTGGTAACGACGAGCAGGTCGACCGGATCTGGGTGCGGTCGATCGAACCACCCGCAGGAATCGACACGACACCGTCGAAGAAAGCCGTCTGATCTCGAGTTCGGAGCGCAGCGCCGAAGCTTTTAGCCCCAGGGTATTCCTTGGGGAGCTACGACAGCTGAGCTCATTGCGCAGCCAGCGGTTGCGGTATCGCGCAATCGGGTCGCAATCGTGTTGGACCAGGTGAGCAACGCCGCGCCAATTCTGACCGGGAGGCTCGTTCGTACCAGGAGGGAGACAACCACGGGGACCGCCTCCCCGCCGAGTTTGTCTTGACTGGGTCGAGCGATACATTAAAGCATCACTGAGCCACGGCTGCCGGGGTTCCTGGCCGCTCGAGGTCCGGCAGGCCGTCACTCCCGAGGTGGCCGCCACCATCCGGCGCTATCTGGCACTCTCGGCCAGCACCTCGGGGTCGGAACACCGGACCCTGTGCAGGATTTCCGCTACGTACACGACGAAAGGCGACATCGATGAGAAATACGACGATGTTACGACCGTCCGCCCCGGTCGGGCGTCAACACTCTCCGCCTCGCATCGTCTCTACATCCCCGCACCCGCTCCCCCGTATTGCTCTCGCTGGGTGCGTCCTGCTGGCGCTGGGCTGTACCCGTCCCGCGCCGTCGTCGGTCGCGTCGCCGCTGGCCGGCAAGCGGGCGGAAGGGCGAGGCGGCATGGTGTCCGCGTCGCAACCCGAGGCCACACTCGTCGGTGTCTCCATACTGCGCGCGGGCGGCAATGCCGTGGACGCGGCTGTGGCCACGGCGTTTGCCCTCTCGGTGGTGGACCCATCGCAGACCGGAATCGGCGGCGGCGGCGCGGCGACCGTCTGGATGACGGCCAATCAGCGCATGGACCATCTGTCGTTCTACGGGCGTGCCGGGGAACGTCCCGAGTGGGGTGCCCCCGAGACTGGTTCCCCCGCAGCGAGGGCCGCGGGTCGCGGCGCCGCCACGCCGGGCATGGTGAACGGTCTCCTCACGCTCCACGAGAAGTACGGCCGACTGTCGCGCGAACAGGTAATAGCGCCCGCGATCGCACTCGCGCGCGACGGATTCACGGTCTCTCCCCTGCTCGCCCGCACGATCACATCCTCGCGGGCGCGTGTGCTCGAGGAACCCGGGGCCGCCGCGCGGTTCATGCCCGATGGAGAACCGCTCCGCCCCGGCGACCGGCTGGTGCAGCCGGAACTGGCCGCCGTGCTCGAACGGATTTCGGCGGTTGGAGCCGATGGGTTCTATCGGGGCGCGTTTGCCGAACGGCTCGCGCAGCACGTACAGTCCCGCGGCGGCCTCATCACCGTAGGCGACATGGCCTCGTACAAGAGCGTCTGGATGCGTCCGCTCTGCACGATGTGGCGCGGTTACACCGTGCTCGGCGCGCCACCGCCGATGGGCGGCGCCGTGGTGCTGCAGATGCTGCATCTCGCGGAGCTGTCAGGCCTCACACGCGCGACCGGCTACACCGAATCGCCGGCGACTGCGGCGTCGTTCGCGCAGCTCATCCGGATCGCGCAGGTCGACGGGCAGCGCTGGCGGGGCGACCCGTCCGTGATCGCGGTGCCGGCACGCGGGATGGCGAGCGCGCGTTTCGCGGCCGCGCGCGCAGCGGAGCTCACCACCCCGATGCGCGACAGCCTCACGTCGGGCGATCCGTGGAGCGCCGACGCCGACACGCCGGACGGTGCCTGCGCATCGCTCGATCCGTATGCCGCGGCACAACGTCCCGCCGCCGGTGGAGCGTCGGACGGGTCGGACACGTTCGGCGCCGAGCCGCCGTCAGAAGACAGCAGCTTCACGTCGCACCTGAGTGTGGTGGACCGGGATGGCAACGCGGTGTCGATGACCACCACCGTGGGCGTGCTGTTCGGATCAGGCGTCTGGACCGACGGCGTCTGGCTCAACTCGGTCGGCCGCAACTTCGACTCGCGGACGCGAGGCACCAATCGTTCCACCAACTCCACCATGTCGCCCACGATCGTCCTCGACGGACGGAATGTGCGGCTCGTAGTGGGCGCAGCAGGTTCGCAGTACATCCAGCCGGCCATCGCGCAGGTGAGCGTGCGGATGCTCGCCTTCGGCGAGGACCCGGCCATGGCGCTCGCCGCACCGCGCCTCCACCCGACGTGGAACTCGCGCGAGGTGGAAGTGGAACCCGGGTTCGGTCCCGAGGTCTACGGCGGCCTGGTGGCGCGGGGCTTCCGGCCGCGGTCCCGCGTTGGTGACATCATGTTCGGCGGTGTACATGCGGTGTTCGTGACACCGGACGGACGTCGAATCGGCGCGGCCGATACGCGAAGGGACGGCTACGCAGCGGGCGAATGAGCCAGGGGCAGTTTCGCGCTGTAACATCTCGTGATTTAGGACAGGATGGTCGGCATCAGGGGTCATCGCGGCCACGCCCGCACATTGGCGCGGCCGCTCGACTTCGGAAGGCACCTGCGGCTGAGACTAGAGCCGTTAGGCCTTCAATGCCCGTGCTGGCGGTTTCAAAGAATCCGTGGGCAGCGTGATGATGGTGCTCGAGGTCGAGCAAAGGAAATCCGATCGACATGGCCAAGCGCATACTTCACGTCGTCAGCAACGTCGCCCACTATGCAGATCCGTCCGATCCGACCGGTTTGTGGCTATCGGAGCTGACCCATGCCTGGCACGTCTTTGATACAGAGGGGTACGAGCAGCGTCTCGTAAGCCCCAAAGGCGGTGTCTCCCCACTAGAGCCTCGCTCCCTCAAATGGCCACTTGCTGATGCGTCGGTAAAGGCATGGTTAGCTGACCCGGCGAGATCTGCGTTACTGTCGACTACTGCCCGGCCCGATGAGATCGACCCGGCGGATTTCGATGCCATCTACTTTACCGGTGGGCACGCCGTCATGTGGGATTTTCCCAATGACGCGGGGCTCCAGCGGATCACACGCGCCATCTACGAACGCGGCGGGATCGTTTCGTCCGTGTGCCATGGCTATTGCGGCCTACTCAATGTCCAGCTGACGGACGGTACCTTACTGGTTACCGGGCGCAGAATCACCGGTTTTTCCTGGCGGGAGGAAGTGCTGGCTGGTGTCGCCAAGAAGATGCCCTACAATGCCGAAGAGGAGATGAAGCGGCGAGGCGCGCTCTACGAGAAAGCCTGGCTGCCATTCGTCTCGAAGGCCGTCGTCGATGGTCGACTGGTGACCGGCCAAAATCCACAGTCGGCCAAGGTAACAGCCAAACGAGTTGCGGCCCTCCTACGCGAGGCATGATAAGGTATTACAGTGGGCGCCAGAATCGCCCGGCCCAACCATGCTAGCTAGCAGCGTGTATCGTACCCTTCAAAACCCGGATGAATCCATGGCTCGATGCACGCACCTCCTGACGGTTCCGGCCGGCTACCGTCACGCTCGGCACGGGTTTGTGGATCTTCACATCATGTATCGTAGCTATTCTATAAGACGATGTTTTCGTTGTACCAATGAGCAGCCAGGCAGCCTTGCCTCCGACACCAAAGACCGGCATGAGACTGACAATCAGAGATCTCGCGGGGCAATGGAGCGCCGTTTGCGGGAAACGCCTTATCGGTAGACGAAGCCAGAGTATGACCGGGTCGTGCTCAGTGACCTCGGGGAGATCTGGCGCGGCGCGCTCCGGCATCGGCGAATTCATGAACGGCTCAGTGGGACCATTGGCTCGGCACAATGCCATCAAGGTTGGGCTGATGGCACGATACGTTCGCACGACCGGCCTGGCCGTGATCTGCACGATCTCCGCCGTTTCGTGCGCAGTGCCACGCGCTCCGGAAACCCCAGTCCCCCAGAGGGTGACTGACGTCCTGGAGCAGAAAATCTGCCTGACGATCGGCGCCCGAGCATATGGCTCGGCCGACCAAGCGAATCGCCGGTAGATCACTCGACATATGTGCAGCCGTTGGTCGAGATCTTTCGCACGGCCCCGCCGATCATGAGGGCGTACCTCTGCTCGATCGACCGAATCTATTTCGACAACCAACTCGCCTGGAACGCGGACTTTAGAGTCACGACCAACCCGGAGACACAAAGTCGGTACCGAACCATCGGTGTCCGGCGAGGACTGTTGGAGAGAAAAGTCGGTTACGTCGATTGGGCTACCGGCTGGACCCAACATTGGTGGACCGGCGCACCGATCGACCGGCCGAGCAATGATCCGGCGTTGCCCCGCGTAGAATCCGATCTTCGCAAGCCCGGCGATGTGCTGTTTCACCTCCTGGCACACGAAATCGCTCATGTCGTGGCATACGACTACCGCCCGGCAATACGACGGCAAGAATCGAACAGGTTCGAACCGGGGGATTTCGGATTTCTGAGCTGGGTATCACCCGGATACAGTGACTCCACTGGCCGGCACGACGCAGTCGCGCGAGAACCTGGTGTGCAGCGGGTGCGCATGCTCGACTTCGATGGCAATGTCAGAGCCCGCCTGGCCATGCGCACGGCAATGACACAGCAGGGAGCGCAGTGGGACGCCGGCCTCCATGAAATCGTTAATTGGCGTCCGGCGCCCCGCAGCGGCATCGCGACATTTTTCGAGCAGCTCGGCCCCTCGAGCTTCACCACGGTGTTTTCCACGTGGGTACCGGAAGACGACTGGACAGAGTCGTTTGCGATGATGATGCTGACCTCGATTGCGACGCGGCTCGATATCATCAGCGCTGACGGCGGGCGGATCCCTATTCTCGAGAAGGTGCGGGACCCGAAATCCTCGTTCGCACCAAAGCGCGCATTCATCCAAGAAATCATTGACCGCGCGTTGACGGACATGCGAGTTCGTCATGCCGGAACGACCGACGCGTGTTTCTCGGCCGCTCTCGACTCGCGCCAATGACAATTCCTCCAGATCCGGATGAAACGTCGCTCACGCCCCAAAGCTTCATGGACGGATGCGCGCGCTCACTCCTCTGGCTGGGAGGCTCCGGTCTGTTCCTGTTTATTCTTGCCCGGATCGCGGGGCAGTCGGAACGTCGCTTCGGAGTCCTCTTACTAGGATTCGCTGTCATTTGCTTTGCCTGGGCGGTGGGACGGCCACCGTTTGTCACCTTGCTCCGTTTCCACTCCTCACTTCGATGGTTGGGGCAATGGTCACCCCTCCCTTCCCGAGTCGAGCCTGCACCGCCAAGTTACCCGAAGAGGGGGCGCGGCCGTTCGGCTCTGGCCGCTGCTCGAGCCCGAAAGTCGATAGCCGAACCAGGCTGGCCATGAGAACACGGAAGCAGCTCATCTCGTCAGGTAGTCCATTCGAAGCTCAGGTAGGGTTCTCGCGCGCGGTTCGCGTCGGCGACATCGTGCATATCGCGGGAACCGCGCCTATCGGAGCCGATGGCCAGGCGGCGTGCATCGGAGATCCGGCGGGACAGGCTCGTCGCTGTTTCGAGATCGTTCGCGACACCCTCGAAAAGGCCGGCGGGTCTTTGGCAGATGTGGTCCGAACTAGGATTTTCCTCACGCGTATCGACGACTGGCCCATCGTTGCGCACGTTCATGGGGAAGTGTTCGGCGCGATCCGTCCGGTGTGTACCGTTATGCAGGTCAGTCGCTTCATCGACCCCAACTGGCTCCTGGAAGTCGAAGCGGATGCGATCATCGGCGCCAGCGAGGGGATAGCGAGTTGAGGAGGGTGCCATGAGACCGACGTTCGTCGCAGTCATCCTCGCGGGTCTTGGTATTGCCTGCGGAGCCACCAATCCGTGTGCATGCCCACCCGAACGGCCGGAAGTAGAAATCCGCGGGACCGTAACCACGGCTGGTAATCAGCCAGTCAATGGCGCAACGATTCATACCTATGTGGGTCGTCCACTCTGCCCCGCGCGGGACGCATGGCTCGAGGATAGTCGTCCGTTGACGACCGGTACGTCCGGAGAATATTTCCGGTGGAGCTATGCGCGGCCGCCGGCCACCACATTCTGTCTCCGTGTCGTCGCCTATCGGCAGGCACATATGGACAGCGTCGTCGTGGAGCAGGTCGTCACGGATACGGCGCGATCGCGCCCGGGCCAGTTTCGCGTGGACCTGGCGTTCTCGGAGTGAGCGCCGAGATGGCGTGACCGTGGCCCGACGGTCGATCTGCTAGATTCACCTCCTCCTATGCGATTCATCGAACTTCTCGGCGTTGCCGTGTTTGCCATCAGCGGCGCTCTGGCTGGCGGGCGGAAGCGCCTCGATCTCTTCGGCGTGACCGTGATCGCCACGGTCACCTCGATCGGGGGCGGCACGCTGCGCGATCTCCTGCTCGATCGCCATCCGGTCTTTTGGATCGCCGACCCCAGCTATCTCTGGGCAGTCTTCGCCGGAACCGCGGCAACCGTCGCCTACACGCGCCTGTGGGTCGCCGCCACCCGTAAGGCCCTGCTCGTCGCGGATGCACTCGGCCTGGCGCTCTTTTCCATCGGCGGAACTCAGATCGCCCTCCAGGCGGGCCAGTCGCCGCTCATCGCGGTCCTGATGGGAATGACCACGGGAGTGGCGGGCGGAATGCTTCGCGATCTCCTCACCGGCGAGATCCCGTTGATCCTGCGCCCCGGACGGCTCTACGCGACTGCGGCGATTGCGGGTCCTATCGTCTTCCTGCTCCTGCGCCCCGTTGCTGCTGTCGCGGCGCCCTGGGTCGGTATGGTGATCGTAGCCGGGCTCCGCCTGCTGGCCATCCGGTACGAGCTCACCCTACCCGTGATCACGGTACCTTCGGACACCGCAGAGCACCCGGTTCCCCCGAAAGGGCCGGACTCTCCGCCAGGCGCGTGACAGGCAGACGACCGCCGCAGGAGCTTCATAACGCATGGCGACGACGTCACGGACGTGGGAGAACACCTCCAGCCGGCGGACGTTAGATTACCGATCCGAGATACACGCCCCGCATGACGAACCCCAACAGAATCACGAAGGAGCCCGGTGTGCCGCCCTCCACTCCGCAACCGGTGCTCGCTCGGCTGACAGGAGCCGCCATCTTCCTCGTGGTGAACATCAACCCGGGGCGAGACAGCGAGGTCGCGGTACGGGGGCTCTGCAGCAATCTGGCCGGCCTCCTGCGCGCCGTGGGCTTTCGCGATCTCGAGGGTCGGCTGTCATGCGTCACGGGATTCGGCTCCGACGCCTGGGATCGTCTGTTCGGCCAGCCGAGACCGAAGGAACTCCATGCGTTTCGCGAGATCCACGGCCAGCATCATGCGGTAGCAACACCAGGCGACCTCCTCTTTCACATCCGCTCGGCACGCATGGATCTCTGCTTCGAGCTGGCGACGCAGATCATGGCGCGGCTTGCCGGCGCGGTATCCGTAGTGGACGAGGTGCACGGGTTCCGGTATTTCGACGATCGCGACCTGATCGGCTTCGTGGACGGAACCGAGAACCCCGTGGACGATGCGGCGCGCCGCGCCACCATCATCGGCGACGAAGATGCCGGCTTTGCGGGCGGAAGCTATGTGATCGTGCAGAAGTATCTGCATGACCTGACGCAGTGGAACGCGCTCACCGTCGAGCAGCAGGAGCGTATCATCGGCCGGCACAAACTCTCCGACATCGAGCTGGACGATGCCGTAAAGCCCACCTCCGCTCACAATGCCCTGACGACGATCGTCGAGAACGGAGAGCAACTCGAAATCGTCCGCGACAACATGCCGTTCGGTGAGGTGGGCAAGGGTGAGTTCGGCACGTATTTCATCGGATACGCCAGGTCCCCTCACCGGATCGAGCAGATGCTGCAGAACATGTTCATCGGCCGGCCACCGGGCAACTACGATCGCCTGCTCGACTTCAGCCGCGCCGTGACTGGCACGCTGTTCTTCGTTCCATCCGCCACATTTCTCGCCCAGGTCACCCCGGAGCTACCGGCACCCTCCACGTCGACCGATGGGTCGCTTCCCGGCCAGCCGCCGAACTGACTCCGTGTAAGAAGAGAGGTCCTGATGGCACACCAGTCGATTCCCGCCTCGCACCTCCGTCTCAAGCGCGCGTATGAACCGGCCGAACCCGATGATGGCACGCGGATCCTCGTGGACAGACTCTGGCCCCGAGGGGTGAGCAAAGCGAAAGCGCACTTCGATGACTGGATGAAGGACATTGCCCCGAGTACGGAGTTGCGACAGTGGTTCGGGCATGATCCGGCGCGCTGGACGGAATTCCAGCACCGCTACCGCGCCGAGTTGCAGCAGCAAGGCGAGCAGTTGGATCAGCTTCGCGCGCTTGCTCGTAAAGGAGTCGTGACCCTCGTCTACGGGGCCCGGGACCAGGAACACAACGACGCGGTGGTACTGAGGGATGTTCTGCTGGATAAGCGATGACCCCAACGCTCCGTCTCCACCCTTTGCCAGAGAGCCTTCATGCGAACCGGCTATTTCTTACTCGCGGGACTACTCCTGATGGCTGCGTCCCTGATCCTTGGCAGGCTCTTTACCCCCGAGTTCCCCAATGCGCGCCAATGGGCCGTCGGCATTGCCATCGGGGTGTGGCTGGTTCTGACCGGCTTCAACATGTGGGTCGGTGTCGCCAAGGCAGGTTACTCCGTCCGGGAAGAAATTCCCGTACTCCTGCTGCTGTTCGGGATTCCGACCGTCATCGCGCTCCTCGCCCGCCGTTTGCTTGCCTGACGACGGAGTGACTCGCGAGAAGGCGATGCGGCATAGTACGATGCGGCCTGATCGATGATCAGGCCCTACATCCGGGGTCTCGGTCCCCCTGTCCAACGTTTTGCTCTGACCCGGTGTCCAACGGTCATGCTCTTGCGCATTATCCTGGCTCTACTTGCAACAGCCGCTCCGTATGTCCCGGCAGCTCTAGCCGCGCAGAAGACCCGAATCGTCATTCTCGGCGTCGACCACTCCATCCAGCTCGCGTCGCGCGCTGCGCAACCGGCGGCATTCCGCGCCTTCTTCGACAAACTCGCACCGGACGCAATCGCGATCGAGCGCGACCCCGACAACTTCGCCAGGAACGACCACTACGAGTTCACGTACGAGATTCAGGATCTGATCGTCCCGTACGCCCGGGCCCATCGGATTCCGCTCTTTCCGATCGATTGGGCTCCTCCCGTCGAGGATCAGTTGCTGGCATTCGGATTGGATCTCGATCGGCCGCCCCTCATCAGACCGAGTACGGGGTTCCAGGGGTTTCTCACCTTCCCCGACACGGCGGCACTGCACCGGCCGCTGTTTTTTGCCGACACCGAATCGAGTCGCGCATCGGCGCGCGCGTGGTACCAACAGCCCGCACCGGAGGCCGCTCGTGACTTCCCCCGGCGCCTCTACCTCTACCGTACCACGCTCCAGGCCCGGCGGATTGCCCGCGCCGCGGCCGAGCTTCGGGGGAAAACTCTCCTCGTTGTGATCGGATACTTCCACAAGGATGAGATCGAGCGGATTCTGGCCGCTGATCCGAATCTCGAAATCGTTCAGCCGTCTGCCATTGCCAGCGAACCGGCAGATCAGACAGAGAACGCTACGAAAGAGGAGTTGGTCGCCATCGCCAGCTTCAACCTGCTCGGCCAGCAACACCGCAGCGGCCCGATCGATTGGCCATGGCTCGAAAGAGTGGTCGCGCGGCTCGAACGCCTTTCTCCAGGCCCTGAAGCAGACCTCTTCGCCATCCGACTCGGACGGCTCACCGGGAGGCTCTCTTCAGCAGATGCCGCCGCTCGCCTGCGTACGCTCGCCGAGTCTGTGTCGGGAGATCTGCGGTTCAGCTGGACCGGGGTCAAGTTCGCTGACCGGGTCGATTCCTTCACCGATCCCTTCGGGAACCTCGGGGTCAGGGATCGTGTCCGTCTCGAATGGGCGCGGGAACTGATCGCTCTTGGCCGGAAGACCGAAGCGGCAGAGCTGCGTCGCCTGATCGAGGATGGACTTCCGCTCGGGCCGCGCAGCCAATTGGGCGCCTACTGGGACGAATTCGTCGGCCGCTGAATCCTGTCAGCGCATTCCCGGGTTATACCGGTGTCTTGATGCCTCGCTCCGGCGGCGCGATCCGCCTGACCGTCCCCTGCTGCGCCAGCATCCGTTCCGCAAAGTCCAAGCGTTCGGCCAGCTCGGCCAACTGCCGGGCGTGCTCCGCCTGGTGCATTCCCTGGCGATCCTGCAGCGCCCCCAGCCGGCTGTCGATCAAGTCTTCGGCTTTCATGACCCGCGCCGCGGCCGATTCGAGCCGGGCCAGATCGGCCGCGCTCAATCGGGTGGATCGGGGAGAACGCCAGAGTCCCAGGGCCCCCAACATCCGGCGCGGCAATCGCGCCACGAAGGCAAGCGCCGCCCCGGCATAGTGGAGGGGGTTGATGGTCCGGATCAGGGCCATGTAGCGATCGCTTTCGTAGACCCCGATCGCCATGTCGATGATGTCGAGAATCTCCTGCTCCAGGCCGTCGGTATAGCGGGCACTGAAGATCTGCTGTAGCACCTCGACGCGGCCCAGCGGGACACCGGGGTCCGTCTGCGTCACCGCGCCGGACGACCCGCTCAACCCGGCCGCCCGAATCACCTGCAGCATCCGGGGCAGCATCTGATTGATCCGCGATCGGGCGCCCAGGGCACCCTCCCAATCCATCGGGACGCCGTCCTCATCGCCCGCCGACTGGGCGAAATACCGTTCCACCAGGTCGCGGAAGAGCCGGAGTTCCCCCGCGCGGTGGCGGTTCCTGATGATGGTGAGCTGGTCATGGGGTTTCATCGCCGTTCGTCCCGTCCGAGGTCTTGACCAACAAGCTACCGGCACTCTCATTTCGACGCCACACGGCCACCCGAAACCGACACCGAGGGGATACGCATGTCACGGGTTCGAGTCGACTGTTTTGCCATCTCGCTCGATGGATATGGAGCAGGTCCTGATCAGACGATCGAGCATCCGTTGGGTGTGGGAGGCGAGGATCTGCACCAATGGCTCATTTCCACCCGCAGCTGGCGACAGATGCACGGCATGGAAGGCGGCACGACCGGGATCGATGATGAGTTCGGCGCCCGCGGCACCGAGACGGTCGGCGCATGGATCATGGGCAGGAACATGTTCGGACCGATTCGCGGTCCCTGGCCCGATACGACGTGGAAGGGCTGGTGGGGCAACAACCCGCCCTACCATGTCCCCGTGTTCGTCGTGACCCATCACGAACGCCCGCCGCTGCCGATGGAAGGTGGAACGACCTTCCACTTCGTCACGGGCGGCATTCACGACGCCCTGAGTCAGGCAAAGAGCGCAGCAAACGGAAAGGACATCCGCATCGGGGGCGGCGCCAGCACCATTCAACAGTATCTCCGCGCTGGCCTGATCGACGAACTGCACGTTGCGATCGCACCCGTTGCGTTAGGTAGCGGTGAACGACTCTTCGAGGGTGTGGACCTACCGGCGCTCGGCTACGAATGTGGCCCGTTCGTCGGATCGGAGAAGGCCACGCATATGGTTCTGCGCGCCCGACGCTGAGATCGCTCGCACCAGGTCCGACTGTTTCGAGACGGCATTGCAAGGCAGCTGGCCATTCATACAAGGCCTTCCAAACGGGGTTCGCCTGCTGGGCTGATCTGAGGGGGTATAACGACCGAGCCAGTTGGTCAACTGGACCGGTTTGCGAAATTCCGGAAAGCGCCCCAACTTGGAGAGATCTCGGTCGCAGGATGGCGAGCCAATGTTTCGACGCAGTCTGACCGTTTCATACGTACTTCCTCTCGTCATGGCGCTGGGCGCCTGCGGGGACACCCTTGGTCCGGATCTCCCGAAGGACGGTCCGCTGGCGGTCTCCCTCCATACCGACCGCGCCAGCTACGCATCGAATGATCCGGCCTCGGTCACCATGGTCAATCACTCATCGGAGACCTTGATGTTCTGGGGCTGCAGCGATGCGCTGGAACGCCAGGAGGGCGGGCGCTGGAAAGTCGCCTTCGACGTGGACCCGGATGCGATCTGCCCAGCGGTTGGCATCCTGCTGCCTCCCGATACGCCGGTGACATTCCCGTTCGCATTGCATCGAGTCACGAAGCCTGGAGTCTACCGTTTGCGCCGTGCATTCTGGCCCGACAATGGTCCGGTCACGGAACGTTCGCACGGGAGAAGTAACACCTTCCGGGTGCAGTAAACTTTTTCCGTCTCAATAGCAAACGACAAAGCCCTCCCCCCGTTCGGCGCGACTGTTGGTTCGCGCCGAGTGACGACCGGACCAGATGATCTTCCATCCGATCACCCGCGACCTCACATCCAGCGCCCGGGTTCAGGACTCCGAGTTCCTGAACGACCTGTGCATCGCCACCATGGCGATCTACCCCGATGGCCCTCCCCCTCTGCCGTGGATCGGCTACCTCGCGGAAGACGACGGCGTGATCGTCGGTACCTGCGCGTTCAAGAGCGCGCCGGTCGCCGGCCACGTGGAAATCGCCTACTTCACCTTTCCGGAATACGAGCGGCGGGGTGTGGCAACCCGGATGGCGCAGCACCTGATCGACCTGGCCGCCCGACACGGCGCCGTCATCGTCCGCGCCCAAACCCTGCCCGAACGAAATTCGTCGGTGCGGATTCTCGAAAAGCTGGGTTTCGAGTTGGTGGGGCCGGTCCTTCATCCGGAGGACAGCGAAGTATGGGAGTGGCGCCGGCCAGCGTAAATTGATGACGGCGTTCGGTACCTCGGGATTGGTGAGGGCGGACAGGACCCGGTGCATCATCCGGGACCGGAGTTCGTCCACCCTTTATCAGCCGGACACGAGGCCACCAATCGGACGGAGGGGCGGGTTTGAGCACACCGAAAGGCCGCGGGGCATCGCGTATCGTTGCTCGAATTCTACTCGCCCTGGTTCTGTTCCTCGTCGGAACGCTGGGCATCGTTGTGCTGCTCCTTCAGCACGACGGCATTGCCACCGGCGTCCTCCGCCGCGCCGCCAGCTGGCTCCAGCCCTGGCCTGACGCCAGGGTCGAAATCGGCCGGGCCTCGATCTCGGGCATCAGCCGCCTTTCCGTCAACGACCTGCGCCTGATCCGCACCGACGACTCCACCATGGTGGCGGTCGATTCGGTCCGGCTGAGCATCTCCCCTCTGCGTCTCCTGACCGGTCGGCTCGATCTGGGCGAGGTCCGGGTCGTCAACGCCGACATCGTGATGCGACAGCTGGGCGCGTCCCAATGGGACCTGATCGCCCCTTTCCAAACGCCGGATTCCGCAGCCTCCGAACCGACGGGCGATCCGCTCGAGATCACGATCGACCGGGTCGACGTCATCGGCAGCCGCCTCGAAGCCCGATTCCTGGGCGGCGCCGATTCGACGCTCCGGGTCGACGGCCTCCTCCTGGCCATGCGGGACTTCCGGTCGGGAACCGGCCTGCCGGTTCTGACCCTCGACACCCTGGGTGCGGAGCTGACTCCACCCGGTCGCCCGACGCCGGCCGTGATGTCGGCCAAGCTGCACCTGGGGCCTGACCGGTTGGTCGTGGATGGGCTGTCAATCCGCTCGGATTCCACCGACGTCTCCGCTGTCGGCGACCTCCGACTGCCCGACTCAGACCCACGCCAGGCCGATGCCGTCGACTTCCGGCTCGCCGCCGCCCCGCTCGATTTCCGCGACATCGGCGCGCTGGTACCCGGCTTCGATGTGCCGGGCAGTCTCCGGCTCGACCTCCGCGTGACCGGCACTGCGAACCTGTTGACCGTCACCGGTTCGGGCCGAAGCTTCGACGGCGCCACCCTCGCCATCGACGGCGCGCTGACGCCTCGCACCACGGACGGCGTCCGCTATCAATCGACCCTCCGCATCGACGGCCTCGATGCTCGGCTCTGGAGCAACGAGGCAGCGGCCGGCCAGGTCAACGCTCGACTCGACTTCGACCTGACCGGCGATTCGCTGGCCGTCGTTTCAGGCCCGTTCGAGTTGGATGCCGAAGGGATCGTGGTCGGCGAGGGGCAACTGGTACCCACCCGGCTCAGCGGCGCGTTCGACCGGGGACGGGCGCGACTCGAGGTGCAAAGCGGCTGGGCTCCCTGGCTCGACCTGCACGGCAACGGAGAGATCCGTCCCTTTGCCGAGCAGCCGGCGTATGACCTCGACCTGACGGTGACTCCGCGCGATTCCCTGCTCCGGATGGGCAGCGTCGATCTCGACGACCTGCGCGCCCGGATCGAGGGTGGGGGCACGGGCGTCCCCACGACGAGCGGCCAGGGCCACCTCACGATGCGCCTCACCGGCTCGGTCGGCGATCAGCCTCTCGAAAACACGACGCTGCGCGCCGAGTGGAAGGATCAGCGGCTGGATGCGCGGCTGACGGCATCCCTGGGAACCGCGCGCGCCGCCGGTACGCTCTCGCTCGATCGCCAGGGACAGTCGGATGCGCTCAGCTTTCGCGTCCCCCGCCTGACCGTCAGCGATCTGGCCCTGGCTCCCTTCCTCGGCGATTCGGCCCGGGGCAGCCTGCATCTCGATGCCAGCGCGCAGGGCGCCCGGCTCGAACCGGGGGCGATCACTGCCCAAGGCGCCATCCGCTGGGACGATGGCGGCTGGGGAACGCTGGCGGTCGACAGCGCCGCGGCCACGTTCCGTCTGGCCGATGGACGAGTCCGCCTGAACGGCGGGGCGCGTTCGGGAGCCGGAGCCCTCTCTCTCGATGGGCAGGCGCAGCCCTTCCTGACCGTGCCCAGCTGGGAAGTCACCGCGCTGACGCTCAGCGGAATCGACCTGGCCGCCATCGACTCGACCTGGCCCGTCTCGAGCGTCTCGGCGACCGCCTCGCTGTCCGCGCGCGGCAATCTTCCGGCGCTGACCGGCGATGGAACGATCCGGATCGAGCCGTCACAGGTTGACTCGGTACACTTCGGCCCGACCACGCTCACGCTGGCGCTTCGTCCGGATAGCGTGACGGTCGATGGCACGTTGCCCGTCGCCGAGGGGACGGTGGACATTGCCGCCGCCGCTGGACCATTCGGACCGGTTCCCGGCATCGATGCACGGCTCGGCATCCGTCGGCTCGCGCTCGGTCCGCTGACGCGAGGACGTTTCCAGACCGCGGTTTCAGGCCCGGTCACGCTGACGCTGACACCGTCGACCGACGATACCACCGCGGGGCTGGTGCGCGTCAGCGCGGCGCTCGAAAGCGCGGCGGGCACCGCGTCGCTCGAAGGCAACGCGGGCCTCGCCAGGCGCACAGCGTCCGGCGATAGCACCGCCTGGCAGGTCACGCGCGGCGAGGCCGATCTCGAACTCCATCTGACCGACTTGAGCGCCATTGCGGTCCAGGACAGTACTACCGGCCGCCTCGATGCGACGATGCGGGTCGAGGGTCAGGGCAGCGATCTCGCCACGATGCGATGGACCGGACGAGCGCACGCCTCCGGCAACGTCAACGATGCCCGGCTCGATTCCTTGGCCCTCCGCGGCGCGGTTTCGAACGGGGTGCTCCGCCTCGACACTCTGCTCCTCGCGTCCAATGTGCTGCGCGGCGGCGGTGGCGGCCGAGTCCCGTTGGTTCGGCAATCCGGCGAGCAGGACACGCTTCGGGTAGCGCTCGTGGCCGATACGACGCGGCCGCCGCCGGCGCAATCGGCGCTCGGGATTCGTCCGCTGGGCATCCGGAGCGGACACGTCGACGCGAAACTCTGGCGTAATGCTCAGGGTTTCGAGCTGGCCGGCAACGCCTCGGTCGGCGGGCTGATCGCGGGAGTGGCCGCCGCGGACACCCTGCAGATCGACCTGACCAGCGCAGGCAGCGACGGCACCAACTGGAACATCACCGGCGAGGCCATGGGTAAATCGGTGGCCTGGCAGACTACCTATCTCCAGCAGGTCGACGCAAAGGTCAGATCCGAAGCGGGCGAGATGGCCTTTACCGTCACGGCAGAGCGCGATGCCGGCCACAAGCTGTCGTTAGGCGGAAGAGGGCGCGCCAGCGAGCGCCAGCTCTTCCTCTCCGACCTTGGCTTTACCTTCGGCGAAACCGTCTGGGCTCTGAGCGACACCGCCTCGATTACCTGGGGCGACCGGATCGTTGTCAGCGACCTCGAACTCCGCGCCGGCCCGCGCCGGATCATGGTCGAGGGGCATCTCGATCGCGGGGGAACACAGCAGTTGGCCGTCACGCTCGACTCGGTACCGATCGGCGGGTTTGCCGCCTTTGCCGGAATGGAGAACTTGAACGGTACCCTTCATGGCACGGTGCATCTCGAGGGCCCGGCCAGCCAGGTCGTGGTGCGCACCGACCTGGGACTCGCGATGCCGGATGTGGTTGCCCGGCTCAAGACCTCCGCACCGAGCGTCGGCCAGTTGCGCCTGGATGCGACCCTGGAAGATCGGCAGGGGCGATCGCTCGTCGCTGCCGGCACGGTACCGTTCCGGCTCACCCTCGCGGGAGACACGCTGCTCCCCACTCCGCCCGAGAGCGCGCCGGTCGACCTGACCCTCCAGGGCGCTGACTTCCCGATCAGTTGGATCGCACCTTTCGCTCAGTTCGCCGGAGTGGAGCGGATCGAAGGTCAGTTCCGGAGCGATGCCCGCCTGACCGGAACCATCGGCGATCCCCGTGCCTCCGGAACCCTCGGGCTGACCGGTGGACGGATCACGGTGCCACGACAGGGCGTCGACTATCGCCGCATCACGGCGGACGTCACGCTTTCGGGTGAAACGGTCGAGGTGACCCGGCTCGAAGCCACCGCGGACGGCACCGCCAGTGTGCGCGGCACCATCGCGCTGACCAGTCTCAATAATCCGGAGCTGGCACTCGACGCCAGCTTCAAAGAGTTCCGCGCGCTCCGCAACGAATGGGTCCGGCTCGGCCTCGACGGCAGCGTCAAGCTGACCGGCAGCATGGCGGAGCCCAAGGCGGAAGGATCGATCAGTCTGGTCAAGACCGACATCTATGCGGACCAGGTGGGCCAAGGCACCGCCGCCATGCCGGTGGAACTCACCTCCGCCGACTACGCCATGCTGGAGTCGTACTTCGGCTATCGGCCGGACAGCGCGGCAACGATGGACGATCCGCTCCTTCCCTGGGCCATCGACGTCAAGCTGGCGTTGGGCGGCGACGTCTGGCTGCGCAAACAGGCCCAGCCGGAAATGCGCGTCCTGCTGACCGGCGCGCTGGATGTCCGCAAGGCGGCCAACGATTCGCTGCAGCTCTTCGGCACCGCCGAGGTGGTCCCGGGGCGGAGCGTGGTCGAACAATTCGGCCGCCGCTTCTCGATCGAACAGGGCAGCGTGACTTTCAACGGGCTGGTCACCGACTGGACGACATCGATCGAAGCCGCTTATGCGGTGCCTTCGTCGCCCGACGCGATCGATTCGGATATTCGTATCACGCTCTCGGTCACCGGTAAAATGGATAGTCTCCGCCTCGAACTGAGCTCGGATCCCGCGCTCGAAACGTCGGATCTGGTGTCCTACCTGGCAACGGGTAAGCCTGCGGCGCGGGCGCTGGAAAGCAGCGGCGAGGGCACCTCGCTCGCGGGGCGCGGCACCGCACTCGCGATGGGTACGGTGGCCGGACTGCTCGAGCAGCAGGCAGGCGAGGCGGTCGGCCTCGACGTGATGGAAATCCGGCACGGCGGTCCCGAGGGAACCGTGGTAATCGCGGGGCGCTACGTCTCTCCCAGACTGTACGTCGGCTTCCAGCAGCCGCTCAGTTCGACCCGCAACGAGCAGTCGCTCACCGAGAAGAGCCCGAGCACGCGAGTCGAACTCGAATACAGCCTCTTCCGCTGGCTGCTCCTCAATCTGCAGGCGGGGCAATCGGAGTTTCGCTCGTTCTTCCGGACCCGGTATGCGTTCTGAGCTGATCCGGCTGCTCCGCATCATCCTGCTGGCCACGATGGTCGGGTCCGGTATTTCTGTCGGCCGTGCTGCGGCGCAGATTCCCTACACCGTCTTCGATGAGCACACGGAAGTCCGCTCGCTCCGGTTCGAGTTCACCGGTTCCAAGACGTTCAAAGAAGGTGAGCTCACCGAACAGATGGCGTTGAGTGGGCGCGGGTCGTTCTATGGTATCCGTCGCACGCTGGCCGCCCTCCCGATCGTGAGCCCGCCGGCTCCGCATCCATTTACGCCGCTCGACTTGCAGCGTGACGTGGCGCGACTGCGGCGGTTCTATGGCAACGCGGGGTTCCTCGAGACCCGGATCTGGTACGACGTCAAGTATCGGGACAGCGACAACACTGTCGACGTCACGTTTTTCGTCGACGAAGGGCGACCGATCCTGATCCGGTCGATCACCATCACCGCACCTGGCGGCCAAGATCTCATGACCCACCTGCCGGAGGACTACTTCGGCGAGTGGCAGCGCCGCCGCGACGCGATCGGAGCGGACACCGGCGGCCGCTACACCGAAACGACGCGCGCCTGGCATGAAACCGATCTGCTGGCCTGGTGGCGCAACCGCGGCTGGGCGTTCGCGACTGTCACGGCCAACGCGCCGATCGACTCCGCCGCCGCATCGACGAACCTCGCCTTTACCGTCGATCCTGGCCCGCGTACCCGAATCGGCCGAATCACCATCGAAGGTCAGGAGAGCGTTTCGGACGAGGTGATCCGGCGGGTCCTGCCCTTTCGCGAGGGCCGCTGGTTCAATGCGCAGGCATTGTCCGAGGGGCGACAGCGGGTCTTCGGCCTGGATCTGTTTCGGTTGGCGCTGATCGATGTGGAGCGCGACCCTGCCAACGACTCGCTGGCCAATCTGCGGATCCGGGTCACCGAGAATCCTCCGCGCCTCATTACCGGCGAAATCGGATATGTCGGCGACGGAGGCATCAGTACCCAGGGACAGTTTGCGCATCGTAACTTCGCCGGCGGCGCGCGGACCTTGCGCGTGACCGCGCTGGCCGAAACCGGTGTGCTCAGCGTCGGCGAGATGGATAACGAGGAGTATCGTCTTTCAGTGGCGTATCGGGCGCCCTGGTTCCTCCATCGCCGCTATTCACTTACGGTCGAACCGTTCGGCCACTATCGGAACAATATCACCGACCGGTCGTGGCAGGCGGGTATCGAAACGTCGCTCGTCTACGAGCTGGGACCGTACCGGTTCATCACCCTGCAACATCGCTATTCGCACCGGCGGATTCTCGATTTCCGCCTGGGCGGCGGCAGCACGCTCGATCTCAACACGCTGCTGCAGCTGATCGGCGAGGGCGCGATCGACTCGCTGGGCCGAGGCATCGAGCGCTCGACTCTTTCGCTCTCCGGCACCGTCGGACGCTTCGACCCGACCCAGCCGACGCGAACGATCCAGGGCCGGCCGACGATCGAAGTGACCACGCCAGGCGGGCTCAACACCATCGAGTATTTCGCAGCCGACGTACCGATCTTCGGCTACCTGCCGATCGGTTCGCGGGTCACCGCCACGGCGCGGGCGCGGATCGGGCGTGTCTGGCCCTACGGCAAGACGATCCAGAGCGACGGGAGCTCGGCATTGATCGCGACGCTGCAGCTTCGGGACGTTCTGCTCAGCGCCGGAGGCACTGGCAGCGTGCGCGGCTGGGGCGAGGGCCAACTGGGTCCCAAGTTCGTCAACCTGACCCTGACACCGATCGAAGGCACCGATTCGCTCGAACTCGGAACGCGCGGATACGCTCCCTCGGGAGGACTGGCACGCGCGACAGGATCGGTCGAATTACAATTGCCCTTCCCCGGCCTGGGCGATGCCTGGGGAACACATCTCTTCCTGGACGCGGGGCGGGTATGGACGCCCGACTCCCGCTTCCGGGCCGACGATCCGGGCGATTCAGAGCGATGGTTCTTCGGAGCTGGCGCGGGAATCCAGGTGCGAACACTGGTGGGACCGGTTCGGATCAGCCTGGGATACAAGCTGAATCCGTCGGCGCTGGACCTGCGAGATGCGGAACCCGTCCTGGATGCGCTGCTGGCGAGTCAGCCGATCAGTTCCGTACCGGTCAATACGAAACGACGGTTCCATCTCCACTTCTCGCTAGGGCAGAGTTTCTAGTGTCGCATCTCGAGCCGCGCCTGTCAGGATTCCAATCGAGGCGCGGCGAGGAGTCTCACCCCCTGCTCCCTCGGCGGCAATCGACTTTACCATCGCACACCCCGACCGCGTCCGCGGATTGGTTCTGATCGGCTCAGGACTCGGCGGGTTCGCCTGGTCCGACGAACCCGATGACGACCCCGCGCGACTGGCGGCGCGAGCAGCATTGGATCGCGGTGATACCGTCGGGATTGCGCGTGCCTGGCTCTTGACGTACTATCTGGCGGCAACCGTTCGGAACCGGAGCGTCGCGGCGAAAATCGACACGCTGTTGGTCGACAACGTCGACTACTGGAAACACGTTCTCCAAACCGGCGACCTCGATCCCGGGCCTGATCCTCACGCCATCGAACGTCTCGGTGAAATCCGGGTGCCGACGCTCGTCGTCATCGGTGATGCAGACACCCGCGATCTGCAACGCATTGCCGATACCTTGAGGGCCGGTATTCCGCAGGCCCAACTCGTCGTATTGCCGGGTGTCGGCCACATTCCGAGCCTCGAGCGGCCGGCCGACATTACGCGCCTGCTCGAGGAGTTCCTGGCCACGCTCGCAACCGTTCGCCAGTGATATCGATCTGTGTCGACGTCTAGTCGGCATCCGTATGAAGGCGCGACGCCCGGCGCAACGGTCCCCTGCCCAACTCGGCGAGGAACTGATCCCGTTCCTGCGATAGCGCGACCCCCTCGCCACCGCTGGTGGCCTGGCTCGTGTAGAACGTGATCCAGCGCTCCGCCTGGTCCGCAGCAGCCCGCGCCTCCTCGGCATCGCCGGTCTCGATGAGCCGGACCATCCGGAGCCGGTAGAGTTCCGCCACCGATGCGGCGGCTCCGATATGCTGGACAGCGTCAGTGATGGCGCGTTCGGCCTCCTCGAACCGGTTGCTCTGCTCGAGCGCAACGGCCTTCCGCCACCAAAGCGGTTTGCCCGAATCGTCCGCGGTCATTGGGTCAACCAGCGAAACCACCTGGGACCGTGCCAGGTGGTCGGTCGCCTTGCCCAGCCCGCCATCGTCACCGCGCTGATGAGGGGCGCAGCGATGCGCTCGCGCGGGTCATCACCACGGCCAGGATGATGAAGACGACCGAGACGATGGCAAGCGCCACCAGGGAGTTCGTCACCGCCGGATTCGCGCGCAGAAAGTTCATATCGTGGTTACAGGGTCTAGCCCGAAACTCGTCCTTGATGCGGCGGCAAGCTTATCACCCGCCTGACGCCAGCACCAGACGGCGCCCGGCCATGGGAACGGCCGCCCCTTTGCTCTTCAGCCCGCCGGCAGTACTTTGCATCACAAAGTAGACTATCCATGACTCAGCCGCCCCCGGAATTCCTCGACCTGCAAGCCGCCCTGGCCGGCGAGTATTCCCTCCAGCGGGAGTTGGGCCGAGGGGGTATGGGTATCGTGTATCTGGCCCGGGACGTCCAGTTGGACCGCGATGTCGCCATCAAGGTCCTTCCCGCCCCGATGGCTGGCACCGCCTCGGCCCGCGAGCGATTCCTCCGCGAGGCGCGGATGGCGGCCGGGCTTTCGCATCCGCATATCGTGCCGATCCACCGGGTGGGCGAAGCCGGCGGCTTCGTCTTCTTCGTGATGAGCTATGTCGAAGGTGAATCGCTTGGTGAGCGGCTCCGCACCCGCGGCCCACTCTCGCCGGCCGAGGCTACCCGGTTGCTGCGCGAGGTGTCCTGGGCCCTCGCCTACGCCCATGGACGCGGCATCATCCATCGGGACGTCAAACCCGACAACATTCTGATCGAGGCGGGGAGCGGCCGGGCGCTGGTGACCGACTTCGGCATCGCGCAGGCCAGTACCGACCCTGCCGCCGCCGATGGGCAGCATGTCATGGGTACCGCTCGATTCATGAGCCCCGAGCAGGCACTCGGCGACGTGCTCGACGGACGCAGCGACATCTACGCGTTAGGCGTGGTCGGCTACCTGGCGGTCAGCGGCCGCCTCCCGTTCGAGCAGGCCGAGTTCCCCGCACTCCTGGTGCAGCAGACCACCCGGGATGCCCCTGGGGTGGCCAGCGTCGCTCCCGGCCTCCCGCCGGCCCTGGGCGAGACGATCGACCGTTGCCTGGCTCGTGATCCGGAGGATCGGTTTCCCGACGGGGAGACATTGGCCGCCGCGCTGGCTCCAGCTGCCGAAATCCGGCCGACGCTGCCCCCCTCGTTGCGCGGCTGGCTCGCGGCCCGCAATCCGATGCTGGTGCCCTACCTGGCCTGGGGAGGCCTGTTCGGCACCCTGACGCTGGCCAACCTGATCGTCTGGCTTGCCGGGCAGCGCCCGGACGGACCGGCCGACATCGTCCTGCTCGCGGCAATTGCCGCGGCCCCGCTGCTGCCCGTCGTCGGCTTTCATCTCAACCAGGCCCACCGGCAGTTCAAAGCCGGCCACTCTCTCGCCGATCTGCTTGCCGCTCTCGAGGTGGAACGACGCGAGCGGGCGGAAACCGAGGCCGCCTCCCGGACCGAGCGAGAGCCCGCCCTCCATCGTCTGCTGCGCATTGCGACGACGGCATCGGGCACCTGGCTTGCTACCACATTCGGCCTGTTGATGGCCGGCGTCGTCCACGAGCGCACACTCGGCGCGGCATTCATCGTCCTGCCGATGGGCACGACGCTGTTGCTCGGCGCCGCCTGCAACGCACTCGATGTCCAGTTCATCCCGACCGGAATCCGCCGCTGGTGGCAAACCGGGATCCGCGACCGGCTTTGGAACAGCCGTGTCGGCCGCTGGTTTGCCCGGCAACTGGGGGCGCCAAAGCAGTCGCACGCCATCGGGGGTGGCGTTTTCCAGGCGACCGAAGCGGCCCTCGGCGTTGCAGCCGGCGAGTTGTTTGCGGCGTTGCCGAAATCGTATCGCGAGCAGCTCGCCGAGCTGCCTTCGGTTGTGGCTGCGCTCGAGGCACAAGCTGCGGCCACTCGCGCGGAGGTCGATCAACTCGCCGCGTTGGCTGCTTCCGGCGCTGGCGACACGGCCATCCTGGCTGATCGCCGGGCCGCGGCAGGCGCTCGGCTGAGCGAGAGCGTTGGGGCCCTCGAGCGGATCAGGCTCGACCTGCTCCGGCTCCATGCCGGCGCGGCCGACCTGGCGCCACTGACGACCCTGATCGACGCCGCCCGGCGGATCGGCGAAGGCGTCGACCGCCTGGTCGCGGCAAAGTTCGAGGCCGACGCCGCCGCCGAGTCCGACCCCGCATCCCACCGAGACTGAACGACCTCCTGATCATCGGATGATCCGCGACGCCGCGCGCGGTCGCGTACCCCAGAAGAGGGCACGACACGGAAGCGAACGCCGCCTCCGCGTCTCCCTCCGGCCATTCACGTTTGCCACCTGGGGCGGAAGGAAGAAACTCGATGGAGAGTGCGCACGCACTGCTCATGGCTTTGCCCGTGGGCCTGGTCCTCGCGGGCTGCGGCGGATCCGATATGCCGGTCGACCCCGGCCGTCCCAACACACCGACGCCCGCGGCGGTGATCCTTGCAGCGGGACACCAGCAACAGGCGGCGGCCGGCACTGCCGTTCCGGTCGCTCCATCGGTCACCGTCCGCGATGCCCAAGGCCAGCCCATTGCCGGTGTCACCGTCCAGTTCACCGTCACGACTGGCGGAGGGAACGTCACTGGTAACGCTCCCATCACCAATGCGACCGGAACGGCCAGCGTCACCAGCTGGGTCCTCGGACCCAACGGCGATCAACGCCTCTCTGCGCAGGTGGCGTCACTGCCCGCGGTGGTTTTCGAGGCGAGCATTACCCCGGGAACCGGAGAGCACTCGGGTACCGTCGGCCCCGGGGGCGGCACGGTCGGCATTACCGAGCCGGGCCATCCATATCATGGGCTCACCCTCACGGTTCCGGCCGGCACGGTGGCGGGCGCTGCCGACTGGCGGTTTCGTCTCGCTCAGCAACCCGCGAACATTCCACTGCCGGCAGGGATCCGGGTGGCAGGCCCGGTGCTCGAAGTCTCCACCACGCAACTGCGCGGCAATCGTCTGATGCGACTGGAGATTCCGGTCGAGGAGACGGACGACGAGCTGATCTTCCCGGCGCTCCACGATCCGGGACGCAACGTGATCGAGCTGCTCCCGATCGTCGACCGCACCCCGACATCCGTGGTGGTCGTCACCGCACACCTCCACAGCAGCCTCATCCTCGGCTCCACGCCGCTCGCCGCAGCTCGAGCGACGCCGGGTTTCGTCCGAGCGTCAGTCACCGCTGACGAGAGCGTGGCCCGAATCGCCCGCCTGGCGATCAGGAACATGAAGGAGTTGGCCACGACCCTGGAGGAATTCAACACGTTGATGAACCGGTGGCCCGTACGCGACCATGGTTCCGCGGCGTTTCCCGAGGGACATGGCGCAGGGATCGCCATCCTGGAGGCCGTGGCGACGGCCGAGAACTATCCCGCGTTCCAGGGCGCCGTGAGGTCCTTGCCGATCGAAGGTTTTTACGCGGAGGCCGCGCCGCTCGCGATCGCGCAAATGGCGCAGCGGGAATTCATGTCGGTGGTGATCGGCGCGATCAACGAGGTGGGGCAAACGCTCAACCAGCATGAAAAACCGAAACGTGACGCGCTCCTGCTGCAGAACATCGTGGCCAGCGCGCGGCTCACCGGACGGCCCAGTCTCGTGGCCGGCATCTCGCAGGTTGCAGCCGGCGTACCCGTGGCCGCATCGGTGGTGTCCGGAGCAACCGGTTCGATCTCGCTCACGACCCCCGCCTCGGCCCTGCCGACCCCGGTTCCCGTGGGGGCCGGCGGGCTTGGGACGATTGCGCTGCAGTTCGTCGGCGACGGGGCAGCGCATCAAATCGAGAACCTGGTCCCGCTTTCGTCCTTCGTGATAGCAACCGAGCGGGCGCATATCCTGATGGCCCCGCTCGACAGGATGAGCCAGGCGACGACCGATGAGCAGCGGGATGCGATCAACCGAGAGGTCGCCGCTGAAGCCGGCATGCCCGACCTGAACGTGGAGATCCAACATCTCCCGGAGGAATCCTGGACCACCTCGGAGGTAACTGGCCGTCTCTCCTTCGTCGCCCGGAGCCAGGCTGCGCAGATCCGCGTCCTGGCGAACTCGATCTCGGTTCATCGGCCGGATGGTTCGGAGCTCGCACGGTCGGTGGGCAACGCGCTTTCGGTTGCCGACGACCTGGACCTCGAATCCGCGCCAGTCGGAACATCCATCGGCCGGACCGTGTCCGCATTCGTCAACCAGGCAGGTGGCGCAATCCGACAGGTCGCGGTCGCGCAGATGCGCATGACCAGGGCGCCCTTTACGGTCGAACCCGAGGAGGTCCTCCTCGAGGGCGAGACGCGGACGGTGGAGCTGACAGCCTCCGTTCCCGTCCCCCCGACCGGCGGATTCGTGATCGAGTGGAATTGGGGTAACGGGGAAACGACCGAAACAGTCGGGGCGGCCAACGCATCATACCAGTACGAGACCGCCGGTAGCTACGATGTGGTGGCAACACTGATGACGAACACCGATCGGCGCAAGCTGGCGGTGGACACGGTCCGGGTGCGCGACAAGCCGAGCGCCTGGGTGGGGACATTCACGTCCTCGCGTGAACACCACGCGGTCGGCTTCACAGGCACGCTCCGCTCCGAAGCGACGAATGTCCGATTCGAGCGTGTCGCCTCCGACGACCCGAGAGTAACCCGGTACGTGGTGGTGTCAGGTGAGCTGACCGCCTGGAACGAGGTCCCATGCGCCAACTACGTATCACCCATCACCCGGGTGACAATGAGCAACGATTCCGAATACCAGTGGCTCACGATCCGGGACACCGACCCCTCGACCCCGGCTGGGACTCCATCTGCCTCCGGCCTTTGGTACGCCGCGAACGGCTACACGGGCGGGCTCGAGATCTTCAACAAAGTCTGCCCATCGGACTTCACTCCGAATCCGGAAGCCTATCGCTTCGCGACTGGAATCGTCTGGCTGAATGCCTACGATGGGTCCGGCAGCTCATTCAACTATTCGGCAAATCGCAACCTGATCCAGGGATCTGTGGTGAGGCACGGCACCGATAATACCACCACCGTGTGGACCTGGCGGCTCGAGCGGGTGTCCGCGGATCAGTAGGCTCACCTATGGCTGGACTGGGAGGAGCTAGTCCGTCTGGTCCAGCCACCGCCGAGTCCGCACCGTCAGCTCCTGATCCTCGCCCCGTTGGGCGCGCAAGGTCTCCAGCGCGCGCTCCAGCAGGGGCACTCCTTCGTTCCGGCGCCCCAATCGCACCAGACAGTACCCGACGATGGACTCACCCGAGGCAACCGTCCAATGCTCCGCCCCGAACGCCGCCAGTCGCGTAGCGAGTGAAGCCCGGGACACGGCAAGTCCCTCGTCCAGCGCGCCGGGCCGGCCCGTCTGACAGAGTGCGGCGCCGAGCACATTCTGGAGATAGGCGGTGGTGGGATGGTTCGGGGGCAGCGTGGCCAGGGCAGACGCGAGCGGAGCCCGGAGTGTCGTGACCGCCTCCTCGAACCTTCCGGTTGCTTCGTACAGGGAGGCAAGCGAGCCCGCGGCGGTCAAGGTCGACTGGTGCGCCGGACCGAGTGACTCGGTCATCAACGTAATGGCGCGGGCAAAGGTGGACTCTGCCTCGCCGATGCGATCCAAGCCCCGAAGGACATTCGCCTGGTTTGCCAGGAGCGTCGCCAGGCGCGGCGCGCTGGCGCCGATGCGCTCGTAGAGCCGGGCGGCTTCGGCGTAGACCTCCGCCACCTCCTCGAGCCGACCTGGCTGGTACGAGAGGGCGACCGCGAGGTTGTTGTACACGCCTACCAGCACGAGCATCTCTCCGCCACCGTTCGCGTCGCGCAGCGCGATCGCGCGACGCAGCGTAGCCTCGGCGGCGATATGGTCGCCCAGCTCGATGTCGAGCGCCGCAAGTTGGTTCAGCGCACCCGCCATCTCCGACCAGGACCCGGCATCTGGGGACTCGAGTCGGTGCACCGCCTTGGCCGCAAAGGTCCGCGCTTCCTGAAGGCGGCCCTGCTCATGGAGCGCGAGCGCCCGGGTGAGATAAATCGCTCCCACCCTGGTTCCCTGCGTAGCTGGCGATTCCTCCATGATTGCCACCGCGGCACTCGTGAACCGATCGGCGCGATCGAGTTCGCCTCGCCCCGAGGCGACCTCGCCGAGTGCGGCGAGGACGTAGGCCCGCGCCGCCGGCTGATCACCGAGCAGCGAGTCCAGCTGCGTTTCGGCAATCCGGATCACGTCATCGACCGACTCCGCCGGCTCGGTCTCCCGCCAGGGATCCGCCGATCCGAGGACGGTCTTGAGAAAGGTCACGGCCGATGTGGCCGTCGCCGCTTCGGCGCGAGCGACATCTCGCTGACGTTCCGCGACGCCGGCCTGCCAGAGGGCCGCCGAGAATCCCCCGATCAGCAGTCCGGCAATGGTGGCGGCGACCGCAAGGGCCTTCCAGTTTCGGCCGGCAAAACGCTTTGCTCGATAGGCCAGAGTCGATGGTCGGGCGAGAACGGGAGCACCCTCGCCATAGCGACGCAAGTCGTCGGCGAAGGCCTGGACCGACTGATAGCGTTCGGCCGGTTCTTTCTGGAGCGCCCGGAGGATGATGGCATCGAGATCCTCGACTCGGCGCGGCAGACGCGCACCACGCGCGGCAAGCGCCGCTCCGGGCGGCGGCGGAATCGTCTCGAGCACGATACGCGCCGCCTCTTGCGGCGTCGACGCCGGGTCCACCTGATAGGGAGTCTGTCCGGTCACCAGCCGATACAGGAGTACACCAAGCGAATAGATATCCGTCGTGGTGCCGACTTCGTCGTCGCGAAACTGCTCAGGGCTCGCGTAACCCGGCGTCAGCATCCGACCGTACTCGGGCTCGCTGTCCCGTTCAGCCGCCTGCCGTTCCAACTCGGCGATACCGAAGTCCAACAGCTTGGCCGTTCCATCGGGCGTCACCAGGATATTGGCCGGCTTGATATCCCGGTGCACGACCAGATTCTGGTGCGCAAAGTTCACGGCCGAACAGATCTGAGCAAAGACCTCGAGCAGACGATCGACCGAGGGCTGCTCCCGTGCGCACCAGGCATCGATCATCTCGCCGGGGACGTGTTCCATCACCAGATACGGCAGGCCGTCGGAGGTGGTCCCGCCATCGAGCAGGCGGGCGATATTCGGATGCTCGAGCCGCGCCAGCAGACGCCGCTCCTGCCCGAACCGGCGGACCAGCTCAGGGCTTCCCAGCCCATGCCGAATCACCTTCAACGCGGCGTGCTGCTCGAAATCCACGTCGACCCGGTGGGCGCGATAGACCGTCCCCATCCCGCCCCGATGCAACACCGAGTCGATTTCCCAGCCACCGATGCGGCGCCCCAACAGCTCTGATTCCATATGATTCGCCATCACGCTCGCGATCTTGCCGGCGAGTGGCTCGGCCAGGAACGTCGGGTCGGCGAGATGAGCGTCGAGGAGGGCGATCAGTTCTCCGGCAAGCACCGGGTCGCGCGCGCGAACGGACGCAAACAGCGCCGCTCGGGCGCCGGGATCTTTCAGCTCCAGAGCCTCGGCGAAGAGCACCGCGATCGCATCGAGCGCGGAGGCCGGTTCGGACTCGGGCGCCGGCTCAGCCATTGGAAGTCGATGTATCGAAGTCGTGCCCGCCGAGCCGTGTGCGCAGCCAGGCCCGGCTGAAAGCCCAATCGCGCTTGACGGTTGGCTCCGAAACGTGAAGCACCTCGGCGATTTCTGCCACTTCGAGTCCCGCGAAGTATCGGAGCTCAACCACTTTCGCGCGCCTCGGATCATCACTGCGCAGCGCATCCAGCGCCGCATCGAGCTGGATCAGTTCGTCGGCGTGCTCCAAGGTCATCACCTCCTCGTCCATTGCGGCCTCGAGCGGAACTTCCTGACGCCTGTCCCGGCGGGCCGCAAGCCGTTGACGCGCATAATCCAGTAGAAGGCGCCGAATCACGGTTGCCGCGAGAGCGTAGAAGTGGGCCCTGCTCTGCCAATCGGTCGTGTGTTGCTTCGCGAGACGGAGATAGGCTTCGTGCACCACCTCGGTCGCCTGGATGGTGACCGGAATATTGGCGCGGCGAATCTGGCCGCGAACCAGACGGCGCAGTTCACCATAGATGATCGAGAAGAGCCGGTCTCCCGCCGACCGATCGCCGTCAGACCAGGCCTTCAGCAGGATCGTGACTTCTCCGGAATCGTCTGAGAGATTCATGATCGGCGTGTGCCTGGTACAGGGAGCGGAAGTGCTGGCGGGAAACGCTGGCCACCGAGTATCGAGCCGGTCAGGCCAGTATAGTCCGAACGACGGCCCGTCGCCAGCGATCAGAACGTATTCCGTCCCGCAATGCAACCGCGCAGTGGTCCCGCCGAGGGGACCCGGGTCGCGGACCAGGTCATCTACCACGATGCGCCCCCTGCGTCGTACATTTCGGAATTCGTCCGCCCGTCGACCCTCGCCAGATAGCGAGACGCCCATCATGATCCGATCCGTCACGACCCTGCTGGCAATTGCTGTACTTTCGGCGGCACCGTCCGCTGCCCAGGAACCCGTTTTCGTCGCGTTGTACTGGAAAGCAAAGCCCGGCATGGAAGCGGAATACGAGAAGTACATCCGCGAGGTGGCCGAGCCGATCGATGTCGAAGCGCAGAAGGCGGGCGCGTTCGAAGAGCTCCGTACATACAAACCCGATGAGCCGAACGGCGAGTGGACCCATCTTCGCGTTTTCCGTTTCAAAGACCGCACGCAACTCGACAGCTTCTCGGCCAAGATGGACGACGCGGGCAAGCGGATCTATCCCGACGCATCCAAGCGACCCAAGTCGGAGCATCTCCGCGATCTGGTCAAGCGCGAGGTCTGGCACGGCTTTCACTGACGGCGTACCCAACTTCACTATGTCCATGTCGCGACGTGACGCGCTACAAATCCTGAGCGGCCTCTTTGCCGTTCCGCTCCTTCGCTGGCCGACGCTTCCCGCCGACCCGCTCGCAGGAACCATTCTCGAGTATCAGGCCGGCCGAGTCCGGGGTGACTGGACGGCTACCGAAGTTGTTCGGGCTGCGCTCGAGCGGTGCCGAGCCCTCAATGGCCGCCTCCATCTGGTCGACCTCCTGGCGGACGACACCGCCATGAAGGAAGCGGCTGCTTCGGACGAACGCGCGCGGCGCCGAGCGCTCCGTGGCCCGCTCGACGGGGTCCCGCTCTTTGCCAAGTCGATCTACGACATGGCGGGTCTGCCGACAACGGGATCGAGCGCCGTCTGGGCCGAACTTTTTCCTGAAGCGGTCGGTCAGGATGCGCTCGAAGTCGCGCGGCTCCGCGCAGCCGGCGGAGTGATCCTCGGCAAGACCGCAGCCGACGACTTTGCCTATCGCGGCAACGGGACCTCATCGCTCACCGGTCAGGTGTGGAACCCGTATGACCCGACCCTGACGAAGACGCCGGGCGGATCGAGCGCCGGGTCTGCCGTAGCCGCCGCGTGCGGGATCGCCTTCGCGGGGCTCGGTACCGACGATGGAGGCTCCAACCGGATCCCGGCGCAGTTCTCCGGTGTCGTGGGCGTCAAGCCGACCTTCGGGCTGGTCCCGCGCACGGGCGTGCTGCCGACCTGGCCCTATCTCGATACGCATGGTCCGATGGCGCGAACCGTCGCCGACGCCGCGCTGATGCTCGATGCGCTCGCCGGCCCTGACACATCCGACGGCTTGGCCCGGACCGGAGCCTGGCGGTATGGATCGCTGGCTGCGCTCAAGGACGATGCCTTGGCCGGCGTGCGGATCGGGCTCCCCGCTTCGTATTTCCCGCGCGAACGGATGAGCGCCGAGTCGGTCGCGGTGATCGATCGTGCCATCGCCGACCTCCGCGCAGCCGGCGCCATCGTCGAGCCGTTCGAACCGGGCACCGCGCCGGGCACCTATCGCCAGCAGTTCATGGATGCCGCCAGCGCCCGGGGCGACGTCCGTCCGGACCCACGCTCGCCGGGGCCGACCGCCAATGCATTACTGCGCTACTTCCAACGCCACGGCGGCGATGCCCGCGCCTCGGTGCGCAAGGGCCTGGCCATTTTCCGCTCGTTCTATGACGTCCTGCCTGAAAGCTGGGACGCGATGGCCGTCCTGATCGAGCAACCCTATGAACAGGACCCGGCGGGGGTCTCCTTCGCGCGATCACGTGAGGCGGTGATCGCAATCATGACGGAACGCTACAGGGAGCAGCGGATCGACGCGATCCTGCATCCGACGATGCCGTTCCCCGCTCCCCTTGCGGCGGATCGGTGGCCGGGTACCCCCACCACCCTCAGCTACGGCAACTGGCTGGGCACGCCCGAAGTGTCGGTCCCAGGGGGATACGGGAGTGACGGAATGCCGGCCGGCAACGTGTCGTTCTCCGGGCTGCCGGGAAGCGACATCCGCCTGCTGGAGATCGCGCATGCGTTCGAACGCGTGTCGCAGCGGTTCGTTCCGCCGCCGCTGGATCGCCGTTGACGGCGACCGGTACGATAGCTGCGTATAACCGCCTATGCTTTTCTTATCGGCAGCTGCGCATAGAGTTCGAAGTACTCCGCCCCCTGCGCAAACGGGCGACCGATCATGGCTTCGAAACCCGGCTGATCGTCCGGGACATAGGCGCTCCGCGGCAGCCAGGTGCAGCGCGCGGAGTTCGAGGTCGATCCCGCCCTTGATCTCTACTTGTGCCACGGTCGCCGAAATAGAGCTCGAACGGGTCTCGCTTGACAACGTCCCCTGCCCGAACGCTTATTTCCTGGGTTGCAGGTTGTCGAACTTTCAGAATGTGTGCCTGATCGTCATGAACCGTACTCTCCTCTCCACGATCCTCTCGGCGCCGGCCATGTCGGCGGCGATGATGTGTTGTGGGCCCTGCCGGGGTCGGAGGATCGGTACGTAGTTACGTCGCCAGCACAAATACGACGCACGCACCGGACCCGGCCCCGCCTCATCGCGGGGCCTTTTAATTTTCATGCACCTCGAGGACACCATGACGACCGCCGTTACCGACAACACGACTGCCGCCGAGACCCCGCCGGTCTACGGTTTGGGCACCCGCGCCATCCACGTGGGCCAGGAAAACGCCGACCCCGCTACCAATGCTCGGGCCGTGCCAATCTACGCCACAACATCGTACGTGTTCGACAACGCCGAGCACGCTGCCGACCTCTTCGGACTGCGGCAATTCGGCAACATCTACACCCGCATCATGAACCCGACCAACGACGTCTTCGAGCGCCGGATTGCGGCACTCGAGGGTGGCGTTGCAGCGATCGCCACGGCGAGCGGGCAATCGGCGCAGACACTCGCGCTGCTCAACCTGGCCAAGGCGGGCGATTCGATCGTCGCGTCGTCGTCGCTCTACGGCGGGACCGTCACACTCTTCCAGAGCACCTTCCCACGCCTGGGCATCACGGTGCGCCTGGTCGACGGCAGCAATCCGAATGCATTCCGGGACGCCATCGATGAGACGACCAGGGCAGTCTTCGTCGAGACCATCGGCAACCCACGCCTCGATGTGCCCGACCTCCGCGCCATCGCCGCGGTTGCGCACGAAGCGGGTGTGCCGCTCGTCGTCGACAACACCTTCGCAACCCCGATTCTCTCCCGCCCGATCGAGCACGGCGCCGATATAGTAGTCCATTCGGCCACCAAGTGGATCGGCGGGCACGGCACTGCGATCGGTGGTGTGGTGATCGACAGCGGCAAATTCGACTGGTCGGCATCGCCGCGGTTCAAGGAGTTTTTCGTCGACCCCGATCCCGCGTATCACGGGCTCCAGTTCGCGCCGACCTTCAACGAGATTGCCTTCGCGATCCGGCTCCGGGTGGTTCTGCTCCGCGACATCGGTGCCGCGCTCTCGCCGTTCAACGCGTTCCTCTTCCTGCAGGGTCTGGAAACGCTCCACCTGCGGATCGAGCGGCACGCGGCCAATGCGCTCGCCGTCGCCCGATTCCTGGAGCAACATCCGCTGGTGACGTGGGTTTCCTACCCTGGCCTGCCGTCACACCCGAGCCATGCGCTCGCCAAGCGTTACCTCGAGGGCGGTTTCGGCGGCGTCCTGACGTTCGGCGTCAAAGGCGGTGAGGCCGCGGCGCGTCGGACCGCGTCGGCCACCAAGCTCTTCTCGCTCCTCGCCAACGTGGGCGATGCCAAGAGTCTGATCATCCACCCCTGGTCGACCACCCACGAGCAGCTCTCCGAAACCGAGCGGACGGCGGCAGGCGTCTCGGCGGATCTGGTGCGGCTCTCGGTGGGCATCGAGGACGTGGCCGACCTGACGGACGATCTGGACCGCGCGCTCCGGATCGCCACCTCCGCATGACGGAGCGCGTGCTTCGGCGTCACCTGGTGGACGCGTTCCTGCTCGAGTCCGGCGAGGTGCTGACCGGGGTCGAGCAGGCGTACTACCTGGACGGTGAGCTCAACACGGCCCGCGACAACCTGGTCGTAGTCCTGCACGCGCTCACCGGGACACCGGATGCCGCAGGCGATTGGTGGAAAGCGGTGATCGGTCCGGGCAAGCCGATCGACCCCGCCCATCACGCCGTCCTCGCCCCCAACCTGCTTGGCTCCTGCTACGGGACCACCGGCCCAGACAGCCGCGCAGGACCGTTTCCCGCCGTGACGCCACGTGACATGGCGCGCCTGGTGGGACACCTGGTCGACGCGCTCCGCGTAGATCGCGTAGCGCTCGTGACGGGTGGTTCGCTGGGCGGGATGGTGGCCCTCGAATGGAACCTGCTACACCCGCACCGGGCACTCCGAACCGCCGTATTCGCGGCGCCGGCCCGCACCTCGGCCGACGTGCTGGGCTGGAACCACATCCAGCGCACCGCCATCCGGCAGTGGGGCGACGAAGGCATGGGGTTGGCTCGCATGGTGGGCATGATGACCTTCCGCACCGACCAGGAGTTCGAGACGCGCTTCGGACCTGGCGTGCCGCGCACCCTGGCGGGCTACCTCGACCATCACGCGGCCAAGCTCCGGGCGCGTTTTCACGCCGAGAGCTACCTCACTCTGTTGGGCGCGATGGACGCGCACGACATCGGGCGCGGTCGGGGCGGCACGGCGCGCGCGCTCCGGCTGCTCACCGGACACGTCACCGGCATCGGCGTCGACTCGGACCGCTTGTTTTATGCTCGAGACGTTCGCGATTGGACCACCGGAGCCGGCGCCACCTATCGGGAGATCACCTCACTCCTCGGCCACGACGCGTTCCTGCTCGAAGCAACCCAGGTGGGCAATATCCTGGCAGAGCTGCTTCAGGACAACGCCGATGCTTCTGAGACCGTCGCGGCTCACACCGGCGGGAGCCGATAGCCCTATACCTGCTCGGCGTCCTCCGAATCCCGAAAGAAGCGTCTGCGTCGATAGCGTATCATGAGCGAAAGGTCCGTAGAAGCTGACCGGGAGACAGACGCAACGACTCCGATCACACCACGACGACTCATCGCGGACCTATCTCTTCACAGTTTGGTCGAGCCTAACCGTGTGTATCGATAGGCCGTAGGTTCCATCATCGTTTCGTTGATCACACATGAGTTCGAGCTGTGGCGTGACAAAGCGACATGATTGGTCAATCCGGGATCGAGCCAGCACTCGACCCGCTTCAAGATCGAGAACTTCGATATTCGTATCGTAATATTTTTCGAAATCCTGATCGATGATTCGCCATCCTTTCTTATCCGAACGCCCCTCGCCGATTGGTTCAGCGACAACTCCACGGCGCCACTGTCGATCGGGAACAATCTCGAGGATCCAAACACGGCCTCGAGCATCTTGGCCTATCGCGGCAATATACCGCGCGGGCGTCGGGTACCCGTCCCGCGACTTTGAAACAGCGACCGGATGGGACTCGACCGATACCCGTCGAATGAGGCGTCGGGCATCGGTGTCCCAGATCCCGATTTCGTGGCGGTTGTCGACGATGCGAGCAGTGATCAAACCGCCCGTCCTGATCGCTGCCATCACGAATCGACGAGAGAGGCTTTCATTGCCAGGCGTCACGGTAGGCTGTGGCGGTCCAAAGCTACCACGCGCATTCCCGAGACGATCAAACAGGTGAAAAGGGAGATTGATACGCTCCCGGTCCCGGATAATCGCATTGAGCAACACAGCCTCCGACGCATTCACCCACGTGACTCCCATGGTTTCCATCGGAGCCGGTGCGGAGCGCACATAGCGAAGCTGGGGATCATGGAAGCTCATTCGGGCATTCCCCATGTCGAGGACGATGAGCGTATCCCCGGGGATTACCGTGAGAAAGGTGGCACGACCGAACTCTCCGGGGCCTCTTCCCTGTCGCCCGACAGCCCGGACTTTTCCGTCCCGTCCTACCACCCAGGGAAGTCTTTCCGAGTCAGACAAGCCGACAAACACATTTCCATTTCGAGCAACCGCAACGCTGATCGGAATCGACGCAAAACCTTCCGCTCCCGCCCCAACGATACGAGATGCCGTGCCAATCTCGATCCGACAGGCACTACAGAGAGCTGCCGAAGGAATGACCGTCTCCATCGGCGCCGACTGCCCAGGTGCCGCGACAGGACTCGACACCATGGCGACAATAGCCCAGAACGATCTCGGCAAGCACAGCGATCGCGAAAACCGAGGTACAGATTTAGCCCTGCCAGGTGAGCCGCTCATGGGGGTAGCTCCACATGAAGTCAGCAGCGTGCACTAGCTACGCTACGGAGCCCCTGGCTGCTTGTCAATAACGAGGAAGAATGGGTGAATATCGGACCGAGCCGTGCTCGAGTATAACTCACTGAATCGAGGTGACCGAGCACGGACCAGGACGACTCAGCCCGCCTTCACCTCGTGCGCGGTCGCGAGCGACGGAATGCCTACCGCTCCCGTCGACATCGCGTCTCCCGTGAGGATTCGCCGGAGATACCCCACCTGCCCCAGATGAAAGGCGCAGTGGGACACGAGATGCACCACAAAATCGCCAGTGACGACGCGATACCGGCCGGCCACCACCTCGGGATACGCCGCCTCGAGATCGATGGGGCGTGCACCACCGAGCGCCGCCTGAACTGCACGACCGGCGTCGTCGAGAGTCGCCAGGAGTTCGGCGCGCGGCACGTCCCGCGCTGCGAACTCCCGATCGCGGTCACGGACGTAGCCGCTCCCGCCCAGCACCGCGCCGACGAAGTGAGAGAGGTTGCCGGCGATGTGCAGCGTGAGTGTCCCGGCCGAGTTGGTGACGCCAGGGAGCGTCGCCCAGATGCTGGCTTCGTCTGGGAAAGCCAGGATCTCCTTCCGCCAGGTGTCCAGGTCCCGTGCGAAGATTGCGGCAATCCATCGGGTCTCCATACGTCCCTCCTCCGGTAGTGCCCGTACGATACCATCCGGGTACAATATCAGAAACTCTTGGCAGGCCCGCAAAACGAGACCACCTTACATATCCTCACGTACCATGGTCCGCACCGGCAGGAGGTCGCTATGGCATGGTCTCGCAGCTCGGACCGATATCCGGGATACCTGGCGCTTGCTGCCGTATTGCTGACCTTCGGCGCAGGGTGCGGCGTGCTTCCCACCGGAGATTGCACTTCGGAAGGCAGGCCGGGTATCAGAGTCGCCATCCTGGACAATGCGACCAGGAAGCCCCCCACGGTGGGATCGCACATCCGGGTTTCCGATGGAAGCCGCGTCGAAACGTACCCGCTCCCGGACCAGCCGCTGATTTCTCACCCTTATTACCAATTCATGTTCGAACGTGCAGGGCACTATTCTGTGACGATCCGTACCGACGGCTACCAGGACTGGTCCAAGTCGGGAATCCACGTCAAGACCGGAGGATGCAATCACGTGAAGACGGTCGACGTCATCGCCTTTCTCTCCCCACGCTGATAAGGGCCCTCTTGAAAGCCTGCGACGAGGCTGTCGACGCCTCTACGCGATGGCGACGAGCGTACTCCGATCGACCGAATGACCACCGGTGAACGAGCGCACCGTTGCCGCGAGTCCGACGCCGGTGAGGCGGGAGTGCTCGTTGCGTAAGGCGTCCTGAGAGACGTATCGGTCGGTGGTACCGGCAATCAGCATCATCAATCCGCCACGCAGCCCCATCCGCAATCGCTCGAGGTCGAGATCCGGCGGCACCAGCCCACCCCACAGCACCAGGCGATCGGCGGGATGCCGACCTAGCGCTGCCCACCGACTGGCGGTGGCCGCTCCCTGCGAAAATCCATGGACCTCCAACCGAGCCCGCGGGGGAATGGTGCCGAGCACCTGATCGGCCAGCTGATCCAGATAGCGGAGATAGTCGCCGATTTCCGCCTCACGGTCTTCCTTGGTCATCCACGACGCGCCGACCCGCCGGGCCGTGGTCTCGTCGTAGTACGACCGCGACAACGCCTCCGGAGCGATGATGGCTCGCCTGGGCGCGGCCGCCGGCTCGAACCAGCGCAGAAAGGTCGCGGCAAGCTGGCTATAGCCGTGCAGCACCACCCAAACTTCATCGGCACCCTGCGGATCGCCCAGCGTGTAGTACCGGGCGCTCCTGGTCACCATGATCCGGTGGGCCTGATAGCTCGACCGGCGCTCGCTCATCGCTGATATGTTCCCCAGACCCGTCGCAGGACATCGCTGATCTCACCCAGGGTGGCCCGGACACGAACCGCATCGATGATCCGCGGCATCAGCGTCTCGGCTCCCGACGCAGCCTGACCCAATGACTCGAGGGAATCGGACACAGCCAACGCATTCCGCTTGGCGCGCACCGAACCGACCGCTGCCTTCTGTTCGGCTTCGAGCGCCGGGAAATTGGGCGTCTCGATCACCGGCGGCGGCTCGTCACTGGTGAACCGGTTCACCCCGACCACCGTCACCCGGCCGTCGTCCTGCGCCTTCTGCAGCTCATACGCCGCCTCGGCGATCCGGTCCTGATAGAATCCGGATTCGACCGCCGCTACCGCGCCGCCCATGGCATCGACCTCATCGATCAGCGCCAACGCCGCCGCTTCGATCCGATCCGTCAGGCTCTCGACGTAGTAGCTCCCCGCCAGCGGATCGACGGTCCGATCGAGGCCGGATTCGTACCCCACGATCTGCTGGGTCCGGAGCGCGAGCGTGGCCGCCTGCTGCGTAGGAAGCGCCAGCGCTTCGTCATAGCCGTTGGTGTGCAGCGATTGGGTGCCACCCAGGGTTGCCGCCAGCGCCTGCACCGTGACGCGCACCACATTGTTGAGTGGTTGCTGCGCCTGCAGGGTGACCCCGCCGGTCTGAGTGTGGAACCGCAGCTTGGCCGTGGCATCATCGGCGCCCAGACGTTCACGCGATACCCGGGCCCAGAGCCGCCGCGCCGCCCGGAACTTGGCCGCCTCTTCGAAGAGATCGTTGTGCGCCGCAAAGAAGAACGAGAGCCGAGGCCCGAACCGTTCGATCGGAATCCCGGCGGCAATGGCGCGCCGGCCGTATTCCAGCGCGTTGGCCAACGTGAAGCCGACCTCCTGCACCGCCGTCGCGCCCGCTTCGCGAATGTGATAGCCGCTGATCGAGATCGGATTGAAGTTCATCTTCTGATCGGCGACGAAACGGAAGATGTCAGTGATCAGCCGAAGCGACGGCTCCGCGGGATAGATGTACGTCCCGCGCGCGATGTATTCCTTGAGCACGTCGTTCTGAATGGTGCCCGACAACGCCTGCGGAGCCACACCCTGTTCTTCTCCCACGACGATGTACATCGCGAGCAGGATGGCCGCCGTCGCATTGATGGTCATCGAGGTCGAGACTTTGTCGAGCGGAATGCCGCGGAACAGCACCGCCAGGTCGTCGACCGTATCGATCGCGACACCGACCCGCCCCACCTCGCCCGTTGCCATCGGGTGATCGGAGTCGTAGCCCATCTGGGTCGGGAGATCGAACGCCGTCGACAACCCCGTCTGCCCCGCATCCAGCAGCAGCCGAAAGCGCGCATTGGTCTGCTCGGCCGTACCGAACCCCGCGTACTGCCGCATGGTCCAGAGGCGGCCGGTGTACATGGTGGGCTGGACGCCGCGCAGGTAGGGCCACTGACCCGGCACACCGACATCACCGGACCAGGCGTTCGGACCAACAACCGGATCGACGGGAAGCAGGCCGGGATGGTTATTGCCCACGCCCGGCCTCCGCTGCCTGCTGTTCCGCCGCCGTCTCCGCCAGAATATCGGAGACGAACTGGACGTCCTGCTTCGATCCGATCACCAGCGGGGTCCGCTGGTGCAGCGCCGCCGGCTCGAGATCGAGAATCCGGTCCAGCCCGTTGGTGGCCGCGCCGCCCGCCTGCTCCGCAATGAACGCCATCGGATTGGCTTCATAGGTGAGCCGCAGCTTGCCGTTGACGTTCTTGGTATCGGCGGGATAAAGGAACACGCCGCCTGCCAGCATGTTGCGATGGAAATCGGCGACCAGCGATCCGATGTAGCGGCTGTTCTTCCCCGCGATCCGCTCCGGCGTGTCGCCATGGAAGGCGCGCACGGCCCGCTGGATCCCACGGTTCCAGCGGCCAAAGTTGCGCTCATTGACGCTGTAGTACGCCCCGACTTCGGGAATCCGGATATTGGGGTGCGACAGCAGGAACTCGCCGATCGTCGGGTCGAGCGTAAAGCCATGCACGCCCTGGCCGGTGGTATACACCATCATCACACTCGAGCCATACATCACGTACCCTGCCGCAACCTGCTCGGTGCCGCGCTGCAGCACGTCGTCCATGGTGCCGTGCCCGTCGTTCGACTTGCGGCGATAGACGCTGAAGATGGTGCCGACCGCGCCGTTGACGTCGATGTTGGACGATCCGTCGAGCGGGTCGTAGAGCACCGCGTACTTGCCCTGCGGCCATCCGTCGGGAATCGGAATCAGTTCTTCATCCTCTTCCGATCCCATCACACAGACACGGCCGGTGTGGGCCATCACATTTTTGAACGTGTCGTTGGCGTAGACGTCGAGCTTCTTCTGCTCCTCGCCCTGCACGTTGGTGTTGCCGGCCGAGCCCAGGATGTCGACCAGGCCGGCCCGGCGGATGGCCCCCGCGACGATCTTGGCGCCCAGGGCAAAGTCGTACAGGAGATTCGAAAGTTCACCAGTCGCCTGCGGATAGCGGCGTTCCTGGTCGAGAATGAAGTGCTCGATCGTCACGATCGGTCCGGTATGGATCGCCATGCGATGTCGTTCCTCGAAAAGTCACGGGTTGATCGGATACGTCGCGCGCCCTCGGCGGCTGCGTATCACCATGAATGTGTCCTCGACCTGCACGGTGACCGTGCCGTCCTGGTCGGTGCGCCACGTCGCGGCGCCGGCCGCCGCCAGCCTGCCCAGCGCTTCGGGCGTCGGATGCCCGTAGCGATTGCGCGCCCCGACACTCACCACCGCCACCGTCGGCCTGAGCGCACCAAGCAGCACCTCGCCGCTCGCGGTCCGGGAACCGTGATGCCCGACCTTGAGCAGCTCCGTCGGACCGAACCGCGGGGCGAGCGCTGCCTCGACGGGAAATCCCGCGTCGCCGGGAAAGAGCGCCTGAAAACTGCCCGCCGTGATCCGGAGCACCGAGGAGTCTTCGTTGAGATCGAGCTCCCAATCGCTCCAGGTCGTATCCGGATGCAGGGCCTCGACCAGCACCCCGTCGATCGCCAGCCGCGCACCGGCGCGAAGCGGCGCCCAGCGGATCTCCCGGTCGGCAATGCCGTCCAGCAATGCAAGGTAGCCTGGATCGGGAATCCGCACCGCCGGCTCGAAGATGCGGCCCACCGGCATCGCGTCGAGCACCGCCTCGAGCCCGCCGTAGTGATCCCGGTGACCGTGGGAGAGAAAGACGGCCTCGAGCCGCCTGACACCCTGTCGCCTGAGATACGGAATGATGACCCGACGACCCGCATCGAACTGCCGGTCGGAGGGCCCGGCATCGATCAGCATCCAGCGCCCGGCCGGGGTCTCGATCAGCGTGGCATCGCCTTGCCCGACGTCGAGAAAATGTAACGTCAGCCGAGACCCCGTGTGAGCTACGGGGAACCACGCCACCAGCGAATGCAGCGCGCCCCCGACAGCCCCGATCCAAAGCAGCCGGCGGGCCGCCTCGCGCGCCGTTTGGCGGTTGCCGAACACCACGACCGCCGTGACCACCCCTCCAGTTGCCACCAGGGCGGGCCAAAGGCCCGGCTCGAAGACCAGAGCCGCCCCCGGCGCGGCCCCTCCATGCACCGCAAGCAGCTCGAGAGCCGCCAGCAGCGTTCCGCCCCCCGCCGCAAAGGCCCCGGACACCACCGGCACGAGCGGCCCGACGATCAGGCTGAAAATCACGGCAGGCACCGCAAACGCCGTCATCGGAATGGCCACCAGGTTGAGCAGCACGCCGGCCACCGGAACCGTCCCAAAGACCCACGCCGTCAGCGGCGCCGTCGCGAGAGTGGCGCCGATCGAACCTGCAATGACCCGCCACCACTGACTCTCGCCCAAGGCGCGATCGCTCCAGCGGCTGGCCGCCGTGGCGCCCCAGAGCGCCGTCACCGAGAGCCAGGCACCGAGATCGGTCACGGCCCACGGGTCGATCAGCAGCACCCCGAACGCCACCGTGGCAAACAGCGCCCCCGATGACGGATTCCGCTGCCGCTGCCGTTCGATGGCCAGCACGATCGCCAGGAGCGCCGCCCGAACCGCCGGCGGCGCAGCGCCGACGAAGATGACGTAGCCGACCACCACGATGGCCGCGCCAACAGCGGCATGTCTCCCGAGTCCGGCCGCTCGCAAGATGAGCAGCACCCAGCCCCAGACCAGGCCGACGTGAAAACCGCTGATGGACAGGAGATGGACCAGACCGGAACGGCTGAACGCGTCGCCCAGGGTCGGATCGATGGTGCCGCGTGTGCCAAGCACCAGCGCCTGGATCACACCGGCCCGAGCGCCGTAGAGCGTCCCGGCACTCCGCAGCAAACGGTTGCGGAGTCGTGACTCGAGGCCCGCGCTCGCCGCCGAGTCGAGTACCGTGACCGTGCGTACGGCCAGGACACCGCCGCCTGCGCGCCAGGGTCCGGTGCGCGGCCGCCAGCTGCCCTCGAGCACGACCCGCGTCCCGGCCCAGAGCGTATCGGGACGGCGATGGCGGACCATCACAGTTCCTGCGCATCCGGCGCCCTGGGGTTCGACCGCGCCCATCTGCCCCGACGGGATCGGTTCCCGCACCAGCACTTCGAGCCGATAGGACGCCTCGGCCATCCGTTCTGCACAGCGAGCCCCGTCCAGACGCCGCGCCAGGAGGCCGTGCCCCGCTCCGACCGCGACCACCAGGCCGATCACCGCCTCCGCCGGCCGACGCAGCCCAAACCGCGCAATCAACGCGGCAAGGGCGCCGAGCAAACAGACCGCCATGCCGACCAGAGGCTGCCGGAACAGCCCGGCCGCCACTCCGGCAGCAAAGGCCGCCAGCCCGATCAGTACCGGTGACGGCAAACGAATGGGGAGCACGGTTCAGAGTACCGTGCTCCCCCTGGTCACCGAGTACCATTCCGGCACTCAGCGCATCAAATCACCGCGAAATCAGGCGAAGGTGCCGCTCCCGCATCGCGGTGACATCGTGACCCGCCGGAAGCCGTCCATCACGGCGACGTCGATCGAGGCCCGGCCCTGCTGCTTGTCCAGGCTGACCTCGGTGACCACGGCCCCTTCGAGCGTGGCCACATAGCGCGGCGGCAATCGGTTGAGTGCAAACACGATCACGTCGGCACGGCACATCTCACACCCGCAGAACTCGGGAAAATGCGGCCGCAGGCTGTCGTACGCCTCGACTACATGATCCTCGACCGCATTCTTGAGTTTCATCACAAGACCGCCAGAGAATGCCCAGCTACCGTGGTTCCCGTATAGGTCGAACCCGTCGTTCCCGTCAGGCGCACCGTCCGATACTCACCAACCGACTCGGGTCCCAGATCGAGCAGAACCATCAGGTTGGTTCGGGTCCGCGCCAGCATGCCGCCGCGCTTGGCCGGCTGCTCCACCAGGACTTCATGGACCGTACCGACCCGCTCGAGGTTTTTCCGGCGCGACTGCGTCCGCACCACGTTGATCAACCGATCGAGGCGCTCGGCCGAGACATCGTCGGGCACGTGATCCTTCAGCCGGGTGGCCGGCGTGCCATCCCTCGGCGAATACCGGAAGGTGTACGCGTCGTCGAACCCCGCCTCGCCGATCAGGCTGACCGTCTCGGCAAACTGCTCCTCGGTTTCGCCCGGGAAGCCGACGATGATATCCGTCGAAAAGGTCATGCCAGGAATGGCGTCGCGCAGCTGCTGCACCACCTCGAGGTACCGTTCCCGGGTGTAGCGCCGCAGCATCCGGCGCAGAACCGCATTGGACCCGCTCTGCACCGGCAGATGCACGTGTTCGCATACGGCGGGCGTTTCGGCCATCGCCGCGATCACGGCCGGGGTGAAGTCTGTCGGATACGGACTGGTGAAGCGAAGCCGCCGCACGCCATCAACCGCTCCGACGGCGCGGAGCAAGGCCGCAAAGTCCGACTCCCCATCATGATAGGAATTGACGGTCTGACCGAGCAACGTCACTTCCGACACGCCGGAGACGACCAGCGTTTCGACCTCGCGCACCACGTCGGCCAGCCGGCGACTCCGCTCCGGACCGCGCGTGGTGGGCACGATACAAAAGGTGCACTTGTAATCGCAGCCGCGCTGCACCGTAACGAACGCCTTGGGTCCGGCATCCCGGGCGGCAGGCACGTCTTCGTAATGTTCCCAGGAGCGGAATGTGGTATCGGCGCCACGGACTCCCGACTCGGCATCGTGAATCAGCGTGGGCAAGTTGCGATAGGCATCCGGGCCGACCACGAGGTCGAGCTTGGGAACCCGATCGAGCAGATCGGTCCCCAGACGCTGGGCCATGCACCCGACGACCCCGAGCACCGACCCTGCCCGCTTGTACCGCTGCAATTCGCCGACTCGGCCGACCACCCGCTGCTCGGCATGATCGCGCACCGCGCAGGTATTGACCAGCATGATGTCCGCAGCTGCCGGATCGTCGACCCGGTCGTACCCGTGCTCACCGAGCACACCGAACATCAGCTCGGTGTCGGCGGCGTTCATCTGGCAGCCGTAGGTTTCGATATAGACCCGCTTCATGACGTCAGGTCCTCACGGCCGGATCGAGACACCCAGCGTCACCACCGTGGCCCGCTCGGTGTAGCTCGCCCCGTCGGAGCGCCACAGCTGCTGGACCGCCAGATCGATCCCGCCCCGTCCCTGCGTGAACCGGAACCCGGTGCCCAGCGAGATCCCGTACTCGTGGGGCTGCCGCCCGGTCAGGATCGGAAACGGCAAGGTGGCGTAGTGGCCGCCCAGCCGGATCGGACGATGCTGCGGATTCCGGGTTTCCTGGAGCCATTCGATGCCGGTCGACACCTCGTAGGTGTTCTCCGCGCCGATGCCGCCCTGCGCCAGGATATCGGCCCGGGAGGCGCTCCACTGCTTCTGCTGATACGCCGCAGCCCAGGTAAACCGCATCGTGGGTTGCCAGCGTCCCGAGACGGCCCACGCCGTCGGCAGGTCGATCCGGGTGATCGGCAAGCTATCGCGATCGACCTTGAGGTGACCGTCGTTCCGGTACGTCCCGGCCAACGAAATGCTGCGATGCAGCCGGACCGTCGCGCCGACCGAGGCGCCGAGGCCGAGATAGGAGAGATCGGTCCGCTCGTTGGCTCCGGCATAAGCCGAATCGGAAAACGCTTTCCGGTTTTCGACGCGATTGAGACCGGTGATCGCGTGCAGACCAAGCCCCACCTGCAACCAGGGGGCGACCTGCCAGCCGCTGGCAAGGCGAAGATCCGAGAGTCCCCCGCGGGAGCTCAGCGTGTCGTAGACCTGAACCTGCTGGCCGCGTAGCTCCACTTCCGTCACCGTACCGAGCGTATAGCTGCGATCGGTGTACCCGGACAGGCTCACCGACACGCCGAACGGTGTGCCGCCCACCGGACCGGCGGCCACGATCTGCGGAAACCGATTGTCCCGCCCCGACTGCGAGCCGAACGGATTGGTGGAGTTCCGGAAGTTCTGCGAAGTGCTGAACAGCGAGGTGAACTGGAAGATCGACGCCACCGCCGCCGGGTTGGCGCTCGACTCCGGATCGAACAGAGCAATCGCCCCGCCGGCCGACAGAGAGCGCGGCGAGTAGGGCCGCAACGGAATGCCCAACCCGCGCACACCAAACTGCGACGACTGCGCCTCGAGTACCGGCGCCACCAACCCGGTCAGGGCCGCGAGCAACAACAAACGGCGCATGCTACGGTCTCCCCGGATTGGTGGGCAAGCCATACGTGATCCGCAGCCGAGGCCCACCGGTAGGTGAGCGCGTCGAGAAGAACACCGGCTGCATGAAGCCGCCACCATAGACTTCTTCGAGATGGGTGATGAAGAGCGCCGGGGGCGGTCCGCCGGGCTGCTGCCACTCTTTGGCCAGGACGGTGATCTCGATCGAGACCGGCGTCGTGGTCCCTTCGTGCATCCGCCCGGCCCACACCAGACTGCCCTGATTCAAAGTGGGCGATTTGGCGCCGAGATCGGCAATGACGCCACGCACCGAGACGCTGTCGCCGAACAGATTGTTCGGCAGTCCGGAGAACGGCAGGGCCGGTGTCAGTTCCAGCGTGGCGCGGACGATTTCCGCCGAGTCTCGAATGCCCGGGGGAATGGCAAACCGAATCAGGCCGCGCCCCGTGGCCGGACCGCCAAGGTACAGCAGATCCGGATCGGCATCGATCGAACGATCGAGTGTCCCGACGTATCCGAAGGTCGCGATGTCGGCAGGTCGTACCAGGGCCGACTGGCGCAGCTTGCTGGTATCCGCCACCTCGACCCGCCCGCGAAACTCGAAGGTGGGCGCATTGGTCGATCCGAGGTTGTCGACACCGAGCCGCACACCGGTGGGCTTACTGGCGCGGACCCGAATCCCGAAGGCAACCCGGCCGCTGTCGGCGGCGGAGGTGCGCACCTTGTCGATGTCGTCGCCCGTCAGGTACGCACCAATCCGGCCGGACTTGAGCGTATCCGGCACCACGATGCTGTCGACGATCGGCGTGTTGGCCAAAAGCGTCTGGAGACTGTCGAAGCTGATGGTGGTGTCGGCAGCCCCGAGCGGGAAACGATGCAGGTAGAGCGTCAGCCCGGTCGCGGTGGTGTCTCGCGACTGGAGCTGGAAGGTCACGGCGGCCGAGTCGACCTCGAGCTTCGTCATGATGTTGTCGACCGCGATCGAGTCTTCCCGGACGATCGGGAAACTGATGAAGGCGCGGTACTCGCCCACATCCAACCCGTCCGATACCAGCAATCCGAGCCGATCGGAGCGATCGGCATAGCCAAAGAACGTCGAATCGCCGCCGACGATCGGCAGAATCGTGGTGTCCCGAATGATGATCGGATCACCCGGGCAGAGATCAGGACAGGTCCCGGGGGTCGTGATCCGATCCTGACAGCCGGCGAGTGCCAGCGCCAGAAGACCCACGGCCGCAATGATGCCCCGCTTCACGACAACGACTCCGGCCCGAACGCATCGGGCAGTAGATCACGCATGTGCCACTGCTTCCTCGCTGAGGGACCAACGGCCTCCACCTGGAGGTCGGCCCCGAATTCCCAAAGGACCTGCCGGCACGCTCCGCAGGGAGCGGCGGGCGGATCCACATCCGTCACGACGACGATGCGCACGAACCGACGCGCCCCGGCCGCCACCGCCTGCACCGCCGCGGATCGCTCGGCGCAGATGGTGAGCCCGTACGAGGCATTCTCGACGTTGCATCCGGCAAAGATGCGACCGTCGTCGGTTTCGATTGCCGCGCCAACTTTGAAGCGCGAGTACGGCGCGTAGGCCGCTTCTCGCGCGGCCCGCGCCGCGTCGACCAGCCGATCAGCCACTCCAGATCTCCCCGAGAAACGAGCGCCCCGCCGTGAGCGGGGCAACGCCCAAGAACTCGGCCACCGTCTGTCCGACGTCGGCAAACGTTGCGCGTTCACCTAACGACACGGGCCGCACCTTCGGCCCGTACACGAGCACCGGGACCCGCTCCCGCGAATGGTCGGTCGACGGGGTGGTCGGGTCGTTCCCGTGGTCGGCCGTAAATATAACCAAATCATCCGCTTGCACGGCCCCGAGGAGATCCGGAATGGCCTGGTCCAGCTGGCGGAGGCCGGCCAGAAATCCGGGCACATCGTTCCGGTGCCCCCAGGTCTGATCGAACTCGATCACATTGGCAAAGACCAACCCGCTCCGGACGTCGGCGAAGGCCTGCCCGAGCAGGTCATACGCCGCCTGGTTGGTCGGGGTATGCACTGACTGGATGCCCCGGCCGGCAAAAAGGTCGTCCACCTTGCCGATCCCGACCCGGGCGACTCCTGCCGCTTCGAGCCGGTCGAGGAGGGTCGGCCCAACCGGAGGGAGGGAATAGTCCTTCCGGTCGGCGGTCCGGACCCACGCCCCCGGAACGCCTCGGAACGGCCGGGCAATCACCCGCGACACCCCGGTATCCCCCCGGCAGAGTTCCCGCGCCAGCCCGCAAGCCCGGTACAACTCGTCGAGGGACACCACATCCTCGTGGGCCGCGATCTGAAAGACGCTGTCGGCCGAGGTGTAGACGATCCAGCTGCCGGTTGCGAGGTGCTCGGCGCCGAGTTGGTCGAGCACCGCCGTACCTGAGGCCGGCCAGTTCCCGAGCACACCGCGACCGGTGGCCCGCGCAAAGGCCGCAATCAGGTGGTCAGGAAAGCCCTGGGGGAAGGTGGGAAACGGCTGCTCCAGGATGAGCCCGGCCAGTTCCCAATGGCCGGTGGTGCTGTCCTTCCCTTCACTCGCGGGCTGTGCCGTGCCCCACGCCGCCCCGGGTTCGCCGCTGGCCGGGACCCCGGGCAGGGGGGCGCAACACCCCAGGCCCAACCCCTCCAGCGCCGGGAGCCGGTACCCCGCCGGGGCCTGAGCCAGAACATTGCCCAGGGTATTGCTGCCGGCATCGCCGTAGCGCGTCTGGTCGTGCGACGGCCCGATTCCGAGCCCGTCGAGTACGATCAGGAACGCGCGGCGGCTCATTGGATCGGCGGCGCGCCGGAGCCGGACTGCACGAAGCGGAACCGGAGCGCGGTGAGCGCCTCCGTCAGCAGCTTCTCTTCATCGGCATCGAGCCGGCCCTTGGTCTTGTCGGACAGCATGCCGAGCGTATCGATCAGCGCCTGGGCAATCTGCCGCGCGTTGGCGCCGGGCATCCCTTCCGCACCCGGCGGAAGAGCGCCGTTCATGGCGCCTTCTGCCTGCTGCGCAAGACCGAGCACCAGGGAAGCGAAATGGGGATTCATGGCATCTCTCCGTACCGGCGGACCACGCGGGATCCGACCGAGGTTAACAGCTCATAGCTGATGGTACCGGCGCGCGCCGCCTGCGCATCCAGCGGCAGCGGCCCGCCGAACAATGTGGCCACCTGCCCCACCCGCACCGTCTGCCTGGGGGTGACGACCATGGTCATGTCCATGGTCACCCGCCCGGCAATGGTCCAGGTGGTGTCACCGATGGCGACCAGCCCCTTGCCGCTCAAGGCGCGATGCACGCCGTCGGCGTATCCGATGCCCAGCGTCACCACCTCGCCGTCGGCGGCGACGGTGTGCGTCGCGCCATAGCTGATGGTGTCGCCCGCGCGGATCGCACGTACCGCATGCACCAGCGCCTGGAGGCGCGCGACGGGCTCCGGCACCAGCGACCCGGCTTCGCCGCCGTAAAGGAAGATGCCCGGCCGCGCCAGCGTACCTGCGTAGCGAGCGCCCCACTGCCCGGCGGCGCTGTTGGCCAAGTGGACGACCGCCGGCCGGCCCAGCGCACCGACCACGGCGTCGAAGCGACCGGCCTGTTCGACCGTCAGGGCTTCGGAGCTATCGGACGCGGCAAAGTGCATGAAGACGCCTTCGAAGCGGGCCGAGCCGTGGACCCGATCGCGGGCGGCGGCCAGCGACGCCTCGTCGTGCCAGCGGAAGCCCCCGCGTCCCATTCCGGTATCGATCTCGAGATGGAAAGGACGGTCTGACGCGCCCATCCAGGCATCGAGCCCCCGCACGCTGCCGATGGCCGGGCGGAGGTCGAGTTCCAGATACTCGTCGAGCCGCTCCGGCACGAACGGCACGAAGACCATGATCCGGCGGGTAATGCCCGCCTCACGCAACTGGCGCGCTTCGCTGAGCGTCGCCACCCCGAACCCCCAGGGGTCGAGCGTTTCGAGCGCCCGGGCCACCGGCACCGCCCCGAGGCCGTAGGCGTTGGCCTTGACCATGGGCAGGATCGGAACCCCGACTGCCTTCGCGTAGCTGCGGGCATTGCGGAGCAACGCCCCGAGATCGACATCGAGCCAAGGACCGGACGCAGACATGCACATTGGGGTGGAAGAGGACCGAACGGATGCCGCAGCCACACCGCCACTGCAGCATAAAGAGGTGACCAAGTACAATAAGGACACGCGGAGGGGGAATGCAAGAAAAATCGGCGCTCGAACGTGCGATGGCGATGGTGACGGATCTGCGGGAACGGTGCCCCTGGGACCGGGCCCAGACGCGCGACACGCTCAGGCCCTACCTGATCGAAGAAGTCCACGAACTGGATCACGCCATCGGCACCGGCGACATCGCCGGGATCCGGGACGAGATGAGCGACTTCCTGCTGCATACGGCCTGGCAGCTGGTGCTTGGTGCGGAACGGGGTGAATTCACCCCGGACGAGATCGCCGCCGATCTCGAAGCCAAGATGAAACGGCGGCACCCGCACCTGTTCGACCTGGGACCGAAGGAGTCGTGGGAATCGCTCAAGCGCCGCGAGCGAACCACGCCCCGCGGAACGCTCGACGGCCTGCCCCCCTCCCTGCCGCCGCTCCTCCTGGCCATGCGAATGGGCGAACGGGCCGCGGCCGTCGGATTCGACTGGCCCGACGCAACCGGGCCAATCGCGAAGGTCCGCGAAGAACTGGCCGAGGTGGAAGAGGCCCTGGCCGGCGCCGACCGGGACGCTCTGGATCACGAAATCGGCGACCTGCTCTTTTCGGTCGTGAATGTGGCGCGCAAGGTCGGCATCCAGCCGAGTGCCGCGTTGGAGCGGGCCAATGCCCGATTCCGGGAACGGTTCCGCGGCGTCGAGCAGCGGGCCGCCGACCGAGGCGTCGATCTGGCCACCGCAGGACTCGAGCGGCTGGACGAATTCTGGAACGAAGCCAAGACGGAGGGCGACCAATGAGCCGGATCGGAATCGGCGTGAGCATTGCACTCGGCGCGCTCATAGGATGCGCGGCTGGCACACCCGGCGGCGTTCCGACTGCTGCGCGATGCCCGGCAACCGATACGGCAGCCGGGCACCGCACCGCGAGTATCTTCATCGATGGGCGCGAAATCGCGGCCGGCCTGTCGGCTCGGCGGGGTACCGAGGAGTTTCCCGAAACCTACAGTTTGGACGGACCCGAACCCGAGGCGCTTGCCGCGCTGCCGGTCGAACGGATCGATCTGATCGAATACGTCCGGGGCGCCGACGCTGAGCGGAGCTACCGGCTCTGCCCGGGTGGCGTGGCGTTCCTGATCACGACGACGGGGCGCTGATCCTTACCCTGCCGCCTCAGGGATAGAGGCGGTGGATCTGGCGCGGGAAGGCGATGGTCTCCCGAATGTGCGGAATCCCGGTAATCCAGGCCACGGTCCGCTCCACCCCGAGCCCGAAGCCCGAGTGGACGAAGGTGCCGTACTTCCGCAGGTCGAGGTACCAACCGTAGGCCTTGGGATCGAGTCCCTGCGCAATGATGCGCGCCAGGAGCCGGTCGTGATCGTCTTCCCGCTGTGATCCGCCGATGATCTCGCCATAGCCTTCCGGCGCCAGACAGTCGTTGTTGAGCACCGTCCGCGGATCCTCGGGGTTCTCCTTCATATAGAAGGCTTTGACTTCCTTCGGATAGTTCTTGACGAAGATGGGCCGGTCGTACTCCTTGGCCAGCAGCGTTTCGTCGTCGCCGCCCAGGTCGTCGCCCCATTTGATATCGGAACTCAGCTGGTTCAGGCGGGTCACCGCATCGGTATAGCTGATCCGCGGAAACGGACCCACCACCCGCTCGAGCGGAGCCCGGTCGCGCTCCAACTCGTCGAGTTCGTCCTTGCAGCGGTCGAGGGCGCGGGCCACCAGGTAGCTGACCAGGTCCTCCTGGAGCTGCATGTTGTCGTCCGAATCGGCAAAGGCCACTTCGGGTTCGACCATCCAGAACTCGGTCAGATGCCGGCGGGTCTTCGACTTCTCCGCCCGGAAAGTCGGACCCAGGCAGTAGACCTTGCCGAGCGCCGCGCAGGAGGCCTCGACGTAGAGCTGGCCGGTCTGCGCCAGGTACGCCTGGCCCAGGTCGAAGTACTCGGTGGCAAAGAGGTTGCCCGCCTCCTCGCCGATGCTGCCGGTCAGGATCGGCGTGCTGACGTGATAAAAGCCGCGCTCGTCGAAGAAATCGTGCAGGGCCTGAAAGATCTGATGGCGGACCTTGGCAATCGCCACCTGTTTCCGACTCCGCAGCCAGAGGTGACGGTGCTCGAAGAGGAAGGCCGTGCCGTGCTCCTTGGGCGTGATCGGGAAGTCCGGGCTCGCACCCAGTACCTCCAACTCGGCCACAGCCAGTTCGACTCCGCCTGCCTGCCGCGCATCGGCCCGAACCTCGCCACGGACCCGAACCGAGGTCTCCTGCGTCAGCGCGAGCGCCGCCTCCCAGGTTGCCTCGGGCAGGTCCCGCTTGGAAAGGACGCACTGCAGATACCCCGAGCCATCGCGCAGCACGAGAAAGGCAATCTTCCCGCTGGTCCGGGTCGTCACGACCCAGCCGGCGACTGTCACGGTCTGGCCGGCGTAGCCGCTCAGGGACTTAATGTCTGTCTGTTCCATGCCGATAATCGAAGGTTCGGGGCCGCCTATTGTACCGGGGATGAGCCATCGAGGTCAATTCCCGGTCGCCCGACCCGCTGTGCAAGTACCAATAGCGTCAAGCGTCAAAATATTGCACCTTCTCACACCACAAAACGTTCGATTTCAATACACTGAACGATTTTTATGATCTTGCGCGTACGCCGCCTCTTTCTGATCTTTGGCCCGTCGACGGTGCCGACCGAGACGGAACCGCGCCGAGCCGAGTCACCCAGAGCACGCTTACGAGGTATCTGATGGCCATTCACATGCAGGCTCGTCTCAAGTCCGAACACACTCTCCGCTACCCGCGCCTTTCCGCGAACATGTGGTACGAGGTGTCACCCATCTTCCCCGGCGTGACGACGCGCCGCGTGGATATCTTCGGCCGCCGGATCACGAGGATCCGCACGGCTCGTGATTACGAGACAGTGCAGGCGGCCCACTTCGAGTTCAGAGAACGGCCAGTCGAAGAGGAACAGGTCGTCATGGCCTGACGCCAACCGAGTCTGACATCACACCGAAGGCGGCAGCCCGACATCGGGATCTGCCGCCTTTTTTGTTCAAAAACCCTCAATCGTTTCTTTTCCACACGACAGCAAGCTGTCCCTTATCGTATGGTCGTAATTGCTTGTCTTGATAGAACCTAGCGAGCAGAGAGGAAAAGCAGCTCAACCGTTACATCACCCGGACGCCTTCGCCTGACGGGCCATGGTCGAGGCAAAAGGACCCCCTACGTCCCGCGAAAAGCAGTGTCACATTTCCACGTCACTGCAGACCAGACAGCATTCTGGTCCGTTTGACGCACCGCCGCTCGGTATGCAACTTCTCTTCAGCCGCCCCGGCGCCGAGCCAGCCAACGGTTGACCCCCGACCGGTGTCTAAGGCCGAGAACTCGCTTTCGTACCTCAGAGGTTGTGAAAGGACCTGCCATGCGCCTTCTCCGCGCTCGCTGGTTTCAGATCCTGCTCGTCGTCGTGGCACTGTCCGCAGTCGCCGCGTGGGCCATGGGCGGCGACAAGGATACGACGTCCCCGGTCGTGGCTCGGGTCGGCCGGGGGGCCTTTCGCGTCACGGTCACGACCTCGGGCGAGCTACGGGCACTCAAGGCCGTCAATATTTCGGTCCCGCCCAACGCCCAGCAGGCCGAAGCCTACCAGATGCGGATTCAGACCATCGTCCCCGAGGGCACGGTGGTGAAGGAGGGCGACGTCGTCGCCGAGCTGGACCGGTCCACGCTGGCAACCAAGATGGCCGAATTCAGCCTGGCGCTGCAGAAGGCCGAGGCGGTCTACGAGCAGGCAATGCTGGACTCGACGCTCAACCTGTCCAAGGCCCGGGAAGAGATCCGCACCATGGACCTGGGCCTGGAGGAGAAGAAGCTGGCCAAGGAGCAGGCGGTCTACGAGGCCCCCACGGTCCGGCGTCAGGCGGAGATCGACTACGAAAAGGCCGAACGGGCGCTGGCTCAAGCCAAGGTCGACTACAAGACGAAGGTGGAGCAGGCCCAGGCCAAGATGCGCGAGGTCGGCGCCGATCGCGAACGCCAGCAGAACAAGGTCCGCCTGGTCCAGGAAGTCATGGCGGGGTTCACGGTCCGGGCCCCGACTGCCGGGATGGTGATCTACTTCAAGGAATGGAACGGACGGAAGCGAACCACCGGTTCGCAGGTATCCGCCTGGGACCAGGTGGTCGCGACCCTGCCCGACCTGAGTCAGATGGAGTCGATCACCTTCGTCAACGAAATCGATGTCCGGAAGGTGTCCGTCGGGCAGGTGGTGGCCATCTCGCTCGATTCGGACCCGACCAAGCGCCTGACCGGGAAGGTGACTGCGGTCGCCAACGTCGGCGAACAGCGCCCCAACACCGACGCCAAAGTCTTCGAAGTCAAAGTCCTCATCGAGCAGCCGGACACCACACTCCGCCCCGGTATGACCACCGGCAACGAGATCGAAACGTTCCGGAGCGATGACGCCCTGTCCGTACCGATCGAGGCTCTCGCGAGCGAGGGCGGCGTGCCCTTCGTGTTCCGCCAGGACGGGGGCCGGGTCACCAAGCAGGAAGTGGAGACCGGCACCATGAATGACGATGAGGTGGTGATCCTCCGCGGCCTCAACGAAAACGATCGGGTGCTGCTCTCGCCTCCTGCGGACCGTGAGAAGATGGAGATCAAACGGCTGCCCGGTTCGACTGCCGCCCCTGCCGCGGACGGCGATACCGCAGCGCCTGCCCTGCCCCTCAGCGATTCGAGCAAAGCCGGCAAGGCGGCACGCCCGTCGCCCGATACCAAAGCGGGGACCTGAGCCACGTGCGTCTCGACTGGCAATCCCTCCGGGGGCGACTGACCGCGCACATCGGTTTCAGTATGCGCACCGCGCTCGAAGCGGTGCGTCACAATACCCTGCGCGCCGCCCTGACCTCCCTGGGCATTCTCTTCGGCGTGGCCTCCGTGATTGCGATGCTGGCCATCGGCAAAGGGGCCGAGCACGAGATCCTCGAGCAGATGGTGCTCCTGGGCTCGAACAACGTGGTGATCACTCCGCTGATCGAACAGAAGGAAGGCCCCGCCAACGAGCAGGCCAAAGAGGAACCCAAGCGTTTCTCGCCGGGTCTGACCTACGCCGATGCAGCGGCCCTGGCGCGGGTGATTCCGGCGGTCGATGCCATCAGCGCCGAGGTGGTGCTCAACACCAACATCACCCGGGAAGGCCAGCGCCGATCGGGCAAGCTGGTGGGCGTCGACACCGCTTACTTCCGGATCACCAACCTGGCGTTAGGCGCGGGTGAATGGTTCAGCGCCACCCAGGTGGCGCAGGGTCTCCCGGTCGCGATCATCGGCCAGGGCGTGCGGAGCCGGTTCTTTGCCACGGAAGAGCCGATCGGCCGCCGAATCAAAGTCGGTGACACCTGGCTGACCGTGGTGGGCGTACTGACCGATCGACGAGTCAACGACGACATTGCCGCGCGCCTGGGAATTCGAGACGCGAACATGGACGTCTACGTTCCGGTTCACACCATGCTGAGCCGGTTCCGGAACCGCGCGCTGGTGACCCAGCGGGACATCGAGCTGGCCACGCGGCGGACCAACACCTCGCAGAACAACGAGGCCAGCGAAACCGAAGAACAGCGCAGCGAGCGGATCAACCGGAACCAGCTGGACCGGATCATCCTCCGGGTGGCCGACGCCCGCCAGGTCACAGGCGTTGCCGACATTGCCCAACGTATGCTCACGCGGCGTCACAACAACGTCATCGACTTCGAGATCACCGTGCCCGAGCTGTTGCTCAAACAGGAACAGCGGACCCGGACGATCTTCAACATCGTGCTGGGCGCCATTGCCTCGATCTCGCTGGTCGTCGGCGGCATCGGCATCATGAACATCATGCTGGCGTCGGTGCTCGAACGGATTCGGGAAATCGGGGTCCGCCGCGCGGTCGGCGCGACGCAGCAGGAAATCCTGTTTCAGTTCCTGAGCGAGGCCGTGCTCATCAGCGTGGCCGGCGGTGTGGCCGGGATCCTGGTCGGCGCCGGCTTGAGCTTCGGGATCGAGCGCCTGGCCGGCATCAAAACCATCGTCTCTTCCCTGTCGGTGCTGGTGGCATTCGGCGTATCGTTCAGCGTCGGCATCGCCTTCGGTATCGTGCCCGCCTATCGCGCGGCACGCCAGGACCCCGTCGTCTGCCTCCGGTACGAGTGATTCCCATGTCTCCGTTTTCTCTCGGCCGATCGGCCGCCGCGGCGGTCGTGCTGTGGTCGGCAGCCGTCACCTCGGTTGCCGCGCAGGACTCGCTCACCCTCGCGCGGACCATTGCGATTGCGCAGGACCGGAGTTTCCCCGCGCGGGCGGCCAAGGCCACCCGTGATGCCGCGCGTTATCGGGACCGCGCCTTCCACGGGCGCCTGCTGCCGCAAGTCTCGCTGTCGGGCACCTTGCCCCGCTACAACCGGTCCATCATCCAGGTCATCCAGCCGGACGGCAGCACGCTGTTCCGTCCGCAGGACCTGACCAACTCCGCCCTGACCGCCACGGTCAGCCAGCGACTGCCGGTCACCGGAGGCGACCTGTTCGTGACGTCGTCGCTCTCCCGGCTCGCGGTGAGCGGCCAGCAAACGACGCGAACGTACTCATCGACCCCGTTCTCCATCGGATTGCGACAAGGTATCTTCCGGCCCAACACCGACGGATGGGACCGGCGCGAGCAACCGGTGCGCAACGAGCTGGCCGAACGCGGCTACCGTGAGGCCAAAGAGGATATCGCGATCCAGACGACCAGCTTGTTCTTCGACGTCTATGCCGCGGAGATGGCGCTGGACAATGCGGCGCGGAACGTCGGCGTCAACGACACCTTGTACCGGCTCAATCAGGGACGGTTCGAGGTCGGCCGGATCGGCGAGAACGACCTGCTCCAGAGCGAACTCGCCTTGCTGCGGAGTCGCAACGCCCTGGACGGCGCTCGGCTCGAGTATCAGCGCACGCAGGTAGCGCTCCGGACCGCGCTCGACCTTCCGGCCGATGCGCCCGTGGATGTCGTCGTGCCAGCGACTGTGCCCGATGTCACCATCGACACCCTGGTTGCCGCGAGCGAAGCCCTGCGAAATCGGGCCACGGTAACCGATGCGGAGCTGCAGCGGATCCAGGCCGACCGGCGCGTCAACGAAGCCAAGCTGGCCAACGGACCCGGCGCTACCGTGCAGGCGAGCTACGGTTTCAACGCGACCGCGCCCGAGATGAGCCTGGCCTACTCGAACCTGCTCGAGGCCCGGCAGTTCACGCTCTCCGTGGAGATGCCCCTGATACGCTGGGGCGCCAACAAGGGCGAGGTCCAGGCCGCCCAGGCCGACCGGCAGCGCATCGAGAGCAATACGACCCTGGCCCTCCGTCAAACGGCCAATGAAGGCCATTTCGCAGCTCTCGAACTCGCGCAGGCCGCTCGCGCGCTGACCATCTCGGCCAAAGCGGACACCGTGGCCACCAAGCGGTTCGAGGTCGCCTACAACCGCTACGTGATCGGGCGGATCGCGATCGATAACCTCTACATAGCCCAGACCGAGAAGGATCAGGCGGTGAGCCAGTTCGTCCAGGCGCTGCGCGGGTACTGGCAGGCGTACTACCGGCTCCGGCGGCTCACCCTCTTCGACTTCGTGGCCAACCAGCCGATCCAATAGCCGCGGATTGACGGAACGCCCCCGACGCGCCAGCTTACCTCTGTCGGGGCGCGGTCGGGGAGACTCTATGCGGATCCTCACCTTTGGCACCACCAGCATGGTGGGCCAGCGCGGGCTGCGCGAATGCCTGCGCACATCGACCGTCCAGTTGGGGCAGACCATCGGCCAGAGCACTCTCGGCCGGCAGCACTCCATCCTCCGCACAACCCTGCGCACCGGCCTGATCTCCATGCTGGCCGTTACCCCGCTATTCGCCCAGCAAGCTCTCCAGGATGAAGCCCCTCGCGACTCCGCCGTTGCCACTCCTCGGCGCGGCGGTCAGTTCCTCTGGCCGTTCAGCAACATGCTGCTGCCCGGCGCGGGACTCTACGGGACCGGGCGTCCGGTGTCCGGCGCCGGATATACCGCCAGCGCGCTCGTGGGAGTCGGCCTGGTCGGCCATTCCTCGTGGGGTGAGTTCGACCTCGACGCCCGGGACAGCCGAGGCCAACGCATTGCCGTAGGGCTCGCGGTACTGAGCGCGAGCGGGATGCTCGGTGCGTATGATACGTTCCGGGGCTCGCTCCCCGGCTTCAAAGCAGCCGGGAAGTATGACGATCTGGAGCACACGCCATCGGTCGGACAGATCATGGCCGCGCCGGCGGACCCACGATACCTGCGCCGGTGGACGACCTGGGTCGGCCTGGCCTTTACGGCGGTTGCGACCGTCGGAGTGCTTTCGCAGGAGAAGGACCCCGGCGCTCCGCCGCTCGGCGGGCGGGACGTGGCATACTCCGGCGCCATATCACTGGGTGCGGCGGCCGGTGAAGAGGCTGCGTTCCGCGGCTGGCTGCTCCCGCTCTTCCATCAGAACATGGGGCAGAAGTTCTGGCTCGCCAACGGCCTGCAGTCTACGATTTTCGGCGCCGGTCATCCCGATGCCAAAGAGTTCGCGTTCGTGATCGGCGCGTGGGCATTCTACCAGGGCTGGCTCACACGCCGGAACGGTTGGGACGTCCGGGAGTCGACGTTCCAGCATTTCTGGTACGACGTGGCAATCTTCCTGGCAACATTATCCCGATCCAATGGCACGGCCTCGATCGGAGCGACAGTGCGATTCTAAGGAGCGCTCCGACATGGGCAGAGACAATCTTTGTCCCGGCGGACAGCGGCGTCGGCGAGAGTACACCCGTGGCACATCACCAGGACGCCAGCACGCGTCGTCACCAGATCCGGTTCGATGATGCGTCGGCGCCCTGGGCAATGGCCAGTCGGTACGATTCGATAGCGTGTTCGGGACGGTACCCCGATACGCTGCAGTGCCGACGATGGGATTGTTGGAACTCGTGAGCAGAAGGACAGCAAGAGCATACTGCCTGCAGCGCACGAATCGTTTCTTGCGCTGCAGGCGGTGCTAGTGCAGAGTCACGCTCAGTCCAATCTGACCAACGTTTGCGTTGGAATTGGACGTCCGGACGGCAAAGCCATTCCAAAACGGGGTAAGGCTGACGTTAGTTCCAACCCGGATATCGAGCCCCAGACCGAACAGCAGGCCGACACCAACCTCACTGTCGCTACCAAACCCGTCGATATCGGCGCTGATCGACCCCAGACCCAAACCGCCTGTAAGAAAGAACCCGCCGGTAGCGCTCGGATAAAAGCGAACACGGGCATCCAGCGTCCCTGCAGTCAGCGTCACCCCGTTCTCGGACTTCGTCCAACCCGAGGTTCCGACTCCCAACAGGAACTTCTGACTGATGGTTCCTCCCAGCGAGAGGCCACCGCTCGGCCCCGTTTCACGCGCTTCACAGTCCTCGCAGCCGAGCGAGCCAAATCCCAAGCCGCCGTTGAACCAGAACCCGTTTCGGGAATGCTTGGTCTGGGCGCTCAGTGCGCTTGCTCCAGCGAAAAACAGCACAGCCAACAATACGGTGCGCTTCATTCGCTTCCTCCGTTCTGTGCGTTTTGCTCAGATTGAATGCTTGGCAAGAACAGCCCTGGCCTTGTCGCCAATCAAGCTATGATGCGATGGGGCATCTCCAACTTAACCCGAAGGTTCAGCACGGCAACTTGCACGTCAAAAGCAAGTTATGAGTGGGTTCTTACACGAGATCGACGGAACCGCCCGAGTGCGTAACTGACAGTACTCGGAACTACCCCACCCTGAACAGAACGTCGGCCTTGGGATATCGGGCAAGCGCCCGTTCCCGGAGCGCGCGGTGCTTCGGCTGTTCGAGGCCCGGATCGGCATCGATGACGGCCTGCGCCAACTCCCGCGCCTGACCCAACAGGTCGGTATCGTCGGGAAACCGCGCCACCCGGATCTCCGCGCTGCCGGACTGGCGTTCGCCCAGGATGTCGCCCTGCCGCCGCTCCTCGAGATCGAGCTCGGCAATCCGAAATCCATCATCGGTTGCTGCGAACGCTTTGAGCCGGTCGGTCGGCACCCGAACAATCAGAATGCAGTGACTCTGCTGCCCCCCTCTGCCCACCCTGCCCCGCAACTGATGCAGCTGCGCCAGGCCGAAGCGCTCGGGGTGCTCGATGACCATGGTGGTCGCGTTGGCGACGTCGATCCCGACTTCGATGACCGTGGTGGCCACCAGCACCTGGATCCGACCCTCGCGAAAGGCGCGCATGATTTCGTCCCGCTGGGGCGCCTTGAGCTGGCCGTGCACCAGGCCGACCTCAACATCGTCCCAACGCCCGGCCAGCGTATCCGCCATGGTCTTCGCGGCAAGCAGGTCGGCCTTTTCCGTTTCTTCGATGACCGGTAGGACGATGTACGCCTGACGCCCGGCCTGACATTCCACATGGATGAAGTCGAGCACTTTGTCACGCTGACTGGGCGCGCGCAGCGCCGTCCGGATGGTGCCCCGCCCCGGCGGGCGCTCCTTGATGACGCTGACATCGAGATCGCCGTAGCGGGTCAGCGCCAGCGAACGCGGAATCGGCGTGGCGGACAAGAGCAGCACATCGGGTGCAACGCCCTTGGCCATCAGCGCCGCGCGCTGTTCGACCCCGAAACGGTGCTGCTCGTCGATGACGGTCAGCCCGAGCCGCTGGAACGTGACGGTGTCCTGAACCAGCGCGTGCGTACCAACCACGATCCGCATCCCTCCGGACGCCAGCTGCTTGCGCACCTTGTCCTTCTCGCCGGCCGAGAGCCTGCCGACCAGCAATCCGGGCGCAATCCCGAGCGGCGCGAGCAGCTTGGTGAGGGTGGCGTGATGCTGTTCGGCGAGCAGTTCCGTCGGCGCCATCAGCGCGGCCTGGTAATCGTTCTCGACCGCCAGCAACATCGCAAACAGTGCCACCAGGGTTTTCCCGGTGCCGACGTCGCCCATCAGCAGGCGGTGCATCCGATCGGGCGCGGTCATGTCCGCGGTAATTTCGCGAATGGCCCGGCGCTGGTCCTCGGTCAGGGGCCACGGCAGACTGTCCTTGAGTTGCGTCGTGAGTTCCCGTTTGACCTCGAATGCAACGCCCTGCCGCGCCCGCTTGGCAACGTGACGGGCTCGGCCGAGCATCAGCTGCAGATCGACCAACTCGTCGAGCGCCAGCCGCCGGCGTCCCGATTCCGCTTCGGCGCTCGACGAAGGCTGGTGCACCGCTCGGAGCGCCTCGGGAAGCGGCGGAAGGTCGAACCGCCGCCGCAGTTCCTCGGGAAGGATTTCCGTCGAGAGACCGACCAGCACATCCAAATGCCGGCCAATCAGCCCGCGAATGATCTTGTGGCTGAGTCCCTGCGTGGCAGGATAGACAGGAAGAACGCGCCCCGCCGAGAGCGGATCGCCCTCGTCCTCTTCCTCGGCGAGAATGATGAATTCACGCGGGGCCAGCTGCCGGCCATGATAGAAGCGCACCGGTCCGGCCACCAGCAGCGTCTGCCCGACTTGGATGGTCCGATCCATGAAGGCCTGGCCGGGCCAGACACATTCGATGGCTCCGGTGGCGTCCCGCAGCACCGCGTGGAAGATCCGCAGTCCTCGCTTAGTCGGCAGCGTGCCTTTGGAGATGACCTTGCCGACCGCCGCCGCATCCGTCCCCACTTGCAGGCGGGCAATCGGCGTGACGGACGACGCATCGATGTACCGGTGCGGCAGGTGCCAGAGCAGATCGCGCGCGGTGTGGATGTCGAGCCGAGCCAGCGCTTCGGCGCGCCGCTCACCGATGCCCTTGAGGAACTTGACCTCGGTCTCGAGCGAGAGCGGCGCCATCGGGTCAGTCGGTCGCGCCGGACTCCACCAGCTCACGGGCGAAGTCGCGCGCGTCGAATTCGCGCAGGTCGTCGACCCCTTCGCCCAAGCCGATGAAACGGATCGGCACATCGAGTTCCCGGCGCAAGGCCACCACCGCTCCGCCCCGCGCCGTCCCATCGAGTTTGGTCACCACCAAACCGGTCGGCGGAATGGCCTGGGCAAACTGCCGCCCCTGCTGCACCGCGTTCTGCCCCACGGTGCCATCGAGCACCAGGAAGACCTCGTGCGGCGCCCCCTCAATCTTCCGACCGACGACCCTGCCCACCTTGCGGAGCTCGTCCATCAAACCGTCCTGGGTGTGGAGACGGCCGGCCGTGTCGATAATGACCAGCGTCGCCCCGCGCGCCTGCGCCGCTTCAACGCCATCGAAGGCCACCGCCGCCGGGTCGCCGCCGGACGCCCCCGACACGCACGGTACCCCGATGCGCTCGGCCCACGTCTTGAGCTGATCGATCGCGCCGGCGCGATAGGTGTCCGCCGCTACCAGCAGCACCGAGTCTCCCTGCCGTTTGTAACGCGAGGCGAGCTTGGCCACGGTCGTCGTCTTTCCGGTGCCGTTGACCCCCATCACGATCAGCACCGTCGGGCCGCTGACCGATCGGCGCAATTGCCCCGGCGCACTCGGCCCGGTCAACATCTCGCCGACCCGATCGACGATGGCCTGTTTCAGATCATCTTCGGATTTGAGTTTGCCGCGCCGGACCTGATCGTCGAGTTCGTCGATCAATACGGAGGTCGAGGCGATCCCGAAATCGGCTTCGAGGAGCACCTGCTCCATCGCATCGATATCGGCCGCCTTGAAGCCGCGGACCAGAGCGCCCACGTCGGTGAGCGCGAGGCGTTTGATTTTGCCCCAGAGGGAGAGCTTCTTGCCTTCGGTAATACGAGAGCTTGCCATCCCCGAATGATAGTCGGGTCAGCGCAGTCCCGAACGCCGGCGCCACCACCACTCGCCGGCCAGCGCGCCGATCAGAATCCCGAAGATCCAGAGCTTGTCGCGCAGCGGCTCGCGGCCTGCGGAGGCCGTCACGGTCGCTTCCCGATCGGTCAGGGCGACCGGACGGGGGGTCCATTCATCCGAATAGACCTCGACGCCCAGGAGGCCGCGGCCGCCGCCCTCGAGGCGATAGTCGTAGCGGCCCGGCGCCAGCAGCAATTCGGCCCGCCCGGCGCCATCGAACCGGAGGGTGTCGGTGCGGGCGCCCTCCGGTCCGGTCAGCTCGACTCGCACCGTGGCCGCGTCGGGGCGGAGCCGCTCGAACAGGACCGGCCGACCCTGCTGCACGATGGCGCGAACCGGACGCGCGATCCCGGTCGTCGAATCCGAAGCGCCGAGCAGCCACGAGGTGGTCGCCGCGACCCAGGCCCGGTAGGCCTGCTCACTCTCCCCGCCCCGGAAGGCCCAGCGCCAGAGCCCGCTCACCCCGACCTGCACCTGGCGGATCCCGCTCGAATCGCGCCCGACCACCGCGACTCGCTCGCCGCCCCGCCGGTTGAGCACGGCAGACAGGCCGACCCAGTCGCGCGGACCCGCCACCAGATTGGCCAACCCCGTCGCCGGAGGAAAGCTGTCGGTGGGCAGCGCCACGAACGCGCCCGATACCGGAGAAACGCTGCCGGGCGACAGGTACCAGTCACCGTCCACGACCGGGGTTCCTTCGCCGGTTGCAACCCAATCCCAACGGGCCCGCGTCCGAACCCGGCGCAACCGCTCCGGCAACTCGCCGAAGCGCACCAGCAGGTCGGCACGGTTGACCGCCTGATCCACTTCGCCGGCCGAGGTCACCGCCACGTCGCCCATGCGGACCCAGCGATCCCGCTCGACCGCGTAGTAGCCGCGCACTGGAAGCGACGCGACATCGGTCAGGGCCCGAAAGAAGAACCGGCTTTCCCATCCCGCCGAGGCCGCGACGACCACGATGCCGGGGGTCGGCAGCACGGTGATCGCATGGAGCCTTCGGTCGGTACGCAGCTCGGCGTCCGCCGCATCGCGGAGGGACAGGGTCAGCAGGTGAGCACCCGCCTGCACCGACGCCGGCAACGGAAATTCGAGGGTGGCGCGACCCGATCCGGCTTCGAGCGGGACGGTCCGGGAGAACCAGCGCTGCTCACCTGACCCGATGTCTACCGTCACTTCACGCCGGTCCGGCAGATCGAATCCGGAGACCTCGACCTCGAAGCGCACGGTATCGCCCACGGACACGCGATCGGGGCCGATCACGCCGGTCAGGGCCAGATCGGGACGGCGCTCACGCGGCAGCACCCGCACTCCGGCCTGCGCCAGCAACCCGGGCGAGAGTTCGGAGGCGTCGTCGATTTCGCCGTCGGTCACCAGCCAGACGGGGCGACTCACCGCCGTCGCCGCCAGCAGCGCATCGCCCACGGCCGAACGACCGCCTGCCGGTGCGGAATCGGGACCGAGCGGACCGATGAGGCGGACCTCGCCGAGTTGGGCGGCGGCCTGCCGGGCCTCGTCCCAGCGCGCGCCGACCCCAGCCATACTGAGCGAGGCATCGAGCAGGACGAGGGGACGGATCGACCCTGGTTGGCGCGCACAGGATTGATCGACGAGCAGGAGGCCGAGCAGCGTCCAGGCCACGAAACGAAGAGACGCCGGCACAGTGGCACGGCGTCCGAGTCGCTCCAGCCCGAGATAGACCCCAAGTACCAAGACGGCGGCGATCAGCGCGACCGCAAGGGACTCGACCATCAGAACAGCGTGAGACTACTCGACGTCAGCCGCGATGGCGGCGGGCATCTGGGGGCCGAGCCGCATCAGATAAGTGAGCCGATCCCGCTCGGCCTGGAAGGCAGCGAGTTCTTGCGGCGACACCGGATCGCCGTTGCCGAGATCGACCGACCCCGGATTGCGGGCCACCCCGTTCTGGCGGAACTCGTAGTGGAGATGCGGGCCCGATGCGAGCCCGGTGGCTCCGACGTACCCGATCACGTCACCCTGGCGAACCCGTGCCCCGGTGCGCACGCCGGGCGCAAAGCCGCGCAGATGAGCGTACCGCGTGGTAATCCCGCTCTTGTGACGCAACTCGACCATCAGGCCGTACCCGCCAGCCCGGGCAGCCCGCAGCACGCTGCCGTCGCCGGCCGCCATCACGGGTGTTCCACTGCTGGCCGCATAGTCGATGCCTTCGTGCCGCCGGTACACGCCTAGGACCGGATGGAACCGGGCCGAGCTGAAACGCGAGGAAATCCGCCGGAACTCGACCGGCGCGCGGAGGAACGCCCGCTTGAGCGAGGTACCCTCTGTATCGAAATACTGTTTTCGCCCGTCCTGAGTTTCGAATCGGAAGGCGGACTGACGGCGGCCACCGACCTCGAGATGCGACGCGAGGATATTCCCCACCCGGCTTTCACCCAGTTCGGACACTTCACGCTCGAAGAGCAGCGTGAAGCGATCGCCGGGCTGGAGGTCGCGGCTGAAATCCACCGACCAGGCAAAGACATCGGCCAGATCCCACGCCAGCCGGACCCGATCGCCCGACGGAATGGCTTCGGAGATCTCGGCGTCGATCAGGGCGTCGTAGAGCGAAGTCTCGATCCGCCCTTCGAGCCGGACCTGGTGTGAGGTCCACTCGATCGGCCGGACCTCGGCCGTCCAATTCGACGCTTCACGCACCACCCGGGTCTCTTCGGTGTGCTTGGTGCGGACAGTTACGTCGATCGGATGCGGCGCCGAATCGTGATATCCGAAATGGAACACCTGCCCCGCCCGGATCCGCCGGGCATCGAGCCCCAGCAGTCCCACGACGGTCCCCAGATCGATGGCGCCGATGCCGCGCCGGGCAAACAGTTCGCTGACCGTCTCACCCGACCGCAGAGTGTCTGATGCGACCCGGCGCTCCACCACCGGCACGATGACCGGTGTCTCGACCGACAACCGCTGCCACGGCCAGTCACTCCGCGCGCTGAACGCGGCGGCCGAGACCAGGATTCCGAGGGCGCCGACGACGGCGAGCAACCGCCGCATCAGTCCATCTGCCGTCGGATGAAGGTGGGGATTTCCATGTCCGGCATGTCGGTGCCCAGTCCGGGCATCGCGGTTCTCGACGGCAGCGGAATGGTCCGCGCCGGGGGCTGCGGAGCAACCGGCTCACGGGCCTCGACCGGAGCCGGCGCCGGAGTCGCGGCGGCCGCCGGCCGAGTCTTCTGCTGCGGGAACTGGAGGACCTGGGAGCTGGCCCGCTGAGCCTGCGCGGGGGCCGGCACGGGCACATCACCGGTCACCGCCCTATCGAAACCCGTCGCGATTACCGTGATGCGGACCTCGCCCTTCAAGGTCGGATCGATCGCGGCGCCGAAGATGATTTCGGCATCGTCGCCCACGGCCTCGTGGACGATCTCGGCCATGGTGGTGACCTCGTCGATCTGGAGATCTGCGCCGACCACGTTCATGAGCACACCGGTTGCGCCGGCAATCGAGATGTTGTCGAGCAGCGGGCTGGTAATCGCCTGCTGCGCGGCCTCGAGTGCCCGGTTGTCGCCATAGCCGATCCCGGTACCCATCAGCGCCGAGCCGCCGTTCTGCATTACGGTCCGGACGTCGGCAAAGTCGACATTGATGAGACCCGTTGCCGTGACCAGACCCGCGATACCCTGGGTGGCCTGGAGCAGCACGTCATCGGCCTTCTTGAGCGCGTCCTGGAACAGGATCCCCTTCCCGACCACGGCCAGGAGGCGCTCGTTCGGAACCACGATCATAGTATCGACATGCTGCCGCATTTCCATGATCCCGGTCTCGGCCTGCTTCATCCGCTTCTTGCCTTCGAAGAGGAAGGGTTTGGTCACGATCCCGACCGTCAGGGCGCCGATGTCCCGGGCCATCTGGGCAATGAAGGGGGCGGCGCCGGTCCCGGTGCCACCGCCCATGCCGCAGGTGACAAAGACCAGATCACAGCCCTGCATGGCTTCGAGCACCTCGTCGCGGTTCTCCTCGATGGCCTGGCGACCGATTTCCGGTCGCGCCCCGGCCCCGAGCCCGCGGGTCAGCTTCTTGCCGATCTGGACCTTCACGTCGGCCTTGTTGGACGTGAGGGCCTGCGCATCGGTGTTGACCGAAACGAATTCGACCCCGACCAGGGCCTCCTGGATCATCCGGTTGACGGCGTTCCCTCCGCCACCGCCGACACCGATCACCTTCATGCGGGCGTTCTGAACCGGCGGTTCTTCAATCCGGAAGGTCATGGCCTCTGTCCTCTCGATGCTCAAAAGAAGTCTTGTAACCAGCGCTTGACGGGTCCGATCACCTTGTCCACCGCAGGCGAGCGGCGCCCATGGGCCCCGAACCCGCCGGTCTGCAATACCTGCCGTGCTCCGTACAACAGCAACCCGGCGGGCACGGTCATGCGCGGCGACGCGACACGATCCGCCAGCCCGCTCAGGCCCGTACCCGGTACGCCAACCCGCACCGGAAGAGCAAACACTTCCCGGGTCAATTCCACAATGCCCGGGAACTGGGCACCACCGCCGGACAACACCACGCCCGCGGCCAATCGTTGACGAAAGCCGGTTCGGTTGAGTTCGTCCAGGGCCAACTCGAGAATTTCCTGCATTCGCATGTGGACGATGTGCGCCAGCACGCGGCGATGCACGTTCCGGGCGGGTTGACCCGCCAGGTTGGGCAGCTGAATGATTTCGTCGTCGGCCACCAGGGGTTCGTAGGCCGCGCCGTGGCGTTCCTTGAGGCGCTCGGCTTCCTGCTGTGGCACCTGCAAGCCGTGCACGATGTCGTTGGTGACATGCCCGCCGGCAAACATCAGCGACGCCGTGTGACAGATCTTGCCGTGCTGGAAGACCGACACGTTGGTCGAGCCGCCCCCCAGTTCGATCAGGGCGCAACCCAGCTCCCGCTCGTCGGGCGTCAGCACGGCAAGCGAGCCGGCCAGCGGCTCCAGCACGAACTCGCCGACCCGGAAGCCCGCGCGTTCGATGCAGCGCTGCAGGTTGACCATGGCGCTCGACAGGACGGTGACCAGGTAGACCTGGGCCTCGAGCCGCGACCCGACCATCCCGATCGGATCGGAGATGCCGTCCTGGGTATCGACGAGATAATCCTGCGGGACGCCGTGGAGCAGTTCGTGATCGCGGCTGAAGGCGATGTTGGCGGCCACTTCATTGACGCGCGCCACGTCGGCCGTCCGGACCTCGTTGCCCGAGACCGACACCACACCGTGAGAGAGCCGCCCGGCCACGTGCTCGCCGGCGACGCCGACGTACAGGGTGCCGACCTCGACCCCGGCCATCAGCTGCGCATCCTTGAGCGCGCGGCCGATGGCACGGGTCGTTTCCTCGACGTCGCGCACCACGCCGCGCCTGAGCCCCGAGGTCCGTTCGGTTCCCACGCCGAGCACCCGGACGCCGGGGCTCCGCGGATCGCCGGTGACCTCTCCGATCGCAGCCGTGATGGCGCTCGACCCCAAGTCGAGCGACGCCACCAGCCGCGGGCCGGCGGCGCTCATCGCGCCCTCCGCCGGACGATGACACGCCCTTCGAAGCGGGCGTCGACTTCAGCGACGTTCCACTGGCGGCTGGCAACCTCGGCCAGCGCGGCGGCGGTTCCCTGGATGTCTTTCGTGGTAGCCCCCACGCGGAAGAGAAGTCGATGCTTCACGGTTTCCAGCACGATCGTGTTCCGCTCCCGACTGACCGCCTCGATGGCGCCATGCAATTCCGAATCGGTGTCCCGCACCCGCTCGATGAACGCCCCGACCTCGCCATCCGCCTCCGCGATCGGCAGATCGGCCGGCGACCGGGTCGGATCGAAGGGCAGGATCCGACCGCGGCGATCCATCAGCGCCACCCGGTTCGGGGCCCGAACCAGGGCCACCGGCTCGAACTCCGTCACCTCGACTTCGAGGGCGCCCGGCAAACGACGATGCACCACGACCCGCTGAATCCCCGGCAGGGCCAGCACCCGGTCGTGCAGCGGCGCGGTATCGTCAAAAATACTCGCGCCGGGCGGGAGCTTGGCAGCCTCGGCGATTTCCGCGGCCGTGAAGTAGCGCGACCCGGTCACCTCCAGGCGGCGCACCTTGAACACGCTCATCCGCCGGAGCGCCATCGGAGCCAGCCACCAGAGGCTGACCAGCGCCGCGACCCCCAAGGCCCCCAGAATGACGACCCAACCCCGCTTCACCGGGCCGCCAACCGGCCGAGCAGCTCGCGCCCGACCCGCGTCACATCACCAGCCCCCAACGTAATGACGATGTCGCCTGACTCAAGCAGGCCCTCGACGGTATCCGTCAATCCGGACCGGTCGGGAACGTACCGCACCGCGGCGCGCCCCTCGCGCTCCGCCGCAACCGCCACCAGCGCGCCCGTTACTCCGGGCACCGGCGCCTCGCGGGCGCCGTACACGTCGGTAACGATCGCGAGGTCCGCCGCCGCGATCGCCCGGCCCATCGCGTCGGCGTGCAGCGCGGTCCGGCTGTAGAGGTGCGGCTGGAACACCGCCACCAGTCGCCGTCCCGGAAACGCTTGCCGCGCAGCAGCGAGCGTGGCCGCCAGCTCGGTCGGATGGTGCGCATAATCGTCGACGAGCGCAATGCCGCCCACCTCGCCCACCCGCTCGAACCGCCGCCCCACCCCGGCAAACTGCCCCAGAGCCGATGCGGCACCCCGCACGTCCGCGCCAAGCGCGTAGACGGCACCGAGCGCAGCGAGCGCGTTACGCAAGTTGTGCAGCCCCGGCACCTGCAGCGCCAACTCCGCTGTCGACCCATCGGGAAATCGAACCACGGCCCGGCTGCCATGCTCGGCAAGCGCCACGGCCTCGAGCGCCAGATCGGGCGCCCCCGGTCCGAAACGCCAGACCCGGGCGCCGATGGCCGACGCCACCCGATCCGGCCCGTCGCCATCCGTACCGACCAGGACCCGCTCCGCCGGCTGCGCAAAGGTCACGTAGGCCGCTTCCATCACTTCGACCGAGCCGTAACACTCCAGATGATCCGGCTCGACGTTGTTGATCACGGCCACAGTCGGCGTCAACGTCAGAAAGGCCTGGTCGTACTCATCGGCTTCCACCACGAAGAGCGCCGTCCCGCCCAGCCGGGCGTTGCCCCCCCACGACCCCACTCGGCCACCCGCCAGGCCGGTCGGATCAAGCCCGGCCCCGATCAGCGCCTCGGTGGTCATGACGGTGGTCGTCGTCTTGCCGTGCGTACCCGCCACGGCCACCACCGTCGCTCCGGCTACCAGCCCGGCAAGCGCCTGCTTCCTGGGCACGACCGGGAGTCCCAACCGGGCCGCCTCGACCAGATCGGGATGCCCCGACGGAATCGCCGCGCTCGCCACCACCGCGCCCGCCTCCGCGACCAGGAGCGGCGCACTGCCCTCGGCCACCACCGCACCGGCTGTGACCAGATCGACGCAGCCGGAGATGTCCGCATCCGAGCCGGTGACACGCACGCCGCGACGAAGCGCGACCAGGGCCAGCGCGCTCATCCCTGCGCCGCCGATTCCGACGAAGTGCAGCGGCCGCGAATCCGACTGGAGAAACAGGTTCATCCGTGTCGGGCTAATCTAAATTGCTGTCGAGAGTTGAGAAAGACAGACGTGACATCATACGCCGGCTTTGCACGGAAGCCGGCTGCTACCCGATCAGGCGCTCCAGCCGTGTGACAATTTCGGTCACCGCGTGGGGCTTACCGCGCGTCAACGCCGCCCGGCGCATCGCGTCGAGCCGAATCGGATCGGCCAGCAGCCGGCGCACCGCATCGGCCAGCTGTCGCGGCGTCAGGTCGGCCTGGCGGCGCATCACCGCGGCCCCGGCCCGCTCCAGCGCCTCGGCGTTCTTGGTCTGGTGATCGGCCGCGGCGGTCGGAAGCGGAATCAGCACCGACGGCAGCCCCCAGGCACACAACTCGGCGATCGTCGTCATCCCCGCGCGCCCCACCACCAGGTCGGCCACGGCGTAGGCGTCGGCAATCGGATCGAGAAAGTCGACCACCCGGCGATCCGGCCGAGCATCGAGATGGCGGAACCGCTCGTAGCTGCCCCGCCCGGTCGCCCAGATCAGACTGAGATCGGTCAACCCGTCCTCGGCTATCCAGCCGGCCATCAGCTCATTGATGGCCACCGCGCCCTGACTCCCGCCGATCACGAGCAGCACCGGCCGGTCGTCCGGCAAGCTGAAAGCGGCCCGCGCCGACGCCCTCCGTTCTGGATTCGGAGGAGCAATCGGACTGCCGGTCACCACCACCTCGGTCGAGCGCCCGGGACGCAGATGCGGCACCGCCTCGGGCGCCCCCAGGTAGACCTCCCGCACCCGGGGCGCCAGCCAACGGGTGGCCAAGCCGGGAAAGGCATCCTGATCGAGGATGGCCGTCGGAATCCCGCGACGGGCCGCCGCCCACACCAGCGGGCCCGACGCATACCCGCCGGTACCCACGACCAGCGCCGGCCGCTCCTGGTCGAGCAACCGGCGGATCATGCCGAGCAAGCGAATGGCGAGTCCGGGCCAGCGCCAGTTCTTCCACCACTGCCGGCGGTAGATCGGCTCGAACGGGAGGAGATGAAAGGGAAAGTTCCGGGCCGGTAGCAGATGAGCCTCCACGCCCCGTGTGGCCCCGACCATGACGCTCCGCCACTCGGGGTGACGCGCGCGGAGCGCCTCGGCAATCGCGAGCGCGGGCATCAGATGGCCCCCGGTGCCGCCACCAGCCACCAGGACGGTGCGCGACTCGCTCACGGAGGAACGGCCCGGCCGCGCATCCGGCCGACGCTCAGCACCACGCCGACGCCCAGCAGCGTGACCCAGAGATTCGACCGCCCGGCCGACATGAACGGGAGCACCAGGCCGGTCGTCGGCATCAGCCCCATGTTGACCGCCATGTGCATCAACGCGGTGATCCCCACCGACGCCGTGAGCCCGCCAGCCAGGTAACGCCCGAACGGATCAGGCGCCGTCCGAGCAATCCGAAGCCCGAGCCAGCAGAAGACACCGAACAGCAGCACCACGAAGGCCACGCCGAGAAAACCCCACTCCTCACCTACCGTGCTGAAGAGGAAGTCGGACGGCGCATAGGGCAGATAGTTGAGCTTGAGCTGCCCTTCCCCGAACCCGGTGCCGAAGAATCGTCCCGCCGCGAATCCCTTGGTGGCCTGATCGAGCTGCCAGTTGGTCGTGGCCTGGCAATCGGAGGCAAGCCCGAAGAAGCAGCGGAAGCGCTGAAAGCGATACGGCTCCGCCATGATCGCCGCGACGCCGGCAAAGACCACGCCGATGAAGAGCAACAGGAACTGACCGATCTTTGCGCCGGCAATGAAGAGGATCGTCCCGCCCAGCACCGCAATGATGGTGGCCATCGACAGGTTGGGCTGCAGCAGCACGAGCAACGATACCAGTCCGGTCACCACCAGCACCGGCGCCATTCCCTTCTTGAACTCCCGGATCTGGTCGCCCTTCTTGGCCGCGATCATGGCCGCCCACACCACGATGGCAAAGCGCGCCAGCTCCGAAGGCTGGAATCCCATCCCGGCAATATTGATCCACCGCTTGGCGCCGTTGATCCGCGGCGCAATCGACCCGAGTCCCGGCAGGAGCAGGATCACGAGCAGCGTCAGCGTGAGGAACAGGATCGGCCAGGCCCAGTCACGCCAGCGCTGATAGTCGATCCGCGAGGCGATGAGCAGGATCACCGCGCCAACCCCGGCGCCGAAGAGCTGCTTGAGCGCGACACTCAACCCCGCATCCTGGAAACTCGCCGCGGAATAGACGCTGACGATCCCGAAGACGGTCAGCACGGCGGTCACCGTGCCGAAGAGCCGAGTTTCCCAACGAACCTCGCTCGGATGGTCGACCTGACGATTCACATCGCCTCCACCAGCCGGCGGAACGTGGCGCCCCGCACCTCGTAGTTCGGGAACATGTCGTAACTCGAGCACGCCGGCGACAGCAGTACTGCGTCGCCCGGCTGCGCCAGCGATCGCGCGGTGGCGATCACCTCTTCAAACGAGCCTCCCTCCACGAGAGGGACCCGGCCGCGCAGATCGTCGAGAATGATCGGCCGAGCCTCGCCGTAGGCAATCACGGCCCGGCATTGCGTCAGGAGCGGCGCCAGGCGCGCATAGCTCTCGCCCTTGTGCCTGCCACCGAGCAACAGGACGTAGCGGCGGGTCATCGCACGGACTGCCACGTCGGTCGACGACAGGTTGGTCGCCTTGGAATCGTTGATCCAGAGCACCCCGCCCTTTTCACCGACCGGCTCCATCCGGTGCGGCAGCGCGGCAATCGTCTCGAGACCCTGCCCGATGACTTCGATCGGCACACCCAGCGCCGCCACCGTCAGCGCTGCCGCCAGCGCATTGGCGACGTTGTGGTCGCCCAGGAGCGGCAAGCGGTCGCGATCGAGCAACCCCGCATCGCCCAACCGGAGCAGGTTCTCGGCCCGGTCGTACCACGCATCGGCCGGACCAGTCAGCGAGAACTGATAGCGATGCCCCGGCATGTCGCCGACCCAGCGCGCCGACGTCTCGTCGTCGGCATTGGTAATCCAGTGCGACTCGACAGCGGCGTTGGCAAAGAGCCGCATCTTGTCGCGATAGTAATCGTCCAGGGTGGCGTACCGATCGAGATGGTCCGGCGCAAGGTTGGTGAGCACCCCCACCGACGGCGCCAGGCTGGGCATGTGGTGCAACTGAAAGCTCGAGAGCTCGACGGCCAGCTGATCCGGACGATCGGCCGAAAGCGCCAGCTGCGAAAGCGGCGTTCCGATGTTGCCGGCCGTCCGGGCGCGGCGTCCCGCGGCGACGAGCAGATGGCCGACCAGCGCCGTCGTCGTGGTCTTGCCGTTGGTGCCGGTAATCGCGGCGTACTCGATCGGCTGGAGGGCGCGCAAACCCAGCTCCGCCTCCGCCCACACGGTCACGTCGCGCGCCCGCGCGGCAACCACCGGCGGGGCATCGGGCGGCACGCCCGGCGAGAGCACCGCCAGCCCGGCTCGGCCGATCCGATCGAGATCGTGGCCGCCGACCTCGACCGTCGCACCCAACTCCCGCAGCTGGACAGCGGTGGCGTCCAGCGACTCTCCGCGCCCGCCATCGGAGGCGTAGACGGCCGCGCCGGCGCTCCGGAGCAGCCGCGTTGCCGCTTCGCCGCTCCGGCCCAGGCCGATGACGGCGACCTCGCGAGCCCGGTCGAGGCCGGGAATCGTCGGCACCTTATCGGACCTTGAGCGTGGCAAAGGCCACCAGCGCGCAGAAGAAGCCGAGAATCCAGAAGCGGACCACGACCTGACTCTCGGGCCAGCCCTTCTTCTCGAAGTGATGATGCAGCGGCGCCATCCGGAAGACCCGGTGGGCATCGGCATATTCGCGCCCCCGGGTCCGCTTGAACCACTTGTAGACCCCAATCTGCAGGATCACCGATACCTGCTCCGCCACGAACACCCCGCCGATGATCAACAACAAAAACTCGGCGCGGAGCAGGATGGCCACGGTTCCGAAGGCGCCGCCGATGGCCAGGCTGCCCGTATCGCCCATGAAGACCCGCGCCGGATGCGCGTTGTACCAGAGGAAGCCGATGGCCCCGCCCATCAATGCCGCGCAGAAGACAGTGAGTTCACCGGCACCGGGCAGATAGTAGAAGCCCAGGTACGACGTCATGTCGACGCGGCCGAAGATGTAGGCAAACACCGCGAACGCCCCTGCGGCGATTGCCGTGAGACCGGCCGCGAGACCGTCCAAACCGTCGGTCATGTTGACCGCGTTGCTGGAGCCCGTCACGACGAAGGTGACGAATCCGACATACAACAACGGTGCGAAGATGACGACCGTGTACTTGAGAAACGGCAGGATCGTTGCCGTCGCCGGGAGCGTCGTGGTGGGCACCACGGGTTCGAGCCAGAGATACAGACCGAGCGCAATACCGAAGGTGCACTGTCCGACCAGCTTCCAGCGCGCCACCAGGCCGCGCGATTTGCCCTGCACCACTTTGAGATAGTCGTCCAGGAATCCGATCGCACCGGTCCACAGCGTCGCGAACACCGCCACCAGGATGAACCGGTTGGTGAGCGGCGCCCAGAGCAGCGTCGGCACCACGGTAGCAAGCAGGATGATCAGCCCACCCATGGTCGGGGTGCCGCGCTTGGCCTCGTGGCTCGCCAGCAAGCCGGTCCGCACCACCTGCCCGATCTTGAGGCGGTGCAGTCGCTCGATGATCCAGGGCCCCGCCACGAACGCAATCAGGAGCGCCGTCACCACCGCCCCGGCGGCGCGGAAACTGATGTAGTTGAAAAGATTGAAGAGGATGTGATCGCGGCCCAGCGGGGCCAGCAGATGATAAAGCATCGCGAAGCCTTAAGGCGCAGTGCGAGCGATGAGAGCCGGGAGCATCCGTTCGAGCGTCACGCCGCGCGACCCCTTGAGGACGACGAGTTCATCGCCGGCGAGCCGGGGAGCGAGTTGTTCGCCCATGGTAAGGGCGTCGGGCGCTGTGAGCAACCGTTCGCCCAGCCGATCGGCGTACGGAACCAGCGCAGGCCCGAATTCCCCGACCGCGGCCAGCAGGTCGGGGTCGAGCGCCACCAGCGCTTCGGCGATCTCGGCATGCCATCGCGCCGCATCGGGACCGAGTTCACGCATGGTCCCGGCCACGAAGACCAGCCGCCGGTTGCCACGCATGGACCGGGCGACCTCGATGACCGCGCGAAAGGACGCCGGATTGGCGTTGTAGCTGTCGTTGAGGATGGTGAGCGCCCCATGCTGCGTCAGCTCACCCCGCCCGCCGGGCAGGCTGACTCGGCCGAGCGCCGCTGCCACGGCTGCCAGGTCGAGGCCAAGCTCCTTGGCCACCGCCCAGACGAGGAGGGCGTTCCGGGCCTGGTGGAGCCCCAGCTGGCTCAACCTGAACTCGGCGCCGTCGACCATGAGCCGGGCATGTCCAGCTGCATCGAGGGCCACCGACGTCGGCACGATATCGCCCCGTTCGAAGCCCGCCGTCACCACTCGGCCGGCGCGCGCTCGGGCCCCTGCCAGCAACTCGGCATCGTCGGACGGGATCACCGCGACCGGAACGCCATCGGCCAGGGCAAGCTTCTCGGTCCGCACCGCCTCGACCGATCCGAACCCCTCAAGATGCCCTTGCGCCACGTTGGTGATGACCGCGACGGTCGGCTCGATGATCTCCCGATAGCGCGCAATCTCGCCGAGCAGGTTGGCGCCCGCCTCGACCACCAGCGCCTGGGTATCCTCCGGCGCCTCGAGAATCGTCTGCGGGACCCCGACCAGGTTATTGAGATTGAGCCGAGTGGCGTGGACCCGGAACCGGGTCGCGAGCGCCGCCGCGAGCATTTCTTTCGTCGAGGTCTTGCCGTTGGTCCCCGTCACCCCGACCACCGGCCCGCGCAGCTGGCGACGGCGATGACGAGCCAACCATCCGTAGGCTCGCAGGGTATCGTCGACCCGATAGAGCGAGAGCCCGGGCACTTCCGGCGTATCAGCCCGGACGATGGCCGCCGTGGCACCCGCATCGCGCGCGGCTTCGAGAAACCGATGCCCGTCGAACCGCTCACCCACCAGCGCCACGAACAGCGCCCCCGGCACCAGCGTGCGGGTATCGGTGACGATGGCGGTATAGACGGGCCCATCCGCGCCGCCCGGAAGGCCCAGCGCCGTGCGCACCGCCCGGTCGTCCCAGCGCATCTAGCGACCCTCCAGGATCTCGACGACGACAACCCGTTCATCGAACGGATACGACGTGGTTCCGATGATCTGGTAGGTCTCGTGTCCCTTCCCGGCCAGCACCAGGGTATCGTCGGGCCGAGCCTGCTCGAGCACCCAGCGAATCGCCTCGCGTCGATCGGCAATCCGCTGCAGCCCATCTCGCGAGGGAAACCCGGCGACGATCTCGTCGATGATCGCGTCGGGATCTTCGGTTCGGGGGTTGTCGGAGGTCACGATCGACAGATCGGCCAACTCCGCCGCCAGCCGACCCATGATCGGCCGCTTGCCCCGGTCACGATCGCCGCCGCAGCCGAACAGCACCATCAGCCGGCCGGGCGTGATGGGACGCAAGGTCCGCAAAACCCGTTCAAGCGCGTCCGGTTTGTGCGCATAGTCGCGGATCACCACGCAGGGCTGGTCGGCCAGACGCTCCATCCGTCCCGGCACCTGGGGTGCATCGGCCAGCCGGGCTGCCACCGTATCGAACGACCGACCCAACCCGAGCGCACAGGCCGCCGCCGCGAGAGCATTGGAGACATTGAATTCTCCCGGGAGCGGCAGCGTCACCTCGGCATCACCGTACCGGCCGGTCAGCCGGAAACGGCTTTCGAGCGGCAACAGCACCAGGTCACGGGCCTGCAGCATCGCCGATGGGGAGGTACCGAAGGTCACCACGTCGGAGCGGTCCCAGAGTGACTCCCACGCCGGATCGTCCCGATTGGCCGCGACCACTCCGCTCGGCGCCAGCAGGTCGAGCAGACGGAGCTTGGCGTCGCGATAGCGGTCCATGGTGATGTGATAGTCGAGATGCTCGCGGCTCAGATTGGTGAAGATGGCGCCGTCGAACACCAGGCCGTCCAACCGCCCCTGCTCCAGGCTGTGCGAGGAGGTTTCCATCGCGATCTGCCGAACCCCGGCAGCCACCATCCCGGCAAGCGTGGCCTGGAGATCGACCGGCCCCGGTGTCGTCAGCGACCCTGCCGTCGACGGCACCGATCGGCCGGCGCCATCGTACGCACCGAGCGTCCCGATCGTCCCCGCCGCGTGATGGTCGTCGCCCAGCAGGTGCGCAGCGAGTAGCGTCGTGGTCGTTTTGCCGCTGGTGCCCGTCACCCCGATCAACGACAGGTGCCGGGCCGGGTCGCCGAACCAGGCCCGGGCCAGCGCAATCGCGGCGCGCCGGCCGTCGCGTACCACCACCTGGGGAATGGCCAACTCGGACAGCAGAGTTTCGACCACCGCCACCGTCGCGCCCGCCGCCGCAGCCATCGGGACGAACCGGTGACCGTCGACCTGTGAGCCTCGAACCGCCAGAAACCAGGCGCCTGGAGTCACCCCGCGGCTGTCCACCACCAATGCCGACGGCGACGGACATCCGTCCGGTGCGCTGACCAGCAAATCGTCCCGCCCGAGCGCCGCCAGGAGTGACGCCGTGTCCCGAACGCCGGTCATGTGCTACGCGGCCGGCCGGCCACGATCACGACGGTCTTCCCCGCCTCGAATGTCTCACCCGTTTCCGGCACCGTACGCTGCACCACTCCGCTCCCTTCGAGTCGAACCTGGAACCCGCGTCGATGCAGCGCGGCAGTCGCCTTCCGGACGGAGAGGCCGACCACATCTGGGACCTCGTGCGACGGCGCGGCCTCGCGACCCGCCGGCGGAACCGGAATCGCGACCCAGCTGCGCCGCTCCGGTTCCCGATCGACCGTCGTCGGCCGCGCCGCTACAGCGTGCCGCCCAGCGCCCTGGTCCGCCAGCCGGGTACGGTCGAGCGAGGTCCGCCGGGCAGCCAGCGCCTGCCGCAGCATCCGACCGACCAGCGGCGCCGCCACCGTGCCTCCGTAATAGCCGCCCCTCGGCCGCTCGATGCGCACCACGACCACCAGCTGCGGATCGTTGGCCGGGAAGATGCCCGCAAACGACGCCGCATGCTCGTCGACATACCGGCCATTGCGCACCAACCGAGCCGTTCCGGTCTTGCCCAGCACGCCGCCGCGGACCTGTGCCCGGCTACCAGTACCGGAGTCGGCGGCCGAGAGCGCCAAATAGCGCCGGATGGTGGCGGCCACTTCGGGGGTGACGGCCTGCCGAACCTCGAGCGGCTGATGGCGATAGATCACTTTGCCTTCGGGGTCGCGGATTTCGCGGATCAGCGCCGGCGCCATCAGGCGCCCGTCGTTGGCCAGCGCCCCGTACGCAGCCGCCAGCTGAATCGGCGTGACCTGAATGGCGTAGCCCATCGCCGCGCTGATACCCTCCTGCCCCGCCCGCCAGCGTTCCGGCCGAGGCACCACCCCGGACGCCTCACCCGGAAACTCGACCCCGGTGGGCGAGGCGAAACCGAAGGCCCGCAATGCCTCATAGTGTTCGGCGGAACTCAGCCGCTGGGAAAACTTGCCCATCGCGATGTTGCTCGACACCTGGATCGCGCGCGCCAAAGTGAGCGGGTGCTTCTGGGGATGATCGTCGCGCACCGGCCGGGACCGGCCGGCCACCGGCCAGGTGCCCTTCTCCGGCGACACCTCATCGGTACTGTCGACCCGGCCGAGCGCGAGCAGCGCCGCCGCGGTAAAGGGCTTGGCGGTCGATCCGGGCTCGAACGAACTCCCGAAGAACGAGGCGCTGACCACCTCGCGTCCCAGCGAATCAACCTCGCGCGCGGCTGCCGCCAGCACCTCGCCGGTCCGCGGATCGAGAAACACGATGTCGCCGCGACGGGGGTTGGCTTCGCGGAACACCGCGGCCAGGCTCCCCTCGGCGATCTCCTGCAACTCCCGATCGATGGTCAGGGTGACATCGTGACCGCGCACCGCCGGCCGCGCCACCCGCCCCGGCGATTCGTAGGTCTGGCCTTTGGCGTCTTTGATCAGCACCGCCTCGCCGGGCACCCCGACCAGGAGCGAATCGAGGAAGCGCTCGAGACCGGTGCGCCCTTCACTCCGATCCGCCCACAGGTTGCCGATCAGCGGCCTGGCCAGCGGCCCGGACGGATATTCACGCCGGTAGAGGGGACGCGGATAGACGCCGTCCATGGTGCGCAACCGCCGCATCTGGTTCGCGGTGAACGGACCATGGGCGTAGAAGTCCCGCTTGGCGCGCAGTGCCGTTTCCAGCCGGTTGACGTCGCGCCCGATGTCCTGCCGGTAGATCCGCAGGAGCGAGTCCGGATGCCTGACCTGGACGCCGGCAATGTCGATCCGATAGCGTTCGAGCGAGGTGGCGAGCGGGGTTCCGGCCCGGTCCGCAATCACCCCGCGCGGGGGTTCGATGACGCGGCGGGCCGTCCGCTCGGACTCCGCGATGTCGGCATAGTCTCCCCCGCGCGCCAACTGCAGATACCCGGCTCGGCCGACCATCGCCAGGCCGCCCAACAGGAGGAAGATACCGAGCCAGCGGAGCCGGCCTTCGGGATTCGTGGCGCGCTCAGCGGGGACGCGATTCACCGGCACCGGCTCCCAGCAAGAGAATGGTCGACGCCGTATCCGGAGGCACGGCAAGACCCAGCTTGGCCACCTTGGGCGCCAGCGCCTCGGCCGTCGAGGCCATCCGAATCCGGCGCTCCAGTTCCGCCTGGCGCGCCTCGAGAGCGCCCCGGGCCTCCTTGAGCTGCCGGAGCCGTCCCGCGGTGTCGAACGCCGCCTTCTGACGCAGCAGCACCCCGGCGGCCACCACCAGGAAGATGGTGAGCCAGAACGCGACCCAGTAGCGCCCGGTGCCCTTCTTAGCGCGCTTGGCCGTCATCCGACGTCATTTCGAAAGATGCGCAACTTGGCGCTCCGGGCCCGGGGGTTCGCGGCCACTTCGCTCTCCTCCGCCAGGATCGGCTTGCGCGTCACCAGCGTTCCCAGCGGCTTCCCGCGACAGGTACAGATCGGTTGGGCCGGGGGACAGAGGCACGCCGTGCTCCATTCACGAAACGCATGCTTGACGAGACGATCTTCGCCCGAATGATAACTGATTACGGCCAGCGCTCCGCCCGGGGCGAGCGCGTCGCGCAGGCGGGGGAGCGCTGCTTCGAGTCCAGCCAGTTCGTCGTTGACCACGATCCGGATGGCCTGAAAGATCCGGGCGAAATCGGCGGGCCCGCTCCGCGCACCTAACGCCGACCGGATCGCGTTGACCAGATCGTCGCTGGTTTCGAGCGGTGCCGTCTGGCGCCGCCGCACGATGGTCTGCGCCAGGCGCCGGGCCTTGGGCTCATCGCCGTACTCCCGAAGCCACCGGGTCAGTTCCTGTTCCGACGCATCGGCGAGCAATTCCGCGGCAGTCGGGCCGGACCCGGCCATCCGCATATCGAGCGGCACTCCCGGACGAAAACTGAACCCCAGGCGGTCATCGTCGAGTTGCCTCGAGGACACGCCCAGATCGATCAGGATCAAATCGGGACGGAAAGCTTCGATCCGCTCCAGCGTGGCGTCGTCGTAGGCGTTACCCGGCCAATACTCGATTCCTTCGGCGCCCAGCCGAGCTCGGGCGCGCTCAAGGGCCATCGGGTCCTGATCGATGCCCAGTACGGTCGCGCCCGCATCCCGGAAGCGGCCGGCGTGACCGCCGTCTCCCAGAGTGCAATCGGCCATCCGGCCGACCCGGGGAAACCGTTCGAGCAGTGCATCGAGTAGAACCGGCGCGTGGAAGTCGTGCATGTGTCCTCATAAAAAAAATCACCCCGCCACCAAATTGGGACGGGGTGATTGGTACCTTCGAGACGGGGCTGACGGGGCTCGAACCCGCGACCTCCGCAGTGACAGTGCGGCACTCTAACCAAGCTGAGCTACAGCCCCTGGTCGTTTGGAGCCCCTAAATATAAGGGGCTCCTACGCCTTCGATCAATGGCTGCTTAGCGGCAGAACGCCTTCTTCATCTGGGCAATCCGCTGCGGGTAGCTGGACTCCAACGACTGAATCCGCGATCCGACAGCTTCAGCCTGAATGGGCTGTCCCGCCCGCAACGCGGTGACCGTCTCGGAGATCCACTGCTCGAGTGCAGTAGCGCCCTCGCACGTCTTCGCCTCGACCGCGGCGGCATCCTTCGTGGGAATCTGTCCCAGCTTGCCGAAACCGAGAACGTAGCTCGCCAGCTGGTGCTGACGGGTTCCTTCGCGAAGTAGCGCCACTGCCCGGCTGCCGAACTGCTCGGCCAGCACGAAATCGACCGGCTCGGATTGCAGCACGGGCAAACCACCTTCCTGCGCCAGTACCGCGCCCAGTGTGGCCTTGTCCGTATCCTGCCCGCCCTGCTCGATGGCCCCGCCAACTTCGAGTGCCTCGGCGTACCGCTTTTCCTTGAGCAGCGCCCGGACGGCCCGGATCACGGGCGTAAGGTCCGACTTATCGGCCGCGACCAGACGGCGGGTGACCGCCACCAAGCTGTCAACCGGACCGGTCAGGGCATACGCCGAGGCGAGTTCGCCCAGGAAGTACCCGTTGTTCGGGAACTTGCCCACGGCGCGCTGCGACCACTTGAGGTATGCCGGCGCCTGGGCCGAGTCGCGCGAAGCGATGAACAGCATCTTCTGGAGATTCAGCGTGTCCATCTTGGTGGTGTCGAGCGTAAAGACGTGCTCGAGCGCTTCGAGGGCGCACTGATTCTTTTCCGGCTTTTCCTGCACCAGGCACGCCGTCGACAGCATGTTGTAGTTGTCCGGGTTCGACGGATCCCGGGCAATCGCTTCGCGGGCCTTCTCTTCGCCGATGTCCGGCTTGCCGGCGACGATGAAGAAGCGGACCGCGTCCTCGACCACGCGCTGGTTGTTCGGCGCGATCAGGATCAGCTGGCTGTAGGTCTCGATGATGTTGGTGGTGTCGCCCTTGGTCTGGTACTGACCCAACAGGCCGCCCCACGCCTCGAGGGAGAAGCGATCGCCCTCGGTGGCGTTCTTGTAGTGCGCGAGGATCTCGTCCGTCGGCGCCTTCCGGGCCACCGCCAGCTGCGCCAGGCAGAGCTCGGCCAGCGCGTGGTTCGGCTGGGCCCGGATGGCCTTGCGCGCGGCCTCGGCGGCCTTGCTCGGATTGGTCTGCGACTCTTCGTAGCAGGCCTTGGCGTCCGGCAGCGCGCTGAAGGCGCCGCGCATCGACTCCGCCAGCTTGGATCCCAGATCTTCCGGGCTCTGCCCCGCCACCTGCGTCATGGTGACGAGATGGCCGGTCTGATCGTTACCCGACAGGACCCGGGCTTCGACCTTGAGCTGCCCGCCTTCACGCGCCAGCGTGCTGATGATCGAGGCGCGGGCCTGCAACTGGGAGCCCAGCTGACGCGCCACCAGCGGCGGCAGCACGGCGTCCGGCGGATAGCCGTACTGGGTCAGCGCGTCGTTCATCTGATCGCGCTGAATGACCGTGAACCACCGGTCGGCGACGCCCTCGAGCTTGCTGCGCATACCCTGCCCGACCCGAACGGCCGGTGCAGAGTCCGCGGCAACGAAGGTGTGCGGGTTCGCCACCAAGAGGCGCGGGAGGTTGCGCTGTGGAGCCGCAGGACGGCTGGCCCGCAACTGCGCGGCGAGCGGGGCCGCCGCGCCGACCGTGAGAACACCAAGAACCAGGGGAGCAACACGCAAACGCATTCTGGACTTACCTCCCTACGAGGCCCATCCGAAGATCGGATGGCAGAGTGAGACGCCACCGTGGCGTCGAGCATGGGCGAAGAGGGATTCGAACCCCCGACATCCTGCGTGTAAGGCAGGCGCTCTGGACCAGCTGAGCTATTCGCCCGCACGGTACCCTCGACGCTTGCCAATACAGGTCCGCCGTTACGGGGGAGACGCGTAATTGCGCGTACCCTGCACGGCGGGACCGATTGTCAGCCGGGCCTATAACGCAATGGCCAAGGGAATGAGCACACAGTAACCGACGACGAGCAACACGGCCGCAACGCTCGCCTGACCTGCCGATAACGCAACGTACCCGGCTACGAGCACCAGAACGGCCATCGCCAAAACGACAACGTTCCGTCGCCCCAACAGGCTCCGGCGATTCTGTGGTGCTGCATCCGTTTGCGGCATAAGGTGATGAGGATATTCCGATCGCTACGTCCGGTCAAGCGTTGGAGCCGTTTCCTCGTCGCCAATTGAAACATCCCACCCGATATCGAGCGCGGCGCGACGGGGGCGGTCCCTCCGCCGACGCCACCAGTACCCGAACACCAGCAACCCGCCGACCACCGACCAAATCCCGCCCGCCGCCAGCCACAGGCCCCAATTGTACCGACGGCGAACATCCCGCTGCCAGCCCTCGTCGAACCGATCCCGGGTGTAGCCGGCCGTCCGCACCACGGCGGAATCGAACGGAACGCCCTGCGCCAGCTGGCCGAGCAGCGGTGCGAGCGTGCCGTCGCGGCTGCCGCGCGCCAGAAAGGCGACCGCACTCGCCGCCAGCGCGTAGGCCGTCTCCGCTTCATGCCGGTTGCCGCGCAGCGAATTGTTGAGCTCGCCGAGTGACGGCACCGCCCCGCGCATCACACCCAGATTGAGGGCCAGACGATCGAACCGATCGAACTCCCCGGCGGCCAGCACCGCGTACCCTTCGTCGAACCAGAGCGGCACCCGGCCCCGGATCGATTGCCGCAGCGCAAAGTGCGCCAGTTCGTGCCGCAGGACCCGGACGGGATCGTCGCCGCCGTCGGCGCGCACCGCAATCAGCCGCGCACCCGGCAGCGCCAGCCCGACCCCCCAGCGCGGCACCTGCCCCCGCCCGGCCCGATGAAAGGCCGCTTCACCGCGCACGACCACCAGCGAGAGGGGGGTGACCGTGACGCGCCCCAAGCCATACCAGTCGCTCGGCCGGTCGGCGATTTCCGCGAGGGCCACGGCAAGATCGAGATCCCTGGCCTGGGCAATCGCCGTGACCTGGCCGACGGTGACGGCACTGGCCTCCGCGCCGACGAGATCGCCGGCCAGCGACGAGAGACGGCTGCTGCGTTCGAGTGGCGGTGCTTGCTGCGCGAGTGTTGGAAGCGCCGTCAGGACGAGGCAGGCGGCGAGGAGCGCGGCACCGATTCGCCTCGCTCGACGGCTTCCAGCAGTTCCTGACATCGTTTGGCCCATGGCGCAAACCGATTGGCGTTGGCCCCCTTATGCCAGACGGCCTTAGCCCCCGCATGGTCTCCGGCAAACCACTTGGCCCGCCCGAGATCGTAGTAGGCTTCGATCAGATTGGGACCGAGCTGGATGGCTTTCTCGAAGAAGGTCTGCGCATCGAGATCCATTTCCCGCTCGAGGTACACCAGGCCCAGGTAATAGTGGGCGTAGAGTACCGCCTTCCGATCGTTGTCGAGGCGGATGGCCCGGGAGAGATGCTCGATGGCCTCCCCGAAGATCCGCTTCTTGAGACAAATGTAACCGACATTGACCCGGGCCAGTGCATTGGTGGGCTCCTCCGCGAGGACCCGCGAAAAGGCCGCCAGCGCCTCGTCGAACTTGTGGCCCAGCATCTGGGCCCAGCCCAGCAGCGAGGCGGCCTGCAGATCGCCCGGCGCCAGCTCGAGCGCCCGGGTCAGCGCTTGCTCGGCAGCGGCGTGGTCGCCCAGCGCGATCAGCGACCAGCCCTTCTCGATGAAGGTCGACGCGCCGAGATGATCGGCTCGGACCAGCGGCCGCCGCTCGACCATCTGGGGGTCGCGGGTGGTCTCGGCCGTTCCCTGCTTGTAGCTCTCGACCAGGCCCTTGATCCGCTCCCGGAGCGACTCGAAGTGGTTGAGCGCCGCTTCGGTTTCCTTGTAGATGGCCACGATCCGACGCTTGATCTGCTCCCGCACCACGGGCGTCGCCGCCTGCCCGACCTGGGCTTCCAGCGCGGCAATTTCCCGCTCGATCGGCCCCGCCGCGCGCTCCGTCACAGCACCTGTCCCGACCGGTTGTAGGATGTGATCGTGATTCGGCCACTGGCCAGGTCGAAATCGGCGGTCCGCCCGAAATCGCCCCCGACGGCTTCACCGACCAGGCGAATGCCCAACCGATGCAGCACCTCGCGCGCCGCGACCACGTTGCGATCGCCCATTTGAATTGACCCTGGCGGCGTCAGGGAGACAAACATGCTGGCACCGCCGACCAGGCGCGCCGTGATGGTCGGTGCCCGAGCCCCCCGCGCAATCATCCGCTCCAGCAGTTCGGGCGCCGCCGTCTGCGCATAGCGTCCGGGTTGGCCGGTTACCCGGCCCATGGCCTGCGAGGGCAGCAGCGCATGGGCGAGCCCGCCGATCCGGGTCGTCGCATCGTGCAGCACGATAGCTACGCAGCTGCCGAGCGCCACCGCCACCAGCCGGGCCGGCGCGTCGGTCACCAGCAGTTCCCCGACCCGAACGACGAGACGCGGCGTCGTCATCGGACCCTCCGGTAGATCCGCTCGCGGCGGTCGACCGGCTCGAGCCGTGGCGCCACGGCCCACGCCGCCAGTTCGGCCTTGCCCAGCACCAGCAGCCCGCCCGGACGGAGCGCATCCACCAGCCCCGTCAGGATCCGTTCCTGCGCAGCTTCGGTGAAATAGATCAGCACGTTGCGGCACAGGATCAGATCGCAGCCGGTCCGTTCACCGGGCCGGGTCAGGTCCGCCTGGCGGAATCGGATCGCCTCGCGCCAGATGGCTGGCATGACCAGGCCGTCCGGCTCGACCGTCAGCGGCGCATCGGGGACCATACTCGCGAGAGCGGCCCGCATCCTGACCGGATAGCGGCCCGGCACCGCCACCGCGAGCGAGCGGGCGTCGAGATCGGTGGCGTCGATCTGCCAGGCTCCCGGTTGGGGCCGCTGCCGCCAGAGGAGCGCAGCGAGCGACCAGGCTTCCTCACCAGTTGCGCACCCGGCGCTCCACGCCGCGAGCGGCCGACCCGATGGCCAGCTGAGCAGCGGACCCAGCGCGGACCAGACCGACGGGTTCCGGAAAAAGCCGGTGACATTGACGGTGAGCGCCGCCGCAAGCCGGCTCCGCTCCGCGGCGTCGTGATCGAGCAGATCGGCATACGCGGCCGGATCGGCCACTCCGCACGCCCGCCACCTGATCCGGAGCCGCCGGTCGAAGTACGCCGGCTTGCACCAGGTCAACGCCTCGGCGCCGACAGCTGCCAGATGCGCATGGATCCGCTCCACGGACGAGTCGACGGCGGTCATCATCCGGACACCGGCAACAGTTCGAGATTGGCGCGGGCGAGCTGATGGCCGGGATTGAGCCGAACCGCCTGGGCCCAATGCTCGCGCGCCTGATCGGCGGCGCGACGCCGGAAGGCCAGGTTGCCGAGTTTGAAGAAGAGGTCGTCGCCCAACTCCGGGGCGAGCACGGCAGCGCGGTCGTAGTGCTGGGTGGCCTCATCGTAACGCCCCGAGCGATAGAGCAGATCGCCCAGGTTCTTGTGGAGCTGGGGGAGCGCCGGGTCGTCGGTCGCGGTTTCACGCAGCAGAGTCTCGGCGCCGGCGACATCACCGGTGGCCTCGAGCAGGACGGCCAGGTTGTTCCGCAGGACCGGATGGGCGGGATGCGCACCAACTCCGTCTCGGGCCAGCGCCAGCGCCGGCTCCAACTGCTCCTGCATGGCAAGCGCGAGCACCGCAGCAAAGTACCAGAGCGGCGGCGGGGTACCGGTCTCGAGTTCACGCACGCGTTCGAGCCGCGCCCAGGCCACCGCCGGATCGTCGCGCCTGAGTCCGAGCAGGGCCCAATTGACGAAGACCATCCGGTTGTCCGGCAGCCGGCCCGCGGCCTCGGCGAACATGGCGTCGGCCTGGTCGAGCCGGCCGACCTCTTCGAGCGCGATGGCCAGGTTGTGCATCACCTGTCCCCGCGGCCCGGCCCGATCGAGCGACTGGCGGAACGAATCGACCGCCTCCGACCAGCGTCCCTGCCGTCCGGCAATCACGCCGAGCAGAAAGGGCGCCGCACCTTCCGACGGTCTCAACTCGATGACGCGACGCAATTCCCGCGCGGCTTCCTCCAGCATACCGCTGCGCAGGAATGCGACCCCCAGGTTGCGATGCTCTTCGATCTGCGCTTCGAGGAGACGAGACGGTGTCGTCTTGGACGACATCCCGATCCGCTGCGCCAGCCCGGCGGTAATCAGTCCGAACAACGCCTGCCCAGCCTCGAAGTCGGAGAGGCCGGAGGCATCGATTACTTCCCGGGTGTCCCGGACGCCATCGATCAGCGGCAGCAAGCGGCGCTGCGCTTCGGTAAAACTCAAAGTCTCGTTGGCCAGCAGCGAGCGATCCAGCGCGAAGATCAGATCGAAGCTGGGGACCTTCTTTTCGATCAGGCTCCACTCGTCGATGCGGCGCGCGCCCTCGAGCAGGAGATTCTCGGGATTGATCCGATCGAGATCGCCCTCCATCTCGGGACGGAGGCCGGCATCGAAGGTGAACGTCCCGGTGGTCCAAGCGAAGAGGGTGTAGACCGCCTCGTCGATCTGGAATCGAAGGACCCGCTTCAGTTCGTCCGGAGCAATCGCGCCCAGGCTGACGAGGATCTCTCCGAGCCGCCGGCCGCGGGCGCCGTGCTGCAGCGCCAGCGCCTGATCGAGCTGCTCGCGCGTGATGGCGCCGGTGTTGAGCAGGATGTCGCCGATCCGATCTCGCCGGTTGACGATGGTGGCGTAGGTGATCCAGCCGTCCTCGAAGTAAATCGACCCGAACTGCTGCCGGTCGCTCAGCGCGAGACAGCCGGTCCGGCGGCCGAAGAAGAGCAGCTGGACCACGTCCGGCAGGCTGGCCTCTTTGAGGCTCCCTTTGATGGCCATCAGCCGAGCTCCGTGAGCAGGCGCTCACCGGCAACCGGCCAGACATGGATCATCTTTTCCGGGCTGCGCACGATACCCATTCCCGGGGACAGGATTCCGCTGCGGGCGCCGAGCGGGCGGCGTTCACGCCGCGGCGTCTTGCCTTCCACGGTATCCAGCGTCTCCCGCGCCAGCGCAGCTGACGGTACGGTATGCGCCGCCTCCGCTTCGACCATGACGCGATGCACGATGCCCTGCACCGCCCGCACCGAATCGGCGGGGCGGCCCGCCAGGAAATCGATCAGACCGACATCGTTGGCGGCCGGCGTGTCTGCAAGGAGCGAGCGCACCACGGCGAGGCGAACTTCCCGATCGGGGCTCCGCACATCGACGACCGTACCGCCCTCGAGGCGATTGAGCAGCCGCGGATCGAACCCGGCCAGATCGGACAGGGCCCGCGCGCTGGTAAAGACCATCGGACGGCCGCCCTCCTCGAGCGCCGCATAGATCTGCAGCAGCTCCGCATGCGCCCGCGGCTCGTTGGCCAGCAGGTGGATGTCGTCGATCAGGAGGGCCGCGACCCACTGGTACCGGGCCCGCCACTGCGCGACCTCCTCGGGCGTGGTGAGCGACGCCAGCTCACCAAGCAGACTGTGCGCCGAAAGGCAGGCAATCGGCGCCAGGCCGCGATGAGCGAGCGCATTGCCGAGCCCGTGGAGCAGATGGGTCTTTCCAACTCCGCTCGGCCCGGCGAGCACCAGCGGGTTGTGACGGGCGCCCGGCTCCGCGACGATCGACGCGAGGGTCTCCAGCGCAACCCGATTGGAAGCGCCGACCCCGATGGTCGCCAGGGTCAGGTCCGGCAGCGGCGCGGACAACGGCGCACGACGGGTCCGCGCTTCGGCGACGAGGCGACGGGCCGCTACCAGTTGATCCGGATCACGCAAGACATCGGCACCTGCCAGGTCCGGAGCCAGGACTGCGATTTCGGCCGCCAGCTGGACCAGTTCGTTGGCATCGCGCTCGAAGGCGTCGAGCACCGGCTCGGGATCGCCCGGGCCCTCTTCGGCCAGCAGGCGTTCCAGTCGCCCGGTGCGCATCCCGGCGCCCTGCCAGAGGGCCACGGCGTCCCGTAGCTTGCCGCGCCAATGATCGAACTGTTCAGAGACGTTGGCGACGACTTCCGTCAGGAATTCGTCGAACTCTCCCGCAGCGAACTCCTGCGACGCCGTGCCGCTGCCATCGACCGAAACGGCAGCCGTTCGTTCGAGCCCCACCAGCGCCAAAGCGTCATCGACTGGAATCGGCGTCGGGGTGGTCTCCTGCACCGCCAGGATGCGATTGAGCGCGCCGAGATATTCCTTGACCGAGCCGAGTTCCGCTTCGGCCAGCGCGGTCACGACGCCGGGCAGCAGGTCGAGACCGGCCTCGGCAATACGCCGATCGAGGATTTGCGCCCGCGCCGCCGCGCCCGGCAGCCCCAACTCCACGGTCGAAGCATCGCGCAGCCGGCGGACTAGGCGGGCATCGAGCCCGGTCAACTGGGCCAACGGACGCGCAGCCGTCACGACCGTCGCGAGCCCCGCAGCCAGCCGGCTTTCGAGCACGTCGAACACGAACGACTGCACCGCCAGTTGTCGCTCGATCATCTCGAGATCGTCGAGCAAGACAATTTCGGCGCGGAGCAGCCGCTCCCTCAACGCGACGCCCGCATCCGCCAACCCGCGGCTCTGAACATGCTCGGCCAGACGGCTCAAGGTGACCAGTTCGACCTGGCGCGGCGGAGTCGCTCCGGCCACCCGATCGCGAATCGAGCGCAGCAAGTGCGTCTTGCCGGAGCCCCGGGCGCCGATGATCAGCAGCAGGAAATGCGCGCGCGGTGACTCCGCCACCATCCGGGCCGCAGCAAACGCAGCGCGGGTGGCCGGATCAGGCACCAGGGACGCAAACGGGTCGGTCACAGCGTCGGGGGGCGCGCCGCCAGCCGCTGCAGCACGATGGTCGACAGCGCTTTCAAGGTCTCGAATACCCCGGTTCCGTGCAGCGCGTCGGCGGCTAGGCTGGGCACCGAGCGGAAGTTGAACGCCTCGTCCATCTCATCCGGCGTCAACACGAGGTCGGACGGCAGGTCCTGCTTGTTGTACTGCAGCACCAGCGGAAGCTGGCGGATGTCAACGCCTTGCTCCAGCAGATTTTCCTGGAGGTTCTGAAAGCTCTCGACATTTTCGTCGAAGCGGCGCGCCTGGCTGTCGGCCACGAAGACCACGCCATCGGCCCCTTGCAGCACCAGGCGCCGGGTCGCGTTGTAATAGACCTGGCCCGGCACGGTATAGAGCTGGAATCGCGTCGTGAACCCGGAAATGACGCCCAGTTCGATCGGCAGGAAATCGAAGAACAGCGTCCGATCCGCCTGCGTGGCAAGCGACACCATCCGCCCCCGCCGCGCTTCGGGAACGCGGCCGTGGATATACTGCAAATTGGTCGTCTTCCCGCAGCGGCCGGGCCCGTAGTAGACCAGCTTGCAGGTGATTTCGCGGGCGGTAAAGTTGACGAGAGGCATAGTTTACCGTCCGAAGAGCGCGCGGAGGCTCGAGTCGAGATCCTCTTCGAACGTCTCGGCCAGGACCTGACGGGCTGGCGGATCGCGCGGCGCCACCTTGACCAGGTCGTCGATCATCCGGCCAAAGAAGAGCTGCACCATGCCGAGCGAGGTATCCGGGCCGAAGACCGCCAGACCGATCCACTGCGCGTCGGGCATCGCAAAGGGAGCCAGGTAGACCCCGGTGCGCGAACTGTGATGCACCACCGCGCCGAACTCGCCGGCCTGCATTTCCGACGCAATGGCGCGCGTCGACGCCACGATCCCGGCCCCCAGCGCAGCTGCCGTCATCACATCGAGCGACCGGGTGAAGCCGTGCTGCGCCACGACCTGGCCCGACGACGTCATCAGGAGCGCAATCCGCACCTGCGACTCGGCCACGAAGGTCGCCAGCGGCGATTCGACCCAGGGTTCGATGGTCCGCATCAGCTCAACTGGCCGGCCGCATCCAGCAGGGCGAGCCGGACTTCACCGATGTTGACGTCGTTGCCGGTCACCGCCACGAGCAGCAACCCCTCGCCGCCCGCCACGATGAAGAGTTGTCCGGCCGCCGCCTGCAGGAGCAGCACGCTCATGGGCGGTGTGTGCAGGGTCCGGGTCAGCACGCCGAGCCGCTGCGCCAGGCGGGCAGCAAAGGCGGCGGCCGCCTCGGTGGCCTGCCCTTCCAGCGCCGCTTCGGCCACGACCAGCCCGTCCTCGATCGAGACGAGAAGCGCGCTCCGGACACCCGCAACCCGGGTAATGTCCTCGAGCATCAGATGTTCGCGGCCGATCATTCGAGCGCCTCCAGCCAGCGGCGGGCATCCTGCGTCGCTCGGTCCGCAATCCGCGCCAGGCGACCTGCCGGCACTTCCCGCCCCCGCATGACCAGGAGCAGCGTTTCCGGCGTCGGCGTGCGCAGTTCGTAATTGACGGCGCCGCTTTCAATCGCAATCGCCTTCCACTCGCCGAGTTCGAGCATCCGGGTGGCCCGATCGGCTTCACGCGATACACCGGCCAGAGCCGCGGCGACCGCCTCGCTGGCGTCGACGCCATCGGCGCGGCTGAGTTCTCCGCGCAGCACCCGCCCCTGCTGATCGAACAGCAGGCTGGGCGTGGGTCCGGCCGCGGCGGCGACCGGGACGGGATTCGGATCGGCTTCGATCTGCGCCACCCGGGCCGCCATCATGGAGCGGATCCGTTCGATGGCGGAGGCCAGAGTGGTGTCGTCAGGAGCGAGTTCGAGGGCACGCGAGAGATGGCGAACACTCCGGCCGAGATCGCCGGTTCTGAAAGCCAGGAACGCCAGCCCTTTGTGGGCGCCAAGATGGTCGGCATCGAGCCGGAGCACGGTGGTCCAGGCATCGAAGGCGGCGTCACCCTCACCGCGATCCGACTGGATCCGCGCCAGCAGGTCGTGCGCGTCGGCCACGTTGGGGTATCGGGCCACACCGCGGCTCGCGACCGTGAGGGCCGCATCGAGCTGGCCACGGCGGCGCAACGCTTCCGCCAGGCGCAGGAACACCAGACTGGCCGGATCGGAGGCCAGTTCGAGCGTCATCGCGGCAATATCGTCAGTCATAATTCTCTCGCAGCAGAGCCGCCAGCTGGCGCGCCGCCGGAATGGCCGCGCCGACCGTTACGACTTTCCGCTCTTCCTCGGAACCTAACGAGGGTAACGCCAGCCACGCTTCAAAGCCATGGACCGCCTCGTCCAGGCGCCCGGCCCCCATCAGCGCCCATGACAAGAGCCGGAGCGCCTTGGGCGACGCGGGGTCCAATCGCACCGCTTCCCGGAATGCCGTTTCGGCCTGGGTGTAGCGCCGGTCGGCCAGAAACACGCGGCCTAGCATCACGTGAGTTTCGGCCTCATCGGGAAAGGCGGCGACGGCCGCTTGCGCAATCGAAAGCGCGGCCTCGGCCTGACGGGCCTGCAACTGGCGTTCGGCCTCCGACAGGAGCGACTGGGCATCGGCGCGCGGCGCGGCCTGAGTGGTTTCCTTGATCGGATCGCGCAGCGCGAGCACCCCGGCAGCCGACAGGCCGAAGACGGCCCGGGCCACGTCGAACTCGGGTTCGCTCAGCAGGGTCGCCATTTCCTGGAGATCACGGGTCCCGTCGGCCACGGTGAGGACGCGCCATTCGAACGGATTGAGGACCAGGCTGCCCGGCTCCCCTTCCGGCAGGCTGGCAATCCGGGGGATCACACCCAGATGGGGAACCTTGGCCCGAATCCGGGACCACTCGTCGATCCGGCGCGCGCCTTCGAGCAACAGCGCCTCGACGGAAATCCGGACATCCGCTTCGCGCGGAATGGTGTCGGGCGCAGCCTCCTCGAAGACGAAATATCCTTCGGACCAGCCGAGCATCGTGAAGACGACTTCCTCGATCTGGGCGCGGACCTGCGAGGCGAGTTCCTTCGGCGTGATGGCGCCGATCGCGACCAGAATGGCACCGATCCGGCGCTGGTCGCCGCCGGACTGGAGCGCCTGGGCCCGGGTCAGATCTTCGCTGGCAATCCGCCCCGCCCGCACCAGGTGCTGTCCCAGCATGTGGGGATTCGATCGGACCGACGCGGCCACGATGCCGGCCTCGTGAAACCAGATGGTTCCCTCGTTGTGGCGCAGATCCGAAACGACCCGGAGACGCCCGGTCTTCTTGCCCAGGTCGAGCAACTGGAAGACGTCGTGGATACCGAGTTCGCGAAGCGGGCCCTGGATGGCCATCTCAGGCCTCGACCGGCTGGAGGATGTGCATCAGATCGCGGGTCGACCGCGCTTCCGCGCGCGCCGCCGCAGCCAGCGGTCCGGTCGGATTGCTCCGAATCACCTGCTCCCACTCGTCCAACGCCTCGGCAAACTGACCGAGCGCAGCGAGCGACATACCGCGGTGGAAGCGCGCCGTCGCCTGGTCGGACACGAACTTGAGGACCCGGGTAAACGCGGTCAGCGCATCACGATGACGGCGTTCGTCGGCCAACGACCGGCCGAGCAGGACCAGGGCATCGGTCGCGTAGGGCTCGACCAGCAGGAGGTCGACCAGCAGCTTGATGGCTTCGGCCGTTTTGCGCTGCCGGCGGAGCAGTTCTCCGAGAGCAAGTCCGGCGTCCAGGTAGGTGGGCAGGACCGCGAGGGCTCGTTCGTAGGCAGCCTGCGCCAGGCCGAGTTCGCGGCGCTCTTCGCGCACCAGGCCGCTTTCGAACCAGGCCTGCACGTGCCCGGGGTCGAGCGCCACCGCCGCCTGGAGCGAACTCAAGGCTTCGTCGGAATCGCCCAGCTGGCGTCCGATCCGGCCGCGCAGCACCAGCAGATCCGCCCGCGCCGGCGCCAGCGCAATGGCGCCGAGCGCATCGTCCTGGGCGCCGTGGAGATCGTTCATGGTGAGACGAGCCCGGGCCCGCAACTCGAGCGGCTCGGGCTCGCGCGGCCTGAGCCGCACCAGATCGTCGGCCAAGGCACGCGCTTCCTCCGCACGCCCCAACGCGAGCAGCGCTGCCGCTTCACCACGCAGGATGGCCGGATCGTCGGGCAGCTCCTGCCGGGCCTGGCGAAAGCGTTCGAGCGCCTCACCATGCAGACCGCGCCGGGCAAAGATCTCTCCCAGGAGCGCGATACCCGGCCCGGCAGGCCCGCCGCGCCGCAAGGTGCGATGCACTTCGGCGGCGGCCGACTCGAGCAGCCCCTTGGCAATCAGGTCACGGGCCACGTCGAACGGGTCGACCGCAGCCACCGCGGCCGCTTCATCGGGCGCCAGCGCGACGAACAAGTCGTCGAGCACGGCCGGATCGAAGGTGAAGTCTTCACCGACGGCTTCGAGCGTCACATCGGCCGCGAGGTTCGGAACGATCCCGACTGAGGTCTCGCTGAACTGCAACTCGATCGACAACGCGTATTTCTGGGGAACGTAGAACGGATCGATCTCCAGCGCGCGGCGGGTTTCCCGCAGCGCTTCGTCGAACGCGCCGAGCTGGCTCAATGCAAAACCGAGATTGTAGTGCGCCGGGGCGCAACTGGGATCGGACTCCACCGCGCGCCCGAAGGCGTTCCGGGCATCCGGAAAGCGCTTCAACTCCATCAGCACCAGGCCGATGCCGTTCCAGGCAATGGCGTGATCCGGATCGGCGGCGAGCACGCCGCGATATCCGTCGAGAGCCGCCTGATAACGCTGCCGGTGAAAGTGGAACAGCGCCAGATTGAGCCGCGCGGCCTGCAGCCCCCCCTGCGCAGCAATGGCGCGCTCGAACGCGAGCCGGGCCGGTTCCACCTCCTGCTCCGCAGCCAGCAGTACGGCCAGGTTGTTCCAGGCGAGCGCGGCGTCGGCATCGAGCCGGACCGCTTCTTCGTACGCCGCGCGCGCCTCGGCCCGGCGACCGGCCTGGTGCAGCACCACGCCGCGCTCGTTCCAGAGCTTGGGATTCTCGGGATCCTGCTCGAGCAGCCGGCGATAGAGTTCGAGCGCTTCGCCGGTGTCCCGCTGCAGCAGGTGAATCTCGGCCATACCTTCGAGCGCCGGACGTTCGTCCTCTCCGGCTTCGAGCGCCAGACGGTACTCGCGCAACGCTTCGACGAAGTAACCCCGCCGCCGGAATGCCACCGCCAGGTTGAGATGCGCTTCGGTCGGACCGCTCGAAGCATCGGCGGGTTGAGCCGATTCGCGGGACGCGGGGCGCGCCTGATTGATCCGCAAGTTGGCCTGGGCCGACCCGAGCGATGGGTTGAGCGTCACCGCGCGACGGGTCGCGGTCCGCGCCGCATCATGAAAACCGAGATCGCCATAGACGAAGCCGAGCAGATACTGGACATCGGCGTGTTCGGGATTGATCTGGGCCGCTTCGGTCAGCACTGTCAGCGCGCCGTCGACCAAGCCACGATTGTAGAGCGCCTGGCCGAGATAGAGGCGGGCCACGGTGCTGCGGGGGTCGATCTCGACGGCGCGCTGGAACCATTCGGTGGCCAGGTCGTGACGACCGCGGGCCTGTTCGACCAGGCCGAGCTGCACCAGCGCGGTCCCATCCCTGGGGTTGCTGCGCAGCAGATCTTCGAACTGCTCGCTGGACCGGTCGTACTGGTGGAGGGCCAGATAGATCCGGCCGAGTTCGAGGCGCAATTGGCGATCGTCGGGGCGCCGGGCGATCTGCTCCCGCAGTTCCCCGATCCGGCGATCGTAGTAGCCGGTTTCGCGCTGGACGGTGTCGAGATTCTCCTGCGCCACCCGCATGTGCGGGTCGAGTTCGAGCGCCCGGGTAAACGCGGCAATGGCCTCGGCCACCATGCCGCGATCGTAGTAGAGTACGCCGAGATTGTTGTGCGCGCCCGAATCGGACGGATCGATCCGCCGTGCCAGGGAGCGAAGCACTCCCAGGTCCCGTTCGGACGTCGCCTGATGGGCCATGGCTATCGGATCGGGCGAATCGAGTCGAAGATGGCGGTCAGCGACGCTACATCCGGCATCAGGATGAACTGCCCGTTGACCGACTCGTCGGAGCCGGCAATCCGGAAGGCGGTTTCGACGCAGATGACGTGATCACGCGAGTGGCCGAAGTTGAGGTAGGCGGTCGTCAACACCGCGCCGGCCTGATCTACCACCAGCGCAGGTACCGACGGCACCAGCATCATGCCCATGAAGTCCGACAGCGCGTTGAGGTAGGCGCTGCAGAGGATGTTGCCCGTTTCCATCACGGTCGAGCGTTCCATCTCCGAGAACCCCGGCCCGCCGCTCGGCGAGCGCAGCAGGATGCTGCAGAGGGTCCGGGCCGAGACTTCGGGGAACACGAGCAGGGTCCGGCCGGTCAGGTCGCCCATCATGTGCATCAAGACTGCGGCGATGATCGTATCGGTCGGACCGAGCAGTTCGGCGGCTTCTTCGAGCCGCTTCACATCCACCTGCGGGACATCGATCATGATGGTGCGCCCGGTCATCTGCGACAGCGCCGTCGCGGCATGACCCGCGCCGATGTTCGCGATTTCCCGGAGGGCATCCCGCTGGGCCGCGGTCATCTCCCGTGCATCGATCATCTCATCCTCGCCTTCCGCTAAGAGGCCGCGCCGCTGCCCGCCGCATCAGAAAAACGCCGTCGGGTCGAGCACGAACGCCGGCGCGCCGTCCGCCAGGATCGTGGCGCCGCTGACCCATCCCGGCAACGAGTCGGGCGCTTCGATCCGTTCCAGCAATACGTCATGCTGACCAAGCAGGGTGTCGACGGCGACGGCGCCGTCGCGGCTGCCCCATTCGAGCACCAGCACCGGCCGGCGGTTCGGGACCTCCGTCCGCCGGCGACCGACCAGCTCGGCCAGGTCGACGAACGGCACCGACCGGTCCCGAAATGCGAAGCTGCCGTTGCCCGCCACCGTCTCGGTCCGCCCGGGCAAAACCGCCTCGCGCACCAGGCGGAACGGAATCGCGTACCGCTCCCCGTCCGCACCAACCAGCAAGACCCGCTGCACCGCCGTCGTCAGCGGCACCGTGATCTCGAAGACGGTGCCCCGCCCCGGCTCCGACCGGAGCCCGAGCGACCCGCCGAGCGCCCGGACCTTCGAGGCCACCACATCGAGCCCGACGCCGCGCCCGGACACCTCCGTCACTTCGGCCTTGGTCGAGAACCCCGGGCGCACCAGGAGCTGCAACACCTCGGCATCCGACAAGGTTTCGGGCGCCGCCGGCAGCAGTCCGCGTTCGACCGCGCGACGCACCACCGCATCGCGATCGACGCCGCGGCCATCGTCTTCGAGCCGAATCACGATCCACTCGCGCCGCCGCCCCGCGCCCAGTCGAAGGCTCGCTTCGGCCGGCTTGCCGGCGGCCACCCGATCCGCGGGCCGCTCGACCCCGTGGTCGACGGCGTTCCGCAGCAAGTGGATCAGCGGCTCGACTAGTTCCTCCAGCATGGCGCGATCGAGCTCGATACCTTCGCCGCCCAGTTCGAGGCGCGCCGGCTTGCCCAGCGACTCGCCCAGATCGCGCACCACCCGGGGAAAACGGCCGAACAGTTCCGACACCGGCGCCAATCGGGCCTTGATGACCAGGCCGTGCAGCGACCGCACCAGCGAATCGACCTGCCCCGACACCTGCTCCAGTTCCGGATCGGTCCGGGCCGCCACCAGATTGGCCAGCCGATTGCGCGCCACGACCAGCTCGCCGGCCGTCTGCAGCAGATCGTCGAGGCGATCCGGATCGACGCGCACCGGACGACGCTCGGTGCGCATCGGCGTCGGCGCCGCTGCAGGCGCGGCGGCCGGCGCCGCCACCGGGCTGCTGGTGGAGACGAGACGCGCGAGCGCCGCGACGACCTGATCGGCCTCGGGAATCGGCACTCCAGCCGTAGCGGGTTCGATTCCCTGCTCGAGCAGATCGACGGTCCGAAACAACGCGGCAACGACGGCGCGCGACGGCGCCAGTTCACCCCGCCGAACGGCCTCCAACAGGTGCTCGGCGCCGTGGGTCAGATCCACCACATCGCCGTACCCCATCGACGCCGCCGCGCCCTTCAGCGAATGAAAGGCCCGGAACAGTTCCGCCAACGGCGCCAGGTCCGCAAGATCCCGCTCCCAGCGCAGCAACTCCGCCGAGGCGCGGCGCAAATGCTCCCGGCCATCGGCCAGGAACAGCGCGGTGTACCGGCGCAGGTCCACGGACCTCGCCTCAGCCGAGCAGTCGCTGAACCGCTTCGAGGACGCGCGAAGGCTGAAACGGCTTGACCACGAAGTCCTTGGCCCCGGCCTGAATCGCCTCGACGACTAGGGCCTGCTGCCCCATCGCGCTGCACATCAGGATCTTGGCGCCCGGATCCTCTTTGCAGATGGCGCGAACTGCCTCGATCCCGCCCATGGTCGGCATCACGATGTCCATGGTTACGAGATCAGGCTTGAGCGCGGCATACTGGCGGACCGCCTGCTCGCCGGTTTCCGCTTCGCCGACCACCTCGAACCCGGCCTGGGTCAGGATATCGGCAATCATGGTCCGCATGAACATCGCGTCGTCGCAAACAAGCACCGTGTGGGCCACGCGTTTCCTCCCCATCGACTCCGAGCGCGTCAGGCTGATCGGCCGAACACCGAGTCCAACGCGCCATCGAGATCCAGCCGAGCTATCGACGCATCCGCCGCCGCCAGCTCGAGTACCGCTTCGACTCCGAGTCCAACTCGCCCACCCCGGGCTCGCAACACGACGAGCCAGGGCGACGGTCCGGACCGCGCCGTCCGAATACCGAGCAGATCGGCAGCGCGCACGATCGTAACGAGGGTACCGCGAATATTTGCGACACCCTCGACCGGAGATGCAACTCCCGGCACTCGGACCAGGGTCGTTTCCGTGCAAACTTCGAGCACGACCGCGACCGGAAGCGAGAACTGGAAATCGCCCACCCGACAGACCACGAGACGATCGCTCGTCGGCTTACCCTTCGGTGGCTCGATAGAATCCAAAATAGGTCAACCAATCAGGCGGATCAACTTGATCTGCAACGAGTTGCAGCGCCGGGACGAGGTCGGCCGGCCAGTCGCTCTGGAAATGCAGAGCCGCCTGGGTGATGGGATGCCGGAAGGCCAGGAGGGCCGCATGGAGGGCCTGGCGCGGGGTCGCGGCATCGACGCGTTCCGCCAGATTTCGGCCAGACCCGGTAATCCGGCGCGCCCCGCCCCCGGCATAGACCGGATCGCCCACGACCGGGTGTCCAATATGTTGGAGGTGGACCCTGATCTGATGGGTCCGGCCGGTGTGTAGATCGGCCCGGACGAGGTCCGCCACGCCGAGCCGGGCCAGGACGCGGAAGTCGGTCCTGGCGGAACGCCCGTCCTGCCGCACCACCATCCGCTTCCGGTCGGTCGGGTGCCGGCCGATCGGCGCATCGACCCGCTCCGGCGAACGGTCCAGATGCCCCCAGACCAGCACGGCATAGGACCGTTTGACCTGCCGCGCGGCAATGGCCGCCCCCAGGCGCCGATGAGCCAGGTCGCTCTTGGCCACCACCATCAGGCCCGAGGTGTCGCGGTCGAGCCGGTGCACGATCCCCGGTCGCCCCTCCGCCCCGGGCGATAGTGCCGTGCCCCGCGCCACCAGTGCGTTAACGAGGGTGTCTTCCCAATGTCCCGGCGCCGGGTGAACCACCAGGCCGGCGGGTTTGTCGATGACCGCGAGATCGTCGTCTTCGTAGCAGACGGTCAGCGCAATCGGGTGGGGTGTGAGGGTGCGAGGAGGGGCCTCATCGCTCAGGTCGACTTCGACCAGTTCGCGCGCCACGAGGAGGCGCGAGGCCCGGGCCACGGTGCCCGCCACGCGCACCTGTCCGGCGGCCACGATACGCGCGGCCTGGGTTCGCGAAAGATTCAGCTGATCGGCAAGAAAGCGGTCGATCCGCTCGGTGGCGGGCACGGCCACGGAAAACGTCAGCGTGGCCAGGCAGACCTCACCCGGACCGCTGCTCGGCGGCCTTGGCTTCGCGCGCCAGCCGCGCATCCTCGAGCCAGAAGGAGATTGCGAGCGCGATCGCGCCGCAGCTCACGCCGATGTCGGCAATGTTGAAGGTCGGCCAGCGGGTCGTGCCCACGCCGATATCGATGAAGTCCACTACCCCGGAGGCGTGACGCACCCGGTCGACGAGATTCCCGGCCGCGCCGCCGACGATGAACGCCGAGGCAAACTGCCGCAGCCATTCATTCCAGTCGGCCTGACGCGCCTTCCAGGTAATCCCGATGACGGCCGCGGCGGCAATCACGAGGAAAATCCAGCGAGAATACTCACCCAGGTGCAGGCTGAACGCCGCACCCGGGTTGTAAGCCAGACGCCAGCGGAACCACTGCCCCATCACTTCCACCGGCACGTACGGAACCAGGCTCGACTCCGCCCACTGCTTGGTGACGACGTCGAGCCCCAGCCACACGATGGCGAGCGGCCAGAAGATGCGATGCGGATTAGCGCCGCTTCGCATCCTCTTCCTTCTCTTTGCAGCTGATGCAAAGCCGCGCATGCGGAAGCGCATCGAGCCGTTCGAAGCTGATCGGCTGGCCGCAGGTGTGGCACTGGCCGAAATTGTCGGGAGCGTTGTAGAGACGGCGCAGCGCCTGGTTCACATGCCAGAGATACCGTCCCTCCTGCGATGCGAAGAGGAACTGCTTTTCCCGCTCCATGGTATCGGTCCCCTGATCGGCCATATGGAACGAGTACGACGAGAGGTCGCCATCGGAGTTCTGCAGCGTCGAATTGAAGGTGTCGTCGTAGTACCCCAACTCCTTCATCACGCGGGCACGCTCATCGAGCAACCGCTGCTCGAGATGCTTGAGCTGTTCCTTGGTCATCGTGCTCCTCGGTGCGACTAGGGCGCCGGCTCGGCGAGTCGCCTCACCGAGAGTAGCGCCTGGTGATCATCGATGCTCGCCTCGTCGCGCGCATCGGAAGGATCGAGGACCCGGCCGATTTCGAGTGACCGGGTCAAAGTTTCGTGCTGAATCAGTTCCGCGTGCTTCCGCACGGCGTCGAGAACGGCGGGACTGCCGTCGACGGCGAGCGTAATCCGGGTGGTGTAATCGTACCCGGCATCCTTGCGCAGCCGCTGGACCCGGTTGACGACCTCCCGAGCCAATCCTTCGGCCAGCAGGTCATCGGTCAGATGCGGATCGAGCGCGACCACGAACGGACCGGCACTCTGCACCAGCCAGTCGGTCGTCACTTCACGCTCGACCACGACATCCTCCGGCAACACCTCGACCGCCGCGCCATCCAGCAACACCTCGGCGGTTTGCCCCTCTTCCAGCCGGCGCAGTGCTTCGGCCGGCAACTGCCCGATCAACCCGGCCACCTCTGGGGTGCGCTTGCCGAACCGCTTGCCGAGCGAGCGGAAGTTGGCTTTGGCCTTGAGACGCACCAGGTCCGCATCGGACGAGACGACGTCGATCCGCTTGACGTTGACTTCCTGGCTCAGCAACGCAAAGAGCGTCTCGAACCGGCCATTGGTTACCCCTTTGGGCAAGGCCACCCGCATGGTCGCGAGCGGCTGGCGCACCCGGCGATTCCCCGCCTCCCGCGCACTGCGGCCGAGCGATGCGAGCCGCCGCACACCGGCCATGGCGCGCTCGAGGTCGGCGTCGATGTCCGCCTGATTCGCAACCGGGAAATCGGCCAGATGCACCGAGGTGCCCGCCAGCGCACGGTGGAGCCAGTCGCTCGCGAAGGGGGCCGCCGGCGCCAAGAGGCGGGATACGACGACCAGACACTCCCGCAGCGTGGCAACCGCCGCGGGATCGGCCGTCCGGTCGGGAGCCCAGAACCGGGATCGGCTCTGACGCACATACCAGTTGGACAACTCCTCGACGAAATCCATGACCGCTCGCACCGCGACGGTCGCATCGTAACCGTCATACGCAACGGTAACGTCACGGACGGTCGAGGCCAGCCGGCTCCGGACCCAGCGATCGAGTTCCGTCGGCGTCCCGCCTTCACCCTCCACCCCTTCGGCGTAGAGCGCCAGGAAGTTGTAGGTGTTGCGCAGCGTGTTGAGGAACCCGCCCACCGTGTCGGGGATCTGGGCCCGATCGAACGGCTTGGGCAACCAGACCTGGCTGGAGGCCAGCAGATAGAGACGGACCTGATCGGCCCCGAACTCGCGCACCGCCTCCCAGGGGTCGACCGTGTTGCCCCGGCTCTTGGACATCTTCTGGCCCTTGGCATCGAGGACCAGCTCGTTGACCACGACGTTCCGGTACGGCGCGCGATCGAACACCGTGGTGGCAATCGCCAGCAGCGAATAGAACCAGCCGCGGGTCTGATCGATCCCTTCGCAGATGAAGTCGGCCGGGAAATGGCTGTCGAACTTGTCCCGGTTCTCGAAGGGATAGTGCCACTGCGCGTACGGCATCGACCCGGAATCGAACCAGGCGTCGATCACTTCGGGCACCCGCCGCATCGTGCCGCCGCCCGGCGCCGGCCAGGTGTAGGCGTCGATGAACGGCTTGTGCGGATCGAAGTCCTCGGGCAGCGCGCGGCCGACCTTTTCCGCCAGCTCCGCATAACTGCCGATCACCTCGACGACGCTCGGATCGGCGTCGGAGACCCAAACCGGTAACGGCGTGCCCCAGTAGCGATCGCGCGAGAGCGCCCAGTCGAGATTGTTGGCGAGCCACTCGCCGAACCGGCCGGTCCCCACCTCGGGCGGATGCCAACTGACCGTCTTATTGAGTTCGACCAGCCGATCTTTGACTGCCTGAGTGCGGACGAACCACGAGTCGCGCGCGTAGTAGATCAGCTTGCTCTTGCAGCGCCAGCAATGCGGATAGCTGTGGACGTACTGCTCGGTCTTGAGATGCAGCCCATCCGTCTTGAGCCGGCGAATGATCAGTTCGTTGGTGCTGTCGGCCGTGACCAGCTGGCCTTCGAGTTCGGGCCAGGTGGTGCCGGTAAAGGTGCCATCGGCCGCGACGGGCCGGAGCAAGGCCAGGCCGTCCCGCTGCCCCATGGCATAGTCGTCCGCACCAAACGCCGGCGCCAGATGCACGATACCGGAGCCGTCGTCGGCCGTCACGAAATCGGCGCCGACGACGATGGAATGCGCCCGGTCGGCCGGCAGCGGCACCACGTCGAGCGGGCGGCGATAGCGCAATCCCACCAGCGCGCGACCTGGTACCACGGCGCCGGCCTCGAGCTTCCCGCCACCGCCCAGGATGTCGTCCATGGCCGCTTCACGCGACGCGGCCGCAATGAAGGTGCGCCCCGGATGTCTGGGATGGCGATACTCGCGGTACTCCAAATCGGGATGCACCGCCGCCGCGACGTTCGACGGCAAGGTCCATGGCGTCGTCGTCCAGACCACCAGTTCCCGACCGGAACCGTCTTCCAGCGGAAAGGCGAGATAGATCGACTTGTCGGCCACCTCTTCGTAGCCGAGCGACAGCTCGTGGCTCGAGAGCGTGGTCCCGCAGCGCGGGCAGTACGGCAGCACCCGGTGGCCGCGCACCAGCAGCGACTTGTCGGCCAGCTGCTTGAGCAGCCACCAGACCGACTCGACGTAATCCTTGCTGTAGGTGATGTAGGGCCGCTCGTAGTCGAGCCAGTAACCGATCCGATCCGAGAGCTGTTCCCACTCGCTCTGATAGGTGAAGACGCTCTCGCGGCAGAGCCGGTTGAACGCCTCGACCCCGTAGGCCTCGATGTCCTTCTTGCCCGACAGGCCCAGCTTCTTTTCGACTTCGATTTCGACCGGCAGTCCGTGGGTATCCCAGCCCGCAATCCGGGTAATCGACCGCCCCTGCATCGACCGGAACCGGCAGAACAGATCCTTGATGGTGCGCGCAAAGACGTGATGGATGCCGGGACGGCCGTTGGCCGTCGGCGGACCCTCGAAAAATACGAACGGCGGCTGCTCGGCGCGCAACGCCTGCACGGCCTGGAAGAGCCCTTCGGTCCGCCAGGTATCGAGCAGGGCCGTTTCGAGCCGGTCCGGCCCGCCTTCGGGCCAGGTAGGATACGTCACGCAAAAACCTCGTTGATCAGGCAGGGCGCCGAAACGTCACTTCCGCATCGACCGAGGCCGGCGGGCGGCTGTCCGTCGACGATACGGCTTCGAGTTCCGCCAGCTCGCGCTCGAGCAAACGGCGATAACTCGTGACGTAGGCGAGAAACTGCCGGCGGACCGTTTCGTTGGCGTACTGCAGGCGCTGCTCTTCGTTCTGGGCCTGTTCGAGCACGCGCTGCGCCTCGGCGCGAGCCTCGTTCAGGATCTGGTCGGCCTGGGCGCGCGCGCGTTCGAGGATGACTTCCGACTCTTTGTCCGCATGCGACTGCATCTCCGCGCGCAGTTGCTGCGCAGCGATGAGAGCCTCGTTCATGGCGCGCTCGCGGTCGCGGAAGACCTTGAGCTGTTCGACCATGTTCTGGAGCCGGTCGCTGGACTGGCTCCGATCGCGCCAGACCCGATCGAGTTCCTGCGCGATCCGCTCTTTGAAGTCGTCCACCTGCACCGGATCGTAGCCGCGAAGCACCCGGTGGAACTCCTGATGCCGCACATCGTGTGCGCTCAGCTGGAAAGCATCGTCGCTCATGGTTCCCGCTCCCCGAACAAGATGGTCCCGAGCCGCACGTGGGTGGCGCCCTCTTCGACCGCCGCCACGAAATCCCCGGACATGCCCATCGACATGATGCCGACCGGAACGCCCTGCCGTTCGAGCGACTCCCTGATCTGCCGGAGCCGCGCAAACGACGCCCGCTGCAAAGCCGGCTCATCGGTCAGCGGCGCCATGGTCATGAGCCCCGAAAACTCGAGACCCGGCATGGTGCGCAGCTGGCCCACCAGATCGGCCGCCGCTTCGGGGGCAACGCCCCCCTTCTGCGCCTCACCACTGCAATTGACCTCGACCAGCACCCGTTGCCGCTGTCCCTCCGGCACCCGCTTGGCCAGCGCGTCGGCGAGTTCCAACCGATCGACCGAGTGAATCACCCCGAACCGGCCGACCGCTTGGCGCGCCTTGTTGCGCTGCAGCGATCCGATCAGATGCCAGGTAACCGGGAGCCCAGGCAGCGCCTCCTGCTTGGCCAGCGCTTCCTGCACCCGATTCTCACCGACGTCCGTGAGCCCCGCTGCCACCGCGGCCGTGACGGCCTCGGGACCGTGACCTTTGGTCACCCCAATCACGGTGACCGGGTGCGACCATCCGCCGATGCGCTGCGCCTCCGCGATCCGCTCCCGGACGCGCGCCAGGCGCTCCGTGAGCCCCCGATAGGTCATAACCCCTAAAGATAAAAGGAGTTACTGCGGTTTCGGAAGCGCTGAATCGCGTCCGCCGATCGACCGAGTTCTGGCGTCGATCAAGGCCTGCTGCAGGGCGGGATTGGTCGAGAAGCGGGTGGCCCGCTCCAGGTACCGCACCATGGAGGGATAGTCCTCCCGAGCCTCGGCCCAGAAGGCCAGCTGGGTGAAGGGCATGCCGAGCATTTGGGCAATGCCGGCCGCCGTGGTTTCGAGCCCGCTCGAGCCGTGCTCCAGCAACCCGCCGTACCGGTAGTTCTGGTCGGCCAGGGCAATGGTTCCCGAGATGTCGAGCGGGACGTCGAAGAACCGGCGGAAATCGAGGTTCGTATCGGTGCTGTCCGGCGGGGTGGCCTTGAGCTCGATCCCGATGCCCCGCTGGACCAGGAGGGGGTCCAACCCGAAATACTTCCCGCCCGAGGTCAGCCCCCAGACGACGGGGCGATGTCCGAAGTTCTGCTGGAGGATCCGGATCGCCACGATGTCCTCGGTGTAGACCACCGTGTTCGAGGCGAGCGTGGTCCGATAGGGGCCGAACGCCAGCGAGATGGGCTCCCGAATCATCTGAGGCATGGCCGCCGCGATCTCCGCATCCGTCATCGAATGGAGCGGCCGATCGGGCTTGACGGCCGGATAGTCGCGCCAGAAGGGGGCTGCGGTCGCCGGATCGAAGTCCCGCTCGGGATAGTCCCGGAGCTGGCGGACGTACCAGTCGGTACGCGCCAGGGCCAGACAGACTACCCGCACATCCCGGCGGATCCCTTCGACCTCCTGAGCCCACCAGAGCGGGAAGGTGTCGTTGTCGCCGAAGGTAAAGAGTACCCCGTACGGCGGCACCGAATTGAGCAGATTGTAAGCAAAGTCGCCCGCCAGCCGCGCATCGGGGCCGTGGGCCCTCCCGGCCTCTTTGAAGTTCCCGATCGGGGGAATCAGCGCCAGCGCAAACACCGACAGCGCCACGGGCCGAAGCTCCGCCTTGAGCCGGACGGCCCACCGCCCAGCCAGCTGCGCCAGCGCCAGCGCGGCCCAGCAGGCCCAGACCACGAAGCTCACGACGAAGAAGTAGTCGCGCTCGCGCACCTCGTGCTGATCCATGGTGGTGTACTGCTCCCACCCCAGGCTGTAACCGGGCTTGAAGTTCATGTACGCCATCAGGCCCAACCCCGTGGCACCCCAGAGCACGAAGAGGAGCCACCAGCTGCTCCGGTCGGTCCGCCGGTGCGTCAGCATGCCCCGGAGGCCCAGCGCAAAGAAGATCACCGTGGGGATGACCTGCAGCGGGAACGACCCGATCTTGGCGCTAATGGCCTTGCCCCACTGCCAGCTGAAATACTGGAGATAGTTGAGTAGCTGCAGCCCGATGATGGTCAGATTGCGCCCCGGGTTGTCCGGCCCGTGCGGGATGGTCGGGTCGTCCAGCGGACTGCGCGGGGGATACTGCTCCCGCCGGATCACCGCCAGCAGCGCATCCAGCGTTCCGGGCGCTGCCTCGTTGATAAAAGGATCCTGCGACGAGCGGAGAAAGAGGAAGAGGTACGGCGTCACGCCGAGCAAGGCCACGAGCAGCGAGGTCGCGGCAAAGGGCAGCGCCCCCGCCGAGATAGCAAAAGCTGCGCAGCCCAGGAACACCAGCAGGCCGATCGTCGCAATCGTGGTACTGCCGAGCCCGATACCCAGGAGCAGCACCCAGAGCCCCGCGATGACGGCAGCATGCGCCCAGTCCCGGCGGCGCACGGCCGGGTCATCGGCCGGATTGGCCAGCAGTTCCGCCAGCAGGAAGGCAATCACCGCCGGCCCCGCCAGGAGCGCCAGCAGGTGATTGGCAATCGACACGCCGAGCAGGTAGGCAATCAGCAGAAGCGCGCGCGGACCGCGTTCGGTGGCCCGGGTGGCGCGCCAGCGGAGCGAGAGCCAGGTCACCGCACCGATGATGAAGGTGGCGATGCAGTAAACCTCGGTCTCGTTCGAATTGAGCCAGTTGGTGAATACGAACGCTGACAGCACACTGGCCGTGCCCGCGCCCAGCAAGCGGACCCACCGCTCGAGCGACGCCTCGCCGGGAATCAGGCGAGCCAGCACCTCGTGCATGATAAGGAACCAGAACCCGGCGGCGCCCGCGCTGAAGACGGCGCTCATCAGGTTGGTGCGCCAGGCAAATTCGCCGAACGGAATCAGGGTGCCCCAGACGTGCCCCATCATGATGAAGAGCGGCGTACCCGGCGGATGCGGAATGCCGAGAATCTTCATGGAGGCGCTGAACTCGCCGGCATCCCAGAACGTGACCGAGGGCGCCAGGGTCAGGATGTACCCGATCAGGACGACGAGGGAGGCGACGAGCGCGGCGCGGTACGGAGGCCGTGAAGTCATGAGATACGATGATGAAGGCGAACGAACTCGGGCGGCGACGAGCGCCGGGCGAACAGCCCGAGGGCGGAGCGGATCAGATCGATCCTCCCCGCCCTGGCTGTGACACGATCAGGCGCCGGCGGGCTCCGCAGGTGGCGAGCCCAGCATTCCGGGCGCCGGAGCCGGCTTGGTCACCTTGGCCGATGCCGGCGCGGTTGGCGTCGTCGGGGGCGGCGGCGGCACCGGACGGGGCGGCAGCGTTTCGCCACGCACGATCAGTTCGATCTCGTCCCGATCGAGCGTCTCGCGGTCGAGCAACGCATCCGCCATCCGATCGAGCAACTCGCGATCGCCGTTCAGGATGACGCGGGCGCGTTCGTACGCCTCGTCGATGAACCGCTTGATCTCGGAATCGACGATCTCCGCCATCTGATCCGAAACATCGCGCCGCTGGGAGAGCTCACGGCCCAGGAAAATTTCCTGCTCCCGGTCGCCCACCGCGATCATGCCGACTTTGTCGCTCATGCCCCACTGGGTCACCATCCGGCGCGCCAGCGAGGTGGCCTGCTCGATGTCGCCCGCGGCACCGGTGGTGATCTTCTCGGCGCCGAAGACGATCTCTTCCGCCACCCGACCACCAAAGCTGCAGGCCAGATTGCCCTCGAGCCAGTGGCGCGTCACGTTGCGACGGTCCTGCTCGGGCAGCCACATGGTCAGACCCAAAGCCCGGCCGCGTGGAATGATGGTGACCTTATGGAGCGGATCCAGGCCCGGGATCTTGAGCGAGACGATGGCATGTCCCGCTTCGTGATAGGCGGTGAGCTTCCGGTCGTCCTCGGTGAGCTGCAAGCTTCGCCGCTCGACGCCGAGCATGACCTTGTCCTTGGCCTCTTCGAAGTCGAACATGTCGACCAGCGACTTGTTCTTCCGCGCCGCCAGCACGGCGGCCTCGTTGACCAGGTTCGCCAGGTCCGCACCGCAGAGCCCGGGAGTTCCCTTCGCCAGCACGTCAAGCCGGACATCCGCAGCAAGCGGAATCTTTCGGGTGTGGACCCGGAGGATCCCTTCCCGGCCCCGCACGTCGGGCGCATCGACGATGATCTGCCGGTCGAACCGGCCCGGCCGGAGCAGCGCCGGATCGAGCACGTCGGGACGGTTGGTCGCCGCGATCAGGATGACCCCGTCGTTGGACTCGAAGCCGTCCATCTCGACCAGGAGCTGATTGAGCGTCTGCTCCCGTTCATCGTGTCCGCCGCCCAGGCCCGCGCCACGATGGCGGCCGACCGCATCGATCTCGTCGATGAAGATGATGCAGGGCGCGTGCGCCTTGCCCTGCTCGAAGAGGTCGCGGACCCGGCTCGCGCCAACGCCGACGAACATCTCGACAAAATCCGAACCCGACATCGAGAAGAACGGCCGCCCCGCCTCTCCCGCGACGGCCTTGGCCAGGAGCGTCTTACCGGTGCCGGGAGGACCGACGAGCAAGGCGCCCTTCGGCAGCCGCCCACCGAGCCGGGTGAACTTCTGCGGGTCTTTCAGGAACTCGATGATTTCCTGCAACTCGACCTTCGCTTCGTCCGCACCGGCCACATCGGCAAAGGTGAGCTTGGGCGTGTCGCCGGCCAGCAGCTTGGCGCGCGACTTCCCGAACGAGAAGGCCCGATTGCCGCCCGCCTGCATCTGGCGCAGGATGAAGAACCAGAGACCGATGATGACGATCCAGGGCAAGGCCTGCAGCAGAAGCATGGTAAAGCCGGCCCGCGGCTCGCGCGCCGTGATGACGGGCACCGAGCTTTCCAGCCGCTTCATGAAGTCTTCGCTATTGGCCACCGGCAACAGCACCGTGAACTCTTTGACGGTGACATTGTCCTTCGGCACACCTACCCGGAACTCGCCTTTGACGAGCTTGCCTTCGACGACTTCGACCTTGGACACGTTGCCGGCGTCGAGCTGTCGGCTGAAGGTGGTGTAGTCGATTTCCGCGCTACCCGACCGCTGCCGATCGACATACTGGTAGAGCATGAGACCGAGCAAGGCCACCACCGCCCACAGGGCGAGGTTCCTGCTCAAGCCGCCCCAGTTCTGGGTCGGAGGACGCGGTGGGGTCGATCGTTGTGACATCTACATCAAGTCCGCAATAAAAGGGAGATGCCGATAGTTCTCGGCGTGATCGAGTCCGTAGCCGACGAGAAACGCCGGCGGCGCCTCGAAGCCGACGAACGCGAGCTCGGCGAATGGATCGTGGTTCTCGACCTTGTCGAGCAGCGCGCAGATGGTGAGCGATCGCGGCGACCGCTTGCCCAGCAACGCCAGCAGACGGCGCAAGGTGTTGCCGCTGTCGACGATGTCCTCGACCAGGACGATATGCTTGCCTTCGAGCCGGGTTTCCGGATCGTAGAGGAGTTTGACGTCGCCGCTCGAGACCGTTCCGTTCCCGTAGGAACTCGCGACGACGAAATCCACCTGCAGCGGCCGCTCGATCCGGCGAACCAGGTCGCTCAGGAAGATGAAGCTGCCTTTGAGGAGACCCAGCACGAGCAACTCGCCGTCCGGATACGCCGCCGTAATCTGCGCACCAAGCTCACGGACCCGGGCCTCCAGCGTCGCCTCGTCGAAGACGATCGACTTGACGGGTTGTCCGCCGGTCCGTCGCAGTGTCTCAGCTTGAGCGGGCATCAATCCTCACCACGTCCTGTCGCGAAGGCAGCATTGCGTCACTCCGGCAGACGCCGGGAACCCAAATCACGTCATTGCCATGCACCAGTACCGGCCATCCTGACCGACGGTGCCGAGAAATCTTCCTATCCTGCATGCATCGCACCACCAACCGCCGGCCCGTTCCACCCAGCGGGCGAATCCGGTCGCCGGCCATCCAGGGGCGAATCCGGAGATCCGGCGACCACGGCACCCAGGCGGTCCACCCTTCCCGGGGCATCTGCTCCGGTGGGTCTTCGGCCCGGATCTCGAAGCGCCACCCCGGCACCACGAGATCGTGGCCGGCCGGCGGCAACGCCGCGTCATAGGGCTCTGGATGTCCAATCGGGTGAAAAAGCCGCAACCGATCGAAATCCAGCTGTGCCACAGCGCCTCCGCGCAGGTCGACTGCCTGCCCGGAAACACCGTGTTCGATGAGGGTTTGTACGCGCGCCAATTCGCGGTGGCCAATTCCGAGCCGGAACCGGGCTCCCAGGGCGCGCAGCACCCCCCGAACGATGGCCGAACTATACCCGTTGAGCGGAGCCACAGCAACGGAAGCCCCACCCGATTCAGGGCGCAGATCGAGCCCCGGAAGCTCTTCGATCAGCGCCGCCCAGGCGTCCCGATCCTCGGCGGCGGCCCGGCCGAGCCGGATCAGTTGGGCATCGACCCGAGGCAGCCGGGATCGCAACCCGGGCAGGACCTCACCCCGGAGCCAATTGCGGTAGTGGCGCGGGTCGCGATTGCCGGGGTCGTCCCAGGTCTCGAGCTGGCATTGGGCCACATAGCTGGCCAGCTCCGCGCGCTCGATCCCGAGCAGCGGCCGAACCCATCGCCCCCGGCGGGCCGGAATCCCGACCAGCCCGGCCAGGCCGGTTCCTTCCAGAACCCGCATCAGGATCGTTTCGACCTGGTCATCCCGATGGTGCGCGGTCAGTATCCAGGATGCCCCAGCTTCGCGGGCCACGCCTTCGAGCCAGCCGAGCCGGGCCCGGCGCGCCGCCGTTTCAGTGGCCCGGGCACCGAGTGCCACACGATGGGACACGAACGGCAGGCCCGATCGCTCCGCCGCGCGGCGAACCCGCTCCCCCACCTGCGCACTTTCGACGGCAATGCCATGATCGAAGTGGGCTACGACGAGGGCGAGCGCCCGTTCGGCCGCGGCATCGGCCGCGAGCGACAGGAGCGCCATCGAGTCGGGACCGCCCGACACCGCGAGGACCGCCGTCCCCTCACGCACGCCGAGCCGGTCGAGTGCCGCGCGGAAACGAGTCGGGAGGTCGTTCATCCTTCGAACGGCTCCATGTGCACGAGGACATCGCGCACGGCGGGGAGGTCGCGGCGGATCGCGGTCTTGACCTTTCCGCTCACGATGTGGGCCTCGTGGAGTGAGAGGTTGGGATCACTCTGAGCGTGGAGTTCGATGGCGAGGATCGGACCGATCTTCCGCACCCGGATCTTCTCGGTCGCCAGTACTTCGGACACGGTCCGCGCCGAGCGATCGATCTCGGCCAGCAACTCGTCGCTTGGTGCGCGGTCCATCAGTTCCGCGACGGCCGGCCGCACGATGCCCAATCCATTCCAGAAGATGAGGCCCGACGCCGCGAGCGCGGCAAAGTCATCGGCCGACTCCCAACCATCGCCGCCGATCAGCGCAATCGAGATTCCGAGAAACGCGGCCGCCGAGGTGATCGCATCGCTCTGGTGATGCCAGGCATCGGCTTCGACCAGGCCACTGCCCGCTTCGCGCGCCACCCGCATCACGTGACGCGACCACGCGGCCTTTACCGCCACGACGGCTACCAGCACGATCAGCGTGAACGGAGCCGGCGCATGATGAGGCGTCCGGATTTCCCGGACCGCTTCGACGGCAATGCCGATCGCGGCAGCCAGCAGCATCAACCCGACCACAACGGTCGCCAGCGCTTCGACGCGACCATAGCCGAAGGGGAAGCGGTGATCGGCCTGACGACCCGAAATCCTGAGGCCGCCCCACACGATGGCCGACCCGACCAGATCGGTGATCGACTCGACCGCGTCGGCAATGAGGGCGTACGAGTTGCCGACGACCCCGGCCGCCAGCTTCACGACGGCGAGCCCGGCGTTGAGGCCAAATCCGCGGCGGGTCAGCCGCTCGAGCCTCGCTACCGGGGGTGCAGCCATCGTTCGAACAGATCGAAGATGCGGCGGTACTCGTCGGTCCAGGAGTCAGGTCGGACGAATCCGTGATCTTCGACCGGATAGACGGCCATTTCCCAGTTGACCTTGCCGAGTTCGATCAGCCGCTGGCTCAGGCGGACCACGTCCTGAAAATGCACGTTGACGTCCACCATGCCGTGCGCAATCAGCAGCGGATCCTCGAGCCCTTCCGCAAAGTAGATCGGCGAGGATCGGCGAAAGGCTACGCTATCCTCTTGGGGTTCATTGAGGATTGCAGCCGTGTAGGGATGATTGTAGTGGGCCCAGTCGGTCACGCTGCGCAGCGCGGCGCCCGCACCGAAGTACTTGGCCTCGGTGAAGAGCGCCATCAGGGTGATGAACCCGCCGTAGGAGCCACCGTAGATCCCGATCCGGTCGAACGAGATGCCCAGCTCTCGATTCAGGTAGCGGGCGCCGTCGACGTGATCCTGGAGATCCCGCCCGCCCATGTGCCGGTAGATGGCCGTACGCCAGTCGCGGCCGTACCCCGCCGAGGCCCGGTAATCGATGTCGAGGACGAGGTACCCCTTCCGGGCCAGGAAGTGATGGAACTGGTACTCGCGATAGTAGCTCGACCAGTAGTTGTGCACGTTGTGCAGATACCCTGCCCCATGCACGAAGATCACGGCAGCGCCGTTAGGCCGAGCCCCGACGTCGGCAGGACGATAGATCCGCGCCGGGACCGGAACGCCATCAGAGGCGGGAATCTCGATGATATCCGGTTTGATCCAGGTATGGGCCAGCCACTCCGCCGTCGGCGAGGTGGTCAACTGGATCGGCTTGCCGGACCCGCGCGTCGGCCGAACGAAAAGTTCGGGCGGCCGGTTGGCGGTCGAGTAGACATCCGCCATCCAGCGCCCATCCGGCGAGAGGCTGACGGTATGGCCGCCGACATCCGTGGTCAGCCGTTCCCGGGACCCGCCCGCGGTCGGCAGCAGATAGAAGTGTCGTTCATAGAGTGAGGGCTCGCTGGTGTGCAGGGCCCAGCGCGTCCGGTCGGGCGTCAGTTCGGCGGCGAGGACTTCCCAACGGCCGCGGGTCCGCTGTTCGCGGCGCGACCCGTCGGGCGCCACGGTATAGAGATGGGCGAATCCGTCGGCCTCGGAGACAAACCAGACGCCCGCCTCCCCAGCGAGCCATCCGGCGCAGCGGCCGCAGGGCCCGCCCACCCAGGCGCTGTCCCGAAGCAGGTCGAGCGAACGAACGGTTGCCGCGCTGTCGGCGTCGATGCGCACCAGGTGCCGCGTGGTATAGTCGCGACTGATGGCCATCAGCAGGACGGCGGTACCGGCATCGTTCCAGCCCGCGTCCGCCAGGTAGGCATAGACCATCCCGGAGTCCGACGGGATCGGGCGGATCCAGCTCACGCGTCCGGTGGCTACAGTCAGCAGGCCGACCCGGCGGCGGGCCTGGCCGTCGCCCACCTTGATGCGGGTCTCGAGGGTTTCGGTATATCCCGAAGGCGCCACGTAATCGGGCACTCCGGTCCGCCGGGTTTCCCCCGGCGTCGAGGTCAGCACCAGAACATGCGTACCTTCCGGCGACGGAACCAGCTGGTCCACCTGTTCATTGCGCTGCAGGTGGACCGCTGCGAGCCCCCCCGCCTCACGCGCTTCGCGCTCGGCGCGCTCCAGGCTGTCCCGCCAGGCCCGATCACGCACCGCGCCCAGCAGTCGGCGCTCTTCCTGGACCAGAAAGGCGCGCTGGGGAGTCGTCTGCGCCGAATCCGGGCGCGGACCGGGGCGAATGTTGGTGAGTTGGGTAACCTGCCAGTTCACCAGATCGAACGCGAAGAGATTGGTCTCGCGCCGGAAGAAGATACGATTGCCGGCAACGTCGAAGCTCGGGCTCTGCTCGGCCGCTCCCGGCGTATCGGTCAATCGGCGGATCGCGCCCGACGGCAACTCGATCAGAAACAGATCGTTCCGGACCGACACCACGCGCCGTCGGCCGTCGCGCGACGTCGCGCCGGTCGCCAGCAATGGCGCGATCGAATCGGCGGCCGCCGGCGAGAGCCGTTCGGGAACCGCGCCCTCGCGCGGGCGGACCCGGAACAGCCGGTTGGGCTCCCGCCACGCCGAGCCGGGCTCGAGCCAATTGAAGTAGAGCCATTGCCCGTCGGGCGACCAGCGCACATCGGCCGGTTCCCGACCGACCGTTTCCGCGCCGCGCATAATCCAGGGAATGGTCAGTTCCGGTGCCGGACCCGACGACGTCTGGGCGGCCGCCGGCATCGCGCCGGACACGATCAGCAGGAAGACCGGTACCAGTCGCCACGGACTCGTCATCGCCAGACTCCGATCGAACGTGATGTTAGCTGCGCAAGGAGTGCGGCACCCGAATCAGGGAGACAGGCGCTCCCGCTCCCACCCGCCTGCCGCGCGCCGATAGCGAATCCGGTCATGGAGCCGGTTGGACCGGCCCTGCCAGAACTCGATTGCTTCGGGCACCACCCGAAAGCCGCCCCAATGCTCCGGATACGGCACGGCCCCTTCGGCGTAGCGGGCCTCCGTTTCCGCCAGCGCCGCTTCCAGCGTAGCGCGATCCGGCAAGACACTGCTCTGCCGAGAAGTCCAGGCGCCCAGTTGCGAGCCGTGCGGCCTCGAATGGAAGTACTCGGCGGACTCGGCGGGCGCAATCCGTTCGACCCGGCCGATGATGCGCACCTGGCGCTCCAGTAATTGCCAGAAAAACACCAGCGCCGCCACCGGATTGAGGCCGAGCGCGATGGCCTTGGGACTTCGATAATCGGTAAAGAAGGTGAAGCCCGCGGCCGTCACGCCCTTGAGCAGAACGATCCGCGCTTCGGGGACGCCGCCGGGCGTGGCCGTGGCCAACGTCATCGCGTTCGGCTCGGGAACCTTGGCGGCCATCGCTTCGGCGTACCAACGCTCGAACTGGACGATCGGATCGGGATCCACGGACGCTTCGTCGAGCGAATGCCGGCCGTAGTCGATTCGCTGATCGGCAAGACTCATCGTTCCTCCCTGCACACCGGCGCCATGGCGCCGTCAGGCCGGCTGCACGACACCGGCACACTCACCGAAACCGATCGAGACGGCGCCGGGACGCTCACAGTAGGCACGCATCACCACCTCGTCTCCGTCCTGCAGAAAACGCCGGACTTCGCCGGTCGGCAGGGTGAGCGGTTCGGTGCCGCGCCAGGTGAGCTCCAGGAGACACCCGCGATTTTCCCGGGCGGGGCCTGAAATGGTTCCACTGCCGAGCAGGTCGCCGGGGCGCAGGTTGCATCCGTTGCTGGCGTGGTGGGTCAGCAGTTGAGCCACGGTCCAGTACATCGACGCGAACGAGGCGCGGCTGACTGGCTCGGGCTCGAGCTGCTCGGCACGCATCTGCGCGGTCCTCAGGGCGACCACGACCTGGATATCGAAGCCGCCGGACCGTTGATTGGCCTCGGAGGCCAGGTACGGCAGCGGATCGGGGTCGCCGGCCGGACGATCGAACGCCGGGACCCGGAACGGCGCCAGCGCATCCGCCGTGACGACCCAGGGCGAGATCGTACTGGCAAAACTCTTGGAGAGGAACGGACCGAGCGGCTGATACTCCCAGCGCTGGATATCGCGTGCGGACCAGTCGTTCAGCATCGAGAGGCCGAAGATCTGCTGCTCAGCTTCCGCCAGCGGAATCACGTTGCCAAGACTGTTCCCCGGCCCGACCCAGGCGCCCAACTCGCATTCGTAATCGAGCGACCGGCTGGGACCGAAGACCGGCTCCGGCGCCTGGTCGTCCTTGATCTGCCCCATCGGCCGGCGAACCGGAGTACCGCTCGGCACGATCGACGAAGCCCGGCCGTGATAACCGATCGGCACGTACTTGTAGTTGGGCAGGAGCGGGTTCTCGGGCCGGAACATGCTGCCGACGTTGGTGGCATGATGCACCGAGGCATAAAAATCGGTGTAGTCACCGATGGCAGCCGGCAGCAGCAGTTCCACGTCGTCCATGCGGAAGAGACACCGGGCGACGCGCTCCCGATCGGCGGCGCTGCGTTCCAGCAGCGCAAACAGGCAATGCCGGAGCGCGCGGGCAGCGTCGCGACCCAGCGCCATCAACGGGTTGAGGGACGTCGCTCCGACCGCATCCCGCACCGCCTGATCCACCGCCGCCAGGAGGCCCTCGTCCCGGAGCGCCGCCAGGTCGAGCACCTCACGCCCGATGGCAACGCCAACCCGGCCCGGCTGCCCCGACCCGGTACGACGAAACACGCCGAACGGAAGATTCTGGAGCGGGAAATCCGCGCGCGCCTGCTGGGCAGATTCGACCCACGACGTGGCGGTGGGGTCGTGAGTGTGATCCGTGATCCGTGTCATGACAGTACCGCTGGCTCGAGTTCATCGACGGGCTCGCGAAAGGAGCAGGACCCGAACCCGTCGAAACGGTCCGACAGCTGCGCCACGTCGATCCGCCGATCGCCCCAGACGACCTGGTCCGCATCGATCCGAAAAGCTCGAGGGGGCTCCGCTTCGAGGGCGGCGCGAACCAGAGCGAGGTCCGCGCCCTGCCCGGCAAGCACTGTCGCAACCATCAGATTGAGATATCCATACATGATGCCCGAGGGACCGTCCGGCTCGTAGGTCAGGCGGAACCGGCCACGGACCGGATGGTGCAGACCCGCCGTGGCCTTGAAGGGAATCCGTCGGGCGCTGACCGCAACCAGAAACGCCGCGACGACCCCCGGATCGGGAAACGCCTCGGGCGTCACCCCGCCCATCCGGATCTTGGCCCGGGCCCCCGCCCCGGCCAGCGCATCCAACACCGCATCGCGCCCGGCGCCGAGCGGAATTTCTCCGTACCAGCGCCGCGCGCCCACCGCCTGCGCCAGCCGTTCCACCGCCGCCGGCCCGTCAACCCGGGCTTCGAAGCAATCCAACGCCATGCCCAGCCGGGCCGCATCCGCCTGGTGCGCATCGGTCGCGGCCAGGTCGGCCACCGGGTCGGCGCCCAGGGTGAGACTCAATTGCCAGGCAGCCTGCGGTCCGTCCGCCGCTTCGATCGCGGCCAGCGATTCGGCCAGCCGGACGGCGGGAACGACGAAACGACCGAGCGCCCACGCATCCGCGGACCGCCGATAGATGGCGTAGTTCGCCACCGCCTCCGCCATGGACAGCGCCGAGGGCGGAAAGAGGCCGGCATAGTCGATCCGGCCGGCCAGCAGCGCCGTCCCTACCGGCCTCTCGCCCGGGGTACTCATGCCGGCGTCCGGGCCGGGGCAAACCGCGCCGATGGCGGAAAATCGTTCCGGACCGGGCCCGCCAACGGGTGACGAGCAGTCGAGACCACCAGGCGCAAACTCATGTATTTCAACGACATGACGAAGTTCCATCCCGATGGCACAGCCCCTGCTAAATGACCGTGCGGGGCGGCAGGTTTTGACCGTCTCGATTTGTCGAGCATGTCCGGGTTTCCTGGGCCGGCCCGACCGATCAAACCAATTTCTGGGAGAGCCCGAGTCCACGTGACGACGTTCATGACCACGTCCCCACTGACGTCTCCTGCTCCGTTCGGTGCCGCAAGCACCTCGACGGGCGGCAACGCTCTTTCGGCAACTCCACTGATCAACGTTCTCGTCGTCGAAGATAATCCGGTCGACGCGATGCGAATTCGCCAGTTGCTGGCCCGGTCGCGCAGCGCGCGGTTCGTGGTCGAATCGGCCGCCACTCTTGCCGCGGCCGAGGACCGGATCGCCACGGGGGCCATCGAAGTCGTACTCCTGGACCTGGACCTGCCGGACAGCCTCGGCCTCGCGACCTACACCTCGCTCGCCGCGCTGGCTCCGCACCTGCCGGTCATCATCCTGTCCCGCAGCAGCGAGGAGGCCGTTGCGCTGCAGGCCATCCGGCTCGGGGCGCAGGACACGGTTTTCAAGTCACACCTGAGCGCCGAGGGCCTTGCCCGCATGGTGCGATGCGGGATCGAGCGGCAGCAGATTCTGACCTCACTCCGCGGCCAGTCGCTCACCGACGAGCTGACGGGACTGCTCAACCGGCGGGGCTTCACCACGATTGCGCAGGGTCACCTGCGGCTGGCCACCCGGACCGGGAACCGCTTCCTGGTGTTCTTCTTCGACGTCGACGACCTGAAGACGATCAACGACGGCTTCGGACACGAAGCCGGCGACCACGCCATTCGCGCGATCGGCGCGGTCCTTCGCCGGACCTTCCGTCAGTCGGACGTGGTGGCTCGGCACGGGGGCGACGAGTTCGTGGTGCTGGCGCTCGATACCTCGGGCGACGAAGGCGCGACCATCCGGCGCCGGCTCGCCGCCAACCTGATCCGCGCCAACGGGGAGAGCAACCTGCCGTTCAACCTGGCGGTCAGCACCGGTACGGTCGCCTACGACGGCCGTGAGCAGGAGCCTCTGGGGTCCCTGCTGGCACGTGCCGACCTGGCGCTCTACGCCGACAAGCGCCGTCGGAAGCTCCAAGCCGCCGAGGCCGGCGCTTGACCATGATTTTAGCCCGTCGATCGCGCGTCAGACCGGGATTCGGCCACGGGCCGGCCTCCCGGTATCCGACGCTCAAGATGGCCCTACGCGCCGCCGATACTTGGCCGGAGCCAGCCGGCTGTCCGGCGCTCGGGAAGGATTGATCAGGGTCCATCATGTTTGCGATCATCGGGATCATCGTCGTACTCGCATCCGTGCTGGGCGGCTTCTCCATTGCCGGCGGTAGCATTCCGTCGCTGTTCCACATTTCCGAAATCATCGTCATCCTGGGTACCGCCTTCGGCACCATGATGATTTCGACGCCCGTTCCCGTCCTCAAAGGGATGATGGGCAAGATCGTGGGTGTCCTCAAAGGCTCCGGCATGAAGGCCGACGTCTATCTGGACACGCTCAAGATGCTGTACGAGCTGTTTCAGATTGCCCGGAAAGACGGCCTGGTCGCCATCGAGTCGCATATCGAGGGACCGGACAAGAGCGCGGTCTTCAAGCGATACCCCGCGGTGCTCCACCACCATCATGCCATGCAGTTCCTCTGCGACAACCTGCGGCTCGTGCTGGTGGGCAGCGTCCCTCCACACGACCTCGACGGCCTGATGGACTCCGAAATCGAGTTGCACCATCACCACGAAGAGGCCATGGCCGGCGCGCTCCAGAAGGTCTCCGACGCGCTGCCGGGTATCGGCATCGTGGCGGCCGTGCTCGGTATCATCGTGACGATGGCCGCGATTGCCGGCCCGGTCGAAGAAATCGGCTACAAGGTCGGCGCCGCGCTGACCGGTACCATGCTCGGCGTCTTCTGCGCCTACGGCCTGTTCGGGCCGCTGGCCACAGCCATCGAGCACGCCAACGCCTCGGAGCAGAGCCTCTACCAGGTCCTTCGGGCCGCCGTGGTCGCGTTTGCCAAGGGACTGGCGCCCATCGTGGCCGTGGAGTTTGCGCGCCGAGCGGTTCCGGCCGACGTGCGCCCGACGTTTGCCGCCATGGAAACTGCCTGCAAGTCCGTCAAACCGAAGTAAGCAGGCGGGCTCATGGCGAACAAAGACCGCGAACAACCCATCATCATCATCAAGAAGAAAGTCGCCGGGCACGGCCATCACGGCGGCGCCTGGAAAGTGGCGTTTGCCGACTTCATGACGGCCATGTTCGCGCTGTTCCTGGTGCTCTGGCTCGTCAATCAGAGTTCCGACGTGAAGTCGGCCATTGCCGGCTATTTCCAGGACCCGCTCGGTCGCGCGAACGAATTCGGTTCGTCGATCGTGCCGGGTGAGGGCGCGCAGACCCAGATGGCGCGTCCGCTCGCGCCGGCGCAGATCGTCGACATCCGGATCGACCGGCTGATACGGCTGGCGGAGGATATCCGCGAAAAGCTGGGCAAGGTTCCCCTGCTCGACTCGCTGCGCAATCGGGTCGAGATCACCATGACGGACGACGGCCTCCGGATCGAACTCCTGGAGGATTCGACCGCGCAGTTCTTCCAGTCGGGTAGCGCGATGATGAGCCCACATGGGCGTGAACTGATCACACTGATCGGCCGCGAACTGGCTCAGGACTCGAATCAGATTCAGATCGAGGGGCACACCGACTCGAGGCCCTACGCCTCGACTACGGGCTACTCGAACTGGGAACTGTCGGCCGACCGCGCCAACGCGGCTCGCCGGATCCTGGGCGAAGGCGGGGTCGCGAGCCAGCGGATTTCCGAGATTCGCGGCATGGCCGATCGCGAACTCCGCTATCCGAATGCGCCGTTCGACCCGCGCAACCGGCGCGTCACGATCACGGTTCTGCTCGATCGGCACCTGTCGGGTCCGCTGCTGCCGCAACAACCCGCCGCCGACCCCGGCGGCTTCAGGCCCGGAGTCCGCTGAGATGCGGCTACACGGTCACCTTCTCCTGGTCGTCGCCGACGAACAGATCGCGGCGCACTATCGCACAATCCTCGAGCAGGTCGAGGGTCTGACGCTGACGGTGACCACCACCGCGGACGAGGCAGCTGCACTCGCCGGGGCGACTCCACCCGACATGGTGCTTGCCGAGCATCGCCCGCCGGTGTTGGATGGCCTGGCCCTGGCCGCCGCGATGCGGGCCGACGAGACCCTCCGCGGAACGGGCATGGTGTTGATCAGCCCCGACCTGAGCCTGGCGGACCTGGCCCCGACGGCACGCATCGAAGACGTCATTTCCCCGAGCATTTCCAGCGGTGAACTGCTCGGCAAGGCGCGGGTCTGGTTCCGGATCAAGAGCATCCACGACGAGTTGCGCGCCGACAAGGCCGAACTCGAACGGCTGCATCGCCAGTCGGAGCAGCGGCTCCATCAACTGCTGGACCTGCTGGTCCATATCATCGATCTCTCGGTGCCCGGCAGCGCCACCCGCGGGCGCGAAACGGCGCGGCTCGCTGCGCGGCTTGCGGAGCGCTTCGAGGTCCCGACGACCCTCGAGCACGATCTCGATGTGGCGGCACGGCTCCAGGAGCTGGGCAAGCTCCTGCTGCGCGCCGATCGGGCGGATGCGGAAGGGCCGGAAGATCTCCGCGAGGGCGACGCCTGGCGCTATGCGGTGGCCACCAAGGAACTGCTGGAACGGACGGAAGGTCTGGACGGCGCCGCCGAACTGATCGGCACGATCTTCGAGAACTGGGACGGCACCGGCCATCCGGATCGCTTGCGGCAGGGACAGATCCCGCTTCGCTCCCGGATTCTCCGTCTGGTGATCGACTACCTGCGTTTGATCGACTCGGGCGAGGTGCCCGACGCCGACGAGGCGCTGGCCCAGCTGCGCCAGCACGCCGGGACCCGGTACGATCCCCTGGCCGTCGCCCACTTCGACGCCATCCTCGCCGCGCCCAGCCAGGCCGGCTGGCGGGAAACCCGGGTCCGGCTGCCGGTGCACAGCCTGGCCGAGGGGATGATCGTGGCCGAGGACCTGACGACGAGCGCGGGCGTCAAACTGATGGCGCGGGGCGCGGTCATTACCTCCTCGATTCTCGACACCATCCTGCGCCGTCACCGGAGCGACCCCATCGTTCCGGGCGTCTGGGTCGAACGGGCCAGCATGCCGAGGTAGCCCGGCGGGCCATTTGCCGGGTTCGGGTTCGCGGGCTAAGCTTCTAGGCTGTCCCTAAACCGTACCCGCCATGAGCCTGCTTTCGCATTCCGAACCTCGCGTGCCCGCGCCGGCCCTCGCCGACCGCCTGATCAAACTGAATCGCGCGGACGTCGTGCAGCAGTTGCTGCGCGGCATTGCCCACGACCTTCGCAACAACCTCCAGGTCGTGGCCCTCGGCTCGAGTCTCGGCGAAGAAAGCCGCGGGACGGCCATCGGATTTCGTATCGAGCGCGCGCTCGACGATATGGTCGGGGGACTCGACCTCCTGGCGATGCTGGGCCATCCGTCGCCGACGGCCAGCGTTCATACCGACATTGCGGAAGTCCTGATTGCGATGCAGCAGCTGACCGATCTGCAGCGGAACCTCCCGACCGTTCCACTGGTCGTCGAGCCGCCCAATACGATCGTCGCCGCGATTCCACGGACCATGCTGCTGCAGATCCTGCTCAATCTGGTGGCGAATGCGAAGGAAGCGGTAGGCACGACCGGCACGCCGATCGGGATTGCCGTCGAACGGAACGATAGCACCGTCTCGCTCACGATCGACAACGAGGGCGAGTCGATTCCCGCCGACGCCGGCGCCGCGTTCATGACGACGCGGGACCCGGCCACCCATGCCGGGATCGGGCTGTTCGTCAGCCGGACACTGGCCGAGCGTTCAGGGGGGACGTTGACGTGGGCGCCTCGGGCGGGCGGCGGTACGAGTGCCCGCCTTACCCTGCCCGTCAGCGACCTAAGTTGATCAGCTCCCGCAGCATTTCGTCGGCCGCCTGGACCAGACGGGCGGCGGCGGCATAGGCCTGCTGGTGCTGAATCAGCGCGACCATTTCCTCATCGATGTTCACCCCTGATACGGCCTGCCGCTGCGCCGTGATGTTGCCGACCAGGACGCCCTGCGCAGCAGCCCGGTTCCCCGCGTCCTGCGTCACCACGCCGAGCGCAGCAACCACACCGGTGTAGTAATCGCCGAGCGCGGCAACGGGGCCGGCGGCCACGGCGGGTGAATTGGCGGTGGCCCCGGTGGCGCCGGGAATCGGAACGGCCAGGTAGCGCAGCTCGCCCAGCCGGAGCGCGATGCTGTTGTCGCCCGGACCGGTACTCCACCCCGAGGCAATCTGGGTCGGATCGGCTTGAATGCCCGGGTCGAGCGAAATCGACGCTGCGGTGACCCCGGCCGGATTGAAGAACGGCCCGATGGCGCGGAGCGGCGCGGGCGCCGGCGTCAGGGTGGGCTGCAGCGGCTTGAGGGCGGGGTCGTAGTCGCTGTGGATCTGGTTGACGGCGGAGACGATCCCGAGCGCCAGATCGTCGAGCTGGCCTCGGAGCCCGGTGGCCCGGGTCAGCGAGGTTCCGCGCACGCCGATCGTGTCGGCGGCATCGAGCAGACCCTTGAGCGAGCCGCTCTTGGGCACGATCGCCGCCGGCGGGTCGCCCAGCTGCAGCTGGTAGGGACCGGTTCCGCCGATCGACAGGGGCTGGGCCCCTCCCCCGCTGCTGACCAACTGGATCCCGCCGAGCAACACGTCGACGGTACCGGCGTCGCGACCGACCACCCGGATATCGAAGGTCTGGCTCAGCCGGTCGAGGAAGACATCCCGCCGATCGAGCAGGTCGGGGGCGTTGCCGCCCATCTGCCGGATCTGGGTGTTGAGGGCGTCGACTTCCGCCAGCATCCCGTTGGCCTCGGTCGTTGCCTGACGAAGCCCGGCCACCACGTTCTGGGTAATCCCCTCGAGCCGAGTATCGATGCTGCGGAACCGATCGGTCAGCACGGTGGCGTTGGCCATGACCACGGCGCGCGCGGTCGGATCGGCCGGGTTCGACGCCAGCGTCTGGAACGAATCGATCAGCGCATCGAGCGCGGCCGTGATGCCGACATCGCTCGGTTCGCCGAGCACACCGGAAACCTGCTCGAGCGACTGACGCAACGCATCGAAGCGAGCGCCGGTTCCCGCCTCCTGCCGCCAGCTCGTGTCATAAAAGGCATCGCGCACGCGATTGATGCCGCTGACGTCGACACCCCGACCCATCTGCAGCATATAGCCGAGCGTCTGAGGCGTCGCCGCGGTGAGACCGACCTGCTGGCGGCTGTATCCCGGCGTCTGCGCATTGGCCACGTTGTGACCGATGGTGCCGATGGCGCGCTGATGCGCCTTCAGGGCACCGCTGGCGATCGACAGAAGGTTTCCAAGCGACATGATCAGGCTCGCTGATTGAGCAACACACCGCGCTCGGCGTCGGCGTCGGGTGACGCCGTTCCCGGGGTGGTGAGCAACCGCTGGAGAAACTGCTCACCCAGCGTAATGGCCTGGCGCAATGCCAGCTGGTTCACCTGCAGTTCCCGGCTCGCCATCAGCGCCACCGCGTGCAGCTCTCGACAAAGCGCGCGGAACGGCTCGGCCACCGACAGCGGCAACTGGGCTGCGACATCCGACAGCGTGGTCGCCCCCTGCCCGCCGATCAGCTCGACCAGGACGGTGCGTTGCCGCCGGGCCTCGCGGATCGTGAGCAGAGTCCGGCCGATCTGCTGGACCACCTGTTCGAGCAGCGCGGTGTCGTTGGCCGCCAGGCCGGCCCGCTGTTCGACCAGCTGCAGCTGCAACTCGCCCAACAGGTCCTGCTCCGCCCGTAAGCTCCGCACCAGCGGTCCCAAGCCTTCGACCACGTCCCAGGCGAGGTCTACCTGCCGATCATCGACTGCCGTCGCCATGTCCCGTTCCCGTTTCCGTAATGTTGGGCGCCAGCCGCGCTGCCAGCTGACGATAGAGGGCGTCTCCCAAGCCATGCTCCGAACGGGCCGCGGCCTCGCGGGCCAGCGTTTCGTCGAGCATGGCCGTGAACATCTCCTGACCCTGGCCTTCGTCCTCCGTCGGGACGGTGGCGCGCATCTCCTTGAAGAGCTGCGCCAGGAAGACCCCTTCGAATTCCTTGGCGGCCGCCCGAAGCCGTTCATCCTGGCTCCGCTGCCCCGCCCCTGCCACACCCGCGGCTCCGATCCGGATATCCGTCATCGGACGATCACATCCGCTCGCACGGCGCCGGCGGCGCGCAGGGCCTCGAAGATCGCGGCCACCTCGGGCGGACGGGCGCCGGCGGCGTGCAGCCCCGCAACCAGCGTTTGCACGCTCGATCCCGGGTTGGCGCGCACCAGACCTGCTCCGCCGCCACCGCCGTCAGCCGCGGTATCTCCGGTCGCTGCGGCCGTGGCGTCACCGCCGACCTGCACCGTGATGCCGCGATGGCTCACCGTCGCGGCGCCCAGCCGGATCTCGCCGCCGACCACGACGGTCCCGTCGCGCCCGTCAATGACGATGCGGGGCGACTCGGCCAGCGTAACCGGGAGGGTATCCACGGCCGCGAGCCACGCACTGAGACTATCGGCACGTTCGGCCCCGGGGTTGAGCAAAATGCTGCCCGGATCGTCGGCCCGGGCGGTGCCGGCGCCGAACGCGGCGGAGATCGCGGCGGCAATCCGGGTGGCGGTCCGCAGATCGGGCTGCCGCAGGGCCAGTCGCGGTTCGCCCGCGAAGGTCACGGCCGGCTGATCGACCTCGAGGACACCGCCGTCGGCAATCCGACCGGCGTTCCCCTGCCGGGTGCTGATCCGGCCCGAGCCATCCGTGGGCACTACGATCGGCCCCTGGGCCGTGGCGAGTGGCGCCTGGTTGGGATCGACCACCAGCGGGGAGATCCAGAGCACGCCGCCGCGGAGCGAGGTCGCGTCGCCCATGGCCGCGACCTGCACCTCGAAGCGACCGCCGGGTCGCAGATACGGCGAGAGTTCGGCGGTGATGAGAACGGCCGCGACGTTCCGAAGCCGGAGCTGTTCGGGCGGCACTTCGATATTGAAGCGGCGGAGCAGATTGACGACCGAACGCACCGTCATGGTCGAGGAACTTTGAGTTCCGAAGCTCCGGTCGCCGGTACCGTCGAGGCCGACAACGAGGCCGTAGCCGACCAGGCGACGCGGGACGACGCCCTGCCGGACGGTGAGATCGCCGATCCGCGCCTCTTGCTGCGCAACGGCGGCGGACCCCAGTCCGGCCAGCAGGCCGAACGACACCATCATGACACGAGCGCGACGAAACGCGCGGAGACGAATCGGCATCATGGCCAGAGAATCGAGAGGATCTTGCCGAGGATACCGGTCCGCGGCCCGATCTTCTTCCCGTTGTAGGTGATGACCGCATCGGCAATCCGGGACGACGACACCAGATTGCGCGACGAGACGTCTTCGGCGCGAACCAGTCCCTTGATCTGCACCTGCTGGGGCCGGCCGTCGACGACGACGTTCTTGGAGCCTTCGATGGTGGCGATTCCGTTGGCGTCGATCGAGAGGACACGAACGGTGAGCACGGCCGTCAACTGGCCGCGGCGACCGCTTTCGCCGACATCGCTGGAGGAGGACTCGAGGCCGGTCGAGAAGTCTTTGGCCGGTCCCAGACGATTGGCGGGGTCGATTCCGACGCCGATCTTGGCCCGCTGGCCCCGGTCGGCAGACGCGCGGGTCGAGACCCGTTCGCTTGCTGCGGTGGCTTCATCGACGACGATCGTCAGCAGGTCGCCGGGGCGCAGGGGAAACCGGTCCGAGAACCAGCCGGCGCGCGGCTGCGCCATGGCAGCGGGTACGGCGGCAAGCCGAGTGGCCGTATCGGCGCCGGCCGGCGGCGGATTCTGCGCGGCAAGTTGACTGGTAGCGAGGATCAGCAGGCCAGCGGCTGTCAGTGATCGCATCAGCGACGTCCCTTCCCTTCCAAACGAGCGGTCCCCGGCCCCGTTGCGGTGCCGGTGAGTTGTTGTCGTCCTTCCGAATCGCGTCCGATGACCCGCTCGCCGCGGCGAGCGCGGGTGGCGGCGACACCTTCACGCACGATCCGGAATCCATCCTGTTCCCAGACAAAGGCAATCCGATCGCCGGGTTCGATGACCGGCGGCTCGGCGACATTGGCACCGGCGGCGAGATCGCCCGCGGCGAGATTCCGCCGGGTTTCCCAGCCGATCGGCGTCGGCGTTTCGTGAGAGGCGGGCGGTCCCCACACCGTGCGCAGCTCGCGCGCGAGGTCGTCCGAATCGAGCCGCTGCCCGGTCGCAACCGGCCGGGTCACGACCCAGACCGAATCCTCGACGCCGGCCCGAATCGAGACGGCCGTTTCGCCCGTGGCTGAACGAATCGCCACGACGTACCGGCCATCGCGCCCCGCGCCGAGCACCCGCACCGCCGCCGAGTCGGGCAACGGGGTCCGGGAACGGAGCTGGCCCCAGCTGAGGACGACGCGATCGGCCGCGACCTTCCAGTCGGTCGCGAGCGCCGAACGCACCTGCGCGGCAATCGTCTCCGGGACGGAGTCGCCTGCCGCCGCAGCGAGAACGAGGAGCAGGCTACCGGACCAGATCATTGGTGATCTGCATCATGTCGTCGGTCGCCCGAATCGCCTTGGAGTTGATCTCGTAGGCGCGCTGCGCGGCGATCATATCCGTCATCTCGAGCACGATTTCGACGTTGCTCGCCTCGAGCGAGCCCTGCACGATCCGGCCGAAGCCGCCTTCCTGCGCCTGACCCAGCACCGGTTGTCCACTGGCCACGGTTTCGCCGTAGAGATTCTCACCCAGGCTTTCCAGCCCGGTGACGTTGGTGAACCGCGCCAGTTCGATCCGGCCGACTTCGACCGGCATGGCCCCCGCTTCACCGTTCCGCACCGAGACGATCCCGTTGGCCGAGACGGTGACTTCGACCGCATCGGCCGGGATGGTGACGCCGGGCTGGAGGAGATAACCCGCGCTGGTGATCATGGCGCCGGTGCTCGAAAGCGTGAAACTGCCGTCGCGGGTGTAGCCGAGCGATCCGTCGGGCCGCTGCACCTGGAAGAAGCCGTCGCCCTCGATACCGAGATCGAAGGGGCGGCCCGTTTCCGCCAGGGTGCCCTGCTGATGCAGCCGGAGCACGTTGGCCACCCGGACACCTTTACCCACCTGGATCGGGCCGACGGTTTCGGCGCTCTGATAGTTGACCAGCGACTCGCCCTGGAGCGTTTCGTAGAGCACGTCTTCGAACGAGGCGCGGCTCCGCTTGAACGCCGTGGTGTTGACGTTGGCCAGGTTGTTGGCGATCACGTCGATGGCGCGCTGCTGGGCAATCATACCGCTCGCCGCGGTCCGTAATGCGGGATTCATGTCATTCGCTCCCTGTTATGCCTAGACGCGGGCGATGTCGCGGGTCACCGACCCGAGCACACCGTCCATGGTCCGGAGTACCGTCGCACTGGCTGCGTAGGCGCGTTGGATCTCGACCAGCGACACCATCCCGCCGATCGAATTCAGATTGGCTTCTTCCAGCTGTCCCTGGCGTACCTGCACCGACTCGGCCTGGGTCAGTTCCGTGGTCGGCACGACGTATCGGGACGAGCCCTCCTTCATCAGCGGCACCCCCTCATTGGGGAGCACCAGGCGGAGCCGATCGACCGGCTGCCCGTCGCTGCGCACGGTCCCGTCCGGATCGATTTCGATCGTGGCGCCCTGCAGCAGGATCGAGCCCTGCTCACCGAGCACGGGGTATCCTTCGTCCGTGGTGAGGCGACCGTCGCCGTCCAGTTTGAGGCTGCCGCCTCGGCTCAGCCGATCACCCCAGGGGGTTTCGATCGTCAGATAGCCGCGTCCCTCGAGGGCAATGTCGAGGGTCCGACCGGTGGTCCGGAGCCCGCCCTGCGAATGGTCGGTGGCCTCGACCGGCACCGGCGAGTCATAGTCGCCCGGTCGATGCGCGACCAGCCGATCGGCCTTGAAGCCGGCAGTGCCCGCGTTGGCGAGGTTATTGGCAGTGATTTCCTGACGGCGGCTGTAATACGACATCGTCTTGGCCGCGGTCAGTATCCCGGAAAACGTGTTCATGGTCTACCTCCTAATGGGCAAGGAGGCAACCGATGTGCCGAGCGGGGCGAATCAGGGGGTTGCAATGCAACCCCCTGTATTTCAATAGGTTACGAACGGGCGGCGGGTTGACGGGCCGAGGCCGTCTCGGCGGCGTCCGGCTGGGATGACCGGAAGGACTTGCCACCTGGAAAAGTCGGGTCGACGGCGATCGGACCGAGCATGATCCGGACCGCATCCTGGGGGAGGCCGGTGGCCTGCGCGATGACCGAGGCGCCCTGCCCTTTTTTCGACATCTCGATCACGGTCCGCCACGGCTCCGCGAAGCCGCCCTTGGGCTGACGTCGCTTCCGCCAGAGCGTCGCGATGACGCCGATGGCAAGTACCGCCCCGATGCCGGCCAACGCCGGCCACCGCGCCGCGCCGAGCCCCTGCTCAACCGCAGCAAGCGCAGGGCCGACCCGGCTTCCGAGCTGGCTCAACTCACCCCACCGGCTGGCGATCGACACGACACCCAGCCCGCCGACCACGGTCCCTACGCTGATCCAGAGTCGCTTGTTCACAGTCCACCTTCCTTGACGAGCGGGAGTTCCCGCAACCGCTTGAGCGCCTGGGTCCGGATCTGGCTGATCCGCGACTCGGTGACGTGAAGCACCTCGGCGATCTGCTTCAGATTGAGTTCTTCGTAGTAATAGAGCGAGAGCACCGTCCGCTCACGGGGCGGCAGCGCACGAATCGCGAGTTTGAGGCGGCTCAGCGTTTCCTGACGTCCGATTTCTTCGACGACCGCGCCGGTATCCGGATCGGCCAGGGTCTCTTCCAATCGGAGTGCATCGTCTCCGCCGCGGGCCACCGTCCCGGTCAGTGACACCATCAATCCACCGTCGACGTCTTCCTTCATCCGGAAGTACGCATCGAGTTCGATCCCCATGGCCGAAGCCACTTCCTCGGGGCCGGGCGGGCGGCCGTATTTGGTCTCGAGTGCCTGGACCACGGCGGCGAGCTGCCGCCCCTTGGTCCGCACGCTGCGGGGACGCCAGTCGCGGCTCCGCAACTCATCGAGAATGGCCCCGCGGATCCGCCGCATGGCATAGGTGCTGAATGCCAGACCTCGGCTGATGTCGAACCCTTCGAGCGCCTGCACCAGTCCCAGCGTGCCCGCCCCAAGCAAATCATCGAAGTCGACGGCGTGGCCGACCCGGGTGGCCATGTCGCGGGCGCTATGATGGACCAGACCGAGATACTGGTCGAGCAGCTGCGCACGCGCCTCGGGATCACGGTGTACCGTGTACCGCTCCCAGAGGGCATCGGTCACTGGTGTCATGCTCGCCCTCCCGTTTCCGCCGTGGCGAGCGGCTCGGCCACGGGCAGGAGGGTGGCCAGATCACGGATTTCACGACGAAGATCCGCGAGGTTGAGATCGTTGAGTATCCCGCCGGGGCGCCGCATCGTGTTTCGTAGAGCGCTGGTTTCGGTCAGACCACCCACCGAATGCAGCGTCCGCCCGAGGAAGCGATCGGCCGCAATCGCCAGGCGATCGAAAGCCTGCTCGACCTCTTCGGGCGCCACGGCCCGATTGACCAGCACATCGATCGGAAGCGACGGCAGCTGCGCATGCACCAGTTTGATCAGCGCGTAGGCGTCGGTCAGCGCCGACACCTCCGGAACCGTGACCACGAGCAACTTGGTGCCGCCCATCGTGGCGAGGCGCACAGCCGTTTCGACACCGGGGCCGGCATCGACCACGACCACGTCGAAATCATCGTAGAGCGCCGCCAGGCGGTGATGGAGCCGAGCCTGGTCGACGGCCGGGAGCGCATAGAGCGATTCGGCCCCGGAGTCACTCGGCAGGAGCCAGAGACCGTCGGACACCTGGCAGACCAGTTGGGCCGGCTCCGCTTCGCCGCGCAGCACCTGCTCCAGGCGCGCATCGATGGCCACGCCGAGCAGCACGTGCAGGTGGCCAAGATTCTGGGAGCCATCCACCAGCAGGACCCGGCGACCGGATTCGGCCATGGCCTGCGCCACCAGAACGGAGACGACCGACTTCCCGACCCCACCCTTCCCGCTGCCCACGACATACACGGGCTTGGGCGGCGTGGGATCGGCTTCGACGACGACCTGCGCCGTCAGTTGCCTCAACTGCAATGCTTGATCGTTCATGCGACCGCCTCATAGAGCGTGCTGCCGCTTTGCCGGCTGATTCGCGCGGCGGTCAGCGCCTCATCGGCCGAGCCCAGATCGAAGGGCACGTCCTGACCGTCCGTGGTCCAGCGAATCGGAAGATTCTGGCTCACCGCGAGTTCGAAGAGGCCTGATTCATCGGGCGCCTCGTCGCGCTTGGTGACCAGGAGATGGGTCGCCACCGGAGTCCGCTGCTCACGTAACAGATTGCGGACCAGATGCGTCGGCATCGATGCCGGCACCGTCAGATGGACTTCCCGCGGTTCGAGCATCCGCAACAACTCGGCCGTAAACTCGCGATCCTGCCGGTGACGCGGGCTGCGTCCCGGGCTGTCGACCAGCAACACGTCGCACCCGGTGAGCCGCTGCCGGGCCCGCTCCAGGTCGTCGAAGCCCCAGACCACTTCCAGCGGCAGACGGGCAATCTCGGAGTAGGTGCGGAGCTGCTCGACAGCGCCGATCCGGTAGGTATCGAGCCCGATCAGGCCGACCTTGCGGGTTCCGAAGATCCGAGGGTGGGTCGCCAGCTTGGCAATGGTCGTCGTCTTGCCGGCCCCGGTAGGCCCGACCAGCGCGATGACCAGTTGTCCCTCCGGCGGCTGCGCAGGAACCATCAGCTCGAGTGCTGCCACCGGTGCCGAGCGCGGGGCCAGATCGCCACGGGCCGCGGTGTCCGGGTCGGCAGCGGCCACTTCGAACATGATGCCGTCTTCGGTACGGAACCGCCGCACGTGGAGAATCACCGCATCGGCGCCGATGGTGGTCTGCGCCTGCTTGAGCAGCACGGCGACGTTCGATCCGACCAAGGTTTTAACTGGCACGGGGCAACTCCCAGGTAGCGAGACTCAGAATCGGGGCCTGCGTCGGCAGCTCACCGAGCGACAACACCGGAAGCTTGGGCAACACCGGCTCGACCAGCCGCCGGATGCCGGTCCGGAGGCTCGGCGGCGCAATCAGCGCCGGCCAATGTCCGTCATGACGATGCGACGCCACCAGTTCGTTGAGGCGGCGCAGCGCTTCGGTCAGTTCATCGGGATCCATGGTCCGGGCTCCGCCCTCGCGGAGGGGACGCGGACTGAAGAGCTGCATCAGGGCGGCTTCGAGCCGAGGCCCGACGGTAATGCCGCGGATGCTGCCATCGGCCTGGGCAAAGAGCTGCAGAATGATCGAGCCCATGGCGCGGCGGACATGCTCCGCCAGCGTCTCCGGATCCTTGGTCGTGTCGGCGCCGTCGGACAGCGCTTCGAGGATGCTGACGAGATCGCGAATCGGGAGCCCTTCGCGAAGCAGGCGCTGCAGCACCCGGTGAACCGCACCGAGCGAGAGCTTGCCGGGCACGACGTCGTCGACGAGCGCCGGATGGCTTTCCTTGACCCCGTCGAGGAGTTCGCGCGTATGCTGCCGGGTCAGGAGGTCGGCCGCATGTTCGCGAACGGTTTCCATCAGATGCGTCGACAACACGGTGGCCGGCTCGACCACGGTGTAGCCGCTCGCCTCGGCTTCGATACGCAGATCGGGTGAAATCCAGACGGCCGGCATCCCGAAGCTCGGATCGGTGGTCTGGATACCTTCGATGGGCGCCGCCACGCCATTGGTATCGAGCGCGAGCACGAACCGCGGCATGACCTCGCCGCCCGCCACGCGAATCCCGCGCAGCTTGATGGCATACTCCGTGGCCGGCAGCTGAATGTTGTCGCGAATCCGGGCCGACGGCACGATGATGCCGAGTTCGAGCGCGAGCTTCTGCCGCGTCAGCGAGATTCGCCTGAGCAGGTCACCGTTCTGAGCTTCGTCGACCAGCGGCACCAGGGCGTAGCCGATCTCGACTTCGAGCGGTTCGACCGCGAGCAGATCCTTGATCGGCGCAGCGGACGGACCAACGGCGGCCGGGGCAGCATCTTCACTGGCGCGGCGACCCGCTTCATCCTCTTCCGCAATCGACTTGCGCGCCAACCATCCGGTACCACCCGCGCCGGCCGCGAGCATCAGGAACGGAATCGAGGGCAGGCCGGGCACGATGGCAAACGCCGCCAGAATGCCGGCCGCGATGAACATGACCCGCGGCGAACGGAGCAGCTGGCGATTCATCGCCATGCCCATCGCCGGGTTGTTGGCGCCGTAGGTCACCAGGATACCGGCGGCCGTACTGACGATCAGCGCAGGCACCTGCGTCACGATACCGTCACCGACGGTGAGCCGCGTATAGGTCGTCATCGAGTCCATGGCGGACATGTCCTGCTGCGTCACGCCGATGACGAATCCGCCCAGTAGATTGACCGCCGTGATCACGAGGCTGGCCGCCGCGTCACCCCGAACGAACTTCGCGGCGCCGTCCATCGAGCCGTAGAAGTCGGAGTACCGGGCAATCTCTTCGCGCCGAATCCGCGCTTCGGCTTCATCGATCAGGCCGGCCGACAGGTCGGCATCGATGCTCATCTGCCGGCCGGGCATCGCGTCCAAGGTGAATCGGGCCGCGACCTCGGCAATGCGGCCGGCGCCTTTGGTGATCACCATGAAGTTGATGGCGACCAGGATCAGGAAGATGACGAGACCGACGACGTAGTTTCCGCCGATCACGAACCCGCCGAAGGCGTCGATGACCCGGCCCGCTTTGGCTTCGCTCAGAATCAGCCGGGTGCTGCTGACCGTGAGGCCGAGCCGAAAGAGGGTGACCAGAAGGAGCACGCTCGGGAAGACGCTGAAATCGAGCGGGTCGTTGGACGATACCGCGACCAGCAAAATTAGAATCGAGAGCCCGATGTTGAGCGCCAGCAGCGCATCGAGCGCCACTGGAGCCAGCGGTACGATCAGCAGCGCGACGATGACCACCACGCCAATGGCGAGATAGGTCTCGGCGCCCAGGCCGCCTCCGGTCAACCGGCTGGCCGCCGGTGCGGCGCCGGTGGCACGCGAGCCCTTGGCCCCTGCCCCGTTGCCTCCGGACGGCGGCGTCCCGCCACCCTGCGGACGAATCGGCGCTCCGGCCAGTGTCGGCGCGGTCATGTGCGGCTCCGTTCAGCCGGCGCCAGCGCACTCGGCATCTTGCGACGCGTCCGGTAGACGAACGCCAGGATCTCCGCGATTGCCACGTAGAGGGCGGGCGGAATGGGTGCGCCGACGACGGCCGTCGCCAGGAGCGCACGGGCCAGCGGCTTGTTCTCGATCGTCGGCACGCCCGCCTGCTTGGCGAGCTGCTTGATCCGCTCGGCCAGTTTGCGCTGACCCATGGCCAGCACCACCGGCGCGCCCGATACGCTCGGGTCGTACTTCAAGGCAACCGCGATGTGCGTCGGGTTGGTAATCACCACGTCCGCCTTGGCAACCTGCGAGAGCATCCGCTGCCGGGTCCGCTGCCGGCCGAGCTGGCGGATCCGCGCCTTGATCTGGGGGTCGCCTTCCTGCTCGCGGTGCTCCTGCACGACTTCGTGCCGCGCCATCTTGAGCTTCTGTTCCATCCGGAAGAACTGAATGCCGTAGTCGAGCGCACCGATCGAGAGGAATGCCACCGCGATGGTGGCGCTGAGTCGGAATGCGGCCGAGCCCATCACGTTGCCGATTTCCTTGGGAGTTTCGTCGACCAGGCCAATGAAGTGCGGCCACGCGGAGCGAAAGACCAGGTATCCGACGAATCCCAGCACCACCAGTTTGAGCGCGGATTTGAGCAGATTGATCAGCGAGTCGGCGCCGAAGATCCGGCCCAAACCCTTGATCGGATCGATGCGCGAGAGATCGGGCGCCGTCGGCTTCCAGGAGACCACGCCACGCGACTGCACCAGGCCGATGACGATCGCCACTACGGCCAGGCCGATGCCGAGCGGCGCCAGCATCGCGGCCATCCGCAGCACCACGGCGCGAATCAGCGACACCGCGCCCAGGAAGCTCGGCGCCTCTGACGACAACCAGGTCGGACCGACCCGGAAGATGTCGATGGTGCCTCGGCTCATGGCCTTACCGGCAAAGGTCGCGAGCATCACGGAGCCGGCCAGCAGCATCGCCGAAGCGCCCAGTTCCACGCTCTTGGCAATCTGGCCGTCTTCGCGCGCCTTTTCCCGGCGCCGTGGTGTAGGCGCTTCTGTTTTGTTGTCTGAGCCTTCGTCCTCAGCCATGGCTCACTGTACTCCGCTACGAATCATCAGATGGAGCAGCCCGTCGGCGCTGCCGATCGAGGCTCCATACCATTTTGCCAGGGCACGTACCACCAGCGACAACGACAGTCCGATCATCAGGAGTCCGATGCTCAGCGTCACGCCGAACGCCATTGCCATCGCGTTGAGCTGCGGCACCGCGCGGCTCAGGATCGCCATCAGGATGTTGGCGAGCGTGAGCGCGACCATGACCGGAGCGCAGATTTGGATCGCATACCGGAACACCGCGCCCGTCAGATCCAGCACCGCCATCGGGCCTTCCGTAAACGTGATCGAGGTACCCGGCGGATAGTCGACGATGCTCCGGGCCAGCGCCTGCAGCATCACGACCGGTCCGTCGATCCCGATGAAGACGGCCAGGCCGAGCAACCAGTAGAGCTGGCTCAACGCGGGACCGCCGGTTTCGAGATTCGGCGTCAGCACCTGTCCGAGCGAGAGACCGGTTTGCATCGAGATCACTTCGCTCGCGAGCATCAGGGCATGCGCCACGACCGCGGCGGTCAGCCCGATGACCAGACCGATGGTGAACTCCATCATCAGCGGCATCGGAATGCTGAGCACCCGATCGGGAAACGGCACCGTCCCCGCCAGCGGCGTCAGAATCGCGGCCAGCACCACGATCAGCGCGCCCTTGCTGGGCCGCGGAATCGAGACCATCGACCAGAACGGCGACAGCATCATCAGCCCCGAGATCCGTGCCGAAATCAGCACGAACGACGGCCAGGCGCCGGGTGCGAAGAGACTCGTCGCCGCCGCGTCCATCAGCCCGCCACCGAGGGGAGAGAACGGATCGCCACGATCAGAAACTCGCTCAGCTTACGGATCATCCAGGGCAGCGTCAGCACGAAGATCACGGCCATGGTCAGCAGCTTGGGCAGGAAGGTCAGGGTCTGTTCCTGCAGCTGCGTCACGGCCTGGATCAGCGTCACGATCAGACCGACGATCATGGCCGACAGCAGCAACGGCGCCGCCACGACCAGGGTCAGCATCACCGCCTGCCGAATCAGTTCCGCCGCCTGAATCGCGCTCATCGTCGGCTACCGGTTGAAGCTCGAGACCAGGTTCTGGCCCACCAGCGACCACCCGTCTGCGAGTACGAAGAGCAGCAGCTTGAACGGCAGCGAGATCATGACCGGCGGCACCATGAACATGCCGAGACTCATCAGTGACGTCGCCACGATGAGGTCGACCACCACGAACGGAATGAACAGCACGAATCCCATCCAGAACGCCGTCGTCAGCTCGCTCGTCACGAAGGCGGAGACGATCGTCATCAACGGGATCTCGTCCTCGGACTGGGCCTCGGTGGCGCCGGTCATCTCGGTGAAGGCGGCCAGATCTTTTTCGCGCACGTTGGCCAGCATGAAGCGCCGAAACGGCACCGCCGCGGCTTGGTATGCCTGATTCTGATCGATCCGCCCTTCCAGATACGGCTGAATGGCCGTCTGGTTGGCTTCCGTCAGAACCGGATGCATCACCACGCCGGTGAGCAGCACCGCGATGGCCACCATCAGCTGTCCGGGAGGACTTCCCTGCGTACCGAGCGCCGACCGGAGAAAGTGGAGCACGACGAGGATCCGGGTAAACCCGGTCATCAGCAGCACCACCGCCGGCAGCAGCGTCATCGCGCCGAGGAAGACGACCAGGCCGACCGTACCGCTCAGGCGGAGCTGCTCGTTGCCTTGACCGATCTTGACGTCGATGGCGGGGGCTTCGGGCGGCTTGACCTTGATATTGTCGGGGATTCGGGTGGTCGGTACCACCGGCCGCGGCGCCACGGACGTCGGCGGCGACACCGGCAAGGGACGCCCCGCATCCTGCGCAGAGAGCGACGAGCCGCCCAGTGCCACCACAGTCAGGATGCCGAGCGTGAGCCGGGAGAGGAGCCGCTTGAGTTCGAGGTCTTTCCGGGCCGGGATCGGCGCCGCATCGGGATCGGCTGCCGGCAGGTCGCCGATGGCCGTCAGACGATCTTCGCCGCGGAGTTCGGTCAGCAGGGTCGGCCCCTGCTCGGAGGTTCCGACGACGAGGACCCGGCGCCCCAGCCGAACCAGCGCAACGCCCTGCTTCGGACCAAGCGCCATCCGCTGGATCACGGACATCGGCACCTTGCCGTGCGCCACGCCCCGGCGATCGAGCCGCTGCAGCAGGCGAAGCGCCATCAGCAGCAAACCGATCGTAATTGCCATTGCGCCCAGTAGCCCGGGCAACCCGTCAGCCATTACGCGACCTCGCCATCCTGGTCGGCAAGGATCCGGGTAATCCGAACGCCGAAGTGCTCACCGACCACGACGACCTCACCCTCGGCCAGTTTGCGGTCGCTCACGAAGATATCGATCGGTTCGCCGACCATCCGCTCGAGTTTGACGACGGACCCGACGCCCAGACCCAGGACATCCTGGACCGTCATCGTGGTGCGGCCGAACTCGATCGACACGGGCAGCGACATGTCGAGCAGCGTGTCGAGTGACGTCGGCGCCGAGATCGTCTGAGGTGCGCCTGCCAGGTCCTTCAGGGGTTCCATGCCTGCGTCCGATGTTGGTTGAGTCACTGAATCCTCCCTCGTGTCGCGCGTGAGGCCGGCGCGGGTACGGCAGGAGCCGCACCCGCAATCCGAAGCCCGAGCGCGCGACGGTACTGTCCGAGATGTGCGAGAAAACGACGGGCACCGTTGACATGCAATTCGACCGGACCGTCGACGGGATGTGAGGTTTGAATCACCTGACCGACCTTGAGCGAGGCGACTTCACGGGCCGAGAGTTTGAGCATCGGCAGCCGCGCAACCAGGTCGACCTGGGCGCCGCGCACCGCCGTTTCGACGGCCCGCTGCTGCACCGGCGGGACCACCTGACGGGTCGGCTGCCGGCTCGCGCTGCTCTTCTCGGCCAGATAGTTCTCGAGCACGCCGAGGGGAATGCACATCGAGATCACCGCGGTCGAGCTGCCGGCCTGCACTTCGAGATTCGCCGCCAGGACGTTGTCCTCCGGCGAGGTGATCTGCAGCATTTCCGGGGTCGACTCGAAGCCCGCGACTTCGGGCGACAGCACCAGGTGATCCTGCCAGGCCTCCTTGAAGTGCATCACCATCTTGTCGACGATGCCGCGCGCCACGGTGCGTTCCACCACCGTCAGAGCGCGCTGGAACCCGCCCATCTCCCCCGGGCCGCCGAAGAGGCGGTCGAGAATGAAGAAGGCCAGATCGGTGCTCAGGTCGAGCACGCAGAGGCGCTGGTCGTCCGGGAAAAGCGAGAAGGTGAACGCTGCGCAGGGATTGCCGATCGAGAGGATGTACTCGGAAAAGGTCGCCTGCTCGAAGGTGCAGGTGACGTCGACCGGGATCCGGAGGCGCGACGACAGAGTCGATTGTACCGACAGCGCAAACCGCGAGAAGATCGGTTCCAGTTGGAGCCGATGATCTTTGGAAATCCGCGACGGGCGCAGGAAGTTGTAGGGCGCGACGCCCCAGAGCAGCTGATCGACGTCGCGCTGCGTCAGGGTGTTCCGCCCGCCGGGCCGTCCCTTGAGACCGCTGGTCATGGTGGTCGGCCGATTATTGGATGACGAACTGCGGCAGGAAGACGCGCAGCTTGGGGCGGCTTCCGGTAATGACCGACAGCGTATCCGCCAGCCGATTCTTGAGGGTATCGCGGATGCCGACCTGGCTCAGCGACTCCATGGTTTCGCGCTCGAGCAGCGAGATGCTCACGTCGCGGATCTGCGCTTCCTGACGACGGAGCTGTTCCTCGTGAGATGCGCTGCTGGTCTCCACCGCCACCGACACCATCAGGAAGCGGGAGCCCTGCGAACCGGCCGGATTGACGATCAGATTGTCGATCCGGAACATCGGGCCCTTGGATTCCCTGCCCGCCGTCTTGCCGGTTGCGGAATCGGGGTGCTGCGCCGGATCGAGCGCCGCGGTCTGGTGCGCGGGAGCGAGCATCGGAGCGATGACCATCACGCCGACCGCGCCGCCCGCGATGGTCATGATCGCCACGACCAGGGGAAGGATCAGTTTGTTCGGGGCTTTCGGAGCCTGTGCCTCTTCGGCGCCCTCGGCTGGCGTTGTTTCTTCGGACATAACTCCCCTGCTTTGACTCGGAAGACGGAACTACTCGCCGAGTCGCAAAGGCAACGCACATACCACGAAAATGCGGCGGGAGACCAGCCGGGGACCTGCCAGCTATCCTGTTGCAGGAACTAGACTTACAGAAACGGCTTTCGGGGGCGTCGGACCGGGGCGTCTGCCCGGAACGACCGGAGGGGAATTCCTTGCCGCGCTCGGGTCGGCGGAAACTGCCGAGCCAGGGGGACGGAAACGGCGGCGCGGGGGTGCGGTCAGACGACCTCACCCCCGAACCCTACCCCCCCATTACGCCATCCTTACCGCTTGAGGTTGACCATCTCAGTCAGCATCTCGTCCGCCGTCGTGATGACACGGGCCGCCGCCTGGAAGCCGCGCTGGGCCACGATCATCTCGGTAAACTGCTCCGACAGGTCGACGTTCGAGGACTCGAGCGCCGAGGCCGTGATCGTCGAGGTGTTGCTCGACCCGGCAAAGCCCAGGACCGCCACGCCGGAGTTCGGCGACGACTCGAACATGTTGTCGCCGCGGCGGAGCAACGCCGTCGGGTTGTTGAACTGCGCCAGTGAGAGCTGGGCGACCGGGCGGCTCACACCGTTGGTGTAGAAGCCCGTCATGACGCCGCTCGCGTCGATCGAGATGTCGGCCAGATCGCCGCTGCTGTAGCCGTCCTGCGCGGTAAAGACCGCGTTCGACGGATTCGAGAACTGCGACAATCCGTTGATGTCGTTGAGGCTGCCCGGATCGAGGGTGATGTCGAACGGGGTACCACCGGATGCCGGGGTGACCCGAATCCGGACGTTCTCGGTCGACATGTCCGTGACGCCGTTGCTGAAGTCGACCATCTGGCCGCTGGCGTTGAAGGTCACCAGACCCTGATCGGCGTCGAGCGCCGCCGTCGCCGCCGGCGTGGCGTTATCGATGGCTTCGACGGTACCGGTCTCGGTGGTGATCGAGTAGCTCCAGGTGTTATTCGATGCGGGGGGCGTCCCCGCGAACACCTGACGGAAGGTCATGACCAGGTTGTGCGCCTGTCCCGCCGTGTCGTAGACCGTGATCGACATCTGGTGCGGCTCGGACACCGTCGCGGGCGACGTTTCCGTGATCTGCTGATTGAGGTTCAGGTTACCGGCCAGCCGCACGGACTCGGTCGCGCGAGCGGGCGACTTGAGGTTGAGCGACAGGTCGATCCCGGTCACCGCGGACGACGACGAGAAGTTGCCGTTCGGGTCCGCATTGATGCCCTGGACGATGAAGCCGTTGGACGGCGACACCAGCCGGTTGTTGGCATCGAACTGGAAGTTGCCGGCGCGGGTGTAGAGCGCGCGGCCGTTGCCGCTCACGACGAAGAAGGCATCGCCCGAGATGGCGACGTCCGTCTTGACCCCGGTCGACTGGACCGTCCCCTGGGTGAACTTGGTGTCGATACTGGCCACCCGCATACCGTTACCGATCTGCATCGGGTTCCGGCCACCCGAGTTCTCCGGCGGCCGCGTGGCCCCCTGGAGCAGCTGGTTGAACGACTCCGCAAAGGTGACCCGCGACGACTTGAACGCCACGGTATTCACGTTTGCGATGTTGTTGCCGATAACATCCATCTGCACCTGTTGATTCTTCAAGCCGGATACACCGGCAAACAGCGCGCGCATCATTGGAGCATATCTCCTTACGTCAGGGGGGTAATCTCAGAAAGTCTATCGAGCGGTACGCGGATGCTGCCGATCCGGAGCAGCACCTGGCCGCCCTCGAACGACACGCCATCCACGACGCCTTGCGTATAGGTACGGACGGCGACATTCTCGCCGCTCGCGTTTTCGACCTGGACCGAATAGTGATGCACACCAGACGGGAGTCCGCCCGGCGGATTGATCGTCTGGAGACCGCCACGAACGGTGCCGAGATCACGGGTCGCGACCACGTTACCCGAGGTATCGTAGAGCGTCAGCGTGCCGCGCCCGCCCGGGCTCGCCACCTCCGCCTGGAACGAGGTCGAGCCTCCGCTCACCAAGAGCTGGTTCCCTTCGGCCACGACGTGCCGGCCAATCAGCGAAGCGCCGAGATTGGTCTTGTCGAGCAGCGTCCGGGCAATCGAATCTGCCTGCTGCGCATCGAAGGCCTTGTTGAGCTGGCTCAGCTGCTCGACCGACGAGAACTGGGCCAGCTGCGCCGCAAAGGCGTCCGGCGCCAGCGGGTTGAGCGGATCCTGATGCCGGAGCTGTGTCACCAGGAGCGACAGGAATTGGTCCCGTCCAAGCTCCTGGCGATCACGCACCGGCGTGGTCGGGCTCGAGCCCAAGCCCGCGAGCGGTGATGTCATCCCTGTCCTCCTCGTTTGTCCTGCCTCTGATCCCGCGACCGATGTGACGGCCGCTGGTCCTCACGCTGCTGGTCCCGCGGATCGCGCGGGGTTTCCCGCCGTTGGTCCTCGGCCCGCGGCCGATCGGCCATGCGCGCCTCGAACCCGGTCGTCTCGACTACGTCTCGCACCATCAACGTGGGCGACGACGCGCTGTTCTCTACCACCCGGGGCGCCTGTACCGTCACGGCGGCATCGGCAAAGCCGCGGTCACCGAGCTGCTGCTTGAGCTGCCGCAAGTCGACCGTGAGGCGCTCGGCCAGCACCGGATCGTTGGGCAGAATGGTGGCTCGGACGGATGTGCCCGCCACCGAAACCTTGAGCCGCCCGTACTCGCCCTGATCGTCGGCGATATTGAGCATCAGATGTTCGACCCGCCGGGCAATCCGATCGGTCGGATCAGCGGCGGTTGCCGCCCCCGGAGTCGGGCGAATTCCTGAAGCGACCTCGGGCGCGCCGGATTCGACCGGCAGCTGTGCTGCAGCGGGCGTCGCCAGCAGGACCGGATCGGCCTGTTCACTACGCGCACTGATCGTCACGGGCTCTGACGGTGTGCCCGGCTGGCGCACGATTCGGAACTCTTCGAGACCCCGCGTCGCGGCCAGCGCTCGATGCTCAGCAGTCTTTCCGCCGGATTCCCGACCGCTGTGCGCGTCGGCGTCCCGCCGATTGCCGGCCAAGCCATCGCCCTGCCCCGCCAGCACCTGGTTCCGCAGGCGGTCATAGGCCGAGACCTCGGCCGACTCCACCCGACTGCGACCGGTGATTACCGGTGCCGTCTCCTCCGGTACAGCATCCAGGGCATCGAGCGGGAATGCGAAGCCGCCGATTTCCACCGCGGGATGACGCGCTTCATACCGGGCCAGTAAGGCTTCGGGGTCCAGCCCCTCATCCAGGAACTGCTCCATCCCGATCCGCTGCTCACCACTCCATCCCGGATTCGTCGCAACCGAGCGAGCGGGCGCGCGTTCCGGCCGCGATCCGAACTCAGTCGATGCCGGCTCATCGTCGATGGTCTCACCGTCGAGCAACCGATCGCGGTACACGGCCGAGCTCTGATGAACCGACGCCGGCGAGGCAGCTCCCCAGACGCCAGCAAGTGGAACTCCGGCTGCATCGGGCGAACCCGGAACAACCGCTGTACGGTCTGCCGCGAGATCAAACTCCGAATCGGACGACAAATCAGCATCGAGTCGTCGGTCGGTCTTATCGATCGATGAACGTTCTCGGACGGTTACATCATCCGGGTTTGCACTATTCGTCGAACTGCCCGTTAGGCGGGTCTGATCGCTCGAGGTCGGCAGTTCCGTTTCATCGGCACCTTCAACAGCCGGGCGCACGACCTCGGTCGGGATCGACGAACCAGCGGACTTCGGCGCCTCAACTGCAGAGGTCGTAGACAAGCCGGTCGAGAGATCCGGACCCACCAGGTCCACCATCTCCTCGGCCGCGCCGTGACGAACCTCCGTCGGCACCGGAGCCGATCGGCGTCCAGCGACCGCAAGCCAGTTCTCGAGGCTCTTACTCAGCGGTACCACCGCACCATCGTCGACAACCGAAGTGGCATCGGCGGTCGTTTCCGAAGCGCCCGGCGTAGCACCCTCCTCGGTCGCTTGCTCCGGATCGAGGCGCCACTCGCCGTCGAGCACCAGTTCCACGGGCGCCTCGGCCGGAGCGGTCCGAACCGCCGACGGCGAGATCATGGCACCGAGCGCCAATTCGAACGCCCCGCCCGATTCACTCGTCCCGGCCGCCGCCCGGAAGGCACGCGATGCCGCCTTCCCCTGGGCCGATTCGCCTGCCGAAGGCAGGACGATGGACATCGGCAACGTCATCAGGTCCCTCCCCGGGTTCCAGCGGTCGGCGTCAGCAGGCGCCGGCTCAGCATCGCCGCCCGCTCCTGCGGAAGCGATCCCAGCAATGCGGCGACCTGCTTGGCATTCAGTTGTCGCACGATCGTCTCGACCTCATCATCCGTCAGCTTCTCGATGATCTCGGCGGCCGCTTTGGGCTTCATCGTGATCAGGATCTTGGCCACCTCGCGCGCGCCTCGCGGATCGACCACGGGTTCGGTAACGGCCGGCACCGCAACCGCCGAACGCGCCGAATCGGGTCGGGTCAGCAGCGCGGCCACCTGAACGGCGCTCGCGGAATCATTGCTTGCCACCACGGCCCGCGGCCGGACGCTGTCGATCAGCGAATCGGCGACGACAGCCGGGCGCTCCGGCGCAACGAAGATCGAAAACCAGGTCGCTCCGGCAATCGCCATCAGGAACGCGAACAGCGCCAGGATCAGGTTCTGCTTCATGACGGCGCACTCCCCCGGCTCCGCCCGGCAATCTCATCCATCGTCTTCTGCTCGTCCCGATCGACCTCGCCCAGCCAGGTTGCGCGCTGATTCTCTTTGAGGCGTTCGAGGGTCTTTCGCTCCCGCCGCGCTTCGGCCAAACGATCCCGCTCGACATCGGCGCGCCGGCGCGCTTCATCGCGCTCCTGCTCGGCCTGTTCGAGTTGATTGGCGGCCGCCAAGCCTGTCAGCTGAAGTGCCCGCAGCATCCCGGCATTCGTGACCTGTCCCACGGGCGGCTGCAAACGACCCGACATCTCCGCCAGATACGATTCCTGCTCGCGGCAAAGCCCTTCCATCTCCGCTTCCGCGCGCGCCGCCTCGCCCAATGCAACGGCCTGACGCTGTTCGGCGTCTCCGCGGAGCCGAAGCAACCGCTCGAGCCGGAACGAGAAGGCTTTCATCGCGCCCCTCCGGCGGCCGGCTTGGCGCGGGCGGCAAGCTGACGCACCTGCTGCCGCGTGTCGTTCAGGGTGCCGCCTTCATCCGGTCGCTGCCGCAGGATCCGGAGCAGGTCCGGTCGAATCCCGATGGCGGTATCGAGCTGCTTGTCGGTACCGGTCTTGTACGCACCGACCGTGATCAGGTCTTCCTGGGTACGGTAGGTCGCTTCGAGCGCCATCAGTCCGTTGGCTGCATCGAGATCTTCCCGCGGCGTCACCTGGTCGCGCACGCGGCTGACACTGTCGAGTACGTCGATGGCCGGGAAATGCTTCTGCTGCGCAAGTTTGCGCGAAAGAACGATGTGCCCGTCCAGAATCGACCGGGCCGAGTCGGCTACGGGTTCGTTGAAGTCGTCGCCTTCGACCAGGACGGTGTAGAGTCCGGTAATCGAACCGTGTTTGCCAGTACCAGCGCGTTCGAGCAGGCGCGGCAACGCTGCAAACACCGAAGGGGGATATCCCTTGGTCGCGGGCGGCTCACCAACCGACAAGCCCACTTCGCGCCACGCCATGGCCACGCGAGTCACCGAGTCCATCATCAACAGGACATCTTTGCCCTGATCGCGGAAGTACTCGGCAACGGCGGTCGCCACCAGCGCACCGGTGGCGCGCACTACGGCGGCCTGGTCGCTCGTGGCAACGACGACGACACTTCGCTTAAGCCCTTCGGGGCCCAGGTCGCGCTCGATGAACTCGCGGACCTCGCGGCCGCGTTCGCCCAACAGGGCAATCACGTTCACGTCGGCCGAGGTCTGCCTGGCAATCATGCCGAGGGTGACGCTTTTGCCGACGCCGCTACCGGCCATGATGCCGATACGCTGGCCGCGTCCCACGGTCAGAAATCCGTCGATGGCGCGCACACCGGTAGCGAGCGGCGTCGTGATCCGGCCCCGCTCCAGCGGATGCGGTGGATCAGCATTGAGCGGGTATCGCATCGTCAAGCCGATCGGGCGATCCGAATCGATCGGGCGGCCCAGCCCATTGAGCACCCGGCCGATTAGCCCATCACCGACCTCGGCGTAGAGCGAGCGACCGAGCGGGACGACTTCATCGCCGGGGTGGATCCCGTCGAGATCGCCGAGCGGCATCAGCATCACGCCGCGGTCATGAAAGCCGACGACCTGCGCCAGCACACCGGCGTTGGCGCCGATCACGATGCGGCACACTTCGCCGACGGCCACCTCGATCGAGGTGCCTTCGACGATCTGCCCGATCACCCGGGTTACCCGTCCGTGGACGGCAAACCGGGGCGTCTGGGCCAGTAGGTGGCCGAAATCAGTCGCCAATGATGCGTTCATAGAGCGCCCGCAGGGCGGTATCGACCCGGCCGTCGATGATGCGTTCGGGACTGATCAGGTGAAAACTGCCTCGTTCGAGCGTGGCGTCGGCCACCCAGTGCACCGGCAATGCGCGGCCATCGGGCTCGGTAAACTCGAGCGTCGTGCCCAGTTGTTCGATGTCGGTCGGGTTGGCGTGGATCTCGACGGGCGATCCGGCCGGCAACAGCGTCACTGCGCGCCGAATCATCGGTTCGACCACGGAAGGGTCGGCGGTGACTTCACGCTGCAGCAGCCAGCGCGCCGCGACCAGGGCAATCGCCACACCATTGTGCTCGGCGCGCCGGGTGGCGGCTTCGATCTCCCGGCCAAGTTCGGCCAGCAAGCGGTTCAACGTTTCCCGGCCAGGCGCCAGCTCGGCACGGGCGTGAGCCAGACCGGCGGCGAACCCTTCGTCGAATCGCTGCGCGCGGCTTTCCGCCACCGGATCGACGATCGGCTCTTCCGCCGCGATGTCTTCCGGCACGTTCTGCAGTTCCGATCCGAGATCGGGCAAGCCCCACTGTACCGGGCTCGGCGCCGCCTCGGCCACGGCCCAGGTGCGGGCGATCGGCTCAGAGGATGACATCGTCGTCTCCACCGCGACCGCTGATCATGATCTCGCCCTGGTCCTCGAGCGAGCGCATCACCTCGATGATCCGGGTATGCGCACCTTCCACGTCGCGAACCTTTACCGGCCCCAGGAACTCGAGCTCCTCCTTGAGAGCCGCCGACGCCCGCTCCGACATGTTGGCAAAGATGTGTTCCTTGAGCTCGTCGCTGGCCGCCTTGAGCGCCAGGGCGAGTTCCTTGCCGTCGATTTCGCGCAGCAGCCGCTGCATGGCGCGGCCGTCGAGCAGGCGAAGATCTTCGAAGACGAACATCAGGTTCTTGATCTGCGACGCCATGTCGGCATTGCGCGACCCGATGCCCTCCAGCAACACTTTTTCCAGCGTGCTGCCGGTGAGGTTGAGCACCTTGGCCACCGCGGACGGTCCACCCGACGTGGTCATTTCCTGATTGAGACTCAGATCGGTTTTGTTGGCAAGTCCGGTTTCGACCAGCGCCAGAATTTCCGGCGCGATCTTGTCCATCCGGGCAATCCGATAGAGCACATCGGCCGCGAGGTCGGGCTCCATCGTGCTGATGACATTGACCGACTGCCGCGCATCGAGGTGGGCCAGAATCAGTGCGATCGTCTGCGGGTGTTCGCCGCGTAGGACGCTCATCAGCAGTTCGGGCGCGACCTTCCGGAGGCGCTTGAGCCCGGTATCGGTGATCTGTTCCTGGATCTTGTCGATAATGGCCTTGGCGCGCTGCGGGCCGATCGCCTTTTCGAGCAATTCCTGCGCAACGACGAGGCCGCCTTGCGCCGCTGCATCGGCCGCCTGGAAGACGCCGCGAAACTCGCCCAGGACCAGCTCGACCTCGCTCGGCTCGACCGACGTGGTCAGTGCGATCTCACGAGTCAGCTCCTCGACCTCGAACGGGGAGAGCTGGCGGAGAATATCTGCCGCGGCCTCTTTGCCAAGCGTCAAACAGAGGACGGCAGCCTTGCGAACCCCGGTCGCCGCGAGGCTCGGCGTATCACGCCGTGACGCGAGCGCCGTGCTCATCGCATCGCCTCAATCCGATCGGTGCGCATCAGGACTTCCCTTCCGCCATCCACGCCCGGACCACCTGTGCCATCAACTCGGGACGGGTGCTCGTCTCCTCGACGACTCGATTCTTGAGCAGGACCGCCTCGGGCGTCGGCCCGAGTGGCGGTACCACCGGCTCGCTGACCGGCTGCTCCAAACCGCGCTGCGCCACGGCTGCTGCCCGCGGGGGCTGCAGCGCCTTGATAGTCCGCATCGCCACGATGAGGAGCGCGATGATCGCAAACAAACCGATGGCCGGACGGCTGAACCGTTCGAGCAGGCCGATCACGTCTCGCGGCGGCGGCGGGGTCTCTGCCGGTACCGCCGCCACTTCGAACGGCACGGCGCGTACGGTGATACGATCGCCCCGCGCGCTGTCGAACCCGACGGCATTCTTGACCAGCGCTTCGACGTTGCCGAGCCGCTCCGGAATCGGCGTCCGAGTAACGGTATCGCCGTTGATGGCGCGTTCGTCGACCAACACCGATACGGTCAGCCGAGTCAGCCCGCCGCCCGCCGTCAGGATACGCTCCATCCGGCGCGAGTTCTGATAGGTGTTGTTGACGATGGTCTGCGCGCCGCCGCCTTCGGCGGTCGCTTCGGTCTCGCTCCGACCTTCGGCGGCGAGCACCTGTCCATCGGGATCGAACGACTCGATGGTCCGTTCGACCTGATCGAAGTTGAGATCGGCGCCGACCTGGATTCGCGGGCGTCCCAGTCCGGCCACGGTCTCGAGCAATCGCTCGGCCTTGCCCGCCAGGTAGGTTTCGAGTCCCTGGCGCATCTCGATGCGCTTGCCGGCGCCGATCCCGCCCACGGATAACTCTTCGGCAGCTCCGGAGAGGAGCCGGCCCGACTCGTCGGTCACCACGACGTTTTCCGGCGAGAGACGATCGACACTGTTGCTGACGGTGGCAATGATGCCCTGCACCGCGCCGGGTGCCAGCAGCATCCCCGAGCGCATCCGCAACCGGACCGCCGCTTTGGCCGGCCGATCGGTGCGACGAAGAGCGGTCGGCTCAGGAATCGTCAGGTGAACATCGGCGCGCTCGACGCCGGTCGTATTACCGATGCTCTGCGCCAGCTCGCCTTCCAGAGCGCGCTGATAGGTGACCCGCTGAATGAAGTCGGTGGTGCCCCAAATGTTCTGCTGATCGAGCAGCTTGAAGCCGGGACGCCCCCCCTGCGGCAGATCGGACTTCGCGAGCAGCACCCGCGCGCGCGCGTAATCTTCCTTCGACACCATGACCTCGGAGCCCGCGGCGCCCAGCTTGTTGCGGATGCCCGCTTTGTCGAGTGCTTCGGTCATCTGGGCCGCCTCACCCAAACCGACGCCCTCGTACAGCGAGACCCAGGCCGGTTCCGACGCCCAGATACCGACGCCGATGACCGCTGCCAGGACGACGGCAAGGCCGCCCACCAACAGCATCCGGCGAGGAGCGGGCATACGCTGCACGGCGCCGCTGACTTGATGTACCAGATCGTTGGCCATTAGACCTGCATGTTCATGATGGTCCGGTACGCCTCAGACAGCTTGTTGCGTACTTCGACCAGAAGTTCGAGAGAAATGGCCGCTTCTTCGCTGGCAGCCATGACCTGATGCAGTTCGACCGGCTCGCCGCGCAGGAACGCGTTGATCACGTCCTTGGCGTCGTTCTCCATCGCCGACGTGTCGTTGAGGGCGCGGGTAAAGAGATCGCTGAACGAAGGTCCGTTGTCGTTGAGCGGGATCCCGCCGTCGAGCGGAAACCCTCCCCCGGCCCGCTCGATGGGGCTGATCACGCGTGGTCCGATCGGCGCCGTCATGATCAGGCCCGCACGTCGATGCGCTGACCCAGCGCAGCCGGCGAGGTCGCCGATTCCGTCTTCGCGCCACGGCCGTAGGTCACCGGACCCATCAGCTCGAGTTCGGCGAAGTAGTTCCGCTCTTCCTGCGACAGCACCCGGGCCGTATCGACCGGTGTCGTCGTCTGCGACCGCTGAACCGGGGTCCGCGAGATCAGTTCGGGCTGGTAACCAAGACCATCAATGCGCATGAGAGAATCCGTAGGGGATGTCAGATATCGATGGCGCGGCGGAGCATCTGCTTCGCCGTCTGAAACGCGGAGAGGTTGGCCTCATGGAGACGTCGGGCCAGCATCATGTCAACCATTTCCGCGTTCATGTCGACGTTGGGATAGAAGACGTTGCCGTTTTCGTCCGCATCGGGATGCGCCGGATCGTGAACCACCCGGCCTTCGCGGTTGTCTTCGACGACCCGCAGCGAGATCTCGCCGGTGCGCGGGTCGCGATTCGCCACCGCCACCTGCCGCTTGTACGCGCCGCCTTCGGCCGTCCGCGTGGTTTCGGCGTTGCTGATGTTCTCGGCGATGATATCGAGAAACTTCTGCTGCGTAGCCATGCCCTGCGCGCTGGTGGCCAGCGAGCGCATGAACTGCCGCACCGGACGCGGCGTGACCGGAAAGTTCGAGAACTCAGCCACGTCCGCCGCCGATCGCGGACCGGAGCCGCTGATACGCTTCGCGCAGCAACTGCGCATCGGCTTCGTACCGGATCTGGGTGTCGGCGAGCGATGCCATCTCCCGCTGGATATCGGCTTCGGTCTGCGCGGCCTTGGCCATCGCAGCCTGCGACGCATCGGTAAAGGCCGTCGTCGTGCTGGCCAGGAGCGCCTCCGACACGCGACGCCCGATCCCGCGCTGGGTGGCGCTTGCTTCCTCGAGCCCGCCGCGCAATTGCGCAGTGAGTGACGAATTATCGAAAAGTCCTCGGATCATCGTTCCGGCCCTCGTTGTCGACGAAATCCTGCCGACCCGACTCCGGGCAAGCCGCATACCGAGGAACGCAAAGGGGCATCCAGAGCCAGATCTTGCGAGCAAGCTCTTTTACGACAACGACTTAACCGCCATGCAAAGAATGGCACCCCAACGCCGATAATTTGCGCGCCGGGGTTAGGCGGGAAGATTCGACCGGCAGCAAATGCCGCCGGGTCGTTCAACGAGGAGTGGTCTGCTTGGGAGAGTTGAGCTTGTTCCGGAGGGTGCGCTCGCTGATACCGAGCAGCTTGGCGGCCCGAGTCCGGTTGCCGCCGGTCACCACCAGCGCCCGCTGGATGGTGGCTGCCTCGAGCTCTTCGAGATCCAGGCTGTCCGGCATGCTCGGCAGGACAGCTGGCTGAGTACCTTCGGCACTGGCCGACGCCGGCACGGCGACCGGCGTCGTTCTGGGCAGCGGCGTCCGCGACGGCGTGCTGACCGCGTCGTCGATGAAGGCCTCGGCCTTGAGCATCCCGCCCCGCGACAGGATCACGGCGCGTTCGACCGCATTGGAAAGTTCGCGGATGTTCCCGGGCCAGCCCCGCTGCTGCAGTACCGCAATGGCTTCGGGGGCAACGCCCGTGACCTCGACCCCAAGTTGCTGCGCAGCCCGCTGGACGAAATGATGCACCAGGACCGGGATATCCTCGAGCCGGTCGCGGAGCGGCGGCATGTGCATCGGCACGACGTTGAGACGATAGTATAGATCCTGCCGAAATTTCCCGGCTTCGGCCTCGGCGCGGAGGTCCCGGTTCGTGGTGGCGATGAGCCGGACATCGACCCGGATCGACTGATGCCCCCCCACCCGTTCGAACTCCTGCTCCTGGATGACCCGAAGCAGTTTGGCCTGGAGATCGAGCCGCATCTCCGAAATTTCGTCGAGCAGGAGCGTCCCGCCGTGGGCCCGCTCGAAGGCGCCCTGGGTCCGCGCGGTCGCCCCGGTAAAGGCGCCCTTTTCATGCCCGAAGATAGCGCTCTCGACCAGCCCCTCCGGCATGGCCGCGCAGTTGATCGTGATGAAAGGCCGATCCCGCCGCTGGCTCTGTTCGTGGATCGCGCGGGCCACCAATTCTTTACCGGTCCCCGATTCGCCCTGGATCAGCACCGTCGCGCGGGTGGGAGCAACCGTGCCGACGACCTCGAGCACCCGTCGAACCGCCTGGCCATCGCCCAGGATCTGACGGCGCCCGCGCAGGCCCGACAACTCCTGACGGAAGGTTTCGTTCTCTTTACGGAGACGAATCACCTCGAGCGCTTGCGTCACCGCGATGCGCAGCGTTTCCTGACGAACCGGCTTGGTGAGATAATCGATGGCGCCGCTCCGCAGCGACATCACCGCGTGTTCCACCGAGGAGTATCCGGTCATGATGATGACCGGGATCTGATGCCCTTCCTTCTCCAGCTGCGACAACAGGTCGAGGCCGGTTGCGCTGGGCATCCGATAATCAGAGATGATGAGTTCGAACTGCTGCCGGCCCACGGCCTTCATCGCTTCGTCGACGCTGGTGGCCAGCACCGGGGTGTGACCTAATTTCGTCAGCGCCGCCTCGAGCACGACGCCGACTGACGGCTCATCATCGACGCACAGGATGGTAGCCAATGCCCCTCCCAGGTGTGGCTCAAGGTTTGCAGCGTTCGGGCCGATACTCGAATATAGTTAGTCCGCCCGAGGCGGGTCCATCGGCCAGGAGCAAAGTTCGTGAGGATAACCAGCCTGGGGCAACGGGATCAGATGCTCCGCGACCTGCAAGGTAACTTGGCGCGGCTGGCCGAGTTACAGCACCAGGTGGCGACCGAGAAGCGGTTCGACCGGGTCGAACAGGACCCCCTGGGGACCGCCCAGCTGCTTCGGGCCCAGCGCGATACCAAGGCCATCGACCAATACACCAAGAACGGGACGAATGCCCAGCTCCGCCTCGGTGCAGAAGAGGCGGTTTTGAAGCAGGTCGACGATCTGCTCCGCGAGGCGCGCGATTTTGCGCTCAGCTTTACCCGGGGCGATCCTCCCTATACCGCCGACCAGACAGCCCAGCGCCAGACCGCGATGGAACACGTCGACCGCCTGCTCGCGAGCGCGGTGTCGCTCGGTAACACCCGGATCGGTAACGAGTATATCCTGGCGGGCGGCCAGTCGCTGACGCCCCCCTTCGACGCCACTGCTGGCGCCACCTTGGGCGACTACCAGGGCGACACCACCAAGCGTAAAGTCGAGATTGCCCAGGGCGTCCTGATTACGCCCAATCATACCGGTGACGAGTACCTGGCCCCCGCCCTCCTGGCGCTCCGGGAACTCCGCGATGCCATCGACCCGGCCAACGGCCAGACCGAGGCTCAGGTCGATGCCCGCGTCGCCGCGGTGTTCGACGCCAGCCAGGCCCTGCAGGTTTCCCGCGCCGAGACGGCCACGACCGGCAATCACGTCGCGGCAACGCTGGCCAACAACGCCGCCGTCAAGCGCGACCTGGTGAACATTCAGTCGGCGATTCAGAAGATTCCGCTCGAGGAGTCGATTGCCTCGATCCTCTCGCTGCAGACGACGCTCCAGGCCTCCTATTCGGCCACCAGCCGCCTGATCAACCTGAGCCTGACCGACTACCTGCGGTAAGGCCGCGCGCCACCGCAGCCATCGACTGGCTGGAATGTTAGCTGGAAAAGACGACGCCGCCCCGACTCGGGGCGGCGTTTTCGTTGCAGCCTACGACGGTGAATGACCTGAGGCTCAGGCCGCCACACCCGCCGGCGCCGCCGACAGACCGGCCGCCACGTTCCGGTTGATGTCGATCAGGATCCGGAGCTTGTTCGAAGCCGGGAACGCCATCACGTCGAAGGTCCGCTTGTCGATGAACTCGATCAGGTTGAGCAGCTGCACCTTGAGCTCACGCGGCAGCGGATTGTCCTCCGACGCCAGTTCGGTCTGGAAGAAGGTCCAGAGCCGCTGATTGAGCTTCAATGCCTCGTCCAGCCGGCGCTCGCGATCGGGAGCGTCCCACTGGTCGTGAACCACTTGCAGCGCCCGGGCGGCGCGGAAGAGCGCCGAAGCTTCGAGTTGGCGGCCGCTCGTCGAAATTTTTTCGACCGTGGCGTAGGCGTCAGCGATGCGCGACATGACTGATGAGTTCCTCTTCGTAGGCGATCAGTTTGCGCCCCAACTTGAGCGCTTGGTAGTACTGTCCGGCGCCGATGCGATCGCTCATTTCGGTCAGGAGGCCCCCCATGCTGGGCGACGCCTCCAGAACTTCGCGGACGAGCTGCCAGTACAGTTGCTGGTGATCGGATTCATGCTCGCGGTCGACGTAGAGCAGCTGGATCGCAAAGTAGATCCGGCGGCAGGGGCTCGTCGCCTCGTCGATCGAGAGCACTTCCTTACCCCGAAGTATCGGCACGTCGTTCTCGATAATGAGCGCGCACCGGGAGTCGCCGTTTCGCACGACGGCATTACCGACGATCAACCGCTCGCCGGCTTTGAGAGAAATTCTGAGTGGCATGAACGCCTCAGGGAAAACGACGAAGGAAACCGGCGTCCGATGCAGTCAGTCCGGCATCGACCTGCGCCAGCGCGCTGCCCGCGGCACGGCTGGCCGCGGCCGCTCCCGATTCCGCCGGCGACGCGGCGCCGGCCGCGAGCGAAGCCCGGGTCGAGCCGATGGTATCGACCAGCGCGCCGAGATCCGCGACGGCCTGTTCCGCCCGTTCGGTCGAGGCGTTAGGCGCCAACGCCTGCAGCGTCAGCCCTTCCAAGCGAGCCACTTCGGTCGCGAGTCCGTTGAACTGGCGGATCGTTTCCGCCCGGCGCGATTCGTTGATCGGATACGGCGGGTACAGCTTGACCTGCTCCAGGTTGAAGCGCAGCGTTTCAGCATCGCGCGCGACCCGACCCAACTTCTGATCGAGATGACGAACGCGCGCCGCATCCGTCCACGATCCGCTCCGTAACTGGCCCGCCCCGATTTCGACGGTGGCCACGTCCGCAGCAGGCGCGTCCCCGCCCCGCCGCCCGTTCCCGGCCGGCGATGGCGAAACGCCCTCCCATCGACCGGGAACGGTCGGTGTGAAGGCAGTGCGCATCTGGTCCGTTACCATATGCTATCACCTCACGTCTGTGGGAGACTCAGACGGGGAGGGAATCTCCCCGCCTGAACCCCACCTGCCCTGATTAGAAGAGCCGGAGGATCGCCTGCTGGCTCTGGTTCGCCAGGCTCAAGGAGATCACACCGAGCTGCTGGCGCGTCTGCAGCGACAGCAGGTTGGCGCCTTCTTCGTTCTGGTCCGCAACCGTCAGCTTGTCGGCACCTTCCCGAAGGACGTTGCGCATCTCGTCCAGGAAGTTGTCGCGGATCGTCAGCTGGCTCGAAACCGCGCCGAGCGTCGCCGAGTTGGTCCGGAGGGTCGACTGCGCCGTGTTGAGCTGGCTCACCGCGGCGTCGAGGGCCGAATCCGCCGTCCAGGTGCTGGTGGCAATCGTGGACACTGCGAGACCGGTAGTCGACGAGGCGTCGAAGCCGTTGATCGAGATCTTCGAGCTGCCGTCCTCGTTGGTCTTGACCACGAGCTCGCTGCTGGCCGTCAGGAGGTTGGTGCCTTTGTACTTGGCATCCGTCGCGGCCTGGTCGATCTGCTTCAGCACCTCGTTGAACTGCGCAGCCAGGGTCGAACGGCCGGCCGTGGTGGCCGAACGCGCCGACTCGGCGAGACCCTTGGCGGTCTCGACCAGCTTCGAGATCGTCTCGATGCCCGACGAGGCGGCCTTAATGGTCTGGATCGCTTCGCCGATCTCGTTCTTCCGGGCGGCCAGGTCGTTGGCGCGGCCACGAGCGTTCTGCGCCGCGAAGTACGCGGTCGCGTCGTCGATCGGGTTGTTGACCTTGAGGCCGGAGGCCAGCCGCTGCTGGGTGGTCCCGATCAGCGAGGCCGTGTTCTGCAGGGTAAGGAGGTTGGCGCGAATGCCAGAGGAAAGTGAAACGTCAGCCATGGGAACTGCTCCTGTCCTAGGGATCTGGGGCGAGGCTTCTCCTCGCCCCCTGCGACCGCGTCGTCATCGCCTTTCTGGCGAGCGACCTTCGATCGGTACGTTCTTAGGTTTCGGCAGCCCCCCTCAAAAGCTTTAGCCCTGCCCCAACAGCCCGGACCGGATCTCGGTCATGACCCGGCCATGGTCCGCCTCGCCCGGGCGCAGCGCGGCGACCTGAATCGACGGGAACCAGGGAGACCGGCTCCCCCCGAAGACGGTCCAGTCGCTGCCGCTGTCGACCTGCCAGGTCGGGCACCCCACCGCCCCGGCCAGCGAGCTGACCGCCGTCGGCGCCGTCACCACGGCATCGAGGTTGGCGAGCAATCCGACCACCGATTCGAGGTCGTTCCGGAGATCGACGTCGGCCCACCGGTGAATCCGGCGACCCCACTGGCTTTCGATCGCGGTCAGTTCGGCCTCGCAGTCGTCATACTGCAGATTGATCCAGGTAATTCCCGGCGTCTCGAGCAGCGACCGGAAGGCCACCAGCGGCGCGTACTGCTTCTGGCGATCCGGCGTGACCAGACCGCTTCGCCAGCAGAGCCCGACCCGGCGCCCTTCGCCTAACGATGCCAGCCGCGCACGCCACTGCTCGACCTGGACCGGGTCCGGCGCGAGGAGCGCCTCGGCCGCCGGGAATGCTCCCCGGGTCCGGCGCACCCAGCGCGGCAGGCTCGCGAGACCGACCTGCCAATCGAACTCTCCTGCGGGCGGCGTCGTGAGATCGTCGGCCACCACGCGCACCTCGGGAAAAGCCCGGGTCACCAGCGAGACCAGCCGCTCGCTGACGGCAACGGTAACCTGCGCACCTGCCTCGACCAGATCCGGCAGGCAGGTCAGGAAGAGGAGTTCATCGCCGATCCCCTGCTCCCGCCAGACGAAGATCCGCGCCCCCGCCAGCGGCTCGCCTTGCCACGAGGGCCACGACAGCGTCCGCGGTTCCGGCCGCGCCGCCTCAGTCCGATGGCGCCACTCATATTCGTCCCAGCCCGCGCCGAGCGCGCCGGACGCCAACAGCGTGAACGACCGGTTCCAGCGCGCCTGGGCCAATTCTGGAGCCGCGGCAATGGCCCGATTGTGGGCCGTCAACCCTTCGGCCAACCGGCCCTGGTCGTGCAGCAGATTGCCTAACGTCGACCACGCCTCGGCGTAGCCAGGCTCGAGCGCCACCGCGCGTTCGAGATCCGCCTGCGCACCAGCCAGGTCGCCCAATTCGCGCCGCGCATTGGCCCGGTTGAGGTACGCTCCCGGGCGACCGGGAGCCAGTTCCACCGCCCGATCCGTGGCGACCAGCGCCTGCTGATACCGGCCCAGCGCCGTCAGCACCGTCCCCAGATTGGCCTGCGCCTCGAAGAGCTCGGGTTCGACCGAGACCGCCTGGGTGTACGCGATGGCCGCCGCCTCGAACAGTTCCTGCGACTGCAGACCGACCCCCAGATAGAAGAGCGCCGCGGCATCGACCGGCGACTGCCCCAGATGAATCAGTAGCTGCGTTACCGCCTCCGACCAGCGCTGATCGGCCAGCGCGATCCGTCCCAGCGCTCGTGGTGCCCAGCGGGCCGGCAGATCGAGGCTGAGCAGCGATCGGGCCTGGTCGATCTCACCACTGTCGAGCACGATGTCGGCCAAGGCGGCTGCGGCTTCGGCGCGATCGGCATCGAGACGCAGCGCCTCTTCGAGAGCTTCCTGCGCATCACTGCGATGCACGGCGCCGAGCAGCGCCAGTCCCAGATCTTCGTGGTAGCGCGCCTCACCCGGCGCCCGCGCAGCCGCCTGCCCGATCAGGGCGAGTTCGAGATCGTGCTGTCCCAGCTGCCCCATCACACGACCGAGACCATGGAGCGCACTGGCATCATCCGGATTGCGACTCAGCGCGACGTGATACTCTTCGGCCAGCCGCGCCAGGGCCGGGTCGACCTGCTCTACGGTGCTCACGATTCTGTCCTTTCGACGACCGACGCCGCCACCCTGCGGCTCGGATCCCAGGTATGTCCTGCCTGATCACGCCGCATCTGTGATTCATCGGCTCGGCACCAGGCGACGATCTCCCGGTACGATCCGATCCGTTCTCCAAGCTCGAGGGCATCATAGACCCGCCGCACGAAGGCGAGGTCCTCCGCCGTATCCACCGTCCACCGCAAATCGCTCGCGTCCTCCGCGGCCCGAACGCTCCGCACCCGAAACGCATCGGGCGCCTCCAACCGCGCCGGAATGGTTACATGTTCCCGAGCCGCCGCCGAGGTGCCTAGACGATCCATCCGATCGAGCGCCTCGCGGGTAAAGACTTCCGTATCGAGCCCGCGCGGGTAGCTCCGCTCGAGCACGTTGGCCGCGTAGTCGAAAGGCCCGTCGAGCGCCGCGATCGTCTCATCGATGACCGCCGGATCGAGCAACGGACAGTCCGCCGTCAATCGCACGATCCTCGTGGCCCGAGCCAACTCGGCCGTGGCCACGAAACGGCCCAGCACATCGGACTCGGATCCGCGGAACGACGGCACCGCGTTGGCTTCACACCACCGGGCAATCGGATCGTCGGCCGGCCCGGTCGTGCACGCCACCCAGACCGCATCGACCCGCTTCGCCGCCTGCGCACGCCGGACGACACGATCGAGCATCGGCTTGCCGGCCAGGTCCATCAATACCTTGCCCGGCAGTCGCGACGACGTCATCCGCGCCTGAACGATTGCGACCACGCTCATGGCCGCTCCCAGGTTGCGACGTAGTAGGGAGTCGGAACCGCTCCGAAACTGGTCTTGAAGTCGCCGCGCGACGGGGAGTTGAGCCCGACGACGTCGAGCGCCGTCAAACCACGCGCCAGAGCACGCTCCGCACCGCTCAGGAAGAGCAGCGTCGACACTCCCGCCGACCGATAGTCCGGATCGTTGGCCGCGACGAGGTAATACGCCGAGGTCTGATCGAAGAGGAAGAGAACGGCGCCCGCGGCGATGCCATCGCCATCGAAGGCCACCAGCAGCTCACCGAACCCATGCTCCAGGGCGGCGGCGGTAATCGACCGGAGCAACCGTCCTTCTCGTTCGCTGCGCACGATTCCCTGCCGGTCGAAGGTCCGCCGATGCAGGCCGTCGAGCAGATCGAGATCCTCCGACGGCTCGACCCGGAATCGTGTCGCGGCCTTTCGGTATTCCTGCCGTCGTACCGTACGCGCCCCGGCCAGCACACCATCGAGCCCGGCGGCCGGGTCGAGCGCGATGATACCGGTGTACCGGACCTCGATCCGGAACTGCCCCAGTTCGGGCTCGTGATAGTGGAACCAGCTGAGCGCTCGTATGTCCGTCAACGACGGATGGAGACACCACGAAAGGCGCGCTTCGCCCGAGAGCCCGTCGAGCAAGCTGCCCACCGAATCGAGCTCACGCCGGACCTTGCGATGCGGCGCCTCGTCGGGACGATGCGGGAGGAAAATCCCCTGATAGAGACAGAACGGCACCGGCGCCCGCACCGCCGTCCCTGCATCGCGCAGCACCAGTGCGGCGGCCTCCGGGCAGTCGACCGCTCCCCCAACCGATCGGACTTCCCAGCTGACGTCCAGGGCATCGAGCAGTTCAGCCCGGCTGAAGACCGAGCCCTGCGGTGAGGCCGAGACGTAGCGGTTCCAGGCCGTCCGGTCGGCGGATACGAGCGTGGTGGTCATCGGTAGACGAACACGGCGACGTCGCACCGCTCATAATGATGTTCGATCCGGACTCGACGCGACAACCGGCGCACACAGAAATCGAAGACTCGCGCCGGATCGTGGTACGCCATCGTCGCATCGGTGAAGTTGTGATGCGACGACAGAAAGTTGAATCCGAGCCCACGCTCCGCATGGTCCCAGGACCGTTCGATCAGCGCTTCGAGGAACGAAGTCGGGTCCGGAATGGCATTGTTGAAAATCGCCGACAGCAGCACATAGTCGAACCGCCCCACCCGGGCGCCACTCAGCAAATCCGCGACCTGGAACTGCGCCTCGGGATACTTGGCTGCGGCGCACTCGACCATATCAGGTACGACATCGACCCCGGTATAGCGAGTCCGCGGATACCGCGCGCGTAGGTATGGATATAGGTCAGCCAGGCCACAACCGACATCGAGGACGTCGGCGCCGTCGAGATCCGCAATCTCCAGCAGCTTGAGAAAGCGGAACCGCTGGCCCTCGGCGCTCATCTGCGTGGCGAGCGGCGCATCACCATGCTCGCGGAACAAGGCGCCGTAGTGGGCGCTCAGATCGGCAACGGAACTCATACGGCCTCGAGCACCCCGGCATGGCGCAGCACCTTCTCGAATGCCTGGACGACGTCATCGAGATCGGCCCGGCTCACCCCGGCGTGGCACACGGTGAGATAGAGCAGTTCCTGCTCGTGCATCCGCTCCGCCACCGGGCAAAGTCCGTCGGGATACCGCACCGGCGCCCTGCCCTGCTGGCGGAATGGGAACCCGTCGCGGCCAAGCGCAATACCCTGTCGATACATCGGCTGGCGATAGAGCGGTTCGACGTAGCCCACATGGATCGGCACGCCCTCGGCGCGCACCGCCTCGGCAAAGCGGCCGCGGCTGAGGCCGGTGGCCTGCGCATCGTACTTGATGGCATAGACGTAGTAGCCGTGGCGGACACCCTCGCGGACCGCCGGAGGAGTCAGGCCGGTCATCCCTCTGACTTGTGCCGTCAGATAGTCGGCGGCGTCGATCCGAGGCTGCACCAGTCCCTCGAGCTTGCGCAGCTGTTCAAGCGCAATGGCCGCTTCGATTTCCGTCATCCGATAGTTGAACCCGACCATGTTGACCAGATCGTCGTGCCCTTTGGCCTTGACGACGGCCTCGCCATGGTTGCGAATCAACTGGAGCCGTTCGGCCAGGCGTGAATCGTCGGTGACGACGATGCCCCCCTCGCCGCTGTGGATCGTCTTGTGATAGTTGAGGCTGAACACGCCCATGTCGGCCAATGTGCCTGCCCAGCGATTGCCCATCCGGGCGCCCGGCGCCTGCGCCGTATCTTCGATCAGGACGATATCCCGGCCCGCCGTAACCGCACGCAGTTCATCCCACGCCGCGGGGTGACCGAAGATGTCGACCCCGATGATCGCACGAGTCCGGTCGGTCAGCAAACGGCGGACTGATTCGGGATCGAGACAGAAGGTGTCCGGATCGATGTCTGCAAAGACCGGCACCGCGCCGTAGACGATTGCGGCCGCAGCCGAAGCACTCATGGTATAGGGCGACACGATCACTTCGTCGCCTGGCCCCACGCCAGCCGCGCCGACTGCCGCGTAGAGCCCGGAGGTGGCCGAGTTGACCGAGACCGCGTAGGCCACCTCGAAATGGCGCGCCCAGGCCGATTCGAGCGCCTGCACTCGCGGCCCTCCGAAAAAATCGGGACCCCAGACCCCGACGAACTGCGACAGCACCCCGCTGTCGAGCACCTCGAGCACCGCACGGCGTTCCTCGGCCCCAATGGTGTTGTAGATCGGAAAAGGGGCCGTCCGAACCGGAGTGCCGCCTTGAATGGCCAATTTCATGAAGTCACCTCGGAAAAATCACGAGCTCCCATTTCAACGACGAGGTCGAGCAGGCGCATCGTGGCGCCCGTGGCATGCAGGCGCAGCCGCTGCACCTCGCGCGCCGACCCCAGATGCGCCGGGCGTGCCAGCACCCGGTACAACGCCGAGCCGACCCCTGCCGCATCGATCACACCTTCACTCAGGCCCATGCGGTTGCTCGGCAGATGGTCCACGCCGATCAATCCCGGCTGGACGCTCACCACGCGGAGTCCCAGCAACGCAGCCTGAAGCAACAGGGCACTGCTCATCCCGACGACCAGATCGGCCGCGAGTATCCAGGACAGCGGGTCGCCCTCATCGGCGCGACGCACCGCGACTTTGGCGGTGCCTTCCGGCAGCCACGCTCCCCCGTCCTGCCGCGGATGACTCCGCACCGCCAGCGTAATTCCGTGGCCCAGCCAGTCCGCCACGTTCTCGACGCCGTCGCGCACCAGAGAAACGACCTGGTCTTCGTCGTACCCGATCCGGCTGCCGTACAGCGCGCGGATCGGCTGCGAAGCAAACAGGACCAGCGTCGCCTTACGCGATACGCCGACCCGTTCCCGAAAGGCCAGGCGCGCATCGCGATCGAACCCTTGCCCCTGCCTGAGGAGTACCTCGTAGTGAGGATTGCCCGTCGCCACGACCCGCTCGGCAGGCAGCCCCTCGGCCACGGCTTCCGCCGCGGCGACATCGTCGGGAACCGCAATCCGGTCCGGCAGGACGAGCCGGCCGTCGCTGCCCAGAAAGCGCGCCGCGTAGTTCGACCAGAAATCCACGACGGACAGCACCGGAATGCCCTCCCGCGTCGCGGCCCCGATATAGTCGAGTTCCGGCGGCTGCTCGGCCCAGGAGGTTCCTGTCAGCAGCACCGTCGGACTGGTCAGCTCGAGGAGCGCATTCGGCGTCCGCTCGACCAGCGGGCGATGCGGGATTCCCTCTCGGCGCAGAACCTGCTGGGCCGGGCCCGCGGCCCAGACGCCGGCGAGGGTCTTCCGCTGTTCGAGCAGCTTGAGCACCGGCACGACGGCTTCCGCGCCGCCGGCATCGCCGAGGACGCTAGCGACCGACAACTGCATGGCGCCCCTCCTCTGCCTCTGCACTTGCCAATGCCTCGGAAGCCAACCGCAGGGCAGCGACGGCATCGGTGCCCGTCCCTGCCGGAGCGCGCCCGGTCGTCAGAGCCGCCAACAGATCGCGAACGGCGTGGCCAAGGAGATCAGTCAGATCGCCGGCTGGGCATCCGATCGGCGCCAGTTCGGCAAAGCCGGGGAACGAGCGGCTGGGCACTGCCGTCCACGCCTCGAAACGGCGCCCCGATTCTGTCAAACGCACCCGGCCGTTCGAACCAATCAGATCGATTTCGAAGAGCGAGTAGCTGACATCGCGCACCCCACGTAGCGATCCGATCGCACCCGATGCAAACCGAAGCTCTGCATCGATGGTGGCGTCGGACGCCTCCGGCTCGACGGCGCCATGACCCCGGATCTCCGTGATCTCACCCGCCAGCCAGCGCGCCAGATCCAGCCAATGCGTACCGTTGTGCTTGATCCCGCGAACGTAGACCCCATCCACCCGCTGAATCGCTCCGATCGGAGCGGACTCGAGCCACGCAGCCAGCGCGCGATGGCTCGGGGTATACCGCCGGCTATAATTGACCGCCAGGACAATGCCGCGCTCCTCCGCCATGCGGACCAGAGACTCGGCCCGGTCCACGTCCACCGCCAGCGGCTTCTCGGCCAGCACGGCACGGACGGAGGATCCGGCAAGCACCTGTTCGAGCAGATCCGCGTGGGTCGCATCCGGAGACGCCACGCTCACGACCTCGGGCCGGACCGCCTCGAGCATCGAGGCGACATCCGAATAGAGGGCGTCGACACCCCACCGCGCGCCGGCCGACGCCAGCCGCGCGGCGTCGGGTTCGACCAGCGCGGCAAGCGTGACACCATCCGCTTCGCGCCAGGCGGCGGCATGCGACTGCGCCCCGGCGCCCGGAACACTCGCTCCGGCACCGATGAACCCGCAGCCGATCACCGCCGCGCGCATGGTCACGCCACGCCGGCCTTTTCGAACAGCACGACCTGATCGACGAGCCCGGGACCGCCGGTCGACTCGCTGTAGGGATAGAGCTGGCGTTCGACCTCACGCAGCCCAGGCGCCGTCTCGAGGTAGCGCCGCGCAAAGTCCGTCTTCCAAAGCAGGCCGGTCTGTCCGTGATACGGAATCTCGACCGTGTCCGGCGCATAGTATTCGTGACACAGCACGAAACGACGGCTCACCCGGACGATCTCGGCGAGGGCGCGAGGCAGGTCGTTCGGATGGATGTGGATCAGTACACCGTGCGTGAAGACCAGGTCGTACAACCCGTCTGCAAACGGCAGGGCAAAGGCATTGCCCTGATGAAAATGATGATGCGGCGCCAGAGCCTTGGCCCGCTCGATGGCGTAGCTCTGCGGCTCGAGGCCGTGCAGTTCGAGCGCCGGATTGGCCTTTTCCAGCAATCGCAACTGGAGGCCGATGTTGCAACCCACCTCGAGCACCCGGCCGCCCGGCAGCCGATCCGGCCCAACAAAGCGGCGGTAGATGCTCGACTTGCTGACGCCGAATTGTTCGGCAAAGGCCGCATCCATCTCGTCCAGCGAGAGCGTATTGCGGTCGGTGTACTCCTTCCCGAAGGTCGAAGTCCAGGTGGACAGCTGCGCAGTCGACGTGCTCATGCGATCCTCTCGCGAACGGCCTTTTGCCGAACATGGTTGTTGATGGTATGCAGTTCCGGATACCGGCTCATCAGCGTCAGAATGTCGTGAAGCGTGAACCGGGGGTCGATCGGATACAGTTCCTGATAGATCCGGGACACCAGCTCGTAGTCTTCCGGCGTATCCACCGTGAGTCGCAGCGATGACACCGACGGGTCGAGACCGCTGGCCACGTTGAGCAGCCGGTACTGGTCCGGATGCTGGTAGATGTAGAGCGAGACATGCTCCCGGTCATCCGGGTCGTCCGTCTGCATCGCCACGTCCGCCAGCACGGCGGTCGGAAACACCTGAACGTCCATTCCCCGCGGGTACGTGGGCCACTGAACATTTGCGCAGTAGTCGACGTCATTGGTCGCGAAGGTCTGAATGACCTGGTCGATGACGCCCGGATCGATCAGCGGGCAATCGGCCGTCGTCTCGACGATCAGTTCCGCCCCCGCCTCGGTGGCTGCACCGAGCACACGGGACAGCACGTCTTCCTCGCTGCCGCGATAGCAGCCCACACCGAGCGCACTGGCCAGCGCCACGATCGGCTCGTCGGCTTCGTGCACCGTCGTGGCTACCACGATTTCGTCCGCCAAACGGACCCGCCGGAGCCGCTCGACCATCAGGGCCAGCATCGGCTGCCCCAGAATCGGCCGGAGCACTTTGCCCGGCAACCGGCTCGAGCGCATCCGCGCTTCGATCGTGATCACGGTTTTCATTGCACCACCTCCACCATCCCGTCGATCAGTTCCCATGAGAGCGGCGTCCCCCGCTCCACCGCGACCCGGGCGCGCTGCCCAAGCACCACTTCGCGATGCCGAGGCGCCAGCCCGAACCCGGGGCGGATCGACCGCACGTTGCGTTCGGTAAAGGGCGCCCCCTGCGCAACATCCTCGACCACGTAGAGCGAACGCCGGAACGTGACGCTCCCCTCCTCCGCGACGCCGGCGCCGAAAGTGGGCCGGCCCAGCATCTGACTGGCCCGTCCGACCGCGTCGGCCAGGGCGCGAAACTCGTCCGGCTCGAGCGAGAAGTGGCTGTCCACCCCGCCCGCCGCGCGATCCAGCGTGAAGTGTTTCTCGATCATCACGGCGCCCTGAGCCACGGCCACGATCGAGGCAATGATCCCCATGCTGTGATCGGAGAGACCCACCAGGCCTCCGGTCAACTCGGCCAGCGCCGGGAGCGTGCTCAGATGCATTTCAGCATCGGGAGCCGGATAACTGCTGGTGCAGCGCAGCGTGATCAGATCGCGGGTTCCCGCCTCACGCAGGATCTCGACGGCGCGGCGGATCTCCTCCTTCGTCGCCATACCCGTCGAGAGCACGACCGGTTTTCCCGTGGCAGCCACTTCACGAAGCAGGGCGTCGTCGACCAGCTCGAACGAGGCGATTTTGTACGCCGGCGCGCCGAGCCGCTCGAGCAGTGTCACGGCCGTGCTGTCGAAAGGCGTCGAAAAGATTTCCAGTCCGATGGACCGGGCCTCGTCGAAAAGGCGCTCGTGCCAGTCCCAGGGCGTATGCGCCTCCTGGTACAGATCGTAGAGCGTCCGGCCTCCCCAGGGGCCGTTGCCCGGCACAACGAACTCGGCCCGATTCGAACGGATCGTCAGCGTATCTGCCGTATAGGTCTGGAGCTTGATGGCGTGCGCCCCTGCTTGCTTGGCAGCATGCACCGTCGCCAGCGCGCGATCGAGGTCGCCGTTGTGATTGCCCGACAGCTCCGCCACCAGAAAGCAGGGGTGCCCCGCGCCGACGGTGATCCGCCCGATCTGAATCGTCATACGCTTGCCGCCCGCCGATCGGCAAACTGCCGACGTCCGCCGACCGGTGTGAGTTCCTCCCAACCGAGAAATTCGAAGAGCCGAGTCGATCGGGTATTGCCGGTTGCAACCTCCGCGGTCAGCACCAGGCCGGGATGCACCGCCCGAACCGCCTCGACCCCTTCCACCAGCAGCGCGCGACCGAAGCCGCGGCCACGAACTTCCGGCGCCACCACATAGCTGAGTACCGCCGTCCGCCATCCGTCCTGACTCTCGAACCGGATTGCCCCGATCGGCTGTTCATTGGCGTTCTCGCCGATATAGATCAGCGCAGAAGACGACCGCAGGCGCCGGTCGAACCAATCGATGTGGCCGGCCCAGTCGATCACCGGACGCGCACCAGACGCCTCGCGAGTGACCGGATCATTGGCCCAGAGCCACAGGGCGTACGCATCGGCACGCTCCGCGCTACGAAGTCGCATGCACGGCCTCCTTCGAGGTCAGCAGTTCGATCAGCCGTTGCACCACCCGATCGGTACCATCCGCGACCGGTGGCAGGGGGCTGGGCACGGCGAGGAGCGCCCGAAGTTGGTGGGCAAGGAACTCCGCATCGACGAGCAGTGTGTTGATGCCCGGAATTGCCGCGTCCCGACCCCATCGATAGACCAGTCGCTGGTTTTCGGCCGTCATCAGCAGAATGACGGGAATGCCGACCGCCGCCGCCTCCCAGACGGTCGTACCCGCCGCCACCACCAGTTGGCGCGCATGCTGCGCCTCGTCCCATAGGCGATCGGCGGCGATCTTCCGCCACCGCGGCGGCGCCCAGTTACCGGTGGTCGCGAATTGCTCGGTGTCGAGCAAGGCGTCCAACTGGCGCATCGACTCGATCAGAACCGGGCTCGGAACTCCACCGCCCAGGATGACGAGGATTTCGGTCTGCCCCACGTTGCGCCAGCTCGGCAGGCCGTCGCGAATGGCCAGATAGTCGACGCCGGCCAGCACGGTGCCTGCGCTGTTTGGATACATCGACTCCGTGCTGTACGCGTTTGGATTCCAGACGACGTCATAGCCCCTCGGCACGTCGCCGTCCGCCGTATCGTCGACCAGAACGCGCAAGGCCGATCCGGCCCGCTTGGACCAGGCAAACCGCGTTGCAGCATCATAGGTGTCGACGACGACCACAGCATTCGGGCCAAAATCGGTGCCCTCATCCGCGCGCTCGATGCCCAGGCTCCGGTACCGGTCCTGCACGAAATCGAGCTCGATCGCCCCGATCGCGACCGCGCGTCCTCCACGTCGCCGCCAGGCAGCCGCAAGCGTGCCGAGCCGCATGGCGTGCCCGGCGCCGGAGCGCCCGGTCGCATGGGTAACGAGGACGAGGGATCGATCGGCCGTCGTCACGATACGGTCTCCGTCCGCACGGCCGACGCGAGGATCGTCACGACCCGATCGACATCGGCTTCCGTCATGGCCGGAAAAAGCGGCAGCGTCAACGCCGATTCGTAGTAGGCTTCAGCACCCGGCAGCGCCGTACGGCCGAAGCCGCGCTGCCGATAGAACGGCTGATGGTAGACCGGGATGTAATGCACGTTGGCCCCGATCCCCTGGCGCACCAGCTCGTCATAGATGCGGCGACGGCGATCCGCCGGCACCCGCACCACGAAGAGATGATGCGCACCCTTCGAGCCGGTCGGGCGACGGAGCGGCGTCACACCCTCGAGCCCCTCCAGGCGCGCCTCGTACCAGTTTGCGACCGTGCGCCGGCGCTCGACCCACTCGGGCAGCCGCGCCAATTGCGATATGCCTAACGCACTCTGGAAGTCGGTCAGGCGATAGTTGAAGCCGAGTTCATGCTGTTCGTAGTACCAGGGCCCTTCCGCCGCGCCGAGTTCGCTCGGCTCCCTGGTAATCCCATGGGTCCGGAAGCGCTTGAGCCGTCGATACAAGGCCGGGTCGTTGGTCGTCACCGCCCCACCCTCACCCGTCGTCATCTGCTTGACGGGATGGAAGCTGAAGCAGCACATCAGGCTGTGCGCGCATTCGCCGACGCGGTATTCCTGCCCGTCCGCGGCTTTGTACCGGGCGCCGATGGCATGAGCCGCATCCTCGATCACGACCCAGCCCCGAGCCTGCGCAATGGCGCTCAGCGCTTCGACCGGAGCGACCTCTCCTCCAAAATGGACCGGCACCACCAGCGCCGTGTCCGCCTCGGCCCGATCGTCAGCCGAATCGGGATCGATCAGGCCGGTCGACGGATCGATATCCGCAAATCCCACTCGGCCGCCCAGATAGAGCGACGCGTTGGCGGTCGCGACGAAGGTGATCGGACTGGTCACCACGCTGCGGCCCGGACCGATCTCCGCCGCTGCGTACGCCGCGTGGAGTGCCGCCGTCCCGCTATTGAACGCGACCGCATACTCGGCGCCTGTGAACTCCGCCAGCGCCTGCTCGAATCGGTCGACCAGCGGCCCCTGCGTAATGTGCGAAGCGCGCAACGCCTCGGTCACCGCGGCGATGTCGGCATCCGAGATCTGGTGCCGACCATAAGGGAGAAATCCGCTCATCAGTCGAGTCCGAGCGAACCGAGCAGGTCGCGAACTTCCGTGACACCGAGCCGCTCGGGATTGGTGTCGCTCCGGTATGAGAATCCTTCCGGCACCACGGTCCCCGCGCTGGTCACCGCATCGTCCCACCACGACTGCTGTGGCTGGAGCACATAGTGCGACCCCATGTCGACGGTACGCCGCGCATCGTCTTCGCTGATCATCAGCTCGTGCAGCTTCTCACCGGGCCGGATCCCGATCACCTCGGTCCGGCATTGGGGCGCCAGCGCCTCGACCAGCGTCATGATGTCGGTCGACGGAATCTTGGGCACGAAGAGCTCGCCGCCATGCATCCGCCGGAGCGAATCGAGCACGAAAGCGACGCCCTGCTCGAGCGTGATCCAGAACCGCGTCATCCGCGGATCGGTAATCGGCAGGACACCATTGCGCCGCGCCTTGAGGAAGAAGGGGACGACCGAGCCGCGGCTGCCGACGACGTTGCCATATCGGACCACGCTCATCAGCGGTCCGCGGCCCGCAGCGTAGGCATTGGCCGCCACGAACAGTTTGTCGGAGCAAAGCTTGGTGGCGCCGTAGAGATTGGCGGGATTGGCAGCCTTGTCGGTCGAGAGCGCAATCACCTTTTCGACCCCGGTGTTGAGCGCCGCCTCGATCACATTCTGGCCGCCCAGCACGTTGGTCTTGATGCACTCGAACGGATTGTATTCCGCGGCAGGCACCTGTTTGAGCGCGGCGGCGTGTACCACCACCTGCACACCTGACATGGCGCGCTGTAGCCGCGACAGATCCCGAACATCGCCCAGGAAGAACCGGATCCGGCGGTCGCGGATCTGCTCCGCCATCTCATACTGTTTCAGCTCGTCACGGCTGTAGACGATGACCCGGCGCGGTTCATAACGCTCGAGTACCGTCTTGACGAAGGCGCGCCCGAACGAACCGGTACCGCCGGTGATGAGGATCGATTGACCTTCGAGAAACATTGCTTATGCCCTTCCGGTATCCGAAGCCGCGACCTCGCGGCTTCTGCGGATGATCAGTTCCTGCTCGATCCGGCGACACACCGGACCCCAGTCGTTGGTTCCATACTCGCGCGTGAAAGCACGGATCGCCGGCAGCCACGGCGATCGCTCCTCGCCAAACAGCGTCCAGTCGGTGCCCGCATCCAGCTGCCACGTCTCGGTCCCGATGGCGCCCGCCAGCGAGCTCACGGCGGTAGGCGCCGTGATGACGAGATCGAGATGCCAGGCGAGCGCTGCCACACTTTCCAGATCCTGCTTGAGATCCACCCCGGCCCAGCGATGAATCCGAATTCCGAGCCGCGCTTCGGCCTCTTCCAGCTCCGTACGACAGTCGTCGTACTGGAGGTTGACGAACTCGACGCCGGGCACCCGGAGCACCGGAGCCAGATCGAGCAAGGTCGGGTAATAGCGACGCCGTTCCCCACCATTGAGGCCGCTGCGCCAGCAGAGGCCCACGCGGAGCGGACCGTTCAGTGCGCGCAGCCGCTCGGTCCAGTTCGCAATCTCTGCGGGAGCAGGAACGAGATGACTCCAGCGTGGACGGAAGGCCGTGCGAGAAGTGCGAAGACGCCCGGGCAGGTCACCAAGCGGTGCCTGGAACTCGAACGCCTTCGCTCCCCACTCGCCATGGGCCACGACCTCCACAGCCGGGAACGACCGGGCGTAGAGGCTGACCAACCGTCGATCGACCGCGAGCGTCACCAACGCTCCCGCATCGATCAAATCCGGGACACAGGTGGCAAACAGGATTTCATCGCCCACCCCCTGCTCACCCCACACCAGTATCCGCTTTCCTTCGAGCGACTCCCCCTGCCAATGCGTCCAGGGCAACGCGGACGGTCCGGGAAGCCCGGCCCGCGCCCATCGGTGCGCATATCCGGACCAACCGTCCGCCAGACACCCATCCGCCAGGTTCACGAGGCCGAGATTCCACTGCGCTTCGGCCCAGTCGGACTTGAACTGGATGGCGCGCTCGAGCGATGCCCGTGCTTCCGTCAAACGGCCCAGCTCGCGTTGAACGTTGCCCAGGTTGAGCCAGACATCGGCCGCTTGCGGAGCTGCCTCTGCGGCTTCGGCAAACGCCTCCGCCGCGGCCACCAACTGCCCCTGTTTACGAAGTACGTTGCCGATGTTGAAGAGCCCGGTAGCCCGCCACGTCCCGCCCAACTCCACTGCCTGACGATACGCGACCATCGCCAGTTCGAGCTCGCCCAGCCCTTCGCGCGATACGCCAAGATGGAGCCAGGCATCGGCCGCCGAGGGGCGGAGATGCGCTGCAGCCTCGAATGCCCGCGCCGCCCCGGCCAGGTCCTTCGCCGCGCGCAGCAAGTGACCAAGGTTGAAATGGGCCGCGGCATGCCGCGGATCCGAAGCGATGGTCCGGCGGTACGCGGCAATGGCTCCCTGAGCATCGCCCGATTTCTGCGCGGCCAAGCCGCGGTCGAAGTCGGTCAGCGCGGGTGCGGCGGCAATCATGGCAAACGCTCCAATCCGGTGCGCACCCATCGCTCGACCTGCCTGGCCACTCCGTTCAGCACCGGCTGCCAATCCTGACCAGGCCCTTTGCGCGCCAATCCAATCGACGGCCACCACGGCGAACGATCCCGGCCGAAGACGGTCCAGTCGTTGCCGCCGTCGGTCTGCCAGGTGCGAACACCACTGGCTCCCGCGAGCGACGACACCGCGGTCGGCGCCGTAATCACGGCATCGAGCGACGCGAGCAACCCGACGACACTCTCGAGATCCTGCTTGAGATCTTCACCCGCCCAGCGGTGCACCCGCACCCCGTGAATGCGCTCGATCTCGGCCAGTTCCACGTCGCAGTCGTCATACTGCAGATTGATCCAGGTCACACCGGGTACGCGCCACACCGGCGCCCACGCGGCGAGCGGAGCGTAGTGCCGCTGCCGTTCGGCCGTGAGCAACCCGCTACGCCAGCAGACACCGATCTTCGGACCTGCCGGGAGCGCTGCCAGCCGCTCCGCCCAGCGGTCGGCCAGATCGGGCCGCGCACGGAGATACGCGCCGCTCCCTGCGAATGCCGCATGGGTGCGCCGCCAGAATCGAGGCAGGCTTCCCATCGGCAGATGGAAATCGAACGGTCCCGCCGCAGTGATCAGCACACCGCCATCCGGGAGGACCCGCACCGTAGGAAAGGCGCGTTCGACCATGGAGACCAGACGGGGCGACACCGCCACCGTCACCTGCGCACCTGACTGCAGCACATCGTCCAGGCAGGTCAGGAACATCAGTTCGTCGCCCAAACCCTGCTCACGCCAGATCAGGATCCGCTTGCCGTTCAGGTCCTCGCCCTGATACGCCGGCCACGGATAGGTCCGATACTCTGCCGGCCGGCTGGTTGCCCGCCAGCGCCACTCGTACTCGTCCCACCCGGCCGGAATGTCACCGTGCCCGATCAGGGCAAGGGATCGGTTCCACCGGGTATCGGCTCGGTCGGGACTCCGGGCCATTGCCTGATCGTGCAGCTCGACCGCCAGCGCGAAGTCCCCACGCTCCGCCGCCAGACTCCCCATGGCGGTCAGCGGTTCGGGACCATCGGACAGCGCGGCGGCTTGCATGAAGTACTGCAGCGCTTCGTCGAGTCGCCCGGCCGCCTGCAGCGCCGTGCCACCGTTGAGCCAGCCGTCGGCCTGCCGGGGTGCAACCGTGACGGCGCGCCCCTGCAGCGCAATCGCGTCCTCCACCCGATCGAGCTTGAGGCAGAGCACCCCCAGGTTCGTGAGGACATCGGCGTCGTTCGGCGCGGTCGCCAGAGCGCGCTGGTAGGCCAGCACGGCTTCATCGTTCCGTCCCGCCAGCTGGGCAAGCACGCCGAGGTTCTTGTGGGCAATCGACAGCTCGGGCGCGATTCCGGCGGCGGTGCGATACCGAGCGGCCGCCTCATCTAGCCGGCCGGCGGCGCGCAGCGCGTTACCCAGGTTGAGCTGAGCCAGCGGCGACCGCGGGTCCTTGATCACCGCAGTCTCCAGCACGTCGACCGCCTCGGCAATGTCCCCGCGGTCGAGCCGCACCAGACCCAGGTTGATCCAGGCGTCGGTATATCCGGGTTCGAGCCGGGTAGCGGTCGTGAGTTCACGCAGGGCGCTCTCGAGGTCGCCGAGACCGCGCAACACGTGCCCATAGTTCGAGCGATACTCCGCCACTTTGGGACGCAGGGCCACGAGACGCTCGAAGTGCGACGCCGCCTCCGTCAGATGCCCATCGGCCAGCAGCAGCAACCCCAGCAGGTGATGCGCATCGGCATTGGACGGCTCGGCCGCGAGCACCTGGCTGTAGCACGAGGCCGCCGCTTCGTGGCGGCCGGCACGATGATGCGCCAGGCCGTCGTGCAACTGCTGACGAACGGCGCCAGCGCGCTGGGTGCGAACGGCGCCGCTCATACGATACCGTCCTCGACCCGGCGCGCATCGAGTTCCATGGCGGCGCGCCGGAGTACCGGCGCCCAGTCGGCGGATCCGAAGGTTCGGCGAATCAGGCGGATGCTCGGGAACCACGGCGATCGGTCCTCACCGTGCGCCGTCCAGTCGAGCCCGTTGTCGATCTGCCAGGTCGAAACCCCCGCCGCGCCGGCCAGCGAACTCACGGCGGTCGGTGCGGTGACCACGGCGTCCAGATTCCAGATCAGCCCGAGCGCGCTCTCGAGATCGTTCTTGAGATCCTCCTCGTCCCAGCGATGGATCGTGATCCCGTGCTGCGCTTCCGCAGTCGTCAGCTCCGCCAGGCAGTCATCGTACTGGAGATTGATCCAGTGAATGCCCGGCGTCGTCAGAACAGGGCCCCACTCTTCCAAACGGCTGTAGGTGCGCGACCGCTCTTCCGTCATCATGCCGCTCCGCCAGCAGATCCCGACCTTGAGGCCGGGACCCAGCGCATCGAGCCGGGTCGTCCACCGGGTGGCATGCGCCGAATCCGGGGTCAGAAACTTGGTCTGCAACGGAAAGGCGTCGCGATTCTTTCGCAGGTACCGCGGCAACGTGCCGAGCGGAACGTGGAAATCGTACTCGGCGTCACCCCACGCGCCATCGTCGATGACCGTCACGCCGGGAAAGGCGCGCGTCAGCATGCCGACCAGGCGCGGTGAGACGGCCAGCGTGACCTCCGCGCCGGCGGCAACCAGATCTCGGAGGCAGGTGGCAAAGAGGAGTTCGTCGCCCAGTCCCTGCTCCCGCCAGACCAGGATCCGTTTGGCGGCCACCGGCTCGCCCGCCCAGAGCGGCCAGGAAAACCGGGTAGCGGGGTCGACGCCAAGTTGGGTCCAGCGATGCTCGTACTGGGCCCATCCCGCCTGGAAGCTCCCGCCGGCCAACAGGGCCGTGGCCAAATTCCACTGCGCGCCGGTGTATTCCGGCTCCTGTTCGAGGACGGCGCGGTAGCTCTCCGCCGCTTCCGAAAACTCGCCTAACGCCAGCAGCGCGTTGGCCAGGTTGTAGCGGGGCCGCACATCGTCGCTCACGCACTCGACCGCCTGGCGGTACATCACCACGGCTTCCTGATGCCGTTCGAGGCGCTCCAGCATGGCGCCCAGATTGAGCCACGCGTCGCCCGCTGTCGGACGGAGCCGGACCGCGGCCTCGAAGCAGGTCACCGCCCCTTCGTAGTCCCGTTCCTCCCGAAGCAACTGGCCCAGATTGAAATGTGCCGGCGCCAGACCCGGATTGATCCGGATCGCCTTCCGGTACGCGGCCACCGCGCGAACCCGGTCACCCGCCTGCTGCGCTGCGATGCCGCGACGCAACACGTCGATTCCGGGTACCAGCGTCGCTCCTTGTACTCCGATCATCGGCCGTTCTCCCGCCCCATCGAAATCCATTCACCCAGCCGACCCGCCAAGCGCTGAACGGCCGACTCCCATGTCGTTTCCCCCGGTCGCTTCCGCTCGAGCCGAATGCTCGGCCACCAGGGCGACCGATCCGCCCCGAAGACGGTCCAGTCGCTCCCGCTGTCGAGCTGCCAGGTCGGAATGCCCGTCGCTCCGGCCAGCGAGCTCACCGCGGTCGGTGCGCTCACCACCGCATCGAGCTGGCTCATCAGGCCGACGACGCTCTCCAGGTCGTTCTTCAAGTCCTCACCGTCCCAGCGATGGACCCGGACGCCCGTCGCCGCCTCGATGGCAGACAACTCGGCCTCACAGTCGTCATATTGCAGGTTGACCCAGGTCACCCCAGGCACCCGCCAGAGCGCGCCCCATTCGTCGGCAGGCGCGTAATACCGGCGGCGTTCCGGCGTCACCAGCCCGCTCCGCCAGCAGATGCCCACCTTGCGGTCGTCGCCCAGCGTGTCCAGCCGCGCCCGCCACCGGGCCGCCTCGGATGCCGTCGGCGCGAGAAACACACCGGAACTCCGGAACGTTTCCCGGCTCCGACGCCACCAGCGCGGCAGGCTCCCCATCGGTAGCTGCCCATCGAAGTGTTCGAGTTCGCCCAGCACCCCAGGCCCATCCGCCAGCACCTCTGCTTCGGGAAAGGCCCGGCCGACCAGCGACACCAGCCGAGGACTGACCACGAGCGTGACGGTAGCGCCAGCGGTAATCAGGTCGGGTACGCAGGTCAGGAAGAGCAGTTCGTCGCCCAATCCCTGCTCCCGCCACACCAGGAGACGCCGCCCCGCCACCTCCGCACCGCCCTGCCAAACCGGCACCTTGGGCAGCTCGGGCACCTGCGGGGTATCGCCGTTCCGCCAACGCCATTCGTAACCGTCCCAACCACGGGCCAGTTCGCCCTTGCCCAGCTGCGCCAGCGCCAGATTCCAGTTGGCCTCGCCGTACTGCGGACGAATCCGCAACGCCTGGTAGTAACCGGTAATGGCTTCGTCGTAGCGGCCCACCTCACGCCACGCATTGCCGATGTTGTACGCAGCTTCCGCATAGTCGTGACGGAGCTGCAGCGCTTCGTGATAACTGACGACCGCGCGCGCCGTGTCGCCGCGGGCTTTGAGCGCGTTCCCCAGACCCAGGCGCGCATCGGCCTGTCCGGGATCGAGCGCGACCGCGCCTTCGAGGGTGACTACGGCAGCATCGACCTCACCGGCCGCCAGCAGCACGTTGCCGAGATTGGTGGCGATCCGTACCGATTCGGGAGCCAGTTGCACGGCGCGCCGGAGGTCGACGACGGCAGCGTCGAACTGACCGAGATGCCGGTACACGCCACCCCGCGTCGACAGCAGGTCCGCATGATCGGGCGCCTGGCGGAGCCCTTCGGTCAGCGCAGCGAGTGCCTGATCGAGCGCGCCCTGCGCCTGACAGATCACGCCCAGATGGAGATAGGCTTGCGCCGCGGCGGGACGCGCCACGCAGGCCGTCTCGAACGCTTCGCGGGCTTCGTCGAGCCGCCCCAGCGCCTGCAGCGCAATGCCTAGATTGATGACGGCTTCGTAGTGGGCGGGCTCGAGCACCAATCCCTGGCGATAGACCTCGACCGCGCCCGCGAGATCGCCCGCGGCCGACAGCGCAGTCCCCAGGTTCGAATAGGCCTCGACCAGCGTGGGTTTGAGCTCGATGGCCCGGCGATAGGACGCGACCGCCTCATCCAGGCGATCGGTGGCCTGCAGCAGCGAGCCCAGATCGGAGTGGGCTTCGGCAAAATCGGGCTTCAATTCGAGCGAGGTTCGGAGCGCGCGCTCCGCATCGCTCATCCGGCCCAGCGCATGGAGAGCGGCGCCCCGGGTCGCGTGGGCCTCCGCAAAGCCGGGATCCAACGCCAGCGCACGATCGTACCCCCGGACCGCGCCGCGCGGATCGCCGAGCAGCCGGCGGACGGTGCCCAGATGGAGGTGCGCATGCGGCGAAGCCGGACGGAGGACGACGGCACGCTCGAAGGCCGCCCGCGCGCGATCGACCTGCCCGGTCGCCTGCAACGCCAGACCGAGATTGATGACGAAATCGGGCGCCTTGGGATCGAGCGCCACCGCCTGCTCGAGCAGCGAAACGGCCACCGCGTGCTTTCCCGCCTGATGGGCCAATACCCCACTCAGATGGAGCGCATCGGGCTGGCGCGGATCCAGGGACAGCACGGCCTGATAGCAGGCCAGCGCACGGCTCAACTCGCCCCGTTGATGGAAGGCGAGCCCCTGGCGCAGTACCTGTCGCAGATCCTGGGTCGAACCCGGCAGATCCAGCTCGACCCCTGGCAGTACATCAGTGTCCATGGCGTTCCCGTACGTCGCGTCAGCCGATGACAACAGTTGAGACGGATACCGGCGTATCCAGCCGCTGCTTCGATCGTTTGTGCCGATCCCGTTCCAGGATCAGGCCGATCGACGAGGCATGATTTGCCGGTTTCCCCGTCGGTACAGGCAGGAGGGGCAAGAGGGGGGCCAGGGCCGTAAAAGGCGCCACATGGGCACCGAAAGCGCTCCACCTATCGCATTGCCGAATAATGACTTAGGATTCTATGATCGGGGTGTTTTCCCGAGCCGGGCCGCAGTGCGTGCGCACCGGGAGGAGAGGAGAAATCGGCCGGACCTTTCTTCCCGGGCACAGAGCGTGCACTCCTGCCCTTCGGCGCGCGGGCTCAAGTTTTCCGGGCGACCGACCGATACCATCCGGAGTCGGGGAAATCGGTTATGGAACCGGCTCCCGTCTGGCGAGGAGAAGAGGATCGAATGGCCATCAATCCAGCGGCACCCCAAGGCCCAAGGCGCGGGACCGACCCAGCCGCGCTCGAAGCCAATCGGGCCCAGGAAGCCCGGCGACCGGGATCAGGCAATCCGGAGCCGGGGGCAGCAGACTCGACCCGGCCGCGCGCCGACTCGGTCGACCTGTCGGCCGACGCCCGGGCACTTTCGGAGCAGCAGGAGGTCCGCAGCGCGAAGTCGTCCCTGCCGACCGACCGTCTCAAGGAGATCGGTGAACGCCTGGCTACCGGGTTCTACGATCAGCCCGAGGTGATCGAGTCCGTGGCGCGCCGCATCTCGGCAGACCCCGGTTTCCGCGCAGACGGCTGAGCAGCATGATGGCGCAGCCCGCCCCGGAACCGCGTCCGACCGTCCTGCTCGTCGATGATGACGAGATGGTCTGTCGGAGCGTCGCGCGTTTTCTGGGGAGGGCGGGCTTCGATGTCACCGTATCCCACTCGGGACACGATGCGCTGGAGCGGGTTCGAACCCGTCACTTCGATGCCGTTGTGACCGACCACAACATGCCCACCATGAGCGGCATCGAATTGATCGAGGAACTGGTCCGCCGCAATCCGGAATTGCGTGGGCACATCTTTCTGACCAGCGGCGACCTCGACATTCTGAGGCACGACGCCTTCCTCAAGAGCACCGGCTCGCGGGGGCTCGAAAAGCCGTTTCAGGTGGCCGAACTCGCCTCGACGCTCCGCAGCACCCTGGGCCTGGCCCCCGCCTCCGTCAGCTGACCCGCCTCAGGGCTGCAGGTCAGACCGATACGTCGTCAAAAACTGCAGCAGCGTTACCGCGTCCGTGAGCGACGGCGTCGCATAGCGGATGGTGTGCGCATCGTGTCGAGTCACACCAGGCATCAGCGCAGCGGCTTCCGCCGGCAGATAACTCTTGTAGGTGACATCGAGGGTATAGGGCCCCCGAACCACGAACGGCTTGATCTGCCGCAACCGCTCGATGGCAGCTTTAGCCTTGGTCCGAATCAGCTCCTGCCCGGCCTGCGGCGTCATCGTCTCGGCCGAATGGAAGCCGAGCGACCGCTTGACCACCGCGCCCTCGACGTTCGGAATGAACTTCTGCACCTCGGCCACCGCGGCGTCATCACCCGATACGAGCACCACCGGCACCCCGAACAGCCCGGCAACCGCAGCATTGAGACTCGACTCGGACTGCGTCACCCCGTTCAGCGAAACGGCCGCGAAGGTCGCACTCGAGAGCGTATGGGCGCGCACCCCGTTCGGGTTGGTCGTCGCCGAGTGGTAGCCGATGAACATCACCGCGCTCACCGAGGAATCGATCCCGGCGACCATCGAATACTTCCGCGGCGACCCCCGGATGATCCGGACATCGGCCGGGAACCGGTCGATCAGCAGGTTCTGCATGTTGCCGTGGGAGTCGGCGACCAGAAACTCGGTCGCGCCGCCGGCCCGGGCGCCCTCGACTGCGGCAAGCGCCTCCGCCGTCATGAACTCGCGGAACCGTTGATACTCGAAGCCCGTCGGCCCGAGTTGCTCGCCCGTGACCACCCCGGTAATGCCTTCCATGTCGACCGTGATCAGGACCTTGATCGGTCGCTGGGCATCGAGGGTACCGGCGCCCGCGCCGAGACAGAGCGCAGCCAGAATCCATCGGGTCATCGTATCGTCTGCTCCTCCGGATCGGGCACGGCCCTTCCCGGTCGTTGAGTCATCCAGCCTGGCCCACCCGTGCTCATCACGGGCGACCGTCGAAATACCGAACCGTGGCGTCGACCAGCACGTCGACCACGGGCTCGAGCGTCGCCACCTCGACGTACTCGTTCTTCTCGTGGAAGCCGGTGCCCCGCGGTCCGAACGTCACCGTCGGAATCCTGCCCTCCCCGAGATAGACGTTACCGTCGGTGATGACCAGCGTGCCCCCCAGCCGCGGCGCCACGCCGAGCCGCGCCTGGTACGCAGCCTCGAAGGCGGCCATCCCGGGATGCGCCGGATCGAGCTCGAACGGCTCGTACGACGGCGGCGCGGCTTCGACCGTGACCGTCGACTCGAGCCCGAGCCCCGCGATCAGCGTTCGCAGTTCGTCGAGCGCCTTGGCCTGGGTTTCGCCAGGAGCCAGCAGGCGGGTGATGATGATCTCGCACCGTTCGGGCACGATCACCGAGTACTCGCGATACCCGCCGTCGATCTTGAGGGTGGAGTAATTCATCGGCCCGATCAGGTGATGCGAACCGAGCGGCAGCCGATCGAGCGCCGCCACGATCTTGGACGCATCGTGAACCGCGTTGATGCCCCGCTCCGGCGAGAGCAGCGCATGCGAGGTCCGCCCCGTCACCACGACACGGTAGAGGATCTTGCCCGGCTGCGCAATCGGGATCACCAGGTCGGTCGCTTCCGAACCGCCGTAGAAGCTCTCGGTCAGAAAGAGCAAGTCGCTCTTGCCTAACGGCGTCTCGAGGAGCGCGCGCGAGCCGGTGCCGAACGCCTCCTCATCCACCGTCGCCGCAAACGCCAGCGTGCCCAGCCGGCTGGCCAGGGCCGGATCCTGGATCAACCGGCGAAACGCATGAAAGGCGCAGGCAATGCCCGACTTCATGTCGAGCGCGCCCAGTCCGTACAGCTTGCCGTCACGCTCCACCGGGTCCAGCGGGTCCGTCTCCCATCCCTCGGCCGCATCGACGGTATCGAGGTGACCGGTAAACGTGACCAGTCCGGACTTGGGACCGGCTTTGACGATGACATAGACGTTCGGCCGGCCCGGCGAAACCTCCTGCCAGACGGGCTCGAGCCCGATACTCCGAATTTCGTCCGCCACCAGCTGCGCAAGCGGCCCTTCGGCCGGCAGCCGGGAATCGACCCGCACCATCCGCTTCGTAAAGGAAAGAACGTCGCTCATGCCGAACCTTGGGAGAAGAACGAGGAACCTGCGAAAGCCGCCAAATATACCGGCCCGATGGATCGTGCCCTAGTCACCAGACGTCCTGGCAAACGAGCGATCGATCCGGAAATGACTGATGTCGGCCGCGGTTTCGCCCCGGGTGACCAGATCGGTGAGGATCTCGCCGATAGCGGGAGCGAACTTGAACCCGTGGCCGGAACACGGACTGGCGATCACGACCCGCCGATCGTCCGGATGGAAATCGAGGATGAAATCTTCGTCGGGCGTGTTGGTGTAGAGGCAGACGCCACCCCGCACCGCCGGCCCGATCATCCCAGGAAAGGTCTGGTCGACGATGGCCCGAACCGCTCGTTCGTCGGCGTCGTGGACGGTTCGATCGGCCGTATCCGGATCGACCGCCGTCCCCTCGTGATGCACCGCCACTTTGAAGCCGTGCCCCTGGTCTGGAAAACCGTAGATCGAACGCCCCGGCGACCACTCCCAGAGGAAGATCGGACAGCGGCCGAGCTCGAACCACGCCTTGGGCGCGGTGGGCTCGAACCAGAACAGAACCTGACGATTGGGCGCCAGCGACAACGACCGCTTGGGCAATCCCTTGGCCATCCACGCGCCCGCCGCGAGGATCAGACGATCGGCGGTGTACCGACCCTCTGCCGTCGTCACCGTGATCCGCTCCCCGCTTTCCCAATCGAGGACCGGCTCGTTGTAGTGCAAGTCAGCCCCAGCCCCGCGCGCGACCCCGAGCGCCGACTCGATCGCGTCTTCCGGCATCAGCGATCCGGCGCGCGGCTCATAGACCGCCACCTGTCCCGGCAGCAAACGGAAGGCCGGGAACCGCTCCGCCACCTGCGCAGCCTCCAGCAGTTCCGCCTGCAGGCCGAATTGCTGCGCACTGGCCATGGCGCCTGACACGATGTAACCACTCCGCTCGCCGATCAGCAGCCCGCCGGTCGTCGTCAGGATGGATCGGCCGGCCAGCCGCTCGAGCTCCGCCCAGAGCGGATAGGCCCGTTGCACGATCGGGACATAGTAGCGCTGCTCGGAATAGCATTCGCGAATGATCCGGCTCAATCCGGTGGAGGAACCGTTGGCATGCGGCGGCGCAAAACGGTCGAAGCCGATGACCTTGAGGCCGCGCGCACTCGCCTGCCATGCGGCCATGCTGCCCATTGCGCCGAGCCCGGCGATTGCCACATCGTAGTGCGCGGTACTCATCGTGCCTCCCGAAGGAACCCGCTCCGGCTCATTAGATTGCCGGCATGCCATTCAACGATACGACCATCGATGTGCAGCATCTCAACCGTCGGCAGTACGTTGCCGTCGAGTTGCTGGCGACCTCGGCCGGGCCGGTGCTGCTCGACACAGGCCCGGGCTCGACCCTCGATACCCTCGAAGCCGGTCTTGCCGCGGCAGGCACCCGGGTCGAGGCGCTCCATGCCGTCCTGCTCTCGCACATTCACTTCGATCACGCCGGCGCCACTGGCCTTCTGGTGGAGCGCAATCCGAACCTGATCGTGTATGTCCACGAGCGGGGCGCCCGCCACCTGGCCGATCCCGCCAAACTGGTGGCCAGCGCCACGCGGATCTATGGCGATCGCATGGACAGCCTGTGGGGTCGCTTCCTGCCGGTTCCGCCGCCCAACCTGCGCTCACTCACGGGCGGCGAAACCGTCCGCCTGGGTAACCGCGAGTTTGCCGTGGCCGCCACGCCGGGGCACGCCTCACATCATGTCGGCTACTACGAGGCCGCTACGTCGACCGCCTACGTCGGCGATACCGGCGGCCTGCACGTGCCTGCCCTGCCGATCACGCTTCCGGTGACACCGCCGCCGGATTTCGACCTGGAAGCATGGCTCGCCAGCCTGGACCAGATCGCCAGCTGGGCACCGGCGCGGCTCTTCTGCACCCACTACGGCTTCAGCAACGACGTTCCTGCCCACCTGGCAGATCTCCGTCGCGGGCTGGCACAGTGGACGGCGCTGGCTCGGGACCTGCTTTCACGAGACCTGTCGGACGACGCGCGAGCCGATCAGTTCCACCGCGCCGTCCTGGCCGGTCTCGAAGGTCAGGCCTCACCCGAGGCCATCGCCGCCTTCTCGTCGTTTGCCGACTTCAGGGCCAGCTATCACGGCATTGCCCGCTATTGGCAGAAGCGACTGGCCCAACCATCGCCGACAGCCTGACCAACCGGTCCAGCCGGTGCAGCGCCGCATCCAGCGCCTGCCGGACCGTGTGGATCGGCGCTCCGGCAGCCCCGGCCTCCGGGTGGCTTACCAGTTGAAGCGACCCGGATCGAACGGCGCCAGCGCATCGGGCGCGGCATTTCCCGTCATCGCATCGGCCATCACATTGCCCGTGACCGGCGCGAGCGTAATTCCCAGCATCGCATGCCCGGTAGCCAGGTAGACGTTCCGGAATCCCGGCACCAGGCCGAGCATCGGTAAACCGTCTGGTGTGAGCGGACGCATCCCGACCCACTCGGTGCCCACGTTGGGACCGATCTTGGCGTTCAGGTAGCGATCGATGCCCTTGCGAATCCCGCGAACCCGGCGCGGATCGAAGTAGGTGTTGACCCCGGAGAGTTCCATCGTTCCGGCAAATCGCACCGCCTCACCATCGAACGGCGTCACGCCGATCCGCGCCTCGCCCAGGTAGAGCGGACGGGTCAATTGCGGTGCGGCGCCGTCGTTGACGGTGATGCTGTAGCCTTTGCCCGCCTGCACCGGCAGCGACCGCCCGAACGGCTGCAGCACTTCTCCGGACCAGGCGCCCGCCGCCACCAGCACCTCGTCCGCCAGGAGCGTCCCGGCCGTCGTCTCGACGCCGGTCACCCGATCACCGCTCACGACCGCGCCGCGTACCTCGATCCCGGTCTGTACCTCGACGCCAAGTTCCTTGAGCCGCTGGACATAGCCGGAGGTCAGCGTCTCGGGGCGAATATGGTATTCCTCTTTGACCAGGAAACCGCCATGGACCTGATCTGACAGGCCGGGCTCGAGCTGGCGTAGTTCTCGGCCCGAAATCGGCGACGGCACCACGTAGCCGTAACGCTGGTAGTAGTCGAATTCCTGCAGCGTGTTCTGAAGGTACTGCTCGCCCATGAAGACGAAGAGCAGTCCTTCGCGATGCAACTCGAACTTGACGCCGTCGGCTTCGAGCGCATCGAACGCGGCGAGCGTAGTGCTGTTGAGCTCCGCCATGAGCGTGAGCCCGCGGAGGAAATCCTTCTGGTTGCAGTAGCGCCAGAAGCGCCAGAGCCAGCGGGCGAGACGAGGCGCAGCCGTCGGCGCGATGTACAACGGGCTGTCACTCTTGAGCATCCACTTGAGCGAAGTCCAGGTCAGACCCGGCGCCGGAATCGGCGCCGAAATGGACGGCGTGATCCAGCCGGCATTCCCTTTGGAGGCGCCCTCACCCGGCAAACCCTTGTCGATCACCAGCACGTCGCGACCACGCTGACGTAAGGCGTACGCACAGGCCAATCCAATCGCGCCGGCGCCCACCACGATGGTTCGTTTCATATCCGTTCCGATCCGTCAGAGCGCCGATTAGCGCTTCAGATGACGATTGAAAAAGTCGAGCGACGCCCGATAGATCCTGGACCAGTTGTCGTAGGTCAGGAAGTCGTGGACGTCATCCGGGAAGACCATCGTTTCCGGTTCGATCCCCTGGTTCCGGAGCGCGGCCACCAGGCGAATCGACTCGTTGAACTTGACGTTCCGGTCGTCGTCGCCATGGATGATGAGGACCGGCGAGCGCCAGGTATCGACCCACCGGAGCGGCGACGAGTCGAACGCCAGCTGCGTAGCGCGGGGATCCTCCAGCGGGTTGTAGCTGGGGACGAAGTTATGGATCCCTTCGTTCCAGTCATGCACCCCGTGGATGTCGACGCCGGCCTTGTAGAGATCCGACGCCTTCGCGAGCCCCATGGCCGTCAGATAGCCGCCGTACGATCCGCCCCACAGACCGATCCGGTTACCGTCGACGTCGGCGCGCCCGCGCAGGTACATCCCGGCGCCCATTACGTCGTTGAACTCGGTGGCGCCGGTGGCGCCGTAATTTTCCGCCTCCCGGAATTTCATCCCGTACCCGGTACCGCTCCGGTAGTTAGCCGACAACACCACATAGCCGTGCTGCGCCAGCCACTGATTCATGGCATAGGCGCCGGCGTAGTAGCCCATGTAGTGAAAGCCGAGCAGCATCTGTCGCCGGGATCCACCATGGAAGAAGACCACCGCTGGCCGCTTCTCACCCGACTTGAGATCGGGCGGCAGGAACAGCTGCGCATGGATCTGCATCCCGTCGGCCGAGGTGTAGATGACCTGCTCGGGCTCGACCAGACGGCTCGACGGGAAGGAAGCGGGAGTCGACCCGGGCGCCAGCGGCCGGATCTTGCCGTCGATCAGGACGGCGGCGTGCGACGGAGTCCGCGCATCGGAATGCAGGAACGCCAGCGTCCGCCCATCGGCCAGCGGTTCCGGCGCCCACTCGATGCTCTTCTCGCTCCGCCAGAGCGGCTCCGGCGCGCCGCCGTTGACGCTGACGCGATAGAGGTCGCGCCGATCGATATTGCCTATGTTGGTGTTGTAGTAGACCGACTGCCCGTCGGGAGACAGGGTGACGTACTCGACTTCACCGGCGCCGGGCGTGAGATGCACGGGCTCGCCGCCCTGCGCAGGAATCGAATACAACTGGCCCCAGTCGTTCCGCTCCCACAGGAACACCAGCCGGTCGCCCGCGCCCCACATCAACCCGGGGCCGGTCGGACCCTGGAAGACGCTGCCGTCGCCTTCGGCCGCCGTCCAGATCTTGCGGGCCGTACCGGCGCCGACATCGGCGACCCAGATCGACCAGGGACGCGCCGACCGGATCGCGCCGAAGAGCGGCATCCGGATGCCCGCCGGAATCCGCACGAAGGCCAGCCGCTTCCCGTCCGGCGACCATGCCGCATGGCCGTCGCGATCATAGCTCGGTTCGATCCAGCGCAGCGAGCGCGCCGAGAAATCATAGAGGCCGATGAACGAGTGGGTACCGCGGCCGCTGGTGAACGCCAGCTTGGAACCGTCCGGCGAAAACCGCAGCGTGCCGGCTCCGCCCCGCGCCTTGAACAACTCCGTCGCGGCGGGCGTCGCGCCTCCGACCTGCGCCGTCCAGACCTGGCCGCGAGAGACATAGACCACCCGATCGCCCGTCGGCGACATCGCAACGCCGGAACCGACCCCGACCCGCACCGGTTCCCCGCCCGCCACCGCAATCCGCCAGACCGCCTGCTCCTGGCCGCGCGGATCACTGGTGGGATTGGGAATCTCTCCCTGCCGATTGGGACCGCCGCCGCGCACATAGAAAACCGTCTTCCCATCCGGAGAGACGACGACATTCCCGATGGCCTGGCCGTCATCGGCCGTATAGCGCGTGAGCTGCCGCCCGGTAAACTGTGGCCCCGTCGCGACCCAGACGTTGCGGACACCGCGAGTGTTGTGCACCCACGCGATGGTGGCCCCGCCCGACGTCAGATTCTCCGCGAAAGGAGCGGCAATCACGTCGTCGATCGAAAATGGCGTCTGCTGCGCAGAGACCGGACCCGCCAGCATCCCGGCCATCGACAGCACTGCCACCATGGTCCGTAATCTCATCGTGTACTCCTCGTTCCGAGTCTCGAACGCCGGCGTCCCCGGCCCGGGATCGATCGGCCGGCATTGCCAGGCCACCGTCCGTGATCCACTATATGTCACCCTCACCCACTACCGGCCGACCATGACCGCTACGCCCCGGGACACCCGCCTGCTGGTCGGCATGCTCGCGCTCCTGAGCCTGATCGGCTACCTGCTCCGCACCGACATCACCATCGCGCAAGAACTGATGGCGCCCGCGCTCGGCCTCTCGATGGCCGACATGGGCCTGATCACCGGTCTCGGCTTTCAACTGGCCTACGCCCTGTTCCAGGTTCCCGCCGGCATTCTCGGCGACCGTTTCGGGGCCCGGCCCATACTCGGCATTGCCCTGATCGGGATGGGAATTGCCTCGCTCGCCTCGGGATTGGCCGGCACCTTCGGGAGCGCCTTTATCCTGCTGTTCGCCGCCCGGTCATTGCTCGGCGTGGCCCAGGCCGCCACCTACCCGGTCGGCGCACTGGCCATTCGCCAGCGAGTCCCAGGCGACTATCAAACCACGGCCAGCGCCATCTTCGTCTCGACCTCACTGCTCGGATCGGCGCTCGCTCCGCTCGTCCTCGCCCCGCTGATGGCCGCCACCGGCTGGCGTCCCGTCTTTCTGGTGAGCGGCCTGGTCGGGCTGCTCGGCGCGGCGGCCTGGTTTGCCCTGGCCCCCGCCATTCCACGTCCCGCCGCCGCGACGACGCTCGGTTCGCAGACGCGGAGCGCGCTGGCACTCTTCCGCAACCGGGATGTCGTGCTGCTCTCGCTTGCCTACCTGCTCCACTCGGCGGTCTTCTTCGTCTTCATCTTCTGGTTCTTCCGCTACCTCACCGACGCGCGTGGCATGAGCCTGCTCGCCAGCGGCTTCTGGGGCAGCATCCCGCCGATCACGGCGTTCCTGTTCGCGCCCATCGGGGGTCTGCTCGCCGACCGGCTCGGCCGTCGCTATCGCCCCGGACGGGCCCGGCGCGCCGTGGCCGTCGGCTGCCTCGTTGTTGCCGCCCTGCTGGTGCTGCTCGGCGCCAACCTGAGCGATCCGATCCTCGCCATCGCGGTCCTCTCCCTCTCGGTCGCCAGCATCAACGCGGCGGAAGGCCCCTTCTGGGTCACCATCACCTCGCTGGGCGGCAGCACGCCCGGCGCCGCTGCCGGGGTCCTCAACCTGATGGGCAACCTGGGCGGGGTCATCTCCATCTGGGCCGTGCCCCACATGCGCGAGGCTCTGGGCTGGACCACCCTGCTGGCCGTCTGGGCCGGCGTAGCCGGGGTGGCGGCCCTGCTCTGGCTCCTGGTCAGAGTCGACCGCCCCGAGGTACCCGCCACCGCCTAACGACGCCTAACGCTTGGGTGCGGTCGCCTTCACGAACACGAGGTTCTGGGTCCGCGCCGCGCTCAGCCGAAAGCCGGTGACCTGCCCTCGGCGATCGCGATCGACGTCGATCCGCGCCCCACCCACCATGAAGGCATCCGGACCAATCGGCCGCCAGCGCACCGGCGTGCTCCAGCGGGTCCGCGCGAAGAGCGTGTCGCCTCGCGCCTCGACCACTGCCCAGGTATCGAGCTCCTCACTGGTATACCGCCCAACATACGCCGCTGCCTGCTGCGCAGTGATCGGCACGGTCTCCGGCGGTCCGGCCGGTCGGGACGCCGAGGCCTCGGGCGCGGGCCCCAGCTTGCCGGCCAGATAGAGGTCGGCAACCTGGTTGGTCAGCACCGTCGGATTGGCGGAACCGTCGTTGCACAACACGGCAATGCCGAGTCGTTCCGACGGGAAGCGAACCAGGTTGGTGCGGAACCCGAACATCGCGCCGCCGTGCGACACCGTCGCGAGTCCGCGATAGTTCCCCGGCACCAGGCCAAAGGCGTAGGTTGCCTGCGCGCTGTCCAATCCGCCCGGCGTGATGACGCGATCGATCAGCGCCTGGCCGCCGCCCAGCCGGTTCTGGTAGAAGTTGTGGTCCCAGTTGACCAGGTCTTCGATGCTGGAGAGGAGCCCGCCGTCGCCCACCAGCGCGTAGCTCGAGCGAATCGCACGATACCCGTCGCCGCGACGCTCATAGCTCTCGGCCCGTCCCGGGACGATCAGGCTGTTGTCGTCGTGAAAATGGGTATGCCCCATCCCGAGCGGCCCGAACATCTTGGCCTCGGTGTACTCCCGCAGCGACTTGCCGCTCGCCCGTTTGACGATCTCGGCCATCAGGATGTACCCCGAATTCGAGTACGAGTACCGCGAGCCGGGTGCAAAGTCGAGCGACCGCTGCCGGGCAATCAGTTCGATCGCGGCTTCCTGCGGGATCTCGTCCGTGAAGGGCCGGCCCGACAGGCTCCAGAGGCCGAGGTAGTCACGAATCCCGCTGGTGTGGTGCACCAGATGACGAATCCGGATCGGATCGGTGTAGGCCGGGAGCTCGGGCACCCACTTGCGCACCGGATCCTCGAGGGAAATCCGGCCTTCTTCGGCAAGCAAGGCGATGGCAAAGGCGGCGAACTGTTTGGAAACGGAGGCGAGGTAGAAGACGGTGGAGGGGGTGATGGGCACGCCCTGGTTCAGATCCGCCATCCCGTAACCACGGCTGTAGACGATCCGGCCATCCCGGAACACCCCCAGGGCACACCCGGGTGTATTGGTGTGGTCGTACCGGGCAAAGATCGCGTCAATGGCCTTGGGGGCGGGCCCTGTCTCCTGGGCGCTCAACGCCCCTCCGGCGACGAAAAGGCCCAGCAGGCTCGTGGCGAGGAGCTTCATGCGAATCTCGATGGGATTTGGAAGTTGGTATACAATAACGAATCCAAAAGGCTAAGTTCAAGGCGAGCTTCCGGTACATCCTTGCCAATTCACAGAGGTTTTTCCGATGCGCATGCGCCTCCTGCTGCTCGTCCTGGCCGTTCTCGGTACCGCCCCGGCGTTGGCCGCCCAGGGGAACGATCGTTTTGCCCCGGTTCGGGCGACCATCAAACGGATCCTGGATTCGACCGGCACCCCGTCGATTGCCGTGGCCGTCTCCAAGGACGGCAAGGTCATCTGGGAGGAAGGATTCGGCTGGGCCAATCGCGAAAAGCGGATTCCGGCGACCGAGCACACCATGTACTCCCTGGCCTCGATCTCCAAGCCGATCACGGCGACCGCCCTCATGGTCCTCGTCGATCGGGGCCTGGTCGCCCTGGATAAGCCCGCCAACGACTACCTGGGAGTCGGTAAGATCACCGGCCTGGCCGGCGACGCCTCGGGGGCGACCGTGGCCCGGGTGCTGAGCCACACCGCCGGCCTGCCGCTCCACTACCGGTTCTTCTACGACAACCTTCCGTATGGCGCGCCGTCCATGGACGAGGCCATCGGGCGGTACGGCAACACGGTCTTTCCTCCGGGCCAGATCTACGAGTACTCGAACCTGGGCTATGGCATCATCGACCACATCGTCGAGCGAGTGGGCGGACAGACCTACGCCGACTTCATGCGGAGCGAGGTTTTCCTGCCCCTGGGCCTGACCCACACCACCATCGATATCGGCCCCGGACTCGAGGAGTATGCGGCGGAGCGGTATGACAACCGCGGCCGGCCGATTCCGTTCTACGCCTTCGACCACGCCGGCGCCTCTGCGGTGTATTCGAGCGCGCACGACCTGGTCCGCTTCGGCATGTTCCACATGAAGAACAAGCTCCCCGGCCAGCGCCAGATCCTCAAGCCGGCCACGATCGACCTGATGCAGCAGCCGATTGCTCCGGCCAACTACGGCCTCGGGTGGAACACCAGCAGCGACCGGGGCCATCGCCGGTTTTCCCACACCGGCGGTATGCCCGGAGTCTCGACGGTGCTCAACATGTATCCGGATCAGAACGTCACCATCACCGTGCTGACCAATGCCGGGCCCAGCGGACTGATTGCGCAGGAAATCGCGGCGGTGATGCTGCCGGGCTATGCCGATTCGCTCAAGGCCCAGCGCGCCCGCGGCCCCCAGCAGCCGCCCCGTCGGGAATTCACCCCGTCCGCCGACCTGGTCGGTGAATGGGTCGGCACGATGCGCACCTGGCAGCGGACCGTACCGCTCCGCCTGCTGGTCAAGCCCGACGGCGATATCCACGTCTGGCTGGGCTCGCAGCCTCGCGCCATTCTCAACTTCGTGTCGTTCAACAACGGCCGCCTCTCCGGACGGTTTGCCGGCACCATCCCGACGGATGACGCCCAGCTCTGGCGTCACGACATTCTCTTCGGCCTCTTGCACGGCAACGGCACGTTGCGCGGCGAGGCGAACGCCATGTCGACCGACGAGCTCAACATGGGATCGATTGCGTCCTATGTAGACCTGCGCAAAAACTGACCCGCTCGGCCTGGGGCGTCCCGGAACAGGGGCGCTCCGGGAACCAACCTGCCCTCGCGGCCCGCTTCCCAGCGGGCCGCGGCTCCGACTAGCTTTCCGGCATGACGTCTCGATCAGAAACGCCCGGGACTGCCTTGATTGCAGCGGATGAGCTCTATGAACCGGAATGGGTTGCGTGGTTTGCGCTCTCGCCGGCCGAGCGGTGGATCGAGAGCCAGCGAATCCTCGAGCTGTTCCTCGCGCTGGGAGGCACCCTTGAACCGGAACCCGACCTCCAGAGTCCTTTCTTCGATGCGCACGCATGGCGTCCAGTCCCTCTTGATGGGCGGCCAGGCGTGCGTGTTATACGGCGCTCTGGAGTTTAGTCGGGACACCGATCTCGTCGTCCTGGCATCATCGGACAATCTCGATCGCTTGCGCCGCGCCCTCGATGCGATAGGTGCGAAGACGATCGCAGTCCCCCCGTTCGAACGCGAGTATCTCGACCGCGGCCATGCCGTCCATTTCGCGGCCGGCGATGCCGGGCCGTCTCGCGTGCGGATTGACATTATGGCCAAGATGCGCAATGTCGATGCCTTCCCGGACCTCTGGACCCGTCGGACGACCATTGAGCTCGATGGGGAGACCATCGACGTTGTGTCGCTGCCGGATCTGGTACTCGCGAAAAAGACGCAGCGAGACAAGGATTGGCCAGTCATTCGGCGATTGGTCGACAATCACTACCTGACCTATCGCACCGAGCCGACCGACGAGCGGATCCGCTGGTGGCTCGAGGAGCTGCGCACGCCGACGCTGCTCGAAGAGGCGGCCCGGACCTATCCCCACGCGGCGCAATCGCTCCACGAGAAGCGGCCCCTGCTTCGTCTGATCGACCAGGAGGCCGAATCGGTACTACAGATCGGGAGGAAGCGAGCGAGCGCGAGGCGGATCGAGCGTACTGGGCGCCGCTTCGGGCCGAGTTGGAGACGCTGCGGCGTCAGCGCCGCACGGGTCAAGGGACCTAGCGAACCGCAGCCCTTCGGTATCACCAACCAGATCGAAAGGCTCGGCCATGAAGGCGAGCCACGCCTAACGTCTCGGGAACCGCTCGCGATAGAGATCCACGAACTGGCCGGCCAGGTCGCGCGCCGCGAACCGGAGCGCTTCATCGAGCTCGGCGCGCTCCACGATATTCGACCGCGAGGGCCCCTGCCAGATCACGGTCCAGGCCGGCACGCGACCGAATTGGTCCCGATATCCGAGTTCCAGATTCATGGCAAAGCCGACCCCGAACCGGGCCCGCCCCGCCCCGGTCGCGAGCCGGACATCCAGCCGCAGCACACAGCAGTCATCGGCCCGCGGGTCCGACAATTCGTACAGTACGTCGGCGCGGCGGAGTTCCTGGCGAATCACCTCTTCCAGCAACCGCGCGGAGCGACCGTTGTCACCGGCCCCCGCGACGTCGACCCGAACCGAAAGCGATTGTAACTCCTCGACCGCATCGCGCGAAAAATTGACCTGCGCGTCGAGCAGCCCCGGGCCCGCCAGGCAGGCGATCAGTCCGAAAATCAGTCGAGTATGCATACTCTGAGTATCGGCACGAACGCCCCTCGCGGTTAGCGAACGCCCACCATGCCCCGGACCGACTCGATCAGCTTGGCGGAGTCGTAGCCGATGCCCTCCTTGAACACCGTGACCACCCGCCGGATCTGGCTCGGATCGGCGGTCGGATCGCCCTGAACCACGACCAGGTCGGCGATTTTCCCGACGGTGATGGTTCCGAGCTCCGCGTCGACGCCCAATACCTTGGCGCCGTTGGCCGACATGATGCGCACCACCTCGACCGGGGCAAACCCGGCCTCGGCCAGGAGCTCGAAGTTCCGCTGATCGCCGTAGCCGGGAAGCGCGCCGCCGTTGCCGGTCGGGTCGACGCCCGCCGCCAGCAGACCGCCGGCACGGACGAAGGCCCGCTCATAAGCCATGGCTTTCTGGAGGCTCTCCAGGGTCCGTCCCTGTCCCGGTTGCTTGGCAAGCCGTTCGCGGGTGTCGAGGTACTCGCCCTTCACGTCCGGGCTCATGGCGTCGAGAACCCGCTGATCGAGCGGCGGCCGGTTGGGAACGGAGATCTCATACACGGCAAGGGTTGATGTCATCGGCACGCCCTTGTCGATCATCGCCTTGAAGGTGGCGCGTGCCTCGGCGCCGTCGGGATCGAACGCACCCGTCACCGCCAGGTTCCGCGCCGGACACCGGTCGGGTTGCTTGGAGGGATCGTACTCGAAGTTGGCCATCAGGCCATGCTCGAGCGCATCGATCCCGGCCTCGACGGCTTCCCGGTAGCCGACCGAACAGAGATGCCCGGTGACTTTGACGCCCCGTGCATGCGCAGCTTCCGCGACCGCCCGTAGGTTCTCACGGCTGATCTCGGTGTAGACCTTGAACCAGGTGGCCCCTTCGTCGGCCCAGTAATCGACCACCCGCTTGGCCTGCTCGGGCGTCGTGATGTGCTTCCGCTCGACCACCTGATCCGGCCCGGTGATGTACGGCCCGCTCACATGCATCCGCGGCCCCGGCACATCGCCCGCCTCGATCTGGCGCTTGAGCGAGATCTCGGCGTACGGCACGATGCTGCCTGTAGTGCGGATCGTGGTCACCCCCGACGCGAGATAGAGGCGCGGGGCGCTGACCGACAGCTGCGCACGCCGGCCCGCCGAGGTGGTGTAGAAGGTGTGGTTGTGCATCCCGACCAGGCCGGGAATGACGGTATGTCCCGACAGATCGAGCACCCGAGCCCCGGCCGGAATCGCGACCGAGCCGGTGGGGCCGACGGCGCTGATCCTCCCCTTGGCAAGGACGACGGTCTGATCAGTCCGGGCGGCGGCACCGGTACCATCGACGACGCGCACCCGCGTCAGCGCAACCACCGGCGCATCGACGGACACGAACGCCCGGGTTGTCTCAGACAGGGACGGACGATTCTGGGCCAGTAACGGCGCGGCCAGGGCGACACTCGAGGCCGCGAGCAGCAGACGGATCATGGATCACTCGTTCGGAGGGTCCCGGAATTCTACGCGATGGCCGCCCCATGGCGATAGGGCCACCCGAGCATAATGCGCAATAATGAACCGTATTGCGTCGGTACGGTTATTACCTTCTCACCGGCATGTCCAGCTTGCGGACATGACACCTTGCACATTCACCCCGGCCGAGCGTAGCGTATGGTTATGCCAGCACTTGCACGCAGATGGACGCGAGAGGAAGTCCTCGCCCTCCCCGACGACGGAAACCGCTACGAGCTCATCGACGGGACGCTGCTCGTGAGCCCGAGCCCGCGCTATCTACATCAGCGCGCGATCATCAGTCTGCTCATGCTGCTCGAGCCGTACGTCAGGACGCATCGGATCGGGAGCCTGGTCATCTCGCCGGCGGATCTCGATTTCAAGTCCCGGCAGGTTCTGCAACCTGATCTGTTCGTCGGCGCACTGGTCGACGGTCGTGAGCCGGCCGAATGGAAGGACGTAGGCATTCCGTTCCTGGTGGTCGAGATCCTCTCGCCCTCGACCGAGCGGTACGATCGCTTTACCAAGCGGCACTTCTATCAGCGTTCCGGTGTCGCAGCGTACTGGATCGTCGATCTCGATGCCGGTGCAGTCGAGGTGTGGACACCGGCGGACATGGACCCGACCGTCGTGCGGGACACGCTCACCTGGCATCCGGATCGGTCGGTACCGCCGCTCGCAATCGATCTCCACGAATACTTCGACACGCTGATCCGGACCTAGTCTGGCTCGAGTACCTGACTCCCGGTGATCGGTGCCCTCTCGGAGCACCGATCACCTCGGTCAAGCAAACGGCGTGGCCCCGACGACAGGGAAACATCGCTTCCTGGCGACACCGCGGGCAGACGCTTACAGGATCCCATCCAGGTAGAGATCGAACCGCCACCCCGTCGGGCCCCGGAGACCGCGCGCCAGGTCCGCACGGATCAGCCCGTCGAGAAAACTGGCCCCGACCCCGGCGCTCAAGAGCGGCCGCCCCGACCAGAACTCGTCGCGCGCGCCGGCCCATCCGATATCGGAGAACAGCGACAGGCGGACCGCAGGAAAGCTGTTGGCAACCTCGGCGCGACCGGTCCAGAACGCAGGCCCCGCCATCACGCCCCCATCATAGCCACGCAGCGTTACCGGGCCGCCGAGGTAGAACCAACTCTGCACCGGCGAGGTCCCCTCGGTGGCTCCCGCCGATACGGAGGCGCCAAAGGCCAGCGGGCCGCGCGGCGTAACCCAACTGCGGAGGGTCATCGAGCCACGACCGAACTTGTAGTCGCCGGTGGCGCCCTCGACGAACGCTTCGCCTCCGATGCCGACTGACCGGGACAACGCCCGAGTGCCGCGAACTTTGAGGCTGCCGCCGAACTGATCCGCACCATTCGCAGCAATGTTCGGACGATATGCCGCGTCGGACCCCAGCAGGTGCGCAATCGAAAAATCGGTTTCCACCCGGGCTGCGCGTTGACGTTCGTAGTAGATCCGGCTTTCCAGCCATCCCGAACCGACGGTTTGCGTCCCCTCGATGCCCTCGGTACGGTAGTACTGGCCGTCGTCACGATGGGTAAAGAGGCCCGCCAGGCTGTTCATGACGCCAAAGGGCCGAGTCTCGGGATTGGCCGCAACCAGCCGGCGATAGACGGCTACCCGGCTGTTGTCGCCCAGCGTCGACCCGGTGCTTACCCCCACCTCGGCGTTGAGCCACCCATCGGCCAGGCCGATCCGCGCCCGCCCGTCCACCGCAAACTTGCCGAAGTCGGCCCGCGCCCCGGTGCCGAGCGACAACGCCTCGATCCGGTTGAAACGCGCGTGCCGGAGCACCTCGGTTGCTCCGTAGGGAAGTTCCAGACGCGAGGCCCAGACCGGTCCCGGCAACTGGCCGATCGACGAGGCCAGGCCGCGTAACTCGTCTTCGCTGATCAGGTCGCCCATCGAGAGGATCGGTTCGCCGAGTGCGGGACTGGTGATCAGTTGGAGCGTATCATCAGGTACCGCGACGACCAGCACCGAGTCGGCGGTGTAGCGGTGCCGGCAGTCGGCGACTTTCTGCCGATAGGCCCGGCGACCCTCTTCGGTCCGCATCGAACGATCGTCCCGCGCCTCATCGACACACTCGCGAACTACTCGACGCACGCTGTCGGAGCGGGCCCGCCGCATGGCGGAGTCGATCGGAATACCTGCTGCAGTCGTATCGGGCTGCCGCCTGGTGCCGGCCGGGCGGAAGGTACTGGCCGGATCGGGAGGCGTACCGCCTTCGACCTCGTAGTCGGCATAGACCTGCTCCATCCGGATCGGCATGTTGAGCCACGACCCCATAGTGCCGACCGCGTCGATAGCCGCGTAGCGCAACATCCACCAGCGCTCTTCGTACAAGCCGTATTCGAGCGTGACGTACTTGACCTCGCCCTTGGGATTGACCCAGCGGGGCACGTCCTCCCGATCTTCGGCCGAGATGTCCCGGCGGAACTCGAAGGGACGGGCTGGCCGAAAAATCATGCGCACCAGGCCATGCGTGTCGCCGTCGAACCAGAGCGCGCCCGACATCAACCGCCAGTCGGAACGGCGCGGAATGACACGGAGTTCGAGCAGCCGGATCCGTTTGCCGGAGGGGAGTGCAATCACGGTGGAATCGCCGACGGCAAAGCGGTAGTCGCGTTCCCCGCCCTCGCGCAGAGGATAGATGAACCCCTCGTCGTCCTCGCCCAGCCCGGCAAAGCGGAGCACGTCCTCGGCCGGATTGATGACGAGGTCCCGGAGCCCGCTCTGCAGATCCTCGGGTACCTGATCGCCGCGCAAGGCAATCGGAACCCCCTGCCGGGCCCCGATGACTTCGATTCGGCTCGGCCGGTCACGGTACCATTCGATGTTGGCCGCGACTTCCTGGCGGAACAGCATCCGATCCCGGCCAACGGCCCGCACCCCGACCCCGATCCGCTGCGATACAGAGGCGCGGTAGGAGGTGACCAGTCGCTCGTTCCGGTCCCGCGCCGCCCGGGCTCGCGCAACCAACTCGGCCGTCGCCGCATTGGCGTAGCTGTCGGACGGCAGATTGGCGCGAACCGTGTCTTGAACGAGAAGGACAGAAAGGAGGGCGACTGCGACGACCATTATTTCAATCCGGCAGGGACCCCACCCCTACGGCGGGGCCTTCTCCCGGGTTTCGTTTCGGAACAAGTCCGGTGACCGTATTCCACTCAGGGCGCGTTACACATATTTGACCTCGAGCGCCATCCCGGCCACGTGGTGATACTGATTGTGGCAGTGAAGCATCCACCGAGGCCCCGGGTTGTCCGCCACGAACTCGAGTACGTGACGATCGACGTTGTGCAAAGTCAGGGTGTCCTTCCGGAGCGGCGCCCTCAGATCCTCGGTGGCGCCATAGGGGCGGACCAGATCGAAGAAATGGCCGTGGAAGTGCACCGGGTGCCCGACGACCGTCCCATTCCGAATCGACAGCCGAACCCGTTCGCCGCGCTTGACCTCGAGCGGTTCACCCGCCGGATAGATCCGCCCGCTGATGGCCCAGAGAAATCCGTTGTGCCCCATTTCGAAGAGCAGATCGTACTCGCGATCGACGGGCTGGGGTGTCCGCGGCTCGATGCCCACCAGGCCATCGTAGGGCCGCCATTCGTACGACTCGAGCGGCGGCGGACGATCGACGGCCTCGGTACCGCGCACCCCGTGATAGCGGACATCGATCCCAAAGCCCCGATCACGATACAGGGGCTCCATCGAACCAAGCCGCCAGACGCCAGGTTGATCGGCTTCGACGATGACATCGAACCGTTCTCCCATGCCCACCGAAAGGACCTCGACGGTCTTGGGCGACACCGGCTGTCCATCGGTGTGAGTGATGGTCATCCGGTGCCCTGAGAGATAGATCGGGAAGACCGCCGCCGTCCCGACGTTGATGAAACGGAGCCGAATCCGTTCACCCTCGCGAAAGACCAGCGGCGGATTCGCGCGGGCGACCCGTCCGTTGACCGTGAACGCGTCGAAGACCGGCTCCATGATCGGCAGCCCGTGGCCGCCGCCGTGATGGCCGACTCGCGCCGCAGCCAGCGAATCGGCCTGCCTCCGCATCCGGGCAAGCGACGGTCCCTTCGCGGCCACGCCGGGGAATCCGTTGAGACGGTACCGCACCGAATCGGTCGTAAAATCCCGACTGCCGAGCACTTTGCCGCCCAGCACGAAATTGTGATACGCCTCGGCAAAGACGGGATCGTCCGGTTGATGGAGCCAGTCGTCGAGCAGGATCGTGTACTCCCGATCGTAGGCCAGCTCCTCCCGACGGGGACGCACGATGATGCCCCCGAAGAGTCCCCGCTCGTACTGAAAGGCGTAGTGCGAGTGGTACCAGTAAGTGCCGGCATGGTCGACCGGAAATTCGTACACGAAGCGCTCGCCCGGCGCGATCGGTTCCTGGGTAAGCTCCGGCACACCGTCCATGGCAAACGGCACCGGCAAGCCATGCCAATGCGCCGTGATCGGCTCGCTGAGCGCGTTATCGACCACGATTCGGGCCGTCTGCCCGACCTCGAACTCGAGCATCGGGCCCGGCACCGTTCCATTGAACGTATACGCCGGAACGATTCGTCCGTCGCCAACATCCCACGGGGCCTGCTGGGCCTTGAGGTGATACTCCCGGATCTGGCGACCAGCGACCGGGTCCGTCAATTCGCGCACCAGCCACGGCAGAGCCGCGGCACTGGCCGCAGCTCCGCTCAGTCGGCGAATGAACGCTCTACGAGTTTCATCACGCATGGTTGAAACCTATGCTCGCGTTGGATCGCACGCGACAAAATTCGGGTTGTTCTCCTCGGCCTTGGGAATCGGCAGCGCGACATGATTCCCGTAGGTGCCGTTGGTCGGATTCTGCCGCACGATGGCGCCACCACTGACCCGTTCGACGAAGTAGGGCCGGTTACCGCCACCGGGATAGGTAGCGGCCTCGGTCCGGCCGTACGGCGCGCGGAGCAAGCGCCGCAGATCCGCGAGGCGATGACCCGTTCCCCACAGCCAAAAGGCCCGTTCCCGGAAGAGCAAGTCGACATCCTCGGTCGTGATCTGCCCGGGTGTCGGAGCCGCCAGCGGAGGCAGCGGGGTGGTGACCGGCGCGGGGTTCGTCGCGGACGCGCCCGTCGCGAACGGATCGGCGGGATAGAGCGTCAGGTCGGCGCGCAGCGCGTTGAGAATATCGAGGTAACCCGCCTCGTCGCCGGCACGCTGCCTGGCTTCCGCGATGATCAGCTGCGCCTCCAGATAGTCCGCCAGGACGATCGGCGTTACCAGCGTCGGGTACTTGCCACCGAAGAAAAACGGCAGCGCCCCGTCGAACGACAGGGCCGAGGCGCCCGTGCCCCGCCGCGACGTCACCCGAGGATCACCGGCGCCGCGGAAGTCGAGACCGACACCGCCCGGAATCGGGCCGGTCGTCTCAGCGGGTGCGGCGGCTTCCCGATCGGCAATCGAGTAGCGTCGGGTATTCCAGTTCATCGGGAAGAACCCGTTGGTCTGCCGGGTCGTCGTGGTCGAGTGCGTCGAGGTAAACCGGAAGCCTCGCGGCACGCCGGCAACCGTCGTCGCTGCCGCCGCGGCATCACCCAGGCCGAGTTGCGCTCGCGCTTTGCCCACGGTGGCGAAATGAACCAGGTTGGCCGCATTGGCTCCGATCGGCGTCAGCGCAGCCACCGCCGAGTCAAACTTCGCGATGGCGCGGCCGACGATCGCTTCTCGCGTCACCAGCGAGCTGTAGATCTCCGTGCCTGTGGCGGCATCGAACTCACTGATCGGTTGGGGAGCGCAGAAGTTCTCCGCCAGCCAGAGATAGGTATAGCCGGCATAGGCCAGCAGTTCGCCGTGACGAACATCGGTCGCCGGCGTCGGCGACAGCCGGCGGACGGCGGCGGCCGCCTGCTCCGTAGCGCGCCGCGCCCGATGGATATTGCGGTAGACGCCGAGGACGGTGCCGTTGTCGGGCGTCACGGCGCGCGCATCGATCTCCTGACGCGACGCAGCGGGGTCGCCGATCGGGACCTCGTCGGAAAAGAGCGCGGTAATCTGCAGCACCCCTTCACTGTTCCCGCTCCCGACGGCCGAGTTGGCCACCATCCATTCACCGATGGCGCCGGCCCAGAGTGGACCGATCCCGTTGGGCGACTCGAGCCGGTCGGGCGTGAAGACGTTGGGCGTATCGACATCGACGATGTCGGACGGCGAGCACGCGCTCAGCGCCGCGAGCACGATGCCCCAGACGGCCGATGAGCGGAGTGGATATCGGATTGAGATTCGCATAGTGATCAGAGCCCCAGGCTGGCGCGAACGATGAAGCTGCGCGTCGGCGGCTGCGTAAAATTGTCGCGGGTCAGTGTCTCGATGATGCCGCCAAAACCGTTGACCTCCGGGTCGGAGCCGGAGTACCCCGTCAGGATCCCGAGATTGCGGACCGCGAACAGCAGCGTCGCGCTCTGCGCACCGACCAGACGGGCTACCCGGGTCGGCGCCAGGTAACTCACCGACAACTCGCGGAATCGGACGAAGTCGCCCTTCTCGATGAAGCCGTACGGCGTACTGCCGAGCGCCGCCGTTACCCGAGCCACGGCCGCGGCCTGGACATCGAGCGGCGCGGACGGATCGTTGACACCCCGGCAGTTGAGCGCGGTGGCGCACCGGGAGGCCTCGGTGCCGTTCTGCACCTTGTGGCCGCCCCGATAGTCGACCTGCCCCGCAATCCGCACCCGGTGTTTGAACGTGATCGAGGTATTGAAGGCCAGTTCCCGGGTCGGGAACGCCGAGCCGGCGTACACGGCGGTATCACCGACGGTGATTTCGGACGCGGCCAGCAAGCCGTCGCCGTTGACATCGCCGTAGCTCACGATCGGACGGGCCCAGAATCCGTACAGCGGATATCCGATCGCGATGCGCTGCTCGGTCGAATTGCCATGATAGAAGGGCGGGATCGGGTTCCCCTGCGGATCGGTGCCTAGATCGCGCACCCTATTGCGCAGCAGGTTGCCCGTGAAGGTCGCGTCCCACGCCACGCCGTCGCTCCGGAACGGACGGAGCACCAGCGCAACCTCGAGGCCTTCGTTGCGGGTACTGCCGAGGTTGTACAACTGCGTCGCGGCGACACCGAGCGAGGGGGCCAGGGTCCGGAAGATCAGCGCGTCGCGGGTCGTCTTCTGGAAGAAGGTCGCCTCGAGCCCGATCGCTCCGCTGGTGGTCGCGAAGTCCAGACCGGCTTCGATTTCGCTCGACGTTTCCGGGCGCAGATTGCCGTTGCCGGCATTGTTGAGGATTACACCGGGATAGTCGGTGCCTCCGACCGTGGCCGTGACCAGCGAGAGCGTCTGCAGCGCAGCCGTGATGTTCGAGCCGGTCGGCAGCACACTCGCTTCGCCCCACGCCGCCCGAAGCCGCAAGGTGCCCAGCCAGTCGGGGCGCGGGAACCAGCTTTCTTCCGACACGAGATAGGACGCATTGAACCGCGGCTGGATCGACGGGGTGAAGTTGGTCCCGACCGACGAAGCCCGGTCGATCCGGCCGGCCGCCGTTAGAAACAACCGATCGCGAATCGCGACCTGCTGCTCGACCAGCGCACCGACCGTGACCGACGCGATCCGCGACTCGGACGCGGACAGCGTCCCCGAGCCGGTGATGATCTCGGAGCCGGGAATGAAGTTGGAGCCTTGCGAGGTCTGGCTCTGGAACGAATTGCGGAAGTACTGGAGGCCGGCCGTGGTGCGAGCCGTGATGCGCTGCCCCAACGGATACGACGCGGTCGCATCGACCGTTCCGGTATACTGCCGGATCGTGGCCAGATCCTTGGCGCGGTTGCCGGTGGCCTGCCCTGTGGGGCACTCGCCGATCTGGCAGAACTCCTGGTCGGCCCGCTGGGTCAGGTCATAACCGAAGACGCCGCGAACCGACAGTCCGCCAAACGGACTCCAGGTTCCGGACAGACTCGAGGTGAAGCGTTCGATCCCCTGGGTCAGTCGATCCGAAAAGATTTCGCCGGGTCGATAGGTGCGCCACCCCCCGTTGGCCTGCGCATCGCCGAAACTGCCCGGACCAAGCAGCGCGTTGTACAGGAGGCCGGTGCCGTTCCCGTCGTTGAGCGGCCGGCGCCAGTTGCTCGACAAATACCCGACGCTCGCATTGAGCTCGCCGTTGGCTGCCACCTTGGCCGCCACATTCGATCGGAAACTGTAGCGCCCGTAGAACCCGGGGCGGCGAATCAGATCCGGCACACCGTCCTGGTACCCTCGCTCGGCGATGATCCGATCCGCCTCGACCTGAGGCAGCCGGTAAGGACCTTCATCGCTCTCGTACTCCCCGGACACGTAGTACCGGACCGCGTCGGTCCCGCCGGATACGTTGGCTCCGTACTGCTGGCGTCGTCCTGACGCGATCGGACTCCGCTCGACGTCGAAGAGCACGCTGAAGGTGGTCACGCTGTCGATGCTGCAGGTGCCGAGCGCCGCTGCGTAGGTGTAGCAGTTGTGAACCGCGGTACCCGAAGCGTTCCGTCCGTAGCTAGCGTAGTTGGGCTGGTACCGCTTGGGGTCGGTAATGACGCCCTGCTCGACCGAAAATGTCCAGCGCGGCCCCGACGCCTTGCCGCGTCGGGTGGTCACCAACAGCACCCCGTTGGCGGCTTCGGGTCCGTAGAGCGTGGAGGCCGACGGCCCCTTGATGACCTGGACGTTCTCGATGTCGTCCGGATTGATATCGTTGAGCCGGGACGGCGTCTGTGTAAAGGTGGCCCGGGTCGCGGAAATAGTGCTGCTCTCGACTCGCACCCCGTCGACGAACAGGAGTGGCGCGTTGGTGAGCGACACGGATGAGATCCCGCGAATGCGGACGATCGCTCCCGATCCCGGCGCACCGGAGGTCGGCGCGATGGCCAAACCGGGCACCCGACCTTGCAGCAGGTCGGACAAGGTTCGGATCGGCGCTTCGCCCACCAGCGAATCGGCCCCGATCCGTCCGATCGTGTGGCCTAACGCCAGGCGCCGCTGCTCTCCGGTCGCCGTCACGACGAGTTCACCAAGGTTGTAGGGCAGCGCCACGAGCGCGATGTCGAGCACCGTGGAGCCGCCATCCGTGACGGTAACCGACTGACGACGACTCTGATATCCGATGGCCGTGACCTGGACTTCCCGAAGTCCCGGCTCGACCTCGCTCAACCGATACGCTCCGTTCTCGTCGGTAACGGCCTGTTCTCTGGACCCGACGAGGCTGACCCGGCCTCCCGCCACCGGCCGTTCCGTTGCCGCATCCCGGACCGTTCCCGAAATCACCGCCGCGGCTCGACGCTGCTGCTGCGCGACTACACCCGCGGGGCCGCCCTGCGCTGACCCGATGTCCACCCCGCCTATGCCAACCAGGAGCATCAGTGCTCCAAGCGTTCGCGGGATTCGTTTCCCTGCTGAACCGACCACAACGTCCTCCAAACCATGAACGTCACGACGCGTCCCCGATCGAGGGGCCTGAGATGGTCCTCGTCGGATCAACGTCCAATTGAGGGAGTTTCCCGTCTGACGTCGGCGTCAGCGGTTTCCCTTTATGGTTGATGCGAGATCTGTTCGCTCCACACCGGCTTCGATTCCGTGAGCGGAATCGACGGACGCCACGCGATACGCCCCGCTGTGCCGGGGCGTACTACGGTGCGCCACTTGCGTCGATGCAGCGGTCTACACGACGGGTGGAGCGTGCGACGGAGGCAGGAGGTAACGAGGACGGGTCAGTGCGTCGTCCGGCGCCGCGGCGCCGGCGCCGATCACCAGCGTGATCGGCAGATTGCCCAACATGACCTGGCCCGGCGGTACCGTCCCTACGACCGCCGCGCCGGTACATGATCCGACACAATGACAGGCAGAGTGACCTTTGTGCTGATGGTCATCCTCTGTTGCGCAATGATGCTCGTTCTGATCGGCCTCGTGGCTGGTGACGAGCCAAGGCGCATCGACCGGGCAGGGATGGACGATCGGCGCGATGATCCCTGCCAGCAGTGGGGACACCACTAGCAGGTAGGCCAACCATCGCATGCGCCGAAGCCGAGCCATCATGAAGCCAAAATAGTCACACCGCGTGCGGCTGGCCAAGCAGCCGGGCAACACCCCCGGCTACTTCACCTCGAAGACCCCCATCATCCCCGCTTCCATGTGCTCGGCGATGTGGCAGTGCATCATCCATTTGCCCGGATTCGACATCTCCACCAGCAGGTCGACCGTGCCACCCACCGGAATCAGCGCCGTATCCTTCCAGACCAGATTGGTGCTGGGCACGTCGTTGTGGGTCAGAATCAGGAAACGCTGCCCGTGCAGATGGATCGGGTGCGACATCGGGTGCAGCGAGGTGCGGTCGTTCCCGATCCGGATCTTGACCAGGTCGCCGACCCGGAACTTCCAGTCGACCGCCATGTTCTCGTTACCGGTCTTGGCGTCCCGAAGGACCCACTCGACCTGCTTCGCCGTCGGGAGCCAGTCCATCATCGGCATGGTGCCGGCCCACTCCACCGGATGCGAATACATCACGTCCCGCCGAAGCATCTGGAGCAGGCCGAACGGCAGTTCACCCAACCGCAGAGTGAGCAGGATTTCGCGATCGGGCGCCTTGTCGATCCAGGCCCGATAGGGCGCCACCTCAGTCACCACATCCCGGTTGGTCCGCAGCGTTCGGTATTCCTGCTCGTAACTCGGAGCAGCCGGCGCCCCGGCGACCTGCACCACACCGAGCGTGTCGTGCTCGGGGAAGAAAGCCCCGATGTTGTGATCGATCCCCTGCACCTGGTTCATCATCGCGTACCGGCCGGCCGCGGGGAACCGGACATCGACGATGTAGCGTTGCGCCGGCGCCAGCGGCACGCTCTCAGTCCAGCTTTCCCGCTCGTACCGGCCGATGTCGGCGCCGACTAACTTCATGGTCGCGCCGGGAATGGTCCAGTTGAAGGTGCGGGTATTGGACGCATTGGTGAGATAGAAGCGAACGATCTCGCCGGGCCGCGCCTCGAAGCGGTAGTCGGTTTCGCCGTTGACGAGAAAGACGTTGCCGAACCGGCCCATCAGTGCGTGGGTCGCATGCTCCGCCCCGAACGGCACCAGACCCTGGTCGCCGAGCAGGAGGTCGTCGAGCAGGAGCGTCTCTTCCCGGTGGACCGGACCGAACGCATCGGGCCGCTTGGGATGCACCAGTATATTGCCGTAGAGCCCCAGATCCTGCTGGATGTCTTCCCGGAAATGCGAGTGATACCAGTAGATCCCCGCGTCCTTGAAATGGACCCGGTAGAGATACTCGCCGCCCGCGGGCACCGGGTCCTGAGTGACACCGGGCACCCCGTCACTTCGGTTTTCCAGCCGGATCCCGTGCCAGTGCACCGCGCTCGGCTGATCGAGCGCATTCCGGAAGCGCACGGTGACCGTGGCGTTCTCGGCGACCTGCAACAGCGGGCCGGGATACTGCCCGTTGTAGGCAAACATCACCAGCGTCCTGCCGTTGATGGTCCGGCGGACCAGCGATGCGGTCATCGTGAGCGTGTCGCCGTCGGCGAGTTTGAGCAGCTCCCGCGGCCGCGCTTCCGGCAGCAGGCGCGCATTCAATCCGGTGCCCGGGAGATACGGCGTTGCCGGAGGCACCAGTTCATCGACACCCGGCATCGGCATCATCGGAATGCGGGGATTGTCCGGCGGCATGAACCACTGGGCCGGCGGAACCGTATCCCCACCAACCGCCTGGCCGTGACCGTGCGCGCCGTGGCCATGATGCGCCATGCCGGCCGAATCGGCCGTTCCCGCCAGCATCATCATCGAATGCTGCTGCATCCGAATACTGGGTGACATCCCGCGCAGTACCAGCCGGCCGGCCCGTTCGGTCACATCGGCGGATGCTTCGGCCGTGATGAAGACCAGGAACTTGTCGTCGTTGATCTCACCGATCGGAGTGCGGCCGTTCTTGACGATGCCCACCTTGCGCATCGGGTCGAGCGAAGGCGGGGTGACCCACGCCACATACGCCGTGTACGGACCGAGCGACGACGGCGGCGGCAGGTTCTCGACGACGATCGTGGCGTCGTAGCGCTGATTGCCCGCCGCCGTGACCGCCACATCATAGGGAGAGTCCGGACGGCCCAGTTCGACCACACCTTTGAGGTCGGGCACCTCGGGACGGGGAATCAGGTCGAGACAGTAGAGGTCGGTGCTGGGGCGAAGTCCGGCCGCCCCGTTCTCTTCACATAGCGGGCGAGTTCCCGGTACCGGTACGCCGCCCAGGGCCAGCACACAGACACCGAGCGCGACGGCTCGTAACCACCGCCTGGGCCTTCGCATCATTGCATACTCCGGTCGCACGTCGTCAAGCCGGCGTCAGTGCGCCCGATTGAGGTATTTGGCGGGAATCGGATTGGTCGCCGTCTCGCTGTCCCAGAAAATGCTGACGATGTAGTACCGGGTTCCGTCGGTCATCATCTGGATACTGTTGATGCCCCGCGAAAACGGCTTCTCGTCCTGCAGGGTCCGCTTCGAGTCGTAGCTGCTGAAGGCGTGCACCACGTTGCCGAAACGCTCTTCGACGCGTCCGATTTCCCGCTCGAAGAACCCGCTTTCCTCCAGGCGCCTGCCGACGGAGGTCGCATACTCATCGGGCGACCAGTTGGCCGCGATCCGCCCCTTACCCTGCTGATCGCGCCCGGTCGGAACCATTCGGGCCCCCGGCGCAAACAGCGACCGGAACCGGTCCCAGTCACGCGCCTGGCCTGCCGGTCCCGAGATCACGTCATACAAGGCCTTGATGATGGCATCGACCGACTCGACGTCTCCCGCCTTGGCCGGCGGAGGTGGCGGCGCGGCGGGCGCGGCCTGGCCCACCCCGGTGTCCGGTGCCATCGTAGCCAAGGCCACCACACTCATCAGCGAATAGACGAAGGTTCTCATCGGTTCCGACGCTCCTCACAGACCCAGGAAACCCGCCCCGCCGGCATCAGGCCGCGGGGGACGCCGGCGCAATCTGCCCGATTCCTCCACGGGACGCCAGAGCCGGTCCGCTGTTATTCTTCGGACCTCGGATCCATCCCCGGTGACCGCCATTCGTACCGACGTACGCGACGAAATTCTGGGCGCCGAAGCCGGCAGCCTGTGGACCAAGTTCCGCCAACCCGGCGGGATGCGGGCGTTGCTGCGTCTGCTCGCCGCGGCTGGCTGGACCGTGTTCCTGTTGCCCGTTCTGATCGTCGGCATGGCTCTCGCCAGCCCGCGCGCCATCTGGCGGCGCCGGGCTCGCAACCGGGTCGTCCGGCTCTGGGCCCGGGGCCTCGCCTGGATTGCCGGGATGCGGATTCGCGTCTACGGCACCCCGCCCGCCCCGCCGTTTTTCCTGGTCGCCAACCACGTCAGCTACGTCGATATCCTGCTCCTCCTGGCCACCACCGAAACGACCGTCTTCGTCGCCAAGCGGGAATTGGCCGAATGGCCCTTTCTCGGCTATCTCACCCGCTTGGTCGGCACGATCTACCTCGATCGCGCGAGCCGCCGGGATGCCCGGCGGGCGGTGACCGCCATCGAGCACTGCACCCGATCGGGCGACGGCGCCATCGCGTTTCCCGAAGGAACCAGTTCCGACGGCGCGACCATCTATCCGATGAAGGCCGCGCTGTTCGAATGGGCCGTGGCCGAGTCGCGTCCGGTCCGCACCGCAACGCTGTACTATCAGACGCCGGTCGATGCGCCGCCCGCGCGCACCGCCATCTGCTGGTGGGGCACGGCGACGTTTCTGCCGCACCTGATCGATCTCTGCCGGCTCCACGGTTTTGCCGGCACCGTGCATTTTCATTCCGACCCGATCCACGGCGACGATCGCACCGCGCTCGCGACGCTCGCCCGGCAACGTATTGCAGCGTCCTTCGTCCCGCATCTCGAACCTTTGTCTCCAGCGGAAAGCGTCCAGTATGTCCACTCCTCGCCGTGAGTTCCTCGAACGCCTGGCCACCGGCGCCGTCTTTGCCGCCGGCCTGGGCGCCCTCGATCCCGAAACGACCCACGCGCAAGCCGCGCAAACCACGGAGTGGGACACCCGGTGGCCCGATCGGATCAAAGGGAAACACCGCGCCGTATTCGATGCGCCGGAAATGGAAGCCGGCTTCGGCGTGCTGCGCGCCGTCATCTGGCGCCGGCAGTACATGGCCGCGCTGGGGGTCGACGGCTCCGACCTGACGGCGGTCGCCGTGATTCGCCATTCGGCCATTCCGCTGGCGATGAGCCAGGCCTTCTGGGATCGCTACCAGCTCGGGAAAAAGCTCAAGATCAAGGACGAAGAGACCAACAAGATCACGAATCTCAATCCGGTGCTGACCTCGGACGATCAGCTCCCGGCGAGCTGGAAGGGGCTCAACCTCGACGGCTTTTTCGCGACCGGCGGGATCGCGCTGGCCTGCGACCTCGCACTTGGCTCGCTGATCTCGATCGTGGCCAAGGAGGACAAACTGGAGCGGCCCGCCGCGCGGGCTCGGGTCGTCGAGCATCTGTACCCGGGCGTCATCCTGCAGCCGTCAGGCGTCTTTGCCGTGATCCGCGCGCAGGAAGCGGGCTGCCACTACATCCGGTCGAGCTGACGCCGACACCACTCACGAAAACGGGGGACCCGGCAACCTGCCGAGTCCCCCGTTTTCGTTTCGAACAACCCTCAGCGACCGGGATTGAAGAGGAAGAAGTCGTAGGCGGCCCGCGCTGCCTGCGCAATGGCGCGTTCCTGCACCGGCGTCTCGCGGGTCGAGCGCTTGACGAAGGCGCTCACGACGACATGACCGCCGTTGTTCGGCAGTTCGATGATCCCGACATCGGCTGCTACACCCAGGCCGAGCGTTCCGGTCTTGTGAGCCACGCGGATATCGGGAGGCAGCAGGCCCTTGATCCGGGCGTCGCCGGTTTCGCAGCGATACATGATGTCGAGCAGGAGCGCCGTGCTGGCCGGGCTCAGCGCCTCGCCTTTGAAGATCTTCCGAAGCAGCGTCGTCATCCCTTCCGGGGTCGCCGTATCCCGCTTGTCGGCATAGAATCGGTCGACCGCCGCCTTCCGCTCCTCGTCGGTCCGAGGCCGAGGCAGGCTCCGGAACAGGCCGGGGCTCCACTGCCCTTCCGGAGGCAGATTGGTGATCCCGACGGCATCGGCAATCAGATTGAGGGTCGGACGATCGGCCGAGACGCCGCGGACACCGAGCGCCGCCATCCGTGCATTGACGCGCTCCCCGCCGCCCACGACCCTAAACAGAATATCGGTCGCCGAGTTGTCGCTGATCAGCAGCATCAGCTCGAGCAGATTCCGAATCGAGAGCGCCACACCCGGATCGTCGAACAGCCGCGTCAAGGTCCCGCTGCCCGGATGCAGGTCACTCGGTTCCAAGGTGATCATGCTGTCGAGCCGGAGCCGGCCTTGGTCGACCTGATGCAACAATTCCACCGCGAGCGGGACTTTGACCGAACTGGCCATCGGGAAATGATCACCGGAGCCCACGAAGACTTCACGTCCGGTTTCGATGTGATGAATGCCGACCCCCAGCACACCGCCCGAGATCGGCGCCACCCGTTCGATTTCGGCTTTGAGGAGATCGAGTCGGCCACCTTGGGCAGCGACGGGCGTGGCGGCAACGCCGAGGGCGACTGCCACGCCGACAGTTCGGAGGAGAGTCCGCATAGGGAGCTTCCTTAAAGAGAGATTTCAGAGGAGAATCGACCCGGCGGTCGAACGGTGCCGAAAAGTAACCTCCGCCCCGGTGGGGCTGCCCTAGGGGGTCACGAACAGCGTGGCCCAGTCCCGACCCTGACGTGCCATGGCCTTGAGATGCAGGACCTTGGCGGCGGCATCGTAGAAATAGCGGTCGCCGGTGCTGGTATCGAGTTCCGCCAGCGACGCGGCAGCCGGGATTGTCGTAGTCGTGCTGTAGTCCCGATAGACTCGGATGCCGGCGCCCTGATACGGCAACGCCAGCCGGACCCAGTCGCCCTGCGCGAGGCCGTTGGCGTAGAACTGTGGCTTGGTGGGCAACGCCGTCCGGTGGACGACCCGGTAGGTGCGCCCGGCGGGTACCGTCGCCGAGACGTTGTACGCCTGTCCCGGCACGCCGACATATCCGGTCGTCGCGCCGTCGTCGCGCACCAGGTCGAGCGGTGCCACCGCCGCCTGGTCGGCCGAGCGGATCCGGATGTTGACGTAGCGCCCGCCGCAAATGTGGGCGTTCCAGGTCGCGTCGAGCCGGCAGCCGGGCGTCACCATCACGTTGGCGCGCGACACGACGAACTGCCCGGCAACCCCGGTCAGGCTGCCGTCCGTATCGAGCACGGCCGAGGCCTTGTCGCCGTCTTTGTCGTCCCGGGGATTCTCGAAGTAGAGCCGGTTGGCGTTCACGAACGACAGCTGCGCAGCAAAGTTGCGGGGGTTGACCGGGAACCCGTTGGCCCGATTGTACCCCAGCGCGCTCATGTAGTTCGACCCGCTGGGTATGAAGTTCACGAACGTCACCCGTTCCGCGCCGACTCGGCCGTCGTAGAACTCGTAGCCGCGGACCGGGAAGTTGGCCGTGAACGCCGTGGCCGAATTGTCGGTGCGCCCCACGATCAGGGCGGCTTCGAGGAACGACTCGCTCGATGCGAAGGTGGCGCCGATGTGGTTGTCGCTCAGCACGGCGCCGATCAGCTTGTGGCCCGTGCCCCGAAGCCAGACGGCGCGGCCGCTGTGCTTGTAGCCGACGAAATTGCGGAAGACCGTTGGCACCACGGCCGAGCTGGTGTTACCGGGCGTTTCGCGGGCGGTATGATGCGCGGTTTCGATGGTGCCGTCGGGTCTCGGTCCATGATCGACGTTGAGCCCTGTGTTCCGGTTCGAATGCGCCACGTTGTCCGAGAACTCGCCTAACGCCGTCTGCCTGGGCAGCGCCGGATGCCCCGCCGACATTCCCGTCGGCGAAACCGGCAGGGCATACCAGAACCCGAAGCCCCTGGAGCCCGCCGCCACGTTGCGCCGAAGGACGTTATCGGGATTGGTAATCCAGAACGTGGCGGGGTCGTTGTCCGACGGAAGCACCCGGTCGGCCACGTCGGGCCGCCGGGTGACCAGGCCGAGATTGTCTTCCAGGATGTTGCCGGTCTCGGCGCCATCCTCGAGAAAGTAGGCGTGTCCCAGGTTGTCGTAGCAGACGTTCCGCGCCACCGCGAGGCGCTGAGTACCGTGGATCGTTAGGCAGCGGTTGAACGTCTTCCAGACGCTGTTGTTCCGGAAGTACTGCCCCTCGACCGAGCCCGCCATGTGCCAATGCATCGGGTAGCGGGCCAGCTTGCCCTTCTGCCCCATCCGGGTGAATTCGACGCCCTGCACTCGCGCCTCCGCCCCGGCGTTGACGACGACCTGTCCACCGGACCCGGTCGTGAGACTGGTCGAGTCTCCCCGAATCACGATGTTGCGGCTCAGGAGCCCAATCTCGCCGCGCTGATCGACCGGCCGTCCCTCGATCTGCTGGACCACGCCCCAATGGCGATACCGGAGCGCCGGCTGGAATGACACCGTATTCCCCTGCACCGCTGTGACGACGACTTCCTCAGCCTGAAACGGATCGAAATCGGTCGAAGCCAGCACGATGCGTTCACCGGCGCGCCAGTCGACCGAACCGGCCAGCGAAAGCTGGGTAGCGCCCGGCTCGGCGGTGGCGCTCAACTTCGTCCACGTAGTCCGCAACTCGCCATGCAGATCGAGGGTTCCGCTCAGGACCGCCAGGACCCGGCCACCCATGCCCTGCACGTCCTCGGTATCGGAACCGGTCAGGGTGATCGACGCGCGATGGGTATAGGGCGCATCGGCCGTCCCGATGCGAAGCCCGCCGCGGACCACGATCCAATCGGCGGTCAGATCGAGATCCTGCCGATCGAAATGCAGCTGACCGTCGATCGTCAGATTGCGCAGCGCAGGAGGCGATACGTCGAGCACCACCACCCGATCCGCGGGGATGGTCACCGATTCACCCGCAGCCGGGACTCGATTCCCGGGCCAGATCGAAGGGTCGGACCAGCGGAGGGCGCCCGGCGGCGAGCCGGGGGGCGGTTCGAGGTGCTCCCGCTCGGTAATGCAGGCACCCGTCAGGGTAACCAAAAGGACGGCGTGACGAACAGCAGATGACCGTACCATCGACCACTCCGGCAAACGAACGGAATCAGACCGGAATCGAGTCTCACTGCGGAGTCCGATTCCGACCGATGAAATTCAGATATGCCGATGTGGTCGCACATTCCACGCCGCCCCAATGCCCGGACGGCGGTTGCACGCGCCGAGCTAGATCGGGTCTCCCGACCGGCGATCCGCGCAATCTTTCGCAGCCGGTGGCTCGAATCCGCGCTCGGCCGTCAAAGCATCGGCTTCGGACTCGGACGGGGCCCACCAGGCATATAGCACGATGCGAGGCCGCTCCGCGCGGGAACGGGCCCGCGCCAGCGGCGGCAGGTCGAAAGGCAGAGGAATCGAGGTCATTTGCGAAGTCCTTTGTGGATGTCTACGTTCCAGACAATCGTCCCCCCCCGTTACCCCGTCGTGACTGCTATCGTTTCTCGCTTCGTGACACCTTTACCGGCATGATCGAGCTTCGCACTCTGGGAGCGGTCGACCTTCGTTCCTCGGACGGGGCCGAGCTTCGGGCCGTGCTCCAGCAGCCCAAACGGCTGGCGCTCCTGGTCTATCTGGTTTCGGCCAAACCCGGCAAGCTGATCCGGCGCGACTCGCTCCTGGCCCTGTTCTGGCCCGAGTTGGATCAGGACCACGCCCGGGCCGCCCTGCGCCGCGCCCTCTACTTCCTGCGCCAGGCGGGCGGATCCGATCTGGTCGTAAGTCGGGGCGACGAAGAGGTCGGGGTGGCCAGCGACCGGATCTGGTGCGACGCCAACGCATTCGACCAGGCCATCGACGAGAACCAGCTGGAGCAGGCGCTGGAAGCCTACCGGGGGGATTTTCTCGACGGCTTCTACGTCCAGGGCGCGCCGGAAGCCGAGGCGTGGCTCGACCGGGAGCGGATTCGGCGCCGGTACGACGCGGCCCTGGCCTCCTGGCGCCTGGCTCGGACCGCCCTGCCCGACTTGTCCGCCGCTGCCCGCTGGGCCCAGCGGGCCATCGAGCTGGCGCCGCAGGACGAGGACGCCATCCTGGCCTACCTCCTGGAGTTGGAGCGGCGGGGCGAACGCAGCCTGGCCCTCCGCCTCTATGCCCAGGCCGCCGAACGGATCCAGACCGAGTTGGGCACGGCGCCCCACGCCAAGCTGACCTCGGCGGCCGAGCGAATTCGCAACGCCGGACCGGCGGCAGCGGCGACCACGGCCACCACCACGCGCGACGAATGGCTGGTGGCCGTCTGTCCGTTCGTGGTCCGCGGCGATCCCGCCTTTGCCTATCTCGCCGAAGGCATGGTCGATCTGCTCAGCACCAAGCTCGACGGCACCGGCGCGCTGCGCACCACCGACCCCCGCACCGTGGTGCAACTCGCCGGACCAACCGCCTCAACCGGCGCCGATCTCGCCACCGGGGCGCGAATTGCCGACCAGCTGGGAGCCGGGTTGTTCGTCATCGGCACCATTGTCGAGAGCGGCGGACGGCTCGAAGCCAGTGTCAGCCTGCATCAGGCGGATCGGACATTACGTGCCAGGGTCGAGGGACGCACCGAAACGGAAAGCGGCCTCTTCGACCTGGTCGACGAACTGATCCGTCGCCTGGTGGCCGACTTCGATCAATCCGCTGCGGGCCGGTTGAGCCGGCTCGCCGCCCTGACGACGAGTTCGCTCCCCGCCCTGCGCGCCTACCTGCAGGGCGAACACGAGTTCCGGCTGGGCCGCCACCTCCAGGCGCTCGACCTGTTCCGGCGTTCGACGGTCGAGGATCGCTCGTTTGCGCTGGCCTACTATCGGCTGGCCTCATCGCTCGCGGCCAATGCGCTGATCGGCCCGGCCCGGCAGGCATCGGCCGATGCCTACCGCCATCGCGACCGGCTTTCGGACCACGACCGTCTGCTCCTCGAAGCCCAGCACGCCTGGCTCCATGGCCACACCGGCGAGGCGGAGCGCCGTTACGTCAGCCTCACCATGGCCTTTCCCGAGCACGTCGAGCCCTGGTACCTGCTCGGCGATCTGCTGCTCCACGCCAATCCGTACCGGGGCCGCTCGATCGCGGAGGCGCGGGAACCGCTGGAGCGTGCGCTACGCATCGATGGTGCGCATGTCGGCGCGCTGACCCAGTTGGCCCGGATTGCGGCCATGGAAGGACGTGGCGACGATCTGGCCCGCCTGGTCGAGCGCGTCCTCCAGCTGAGTCCCACTGCGGACCAGGCGTTGGGGCTCGAAGTGCTGCGGGCGTTCGCGCTCGGCTCACTTGCTGAGCAGGATGCGGTGGTCGAGTCGGTGGCCAAGGCGTCGGGGCTCGTGATCGCGCGCGCATTTACGGATATCGCGCTCTACGTCCGCGATCTGGAAGGCGCCGAGCGCCTTGCCGCCGCCGTGCTTCCCGCGGCTCGGTCGACCGACTTTGCGGCCTTGGGCAATATCATCCTGGCGCATCTCGAGCTGGCGCTGGGCCGCGACGAGGCCGTCACCACCCGGCTGACGACCGCGAGCCGTCTCGAACCGGTCTGGGGCCTCGAACTGCGCGCCTATTTCGCCGCGCTGCCGTTTGCCGAGGTGGCGGCCGAGGTCCGCGATCAGGTCCAGGCCGAGCTCGAGGTCTGGAACCCCGATGATCTGCCCGCGAGCATCGCGCCGCCGTTCGTATTTCACGACGGGCTGCATCCGCACCTGCGGAGCTACCTGCTCGGTCTCCTGGCCGCCCGCCGCAACGACTCGGCCGCCGTACGTCTGGCTGCGGAAGCCCTCTCCGAGTTGGCGGTCCCAGCCGGCGCCGAAGCCATGGCCGAACAGTTGGGACGCACGCTGGATGCGCTGGCGTGGCGGCTCGAAGGCCGCCCCGGTGACGCGCTAGCCGCGCTGGAACGGTTGAAAACCGATGTCTGGTTTCAGTACGCCGTCGGATCGCCGTTCTTTGCCGGTACCTACCAGCGCTATCTCCGCGCCGAGTTGCTGGAGCAGGTCGGTCGCGTCGATGAAGCCATCCGATGGTGGGAGACCATTGCCCAGCGGTCGCCGTTCGAACTGGCGTTTGCCCCGGCCGCGGCCCGCCGTATCAAACACGCTGCCTCACCCCAGGTGTCATCATGAAAGCAACCATGCGACGAACGACCTCAGGCCTCCTGATCGTGGGCACACTGAGCGGATGCACCGCGTGGCGCACCCAGAACGTGCCGGTCACGGAAGTGCTGGCCAGGAACCCCGAGGTCGTTCGAGTCAGCACCGCCGACTCCTCGGGCATCACGGTCTTCAGTCCGAAGATTCAGAACGACACCCTGACGGGGTTCCCGACCGATCTCGCAATTCAGCGGGTCAACGTCCCGGTCCGTGACATCACCGGCGTCTCGACCCGCTACAAGCACATCGGCAAAACCCTCCTGGCCGGACTCGCGATCCTGGGAGGGGTTGCGGTGTATGGACTGCTCCAGACCCTCAACGCCGTCCAGTAGCTCGGCATAACGGCGCCGCGCACCTGCCAGGTCAGCGCGCGTCGTCGGCCCGGAGCACGGTGGCCGGATCGACCGCGAGCGCGCGCCGGATCGGCCCGATACACGCGACAGCGGCGGTGGTCAGCACGAGCGCGGCCGCGCCGGCAAAGACGACCGGATTGCCCGGCGAAACCTCGAAGAGAAAACCGCGCACCACCTGTCCTACTCCGAGCGCCACGGCCGCGCCGGCCAGGAGACCGAGCAGCACCGGACGGAGCGCGTGCCCGAACGCCGCCCCCGCGACGTTGGTCCGCGGCGCACCGAGCGCGAGGCGGACGCCGATCTCCCGGGTCCGTCGCAGCACGATGAAGCCGACAACGCCGAAGAGTCCGACGCCCGCCAGCAGGAGCGCCGCCGAGGCAAAAACGCCAAGCACGATGGTGCGTAGCTTGGGTACGGCGACGACGTCGTTCAGGGCATGGGCGAGCAAGATTCCGTCGAACGGCATCTCCGGATCCAGCCTGGCGAGTTCGGCCTGCGCCGCGCGCAGGACGGGACCGGGAGAACCGTCGACCCGGGCGACCGCGCTCACCAACCGAAACTGGGGCCGCTGGCCGAGCGGGAAGTACATGGTCGGCGCCGGCTCCGCTCCGGGGCCATCCTGGCGCACATCGCCGACGACGCCGACGATCGCGGCCCAGTCCTCCCCCGTTGGAACGATGTCCATCCCGGGCATGCGGACCAACCGACCGAGCGGATCACCGCCCGGCAGGTAGGTCCGAACGAACGCATCGTTCACGATTGCGACGCGCTGAGCGCCGGCGCGGTCGTGCGCGGTAAAGTCGCGCCCGCGGCTCACCGGAATGCCCAGCACCTCGAAGAACCCCGGGCTCACCACCCGGAAGTCGGCGGTAGCCCCCGGCCCGCCAGTGCTGGAGGGCTCACCCTGGATCATGCCGCCACCGTTAGGCGACCCGCCCTGAAGCGGGACGGCGGTGGTCAGCGCGACGGACGCGACGCCGGGAATCGCCGCCAGCCGCTCACGCGCCGTTTCGAGCACGAGCCCGCGTCGTGCGAGATCGCCGGCCAGATTACCCGCATCGACCGGGAGCGGCAGCGGGATCACCACCCGTCCTTCGCTCCGGAAGCCAAGATCCTGATCCAGCATCCGCGTCAGGCTCCGGCTCAGGAGACCGGCCCCGGCCAGCAGCACGAACGTCGCCGCAACCTCGACCCCGATCAGCGTCTGGAGCACCCGGCTCGGCCCGACGATCCGATGGCTGGGACGCGCCGCGGAGCCGTGTTCGACCGACCGCGCGGCCCAGAGCGCGGGCACCACGCCCGCGACGATGCCAACCACCACGACGAGCCCACTGATGAACGCCAGGAACGGGAGGTCGATTGGCAATGTGCGCACGAAGGGGACGATCCGGTCGATGGCCCGGACGAGCGCCGCCCGAAGGGGAAGCCAGGCGGCGACCCCGAGCGCCACGCCGGCGGCCGTGAGCAGCAGGCTCTCGACCACGAAACGGCGAATCAGATCGACGCGAGTTGCCCCGAGCGTCCGGAGCATCACCAGTTCGCCCTGACGCTTGGCGGCCCGCGCCAGCAGGAGGGCTGTGAGATTGAGCACGGCGATCAGCAGCAGCAGGCCGACCGCGCCTTGCAGAAACCGGAGCACCCGAGGGGACTGCCCGAGCAGGGTCTGCCGAAATGGGGTGACCCTGGCCCCGTCGGCAAGAAAATCGCTGTCGCCTTCACCCGCGACGATCTGCCTGGTGAGCACGGAAAGCGACCGGGTGGCTTCTTCCGGACCGACACCGGCGCGGAGCCGGCCGATGACGCGCCAGTTGTGGGCCGTCCGGCTCGGGCCGTCGTCCCACCGCTCGGCCGGCATCCAGATCTGCGCACCGACCGGGAAATCGACGCGGCGCGGCATCACGCCCACGACGGTCGCGGCCAGGCCGTCGACCCGGACCTGCCTGCCGAGCACGTCCGGATCGGCGCCGAAACGATCGCGCCAGTATCCTTCGCTGAGCACCACGGCGGGAGCGCCGCCGGCGACCGCCTCCTCCGCATCGAACCACCGGCCCAGCATCGGATCGATGCCCAGCACGGCAGGAAACGTTCGCGAGGCCACGGCCGTGGCAATCGTCTCCGGAGCGCCGGCCCCCGTCAGCACCGTATTGGTGATATAGTAGCCCGCCAGGTGGGTAAAGTCGTTGGCCGAGCGCTGCCAGTCGCGGAGATTGGGACCCGCCACCGACATCCCTCGCCCCTGCCGCGTCTCCACCACCGTGACGATCCGATCCGCATCCGGATAAGGCAGCGCGCGTACGAAGGCGGCGTTCAGGATGCTGAAGACCGCGATATTGGCGCCGACGCCAAGCGCGACGAGCAGAACGGCCGCCGCGGTGAACCAGGGATCGCGGCGGAAACCGCGCCTGGCGAGCCGCAGGTCACTCTGCCACTTGCCGATCACCTCGGCGCGGCGCATCCGGCGTTCCCGCACCCGGTCGATGGCAAGCACCTGCCGCGAGAGCGTTGCCCGGTCGCCCAGCTCATCGGCGGCCAGGCGGGCCGCTTCTTCCGGAGCAACGCCCTGGCGAAGCAGCTCTTCCTCGGCAAGCGTGCGGTGCAGCTCGAGCTCGTCCGCGACGTCCGCCTCGACCCGGCTTCTGCCGGTCGCCAGCCGAAAGAGGGATCGGAGTGTACCCATGATCAACTCCTGGCCGCGGCGAGGATCTTCCCTACCGCCGCCACGTAGCGGCGCCAGTCGGCGTCCTGCGTCTGCAACTGTTTCCGGCCGAGCCGGGTGAGCCGGTAGTACTTGGCGCGGCGCCGGTGCTCGGTAATGGCCCACTCGGCCTCGAGCCAGCCGCGCTGCTCCATCCGATGCAACGCCGGATAGAGCGCTCCCTGCTCAATGGTGAGCGCCTGATCGGTGGTGTCCCGAATCCAGCGGGAGACTTCGAAGCCGTGCTTCGGGCCCCAGGTCAGCGCTTTCAAGATCAGAAAATCGAGGGTTCCCTGCAGCAGATCGACGGAACCGGCCATGGGTGCTCCTGACGGTGTTGCCTCAATCTCTTAGCCTAAGCTATTTAGGTCAACGGCCACAAAAAAGCGCCGCCTTACAGGATCAGATCCCGGCAAGGCGGCGTTCGTTGCAATGACCGGTTCAGTTGCCCTGGCAGCTCCGGCCCGCAGCCGTCCGGCAGAGCTCGACGACCTTGAGCGTGGGATCGGCCTCGATGTCTTTCCGATCGAAGAGGATCGGTTTCGACTCCTTGCGCGAAAAGAGCAACGTCTGGTCGCCGTGATGGGGCGAATCGGGATCGTCCGACTGCGACGAAGCCAGCAACGATCGTCCGACCGGGCCCCGGTCGGTATACTGCACCCAGGCCACGTAGCTGGTGGCATGCATGATCGTGTTCCACCCCTTCCCCGGCACCCACCCCGAACCGTTCATGATGAGGTTGTACTGCCCGGTCTGCCCCGGACCACCATGGATGGGAATCCGCTGGCCGGAACGCTCCTCGATCTGATAGTCGCGCAGTTTGGCGGCGAGCGGCATGCCCGAATCCCGCAGGTTGCTGATCGCCGCAGCCAGCGCGCGGCCGACCCGAGGATTGGCCGCATTGAGCCCCCGCGGCGTAGAGACCGGGTCCTTGGGATCGAACGGGACGGTAAAGAGGTCAGCCTCGGGCTGCGCGGCTTGCGTGAGGTTCTCCATGAAACGGCGCCAGAGCACCGCGCCCGGACTATCCAGGTTGTCCGTCATGTCCCACGCGGCGAGTACGTCGCAGGCTTCCGGAATGCCCTTCTGAATCGGCAGAGTCCGGCAGTACGCGACCAACGGATCGCGCCAGAGTTCCGCCGAGTAGACGCGGTTGTCCATGGTGATCGCTTCGAGATCCGCGAGTGAGAAACGATTACCCGGCCGGCCATCGGTGCCGCGGAGACGGCCTGCGATCTTATGGAGCCCGTTCCGGGTCCGGAGGCTCCGGGGCGTCTGCTCGTCGCCGACGATGGCGTCGAACCCTTCGAGCAGATTGCCGGCATGGTTGGCCCAATGGCTGTCGTTCGAGTTGGTGGCGTAGTCCCACCGATCGAGCATCGGCAGGCGCTTGGGACCGAAGATCCCCGGCACTGGTGCGTCCGGATCGGTGCCCCATTCACAGTCATTGCGCCAGCCGTCGAACACCAGCAGTTGCTGCCGGCTCCAGAGTTCCTTGCCGAGATCCGAGGTCACGCATGCGGTGCGCATCGCATCGGTCACATGGGGAACCGATGAGCGATCCGCATAGATAACCCGTCCCTGATCATCCGCAGCAACCGTATTGAGCCAGCCGAGCCCCATGTAGCGGCGTCCGGCAAGGTCGAGAGCCTCGGCCGAGCGGGCCACGTTCATCTCGTAGTGCTGATTGAGCCACCGGAAGCTGGTCGAGACGGTCCGCACGGCATAGGCTGTCGTCGAAGTCCAGACGAAATTGGCATTGGTAACGACCGGCCCCAGATGGGTTTCCCAGAAGGTGTGGCTCCGCCGAGCCAGCTTTCCGTCTTCGCCCAGGACCTCGACCGACACCACGCGCGGAGTCATGCGCCGAGTGGTTCTCTCGTACTGATAGGCGGTGGGATCGCCCGGAGTGAGGCGGAGCTGATAGATCGTTTCTCGCTTGGGCACGCTGGCAGTATGGCTCCACGCGACGTTCCGGTTGAAGCCGAGCAGCACGAGCGGAATACCGGAGAAAGTCCCGCCATAGACATCGAGCACACCCGGGACGGTGAGATGGACTTCGAAAAACCGCTCCGGCTCGTGCCAGCGCCAGTGCGGGTTGATAAAGACCATACCTTTCCCGTTGTTGGTACCGTCGCGGCCGAGTGCAATCACATTGCTCATGGTCAGGCGCGGCTCGGCCTCGCCCTCCGGCGAGGGCGTCCGGGGTCCGCTGGCGCTGTCACCCGGTCGCACCGCATCGACGACGGGACCGATCCAACTGGCGTTGAGGATCATCGCGGTGTGCAGCGCGCGGAGATAGACGTCTCGTTCCGTGATCGGCCGAACCCAGACCTGGCCACGGCAACGGCTGTCGGGCAGGTTGGCAACGCCGACTTCCTCGAGATAGTGGTTGTACCCCGCGACGTAGCCGCGCACGATCTCTCGAACTTCGGGAATGGGTCCTGACGGCGGCGGCTGCCGCAACTCCTGGCCGACGACATCGCGATCGATCAACCATTGCCAGTACAGGTCGCTCTGGAGATTCGTCACCGTCTGGCGACCGTCTCGTTTGCCTTCGATACCGAAGAACCGGGATCGCTCCGCGCGCACGGTCACCCAACGATCGGCAATGGTGCAGAGATCCGCGGCCGCGATGGCATAGCCGTGGCCGAAGCCGACCCCGGCTAGACTGGCGGCCTCGACGTGCGGCACGCCGTACGCCGTGGTGCTGATACGTGCGCGCAGGTCTCCGCCGCGCGCCACCGCTTGGGCCGACACATCGCTCCACGTCACCAGCACGCTCAACGCAACCAGCCACGCCGTACCCCGGCGGGATACGGAACTTCGAATCTGCCACGACATCAGCCTGGCTCCGGCAGGAGGGTTGAAAGACGAATCTCTGAAATGATACGAGATCAGATCGGGGGCGCAATCAGGGCCGGCGGGATGCGGCGGAGGCCAGCCGCAGCCTTGTTCACGCAGCGCTCGACCAGTGTTCAGCCTCAGGCACTAGGCTCCGATCGTTTCCTCCGCCAATCGCGGCGAAAGTCGTCCAGCCGGTTGCACACCACGGGATCGCCGATCAGGAAACGATCGGGGCGCGCTCGCGGCCTTGAACCCCGCCGTCTCCTCAGCCGTCGACCCGCCTCACCGCTCGGCAGGCAGCGGCTGAATCGCTTCTCGGCCGCCGACCAGCAGGTCCCTGGCGATGTCAGCGGAAAAAGCCGAATCCGATGGACCAGCGTTTGGTCGGATATGAGGAAAGCTGGCGCGTGATTGCGACGGTCAAGTCGAACGGCGCCAGGAATGGCGTGAGCCCGTCGAACCGCACGCCGACTTCACTGTACATCCGATCGGTCGCATCCTGCGCACCAGCCGGGCGCGTTCCCGAGCTGCGGTGCCATGCCGTCCGGAACACTCCGCCATGAACGCTCACCCGCACCGGCAGATCACGCACGACCGGGATGCCGCTCGCCGCAAACGGCAGGCGTCCGAATTCATGGCTGGCCGTCAGCGCCCAGATCCGATTCCCGGCAAAGAGGGTGTCGCCCAGGTTGTTGAAGCCGATCCGTTCGAGCCCGAAGAGATCGGTGCCATGGTCGACCCCGAACTGACGTTGCAGCGGCAGCGCCCCGGTACCCCAGCCGGCCATTCCCAGCAGCGTCAGCGTCCCGATCGTTCCGACGCGCCGCCGATGGATCGCGTCCAACTGAAGCCGGCGATAGGAAAAATCCGAATCGATCCAATCCGGATCAGACCACTCCGCGCTGAACTGTACTCGGCTCCAGGACGGTACCGGCAGCGGGTAGTCGCCGCTCTTGCCGCGAACGACCGGCCGGGTATCGAGACTCAACCGACCGGTGAGCGACCGGAGCCGGCCTTCCTGAATCGGGCCATTCTCCCTGACGACGCGATCGCCCCGCCGCACCGTGAAATCGGAGGATACCGGCAGGCTGGTCTGCCGCGCATCCCGATAGTCGCCCCCGAGACGGACCTTGCCGACCAAGCGGGAATCGACCGACACGATCAAGCCGCGTTCCCGGTAGTAGTCGAACGGGTCACGAGCCACCAGCGCTTTGAGGGTGGCGTCCCGACCCTGCGAAGGCAGCGTCGGCCGAGCCAGCGTTTCGTCGTGAAAACGCCAGCCGACCCAGAGATCCCGCGCGGGAAGGACTCGGACATCGGTGCCGAAGCGATACTGCACCCGATCGTCGCCGGTACCGTAGCCGAGTTTGGCGACGGCCCGCACATCGTTGCCGATCGGTTGGATGATGCTGCCGCCGAGATAGACACCGTCGACTCGATTGAAGTGCAGGAAGTCGGCGCCTCGCGCATCGACCATCCCGTCGAGTATCAGCCGCGCAATCTGCCGCAGCGGTCCGCGCCGCCGATCGGCAATCGAGTCGATGCGCACCCAGGCCCGCGCCTCCACCGGCGTGAGGGATGGACCGGGAACGTCGCGCCAACGGGACGAATCCGCGCGATCCGCATCCGGCGCCACCACGACCCGATAGTGGAAGTCCCGATCGATGCCGCGATCGACCCCAAACGGTCCCATGGTGGCGATGTGTTCGACGCCCAGTCGTTTGGGCAGGCCCGGCAGCGGGACCTTGAAAGCCAGCTCCGCAGTAAAGCGGATTTCCCGCGGCCACCAGAGACCGCCCTCCTGCTCCGCCAGCAGTTGCCGATAGCGCACGTTGACGAGCGGACTCAGCTGCGCGCTCGCGTTGAGCCCGACATCGATGGCATGCACCCGATAAGTCGAGTCGATGATGTCGATGACGCCGACAAAGGCCGGAGCCACCTCCGAACGCGGTTCGAGGGCCAGGCGATAAGTCAGCCCTCGCTCCAGACGCAGCGTGTCGAGCACCCGGTAGCGATAGTGGCGCAGCGCATCGTCGGCAATCGGCGACGGCAGCAGATGAGGCCCGAACTCGATCCGATTGCGACCGAAGTTGAGCAACTCGCCAACGGTGATGACGTTGTTGTCCGCCGGCACATTGCCCGATTGGCGCCGCGCAACGATCCGTTCCTGGTATCGATCGGGCCGTTGCCAGCTGGCGTCGATCCGGGATTCGGTGATTGCCAGAATCGATTCGGCCGAGTCTGCCGATTTGGTGAGGTCACGAATCAGGAGCCGCACGAAGGCCTGGTGCTCGTAATCGCGCAGGCCGTCGAGCGCGTCCCGTTTGGCGGCAATGGCGCGGCGAATGATCCGCTCGGCCGGGTCCTCCTCCGCCGTGACGGTGAGTTCCTCCAGTTCGAGGGGACGCGCCGCGAGCCGGACCACGAGGTGTAACGAGTCCGATCCGACCGACAGCGGAATCGACACCGGACGGTAGCCGACTCGGCGCACATCCACGGTCCAGCGGCCGGGTACGAGCTCGAGCCGGAACCTCCCGGCATCCGTGCTCAGCTGTGAATTGCCGGACTCCGCCACCCGCACCACCGCGAGGCGAATCGGCTCACCCGAGAGCGAGTCGACGACCGTACCCGTGACGGCCACCGGCGGACGTGGCTGCGCCGCTCCGGACACCGGCATCGCCAGGATCAGACCGAGCAGCCATCGGCTGCGCCACACCACGCCGCTCATGGTGTGCCAGCACCCCCGGACGCTGCGCAGATACTGGCCGGATCACCCGAGCCCGCAGCAGTTTCTCCTCCGGAGCGACGCATCATGACCCCTCGGACGCGCAAGATCGCCGAAGCGATACAACAAGACGCCCCCGCACGTTGCGGAGGCGTAAAGTGTTACACAACAACAGCTTGAACGATAGCAGGGGCGGGACTCGAACCCGCGACCCCGGCATTATGAGTGCCGTGCTCTAACCACCTGAGCTACCCTGCCGCAGGGGTGCCAATCCTATCCGTACGGCAGTTCACGGTCAAGGTTCCGAGACGGCCCTGGCCCCTCACCCCGCGACCGATTCGACGACCTCCCATCGATACGGCATCGCGATTCCCGCCCCGGGGCGCCCGACGCACAGTGCGGCCGCGGCATTGGCCGTCTCGAGAGCGGCGGCCAACGAAACACCGGCAGCCAAGTCCGCAGCCATTGCACCGACGAAGCAGTCTCCCGCGCCGGTGGTATCGACGACGGGAACCGATCGCGCCGCTACCTCGATGATTCCATCCTCGACCACCGCGAGACTGCCGCGACCGCCTAACGTCACGACCACACTCTGCCCCGCGCGCCGGCAGAGCGACTGGGCTGCCGGCACCAGGTCCGAGTCCGCGAGGGTTTCGCACCCGGCCAGCATTGCCAGTTCGATCTCGTTGACGACCAGCACGTCCGTATCGGCCAGGAGCCCGATCGCTCCTCGGCGGGCCGGCGCCGCGTTGAGGATCGTGGTCACACCCCGGGTCCGGGCCGCGGCCAACGCTGCGGCCACTGCTGCATCGGGCACCTCGAGTTGCGCCACGACGACATCGCCAGACGTGCCGATGTCCGCGCTGGCATCGGCGGGGTGAAGCGCCTGGTTCGCGCCGGGTACCACCAGGATCGCGTTGTCCCCATCGTCCTGGACGACCACGACGGCGACACCGGTCGCCAGATCGGGGGCGGTTCCGATCTGTCCGGTCTCCACGCCCTGCTCGCGCAGGAAAGCCACCATCTGCTCCCCGAATCCATCGGCGCCAACCCGTCCGATCATTCTCGTCGAGGCTCCCATCCGAGCGGCGGCAACGGCCTGATTGGCGCCTTTGCCGCCGGGCAGGAAACGCACCGCGGACCCCGCAATGGTCTCGCCGATCCGCGGCAAGCGCGGCGCCGTGGTCACGATGTCCATGTTGATACTGCCGACGACCGTTACCCGTCCCATCGGCAGTCCTTCTCCTGCCGGGGAAACGCGTCAAGACACGCGTCGATCACGGCCCGCAAGCTCCGCTGCACCTCAGGACCCCGACTTTGGTCCGAGCAGATGCCGATCGAAAAATTCGACCGTCCGCCAGACGTAGTCCCGCCGGCTCGCCTCGGTCTGGATGGTATGTGGTTCGGTCGGATACACCATGACTTCGAAACGCTTCCGATCTTCGATCAGCTTCTGGATCAGACGCGCCGCATCCTGGAACTGCACATTGTCGTCGACCAGGCCGTGGACGATCAGCAGCGGATCCGCGAGCCCCGCGGTATGGTTGATCGGGCTCGACACCTGGTACGCCGGCGAGTCCTCTGCCGGCACGCCGAGAATCCGGCTGGTCCAGTCGTGGGAATAGTGAGCCCAATCGGATACGGCGGCATTCGCGATGCCGGCGGCGAATACACCCGGGTGGCGGAACAACCCCATCAGCGTGAAGAAGCCGCCGTACGACACGCCATACACTCCGATGCGGCGGCGATCGACACCGAGCTGCTGCACCACATAGTCGATGGCGGGCAACGCGCCGTCGACATCCTTCTGCCCCATCGATCGATAGATATCGGTTCGATAGTCCCGCCCGTACCCCGCCCCGCCGCGATAGTCGAAGTCGACGATGGTGTAGCCGCGTTCCAGCAGATGATGAATCAGCCCGACGTGCAGGCCGTACCCGTAGACCGACCAGCCATTGTGACTGAACTGCCGATAGCCGCCCCCATGGATATGGAAGATCGCCGCCCGTTCGGCGTTAGGCTTGGCGGGGCGATACAGGGCAAACCAGACCGGCTTGCCGTCCGGATGCGTGACGGACACCATCTCGGGCCGGACCAGACGACGGCGGAAATATTCATCGGTACCGCTGACCGTAACCCGGCGTTCGGGGGCGCCGCGCGCGGCGTCACGCAGGAAGAGATCGGGCAGCTGCGTAGTCGACCCGAAGAGGACCGCCAGCCGCTTTCCATCCGGAGCAAGCGCGCCGACGTGACGCCCATCCTGTTCGGTGAGACGCGTCAGTTCTCCGCCGGCTGCCGGGAGCAGATACAGATGATCGTTGCTGTGACCATCGCGGCCGGCGCCCAGCAGCCAGGTGGTTCGATCCCTGGAGAGCTCGGCGGTCCGCACTTCCCAGTCACCCGTCGTGAGCGGCCGAACCTGGCCCGTCGGCTCGAGCAGATACAGATGGCTCCATCCCGACCGCTCCGAGGCGAACACCAGTCGCCCGCCGGGCAACCATTCGAGCAGAGTTGGCGAACCACGATTCGGCTGAATGGCCGGCCCGCCGAGCCAGGCGTCATCGTGGTCGTGCGCCACGACCCGGGCACGCCCCGTAGCCGGATCGAATTCCGCGATCCAGAGATCGCGCCAATCGGCGGAGGAGAACTGCACGACGGCGCGATTGCCCTCGACACTCCAGTACGGCCCCGCCGGGATCAGCTCACGACCGCCGGCCTCCGGAAGCTCGACCCAGGTGATGCGAATGCTGTCGGGGTCGACCGTCGGATCGATTGCGACCACGCCGAATCGGAAACGATCCTGCGGCTCACCGACCTTGGCGCGCGCCGTCTCGACTTCGGCGTGCCCCGAATGCGCCACATAATCCATGAAGCGGGTCACCGGCCTCGGCGCAGCCGGCGTCCGCGCGACGAAGGTGATGAACCGCCGATCGGGGGAAAGACGGAGTTGCTCCAGGACGACGCCCGGCAGCACGGGAATGGCCTGTGCCGCGCCGGGAGCGAGGCGCAGCCGAGCGGCCGCTCCGGCGCGCCGCGCGACACTGTCGCGGACCCGTTCGAACAGGTCCTGTTGCTGCGCAACCAGCCAGCGCGCGCCCTCACGCGATTCCGGCGACAACTGGTGGCGGCGCGAGACCTGGCGGACCTCGCCCGATTGCAGTTCGTAGCTGAAGAGGTCGCCGGCGTAGGTGAATTGGACCCAGAGTCCGTCGGCGCTGACGAGCGGACGACCCAGCCGTCCACCGAAGGTGAGGACCCGACGCACGCCATCGGCCGGTCGCCCCGCATGATAGACCAGCAAGGACCCGTCCTCGCTCCATACCGCCACCCGCCCATCTCGGCTCCAGCTCGGGGCCCGATCCGGCACCGCTTCCGAACTTGGTACTTCGCGCACGGTCGCCCCGTCGCGTGTCACCAGAAACCACGGGTCCTGCTCGGGATACTGTCCCGGGACCGGCTTGCGATGCCAGCGGAAATAGACGCCCGAGCCGTCGACCGCCCAGCGGGCATCACGGGCTTCGAGGCCCAGCCAGCGGTCGTCTCGCGCGGCGTCGTCCTCCCCGAACGGCAACGGGGCTGCCACCGAGACCCCTCGCGACGAGGACTGATAGAGCGGGGTCCGTTCCTGCGCATCGAGCACAGCGCCCGGAATCGCCTGCCCCAATACCACCGATACGAACGCAACTCGAAGGAGATACATATCGACTCCCTGCCCTGACGGCCGGACCAGTGGCGGATCTGAACTCAAATGAGGGCGGCGGTACAACCCGCTTGTATCAGGTCGCACCTCGACCGGAGAGGCGATGCACAGCAAGCACCCCGGCGGTCAGCGCAGCAACCCCGACCAGCTGATGCAGCGCACCGAGTAACACCGGCACCACCAGCAGCAGCGTCACGATCCCGATCAGCACCTGCAGCACGACGACGCCTCCGAGATGGCGGACCGCCTTGATCGCCCCGGTCGACAGCGTACTGCGACCGGCCCGCCATGCCAGCACCAGGGCGAGCGCACCCGTCGTGAGCGCCAGCATCCGATGGTGGAACTGCGCAGCAATCGGATTCTCCAACGCGTTGACCCACCAGGGCGACATCAGACCGTACCCCAGCGGGACGAACGTCGTCCCCATCAGCGGGAAGGTGTTGTACATGAATCCGGCCCGCAGTCCGGCGACGAACGCCCCGGAGATGACCGTCACACCGATCAGGAGGGTGACCGCGAGCACCGAACGACGCCAGCCATGGCTGGCCGGCGGATCGGCCCGTCGGGGGCGCAGATCGGCCCAGGTCCAGAGGGCCACAATCAGGATCGCGAGCGCAAGGGCGAGATGGGCAGCCAGACGGTACGCGCTGACCTCAGTGCGCCCCACCAGGCCGCTTTGCACCATGTACCAGCCCAGCACGCCCTGCCCCAGCGTCAGGATCGGTAAAAGGGCCAGACGGAGCCGCAGATGCCGCGGAATCATGCCGCGCAGCAGGTAGACGACATATGGAACCGCAAAGACGAGTCCCACGCCACGCGCGACGATCCGGTGCAGCCACTCCCACCAGTAAATGAACTTGAAGCCGGTGAGGGTAATGCCCTGATGGGTACTCTGCGCCTGCGGAATGGCCTGGAACGCGGCGAACGCATCCGCCCAGCCCTGATCGGTCAGTGGCGGGAATATTCCGGAGACCGGTTTCCACTCGGTGATGGAGAGCCCGCTCTCGGTCAGGCGGGTAATCCCCCCCACGACGATTGCGAGATAGACAGCGACGATACACCAGAAGAGCCAGCGCCGGAGCGCATGGTCACTGGATGCCGCGACAGAGGAGGTCGTTGAGGAATCCATCCCTCAAATCTGTCGGGGAATCGCCCCCGATCCAATCCTCCGCGCCAGCCGGACGCCCGCCAGCCCCTGGCTCTCGCGCCGGCAAATACGTTCCAACCGCGCTCGGGATTCAAGACAAAGACGGCCTGCCTGCCGAGGTTGTCTCCATCCCAAATCTCGCGACCAGGAACACGACGATGCACCTCGATTCAACCACGCTGGCAACCCGGGCCGTCTGGGCCGGCGAACACGCCGACGCAGAGACTCTCGCGCATGCCTCACAGATTCCGCTGGTACGGAGCGCTTCATTCAGTTATTCGGACTACGACGAATGGCTGGCCGTGGCCCAGGGAACCCGCCCCGGACACATCTACAGTCGCAATACCAACCCGACGGTGGCCGCGTTCGAAGAGAAGATCCGGTCGCTGGAATGCGCCGAGGCGGCCATCGGCTTTGCCAGCGGGATGGCGGCCATCAGCAACACCCTCTTTACGCTCCTGGCCCCCGGCGACCGCGTCGTGTCCATCAAGGACTCCTATGGCGCCACCAGCCGCCTGTTCCTCGAATTGCTGCCGAGGATCGGGGTCGAGGCAACCCTCTGCGACAGCACCGATCATGCACAGATCGAAGCCGAAGTCGCCAAGGGGTGCCGGGTGCTCTACTTCGAAACCCCGACCAACCCGACGCTCAAGGTGCTCGACATTGCCCGGCTCGCGAAGGCAGGCCACGCCGCTGGCGCCATCGTGGTGGTCGACAACACCTTTGCCACGCCGATCAATTGCCGGCCGATCACGCTCGGTGCGGATCTGGTGGTCCACAGCGCAACCAAGTTCCTGGGGGGCCATGAAGACGCCGTCGGCGGAACCCTCTGCGGCTCGCGTTCACTGGTACAACGGGTCTTTCAATACCGCGAAATCACCGGCGCCTGCCTGAGCCCCGATACGGCGTACCTCCTGCTCCGCGGCATGAAGACGCTGGCGCTCCGGGTCGAGCGACAGAATGCATCGGCGCAGTTGGTGGCGGAGTTTCTCCGCTCGCATCCCGCCGTCGGATCGGTCCACTATCCCGGACTGACCGACGATCCGGGACACGAGATTGCTCGGAAACAGATGAGCGGATTTGGCGGCCTGGTGAGCTTCAGCCTCGCGGCAGGCACCGCGAGGGTCGGACCGTTTCTCAAAGCCATCCGCCTGGCCCATTGTGCCGCCAGCCTAGGCGGCGTGCAGTCGTTCATCGGACCGCCCGAGACCACCAGCCACGTCGAGTGCACGCCCGCGCAGCGCGCCGCACTCGGTATTCCAGCCGGGCTGCTCCGGTATTCGATCGGCATCGAAGCCCCGCTGGACCTGATTGCCGATCTGACGCAGGCCCTCGACAAACCGGCCTGATCCGGTCGATACTCCGGCCCTCACGCATGACGGAGTGTGCCCGTGTCGCAACCATCGGAATCGCCCCGTTCTCCTCGGCCGGATCTACTGCCGGCCGGGGCGTTCTTCGGCGAGACGCTGCGCACCGCCCGACTCGACAGTTTCGTCGTTACCGAAGTGCAGACGCCGGCCGGACTGAAGACCGCATTCCACGCCCACGAACGCGCCTATTTCGAACTGGTGCTCGAAGGTCGCTGGTTCGAACAATGCGGCCGGCACGAACGAGCGCTCGAACCCTGGCTGGTCATCTATCACCCTCCGGGCGAGCGGCATCGCAACCGATTTCCCGGCCTTCCGGGGCGTTCCCTCCACGTCGAAATCAGCGATACCTGGGTACGGCAACTCGGTGCGCACGATTTTGCCATCGATCGGTCGCTGGAATCCCGAAGCCGCGAGGTCGTGACGCCCCTGCTCCGCCTGGTCCACGAGGTGCGCCAGCCGGATCGGTGGTCCGAGCTCTCCGTGGCGGGGTCGGTACTGGAGGTTGCCTCACTGCTGGGCCGCGACGTCGACCGGCAGCGCACCGGGACGATCCCGGCATGGGTGGACCAGCTGGAGGAGATTCTGCGCAGCGAATATGCCGGAGTATTCTCGCTGACCGAGGTGGCACGTCGTCTGGGGGTTCGCCCCTTCACCCTGACGCGGGGTTTTCGTCAGCGATTCGGATGCGTTCCCAGCGAGTACCTGCGGCGGTTACGCGTGGAGCATGTGGCCCGCGCGCTCCGTACGGGAGACCATCCGCTCAGCGTCATTGCCGCATCCAGCGGCTTTGCCGACCAGAGCCACATGACACGCGTCTTCCGGGCCTACACCGGACACACGCCCGGTGCATTCCGCCGTCGCGAATCTCGGCACGCGCACTGATTGTCGTACGGAATACGAAGCTAGCGCCTGGTCTCCAGCACGTCTTCGAGAATGAACGCGTGCTCGCCCGGGCGCAGCATACCGTGCTGCTCCCGGGCGATTCGCTCCTGCAGTTCCGGATCGGACTCGATTCGCTGCGCATACCGCGTCAGCGAATCGACGACCTGCTGCAGCTCGCCGACCCGCCGAGCCTCGATCCGTTCTTCCTTACGCAACGCCAGCCAATCGAGCGTACTGTACTCGCCCGCCTGGATACCGAACAGGAGGGCCAGCACCAGCGCCGCTATGAAGACCCAGCGTCGCGGAGTCACAATGCGTACAGGTCCCGACCCGGATAGTGGCCGAGCTCGCCCAGTTCCTCCGCAATACGGAGCAACTGGTTGTACTTGGCCACCCGATCGGTCCGGCTGGCACTGCCCGTCTTGATCTGGCCGGCGCCGGTGGCAACCGCCAGGTCGGCGATGAAGGTGTCTTCCGTCTCACCCGAGCGGTGGGAGATCACGACCCCGTACGAGCTCGACTTGGCCAACTCGATGCACTGGAGCGTCTCGGTCAGGGTGCCGATCTGATTGACCTTGATCAGCACGGCATTGCCGACGCCTTCCTCGATCCCGCGGCCCAGACGGTCGACGTTGGTGACGAACAGGTCGTCACCCACCAACTGAGTCCGGTCGCCCAGGCGCTCGGTCAGTTCGTGCCAGCCTTCCCAGTCATCTTCGGCCAGACCGTCTTCGATCGAGACGATGGGATACCGATCGACCCAGCTCTGATACAGCGCAACCATGTCGCTGGCTGAGCGCCGGCTCTTGTCGCCCTTCTTGAAGACGTACTCGCCGGAGGCTTTGTCGTAGAGTTCCGAAGCCGCCACGTCGAGGCAGATGGCCAGGTCGCGCCCGGGTTCGTACCCAGCGCCCCGAATGGCTTCCATCACCACGTCGAGCGCCGCCTCGTTGGACGGCAGCATCGGCGCAAAGCCGCCTTCGTCGCCGACCGCGGTGGAGAGCCCCATCCCGGTCAGCACCTTCTTCAGGGCATGAAATACTTCCACACCCATCCGGAGGCCGTCGGCAAAGGTATCCGCACCAATCGGCGACACCATGAATTCCTGCGCATCGACGTTGTTGCTCGCGTGCGCACCGCCGTTCAGGATGTTGAGCATCGGCACCGGCAGCACCCGGGCCATCGGGCCGCCCAGGTAGCGATAGAGAGGCAGCCCGGTTTCTTCCGCCGCGGCGCGCGCCACCGCCAGGGAGACGGCCAGGATCGCGTTGGCGCCCAGCTTGCCCTTGTTGACCGTGCCGTCGGTATCCATCATCTCGGCATCGACGGCAATCTGATCCTCGGCCGCCATGCCCTCGAGCCGAGGACCGATGATTTCATTGACGTGCTTGACCGCTTCGCGCACCCCTTTGCCACCGTAGCGCTTGGGGTCGCCGTCACGAAGTTCGACCGCTTCATGCTCGCCGGTCGATGCACCACTCGGAACGGCGGCCCGGCCCCTGACGCCCGAGGCCAACACAACTTCGGCCTCGACCGTAGGATTGCCGCGACTATCGATGATCTCCCGCCCGTGTACTGCGATGATTGTGGACATTGACTCGAAGTTAGAGGGTCAAAGACAAATCGATGCCGGGGCTAAGGATAGGCGTCCCCGGCACGCTCCGCCAACTCAGGGCCGGGCCCCGAGCCTGAGCAGGGTTTCCCGGGTCCGATCGGCCAGCCCATCCCGTTCTGCATAATCGAGGCCGTCCGTGGCAATCGGGGTCCCGAGCCGGACCGTGACGACCCCCGGCCGCGGCGCCACACTCCCCTTGGGAAGCCGCTCGTAGGTCTCACAGTAGACCGGCACGACGGGTACCTGCGCAGAGATCGCCAGGACGAACGGCCCCTTCTTGAACGACTGGAGGCTGCCGTTCGGACTCCGGGTCCCCTCGGCAAAGACGATGGCGGAGACACCGCCCCGAATCTGCTCCGCAGCATGGTCATACGATGCGAAGGCCGACCCCCGGTTGCCCCGATCGATCGAAACGTGTCCCAAGGCGTTGATGGCCCAGCCGAGAAACGGGACCCGGGAAAGTTCCTTCTTGAAGACGAACCGGAGCACGCCAGGCAACGCAACCAGCAGCGCCCAGATATCGACCCACGACTGATGGTTCGAGATGAACACGACCGGCTGCCCCGGCGGCATCCGCTCCAGCCCTTCCACCTGCACCGAGATTCCCGTCGATGCCAGCATGGCGCGCCCGTACGACCGCTGAATCCGATCGTAGACTCCGCCCGGCACCGGTTGGATCCGAAAGATCAGCGCGACCAGGATGCGAGCGGCATAGTACACCGTGAACACCGCGCTCGCGATGAAGTACCGCGTCGCATAGAAGAAAAGCATCATCGAAAATGATCGAAGCCGTTGAGGCGGACAGGCTGACCGGCAAATCGCAGCGAGATCCCCGCCCCCTCCACCACGCGGCCGATGCGCGTCAACGGAAGGCCGTCCGGCAGCCCCTCCGCGAGGTCGACATCTGCCGGCAAGGTCACGAGCAACTCGTAATCCTCCCCACCCACCGCCGCAAACAGCTGGGGAGCTTCACCGACCAGCGCAGCAACCGCCGGCAGGGCCGGATCGATCGGCACGTCGTCCAGATCGACCTCCAGCCGGACCGCACTGGCGGCCGCCAGGTGGCCGAGATCGCCTGCGAGGCCGTCGCTCAGGTCGAGCATGGCGGTGGCTCGGTGCGCGGCAAGCCACTGCCCTGCTTCGACGCGGGGCGCCGGCCGCGCAAATCGGCGGCGATGCTCCGGCTCAGGAGCGCGATGACGGCGCCACGACTCGAGCGCCGCGCGGGCACCGCCCAAGGTGCCGGTCACCCAGATCGCGTCGCCCACGCGGGCGCCTGATCGGCGGACAGGATGGTCCGTTCGGCCCAGCACCGTGACCGTCACGGCCAATTGCGTTCCTCGGCTCAGGTCGCCTCCCACCACCTGCGCACCGACCGAATGGGCCGCGGCGCCGGCTCCCCGCATCAGCGCCGCCAGCAGGTCGGTCGGATCGGACTCCGGCAACACGACCGCCACGAGGGCCGCATCCGCCGACGCGCCTACCGCGGCCAGGTCGGACAGCCCGGCTGCCGTCGCCCGCCAGCCGATTTCCTCCGGATCGAGCCAGGCGCGCCGGAAATGGACCTCGTCGACACTCACATCCGTGCTGGCGCACCAGCCGCCGGGCAGAAAGGCGCAGTCGTCGCCCAGATGCCGGGCGTCGTCGCCCAAGGCCTCGGCGATGGCCCGGACCCGATCGAACTCGCCACCGCTGCCGAGCCGCGTGCCCGTCACCTCAGACTCCGACCGGCGCGGGGAGGGTGTGCAGCACCGGCGCCGGTGCCGCCGAGACCTCGCGCCGGACCTGATCCCACCGCCGCCAGACATCGGGCAGCGCAGCGATCACGTCCATCGGGCGCACCGAGCGCGCGGTCAGGCGGCGCGCGGCGTGATCCGCAGCTTCGCCCATTGCATGCGCAGCTGCCGCTGCAGTCAGTCCGGGTTCCCCTCGCTGCGCCAGCCAGGCGCCGATCACACCGCTCAGGGTGTCCCCGCTCCCGCCGGTTGCCAAGCCGGGATTGCCGGCTGCCACGGTGATTGCGGCATGACCCGGCCCGGCCACCACGGTCGGGACCCCTTTGAGCAGCACCGTCGCGCCCAACAGCGCGGCCGCCTCGGTTGCGGCAGCCCAGGGATCGACGCCAAGGGATGAAGCGAGTTCAGGAAAGAGGGCGCGAAACTCTCCGGCGTGCGGGGTCAGGACCGCGGTACGCCCGGCGAGGATCTCGGCCAAGCGGACCGGACTGCCCTGAAAGGCCATCAGCGCATCCGCGTCAACGACGAGCGGCGCCTGGCCAATAGCCGCCAGCGCGCCGACGAAATCGGCCCGGTCGCCTTGGCGGCCAAGCCCGGGGCCGATCACCAGAGCATCGGCCTTGGACGCAAGCTCCGCAAGGGCGTCGCTTGGCCGATCGAATCCCGTGGCCACGGTCTGCAGATCGGGCTCGGCTCCTGCCAGCACGGCCAACGCTTCGGGCGGCGCCGCCACGTGAACCAGACCAGCCCCCGCCGCAAACGCCGCCCGCGCTGCAAGCCGCGCAGCCCCGGTCATCCCGACGTCGCCGCCGACGATGACCACCCGGCCCCGGGTTCCCTTGTGGCTGGACGCCGCCAACCGGGTCGCCGCTTTGACCGCATCGCGCTCGCGTAGCACGGTCGGCCACTCGGCGGGCGCCGGCACGAACCCGATATCGAGGACCATGACGTCGCCGACCTCATCCCGGGCCAGCAGATGCCCGCGACGGTAACCGCCGAACGTGAGCGTGAGATCGGCCGGGAGCGCATCGCGGGAGACGCCGGTATCGAGATCGAGCCCGGTCGGGCCGTCGATGGCTGCTATGGGAAGGTCGAGTTCGGCCAGGCGGGCCAGGAGCGAGGTCATCGGCGGACGGGGACGGCCCGAGGCGCCGGTTCCGAGCAGCGCGTCGACCACCAGGCCGACCGCGGGCCAGGGTCCGTCGGCCTCGAGCGCCCGAACCGAGGCGACCTCCGCTAGCTGCGCTTGCAGCCGATTGAGCGGTGAGGTGTTCCCGGCAACTGGCACGACCCAGACGGGCCACCCCAGTTGATGCAGCGTACGAGCTATCACCCAGCCGTCGCCGCCGTTGTTTCCGGGGCCGGCTGCAATCAAGGTGCCCCGCCCCATCGCCGCGCCGTATCGGGCGGTAAGAACGGCCGCCGCCGCGCGACCGGCGTTTTCCATCAGCGCCGCGGCCGGCAGACCCGCATCGACCGTCAATCGATCCCAGGCAGATGCTTGCTGAGCAGAAACGACGGGAAGTGCCGACATGCCGATCGCCCTCCTCCAGCGTTTCCGCTAGGCTCCGCGCTCGGAAGTCTCGCCCCGGCTCCGACGGCAGGCGTTGCGCGGTACCCCGCGCCACAGGTACGACTCGGAAAAGACCTGATCGAAATCGTAGACCGCATGAAAGTCTTCGACCCGATCGTCCGGCTGCGTGATCAGCAGACCGACCTCCACCAGCGCAAAGACGATCCGCCCGATATCGCCGGTGCGCCGAATGCCCCAATGGCTCAGCACCTGCTGAGCCATCAGGCCATACTGTTCGAGCGCATGATCACGACAGGCCCGGGCCAGTTCCTGCCCGGTCACATGGCGCCGGATGGTCAGCCGGTTCTGGATGTACTCGATGCTTTCGAGCACGAACAGATACGCCTGCTCATCGTAGTGGCTTTCCGACCGACGGAGTCGATCGACCAGCTCGGGCGCCAGGCGGATCTCGATCACGATCGCTTCCGCGCTCCGGTGGCAACGCCGACCGAACGCCGGCCGGTCGGATGCCCATTGCCGCTCGCAGCCTGCGCGGCAGTCGGGCCCGGCGGATAGAGCGGATATCCCGACGCCAGACTGCGTACCTTACGACCAACCCTGGCAATCGTCGCCTCGTCGGGCGAGGTCAGCACCTGGTCGATCAGTTCGGCAATCGTGTCCATCTCCACCTCTCCCATCCCGCGGGTAGTGACGGCCGGAGTGCCGAGACGGATTCCGCTCGTCACGAACGGGGAGGCAGGATCGTTCGGAATCGTATTGCGATTGACCGTGATGCCGGCATGCTCCAGCGCCGTCTCGGCCGCTTTGCCCGTGATATTCCGGCTCCGCACATCGACCAGCATGACGTGCGAATCGGTGCCGTCGGCAATGATCCGGAAGCCCCGATCCATCAGGCCGGCCGCCAGTCGCTTGGCATTGGCCACGACCTGCGCCGCATAGACCCGGAACTCCGGCAGCTGCGCTTCACCGAAGGAGACGGCTTTGGCCGCAATGACGTGCTCGAGCGGACCACCCTGCGTCCCCGGGAACACCGACCGATCGATGGCGCGGCCCAGATCGGCCTGTGCCAGGATCAGCCCGCCCCGCGGTCCGCGCAGCGTCTTGTGCGTCGTCGTGGTAACCACCTGCGCATGCGGCACCGGCGACGGATAGACCCCGCCGGCCACCAGCCCGGCAAAGTGCGCCATGTCGACCAGCAGCCTGGCACCGACCTCGTCGGCGATGGCCCGGAATCCGGCAAAATCGATGATCCGCGAATAGGCGCTGCCGCCGCAGACGATCAGCTTGGGCTGCTCCCGGAGCGCAATGGCCCGCACCTCGTCGAGTTCGATCAGACCGGTGTCCGGATTGACCCCGTAGTGCACCGCGCGCCAGATGGTCCCGCTGTGATTGACATTGTGCCCGTGCGACAGATGCCCACCATGCGACAGCGACATGCCGAGCAGAGTTTCGCCGGGCGGAATCAGCGCCATGAAGGCCGCGAAATTCGCCTGCGCACCCGAATGTGGCTGGACGTTGGCGTACTCGGCACCGAACAGCGCCTTGGCCCGATCGATGGCCAGCTGCTCGACTTCGTCGATGACCTGATTGCCACCGTAGTAGCGCTTGCCCGGATACCCTTCGGAATATTTGTTGGTCAGCGGGGTGCCCATCGCATCGATCACCGCCCGCGACGCGAAGTTCTCGCTCGCAATCAGTTCGAGCCCGTCCCGCTGCCGGGTGAGCTCCCGATCGACCATCGCCGCCACCACCGGATCGGCAACGCGTAACGCTGCCGCATGATCGTACGTCATTCGTTCTCCACTTCGATTTTGGCGACCCGGCGCTCATGGCGTCCGCCTTCGAACGGCGTGTCCAGCCAGGTACGCAGGATCTCGAGTCCCTGGTCTTCGGTCACGAATCGCGCCGGAAGAACCAGGACATTGGCATCATTGTGTTCGCGCGCCAGCGCGGCGATATCCGGCGCCCAGGCCACCGCCGCCCGCACGCCGTGGTGCCGATTGGCCGCGTAGGACATCCCGAGCCCGGTTCCGCAGAGGAGTACGCCGCGTTTGGCATTGCCCCGCGCCACCCGATCGGCCACGATGTGGGCATAGTCGGGATAGTCGGTCGAATCGGTCGAGTGTGTTCCGACATCCTCCGGGGCGTAGCCCAGGCGCTTCAACTCCTCGACGATGCGCTCCTTGAGCGCAAAGCCGGCGTGATCGGCCCCGATCGGAATGGTCTCGGCCATCGGAATACCTCAGTAGGTGTAGAAGCCTTTTTTCGACTTCCGGCCCAGATAGCCGGCCGCCACCATCCGGCGCAGCAGCGGACAGGGACGATACTTGGGATCGCCCAGCCCCTTGTGCATCACCTCGAGGATGGCGAGGCAGACATCGAGCCCGATGAAATCCGCCAACGCGAGCGGCCCCATCGGGTGCGCCATGCCCAGCTTCATCACCGTGTCGACCGACTCGGGCGTCGCGACGCCCTCCATCACCGTGTAGATCGCTTCGTTGATCATCGGCATCAGGATCCGGTTGGCCACGAAGCCCGGATAGTCCTGCACTTCGACCGGCGTCTTACCCAGCGCCTTCGAAATCTCGAGGACGGTGGTGGTGGTCTGGTCGCTGGTGGCATGACCCCGGATCACTTCGACCAGCTGCATCACCGGCACCGGATTCATGAAGTGCATCCCGATGACATTTTCGGGACGCCGCGTCCGGGCCGCGATCTCGGTGATCGAAATGGAACTGGTGTTGGTCGCCAGAATGGCATCGTCGGCCGCGATCCGGTCGAGCGACTCGAAGATCGAAAACTTGAGCGGCGGTTGCTCCGTAGCCGCTTCGATGATGATGTTGGCCGACGCGGCCCCCTCGAGCGCCGTCGACGTCTGAATCCGCCCGAGAATCTGCGGGAGAGCGTCGGTCGGAATGGCGCCCTTCTTGGCCTGCCGATCGAGATTGGACTGGATCGTGGTCCGGGCGCGGTCGAGCGCCTGCTGGGACACGTCGATCAGAGTCACGCTCCAGCCATATTGTGCAAACACGTGGGCGATGCCATTCCCCATCGTCCCCGCGCCGATTACCGCTGCCTGCTTCATGATACCTCCCGAAAGTCTCGCCACCGAACCACGAACAGGATTCCGACCGTCAACGCCACGGTCGCCAGTATTCCACCTTCCGGACCGAAAGGTCCTCCGGTTACCCACGCCGGCTCACCGGGCACGAAATCGATCCACGGGATCTCGAACGGCAATCCGCTCACCGGCGCCGCCAGCGCCGCCAGGGCAACATTCCACCCGAGATGCGCGCCCGTGGCCGTCCAGAGCCCGCCTCGAGCGAAAAACGTAAGCCCGAGCAGCACCCCGGCAAGGGCAATGTTTCCGAGCGCGAGGGCCGTCACGCTCGGATTGGTCCGATGCGCAGCGGCAAAGAGGACGGCCGTTACGACGACCGCCGATGCGCGCCCAATGCCCCGCGCCATCCCGGCCACCGCCACGCCCCGAAAGGCCAGCTCTTCCATGAATGCCGCCGGCAGCAACATCAGCGCGAGCAAGACCACTCGGCCGAGATAGGCGCCGAAGCTGCCGCCGTCGGGCATCCACTCGGAGCCGGCTCCCAGACTCAGGCCCAGCGCGCCGATTCCCACCAGCGCACCTACCGCAAATCCCTTCCCGAACCCCGGCACACCTTCGCCGGCACGTACGAAGCCCAAAGTGCGCCAGTCGAGTCGGAGCGCCTTGCGACCGATCAGCCACGTCAACGCGCCGAAGACCAGGAGACCGACCGAGGTCTGGATCACCGCGGCGCCGCTGTACCCGACGGCCCCTGCCGGCAGCCGTTCGAGCAGGAGCCAGTAGATCGTTGCTCCCAGCAAGCCGGTGGCGCTATACCCCACCAGTATGAAGCCGAGCGACCAGGCAACGGCCCCGATCCGGGACCGCGCACTGGTCGCTTGCGATTCCACGAACGTCAGACCGCTTCGACGGACAGCGCGACGGCGTTCCCTCCACCCAGACAGAGCGTGGCCAATCCGGTCGCCACCCCGCGCGACTTCATGGCGTAGAGCAGCGTGGTCAGGACCCGCGCCCCGCTGGCGCCGATCGGATGACCCAGCGCAATCGCGCCGCCATGCACGTTGACCCGATCCCAATCCCAACCGAGCGCGCGCCCATCGGCCAGCGCCTGGACCGCAAACGCCTCGTTGGCTTCGATCAGGCCGTAGTCGCCGATGGTCGTACCGGCCTTCTTCATCAGGTTCTGGACCGCGAAAATTGGCGCGAAGAAGAGATCCTTGGGCTCCCCGCCGCCGGTGGCGTACCCGGTAATGCGGGCCAACGGCGTCAGACCATGCGCCTTGGCATAGGCGAGCGACGCAACGACCAACGCCGACGAGCCGTCATTGAGGCCCGGCGCGTTGCCGGCCGTAACGCTGCCCTCTTTGTCGAACGACGGTCTCAGCTTAGCCAGCGATTCGATCGAGGTATCCTTGCGGGGCGATTCGTCGGTGTCGACGGTCGTGCTGCCCCCCTTGGTGGGCACCGTGACCGGCACGATCTCGGCGTTGAAGATGCCTCCCTCGATCGACGCCACCGCTTTGCGATGGCTGTCGAATGCATAGCGATCCTGATCGGCCCGCGAGACATCCGCTTTCTTGGCGGTGTACTCGGCCAGATTGCCCATGTGGACGTTACCGAACGAGTCCCAGAGGCCGTCATGAATCATCCCGTCGACCATGGTCTGATTGCCGGCCTTGATGCCGCTCCGCATCCCGTAGACATAGTGCGGCGACGACGACATCGACTCCATCCCGCCGGCCACGACCAGCTGGTTGTCGCCCGCTTTGATCGACTGGGCAGCCAGCATCACGGCCTTGAGACCGGAACCGCAAACCTTGTTGATGGTCAGCGCGGGAATCACGCCGTTCAAGCCCGCCTTGATCATCGCCTGGCGCCCGGAGGCCTGCCCGGAACCGCCCTGCAACACGTGGCCCATGATGACTTCATCGATCGCACCGGCGTCGATCCCGGCCCGATGAACGGCTTCTTTGATGGCAATGGCGCCGAGTGCCGGCGCGTTGAACGAAGACAGGCCGCCCAGGTACTTCCCGATCGGGGTACGGCAGGCCGAGAGAATGACGGGGGTAGTCGCGTCGGACATGGAACTCTCGATGTCGAAGAATGTACGGCCTAAAAGATAGGCAATCCGCGGGGTGCCCTGAAGGGGCCGGGATGCGCTGTCAGCGAACCGGTGAAGGCTCCCCGGTCAGTCGCCCGACGGCCGTGCGAGCCTCGGCGGCCCAGCCGTCGTCCGCCGACCAGAGCCGGAGGAATCGCCCGTAAGCGGTCACGGCATCCTCGCGCTGACCTGCGGCCTCGAGTGCCCGGCCCAGCAAGAGTTGCGTCACCGGCATGACGCCGACATCGCCCTCGAACCCATACTGCAGCCGCAGCAGCCCGAGCGCCCGGGTTTCCGGACGCATGGCCAGCACCGTCGCCAGTTCGAGTCGGGCCGCGACCGACATGAAGGCAGGAATGGTCCCCGCCGTCCCGTCGAGCGCGCTGCCTAACAATCGAATCCCGCCCAGCGTATCGCCGCGCGCGAGGACGACCCGGCCCTTGGCCGCCGCCACCAGCGACCGGACCGTGCCGCCGACGGCGACCGTGTCGCGCGCCAACAAGCTGTCCGCGAGGCGGCCGGCCAGGTTCAGGTCGCCCCGCACCAGCGCGAGTTGGATGATGGTATGGACTTGAAACGGATTGACCCGCTTGGCCGCCAGCACCCGCGTGGCAAGATCTCCAGCGAAGCCGGACGGCGCGATTCCAAGCGTGATCGGATAGAGTAACGCCGAGAAGCGCAGTTCCGGATTGATGGCCTGCAGGGAATCGGCAATCGCCTCTGCCAACTCGAAGCGACCCAACCCCGCCGCCATCACACTGCGGGCAAGTCCCCGCTCCGACGGCGCGCCGCCCGACCCCGAGAAGGTGAGCCCGACCAACGACCAGACCCGCTCCGCATCGGCGTCCGGCGCGAGCTCCGCGGCGCGGATTGCCGCCTGGTACGCACCACGCCTGCCGCCGATCAATGCCACGGTGGTGGAATCGACTCCGCGCCGACCCCAGCCGAGATCCGCCGCCGCGCGGTAGGCACGAGCCTCTTCGTCTGATCCCGCCTGGCGCATCACGCCCACATAACGTTCGAGCAACGCGCTGTCACGATAGGCAATGGCCATCTCAGCCGGATGCAGCGCAGCGGGCGTCAGCGAGGAATCGAGCGCGATCACCCGGTCGAACGGCGCCCGCACCTCCTCGGGAGGCCGGGGATCGACCGCCCGATTGTGATAGTAGGTCTCGCCCAGAACGAACCAGCCTTCGACGTCGTTCGGATACTGGGCGACATACTGCCGGGCCGAGTCGGCCGCGGCGCGATTGCCGCGGGAAAAGAGATTGTAGGTGACGACCAGCGAACGTTCCCGGGGCGGCAGACGATCGGCAAACCGGCGCGCCGCATCGCTGGCCTCGATTGCCCGCGGGGAGCCATAGCCACCGACCCAGCCGATCGATGAACTGAGCCGGAGATACGCCAGACTGAAGGTGGAATCGAGCTCGATCGCGCGCTGAAAGGCGAGTTGCGCCGAATCCCAGACCGAGCGGCGGTAGAGCCGTTCGCCGTCGAGGAAGGCGCGCATGGCCTCCATCGAATTGGTCGTGATCCCGCTGACCCGGAGCGACGGCAGCGGCTCGTTGGATTGCCAGATGCTGCGCACCAGATCCGCGCTCAGGCGATCGACCAGAACCAGGACGCTGTCGGGCGCGCCGTCGACCTGCGCCATCGCCAGCTCCGCACCGTCGAGCCCGTGGAGCGTTGCCGAAATCCGGACCCGGTTACCGGCGCTGACCAGACTGCCCACCAGCACGCTGTTGGCCTTGAGCCCCCGGGCCAGCGCCCGATCGGCATCCAGATCCGCCGCCCCGCCCCGCCGGTGCCATTGCGCCAGCACCAGACGCGGCTCGACGGCACGAATCCCGCCGACCGTGTTGAGATTGGCCGAGAGCAGATCGACCATACCCTCGCCCAGCGTCTCCACGCCGGGACCCGAGGTCATGAACGGCACCACCGCAATGACCTCGGCCTCCTTGCGCACCAGGCTGGCCGGTTCGCGCGGCCAGAAGATGAGTGCCAGCAGGCTGGCGACAAACGCAACCGAGAAGAACGCCACGGCGCCGAGCAAGCGACGCTGCTTGGCCAGAACGGCCTGCCCACCGCCGCCCGACCGCACCAGATCGTCGCCAAACGCCGTGATCGTGGGATAGCGCTCGGCCGGATCGCTCGCGAGCGCCCGCGCCACCACCGCGTCGGCCTCGGGCGGAACGGTCCGGACCAACTTGGTGAGCTTGGGCCGCGGCCCGGTCAGGCTTCGGGCCAGCGCGGCCTGTACGGTGGGGCCGGAAAACGGCACCTCGCCGCTCACCATCTCGTAGAACACCGCGGCCAGACTGTACTGATCGGTCCGGGCATCGAGCTCCGAGGCGGTGGCCTGCTCGGGACTCATGTAACCGGGAGTGCCAACCGCGAACCCCAACCCGGTATGCCGCTGCCCTTGCTGCGCAATGCCCAAGGCGCGCGCAATCCCGAAGTCGGCGACCATGGCATGGCCGCCGGTCAGCAGGATGTTTTCCGGCTTGATGTCTCGATGGATCAGGCCCTGCCCGTGCGCATAGGCCAGCGCGCTGGCAATCTCGCGGGTCAGCTCGACCGCTTCGTCGAAGGGCACCTGCTTGTCGCGATCGAGCCGGTCCCGCAACGATTCGCCCTCGACGAATGGCATCACGAAGTAGACGATGCCGCCCGCCACGCCCGAATCGTAGAGCGGAACGATGTGGGGATGCTGGAGCCGGGCCGAGAGTTCGATCTCGTGAAAAAACCGATCGGTCCCCATGGTGGCCGCCAGCTCCGGACGGAACACCTTGATGGCCACCCGGCGATCATGCTTGAGGTCGCGCGCCAGGAAGACGGTGGCCATCCCGCCTTCCCCGATCTGGCGTTCGATCTGATACCGGTCGCCGAGCCCGGCGCGGAGCTGCTCCTCGACGTTCATTGCGCTCCTCGGGCTCGAAACCAGGGCAGCCTACGGAACCAGGCGCCGGCGGGCAATGTCGTCCACCAGACGGGCTTGGAACGCCTCCAGCGGCATCACATCCTGCTTGGACCCCGCTCCCCGGGTCCGCACCGCCACCGTGCCCGCCTCGGCCTCACGCTGACCGACCACGGCCAGATACGGCACCTTGGCCACCTCGCCGGCCCGGACCCGGTAGTTGAGCGTATCGTTGCCGGCATCGAGCGTGGCGCGGATGCCCGCCTTGCGCAGCGCCGAGGTCACCTGCTGGGCCGCGTCTCGCTGCGCATCGGAAATCGGCAGCACCCGGACCTGTTCCGGCGCGAGCCAGAGCGGAAAGGCGCCCGCAAAGTGCTCGATCAGGATCGCCATGAACCGCTCGAACGATCCGCTCACGGCCCGGTGAATCACGACCGGCCGATGGGCATGGTTGTCTTCGCCCACGTAGCTCAGATCGAAGCGTTCAGGCGCGGCGTAGTCGAGCTGGATCGTGCCCAGCTGCCAGGTCCGTCCGATCGAGTCCTCGACATGGAAGTCGATCTTCGGTCCGTAGAAGGCGCCGTCGCCCGGGTTGACCTGATAGGCGTGCCCGGTCGACTCGAGCGCGCTCCGTAGAGCGCCTTCGGCCTTGTCCCACAGTTCGTCCGAACCGATCCGCTCTTCGGGACGGGTCGAGAACTTGAGCTGCGCCGTGAGCCCGAAGGTCTCGTAGTACCCCAGAATCAGCCGGGTCAGCCGCTGCACCTCATCGCGGATCTGCTCCTCGGTGAGGAAGATGTGGCAGTCGTCCTGCTGGAACTGCCGCACCCGCGTCAAGCCCGACAGCGCGCCTGAGACCTCGTTCCGATGCAGTACGTCGTAGGTGCAGTAGCGGATCGGAAGCTCGCGATAGGAATGCTTCTTCGACCCGTAGAGCAGATAGTGCGACGGGCAGTTCATCGGCTTGAGCGAGATATCGTGTTCTCCCGTCTCGTTGTCGAGGACGAGGAACATGTTCTCCTTGTACTTGCCCCAGTGCCCCGACATCTCCCAGAGCGCTTTGTTGAAGAGCAGCGGGGTTTTGACTTCCTGGTAGTCGTCGCGCTGCAGCTCGCGCAGATAGTCGTTCAGCACGTTGATCATGGTGGTGCCACGATCGGTCCAGAAAGCTGCGCCAGGTGCGAACGGGTGAAACAGGAAGAGATCCAGTTCCCGTCCGACCCGCCGGTGATCCCGCTTCCGGGCTTCCTCCAGCCGGTGGAGGTACCCCTCGAGATCGTCTTTCTTGAACCAGGCGGTGCCGTAGATCCGCTGCAGCATCTGCCGCTTCTCGTCGCCGCGCCAGTACGCCCCGGCCGTCGAGAGCAGTTTGAAGTGCTTGAGCCGCGAGGTCGAGGGCACGTGCGGGCCGCGGCACAGATCGACGAACGGCCCATCGGTGTAGATGGTGATGGTCTCGTCCTCGCCCAACTCCGCGATCCGCTCGAGCTTGAGCGGATCGTCGGCAAAGCGGCGCCGGGCTTCCTCCCGATCGACCACTTCGCGCACGAAGGGGAAATCCTTGGCGGCCACGTCGCGCATCACCGCTTCGATTTTGTCGAGGTCCTCGGGCGTGAACGGGCGAGGCACTTCGAAATCGTAGTAAAAGCCGTCGTCGATAGCCGGCCCGAAACCGATCCCCGCTTTCGGGAAGATGGTGCGTACGGCCGTCGCGAGTACATGCGCCGCCGAATGCCGCAGCAGACCGAGGGCGTCAGGGTCACGATCGGTGATGATCGACACCGTGGCGTCCGATTCGATCGGCCGCTCGAGGTCCCAGGTCTGATCGCCGACGCGAATGGCCAGCGCCGCCTTGGCCAGCCCGGGACCGATCTGGCGAGCCAGGTCATGCCCGGTGGCACCGTGGGGCAACTCCCGAACGCTACCGTCGGGCAGGGTCAATCGAACCACACTCATGGGGCAGACTCCATCGCGGCCGGTCGCACCATTACGGGCGAGGCGGGCGCGAGCCAGAAGAACAGGCCCAAACCGACCGCGATGAGCACACCGAGGAAGAACAAGCGGACAACCGGTCGTTTGGCCATGATTGCTTCGTGAAAATTCCCGAAACGTATTAAGTTAACTGTATGCCGCAGCGACGTATACGTCCCGAGGGCAGTTCCAGCCTCCTCCCGACCGTACTGACCGGTCTCGGGATCGGTTTGGCCATCGGGCTCCTGGCCGGCGAACTGCTGGCCGGACGGGGCCGGAAGGTCCTGATTCCCTGGCGCCGAAAGCGCGCCGCGCCACCTTCCCAGGCTGATTTGACGAGCCGGGTTCGCCAGAGCCTCCAGGCACTCCTGGGCGCCGAGGCCAACGGACTCACCGTGGTGCCGATCGGGCGGAATGGCCTCGAACTGCACGGCTGGGTGGCCTCCCGCTCGAGCCGGAGCCGCGCCATCCGCGCGGTCCGCGAACTCCTGGGCGGCGACCTCACCCTGGTCGACCGGCTGCTGGTCTGGGGCGAGGACGACGCGCCGTTGCCGCCCCGCACGCCCCCCAATCGACCCACCATCGTTCGGGACGAAGAGCCCGAGGTTGCATGACCGAGCCGTTGGCACCGCAGTACGACCCGAAAACCGTCGAAGCCCCTTTGTACCGGTGGTGGCAGGACCGCCACCTGTTCACACCGCGCGGCGACCGTTCCCCCTACGTCATCATGATGCCGCCACCCAACGTGACGGCGCAACTGCACATGGGGCACGGCCTCAACCTGAGCGTCCAGGACGTGATGATCCGGTTCGAGCGGATGCGCGGCCGCGATGCGCTCTGGATGCCGGGCACCGACCACGCCGGGATCGCCACGCAGAACGTGGTGGAAAAGCTGCTGGCCAAAGAGGGCAAGACCCGATTCGACCTGGGACGTGAGGCGTTCATCCAGCGGGTCGAAGCCTTCGTGGCCGAGACCGGATCGACCATCCTGGAGCAGATCCGGAGCCTGGGCGCCAGCTGCGATTGGGAGCACACCTACTACACCCTGAGCCCCGAACTCTCGGCGGCGGTGCGCGAGGTCTTCGTCTCGCTCTATGAAAAGGGCCTGATCTACCGCGGCAAATACATCATCAACTGGTGCCCCCGCTGCCTCACCGCCCTCTCCAACGAGGAGGCGGAAAAGGAAGAGGTCGACGGGCAGATCTGGCGGCTGCGCTATCCGCTGGCCGATGGATCGGGACAGATCATCGTCGCCACCACCCGCCCCGAAACGATGTTGGGCGACACCGCGGTTGCCGTGCATCCCGACGACGAGCGCTACGCCGGCCTGGTCGGCAAGATGATCCGCCTGCCGGTGGTCGATCGCCTGGTGCCGATCGTGGCCGACGCGGCGGTTGACCCGGCCTTCGGCACGGGCGCCGTGAAGCTGACTCCGGCCCACGATCCGCTCGATTTCGAGATCGCCTCGCGACATGGCCTCCCGGCCATCGATGTGATGACCCCCGACGCCCGGATCAATGAAGCCGGGCCCGAGCGGTTCCAGGGGCTCGATCGCTTCGACGCACGGAAGCGGGTGGTCGCCGAGTTCGAGGCAGCTGGTCTACTCGACAAGGTCGAACCGCACCGGCATGCGGTCGGTCATTGCTACCGCTGCGACACCGTGGTCGAACCGCGGCTGTCCGATCAGTGGTTCGTCAAGATGGCGCCGCTTGCGAAGCCAGCGTTGGAGGCCTATCGCGACGGCACCCTGAACTTCGTGCCGGAACGCCGCGGCACCGAGTACGCCCTCTGGATGGAGAACATCCGGGACTGGTGTATCTCGCGGCAGATCTGGTGGGGACACCGGATTCCCGTCTGGTATTGTGACAACGGCAGCTGCGGAGCCATGACGGCGAGTCGCGTCGATCTGACGTCCTGCCCGAGCTGCGGCGGCGCCGTGCGACAGGACGAAGACGTACTCGACACCTGGTTCTCCTCGCAGCTGGTGCCGTTTACCTCGCTCGGCTGGCCCGACGACGACGGCAGCCTGAGCCGGTTCTATCCGGGCCATGCGCTGGTGACCGCGCCCGAGATCCTGTTCTTCTGGGTCGCGCGGATGATCATGTCGGGCCTCGAGTTCAAGGGACAGGTCCCGTTCACCACGATCTATCTCCACGGCACCGTGCGCGACACCCAGCATCGGAAGATGTCCAAGTCGCTGGGCAACGGAATCGATCCGCTGGACGTGGTCGAGCAGTATGGAGCCGACGCGCTCCGCTTCACGGTCATTGCCGGGCTCGCCGTCGGCACCGACGTCATCCTCGACCCCGACGATCTCGAAAGCTCGTTCTCGACCGGCCGGAACTTTGCCAACAAGCTCTGGAACGTCGGCCGCTTCATCCTGTCCAACCTGGACGGCGAGGTCCGCCCGATCGGCAGCTCCGCAGCGAATGCGGTCATCCGGGATGAACTCTCGGTGGCCGATCGCTGGATCCTGGCGCGCGCCGAGGCCACCATCCGCGAAGCGACCGACGGTTACGAACGGCTCCGGCTCAACGATGCCGCCAACGCCGTCTACCGTTTCCTCTGGAACGATCTGGCCGACTGGTACCTGGAAGCGATCAAGCCGCGCCTCTACGGCGATCAGCCCGGCGGCGACGTCGCGCGCGCCGTGGCGGTCCGCGTCTTCGACCAGGCGCTTCGCCTGCTCCACCCGGTGATGCCCTTCATCACCGAAACGCTCTGGCAACGCTTGCCGGGCAGAACGGACGGCGAAAGCCTGATGGTGGCCGCCTGGCCCGTCCCCGACCCGGCCGATGCCGATTCGGTCGCGCTGTCCGAGTTCGGAGCGGCACAGGATGTCATCACCGCGATCCGTTCGATCCGGGCCGAGTATCAGGTTCCGCCGGGCCAGACCGTCCGGGCCGCGCTGACCCGATGCGGCCCCGTCGTAACGGCGGCGTTCCAGTCGCTCGGCCCGATGATGCATCGCCTGGCCAAGGCCAGCGAGATCACCCTGGCCGGCGAAGACGCCGGAAACGGTGCGGCGGCTGCGCATGCCGTTCTCACCGACGGCAGCAGCGTGACCGTCCCCCTCGGCGATCTGGTCGACACGGCCAAGGAATGCGCCCGGCTCGGCCAGGAAGCGGCCCGGCTGACTCAGGCCATCGTGACACTCGAACAGAAACTCGGTAACGAGCAGTTCGTGAGCCGGGCGCCGGCGGCAGTGGTCCAGAAGGAACGGGAAAAATTGGCCAGTTGGCAGGACCAGCGCGCCGTCCTCGACGACAAGCGAACCCGGCTGGGATGTCCGTCCTGATCCGGGGAGCAGCGCTGATCTGCCTCGTGGCAGGCTGTTCCCGCATTGCGGAGCCGCCGGGCGGCCCGCCCGACGCCAATCCGCCCAAGCTGCTCGGTACCCTGCCCGATTCGATCTCGGTGCAGCCCGGCTTCCGGAGCGACGCCGAGTTCCGGTTCGATGAGGTGGTCAGCGAAGGAACCAGTCCCAATTTCGGCCTGGGCAGTGGCGACCTCGAAAAACTGATCATTCTCTCGCCCAGCCCGAACGTGCCGCGGGTCAGTTGGAAGCGCCGCCGGATCACGGTCAAGCCGCGCGAGGGCTGGCAGCCCAACCGCACCTATCGGATCGAACTGCTGCCGGGGCTGGTCGATCTGCGCAACAACCGAAGCGAGAACGGCCAGGTCATCACCTTCACGACCGGGTCGCCGTTGCCGGCCCACTTTCTCGAAGGCCGCGTCGTCGACTGGACTACCGCCAAAGGCCAGGCACTCGGCCTGGTCGTGGCGACCCTGTTGCCCGACAGCCTCGAGTATCGCACGCTGGCGGATTCGACGGGGCGTTTCCGGTTCGGGCCTCTTCCCGACGGCGAATACCTGGTGGCCGGGGTGCTCGACCAGAACCGGAACTCCCGTCGCGATCTCCGCGAATCGTTCGACACCACCCGGGTCGCGATGGGCCGCGATTCCGTCGGCGAGATCTGGGCCTTCCGGCACGATACGGTCCCGGCCCGGATCCAGGCCATCGCCAAGAACGACTCGCTCTCCCTGACCGTCACGTTTACGCAGCAACTGAACCCGTACCAGGAACTGCCGTCTTCCGCGGCCCGGGTCCGCCTGCTGCCCGACTCGACCGACATCGGAGTCGACTCGATCCTGCCCAAGGCGAAGTACGACTCGGCCTACGCGCCCCGCGCCCCGGTCGATACCACTCCGCCCAGCGACAGCGCCCTGGTTGCCGACAGCTTGGCCCGGCTCCGGGCCGACTCCGTTGCCCACGCCGATTCCGTGCTGCGCGCCCGCGAGGCGGCCCGCCGCCGGGCACGCGGCATCGAAGAACCGCGGCCTCCCGAGCCGCCGCTCACCACCAAGCCGCCGCTCGACGACAAACTCGTCATTCGGGTCCGCGAACCGTTGCGGGCGGGCGCACGCTATGTGGTCGAAGTCGACGGGGTCGAAAATGTCAGCCGGGTGCCCGGCCGAGCGGTCCTCGGCTTCCAGATCCCGGAAGATCCGAAACCCGCGGCCGATACCTCCGCAGCGGATTCCACCCGGGCCCCGGGTGATAGCGTCCCCCCCGATTCGCTGCCGGCCCGCCCCGACACCGCCGGCAGTTGGCTCGGCGCCTGGTCAGGCTCGGCAACCCGTCCTCGATCTGGCCAGCCGGTGCCCCATCCGGCCCCTCGGCGCGAGTCGATCACCGCGGCCGTCCGACCGGCCACGCCGCCCCGGCCCCGATGACCCGGACTCGCCACCCGGCAGCGTTTCTCGACCGGGATGGCACCATTATCGAGGACGTCGGCTATCCCGGCGATCCGAACCAGGTCACCCTGCTGCCCGGCGCACGCGAGGCCCTCATGGCTCTGGCGCATGCGGGATATCGGCTGGTGGTGGTAACCAATCAGAGTGGGATCGCGCGGGGTTTGATTTCCTGGGACCAGTACCGCGCGGTGGCGGAGCGGATGGAGGATCTCCTGCGGCCCGACGTCACGCTGGCCGCGACGTACGTCTGTCCGCACCATCCGGACATCGACGGCCCCTGCGATTGCCGCAAACCGGGGCTGGCCCACTACCGCGACGCCATCGACCGATTCGATCTGGACCCGGCCCGGTCCATCTGGATCGGCGACCGGCGCACCGATGTCGAACCGGCCGAGCACTGGAACGGACGCGGCTATCTGATCCACAGCGGGGCAGCTGATCTCTCGGATCCGCCGCCCCGCAATACCGTCCTCGTCCGCGACCTGGCCGACGCGGTAGCGCGCGCGCTCAGCTAGGGTCGGGTTTGCGCACCAACTCACCGGCGACTGGATCGTAACGCCACTCCGGTTCCGGTCCCATCAGAAACACTCCGCCCTGCCAGCGCGCGGCGCCGTGAACCTCGAACCAATCGCGCTGCCCGGCAAGCACCGACTTTCCCATCGGGGTGAGCCTGAGCGGCACTTGTGAGAACTGCTCGTCCCGCAGTTTGATGAGGGGCGGCGCGTGGTACAGCGTCGTTTCCAGCAGCGGCCGCTGACCGTCGGTCAGGCTGCGGAGCGTGGCATAGAACATCGAGTCGCCCTGGTAGGGAGATGCTTCGCGCTCCTGCACCAGGGGAAATGCTTTGCGGGGCGTTTCGGCGCCGCCCGCAATGGCCTCGAGACCCCACTGTTCCGTCCGGCCCAAGCCGGTCTTCGGCTGCGGAAACTCCGCGAGATACCGGGCAATCGCGGCCCGGAGGTAGGGCAATCCCGAGTGATCCTGGTGGGCCAGCTTGCCGAGCGCCCGCGGATCAGGCGCCGTCATGGCTTTCCAGACTCGCCGGGCGGCCTGGACCTGGTCCATGGTCACCCGCGATCGCTGCGGATAAAGCGCTGCCAGATCTGCCGGGTCCAACTGGCCGAGACCGATGAACCGTTCCACCCCGGGGTAGCGATCGATCATCACCAGGCTCACCCGCCCTTCCTCCACCAGCGGAGCGAGCCGGGTCAGCAGGAACGTCAGGATGAACTGATCGAACAGATCGTGCTCGAACCAGAGCACCACCTCCCGATAGGCATCGGCCTCGGACACCCGCGCGTCCTGATAGCCCAGGTTCCGGAGCGACTGACCATAGGACAGGTGATACCGCATCGACAGGTGAATGGCGCGGTCACGCCAGCGCTCCCGATCGGAGGCCCAGGGGCGAAGCGGTCCCTCGCAGAGCGGATCGGCCCATTCGAACCGGTCGCCCTCGATGCCGGCGGCGGCCAATTTGTCGAAAATATCGCTCCCGGGGCGCAGGTGCATCGGGAGCTCGGCACGGGGGTCGCCGAAGACCAATTCCGACGACAGCGGCCGCGGTCTCCGTGTATATTGGCGGGCTATGTCCATGCGGGTCGCCGTCTGCGTGTCTGGTCGCGGGAGCAATCTCGCAGCATTGATCGCCGCCCTGCCCGAAGGAAGCCCGGCCACGGTGGCCCTGGTGATGAGCAATCGGGCAACGGCCGGTGGACTCGAGTTGGCCCGCCAGGCCGGGATTCCGGTCGCGGTCCTCGAAGATAGCACCGACCCCAGTGCCTGGCGCGCGCTGCTCGATCGCGAGCAGATCGACTTCATCGTCCTGGCCGGGTACTTGAAGCCGGTGCCGTCGGACATCGTGGCGCAGTACGAAGGTCGGATCGTCAACATTCATCCGGCCCTTCTGCCCGATCACGGCGGCCCCGGGATGTACGGGATCCACGTCCATCGCGCCGTGCTGGCCCGCGGAGACCGCGAGTCGGGCGCGACGGTGCATGCGGTGACCGAACGATATGATGAAGGACCGATCCTGGCGCAGGTCAGAGTGCCGGTCCTGGCGGACGATACTCCCGAAAGCTTGGCAGCCCGGGTGCTCACCGTCGAGCATCGCCTGCTGCCGGCTGCCGTCCTCCACGCGGCCCGGACCGGCCGCGCCACGCCTTTACCCGAGACTCTCGAGCTATGAAGCGGGCTCTCCTTTCCGTCAGCGACAAACGAGGCATCGTCGAACTGAGCCGCGGTCTGATCCGTCTCGGCTTCGAGCTGATCTCGACCGGCGGAACGGCCGCGACGCTCAAGAAGGCCGGCCTGCCGGTCACCTCCGTGGATGCCGTGACCGGTTTCCCGGAAATCCTCGACGGACGGGTCAAGACATTGCACCCGAAGATCCATGCCGGCCTGCTGGCGCAGCAGGACAACGAGCAGCATCGGACGGCCCTCACGGCTCACGGCATCGCGCCCTTTGCCCTGGTGGCCGTCAATCTCTATCCGTTCCAGGCCACCATCGCGCAATCCGATGTGACGTTCGAGAACGCGGTCGAGAACATCGACGTCGGTGGCCCCTCGATGCTCCGCGCGGCCGCCAAGAATCATCAGTACGTGCTACCCGTCGTCGACCCGACCGACTACCCGCGGGTCCTCGAACTGCTCGAGCAGGACGGGCTCACCCCCGCGATTCGCCGCGCCTTTGCCGCCAAGGTCTTTTCGCACACGGCCGACTACGACAACGCGATCGCCGGCTATCTGACCGAGGCCGAGGAAGGGTTGCCTCCGCGTCTCAATCTGTCGGTCGAGCAGCTGCTCCCGCTTCGCTACGGAGAAAATCCCGAGCAGCGAGCGGCGCTCTACGCCTCGGAGGAGCCGCGCGGGATTCGGGATCTCAAGCAGCGTCAGGGCAAAGAACTCTCGTTCAATAATCTGCTCGATATCGACAGCGCCACGGCGGCGGTCGCTGCGTGGAAGAACCGGCCGGCCTGCTGCATCGTGAAGCACACCACGCCGTGCGGCATTGCCGTCGGCCGGACCGCGCTGGACGCTCTCAATAAGGCTCGGGCGACCGATCCGCTGTCGGCGTTCGGCGGCGTGATTGCCTGTAACACGGTGATCGATCGGACCATTGCCGAATCGCTCCGCGACCTCTTCTTCGAAGTGATCGTGGCTCCGTCGGTGCACGACGACGCTCTCGAGATCTTTGCCGAGAAGAAGAATTTGCGCGTGGTCGAACTGCCGATCAGCGACGCGCCCGGTCTCGACTGGAAGCGAGTCCGGGGCGGTTTCCTGGTGCAGGATCGCTTCCGGTTCAATGCCTCCGAACAGGAATGGACCGTACCGACCGGCCGGAAGCCGACGGTCGACGAGATGAATGACCTCCGCTTTGCCTGGACGGCCATCGCGACGGTCAAGTCGAACGCGATCCTGATTGCCAAGAACGAGCAGGCCATCGGCATCGGCGCGGGCCAGATGAGCCGGGTCGACGCCGTCTTCCTTGCTGCGCACAAAACCCGGCAGCAGTCGCACGACCCGGCCGGCTCCGTGCTGGCCTCCGACGGATTCTTTCCCTTCCCCGATGGCGTCGAAGAAGCCGCCAAAGCGGGGATCACGGCCATCATTCAACCCGGCGGATCGGTTCGAGACGCCGAAGTCATCGCGGCCGCCAATCGGCTCGGCATCGCCATGGTATTCACCGGCAAACGGATGTTCCGGCATTGACCATGACTCAAGAGCGACCACCCTATCTCTGGGCTCTCGGCACCGCCATCGCGGTGCTCGTCATCTATCTCTTCACGCTGGCGCCGACGACCGCCTTCTGGGATGCGTCGGAGTACATCGCCGCGGCCAAGGTCCTCGGGATCCCGCATCCGCCGGGCAACCCGCTCTTCGTGCTGCTGGCCCACGTCTTCGGCTTGTTTCCCTTCGTCGAAACGTACGCCGAACGGATCAACCTCTTTGCCGCGGTGACGAGTGCCGGCGCGGCAGGGTTCTGGTTCCTGGTATCGGAACGCTGGCTGCGCAACATCGTGCCCGCACGGTTGCCGCGACTGGTGGCCTCCGTGGCCGGCGTGCTGGTCGGCGCCACCATGTGGACGGTCTGGAATCAGTCGACCGTGAACGAGAAGGTCTACACCGTCTCGCTCTTCTTCATGGCGCTGGTGACCTGGCTGGCCGTGCACTGGGGCGACGACGAGCCCGGCTCGCACCGCGACCGCTGGCTCATCGTGATTGCCTATCTGCTGGCGCTCACGTCGACCAATCACATGATGGGCGTGCTGGCGGCGCCGGCCGTCATCATGTACGTCCTCTGGACCGACTGGCGGGTCCTGACGCGTCCGGCGGTACTGATCGGTATCGTGGCCGTGGTGATCATCGGCCTGACCCCGAACTATGTCTTCCTCCCGATCCGCGCGGAACAGTTCCCGCCGATCAACGAGGGTGAGCCGGTCGGATTCAGTGCGCTCTGCGCCGTGACGGCCGGACTGGCCGGCTGCAGCGATGCGCTCTCGGACGTGCTCAACCGGGCCCAGTACGGTAAAGGATCGGTCTTCGACCGCCAGGCCGATCTGGTGGCCCAGTACGCCAACTACTGGCAGTACTTCACCTGGCAGTTTGCCCGCGACTGGGAAGGATTCCGCCTTGCCGCCACGGGGCTGTTCACCGTGCTCGGCCTGACCGGCCTGTATCAGATGCTGCGCAAGGATCTCCGCGCGGGCCTGGCCGCCGGCGCCATGCTCTTTACCCTGACGATTGCGCTCGTCTTCTATCTCAACTTCAAGTACGGCTACTCGATCTATCCCGATCGGACCGATATCAACCACAATCTCCGCGAAGTGCGCGAGCGCGATTACTTCTTCCTCTGCTCGTTTGCCTTCTTCGGCACCCTGGTGGCGGCCGGCTTTGGCACCGTGATGACGGCGGTGGCCGACTTCTTCAAGACTCGGCTGTCCGAATCGGCGCGCTGGTACGCCGCGTTGCCGGTCGCGCTGCTGGCGCTGATTCCGCTGCTCGGCAATCGCGTGTCGGCCAATCGCGACCACGAGTACGCCGCCCGGGATCTGGCGCGCGACCTGCTCGAATCGGTGGAGCCGTACGGCATCCTGATCACCGCCGGCGACAACGATACCTTCCCGCTCTGGTATGCGCAGGAAGTGGAAGGGATTCGCCCCGACGTGACCGTGGCCAACATGTCGCTCATGAATACCGAGTGGCATCTCAAGCAGCTGGGTCGCCGAGCCACGCCCGAGTTCGACCCGAGCACCGCGGCCGCGCTCTGGCGCTCGCCCGACCGCCGCGGCACGCCGCTCGTCGATAGCGTCGATGCCACGGCGCCGTCGACGACCTGGGCCAAGCCGTCCGGCTCCGTCTTCTCGCTGTCCGAAACGGAACTGCACAACCTGCCCGAGTTCACCCGCCCGCCCGCGGGATCGGTGCGCTTCGGCAATATCGAACTCAATTTCGAAGAGGTGCAGTACCTGGATCGCAAGGACATCGCGACGATGTTCCTGATCCGCGACAACATCGGCAAGCGACCGATCTTTTTCAGCTGGAGCACCAGCTACTTTGCCGACCGAACCTTCGGTCTGACCCAGTATCTCGTGACGCAGGGCTTCGTGCGGAAGCTGTACCCTCAGCCGGTCACGCCTGCGCCAGGTCTGGTGTTCGGCCCGATGGGATGGATGGATATCGAACGCACCGGCGATCTGCTCTGGGACACCTACCGATTGGAAAGCGTCTCGCGTCCCCGGCCGCTCGGATGGGTCGACGAGCCGTCGCGGTCGATCCTGGAACTGTACGCCGCTGTGTACGCGGCCTACGCCGCCACGCTTCGCCAGCAGAACGATACGACGCTCGCCGCCCGAGCCGATTCCGCCGGCGAGGCCGTGATGCGGAGTTTGCGGCCGGCCGTCAAATAGCACCAAAGCTCGAGGGCCGTGTCGTAGCCGGCACGGCCCTTGGGCCCACCCGGACGCGGCGTTAGCTTGCGTCCGCCAGGCGCGGTGGCAGAGCGGTTGATTGCACCGGTCTTGAAAACCGGCGAACCCGAAAGGGTTCCGTGAGTTCGAATCTCACCCGCGCCGTCGTCGTCCCACACCCGCGTGACGCCACCCCGATCGTTCTTTCTGATTTCCGGAATGACTATTGGGCAGGACACGCAGCAGGTCCCGCATGGTTCAGGTCCCTCCCCCGCAGGAAGCGCACTGGCCGGACGGCGCGATCTTCACCGTCGGACATTCGACCTTGCCGACCGATCGCTTCATCGCGCTGCTGCACACCTACGGCATCGAAACGCTCGCGGATATCCGCACGGTGCCACGGTCGCGGCACAACCCGCAGTTCAACGCCGACACCCTGGCAGAGAGCCTGGCAGCGGCGCAGATCCACTACGTGGCTATGACCGAACTCGGCGGCCTGCGCAAGCCACGCAAAGACTCGCCCAATCTGGGTTGGCGCAACGCCAGCTTCCGCGGCTACGCCGACTACATGCAAACGGCCGCGTTCCGCGACGCCATCGACGTCCTGATCGGCATGAGCCGCCAACAGCGAGTGGCGATCATGTGCGCCGAGGCCGTGCCGTGGCGCTGCCACCGCTCTCTGGTCGCCGACGCCCTGCATCTGCGCGGCGTGCCCGTGATCGAGATTCTCTCGGCCACCAGCTATCGGTCCCACACCCTCACCCCGTTCGCGCACGTCGAGGGCACTTCGATTACCTATCCGCCCGATCAGGCCACCCTGCTCTGACCCGGAGGCCAGCCGCACCACGCGCCAGACTCACACACGCAAGGCGCGCATGAACCCGTCGGACCTCAGGCGCGCGGATTGCCCACCACGAATGCTTCCATCGCGAAGTACTCCGCCAGACCGAGCCGGTCGAGCTCCTCGGCCGTGCCTTTGTTGCGCGCCTCGACCCGCTGCCAGAACTCGCGCTCGTCGTGGCCGGGAAACGGCGCCGTGTCCTTCTGCGACTGGTGTTTGAAGATCGCGTGGATCTTGAGCTTGAGTTCTTCCTGGGAAAGCGGCACCAGCCAGGTGGCATCGGTGATCGACCACTCCTGCCAGGCGCCCCGATAGAGCCAGACTTCCGGCATCGAACCGCCCTGCTCGCTGCGTTCGACCAGCGCCCGGTCGATCGCCTCTTTGCACATCCGATGCGTACCATGCGGATCGGACAGGTCTCCGGCAATGAAGACGAACTCCGGATCGACCTCGTCGAGCAACCGGCGCACGATGGCGACGTCCTCGGGTCCGATCGGCGCTTTTTTCACGGTCCCGGTTTGATAGAACGGCAGATCGAGGAACCGGCCGGCCTCGGGCGGCAATCCGAGCACGCCGATCCCGGCAATCGCCTCGGAGACGCGGATCAGGCGTTTGATGTCGAGCACGGCCTCGATATCGACATCTCCCGGATGCTTCTCCGTCAGGTACGCTTCGACCTCGTTTGCCAGTTGCTCCGCCGGACCTTCCGGTAGATATCGCTCGGCGGCCAGGCGCCTCAGAAAATCGAGGTGCCGGCGCACATCGTGGTCGAACACCGCGATGTTGCCGCTGGTCATGTAGGCGACCACGATCTGGTTGCCGTTCTCCACCAGCTTGCGGAGGATCCCGCCCATCGAAATGACGTCGTCGTCCGGATGGGGTGAAAAACAGATGATCCGCTTACCGCGCGGCAACTTGGACCGGCCCCGAATCTTCGCACCGAGCGTGTTGAACACTTCGCCGTTGAGGACCCCGGGCGCCGGGTAGCGATTGACCAGCGAGCCGAGTTTGTGCTCGGCGTAGTCGCCGCGGGTCAGCTTGAGGATGGCCTTGCCGGTCTGGTGCGAAAGCCAGACCACCGCCCGAACGACCTGAGCCGGAGTCCACTCTACCGGACCGACCAGCCACGGCGTGGCAATCGCGGTCAGCTGCTCCGCCGCCGCGCGATCGAGATAGAAGGCAACGTTCGGGTGCTGCTGCAGAAAGGTGGCCGGTACCTGCGGATCGATCCGTCCCTCGATGGCCTGACGTACGATGCCGGCTTTGTGCTCTCCCGTGGCCAGGACCACGATCTCGCGAGCCGCCATGATGGTGCCCACCCCCATGGTGACTGCCTGCCGGGGCACATTCTCTTCGCCGAAGAAGTCGGCCGCCGCATCTCGCCGCGTTACGGCATCGAGTTCGATCAATCGGGTCCGGCTGTCCGCTGGCGAGCCCGGTTCATTGAACCCGATATGCCCGGTCCGGCCCAGACCAAGTATCTGGATGTCGATGCCGCCGTGGCGCCGGATCGCGTCCTCGTACGCCTGGGTTGCCGCCGCCATATCCCGATCCGGCAGGTCGCCGCGCGGAACATGTACGTTGGCGGGATCGATGTCGACCAGACTGAACAGATGCTCCTGCATGAAACGGTGATACGAATGCAGATTGTCCGGCGCCATCGGGAAGTACTCGTCGAGATTGAACGTCACCACATCCCGGAAGCTGAGCTCTTCTTCCCGGTGCCTCCGCACCAGCTCCGCATAGATCCCGATCGGGGTCGACCCGGTTGCCAGGCCGAGCACCGGCGCCCGTCCGGCGGCGCGGGCTGCCGCCATGCTCTCGACGATCCGGTCGGTCACCCGTCGGGCGAGTTCGAGATGATCTTCGGTTATCGAAATCGTGGGCACGGGCTTCCTCCTCCGTCTGTCACCTGATCATCCTCGAGCTGGATCAATCTGCCTCACCCGTCAGCGCCGCGCCACGAACCCTCCAGAAGGGCGCCGGTTCAGCTTTCAGCCACACCCTGCCGATACTGTAGTCATGCATACCGGCGACGTCTTCATCGCGCGACAACCCATCCTCGACCGCAACGACCTGGTTGCCGGTTACGAGATCCTGTTCCGATCCGGCCCCGAAAACCGCTTTGCGGGCGGCGACGCCGACATGGCATCGAGCCAGGGCCTCGAACGGGCCCTGATGACCTTCGGATTCGACGAATTGACCAACGGCCGGCCGGCCTTCATCAATTTGTCCCGCCAGGTCCTCCTCACTGAACTGTACACCCTGCTTCCGGCCGATCGCTCCGTCATCGAGCTGCTGGAAACGGTCGAGCCGGACCACGAGGTCATCGCGGCCGTCGAGCGCCTCAAGAAGAGCGGATACCAGCTCGCCCTCGACGACTTCGTCTATACGCCGGCGGCCGACCCCCTGCTGGCCCTCGCCGATATCGTCAAGATCGACTTCCGGAATCCGGAGGCCACGACACCGGAGGCCATTGCCCGGGCCCGGAGCCATGGTGCCAGACTGCTGGCCGAAAAGGTCGAGACCCGCGACGAACGGGACGCGGCGGCCGAGCAAGGGTTCGACTGGTTCCAGGGCTACTACTTCTGCCGGCCGGAGATGATGCAGAACCGGTCGCAGGCGCCCAGCCGGCTCAACTACCTCCGCATGCTCCGGGAAGTCGGCCAGCACGAGATCGAGTTCGAACGGGTCGAAGCAATCATCCGGGAAGAAGTGGCGTTCTCGGTCCGGCTACTCCGGTACCTCAACTCGGCCGGCTTCGGATGGCGCCATCAGGTCGAGACGATCGACCACGCCCTCCGGCTCCTCGGTGTGAAACAGCTCCGGAAGTGGGTCTCGGCCGTGGCAACGGTCGGCCTCTCGAGCGGCAAGCCCCCGGAGCTGGTGACGACCGCGCTGCTCCGCGCCCGGCTGGCCGAGCTGCTCGCCGGACCGGTCGGGCTCGACAACTCGGACCTCGACCTGTTCTTCGCGGGCCTCCTGTCCGTAATGGACGCCGTGATGGACCAGCCGCTCGAACAGCTGGTCGGCTCGCTCTCGCTCTCGCCACCATTGGCCGCGGCACTGCTCCGGCGGGAACCGCCGTTCGGTCCGGTGCTCGACCTGGTCGTCGCGCAAGAGCGCGGCGAATGGAGCCGGATGGAGGCCTTGGCCGAACAGCTCGGCGCCCGGACGACCCACGTTCAGGAAGCCTATCAGACCGCCTCGAACTGGGCTGCCGAAATCTCCAAAGCCGCCTGACCCCCGGGCGATAATCGCCCGACCCCCGAGACCCCGAATTCGACCTTCACCTCGTCGAGCTCGGGGTCTCGCTTTTCCCCTCCGCTTCCCCAAAATCGGCCTCACCTCTTGACGAGACCCGAAATCGGTCGGACAATGGCATACAGTTCGCAAATTATACAGTCGAATTCTTCGACGGTGCGCAGGTGCAAAAGTTGTCGCGATTCCACAACATGCGTCAGATTCTTGAGGGGCGCCGACGCTCGCTGGCCCTGGTCGCGGTCATGATCGGCGGCTGCTCGTCCTTGGCACCTTCGGCCCCGGAGCTCCCGGTCGGGGCGGTCCGGATGTTGGCAGATACCGAATATCAGGTTTGGTTCGACCGCACCAAGGAGTGCAGTGGCCTTGGCGGTCAAATCAATGAAATTCAATGGTTTATCGTGCCTGGCGTAGAAACTTTCGAGACCTCGGCCGGTCCGAAGGTCGGGATGTGGGAAAAGACGGGCGGCGTCGCGCGGATCACGATCGCGGGAAATTATGCCCGGCACGAGATGGTGATCCGTCACGAAATGTTGCACCATCTGCTCGATCGCGAGGGTCACCCTGGCGAATTCTTTAGCGAACGGTGCCGGCTGACCTGGGAAACATGGTCGGATTCGCACCACGCCGATTGATGCTTGAGTAGCACGGACCGCTGCTCGTAAGCGACACTGTTGGACCGAGGCCGCAATCGAGAGAACCGCCGGCCCGTCAGGGGGTGACGATCGTCCCCATCCGTACCACTTCGAAATCACTTCCGCGCAGCTGCTTCAGAGTATTCATCTGCGCATCGTTCCAGCGGGAGTCAGCGACGCCGCTGACATACCAGTCACTGCCGTTGTCGGCCACGATCATCCCGTACTTCTTGAGCGCCCGCAGCACCACCTGGGCGTGAGCCGGATACCCGGAGATATCGAAGCTCGCCTTGAGCCGAACCCGCATCCCCATCGGGGGCCGGTTGGTGGAGTTGTCGCTGCTGGCCCAGTGGCGAGCCGGATAGATATACGCCCGGCGGGTCCGGCTCACCGTGAACCGGAGCGCGTGGGTAATCTCCCCAGCCGCCACTTCGTCATAGCGAACCAGGCCCGGTAGAATCGGAAGCCCGGCCGCATCCGCCGAGGTCCAGCCCGCCGGCCGAAGCGCATTGGAGTTGAGATCGAAGATGGCGCCCGACCCCGCCCGCCACGACCCATCGGGCTGCGGATAGGCAGCATACAACTCATAGAGCCGCCAGTTATCACGATCCACGACCAGCACGTGCCGATCGCCCGTCGACGACGGTCCGCCTTCGATCGGCGCATTCGGCGGAATCGGATAGGGACCCGGATCGCTTTCGCTGCGATACTCGAATGACACCGGCACCCGCGCCTGAGTTCCCGAGACGACGATATAAGGAATCCCGAACGGACCACCGTTCCAGTTGGCGCCGAAATCGGGATGGAACCGCTTGGTCGGCCCGATTGCCGTGATGATGGCATCGGAGTTGGGATCCACCTGGGCCGTGTCGACCGGCTGGTTCCAGGGGTTATCCACAGGAAAAAGGCGGCGCCCTACCAGATCGGCATTAGGCCCCAGCCCAGCTGGCGGCGGGGGAGGCGGTGGTGGTGGCGGGGGTGGAGGAGGCGGCGGCGGTGGCGGCACCGGCGGGGCGACGAGGATCACCCTGCTGGTATCAGCAAACCCGGCCGTCGCGTGGCGAAACCAGATCAGATAGGCACCGGGAACGGACCCCGCCGTATATCGTCCGGCCGAAGACACCGATCCGCCGGTTGCTCCGAAGGTTCCGGATGCGCTGACGGTCGAACCGTCCGAGCGACGTGCCAGTACCGTGAACTGATGAGCCGCGCCGGGGTTCAGATTGACCGAGTCGGGGGAGAGTTCCACCGCGGTCAGGGTCGGTCCCGACGGCTCCGCCCGCACGACGACCACCGCGGTATCGGTGAACTCCTGCCCCGCCACGACCACCGAGGCCATGATCCGGTAGGTCCCGATCGATGCGCCGGCCTGATACCGACCCGGCGTGCTGAAGGATCCCGCAATCGCGGACCACGCCGCCGTTGCCGTCATCGACAACGGTGTCCCGCCCTCGTATTGAAGCCACGCCCCGAGCTCGAACACCCCTCGCGGCACCACCACGATCGAATCCGGCACGACCCAGAAGCGCTCGACGACCGGACCGGGCGGCGGGGGTGGCGGAGGCGGGGGCGGGGGCGGGGGCGGAGGTGGTGGAGAGGGCGGCGGTGGGGGCGGAGGCGGAGGAACCGGAGCAACGATTTGAACCGAGGTCGATGCCGCGAGCGAAGTGCCGCGCAGAGCAGCGTCGACCCGGTAGTCGCCAGCCGTGGTCCCGGCCTGATACAATCCGGTGGCCGAGATGACCCCGCCCTGAGCAGTGAAGACCACGTCCGTCTGCACGACTGTGTCTCCGAGCGCCCGGACGGCGCTGGCGGTGAACCGGAGCGTGTCCCCCGGTTCAAGCCGGGCCGATTCGGGCCTGATGACCAGCGACCTGAGCGCCAGGGGGTCGGGGCCAAGACCGTCCCGGCCGGGAGCGTCCTGACACGCCGAGACTACGAGGAGTCCGGCGGACACGAGTACCCACTGCCAGTGCGATCGAGACATAGTACTTACCAATCTAGCAATCCACAGGAATACCAACAATCACAAAAACTTGACAATGCAACTTATCAACATGAATATGTTGCTTTATAAACATATTTAAAGCAAGTACTTACGATAGAAACCGTCGTGATGATCTCGGAGATTTGCCGTATATAATTTTGACTCTGTTGATAACGACTTGTCTCGGAAACCATCCCGGATGTCGAAAGCTCGGCAGTTCAAAGGTCCCGCTCGACTCGTTTATCGACGTCTCGCGGGATTCCTCACGCACTTCCCCGTCGCCACAGCCGGTCAACACCAATCGAATTGGCGGGTTGCGTAAGCAGCCCTTCATCTCCACTTTTCCGCCCTCGTTGTTCTGGAGCGGTGGCCGAGAGGCTGAAGGCGGCGGTTTGCTAAACCGTTATAGGGTTGAAAAGCCCTATCGAGGGTTCGAATCCCTCCCGCTCCGTTGGTAAATCCCCTGCTGTTTCGTGCGTCGAGCGTGCCGACCGATCGGCCGCTCGACGTTGCGCTTCGGCTCACTCGAGTACCCAGCTGACCCAACCTGCCGGTATGTCTGCCCCAACCGCCCAGCGCCCCCGGCTTCGGTTCGCCCCCTCCCCTACCGGATACCTCCATGTCGGCGGCGCGCGCACCGCGCTGTTCAACTGGCTCTTTGCCCGGAAGACAGGGGGAACCCTGATCCTGCGTGTCGAAGACACGGATCAGGCGCGAAGCACCGAGGCCCACACTCAGGTCATCCTCGACGGGCTTCGATGGCTCGGAATCGGCTGGGACGAGGGCCCGTACTTCCAGGGCGCGGAAATCGAGCGGCATCGACGGGATGCCGAGCAGATCCTGGCGACCGGACAGGGCTATCGGTGCTTTTGCACTCGGGAGGAGCTGGAGGCGCAGCGCGCCGCGGCGCCCGGTGGTCCCGAGACGTTCAAGTATGACCGCCGGTGCCGATACCTGGCCCCGGAGGAGGTCGCGCGACGGGTCGAGGCGGGTATGCCGTTCGTGATCCGTTTCGCCATGCCGGATGAGGAGATTGCCTGGGATGACGCGGTACATGGTCGGATCGTCTTTCATGGACGAGACCTGGACGATATGGTCGTGCTCCGGAGTAACCGGACCCCGATCTACAATCTGGCCGTGGTCTCCGACGACATCGCCATGGAGATCACCCACGTGATCCGGGGTGACGACCACATCTCCAATACGCCGAAGCAGATCGCGCTCTACCGCGCCCTGGGGAAAACACCACCGGTCTTTGCCCACGTCCCCGTAATCCTCGACACCGACGGCAAGAAGCTGTCGAAGCGCCGGGGCGCCGTCGCCGTTGGCGACTATCAGGAAAAGGGGATCTATCCGGCCGCGATGCGGAACTTCCTGGCGCTGCTCGGCTGGTCGCCGGGCGACGACCGCGAGCTGATGAGCGATCAGGAGATGGCGGCCGCGTTCACGCTGGAAGCGATCCAGAAGAAGCCGGCCGTATTCGACCTGACCAAGCTGGAGTGGATGAACGGCCAGTATCTTTCATCCCTTCCGGCCGCGACCTTCGAGCCCGAGGTCCGGCGGTTCCTGGAGGAGCGCGGCATCGACCCCGGCGCCCGCGACTTGGGCCCGATCATCGATGCTGTAAAAACCCGGGCCCGAACCGTCGTCGATATGGCGGGGCGCGTTGCTCTCAGACTGGATCCGAGTCGCGCTGCGCTCGAGTCCCGAGGTGAGGCGCTGATCCAGAAACTCGGGGCCGCCTATCCGTTGCGCCTCGAGTGGGCCTTCGATGCGCTGAATGCGGTCCCGGACACGGCCTGGCACGCCGATCGCCTGCTTGAAGTCCTGACGGCGGCGGCCACCGAGCATGGGGTCAAGCTCGGCGATATCATGCAACCAATCCGGGTCGCGCTGACCGGAGACACGGTGTCCGAGCCGGCCAACGAACTGCTGGCCGTGGTGGGCCGGTCGGCAACCCTCGCTTCGCTTACTCGGGCGCGTCAGGCGCGCTCTTAACGCAGTTGGAGATGAGACATATGCGGACTCTGCTTCTGGTCGGCTCGATGCTCCTCGCGGGATGCATCTTCGAAAACGATGATGACCGGCTCAACATCGGCGTCCAGTTTGAAATCGTCGACCCCGACCCGACCGTGGAAGCGCGCGTGATTCGCGGTCCCGGCGTGATCCAGGTCGATCACCGCTTCCAGACCGCGACGGAGTGCGCCAACTTCACGGCCAGCGCCAAGCAGAATGTCTCGGTCATCGAGGTGACCATCGGGATCACGAGCGTGACCAACGAGACCTGTGCGAACGATATGAAGGAGTGGAGTTACAGCGCAGTGATTACCGGATACAAGGGAACCGTGAGTCGGGTTGGCGTTACCCGCACCGGCGGGCTCAACCCGGGGCGGGTCGAGTACGCCATCCCCGACGAGGTTACCGTGGAGTAGCCCTCGCTACGCGACCACCGGCGCCCGCAACCGGCGCCTGTGGTCACCCGCTACATCAGGGTCGTCGGCCGAGTCCGCCAGACCCGATCGAGCAGCACCTCGAGAAAGCCCTCGGAAAGAAACGCATCGGCCGCCCGGCTGGTCGCCGAAGCATCCGCTCCCCACAGCGCCACCCGCCTGGTCTCATCCAGCTCAGCTTGCACGAAGCAGCGATCGTCGTGCTGCCAGAGCGTCGGTAATTCGCGCACGAACCGCTGCGCCAGGACATTGGCGCCCGGTCCGCCGATCACGATGGTCGGGTGCCGATGGAGTTCGGGCCGATCGAGAAACTCGATGTCGCCCACGATGATCGCCCGGCGATAGACCTGACCATCTGCGCGGCTGTCGATCTCGCGGCAGAGCGTCGCGGCCACGGTCCGGTCGCCCCCGCTATCGGTGGCTTCACCGATCACGATGAGGATCGTCTCCTCCCGGTCCACCAGTTTCATGGCGTCCGTCCTGACGTATCCGCAGGCGGGAGCGGCGGGGTCCGCTGATTGCGGGCAAACTCGCGCTGCCGTTCCCGCTCCTGTCGCAACTGCTGGATGGCCCGTTTGAAATCTTCCATCGTCTGCGCCCGCCGTGCCGCCCGCTGCACGTCCTCGCGCATCTGCTGGAGGGACCGGAAGCGGGTGTAGTCAGACATCTCCGCGCTGGACCCGGATGGCATGGCGCCGAGCGCGTTCAGAATCCCAGCGACCAGGGTCGTGGGCACCTTGATTGGACCAAGATAGATCCATTGGGCGTCCAGGCCGAGTTGCTGCTGACCGACCTGGGTCGACCAGCGGGGCAGCGGCTCGTTGGCCGGTGCCACCGAGAGAACCGAATCGATGTACGCCTGGACGATGGCGGTCACGGCGCTGTCGACCAGCTCCGCATGCGATCGCACCACCGCGCGGGCCAGATCCTGGGGCGGCAGCGGGAGCGGCCGGACCCACAGGTTGCCATCGCCGGCGGCCGGGGCGATCCGCAGCTGCCCGGGACGCTGGACCGGCCCGGGAGGCAATCGCGGCCCCTCTCGCTCGGGCGCGGGCGGCGCCGGCTCCGGAGCGGGCAGCGACGGCTCCGTTACCGGGGGAGGACCGGTCTCTTCGCGAGGCAGGGCGGAAATGCCGCTCGTCGGAGTCCGCGGTGGCGTCCCACCGGCGGACGGCTCCAGATAGATCATCTGCACCGCGCGCGGCCCCTCGGTCCCCAGCGGCACCAGGATGATCTGGTCGCGTGACGGCAGGTTGGGCGCCCAATCGGGGATCCGGAACAGGAATAGCGTCACGTGAATTCCCAGGCTGACCGCGAGGGCCACCCAGGAAATCCGCCGCCGGCGCGGCAGAAACAGCTCACGCCGTGGCGGCGGTGCTCCCGACTCCACGCCCTGCTGCCAATCCCAGTCGTGCAATTGCCTCGGCAAGCCGAGCCGGTCCGACCGTCAACGCAATCCGGAAATAGCCTTCGCCGGCCGGACCGAAGGCCCGACCCGGCAAGGTGACGACCCCCTGCTCTTCGAGCGCCGCCCGACTCCAGGCGCTCGAGTCGGTCCCTTCCGGAAGCCGAACCCACAGATACATCGCCGCCTGCGGGCGATCGACCGCGAAGCCCTGCGCACGAAGCGCCTCGACTCCGGCATCGCGCCGCGCCGCCAGCTCCGCACGGATCGGCTCGACGAATTCTTCGGCCCGGTCGAGCGCTACCACGCCGGCTCGCTGGACCGCCAAGAACGGCCCCGTGTCGGTGTAACTCTTGACCCGGGTCAGCGCCCCGATCAGCTCGCGATTGCCCACCGCAAAGCCGATCCGCCACCCCGTCATCGAAAAACTCTTGGAAAGCGAGAAGAACTCGACCGCAATCTCGCGCGCGCCGGGCACATCGAAGATGCTGGGCGCCCGATAGCCGTCGAAGGTCAAATCGCAGTAGGCGTTGTCGTAGGCCAGGACGATTCCCCGCGACCGGCAGATGGCGACGGTCCGCGCCAGATACTCCATCGGCGCCACGGCCGCCGTCGGATTGTTCGGATAGTTGAGGTAGACGAGACGGGTCCGGTCCAGAACCTCCGCCGGTACTGCGTCCAGATCGAGCAGGAAGCCGTTCCCCGCCGTCAGCCCGACCACGAACGGCTCGGCGCCGGTCAGGATGGCCCCGCCGACATAGGCCTGGTATCCCGGCTCCGGCAGGATCACGACATCGCCGGGGTTGACCAGCGCAAACGGCAGGTGGGCAAGACCTTCCTTCGATCCGATCAGCGGCAGCAGCTCCGCATGCAGATCGAACCGATGCCCGAAGCGCCGCTCGACGTAGTCGGACGCCGCGCGCCGGTACTCGGCATGCCCCTGCTGAAAGCCGTACTTGCTCATGGCCGGATCGCGGATGGCTTCGATCATCGCCTCACGCACCGGCAGCGGTGGCGGTGCGTCGTTGTCGCCGGCGCCCAGATCGATGACATCCACGCCGGCTTCGATCAACCGCCGCTTGATGGCCGGTACTTCGGCCAGCGGATAGCCCGGCAAGCGCGCCAGCCGGTCGCTCAGGCGAAGGCTCATTCGGCCACCACCGGGTTCCGGAGCAAGCCGACGCCCGGAATCTCGACCTCCACGACGTCGCCGGGCGACAACGGCCCGACGCCCGCGGGCGTGCCGGTCGACACGATATCGCCCGGCTCCAGCGTCATGATGTGGCTGATCAGCGAGAGGACGAAGGGCACTCCGAAGTGCATCCCGCCGGTGTGCCCCTGCTGCCTGACCTGGCCGTTGACTCGGCAGATGATGTCGAGATTGCGCCAATCGACGTCGGCCACCACCTCACTGCTGATCGGGCAGAAGGTATCGTGCCCCTTGGCCCGCACCCACTGCGATTCCCGCTTCTGCCAGTCCCGTGAGGTCACGTCGTTGAGACACACGTAGCCCCGAACCCCCTGCATGGCCTCCGCCTCGGAGGCGCGCCGGAGCCGGGATCCGATCACCACGGCCAGCTCGGCCTCGTGCTCGACGTGCGTTGCAATCTTGGGAAGGACGATGGCCTCACCCGGCCCGATCAGCGAACTGGGCGGTTTGAGGAAGAGGAGCGGCTCGGCCGGAATCTCGCCACCCATCTCTTTGGCATGCTCGAAATAGTTCTTGCCGACGCAGACGATCTTGGAGGGTGTGTGGTTCACTCGCGCGCTCAGGGAGGGTGAAAAGTCGGGGCAGAACCGGGGAAACCGGAGTGCCAGGCCCATCTTAAGGATAATGCGTGCCGGGCCCGGATGGTCGCGATCCTCCCCCCTCGATCAGACCTCCGCCCCGATGCCGTGACGCGCAAAAAAGTCCTCTGCGGCGGTCCGGACCTGGGCCCAGGGACCGTCGACCCGGGGGGCGGCCGGCAGGCCGCTTAGGATCCAGGGCCCGTACCGGCGGGTCAGCACGCGGCTGTCGAGCAGCACGACTACCCCGGCATCCGAGCGCGATCGGATCAGCCGCCCGAACCCCTGCTTGAGCTTGAGGGCCGCGTGCGGCAACAGGTACTGGAAGAACCCGTCGACCCCCTGCTCCGCCAGACGCTCCAGCCGAGCCGCAGTCAGCGGCTCGGAGGGAACTTTGAACGGCAGCTTGGCAAGCACGAGCGTCCTGAGCGCTCGCCCGGGCACGTCGACCCCTTCCCAGAACGAGTCGGTTCCGAGAAGGATTGCATTGCCCGCCTCGCGGAACCTGCGCAGCAGCGCATCCCGCGAGCCCTGTCCCTGCACCAGCAGCGGCCAGCGGGGATCGAGCTGTGATCGCAACCGTTCCGCCGCGCGGCGGAGCGCGCCATGACTGGTAAACAGCGCGAACATCCCGCCGTCCGAGGCGTAGGCCAGGTCCTCGATGATCTTGGTGACCGCCGCGTCGTGCGCCGCCTCGTCTTCGCGAGGATCGGGCAAATCGGTGGGAATCCCGAACAGACACTGCGACGGATAGTCGAACGGCGAGGGCAGCATTTCCCGAACCGTGACCGGCGACGGACTGGCCGCGAGCCCGAGGCGGGACTCGAGAAAGTCGAATTCGCCGCCGGCCGCGAGCGTGGCGCTGGTGAGCACGACGGTTTTGTTCCGGTCGAAAACCAGCTCCCGGAGAATGGGCGCCAGCTCGAGCGGCACGGCCGCCAGCGACACCGTCTGCCCCTTGAGACCGGACCGCTGCACCCATCGGACGATCGGCGGGCCTCCACCAACGGGGCGGAGAGTCTGATTGAGAGCATCGCGCGCCGAATCGAGCCGTCGGACCACGCCTTTCACTTCCTGGAGCAGCTGGGTTCTGCGCTCGCTTGCTTCGCCGAGACTCATCCGGTCGGCCACGGTCTCGACATCGTCGGCCACCCGTTTGAACGCGCCGACCAGCGCGTCGACTTCGCGCCTGAGTCCCTCGTCCCAGATCGGGTCCTTGGCAAACTCGTCGGTCAGCCGCGTCGGCGCTCCGCCGTCTGCCATCAACCGAAGCAGCAGGCGCTGAAACATCGCTTCCGCCGCCCCGCGCGCCTCGGCAATGGCCGGACCGAGCCGCTCGGCGATCATGGCCAGGCTGGCGCGAGCCAGGACATCGCCATCCCGCGAAAGCTCCCGCGCCAGCGTCGGGACGAGGCCGCGCCCGTTGCGCTCGAGCCTGCCGAGCAAGCGACGGACACCGGCGCTGGAAATCTGCTTGCCCAGGTGCGTAGCCGACACATCTTCCAGATGGTGGGCCTCGTCGAGGATCAGCCGCTGGTAGGGCGGCAGCACTGCTGCATCCTCCCAGTTATCCGACGCCTGCCGGACCGCAAGATCCGCAGCGAGCAGGTGGTGGTTGACGACCACTACATCGGCCTCTGCGGCTTTCCGCCGGGCCCGGAAGAGGAAGCACTTGTCGAACTTGGGACACTTGAGCCGCGGACACAGATCCGACTCGGCCGATACCTCGTCCCAGACCTCGCTGGAAGGCGGCGTGGTCAGGTCGCCGATGGTCCCGTCCGCGGTGCGGGTGGCCCATTCCGCAATGCTGACCAGTTCCGCCACCCGCCCTTCGTCCAGCAGCGACTGCTGCCCGAACGAGGCCATCTCGAGCCGGGCCAGGCAGACGTAGTTGCGCCACCCTTTGAGCAGGGCAAAGGTCGGCTGCCGTTCCTCGGTGCCCAGTGCATCGCGGAGCAGCGGCAGGTCCTTGCCCACCAATTGTTCCTGCAGATTGATGGTGTTGGTGGAGATGATGGTCCGCTCGTCGTTCTTGCGAGCCCATTCGAGCGCCGGCAACAGGTACGCAAACGACTTCCCGACGCCGGTGCCCGCCTCGAGCAGCAGGACGCCGCCGTCGTTGTAGCCGTCGGCGATGTATGCCGCCATGTCGCGCTGGCTCTGGCGATCCTCGTACTGGCCCATCTGCCTGGCTACCGGACCCTGCTCGCCCAGTTGCGCCACGATCTCGGGCGGGTCGATCGGCACTTCGACTCGGGCGCGCGGAACCTCCACCACGACGTACAGCGTGGTCGCTCCGTTGTCGATGATACCGAACCCGACACCCGCGTCGTGAAACCGGGCAGCGACATTGAGATCGGCAAAGGAAGGTTCCAGCAGCCCGGTGGGATGGTTGTGGAGCACCATCTCCCCCCGGCGGGCGATCCCCGAAAGGGCCAGGACCATTTCCGGCGTGCCGCGCGCCACCGCGCGGGCATCCGCGATCCGGCCCTCGGTATCGAACGAGGCGACGAAACAGACCTCGCGCCCGCCGGCATCGGCGATTTCGCGGGCGAGGTATTCCTGTACCGAAGGGAGCCACCGAGGGGACGAACCGGTCATGCCGGAAAGATAGCGAGCCGCACCGCGCCACGCGGATCGGAAAAACGCGTGGCGCGGGAGAGCGTCAGGTCTTGAGTTCTTTCTTCTTGGCCGCCGGAAAGAGCACGTTGTTGAGGATCAGGCGGTACCCGGGCGAATGCGGGTGGAGCGACAAGTCGGTCGGCGCGTCGCCGATCTGGTGCTGGGGATCCTCCGGGTCATGTCCGCCGAAAAAGCACCAGGTGCCCTGCCCCCGCTCCCCTCGAATGTACTTGGCCCAGGACGCCCCCGGCTCGTCGGCCAGGACCGTGACCCCCGGCTTGAGCCGATCCTTCTTGAACGAGGTGGTGATGCCATAGAAATCGGGAATCACCTGGCGGTGGTTCTGCACCAGCATGGTAGCCACCGGATCGATCTTGGCGCTGAAGTTGAAGAGCGTGAACGTCCCGAGCTGCTGCCGCCGATCCGGCGCATTGACCTGATGGCCGTCGATATCGGCAAACACCGCGAGCGACGGGCTCGGCTCCAGCCGGGCCTCCTGAAACGCCAGCGCGCGATCCCATTTCATCTTGGCGGTCGCGTTGGGATCCATCGGACTGCCATCGGCAAAGCTCGCGGCAATGTCGATCCCGTCACTGGCCAGCGCCAGGTCGAGCGTTTCGGTTGCCGTGCACATCGCAAACAGAAACCCGCCCTGCTCCACGAACGCGGCAATCGCCTGCGCCACCGCGCGCTTGGTACTCGGCACATTGGGAAACCCGAGCTTCCGGGCAATCGCCTCGTTCCGCTCAACCATCGCATGGAGCCACGAAGCGCCGGTGTAGTTGAGGAAGAACTTGGAGTACTGGCCGGTAAAGTCTTCGTGATGCAGATGCAGCCAGTCGTAGGTGGTCAGTTTCCCCCCGGCGACTTCCTCGTCCCAGATCTGGTCGAACTTGATCCCGGCATACTGGAGCGCCATGGTGACGGCATCATCCCACGGCGCCGCATTGGGCGGCGCATAGACCGCCATCTTGGGCGCCTTCTCCAGCGGGACCGCGTCCATGTTGGCATCGCGAATCTCGGCGCGGATCTGGGTGACGGTGGCGATGTCCACCGGATGGACGGTGACACCCGAAAGCGCCGCATCGCGCGTGGTGAGCGTATCGGCCGGCAGGAGGAACGAGCCGTTCCGATAGTTGAGGAACCACTCCGCCTTGAGCTCGCGTTCGAGCACCCGAAACGTCAGGCCGTACGCCTTGAGATGATTGCTCTGGCCCTCGTCCATCGGCACGAGGAGATAGTCGGCCGCGCCACGTGGGGCCGCAGGCCACCGGCCGAGCGCGACCCCGCCGGCTCCGACCGCGCCGAGCCGCAGAAAAGTCCGTCGCTTCATCCGGGAGGTATGACTCCTTTGGCCTGATCGAGCAGGCGGCGCGCCTGCGGAGCGACCGCACTCGTCGGATAGCTCAGCAGCACGGTTTCGAGTGTCGCAATCGCCTCGGGCTTCCGATCGAGGCCGATCTGAATCCGGGCCAGCTCGAACCCGGCGGCCGCCGCGCTGGCGGGAATCTTGAGTTCCGTGACGCGATCGAGGAGACGCGCCGCTCCCTGGGCATCCCCCGCGCCGAGCCGAACCCGCCCGGCCAGCAGCAGCAGCTCCGCGCCACCCCGCTCCGCCGCTAATGTCCCGCCCAATTGCTCGAGCTGGCTCGCCGCGTTCACGCTGTCCCGCCGCTCGAGGCCCAGCAGCGCCTGGCCCAATGCCGGCATGCTGTCGCCGTCGATGACCTGGAGCAACGCCAGCACCGTGGTTCGGGAGACCGCCGCTTCCCGCGCACCGGCAAACGGTCCCGCATAACGAAGCAACTCGGCGCCGGCGCGAATGTCGCCCTGGTAGAGCTTGATCCAGCCCTGCATAGCAAGGCCCTCGACGGTGCTATCCTGGGCAATTGCCGCCGCGGCCGCATCCAGTTTGCCGGCCCGGATCCACCCCTCGGCCAATCGGAGCGTCAGTGTCTGGCGGTCTTCTTCCTTGAGGCTTCCGCTCAGCTGGGCGAGTTGTTCAGCGGCTTCCTCCATCTTGCCTTCGGAAATCAGAACCGACACCAGAGTTGCGGTCGCGGAGGCCGCCGTACCCGGCGCTGCCTTACCTTCACTCGCGATGCGCGCCAGCAGCCGCCGCGCGCCTTCGCGATCGCCGGCATCGGCATAGGCTTGCGCCGCTTCCATCCAGGCCCGGTTGGCCTGTGTCGGATCTTTGCTGCCGATGAACTCGAGCGCCGTGGCCTTCGCCAGGAATGCTTCGCGCCCCGACAGGCCGCGCACCTCCGCCAGCGCATCCTGCATCGCTTCGGTGACCCGCCCGCCCAGTTCGGCGGCCGAAGCAATCCGCTGCACTCCGCCGACGGGATCGCCCCACCGAATCATCAGCAACGACACGATCCGGGTTCCCTCCGGCCCATGCGCGCTCAGGGCTTCGAGGATGGCCGGCTGCGTGGCCGTTGCCAGTTGGCTCAGCATCGAGACCGCAGCCGACCGATAGGCAGGCACCGTCGTGATAGCCGCGACCCACTCGCGAGCGGCGGTCTCGAAATCGCGTTCGATGGTCGCCAGCTGAGCAATTTCGCCGGCCAGCGCGCTGCCACCGAGTGTGGTGCGGCCAAGCGCGTAGGCCGCTTTGGCGGTATTGCGATCGCGCGCGCCCAGCGCCGCGGAGCCCCACTCCTGAAACGGAGCCTCGGAACCGGGTTCGAGCACCGCCCACCGTTCCACCACCGCCCGAGCGCTGTCAGGCACCGCGGCCGCCATATAGACGCGAACCGCCAGGCCAAAAATGGGAATCGATGGCTGGGCACTCTGCACCGCGCGGCGCACCTCGGGCACCATATCGGCAATCTTGGCGCTCTGGCCCAGACTGCGCTCCAGTCCCAGCAAAGCGCTGATATCCGCCGGCTGAGCCGCCAGTACGGAGCGATAGAGCTCGACCGCCGCCTCGTGCTGCCCGCGTCGCTCCAGGTCGAGCCCGCGGCTGACCGGATCGGCCGACGGGCGCGACGGTTGCGCCACCAGAGCCACGGGCGTGCCAAGCACGAACGCCAGCATCAAACCGCGAATCATGGCGTACTCCGCGCCGACAATCGCCGGAAGTACTCGGTCACCAGCCGCCGTTCTTCGGGCGATAACTGCTGCAGCTCTTCCCAAGTCGGGAGCCGCACCGCTCCCGCCCCGGTCTGCAGGCGACGCAACGGCGCCGGAATGCTCAGCGTGTCGGTCCGCGGCGCTTCGCTCTGCCGCTCCTTCTGCTCGTCGCGCTCCTCGCCCTGCAGGGTTCGGCCGGCATCGAGCATGCGCCGGAACAACCGTTCCTGCCGTCCCACCGTTTCGCGGTCGAGCCGGCCCGCCTCGAGGCGCCTGGCCAGCTCCCGTGCCTCCTCAGCCAGCTGCTGTGCACCAGGCGTTTGCATCTCGGCGCGGAACCGCTCGAGTTCTTCCGCCATCTTGCGCTGCCGTTCGGCCAGCGCCTGCATCTGCCCGCCGACCTGCTGCTGGCTCATCATCATCGACAGCAGGTTGTTGCCGTCCTGACTCATGCTGCCCTGCTGCCCGGCCATCTGCTGCATCCGCTGCATCGCTTCCGCAACGCCGGAAGCCGACGACGATCCCGACACGTCATCCCGAGACCGAAGCATCTGGAACGCCGCGACGTTGAGCGCATCGACCGCTTCGCCCGCTTGCTGCGTGGCATCCCGCAGGTTGGCCGACGCCGATGAGACCGCCTCGCGGGCGCGCGCCATCTGCAAGCGGGCCTGCAGCAACGCCGCGCCGATCTGCGGCGAGATCAGCGCATTCTTACCGCTCACCGCCAGCACCTGCTCGACGATCTTCTGGACCCCTTCTTCGATGACCGCCTGCTCCTGGCGCGACTGGCCGACCGGCATCCCGCGTCCGATGGCCGTACTGAGCGCGTACTGGCGCTGGCTCAGCCGCGCGGTTTCGGCCAGCGCGCGGTCCAGCGCATCGACCACTTCCTGCCGCCAGGCGTCCTGCTGCTCCTCACGCTGCTCCTGCACCTTCTGCTCGACCTGCTCCATCTGCTGCGCAGCCTGCTCGCCCTTGGACTTGGCCTCCTGCGCCTTGCCCTGCTGCGCCGACTGCGCCGCGTCCCGCATCTGCTCGGCGGCCTGCTTTGCCTGCTGCGCACTCGACTCGAGCGCGGACTTCCGCTCCTGGTTATCCAGCTGCTTGGCCGCCTGCTCGAGTCCCTGCGCGACGGAATCCGTCCGGGCCGCGAGTTGCTGCTCGGCCGCCGACGACGCGGCCGCATTGGCGCTGTCGCTCGAGGCCATCTTCTCGTTCCACTCTTCCTGCTGCTCCCGCACTTCGCGAGACTCCTGCTCCAGGCTCGAGAGTTCGCCCTCGAGCGCCGCGCGCCGGAAAAGTTCCTTGGTGCGCTCGAGCGCCTCCCGCAGCTTCTGCTGCGCTTCCGCAAGATTGGCCAGCGCCTCCTTGGTCGACTGCGGGTCCAGTTTCTCGAGCGCCTGCCGGAGCTGCTCCAGATGCTGCCGCATCTCGGGCGAAATCGCCTTGTCGAGCTGCGCCCGAATCTCGTCGAGCTGCCGGCGGAAGGACGAGTCCGAAATACCGCCCTGCTCCGCCGACCGCTCCAGCTGTTCCAACCGCTCGCCTAACGCCTCGGCCTGATCGATCAGCTCCTGCTGGTCGCGTGCTACCTGCTCGGCCTTCTTGGCTTCGTCGAACGAAAGCGATTGCTCACCCCGCCGGCTGCTTTCGCCGCTCCGCTGCCGCTCCCGGCTCAAGTCCTCGGTCTGTCGCTGCAGGTTCCGGCTTTCCGCCACCAGCGAGTCGATCGTCTTCCCGATTTCCTGGCTGGCCGACCGCTGCTCCTGCCTGGTCTCGCTTCGGGTCGGCACGATCAGCACGAACTCGCGCGACCGGCCCAGCTGCGCACGCGGTGCGTTGTCCCGGGCTTCGACCCAGTAGGACAGCGTATCGCCCGGTACGAGACCGAGCCGGGTCAGGTCGAGGCGGGTATCGAGCAGCGCGCGCTCCGCGATACCGCCCTCGAGCGGCAAGCCGACCACCGCCGCCTGTCCGTTGCGATGGACCCGGGTGTGGAGCGAGACGCCGACGACGCCGTAATCGTCACGCACATCGATGACCAGCGGCACCTCACCGGTCAGCGCCGGCATGGTGTCACGCCCCGGAACCGGAACCTCGACCTCCGGCACCTGGTCCGGCACCATGATGACCGGGATCCGCACCGGATCGCCGCCTAACGGGGCGCCATCGGAGGTGGTCAGATCGAGCGCCAGCACCCCGGACTCCGTCGGCGTGACGGCGCCACCGAAGCTCATCCCGTCGACCCGCAACGCAATGGTGCGCGACCCGACGCTCCAGGCGGCAGACGCCAGCTCCGCAGTCGTCTCTCCCGCCGCGGTCAGTCGAGTGCCTTCGGGAAGCAGCAGGGTGTCACCGGAGACCGGGAGCACCTCGTCGTCCAGCTTGAGATAGCTGGGATAGTTCGCCGTCAGGGTCAGCCGGCCGAGAAAGACGGGCAGCCGGACCCGAACCATGACGGTATCGGAGGATCGGCCTCCGCTTGCTACGAAGGCAAAGAGATCGCCTTCGAGCGGACCGATGGTCCGTGTCGCCCGCCCCGTCGAATCCAGTTCCACCCGCTCGCGCCGCCACTGTTCACCCTTGCCGCGCAGCCAGAGTTCGGCATCGCGGCGCCCCGCGGCCCGGAGCCCTATGGCGATGGATTCGCCCCGATCGACCGCATCCCGATCGACCGTCAGCTGCACCGGCGCCACGAAGGTGGCCCACGCCTCCGCCGGAGACCACAACAGCGCCACCGGACCCGCCAGGGGCCGAGTACCCAGCAAGGCTACCGCGCCGAGCCCGGCGGCAATCAGACCCAGCCGGCCGGACGAGCGCCACCGCTGCCGGATCGGATCGAGCGCCAGGGCGCCGCGCTGGCCCAAGGCATCCGCAGCCGCCTGGTCCGCAGCAGCAAAGAGTGCGGGGCTGGTGCCGTCGGAGGCCCCATCGAGCACTCCGGTTACCGCGCCGCGTCGCCACCCCGGCGTGCCTTCCACCGTCCGGGCCACGGCCCGCATCGCGACCCGCCCGGATCGATGCCGCGCCACCAGTCCCGCCGCACCGATGGCAACGAACGCCAATATCCACGTCACCACGACCCAGAGCGGCGAACGTACCACGCCCAGCCGCACCAGCCACGCCGCCACGGCAATGGCCAGGAGCGCGGCACCCAACCCGGCTGCTGCCGCCGCGGCAAAGCCCAACCGCCTGAGCGGGCGCGCCAGATCGGCCAGGGCGCGAGGAGTCCGGTCCGCCGTCACGTCAGCGGCTTCCGACCGCGTAGACGAACAGATTCACACCCATCCGGAGCGCCTGTTCATGTTGTTCCGGCGTATCATCGTGGACCGCGAGATCCTCCCAGCCGTCACCCAAATCCGACTCGTAGCTGTAGTAGACCACCAGTTTGCCGTCGAGGAAAATGCCGAATCCCTGCGCCGGCTTCCCGTCATGCTCATGGATTTTCGGCAGCCCCTTGGGAAAGGCATAGACGACCCGGTAAATCGGATGATCCCAAGGCACCTCGACCAGCGGACGATCGGGATAGAGCCGCGCCAGCTCCCGGCGGATCGACTCGTCCATCCCGTAGTTGTCGTCGATATGCAGAAAGCCGCCCTGCCCGAGGTACCGGCGGAGCGTCGCCAGGTCCGCATCGCTCCATTTGACGTTGCCGTGCCCCGTCATGTGGAGGTACGGCACCTGCCACAACTCGTCGTCACTCAACCGCACCACGCGCTCCCGCTCGGTCACCCGAAGCGGCGTGCGCTCGCTCACCGCCTTGAGCAGGTTCGGGAGACTCGACGGATTGGCATACCAGTCGCCGCCGCCGTCGTAATGCAAGCGACCGATCGTCATCCGTTCCTGAGCCTCGAGGCCGAACGGCCCGGCCAAGAGGGCCAGCAGGATCCAGCCTTTCATCGATCCTCCGCCACCAGGCGATAACTCTCATTCCGACGCAATCCGAATACCTGGGCAACCGCCTTGGCCACCCGGCTTCGCTCGAGCCCCGCAGCCACCAGAGCCTGGGCCACCTGAGACGCCTGATCGAGTTCCGGCACTTGGGGAACGTCGAGCGCCCCTTCTATCACCATCGTCACCTCACCGCGCAGGTCCCCCCCACCCGCCAGGGCCTGCGCCAACTCGCCGAGCGTGCCGGCCCGGTACTCCTCGAACCGTTTGGTCATTTCCCGGCCCAGGAGGACGCGCCGATCCGCCCCGGCCACTGCCGCCAGATCCGCGAGCAGATCGACCGAGCGTCCGGGCGCCTCAAAACACACTACGGTTGCCGTCTCGGTTTTGATGCGTTCGAGCCACGCGGTGCGTTCCTGCCCCTTTCTCGGCGGGAACCCGAGGAAGAGATATCGATCGGCCGGGAAACCGGACGCCATCAGCGCGGTCGCGACCGCCGAGGGACCGGGAATAGGCAGGACAGTGATGCCGGCTTCTCGGGCACGCGCCACCAGCAACGGCCCCGGATCGCTGACGCCGGGCGTGCCGGCGTCGGTCGTCAGCGCGACATCCTGACCGGATTCCAGCACCGCCAGAATCTCGTCCAGCCTGGCAGAATTGGAATGAGCGTGACAACTGATCAGCCGAGCATTCGACCCGGCGTGATCCACCAGCTTCCGTGTTTCTCGGGTATCCTCGGCCGCGACAACGGCCACTCGGCGCAACGTGTCCGCGGCCCGGGGCGAGAGGTCGCCCAGGTTTCCGATCGGCGTCGCGACGACGTAGAGGACTCCAGCCATACCGTAAAGAAAACGTCGAGCCGCCGCGACGCTACCGCGACGGCTCGACCAGTGCTGTGGATCGGTGGACCCGACGCCTCAGGCGGCGTTGGCCACGTGCTTGTTGATCCGCTCCTGCAACGTCGCCTTCGGGACCAGGCCGACGACCGTGTCGACGTGCTTCCCGTCCTTGAAAAACAGCAGCGTGGGAATCGACCGGACGTTCCAGCGCATCGAAGTACGCTGGTTGGCGTCGACGTCCAGCTTGGCAATTCTCACCTTGCCGGCGTTGCTCTTGGCCAGATCCTCGAGAATCGGCGCAATGGCCCGGCAGGGACCGCACCACTCCGCCCAGAAATCCACCAGCACCAACCCCTGGGTCTGCTCGACACTGGCTGCAAACGTGTCGTCGGTGACGTGGGTGATCGTGTCGCTCATCGACAAACCTCTTGTTCGGAAACCTGTTAATTTTGCCACACTACGGTCTAAATATGCTTGGAGAACCCGCTGTGCCCAACTCCCGGATTGCCCACGTGGGAATTGCCGTCGAGCAGATCGAGGCCAGCCTCGCATTCTATCGTGACGTGCTGGGCCTCGCCCCCCATGGAGCGCCGGAAGTTCGCGACGGGGCCACCATCGTTTCGCTGCCGTTCGGGGAGTCCGAGATCGAACTGCTCGAACCGCTCACACCCGATGGGCCGATTGCCAAATTTCTGGCCAAGCGCGGGCCGGGAATCCACCACATCTGCTACCGGGTGGACGATCTCGATGCCGCGCTCGATCGCTGTCGCGCCAACGGCTATCGCCTGATCGACGAGACCCCGCGGGTCGGTGCGGCCGGCAAACGGATTGCGTTCGTACACCCGAAAGCCACAACGGGCATCCTGCTCGAGCTTACGGAGTAGGATTGCCGGGCGTACCGCACGGTCGCCCGGGAACGCCGGCCGCCGTGAGTTCGATGGCTGACACGAGCCAGGCGCCGTCGCGGGCCTGCACCATGGTGAACGGGACGTTCTTGACGCAACCGCTCCGGGTCAGCTCGATCACCAGTTGCCGGCGACCCGCGCCACCCGCGCCCGGATTCTCGCCGACCACCTTGGAGGTGCCACCTTTGAGGTACGCATGGACCACCGAGAGGCGTTGAAGCCAGTCGGCCGGGCGGTTGGTGGTGGCGGCAGGGCCGCGATCGGTGCCCCAGAGCGCACCCATCTGCGCCAGATTACTGTCGGCAACCGCCTGCATGAACGCGCTGGCCACGACGGCCGGCGCAGCAGACGTCGACACCTGAGCAGGCTGAATCGTTTTGGTGGTGCACGCCAGCGTGGCGACGGTACCGACTAATAACCATGTACGCATGGGGGTCCTCTCGGGTGACCTTCCTGCGCGAAAGTAAACCGCCCCGGAGGCGCTCGGCAAATGCGGCATATGCGGCTCTACATCAACATCGATCACGTCGCCACCGTGCGACAGGCGCGTCGGACCGATGAACCCGACCCGATCCGCGCCGCGGTATTGGCGGAGGCGGCAGGTGCGCATGGCATCACGGCGCATCTCCGGGAAGATCGCCGGCACATTCAAGACGACGACGTGGTCCGGTTGGCCGAGGCCGTGACCACCGTGCTCAATCTCGAGCTGGCGCTGGCGCCCGATGTCGTCGCGCTAACCGAGCGGCTCGCTCCGTACCAGGTAACCCTGGTGCCCGAGCGGCGCGAGGAAGTGACCACCGAAGGCGGGCTCGACCTCTCCCGCGACACCACCCGTCTGGCTCAGGTCATTGCCACACTGACGGCGGCCGGCAGCCGAGTCAGCCTCTTCATCGATCCGGATCGCGAGGCCATCCAGCGCTCGCGCGACCTCGGCGTGCCCGCCATCGAGCTGCATACCGGTCGCTACGCCCACACCTGGCGCGAAAGCTCCGATGCGCTCCGCCAGCTCACCGAGGCCGCCGAATTTGCCGCGTCACTCGGCCTTGCCGTGCATGCCGGGCATGGACTCACCTATCTCAACGTGCAGCCCGTCGCCGCCATCGAGGTCATCGAGGAGCTCAACATCGGGCACAGCGTGGTGAGCCGCGCCGTGATGACCGGGATGACCGAAGCGGTCACCGAGATGGGACGCCTGATCCGCGACGCCCGCGGACCGCGTTGACCCGGCTACCGCTTCGTCCGTACTCTTCTCTCATGAGCGTGCCCTCCGGCCGACTGCAATTCTTCGTCCTCGAGGCGTCGGACTACCTCGAGCGCCTCGCCCTCGTGGTTGGACGGCCCGTGCCGCCGGACCCCGGCGAACTGGTTCGCCTGACCCGTGCGCTCCGCGGGGCGGCCCTGATGGCGGGGCTCTCGTCGTATGCCCGGGCCGCCGGCTCCCTGGAACTCCTGGCCAAGGCGCATCGCAATGCCCCGGGAGCATGGACGCCGCAACGCGCGGGCACCCTGGCCGATGCGGTCGACGAACTGCGCCGGCTCGCCTCACAAGGCGCCGACTGGACCGACGCCGATTCCGACGCCGCGACTGCGCTGGCCGAGTCGCTCGCGGAAGGTGTCGACGCCAATTCGGACGACGTGGTGGCCGCGCCGCGCCGGGCGGCAAATCAGGGTGACGAACTGCAGCCCAGCGTCCGCGCCTTCATCGGCCGGGAAGGTGCGCACATCGCCGCGACCCTCGAGGATGCTGCTGCCGCTCTCGATCAGGGCCGGCTGGCCGGCGCCGCCGAGGCAGTCCTGGCACGGTTGCAGCCGCTCCGGGGGCTCGCCACCCTGCCCTCGCTCTCGCCCCTGCCGGAATTTCTCGACGCCGTCGAACTCACCATCCGAAACGTGCGAGACACCTCGGCGCCTCCCGCCGGCGCTCGCGCGTTGCGACACGCCGCTGCCGCCGTAGCCCAGCTGGCGCGCGGTGTTGCCGGGGGCGCCTCGACCGGTGGCGAGACTCCGGAAGTTCTGCTCGGCGCCGCCAGCCTGCTGGAATCGTTCGGGCGGGACGACGACGTGGTGGACATCACGACGCTGTTCCGGGACGACGACGCCGATCCGATCGTCACACCCGGCGCCGCGCCGGCCTCCGACGACAACGGCGACGCCATGCTCGAACTGGTCAGCCTGGCCGACCGCCTGCGCCAGGCAGGTGAGCAACTGGTCCAGCCGGCCTCGGCAACCGGCCGCACGCTCTACCTCTATGGCCTGGTGATCCAGTTGCGCCCGCTCACGGCGGCGGCGCCGCGACAACGGCCCCATCTCGCTCCCTTGCTGAGCAGCATCGCGGCCGCCATCGGCCAGGGTCGCGCGGCACGTGACCCGCTCGCCTTTGCCGCCGCGCTCCGCGAAGCGGCCACCGCCATCGGCAGCGCTGCCAGCTCGCGCAATGCCATCTTCCTGGGCGATGAGTTGGAACCCGTCGTCACCATGGTCACGCACCTCGGCGCCACCGTCGTGATTGCACCGCCGAGCGACGAGTCCGACGTGGTCCCGATCGAGTCGCTCGCGCCGGACCCGATTCCGGCGGAGGCGCTGGATCTCGCGCCTCCCGAAGCAGCGCTCGTGGTACCGATCGAGACCCTCGCGCCCGATCTGCCTGCCGAGCCGGCATCCGACACGTTCGCGCAGAGTTTCTCGACCTATCACCGGCTGGTCAGCGCACCTGTCGAAGAAGACATTACTCCGGCAGCTGCGCAGGTAACGGTCGTTACTGCCCCCGAGGATGACACCGATGTAGTCGACATCGGGACGCTCCTCTTCCGAGGACGCCGAGCCCTCGAACGCGCGGATATCGTTCGCCTCGAACTGAGCGGCGCGCTCAAGGCCGAGCGGCCCTTTACCGAAATCGAACCGCTGGTGAGTGAACTCATCGATCTGGTTCCCCTGGCTCTTGCGGAATAAAATCCTCGGCCTGGTCGTCGGCGCGGGGGTGACCGTCGCGCTACTCGCCTGGGTCCTCCGGGATGTCGTCTTTGCCGACGTCTGGCAGAGCGCGCGCGCGGCGCACTGGGGCTACCTGCTTGCCGCGGTCACGCTCGCCACCTTCAGCTTCGTCCTGCGGGTTCCCCGCTGGCGGATCCTGCTTCGCGACGAGAACGGCCGATTGCTCGCCTACCCGTCGCTCTGGCACGGGATCGCCATCGGCTTCATGGCCAACAACCTGGTGCCGTTCCGCGCGGGCGAGTTCCTCCGGGCGCTTGCCGTGCATCGGCTCGAACGGGTCAGCCTCCCGGCCGCCCTGTCCTCCCTCGTGGCCGAGCGGCTGTTCGACGCGCTGACGGTGCTGGCCTTTCTGTTTCTGGGGCTCCTGACCGCCGGAATTCCTGCCGACGCGGAAATCGGAGGCCTCGTCGTCCACCGGATTGCGCGACAACTGGCCATTGCTCCCGCGATCCTGCTGGCTGCGTGCCTGACGGCGCTGTTCTTTCCGGCGCTGATGCAACGGATCATTCGGGCCGTCGTGCCATCGCCGCGCCTGGCCGATCGACTCTGCCGGTTCGTCGACGGCATCATCGCCGGACTGGGCGCTTTCCGTTCGCCCTCCCGGATGGTGATGGCGGCGTTCTGGTCGATCCTCCACTGGACCAACAACGCGCTCTCGTTCTATCTCGGCTTCAAGGCCTTCGGGATCGACGTCGGGTTCGGCGGCGCCATCCTGATGCAGAGCGTGCTGGTCGTCCTGATCGCGGTTCCGTCGACCCCCGGATATTTCGGCGTCTTCGAAGCCGCCATCAAGTCCGTTCTCGTCGTGCTGGGCGTCTCGGCCACGACGGCCGTGGCCTACGCGGTGACGTATCACTTCACCACCTTCGTCCCGATCACCGTCCTGGGGCTCTGGTCGCTGGCCCGCACTCCGATCCGGCTCCGAGCCGTTCCGGAGGACGGAACCAATCCCCCACCATCAGCTGCGCACACCCGTGACCACGCTCCGTAGCCCGGCCCACGCCAAGCTCAATCTGTTGCTCCGTGTCCTGAGTCGTGAGACGACCGGATACCACGGGATCGAAACGCTCTTCTGCCGGCTCGAGCTGGCGGACGAACTCGTGGTGGAGCGACGCGACGAGCCGGGGCGAATCACGCTCGACACGCAAGGCGTCGACCTCGGCCCCCCGGAAACCAACCTGGCGTACCGGGCGGCCGAACGGGTCCTCGCGGCAACGGGCGCGCGATTCGGCGTCCACCTCACGCTCACCAAGCGGATTCCCGCCGGTGCGGGATTGGGTGGCGGTTCCGCCGATGCGGCGGCTGCGCTCGAACTGGTCAACCAGCTGGCGGGCAATGCCGTGCCCCGCTCCGAGCTCTTCCATTTCGCCAGCCGGCTGGGCGCGGACGTCCCATTCCTGCTCTCCGGGGCGTCCCTGGCACTGGGGTGGGGCCACGGCGACCGCTTGCTGCGCTTGCCGAGCCTTCCCGCGGCGCCGGTCCTGCTCGTGATGCCGCCGGTCGCGATTCGGACACAGGATGCGTACCAGTGGGTCGACGCGGCCCGCGGAAACGTCGGTCCCCGTGGCGCGCTGGCTCTCGATCTCGACAGCGTGAGCCGCTGGAGCGACGTCGCCCGGATGGCCGGCAACGATTTCGAATCGGTGATCTTCGGCCGCGAGCCCCGCATCCGGGAGGCCTTCGAGGCGCTGGCGCGGACCAATCCGACGCTCTGCCGGATGACCGGATCGGGCTCGACACTGTTTGCCGTCTACCGGACTGATCGCGACCGCGACGACGCCAAGATGATGTTAGGCAAGAAGTACGGCACTGTCGTCGCTACGCGCACCACTGCGTGACTCGTTCCGGTTTCACTCCCTCCACCACGCGATAGCAACACATCGTGCGAACGGCCCCGGCAATCGCCAGGGCCATCGTGAAGGTCCTCGCAAGTCATCAGATCGGGGACGTGACGTAGCCCTCGTCCGCGATTGCTTTCTCGACCTGCTGCCGGTCGGCCACGGTGTGGACGGTAATCGTCCGCGCCGGGACATCCGCCTCGACGGTCGCAGCGGGGTCCAGCGCCTGTACCCCGCTGGTGATGTGCCGGACGCACGAACCGCAGGTCATGTTCTCGATCAGAAATTTCATGTCGATCTCCGTGGTTGAGGTTGCCGGACAACGCTAATCCTTCCTATTGTTGGAAGGTCAAGCCCCGGATTCGCGAGGCCCGGGGCTTGACCTTCCAACGATGGGAACGTCTATCGTTCGACCAGGACAACCCATCGAGCGCGGGAGAACGACGATGAACACGCACGAACAACGAAACTCCGGTCAGGTCGAGGTCATCCGGCTCCCCATCGAGGGAATGACCTGCGCCTCCTGTGTCACCCGCGTCGAAACCGCCCTGAGCAAGGTCGACGGCGTGGGCTCCGTCAACGTCAACATCGCGACGGAGCGCGCCGAGATCAGGACCAGCGGCGCCGTCGATCGCCAGGCACTGGTGCAGGCGGTCGAAGCCGCGGGGTACAGTGTGCCGTCGGCTGGCACCGAGCTGATCGTCGAGGGCATGACGTGCGCATCATGCGTCGGGCGGGTGGAGCGCGCGCTCCGGGCCGTACCTGGCGTCACCGATGCCGTCGTCAATCTGGCAACCGAGCGCGCCAACGCCCGCGGCACCGCCAGCGCCGAGGCGCTGATCGCGGCCGTGGAGGCGGCGGGATACGGCGCCCGGATCAACCAGCGCAGCAGGCAGGCCGAAGAGGAGCTTGCGGTCGGCAAGGAAAAGGAACGCCTGCAGCTCAAGCGCGATCTCATCCTTGCCGCCGCGTTGACCTTGCCGGTTTTTCTCCTCGAGATGGGCTCGCACCTGATTCCGGGAGTCCATGGGCTGATCGAGCGGACCATCGGACACCAGAACAGCTGGTATCTGCAGTTCGTCCTCACCACCCTGGTGCTGGCCGTGCCCGGCATCCGTTTCTACAAGCAGGGTATCCCTGCGCTGGGGCGTCTGGCGCCGGACATGAACTCGCTAGTCGCGGTTGGTACGCTGGCAGCATACCTGTACTCGCTGGTGGCGACCTTCGCTCCGTCGCTGCTCCCGGCCGGAACGGTCAATGTCTACTACGAAGCCGCGGCCGTCATCGTCACCCTGATCCTGCTTGGCCGCTACCTGGAGGCCCGCGCCAAGGGCCGCACCTCGCAGGCCATCCAGCGCCTGGTCGGGCTGCAGCCGAGAACCGCCCGGGTCCGGCGTGATGGAGGTATCAGCGAAGTGGCAATCGTCGACGTCGTGGTCGGCGACGTGATCGAGGTTCGCCCCGGGGAGCGGATTCCGGTTGATGGCGAGGTTCAGGACGGCGAAAGCTACGTCGACGAATCGATGATCACCGGCGAGCCGATCCCGGTTGCCAAGCAGACCGGCAGTACCCTGGTCGGCGGTACCGTCAATCAGCAGGGCGCCCTGACCTTCCGAGCTACCGCCGTGGGCGAAGCCACCATGCTGGCGCAGATCATTCGGATGGTCGAGGATGCACAGGGATCCAAGCTTCCGATTCAGGCGCTGGTCGACAAGGTCACGATGTGGTTCGTTCCCGGCGTGATGGCCGCCGCCGCCCTGACCTTCCTGGTCTGGCTCGTGTACGGCCCCTCGCCCGCGCTGACCTTCGCACTGGTCAATGCCGTTGCGGTTCTGATCATCGCCTGCCCCTGCGCCATGGGCCTCGCTACCCCGACGTCGATCATGGTCGGCACGGGACGCGGCGCCGAACTCGGCGTTCTGTTCCGGAAGGGCGAAGCGCTGCAGCTTCTCCGCGAGGCCCGGGTCGTAGCGGTCGACAAGACCGGTACGCTGACCGAAGGGCGCCCGGCCCTCACCGACATGCATGTCACCGGCGGGTTCGATCGCGCCGAGGTGCTCGCGCTGGTGGCGGCCGTGGAATCGAAATCGGAGCATCCGGTGGGCCGGGCCATCGTCGCGGCCGCCACTGCCGAGGGTATCACCATTCCCGAGGTGAGCGGGTTCGACTCCTTGACCGGCTATGGCGTACGGGCCGAGGTGAGCGGCCGCCGGGTGGACATCGGAGCCGACCGATACATGCACCTGCTCGGCGTGGAGATCGCGGAATTCGCTTCGGCAGCTGAGCAACTCGCCGGCGACGGAAAATCACCGCTCTATGCAGCCGTCGACAACCAGCTGGTTGCGATCATGGCCGTGGCCGATCCGATCAAGGCCACCACCCCCGAGGCGCTTGCCGCGCTGCACGGCCTCGGCCTCAAAGTGGCAATGGTAACCGGCGACAACGCCCGGACCGCCGAAGCGATCGCGCGCCGGCTGGGCATCGACGTGGTCGTGGCCGAGGTGCTTCCGGAAGGCAAGATCACGGCGGTCGAGAGGCTGCAGACCGCCCATGGCAAGGTGGCCTTCGTGGGTGACGGGATCAACGATGCGCCGGCGCTGGCGGCGGCCGACGTCGGCGTTGCCGTCGGCACCGGCACGGACGTCGCGATCGAGGCGGCAGACGTCGTGCTGATGTCGGGAAGCCTGAACGGCGTTGCCACGGCAATCGCGCTCTCGCACGCCACCATCGGCAACATCCGGCAGAATTTGTTCTGGGCGTTCGCCTACAATACCGCCCTGATTCCGGTAGCGGCCGGTCTGCTCTACCCCGTCTGGGGCATACTGCTCTCCCCTATGTTCGCCGCCGGGGCCATGGCCATGTCCAGCGTGTTCGTACTCGGCAATGCGCTCAGGCTGCGCCGATTCACCCCCCCGGGAGCGGCCTCAAATCCCGGGGCCGTTCGGACAGGAGCGTCACGATGAATATCGGAGAGGCCGCAAGCGCGTCCGGCGTCTCGGCCAAGATGATCCGGTACTACGAGCAGATCGGCCTGATCCCACCGGCCAGCCGCACCGACTCGGGGTACCGCGAGTACACCGACGCCGACGTCCACATGCTTCGTTTCGTGCGCCGCGCTCGCGACCTGGGGTTCCCGGTGGCGGAGATCGACGAACTGCTGAACCTCTGGCGCGATCGGTCGAGGCGGAGCGCGGACGTCAAGAAGATCGCCACGGCCCACATCGACTCACTGCGCGATAAGATCGACGGGCTGAATCAGATGGTGGCCACGCTCCAGGACCTGGCCCGTCGCTGCTCCGGCGACGGGCGTCCCGATTGCCCGATCCTCGCAGACTTGGAAGAAGCAACGGAGCCGGCGACGACCGGCTCTCCGCGACGTCAACAGCGGGGATTGAAGACGAAATACTGATCGTATCCGGCGGGAAAACCTTCGCGACAGTCGGGAACCCCATATATATTCGGGCTCGGCAGTGCCATCCCAAACCCGCAGCAGAATCTGCTAAGGGCCTGGGTTGGTTCGGCTTCGGTGAGGGAGCTCGCCGACCGAAGATAAGCCGTTGAAACAGAACAACTTCTGGCCCTTCGTCCAATGGCAGGACATCAGACTTTGACTCTGAGAATGGTGGTTCGAATCCACCAGGGCCAACTGTAGAACGTCTTCGATCGTCGCCAGCCCTGACCCCGCATCGGGCCGCCGCCCGGGCTCCGAAGCCACCGGGACCGCTCCGTTTGCTTGCCGCCAAACCCAAATCAACGCTATATTTAGGGGCTATGGCCCTTCCGAATCAGTCCCAGGTTCTGAGCCCGATGCTTCTGCTATCGGGCACGGCGAATCGACCCCTTTCGGAAGAAGTCGCAAAGGAGCTCGACCAGGCGCTCTGCAAGGCAACGATCCGGCGATTCGCCGACGGAGAGATCTTCGTCAAGATCGACGAGAACGTTCGTGGCCGGGATGTCTACATCATCCAGCCCACCAATCCGCCGGGCGACAACCTGCTCGAGCTCCTGCTCTTGATGGATGCAGCGCGCCGAGCCAGCGCCGCGCGGATCACGGCCGTCATCCCCTACTTCGGGTATGCCCGCCAGGACCGCAAGGATCAGCCGCGCGTCGCGATCAGCGCCAAGCTGATGGCCAACATGGTGTCGGCGGCCGGAGCCGATCGGGTCCTCTCGATCGACTTCCATCAGCACCAGATGCAGGGGTTCTTCGATCTGCCGGTCGATCACCTCTATGCGGCGCCGGTGTTCGTCAACCACTATCGCCAGAAGAGCCTTCGGGATCTGGTGGTGGTGGCGTCGGATGCGGGCGGCGCCAAGATGGCGCGGAGCTTTGCGAAGAAGCTCAACGCCAGCTTTGCGATCATCGACAAGCGGCGGACTGCGGCCAATGTGGCCGAGGTCGTCAACGTCGTCGGCGACGTCGCGGGCAAAGACTGCCTGCTGCCCGATGACATGATCGATACCGGCGGCACCATGACCGAAGCGGTCATGGCGCTCAAGCGCCTGGGCGCTCAGGACATCTATGTCTGCGCCACCCATGCCCTGCTGAGCGGACCCGCCGTCGAGCGGCTCTCGCAGGCGCCGGTGACGGAAGTTGCGGTAACCAATTCGATCGCGCTGCCCGACTCGAAGCGCTTCGATAAGCTCAAAGTTCTGTCGATCGCGAGCCTTCTGGCCAAGGCGATCGGGTACACCCACAGCGATCAGTCGGTAAGTTCGCTGTTCGATTGATTCGGTAGAGGAAACGGTATCATGTCCAAGACGGCAGTTCTCAGCGCATCGGTTCGGAACCAGAACGGAAAGGGCGCCGCCCGGGCGCTTCGGCGTGACGGCAAGGTTCCCGCGGTTGTCTACGGCCGGGGCCGGGCCCCGGAATCCCTGGCGATCGAGGCGGTGGCGCTCGAGCGACTGCTGGCCAAGGTTCGGGCCACCACGCTGCTCGATGTCTCGGTCGATGATCGCCAGCCGGTCAAAGCGCTGATTCGCGAAGTACAGCGCAATCCCCTTCGGCCGGTCGACATCCTCCATGTCGACCTGTACGAAGTCCACGCCGACGAGGAAATCGCGGTCGACGTGCCGATCAAGTTCGTCGGGACGGCCGAGGGCGTGAAGAACTCGGGCGGCGTCTTTGAGGCCGTGCTGCACCAGCTGCAGATCAAGGTCCTCCCCGGCGACATCCCGGACCACATCGATGTCGATGTGAGCGCGCTTGGCCTGGGCCAGTCGATTCACGTCAGTGATCTCACGCTCGCGAAAGGGTCGTTCCTGACCGACGCCGGCGTGACCCTCTGCACCGTGGTGGCTCCGAAGACCGAAGCCGCGGCCGAGGGAGCGGAGGGCGGCGCCGAGCCGGAGTTGATCCGGAAGCCGAAGCCCGCCGAGGACGAGGCCAACGCAAAGGGCTGACCCCCTGCGTACCATCGTCGGGCTGGGCAATCCCGGCGCGGAGTACGACGGCACCCGGCACAACGCCGGGTTCATCCTGGTAGATCATCTCGCGGCGCGCTGGGGGTTTCCCTCCTTTCGCCGCGACGGCCCGGCCCGCAGCACGCGGGGTACGATCGGCGGGGTCGCGGTCCAGTTGCTCAAGCCGCAGACCTACATGAACCGGAGTGGCGCCGCGCTGGCTGAGCTCAAGGGCAGTCCGGAGTTCGATCTCGCCCGCGACCTGCTGGTCGTGGTCGATGAAACCGCCCTGCCGATTGGACGGTTTCGGCTGCGCGCCAAGGGGTCGGCGGGCGGACACAACGGTCTCAAGAGCGTCGAAGGGTCGCTGCGCAGCCAGGAGTATGCCCGGCTCCGCATCGGAGTCGGCCCCGTACCGCCCGACTATGATGATCTGGCGGACTTCGTCCTCGACGGGTTTACCCGGGAGGAGGCCGAGATCCTTCGGGGCCTGCTCGACCCGATGGCCGATGCCGTGGAATGCTGGGTGACCGAGGGAATCGAACTGGCGATGACGCGGCATAACCGAAACGCCGGCGGCGCCGAACAGTAGCCGCAGCACCTAACCCTGTACCGGGCGCCGACCAGCCGCGGTCGACGCGCGTAACGAGAGTCTCTGCATGCTTTCCTTGGTCCAATACGCCCCATATATCGGCGCGGCCGGTCTCGCGATGGCGCTGTTCGTCTATTGGCGCATCACGCAGTCTCCCCCCGGTGAACCCCGGACCGTAGCGATCGGCTCGCTGATCGAACGCGGCGCCATGGCGTTTCTCCGCCGGCAATACATGGTCCTCCTGCCCGTCATCATCCTGGTCGCCGCGGCGCTCAGCGCCACGGTAGGTTGGCAGATCGCGGCGGCGTTCGTCTTCGGTGGCATCTCGTCGGTCATCGCGGGCTACCTGGGGATGAAGGCGGCGACCAAGACCAACGTGCGGACCGCCGAAGCAGCCCGGGTGTCCGGACGCGCCCAGGCGCTGATCGTCGCGTTCGGCGGCGGCTCCGTGATGGGCCTCGCCGTCGCGGCGCTCGGTCTCCTCGGGCTCGGCCTGATCGCCAACGTGATGATCAACTTCAACGATCAGTCCGCGCTCACGCCGCATCAGCTCTGGCTCTTCAGTGAAGTCACGGCCGGATTCGCGATGGGCGCGTCGTCGATTGCGCTCTTTGCCCGGGTGGGCGGCGGCATCTACACCAAGGCGGCCGACGTCGGCGCCGACCTGGTCGGTAAAGTCGAAGCCGGCATCCCTGAGGACGATCCGCGGAACCCCGCCACCATCGCCGACAACGTCGGTGACAACGTCGGCGACGTCGCCGGCATGGGCGCGGACATCTTCGAGAGCTATGTCGACGCGGTGGTCGCCGCGATTGCGCTTGCGGCCGTCGGGCCGGCCATCGTGCAGGCGTCGCGCGTCAACGCCCTGGCCCTGCCCCTCCTGCTCGCCGTCGCCGGCTTCGCAGCGTCGGTGCTCGGCATGGCCGCGATCCGGGCGCTGTCCAAGGGCAGCCCGGCCGTGGCGCTCCGCCTGGTTGCGTTCATCTCGGCGGGCGCGTTCATCGCCATAGCGTACTTCCTCTGCCAGCAGCTCCCGATCGAGTCGACCGGGCCGATGAATCCGTTCACGGCCGTCCTGACGGGCACCATCGCCGGCGTCCTGATCGGATTGATCACCGAGTACTACACGGCGGCCAAGCCGGTTCGCGACATCGCCGAAGCCTCGCTTTCGGGCCCGGGCACCAACATCATTGCCGGCCTCGCGGTTGGTAAGCAGTCGGTCGCGATTCCGATCGTGATCATCTGCCTCACCACCTGGATTGCCTATCAGTCGGCCGGATTCTACGGCATTGCCCTCGCCGCGGTCGGCATGCTGGGCACAGTCGGCGTGACCATGACGGTCGACGCCTACGGCCCGATTGCGGACAACGCCGGTGGCATCGCCGAGATGAGCCACATGGGCCCCGAAGTTCGCGCGGTGACGGATGAGCTCGACTCGCTGGGCAACACCACGGCGGCCATCGGCAAAGGCTTCGCGATCGGTTCTGCCGTGCTGACGGCGCTCGCGCTCTTCACGGCCTACACCAGCGCCGTGGCCCCGAACGCCGAGCCGATCACGCTCAACCTGGTCGACCCGAAAGTCATCATCGGCGTCTTCCTCGGCGCAACCCTGGCCTACGTGGTGGCGGCGCTGACCATGACGGCGGTGGGCCGCGCGGCGCAGAAGGTGGTGCACGAGGTGCGGCGCCAGTTCCGTGAAATCCCCGGCATTCTCGAGGGCACGGCGGAAGCGGACAGCACCAAGTGCGTCGACATCGCGACGCGAGCGGCGCTCCGTGAGATGCTGCTGCCGGGCATCCTGGCGGTCTTCACGCCGTTCCTGGTGGGCGTCTTCTTCGGCGTCCAGTCGCTGGGCGGTCTGCTCGGCGGTGTGACGGTGGCCGGCGCCCTGCTCGCGCTGATGATGGCCAACGCCGGCGGCGCCTGGGACAATGCCAAGAAGTACATCGAGAAGGGCAATCACGGCGGCAAGCGCTCCGAGCCGCACAAGGCCGCGGTGGTCGGCGATACTGTCGGCGACCCGTACAAAGACACGTCCGGCCCCGCGATCAGCATTCTGATCAAGGTGACGTGCGTGGTCGCGCTGGTGCTGGCCCCGTGGCTGGCCAAGCTGCACAGCTGATTGTCCTGATCCGCAGGTAGCGTCATGCTCCGACTCGGTATCGTGGGACTTCCCAACGTCGGGAAGTCCACGCTCTTCAACGCGCTGACTTCCGCCAAGGCTCTGGTCGCGAACTACCCGTTCGCGACCATCGAGCCCAACACCGGTGTGGTCGAAGTTCCCGACGCCCGGCTCCAGGCCATCGGCGCATTCGTCAATCCTCAGCGGATCCTGCCGGCCACGGTGGAGTTCGTCGACATCGCCGGCCTGGTCAAAGGGGCCAGCCAGGGTGAAGGGCTGGGCAACCAGTTCCTCGCCAACATCCGCGAAGTCGACGCCGTGGTTCAGGTGGTGCGCTGCTTCGAAGACGATGATATCCAGCACGTGATGGGTTCGGTCGACCCCGCGCGCGATCGCGACATCATCAACATCGAACTCGGCCTGGCCGATCTCGCGGCGGTCGAGAAACGACTCGACAAAACGGTCCGTCTGGCCAAGTCGGGCGACCCGCAGGCCAAGCTCGAGGCCCGTCTGCTGGAACAGCTCAAGGCGGTCCTCTCCGAAGGCAAGCCGGCCCGGGCGGTCGTCCCCACGGCCGAGGAGCTGCCAACCTACCGGCAGTTCAATCTGCTGACGTCCAAGCCGGTGCTCTATGCCGCCAACGTCGGCGAAACCGAGCTCGACAGCGGCAACGCTCATACGCAGGCGCTGACCGAGGCGATCAAGGCCTCGGGAGAAGACGCCGAACTGATCCTCTTCTCGGCCAAGGTCGAGGCCGAGTTGGCCGAGCTGCCGCTGGAAGACCGCAAGGACTTCCTGGACGCGCTGGGCCTCGCCGAGTCCGGCCTCGACCGGCTCGCTCGAGCCGCTTATCGCCTGCTCGGCCTGCGGAGCTACTTCACCGCCGGCGAGAAAGAAGTGCGCGCCTGGACCATCCGCGTGGGCGACAAGGCCCCGCAAGCCGCCGCGGTGATCCATACCGACTTCGAGAAGGGCTTCATCCGGGCGGAGACCGTTGCGTATGACGACTTCGTGCGGGTGAGCGGATGGAAGGCGGCCCGGGAACAGGGGCTGGTCCGCTCGGAGGGCAAGGAATACGTCGTGCAGGACGGCGACGTGATCCTCTTCCGCTTCAACGTCTAGACGTCCCTTACACACGACCGGCGGGCGTGCTCCAGCGCCTGCCGGAACTCACGGAAGAGAGACCGTCATGCGCCCATGCCTGATCGGGCTTCCCTACGACGCCAGTTCGTCCTTCCTCCGTGGCCCCGCCGAGGCGCCGCCCCTGATCCGCGCCGCGCTCAACAGCCCAGCGGGCAACCCGTGGACCGAAACGAACCATGACCTGAGCGGCCCCACCGGACTCGCGGATGCCGGCGACCTCGTCTTGCCTCCCGACGAGCGGGCGCGCGCGCTGATCGAGGCTGGGGTGCGTTCGGTGCTGGACGCGGGCAATCGGCCGATCGCGTTAGGCGGCGACCACGCCGTCACCTATCCCGTCGTTCGTGCGGTGGCCGCACATCATCCGGGTCTGACCATCGTGCACATCGATGCCCACGCCGACCTCTACGAGGATTTCGAGGGCGACCGGTACTCGCACGCCTGTCCGTTCGCCCGGATCATGGAAGCCGGTCTGGCGAGCCGCCTGATTCAGATCGGGATCCGGACCCAGACCGCGCACCTGCGGGAACAGGCCGAGCGGTTCGGTGTCGAGATGATCACGATGGACCGGTGGGTCGAGGGCGTCCGGCCCCGCACCGAGGGACCGGTGTACTGGTCGATCGACCTCGACGGCATCGACCCCGGGGCAGCTCCCGGCGTCTCGCATCGGGAACCGGGCGGCCTTTCCGTGCGCGACGTGATCACCCTGATCCACCAGCTCGGCGGCGATGTAGTGGGCGGCGACGTGGTCGAGTACAACCCGCGCCAGGATCTGGGCGGTGTTACCGCAGTCGTTGCCGCCAAACTCGTGAAGGAGTTGGCCGGCCGGATCATGACCGACATATCGGCCCAACCCTAGCCCGGCGGGGCAATCGAGCGGACACGCTCGAATCTGACGCCGAAGGCGTCCGCCCAACCCGGGCGATGCCAGACATATAAGGCGGCGATGCGGAACCGCGCCGCGGTTCGCAGGCGTTGTCGTTCGCTGCCCTCGCGGCTGGAGGGTAGCTACTGGCGATACAGACCGCCCTCCTCAGAAACTCCTCAATTTCGTGAGACCGGACCGGTGGCCGGCACCTGACCCGTCCATCGATACGACATCACCAGGAAACCAAAGCTCAGAAAACGGGACTGTCAAAACGCCAAAGATTAACTATAATTGGTTATTAATGGGTATTATTGGTGATAATTGGGTGGAATATGGTATGATCGCATCGGAAGCTTCCCAGATTGGTCCTGAACTCCTCCGGCTCATCTCGGAAGTGGAGGAATTCAAGGGCGCATGGCGTGCGCTGGGGCGCCTGGACCCCGAACGACTCTCGACCCTCAAGCGCCTGGCGATGATCGAGAGCATTGGGGCGTCGACCCGGATCGAGGGTGGCAAGCGCTCGGACCGCGAGGTCGACGCCCTGCTCTCCAGTCACCAGATGACATCGTTTGCCTCCCGCGACGCCCGGGAAGTGGCGGGGTATGCCGCCGTGATGGAGGTCGTGTTCTCATCCTGGAACGCGATGCCCCTGACCGAGAATCTCATCAAGCAACTGCACCGCGACCTGCTGCGACACAGCGACCAGGATCGGGGCCGGTACCGGATCATGCCGAACGGTATCGCGGCCTTCGACAAGGATGGACAGCGGCTGGATGTGCCCTTCGAAACCGCGTCACCGCTCGATATTCCCCAGCGCATGACGGAGCTGGCCGCATGGCTGGCGAACCAGCAGACGGACGGACAGCTGCATCCGCTCCTCCGCATCGGTCTCTGGGTGGCGATGTTTCTGGCGATCCATCCCTTTCAGGATGGCAACGGCCGTTTGAGCCGAGTGCTGACCACGCTGCTGCTGCTCCAGGCAGGCTACGCCTACGTGCCGTACAGCTCATTGGACAGCGTGATCGAACAGCAGAAAGAGGCCTACGATCGGGCCGTGCGGCGTACCCAACGCGCCGTGTGGAGCGGCACGCCGGACTGGCAGCCGTGGCTGCACTTCTTTCTCCAGGCATTGGCCGAGCAAACGCGCCGGCTCGGGCGGAAGATCGAGCAGGAACAGGTACTCGCAACGCTCCCGACGATGTCGCTCCGCATCATGGATGTCGCGCAGGCGCGCGGACGGGTCACGATGGGTGAGATCATCACACTCACCGGTGGAAAGCGCGATACGATCAAGTCACATCTGCGCGCTCTGGTCGAGCATGGCCGACTTCACCGCTATGGCCGCGGGCGGGGAGTTTGGTACCAACTGTAGTTTCCTCCGCAGTTCCCTCCCCAACCACGTCCGCCTTATCGGATCTCGACGGTCGGTAGCTACGATAGCCGGGCCCCAACCTTCCCTGCCGTGACCTGCATCACCGGGCGTAACAACCTATTCCCGACGCCACCGGGACCGCGCGACCACCCGCCCGCTCCCCGGCGATGCTCCGACACGACCCGACTCGGCCACGACCTCTCCCCGCCGGATCGTCACCACCGGACGGCCTGTTACCTCCCAACCCTCGTACACCGAATAGTCTGCGCGCGAATGATCGTCCGCTGCGCGCACGGTCCAGCGCGCCTCGGGATCCCAGATCGCCAGGTCCGCATCGGCCCCCTCGCGAATGGCGCCCTTCCGCGGATACAGCCCGAAGATCCGGGCCGGATTGGTCGACGTCGTAGCGACGAATCGCTCGAGCGAAAGCCCGCGCTTGCGGACCCCCTCCGAGAAATAGATCGGCAGCATGAATTGCAGGTCGCTCATGCCCGGCCGCAGCTTGCCGATCGAGAGCGACGGATCGAGCTTCTGCGCCCGCGTCCAGGGCGCGTGATCAGTCGCCAGGACGTCGATCGTTCCATCGGCGAGCCCGGCCCAGAGCGCCTCGGAATCTTCCTTGGCGCGAAGCGGAGGCTGTCCAACGAACAGCGGACCATCAGGCCCTGCAAGTTTTTCAGCGGTGTAGTGGAGATAGAGCGGCCGCGTTTCGACATAGAGCGGCAGCCCCCGCCGGCGCGCCGCGTGACAGACGGCAAGCGCCCGCGCCGAGGAGAGGTGCACGACGTAGATGGGCGCGCCGGTGCTCTCACAGAGCGCCACCGCCAGCTCCGTTGCCGCCACCTCCGCAACTTCCGGCCGGCTCTCGGCGTAGTGCGCCAGCGACGTTTGCCCAGCCGCAGTGAGTCTGCGCACCGCCGCAGCCAACAGCGCGGGATCTTCGCAGTGCGCCATGCACACCACACCAGCCTGCCTGGCCGCCTCCAGCATCGTGATCACGCCGCCCAGCTGGGCATGGAAATCCGGCATCGGCATGAAGAGCTTGGAGCTGGGATGCCCCGCCGCCGCCATCCCGTCCAGCGCCGCGTTGAACTCGGCGGTAGGTGGCCAGGCGACGCCATGGAGAAACAGATCTGCGATAACCTGCGCGCCCGCCTGCTTCGTCATGCGGGCAATCGCATCCAGCACCGTTTCGCCCGAGCGCGCAAAGGCGAACGTGCCCACGCTGGTAATTCCGCCTGCGAGCGCGGCCCGAGAACCGCTCTCCAGATCGTCCGCAAACGATCCGTCGATATGGGTGTGCGGATCGACGCCGCCCGGCATGACGAGCTTGCCGCGCGCATCGATCACCCGCGTGGCAGCGGTCGAACGCAGCCCGGAACCGATTTCGACGATGCGGGCGCCCGCGATCCGGATGTCGGCTTCGCGGACACCATCAGTGTTGACCACCCGACTACCGCGAATCAGGAGTTCCCGCGTCTGGGCCCGGAGCAGACCAGGACGCCCGGCGGCAATGGTCAGCGAGGTTGCCACGGCGACACGAACGGCGTCCCGGCGGCTGGGCAGGTCAGACATAGTGGTTCACCGTGATACGGGAGATGGTCCGAAACATATCCCACCAGCGAGACCGGCTGAATCCCAGTCTACCAGCCACTCCATGCGGCCGCCGCCGCGGTGTCAACACGACCAGCCGCGACGTCAGCAAGCGCCTCGCCTATCAGCGAGACACCGCGCTCGGCCTCAGCCTCACTCAGCACCAATGGCGGAGTCAGTTCGAGGACTTTGTTCTCTCCTCCCACGTAGTAAAAGAGCAGGCCGAGTTCCCAGGCACGGTAGCACACCATGCGGGCATGGTCCGCCGATGAGCAGGTCGATGAACTGCCCAGTTCGATACCCAGTACCAGGCCGCGCCCCCGCACCTCGCGAACCAGCGGACTTCTCGCGGTAACCTCTTGCAGGCCGCGGCGCAGCAGCGCTCCGACCCGCTCTATCCGGCGGATACTCTCATCGGACCGGATCGTCGTCACAACGGCCAGCGCCGCAGAGGCGGTGACCGGGTTCCCCTGGGTCGTCAGCATCGCCCCTGAAGGCAGTGCCTCCATCAGCGCAGCTGGCGCGATGACGGCCGAGATCGGCAGGCCACCACCCAGACCTTTGCCGAGCACGATCAAGTCGGGCCGAACGCCGTCCCATTGGTGCGCATACAACTTGCCCGTCCGGCCGAGCCCGACCTTTACCTCGTCGGCAACGAGCAATGTCCCATGCCGGCGACAGCGCTCCGCCACGCCGGCCAGAAATCCGTCGGGCGGAACGATCAAACCGCCATCCGAGAGGATCGGCTCGAAGAACAGGGCGGCGACGGAATCTCCGGCCAATGCACGATCCAGCTCCTTCAGCACCGCCCCCGCAGCGGACGCATCGCGCGGATAGTCGAGTTGCACAAGGTCCGCATGGCTCCCTGCCCCGCTCAACGCCGCATGGCCGGAGATCGCCATGCCGCCGCCGAAGCCACCATGATACGACCCCTTGAAGCTGATGACGCCCTTGCGAGACCCCGAGGTGACCAGACGGAGCGCCATGTCGGCCGCATCGGTGCCCGAGTGCCCGAACCAGACCCGACGATCGATACCGTCAGTCCGGGTGTCGAGCAGCGCTTCCGCCAACTCGACTGCCGGCGGGCTGACGAGCGAGAGGGAGCCGACCCCGGCCATGGTCCGAACGCCGCGCTCGACCGCATCGACGACGGCGGGATGCGCATAACCGAGTGATGCGGCGCCCCATCCCGCGGAGAAATCGAGGACGCGCCGGACACCGGGTTCGATCAGCCAGGAGCCCTCGCCGCCGAGCGCAACCATCGGATGGAAGCTCAGCTTACCGGGAAGCCCGAGCGCGGCGCGATCCCGCGCCAGCCAGCTTTCGCGGGTACCGTCAGACATCGAGCCGAGTCCGAATCCCACGAGCCGCGTTGACCGCGAGCACGATCGCACCAAGCACCACCCATGCCAGGCCAAGCAGCTTGGCCTGCACATCGAGGCCCCACCAGACGTATCCGATCACGATGGCGCCCAGCAGCGGACAGATCAGGTGGACCAGATAGTTTCGGCTGCCATTCCGGATCACATAGTGGGTGACCACGCTGGCGTGCAGACAGAGAAATCCGGTCAGGGCGCCGAAGTTGACGATGTAGGTGATCCCGCTCGGATCACTCTGATAGACCAGACCGATGACCAGCGAAATGATCGCGACGGCCAGCAGCGCAACGTACGGGGTCCGGAACTTGGGATGCACCTGAGCCAGCGGAGCCGGCAGCAGGCGATCGCGCGCCATGCTGAACAGGATGCGCGACACCGCGCTCTGCGAAGCTTGCGCCGCCGTTATCCCCCACGAGAAGGCCGTCATCCCGGCGCATAGGGTATAGAGAAACTTGCCGCCGGCGATGGCCGCGACGTTGTAGAAGCCGTTGTCCGGATCGGCCGCGAGCGCCTGCCAATCGGGCTGCAGATTGCCGGCAACGAACGTTTGGATCATGAAAAAACCGGCGACCAGAAAGAGCACCATGATCGTGGCCCGGCCCGCGCTGCGGCCGCCCCCGTGCGCCTCCTCGGAAAGCGTCGAAATCGCATCGAACCCCAGGAAGCTGAGCACCGCGATACTCGCCGCCGTCATCAGCGCGCGGAAATCGAGATTACCCGGATCGAGAATCGGTTTGCTGGTCCACCCTTCGCCCGCAGCACCGGTGCTGACTGCGTAGATCCCGAAGCCGAGAAAGAGCGCCAGGGTTACGAACTGGACTGCGAGCACGATCCGGTTGAACCGCGCGCTGACTACGACGCCCCGATAGTTGATCGCCGTGTTGGCCAGCGCAAAGAGGACCAGCCAGCCCCAGAGCGGAACCACCGGAATCATCCCGGCAAGCGCGATCGACGCGAAGACGTAACACAGACTCGGAATCAGCAGGTAGTCTATCAGGATCATCCATCCGGCCAGAAACCCGAATCGGCTGCCGAACGCGCGCGAAGCGTATCCATAGACCGACCCCGCCGTCGGGACCGCCTTGGCCATCTCGCTGTACGCCAACGCGGTGAAGAAGATCCCCACGGTACAGATCAGGTAGGTGAGCACCGGCATGCCGCGGGACTCGGTTGCCACGTAGCCGTAAATCCCCATCGGGGCAATCGGCATGATGAATACGAGCCCGTACACCACCAGATCCCAGGTCGACAATCCCCGGTGCAGTTCCTCCTGGTAGCCCAACTCCTGCAGGGTCTTATCGTCCGCCATCGACGGTGGCCTCCGTGGCGTATTGGGTGGTTGCGCGCAGGGCGCCGGCGAGCCGGTCGGCCCAGAGACCGATGTCGGCGGCACTGCCCAGCAAATCGTGACGAACTTCGAACAGCACAGCGGCAAGGCCCCGGGCATCACCGTGTACCGGCACGGTATAGTCGCCGTCGGGATGAATCGAATACGGCTCATTGGCGCCGATGATCAGGCCCGGCGCTTCCAGTGCGGCCACCAGCGCGTGTCCGAAGCCGGCGGCCCCACCGAACAGCACCCCGGCATGCCAAGGGCGCCGTACCCCGCGGAACACCGGAGTAAAGCTGTGGACTCCGACGACGACCGTCGCCGATCCGGCGGCCTGACGCCGGTCGAGATGATGCGCGACCGCGTCGTGGTAGGGGGTGAAGTAGCGCGCCGCGCGATACACTCGTTCCTGAGGGTCGAGGCTCACATTGCCTGGAATGGCCGTGTCCTCACTGCTGGTCGGGATGCTATCTGGCGCAGCGAGCGGCCGATTCGGATCGATCAGCAACCGCGAGTAGCCATGCAGGAAGAGCGGCGCGTCCAGCCGAGCGGCCAGTTCCCGCGCCAACGAAGCAGCGCCGAGATCCCAGGCGATATGCCGGGAGAGATCAGGCTCGGCGAGGCCCAGGCCGCCGTACCGCGCCGGCATGAATCGCGACGCGTGCTCGCACAGCAACACCACGTGGGAGCTACCCTGCTCGTTGACGACTTCGACGACCGGGGGCTCCGACCGATCATCCTCCACAAACGCCGTCACTCAATACACCGATGCGTACTTGGCGGCGAGATCCGCCGGCGATAGTCCCGCCACGAGTTCGCGCTCCTTGGCACGCATCGCGCGATACCCGGCGAGCATCTCTTCGCTGAACCACCCCGACACAACGGCATCCGCCTCCAACGCCGCCAACGCCTCGGTCTGGGACGACGGCAGACGCCGAACACCCAATGCTTCGCGCTCTCCGTCGCTCAGAAATCCGGGATCGATGTCGACCAGCGGAGGTGCCGGGAGATTCGCCTCGAGCCCTTCGATTCCCGCGCGAATGATGGCGCCAAGCGCCAGGTGCGGACACGCGGACGCGTCGAGCGCGCGATACTCATAGTGGAGTTGCCGAGCCGGATCGCCGCCCCCGAGCGTCGTGGTGGGACAGATCCGGAGCGTGGCCTCCCGGTTCCGATCGCCGAAGCAGGTCCAGGCTGCGCTCCAGTGGTGCGGTACCAGGCGCGCATACGAAATCACGCTCGGCGCGGTCAGGGCGCACAACGCAGGCAGATGCCGAATGATCCCTGCCGCGAAGCGACCGGCCACCTCCGAGATCCGTCCGGGACGCTCGGCATCGAATCCAACCGGCTGCCCCGCCAGGTCGGTCAGACTGACATGGACATGGACACCGTTGCCCACACCTTCGGCCGCCGTCCGCGGAGAGAAACTTGCGCGGCTGCCGAGCAGGCGGGCAATCTCCCGGGTGACCTCGCGGATCACCACGGCGCGATCGGCGGCGGCAAGCGCGGCGGCGGGGCGACAGGTCACCTCGAACTGCCGCCGCCCGTACTCGGGAAAGAACATCTCCGGCTCCGTCCCTGCGTCATCCAGGGCACGGACCAGTACGGGACCGAGCGGATCGGCCACCCGCTGGCCCTGGAGCGAAAAGGCGGGCGCCACCGGCCCCTCACCCAGCAACTGGAACTCGTGCTCGAAGGCCGCGACGACCTGGAAGCCGAGCGCCTCCAGATCACGGATGGCGCGACGGAGAAAGGTGCGCGGACAACAATCCCACGGCGCCCCGTCGGTACCGACGATATCACACTGATAGGCGTGCAGCGCCGAAGCGCCTGGCAGTTCCGCAACCGAGAAGCCGGCATCCGGATCGGGGAGGAGACGCAAGTCGCCGCTCGATCCCCACGGATTGTCCGGGCCGATCGGATCGAACGCGGTAATCGCGGCGTTGGCGGGTACCCAGCCGCAGCCCTTGCCCAGCCAGCGATCGAGATCGGCATAGGGCACCGCCCTGCCCCGTGTAATACCGGCCCAATCCGTCGTCACGAAGCTGACCAGTTCCGAGCCCGAGATCTCGATATCCTGCGCGTTGGCCATGCGAGTTCCGTCTCCCGAAATATGAGTGTGCGGTAATGTCACCGGCCAAGCCGGGCGAGCCGATCGACGACGGTATCCGTATCGGCGATCCAGCAGTAGCCGCGCAGTGCCCGCAACGCCGCTTCGTGACGTTCCTCCGATGCGGCAACGCAGGCATCGTGGACCAGCGTGACCAGATAGCCGCGATCCGCCGCATCGCGCACCGCCATGTCGACGCACTGATCCGTGACCATACCTGCCACGATCAGGAACCGGGTTTCCAGATTAGTCAGGACGTAGTCGATCGCCGTCGAGTTGAATACGCCGGACGAAGTCTTGGGCAGCACGATCTCGTTGGTGACCGGCTCGAGTTCCGGAATCACTCGCCCCAGCGGCGAGCCTTTCGGCACATGGATCGGCGAGAGCTTGTGATCGAGGGAGCGATCCCGTCCGTCTTCGGTCAGGCTCTCGATGATGGTATGGACCACCTGGATTTGCGCAGCTCGCGCCGCCGCAAGCAAGCGGCGCTGTCGAGGCACCACCCACTCACGCAGTTCGTGATAGAGGTAATCGTCTGGCGAGGCGTCGGGATAGGCCGGATCGAGCCCCGGCTCCACCCAGATCCGCTGCATGTCGACCAGCAGCAGCGTGACATGGTTCGGCGCGTACGGCATGTCTCGCGCAATGGTCCGACCGCCCTGCGTGATTTCAACGCGTGTGCCCATCGGTCAGTTCGCTTTCTCGATCGATCCTTGATTGATCATCTCGGCGCGGAGAGCCTCGAGCCGCCCCAGCCGGGTCCGCGCTTTGTCGCCCAGCCGGGCGGTCACGGCGGCGACGAACGCTTCGACCTGGGCCAGCGCGGGCACCAGGGAATCGAACGGCGAGATCGTCTCGACCGGCGCCGCAATGACGGCGTCCGCAAGGCGCGCAATCGGCGATCCCGAGCCGTCGGTAAAGAGCAGCAACTGCGCACCGGACGCCACCGCTTGCTCGGCAAACCCGATCACGTCGGGCTGATAGCGGCGGTAGTCGAACACGATGATGACATCCCGAGGGGTCATGTCGATCAGACTGTCGACCAGCACCGCCCCGCTGCCGTCGAGCCAGGCGCAATCGCGACGCAAGAGCCGCAAATGTTCCCAGAGGTACCCGGCCAGGAACCGGCTGAACCGGCCGCCGAGGCAGTGGATCCGCTGACGCCGGTCGGCGACGAGCTCAACGGCGCGGTCCCATTCCGGTTCGGCCATCAGATCGCGGGCGCCAGCAAGGCCATGCGCCGCCGAGGCCAGGAATGCCCCATACAGGTCGTCCTGGGCAAGGGCTTTCCGGCGTGAGGCCAGCAGCGTCAGCGGCGAACTCATCCGCTCGCTGACCTCGGCCAGCACCGCCTGCTGGAATTGGGCGAACTGCCCGAAGCCGAGCTTCTGCACCAGGCGCATGACGGTGGGGTCGCTGACGCCCGCGCGCTCCGCCAGAGCGGCCACCGTACCGAGCCCCGACGCGGGATAGTCGGCCAGCAGCGTCCGCACCACCTTCCGCTCCGACCGGGTGTAGTCGTGGGTCGGCTCGCGCAGGAGTTGTCGAATGGTCTGACGGGAGCGGGCCACCGGCGGCTACCTCGACGAATGTCGGAATCTCAACAATATCGCACTCCTCGTAAAAAATGTAGCTCTATCGACAGCGGTGTCCTCTGTTGCCAGACCGTCCGCCGTCAGGTAAGCTTGGCATTCACCCTACAATTCGACTTGCATCGCCCGTCCCCCGAGGAGGATCGCATGCACTTCACCCCGACGCTCAGGCTCGGCCTCGTGCTGGGACTGACCACTGCCGGCGCCGGCGTGCTCTCGGCACAGGCTCCACGCACCGACCGCCTGCAGCTGGCCGACTACCTCGATTTCGAACAGGTCCAGGCGCCCCAGCTGTCGCCTGACGGTCGCCAGGTCATCTATGGCCGGCGCTGGGTCGACAAGCTGAACGATCGCTGGGAAACGTCGATTTACCTGATGAACAGCGACGGATCGCGCCCCCGCGCGCTGGTCACCGGCGGTTCGCCGCGGTGGTCTCCCGACGGCTCCCGGATTGCCTACGTGGCGCGGGGCGAGCCGAGTGGCAGCCAGATCTGGGTGCGCTGGATGGACGCCGAGGGCGCGAGTACGCAGATCACCCGCCTGGCCGAAGCACCGGCCGACCTGGCCTGGTCGCCCGACGGAAAGTGGATCGCGTTCCGCATGCTGGTGCCCGAAACCGAAGGCTGGAAAATCGAGGGCCAGGTCGGCGCCCTCAAGCCGCGCGGCGCGACCTGGACGCAGGCGCCGCGGGTGGTCGAGCAGGTCACCTATCGCCGCGACGGGCAAGGGTTCATCCGCTCGGGGACCCAGCAGCTCTTCGTCGTCCCGGCTGACGGCGGCACGCCCCGCCAGGTGAGCAACGGCGACTGGAGTGTCGGCGCTCCGGCGTGGCTCCCCGATGGGCGCACCATCACCTTCTCCTCCGGTCCCCGGACGGAAGACGCCGAGTATTCCTGGCGCGAGTCGGACGTGTTTTCGATCGACGTCGAAACCGGCGCCATCAAACAGCTGACCACGCGAAAGGGTCCGGACAACGGCCCGGTTCCCTCCCCCGACGGGAAACAGATTGCCTACACCGGCTATGACTGGTCGACCGATACCTGGATCGATTCGAAGCTCTACGTCATGAATGCCGATGGCAGCGGGTCTCGAATCCTGGCGGACATCGACCGGAGCCCCGGCAGCCTGACCTGGGCCCATGACGGAAGCGGGGTCTATTTCACCGCGCAGAGCGAAGGCAGCCAGAACCTGTGGTTTGCTCCGCTGCGAGGTCAGGCACGCCAGGTCACCAAAGGCGTCCAGATGCTCGCCGTATCCGACATCGCGCGCGACGGCACGGTGCTTGGTACGCTGAGTTCGTTTCACGAGCCCGGTGATGTCGTGACGTTCAACCTGCGCGCCCCCGATGCCTTCAAAAAGCTCACCGATGTCAATGCCGACATCCTGACCGGCAAGCGCCTCGGACAGGTCGAGGAGATCTGGTATACCTCGGTCGATGACTTGAAGGTACAGGGCTGGATCGTCAAGCCGCCGGATTTCGACCCGTCACGCAAGTATCCGATGATGCTGGTGATCCACGGCGGACCGCACTCGATGTATAACGTCGCCTTCAACTTCGGGTGGCAGGAACATGCGGCCAACGGTTACGTGGTGCTCTACACCAATCCGCGGGGCAGCACGGGATACGGCAGCGCCTTCGGCAATGCCATCAAGAACGCGTATCCTGGCAAGGACTATGACGACCTGATGCGCGGCGTCGACGTCACCATCGCCAAGGGCTACATCGACGAGCAGAACATGTTCGTCTACGGTTGCAGCGGCGGCGGCGTGCTGACCTCGTGGATCGTCGGCAAGACCGATCGCTTCGCCGCGGCCTCGGCCAACTGCCCTGTCACCAACTGGCTCAGCTTCGTCGGCACGACGGATGGCGCCACCTGGTATCGGAACTTCGAGAAGTTCCCCTGGGAAGATCCCAGCGAGCATCTCCGCCGTTCGCCGCTCATGTATGTCGGTAACGTCAAGACGCCGACCATGCTGATGACCGGCGTCAATGACCTCCGGACGCCGATGCCGCAGACGGAGGAGTTTTACCAGGCATTGCGTATGCTCAAGGTGCCGACGGCGATGGTCCGGTTCAACGACGAATGGCACGGCACCAGTTCCAAACCGTCCAATTTCCTGCGGACCCAGCTCTACCTGCGGGACTGGTTCAAGAAGTACGCTCGAGGCGAGCAGCGAACCACGCAGTGACCCACCAGGTTGCCGATCCGGCGACCGGCCGAGACATGGCCGGCGCCGGATCGGCGCCCGTTGCGCACGAGCCGATAGCGGCCGACCCGGTGACCGGTTACAATCCGCCGTCCTCAATGGAGCAGCGGCATGTCAGCACCCGGCGTCATCGTCGTCATCGAGTATCACGCCCTTCCCGGCCAGGCCGAAGCCGCGCGGTCGGCCCTGCAGGACCTGATCGAAATCGTGGTGCGCGAAGAGCCGAACTGTTTCGGGATCCGACTCCATCAGCATCACGATGACCCCGCCCGCATTCTGCTCTGGGAGGCGTGGACCGATCAGGCGGCATTCACCGGGCCGCACATGGAAACGCCGCATCTCACGGCCTTCCGCGAGCGGGCCCCCGAGTTGTTCGTCGGACCACCCTCGCTGTCGTTCTGGATTCAACGATCGGATGTCGTCCGGTGACCAGCCGATCGGGCCGCGCGAGTGGCCTGTGCCTCGCCGGCGTTGCGCTGCTGATCTCGATGGGCTGCAATCGGGAACCGACCCATGCGATCGACCTGATCGGTGAGCGCGAAGGCATCCGCATCTGTCGCGACTCGTTTGCGCAGGGGCGGTTCGAGTGCCGCTACACCCGCACCCATCACCGCCTCTGGATGATGCATGACCCCAATTCGGGGCTCGAGACGTTTCTCCGCTACGAAGATCTCACCGGCTCCACTGCCGAACCAGCCTACGACTCGGCGCGCGCGCGGATCGAAGCGGACCTTGGGCCGGGCACTACCTGCGCAGACAACCACCTGTCCTGGCTGATCGGCACCGACGTGCTGCATCTGATCCTGCGGTCGCCTGATCCGGCCCCGGCCGACAGCTCGGCGCGGCTCTGGACCGTCGCGACGTTCGGCGGGCGCAACTCCGGGGGCACCTGCCAACCGGCCGGCTGAGGACGGACGCCATGGAAACGCATCGAGCGCGGTGGCAACGCGACTGGGCGGAAGCTGGTCTCACGCCGCCGAGTGAGGTGACTCCGCTCCTGGACCGTTACCGGGAATCCCATCGCGCCTACCACACCCTTCAGCATCTGGACGAGTGTTTTGCCTGGCTCGACCAGGTCCGAAGTCATGCCGCTCTTCCCCATCTGGTATCGCTGGCGCTCTGGTATCATGATGCGATCTATGATCCGCACGCCAGCGACAACGAGGCCGCCAGTGCGGACCTGGCGGCGACCGCGCTGCGTACCGCCGGTGCACATCCCACTATGGTCGATAGCGTTTCGGCCCTGATTCTGGCCACGCGCCACAACGCGCTTCCTGCGCCGGGAGACGCGACCTTGCTGGTCGACATCGACCTCGCGATCCTGGGCGCACCGCCGGACCGCTTCCGGGAGTACGAGGATCAGATTCGAGAGGAGTATCGCTGGGTACCCGGCCTGATCTTCCGCCGGCGCCGCGCCGACATCCTGCGCGGATTCCTCGACCGTCCCGTTCTGTATCACACGCCGCTTTTGCATCAGGAACTCGAGGCGCGGGCCCGCGACAACCTTGCCGCGGCGCTGTCGAAGCTCGGCCGGCGCGATTAAATTTTCTGCAGCTCGGACGACCGGGCGAGGTCACCGTGATACTCCGGGGGACGACCCCCGAAGACGAGGGAGCGTGTGATGGCGTGGGTCGTTCTGGTCGTTGCCGGCCTGTTCGAAGTCGGGTGGGCAATCGGCCTCAAGTACACCGATGGATTCAGCCGAGTTGGGCCGAGCATCCTCACCGTGTTGTCGATCGTGGCCAGCATGGGACTCCTGGCAGTCAGCCTGAAAACGCTCCCGGTCGGTATCGCCTATCCGATCTGGACGGGTATCGGCACCGTGGGGGCGGCGGCGCTGGGGGTGATCCTGTTCAAGGAAGTGCTTTCGGCTACGCAGGTCCTCTTTCTGTTGATGATCGTCGTCGGTATCCTGGGCCTCAAATTTTCGGTCAAGTGAGGAGGTCCGGATGCGGTTTTCCCTGATCATCATCCCGCTCGTCATGGGCGCCTTTGCACTGGTCAACGCCCGTAAGCTGGGCAAGAATCCGGAGATCCGGCGGGACCATGTGCAGATGCTCTATGCCATGGGCGCCCTACTGCTGTTGCTGCCGGTGGCCCTCGAGCTCGGGATCTGGGGCCTGGCCGTCATCCTGGTCATCGCGGGCATCATCTACCTCTGGCTGGCGCAGCAAGCTGCGCACCTGCCGGGCGCCAATCCGCGCGGCGACGTTCTGATGGCCTGCATCCTGTTCGTTGCCGGAGGGCTCTGCGGCTGGACGGCGCTGACGGGCCGTCCGGTCCCGCCCTGGGTCATCCTGCTGCTCCTGCTGGTCGGCGCGGTGGGGCGGCCGCTCCTCAAACGCCTGGGCCGACCGCCCGCCCAGGGCGGCGCCTGACCGTTCGCCCCGGCGCCATCGAAGTCTCCAGGTAACTCCCGGTCCGGACAGCGCGCAGTAGATTTCGGGATTCCCCTTTGAACCCGTGAGGGCATCCGCCCGGGAGGCTCCGATGAGATACGCTCGTCCTGCCATCGTCGTCTGGTCGCTGCTGGCCATCGTCGGGTGCGGTCGCAAACCCGCTGCCGACCAGGAAACGCCGCCGGCTTCAGCGCCGGCCGACACTGCGGCGGCTGCGCATGCGGGCCACGGCGCCGGGCACACGATCGTCGATCGTGACTGGCACCTGACCTCGGTCGGCACCCTGGTCAATCCTCGCGGTGCCGGCGACCAGCCCGTCACACTCCGATTCGACACGGCCGCCAACCGCGCCGCCGGCTTCGCAGGCTGCAACCGCTACTCGGCCAACTATGCTCTGGTCGGCGACAGCCTGCGCTTCCTGGCCCCGATCTCGACCAAGATGGCCTGCGATCGCGGCATGGATGTCGAAGACGCCTATCTCAAGGTGCTCGAGCAGGTCCTGTCCTACACAGCAACCGACTCGACCCTGACGCTGACCGGCGCCTCCGGGTCGCTGGCCCAGTTCCGCGCTCCTTGAGGGAGACGGCTCCTCGGATGCACCGGTAACCGGTTAGGCGGATGGCGCTCCGGGAAGAACTGGAACGGAGCGGCGCCTGGCTCTTCCGATATCGGAGCTGGGTTCCGCCCCTCGTGCTCGTGCTGCTCATCTTTGCGGGGTCCGGCGGCAAAGATCCCGCAGGACTTTCACCGATCGGGACGGTCATCGGCCTGTGCGTAGCTGGCCTCGGACTCCTCCTCCGCGCCTGGGTCATCGGCCATGCCCCCTCGGGAACCTCGGGCAAAAACCGGGCGCTGCAGGTCGCGGACTCCCTCAGTACCACGGGCCCCTATTCCCTGGTTCGCCATCCCCTTTACCTGGCCAATTACCTGCTCTGGATCGGCCCGGCTCTGGCTCTGGGCATCTGGTGGCCCCCGGTTCTCGTTTCGCTCCTCTTCGCGTTATACTACGAGCGCATCATGTTCGTCGAGGAGGAATTCCTCCGACGGACGTTCGGGCCCCGGTATCTCACGTGGGCCGCCCAAACTCCTGCATTCGTTCCACGTTTCTCCTGCTGGCAGCCCGCAGCCCTGCGATTTTCGCTGCGGACGGTGCTTCGGCAAGAGTACTACGCATGGTTCTCGACGGTGGCACTCTTCGTGCTCCTCGAGGTGGGAATCCGGTTCGTCGACACCGGCCGATTGGCGCTTCCCCGTCCCTGGATCGGGTTGCTGCTGGTCACTGCGGTCGTCGCTAGTGTGTTGCGCACACTTCAACGGTACACCAAGGTGCTCCATGTCGAAGGCCGCTAGGCTCGCCATTGGTTTCTCCCTGGTCGGATCGCTCTTCCCCGCTTTATCCTCAGCGCAACAGACTCAATCCTTCGCCGTTCCCGACCTGCCAACTCTGGAATTCAGCCGGGTTCCGATTCTCGACCGGGACGAGGGGCTCAAGGTCGCCGGCCTGGTCCTGCTGGCCGCCACATTGGACGGGACGGTGCAGCGCCAGTCGCAGGCGATGCGCGGCTCCGGCAGCAATCGGGTGGCCGAATGGGGCAATGCCGCCGGCCACCTGCGTTACATGGGGCCGGTCCTCGCGGCAGGCTGGGCGGTGGGCCAGATCGGCGGCCGCTCCCAGCTTTCCCGCGCAACCGCACAGGCCACCAGTTCGGGCCTGATTGCCGGTGGCATCGTCACCGTCCTCAAACGGGGATTCGGGCGGCTCCGTCCGCGAGACGGTTCCTCGGAGCATTTCGCCCCGTTCAGCGACCATAGCGCGTTCCCCTCAGGCCACACCACCCTTGCCGTCGCCATTGCCACCAGCCTGGCACACTCGACCGAGAACAAGACCGTCGACGCCATGCTCTATGGCACCGCGGCGCTGACGGGATTCGCGCGTATCAACGACAACAAGCACTGGTTTTCCGACGTCGTGGCGGGCGCCGCCCTGGGCTACCTGGTGGGCCGGCAAGTCAACGCAGGCCTCAAGGACACTCGGCCGCTGATCGGGCCCGGCCTGGCGGGGTTGTCGATCTCCTTCTGAACGGTTCTCTCCTGGAAAGCGCACCATCGAGTTTGACGTAACCCGGTCCGCCCATCCGTAGTTAGATTCATGGCAGTTCCAACCGCAATCTCATTCTCGAGAGAGACCATGACGTCACGTCGCACCTTCGTCCGTTCCCTGGCCGCCACCAGCGGTGCGCTGTCTTTCGGCCTGCCGAAGGGCCTCTGGGAACGAGCCGAAGCGCTTCCGCGCCAAGGCAAGCCGCTCAACATTCTGATTCTGGGAGGGACCGGACAGACGGGGCCATTCCAGATTCACTACGCCGTGGCCCGCGGGCACAAGGTGACGGTGTTCAACCGTGGCCGGCGTCAGGCGGAGCTGCCCGCCGGCGTCGAGCACCTGGTCGGCGACCGGAACGACAACCTCGAAGCGTTGAAGGGCAGCAAGACGTGGGATGTCATCATCGACAACCCGACCACGTTTCCCCGCTGGGTCCGCAGCGCCGGCGAGGTCCTCAAGGGGCGGACCGGCCAGTACGTTTTCATCTCGACCATTTCGGTTTTCGACAAGTGGGACCAGCCGAACATGGACGAGAATGCGCCGCTCGCGACCATGCCCGATCCCACGGTCGAAAACATGCAGTATTACGGCGCGATGAAAGCGCTCTCCGAACAGGAATCGGAGAAGTACTACCCCGGCAAAGTCACCGTGATCCGGCCCGGACTCATCTCCGGACCGCGGGATGAGACCGACCGATTCAGCTACTGGCCGATCCGGGTTGCCCGCGGCGGAGAGGTTCTGACCGCGCCGCTCGATCACTTCGCCCAGATCATCGACGGCCGCGACCTCGCCGAATGGACCATTCGGATGTGCGAGGCGCGAACCTATGGCATCTATAACGCCACCGGACTGTCCATGACCCACGGCGAGATGCTGAACGGGATCCGATCTGCACTCGCGAGCGAAATCCAGGGGACGGTCACACTGACCTCGCCCGACCTCGCGTTCCTCAGGGAACAGAAGGTTCGGCCCTGGTCCGAATTGCCGGTCTGGATGCCCAATGAAGGTGACACCAAGTACTGGAACAAATGCATCGTCTCGAAAGCGATCGCAGCCGGTCTGACTTTCCGGCCGTTTGCCACCACGGTGCAGGATACGCTTGCTTGGCACAAGACGCGCCCCGCTGAGAGCCAGGCCAAGCTCCGCTCCGGCTTGGCACCGGAGCGCGAGGCGGAACTCCTCAAGGCGTGGCACGCCCGGAAACCATCCTGAGTACGACCGCCCCGACCGGGCCGAGTGCTCCGGTCACCCGCTTGCTGCAGCGTGTCGTCGAGGTGCGCCCGGATGAAGTCCGGGCGCTCCTGCTTTCCTGCGGGTACTTCTTCTGCATTCTCTCGGCCTGGTTCATCATGCGGCCGATTCGCGAGCAGACCGGTGTGGCCGGCGGGATCAACAACCTGCCCTGGCTCTACACCGGCACCCTGATCGCAACGCTGGTGGTGCATCCGCCCTTTGCCGCGCTGGTTGCGCGGCTGCCGCGCCGGACCTTCGTCACCATCGCCAACCGGTTTTTTCTCACCAACATCCTGATTTTTTTCGGGCTCTTCCAGACGCTGCCGGAGTCGCAGCTGGTCTGGCTGGGCCGGGCCTTCTTCGTCTGGACCAGCGTCTTCAGCCTCTTCGTGACGTCGGTCTTCTGGTCGTTCATGGTCGACGTCTTCCGGACCGACCAGGCCAAGCGGCTCTTCGGTTTCATCGGGTTCGGCGGAACGTTAGGCAGCGTGACCGGCGCGGCCGTGACCGCCACGCTCGCGCCCCGGATCGGACCGGTCTATCTCTTCCTCGCCTCCGCTGTGCTGCTCGAGCTGGCGGTGCAATGCGCCCGCCGCCTGGGTACGGCGTCGGCCTCTCTGGGAAAATCCGCGAACGCTGCCGCGGGCGAGGCGCTGATCGGCGGGCAGGCGTTGGCCGGCATCAAGCATGTCCTGCGGTCGCCCTACCTGCTCAATATCTGCCTGTACATGCTGTTGTTTACGATCGGGTCGACCGTCCTGTATTTCCAGCAAGCCCAGATTGCGGTGCAGTCCTTTACCGACCGGGCGGGACAGACGGCGTTTTTTGCGCGGATCGACCTCGCCGTCAATATCCTGACCCTGCTCACGCAGGCGTTCCTGACAGGCCGTCTGATCAAGACGCTGGGCGTGTCGATCACGCTGGCCTTGCTCCCGGCGCTGACCCTGATCGGCTTCCTGGCGCTGGGGACTTTCCCGGTTCTCGTGGTATTCGTGGTGTTTCAGGTGCTCAGGCGGGCGGGCGAGTATGCCGTCGCGCGACCGACGCGCGAGGTGCTCTACACCGTGCTCGATCGGGAGGACAAATACAAGGCCAAGCACTTCATCGACACGTTCGTCTATCGCGGGGGCGACCAGGTCGGGGCGTGGAGCATGCGCGGGCTGACGGCGCTCGGGCTCGGATTTGCCGGCGCGTCCTACCTGGCCGCTCCCTTTGCCGCCATCTGGTTAGGCATTGCGCTCTGGCTGGGCCGCCGCCATGCCGTGCTGGCGCAGCTCAGCGAGGCGGGTCGAGTTCCAGCAGCGCCAGGCGGCTCGACGCAATCCCTCTGAGGCCGTCCGTTCGGTCGGCAAAATAGGAATCCTGCTCGGCCGGTCCGACGGTTTCCAAAACCCGGAAGCCGGTCGCCTCGACGGCGGCCACGAATGCGGCTTCCGTCGGCTGCGCACGATGCGCCCCAAAGCGTCCCTGCGCAAACGACTCCAGCGCCCGATCTTTGGTCCGCGGCCCGGAGTCTCCAGCAACGACATAGTCGACCGCGACCCGACTGCCGGGGGCCGCGACCTCCGCCAGACCATGCAGGACATCGACCAACCGATGCCCGTCGAGGCAGCGCGAGAAGCCCATCCAGGAAAAGAACGCGGGCCGGTGAAAGCGAAAGGTCGAGCGGCGGAGCGCCTCATGCAGCGGCTCGCGCGCGTCGTCCATCGCAATCCATTCGAGGTTATCGGGCTCGAGCCCCAGACTGCTGACCCGATCACGCTTGGCGCGCTGAGCGGCCGCGCGATCGACCTCGAAGACCCTGAGCTGATTGGCCAGATCGGTGCGCCTGAGCGCAAACGAATCGAGCCCCGCCCCGACCAGGACGTACTGCCGCCCTCCGGCCTCGACGAAATGCTCGAGCCAGTCTTCGACGATTCGAGCCTGATACAGCAGATGGCCCCGAAACGGCCGGTACTTTCCGTAGAGTTGCTCGAACACGAAGTGTCGGAGAAACCCGTAACGGCAGATGGCGCGCCACCCCGGGCTCGCAAGCCGGAGCGCAAACGGATCAGCGAAAATGAGCGGCCGTTCGTCCCGGTAATGCGCTGCACGGAACGCTGCCGCCAGGTCGGCGACCCGATCAGGCAAAGCAGTCAGCATCGGCAATTCGATTTGTTGAGGCTTGGTCCTACGATGGCCAGCGGTACAATACCGTCTACCGGCGATTTTGGCGAGGGGTCCGACAGCCCTGGCGCCTCATCACAGGCGCCAGGGCCGAAAGTCGGTCAGCGATTCGGCTGAGGCGTAACTCGGAGGTAGGGCTTCTTGGTAACCCACCCCTTGGGGAACTTGGTTTTGGCGTCGTCGTCGGAGACGGCCGGGACGATGATGACGTCCTGCCCGTCCGTCCAGTCAGCCGGCGTCGAGACCTGGTAGGTGGCCGTCAGCTGAAGCGAGTCGATGACCCGCAGGATCTCCTCGAAGTTCCGTCCGGTGCTGGCCGGATAGGTCAGCGTCAGCTTGATCTTGTTGTCGGGCCCGATCACGAAGACCGACCGGACCGTCATCGTATCGGAGGCATTGGGGTGGATCATGCCGTAGAGGCCCGCAACGGCGCGATCCGGATCACCGATCATGGGGAAGTTGACGGTGTTGCCGGTGACTTCGGCAATGTCACCCTCCCATTGAACGTGCGACGTGACCGGGTCGACGCTCAGGCCGATGACCTTGGTATTGCGCCGGTCGAACTCGGGCTTGAGCTTGGCAACCGCACCCAGTTCGGTGGTACAGACCGGCGTGAAGTCCTTCGGATGAGAAAAGAGCACCGCCCAGCTGGTGCCTTTCCACTCATGAAACCGGAGGGAACCCGCGGTCGTATCCGCCGTGAAATCCGGGGCGATGTCGCCGAGCTGCAGTGCCATGTCGAGCCATCCTTTACAAGGGGTTGAGGAACCCTCGCAAACTAGTCGGCAGCCCCGATCCGGCAAGATCCGGTTCAGGCACCTCGGCGGTTCACGGCACGACGCGCCACCCATCGCTCGACCACGACATACAGGGTCGGTAACACCACCAGGGTGAGGGCGGTCGCCGTAACCAATCCGCCGATCACGACGGTCGCCAGCGGACGCTGGAGTTCCGCGCCCGGTGAGGTCGACAGCGCCATCGGTACGAAGCCGAACCCGGCCACCAGCGCCGTCATCAGCACCGGCCGAAGTCGGGTCGATGCGCCCTCGAGCACCGCGTCTTCGAGTGTCGAGCCGGCCGCACGGAGTTCGTTGATATAGCTCACCATCACGACACCATTGAGGACCGCAATACCGAAGAGCGCAATGAAGCCGATCGCGGCCGAGATACTGAGGTTGAGCCCGCTGATCCAAAGGGCCGCGACCCCGCCAACCAGAGCGAACGGCACGTTGGTCATGATCAGCGCCGCGTGACGCCCAGTGCCGAACGCCCAGAAGAGCAGCAGAAAAATTCCCAGGATGGCCAGCGGTACCAGAATCCCCAGCCGCTTCATGGCGCTCCGCTGGTGCTGATACTGGCCGCCCCACTCGAAGCGATACCCTTCAGGCAACGGCACCGCCTTGGCCAGCGCCGCCGAGGCATCTTCGACGAAGCTGCCGACATCCCGACCCCGAATGTTGGCGCCGACGACAACCATGCGCTCAGCCCCTTCGTGCGCAAACGCTTCGGGCGCCTCGACGACCCGGAGTCGCGCCACCGCGGCAAGCGGAACGCGCCCTCCGGCCTGAGTCGGCACCGGCAGCTCCGCAAACCCTTCGGGACTCAGAGTCGACGCGCCGGGCATCCGTATCGCCACTCCGATCCGGCGAGGACCATCGACCACCGTCGTCGCCACCGAGGCGCCGAGCGCCAGCTCGACCTCGCGTCCGACATCGGCAGCTCCGATGCCGTACCTGGCCAGCGCGTCGCGATCCAGATCGAGCTGCATCTGATGCACCCGCGCCGCCGCCGTTGCCTTGACCTCGGCCGCGCCGCGAACATCGCGCAGCACCGATTCCACCCGGCCCGCGAGCGTAGCCAGCCGATCGGGATCGGCACCGATGACTTTGACTCCGACATCGGTAGTAATGCCGCTCTCGGCTTCATCGAGACGCATCTGAATCGGCTGGGTGAACGCGTAGTTGATCCCGGGCACTTCGCGAAGCGCGCTGTCCATGGCCGCCAGCAGCGCATCCTTCCCGCCGCGACGCCAGGTCTTGCGCGGCTCCAGGATAATGTAGGTATCGGACTCGTAGGTGCCCATCGCCTCGGTGGCCAGATCCGGCCGGCCGAGCTTGGACACGACGGTGCGTACCTCCGGCAATCCCTGGAGGGACCGCTCGATGGCCAGCGAGTACTCGACCCCATCACCCAGCGCCGTCGACGGCAGCCGGCGCGCCTGGACCAGCACGCTGCCCTCATCGAGCCGAGGCATGAACTCCCGGCCGAGTTGCCCGATCCCGATGATCGCCAGAACGATCAACGCCCCTGCCCCGGCAAAGACCGACGTCTGGCGCACCAGCGTCCCTTCGAGCAACCGACGGTACCGCGCCTTGAGGCGTTCGAACCCGGCCGAGTGGGGCTCGTGGGCGTGAGCCAGCCAGGTGCGCGCAGCTGCCGGCACCACGGTGAGGGCCAGCACCAGCGACCCGAGCACCGCCACCACCACGGTGAACGCCATGGGCACGAACATTTTTCGCTCGGTACCCTGGAGGGCAAAGAGCGGGAGATACACTGCAATGATGATGATGATCCCGAAGAGGACCGGCCGGCCGACCTCTCGCGCCGCGCGATGCAGTCGATCGGTCGTATCTTCGGCGGACTCCGGTCCGGTCGCCGAGCGGCGCAACATGTTCTCGATCATCACGACGGATCCGTCGACCAGCAGGCCGAAGTCGAGCGCGCCCAGGCTCATCAGATTGGCGGAGAATCCGAACCACTTCATCGCGACGAAGGCCCAGAGCATCGACAGCGGAATCACCGCGGCGACGATCAGGCTCGCGGTCACGTTGCGAAGGAAGACCCAGAGCAGCACCACCACCAGCATGCCACCCATGACCAGATTTTTTCCGATCGTGGCGGTCGTCTGTTCCACCAGCTCGGTCTGATCGTAGAAGGCCACCAGTTCGACACCCGGCGGCAGCGTCGTGGTGATCTCGTCCACGCGGGCTTTGATGCGGGCAATGACACGCTGGGCGTTCTCGCCCTTCCGCATGATCACCATGCCCGAGACCACTTCGCCCTTGCCGTCCCAGGTAATGGCGCCCTGCCGAGGTAGCGACCCGGTGGTCACCTGCGCGATGTCGCGAATCAGGATCGGGACGCCACCTCGCGTGGCCACGGGCACCCGCTCGATATCGGCCGGCCCGGTAAGTCGTCCACGGCCATATACGATGAAACGCTCACCCCGCTCCTCGGTGTGCGCGCCGCCGAAGTTGGTATTGTTGGCCGCAAGCGCCGCTTCGACCTGGGACAACGACAGTCCAGCCAGGGCAAGACGGCGCGGATCAACCACGACATGATACTGCTCGGTCTCACCGCCCCAGCTGTTGACTTCCGCCACGCCCGGCACCGTCCGCAGCATCGGCGCCAAGGTATAGTCCTGGAGCGTCTTGAGCTGGCCGAGTCCCCACTCCTTCGTCCGGCTGGTGAGCACGTACTGGTACACTTCGCCCATGGCGGTCGAGACGGGACCCAGCACGGGTGTTACCCCGGCAGGCAGGTCCGCGGCGACATCACCGAGCCGCTGCGCAACCAGTTGCCGCGCAAAGTAGCCGTCAACCCGATCTTCGAAGATGACCTGGGTGATCGCCAGCCCGAACTTGGTGGTCGAACGTACCGCCGTGGCGCCCGGCAGGCCGAGCAGAGCCCGTTCGATCGGAAAGGTGACCAGCTGCTCGACTTCCTGCGGCGCAATGCCAGGTGCGTCCGCAATGACGCTGACGGCATTGGCCGTGATATCGGGAAAGGGCTCGAACGGAATGGTCCGAAAGGCCCAGAGGCCCAAACCGATGAGGAGCGTCGTACCGCCGGCAATGAACCAGCGACGATCGAGCGAGAACCGCAGCAGTCGGCTCAGCACGGCCTACTCGTCGTCCCAGACGTTTTCGAGGGCGGACTTGAGCATGAATGCCCCGACCGTGACGACCGGTACACCGGCCGGCAATCCCGCAACCGCCATCTGTCCGTTGCCCAGCGCAACGGCCTGAACCACGCGCTGCCGGAACCGATTGTTGCCGTCGGCAATGAAGACGACGTCGCCTTCGGCGGAGCGCTGGACAGCTTCGGCCGGAAGCACCACCCGCTCGACCGGATCGGCCGCGGGAAGAAGGATCGAGGCAAACATTCCCGGTTTGAGGCCCGCGGGAATTGCCAGCAGTTCGACCCGCACATCAACGGCCCGGCGGAGCGAATCGACGATCCCCGAGACCCGCACCACGCGCCCAGGTATCAGGCTGTCGGGCATGGCGTCGATCCGGACGGCCACCGAGTCGCGCGGCTGGAGACGAAGCGCCGCATTTTCCGGAACGAATCCGGTAACCCACAGTTGCCGGACATCCCCCAAAGACGCGAGCGGCGACCCAATCAACACCGCATCGCCCGGACGCACTTTGACCTCGAACACGGTCCCGGCGCGGGGCGCCCGCACCATGACCTCCCCGGTGGGCGACGGCGAGAGATGGCGCATGATCTCTTCGCTGCGCACCTGCTCGGCCTGCGCCGCCTCGAACTGAGCCCGGCGCCGTTCGACTTCCTCCCTCGAGACCGCCTCCGCCTCCAGCAGTTTACGGGAGCGCTCGTACGCCGCCTGCGCCACGGTCAGCTCGGCCTGCGCAGTGACCACATCGCGGTGCGCCACGGCCATTTCGTGCGAGTGAATGTGGAATAGCGGGGTTCCGGCCTCGACCCGGTCACCGGGCAGCACCAGCACCTCCTCGATGCGGCCTTCGACGATCGAACCCACATGCGAGGTGCGCGTATCGGGCGTCATCACCGTACCAGGCACCGCCAGCGGAATCGTCACCCGGCGCATCACGGTCGTGTCGATCTCGATCCGCGCCGCTTCGAACTGCGCCGCCGTCAGCTCCACCACGCCACGCGGAAGCGCAGCAGGCGCTTCGTCCGCCGCTTTGCCGGCACACGCCACCGAACCGACGACCAGCGCGGCAAGCGGCAGGCGCACCATCATCATCCGACTCATCGTCATCACTCCGAAGGATCGTCGCAGAGCACGGCAGCCTCGACCGGTGCTCCTCGTGCCCGAGCCAGCGCCGCGCGAGCCATCCGCCGCTCGGCACGCCAGCTCTCGTAGTCATCCAGTGCCGAGAGCCTGGCTCGGCGCGCATCCAGTAGCTCGGCGAGGGTGGCCTCGCCGGCGTCGTATCGAGCCTCCGCCGCGGCAACGGCCCGCGACAGATCGCGCCGCCACTCGGCGTCGAACCGGCTTCGCGATGCGTCCAGGACCGCAACTGCTTGCTCCGCATGGTAGCGTTCCGCCGCCAACCGGGTCACCACGGCCTGGTGTTCCGCTTCCCGCGCGTCGGCTTCGGCGCGCGCCGCCGCGGCGGCCGCCCGCCCCCGAGACAACACCGGGAGATCGAACGACAGCCCGACGATCACACCCGAGTACCCCCCGGTACGACGAAAACCGACCTGCGGCGTCAGGTCCGGAACGCCCAGCCCGCGCTGCCGATCGGCCTCGGCGCGCGCGGACGCCACCTGCGCAGCAGCGACCGCCTCCCGGGCGTGTGGTTGTTCCGAGCCGGCTCCCGGTTCGCACGCCCCGGCCGCCACCGTGAACGGAGTACCGGGCGCCAGCCCGAGCAGGCGCGCCAGCGTCGCCTCCGATCCGACCAACGCTGCTTCGAGTCGGGCCGCCCGCGCCGCCGCCGTCGCCGCCTCCAGTCGGGCTCGCGCGGCATCGCCCCCGGCCGTGCGCCCCTCCTCGGCACGACGCACCATCGCGGTGGCAAACCGGTCCAGGGCTGCCCCTTCCGACCGAGCGGCTTCGAGCGCGGATCGATCACGTTCCACCAGCGCGATGCTTTCGACCACCGCGTAGGCCGCTTCCTGCTCGGCAAGCGTCAGCCCCGCGGACGCACCCGCCGCCTGCGCCCGCGCGACTCGGATGGCCGCGCCGTGATCGCCTCCCAGGGGTATCCAACTCGACAGGGTGATCTGACCCTCGACGCCCGCCAGTCCATCCCGGCCAGTGACTTCGCGCTGTGCGCCCAGATTCTCGGCCACAGCGTTCACGCTCGGATTGCGCCATGCCCGCGCTGCCGCAACACCATAGCGCGCCGCCTGGGCTCGGGATGAGGCAGCCGCCACGCTTGGCGCATGCCGGCGCGCCAACTCGAGCGCATCGGCCGCCTGCAAGCGGACCGTATCCACGGGACTGGCGGCAATCGCCAAGGCAAACATGAGCAACACCGAACGGCCTCCGAAATGCGGCGCGGGAAGGGTAACGCTCCAACATGAACTCCCGATGAATCCGGGCAGCACCGGGTGCCGTCATTAGGTTTCCGGGATTCCCTGCCCGGAACGCCATGCGCCTGCTCGTCGTCGAAGACGAACCTCAGTTGCTCGATTCCCTGCTCCGCGGACTCCGGTCGGCCGGGCACGCCGTCGACGGCGCCTCGACGATTGGACTGGCCGCGGACAAGCTGGGCCGAGACCCCTATGACGGGGTGGTGCTGGACCTCAACCTGCCCGACGGATCGGGGCTCGATCTGGCGCGGCGTCTTCGCGACGGGGGCGCTCAACTCGTCATCCTCGCGCTCACCGCGTACGACAGCATTGCCGACCGGGTCGCCGGTCTCGACGCCGGCGCCGACGACTACCTGGTCAAGCCGTTTGCGCTCGACGAATTGCTGGCACGCCTCCGCGCGCTGGAGCGCCGGCAGGCCAGCATCCGGCCCAGCACCTTCGTGGTCGACGACCTGATCATCGACCCCGCCGCACGGACCGCCACGCGCGGCGGCCAGCCGATCGAACTGACGACCACCGAATTTTCCCTGCTCGAGTTTCTGGCCAAGAACGCCGGCCAGGTGGTGGGACGCGCCACGATCAGCGCGCATGTCTGGGACGAGAACTACGACCCGCTTTCCAACATCATCGACGTCTACATCGCGCGGCTTCGGCGCAAGCTCGATACCGGCGGCGCTCCACTGCTCCACACCATTCGCGGCGCCGGCTACGTACTGCGCACCGAGCAGGACGATGCCTAGGTATCCGCTCGGCGGGCTCCGGGTCCGTCTGACCGTTGCGGTCGGCGCGAGTTTCAGCCTGCTCCTGGCCGTGTCGGCGCTCTTGCTGTACGCCACGCTCGAGCAGCATTGGCGGGAAGAAGTCGACCTCAATCTCAAGCATTCGAGCGAGGGCGCCTACGCGCTCTTTCTTGCCGATACCGAAGACAACGTGACGCCGCGGGCTACCCTGATTCACGTCGCGACCGAACTGGTCTACGGCGATCGCTCGATCGTCGGGCTCGATCCCGAAGGGCAGATCATCGCCCACAGCCGCTCGATCGAAGATACGCCCGAATTTTTCGACACCGACCTGGCTGTGGTCGACACGATTCCGGTAACCCTGATGACCGTCGAAGGTCCCTCGAGAGCCGTGGCGGTGCGCCTGCCTGAAGGCTTCCGGCTGATCCTGGGTGTTTCGCTGGGGCCGGTCGAGGAACGTCTCTGGCATCTCCGGGTGACGCTGATCGTCGGTTTTCTGCTCAGCATGCTGGCGGGAACGGCAGTGGCCTTTCTGGTCTCGGGTCGCGCGCTGACACCGGTCACCGATGTCGCGCGCACCGCCGACCGGGTCAGTGATGCGCTCGCACGCGGCATCGTACCCGATATCGCGCTTCCGACTCCGGCAGCTCCGGACGAGGTGGGGCGTCTCCAGGAGGCGTTTGCTGCGCTGGTGCGGCGCTTAGACATCGCTTTGGGCCGGGAACGAGAAGTCGCGGCCAACCAGCGCCGCTTCTTTGCCGATGCCGCCCACGAGCTCCGTACTCCGATCACCATCCTGCGCAACGAGATCGAGACGGCGCGGCAAACGGTCGACCCGGCCGCCCCGGAACGCGTCATGCTGGATCGCCTCCAGACCGAGGCCGAGCACCTGACCAACCTGGTCAGCGATCTTCTGCTGCTGGCCCGTGGCGAGACCGCCGGCGACCTGCGCGCCGCATCGGTCCTCTATCTGGATGACATCGTGAGTCGGGTGATCCTGCGCGCTGGGCGCCATCCCGCAGCGGCCGGACGGCATCTCACGACCGGTCGCTTCGATACCAGCGCCGTCCGCGGCGACCCGTCCCTGCTCGAGCGCGCCGTGATGGCGCTGGTGGAGAATGCCCTGATTCATGCCCCGGGCAGCGACATCGAGATTACCGTCGGCGCCGAGGATGGTGCCGACCCGCGCCGATGGGTTGCGGTGACCGATGACGGCCCGACCATTCCGCCCGAAGCACGGGACAAGATCTTCGAGCGGTTCTTCCGGGTGCGTCATGACATCCCGGGAAGCGGCCTGGGCCTCGCCATCGTCCGCTGGATCGCCGAACTCCACGGCGGGACGCTGCGCCTCGACCAGCGCCAGGGCGGACGTGGCAAAGCCTTCGTCCTCGAACTCCCCGGCGCGCCGCAACCGAGGCCTGCGACGGAATCAGCCTAACGACAGTACGTGGTCGAGGGCCTGATGCAGCTGGTCGAAATCCTCGAGCACGAAGAGCACGTCCGGCAACCGATCGACCGGCACCGGCGTCTCGAGAACCGCCGCCGGATCGAACGGCCGCCGGGTGCAAGCCGCGCCTAACGCATGCCGGCTCAGGGCTGCCGACGGAATCAGTTCGCTGCCGTACACCTTGGTGCTGGCCCCTTCCCGAATCAGGCCAAACTCCGCCGTGAACCAGAACAGCCGCGCAAGCCCCTGCTGCACCTGGGGCGTCCGAGCCGCCACCGCCGCCGCGCCATATCGTTCGAGGAACCGCGCATAACGATCCTCCACCAGCAACGGAGCATGCCCGAGCAGGTCGGCGTAGATATCGGGCGAAGAGGGGTGCTCCACCCCCGCCGAGGGGCGGATGCCCACCGCGCTCGGCAGGCGGCGACGGCTCAGGCTCCTGGCCAGATGCGCCTCGGGAAGAAACGGGTTACTTGGCACGATCGCCCAGCCGGTGCGCGGCACCAGACGGCGATTCAGATGGCGAAAGTTCGGGATCCGAGCGGGGCCGAGATCGAGAATATCGATGCCTCGCAGGACCGGAATGGCGGCGTCGGTCAACAGCGTCGCAAAACGTCGGCAGTACAGGGCCGTCCACACCGAATGGTCCTTGACCCCGTACGCCGAAGGACGCTGGCGTAAGGGCTGCTGGCGGTGGCCGACCGAGACTGCGCTCTGGGACGACATCGTAACGCTCCTTTTGAGTCAAACAAAAAGCGACCCACAGTGTTTGCGGGTCGCTGCCAAGTCATGCTGGATCGTTGATTGATCTATGAACGATGCACTCGGCCGCGGCCCCGAAAGCACTCGAAGCAGCACATAATCCGGCCGACCGTGCAAATCCGATTCATAGTGTCGGAATAATAACGAGGCGCGTTCGCCGCGCAAGGCTTGGCGTGTACCAGGCCTGCAACGCCCGCAAAAGTCGGTTCGAGGGGGCGAGTCATCTCTCGCCCAGACGCTCGACCCGGGCGACCATGATCCCGTCCTGCGCCTTGATCGAACGGATCCGATTGGCGAGCGGCACCTCGGAGATCTCGACCACCCGCCCCACCAGTGGCGCGTGGAGCAGATGGAGCTTGCCGTTCTGCCAGAGGGCAAACCCGGTATGCGCCACGTCGAGCCCGCCGAGCGTCGAGGTGGCCGCGATGATATCGCCGTCCTGAATACCGCGGCTCGCCGCCGTGATCCGGGTTTCCGGAAGGAACCAGCGCGGGTTGGCGGCGGTCAGGGTCTGCTCGATCGTCCTGACGGCCGAGAGGTTGGCGGTATCCGCCAGCTGACGATACGCCGAGACGTGGCGCGTCATGAACGAGATGGGCTCGTCGTCGGCGACTCCGCCCAGCTTGCGGCTCAGCTGGCGGACCGTGCCCCGGCGTTCGTTGTCCGCCAGCCACTCGGAGAAGTAGTGCAGCCGGCTGGTATAGCCGTCGAGAACACCCCCGCGGTATCGGATCGCCTCGAGGTACTGTTCGTACCGCCGGCGCGCTGCCACCGGGTCCTCGAGCGCAGCAACCCCATCGTTCCGGATGAACCGGACCAGCGCCAGCACGTTCTCGATGAAGGTGACGCAATCCAGTTCGCGGAGGTTGACCACCACGCGTTCGGGCCCCGGCACTTCGAGCGTACCCGGTATGTAGGTCGCCCCCACGAAGGTCTCGCCCAGGCGCGCGATGGCTTGGCCGAGTGGCAGGGTATCCAGACGCCGGGCGGCACCCCAGCGCACCTTGGTTTCGAGGATCTTCCAATCGGCGGCCGTCCACGCCGTGCCGGGAATGGAATCCGGACGGCTCTGCGCCATGAGCGGAGCGGCCGTCAGCATCAGGCCCGCGAGCACGCGAGTCGTTCCGCGCCACCGGGGGTTCGTGATGGTCCTCATGCGGTGAAAGGTAACGGTAACGCCTCCGTCCATGCCCCGCGACTGGTCCGGATCGAGAAACGATACCCCATATAGTGAAGACGTCCGGCGCGGAGGTTTGTTAAGGCTGGCAGCTACCCGAACGAAAGCCGGCACTCCGATCAGACGGGGTGCCGGCTCGCCGCTGCGGACCTACCGACAACCGCTACGGGACTCTAACGTCAGCAGTATCCCGCACCATCGGTACCATATCGACCGCCGGCTGCACGGTCTCGACCGAGTCGGTCTTGCTCATGCTGTCCCGCCACATCCCGACCTCCAGCCGGAAGAGCTCGGCCAGAAAGGTCAGATCCGCGCCGTCGGGCTCGGTGCTGTCGCCGACCAGCGCCGTTACACGCGCCAGGTTCGCAACCGCATTGGCATACCCGCTATCGGCCCGAACCGCCGCTTCGTACGCCCGCTTGGCCGAGACGGGGTGCCCCGCCCGCTCGAGCGCGACGCCCAGGTTGTTCTGGAAGACAGGCGACGTCGATCGCAACTGAACCGCCCGCGCCAACGGTCCGAGGGCCAAACTCGGCTCTCCCTGCTCGAGAAAGAACGAGCCGTAGTTGTTGAGCGTCCAGACGTCGTTGTCATCCATTACCAGCGCGCGGCGGTAGGTCTCGCTCGCCTGCTCCGCAAGACCTTGCTTGGCCTGCGCCCGCGCCAACAGCCGGAGTGCCTCGGTCGACGACGAGTCGATGGTCAATGCGTAGGTGGCGCGCTCCGCCGCCTCTCCAGGACGGCCCCAATCGAGCAGGGCACGGGCGACGCCGATGTAGTGGCTCGCGACGCCGGGTTCGAGCGCAATGGCTCGGTCGAAAGCCTTGACCGCATCGCGGTAGCGACCACGCCGGGACGCCTCGAGCCCCAGGGTGCGCGCGTCGGCGGCGGTCACGACGGTCGCGATCGACGGAACTACAACGGTCCGAGGTTCGACCCGCGGAGGCAATCCGCCGGCCGGCAGCGCAACGGCAACCGGTTCCTCGGGCGGCAGCTGCGTAATCACGACCGGCTTGGATCCGGGCACGTCGCAGGCGCCCAGCACCGGCAGCAGCAACCAGGTCATCATCGAAGGGCGACGAAACGGCAGGATAAAGCGGGTCATACATCCTCCTTGAGAGTGGAACCCGCGGGCGGCAATCGACCGCGAGGTCGCAACTCTCAAAGGCAAACCCGCGGCCGGACGATCAGCGTTCCGGCTCGCGCGGCCAAGTCATTGCGACACAACAGGTTGAGCGGACCGGCGGTACTCCCTGAACAATCCGGTTGTGTCCACGCGGACACGGAGCGCGGGAAGCGGGCGTGTCCCGGCGGACACGTGGAGGAATCTCAGGTGGGTGAGGTAATGCCCAGACGACGCATGATCTTGAGCAGGCTGGCATGATCGGCCAGACCGAGGGCATCGGCCGTCCTGGTGATCTGCCAGTCGTGCCGTTCCAGCGCGCTCAGCACGATATCCCGCTCGGCGTCGACCTTTTGCTCCTGGTAGCTGCGGTTAGCCGCACCGTCCGGAGTCGGGCCGCTCAGCACCGGCGGCAGGTGCTCGAGGCGAATCATCTCACCCGATGCCGCCACCACGATCCGTTCGACCATGTTGCGCAACTCGCGCACGTTGTTACGGCGCCAGTCGTATCGGACCAGCCGATCCCGCACTTCGCCCGAGAGGCGTTTTGGCAGCAGGCCGAAACGCTGGCAGACATCCTCGATGAACTGCTCGGCAAGCGGGATGACATCTTCCTTGCGGTCCCGGAGCGGCGGAACCTGCAGGGTATGCACGTTGAGGCGATAGAGCAGATCCTCGCGGAAGGTGCCGTTCCGGGTGGCGGCATCGAGATCCCGATGGGTGGCCGCAACGACTCGGATGTCGACCGCAACGGTGCGCGACGCACCCAGCGGCATCACCTCGCGCTGCTCGAGGACGCGGAGCAGCTTGGCCTGCCCGGCCAGCGGAAGCTCGCCGACCTCATCGAGGAAGAGCGTGCCACCCGCCGCCATTTGAAAGGCGCCGCGCCGAGCGGCCACCGCACCGGTAAAGGCGCCCTTCTCGTGCCCGAACAGTTCGCTCTCCACCAAGTGCTCCGGCAGCGCCGCGCAGTTGATCGGCACGAACGGTCCGAGCGCCCGCGGGCTCAACCGATGGATCTCACGCGCCACCAGTTCCTTACCGGTCCCGCTCTCTCCCAGGATCAGCACCGTGCTCGGCACCGGCGCGGTGCGGCCGATGGCATCGCGCAAGGTCTGCATCGCCGCGCTCCGGCCACGGAGCGACGACTCGCCGAGTTGCGCCTGCAGGGCAACAACCTCGCGGCGCAGCCGGGCCCGTTCGATGGCGCTTGCCACCTCCTGCACCACGCGCTCCATCGGCTCCGCCTTGTCGATGAAACCGGCCGCGCCGAGCCGGACCGCCTGGATGCAGCGATCGAAATCACCGGTGCCGGTATACACGATGACCGGCGTTTCAATGCCGCGATGCGCCAGTTCGCGCAACACTTCGAAGCCATCGATTCCGGGCATTTCGAGGTCGAGTATGACACAATCGATCTCGCTCTGCTCGAGCGCGGCAAGCGCCGCCGGGCCGTTGGTCGCGGTCTCGACCTGATGCCCGGCCAGGCGCTGCAAGTCATACGCATACGACTCGGCCAGCGCCGGAACATCATCGACGATCAGCAGGCGACTCATGCCGTTGGTAACTCCACCCGAAATGTGGTCCCCTTCCCGACGGTCGTCTCCACGGCAAGCGATCCGCCCAGGTCGCTCACCAGGCGACGAACGACCGACAGGCCGAGCCCGGTGCCGTGCGGCTTGGTGGTAAAGAAGTCATCGAAAGCGCGCTTGAGTTCCTCCGGCGTCATCCCCGCTCCTGAATCGACGATTTCGATCGCGACCTCTCCCGGCGAGCCCGGACGGACCCGGAGTACGACCTGCCCGGCTGGCGCCGCTGCATCGACGGCGTTGCCCACCAGATTCTCGAGGATGCGCCGCACCGATATCGGATCGGCCCGCAGCATCGGCTCCGGAGTCATCGACTCGGTCCGAATCACCACACCATCCCGTGCCGCTCCCTGAGCCAACTCCGCGATCAGGCGGTTCAACTCCACCCCGGCCGGCCCCGATGCAGGCGATAGCTTGGCATAGTTGCGCGCCAGGTCCTCCAGGTAAACGACACTCGACTCCATCGTGCCGCGACGCGCGCGGTAGACATCGGCCAGTTGCTCCGGATTCTGATCGACCGTCTGCCCGAAATGACGAATCGCGTGGCGAATGGGTGCCAGGCCGTTCTTAATGTCGTGGGTCACCTGCCGCGCCAGGTCGCCGACGGCGGCACGGCGCTCCGATTCGCGCAGACGGGCGGCGCCTGCCCGAAGACGAGAAGTCATTGCCCCGAGGAGACGGCTCAATCCGCCAATCTCGTCGTCCCGATCGGTGTCGAAGGTAACGTCCAACCGATCCAGATCGACGCGCTCGGTCTTCTCCGCCAGCTCCGTAATCGGGCGCGCCAGCGCATTCGCCACGATCACGGCAATGCCAACTGCAATCAACAACGCCAGGCCCAGGACGATGACAAACCAGCGATCAACCCGCCGGGTCAGCTCACGAGCCGGAGCCGGATCTCGTACGATGGCTACCACCCCCGACTCCACTCGCTCCGTGCTCTCATCGATCATCAGCACCGGGATCCGCGCGGCAACCAGATCCGGCAGCTGCGCATTGTCAACCAGTGCGGCGCGCACTTCGGGATCCGTTCCGATCCCGGCAATGGCCATCGAATCGAATGCTGTTCCGCCGACCAGGAAGTACCGGTGTCCGAGTATCGCAAACGAGTCGACGACCGCCAGGACACTGCGTTCGCCCTCCGCCGTCCGCACCCGGGCCAGCGAAAGACTGTCCCTTCGATTTCTGAGCGCCTGCGGCACGAACGGCGCCGCTCGACCGTAATCGTTCCGAAACTGCCCCGAACTCAGCACTCGTCCCGCGCTATCGTGAAGGGTCAGGGATGCGAGACCCGCCAGCCGCATTGCGTTCCCGGCCCAGTCGAGCAACCAACCCGATTCGGCGCCTCCAAGCCGGGCCAGGCGGAACCGGTTGTCGGCCGCAAGGTCGCTGCCCAGCTGCTGGACCCGCGACCGGACACGATCGCGCTCCGCACGCAATTCCGATTCGATCGTCGACGCCAGCGCGCCGACCCGCCTGCTTCCCTCTTCCTCCAGCCGGGTCTGCATTTCCGCGCGGACCCGCCAACCGAACAGGGCCAGAGGCAACACCGCAACGGCGGCAAACGCGAGGATGAGGCGAGTCCGGAAGGTCACGGCAGCGCCACCGACTCGAATCCGATCAACTCCCCCGGCAGCCATCGCAACGGTGGAACCCCGCGCCGGACGATCACCGCTCCGCTGACGGCCACCAGCGGCGCTACACGGGCGCCTAACGGTGCCAGGCAGCCCACCGTCGCCGCCGAGTAGCCCGGCACGACGACGACGGCCACTTCCCCGCGCGCGATGACTCGCCGCAGCTCGGCGACCGATGCCACCGGCTCAGCGCGCACCCGCGGTCCCATCGCCGCCACCCATCGGGGGCGCGCGACGCCACCCGAAAGCGAGGCGACCCGTTCGGCCAGCTGCCTGGCGACCTCGTCGTCCGCCGGATAGGCAACGACCGACCGCCGTTGCCCACCGCCGTCGGCGCGGGTGAGCGGACAGCCGGCATCAACGCGATCCTCCGACAGCGGTGCGGCAGCCTCACGGACCGCGTGTGCGGCCAGGTCGGATCGATCGGTTGCAGAGGGATCGTCGACGCGGTCACCATCGATCGTGACGAGATAGTAGGCGCGCCGAGGGCCGGTCGGCAGCAACATGAACTCGGGATGCTGCGCGGCGTACTGGATGGTCCGCGCATCGATCGCGAAGACCAGATCGGCCCCGCGATCGAGTTGGTCACGAAGATCACCGTTGGAACGGGCACGGCGCACCTCGATCGACGACGGACCCCGCGAGCCGCTGCTTCGGACCAACCGGGTATCCGTCTCGCCCTCCCGAGGGACGACAGCGTACGGCGCTTCCCGCTCAGCCAGCCGGTGCGGAACACCACGGCAATCGACTTCGTCGGCGCCGGGAGCCAGCAGGCGGGAAATGAAACGATCGCCCGCGCTGCTGTCACCATCGGCCAGCGGAGGCTCGGCCAGAACGACCCGGATCGTGTCGAGCAACGCGCGTCCTGGATCGGCCAGGAAGACGCACGGATCACCGAGCGGCGCGGGCGGTCCGCTCGAACGGGCACTGCACGCCGCCATCCACGCGAGCACCCCCGCTGCCACCGCCCGGCGGAAGATCAGCGCGGCGCTCCCCCGGAACTCCGCCGCGCCTGGCCGCAGGCGGGCCACTGCTGCGGCCGACCGTCGGGGCCTGCGGGCAGCACGCGACGATCGCGGGGCACTCGTTCCGGATCTTCAGACGCCAGGTACGCAAGCATCGCCGCCAGGGTGGCGTTGTTGCGCAGATCGTCGAACACGATCTTGTCGTAGGTATCCCGATTGGTGTGCCAGGTGTACTGCCGGTAGTCGGGATAATTCGACTGGAGCCGGAAGGCGGGCGCGCCGGCGCACAGGAACGACATGTGATCGCTGCCGCCCCGCTCGGGTTCACCCGGCAGGTCGAGATCGATCAGGCTCTCGATTTCCGGCGGAATTCGGCTCAGCCAGCGGCCGAAATGCCCGCCCGCGCTGGTCAGCCCCATCATCCGGATGTACTCGATCCGCCAGGTTCCGTTGTCCTGATTGAACGAGGTCTGCAACCCGTCGACTACCTTGGGATTGTCTTCGGCAAAGGCGCGGGAGCCGATCAGCCCCTGCTCCTCCCCGCCCCAGTGCCCGACCAGGATGGTTCGCTTGGGCGTCGGATAGGCCAGCTTGAGGAGACGCATGGCCTCCATCATCATCACGGTCCCCGTCCCGTTGTCGGTCGCACCCGAAGCGCCGTCCCACGAATCGAGGTGCGCCGAGAGCAGGACGTATTCGTCGGGCTTCTCGCTGCCCTTGATCTCGCCGATCACATTGAACATCGGCTGCTCACCGAGCGCCTCCGACCGGGCATCGAGCCGCATCCGGGGGCCCTGATTGTTCTGGGCCAGACGGAAGAGCAAGCCATAGTCTTCGCAACTCAGATCCAGCGCGGGAATCTGCCGGGTCGGCGCATTGAACACCTTGTTCACGCCCCAGCCGGCAGACCAGAGCGTCGTCAGAATCCCCGCGGCCCCGGCCCGTTCGATGGCTGCCCCGGCTCCACGCCCCAGACGCCGCATCCGATCGTTCCAGGCCCGCCGCTGCTCGTCCCGCGCGGCCTTCATTCTCGCCACCGTTTCCGGTCGCGCCAGGCGTTCCCAGTTCTCGTCGGGGCGGCAGGTCAACTCCGCCGGCGACCACAACACGAACTTCCCGCGCACGCTGGGCAACCAGGCCGCAAAGGCGGTCGAGTCGCGTACGTCCGGGAGCAGGACGACTTCGCCTTCGACCGGTCGCGACGTCCCCGCGCTCCAAGCCAGCATCGTGGCCTCGAGGGTCCGCTGCCGCGGGGCAATCAGGTCGGCATGGGTGTGGCCCCGCCGCCATCCCTCCCAGGTGCCGTACTGTTCCTTGCGGGCCGTGATCCCCCATTGCCGATAGACCGACGCCACCCAGTCGGCCGACCCCGCGTAGGCCGGCGACCCCGACAGCCGAGGGCCGATCGAATCGAGCAGCACCTGGGCAAGCCGTTCCACCTGGGAGCGTTCGGTCATCCCCTCCGCCCAGATCCGGCGGATCACCGCATCGTCGGTCGGAAAGGTCTGGGCCACGGCGCCAGGCGCCACAGCCAACGTGAGAGCGAGCAGCACGGGAGTGCGAACGATCGTCATGACACCTGCCTTGCGTTGGGATCCGCCATCCAGCCGGGTCCATTCCGGACCGCCTGCAATCCGTTAAGCATAGTCACGCCGCGGCCGCTTCTGGACTGCAATCCCGGCCGCCGGGCACCGTCGGCTCCCTTGCAATCGCGCCACGACGGCAGGAGACTTCCAGAGATCGATCGAATGCCACCTGTCTCCGGAGAGGTCCATTGGGGCTTGCGCTGCTTGCCACGCTGGTCGTCGTGGGCGTGTATGTGGTGGTCGGCTACAACGGGCTGACCCGGCTCCGCCTGCTCGCGGATAACGCCTGGTCGGATATCGACGTCCAGCTCAAACGGCGGCACGACCTGATCCCGAGCCTGGTAGCCACGGTGCAGGGACACGCCGGTTACGAGAAGAGCACCCTCGAAGCTGTCATCACCGCGCGGAACCGGGCCATGGCCGCGTCAGGCCCCGCCGCGATGGCCCCAGCCGAGGCCGATATCGCGGGCGCAGTGAAGCACATCCTGGCGCTGGCCGAGGCGTATCCGGATCTCAAGGCCGGGGAGAGCTTCCTGTCGCTGCAGCGGAACCTGACGGAGATCGAGGAGCAGGTTCAGCAGGCGCGCCGCTACTACAATGCCGTCGTCCGCGACCTCAATACCAGCATCGCTCAGTTCCCCAGCAACCTCATCGCCGGCGCCTTCCGCATTTCGCCTCGCGAATTCTTCGGTCTCGACACGCCGGCGGAAAGCGCGGCTCCGCGGATCGAGCTTGACCCATGAGAGTTTGCCTCGTAGTCGCCCTGGCCATCGTACTTGGCGGTCCGACGACAGCCTGGGGGTCCCCCGCTGCGCAGCCGGCGCGCTCGCTCGTCCTGGCGCGCTTCGACGCCGCCATCACGGTCCGGCCGACCGGGGAACTCGAGGTGACGGAGACGATCGCGGCCCGGTTCACCGGAGTATGGAACGGCATCTACCGTTCGATCCCGGTCGAGTATCGAACCTCGACCGGCTTCAACTGGCGAGTCCGGCTCGAGCTGCAGTCGATCACCAACGACGACGGCGAGCCTCTCTCCTACGAGACGAGCCGGGAGCGGCACTACCGGAAGTTCAAGATCTGGGTGCCGAACGCCGAGGATGCGGTCCGCACCGTGGTGATCAAATACGTGGTCCACGGCGGACTTCGGTTTTTCGAGGAGCACGACGAGCTCTACTGGAACATCACGGGCGACGAGTGGGACGTCCCGATCGAAGCCGCCTCGGCGCGAATCACCCTTCCCGATGCGGCGCGGGGCATTCGCGCCACCGCCTTCAACGGCGCCTACGGTTCGACCGCGCGAGACGCGCTGGTGGAGATTCGGGCCAACCAGGTCCGGATCACGATGCCCACCGCGCTGGCATTCCGGGAGGGGTTAACGGCCGTGGTGGGATGGGACAAGGGCGCGGTGCCCGAGCCCACCCGGACCGACCGTGCCCTCGGCTTTCTGGCGACCAACTGGCCGCTGCTGATTCCGGTGCCGGTCTTCATCGCCATGCTGCTCACCTGGCGCGCGCGGGGCCGCGACCCTGCCCGGCTGCCGGTGTCGGTCCAGTACACCGCCCCCGAAGGGCTCTCACCCGCCGAAGCCGGTACCCTAATCGACAACCGCGTCGACATGCGCGACATCACCGCGACGGTCGTCGACCTGGCGGTCAACGGGCACCTCAAGATCGAGGAGCGGAAAGAGCCCAAGGTCTTCGGCCTGTTCGAACGCGACGACTTCGTCTTTCATCGCCTCCGCACCGAGGGCGACCGTCCCGCGCTCCGCCCGCACGAGTCCCGCGTACTGGCGGGGATCTTTTCGGGCAACGATACCTCAGTCGCGCTTTCGGAGCTGCAGAACAAATTTTATTCGCACCTGCCGGCCATCCGCCAATCGATCTTTACCGAACTGGTGCGCAAGAAGTACTACCAGCGCCGTCCCGACTCGGTGCAGGCGCTCTGGGTCGGTCTCGGCATTGCCGCCGGCGCGCTGATTGCCATCGGCGGCGCCATGATCTCGGCGGTGTTCGACCTGACCCCGGTTCCGTTCCTGATTGCCGGCGCCATCTCGGCCGTCATCATGGTGGGATTCGGTATCGTGATGCCGGCGCGCACGGTGGCCGGCGCGCGCGCGCTCGAACGGGTGCTCGGCTTCGAAGAGTTTCTGGAGCGGGTGGAGAGCGATCGCCTGGATCGGGTCGGCAGGACGCCCGAACTGTTCGAGCGATGCCTGCCGTATGCGATGGCGTTTGGGGTCGAGAAACAGTGGGCCAACGCGTTTCACGACATCTACCGAGAGCCGCCGAACTGGTACACCGGCCGCTCGATGACCACGTTCAATGCTGCCACCTTCTCGAGCCGGCTCAGCGCCATGTCGAGCCAGGCGTCGTCGACCATGAGTTCGTCGCCGCGGAGTTCGAGCGGCTCCGGCTTCAGCGGCGGATCATCCGGCGGCGGCGGAGGTGGCGGCGGCGGGGGCGGGTTCTAGCGCGGCCTAACGCCCCCGCGAGGGTGGACGCTTCGAACTGTGATTCCGGGGTCCTTTACGCCGGCCCTGACCGGCCGGAGACCCTGACCGCGTGCCACTGTCCGGACGCGAGGGCTCCCGGCGAGACGATGGGGGTCGCCGCTCGCCCTGCTGCTCCCGCTGCCGCTGTGCGGCTTCACGCCGCGCCGCATTGGCCTTGGCCCGAACCCGGTCTTCGGCCTTCCGGGCGCGAATTTCGGCAATCCGCTGCGCCAGGGGAACTTCGAGCGGCGCATCGGCGCGCGAGGTCAGGTCGAAATCGGGCAGCGTGATCCGCGGCAAGCGCTTCCCGATGGCATGTTCGATCCGCCGCAGATCGCCCTCTTCCTCCGGTGACACGAAGGTGAAGGCTTCACCGGTCGCCTCGGCGCGCGCCGTGCGTCCGACCCGGTGGATGTAATCTTCCGCCACCTCCGGCACGTCGAAATTGACGACATGCCCCAGCGCTTCGACGTCGATGCCCCGAGCCGCGATATCCGTGGCCACCAGCACCCGATGGGTCCCGTCCTTGAAGCCCGCCAGCGCCGCCGTCCGCTGCGCCTGCGACCGATTGCCGTGAATCCGCTCGGCGGCAATCTTCTCACGCACGAGGAACTTGGTCAGCCGATCGGCGCGGTGCTTGGTGCGCGTAAAGACCAGGGCCTCGCGCATCTCACCGCGCTCGAGCAGCGTGGCCAGCAACGCGGCCTTTCGGTCCTGAGGCACCGGATACACCGCCTGGGTGATCCCGACCGCCGGAGCCGACTGCCGCTCGACGTTGATGGTGGCCGGCGCATTCAGGATCTCACGCGCCAGCGTGGCGATCTCCTTGGGCATCGTGGCGCTGAACAACATCGTCTGCCGCTTGGTGGGGAGATGGCGCAGCACCCGGCGGATGTCCGGCAGGAACCCCATGTCGAGCATCCGATCGGCCTCGTCCAGCACCAGAAACTCGATCCGATCGAGCTTGGCATACGGCGCTTTGAGATGATCGAGCAGGCGGCCCGGTGTCGCGACGATCACGTCGACCCCGACGCGGAAGGCATGCTCCTGCGGGCCCATCCCCACGCCGCCGAATACCGCGGCGGCCGTGAGCGGCGTATGGACGGCCATGTCGTTCAGGTTCTCGAGGATCTGGGCCGCCAGTTCCCGGGTCGGCGTCAGCACGAGGGCGCGCGTCGTGCCCCGCGGACGACTCAGCAGGCGATGCAGGATCGGCAGAATGAAGGCGGCCGTCTTGCCGCTGCCCGTCATGGCGCACGCCAGCAGGTCCCGCCCTTCCAGCGCGAGAGGAATGGCGTCGGTCTGGATCGGCGTCGGGCGCGTATATCCCAACTCCTTGAGACCGGTGAGCAGACTGCGATCGAGCTTGAGACCTGAAAACGGCACGACAACTCCAGGATACGGTACGGAATCAACCTGCATCGACGCCGCCCAATCTAAGCGGGCCTGGCCGCTCCCGGGCTATTTCGAGGCCCCGATCCAAAGTCCGTCAGCTGGACGGCACCCGGTGAGACTACCTTTCCGATCTATCATTTTTTCCGAGTTAGTTAGATGCGAATCGACCTGAGCACGTCGGCCGTTCTGGCCCTCCTGGTGTCAGCCCTGTCCGGCTGCGGCAAGGCGCCCGAGGGCCGGACCACGGCCTCCACCAGCGACAGCGCCGGCATCCGAATCGTCAACAACGGCCAGGGCAGCTGGCAGGACGGTGAGGCCTGGACGATCGATGCCACTCCGCTCGTGAGCATTGCCGGGACGCCCGACGCCGAACTGACCCAGATCGTCGGCGCCGTATTGCGCCACGACGGGAGCCTTGCGGCCGCGTCCGCTCTAGCCAACGCGATCCGCTTCTTCGACGCGTCGGGACAACCGATCGGCACGCTGGGACGCCCGGGGAGCGGCCCCGGTGAGTTTCAGGCCTTGTCCGGCGTCTGGACTGCCGCCGGCGATTCGCTCGTCGCGGCGGACGTCATGACCCAGCGGCTCACGGTCATCACCCCAGACGGGAAAGCGGGACGCGCCTACGCCCTGGGCGGCCAATCGAGCCTGGCCCCCGGCGAGGGCGGCCGGATGGCATTTGCCGTACCGATGGGCGCCCTGACCGACGGGTCCGTCATCGGCCAGCGGCTCAACTTCACGATCGGCGAACAGCGCGAATCGGTCAGCCGGGATACCGTGACCTTCATCCGCTACGCACCTGACGGCACCGCGGCCGACACGATTGCCTCGGTACCCGGAACCGAAACGACCCAGGTCACCGTCACCTTCGGAACCCAGACCATCCCCATCCCGACGCCCGTTCCGCTCGGCAAGCAGACCGTCGCCGGGATCCGCGGTAACCACGTGTTTCTGGCGCAGAACAATGCCTGGGAGATCGAACGGTACCGACCGGATGGCACGCTCGACCTGCTGAGCCGCGCCCCGGTCCAGGCCATTCGGCTCACGGCCAACGACGTCTCCGTCCACCGCGCCGAATGGCGGGAGATGCTCGAGGCGGTACCACAGATGCGAGCGGCGCCGGCCCAATTCAAGACGCAATACCTGACCCAGCTCGATCAGATCCGCTATCCGGAAGCGATGCTGTGGATCCAGGGCCTCTTCCCCGCGCCGGACGGTGGCGTCTGGGTCGAAGAGGCGGTCCGGCCCGGGATCAAGCAGCGGCAGTTTGCCGTGCTCGGGGTCGATGGGGTGCTCCTGGGCCGGCTGTCGGCACCAGCCGGATTTCGATTGATCCAGGTCGAGAGCGACCGGGTGGTGGGAGTCTGGACCGACGACGATGGCCTGGAGCATGTCCGGGTCCATCGGATCCTCAAGCCTGGAGCTAGCTGAGCACAAACAGTTTGAGCAGGCCGTAGCCACCCGCGGCCGCAGCCAGCGCACCAAGGGCCCCCAGGGTGAGCCTGACCGTCTGCGACCGATCAGCCCACCACGCCGACAGCCGTTCGCCGACATCGCGGACCCTGAGCTCGGCCCGGTCGAGGAAGGTCGCCAGAGGCCGGATATCGCTGGCGATCAGGCCGAGCCCGAGAGCGACGATGAGCCAACCGGGACCCGGCGCCGGGATCAGGAAGGCGCCGGCCGTGGTAATCGCCAGCCCGCCCGCCATCCGCGCCACCCGCGCCGCGAACGACGGCCCGCCCTTCCGGGTGCGCCGATAACGCTCGCGAAACCGCCGGCCTGGCTGCGCATCGCGCAGAAGTTGCCACTCTCGCTTGATCGATTCCAGCATTCTCCCTACCGCATGATGACTTCAATACATGACGTCCTGTCGTCCCAATCTAGCGACAGTGACCCATCCCAGGGACACAACTGGCTGAGAAGCCGTCTCGACGGTAAGAATCTAATTCCTTATAAAACAACAAGTTAGGCAAATCGGAAGTGCTGGCCCGATTCTTTCTATACGGGAGGGAAATGAGTCGACTTGCCAAGAAATCGGATCTCGAATATGCCCACCAATCAGCTCACCAGCCAACTCCTGCCCACGGTGTTCATCGCGACGACCTCACTCCCGTGGCCGGGCCAGATGCCGCCGGCAACTCAGATCCAGGCCTTACCGCAGCCGCTGGATCGCACCAGCAATCGAACGTTCCTGGCCGTCCGCTGAACTCGATCAGCGGACGACCCGGTACGGCTCGATACACTCTGCAGTAAAGACGATTAGCGGGACGGTCGCTCGACCGAACCCGGAGGAGCGGCTCGCAAGTACTGCGCGGGCCACGGCACATCGAGGCCGAGTTCGGCTGCCGCGCGAAGCGGCCAGTAGGGATCACGTAACAGTTGCCGCGCCAGCAGTACCAGATCGGCTTGCCCCGTCCGGATGACATGATCGGCCTGCGCCGGCGCCGTCAGCAGCCCCACAGCCCCGGTACGGACGTTGGCTTCGCGACGGATCCGCTCGGAGAGACCGGTCTGATAGCCGGGCCCGATCGGAATCCGGACCCCGCTGACATTCCCGCCCGACGAACAGTCGATCAGATCCACCCCCTGTTCGACCAGGATCCGCGACAGCCGAACCGAATCGTCCAGCGTCCAGCCTCCCTCGACCCATTCCGTCGCCGAGATCCGTACGAAGAGCGGTAAGTGCTCGGGCCAGTGGCGGCGGACTTCCATCACCACGTCGCCCAGCAATCGAATCCGGTTTTCGAAGCTCCCGCCGTACTCGTCGGTCCGCTGATTGCTGACGGGCGAGAGAAACTCGTGCAGCAGGTACCCGTGGGCCGCGTGAATCTCGACGACTTCGAACCCCGCTTGGCGCGCACGGCGAGCGGCCGCGCCGAACCCGAGCACCACGTTCCGGAGGCCGGCCAGATCGAGAGCTTCCGGCCTCGGATAGGTATCGCTGAACGCAACGGCACTCGGCCCCACCACCTGCCAGCCGTCGCGATCGGGCGGCACCGTTCCCTGCACCGGATGCCAGGGGCGATAGGTACTGGCCTTCCGGCCGGCATGCGCCAGCTGCACACCCGGCACCGCGCCCTGCTGCTTGATGAAGGCCGTAACCCGGGCGAGAAAGGGCACGTGTTCGTCGTCCCAGATTCCCAGGTCTTCCGGACTGATACGCCCCTCGGGCAACACGGCCGCCGCCTCGGTCAGCACCAGCCCCGCGCCGCCCACGGCTCGGCTGCCGAGATGCACCAGATGCCAGTCGTTGGCAAATCCGTTCTCACTCGAATATTGACACATCGGAGACACCACGATGCGATTGGGCAGGGTCACCCCGCGAATCGCGAGCGGTTCGAACAGGCTCGTCATGGTATTGCAGTTGGTTGGGACGACGTTAGGCACATCGGGGCGGCCTGCCGCGCTGCGACGCCGGCTCCACCCCGATGGTCAGGCACCACCCCCGACGGGGGTCGAACTCAATCGACCGATGACCTGGTCGGCAAAGCGTTCCATCTCTTCTGCCTGCGGGCTGAATTGTAATAGCAGAAGGTCGACCCCGGCGGCCTCGAATGCCGCAATCCGATCGGCGACCTGTGCCGGCGTACCGACCAGGCCTGCCCGCAATCCCCGATTGGACACCGAGTACTCCTCGAGGGACACCTGGCGCTCGAGCCGGGTATTGGCCACCCAGTCGCGATAGTTCCCGTAGCCAGGCGATCCCGGCGCCACGTTGGTAATCCGTTCCAACTCGCGCGCCGCCTCCTGCTCGGAATCCCGGACGATGACGAAGGCCGCCATCCCGAACGAAAGGGGCGGGAGACCCGTCGCGTCCCTGAGCGCCGAAAGCTCATCGATCCGCGCCGAGATAACGTCGAGGGGATCGCCGTGCATGACGTAGGCATCGCACTGCCGGCTGATCAATTGCTTCGCCGCCGGCGACTCGCCGCCCGCGTAGATCGGCGGCCGCGGACGGCGCACCGGTTTGGGTTCGAGAATGGTCTGGTCGACCTGATAGTAGGCCCCATCGAAGGAGAACTCCGGCTCCCGCCACACGCCGTCGACGACCGAAAGCCACTCGGCGGTGCGCGCGTACCGGTCGTCGTGCTGATCGAAGCGCACGCCGTATCGCCTCGCTTCGTCGGCCCACCAGGAGGAGACGACGTTGAGGGCCAGCCGGCCGCCCGCAATCCGATCGATCGCTGCCGCCTGCTTGGCAAGGATCGCCGGCTGATGAAAGGTCGGCCGCACCGCGACCATCAGTTCGAGGCGCCGGGTCACCGCGGCCAGCGCCGCGGCCGTCGACCACGCATCCAGCGACGGCGCGGTGATCCCCTTGATGTCATTGAGGAACAACTCGGCGATCAGAGTCAGGTCGTAGCCGATCTCTTCACTTCGGCGCGCCAGGCGGCTGACGTATTCCCACGACGGATCCATCCCCTCATCCGGAACGTTGCGCAACCACCCGCCGAACACCGGAAGCCAGTACCCGAAGCGCATCGTCAGGTGCTCGCCGGGGTCACCAACCCGGCCCGGACTTCGATGTAGTCCACGAAGCGGGCAAACGGATCGAACCCGATCACATTCGGCGCATCCGCCACGAAGTTCGACAGCGCATTGATGTCGTAGAAGTAGTGCCGGCCGTCGCGCTCATCGATCAGATACTCGATCCCGCCGATGTCGAGCCGAACGTGACGGGCAATCTGCTCGACCTGGGCCACGATCTCCGCCGGCGGATCGGCCCGTTCGACCCGCATCCCGGTCTTGGGCGCGTCTGCTGCGCAGAAGGTGCGATCCAGCGTCCGCCCTTCGGTCGTCTGGCAGATGTCGGCCGGACAGAGATTGAACGACTCGCCGGTCGGATACACGTTGATGGCGTAGAGGAACTTGCCGTCGAGCACTTCGACTCGAGTGATCCGGCTGCCCGACAACGGCGCCAGTTCCTGGACCAATGCCGTTTGATCCAAGCCGAGATCAATCCGCCCGGCCGCCGCCGCCTCGACCAACTGGTCTTCGGTATCGAAACGGACGATTCCGGCGCCGCTGCCGCCGATATTGGCTTTGACGACGACCGGATACCGGAGTTGTCGAGCCGCCGACGCGGCGCGCGACGCATGATTGATCACCAAGGCGCGCGGCACCGGCAGACCCAACTCCGCCAGGACCTCGACCTGGAAGGCCTTCGAGATCTCGAGCGCATAGACCGCCGAGCCGTTGACGATCGGCGTGCCGGTGCGTTCGACGTGGCGAAGCCAGTTGAGGGTATGGAACGTGGTCTGGCCATGGCCACGCAGATAGGCGGAGGGACTGTTGCGATTGACGACCAGGGAGTAGCGGCGCGTCAGATCAGCCGGATCGTACTCGTGGGCTGCCGCATCGAGCGCCACCCATGGAATCCCCCGCCGATCGAGTTCCGCAAAGAGTGGCTTGAACCAGTCCGGATGCTCATGGTATACGGCAACGGGAAGCGTCCCCGATGGAACCGACATAAACCTGCCTCGATTGTTGGATTTGAGAACGACAGACTACGACGACGTCAGGGACGCCTTAGCGACAACAACAACAGCCCTGGTGGCCCGACCCGACGAGGCGGGAGGCGCACCCAGGGAGTACAGCGGGGGTGATGGAGCGGCGTACAACCAGCATTCACGGACTCTAAGCGACCGCCCGACCGGGGTCAACCGACGGTCGCTCCGTCCAAGGACCGGATCTGCCACCAGATCGCGGTCCCTATTTCACTGGAAACGAACGGCTCAGCCGCGCCAGGTCACTTTGTCATCGAGCGGGCGCCGAACGACATCCGGAGGAACACTGCCCGGATGGCCAAGGATAAAAAAGCCGAGTGGTCTGGAGGGCGCGGGCACTCCGACGAACTCCGCAACATGCGGCAGCACAGCCTGCGCACCCGTCGACCACTGCCCGGCCAGGCCGAGCGCCGTCGCGGCCAGGTGGAGATTCTGGACCGCGCCGCCAAAGGCGAGGAGCTCTTCCCATTCCGGCATCGCGAACGACCCGTCGGGCTTGAGGCCCGGCTTGAGCGTGAGCGCGATCCAGACCGGCACTTTCCACACCTTGTCTCGGCTGGTCTCGAAGGCCTCCTGCGTGAAATTCCCCCGCGCTTCGGCCTGGATCCGGTAGGCTTCGCCAAAGGCTTCACCCAGCGCCCGCCGTCCCTCACCGGTGAAGACGGTGAAGTGCCAGGGCTCGGTCTTGCCGTGGCTGGGCGCCCACCGGGCGGCCTCGAGCACCTGCTCGATCAACGAGGGGTCGACCGGGTCGGGCTTGAGAAAGGGCATCTTGTGGCTGCGACGGGCTCGCATCAGAGCAAGCAGGTCGGCTGCGTCGATTGCCATATCGCTCTACGAATTGATGTTGAAAACCTGGTTTCGTCCGCACGCAGGCGAACATACGAAACGCAAACCTAACGGCCACGCGATGCGGGACCAATCAGATGGATTCCCGTGACCGCATCTGTCCTGATCCCGTCACGGCGGCCCCTCCGAAAGTCAATTCGCTCAAGTACGTCAATCCATTGCATTTCAATGGTTTAAGAACGCAGACATCAGGTAATTTCGAACCTCGGGCGGCCAATGGTGACGTAGAGTCCCGGTTGATTCGAAGACCGGGGCGCATCTACGTTCAGTCGAGAAGGCGTTCTCTGATTCACCAGCGCGAGGGACCACCAGTCGATGGACATAGCCCTATTAGTCGGCCTGATTCTGCTCAACGGTGTCTTCGCGATGTCCGAGATTGCCCTGGTCACCGCCCGAAAAGCCCGGCTCGCCAAACTCGCCGGCGCCGGTGACAGCGCCGCCGAAGTCGCCCTGCGGCTGGGCGAAGACCCGACCCGGTTCCTGTCGACCGTCCAGATCGGCATCACCTCGATCGGCATCCTGAACGGTATCCTCGGCGAGGCCGTCTTCGCCGAGCCCTTTGCGGTCTGGCTGGTGTCGCTGGGCATGAGCGAGGGCGCCGCATCGATCGTATCGACCGGACTCGTCGTGCTCGTGATCACCTATGTCTCCATCGTCGTGGGCGAACTGGTGCCGAAGCGGCTGGGCCAGATCAGCCCGGAGAGTGTGGCCCGGCTGGTCGCGCGCCCGATGCAGCTCCTGGCCCAACTGACGCGCCCCTTCGTCCGCCTGCTCTCGTTCTCGACCAATACCCTGCTCCGGCTACTGGGCGTCCGGAGCAACCAGGGTCCGTCGATCACCGAAGAAGAACTCCACGCCTTCCTGGCCGAAGGCTCCGAAGCTGGGGTCATCGAGCGACAGGAACACGAGATGGTCCGGAACCTGTTTCGTCTCGACGACCGAAAGCTCGGCTCGCTGATGGTGCCACGCGCCGACATCGTCTACCTCGACACCAAGGTTCCGATCGCGGAGAATCTGGCGCGCGTCGCCGAGTCGGTGCATTCCCGCTTTCCGGTCTGCGACGGCGACCTCGATAATCTGACCGGCCTGGTCACCGCCAAGCAGATCCTGGCGCAGACGCTCAAGGGCGAAACCCCGGACCTGCTGGCCAACCTGCAGACGCCCGCGTTCGTTCCCGAGACCCTGACCGGGCTCGAGTTGCTCGAGAGCTTTCGGACCAACCACATCTCGGCCGCGTTCGTCCTGGATGAGTACGGAGGGGTGAAAGGGCTAGTGACGTTACAGGACCTGTTAGAAGCCGTGACCGGCGATCTCTCCGCCCCCGGCGGCGGCGATGCCTGGGCGGTCCAGCGGGAGGACGGGTCCTGGCTCCTGGATGGGACCATCCCGATCCCCGAGCTCAAAGACCGGCTGCAGATCGCGCAACTTCCCGAAGAGGATGCCGGGCGCTACCACACGGTCAGCGGCATGATGATGCTGCTATTGGGACGGGTCGGCGTGACGGGAGATCGAGTGCAGTGGGAAAACTGGACGTTCGAGATCGTGGATATGGACGAGAAGCGGATCGATAAGGTGCTCGCCAGCCGGATCGAGAGCTGAACGCCACGGCTCCCGGAGCAGAGCACCGCCCCGGGAGCCCCAAAAAGATCAGTCGCCTTTGGTCTTGAGGACCGCGTCGTTGTCCCGCAAAAAGGCGCGAATCTCATCCGCCATATCGAGCAGACGGCTCCACTGCTCCTTATAGAGGGTCACGGGGAAACGACCCAGGCCGTAGAGCGACAGGCCCCCCTTCTCACTGACCTTGAGATATACCGAGCGCTTCGATTTGTCGCGCTCTTTGAGGGACGCATTTTCGGCCCGAAGCCGTTCCAATTCTGCCTTCAGATCCTCATCACTCATTGTCGGTCTCCGTCGTGGTCCTGATGCGTCGGATCGAATCCGCCCGCAAGGGTCAACCTCCGAATATACCCGCTTCGGGACTCAGCGTTTGGCGGGCTGTCCGGCCTTGGGCAGCGTCTTGGCGATGAAGACCCGGATATCTTCGTTGGAGGTCGCCAGGTCTTCCTGCCGCAGATACATCATGTGGCCCGACCGATATCCCTTGAAGCTCATCCGGTCCTGGAAGCGTCCGCTCGGGTCCATGTGCCACATGGTGTACTTGGCGTCGAAGTACGGCGTGCCCCCGTCGTAGTACCCCGATTGCACCATGACATGCAGGTAGGGGTTGGCGCCGAGTGCCTGCTGGAGATTTGCGCCGGTCTGGTCGCCGACCCGGTTCCACGGATTGACCGGGCCAAAGAGCCAGTACTGCAGGTCGGTCTTCCAACCGAGCACGTCGCGAAGGTAGTGGTTGATGGCCGGGGCAAACGCATGATTCCACGAAGTCAGCGCCGGATCGAAGTCCGGAGCGACGCCCGCATCGACCCGATCGAAGCCGCGATAGCGCGAGTCGAGGCGGCCGACGGTAAACCCGCTCGTGCGCAACAACTCTTTCCAGTAGAAGGACGTCGGGACAGCAAGCGCATGCTCCCGCACGACGACTTCGGACAGGCCGCTGTATCGGGCAAACCGCTTGATCAGCGCGTCTCGCTTGGCGGCGTCGAGCGAGCCGCCCATCACCATCCCGGGAATCAGTTCGTCAACCGTGAACCGTTCGACCTCGGGCAGCAACTGATCGAGGTCGCGCCCCTGGAGGTCCGCAGCGAGCGCCTTGTGATACCAGGCCGTGGCGGCAAAGTACGGCAGCTTGAGCGCCGCCCCGACCGGTCCGCCGCGCTCGACACCCAATACCGTGGGCGACACCAGCACGACACCGTTGAGGTACATCCAGTGCGAACCTTGCAGCCGCTGCGCCAGACCGGAGACGCGATTAGTCCCGTAGCTTTCGCCGATCAGGTACTTGGGACTGGTCCAGCGCCCCTGCCGGCTCACGAAGGCGTCGACCCAGCGCGCCAGGTACGCAATGTCCTCGTTGACGCCGAAGAACTGGTCACGCTTGGCATCGCCGACGATCCGGGAGAACCCCGTATTGACCGGGTCCACATAGACGATGTCGGCCACGTCGAGAATCGAGTGCGGGTTGTCGACCACGCCGTAGGGCTGGACCGGATAGCCCTCGTTGTCGATCCGAAGCAGCTTGGGACCGGTGTAGGCCACATGCATCCAGACGGACGCCGACCCTGGACCGCCGTTGAACGAAATGACCAGCGGCCGAGCCGATCGATCCGCCACGTCGCTGCGCTCGTAGTAGGTGAAGAAGACGGCCGCCACCACGGCGCCCTTGTCGTCCCAGACCGGCTGGGTACCTATGGTCGTCCGGTACGGAACGCGCTGCCCTTTGACCGTGACGACGCCCTCACGACGCACCGTCGAGTCGGCGGGGAACGTCACGGCTCCATCGCGCGGGGCGGCGGGACGGGACGGCGCGGTTGCCGGTGGCGCAGTGCGCTCTTGCGCAACAAGCATCGTCGACGGAAGCCCGGCCAGGGCCAGAAGCGACAGGGTACGAAGCATCAGAGCATCTCGGCGAAAGTGATATGGAACAGGCAATTCGGGACGCATTCTATCGGGGCAATGGGAGAGAGGCAACATCATCGTGACGGCGCGCCAGGCCCCCAATCGTCCTCGTCATCCTCGGCGTCGAATGCCCGCGCTTCCTCCTCGTCGGCCAACTCACGCTCGGCCGCTTCGAGCTCGTCCCGATCCGCAACGGGCGAACGGTCCGTTCCAGGCCGCCGACGGCTCACGACCCAGATGATCAGTGCAGCCGCCGCAAGGATACCGATCAATCCGGCCATCAGAACCACCTCCCGATCCGGAGATAGAGCGCATCGCGGCGCGACGTCGTGAACCCGTACCCCACCTCGATCGGGCCGGCCGGCGTCTCGGCGCCGAGACCGATCCGCGCTCCGGACAACCAGTCTCGAGCCTGGGGACCGGATGACCAGGCTCGGCCCGTCGCCAGCTGGAGGCGGACCTCGAGCGGACGCACCACGGCCATGCCGAGATTGAGCGCGCCCATCAGTTCCCGGGTTCCTCGCCGCTCACCGTGATGGATCCCCGGAAACCCGTCGTTGCCACCGAGCGGGAACGTGAGTTGCACCGGAAGGTCCGATGACCCCAGGCCCGCTCGCACGACCGGCGCCACCCGCCACCGGCGTCGCACGACCGGCCAGGACACCGTGGCGCGCGCCCGCTGAAAAGCCTCCGTAACCAGGGCATCTCCCGTCACCTCCAAGCCCTCCTGCCCGGTGCGAGACAGGCGCGCGGACCCGCCGAGTGTCGCGTTGCCGCGCGTGGCCTCGGATCCCCACGTCATCACATCACCCCCGACCGCTGCTCGCCAGCCGGGCGCAAAGCGGACTTCCACTCCCGCCGTGACACGCGCATGGGTGGTCACCAGATGCGGCAGCTCGGTCCCATCCTCCGTAAAATCGCGGATATCGTCCGATCGAACCCGGATCGTCATATGCGGAGCGACCGAAGACCACCCTCCCCTGGTATGCCAGAGGACCGATCCGAACAATTCCTGCTGATACTTACCAAGCGATGCCAACACGCTTCCCTCGAGCGTGGTTCCCGCCAATCGCCGATCGAACAGGCCGAGCCAGATCTTGCCGCCCCATTCGTGATCGTACGCGAGTCCGCCGCCCCCGACGGTACGCGGTACCGGCATCGGCTCGAGCCGGAGATAGACGCTGTCGCCGTGTCCAACCGGGTTGAGCCAGGCACCCCGGAATGATTCGATCTCCGCCAGGCTCAGCAACCCGGCGCGCAGGTGATTCACGTCGAGGCGTCGGGGTGCCACCAGTGGCAGCATTCGCCGGAGCAGCGTCCCGTCGCTGGCAATTCCGCTCGTCACGCTCCATCCGCTCAGCACCGACGGTACCGCCGCCTCCGGAGTTTGCTCGGAACGGGTCAGGCATTGAGCGCGCAGCATGGTGGTGTCCGCCGCGCGGCGGCCGTGCCTCAGAATCTCGGCGATGGTCTCGGGTGAAAAATCCAACGAGCGATAGTCCTGCACCGCCGGTCGTACATAGATATCGTTCGGACCAAGCGGAGTCTCAGCCTGATTGAAGAGAAATCCGATCAGCTGTTCCGCCAGCCCGAAGGGCGACTCGGGATCGAGATCGGTGGAGAGGCGCGCCGTCACATCCACCACGATGACGCGATCCGCGCCGGCTTTCCGCGCTTCGGCAATCGGGATGTTCGCCGAGAGTCCGCCGTCGACGAGGACGGCGCCGTTCATCACGACCGGGGGGAAGACGAGTGGTACCGCACTGCTCGCGCGCACGGCCCGGGCCAGATCGCCGTCTCGGATCACCACGGTTTCGCGGGTGCGCAGATCGGTCGCGACGGCTCGGAAAGGAATCGGGAGCCGATCGAAGTCGCCCCGGGCAATCAGATTGCCGCGCAGCAGCGCCGCATTGAGCCGGGCATTGGGCCGGCTCTCGTCGACCACACCCGTCTGGAACTCGAATCCGTTGCGCCCGCGTACCATGAACACGAGCGGCAAGCGATCGTCCCAGGCGTCAGGCGCGGTAACCCGGAATGGACGGACGATATCGGCGAGCGGCAGGGTTCGCGTGAGAGAGTCGATCTGGCGGGCGGAGTACCCGCTGGCATACATGCCGCCGACGATGGCGCCGATACTCGTGCCGACGATCAGATCGGGACGAAAACCGATCCGATCGAGCGCTTCGAGCATCCCGATATGCGCAATCCCTTTGACCCCGCCGCCACTCAACACCAGCGCGGTCCGCATCGGCCGGCAGGCTGCTTCCTGCGCGCCGAGACTCCAGGGCCAGGCCAGCGCCACCACACACACGAGCCATCGGATCAACATCAGAGGAGAACGCACTACGATTCCAGATTGTAGACCTGACGATTGTTCTGGTAGAGAATCATCCGCGCCGCGTCCAGCGCCTCCGACTCATCCAGAATGCCTTCTCGAACGTACACGGCCAAGGCGCCAGCCAGGTATCGTTTACCCCAGCGCGCAGCAAGCCAGTACAGCTCGGGAACGTGGTACGCATCACTGCCAAAGAGGATCTTCGACAACGGCACCGCTTCCATGATCTGGAGGAATCGAAGCATGATTCCCTGGTGCGCAAAGGGAGTCATGATCGACGTTTCGAAGTAGACGTTGGTGTACAGGTGGCTGAGCCACGCGGCCTCGCCCACGAGCGGATACCCCGCGTGGATCGGGATGATCTTGGGCATCCGCATCACGCCGTCCTTGTCGAATCGGGCGACTTCCTCCAGGTAATATGGATGCTGGTTTCGAAGGATGACGTACGGCGCTTCACCATCGCCGGCGTGGAACTGCATCGGCATGTCCCGCGTCAGGCACTCCTCCAGCGCAAGGGTCAGGAGCCGCTCGCGCAATACTTGCCCGCGCCGGGCCCGATCTCCCCGCGCTTCGCCTCGATCGGTTCGGGTCCGCCGATACTCGGTCCATGATTGGGCCGCCACCCCGTCATCGTATTGTGGCGTGATCAATCCGACATCAGGCAGCAAATAGGATTTCATCCCGTAGGAACGCGCCCCGTAGTTACCGGTGCCGTCGAGCGCCTCACGAACGCGCGCCACGAAGCGGTCGCGCAGGTCGGGATACGGGATGTCCTCATCCATCAGATCATCGGCGAGGGCCTCGACCCGGGCGATGTGGCGCGTACGGCTCGGTTGGATTGCGGACGCAAATCGCTGGATCCCCGCCTGGTCGAGCGAATCGGTGAAGCCGGTATCGAGCATCACGTTTTCGATTCGGGCATCGCGGAACAAGGCATTGATGTAGCCGAAGTAGTCGCGGCCCTTGGCATTCCGCGCTTCGATCACGGCAGGAAGGGTTGGTGCGCAACCGAGGAATGCGGCCATCTCCTTCACCATGAACTTGGCGAAGATGCTCGTCTCGAACTGCCGATTGATCGAACGCAGGGTATCGGCAATTCGATATTGCGCGTCCAATCGTGCCCGGGTCGCCGCGTCTCCCTGCTGCCACTCCCGAAACGCCCCCCGAGGGAAATAGAACGGCGCCGGAAACGCGGCCAGCGAGATCCGCTCCAGAAACCGATCCGCTGTCGTCTCCGCGTCGGCGTCCGAGATCGGATGCGCGTGGCCGTCATCCACCGGCATCTGCGCAATGGCCTCCCGAAGCCGCTCGCCGACGGCATCGACCCTGCCGTCATCGGCACAGGAGGACACCATCATCGCTCCACTTCCCAGGAGCCCGCCGGCCAGCCCCGCGGCGCCGAGAAATCCTCGTCGTGTCGTCATATCCCCGCGTACCAGGAGTATCCGTACTTCACTACCATGGCTCCCGTCCCGTCTTCGATCTGGTCGATCCGGTCGGTAACCTGAATCGATTTGACGAACTTGAGGCTCTTGTAGCCCAGCTGGCGCTCTACCCGAAGCCGGATCGGCGCACCGTGCTTGACCGGGACGTCGCCGCCGTTCATCCCGTACGCCAGGACGGTCTGGGGATGCAGCGCGTCGAACATGTCGAGACTGTCCCACCAGCCGTCGACACAATGGAAAACCACATAGCGCGCCTCCGGCCGGATGGCGGCCGCCTCCAGCACGTGATGCAGCGACACCCCCGTCCACTCCGCGATCGCCGACCAACCCTGCTCACAGTTGTGCTGCGTCACCTGGGTGCGCGCCGGCATACTCCGGAGCATTTCCAACGACAGCGCCAGCGGTTTGCCCACCAATCCGGTCACCGGGAGACGCCACTCCGCGAACCCGCCCGCCCGGAGACGCTGGTACTCCTCATCCTCGGGATCGACGGTATTGATGGCCGGAAAATTCGCGGAGATCATGCCGCGATCGAACTCGCGCGCAAACGGCTGCTTCCTGAGCAGAACCCGATGCGAAGCGAAGGTCAGCGCTTCGCCAATGCCCAGCAGGCTACCGTACGTCGGCGGCAGGAAACCCTGGCATCCGGTCAGCGCCGCGCTGCCGGCCACCGCGGCCATCGCCGCCAGCAACTGGCGCCGAGTCAACGGCTCTGACATCAGACCTCCTCGTCGGCGGATCGAACCCCGACCGTCATGGCCCGCACCTGACGCCGAAATCCGGAAAGCGTCACCATCAGCAGATGCACTGCCAGGAACAGGACCAGACCGGCCGACGTCAGGAAATGCACCGTGCGCGCCGACTGTCGCCCGCCGAACAACGTGAACAGCTCGGGATAGGCCGCCGTCACCGCCGGCGACATGGTGAGGCCGGACAGGATCATCACCGGCGTCAGGATGAAGATGACGAACAGATAGGCCGTCTTCTGCAGCAAAGAGTATCGCGGACCGGCGCCACCGCGTGGAATCCGTAGCGTCAGATGATTGCGGATCTCCGCCACCAGGCTCGGTTTGGCAAACTCCTCGCGGCGCGGCAGCAGATGACGGCGGAAATGGCGACCGACGAGGCCGGACACCAGGTAGATCACACCATTGATGACGAAGACCCAGGCCGCGAGGAAATGCAGGCTGCGTCCCCACCCCGTATGCGACAGGTTGGTCTCGATCGGAAATTCGAAGAGCGCGGGCAGCCCGAAATAGCCGTCCTCGCCCCAATACAGGCGTGGATGGGCAATCAGAATGGCAATACCACTGACGACCAGCGCCACGAAGCTGACGCTGTTGAGCGTGTGGGTGATCCGCACCAGACGGGAGTGCCCCCGCTCCGTCGGGATCGATGCTGCCCTGTCGTCAGGTTGTGACCCGGTCGCCTCGAGCGCTGAGGAAGGCATTGTCAATGATGCCCTCCCCCTCCCGTTGCGGCAAGCTGGAACCGGAGCGCCTCCGGGTCAGGGCGCCGATTCGATCCGGACCCGGACGCCGTCCGATCGATGCTCGATCAGCACGACCCGCCGGCGGGTAGGCTCGAGGATACGCGCCAGGGGCTCGGGAAAGAACGGCACCAGGATATCGAACGGTCCGGGATCGACTTCGATCCGCTCCAGCACGCGGAGCATCGGCTCGGGCGGCGGCAGCAATCGCAGATCCATGACCTGATCCGCAACCTCGCACACGATCTCCTGCTCCGCCATGACACGGGGCGCAACCACCGCCGTCCCTTCTCTCCAGAACCAGGTCGACCAGTCGTCGTCACTGAAGCCTTCGGTGTGCCAGCAGAACCCTTCCCGCGCCAGCCGGTCCAGCAGGCGTTCCGGACGGAACGGCGAGCGCAAATGCAGCACCTGGTTCGGCGCCAGAGCAGACGCCGCCTGGAGAACGCGGGGCAGCGGCGGGCTGCCCTGCGCAATGTCGCCCCGAACGTCCAGATCGACGATGGACTCGGGATCGAACTCGGGTAACGGGTCTCCGGATTCGTTCATCATGCGGCCAACCTACCGCACGCGGCGGCGGCCGACCTGTGACGGATGTCTCACGAGGCTTCACCCCGGGCCCAGTCCCGCAGCTGGCCCACCGGCGACAGGCGCCAGACGGTTCCGGACAGGCCCCGAACCAGGCCGAGCTTTTTGAGCTGCTTGATGGCGCGCGAGACCGACTCCCGCGCAGTGCCGATCTCGGTCGCCAGCTCTTCCTGCGTCCGCGGCAAATCGAGGACGACGTCGGCTCCTTCCAGACGCCCGTCTCGGCTGGCATAGTCGGCCAGATGCATCGCGAGCCGGGCCGCCACGTCCCGAAACGCAATCGTCTCGACCAACTGCACCAGGTGCCGAAGCCGGCGCCCCAGCGCGGCGACGACCGCGCTGGCCACATCGGGGTCGTGCCGAAAGGCATACTCGAATTCCGCGCGCGGGAGGTAGGCGAGCCGCGACGGCACCACCGTCATGGCGCTGGCCGGATAGGGCCCGCCATCGAACAGCGGCAGTTCCGCCACCGGTCGCCCGGGGCCTTCGACCGTGAGGGTCTGTTCTCTTCCGTCATGCGCGGTCCGATAGACCCGAACCTGGCCCGCGAGCACGATATAGACGCCGCCGCACGGATCGCCCGCGCGGAAGAGCGCAAAGCCGGCGCCGACTGCCCGCGGCACGCAGCGCGCCGCCAGGCGTTCGAGGGCAGCATCGGACAGCCCGGAAAGAAAGGGCACCTCACGCAGGGCCTCGATCAGTGTCGTCATGGCCGAAAACAAACTCCGCCGGATTCGATGTGACAAGCGTCACATGGCTCTGGCATTCGACGGGCACATTGTTCGATCACCCCTTCCCGAGGATGACCAATGTCGAACCCGATCGATCTCCAGTCTCAGGACGCGGCGGCCACGCCGTCAAACGGCCGCCCCGCTGTCCTCGATCTCGTCACTACGCCCGAAGGCCGCACCTTCCGGCTGGTTTTTCAAGCAGGCCAATCGCTCCCGTTTCACCACAACCCCGAACGGATCGTGATTACCGCCGAAACCGGCGCCGGCACACTGTACGTGGGCGAGTCCGACTCTCGCCAACTGGCCGCGGGTGTCGTCGTCCAACTCGAACCGGGCACGCCTCACGCGGTCGACGCCGGTGAGGAGGGCCTCGAACTCGTCGTCACCATTGCTCCCAACTGCTGCCGGATGTGCTGATGGACCCGTACGTGACGCGCTTTCTGCGCAGCTCGCTGATCTGGCTGGCCCTGGGCGTGACGCTGGGCGCTGCCATGGCCATCCGCCCGGTCTGGCAGATCTACCGGCCCGTGCATCTCCACATGCTGCTCCTGGGCTTCGTCTTCATGATGATCGCCGGGGTGGCGTACCATGTCTTTCCCCGCTTTGCGGCCACGCCGCTCCATGCGCCACGGCTGGCGCTGGCGCATGTCTACATCGCCAACATCGGCCTTGCGCTCCTGGCGACGGGGTTCGCCCTCCGGGCGCGCGCAGCACCGGCGGCACCGGTGTTTCTCGCCATCGGAGGTATCGGATCGGCCGTGGGCGCCTATGCCTTTGTCTGGAATCTCTGGCGTACCCTGGACCGAGCCGCCCTGCCCTTCAGCCAACTGGCCAGAACTCCGACCCGATCCACCGGATAATCCGTGTCCGAATTATCCCGTCGATTCCTGCTCTCGGCCGCGCTGTTCATGGCCGGGGGCATCGGGATCGGACTCTGGCTCCTGGTGTCCCGGGAATTGCTGGGCCGGTGGCCCACCCCGTATCAGATCAGCGTCCACACCCACCTGATCCTGGTCGGGGCGGTGATTCAGACCATTCTGGGCACCGCGCTCTGGCTCTTCCCGCGCCCTCCGAAAGCGCTCCGCCCCAAGCGAGAGTGGTTCGGTGAAATCGCCTGGTGGGCAATCACGCTCGGCACGATCGTGCGCGCGGCGGCCGAGTATCACCGGGCGGATGGACCCGGCTGGCTCCGAGGCGCAATCGTGGCCGGCGGCGCGGCCCAGGCGCTGGGTCTGGTGAACGGCCTGCTCGCCCTTCGGCACCGGATTCGCCCGGCCGCCAGCAGGCCGGCGTCGACGGACTCCTTATCCGATCCGCGCTAGAGGAAATCGCCCCAATTTCCTGGCGCCCCTGTGACAATCGTCACGCACTTTTGCCCCCCTCCATACCCATGTTGTCCCTGTGCCACCGCGGGTGCGGATCGGCACCAGACCGGCCCGCGAGGGCCCATCTATGAGGCAAGCATGACCCAGCCATCGAGTCTACGCGGCCTGCTCCTGACCACGATCGTGGTCGCCGCGACCGCGTGCGGCACAGGGGCGCCCAACGACCTGGTCAGCGGTGACGCCGCCCGACGGACCTATGTCGCGCCGGGCGAACACGACGAGTTCTACGCCTTCATGTCCGGGGGATTCAGCGGCCAGGTCACGGTCTATGGCCTGCCATCCGGACGCCTTCTCAAAACCATTCCGGTGTTCTCCCAGTTTCCCGAGAACGGCTATGGCTACTCGGAAGAGACCAAGCCGCTCCTCGAAACGAGCTATGGGACGGTTCCCTGGGATGACACCCACCATCCGGAGCTGTCGCAGACGGACGGCGTCCCGGACGGGCGCTGGCTCTTCATCAACGGGAACAACACCCCGCGGATTGCCCGGATCGACCTGACCACCTTCGAAACCGACGAGATCCTCGAGATCCCGAACTCGGCAGGTGGGCATGCGGCGCCGTTTACGACCGCCAATTCCGAGTACGTCGTCTCCGCGATCCGGTTCTCGGTACCGGTGCCCAACACCGACGTGCCGATCGAGAGCTACCAGCAGAACTTCAAGGGCTCGCTCTCGTTCATTCGCGCCGACCAGCCGGGCAAAATGGACATCGCATTCCAGATCCTGATGCCTGGCTACAACTACGACCTCGGTCACGCCGGCCGCGGACCGTCGGACGGCTGGTTCTTCTTCACCAGCTACAACTCCGAGCAGGCCTACACCAAGCTCGAGCTCAACGCATCGAAGAACGACAAGGACTACATCGCCGCAGTCAACTGGAAACAGGCGGAGCAGTGCGTCGCTTCCGGCAAGGCGTCGAAGCGCCCGGCCCGCTACTTCCACAACTACATCGACCACAGCACCCGGATTGCCCAGAGCCACGTCCGGACCTCGGTGACGGTGCTCGAGCCCTCAGCCTGCCCTGGCCTGGTGTACTTCCTCCCGACGCCCAAGTCGCCGCACGGCGTCGACGTGGATCCGACCGGCGAGTACATCGTGGGCGGCGGCAAGCTGGCCAGCGTGATCCCGGTGCACTCGGCCACCAAAATGCTGGCAGCCATCAAGGACCAGAAGTTCGACGGTGAGCTGGACGGAATTCCGGTGCTGCAGTACGACGCCGTGCTGGCCGGCGAAGTCGACAAGCCGGGCCTGGGACCGCTCCACACCGAGTTCGACGGCAAAGGCTACGCCTACACCTCGATGTTCATCTCGTCCGAAGTCGTCAAATGGAAGCTGGGCACCTGGGAAATCATCGACCGGGCGCCGACCTACTACTCGATCGGCCATCTGATGGTGCCGGGCGGCGACTCGAAGCAGCCGTGGGGCAAGTACCTCGTGGCGATGAACAAGATCACCAAAGACCGCTATCTCCCCACCGGCGGCGAGTTGTCCCATTCGGCGCAGCTCTATGACATCAGCGGCGAGAAGATGCAGTTGCTGCTCGACTTCCCGACCCAGGGCGAACCGCACTATGCCCAGGCGCTTCCGGCATCGCTGATCAAGGACAAGCAGGTCAAGTTCTTCTCGCTTGCTGAGAATAAACATCCGCACGTGGTCCGCGCGGAGTCGGAGACCGGCATCGAGCGCAGCGGCCGGGTCGTCCGGATCAAGATGGTCGCCATCCGCAGCCACTTTGCACCCGATGTGATCGAAGGCATCGAAGTGGGTGATACGGTCTACTGGCACATCACCAACGTCGAGCAGGACTGGGACATCCTCCACGGCTTTGCCGTCCTCGGGATGCAGAACGCGGAAATCATCATGCAGCCGGGCGAAACCCGCACCCTGATGTGGGTTCCCAGGTCGGCCGGTGTCTTCCCGTTCTACTGCACTGACTTCTGCAGCGCGTTGCACCAGGAGATGTCCGGCTATGTGCGGGTCTCGCCTCGGGGTGGCGGCGTTCCCCTCAAGGCCAACGTGTCGGCCAAGGCAGCTACGCAACAGGCGCGCCTGCCCGCCGTGTCGCCGAGCCGCTCGAGCGGAGAGTGACCATGCCACGCTCAGCCCGACTCCTGATGGTACTGGCGGCACTCTGCGTCGCGGGCGCGCTGGCCTTCCCTCTCTGGGAGGTCCGTCTGGTCGCGCCGCAGTATCCGGAGGGGCTGGGCCTCCAGATCCACGCACATACCGTGAGCGGGATCAAGCCGAACGACCTGACGAACATCAACAACCTCAACCACTACATCGGGATGCGGCCGATCGAGCCGGACGCGATTCCCGAACTTCGGTGGATGCCGGGGATCCTGATCGGGCTGGCCGCGGTTGCACTGACCGCGGCCGGCGTCGCCCGCAAGGGATTGCTGCGCATCTGGCTGGGTGCCCTGGTGGTGCTCGCCGTGGCCGGCGTCTGGGACTTCTGGCGCTGGGGACACGACTACGGCCACAACCTCGACACCGAGAACGCCATCATCGTGGTGCCCGGCATGACCTATCAACCACCGGTCATCGGGCGGAAACACCTGCTCAACTTCACCGCGACGGCCTGGCCTTCGGCCGGCGCGGCCCTGCTCGGTGTGGCCTTCCTGCTCGGCGGCGTGGCGTTGCGTCTCTCGCGTCAGCCACGGATAGGAGTCGTCAAATGACCTGCGATCGACGCCAGTTCCTGCTCATCCTTGCCGCCGGCGCCGTCGGCTGCGCGGCGGGCATTCCGGTCCTCCGGTACGGCGTCGACGTCTGTGACTTCTGTCGCATGACGATCAGTGATCCCGAGTTCGCCGCATTGGCCGAGACGGCTAAAGGGCGCGCCGCGCGGTTCGACTCGATCGAATGTCTGGCCCGGTGGATCGAAGAACAAGAAGAGTTCCCCAGAAATACCTGGGTTACTGACTTCGCCACGCCAAGCGTCATGCTTGCCACGAACGAGGCGCGATTCTACCGGGCCGCCGTCCGGTCCTCGATGGGTCAGGGATGGATCGCATCCGATGCGAAGCGAACCGGCGCACCATTGCCGAAGAGTGAAGGACCCTACACGTGGGATGAAACCCGCCGCGGCATCTTAGCGGGGGCCGAAGAGCCGCATGGAGGGAGGCACTGATGCGCGCGCTCCTCGTTCTGGCTCAACTCGCGACCATCGCCGTCGGCCCGAATGAGTCGTTCCAAACCCTGGCCGCAGCCATCGGTGCGGCGGCGCCGGGCGCGGTGATCACGGTTCGCCCCGGGATCTATCGCGAACCGACCGTCACGATCGACCGGCAGATTACCCTGGTGGGCGAACCCGGAGCCATCATGGACGGCGAAGGGACTCACGGTCTCCTGGTCCTGACCGCCCCCGATATCACGGTGCGGGGGCTCACCTTTCGCAATACCGGCATCTCGTTTCAGGAAGACCGGGCTGCGGTCCTGGCCCAGGGAGCCGAACGGTGCCGCATCGAGGGCAACACCTTCGAACAGACCTTCTTTGCCGTCTACCTCGCGAGTACGACCGACTGCGCCGTGATCGGGAATACCATGATCGGGCTCCGCGGTTCCGAAAGCCGGACCGGGAATGCGGTCCATTCCTGGGGCTCGCGGCATATCGTCATCAAGGAGAACACCATCTCGGATCACCGGGACGGCATCTATCTCGAGTTCACCCGTCACGCGACCGTGACCGGTAACCGGAGCGCCAGGAACCTGCGCTACGGTCTGCACTTCATGTACGCCGATTCGTCGACCTACGACGGCAATCGCTTCGAAGCCAACGGAAGCGGCGTGGCCGTGATGTACTCCAAATCGGTGACATTGACCCACAACACCTTCGTCGACAACCGCGGAGCGACCGCCTACGGACTGTTGCTCAAGGAGATCGCCGATGTCGACCTGCGCGACAACCGGTTCATCAACAATACGACCGGCCTGCTGGCCGACGGTGCCGACCGCGTCCGCATCGTCGCCAACGAGTTTGCGGAGAACGGCTGGGCCCTCCGTCTGATGGCCAGTACGTCCGACGGCGTGGTGCGCCAGAACCAGTTCCGCAGCAACACCTTCGACTTGGCCGTCAACGCCCGGATCCTCACCACCGAATTCAGCGGCAACTGGTGGGATCGCTATCGGGGCTGGGATCTCGACCGCGACGGCATCGGCGACGTGGGACACCACCCGATCCGGCTCTTCACCCTGTTCGTCGGACGCGCCGACCCGGCGCTGATGCTCCAGCGTTCGTTGTTCGTCCGCATGCTCGACGCCGTGGAGCAGGCGCTTCCTGCGCTCACGCCGAAGGAGGTCATCGACCCCTCGCCGCTGATGGCCCCGCCCGTGAAAGGAGCGCCCTCCCTATGATCACCATTCGTGGTCTCGAGAAACGCTTCGGTCGACGAGGCGTGCTGACCGGCCTGAACGCCGAATTCCGGCGGGGGCGGGTGACGGTACTGACCGGACCCAACGGCGCCGGCAAAACCACCCTGCTCAAGCTGATCCTCGGCCTGGCCCGCCCCGAAGCCGGCCGGATCGAGGTGAACGGCGTCGAGCTGCGCGGCGATCCCAGCTACCGGGCCGCGATCGGCTATATGCCGCAGATCGTCCGCTTTCCCGGCCAGCTGACCGGGCGCGACCTGCTCGGCATGCTCCGCACCTTACGCAAAGGGGCCGTACCCGACCTCGACCTGGCCGCAGACCTGGGCGTCGGCGACGCGATGGACCGCCCGTTCGAAACCCTGTCGGGCGGCACCCGGCAGAAGGTCAACGCCGTCCTCGCCTTTGCCTTTCGGCCGGAGATCCTGATCCTCGACGAACCGACCGCCGGGCTCGACCCGCTCGCCAGCTGCGTCCTCAAGGAGCGCCTGGCCCACGAACGCGCGTCGGGAACGACCGTCATCATCACTTCCCACGTGCTACCCGAACTCGAAGAGCTCGCCGACGACGTGGTCTTCCTCGACGACGGCCGAGTCCGCTGGTCCGGCAGCGCCAACGAATTGCGCAGCTCGACGGGCCAGCCATCGCTGGAACGAGCGGTGGCGTCCCTGCTCCGCCCCGAAGGGCTGAGGATCGTCGCATGACTGCTCAGACGCACGCCCTCATCGCCGCTGGCCGCGATGTCATCCGGAGCCGTTGGCTCCTCGGCCTGGGCATTTTCCTCGCTGCAGCGGGCGATCTCCTGCTCCGCTTCGGTGAGGGTGCTACGGCGCGGGCCTCGCTGATGGACATCGTCCTGGTCGCGACCCCGCTCGCTGCGCTCGTGATCGGCACGATCCAGGTTCACAACGCCCGCGAAATCACCGAGCTACTGCTGGCCCAGCCCGTGACGCGCACCCGGCTCTTCCTGCGCCTCTTCCTCGGCACGGTCGCCCCGCTTGCGGTGGTGCTCTCGCTGGGTCTGATCCTGCCATTCGTCTGGCATGGTCGTGTCACGGCAGCCGAGCTTCCGCACCTGGCGGCGCTCGTCGCGGCGACGCTCCTGCTCACCGCGATCGGGACCGCACTCGCCTTCGTGATCGCGCTCCGGACCGACGACCGGGTCCGCGCACTCGGCATTGCGTGCCTGATCTGGCTCGCCGCCGCCGTGTTGTGGGATGGAATCGTACTACTGCTGACCCTGATGTATGCCGACCGGCCGATCGAATGGGCCGTGCTCGTCCTCCTGGCGCTCAACCCGCTCGACCTGGTCCGTGTCGTCCTGCTGCTGGGCACGGATGGCGCTGCTCTCTTCGGCTATACCGGCGCCGTCCTCGAACATGTGCTCGGCACCGGTACCGGCCGTATTGCTCTGATGTCCGTGCTGTTGCTTTGGCTCGCCCTGCCTCTCGGGGCGGCCGCCCGTACCTTCACTTCGAAAGATTTCTGAGGCGATCGATATGATGCCCCGATCATTATTCGGCCTGGTGCTGCTCGCCGCGGCGTGCGGCAGTTCTCCCAAAGAAGCCAGTCCTCCCGCGGACCAGCAACGGAGCGCACCTGCCGCCGTCGCCACCGGGCGGACCATCGAAATCAAGATGGTGACCGACGGCACCGGGAACTACTATGAACCCAAGGAGGTCGAGGTCAAACAGGGAGATCTGCTCCGGTTCGTCCTCGTCACGGGTGTCCATAACGTCCACTTCCTCGCCGACAGCAACCCCGGCGTCAGCAACCTGCCACCGATGAGTGACATGCTGCAGCTGCCCGGGCAGACGTACGACCTGCCCGTCACCATGGCCCCCGGCAAACGCTACGTCTACCAGTGCGATCCGCATGCGGCGCTCGGAATGATCGGGGCGATTACCGTCGTCCCGTGACCGTAGCGATCTGATGATGACGAAGCCGCCCGGCCGACTCGATCGACCGGGCGGCTTCGTCCTTCCGCGTCTGCCACCTATTGCCTCTCGAAGATGGAATGATTCCCGGCATCATCCCGATGCAACGCCGCGACGCGACCGCTGTCACCGTTGGCTTGGGCGAAGGTCAGAGTGACGTTCTCACCGACATGGGACGTGAGTCTCTCGGGCATTGACGCGCCTTATCTGTTCACGTAATATCTGTTCATGTCAGATATCGATACGCGAGCCCTGGACCGCGAGCTCAAGCGGGGCTCGGCGGAGCTCCTGATCCTCGCGCTGCTCGACGCGCAGCCCCGGCACGGTTACGAGCTGAGCAAGCTGATCCAGATCCGCTCCGGCGGCGCCCTGACCTTCCACATCGACTCGCTCTACCCCCTGCTCTATCGCCTCGAGGAACGCGGCTGGATCAAGGGCACCTGGGTGGAGAAGGCTGGCGAGCGGCGCCGCCGGTTCTACAAAGTCACCGGCGAGGGGCGCCGGATACTCGCTGCGCAGCGCAAGACCTGGGCGACGTTCGTGGAGGCCGTTCACCAGATCATTGGACCCGAGCATGCCTGATTGGGCAAGCGAGGTTCGGACGCGGCTGGCACCGCTGCGACTCGCGCCCACGCGCGAAGCCGAGATCGTCGACGAGCTCTCGCAGCATCTGGACGATCGGTATCGGGAGCTGATGGCGGGAGGCGCGTCGTCCGAGGAGGCGATTCGGCTGGCGCTCGCCGACTTCCAGGAAGGCGACGTGCTCGCGCAACATATGGGCTCGCTGCGGCAGGCGCACGCGCCGCCGCCGGTCACGCCGGGTGCGCCGACCGGTGGCGTGCTCGGCGATTTCTGGCAAGACCTGCGCTACGCCGCGCGTATCTTCCGGAAGCAGCCCGCCTTCGCCGCGACCGTAGTGCTGACGCTCGCTCTCGGTATCGGCGCCACAACGGCAATCTTCAGTGTGGTCCACGGTGTCCTGCTCAAGCCGCTACCGTTCCACGAGGCCGACCGGCTGGTGAGCTTGAGCCACCATACACCACTCGCCGGCGGGGGAGCCAATCACGGCCCGACCACCTACCTCACCTATCGCGAACACCAGCGGGCATTCGAAGCCATCGGCGCCTGGGATCCTGCCGAAGTTTCGATCACCGGACATGGCGATCCGGAGCGTCCGCAGGCGCTGCTGGTCAGCGCAAGCACCCTGCCGCTCCTGCGGGTCCGACCCGCGCTTGGCCGGCTCTTCAGTGCCGAGGACGATACGCCCGGCAATCCGCTGCGCACAGTGCTGACCCACGGGTACTGGCAGCGGCGCTTCGGCGGCGCCGACGACATCGTCGGTCGCTCGCTCGTAATCGACGGCCAGCCGGCCGAAGTGATCGGCGTGTTGCCGCCGTCGTTCACCTTCCTGCGCACTCGGCCAGACCTCCTGCTACCGATGCCGCTCCCGGCAACCCCGCCCGACGGCGTCAGCTTCGGGTTCCAGGCCCTGGCACGACTCAAGCCGGGCGTCACGCTGGCCCAAGCCAACGCCGACGTGGGCCGGCTGATCACGCTGCTGCCGCCGTCCTTCGAGTGGCTCGAGCTCGGGCCGGATGTGCGCCCGCTCGCCGTCGATGTGATCGGCGACGTCGGAGAGATCCTCTGGATCCTGCTGGCCGCGGTCGGCGTGGTGCTGCTGATCGCTTGCGGCAACGTGGCGAACCTCTTTCTGGTGCGCGCCGAGGGACGCCATCACGAGCTGGCAATGCGGGTAGCGCTGGGCGCGAGTCGCGGTCGCATCACGCGCGCGCTCCTGTCCGAGAGCATCGTACTGGCGCTTGCGGGCGGCGCGGTCGGCGTGCTGCTCGCCCGGGCCGCCACCGGCCTCCTGCAGGCGATCGCGCCTGCGGAGCTGCCGCGCGTCGACGAGATCGGCATCGACATCACGGTCCTGCTCTTCACCGTCTCCGTCTCGGTGCTGAGCGGGATCCTGTTCGGCCTCGCCGCCGTGGTGCGCTTCGGGAATCCGAGCATCACGGCGCTCAAGGAGTCCGGCCGATCCGCCTCCGATGGCCCCGGCCGGCACCGGACCCGTCAGGCGCTGGTCGTGGGACAGGTCGCCCTGGCGCTCACCCTGCTGATCGTCTCGGGGCTCATGATCCGGACCTTCATCGCTCTGCGGCAGGTCGATCCGGGGTTCACGCACCCGGAGGAGATCCAGACCTTCACCATCGCGATCCCGCCTGGCATGATCGCCGATCCGGACCAAGCGGCGCGCAGGTTCGAGCAGGTCGCCGAGGCGCTGACCCGGGTGCCCGGCGTGGGCTCGGTCGGCCTCTCGTCGTCGATCACGATGGACGGTGAAGACAACGGCAGTCCGATCGAGGTGGAGGAGGCCCCGCTCGCGGAAGGAGAACGGACACCGCTCAGGCGGTTCAAGAGCATTGGACCAGGCTACGTCGAGACCATGGGCAATCGGCTGGTAGCCGGGCGGTCGTTCACCTGGCAGGAGATCCACGAACGGCGGCCGGTCATCCTCATCTCGGAGCCGCTCGCGCGTGAGTATTGGACCGAGCCGTCGCGCGCCATCGGCAAACGCGTGCGCGCCCTGCAGCCCGAGGTGCCGTGGCGCGAGATCGTGGGCGTGGTCGGTCCTGAGCGCGACGACGGGCTGCATCGGCCGCCGACGCCGATCGTCTACTGGCCGATCCAGAGCGAGAGCTACCGGTGGCGTACGATGACCTACGTCGTTCGGTCCACACGCGTCGGCGCGCCGGGATTCCTTCGCGAGCTCGAGCAGGCGGTCTGGTCGGTCGATCCGAACCTGCCGCTCGACGATCCGCGCACCGTGAACGAGATCCAGGCCCTCTCGCTGGCCCAGACCTCCTTCGCGCTGGTGATGTTGGGCATTGCCGCAGCCGTCGCGCTGCTGATCGGAATAGTGGGGATTTACGGCGTGATCGCCTATGCCGCCGCACAACGAACCCGCGAGATCGGCGTCCGCATGGCGCTCGGCGCGCAAGCGGGCGACGTCCGGCGTCTCTTTATCCGCTCCGGCGTGGCGCTGACGGCCGCCGGCATCGCGCTCGGGATCGGGCTCGCCGCGGTGCTGACCCGGGTGATGTCCGCCTTTCTCTTCGGCGTCGGCCCACTGGACCCGATGACGTATGCGCTCGTGTCGGCGACGCTGGCCGCCGTCGCCCTCCTGGCCGCCTATCTCCCCGCGCGCCGCGCTTCACGCGTCGATCCGGTGGTCGCCCTGCGCGCGGACACCTGACGGTCCGGCCCGATCGACCGGCACGGACTCAGCGCGGCGGCAGGCCCCGTCCGTACGCCGAGCCCTTGCCCAGTCGAACGAAGTGGTTCCACGCGGCGAGCGAAAGCTCGCCCAGCAACCGTTCCGCAGCCGGCGCATCGTTGACGTATGTCGCCATGATGGTAATCGCGAACGGCCGCCCCGGCGCGTACAACACGCCCCCTTCCGTCACTACCGCATCGAGACTGCCCGTCTTGGTGGCCCCGCGCGCCCCGGACGGCAGCTGCGACAGGAGACGACTGCGCTTGGGCGTTGCCAGCACGCGGAAGAAGTCCGCGGTCAGGTCGGGAGAAAAGAGCTTGCCGTGATGCGCGGCGGCCAGTAGCGCAACCGTCTCGTTGCTGGAGGCGACGTTTTCGCGACCGGCCTGCGCAGCAGCCAAGTCGATCATCTTCCGCTCGAGCCGCGTCCTGGAATAGCCCAGCCCGGTCAGCGTGGCGTTGATCTTCGCCATGCCCAGCCGGTCGATCAGGATGTTGGTCGCGCCGTTGTCGCTCTCGCCGATCATCGCGGTCGCGACATCCCGGAGGGTCAGGCGCGTCACCCCATGCGTGTACCGGCTCATGATGGCGCTACCGGGCACCAGATCGGTCGTATCGAGGGTGTAGAGGTCGCCCATCCGACCCTGCCGATAGAGCTCGACCAGCACCGCGATCTTGATCATACTCGCCGTCGGCATCACTTCGTCGCCCCGAACGCTGACCGTGCGGCCGTCGGTGAGGTCCTGAATGGTGACCGAGAGCACGCCGTCGAACTCGGCGGCGGCCCGTTTGACGGTCGACTCCAGATGCTGCCATAGGATATCGGGCTTTGCCTGGGCGGCGACCGGCGCGGTAACCAGCAATGCGCCGGCCACGATCGCCAACGCTCTGAGGGAGCGGGAGAGAGGTGTCATGGGTAACCCCGAGGCCGAGGTGGAGATGTATCGTTGGAAATGAGACGGTCCCGCACCCGAAGGTGCGGGACCGTTCAAAACTACTCGACTGGCCTCAGGCCGGAAGCGCGTCGAACGTCTCTTCCATCTTCTTTCGGGCCGCCGCATCGGGCAACCGGCCGCGCGCCGCGCCCATGTTGTCCTCGACATAGGACACCCGCCGGGTGCCAGGAATCGCCACCGTGACCGCCGGATGCGACACCACATACTTGAGGAAGAACTGGGGCCAGGTCTTGATGTCGAAATCAGCGGCCCACCCCGGCAGCGGCACGCTGGCCAGCTTCGGGAAATTGACGCTGGCTCCCCGCCGCCCGCCGAACGGCAGGTTGATCATGACGGCGGCGCCCCGGTCCTGCGCCAGCGGCAGCATGCGCTCTGCGGCGCCCCGGTTGCCAAGCGAGTAATCGACCTGGACGATGTCGAGCTTGTGCTTGGTCAGCTCGGCGGCCAGCGCGTCGTACTGCCGCTCCGTCGAGGTCGAGATACCCAGGTGGCGGATCTTGCCCTGCTGCTTCCACTCCTGGAGCGCCGGAATGAGGACGTCGGTGCCGGCCAGGTTGTGAACCAGGAGGCCATCGAGGACGTTGGTCTTGAGCCGCTCGAGCGACGTCGCAAAACCGGCACGGCCGGTTTCGATGTTGTTTTCCGGAGCCACGATCTTGGTGACGAAGAAAATCTTGTCGCGCAGCTTGAGTTCGCTCGAAAGCTCGCCCAGCACGGCCTCCGACTCCCCCCGCGCGTAGCCGGTTGCCGTGTCATAGACCGAGCCGCCCAGCTCGATGAATCGCTTCATCGTGTCCCGCAGCGCGTCACGCTGCTCGGCCGACAAGTTGTACTGATTGGTGCCGATCCCCACGACGGGGACCTTGGTGCCGGATGACGGGATCGCCTTGGTGATGAGCGGGAGCTGTTCCAGCCGCTCCAACTCCTCAGCCCACAGACTGTTACGGGTCCCGGCCACCAGGCCGGCGCCCGTGAGCAGCCCGAACTTGATGACATCTCGGCGGGAGGGGTTTGTAAAGGACGCCATGGACCGACTACCTCTCGAGAGTAGGGTGACAACGCGATCTCGGATACACCAAAGTACTACGCCCTTCCCCCCGGCGCCGTTGAGCCGCAGCCCCGGGGTTGGGGGCCGGCCCCGCTAACCCCGCCCGCCTGCCGCCCCGTCGGGCCGGGAGCTCCCCACTGAAGCACCAGCCCGGGATCCCGGTCTGATCTTCGCTTTCTACGCATCTCGGATTGGCGCATCTACCGCCATATCTGAACGAAGTTCGTCCACCGCATGATCGTGGTGTGTCCACGAATGGAACGAGCGCGTTATAAGGGGTATCACGACTGCGTGATCAATCGCCCGTGAAGTTTGCACAGCCTGCCGGTTCTCGCGCATTGCGCTGCGAAGGCATCAGGCGCGTCAGGTACGCACGACGACCCGGCGGCACGCGAACGCAACGGGACCGCCGTCTGCGCGGCGAATGAATTGATCGGGATCTGCGAGGAGATAACATGCGACATACCATTCCATCTGACACCCGGGAGCGGTCCGCCGCTCGCTTCGCGTACCTGTGTCCGGCCCTGGCAGCGCTCGTGCTGCTGGCCGCACCCACGCCGCCTGCCGCGGCGCAAGGGGTTCGCTATCACATTGCTCCGGCCGCGAGCCATATCAAGTGGGCCGACAACTTCGGTCTGGAGGACGTGACGCTGCTCGGCGGCCGCCTGGGCGCCAACTTCGGCGGGCTGATCGGTCTCGATGCGTACTACCTGCGGAGAGACAACGTCCAAACCATCTTCGGATCGAGCGGGATCACCGCCCCGGGCGGCATTCCCCTCATCGACCAGTCGCTCAAGCTGCAGCAGCTGGGCGCCGACCTCCGTGTCAATCTCGGCACCGGAGCGCTCCAGCCGTTCGCAGCTGCCGGCGCCGGCGTGATGCGCTTCGAACCCGAGACCGGCAGCCGCTTCGATCAGATCGTCGTCAAATACGGTGGCGGCGTACGATTCGACCTCGCGCCGGGCATCAGCGGCCAGGTGCACGCCGAGAACATTCGGATGCGCCTCGACCGGTTTGCGATGGCAGCGTCCGGCGGGACACCGTATCCGGCCGACCCCGATGCAGACGAGGTCCGTAACCACCTTTCCTTCGGTGCGGCGCTGGGCTTTGCCATCGGCGGACGGGGCCAGCCCGAGCGTGAACGGTGGTCGATGGCATCACTGGCCATCGAGCCGTATGTCGCCCGCCTCGACTTCGACCAGTCCAACTTGGCCACCCAGTGGATGACCGGTGCGCGGGCCGGCATCGACCTGGGGCAATACTTCGGGCTGCGCGGCTACTACCTTCGCGGCGTCAACGACGACTTCAACGCCTTCGCACCGATCGAAAGCTACGGCGTCGAAGGCCAGTTCAACTTCAATCGCGGTCGCGGACCGGCTCCCTTCCTGCTGGCCGGAGCTGGGCGCCTGGACTTCCACGGCGACTACCGGGACCTCAACGACGTTCCGGTCGAGAACCGGAATGCGTTCATCCTGGGCGGCGGCCTGGGCATCCGCCTGACGGATCAGCTGAGCCTCAACGTCGCGGTCCGCGATTTCATCACGAGCGAGGCCGACTTCGAAGACGTGGCCAGCACGGCCCAGCTGCGCCACAATGTCATGCTGAGCGCCGGCGTCGGGATTGCCTTTGGACGAGGGCGAACCGAGACCCGCTCACGGGACGATGATCGTTTCGACGACCGGGATCGCCGGAGCGATCGGGATCGCGAAGTACGCGACCGCGATGACCGTGATCGGCGTGACGAGCGAGACCGGCGATTCCGCGACGAGCGCCGCAAGCCGGACTGCGCTCGGGATGACGAACAGTGCATCCGACGCGAGCGAGAGCGCGCCCGAACCGGTGATGACGGCCATGTGTCGGGCCGCACGGTCACCCTTCCGGTGCCGCGTGAAGGCGAGCTCTACGTTCGCTACGGTCCGGGCGCCAGCATTCGCCGAGGCGACTCCACGGCGCCGGTGCGCAGCGAAGTGAGCGACAGCTCGCTGCGCGAAACGATCCGGCAGGAGCTGCGAGCGGCCAGAGTCGACACCGTCGCCGTCCGGGTCGAGAGCGATTCTGCCCGGACCGCCCGGATCGTCCGCGAAACGATGGAGGCCATCGAGCGTGAGCGCGGCTTGCCGGTACCGAGCCGGGTTGCGCCCCAGGAACCGACGCCGTACGTCGCCCCGGTGGCGTCGGCGCCGATCACCATGCGCGACCGGTCGCCGCAGCTCTACACCGGTTTCAACCTCGACACGCCGACACAGCTGGTCATCGGCGGACTGCTCGACCTCACGCCGGGACAGAGCAACAGCATCGTCCGGTTCCTGCCCGAACTGGCCTTCGGGTTCGGTGATGGCGGCACCTCGTTCATGGCCGCCGCCAACGTCGGAATCCGGCTGCCGAGGATCGCCGCCGGCCGCGACGCATCGATTACGCCGCATGCCCGGCTGGGGCTCGGCCTGCTGACCTACGGCGACGCGCCGGAAGGGGTCAGTGGAACCCAGGGCGTCCTCAACTTTACCTACGGTATCAGCACCGACCTGGTCCGGATCGGCGGTCTGGGTCGCCCGCTGTTCACGATCGAGCATCAGGGACTCGATCTGTTCGATTCGAATCGTCTCCTCGTCGGCCTGCAATGGCGGCGTTGAGCCGGTAACCGGCAGACCGGCGATCTCGCCGGCCCTTCTCCCCCCGAGGCTGCCTTCCACGGCGCCCTCGGGGGGTTCTGCTACCGGCTGGTCTTGGACACCCGATAGGCTAGATTGCATGGCACCGCCTCGGAGTACGGATCCATGCGCTTGCTGGCCGTCACCGCTGTGAGTCTGCTCGCCTCAGCCGCCGCTCCCCAGCTGGCAGCGCAGCAGGAAAGTGCTGTGGAGCGCGCCGCCCGGCAGTCGCGGGAAGCCGAGGCGCGCGGCCTGGCCGAGCCGTTCAAAGGCATCACCACCGACGGCACACCCCTTACCGGCCTCTTTCCGATTCGTTCGACCGGCGTCTCCACCGCACCAGCGGTAGAGGCCGCACGCGCCTTCCTCAAATCGCTGACGCCGATCCAGCAGGCCAAAACGCTGTTTGCCGACGACGATCCCGAATGGCGCAAATGGATGAACCAGCACTTTTACGTGCGCCAGGGTATCGGCTTCAAGGAAATGAGCGATGCGCAGCGCGATGCCGCCTTTGCCATGCTCGGCGCCGCGCTGAGCGCCAAGGGCCTGCGCCTGAGCCGCGACATCATGCGGCTCAACCATACCCTGGCGGAACTGACCGGAAACTTCGACGAGTACGGCGAATGGCTCTACTGGATTACGATCATGGGCGAGCCGTCGGAGACCGAGCCGTGGGGCTGGCAGCTCGACGGGCACCACCTGATTATCAACTACTTCGTGCTGGGCGATCAGGTGGTCATGACCCCGATGTTCGTCGGCTCGGAACCGGTTACGGCCACGTCGGGCAAGTATCAGGGCGTTTCCATCCTGCAGCAGGAGCAAAACGACGGCCTGGCCCTGGTCAACGCCCTGATGCCCGGCCAGCGGAAAGCGGCGATTCTCGATAGCGCCAAAGCCGGGGTCAACTCCCTGACCGAGGCATTCCGGGACAACGTCGTGCTGGACTATGCCGGCGTTTCCGCGCGCTCCTTCTCGCCCAGCCAGCGTCGGCAGTTACTCGACCTGATCGGCCTCTTCGTCGGCAACATGCGGGAAGGCCACGCCAAGGTACGCATGGCGGAGGTCGAAGCGCACCTCGATCGAACCCATTTCGCGTGGATCGGTAAAACGGAACTCGATGCCGTGTTCTACTACCGGATCCACAGCCCCGTCATTCTGATCGAGTTCGACCATCAACGCCCCATCGCACTCCGCCGGCTCTATGGTACGGGGCCGACCCCACAACACATTCACGCCGTCGTCCGAACTCCGAACGGTAACGACTACGGGAAAGACCTGCTGCGCGAACATCATCGCCGGCACAAACATCCACACTGAATTCCATGCTCTACTTTCACCTCCGGGAGCCGTCATGACGACCGAAGTCAGTCTTCTCGCGCAGGTCGACGCCATGTTCGACCAGGCCGCGGCCCTGACACCGCACGATCCGACTTTGCTCGCGCATATCAAGGCATGCAATGCCGTCTATCAGATGACCTTTCCGATCCGCCGCGACGACGGCACGATCGAAGTGATCCATGCCTGGCGCGCAGAGCACAGCCATCACCGGATGCCGACCAAGGGCGGCATTCGGTACTCGATGGCGGTGACGGCCGATGAAGTGATGGCGCTGGCTTCGCTGATGACGTTCAAGTGCGCGCTGCTGGACGTGCCCTTCGGCGGCGCCAAGGGCGGTATTCGGATTGCGCGCCACAAATATTCCGACGCCGAACTCGAGCGGATTACCCGCCGCTACACCTTCGAGCTCTGGCGCAAGAACTTCATCGGACCCGGCGTCGATGTCCCGGCGCCAGACTACGGCACCAGTTCCCGCGAAATGGCCTGGATTGCCGACACCTACCGCAGCCTGAGCAACGACCTCAACGCGATGGCCTGCGTGACCGCCAAGCCGGTTTCGCAAGGCGGTATTCGCGGCCGGAACGAAGCGACCGGCCGAGGCGTGATGTTTGGCCTCCGGGAAGCCTGTAACGTCGCCGAGGATATGAAGAAACTTGGCTTGGGCCCCGGCCTGGCCGGAAAACGAATCGTGATTCAGGGACTCGGCAACGTCGGGTATCACGCCGCCAAGCTGCTCCAGGAGCAGGGCGCCGTCCTGGTCGGCCTGGCGGAGTATGAGGGCGCCATCAGCAATCCCAAAGGGCTGGACGTCGACCGGGTCATGGAGCACCGGAAAAACACCAAATCGATCCTCGGATTTCCGGGAGCCCAGGATATCCCGCAGTCGGCAGCTGCGCTCGAACTCGAGTGCGACATCCTCGTCCCCGCCGCGCTCGAAAACGTGATCACCGCCGAGAATGCGCCCCGCATCAAGGCCAAGATCATCGGCGAAGCGGCCAACGGGCCGACCACGGCCGAAGCTGACGGCATCCTCAAGAGCCGGGGCGTCTACATCATTCCCGACTTTTACCTCAACGCAGGCGGGGTGACCGTCTCGTACTTCGAATGGCTCAAGAACCTCTCGCACGTCCGCTTCGGCCGGATGCAGCGGCGATTCGAAGAACAATCCAACCTTGGCATCCTGAACCTGGTGCAGCAGAGCACCGGACGCAGCATCGACGCGGCCGAGTTGAGCCGCATTGCTCATGGCGCGAGCGAAGAAGATCTGGTCAACTCCGGCCTCGAAGACTCCATGGCCGTTGCCTACCACCAGATTCGCGATATCCTGATCCGGCCCAAGGGCCCGACCGATCTCCGAACCGCGGCGTTCATTTCCGCGATCGACAAGATCGCCGTGAGCTATCAGGAGCTGGGCCTGTTCCCGTAAGCGAAGGCGGATGAACGAAGCGGCCCGTGCGACCGGCAAGGTCACACGGGCCGCTTTGCCTTTGGACAGAAAAGAGGCGCCGACCGGAATCGAACCGGTGATTAGGGTTTTGCAGACCCTTGCCTTGCCACTTGGCCACGGCGCCCGGACTATCGGTCGAGCAGTTCCTCGACGATCGCGATGTATTCCCGCACCAGCGCATCGTGGTACGGCCCGCTGGCCTTGGCCGCGAAGCCGCTGCGCACGGCGTGTACCCGCCCTTCCCGATCGAGGAAGAACGTCGCGGGCCAGGTATTCAGGTTGACGGCCTGCGGCAGCTTGGCAGCCACGTCGCTCGGCTCTCCCGCCACCAGGTACGGATACTCGATTCCGTACTTCGCGACGAAGGCGCGCAACCGGCCGAGATCCTCCAGCTGTTCCGCCTCTTCGAAATCGAGCGCCACCACTTCCAGTCCCCGATCCCGATAGCGGCGGTACAGGTCCGCCAGGAACGGCGCCTCGTCGTGGCAATTGGGGCACCAGCTGCCTGTCACGTTGACTACGACCACCTTCCCGGCAAACCGCGCGTCCCGCTCGGTTACCAGACGCCCGTCGAGATCGGGAAAGGCAAACCGGAACGGCTCAGCCGAGTCGCGAACCCGGGTGTGAGTCGCGGCATCGGCCGGCTCGGGCAAGCCCCGCGCCCGGGCCAGATCGGGACGAAGCGCCTCGAAGATCCGAGGTGCTCCGCGGGGCGAATGCAGGGTGAGCCGGAGCGTTCCATCCGCCTGCGGATCGACCTCCAGCCGCGCCGGCCGAGTCCCCGCGAAATGACTGAGCTCGAATCGGGTGCCCGTCCAGGTGCCGGTCAGGGCGCCTGCATCGCCATCGACCCGAAGGATGGTGGCCGACACCGCCACTCCCTGCTGCCGGACCACGAACCGCCAGGCGCGCTCGCCCTTGGCGGTTTCGGCCGGCAGGTACCACTCACCATCGATGTTGGGCGCCGGGACGGCAGATCGCGCGGTTGCCGTTCCGACCGGCGCGGCCTCGACCGGATGGAATCCGCGCCGTTCGTTGCCATAGCGGCCCCGGAAGGCCCCGTCCGAGAGCACCCCTTCGAACCTCGTCGCAAGGTGCGCAAATTCGACCACCACGGAATCGCCCTGTCGGCGCACGGCGGTCGAGGTCACCGGCACGTCGCCGTTGTAGAGCCGGACCAGCCGGCGCCCGGACTCCGAAGCCCACTCGAGCGGAAAGTCGATGGCGAGCGAGTCATACCGAATCGTTCCGGTCCAGCGGCCCTGCGGCTCCTGCGCTTCGAGCAAAGCCCCGCCACCCGCCGCGAATCCGAGGACGAGGGCAGACCATGTGGCGCGTTTGAACGTCGCTGACATCAGCGGCCTCCCGGCAGCTGCGCAACGAGCGTAGCCGTCCGCGGTGGCAGGCAGGTGGTCTCGGTGCAGGCCTGATAACGAACTTTGAGCGCGGCACCGGCCACAGGCGCCGGCGAGCCGACCCGAACCGGCACCACGAATCGCGGCCGTCCGTCGTAGACCTCGACCGGAATCCCGAACGCCGACGTTTCCTGAACGATCGGCGCCGGGCCGGTGACCGCTCCGGCCAGGGAAACCGACTCGGCACCGGGCGCGATTCGCAGTGGAAACGGCCCGCCAGACGTTTGTGTCAGCGAATACACTTTCCACCCGGGGTCGATCGAGGCCGTCACCGCCAGGGTGACCACCTCGGCATCACCACCACGGGTGGGTACCACGGCTACCGACCAGCGAACCGGATCGGGACCCTGGGCCACGACACCCGACACCACGACCGCGGATAGCCAGACAACCAGCTTCAGTGTGACCTGCATTTCGTCTCTTTCCTCACCCCGAGTACCGACGTCCGTTCGAGACTGCGTATTCGGGTAGGCCACAACGAAAACGGCCCACCCGTGAACGGGTGGGCCGGAAGCGTTTGACTGCGCGCCGCCGTGGCGCAATCGACTGTCGTACTATAGCCGCGCGCCGCCCCACCCGTTTCCGAGGGGACAACAACAGACAGCCTGAGCGCGGACCAGCGACATGGATGATGCTCCGAACGTAAATGAACTCACGTCGGACAATAATCGGGACATGACGAACTTGTAAAGTGCGCCCCGGACACCCCGCCGTGACGGACAACACCTCGCGGAGAATCGGGTCGCGACGATAACTTGATGGATCCAACCGCCCCATCACTCCACATCACCTCTGCGAGCCGCGACGATGCGACGATCGTTTGGCCTGATCCTCCTTGCTCTGACGCCGACCCTGATCGGCGCCCAATCCACCCCGCGCCCCGACCGCTGGCAACCCGTGCGCGATGCCGCCAACCGGCTCATCGTCGAGCGTGGTGTAGCGGCGGTTGCCGTCGCCGTTGCCAAAGACGGAAAAATCATCTGGGAAGAAGGCTTCGGCTGGGCCAACCGCGAAAAACTCATCCCGGCCAACGAGCACACCATGTTCTCGCTGGCCTCGATTTCCAAACCGATCACCGCCACCGGCCTGATGCTGCTGGTCGACCGTGGCCAGGTCGTCCTCGACCGGCCTGCCAACGACTACCTCGGTTTCGGCAAGCTGACCGGTCTGGCCGGTGATGCGTCGGGGGCCACCGTCCGGCGGGTCCTGTCCCACACCGCGGGGCTGCCGCTCCACTATCAGTTCTTCTACGAGAATGAACCTACCCGACGCCGGCCCTCGATGGATGAGACGGTCGGCCGCTACGGGATCCTGGTCTCCGCACCTGGCGAGACCTTCCAATACTCGAATCTCGGCTACGGCATCCTCGACGACATCATCAGCCGCGTGTCCGGCCGTTCCTACGCCGACTTCATGCGCACCGAGGTCTTCCTCCCCCTCGGCCTGACCCGGACCTCGATCGACATCGCCCCGGGCCTCGAACCGTATGTCGCCGAGCGGTACTGGAAGGGCAAGCCGGTGCCGTTCTATACTTTCGACCACCCGGGCGGATCGGCCGTCTATTCGAGCGCGCACGACCTGGTCCGGTTCGGCATGTTCCACCTCAAGAACAAGCTGCCCGAACAGCGCGCCATTCTCCCGGAGACCAGAATCGACGAGATGCAGAAGCCGGAAACGCCGGCGTTCGGCTCGCACTACAGTCTGGGATGGGTGGTCGGTCGTGATCGCGGGCATCGTCTGGTGCAGCACAGCGGAGGCATGCCGGGAGTCAGTACCATCCTCTACCTCTACCCGGACGCCAACGCGGCCATCGTGGTGCTGACCAACGCCTCGGCCGCCCCGTTCGACCAGGTCCTCGACGAAGCGGCTGCGGTCATCCTGCCCGGCTACGCCGATTCGCTCAAAGCCGAACGCGCCAAACCTCGGCCGACGCCAGCTCCGGAAGCGTTTACGCCCCCGGCCGAACTGGTCGGCACCTGGACCGGCACCCTGCGCACCTGGACCAAGACACTGCCGTTCGAACTCGAGATTCGCTCGACCGGAGAAATGCAGGCGCAGATCGGAGAGGCGATGCGCCCCGGCGACGACCCGTTGCTCGGCAGACAACTCCGTGCGCTGGTCAACCTGCCAAGCTATCGCGACGGCGTGCTGAGCGGTCGCTTTGCCGGAACCATCCCGACCCCGGACGTCGACTGGGTGGCCCATACCGTCGCCTTCGATCTGCGCCTCGTCAACGGCGTGTTGCGCGGTCAGGCCAGCGCCCAGACCGGTATCGACCCCCTCTTCTTTTCGGTTGCTTCGTATCTGGAGCTGCGCAAGCGATAGCGCAGATCATACCTGGTCGGCAGGCGGCAAAAGATCATTCCGCCTGCCAATCGGGGCGCCGGACCTTCTCCCCAAAAAGAAGTCGCCCGCCGAACCGGATACAGGTTCGGCGGGCGACAGAGACAGAATCGCTCAGGTCAGGGCGTCAGCGTCTCCTTCGGCATGACCCGGGCCGCCCAGAGGCCCGTGTTGAAGTCCGTAAAGAGCACGTGACCCTTCCACGGCATTGCGTTCATGACGAACGATGCGTTCGGCGTGAAGCCTTTCGGATCGTACGGCTTGAACACGGCAATCTCGCGGCCCTGATCGACCAGATTGCCCATCAACTCACCCGACACATCGACCATCCGGACACCACCCTCGTAGTACGCCTGATAGAGGACGTCATCCTTGACGATGATGTCGTGCGCACCGAAATCCTCGATATGGTAACGGCCCACCGGCATCGGCTTCATCGGATCGGTAAAGTCGACGATATGGACGTATCCGCCCGAGGTCTGCGGCACGCCACCCGGCGTGGTCATCTCGTTCCGGTAGTTGGTACCGGCCCAGACGCGGTTGGCCCGATTCATCTCCTCGTCGCCGATGAACAGGTAGGTCCGCCCGGTCGACTCCTGGAAGTACGGGAAGATTTCGTGGCCGCTGTTGACCGAGTACGACGTGATCAGCTTCGGCTTCTCCGGCGAACCGCCGTACTTGCCGTTCCCGACGTCGACCACCACCGTGCCCGCCCCGCCCTGCGCCGAGTAGGCAATGCCGTCCCGAACCCAGAGATCGTGGATCCGCGCATTCGGGTGGCGATACTCGCTGACGTACCTCGGCTTGTAGATGTCGCGCACGTCGATGATGACGTACTTGGCGCCGCCGGAGATGGCGTAGAGATAGTCCTCGGTGGCAAACATGTTGTGCACACCACCGGTGAGTTCCTGCTCGAACGTCGACGCGATCTTGGGATGCGCCGGGGTGGCCAGATCGAGGATCACGACGCCGTTGACCCGGTTAGACGCGCCTTCGCGCGCCAGCACGCCATACCGCCCGTCGGGCGAGACGGTCACGTCGTTGATGGTCCGGGCATCGATCTTGATCGAGTCGGTCTTGACCACATTGTTGAGATCGGTGATGTCGAAGACGTATGCGTAGCCATCGCCGCCCCAGGTGCCGACCAGCGCGTAGTCCTTACCGTCTTTCCCCGTCCAGGGCCAGAGGTCGGAGGTATGCACGTGGTTGATGTTGCCGCGGCTGGTGATCTGGATCGGCCGCCGAGCGCTCCGCTCGACCACTTCCAGCGTCTTCTCGGCAAAGGCAGACCCGGAACGGGCCATGACGGTGTAGCGTCCCGGATGATTCGCGGCAAAGCGACCGAACTGGACGATACCCGAGCCGCCCGGCAGACCCGACGGCGCCACCGTGTCGGCGGGCACGTAGCTGTAACTCCAGGTTACCGGCGCATCGGTCACCTCTCGGCCGCCGGCGCCACGCGCCACGGCCTTGAGGTGGATCACGTCGCCCGTCCGCAAGGTCGAATCGGGCAGCGAGATCTCGAGCGCCGTCACCGGATGGGCGGTAACGGTATGGGTCAGCGTGGCCGAGGCGCCGGCATCCTGCGCCGTGATGGTGACGGTGCCGGCTTTGACACCGCGGACGTTGCCGAACCGGTCAACCGTCGCCACGGACGGGTCGGAACTGCGCCAGGTCGGGACCAGACCGGGCCGCTCGCTGCCATCGGCATGGAGGCCTTTGGCCCGGTGCGCCAGGGTCACACCGGTGTAGAGCTTGCCCTGTTCGGGCACGATCTCCAGCTTAGTAAGCTGAGGCCAGGTGACAGTGACCGGGATTTCCAGCATGACCGGATTTCCGCCAGCACCCTGGGCTGCAGCCGTCAGGGTGTGCGTGCCGGCGGCCAGAGCGTGGACCACACCATCGCTGTAGGCTACTGCGCGCCGAGTACCGAAGACCCGGACCTCGGGGTCGGCAATCTCCCGGCCCTGGGCATCGTAGGCCCGGATCCGGATCCGGGTCGAATCGCCGGCCTGGATCCGCAGGGCAGTCGGTTCCGCCACCAGCTTCGCGACGGCCGCGCCTTGCGCCTGGAGGGGCGCCCCGATCAGGGGCAGGAGCAGCAGCGCTGTTGGGATGGCGCCAAAACGAGTTAGCTTCATGCGAATGACTCCACGACGGGTGACGGACATCCGTAAAGATTGGCAAGGAAGGTGGAACGATGCGGACGATTAGCCCTACGCGCAAGACGACGATTTCGTTGACCCTGCTCGGGACGCTGGCCGGACTGGCTGCCTTTGAGGCACCTGGCCTCGAAGCCCAGGCCGCGAAGCCCGCTCCCCCCAAGGCCACCTACTGGGCCTACGTCGGGGCCGAGTCGGCCGACCTGATCCATCGGATCCGGTTCGGACCGGAGGGCGCTTCGGTCGAAAAGACCATCGGCGTCGGCGAACTGGCCGCGGAAATGGAAGGTCCCCACGGCCTCGCCATCTCCCGCGACGGCAAGTACCTCCATATGACGACCGGGCACGGCTTCCCGGACGGCAAGTACTGGCGCTACGAGCTGGGTCCGGACACGCTCGTGGGTCCGGGGGTCCTGCTAGGCAACTTCCCGGCCTCGATCGACATCTCGCCGGACGGGCTCTACGCGCTTGCTGCGAACTTCAACCTGCACGGCGACATGGTCCCGTCGTCGTTCTCGGTGGTCTACACGCCGACCCACACCGAGGTCACCCGGATCATCACCTGCACCATGCCGCATGGCAGCCGGATCGATGCGAGCGGCCGCTTCCACTACTCCGGTTGCATGATGGACGACCAGCTGGTGGAAATCGATACCCGCAAGTTCGAAGTCTCGCGGCGGTTCTCGGTCGCCAAGGGCAAGGAAGGCCCCCTGCCGGTCGACGCCCGCGGCGCGATGGCTGCGCATATGCACAGCGGTCATGCCCCGGCCCGGCCCGGCACCGAGGTCGACCCCGCCGATGTCGGCTACCAGGGCATGCGGCACGCCATGGAGCCGCAGAGCTGCTCACCGACCTGGGCGCAGCCGTCGCCGGATGGCGCCAAGATCTACGTCGCCTGCAACAAGTCGGACGAGATCCTGGAAGTGGACAACGGCAAGTGGGCCGTGGCGCGCCGGTTCCCGACCGGTCGCGGACCGTACAACCTGGCCACCTCGCCCGACGGCAAGCTGCTGGTCATCACCCTCAAGCAGGGCGCGGGCGTCGAAGTGATCGACCTCACGACCGGCAAGCAGGCCGCCAAGTTCACCAGCTCGACGACGGTGACGCACGGCGTCGCCATCAGCTCCGACTCGCGCTATGCCTTCATCAGCAACGAGGGCAAGGGCGCCGAGCCGGGTAAGGTCGACATCTACGACCTGCAGGCATTCGCCAAAGTCGGGACCGTCGACGTCGGCCAGCAGGCGGGCGGCATCGCATTCTGGAAGATGGAGCCGGCCGCCGGCAAATAGCGCATCGGCACCGCGGCACCGTCGCGGCAGGCAATCTGGTCGCGAACGGCGGGCTTCTTTTCGGCCCGCCGTTCCGTTTCACATCGGTCGGAGATTCCCCATGTCCATCACCCTGCTCCGCCGCCGGCTCGGCACGGCGCTGTTGCTCCTCTTTGGACCGATCGCTCTGGCTGCCCAGGCCCCGTTCGACGTGACCGAACGCTCGGTCCGGGAACTCCAGACCGCGCTCACCGCGGGCACAGTCACCTCGGTGGCGCTGGTCGATGCGTACCTTGCGAGGATCGCGGCGTACGATATCGGCGGCCCCGGCCTCAACAGCGTCATCCGCCAGAATGCCTCGGCCCGCGTCGATGCAGCGCGGCTCGACGCCGAACGGCGCGCCGGCCGGGTTCGGGGGCCGCTGCACGGGATTCCGATCCTCCTCAAGGACAACTTCGACACGGCCGACGCGCCGACCAGCGGGTCGTCGCTGGCCCTGGCCACCCTGCGCCCCCGATCCGACGCCTTCATCGTCCAGCGCCTCCGCGAGGCGGGCGCCATCATTCTCGGCAAGACCAACATGCACGAGCTGGCGGCCGGCATCACCACCATCTCATCGCTTGGCGGGCAGACGCGCAATCCGTACGACCCGCGCCGCTGCCCCGGCGGGTCGAGCGGCGGCACCGGCGTGGCCATTGCCGCCAGCTTTGCCGCCATCGGTTGGGGCAGCGACACCTGCGGATCGATCCGGATCCCGGCCGCGTACAATAGCCTCTTCGGACTCCGGCCCACCCAGGGCCTGGTGAGCCGGACCGGCGTGGTGCCGTTGTCGCACACGCAGGACATTGCCGGCCCGCTGGCCCGAACGGCTGCGGACCTGGCGATTGCGCTCGAACTGAGCGCCGGATTCGATCCGGCCGATTCGACTACGGCATCCCTCGCCAACCGGCCGCCGTTCCGCTTCGTGGCCGCGGTCGATTCCGCTTCGCTGCGCGGCGTCCGGCTCGGGATGCTGACCTCGCTGATCGAAGGCGCCGACGCCGATATTCGTGATACCGTGCGAGCCGCCGCCCAGGTCATGGCACAGCACGGCGCCGAACTGGTCCCGGTTGCCATTCCCGAACTCGATGCCCTGATGCGGACCTCAGCCGTACTCAACTTCGAGACCAAATTCGACCTGGCGGAATATCTGAGCCGAGTTCCGGGGGCTCCGGTTGCTACGCTGAACGAGATTCTCGATCGCGGTCTCTACCACGACGCGATGGAGGGCCGGTTTCGGCGGATCGACACGGTCTCGTCGGCGGACAGCGATCCCTATCGCCAGGCGCTGGCAGCCCGCGCCGTCCTTCGCGAGCGGCTCGTGGCCGTCCTCGACAGCCTCCGGCTCGACGCGCTGGTCTATCCGACGATGCAGCGCCGCCCCGTCCTGGTGGGCGATCCGCAGATGGGCGGCACCTGCCAGCTGAGCGCCAATTCGGGCCTGCCGGCGTTGAGCGCGCCGGCCGGCTTCACCAATGACGGCCTTCCCGTCGCCTACGAAATGCTCGGGCGGCCGTATGACGACGTCCGCTTGGTGGCCATTGCCGCCGCATTCGAGCGGGTCGGGCCGCGTCGTCGTTCGCCGCCCAATACACCGGCGCTGGTGCGTGGACGCGCGCCAGCCGCGCATACCTTCACCACCCAGGGCGGCAGTGGAGCCGGTCGCACCGCCGGCGAGTTCAGCTTCGAGCCCGCGACCGGAGAACTCCGCTATCGGATTCGGATATCCGGCGTCGCAGCCGATCAGGTCCACGCTGTCGTGCTCCGCCGCAATGATGGAGGACGACCGGGACCGGTCATCGAACGGCTGGTACGGGCCGGCACCCTGAACGGCGAAGGGACGATGACGCTGGTTGGCGTGAACCGGTCGGCGCTCGAAACGGGCGGGCTTTCGATCGAACTCTTTACCACCCAGGCGCCCTTGGGAACGGCAGCGGCCACGCTCTCGATCCGCTGAGGGGTACTCGGCGCCGGCGAGCGGCGTGATTGCCGCCCGCCGGACGTGAGCCAGACCGGCATGGTTCTGCGCGTGACTGGGTGACTCCTCACGCGCAGGTCGATTTTGGTCACACGTCCCTTCGTCCAACCCGGGCGCCTCGTCACGGCGGCGCTCGTATCTCTAATGCTGGCCGGCTGCGGCTCGAGCCAGACCACGAACCCGAACCCGCCGGCACCGCCACCCCCTCCACCTCCTCCACCACCACCCGCCGCGCCGACGATCGCGCTCTCCAGCCCGACCATCGAGCTCAAGGGCGTCGGGACGACCGGCACGCTCACGGCGACGATCACGCCGAGCACCGCGACGGTCACCTGGACGGTAGACAAGCCCGCCGTGGCCACCGTGGCCGGCGCTGGGATCAATGCCACCGTCACGGCGGTCGGAGCCGGAACGGCTCAGATCACCGCAACGGCCACGAATAGCGGCCAGACCGCCAGCGCCCACACGACGATCACGGTCGTGCCCGGCATCCGCGCCGTGAGCATCGAGCCCGCGCTGGACACGATTGCCATCGGCGGCACTCGCACCTTCACCGCCAGTGTGGAAGCCGACTCCGGCGCCGCGGTCGACGTGACATGGCGTTCGAGCGCACCAGCCGTGGCGACGATCGGCAGCGGAGGTACCGTAACCGCGCTGGCGGCGGGGACGACGACGATCACCGTGCTATCGACCGCCGATACGACCAAACGCGCCTCGGCCACGCTGGTCGTTCGCAGCGGACCAACCTTTCCGCTCTCCTGGAGCGAAACCGAAGACGGGATCATCGGCGGATCGGCGTCGCCGACGTTCAACGAGTACGCCAGCCGCCCCGACGGCCTGGTGTATGCCGTCGGCAATGCAGGCGCCCTCGCCTCTCGCCCCCCGGGCGGCGAGTGGACTACGATTGCGACACCCGTCGGCACCGATCTGACGCGCATATCCGCACCAAGCAATGACTCCGCCTGGGCGGCCGGCGCGGACGGCGTCATTCTCGCCCGTCGCGGCGACAGCTGGGTGGTCGAGCCGACCGGCATCACGGATCCGATCCTCTCGCTGGCGATGCGGGCCAACGGCACGGGGTTCGCACTCGCGCGCAGTACCGGTAACCCGTCGATCGTGCTCGAGCGCTCGGGCGGCGTGTGGAGCCCGATTACCGTCCCCGCCGCGTCGGCGTTCAGTCGCGTGGGCAACCTCTCCGTCGCGGGGAATACGGTCTATGCCTACGCGTCAACCAATGCCGGGGCTCCGGGCGGCATCCTCTTCCGCCGCACCGGCACGGCCTGGAGCACCACGTCGGGGGCCACGAGCACACCGAACGGTTCGACCGTGCTGGCGCTGTCGGACACGGACGCGCTGGTCGCCGGCGAAGCGCCGATCGGCACTGCCAGTATCTGGCGGGTAAGCAACACTACCTGGCAGCGGGAGTGGGTGAGCCCGGTCCCCAGCACCGCCAACTTCGCCAATCGGTTCATCCGCTGCACGGACGGCAGTATCATGGCCGGCACGTCGCATCGCGTGACCGTGTTCCGCACCGGCACGAGTTGGACCGAACACCAGGCGCTGGCATTCCCCGGCATCGGACACGGCGCGGGTGTCCCGCTGACATGCCGCTCCTCGTCGGATTGGGACTATGAGAACGGACGCGTGGTCGGCTCGACGGTGACTGTCGAATCCTTCCGTCTCGGCAATGGCTCGGCACGGGTCAGCGCGGGTCCGTCGCGCGCGTTCATCACCGGCAGCAATACCAATCGTGCGCTCGTCTGGGACGGCGTGATCTGGAAACCGCTGTTCATTCCTTCGTCGAGTTTCAATCTCAACTTCGGACCCTCATTTGCCGTCACCGGGCCGAACTCGGCTCGCGCTATTGCCACCGAGTGGGTCGGGACCTGGAACGGGGCGGCGTGGAGTTGGACGACGCTGTCCATTCCCGGGCGCGCCATGTGGGCGTCCGGTCCGAATGACGTCTGGGCCGTCGGGAGCCGGGGTTCCGGCATCCCGTCCATTCCGGCCATCCACCGGTATACCGGTTCCTGGCAGCCACAGGTACCGTCCGCTCTCGACATCACGGCGTTGAACGTGCACGGCACCGGGCCCGGGATCATCTTTGCCAATACGCCAAGGACGATGCTCCGCTCCACCCCGGCCGGGATCCTCGAGGATCAGGTCGACCAGCGCGGATCGTCGACCCTTGCGGACGTCGTTGCGTTTTCCGCAACCTCCGCAATCGCGGTGGGAACTTCGGGGTACGTCGCCCGATACGACGGAGAGCGTTGGGCCCGGCTCGCGTCGCCCACGGCGGAGAACTTCGTGAGTGTGACGGGACGCAGCCCTACCGAGGTGTATGCCTTCACCGACCAGGGCAAGCTCTATGGTTTCGACGGCACCGATTGGGCTCTGATCCGTGCGTTCAGCCGGCCGGTCCGACATGCGCGGCTTGCGGGCAATCTGATCATCGGCGCCGGCGACGACGGCCTGATCGTCTACGGCAGGCCGTTGCAATAACACACCAGGCACGGACACGTCGCGGCGCTCCCTCGGGGTGCTCGGGCGTCCTGCCCTCGCGCGATGCGGAGATGTGGCGTAGCTTCAAAACGGGCGGTGAGAGAAGCCGTTGCACCTACTGTGACGGTCATCGATCCCGTTCTGCCGTAGTCCACTTCGAACCGCACGGAGACGACCATGACGACTGCATCTCGACCGGAGACCGCCACGCTGCCGGAACTCGCGGCCAGTTATACGCCCGCGATCCCGATCCGTGCCCGATACGACAACTGGATCGCCGGCGAGTACGTGCCGCCGGCCCGGGGGCAATACTTCGTCAATCCGTCGCCGATCACCGGACAACCGCTCTGTGAGGTGGCGCGTTCGACGCACGAAGACGTCGATCGCGCTCTCGATGCCGCGCATGCCGCCGCGGTGAGTTGGAACACCACGTCCCCCACCTATCGCGCCAATATCCTCAGCAAAATCGCCGACCGGCTCGAAGCCAATGTCGAGACCTTGGCGTTCATCGAAACGATGGACAACGGGAAACCGATTCGGGAATCGACGTATGCGGACCTGCCGCTCGCCGTCGACCACTTCCGGTACTTCGCCGGTGTGATTCGTGCGCAGGAAGGGACCTTGAGTGAAGTTGACCAGGACACGGTCGCATACCACTTCCATGAGCCGCTGGGCGTCGTCGGACAGATCATTCCGTGGAACTTCCCGCTGCTGATGGCCACCTGGAAACTGGCCCCCGCGCTCGCAGCCGGAAATTGCGTCGTCTTGAAACCGGCGGAACAGACACCGGTCTCGATCATGGCCTTCATGGAGCTGATTGCCGACATTCTGCCGAGCGGCGTCGTCAACGTCGTACAGGGCTTCGGCATTGAAGCCGGCAAACCGCTCGCGTCGAGTCCGCGCATTGCCAAGATCGCCTTCACGGGCGAGACCACGACCGGCCGCCTGATCATGCAGTACGCATCCGAGAACCTGATTCCCGTCACACTGGAACTCGGGGGCAAGTCGCCCAACATCTTCTTTGCCGACGTCATGGAGGCCGACGACGACTTCTTCGACAAAGCGCTCGAAGGATTCGCGATGTTTGCCCTCAACCAGGGCGAGGTCTGTACCTGTCCGTCGCGCGTGCTGGTACAGGAATCGATCTTCGACCGCTTCATCGAACGCGCCGTCGCACGGACCCGGAAGATCGTCGAAGGCAACCCGCTCGACCCCGCCACGATGATCGGTGCGCAAGCCTCCAATGACCAGCTCGAGAAGATCCTGAGCTATATCGACATCGGGAAGCAGGAGGGCGCGGAAGTGCTCACCGGCGGAGCCCGCCGGGTACACGACGGTGAGCTCAAGGAGGGTTATTACGTGCAACCGACGATTTTCCGGGGGCACAACAAGATGCGGATCTTCCAGGAAGAGATCTTCGGTCCGGTGGTTGCCGTCACCACGTTCAAGGATTTCGACGACGCTCTCTCGCTCGCCAATGATACGCTCTACGGCCTGGGCGCCGGTGTCTGGAGCCGCGACGTCAACACCTGCTATCGAATGGGACGCGGGATCAAGGCCGGACGGGTGTGGACCAACTGCTACCACGCGTACCCGGCCCATGCGGCATTCGGAGGTTACAAGCAGTCGGGTATCGGCCGGGAGACGCACCGGATGATGCTCAACCACTATCAGAACACCAAGAACTTGCTGGTGAGCTACAGCCCCAAGAAGCTCGGGTTCTTCTGATGCAGGTATCCCGGGTGGACATTACGCCCGAGGCCCAGGCTGTGCTGCGCCAGCTCGTGGTGCAGCACGGCCCGTTACTCTTCCATCAATCGGGTGGCTGCTGCGACGGGAGCGCACCGATGTGCTATCCCCAGGCCGAGTTTCGTGTCGGCCAGCGAGATGTCCACCTGGGTGACGTGGACGGCGTGCCCGTCTACATCGGCGGCCACCAATTCCCCGCCTGGGAGCATACCCAGCTGGTGATCGACGTAGTGCCCGGACGCGGCAGCGGTTTTTCCGTCGAGGCGCCGTTGGGTGTCCGGTTCCTCACCCGGTCCCGCGTATTCGATCCCGTCGAGCAGGCCTGGCTCTCCGGCTGCCCTCCGCGGATCGGCCCCGACGAGAACCAGACCGCTTCGCCCGGCGACGTCACCAGTCCGACCCGCTGATCGGACAGCGCCGTCTCAAATCGTCGTGACAATCCGTTGGCGGCGTTAGTATTGAAGGACCGTTCGTCCGATCGGTCATTGCCACGCCCAGCTTCGTCCCGAACCCGTACCTGCTCATGAAACGGCTCCTCGTCGTTCTTCTGGTTGTCCTGATCGCCCTTGCCGGCATGATGGTAGTGCGCGCGCTGCGCATGGCTCCCGCAGCCGCGCTGGCCGAGACGGACGGATTCAGTCCGATCAGCTTCGACACGACCGGGGCGGCTACCCGATTGGCGGGGGCAGTCCGCTTCCCGACCGTGTCAATGAGTTCCGGCGGGCCGATCGACACCGCCGCCTTTCTCGGCTTGCACGAATACCTCGAGAGCGCATTTCCGCTCGTTGCGCAGCAGCTGACACGCGAACGGATCGCCGGTTTGAGCCTGATCTATACCTGGCCGGGTACCGATCCATCGCTCGATCCGGTGGTGCTGATGGGGCACGTAGACGTGGTCCCCGTTCCGGAACCGACGCTCGATCAGTGGGCCCATCCGCCGTTCGACGGCGCAATCGCCGACGGGTTCGTCTGGGGCCGCGGCACGCTGGACGACAAAACGACCGTACTGTCGATCCTCGAAGCCGTCGAAGCGCTGCTTCGCGCCGGCTATCGTCCGCCGCGAACCGTGTATCTGATGTTCGGCCACGATGAAGAGGTCGGGGGACGATTCGGCGCCGGCGTCGCCGTAGACACGCTGGTCAATCGGGGCGTCAAACCGGCCCTGATTCTCGACGAGGGCGGCTTCATGGCGGCCAATCTGATGCCCGGCATCGAGCGGCGCATCGCGATCGTCGGCGTGGCCGAGAAGGGGTATCTGAGCCTGCGGCTTCGCGCCAAGGCGGCGGGCGGACATTCATCGATGCCGCCCGGTCGCACCGCCGTCGGAGCGCTCAGTCGCGCTATCATGCGGCTCGAAACCAATCCGTTCCCTCGAAGTCTCGAAGGTCCAACTCGTCACATGCTGGAGGCCATGGCGCCCTACATGGCGTTCGGCCAGCGCGTGGTGCTCAGCAACCTGTGGCTGACTGCGCCGCTGGTCAGCCAGACGCTCGCTGCGAACCCGTTGAGTGCGGCGCTGCAGCGCACCACGACGGCCCCGACGATGCTCCAGGCCGGCATCAAGGACAACGTACTGCCGCCCGAAGCAACCGCGGTGGTCAACTTCAGGATCCGGCCCGGTGAAACGTCCGCATCAGTGACGGCGCGCGTGGCCGAAATCATTGCGGACTCACAAATCGTGATCGAACCGGTCGATCCCGGGGTCGATCCCTCGCCCGTTTCCGATGTGAAGTCCGCTGCGTATGAACTGGTGCGTGAAACGATCCGGCGGATGATTCCCGGCGAGGATACTCCGGTGATTCCCTACCTGGTGATGGGCGGCACGGACGCCAAGTACTGGGCCCGGCACAGTGACAAGACATTCCGTTTTCTTCCGATTCCGCTCGGCGATGGCGACCGGGAACGGATCCATGGCGTCAATGAGCGTGTGTCGCTCGGTGATTACGCCATGTCGGTCGGATTCTTCGGCCGATTGCTGCAGTCGCTCGATCGACTGTAGCCGATCCGTCCCGGCGCCACGCCACGAGGCGCTATTCGATGCGCACCGAAATCGGGTCGCTGGTGGGCATCGTTTCCTGCAACGCCTCGTCGAGCCGGGCTTCTTCGTTCCGGCCCGGCCGGCCAAGCGGCGTATCCGCCGGCTGCGCGGTGATCTGCGACGGCGTGGTCGGCCCAGGTTCGCCGCACTCGGGCTGCCCCGAAAACCAGCGGCGGATTCGGGCGACCAACGACTGAAACACGCCTGAAGTACGATCAGTCATCGCAACGTCCTCCTTCTCGACGATGGTAGTGGGAGGCCCTCGAACGCGCCCGCCCTTAAAACTCGGACGACCGACATCACACGGCCGCACACACGCCGCGATATGAGTCCTGCACGAAACGATCGGTTTCCGAGCCTCGGACCAATCAGGTATCATTCCTCCCCTACTCTCGTGCCCGTACCGGAGGCCGCGCGTTGACGATCGAGATCCGCCCCGCTGCAACCATTCTGCTGCTCCGTGATGCATCCGCCGGCCCCGAAGTCTTCATGGTCCGCCGCAATCGGAACTCGGCATTCGTCGGCGGCGCCTACGTCTTTCCCGGCGGCCGGGTCGATCCAACGGACACCATCGATCCGCGTCGCTGCGTCGGACTCGACCCCGACACTGCCGATCAGCGGCTCGGCCTGTCCGGACAGGGCCTGTCGTTTCATGTCGCGGCCGTGCGCGAGTGCTTCGAGGAAGCCGGCGTCCTGCTCGCCTATGACCGTCATGGGACCTTGCTCGACTTCGGTACGCCGGACGCCGATGCGCACTACCGGTCGCTGCGCGATCGCCTGAATGCCGGCACCCTTTCGTTCGCCGAGTTGATCGAGCAGGAAGATCTGTTCTTGGCCCTGGATCGTTTGGCCTATCTCTCCCATTGGATCACGCCCATGGGCGAACCTCGACGCTTCGACACCCGTTTCTTCGTTGCCGAAGCGCCCGCCCATCAGGTCGCGGCCCACGACGACTGGGAGCTGACGGAATCGGACTGGGTCGCGCCGAGCGAGGCGATCGAGCGGGCCCGGAAGCGGGAGTGGCAGGTCATTCTGCCCACGGTCGCCAATCTTCAGTCGGTCGCTGCGCATCGGTCGGCCGCGGATGCCGTCCGTTGGGCCCGCAATCAGGCATTGCCCTTGACCGCCTTTCTGCCCAAGGTCTATCAGGGGCGGCTGGTGCTCCCCGGCGACGACGACTACGATCTGGGCGAACCGGACATCTCCCTGCTCGATCGCGAAGGACGGGAACGCGCGTTCCTGCCATGACGCCACCAATCCGCTACGACGAGGTCGTCGCCCTCTCGCCGTCGATCCGCCGCATCACCCAGCAGAATCCCGGACCGTTTACCGGCCAGGGCACCAATACGCACCTGATCGGGACCACGCAGCTGGCCATTCTCGATCCGGGCGAAATCCGAGACGACGGCCACGCCGAACGGATCATCGACGCCGTGGGCAGCGCATCGGTCACGGCGGTGATTCCGAGCCATGGCCATCCAGACCATTGGCCGCTCGTTCCGCATCTTGCCGAGCGGCTGGGCGCTCCGGTCATGTTCTTCGGAACCCACCCCGAGTTCCGGGTCGACCGATCCCTCGCGGATCGCGACACGCTCCCGGTGGGTGACGCCCTGCTCCACGTCCTGCACACCCCGGGACACACCGCCGACCACCTCTCGTTCCACTACCCGGCCGAGCAGGCCCTCTTCCCGGGCGACACGGTCATGGCGTGGTCGAGCACCATCATCATGCCCCCCGAAGGCAATCTGCCGGACTACCTCGCCTCGCTGGAGCGGATGCTCGAGCTGCCCAATCTTGCGGCACTCTACCCCGCGCATGGGGAAGCGATCGTCGATCCGTACGGTCGGATCAGGGCGTTGCGAGACCACCGGATGATGCGGACGCGCCAGGCGCTCGACGCGCTGGCGCAGCAACCGGACACCCTGGACGGGCTGGTTCACCGGATTTATACCGATATCGACCCCGCGCTCCATCCGGCAGCTGCGCAATCGCTGCTGGCCCATCTGCTGGCGCTGGAGTCGTCGGGCGAGGTGGCGCGAGAGGAAACGACTGCGCCGCCATCCCGAACCGAGCGATGGCGGCGCCTCAGGACAAACTGACCGAGCTACTTCCGCTTGAAGGTGATGTCCGAAACGTTAGGCTCGAGCGGAACCGCGACCTGATCGATCTCGCCCTTGCCGTTGGTCAGGAACCGCAGCCGACCGCCGAACGGCACCACGTTGCCCGGATCATTGATCTCCCAGACATCGTAATGGAAGTGCTCCAGCGCCACGCGATGCGGATCGAGCGTCGCCGAGAGCTTGCCGCCGTCGACGGTCACCACCAGCGTGCCGTAACCGGGATGCTCGAAGCTTCCGGCATACGCGTTGATCGGATGGCTGGGCGAGGTGCCAGTCTTCCGCTCGGCCTTGCGTTCAGCCTCTCGCTTGGCCGCCCGGGCACGATCTTCGGCCTGCGCCGTGCGAACCCGCGCGGCCCAGTCCACCGTCGGCGCACCGAGCAAGCGATCATATAAGGTGCGCATCACCATCACCGGCACCGGATTGTCCCCGGAGAAGTTGGTCAGCACCATGATGCCGACCTTGCGATCCGGCAGCCAGGACATCGACGAGATGAAGCCGTCGATGCCCCCGCCGTGAACCAGAAGCTTGTGGCCGCGATAGGTCGACACCCCCACGCCGAGTCCGTAGTTGCCCAGGCCAAGTTCGGGATAGTCGAACCCGCCACCCGAGACCATGTGCGGGCTCTGCATCAACCGCTCCTGGGCCTCGGAGACCAGGCGTTTCCCCCCCACCGTGCCCTGGTCGATCCGGAACTGGATGTACTTGAGCATGTCTTCCACGCTCGCATTGATCGACCCCGCAGGCCCCACCGCATCGATGTTCCGGACCGGGACCCGGACCACCGAGTCGTTCCGCATCAGGTAGGGTTGGGCAAAGTCGCCGGCGCGCGGCAGATCATTGGCCGACGGACTGGCGCGGGTCATGCCGAGCGGGGTGAAGATCCGTTCCTGGAGCTGCTGTTCCCAGGTCTTGCCGCTCAGCCGCTCGGTCAGCACTCCCGCCGCCATGAACATCAGGTTCTGATACTGGTAGCGCGACCGGATCGATGCGCTAGGCTCGATGTAGTGAAGCCGCTGATAGAGTTGCTCCCGGGTAAACGGCCGCCCGTACCAGAGGTTGTCATGCCGCGGCAGCCCGGAGCGGTGGGTGACCAGATCCTTGGGCGTCAACTCCTGGGTGGCAATCTCGTCATAGAGGCGAAAGTCGGGGAGATAGGTTCGAACCGGCGTATCCCAGTCGAGCTTCTTCTCGTCCGCGAGCATGGCCATCAGCACCGCGGTGAAGGACTTGGAATTGGAACCGATGGCCATCACGGTCTGCGGCGTGACGGGCAGCTTTGCCTCGACATCGCGGAGCCCGTACCCCTTCATGAACACGACCTTGCCATCCTGTACCGCCCCCACCGCGAGGCCCGGGATCTTCCACTCGGCCATGACGGAGGTAACCCACTGATCGAACCCGGTAAGGTTGGGCGCCGACGACCGTTGCGCCGAGAGCGGCGCAATCAGGACGAAGAACGACGCCAGGAGGAACGTGACCCGGGAGAGGCGACGCATCGAAACCTCGTGACTTGATGGAGGGAGGATTTGTATACAATTCAAACATAGCGCCCGACTTCAACCGACGGAAGCGTTTCCCGATGAACGGCGATAGGTTACCCGCATGATCGTCCATCTGATCGACGGAACCTTCGAGCTGTTCCGGCATTTCTACGCCGTCCCCTCCGCCTCCGACCGCGCGGGGCGCGAGGTCGGCGCCACGATCGGCGTCCTCAACTCGATGCTCCGCCTCCTCGAAAGCGGCGCGACGCACATCGGTGTCGCCACCGACCACGTGATCGAGTCGTTCCGCAACGACCTCTGGTCGGAGTATAAAACCGGCGACGGCATCGACCCCGCGCTGTTTGCCCAGTTCCATCCGCTCGAGGCCGCGCTCCGCTCGATGGGCGTGGTAGTCTGGCCGATGATCGAACTCGAAGCCGACGACGGACTCGCATCGGCCGCGCGCCTCGCCGCCGCCGACCCGCGGGTCGAGCGCGTTATGATCTGCACCCCGGACAAAGACCTGAGCCAATCCGTCAGCGGCGACCGGATCGTGCAGTTCGATCGGATGCGTCGCCAGGTGCGCAATGAGGAGGGCGTCCTTGCCAAGTTCGGGGTGCCACCCGCCTCGATTCCCGATTGGCTCGCGCTGGTGGGCGACACGGCCGACGGGTACCCCGGCCTGACCGGATGGGGAGAGAAGAGCGCCGCCACCGTCCTGGCGTACTACCGGCACATCGAAGCCATCCCGTCGGACCCGACGACCTGGGCCGTCACCGTTCGCGGCGCGACCCGGCTTGCCGCCACCTTGGCCGCTGAGCGGGAAACGGCTCTGCTCTTCCGTCGGCTCGCCACCCTTCGCGCCGACGCCGAGTTGTTTCGCGATGTCGAAGCGCTGCGATGGACCGGGGCAACGTCGGACTTCGAGGCTCTGGCCACCCAACTCGATGCACCGGGGTTGGCCGTCTGGGCCGGACGGATCGCGGCAGCCCGCAGGTAAGCCGCATCCGGCCTCGCGGCCCGTCACCGCCGTCCGTACTTTTCCCGGCAATCATTCTTCATCACACGGCGTCTCATGCTTGCGCTCCGCCTGTTCCTGCTGCTGCTCCTCTCCCTCACGGCATCGGTTCGTGCCGAAGTCGTCAAAGTCGAAATCACCCGCCGCGCCGACGTGGCGGGAGGGCGATCGTTCGGAAGCGCGGGCGCCTATGAGCTGATCGAAGGGCGTATCCTCTTCGCCTTCGACCCGGCCAACCGCTACAACGCGCGGATCGTCGACTTGGACAAGGCCCCGACGCAAAACGGTCGCGTCGAAGCCTGGGCCGATTTCGCCGCGCTCCGCCCCAAGACTCCGGTGCCGAATGGTGTCGCGCTTTTCGAGGTCTCCAACCGCGGTCTCAAGTACCTGCTGCAGGTGCTCGACTTCGGCACCATGGCGCCGCATCCTACCGACGCCGCCGATCTGGGAGACGGGTTGCTGCTTCGGCAGGGGCTGACGGTGGTCTGGGTGGGCTGGCAGCACGATGTCCCGGTCGACGATCCCGACCGACTTGGCATCGAAGTCCCCATTGCGCGTAATCCCGATGGCTCGCCGATTACCGGCGTCCTCCGCGCCGATTGGGTCGTGGGACGGACCGTCAACTCGCTCGCGCTGGCCCACGGCAATCACCTGGCCTATCCCGCGATCGACCCGGATTCGGACCAGCACGTCCTGACCGTGCGCGATGGACGTTATGCGCCGCGACAGGTGGTGCCCCGATCGGAATGGCGCTTTGCTCGGGAGGTGAACGGTACCGCGGTTGCCGATCCGCGCTGGATTTATCGGGCACGAGGATTCGAGGCAGGACGGATCTACGAACTGGTGTATCGCAGTCAGGACCCGAAGGTGGCCGGCCTGGGTCTCGCGGCCATCCGTGACGCGATGAGCAACGCCAAATACGATGCGTCGAGCCCGTTTCCGGCGCGCCATGCCGTCGCATTCGGGATCTCGCAGACCGGCCGCTTGCTGCGTCACTTCATCTATCAGGGATTCAATACCGACGAACGGGGCCGGAAAGTCTTCGACGGGATGCTGATCCACGTCGCCGGCGGCGGACGGGGCAGCTTCAATCACCGGTTTGCGCAGCCGTCGCGCGACGGGCATCGGTTCGACGCCTTTTTCTTTCCGACCGACCTCTTTCCATTTACGAGCGAGCCGAGCACCGATCCCGAATCCGGGGTGACGGACGGGATCAACTCGCACCTGTTCGATCGGAGTCACCTGCCCTATGTCTTCCAAACCAACTCGGGGTACGAGTATTGGGGCCGAGCCGCGTCACTGATCCACACCACGGCCGACGGCGCCCGCGACCTCGCGCCGCCGCCTAACGAACGGATCTACCTCCTCACCTCGGCGCAGCACGTGCCGGGCCCGTTCCCGCCGCCTGCGTCGGCCCGCCACCCGGGATCGCGCGTCTATCGCAATCAGCCGCTCGACTACCGCCTGCCGCTGCGCGCCTTGCTGATCGGTCTGGTCGATTGGGTGCGCGATGGTAAAGAGCCGCTGCCCAGCGCCTATCCGACGATCGCGCGCGGCGACCTCGTCTCGATCGACAAGGTGGCGCTCCCAACGGTCCCGGACCTCAGTCGCCCGACCGTCGTGCATCAGCCGGATCGGCTCGACTTCGGCCCCCGCTGGAGCCAGGGCATCGTCGATCGTGAACCGCCCGCGCTGTCGAAGCCGTTTCCGGTCCTGGTGCCCCAGGTGGATTCACTCGGCAACGAACTCGGCGGGATGCGGTCGGTCGAGTTGGAGGCGCCGCTGGCCAGCTACTTCTCGTGGAACCTGCGTCGCGGCCAGCCGGGCGATACCACCGAACTGAGCCGGATCCTGGGCAGCTATCTCGCTCTGCCCCTCGATCCGCAGGCCCGGGCCGCCGCGCGCGATCCTCGGCCCGCCATCACGGCGCTCTATCCGAGCCGCGATGCGTACCTGACAAATGTTCGCCGGGTAGCCGACGACCTGGTGACGCGACGGATGTTGCTTCGGGACGATGTCGACCGCGCGGTGCGTCGCGCGGCCGAGCATTGGGACTGGCTCCACTGATCGTGGAGCCGGCAGGCTAGGACGAAGGACTCCGGGATCGTCGAGAGGCGGCCCGGACCGGTGCACGGCGACCGCCGGCATGGCCGAGGGCGGCGCGAAGTGCCGGGCCCAAACGTCGGCGCTGCAGGGCCTGAATGATCGGCGGCTGATCGTCTTCGGCCACGTCCGTCAACCAGCGGACCTCGCCGGCTTCGAATGCTGCGACGGCAACACCGTCGACGAACGCGATCCGATTGCCGGACAGTGCCGCCACCCGGCGCCCGGGAACCAGCACACCGACCAGATTGAGCGGGTCGACCCCCGAGACGACGATCGGCTGGCCCGAACGCTCGGCGCGACGCACCGCCCGAAGCCGGGCGACCGCATCGGGTAGCGCAAACTGTTCACCGGTTGGCCCGGCGACGAACCGCCCGCCGCGAATCTCACCGCGCGCCTCCAGCCGCCGGAACACCTGTACCAGTTCACGCCAGCTGACCGGAATGGTTTCGTGGTCGAGCAAACGGTGGAACACCACGCCATACCGGGCCAGCAGCGCGCGACAATACCGCTCGATCAGCGCAACCCGTTCCAAACCATCCGGCAACCCGGTCGTGATGAGCCGCGACCAGCGCCCCGCGCTCGAGGCACGCGCAATGGGCGGCCGCTTCGACGATGTGATCAATAATGCGCGGAGGCCCGCGTAGCTGTCCGACGAGACCATGCCCGCTGCCACCAGCCCCGCCAAGCCCAGTTCCGCCTGGGTCGGGAGCAGCCCCGCAGCTGCCGCAAGCTCCGGAAGGAACGAGGCGCCCTTGGCTTCGAGCGCGGCCAGCACGCCACCTGCGTAGCCCGTCGGAGCCGCTCGCGTCACCGCCTCACGCGCCAGCCAGAGGTCGCTCTGTTCCCGCGGGAAGAGCCCGATCGGCGTGCTCCTGACCGGACGGGTCGGAGCCGGGCTATCGCTCGCGGCCGGCGGCGACAATCGCCCCCAGCCCACCCGGCCCGTCAGGCAGAGCATGTCGAGTTGCGAAGGATCGTATTCGACGCAACGGACGGCGAGGAGATCGGTTTCCCATGCCGCCGCCGCAGCCTCATATCCCTGTAGCTGATCGATGACGGTCGCCAGGCCCTCCAGGCCCTGAACGCGTTCGCCGCTCTCCACCCGCTGCCAGACGAAGAGGAACCGCATCAGGTCGGCAGCCGTGACCGGTTCGATCTCGGCCCGCAGCCTGGTCAGCGTGTAGCGATGGATCCGCGCCAGCAAGCGGCGGTTACACCACTCCAGTTCGCCTCGGTCCGGAGTAAAGTAGCCGCGCAGTACCACCCCCTCGGCTTCGAGCGCGGCAAGCGCCGACTCGACCCCTCCCTGCTCCACGCCGAGAAGTCCGGCAACCTCGGCGGCGGTCGTAGGCCCTGACACCTCCAGGCGACCGCGGACGAGCTCTCGCAGGGTCGCCTCATCGTCGAGCGAAAACTCCCGCTGGAGCATCTCGCCCGACACCCACAGGCCGTCCCGCCGTCCGGCGCGTCCATCGGCGAGCAACTCCTCGAAGAACGGCGTCCACGACACGCCGTCCCGTCCGGCGTTGCCCTCGGCCTCGGTCAGAAATCCCGACACCGTCAGGGCGTCGAGCAGTTCATCGGCGTCGGCAACGTCGGGCCAGACCTCCTCCCGCACCCGCTCGATCGCCGCGAGGTCGAGCGCACCAAGGTCTGCCGCCGAGGTGGGCTCGGACGCCCGTCGGGAGTATACGGCCTGGGTCCGTCGCTCTTCGAGGGGCGCATCGTCCAGAAACGCGTAGGGTTTGGCGTTGAGAATCTCCGCGGCAAGCGGCGACGGCTCGGGCAGGTCGCGGGCGACCAGGCGGATCTCACCCGCCTCGATCCGTTCGACGACGGCCAGGAAACGATCGAAGTCCATCGCCTCGTGGAGGCAATCGGTAACGACCTGTTCGACCAGCGGATGATCGGGCACTTCCCGGTCGCCCGGGATGTTCTCGAGGCAGGCCGCCGCATCCGGGAAGGCTGCGGCCAGCAGGTCGTCCGACTCCATCCGCTGAATCTGCGGCGGGACCTTTCGGCCGCTCCGAAAGCGGCTCACCGCGAGCGAGATACTGGCATTCCAGCGCCATCGGGTCGCAAACACCGGCGCGTCGAGCATCGCCTGGATCAGGGTGTCGCGCGCGGTGGCGGACGACACCATCCGGAAGACCGAGTCGAGCGGGAACGAATGCTGCGGACCGAGCGAGAGCAACACCGCGTCGTCGGTCGCCGCGGCCTGCAACTCGAAGTTGAACTGCCGGCAGAACTTCTTCCGGAGCGCCAGGCCCCACGCTTTGTTGACCCGGCTGCCGAAGGGCGCGTGCAGGATCAGCTGCATCCCGCCGGCTTCGTCGAAGAACCGTTCGGCGACCACGGTGTCCTGCGTCGGCAACGCACCCAGCAGGCGTTCGGCCTCCGCGAGATAGTCGACCACCTGCGTGGCTGCCGCAGGCGACACTCCTTCGGACACCAGCCACGCCAATGCGGCCGCGCGGTCCGGCAGCAACGCGGCGAGCCGCGCCCGCAGCTGGGCGACCTCGCGAGACAGCTCGGCGCTCCGGGCCGGCGCTTCGCCGAGCCAGAACGGGATGTTGGGCGGCTGGCCCCTGGCATCCTCGACCCGCACGGTGCCGCGCTCCAAACGGAGGATTCGCCAGGAGGCGTTGCCCAACTGGAAGACATCCCCGCCACTACTCTCGACCGCGAAATCTTCGTTGACCGTGCCGACGAATACGCCCTCGGGCTCGGCCACGACCCGATAGTCGGCCGTATCGGGAATCGCACCACCCGACGTGACCGCAGCCAGACGCGCACCCCGACGTCCGCGAATCCGGCCGTTGACCGGATCGAAGTGGACCAGCGCACCTCGGCGGCCTCGGCGCGTCACGAAACCGACAGCGAGCATCCGTACCACGGCGTCGAAGCTGGCCCGGTCGAGCTCACGATACGGATGCGCCCGCCGAAAAACCTGATGGAGCGCGTCGGCGTCCCACGGCTCCGCTGCGGTTTCGGCTACGATCTGCTGTGACAGAACGTCGAGCGGACGATCGACCTGGACGATCCGATCCAACTCGCCGCGCTGGGTCGCGAGCAGGAGCGCGGTGCATTCGACCAGTTCATCGCGCGAAAGCGGGAAGACGCGCCCCTTGGGCAAACCGCCGACCGAATGTCCCGATCGGCCGACCCGCTGCAGCAAGGTTGCAATCCGGCGTGGGGTGCCCAGCTGACAAACCAGATCGACATGCCCGATGTCGATACCCAACTCGAGCGACGCAGTCGCGACGAGGACCCGAAGCGCGCCGTTCTTGAGACGCTCCTCCGCGTCGAGCCGCAGTTCCTTCGAGAGACTGCCGTGATGCGCGGCTACCGCGGTCTCGCCGAGCCGCTCTGCCAGATGCCGGGAGACCCGTTCCGCCAGGCGCCGCGTATTGGTGAAGACCAGGGTGGTCCGATGCTCACGCACCAGTTCCGCCAGCCGGTCGTAAGTCTCCGCCCACACCTCGTGGGACATCACGGCTTCGAGCGGCGAGCCGGGCACCTCGAGCGTCAGGTCGACTTCCCGGCGGTGGCCCTCGTCGATCACCTCGGCGGAGCGTCCATCGCCGGACAGCCAGGCCGCGACCGTTTCGATCGGCCGCTGGGTGGCCGACAATCCGACTCGCTGCAACCGCCGGCCGGCCACATGATCGAGGCGCTCCAGCGACAACGCCAGGTGCGCACCGCGGCGGCTCTCGATCAGGGCGTGAATTTCGTCGACGATGACGGTTCGCGCCGTCCGCAGGATCTTGCGCCCCTGCTCCGCAGTCAGGAGCAGATAGAGCGACTCGGGCGTGGTGACCAGAATATGGGGTGGCTTCCGCAACATCGCGGCGCGTTCGGCAGGCGTCGTGTCGCCCGAACGAACTGCAGCCGTGACGTCAGGGGTGCCGAGCCCGGCCTCCTGGGCCAGTCGGCTGATTTCCCGGCGGGGCTCCGCCAGGTTCTTGTGGATGTCGGCGCCCAGAGCCTTGAGGGGCGAGACATAGATGACACGGACCTCGTCGGGCAGGCCCGTATCGAGCGACTCGCGCACCAGCTCATCCAACGCAATCAGAAATGCCGCCAGTGTCTTACCGGAACCGGTCGGCGCGGCGATCAGCGTATCGCGCCCCGAACGGATCGATTCCCAGCCACGGCGCTGCACCGCGGTCGGCGTTCCCAGATGGTCTTCGAACCATCGCGCAACGGTGGGATGAAAGGCGGCCAATGACACGAATGGAATATAGTCCGCGCGAGGCAATCGCGGTTTCCATGTGGGCATGAGCGAGTGGCAGACGTCAGAAATTATATCAGCGCATTCCACTTCGACCCGGAGGAACCCATGGCCCAGCAGCGACGATCGACCCGGAAGTCGAGTACCAGCCGCTACGGCCCGGCTGCCAGCAAATCCGTCGAGAGCGCCATGCGGCGCCGCAAACGCGGCACCTTGCGCAGTGGGCCGGGAGGCAAAGGCGGAAAAGTGCGGAGCCGCAAACAAGCCATCGCCATCGGCCTGTCGGAGGCTCGAAAGAAAGGCGCCAAAGTCCCCAAACGCCGGAGCACCAAGCGAAGCTAGCCATCCTTATCAGCCGGCCTGACGAGGGCCAAGGAGAAGACCGATGTCGTACACGCTCGTCACAGGCGCTTCCAGCGGGATCGGAGAAGCGCTCCTTCACGAATTCGCCAGCCATGGCCACAATGTCATCGCGGTGTCGAACGATCAGGCCGAACTGGAGCGCACCGTGGAGCGGCATCGACCGATGCATCCCGGAGTCCACATCGTCCCGATGACCGCCGATCTCCGGTCGGAAACTGCGCCGAGCGAGTTACACGCCGCCATCAAGGCGCGCAACATGACCGTCGATATCCTCGTCAACGACGCAGGAGAAGGTCAGCTCGGCCCCTTTGCCCAGGTACCGATCGAGCGGGATATCGAATTGATCCGGCTCAACGTGGAGGCGATGACCCGACTCACGAAACTGTTTCTGGTCGACATGCTGGCACGTGGACAGGGCAAGATCATGAATGTCGGCTCGGTTGCCGGTTTCCAACCGGGGCCGACGCTGGCCGTCTATCACGCCACCAAGGCGTATGTCGTCTCACTCTCCGAGGCGCTGGCGGAGGAGTTGAAGGACACGCCGATCACGGTGACCTGTCTTTGCCCCGGCCCGACCGACACCGATTTCTTCGAGACGGCCGACATGGAAGACACCCGGGTTTATCGGAACAAGGACAAGACGATGATGGACCCGGCCGACGTGGCCAAAGCCGGCTACGACGCCCTGATGCGCGGCGACCGGGTGGTGATTCCCGGCGCGATGAACAAAATCATGACGTTCACTCGGCGGGTCATGCCTGGCGCGCTCCAGGCCAAGATGCAGAAGCGCTACTACGAGACCTCGGCGGAGGCGGAGGTGAACGCATGATCACGCCGTTGACCGTCCGCCTGGTCTGTCCGCATTGCAGCCTGGGGTTCACCACCCTCGTTGCCGTTCTGCAGAGCAAACGGCACTCGACCTGCCCCGCATGTGCCGCCGGGATCGACACCCGGCCTCTGGTGGCCGAACTGGCCCTGGCGGATCGGCGCCTCCAGCCGGCACCGACACCGCGACCGCGCAGCACCCGGCGCGTCCAGCCCGCGCCCGGCAAAGTCTCTCTCAGCACCTGGTAGCCCGACGGGCATCGAACGAGGTGGGGTGCTATTCACCCCACCATCATTCGATTGTCACGGATCGACCACGCCGGTCGAATCAAGCACGACATAGCGGGACCGGCGGTCTCGTCACTTCATCACCGGGAGCCGGATACCGGACGGGTATTCGGGGCCGCGATGCAGCGTCACCGTCGGACGACCGGTGACCGGCGGCCGCTCGGTGTTGTCGGCATCGGCGCCCATGATGGTGACCCGCAGCCGATGGCCCGCATTGAAAACCGTAGCTGTCGGATGCAGCGCGATCTGCAGCGTCGCCACCTGGTTCGGCACTAGCGGTTTCCGATCTGCCTTGTTGGCGCGATGCCAGGGCAGCCCCAGGAAGTTGTAAGGCGGTGTGGTGGTGTCGCGATAGGAGGCTCGCAGGATTCCTTCGGTGACGTAGCGGGAATACCCGGCACTGTCGACCTCGGTGAGCACGGCGTAGAAGTCGCCGTCGGTCTGGTTGGAACTGACATGGAGCGTCACCACCGGATGCCCAACGATGGTCAGATCCGCAGCCAACGGCTCGGTCGTGTAGGTCAGCGCCTTGGCCTCGTTAGGCGCCAGGTCCGGATAGCGCATCGGCCCCTGCCCGACCGCGTTGTCCCAGCGGCTCGCAGTGCCGGTGGTGGTGGTCAGGTCGACCAGATATCTGTCGCTCCCGGCGGCCGAGGGCGCGGTGCCGAGCACACCGTCGTTGACCGACTCGATGCTACCGGAGCTACCCGCCCCGAAGAAATAATCGACGTTGCTGACCCCCTTGGCCGGCCATTCGTCAGCCGAACGCCACTCCCATTTGCCCGGATCGATCATCAGGGCGTAGTTGATCCGCGCACCGGAATCGACGCCGTTCCGGATACCCTTGAGCCAGCGATCGAACCAGCGATGCTGCTCTGCCCCATAGACCCGGACGAATTCGACGTTGACGATGCTGTCGTGCGCCGCATGGGCCCAACCGCCCATACCGACTCGCTGCGGTCCCTTGTAGTTGGCAAACCAGAGCATCTCGTCGGTGGCAAAGATGTCGTACCAGCCTCCGAAATGGTACGCAGGTACCGAGGCCCGATTGATCGCGTCCAAGACACCGGCCGGGTCGTGGCGCGACCAGGCGAAGTCGGGCGTGTCGTAATCGCGGTTGACAGCCCGGCGATACTGCTCCACCACGTCCCAGTTCTTCTCGTGCATGGCAAGCGCTTCGCCGCGCAGCGCGCCGCTGGTGTCGGCATCGACCGGCGGCTCGGGAAAGACCTTGTCGAGGCTGTGCGTCAGGATGCCCCAGTGCTGCATCGTGTTCTCGCGATAGATGCCGCCCTCGTACACCAGGTTGTACATGTCGAACGCCGCCACGTTCGGGAAGATCGCTTTGAGGGCGGGATGCGCGGTGCTCGCGGCCATGTACTGCGTGATGCCCAGATAGGATCCCCCGAACATGCCGAGGTTGCCGTCGCTCCAGGGCTGCTTGACCATCCAGTCCATCACATCGTAGGCATCGCGCGTCTCGGTCGGCGAGAACAGTCCCTCGTAGCGGCCGAACGACGCCCCGCCACCGCGGACCTGAACCGCCACGATCACGTAGCCGTGCCTGATCAGGCGTTGCAGCGTCGGATTGACATCCACCATCGATGGCGCGTTGCGGCGCGCCAGCGCTTCCTCGGTGGCGCGCGCGGCCGACCCGAGATTGCGAACGTCCCGGCTGGCGAGAAGTGCCGCCGCGTCGGGCGTGCCGCGATGGTAGCGTGAATGCGTCCACACCACCGGAAACTTCCCGTCGGCCGGCAGGCCGTTGACCGAGGGGCGAATCACGTCGACGGCCAGACGCGTCCCGTCGCGCACGGTAACGTACTCGGAAGTCCGGACCCATTCGGTGAACCGGGGCTCGTCGTACCCTTCGTACTGCCCGAAGCTGGAAATCCGGCTGCTGTCCTGATCGGCGCTCCGGGGGGCACAGGCGGCCAGCATCAGCACCGCCGCGGCGGCAAGACTGCGCTGTAGCATCGAGTTCTCGGCTGGGAGGTGAGACCAAGGATTCTACGGCTGCATCCAGACAACGCAAGGACCGCCGCTTAGATTGCGACTATGACTCGCTCTCTCATCGCCGTCTCGCTGCTGCTGGCCACCCCCGCGGCCGCCCAGCCCCGCGCCGCCGTCTATGCGCCTAACGGCGTCGTCGCCACCGCCCAGCCGCTGGCCAGTCAGGCCGGGCTCCGGGTCCTGCAGAACGGCGGCAACGCGGTCGACGCCGCCGTCACCGCCGCCGTGATGCTCGGCCTGGTCGAGCCGATGATGAGCGGGATCGGCGGCGATCTCTTCGTGATCATGTGGTCGGCCAAGGAAAAGCGGCTGATCGGTCTCAACTCGAGCGGTCGGGCCGGCGCCCTGATGACGCTCGAGGAACTCAAGCGCCGTGGGCGCACCCGGATGCAAACCGCCGGCGCGGAAACGGTCACGGTGCCCGGCGCGCTGGCCGGATGGCAGGCGCTGCTCTCGCGCTACGGTACCATTTCACTGTCCGACGCCCTCGCGCCCACTATCACGCTGGCCGAGAAGGGCTTTCCGGTCAGCCCGATGATTGCCGCCGAGTGGGAGGTGTTCGCCGAGACGATCCGGCGCGACCCCGGGGCCCGGCAGGCCCTTCTGATCGACGGCGCGCGTCCACCCAAAGTCGGCGAGTGGTTTACCAATCCCGATCTGGCCAGGACGTTACGCACGGTCGCAACCCAGGGTCCTGGGGTGTTCTACGGCGGCACACTCGGGCGCCAGGTGGCGGACCACGTCCGGTCACTCGACGGGTTCCTGACGGTCGAAGACTTTGCCCGTCACGAGGTCGAATGGGTCAATCCGGTCGGCGTGCCGTTCAAGGGGTATCGTCTCTGGGAACTGCCGCCTAACGGTCAAGGCATTGCCGCGCTCGAGATGCTGCGGATCCTGGAACCATTCGACTTGGCCGCGATGGGCCACAACTCGGCGCCGTATCTCCATCATCTGATCGAAGCCAAGAAGCTCGCCTACGCCGACCTCGACCGCTACGTGGGCGACCCGCGTCACATGAAGGTCAAGCCTGAGCAGTTGCTGACCGACCGGTTCATCGCGGCCCGGCGCGCGCTGCTCGACCCGAACCGCGCCTCCGACGATCCGGCGCCCGGCAACGTTCCGGGCAGCGGCAACACGACCTACCTTACGGCCGCGGACGCCGAGGGGAACATGGTGTCGCTGATCACCAGCGTGGCAAGCGGGTTCGGGTCGGGCGTGGTGGTGCCGGGCACCGGCTTCCCGTTGCAGAACCGTGGGGTCGGCTTCAGCCTCGAGCCGGATCAGCCCAACACGGTGGCGCCGGGGCGGCGACCGCGTCACACCATCATCCCGGGCTTCGTCACCAAAATCGGCGCCGATGGCACCGACGAGCCGTGGATGAGTTACGGCGTGGTCGGCGGTGCGCAGCAGCCCCAGGCCCACATCCAGATCCTGCTCAACATCCTGCTCTTCGGGATGGACGTGCAGGCTGCGCTCGATGCGCCCCGCTTCAATCACGTCCGCGGCAAGTCGGTGGCGCTGGAGTCGGCCATTCATCCCGACGTGATTGCCCGGCTCCAAGCGATGGGTCACGAACGCTTCGATACCAAAACCGTTTTCAACGGCCTGCCGGTCTTCTTCGGCGGCGCGCAGGCCATCATGCGGGGCAAGCGAGGCTACATAGGCGCGACCGAACCGAGACGGGATGGCGTGGCAGCGGGCTACTAGCGCCGGGCGATCGGCGCGGGCGTCAGGGTTCCGAGGCGCGGAACAGCGAATCGTATTTGCCGCTCGCAAGCGCCTGGTCGAACCGGCGAGCAACTTCCGGGATCAACTCCGGATCTTTCTCGCCGGTTTCGAGCGACACCATCACGTATCCGTCAGCCGAGCTGCCGGTGGCCATGATGCTCACCGTACGCTCGCCGATCCGAACCTTGTCCCAGGTGATGTACTCCCCACGGGGCACGACCGTTCCGCCCAGATCCGATACCAGAAACGCAACCACGGCATCCGCCAGCGGCTGCCCGGCCGGTTTGAGGGTGTAGTAGTAGCCCCCATCATGCGACGTCGATAGCTGGCCTCGATACGGCAGCGGCGTGAATCGCTCTCGGCGCTCGAGATGATCGGCCCCGTCGTCCCTGCGGACCCAGTGGAAATGATGATCGACCCAAGCAGGGTCCAGATCGGTCGGTTCGCCGTACCGCATCCGGCCCCGGTCGATCGGCAGCACCGTCGTTGTCCCTGACACGACATCCACCACCAGGAGCGCCGGCGTGCTGGCCAAGTGGCCTTGATAGATGATGCGCACCAGACTGCGCTGGTCGGGGGAGAGCGACAGTGGCTTCAGATAAGACAGTTCCGTGATGTCCTCGGGGAACGCGGGCAATGGCCGAATCGTGAGGTGGCGGGTGTCGACCACGGCTTGTCCCACCTGATACAACCCCGGCTCCCGATAGGTGACCCGGTCGATCGTGCCGCGCACCGTGACTCGTGACCGGTGCGCGTGGAACCGCGCCGAGTCCGCAGTCAGCAGATCGGCATCGGCAGCATAGCCGCACTCGCCGACTCGTTCGATCCGGGCCGACTCGCCAGCTGCGGAAACGAGATAACACTGCCCGGCGTTGGATCGATCGCTTGCCACCACCATCAGCGCCGGTACCTCGCCGGCCACCACACCCACGGCCTCCGCTCTACCCGCACGATCCGGCGACGACGGGCCGGAATCGGCATCGAAATCCAGGGCCTGTCCGCGATAGCGAATGTCGAAGCGGGCGCTGGCTGCCATAGCGCCATGCTCGTCGCGCATGAAACCGGATGCGATGGTGGCGATCTCGAAATCACCGACCCGCTCGACCCGAACCGGCTCGTTGCGTGGTTGGATCCGGTAGCGAATCGAGAATTTGTCCACCGGCCACTCGGCCGAACCGGACGGCGGCGCCGGATACCAGGGACTCCATTCGAACGACTTGCGCCCGGGGCGGCGCGGAATCGGGAGCAGAAAGCCCGCCATGCTCGAGTCGCCGAGTTGGATGTCGAGGACTCGCTTGCCGCGCTCGGTGAACAGTTCGACCGCGCCCGGCACGACCCGACGACCGTCCTCGAGCCGGACATCTTCGAGCCAGAGGGGACCTTCGGAGGCGTCGCGCAGCACCCGGGTCATACCGATCGAACCGAGCACCACCCGCGCCCGGACGCTGTCGGCGGAGGGAACGGACTGTCCCTCCGGCCAGCGAACCTCGACGGCGACATGCAGCGGCTGCCCACCAACCGTCGGAGGCACGTCGGCCAGCAACCGGGCCACGCCACCGATGACGGCCCCGATGCCGACGACCACGCCGAGGCAGGTCGCGAGCGCTTTGATGAAGCCGGGGTTCGGACCGGCGGCCACCATCCTTGCGCCGATCAAGCCGATCACCAGCCCGGCCAGGAGGCCCAGGATGATCATGGCGAGCACGAAGTAGCCGGACCCGCCTTCGAAGCTCGAGATCCGGTACCAGGAGACTGCCGCCGAGGCGATCAGGCCGGCGAGGGCCGCGCCGGCAAAGGCGGTGAGAATGCCGACCAGAATCGAAAGCAGCCAGGACATGGTGGCGAGAAGATATCCCGGCAAGCGGGCGACGCCAGCGGGGGAAGTTCACTCTGTTTTCATCAAACGCTCACGAATCCCCGGCTAGCATTGAGAATGACTCCCTCATCCTTTGCACTCCCCGCGATCATTCAGGGCGGCATGGGGGTCGGCGTCTCCGGGTGGCAGCTGGCCCGGGCCGTCTCCCTTCATGGCCAACTGGGTGTCGTTTCCGGCACCGCGCTCGACACGACCCTCGTCCGCCGGTTGCAGGACGGCGATATCGGGGGCCATCTTCGCCGCGCGCTGGCGCGGTTCCCGATTCCCGGCGTGGCCGAATCCGTCATCAAGCGGTTCTTCCTGCCGGACGGACGGAAGCCGGATGCGCCCTACCGGCTCCTCTCGATTCACCATCACGCGGCCCGGCTCGAACGGCAGCTGGTCACGACGCTGGCCGCGTTCGCCGAGGTCTTCCTGGCCAAGGAAGGCCACGATCGGCCGGTCGGGATGAACCTCCTGACCAAGGTGCAGCTGCCCAACCTCGCGCTGCTGTACGGCGCGATGCTGGCGGGCGTCGACGTGATCCTGATGGGCGCCGGTATCCCGCGGGAGATCCCGGCGGCGCTCGATCAGCTGGCACTCCACCAGCCGGCCTCGCTCAAGCTGGAGATTGCCGGCGGAGCGGCGACCGACACGGATCGGGTCACCTTCGATCCGAGGAGCATCTGGACCGACACCCCGCCTTCCCTCCACCGGCCGGCCTTTTTCGCCATCGTCGCCAGCAACTCGCTCGCGACGATGCTGGCCCGCAAATCGACCGGACGGGTCGACGGGTTCGTGATCGAAGGTCCCTTGGCCGGCGGGCACAATGCCCCGCCCCGCGGCGAGGCGCGGTTCAACGAGCGCGGCGAGCCGCTATACGGCGAGCGGGACGAGGTCGATCTGGCCGGCATTGCCGCGCTCGGCCTGCCGTTCTGGGTTGCGGGCAGCGCCGGAAGTCCCGAGGGGCTCGAGGCGGCTCGCGCAGCTGGCGCCGCGGGGATCCAGGTGGGAACCTTGTTTGCCTACTCCGACGAATCCGGCTTCGACCCCGCCATCAAACGCTCGGTGCTGGCTGCGGCGGCGGCCGGAGGGGTGGAGGTGTTGACCGATCCCAAGGCCTCGCCCACCGGGTATCCCTTCAAGATGGTCCATTGGGCGGATGAACCCGACCCGGCGGTGACCCGGGAGCGGATTTGTGACCTGGGCGGTCTGCGCACCATGTACCGCACGCCCGAGGGCCGGATCGGCTACCGCTGCCCCGCCGAGCCGGTGGATCAGTACGTGGAAAAAGGCGGGCGGGCCGAGGATACCGAAGGGCGCCGGTGCCTCTGCAACGGCCTTACCGCGGCCATCGGGCTCGGCCAGATGCGTGACGAGGGTCGTCCGGAGCCGGCGGTTGTCACCAGCGGCGACGACCTCATGATCATCGGTTCGTTTTTGAACGGGCGGGAATCGTATCGGGCGTCGGATGTGATCGACTGGCTGCTCCGGACCTAGCAGCCAGTCACGTCGTTGCGGTGGAGCGGATCAGAAGCGCAGGCCGACCGTGAGGCTCGGGATCAGGTTGATATGGAGTCCGCCCGAGTAGTTGTGGAGCACGGGCGTGGCGCGGGCTTCGATCAGGAAAACTCGGCTGCCCCACGGCAGGGCCACGCCGGCGCCTAACGGAGCCAGCAGGGCGCCGTCGCTGGAGGTGCCCGAGACGGTAAAGTTGGGCAGGATGTTCCCGTCCTCATCGGTCCCGACCTGGTCCAGCTTGGTCCGCACCGTGGTGGCGCCGATGCCGACCAGCAGGTACGGGTTGGCGCCGGGGCCTTGGGGACCGAACCGGTTGACCACGGCGGCGGAGAGGACCAAGTCGCGGTTCCGGATATCGAAGAAGCACGGCCCGACCCCGCCGCCCGGGAGCAGACAGGATTCGTTGCTGCCCTGAATGCGAGACTGATTCAGCCGATCGACGCTTCCTTCGACCGACAACCGGGTCCACGAGTTGGAGAGCAGCTTCAGGTCCATCCGGACCGTAGGGCCATGCTCGGACTTCAGGTCGCCGATCCGGCCAGGCATGTAGGTGTAGCCGGCGGAGACGGTGATCTGCGCGGCGGCAGAGGCCTGGGAAACGGCGAGGCCGGCTCCCGCGAGGACGAGGGCGGTTGCCAGGCGGCGGGCGATGGATGTATCGCAACGGTTACGAGTAGTCATGCCGCAAGATAGGACCAGGTCCGAGCCCAATCGTGACCTGCCCGTCCCACCTCGGAGGACCTCAGGGGACGCCCAGGGGACGCCTGATTCCACCCGTCAGAAACTCGCAGCAAGCAGCTCCAACTCCTCCCACCGGGCCGTCGCCGCGGCGAGTTCGCCGTCGAGGGCCGTCAGCCGCGCTTTGGCCGCGGCAGTGGCGGCGCCGTTCTTGAGAAACTCCACGTCGGACAGCGAGCGGTAGAGATCGTCGCGCTCGCGCTCCAGCGCATCGATCCGGTCGGGCAGGGACTCCAGCTCGCGGGTTTCCTTGAAGCTCAGCTTGCGGCGCTTCGCAGGCGCTTGCTCCGCTTTGGGCGCGGGTGCCGGCGCCGGCTTCGGAGCAACCGGTACGGAGGCCGGCCGTTGCCGGAGCCAGTCGGTGTAACCGCCGGCGTACTCGCCCACCTTGCCGTTGCCCTCGAGCACCAGGGTACTGGTGACCAGGTTGTCGAGGAAGGCGCGGTCGTGACTCACCACCAGCAGCGTGCCGCTGAAGCCCAACAGCAGTTCCTCCAGCAGGTCGAGAGTCTCGATATCGAGATCGTTGGTCGGCTCGTCGAGGGCCAGGAAATTGAAGCTTCGGGTAAAAAGCCGCGCCAGGAGGAGCCGGTTCTTCTCGCCGCCCGACAGCACACCAACCGGGGTGCGGGCCCGATCGGGAGTAAAGAGAAAGTCCTGCAGGTACCCCAGCACGTGACGGCGGTTCTCGCCGATGTCGACGAAGTCGGCGCCGCCGGCAATCGATTCAAAGACGGTCCGCTCCGGATCGAGCTGATCACGCAACTGGTCGAAGTAGGCGATCTCGAGCCCGGTGCCGTGTCTCACGGTGCCGTCGGTCGGCGCCAGTTCACCGAGCAGCAGGCGGAGTAGTGTAGTCTTCCCCGAGCCGTTCGGCCCGATCAGCCCGATCCGATCCCCCCGCGCGATGGTGGTCGAGAGGTTGGAGACGATAGTCCGGCCGCCGATAGCGTAGCTGGCATGCTTCGTCTTCATCACCAGCTTGCCGGAGCGCTCTGCTTCCTGCGCTTGCATGGTCACCGTGCCGACCCGTTCGCGCCGAGCGCCGCGTTCCTGGCGCAACGCCTGCAATGCACGAACTCGGCCCATGTTCCGCGTGCGCCGCGCCTTGATGCCCTGGCGGATCCAGGCCTCCTCCTTGGCGAGCTTCTTGTCGAAGAGGGCCCATTCCCGCTCCTCGTTTTCGAGCGCCGCCTCCTTGCGCGCCAGGTAGGTATCGTAGTCGGCGGCCCAGTCGACCAGGCGGCCGCGATCGAGATCGATGACGCGGGTGGCCAGTCTGCGCAGGAAGGCACGATCGTGGGTGACGAAGACGAGGGTGCTGCCGCGTTCGATCAGATAGGTCTCCATCCACTCGATCGCGTCGACGTCGAGATGGTTGGTGGGCTCGTCGAGCAGTAGCACATCGGGTTCGCGGATCAGGGCCCGGGCCAGGAGCGCCTGGCGACGGCGCCCGCCCGACGCGGCGCGGAACGGCAGGTCCGGATCTAACCCCAGGTGGGAGAGCACGGTCTCGACCCGGGTCTGCAGTTGCCAGGCATCGCGGGCGTCGAGTTCGTGGTGGAGCCGGCCCATCCGTTCGAGGGCGGCGGAGTCACCCGAGGCGACCTGGTGGCTGGCTTCGTGATAGCGGGCCAGCAGGGTCCCGGCATCGCCGAGTCCACCGGCGGCCACGTCATAGATGGATCCGTCGAGGTCGGACGGGATGGTCTGGCCCAGCCGGGCGACGGTGAGGCCCGAGCGGTGGATCACCTCGCCGTGATCGGGAGGGATGGTGCGGTCGAGCAGACTCAGCAAAGTGCTCTTGCCTGCCCCGTTCCGGCCCAGGACCGCGACCCGTTCACCCTCATCGAGAACAAAGCTGGCGTTCTCGAGGAGCGGGGGACCACCGAATGCTACGGTAACTTCGCGAAGGCTGAGGGCGACCATGCCCGAAGATAAGGCGTACCAGGCATGCGGTGTCGCGCGAGCCACCCCTTGAAGAGTATTCCCGAGCGCCTAGCTTACGGACGGATCGAGAATCAGCCGCCTCAGAGGTCTCAGACGTGCACATCCGACTCCGTTACCTGCTCGCCCTCGGGGCGTTGGTCGTAGGAGCCTGCTCATCGGAACCGACCGACAGCAACCCTACACCGGCGCTGTTCGCCATCACCCCCGATACGATCAGTGTGGGGTCCGGCCCGCAGACCCTCGTGCTCACCGGGCGTGAGTTCGTCAGCGGGTCACGAGTTCGCTGGGACGGCACCGACATTCCCTCCGACTTCGTGTCGTCCACCGAACTTCGGGTCGCGATCAGTGCAGATCGGTTTGCGACCCCGGGCGCACCCAGGCTGGCGGTCGTCAACCCCGCGCCTGGAGGCGGAACGTCCGGCGAGTACACTGTCGCCATCGTGTACCCGAAGCCCACGATCCAGTCGATTGCTCCGGAGCGGGTCCGGGTCGGTACCTCGGAGCCGGTGACGATCGTGGTGCACGGCACGGGGTTTCTTGCCGAGTCGGCCATCCAAATCGAAGGATACGCCCTCCCCACCACGTTCGTGAGCCCGACGCAGCTGACTGCCACCCTCCAGTGGTTTCTCCTCGGTTCTGCTCGGGTAGCGACCATCGATGTGAGAAACCCGGACCCGGGCGGGGGCGTGTCGACCACACATTCGCTGGTCGTCGAAAACCCGGCACCGGTGATCACGTCGATCTCGCCCGACTCGATCGACGCCGACGCCGGCGCGACGACGTTCCGGCTGGTGGGCTCGAGCTTCGTCAGCGGGGCCAAGCTGAGGTGGAATGGGCAAGAGCGTCCGACCCTGTACCATGGTCCGACCGAGCTCCGGGTGCAGCTGACCGAAGCCGATCTCGCGAATCCGGGCATCCAGCAGATCAGCGTGGCCAACCCGAGCCCCGCCGCGGGGGTGTCGCAAACGCTCAGCCTGCGCATCATGGCTGCGCCGCCTCGGATCACGGCACTGACGCCGGCATCGCTCGTTGCCGGCTCGGCGCCGGTCACGCTGAACATTACGGGAACCAACTTCGCCTCGAACGACGAAGTGCGCTGGAACGGCGCCATCCGCCCCGTCATGTTTCAAACGCCCACGGTGCTCCGCATCACCTTGTCCGCTGCCGATCTCTCGGCACCCGGCCGGGGAGAACTGGTGATTCGATCGCCGGGGTCCGGACGATCATCGTCGCCTGCGTACCTGCCGATCCTTCCGTCGGCGGAGACGCCTCCCGCGATCGTGACCGTGGCCCAGGGCGGACGGAATATCGTCTACGACAAGACACGCGACCGCCTGTACGTCGCCGTCGGCGCCAACTCCCCGTCGCGGCGCCATACCATCACGGCGATCAACCCGGCCAATCAAGCGGTCATGGAGACGTTTCCCGTTCACAACAACCCAACGGCATTGGCGATCTCCGATAACGATCGGTACCTCTATGTCGGGTTTGCCGGAACGCCGGTCGTCGTTCGTATCGATCTCGAATTGCAGGTCAAGGATCTGGAGTTTCCGCTCAGCGTGAGCGGAGATCACCGTTCCCAGACCTATGCCGAAGACATCGTGGTCCTTCCGGGTAACGGAACCTCGATCGCCGTGTCGTTGATGAACGACTGCTGCAGCCCCCGCCACGAGGGCGTGGCGATCTACGACAACGGCGTCCGTCGCCCGCAGAAGAGCCAGGGCCACACCGGGAGCAATCGCATCACCCGAGGCCCGACTCCAAACCGACTCTATGGCCTCAACACCGAGACGACCGAATTCGGGCTTCGCCGCCTTGCAGTCGATGCGCAGGGTGTCGTCGAAGAGCGGACGATCGGCGGTCTCGTCAACTATTTCGGGGCGAACATCGAATACGACAACGGCTATCTGTTTTCGACCACCGGTCAGATCTTCGATGCGGAGGGATTGCGTCAGATCGCACGGGTCAATGAACACGGTCTCGTGTTCCCCGATGTTCATAACGGCCGGGTGCACTACTTCACCGGCAATACGCTCACCACCTATCACTACCTTGGCGGACCACCCTTGGGCACCGCCCCCGTCTACCATGCGGAAGGTGCTGCGGCGATGGTCCGGTGGGGCACCGATGGAATCGCATTGGTTACCCCCACCTCCGTCGTCCTGGCGCGGTGGTCGATGATCGGGACGCCCTAACCGCAACCTGAGGCTGCGCCTCAGCGCGGCACGACGGCAACCTCCCGCCGGCGAGTCGACTGGGCGTAGCTCAGCGCCGAGTCGAGCATGGCGTCGAGGGCGACGCGGTCGAAGAAGCGGCCGTTCAGGAACACGGCGTCGATCCGCTTCACATTGCTGATATCAGCCAACGGGTCGGCGCCGAGCAGGACCAGGCTGGCCCGCTTGCCAGGCTCGACCGTGCCCAGCGTCGTCAGCCGCTGAGCAGCTTCGGCCGAGTTGCGGGTGGCGGCCTGGATGGCCTGCATGGGGGTGAGACCCGCCTGGACCAGCAGTTCCAGTTCGCGATGGAGGCTGAAGCCCGGCACCAGCGGCACCACGGGTACGTCGGTCCCGGTGATCAGCTTGACCCCGTTTCGGATCAGGGGCGGAATGGTGCTCAGGTGGCGGGTCAGCCGGGCGCGGCCCGCCTCGAGTTGCGCGGGCGTAGCCTGCGCACCTGTTGGAATCCCCTCATCCATCGTGAGTGCCGCGGCCGGGGCGTACTTGAGTTCCGGTGGATTGCGGAAGGCTGAGTCGTTGGCGCGGAAGACGGTCTCCATCACGACCAACGTCGGGTCGAACCAGACCGGCCGTTCCGCTGCGAAGCGACCGAAGGCGTCGGCGGTGGCCGAGTCGTACGCGGCGAGCGCGGAGTCGGCCACGGCGAGACGGAGCCCGAAGAGCGGCCCCAGGATCGGCAGAGCGCGGTGGCGATCGAAGAACCGCTGGCTCAGCTGGAGAGCCCAGTTGCTCAGCTCTTCGCCACGCGGGGTCATGGCGAGTTCGACCCGGGTATTGTGCTCGATGGTGCGCTGCCCTGCCTCGATGGCTTCACGAACCGAGACGCTCTCCGGCACATGTCCGACGACCGGGATACCGTGCCGTTTGGCGGCGGCCAGGATCGTGAAGTACGCGACGCGCGGCGTCAGGCTGTGGACCTTGATCGCATCGATTTTGACGCGGGCGAGGCTGTCGACCATGGCCACGGCATACGCGGTGTCGTCCACCGCTTCCCGCGCCTCGGCGTAGGGGGTGCCCTGGATGGCGCGCAGCAGGTACTGGGCATCCAGGGTCGGACCGGTGATCAGGAATTCGGGGCCGGTCAAGCGTCCTTCCCTCACCGACTCGCGGAGCCAGAGGGAAATGGCCAGGTCGCTGCTCATGTCGCGCACGCCGGTCACGCCGTTGGCGAGGAAGAGCGGAAAGGCGTACTGCTCGTAACCGTAGGCGTGGGAGTGCATGTCCCAGAGGCCGGGGATGAGGAACTTGCCGGTCCCGTCGATCACGATGGTGCTGTCGGTGGTTTCGAAACGCCGGGTCGGGCCGATCAGGAGGATCGAGTCGCCCTGGATGGCGACGGTCTGTTCGACGAGCGGAGCGGCGCCGGTACCGTCGATGACGGTGACGTTCCGGATGACGTAATCGGCGTCGAGGGTCTCGGTAGGGGTGCACCCGGCGGCGGTGGCAGCCAGGCAGAGGAGGACGGCCGTTCGAAACAACGGAAGACGCATGACCGCTCTCGGTTCGGGGTATTGCGGATCCCGGCGGCAGTCGGCGCTCGCGCGGAGGCCGAAGGTCGAGAACACGCTGTGGAAACTAAAATATAGGTAGGGTCTTCTCCGGGCTGGCCGGCTCGATCCCCAGTCACGTCGGGCGCAACGGCTGTCACCCGGCTCGTAACGATGGTCAGGTGGCTGGAACGGGCTGTCACCTCGGATAGAACGACTGTCAGGTCACGGAAAACGGCGGTCAGGTGTCCCGACGCGGCGTTCGGGGACACGAAACGGCTGTCAGATGACCGGAAACGGCTGTCACTCGTCCCGCAACGGCGGTCAGGTGGCTGGAACGCCCTGTCACCTCGGACAAAACGACTGTCAGGTCACGGAAAACGACGGTCAGGTGTCCCAATGCGGCGTTCGGGGACAGAAAACGGCTGTCAGATGACTGGAAACGACTGTCACCCGTCCCGCAATGACGGTCACTCGTCCCGAAACGGCTGTCACGGTCCTCGAACGGGCGGTCAGACGACGGAAAACGGCGGTCACAGCTTCCGAAACGGCGTCCAAGTACAGACCCGGACGGTCAGGGAGCCCGAACGGGCTGTCAGAGGACTCGAACGGACGTTTCAGGTGCCCGCAACGGCGTTCGGGACGAGAATCGAACGGATCGGCTACTGATTCGGGCGGACCTCGCTTCCGAACAGGGCCCGGAGAGGCTATTCTTGGCGCCGGCAAGCAGAACACCGGATAGTACGGGACGTAGCGCAGCCCGGTAGCGCACCTGAATGGGGTTCAGGGGGTCGCGGGTTCAAATCCCGCCGTCCCGATTCCATCTAAGTACGAGCCCCGCTCGACCTTACGTCGGGCGGGGCGTTCGCTTTCCCTCAGAGCGCGTGGAGCGATCCCACCGAAAACTCCATCGCACCACCCCATAACTTCAACCGTTTACCACCGCCGTCCTGTTAGAGCTTCGGCAGGAAATACCGAATCGGCTTCTGGTACACCTTCGCAAAGCGCGCCAGATCAATCGGGTCTAACCGGCGCTCACCCAGCTCGCATTTGGTCACGTAGGACTGAGGCCGGCGCAGCGCCTTCGCCACCTGAACTTGGGTCAGCCCACAGGCGATTCGGGCACGCCGGAGCCGTGTGAGCAGGAACTGATACTCCGGCGTATGTACGGCACCGCGCTTGGGCTTGGAGGGCTCCATAGCCTCCACGCTCTCTTGCCTTGTACAATAACCCAACATGGGATATCATAGGGCCGTTTCCCCTGTCCGCTGACGCTCGTGGAGGATCGTATGGTTCGTCTCAGCGGTGCCCTACTGCTCGTTGTTCTGATGTCCGGCTGAGCCTAGCCTGTGAGGCCCTGCATCTCTGCTTCGGTCCCACTCTAAGGGACGTACAATCATCATAAATCGCGGGCGTTCGCATGGTACACCTACGAATCGCAATCCTTCTTGCATGCATCTCTGGCTGCGCCGATCCGGGGCCGGCGACCACCGCACCTCCACCAGCACCTGTGCCCCCCCCAGCGCCATCACCACCCCCGGCACCACCACCCCCGCCTCCGGCAGCCAAGTGCGGTACCAGCCAGCTGTGCGGGCAGGGAGTATCGGTGACCAAGGAGACGGACCCCAGCAAGCGTCCGGAAGGAGTCACCGACTTCTGGACCATCACCATCGGCCTTTGGAACGATGGGCCATCCTGTGCTGGCTCAGTCGAAGGGCGCGCCTACGTGATCGTACCCACACATTCTCACACCTTTCGAAGCGGTCGAGATGGCCCGGAACCAGTACCGCTGGGTGCGAGCTCGGTGCGCGTGGGGACGACCGATAGCCTATTCACTACGATTGACTCCATCGAAGTCCGGAGCTGGACCGCGATCAGCTGTCCCTAGCTTGCTGTATCACCCTAAGGGGAATTAGGTCCAGGGGGTCGCGGGGTTCAAATTCCACCGTCCCAACTTGAAAGTGCGGACCATCACCCGCGCTTTTTCGTGTCGTCGCCGAGCTTTGGTCGCCGCAGCTCACCTCCAGCTCGTTGCTTACCAGTCAAATCACGCGGTCTCAACTCAATCTGAATACAAGCCCCGCTCGACCTTGCGTCAGGCGGAGCTTTCGCTCTGTCAGTCTGCCGGGCCTCGGGACAGCAACCCCACGCCGCACTACAACGCCACCCCCCGAAAAACTTGCTCACGACCGCAGTCGCCACCATACTGCGAGAAGGGGTCGTTTCCATTCGACTTCCCGCCAGATCTCAACGCGCGAACCGGATCCGCTATGTCCCGCATCGCTCTGCTGTTTCTGATGCTCCTCGCCGCCCATCCATCGGCCGGCGCCGCCCAAGGCAACGTCCGTCAACTCTTCGGCGTCATGACCCCGATGCGCGATGGCGTCAAGCTCGCCTCCGATGTCTGGCTGCCCGAAGCGCCGGGGCAATACCCCGTGCTGCTGATCCGGACGCCGTACCTCAAATCGATGGAGCTCATCAACGTCCCGACCCTGGCGGCCTGGTTTGCCTCACGCGGCTACGTCTTCGTCGTTCAGGACGTGCGCGGTCGAGGCGACTCCGAAGGCGAGTTCAATTTCTTCTTCCAGGAAGGCCCCGACGGATACGACACCATAGAGTGGCTAGCCAAGCAGCCGTTCTCCAACGGGCGCGTCGGCATGCTGGGCGTGTCGTATCTCGGTACCGTACAGTGGCTCGCGGCGCGGGAGCAGCCGCCCTCGCTCGTCTGTATGGCGCCGACCGCACCCGCCGGCCGCTATCTCGAAGAGCTGCCGTTCGTGGGCGGCGCGTTCATGCACCAGTGGGCGTTAGGCTGGATCAACGGCGTGTCCGGCAAAGTGGATCAGGGGCCCAATCTGCGCGGCACCGACTGGGACAAAGTCTTCCAGCACCGACCGTTGCTGACATCGGATTCGGTGATGGGACGCCCGATGCGGCTCTATCGCGAGTTTCTCACCAATCCGCTGATGACGGACTACTGGAAACGGATCCAGTTTACGGCGGACGACTTCACGAAGATTCGCATCCCGACACTGACCGTGACCGGTTGGTTCGATGGCGATCAGCCCGGCGCCTTGTTCTACTGGCGCGGGCTTGCGAACGGCGCGCCAGCAAAGGACCAGCACTACCTTGTCTCCGGCCCCTGGAATCACGTGCAGACCTTCCTGGGCGGCGCCACCAAGCAGGGCGAGATGGAGCTGCCAGCCGAGTCGATCGTCGACACCAAGGCGCTGCATCTGGCCTTCTTCGACTGGTGCCTGAAGCAATCCGCTCCCCGCTTCGAGGTGCCGCGCACCCGCCTCTATATCACCGGTGCCAACGAGTGGCGGACCGGTGAAGTCTACCCGCCGCGGGAGGCGACGCCCACGCCGCTCTACCTGCGGAGCGGCGGCCGCGCCAACTCCCTCGCCGGCGACGGCACGCTCAGCTGGGAACGGCCCGGTGCGGAGCCACCGGATCGGTTCACCTACGATCCGAAGCGACCGACCCCGGCCGACATCGGCGGGACGATGACCGCGATCGACCGGCGGCCGATCCAGCGCCGAGATGATGTGCTGGTGTATACGACCGACGAGTTGACCGAACCGGTCGAGATCATCGGCAACGTCACCGTTACCCTGGAGGCGGCGAGCGACGCGCGCGACACCGATTTCACCGCCGTCCTCACCGACGTCTATCCCGATGGCCGCGCAGTGAGCCTGGGGCCTAACATCGGAATCCGGCGCGCCCGCTACCGGCACGGGATGACTCGGGAGGAGTTGCTCACTCCGGGCAAGCCGGAGACCTTCACGATCGAGCTCTACGACATTGCCCACCGGTTCCTGCCCGGTCATCGGATTCGAGTCGAGATATCGAGCAGCGCGGCGCCGCACTACAACCCCAATCAGAACACGGGGAACCCGGTTGCCACCGATACCGAATGGAAGGTTGCCCGGCAGACGATCTATCACGACAAGTCCCGCGCCTCGGCGATCATCCTGCCGGTCGTCGGCAAGAAGCTCACGCCCTGAACCCGGACAGCTTACCCATGGGCTTCGCTCGACGCTCCCTCACCCTGCTCCTCATTGCCGGCGCTGCTTCGGCTGCGTCGGCCCAGCAGTCCCGCGTCTACGATCGGGTCATTCTGCATGGCCGGGTCATGGATCCCGCGTCCGGGTTGGACGCAGTCCGTCACCTGGGCATCAGCGACGGCCGGGTCGGAGCGATCAGCCGCACCCCGCTCCGCGGACGCGATACCGTCGATGCCCGCGGCCTCGTCGTCGCGCCGGGATTCATCGACCTCCACGCGCACGGCCAGAACGACGAGAGCTACGGCTACTACGCCATGAACGGCGTGACCACGGCCCTGGAACTGGAGACGGGCATCGGCCCCGTTGCCCGGTTCTACGCCGAGCGGGCGGGAAAGGCTCGCGTCAACTACGGAGGGGCCGCTTCGCACTTTCACGCCCGCCGGATAGCATATGGCGATACGCTGATCCCGTACGAGCAGCGCGCCAGTGATACCTCGACGACCTGGTCACACACGCCAAGCAATCCGTCCGCCATTGCCACTGTCCGTGCCGAGCTTGGCAAAGCACTCGATGAAGGCGCACTCGGCATCGGGATGGGCATCGCCTACACTCCCGGCGCGTCGCACTTCGAAATTCTCCGCAACTTCGAGCTCTGCGCCGAGCGACGAGTCATCTGCTTTACTCACATCCGCGGGGCGGGTGGCGGCGTCGGCGGCTATCCCGGCCTTCAGGAGGTGCTGACCGATGCGATGACGACCGGCGCCGCGCTCCACGTGGTCCACATCAACAGCAGCAGCGGCGCCAATGCCGGGTCGCCCAACGTCCCGGACTTCCTCAGGGTCATTCACCAGGCGCGAGCTCACGGCGTGAACGTGACGACCGAGGCCTATCCCTACACCGCAAGTTCGACTCTGCTCCAATCGTCGCTCTATGACCGCGCGCTCGACACGCCGGGCTACGACTTCAATCGCATCGTTTGGGCAGCCACCGGCGAACGTCTGACCCGCGAGTCGTTCATCAAGTACCGGCAACAGGGCGGCATCATCGTGCAAGTGGGCGGCCCCGACTCCCTGCTCTATCCGATCTTCCGTGATTCGATCGTGATGGTAGCGAGCGATGCGGTGCCCTACGTCCAGCATCGCGGCAATCCGCGGCTCGCCGGCACCTTTGCTCGCGTGCTTGGCCGCTACGTGCGGGACGCGAAACTCTTTTCGCTGATGGAGGGGCTCCGGCGGATGACGATCATGCCGGCCAAGCGGCTCGAACCGTCCGTGCCACAGATGGCGCGCAAAGGGCGCATCGCCGTGGGCGCCGATGCCGACCTCACCATTTTCGACCCGGCCACCGTCATCGACCAGGCCACGGTCGAAGAACCGGCACAATACTCCGCCGGGATCCTCCACGTCCTGGTCGGCGGCACTCCCGTCGTCAGAGACGCCAGGTTGGTGGAGGGTGTCTTTCCCGGCCAGCCGGTGCGACGGCACGTCCGGTGAGCGGACGAGTCCACCGGCTCGCGCCGACCGGCCTCTATCGCTGACGTTTCAGCGCTCTGCCGTGCGTTCCAAAAGCTGCACGATCTCCTCCAGCGTCGTGCGGCCGCGGTCACGGGCATACCAGCGGCGCGTCTCCTTGTATCGGTCTTCTTTGCTCAGCTGCCGAGCCTCATCCGACATCACCCAGCGCTGAAGAGGCTCGGGCCGGGAACCCCACCATCCGAGTTCCCGGTACCCCTCGTCCAAAACTATGACCACCGGGATGGCGCGCGACGTTCCCGTGAGATGGGCGTCCATCAGGTCCAGGTTCTGATCGCGCTCGAGCACACGCAGATCGAACCCCGGCACCGACTCGACCAGGCGCGCCACGAACGGCAGAGAGTTCACGGCATCACCACACCAGTCCTCCGTCAGCACCAACAGATGCCGTCGCACGGAAAGAGCGCGGGTCCGTTCCACCAGATCGGCGGGCGCCTGAGCCATTCTCCGCAAAGCAAGCCAGAGTTCCTGGTTGTCTTTCGCACCCTCGATGAACTCGTCCAGCGTCGGCGCCGAGGCATATCGGTCCGCGAGGGGGTCCAGGTCGAGCCCGTTCAGGGATTCTTTCGTCGTCATGTTCTGCCTGCCTGTTTCATGTTTTGGGCCCCGGCCTTCTCACAATTTGGTGAGGGACTCCGGCAGCCAACAACTGGTACAACACTTCGTGCTCAGAACGACCAGTGGAACCCGACGTCGAGCCCGACGTAGCGCAGCTTGGCCGGCGTGGTAATCGAGCCGATCACGAGATCGCGTGCAAGCGCGCGATAGCTCACCAGCGGCACGATCCGCCAACGGGTACCCAGCGGGAGCGACACCCCGGCCCCTGCCTCCCATCCGAGCCCGTGTCCCGAATCGGTAACGAGATCGCCGTTGGTATTCTTTACCTCGATGTGCGTGATCGTCGCCCCGCCACGCAAGACGAGCGCCGGCGACCCCGCGCCCGCCATTGGATGTTCGAATCGAAGACCCAGCACATAGCCGGTTTCCTCCACGTCGACACCGATCCCCGCAAACGACGCGCGGTCCACATCGGTGCCAAAGTGACGCCATCCCCAGCCGGCGTAGGCGGACAGATGTTCCAGGAAGCGGTAGCCCACCGTCGCCTCGAATCCGGCGCCGGTCCCAAGCTGCGCATTGCCGAGATCCTGCGTCGGGAGTGAGATACCACCTCGGAAGGCCACATCCCCGCGCCGCTGGGCCGCCGCCGAGCCCGGCAATATCACGATCAAAGCAGTCAGTATTGTCAACCAGGTACGCATGATGATCTCCTTGCGTCAACGAACAGTGAACGCGATCCCAGCGTGATAGGTGGAGGCGATCACGTCGTCGATCGGTGTACCCGGAAGGGCAATGTCGCCGATCGCGGCGAGCCGCGCCCCCAAGTCGAGTGTGATCGCGAAATAGCGAAAGACGGGCAGATCGAGCCCCATTCCGAAGGCCAGCCCCGACCCGGTGCGTCTCGTCATCACCGGCGGCACGTCCGGCGGCGTCACGGTAAAGGTCCCGCGAGCAAGTCCAAGCCCGCCGGTCAGAAAGAATCCGCTGCCGCTCGGAAACCAGAGCACCGAACCCATGATCGATGCATTGCGCGCCTCCATGGGGTCGGCCGTTTCGGCCGGCTCGTCCGGAAACCGATCGTCGAACCCGAAGAGTTCGGCGCCGACCAGGACCCGCTGCGAAAGATTCGTCCCGATCCGAATCCAGCCGGTCCGGCCATACACGACCGACACATCCGTGCATGCGGAGCAGCCGACCCGCGCAACCCCGGTGCCCAGCCCCGTCTCCACCCAGAGCCCGCGCCGCCCCGATTCCTGCGCGCGGCACACGACGGGTATCACCACCAGCGCGGCGACAGCAAGCAGCAGCCTGGACCTCACGGCAGGCCTCCGTGTCGCGCGGCATCGGTCCAGGTGAGGAAGAGCCGGCCTTCCAGATAGGAGCGCCGGTCCCGCGGGGCATCCGGATACCGGCTGGTCCGGCGGTCGTCGCTCAGGTAGAGGCCGAGCCCGATTCCCCTGGTGAGCGGGACCATTGCCGTCGTGCCCGTGAACAACAGGTGATGATCGGCCTCGGCGCCGCTCACCGTGCGGAGCGAACGCCACCGGTTGTAGAGCGCGAGATATCTCCTGCCCCGATGCTCCAGCGCCACTTCGGCGTTGACGCCGACCCCGGGGCCGAAATCGTAGGCACGCTCGCCGATGCCCGCGTGAGGGCCGTCGATGGCGCCGAGCAGCGTGGCCCCGACGGTCACCTCGGTGCGCAGCGACAGATCGCCGTCTCCAAGCCGCCAGCGCGAGAGGACTCCAGCCTCGAGCCCTTGCTCACCGTAGCGGTAGGCGAGGTTGTCGACATAATCGAATCGCTGATTGACGGTCCAGAGATGGCGATGGCGCGCGTCCTGCGCCGAGAACTCGCCGCCGTAGAGACGGCCCAGGCTGCGCAGGAGATTGAGTCCGCCGCCGCCCGGGCTCACCTGGAGGCGCAGGGTGAAGACGTCGTACGGCGCCCGATAGGCTCGCTCGAAGGGATCGCGATAATTCAGATCGATCAGGAAGGTGCTGGAGTACCGGTTCGACGCTCCGGCCTCACGCACGCGCCGGGCGCCTGCCGCGAACCGGACCATATAATCGGCCGCCTCATAGCCGGCCGGATTGGGTCGCCGTCGGGTCCATTCACCGCGCGCCAGCCGGTTGAGACCACCGATCGGATCGAAAACGGCGGCGGCGAGTTCGCGGGAGACCCGCGCTCCCCCGGTGAGTTCGGTATCCCGGACACTGCTGCTCACCTGGTGCAGCATCTCGCCGAGCGCAATACCACCGAAGCTCGTCATGAAGAAATCGTTGAGCGACGGCCGGTGCATCTCGCCGAAATATTCCCAGGTCCACGAACCGAGAAAGGCGAACGGAACCGCCTCCCAGAAGTTCAGGCAGTTGGCGCGGGCGGCATTGAAGTAGAGGTTCCCATGGATCGGATGGGCGAACATGTTGGTTCCGAACGCGTTCTCGTCCCACTCCCACCCGAGCCGCAGGTTGCGAGACCAGCTTTCGAAATCGACCCCGGCCCATTCAGCCTGAAGGACGAATGCGTCGAAACGGTTGACGACATAGTTGACGGCGAGGGTCTGCGCAGCCGCAAGCAGGGGACGGCCCCGATCGCAACCGTCGCGACTAACCTGCGCCGTTGCCGGAGACGGAACGGCCATGGCCAGAGCGGCCATCATGAGCACTCCAGGCCGAATCCCCATGGCTGTAACCTGCCATGCCCAGCCTGAAGTTAGCGTGAAGGCACCCGGAACCGTGGCTCAGCAACGACCGTCGACGTCTTTCCTGTGGGCTGCGTCACAGCGGTGCGTGCGGAGGATGAGTAAGTTCTCTCCATGCGCCTCGTGCGTACCTCTCCCCGACCGTTCTACCGCTCGATCGGCGCCGCCGCCTGCCTTCTCGGAACGGCATGCGGAGCCACAGACACTCCGCCCCCGCCGCCGCCTCCGATGCCGCCCTCGATTGCCCTGGTATCCGGTGACGGTCAGGAGACCCTCGTCGGCGATCCGCTGCTCCCCTTCGTGGTCCGGGTTTTCGATGCCAACGGCCCACGCCCCGGCCGAGCGGTCACATTCGCGGCAGCGATCGAAGGCGGAAACTGGGGTACGCTGGCCCTCGTCAACACCGGCCCCGACGGTGTCGCATCGTTGCGGTGGCAACCGGACCCGAGACCGCAAACCTGGTTCGTGCGCGCCTCGGTCTCGGAGCGTGACACGGTCAGGTTTTCGGTCCGGATATCCCAGGGACCGCCCCACCACATCGAGGGCTGCTGCCATTTCGAGTTTGCCCCCCTGAGCAGCACGGTGCCGTATCCTCTCCCCGTCACCGTCCGCGACAAGGGGTACAACCCCATCGCCGGCCTGACCGTGACTTTCCGCGTTGCATCGGGCGGCGGCACCATCGCCGACAGTGTTCAGGTGACCAACGGGGAGGGCGTCGCCCGCCTCAGCCATTGGACCCTCGGCCCCGCCGACCCGATCCAGACCGTTTCGGCAACCGTCGAAGGCGGGCTCTCGACGACGATCACCATGCTGGGCGCCCCCCATGGGATCGAGATCGTCTCGGGTGACCACCAGCGCGGCAATGTCGCCACGTACCTGAAGGAACCGCTGGTCGTCCGCGTCCTCGGCCCCACCGGCGCACCACTCGGCGCAGGCTTCCCGGTCAGCTTCGAGAGCCCAGGCCCGAATGTCCTGTCCAGCGCCCTGACCGATTCGACCGGTACCGCCAAGTCCGGCCAGATCCACTTGAGTTGGGAGCCCGGTACCACCACCGTGACGGCGCGTTCCTTCGACCAACGTGTCGGGTTTACCGTGTCGCACAGCGTGCCGACTCCGGCGCGGATCATTCCCCTGACCGGAAGCGGCCTCACCACCTTTCCCGGCAACCTGTTCGCGACCCAGCCCAGCTTCCGCCTGGTCGACTCGGTCGGCGATCCGATCAGCGGCCATCACCCGCTCACGTTCACGGCATCCGACGGCGGAACCGTGCAGGCGTTCGGCTACGAAAACCCGCCGAGGGTGACGTACACCAGCCCCGACGGGGTCGGCACCATCCTCGCCTGGCGGCTCGGCACGACGCTCGGTGAGCAATCGTTGCGCGCGGCCTACGACGGCGCCGAACTGCTCGGTCGGGTGACGACCACCGTCGTCTCCGCCCCCGTCACATCCCAGTTCGGCATCGAGGTCCGCTTTTCCGATACGCTGCTCGCCGATTCCGTTCGCCAGGCCATCCGCGACGCCGCACAGGAATGGACCAAGGGCATCGTGGGCGACCTGCCCGATGTGCCGCTCGACCTCCCGGCCGACGAGGACGGGTGCTACCCTGCGCTGCGCGAAACGGTCGACGACCTGCTGATCTTCGTGAGCGTCGTCAGAGGAGACGGCCCGGGCGGCGCGCTGGCCGGCGCCACGCCCTGCCTGGTGCGCGAAGGCAGCTTACTCCCGCTGGTCAGCCTGATTCTGATCGACGAGGCCGACCTCGAGTTCCTGGGCAAGTTTCGCATGGGGCGGGTCGCCCTTCATGAAATTGGCCATACCCTGGGCTTCGGCACACTGTGGCAAGCCTTGGACTTGTTCCGTCCGCCACCGAGCGAGGACGGCTATGTGGGTCGCGCAGCCGCGGCAGCGTTTTCAGAGGCCGTCTCTCCCAGCCAGTCGGTTCCGGTCCAGTACAGCGGCGGCCCCGGCACGAGATACTCGCACTGGGCCAATGTGTTCCCCGATGTGATGGTGGGATACCTGATGACGGGCCACGTCCTGAGTTCGATCACGCTCGGCGCCATGCGCGACTTGGGCTATGTGGTCGATGACCGCGCCGCGGAGCCGTTCCCGCCTGTGGCGCTGCGGACCGGACCGGTCCGGAATGAGGGCTTCCGCGAATGGGTGCCGCAGGTCAGGCTGCGCACGGTCGGCCCTCGCGGCGCCGTTTCGGCACCGCACAATCTCCGTTAGGGATAATCCGAACGTCCGGGCGGGACCGCTCGGCCCCGTCCCTACCTCCGCACGTGCCGGTTGAAGAACGCCACCGTCCGATCCCATGCCAGCTTCGCAGCAGCGGCGTCATAGCGTGGCGTGGTATCGTTGTTGAAACCGTGCTGCGTTCCCGGATACAGGTACCGCTCGTAGTCGACCTTGGCCGCCTCGAGGGCCGCTTCGAAGGCCGGCCAGCTGGCATTGATCCGCGGGTCCTGCTCCGCCGACTGGATCAGCAGCGGGCATCGGATCTTCGGCACATCCTCGACGTTGGGTGACGAGCCGTAGAACGCCACCCCTGCCGCCAGCTCCGCACCGAGCCGCGTAGCGAGGTAGTTCACCATCCCACCGCCGTAACAGAACCCCACCGCCCCGACCCGTCCGATCGACTCCGGCCGGCGCGCCAGGAGGCCCACCGCTGCCACGAAATCCTCCCGCGTCTTGGCCTGATCGAGCTGTGGAAACAATTCTCGGGCCTTGTCCTCGTTGCCCGGATAGCCGCCGAGCGGAAAGAGCGCGTCCGGAGCAAACGCAACGAAGTTGTCGACCGCGAGCCGCCGCGTGATATCCTCGATGTGCGGGTTGAGACCGCGATTCTCATGGATGACCAGAATGGCGGGCAATTTGGCCGTCGCCCCCGCCGGCGCCGCGAGATAGCCCCGCGCCCGTCCGTAGCCGTTGGGCGAGTCGTACTCGAGATACTCGGCGCTGATCCGCGCATCGGCCGGGGCGACGACCTGCGCCTCGAGGAACTTGGGGCTCAGCTGCTCCAGCAACATCGCGGCGGTGACCCCACCCACCGCGAACTTGGCCGCCCGGTCGAGAAAGGTCCGGCGGTCGATGGTGCCGTGGACATACGCATCGAACAGAATCAGCAATTCCTGATCGAAGTCGTGGGCGGTCTTCCGGGTCATGCGTCGCTCCGGGGTGGGCGGTCTCCCCCAATCTAGCACACAATCCTGAACTCACCCGTTGGAAGATGATGCCGGAGAGGAGGCCCCAAAGCCCCCGAGTCACCCGGAGCCGCTCGGCGTCGTTGTGGAATAACGGCATGAAGTGTGTTTCTGGTACACTCCGCCGTGTCCTGCTCACTACCTTGGATCAGGGGTTCGATTGCTCGCAACCAAATTGACAACCGTCACGTTACACGTTACGATATTATAATCCGATCTTTTGCGGATAAACGTACAGCCAAGTTGTTCGTACGAGGGTGGGCGGCCGGATTGCCCCCCGACATCACACGGCGTGCCGTACGTAAACTCGAGTACGTTCACCTCGCGACCCGGCTCGACGACCTGCGGGTGCCAGCGGGTAATCGCTTTCATGCACTCCGTGGCGACCGGCAAGGGCAATACGCGATTGCCGTCAACGACCAGTGGCGCATCTGTTTCCGTTTCGTTGACGACGATGCGTACGACGTTGAGATCTGCGACTATCACTGAGGCAAGATGTCATGAGCATCTCCAATACGCGCCCACGGAAGCGGCGACCGACGCACCCCGGCGAGATGTTGCGCGAAGACTTCATGCCCGACTACGGTCTCACGGTGGCAAGCCTCGCCGAATCGGCAGGCGTCTCGCGCCAATCCATCAACGAACTCCTGCGGGAACGGCGGGCCTTGAGCCCCGAAATGGCACTCCGCCTCGCTCGCCTGTTCGGCAACTCGGCCGAGTTCTGGCTGAACGCGCAACGGGCCGTCGACCTCTGGGAGGCGGCGCACGCGCTCAAGGCGGAGATGGCCCGCATCAAGCCGTTGCGCGTGGCATAGACTGCCCTCTCCGTCGAACGCCGATTCAGCGTCCGAATTAATGCGGGGCCGGTCCCCCTCTCCGGGGACATTTCAGCGGATTGGACATCTATATATGCCTTGCCAGATTAACGGCAGCCGGGTAGAGTGACACCCATGTCGCTCATTGTCCTCCTGCTCCTGCCATTCCTGGGCAGCCTGGTCACCGCACTGCTCCCGACCCGCGCCCGGAACATGCTCGCCAGCTGGGCGGGACTCGTCTCGGCAGGCGCGGCGGCGTGGGTCATCAGCCTGTTCCCCCATGTCCGGGATGGCGGGGTGATTCGGGAGGAGATCTCGTGGATCCCATCCCTGGGACTCGACCTGGTCCTCCGGGTCGACGGCTTTGCCTGGATGTTCGCGGGGCTGGTCACGGTCTTGGGCGCGCTCGTCTCGCTGTACTCGCGCTACTACATGTCCCCGGAAGATCCGGTGGCCCGCTTCTATGCGTCCTTCCTGGCGTTCATGGGCGCGATGCTCGGCGTGGTGCTCTCGGGTAACCTGATCCAGCTGGTGCTGTTCTGGGAACTCACCAGCCTGTTCTCATTCCTGCTGATCGGCTACTGGTACCATCGCGAGGATGCCCGGCGCGGCGCCCGGATGGCGCTGACGATAACCGGCGCAGGGGGCCTCGCCCTCCTGGGCGGCGTGATCCTGCTCGGGCAGATCGTTGGCAGCTACGACCTGGAGACGGTACTCGCCTCTGGCGACCTGATCCGCACCGACCCGCGTTACCCGGCGGCCCTGGTGCTGATCCTGCTCGGCGTGTTCACCAAGAGCGCCCAGTTCCCGTTCCACTTCTGGCTGCCCCGCGCCATGGCGGCGCCGACTCCCGTGTCCGCCTACCTCCACTCGGCCACGATGGTCAAAGCCGGGGTCTTCCTGCTGGCGCGGCTCTGGCCGGCGCTGTCGGGGACCGATCTGTGGTTCTGGCTGGTCGGCGGCGTCGGCGTGACGACGCTTCTGATCGGTGCGTACGTCGCGATGTTCCAGAACGACCTGAAGGGCCTGCTGGCGTACTCGACCATCAGCCACCTGGGTCTCATCACTCTGCTCTTCGGTCTCAACAGTCCGCTCGCTGCGGTGGCCGGCGTGTTCCACATCATGAACCACGCGACGTTCAAGGCGTCGCTGTTCATGGCCGCAGGCATCGTCGACCACGAGACCGGTACCCGCGACATCCGGCGCCTCAACGGCTTGCTCCGCGCCATGCCGATCACCGGGACGCTCGCACTGGTGGCCAGCGCGGCGATGGCCGGCGTGCCGCTCCTCAACGGGTTCCTCTCCAAGGAGATGTTCTTCGCGGAGACGGTGTTCCTCAAGTCGCGTCCCTGGATCGAGATCGGCCTGCCGGCGGCGGCCACCCTCGCCGGGATCTTTGCCGTCGTCTACTCGCTGCGCTTCGGCTACGACATCTTCTTCGGCCCGCCCTCGACCGACCTGCCCCGCGAGCCCGAGGAGCCGCCGCGCTGGATGCGGATTCCGGTCGACCTGCTGGTGTTCGCCTGCCTGGTGGTCGGCATCATCCCCTCCATGTCGATCGGTCCGTTCCTGGCCGAGGCGGCCCGGCCGGTGGTGGGCGGGGTGCTGCCGGCGTACAGCCTGGCCGTGTGGCACGGCTTCAATGCGCCCTTCATCATGAGTCTGGTGGCGGTGGCCGGCGGCATCGTCGGCTATCTGATCCTCCGCCGGTATCAGGAACGCGGGCTGCTCCTGGCCACGCCGCTGGTCAGTCGGCTCAACAGCAAGCGGATGTTCGAACGCACCCTGGCCTGGTTTGCGCGGCTGTCGAACAAAACGCTTCGGGTAGTCGGCACCGACCGTCTCCAGCCGCAGATGTTCGTGATCATCGCGGTGGCGCTGCTGCTCGGCTTCCTCGCATCACAGACCGTACCGCTCGTCTGGGGCGACCGGGCGCGCCTCCCGACTTCGCCGGCGTTCGTACTGCTGTGGGTGACCGGGATCGTCTGCGCCATCGGCGCAGCCGCCCAGGCCAAGTTTCACCGCCTGGTGGCGTTGACCCTGCTGGGCGGCGTAGGGCTCGTCACCTGCCTCACCTTCATCTGGTTCTCGGCGCCCGATCTCGCGCTGACCCAGCTGGCGGTCGAGGTGGTGACGACGATCCTGTTCCTGCTCGGCTTGCGCTGGCTCCCGATGCGACTGGAAACAGCGTTGCCGCGGCTCACCTGGCGCGACCGGGGCCGGCGAACCCGCGACCTGCTGCTCGCCATCGGCACCGGCAGCGGGCTCGCGGCGCTCTCCTACGCGATGCTGACCCGGCCCGCAACACAAAGCATTTCTCCCTTCTTCCTGAGCCGTTCGCTGCCGGAAGGGGGCGGCGCCAACGTCGTCAACGTGATCCTGGTCGACTTTCGCGCCTTCGATACGCTCGGAGAAATTTCCGTGCTCTCGGCGGTGGCGCTGACGGTCTTCGCGCTCCTCCGCCGCTTTCGGCCGCCGGAGGAAAGCATCGGAGAGACATCGCAGCAGCAGGCCCTGCACGCCGAGACCGATACCGACCTGGTGAGTCCACGCGTCGCGCGGGATGCGGGACGCGGCTATCTGATGGTGCCGATGGTGATTGCCCGGATGCTGATGCCGGTGGCCGTCATCGTCGCCGTGCACCTGCTGCTCCGCGGCCATAACGCGCCGGGCGGCGGATTCGTCGCGGGGCTGGCCATTGCCATTGCGTTCCTGATCCAGTATCTGGTCGCCGGAACGCACTGGGTCGAGTTGCGTACCAAGCTACGGCCGGCCCGCTGGATCAGTCTGGGGTTGCTGTATGCCGCCGCCACCGGTCTTGGCGCCGTGGTCATCGGCTATCCGTTCCTGACGACGCACACACCGCACTTTACGCTGCCGCTGGTCGGTGAGGTGCACATTCCGAGCGCCACATTCTTCGATCTCGGAGTCTTCGGCGTGGTCGTCGGCGCCACCCTGCTCATCCTCACGGCACTGGCTCACCAATCGACCCGTGCCCACCGCCGGCGGACATCGCCCCCCGACACGTCGGAAAGCCGAGGAGCTGCCTGATGGAAGCCCTGCTCGCGCTCGTCATCGGAGTGCTCGGCGGAGCCGGCGTGTGGCTCGTGCTCAGGCCGCGAACCTTCCAGGTAATCCTGGGGCTCGCGCTCCTGTCGTACGCCGTCAATCTCTTCATCTTCAGCATGGGCAGCCTGGTCATCGATCAGCCGCCCATCGTCAAGCCGGGCGTGGCGCCCACACTGGACCAATACACGGACCCGATGCCGCAGGCTCTGGTGCTCACCGCGATCGTGATCGGCTTCGCGACGACGGCGCTCTTTCTCGTCCTGCTGCTTGCTTCGCGCGGGCTGACCGGTACCGACCACGTCGATGGTAAGGAACCGTCATGACCTGGGCCTTGCCACACCTCCTCATCGTCCCGGTCATCCTGCCGCTGCTCTCGGCGGTGATCATGCTCCTGATCGGGTCCGAGCGCGGGCGATCGAAATCGATCGTCAACGTCCTGGCGACGCTGGCAGGCCTGCTCGTTGCGCTGGAAATTCTCCGACGGGTCGACGGAAGCGGCGGCTCCGGTGTCATCGGCGTCTACCTCGCCGCCAACTGGGAAGCTCCCTTCGGCATCGTGCTCGTAGCAGACCGCCTCGCCGCCCTGATGCTGGTGCTGACCGGCGTCGTCAGCCTGGGCGCAGCGCTGTACTCGATGGCCGGCTGGGGCCGCGCGGGCGTCTACTTCCACCCGCTGTTCCAGATCCAGTTGATGGGATTGAACGGGGCGTTCCTGACCGGCGACCTCTTCAATCTCTTCGTCTTCTTCGAAGTGGCGCTGGCCGCTTCCTACGGACTGCAGCTGCACGGCTCGGGACCGACCCGAGTGCGGTCGGGGTTGCATTACCTCGCAATCAACCTGCTGGCGTCGTCGCTCTTCCTGGTTGGCCTCGCCATGATTTACGGCGTGATGGGAACGCTGTCGATGGCCGACGTGGCCGCGAAGCTCCCGCACGTGGTCGAGGCCGATCGCGGCCTGCTGCATGCGGGCGTGGCCATTCTCGCGGTCGCGTTCCTCACCAAGGCCGCGATGTGGCCGCTCAATTCCTGGCTCGTTCCGGCGTATCTGTCGGCGAGTGCCCCGGTCGCCGCGCTCTTTGCGCTGATGACCAAGCTGGGCATCTACACGCTGCTGCGTCTCTGGACCCTGCTCTTTTCCGCCGATGCCGGCCCGTCGGCGCATTTCGGGGGGCCGCTCTTTCTCTACGGCGGTCTCGCAACCATCGGGTTCGGCGTCCTGGGGCTCATGGCGACACTGAAGCTCGGACGGATTGCGGGCTTCTCGATCATCGTGTCCTCGGGCACCCTGCTAGCCGCGCTCGGATTCGGCGCGGTGTCCGTCACGTCCGCTGCGCTGTACTATCTCCTGAGTTCTACTCTCGCAGCGAGCGCGCTGTTCCTCCTCGTCGAGCTGGTCGAACGCACCCGGAACGGCGAACCCGAACCGCTGCGCGAGGTCGATCTGGAGCCCGGCGAGGACACCAACCTCGACGACGACGAAGCCCCGCTCGTCGGTCGCGCCATCCCGGTCTCGCTGGCGCTGCTCGGCGTGGCCTTCATTGCCTGCGCCCTGCTGGTGGCGGGGCTGCCGCCGCTCTCGGGATTCATCGCGAAGTTTTCGATCATGGCCGCCATCGTGAGCCCCCCGGGCTACGGCGCACCGAGCGTACCCACGTCGATTGCGTGGGGGCTATTCGGCTTGCTGCTCCTTTCGGGACTGGTGGCGACGATCGGGATGTCGAGAGCCGGAATTCGGCACTTCTGGACCGAGGCCGATCAACCGCCGCAGATCAAGGTCGCCGAGGCCGTACCGGTTCTCGCGCTCATCATCGTATGCGTGTGGCTCACGGCGCAGGCTGAACAAGTCATGCGCTACACCCATGCCACCGCCCGATCGCTGCATGCACCGACGGCCTACATCGATGCGGTGCTGTCGACCCGACCGATCCCCGGGCCCACGCGACCCAATATCGACGGGGGAGGCGCGCCGTGAGGCTCTTCGCGAAGGTGCTCCCCGCGCCGTTGCTGTCGGCTGCGCTGCTCGCGCTCTGGCTGATGCTGGCGCGCTCGACCAGCATCGATCAGGTCATTCTCGGTCTGATCCTCGCGCTCGGCGTTCCGCTCCTGACCACGAGCCTCCGGCTGAACAATGTGCGGGTGCGCCGGCCGCTGGTCGTGATCCGTTTCATCCTCATGGTCGGATACGACGTGCTGCGGTCGAATCTCGAAGTGGCTCGCGGCGTCCTCACCTGGGGCTGGCGGCAGCCGAAGGCCCGCTTCGTCTTGATCCCGCTCGAACTCAATGATCCGGTGGGCCTCGCCGCGCTCTCGATGGTGACGACCGTGGTGCCGGGTACGGTCTGGTCGGAGCTGGCGCGCGATCGAAGCGTGCTGATGCTCCATGCCTGGGATGTCACGGACGAAACGGCGTTCGTGGCCCGCTTCAAGGCCCGCTACGAAAAGCCTCTGCGGGAGATCTTCGAATGAGCCCATTGCTCTCGGGCGCCATCGTCTTTGCGCTCGGCTGCTACGCCGTCGCCTCGATCCTGGTTCTGGTACGGCTCGTCCGCGGACCGCGCGCGCAGGACCGGGTGCTCGCCCTCGACCTGCTCTATCTCCACGGCATGCTGGTCATGCTGGTACTCGGCATTCAGTACGGCAACGACACCTACTTCGAAGCGGCGCTGCTGATCGCCGTCTTCGGCTTCGTGAGTTCCTCGGCGATGGCCAAGTTCATCCTGCGCGGCGAGGTGATCGAATGACCGCCCAGGTCCCGTTCTGGGTCGAGGTGGTGGTGTCCGTACTGCTCGTGCTCAGCGGCATCTTCGTGGTCATCTCTGCCGTCGGCTTCCTGCGCCTGCAGGATTTCTTCCTGCGAATGCATCCGCCCGCCCTTGCCTACACATTCGGGAGCTGGTGCGTAACCCTGGGCGCCATCCTCTATTTCTCGATGCAGGAAGGGCGCCTCCAGCTGCAGCCGTGGCTCATCATCATCATGCTCTCGATTACCGTGCCGGTCACGACGCTGCTGCTCGCCCGCGCCGCGCTGTTCCGTCGCCGGATTGCGGGCGCCACCGACACGCCGCCCCCGCTCCGCTCACGCCAGCCGCCGGGAATGCCGTAAGCCGCTCCGGCTGCTTGCCGCCGACAAACCATCACCCTACCTTGCCATGAAGCATCACCGGAGCACCGGTGGTGCTTTCTCATGAAGGGGAGATGACGTTCCGTGCCTTTGTCGACCGCATCGCAAGACCGTACCACCGCCGCGACCCGGCCAAAATCGATCACCAAGCTGATGGCCGCGAACCGGAGCGAGATCGCGATTCGCGTCTTCCGGGCGGGCACCGAGCTGGGCCATCGCACCGTAGCCATCTACGCGCACGAGGATCGATTCTGCATCCACCGGTACAAGGCCGATGAAGCGTACGAGATCGGAATCGGCAAAGGCCCGGTCGCCGCGTATCTCGACATCGAGGGCATCGTCGCGATCGCCAAGGCCAAGGGCGTCGACGCGATCCACCCCGGCTACGGATTCCTCTCCGAAAACCCGGAGTTCGCTCGGGCGTGCGAGGCCGCCGGCCTGATTTTCGTCGGGCCCCGCCCCGAACTGCTCGAGATGATGGGCGACAAAACCGCCGCCCGCGCGCTGGCCCAGCGGATCGGGGTGCCGACCCTGCCAGGTACGGAGGAACCGATCACCGATCGCGCCGAGGCGTTGAACGTCGCCCAGTCGATCGGCTTCCCGCTGATCATCAAAGCAGCCTTCGGCGGCGGCGGTCGAGGAATGCGGGTGGTCCGGCGCGCGGAAGACCTGGAGAATTTGCTGGACGAGGCACAGACCGAGGCGGAACGCGCCTTCGGCAACCCGGCCATCTTCCTGGAGAAGTACATCGAGCGCGCCAAGCATCTCGAGGTCCAGATCCTGGGCGACCGGCACGGCAATGTGATCCACCTGCACGAGCGGGACTGCTCGGTCCAGCGCCGGCACCAGAAGGTGATCGAGGTGGCCCCGTCGGTCGGGCTGCCGCAGGGCATCGTCGACGAGTTGTGCGAAGCGGCCACCCGGATGGCCAAGGAAATCCGGTACGACAACGCGGGCACGGTGGAGTTCATCTACGACCTCGACCGGCACGAGTGGTTCTTCATCGAGATGAATCCGCGGATCCAGGTCGAGCACACGGTCTCCGAGGTGATCACCGGGCTCGATCTGGTGCGGGCGCAAATTCTGATTGCCGAAGGGCATGAACTGCATTCGGATCGGGTCGGGATGCCGCGGCAGGAGAACGTGCCGCGGAACGGCTACGCCATCCAGTGCCGGATCACCACTGAAGACCCCGAGAATCAGTTCGTGCCGGACTACGGACGGATCCTCGCCTACCGGTCGCCGGGCGGATTCGGGGTCCGGCTCGACGGGGGGATGGGTTTTGCCGGCGCGGTGATCACGCCGTACTACGATTCGTTGCTGGTGAAGTGCATCGCGAGCGGGCAGACCTACGAGAACGCGTTGCATCGGGCCCGCCGCTGCCTGGCGGAGTTCCGGATTCGCGGCGTCAAGACGAACATCCCGTTTCTGGAAAATGTCATTGCGCACCCCAAGTTTCAGAGCGGCCAAGCCACCACGACGCTGATCGACACCACGCCCAAGCTGGTCAAGTTCAAGCCTCGGCGCGATCGGGCGACCAAGCTGCTCAACTTCCTGGCCGGCGTGATCGTCAACGGCAATCCCCATGCGAAGGGGTACCGACCTAACGCTCCTCTCCCCGTAGCGCGGCCGATTCCGTTCGATCCGAGCACGGCGCCGCCGGCCGGCACGCGCCAATTGCTGCTGGAGTTGGGACCCCAGAAGTTCGCGGAATGGGCCCGCAGCCAGGAGCGGTTGCTGATTACCGACACCACCTGGCGCGATGCGCACCAGTCGCTGATGGCCACTCGGGTGCGCGGCTACGACATGCTGGCCTCCGCGGCCGCCGTGGCCCGCCGGACGCCGCAGCTCTTCTCGCTGGAGATGTGGGGCGGCGCCACCTTCGATACCGCGATGCGGTTCCTGAGCGAAGACCCGTGGGAGCGGTTACGCCAGCTGCGCGCGGCGGTGCCCAACATCTGCTTCCAGATGCTCTTCCGGGGCGCCAACGCGGTCGGCTACACCAACTATCCCGACAACGTGGTGGCGGGGTTCGTGCGGCACGCGGCGGCCGAGGGGATGGACATCTTCCGGGTCTTCGATTCGCTCAACTACCTGCCCAACCTGCGGGTGGCGATGGAGGCGGTCCAGGATACCCACGCCATCTGCGAAGCCGCCATCTGCTACACCGGCGACATCCTTGATGACCGGCGCGACAAGTTCTCGCTCCAGTACTACATCCGGCTGGCCAAAGAGCTGGAACGGATGGGCGCGCACATGCTGGCCATCAAGGACATGGCCGGGCTCTGCCGCCCGTTCGCCGCCAAGAAACTGGTCGAGACGCTGCGCGGCGAGATCGGCCTGCCGATCCACTTCCACACGCATGACACGAGCGGCATTGCGTCGGCCAGCGTGCTGCGCGCGGCCGATGCCGGCGTGGACGTGGTGGACCTGGCATTGGCGTCGATGAGCGGCAGCACCTCGCAGCCCAACCTCAACTCGGTGGTCGCGGCGTTGCAGCACACGCCGCGCGAAACGGGGCTCGACCTCGACACCCTGAACGAGTTTTCCGACTATTGGGAGGCGGTGCGCACCTACTATGCGCCGTTCGACTCGGCCCCCAAGAGCGGCTCGGCGGAGGTCTACCTGCACGAGATGCCAGGCGGACAGTACACCAACCTGAAGGAGCAGGCCGCCGCGATGGGCGTCGGGCATCGCTGGCCCGAGATTGCCCGCACCTACGCCGAGGTGAACCAGCTGTTCGGCGATATCGTGAAAGTGACGCCGTCGTCCAAGGTGGTGGGCGACATGGCGCTCTTCCTCTTCAGCAAGGGAATCCGCCCCGCGGACGTGATGAACCTGGAGCCGGGTGCCACGCCGTTTCCCGAGAGCGTGATCGACATGCTGATGGGCGGGCTGGGTTGGCCCGACGGCGGGTGGCCGGAGGATGTCTCGCTCGCGGTGCTGGGGCCGGAGCGCCACGCCACGGCGCGGGCCCGGTACGAAGCGGCCGTGAGCGGCCGTGCCGACGCGAGCGCGCCAGCGGCACTCGACCTCGGCAAGGTACGCGCCGAGCTCAAGGATCGCCTGCGCCGCGAGCCGACGGACGACGACGTATTCTCGTATCTGATGTACCCCAAGGTGTTCCTGGACTACGCCAAGCACCTGACCGCGTACAGCGACGTCAGCGTGTTGCCAACCCCAGCGTTCCTCTACGGACTCACGCCCGGCGAGGAAATCTCGGTGAATATCGAGGAGGGTAAGGTGCTGATCATCCGCCTCATCTCGGTGGGCGAACCGGATGAGGAGGGCCGGCGCGCGGTGAGCTATGACCTCAACGGCATCGGGCGCGACACCTTCGTGGTCGACCAGAAGTCGACGCCGAAGACCAAAGCGCGCCCCAAGGCAGACACCGACGATCCGACGCAGCTGGCGGCGCCGATTCCCGGATTGATCGCCGAACTCGTCGTGTCGGTGGGCAGCAAGGTCGTCAAGGGCGACAAGCTGCTGATGATGGAAGCGATGAAGATGCAGAGCACCGTGTATGCTCCGTCAGACGGGGTCGTGACGGAGCTCCACGTGGATGCCGGCGATCGGGTCGAGGCCAAGGACCTGCTCCTGCGGATCCGGCCTGCGGAATGCTGAGGTCAGGCCGCCAGCGAGGCGTTGTCGATCACGAAGCGATACTTGACGTCGCCTGCGAGCATGCGTTCGTAGGCATCGTTGATCTGGCCCGCTCGGATCAGTTCGATATCCGCCACGATACCCCGCTCGGCGCAGAAGTCGAGCATTTCCTGCGTTTCGGGAATCCCGCCGATCAGGGAGCCCGCGATACTCCGCCGCTTCATGATCAACCCGAAGACATTGGGCGAGGGGTGAGGCGTGGGCGGAGCGCCTACCAGCACCAGGGCCCCGTCCCGCTTGAGCAACGCGATGAACGGATCCAGCGGGTGCGGCGCCGACACGGTGTTGAGAATGAAGTCAAAGCTCTTGGTGTGCGCGGCCATCTCATCGGGGTTGCGCGAGACCACCACCTCGTGCGCACCAAGGGCAAGCGCTGCCTGACGCTTGGAATCCGAGGTGCTGAAGGCCACGACATGCGCGCCCATCGCATTGGCGAGCTTGATCCCCATGTGCCCCAACCCGCCGACGCCGACGACGCCCACCTTCTGGCCCGGCCCGACCTTCCAATGGCGGAGCGGTGAGTAGGTGGTAATCCCGGCACACAAGAGCGGCGCCACCGCCGCCAGCTGCGCTTCGGGGTGGCGGACCCGCAGCACGTAGCGCTGGTCTACCACGATCTGCTGCGAGTAGCCTCCCAGCGTGTGGCCTGGCGCATCCGGCGTGGCACCGTTGTAGGTCCCGACCATTTCGTCACAGTAGTTCTCCTGCCCACCGGCACAGTCATCGCAGTCGCGGCAGCTGTCGACGATGCAACCGATACCGATCAAGTCCCCGACCGCAAAGGCCGACACATCGCGCCCCACCAGAGTCACCCGGCCCACGATTTCGTGCCCCGGTACACAGGGATAGAGCGTACCGGCCCACTCGGAGCGCACCTGATGGAGGTCGGAATGACAGATGCCGCAGTAAGCAATGTCGATCTGTACATCGCGCGGGCCGGGCGTACGCCGGGTGATATCCAGGGACCGGAGGGGCTGGTCGCCCGCCAGGGCACCGTAGGCTTTGATGGTCATGATCTCGACTTTCTCGTACGGGAAATCCCGGGAGGGGGCACCGGCTCGGTGCCTGCACCAGGCGGAATAGACATCCGTCACGATCGGACAGCAAGCGCGGCACTCCCCGGTCCGTGACCTCCACGGACCAGCGAGGGTCATTCCTGCAATGCACCCTGCCCCGCCGCGCCGAATCCTGCTGGTCAACTGGATGGACCCGACTCACCCCCGCGCGGGCGGGGCGGAGCGGCACCTACTCGAGATCTTCGGCCGATTGGCGGAGCGGCACCAGATCACGCTGGTCACGTCGGGATATCCGGGCGCGCGCCCTGTGGCCTCGGTCGCGGGTATGGCGGTGGTCCGGGTGGGCGGAACCTTCGACTTTGCCGTCCGGGCGCCCTTCGTGATCCGCCGCCTGCTGGCGCGGCGCCGGTTCGACCTCCTGATCGAGGATCTCAACAAGATCCCCCTCATCCTTCCCAGGTCGATTCCGCGGCTGATGCTGGCCCATCACCTCTGGGGGTCGGTCGCCTTCGCGGCGGCACCGTGGCCAATCGCCCTGCTCACCTGGTTGGCCGAGCAACCGCTGCACCTGATCTACGCCGGTGCGGAGATCGCGGCCGTTTCGCCGAGTACGCGGCACGAACTGATTGCGCGGGGGGTGCCGTCGGATCGCATCGTAGTAGTCGAGAACGCGGTCGACCCGCCGCCGGATGAGACACCATCTCGCACCGAAGAGCCGCTCTTCGTCTACGTCGGGCGATTGCAGCGGTACAAGCGGATCGATTTACTGATCGAGGCAGCCCGGATGCTCCAGCACGAGGGTCGAAGGTTTCGGGTGGCCATTGTCGGCAACGGCCCTGATCGTTCTCGGTTGGAGCGAATGGTACGGCGGAGCGATCACCTGCCGGTGGAGTTCTTAGGAGCCATTGGTGACACCGAACGCGACGACCTGTTGGCCCGCGCCTGGGCCAACGTGCTGATGTCGCGCAAAGAAGGATACGGACTGACCGTCCTCGAAGCCGCGCGGATGGGCACCCCATCGGTAGTCGCGTTTGCACCAGGTCTGCAGGACGCCGTACGGCACCTCGAAGACGGGCTCTGGGTACCATACCATCACCTGCCCACCCTGGCAGATGCGCTGCGCTATCTTATCGATAATCCGGAAGCTGTTGCGAAGCTAGGCGGGGCAGCCCGTAAGCGGGTATCCAGCCGCAGTTGGGACCTGGCTGCCGAGGAAATGGATCTCGTCCTCCAACGGATCATCGCCCAGTCGTCTCCCCAGTCCGGATCAGGATCTTGAGCATCTCGAGGATGTGGGATTGATTGATGCGTATCGGATCGCTGCTGGTTTCAAGTTAGCCGATCCAGCCGACACCGTGACAACCTCAGCAATTCTAATCGTCGGCTGCCTGACTTCGCGCGCGAGCTCGGCAATGACGAGCAGCGTTGCGATGGGTCGGATCGGTACTGATGTAGTGCTTGAGAGGACCAAGGATCATCCGGATGAGATAGTTGGCCCCGGCGTTACTCGGTCGTGCCGCGCTCCGGATGGCGTTCATTGCGGATGTCGGCACTAGCTTACTGGCGGCACGCGCATTACGAGTCTCCAATCCAATCCCATTGGCCTACAACCGTTCCGGAATTACCTTTGGGGCGTACCCGTAGTGGACGTCGTGTCGATCGTGCGTACTGTCCTGTCGCGTCTGTTGACGCTCATCATGCTCCTTTCCCTTACTGCTTCCTCCCTGGAAGCGGTGGCGGGAGAGTTGCGGGACGGTGCCGTTCACCACGAGACGTCCGAGCAAGCGGCGGCCCACCCTCACTCCGAACGAGGGGAGCATGGGCATGAAGACAACGCATCGCACGGGCCCGAGCATCAGCACGGCACCTCGAGCGACCACTGCACTCATCAACATGGTGAACAACTGGACGTAACCGGTCCGCTCGTCGTCGCCACCCGGAACGACACTCACGTCACTTATCCCGAGACCGCCCTGGCATCGGATCTGATTTCCAGCACCTTTTTCCGTCCTCCCCGGCAGTAGTCGAACATTCCGGCCGCAGGATATCGCGCCGGCTATTACAACCAAAAACAATTGACGGCCTAAGGTCCTGATCACGGACTCGCCCTGTGGCGAGCATTCGAGTCATTCCTGCCGTCGCTGAAAACGATGAGGCACATATGCAACGCACTTGGTTGCTCATGGCCTGGTTGCTGATGCTGTCGACGCCTCCCGACGGAGCGATCGCATCGGCACAGGCAATGAGCACTCCGACTCCCGCGGCGAGTCGGACGGATACACTCAACCTCTCGCTCCGGGATGCCCTGCGTCTGGCGCGGGAACAGAATCCCACACTGCTTGCCGAGTACGAGGAAATCGGGATTGCGTGGGGAACACTGCGCCAGGCACGCGTCGTGGGCGCCAATCCGAGTCTCGAGGTGCGAGCGCCGGGTGCCGGGTCCGACGGCCGCGTCGGCGAGTATGAGATCACGCTGCGGCAGGAAGTCGCGCTCAGCGGGCAACGTACGTTGCGTGTCCGGGCCGCGACCGCCGGGCTCGAACGGGCTCGGGCGCTCACCGAGAACGCGGCCCGTACCACCCTTCTGAGTGTCAGCCGGGCGTTCTACTCCGCTCTCGCAGCGCAACAGCGACTGGCTGTCGTCACCGAGCTCTCGAACCTCGGCCAAGAGTTGCTACGCACGACTCGCACGCAAGCCCGAGAAGGCGAGATCAGTGTCATGGATGCGAATCTGGCCGAAATCGAGGCCGGACGGGCCCGGGCACGCCAGCTAGCAGCCGAGCGTGAAGCGCTGATCGCCGACTTCGAGCTACAACAGCAAGTGGGCCTTTCCCCGACGATACGAGTTCGAGCGGTGAATGAGGCGACCGATCCGGCGATGCCAATGGCATTGTCCGTCGATTCGCTCGTTGCGGTGGCCATGCAACGGCGGCCCGACCTCCAAGCCGAAGGGCTGAGCGTCCGCTACTTCGACGCCCTGAGCCGTCTGGCCGCTCGTGAAGCCATCCCAAATCCGACCGTCGGCGGGTTCCTCGCACGCCAGGAAGACGCCAATGCTCTACCAGCGACGCGATACGGACCGTCACGAATCGGTCTGGAGATCAGTCTCCCGATTCCGCTTTTTCAGCGAAATCGCGGCACTGTTGATGAGCAGCGCGCCCGGACCCGACAAGCCCAGCTCCGGCAAGAGGCTGCAGAGCTTGCAGTACGAACCGAGGTCGCGGCGGCGGTCCGTGCCTACCAGTCCGCCGTCAACGAGGCTCAGATCTTCGAACATGACGTCCTCACTCCCGCCCGCACCAGCCAGAAGCTGCTCGATACTGCATTCCAAGCCGGGAAGGTCGCCCTCCCGACGCTCCTGCTTCTTCGCAATCAGCTACTCGACGCAGAACTCGGGTCCGTCGATGCTTGGCTTGCTGCACGCCAGGCATGGATCGGCCTGCAAGCAGCGACGGCAACCTTTGACCTGATCTCCGCGCCACGGCCGCGAGAGGAATCGAGGTAAATATGTCAACCACGCACTTCGCGGCTCGCGTTGCCCTCCTGCTCGCGATAGCCGCTTGGGGATCTGGATGTGGCAAGGCCAGCAAGACGCCGGAGAATGGGCAGGAGTCGGAAACTGCCGAGGAAGAGCACGAGCGGGTCCGGCTCGATTCAACGGCAATTGCCGTGTCCCGGATCAGCGTGATCTCGGCTGATACTGTTCGAACCACAAGCCTCCCGGTAACCGGAACGATCACGTATGACGCCAATCGTCTGAGTCATGTCGGAGCGCGGGTCGACGGGCGTATCGTACAAATCACCGTCGACCTGGGAGCCAGCGTTGTGGCAGGCCAGACGCTAGCCGTGCTGGAGAGCGCCGAGGTCGGTCAAGTCCGAGCGGACGAGGGCGAAGCGGCCGCGCTGGTCGATATCGCCCGAGAAAACTTCGAGCGTGAACGCCGACTGCAAAGCCAGGGCATCTCGAGCCGCAAGGAAATGCTCGACGCCGAGGCCGACCTCCGTCGCGCGGAGGCTGCGCTCAACAGCGCCCGCCAGCGCCTCCAGGTACTGGGAACGGAGCCAGGACAAGGCGGACGATTTGCGCTGACGGCCCCGTTTGCCGGCGTCGTGGTCGCGCGACACGCCACACTCGGCGAAGTGTCCACCTCATCCGGGCAGCTGTTTACCGTTGCCAACCTCGATCGCCTGTGGATCGAACTCGACTTGTACGAGCGTGATCTCGCGCGGGTCCGTCGAGGGCAAGCTGTGCGGATTTCGACGGCCGCGTATCCCGGGCGTGTCTTTCCCGGAACGATCGCGTATGTCGGGGACATCCTGGAGCCGGAAAAGCGGACCGTGCGAGTGCGGGTGGAGATTCCGAATCCCTCTCGCATTCTCAAGCCGGGAATGTTTGCCAACGCGCAGATCGATGTGGATGAGGGCGGTGCCCCGTTTGTGGTCATTCCCGAGGACGCGGTTCAACGCCTGCCCGGACGGACGGTCGTATTTGTCCCGGGCACGACTGCCGGCGAGTTCCTGGTCCGCACCGTAGAGCTCGGTGCGGCCGCCGACAGCGGGCGGGTCGTCGTCCTGTCTGGACTGGCGGCGGGTGAACGGCTCGTCAGCACTGGCGCGTTCGCGCTGCGATCCGAGCTCGCTCGCAGCGAGATCGGTGAAGCCGGTCACGGTCATTGAGAGGCCTATATGCATCGCATCATCGTGTTCGCGCTGCGCAATCGTTTGCTGGTGCTCTCGCTGACCGCAATCCTGGTCGGCGTCGGCCTCTGGTCCATGATTCGGCTGCCAATCGACGCCATCCCCGACGTAACGAATGTCCAGGTTCAGGTCAACACGAATGCTCCGGCCCTGTCGCCATTGGAGGTCGAACGTCAGATCACGCTGCCGGTCGAACTTGCCATGTTCGGGCTACCCAAACTGCAGGAGGTCCGTTCCCTCTCCAAGTTCGGCCTGTCACAAGTCACGATCATCTTCGAAGATGGGACGGACATCTACTTTGCACGTCAACAGGTGCAGGAACGCTTGCAGGAGGCCCGCCAGCAGATCCCAGAAGGATTTGGCACACCGGAAATGGGCCCGATCTCGACCGGGCTGGGCGAGATCTTTCAGTATAAGGTCGTGGCTGATCCGGGGGCGAAGCAGAGTCTGACGGATCTGCGCACCCTTCAGGATTGGATCATCGCGCCCCAGCTGCGCAGCGTTCAGGGCGTTGCCGAGGTTAACTCATTCGGCGGCTTTGCCAAGCAGTATCAGGTGTTGATCCGCCCGGAAGCCCTGATCCAGTTCGGCGTGACCCTGGAGCAGGTCCTCGACGCCGTCGCTGCGAACAATATCAATGCGGGTGGCGGCTACATCACGCAGGGCGCCGAGCAACTCATCATCCGCGGCGTCGGCCAGATACAGGATCTCGATCAGATCCGCAGCATCGTCGTCACCAGCCGTGAGGGAACCCCGGTTCGAGTTGCGGACCTCGCCGATGTCGAGATTGGTCATACCATCCGGCAAGGCGCTGTCACGGCAAATGGAACGGGTGAGGCGGTGATCGGGATCGTGATGATGCGGATGGGAGAGAACTCCCGGACGCTGCTGGATGCGGTCAAGGCTCGCTTTGCCACCCTCCAACAGATCCTGCCGGTGGGCGTGTCGGTCCGTCCGTTTTACGATCGCACCGAACTGGTCAACCGTACGATTGCCACCGTCCAACGGAACCTGCTCGAAGGGGCCGTCCTCGTCATTGCGGTGTTGTTCTTTCTGTTAGGCAATCTTCGAGCGGCGCTGATCGTGGCGCTCGCCATTCCGCTCTCCATGATGTTTGCCTTCAGCGGCATGTTGCAGGCGGGGATTGCCGGCAGCCTGATGAGTCTCGGCGCGATCGATTTCGGCCTCGTGGTCGATGGATCCGTCGTCATGGTCGAGAACTCACTGCGACACCTGTCGGAGCGACATCGCACGAAGAAAGGATTTCTCGAGACTGTCGCCGAATCGTGCGCGGAGGTTGCCCGACCCGTTCTGTTCGGCGTGGGGATCATCATCGTCGTCTACCTGCCGATTCTGACGCTCCAAGGCGTCGAAGGCGAAATGTTTCGACCCATGGCTCTCACGGTCGTGTTCGCCCTTGCCGGGTCATTGATCCTGACCTTTCTCCTCACGCCCGTGTTGATTGCCTTCGGTCTGCGAGGCAAGGTGGAGGAAAAGGATGTTTGGCTGATGCGCCATGCCAAACGTCTGTATCAGCCAGCGCTCGAGTGGACGCTCAACCATTCGCGTCGGGTCCTCGCAACAGCCGGAGTCCTCATCGTCGCGGCGATTGGCGCCATCCCATTTCTGGGTTCCGAGTTCATTCCGCGATTGGACGAGGGGGCCATGGCGATTCAGGTGCTGCGACTGCCCAGCGTGTCACTGGAGGAATCGGTTCGGCAATCGACGGTGATGGAAGCACGGCTGCGAGAAGCCTTTCCCGATGAGATCCGCGACATCATTTCCAAGACGGGGCGTCCGGAGATTGCCACTGATCCCATGGGAGTCAACATCAGCGACGTCTTTGTGATGTTGAACCCCGAAAAGCAGTGGACTAAGGCCGGAAACAAGACTGACCTCGAAGCCATGATGACCGAGGAACTCGAACGCATTCCGGGCCTGGTCGCGAGCTTCAGTCAGCCGATCGAGCTTCGGGTCAATGAACTCGTTGCAGGCGTGCGCAGCGATCTGGCGATCAAGATCTTTGGCGATGACCTCGAAACCCTGGCCAGCCTGGCCAATGCAACGGTAGCGGGGGTTGCCAAAGTGGAAGGGGCGGCCGGCTTTCGCGCCCAGCAACTGTCAGGACTGCCACAGCTCCAGATCATTGCCTTGCCGGAACAACTGGCGCGGTATGGGATCAACGCAGCTGACGTGATGCGGACCGTCGAGGCGATCGGCGGTATCGAGGCGACCACCATCCTCGAGGGCCAACGCCGCTTTGCCCTTGCGGTGCGATTCCCCGAAAGCGTCCGTCGCGACCAGCAAACCGTGGCGGGCCTGCTCGTCAGCGCACCTAGCGGGGCTCGGGTTCCGCTGGGTCAGTTGGCTCGGATCGAGGCCGTTCAAGGCCCTTCCGACATCAGCCATGAGGCGGGGAGCCGCCTGGTGATCATCGAAGGCAACGTTCGCGGCCGTGACATGGGTTCCTTCGTGGAAGACGTCGAAACACTCTTTTCGACTGGCGCAATCAAGCTGCCGCCTGGGTACCGCGTCGATTTCGGCGGGCAGTTCGAGAATCTGGAGCGCGGCACGCGGCGCCTGATGCTCGTCGTCCCCTTGTCGCTCCTGCTGATCTTTGTGCTGCTCTATGCGACATTCGATTCGCTACGGCAGGCGGCGCTGGTCTTTACGGGCATTCCGCTCGCCATCGTGGGCGGCGTCTTTGCCCTGCTGCTGCGGGGGATGCCGTTTACCATCTCGGCGGGTGTCGGTTTCATTGCACTCTTCGGTGTGGCTGTTCTGAACGGGGTCGTGCTAGTCTCGTACATCAACCACCTGCGCCATGAGGGCCAGCCGCTCGAGCAGGCCGTTCGTGACGGGGGCACGACTCGCCTACGGCCGGTCCTGATGACAGCGTTGGTCGCGAGTCTAGGCTTCCTGCCCATGGCGCTGTCCAGTGGTGCCGGGGCTGAGGTCCAACGCCCGCTGGCCACCGTGGTCATTGGCGGTCTGATTACAGCAACTCTGCTGACGCTGCTGGTCCTGCCGCTCCTGTATCTTGCGTTTGAGCGCAAATCCTCCCAGAAGTCGTTCGACAATGCAGATTTTTCGGACCCGATCCCAGGGGTGTCGACCTCGTGATGAAGCATATCGAGCTCAATCTCCCGCTGCTTCTTCCTGATACGCCGGACGCACGCGACGCCTGCGTGTCCCGACTGCAGGCGCTGTTAGCCGAGACCAAGGGGATTATCCGCACTCACCTCGTTGAGCCTACCAGCGACGAAGGCACGGCGCTCTGCGTCGACTACGACCCGGACCAGATCAGCCTGGCTGAAGTCGAGCGTCGTGCTGCGGCAGCAGGTGCAGAGATCACCACCCGATTCGGACATCTCCTGATCCCTATCCGCTTGATCGGCAGTGAAGATGCTCCGCTCCGAATCGAATCCCGATTGCGGGGCCTACCCGGCGTTCTGAGCGCATCGGTCAGCCTTCCGGCGCAGCAGGCCCGGATCGAGTTCGATCTCCGAACTGTATCGGCTGATCAGATACGGTCGCAGGTCCATGAGTTCGGGTACGGTGCGGCGGAGCCCGGCGATGTACCACTTCCCTCATCCGAAGTCAGCCCAAAACCATCATCATGGTACTGGCGAAACCGGGAGCTGGCGTGGAGCCTCATTGCTGGCGGACTGCTCATAGTTGCCTGGGCCGGGGGGAGGTGGTTCGAGGTCACGACGACTGTGGCCATCGTGCTTTATGTGATCAGCTACGCGTTCGGGGGCTTTGACCTCGTTCGTCACTGGGTCAAGGATGCACGGCAAGGGAAGCTCGCCTTTGATATCGACCTTCTGATGCTCCTTGCGGCGCTGGGAGCTGCCGTACTGGGGGAATGGGCCGAAGGCGCGTTTCTGTTGTTCCTCTTCTCATTGGCACACGCGTTGGAACACTACGCGCTCGGGCGCGCCCGTAACGCGATTCGGGCACTGGCGGATCTTGCCCCACCGATAGCTAGGGTGCAGCGCAACGCGCGGGAATTTGAGGTCCCTATTGAATCGGTCCTTGCCGGCGACCTCGTCATCGTTCGTCCAGCAGAACGCATCCCTGTCGATGGAGTGATCGCGCGCGGCAAATCGGCAGTCAATCAGGCGCCCATCACTGGAGAATCAGTTCCAGTCGATAAGGCCGAGGGTGATGAGGTTTTTGCGGGAACCGTCAACGGCGAAGGAGCACTCGAGATTTCGACTACCCGCGCCGTGGGAGATCGCACCCTCGATCGCGTCGTCCGTCTCGTCGAGGAAGCCCAAACTCAAAAGGCACCAACTCAGCGCTTTACGGAGCGGTTTGAACGGATCTTCGTCCCGGTCGTTTTGATTGCCGATATCCTACTCATCGTACTACCCCCACTGCTCGGGCTCTGGGACTGGAGCACCAGTTTCTATCGCGGGATGGCTCTGCTCGTTGCGGCCTCGCCGTGTGCACTCGCCCTGGGGACTCCTGCGACAGTACTCGCCGGTATTGCCCAAGCTGCGCGAAAGGGTGTCTTGATCAAAGGCGGTGCGCATCTCGAGCATCTCGGTACTCTGCGCGCTATGGCCCTCGATAAAACGGGAACGCTCACTCGAGGGGAGCCGGAAGTAACAGACCTCCGTCCAGTAGCTGGCGTTGACCTCCAGGAGCTTCTGACGGTTTCGGCGGCCGTCGAGCAGCGAAGTCAGCACCCCTTGGCTCAGGCCGTCGTACGCCGAGCCGCGGCCGACGGACTTGCACTGCCGACGGCTGGAGCGCTCGAAAGCGTCACGGCGCGGGGGGTTAGATCGGAGCTGAATGGTCAGGTCGTAGAGATCGGAAGTCTGCGGATGTGGGAGGAAGCCGGAATCACTGTTCCGGCAGAGGTTCGTGACGCCGTCGAGGCGCTGCGCAGCACCGGTCAGAGCACGATGTCCGTTCGCTACGGCGATCGGTGGCTCGGAACGATCGGGCTCGCCGACCAACCACGCGAAGGTGTTCGCACAATCCTCGATCGGCTTCGAGGGCTCGGAGTCTCGCCCCTCGTCATGCTCACGGGAGACAATGCGGGAGTCGGCGCCGCAATCGGACGCGATGTCGGAATCGACGAGGTCAAAGCTGACTTACTTCCGGAGGACAAGGTCGATGCGGTTCAGGAACTCATTGCCATCCACGGACAAGTTGCCATGGTCGGTGACGGAGTCAACGACGCTCCGGCACTGGCCAACGCAACGGTAGGAATTGCCATGGGCGGGGCAGGAACAGCCGTCGCACTCGAAACAGCGGATATCGCCCTCATGGCCGACGACCTGGGCAAGCTACCATTTGCGGTCGGCCTGTCCCGACAAGCGCGTGGAATCATCCGACAAAACCTCTTCGTCTCCCTTACGGTTATCGGCCTCCTGATTCTTGCGACGATATCGGGTGTTTTCGGCATTGGAATCGCCGTCGCAGTGCATGAGGGAAGCACGCTAATTGTGGTGGGTAACGCGCTCCGACTGCTACGCTACGACCCCGAGTAGCAAGCCTCCCGACATCACGAATTAGAAACAAGACGGATCCCAGATTAGATGTGCGTCTGGGTTCATCGCACAACAATATTCGACGATCGATTCTCGATGCCGAGCTCTCGCGGATCGTTCGGATTACCACGACCAGGTGGCGGAGGCTCGGAGCCGAGTTGATTGCCCGGCTCCGTCCCACCGAACGGCCTCAAGTCCTCGCGACTAATTGGACGTCCGAGCCGTCCACACCGGAGTCCGGCCTTCACCCAGCGTGCCGATCGCTCCGGTTTCCAGTTCGATCACGTGGATCGAGGTCTTGTCCTCACCCATCCGGTCGGACTGGAAGACCAGCATCTTGCCGTCCGGTGACCAATCAGGCGACGAGTCGGAGAAGCCGTCGCTGGTCACCTGCGTCACCGCACCGGTCGCCACGGTGACGATGTAGAGATCGCCTCCCGCGGCCAGTACGATCCGCTGCCCGTCCGGCGACCACCGGGGCCCGTCGTGTGAGTCAGTGACGCCGGCCGCAAGCCGCGTAACGGCCGAGGTCGCGACGTCGATCAGATAGGTCGAGAAGGGGAACAGGCCAGCCACGTCTCGATTGGATTGGAGCACCAGCCGAGTCCCGTCCGGCGAGTACGATCCCGCCGCGTTGATCTTGCCGGCGTTATCGGTCAGTTGGACCAGTGCGCCGTTGGCGATGTGCTGACGGAAGAGTTCATACCCGATCGTGAAGTTGCCGCGCTGGAACACCACTTCTGCGCCGTTCGGCGTCCATGAGGCGCGCTGATCCTCCAGCGGGCCGTCCGAGACGCGGGTGACACCCGACGTCGCGACATCATAGACATAGATCTGCGGCCGATCGGCGTGCGGCGCGCGACGGCTGTTGAAGACCAGACGGGCTCCGTCCGGGCTCCAGGTCGGAGCGCGATCCGGCCCGTCGTTCTCGGTGATCCGGCGCGACCCCGCGCCGTTGGCGCCCATCAGGCACAGCTCGTCGTTGTCGCCATCATTGTACTCACAGACGTAGGCTACCGTACCGGTGAGCTTGGAGATATCGAGCACGGTCGGATCGGTTACCTCAACCTCCAGCGGAGGCGCATCGAAGTCCGAGTGATCGCCATGCAGGATGGAGAAAATGAGCTGGACCTGACCAACACTGGACGCGACGACTTCCAGGTGATCGCCGTGGACATCGATATCGATCACGCCTGCCGTCGAACCAGGTGCGAGGGCCGCGCCCAGCGTGAACTCACCCGGGAAGAACTGCAGCGTGTCGCCGTCCGCATCCAGGAAGGTGAGGTCGAGCTCGACTTCCTCACCGAGCGGCAGCGCCAGTCGCCCATGCCAGTGCATGCCGGCGCCCGTGCCGTGCGTGTGGGCGACGTGTCCGCTCCCATCGCGGCGATCGAGACGAATCACGGCGATGTCGTCGGGATCTGCATGGTCGTCATGATCGTCGTGGTCGACCACCTCGACGGTCAGCGCCGGCGACTCCCACAGTGTGACGTTGCCTCGGCGCAGGACCAGGACCACGCCCACCGTTCCGACGCCGACGGCCGAGACGTCGACATGGTCGCCGTGCGGGGCCAAGGTCGCGACGCCCGACGGCGCGCCGGACGCCAGGTTCGCATGGATGGTGTATTCGCTGCCGAGCGGCACGGCCTCGCCGTCGCGGGTGATGAGCCGAACGGTGTAGGCCTTCTGATCACCCGGGTGGAGATGGATCCGGCCATGCCAGGTCATCCCGGCGCCGGAACCGTGGGTATGGACCACCTCGGTTCCCGAGGCCCGTTCGAGGACGACCGCGCTGGTGACCTCGAGCTCCTGATCCGGCCCCGTGTTGTCGCTACAGGCCGAGAGAATGAGCGGAACCGCGACGAGGCGCGCGAGCCTCCAGGCGTTCTGAACGAGTCCAATCCGATCTCGAGAATCTGTCGTCATGCTGGTCGTTCCGTATAGGGGGAATTGGTGAGCAGGGTGGCGAGGAACCCCTCGCCATCGGCAACGACTGTCGTTGTCGCGCCGAAGGACATCACCTTCGATATGGATATGTCGTTATCAATTGTATAGATATCTCATTATCACCTTGAGCGCAACCCGTCGATAGTGATCGAGAAGCACACGCCTGCCCCCTTCCCTATACACGGGGGTTGCGAAGCCGTGTGCCCGGCAGTAACGTACAACCATATGGTTGTACGTTCTCCCTGCTCCGAGGCCGAGCTCGATCGCGTCTTCCGCGCGCTCGCCGATACGACCCGACGCGATATCGTGGCGCGGGTCATGGTCGGCGAGCAGTCGGTCTCCACTCTGGCGGCCCGCTACGCGATGTCGTTCGCGGCAGTCCAGAAGCATGTCGCCGTCCTCGAAGGGGCCGGCCTCGTACGCAAGTATGCCCGCGGCCGAGAACGCCTGGTCCGCGGCAACCCCGAGCGGCTCGCCCGCGCGCGCGAGTTGCTGGCCCGGCTCGAGGATCTCTGGAAAGCGCGCTTCAGCCAGCTCGACTCCGTGCTCGCCCTGCCCACCAAGGAATGAGTCATGCCCATTACATCCGTCACTTCCGATCCGAAGGCCCTGACCCTGACCGTCGTGGGCGACTATCCCGTTTCACTCGACCGTCTCTGGGACGCCTGGGCCGATCCTCGGCAGCTCGAGAAGTTCTGGGGTCCGGAAACCTGGCCGGCCCGCTTCACCCGTCATGACATGGCGGTGGGCGGCCGCTCCGAGTACTACATGACCGGACCGGACGGTACCCGGGCAGCCGGCTGGTGGCGCTTTCTCGCGGTCGAGCCGAAGCGCCGGATCGAAGTCGAGGACGGGTTCGCCGATGAGGCCGGCCGTCCCAACGCGACCATGCCGACCATGCGGATCGAGTTCCGTTTCGAAGCTACCGGCACCGGCTCGCGCTTCACGAGCGTCACCCGTTTCACGAGCATCGAGTCGATGGAGGAACTGGTGAAGATGGGAATGCTCGAAGGGATGCAGTCGGCGCTGGGACAGATGGATGGCGTGCTGGCCGATCTCGCTTCCTTCGCATCCAGCCGGGCGACCGAGGCCGAGATCCTGTCCGATACGACGGTGCGCATCACCCGCATCATTCGCGGTACGGTGGAGCAAGTCTGGCGTGCGCACCAGGAGCCCGAGCTGCTGCAGCGCTGGTTGCTGGGCCCCGACGGCTGGACCATGCCGGTCTGCCAGGTCGCACGGAAGGTGGGCGACACCTATCGCTACGAATGGGAAGCGGCCGACGGATCGCAGCGCTTCGGTTTCGAAGGCGAGCTGCTCGAACTGGAACCGCCCTATCGGTCCGTGACCACCGAACAGATGATCGGCACCGACGGGCCGAGCACGCGGAACGAACTCACGCTCACGCCGATGACGTCGGGTACCCTGCTTTCGATCGTGGTTACCTATCCTAACGCCGAAGTGCGGGACGCAATTCTGGGCACCGGGATGACGGGTGGGATGGAGACGAGCTACGCCCGGCTCGAGACCGCCGTGCTCTAGGTCGCTGGAACCCCCGCACGGTCGTCCCCGGCCGTGCGGGTATCCCCAATCTCGATTGGCCTTAATTTGCTCCACCAGCCTACCCGAAAATCAGTCAAACGCCATTTATGGCGGATTCTTTATCTGCAATTAACACCATTTTCATCCCCTCCGGTCTAAAATCGGTGTGCGTCTGACGCAACACTTTGTCTGACGCGTGCGACAATCGGTCAGTGCCAACGGCAGAAAACCGCCCAGAATTGCGTCACTGTACGGTTTTTATTCGGCGGATTTCCGCCAAACCGGCAGTCCAACGATGGGCGCCCGCGGGCCTGCCACTTGCCTAGGCAGCGGACTCGTACGTGTGCCAGGTACCAACAAAACTCGACATCGGATCCCATTGATCGTGGCCATCACAGACCATCGTCATATCGCTTTGCGTTCGCCCGCCAGCTCCGGGACAGGTGCGCAGCTGTTGCGCCGCTGGGCACAACGCGGCCTCCTCCTGGCCGGCCTCTTCGCCGGCACCGCATTCGTCGCACCTGCCGCTGCGCAGAACGTCGACCTGGTGCTCAACATCAGCGATGCGCCGGACCCGGCCATTGCCGGCGCGGTGGTGACTTACGCCGTTCGGGTGACCAACGATGCGGTCGCAACGACTGCGACCGGCGTGTCCGTCGCGGTGACCGTTCCGGCCGGATTCCTCTACGAAGGGATCAATGCACCGGGCGGGGTGGCGTGCAGCGGTATGGCGACGGGCGGCGCGGGACCTGGCGCGCTGACCTGTACGGTGCCCAACCTGGCGGCAAACGGCGAGATCGACTTCGACCTGTTGCTGCGCACGACCCAGATGGGAACCCCCTCGGTCACGTTCGTGGTGTCCGGCGATCAGAACGATCCGGACGGCGGGAACAACACGGTCATCGAACAGACGACGGTGACGGCCGGGTCCGACATGTACGTCACGATTGCCGGCCCCGCAACGATCGCCGCCGGCTCCCAGGCCAGCTACAGCCTGACGGTCGGCAATCTCGGCCCCAATACGACCGCAGGCGCCATCTCGGTCCAGTACCCCGTGCCGACCGGCTTCACCCTCACCGGCGGGCTACCCGGCGGATGCTCGCTGTCGGCCGGGACCATTACCTGCGCGGTCGCGGGCCCGATCGTCTCCGGCGGGAGCACCGTGGTCGGTCCGTTTACCGGGGTGATCAGCGCAGCGTCGCCGAGCACGGTGACGCACCTGGCCTCGGTGACATCTACGCAGGACCCGATCAGTGTCAACAACGCCGACGACCACAACACCGCCGTGACGGCAGGCAGTGACCTGGCCCTGACCAAGGTCCGCAGCATCGGTGGCCCGTACCTCGTCGGGGATACCCTCGATTTCGTACTGACCCCGACCTTTACCGGCGACGTGCCGTTCGGCTTGCAGGTCGTCGACGTGGTACCCGGGAACTACACCATTCTGACCGGACAGTTCGCGGCGACGCAGGGCGCCTGGAGTTGCGGCGTCGCGGGGCAAACCGTGACCTGTACCCGCGGGTCGGGCGGTCTCAGCGCCGGGTTCGAGGTGCCGCTTGGTCCGATCACGATTCCGGTCGTGATCGCATCGGCCGGCGTCGGCATTCAGAACACCGCGACGATTACCTCGTCATCTCCGGGTGATCCGGCTCCAGGCAACAACACGGCGACCGATGGGCCGATCAACCTAGAGACGCCGTTTGCAGACCTAACCATCCTCAAGACTGCGCCGCGCCCCGCGCTGACGGTGACGGGCGTTCCGTTCGACTTCACCATCATCGCCGGCAACCGCGGACCGAGCGGGTTCACGGGCACGCTGGTGGTGACCGACCAGGTACCGGTCGGGCTGACCGTCCAGGCCATCACGGCTCCCGGCTGGACCTGTACACCGCCCTCCCCGCTTCCGTTAGCGGGTCCGTTCGATCTGGTGTGCGAACGGGATTACCCGGCCGGCACACCGCTCCCGGCGGGAGCCGACGCGCCGGGCATCGTGGTGACGACCTTCGCAACCCAGACCGGTGCGCTGCTGAATACCGGTGTGGTGAGCAGCCGCAACGCCGGGGTGCCCGACAACGATCTGACCAACAACACGCATTCGGTGCCAGTGACCGCCAGCCCTGGCCTGGACGCCGCCGACATCCGGATCCTCAAGAGCGTGATCGGACCGACGCCGGTTCCGGCCGGCGAGCAGCTCAGCTACCGGCTCGAGGTCGTCAACACCGGCCCGGCGACGGCCACCACCGTCTACCTGTATGACGTCTTCGATGCGCTGATCGACAATCAAGTCGGCGCCAGCCGCGGTTACGTGGGTGAGACGATCACGCCCGGCATCGTGGCGCCCGGTACCATCGCCTGCAGTACCGCGGTCGAGGGCGCCCTCAGCCGGGCGCTGACCTGCGAGATCCCGACCCTGCCGGTTTGTACGGCAGGCGTGGACTGCCCGGTCTTCGAGGTCATGGTTCGTCCCTCGATTGCCACGACCGGAAGCCGGACCAACACGGCTGCCGGCGCCTCCTTCACCACCGCCGATCCGGATGTGAGCAACAACACGGCAACGGCAACGAGCCAGGTGGATGCGCGCGCCGACATCACCATCACCAAGGTCGGCACTCCTACGCCGGTGCCCGCCGGCCAGGGACTCGAATACGTCCTGACCGCGGTCAACAACGGTCCGAGTTCGGCCGAGAACGTCATCGTCGTCGATTCCCTGCCGCTGGGCGTCCGCTTCATCTCGGCGACGGCGTCGACCGGCAGCTGCGCAACGACTCCGGGCGTCGGGACGACGACGAGCGCCGGCAATCGAGTGATTTCCTGCTCGCTCGGCACGCTCGCGTGGGACACCCAGGAAACGATCACGATCCGGGTCCGGCCCACCTACCCGACCTACAACTCGACGATCGGCAACGTCGCGACGGTTACCACGACCACGACGGAGCCGGCGGCGCCAGGCGCCACCAACAACAGGGCCACGTTCGACGCGGCCGTGGGCGCGCCGCAGGTCGACCTGCTGGTGAACAAAGTCGACCTGCTCGACCCGCTGACGGTCGGCGACTCGACCGCCTATCGCATCATCGTCACCAATAACGGTCCCTCGGACGCCGAGAACGTCGTCATTACCGATCAGATGCCGGCGGGAGGACTGAGCTATCAGCGGCATCTGATCACGTCGGGTGGCAGCTGCGGCACCCTGCCGGCGGTAGGCGCGGTCGGCGGCCAGGCCGTATGCCAGATTCCCCGCCTCGAAGCCGGACGGAGCGATACCCTCCATGTCGTGATGCTCGGCGTGACGAGCGGAATCTGGAACAACCAGGTCACCGTGGCGTCCGACGAAACGACCGGCGGTTTCGAAACCGCGCCGGCCAACAATGCAACCGACGAGAATACGACCGTCCGGAGCCGAGTCGACCTGCAGTTGGTGAGCAAGACGGCCTCGAGCGATTCGGTCGGGGTCCGGGTGCCGTTTACCTGGGACCTGGTGGTGCGGAACAATGTCGGCGCCGGATTGGCCGAAGCCGATTCGGTCCAGGTATCCGACGTTCTGCCGGCCAACATGGAGTTGACCGGAGCCCCGTCGGTGGTGAGTGTCACCGGCGGCAGCATCACCAACGGCGCCTGTTCCGGCGTAGCCGGTGAGACCAGCTTCGTCTGCCAGCTGGGCACGGTCGACAACGGCGCCGTGGTGACGATCCGGGTTCCGGTTCGTGCCCTGGCGGTTCCGGCGGCGCCCGGCATCATGACCAACAGCGCCACGATCAGTACGACCCTGTCGCTCGACATCGTGCCCGGCAACAACGGCGGGTCGGGCGACGTCACGATCGTCGGCAGCGCCGTCTCGGGCAGCGTCTTCCGCGACTTCGACGCCGACGGCGTCATCGACGGGACGGACACCGGGATCGATGCCATCACCATGACCCTGACCGGCACCGCCTTCGACGCCACGCCGATCTCGGTCACCACGACCACCGACGCCACCGGGGCCTACGCCTTCAGCGGGCTTCCCGCCGGGACGTATACGATTACCCGAGGGACCGTCTCCGAAGCGCACCTCTCGGCAGGTACGCAGATCGTCGGCACTCGCGGCGGCAATGCCGCGACCCTGGGATCGATCTCCGCCATTGCCCTCGGCGACGGGGTTACCGGGACCGGCTACCTGTTCCCCTTCGTTCCCGCGGCGCGAATCGGTGTGGCCAAGCAGCTGATGGCGGCGCCCACCGCCGGCGCCGACGGCAGCTTCACCGCGACATTCCAGGTCCGGGTCCAGAACTACGGGCTGGAAAACCTGACCGGCGTCACGGTGCGCGATCCGCTGGCTGGCGCGGCCCCCAACTTCGGTAGCTTCGTGACAGGCGGGGCGGCCGCGGTATTGACCGCGGGCCAATACACTGTCGAGTCGGCCCCGACCCTGGTCGGCGCCTGCGTCGGCGGCACGCCGAACGCCGGATTCACCGGCGACGCGGCTCCAGCGCTGCTGACGCTTGCCTCGCTTGCCGCGAACGGCGGAGCTTGTACGGTCAGCTTTGCCGTACGGTTCCTGCCAAGCTCGCCCTTCCCGGCCGGCGGGTACGCCAACCAGGCCAACGCCGACGGCACGGGTGAACTCTCCGGGCAGACCCCGAGCGATCAGTCGCACGACGGGGTCGATCCTGATCCGGACGGCAACGGCGTACCAACCGATAACAATGATCCGACCCCGGTGCCGGTCTCGCCGGTTGCCGACGTCACCACCGATGTCACCCTCCCGGCCTCGGCCAACGCGGCCGATACGGTGCTCGCAACCGTGCTCTTCCGGAATGCGGGTCCCTTCCCGGCCGACGGGGCGACCTACACTCTGACGATGACGACGGGTCTCACCGGCGTCAGCTTTGCGAACCTGCCGGCCGGCGCCACCGCGAGCTACGACGCGACGACCGGAACGGTCACCTTGACCGGAATGCCGACGACCATTCCCGCCGGCACGATCGTATCGGGGAACGGTACCGATCCCATCTCGATCACCTACGTCCAGCCGGGAAGCGGTACGAGTACCGTCTCGAGCGGCATCGGCACGACCACGAGCCAGGGCGCCAACGTCCTGCCTGACACCGACACCGCCACGGTGTCCGGTGGTCTGGTGGCCGACGTGACGACGACGGTGGACTTCCCCGCAACGGTCAATGCCGGAGGAACGGTGACCGGCACGGTCGTCTTCACCAACGTGGGGCCGTCGACCGCGTCCAACGTGACCTATACGCTCCAGCTCGAGCCGGGCCTGACCGGTGTCGTCATAGGGAACCTCCCGGGCGGCGCCAGCGCGAGCTACGACCCGGGCACCGGTGTGGTCACGCTCACCGGCATGCCTGCGTCGTTGACGCCGGGACAGATCGCCTCGGGCAATGGCACGACCGGTATTACGGTCAGCTACGTCCAGCCGGCCACCGGCACCAGTACGGTGGCGAGCGAGATTACCACGACGACTCCGGAACCCGCTGGCCACGCACCGAATCAGGACAGCGCAACGATCAGCGGCGTTCCGATTGCCGATGTGACGACCGCGATCAGCTTCCCGCCGGGCGGGAATGTGGTCAACGCCGGCGATACGGTGACGGCCATCGTGAGCTTCTCAAACAACGGACCGTCCGATGCCGCCGGTGTGACCTACCGGATTGCGCTGGAGCCGGGCCTCGATCCGGCGCAGGTGAGCTTCGACAACCTGCCGGCCGGTGTGACCGCCAGCTACGGTGCCGGAACCGGCGACGTGACCTTTACCGGGATGCCGGCCACGCTGACACCGGGGCAAATTGCCTCGGGCAACGGCACCAGCGGCATCGTGGTGCGTTACATCCAGACCGTCACGGCCGACAGCTGGGTCCGGAGCTACATCACGACCACGACCGACCAGGGTGCCAACCTGGCGCCGGACATGGCCCAGGCGCCGACCAACGGCCTGGCCATCGCGGACGTGACGACGTCGCTCAGCTTCCCGCCGAACGCGAACGCGGGCGAGACGGTCTCCGGTACGGTCCGCTTCACCAACCTCGGTCCGTCACCTGCGCAGAACGTCCTGTACGGCCTGCAGCTTTCGACCGGCTTGACCGGCGTCAGCTTCGGCAATCTGCCGGCGGGCGCCAGCGCCAGCTACGACCCCACGACGGGAACCGTCACCTTCACCGGCATGCCTGGTACGCTGAACCCGGGCCAGATCGCGTCCGGCGACGGCACCACGTTCATCACCGTGGAGTATGTCCAGCCGGCCAGCGCCACCAGCGCGATCACCAGCACGATCGCGACCTCCACCGACGAAGGCGCCAACATCGGGCCGAACCTGGCCACGGCCACGGTGGTCGGTAGTCCGATTGCCGACGTGACGACAAGCGTCGCCTTCCCGGCTACCGCCAACCCGGGGCAGCCGGTCAACGGAACGGTCATCTTCACCAACGCCGGTCCGTCGCCGGCCGCCAACGTCGGCTACACGCTGACGCTGACGCCCGGACTCACCGGCGTCGTGATCGGCAACCTGCCGGCCGGCGCAACCGCAAGCTACGACGCCACCACCGGAGTCGTGACGCTGACCGGGATGCCGGCCACGCTCATTCCCGGCCAGATCGCATCCGGCAACGGGACCAGCGGCATCACGGTCCAGTATACGCAGCCGGCGAGCGGGGTGAGCCAGATCAATACGGGCATCACCACCACGACCGATCAGGGCGCCAATCTGCTGCCTGATACTGCGCAGGCGACGGTCGAGGGTCAGCTCGCCGATGTGACCACGTCGATCGTCCTGACTCCGACGGCCAACGCCGGCGATCCGGTTGTCGCCACGGTGCGCTTCCAGAACCTGGGACCGTCCATCGCACGTAGCGTGACCTATCGGATCACGCTGGTACCCGGTCTCACGGATGTCACGTTCGCCAACCTGGTCCCGGGCGCGACGGCCGTCTACAACGCCGTCACGGGCGAGGTGACCTTCACCGGCATGCCCCCGGCACTGACGCCGGGACAGATCGCCTCGGGCGACGGTGTGAACGGGATCGAGGTCCGCTATACGCAGCCGGCGTCGGGCACGAGCCGAGTGACGAGCCACATCCGCACCGGAACCGATCAGGGCGCGAATGTGGCGCCCGACGATGCGGAGGCCGTCGTCAGCGGCTCGCTGGTTGCCGACCTGGTGACGACCAAGACCGCGCCGACCGGCCCTGTTACCGCCGGCGCCGACGTGACCTATCTGGTTCGGGTCGAGAACCGCGGGCCGTCCGACGTGCCCGCCGGCAGCCGGCTGACGGACACCCCGTCCGGTCTGACGCTGACGGCCGTGGCCTGCAGCGGCGCTACCGGTAACCTGTGCTCGACGGCGCCGACGGCCGCGCAGCTGACCGCGGGCGCTGTCCTGCCCGCGTTGCCCGCTACCCGGTTCTACGAGCTGTCGGTCACGGCACGGGTGCTCGGCAATGTCATGACGGCGACCAATACGGCCGCGGTCGTCGGACCGCCCACCGTGGTCGATCCGACGCCAGGCAATGACACTTCGACCGTCACGCGTCCGGTAACGCACGCGCCGGCGATCGGGATTGCGAAGCAACTGACGCACCGGGAAACGCTGGCCGGCGGCGGGCTCCGCGTCCGGTTCAGCATGCTGGTGCGCAACTATGGCACCGAACCCCTCGACGGCGTCCGGGTGACCGATGCGCTGGCAGGGTCTGCCGGCGGGACGTTCGGTACGCTGCAACCTTCGGGCGTGCTCGCGGCCGGCACCTATCGGGTCGTCTCGGTCACCGCCAACGGGCTACTCCCCAACCCGGCCTTCGACGGCGACGGCAACCTCCTGCTGGCGAGCGGATCGCTCCCGGTCGGAGCGAGCGGCACGATCGAACTGACCGTGGACGTCGTCCCGCAGGCGGCCGATCGGGCCATTCTGAACGTGGCGCGAGCCGTGGGCACCGGTGCGACGAGCGGCACTCCGACGGAGGACGTCTCGCAGGACGGCACCGACCCTGATCCGGACGGGAATGGCGATCCGACCGACAACGACGATCCGACTCCGGTTCCGGTTCCCGCCATTGCGGTCGTCAAATCGCTGGTGACGGTCGAGAACGCCGGGAACGGCCGTTACGACGCAACCTTCGCGATCGTGGTGCGGAATGCCGGGACGGGACCGCTCACCATGGTTCAGGTCACGGATCGCCTGACGGCGTTCGGCAGCTACACCACCGAGGCGATGCCCGGCCCCGGCCAGTACACCGTGGTCGGCGCTCCGGTCATCACCAATGCGTTGAACGGCGCGTCGCTGACCGCGCAGCCGGCGGGCGTCTTTACCGGCGCCGATGCGAACATTGGCTTGCTGATTCCGGCCAGCAGTGTGCTGCCGCAAGGTCCGCCGAACGCGTCGAGCGCGGAAGTGCGCTTTACCGTGCGCTTCTTCCCGACCAACACCGGACCGTTCCGGAACGCGGCAGCGGCCGAGGCTGAAGGCCCGGGCGGCATCCCGGTTACCGGCGAAACCGAAACGCCGACGGAGGTACCGATCGAGCATCAGAGCATCGGTCTCGCCAAGTCTGCAGGCACTCCGGTCCAGACCGGCGACGGGCGCTTCCTGATCCCCTACCGGATCACGGTTCGCAACATGAGCAGCACCGTGACGGCGACGAACGTCCAGGTTCGTGACGACCTCACGGCCACATTCCCGAACGCCGTCTCGATCGTGATCCAGAGCGCCGCGCGCGTTACCGCGTGCACCGGGACGACCCTGGCGGTGGCCTCACCGGCGTTCGACGGAACCACTCAGACCGCCCTCCTCGCGGGCAATCAGTCGCTCGAGCCCGGAACGCAGTGCGTCATCGAGTTCTCGGTCGAAGTCGACTACGGCGTGGTCGCGCTGCCTGCGCAGCCGACGATCAATCGCGCCGAAGGCTCGACCTCCGGCACGCCCGGCGGACCCCCGATCGTGACGGATGGTTCGCAGAACGGCGACGATCCGGATCCGGACGGCGACGGCGATCCGACCAACAATGACGAGGGGACGCCCGTCACGCTGACGCCGGACGAGCCGGCTCCGGTGGGCGCGTTCCAGATCGTCAAGACAAGTTCGCTCGTCAACGTCGCGGTCGGCCAGCTGGTGCCGTACACCATCACGGTCACCAACATCTCGTCGGTGAACGTGCCGGATGCGCAGATTCGGGATCTGATCCCGGCCGGCTTCCGGTATCGGACCGGCACGGGCTCGGTCGACGGCGTTCCGCGTGAACCGACCGTGAATGGACGGGCCCTGATCTGGGATAACCTGGCCTTCCGGCCCGGCCAGACGCGGGTGATCCGCCTGGTCCTGATGGTTGGCGCCGGAGTACAGACCGGTGAATACACCAACATCGCGCAGGTGTTCGATCCGGCCCCGCCGCCCACGAATCCGCTATCGGAAGTGGCCATGGCGACGGTGCGAGTCGTGCCTGATCCGGTATTCGAGTGCTCGGACATCATCGGCAAGGTGTTCGACGACCGGAACGGCAACGGCGTCCAGGACCCGGGTGAACCCGGTCTGGCAAGCATCCGCGTCGCCACCGTGCGCGGCTGGCTGGTGACGACCGATGCCGACGGCCGGTACCACATCGCGTGCGCGGCATATCCCGACCGGGATCGCGGCAGCAACTTCGTCGTCAAGCTCGATGATGCGAGCCTGCCCACCGGCTACGCGACGACCAGCGAGAATCCGCGGGCCGTGCGCGTCACTCAGGGTAAGGTGACCGAGGTGAACTTCGGTGTCGCCCTGCCCCGAACGCTCCGGGTGGAAATGCGGGACGAAGCGTTCGAAGGCCGGACCACCGAGCTCGCCACCGACTGGCGCGCATCGCTCGGTACGCTGCAGGACGATATCCGCGGCCGCGCGGCGGTGATCGAGTTGATCTACCGCGCCGGAACGGACGATCCACAACTGGCCCGCGCCCGACTCAAGGCGGTCGCGGACTACATACGAACACAGTGGCGACAGGAGCCGCTCAGGCATGTGGTGCGCATCGAAGAGGTCCTGGAGATGACGAGCGGTCGGGAGGGCGGACGATGAACCGCCATTGGGATGTGACCGTTTGGTCAGCACTCGTCCTGGGCCTTGGCACGGCGACGATCGCGAGTCCGCTCGCGGGTCAGGACCGGAAACCGTGTCCGCCAGCCGAACGGCCGGCGGGAACCCCGCTGCCGTTCCGGGTCACCGTCGACGGCGAGCCTCGGGTTCGCAGCGACGTGATGCACGACGAGGACCGGACGCGCTGCGAAGATTCCGCCCTCGAACGGGCGAATATTCAGGTACGTGCCGATCTCCGGGAACGTACCCCGGTGCTCAACCTGACCGCTCCGCGGTCTGCGCTGCGCAATCAACCGGTGATGTTCACCGGCTATAGCAACTACGCCGCCTGGATCGCTCGATCCGAGCTGCGCATCCTCCCGGCGGAGGGCTCGACCGGCGCGCCGCCCCTCGCGGTGGCAGCATCGACCGATCCGAACACCCTGCAGTTCCGCTGGACGGTGCAGTTGCCGGAGAGCATCGAGCAGGTCCGTTATGTCCTTCGCGTCTACGATCGGGAAGGACGGTTCGACGAAACGGCGCCCAAGACGCTCGCCATCGTCGACCGGATCCGGACCGAGAGCGACCGGGAGTCGGATGAACGCGAATCGCTGGTGGGTTACGGCGAGAACCACCGGTCGGTCATCAACATTCCGGTGGTTGGCGCCGCGATCACGGTCAACGGCGATCAGTTCGACGCGAAGGCGCGGGTAACCGTGTTCGGACGGACCGTGTCGGTGGCCGAGAACGGTCGCTTTGCCGCTCGCGAGATCATGCCGGTCGGTACGCATACCGTGACCATCATGGTGGAACAGGACGGCGCCCGTCACGAACTGACCCGGACGGTCGAGTTGCCGCAACGCGACTGGTTCCATCTGGCGGTGGCCGACTTCACGCTGGGTAAGAACTCGGTCACGGGTCCGGCGGCACTGGTCACCGGTCAGGATACCCGGCGCTATCGCGGGCAGCAGTATCTCGACGGCCGCCTGGGCTTCTACCTCAAGGGCGATCTCGGGTCCGAGACCGTCCTGACCGCCAGCGCGGACACCCGCGAGCAACCGATCGAGGACCTGTTCTCGAACTTCGGCGCGCGGGATCCGATGGCCCTGCTCCGCCGGCTCGACGTGAACTACTCCTATCCGGTCTACGGCGACGATGGGGTCCTGATCGACGATGCGCCGACCCAGGGCAAGTTCCACGTCCGCCTGGAACGGCACGATTCGCATCTGATGTGGGGCAGCTTTCAGACGCCGGTGACGGGCACCGATCTGGTCCGGTTCAATCGCGGCCTCTATGGCGGTGAGCTGCAGCTGCGCGCGCTGGGGTCGACCCAGTTCGGCGAGCGGCGCACGCGCGCCAACGTCTTCGCTGCCGATCCGGGCACGGCCGGCGCCCGCGACGAGTTCCGCGCCACCGGCGGTTCCCTCTACTACCTGCGCAATCAGGATGTCCTGCTCGGCTCCGAACAGGTCATGGTCGAGGTGCGCGATCGCGAATCGGGGCTGGTCCTCGAATCGACGACGCTGGTGCCGACGCAGGACTACGAGCTCAATGCCTTGCAGGGCCGCGTCGTGCTTCGCGCGCCGCTGTCCTCGATCGCGGAATCGCATGGCCTGGTGCGCACAGGCGCCCTGAGCGGCAACCCGGTGTACCTGGTGGTCGCGTACGAGCACACCCCGATGGGTATCCGGCTCGACAACTTCACCACCGGCGGGCGCGTCGCCCAATGGGTCGGCGATCACGTTCAGCTCGGCCTGACCGGCTACAAACAGGATGGTCTCGATCTCGGCCAGGAGCTCCTGGCCGGCGACGTGACTCTTCGCTACCGCCCCGGTACGTTCGTCACGGTGGAACGGGCCCGCTCGGAAGGACGCGGAACCCAGGCCATGCGGTCGATCGACGGCGGCTTTGCCTTCACCCCCATCGCCAGCTCGGCAACCACGGCCTCGAAAGCCAACGCCAGCCGGGTCGAGGTCGGGATGGATCTGGCCGAGTTGAGCGGTGGCACCTCGCGCGGCCATGTCGGCCTCTACTGGCAGGATCGCGGCAACGGATTCTCCGCCCCGGGCCAACTCTCGACCGAGGCGACTCGGCAGGGCGGCAGCCAGCTGAGCATTCCGCTCAGCGACCAGGTGGCGGTCAGCGCCAAGGCCGATCTGCGTGAAGGCGATCTGTCCGGCAGCGCCCGCTCCCTGGAGTTCGGGACCGATCTCGGCCTCTCGCGCAACGTTCTGCTCCAGGGTGGCGTCCGCCACGAGCGCCGGGAAACCGGTCTGCTCGGCGGCAGCAGTGCGCTGCTCTCGGAAGTCGGCCAGCGCACCGACCTGATTGGCGTGCTGGGGTATCAGCCGGTCGACTCGCTTGGTGCGCCGCGCGGGTACAGCGTCTACGGGTTGCTCCAGGGCACCGTGAGTCGCGACGACAGCCGCAGCACCAACGATCGCTACGGCGTCGGTGGCAGGTTGCGGTTGTCGGATCGGGTTGCCCTCTCGACGGAGGTGACCGATGGTACCGGCGGGATGGGCGGCAAGGTCGAGTCCGAGTTCCAGGTCTCCGACCGGACCAGCCTCTACCTCAACTACCTGATGGACACCGACCGCGCCGACCAGGGATATCGCGGCCGGACCGGCAACCTGAGCGCCGGCGGGCGAGTCCGGTACTCCGAGGCCGTCAGCCTCTTTGCGGAGCGGCGGCAGCAATCGTCCGAGGCCGGCCCGTCCGGGCTGATCCATGCCTTCGGATTGGACCTGGCACCGTCGGACCGCTGGAGCTGGGGCCTCAAGCTGGAAGGTGGCACCATTGCCGATCCGAACTACGGCGATGTGGATCGGAAGGCGGCCTCCATCTTTGCCGGATACGCGACCGAGCGGCTCCGCTGGGGTGGCGCACTCGAGTACCGGACGGAAAAGACCGATCAGGTGGCAAAGCGGGTATCCTGGTTGAGCCGGAACAACGTCGGCGTCCAGCTGTCGGACGGCTGGCGAGCGCTCGGCCGCGCCAACGTGGCCGTGAGCACCGGCCCGGCCGGCACCAGCGGGCTCGATGCCGACTACACCGAACTCGTGGCCGGCCTGGCGTACCGCCCGGTGCGCAACAACCGGGTCAACGCGCTGTTCCGGTATACCTATCTCTACGATCTGACCAGCCCGGACCAGCTCGGCCCGCGGCTCGAGCTCAACCCGTATGCGCAGCGCAGTCACGTGCTTTCGGTCGACGCCATCGCGCGAGCGGCCCGCTGGATCTCGATCGGCGGCAAAGTCGGACACCGGCGCGGCGAGATCCGCGATCGCTCCTCCGACATTGCTCCGTGGATGTCCAGCTCTGCCTGGCTGGCCATTGCACGTGGCGACCTGCATGTCGTGAAGCAGTGGGACGTCGTGGGCGAACTTCGCCGGCTGTCCGTGACCGAAGCGAACGATGCGCGGTCGGGTGTACTGCTCGGCGTCTACCGGCAGGTGGGCACGAACCTGCGGGTTGGGCTTGGCTACAACTTCACCGATTACTCGGACGATCTGACCGATCTGCGTTATCGGAGCCGCGGCTGGTTCCTGAACCTGCTCGGCGTGCTATAACGTTCTCTTGCCCCCTCGGTCGGGCCAGACCTGGCCGAGGGGGTGTTTGGAAGTGCTACCGCAAGTTCGTCCCGACGGATCGACGGACGATCTTCGGGTTCGACCTCCCCCTCCTCCCGTCGGCGCTCGGCCGGCGGTGTTGCAACGGCGATGACCTCGGAATCAGACAGCGCGCGTGCGACCATACCGAGCGTCTCGTACGCCTTCGTCTCTTCGGTCCGCACGTTTTCGAGCAGTGCAGCCTGTCCGGGAAAGCCCAGTTGCAGTGCCCGCGCATGTGCCGTCGCGTAACTCACGATTTTGTATTGCGTGATCCGGAATGCGGACGCGGTCAGGCCGGCGTCCAGCACATCTCCTGAATAGTCGCCCATCAGCAGGTCACGGACCTCACCAATCAGACCGTCCATTCCGGCGCAACGCTTGGCCTCCATGCTCACGTGGAGGCCCTCACACATCCATTCGAGGCGACGCGCATGAAAGCCGGCGTGCCTGCCGTGATTGGCGAGGGTCTGTCGAAGCATCGGCGCCGTTGCACTGCGTGCCATCTGCGACAAGACGACCGCCAGTTGTCTCTCGGCGTTCCGTAGGCCGCGAAGTTCGGCCCCATACAGATCCCGAAGTGAAGCCCTTGGCATAAATCCTCCAGCGGGAGTGGGACAGTGGTTGCTCCATTTCGTTCGGATAAAAGGGGAGACGCCGAGGGCGCGCTTCGGGACACGATCCACCGCGCTAGATTTGACCACTCCATCCAGCCACCGATGACCCGACTGTTCGAATCCACGAACCGTGCAGCCGTCCTGCTCATGCTGTCACTCACGGCATTGACGGGCCGAGGCGACAGCCCGACAGAACCGGTGCGCCGCGTATTCTTCAAGGACAGCCGGGCAGAATTGGCCCTGGCGCAAGTGAGGGGTGACTCCACCGTATCCATAGTGATCGCCGCCCGGCCCCGGGGCGCGGGTACCGTCGCGCGTGCCATCACACGGTTGGGTGGATCGATCCGCTACCGCGCCGACGATGTCGACTACCTTCGCATCCGCCTGCCAACCGACTCGGCCGAACGCGTGTTCGATATCGCGGAGGTCCAAACGGCGGACATCGATGTCGCTGGGGCCTGGTCTCGCCCGTTCCTGCAGAGTGCCGACCCCGACGAGACCGATTTCACGGCGGCACCCAATACTCCGGCAACCGGCAGCGATCCGATCAGCCGCCCCTACTCTCCTCTGGCGGACCTCGACGCAGCCGCCTTTCGCGCGCAGCATCCCAGCTACGATGGCCGCGGAGTGACGATTGCCGTACTCGATGGACATCCGGACCTGCTGCTACCCGAGTTCCACCAGGCGCGCAGGCTGGACGGCACTCCAACCCGCAAGGTCATTCGGTACATCGACGTCAGCGACCCGACCGAGCCCGACGATGTCACGCCGCACTGGGTCGCCATGCAGCCGACAACGGCCGCCAGCGACTCGCTCGTGACCGCTCGCGGAACCTATCGGACACCGCGCGCCGGACAATTCCGATTCGGCGTGCTCGATGAAGAGCGCTTTACCGGCAACGGCCTCGATCTGAACCGAGACAGCAATCCCGCCGGCGCCAGCCGGGTCTTCGGCGTTCTCTGGCACCCGGGCTCGGGTAAAGTCTGGGTCGATACGGACCAGGACTTCGACTTCAGCGATGAAACGGCCCTGCGGGACTATGCCGTCGCGGGTGAGTTCGGGCTTCTCGGCCGCGACAAACCGGACACCCCGGTGCGGGAGTCGGTCGCGTTCGGTGTCCAGATCGATGCGCAGCGCGGCTACGTCGTGATCAATCCCGGGATCTACGGCCACGGCACGATGGTGAGCGGCGCGGCCGTCGCCAACAAAGCGACGGGTGGCCGAGTCGATGGCGTGGCACCACAAGCGCAGCTTGCAGCAATCAAGTATGCCCACCGGACCTCCGGCTTGATCGAAGGATTGATCTATGCCTACCGTGATCCGGATATCGACCTGGTGGTCCTTCAGCAGAACGTGGTCATTGCGATACCGTACCTCCTCCAAGACGGCCGCTTTACGGCCAGCGTCATCGCCGAACGTCTGGTGGCCCGATACGGGAAAGCTCTGTTCGTGCCCGCCAGCAACGTCCCGGGTATGAGTACGACCAGTGAGCACGGCGTACCGGACGCCGCGATCTCGGTTGGCGCGTATCAAAGCGCCGAGAACTACCTGATCAATTCGGGAATCGTCACGGCGGCGCGCGACAACCTGCATTCGGTCGGATCGTACGGTCCGGGCGGCAACGGAGCCATGCAGCCGGACCTGCTGGCGCCTGCTGCAGTACCGACGGTCAACCCCGGTATCGAGACGCCCTCCCATCGGTTGGGCCTTTACGCACTCGACCCCGGATACGGCCTTTGCAGCGGGACATCGTGCGCCACGCCGGTCGCCGCCGGGGCTGCTGCCCTCCTGCTGAGCGCCGCGAAGCAGAACGGATTCGCCGTCTCGGCGGAGTTGCTTCGTGAATCGCTCTACGCAACGACCCGGACCTTACCGGGGATACCTATCTACCAGCAGGGCCGCGGGCTGCTCCAGGTGGGCGCTGCGTGGGAAGCGCTCCAGCAACTCGTCCGCGATGGTCCCCCACCGGTCATCGTCAGCTCCGGATCGGTTCGCACCAGGCTGAGCGACTGGCTCGAACAGCCCGGGGTCGGCACCGGCATCTACGAACGAGAAGGCTGGCGCGCAGGACAGCGGGCGGAACGCTCGGTGACGTTGACTCGGATGACCGGTCCGCGCGAGCCGATTGCCTATGAGGTCGGCTGGACCAGTCACGACAGTACCTTCACCAGCCCGCCGCGGATCGAACTTCCGCTTCGGCGTCCGACGACCCTCCCCGTCAGCATCGCCCCGACGCACACCGGCGCCCATTCGGCGACTCTGACGCTGCGCAACCCCGCCTATCCCGGACGACGCCAGCAGATGATGGCCGTAACGGTTGTCGCGCATCGCTTCGAGGTAACCAACGGTTATACCGCGGCCGACACCTTGCGTATTCCCCGCCCGGGCCGAGGAAGCATGTTCATCGAGGTTCCCGAGGGCACGAGGGCGCTCCGGGTGGGGCTCGACGCGACCGGCATCGTCCAGCTCGGACTGCGTCGGCCGGACGGACGCCAGGAACTGGGTTCGGAACCGAAGGCATCCGGTGCCCAGTCTCGGGTCGTACCCGACCCGATGCCCGGGGTCTGGGAAGCGATCGTGACCGCCGTTCACGAGGTGGGCACCTACGCTCCGGACTATCCTCAGCCGCTGACCCCGATTTCCGCAATCCTCCGCGCTACCGTCTATCGCGTCGACGTGACGGGTGAGAGTCTCGCGGCAAGCAGCAGCATTGGCATGGGGCATCTGACTGCCATCAATCGCGGTGCATCGTTCTCCGGGGCTGCGACCACGACATCGTTAGGCAGCGCCCGCCACCTGGAACGCGACATCGCGGCCCGGGAACAACACCGCTACGACATCGACGTCCCCCGTGGAGCCGCGGAACTGTTCATCGCCGCGGAAGGCGACTCCGAAGACGACCTCGACCTCTATCTCTTCGACTGCACCGGGCAGGCCCCCGCCCCATGCGTACCTGCCGGTGCGGCGGCCCATCCGGCGCGGGGAGACCGGCTGAGTTATCGCACCCCGGCGCCCGGACGATGGGCCGTCGTCGTCGATGCCGCCCGATTGAGCGGACCCCGGACTCGCTATCGGTATCTCGATGTCATCATGAATCCCGCCCTCGGAGCCACCGCGGCCGCCGATGCCGACACCGTGCGACCGGCAGGCGCCAGCTGGCGTGTGCCGGTATCTGCCTGGCTCGCGGCGGATCCCGCCGGCGGACGCGTGCCGGTGGCCGTCCTCCAGGTCGCGAGCGATAGTGCGCTAACCCATCATCAGCGTACCACCAGCCTCGAATTGATCGGTCCGAAGGTCAACGCAATTCTGGGTCGCACCATCATCGACGTGCGACAGGGCAGCACGCTTCTGCCCGAGCGTTCGACTCAAAACTGACGGATTGCGCCTGGCCGATTTGGCCGCATATTGGGCAGATGACTGCTCCCGCCCAGCCGGCGACGCGCCTCGATCGCGCCCTCGCCACCATCGAGCGAATCGGCAACAAGCTCCCCGACCCTGCGCTGCTCTTCGTGATCCTGATGGTCATCGCCTGGATTACGTCGGCACTGCTCGCATCGGTATCGTTCTCTGAGGTCGATCCGCGCACCGGCCAACCGATCACCATCATCAATCAGCTGACCGGTACGTCGATGGCCAAGTTCTTCTCGAACATGGTCACCACGTTTACCGGATTCCATCCGCTGGGTGTCGTGCTGGTTGCTCTGCTGGGCGTCGGCGTCGCCGAGTACTCCGGGTTCATCAACGCCGGGCTCAAGTCGCTCCTCAGGGTGACCACACCCAAGCTCCTCACGCCGCTCACGATTTTCGTCGCGACGCTGAGCCATACGGCTGCCGATGCGGGATACGTGCTGGTGATTCCCCTGGGCGCCGTCATGTTTGCCGCCGCGGGGCGCCATCCGGTCGTCGGTATCGCCGCCGCCTTCGCAGGAGTGTCCGGCGGGTTCAGCGCCAACATCCTCCCCTCGGCGATCGATCCGCTGCTGCAGGGTCTGACCCAGTCGGCTGCGCAGATGATCGATCCCAGCCGCACAGTCAACCCGCTCAACAACTGGTACTTCCTGATTGCGTCGACGGTGCTGATCGTGCTGGTCGGGTGGTTCGTTACCGATCGCGTCATCGAGCCCCGGTTGCGCTCGGTCGCGGTCGATGGCGGCGGCGATTCGATGCCGAAGCTGGAGCCGCTCAGCGAATCGGAGCGCCGTGGGCTCCGCGCAGGTACCGTCGCCATGCTGGCCGGGGTCGCGCTGCTCACCTGGATGTCCTGGCCCGACGACTCGGCGCTACGCTCCCCGTCGGGAGCGCTGACGACGGCCGACGCGCCACTGATGCAGTCGATCGTCCCCCTGATTTTTCTGCTCTTCCTGATTCCCGGCGTGATCCACGGCTACGCCGCCGGAACCATCACATCCCATCGTGACGTGATCAACGCCATGAGCAAGGCGATGAGCACGATGGGACATTACATCGTGATCGCCTTCTTCGCTTCGCTCTTCATTGCGGCATTCGGCCAGTCGAATCTGGGCGCGCTGATTGCGATCAAGGGCGCCAACACGCTCGAAGCGATGGCCATGCCCGCACAGATCACGATCATCGGGATCATCCTTATCACGATGGTGATCGATCTGGTGATCGGCTCCGCCTCGGCCAAGTGGGCCCTGCTGGCGCCGATCTTCGTCCCAATGCTGATGCAGCTCGGGATCTCGCCCGACCTGACCCAGGCGGCATACCGGGTGGGAGACTCGTCGGCCAACATCATCACCCCGATGATGCCGTACTTCCCGCTGGTCGTGGTCTACGTCCAGAAATACGTATCGGGAGCCGGGATCGGCACTCTGGTGTCGACCATGCTCCCGTATACGGTGACCTTCATCATTACCTGGACGATTCTGCTGCTGGTGTTCTGGGGCCTCGACATCCCGCTCGGTCTGCAGGCCACCTATCACCTGACGCCCTGACCGATCAGCCCCCCGCCATCCGGGCGCGGACCTCGGTCGCGAAGTGCTCGGCGAGACGCTCCACCACCGTCCCGCCGAGCGCCGCGGTGGCGCCGCGCGGATCGCCGAGAATCCCGTTAGGCGTGAGCGCCTTGAGGCCGCGGCGGAACAGCTCGTCGGTATCGATCCGCCCCATCAGCCCCGGCTCATAACGATCGACCTCCACCAGCGTCGGATGCCGATGCAACAGAACCGACGTTTCCGTGACGTCGGCATGAATGGCGTCCACATCCTGACGGAGCCCGTGCTCGGCGGCCGCGTCGTTCATCACCCGCATGATGTCGAGCAAGCCCTGTCGCCCGCCGAACGAGATGATCCGGATGCCCTTGGGAGCAAACTCGGCTTCGAGCTGCTGAGCGGCGCGCTCGAGGGGAGCGAAGTTACCCCCGTGGGCCGACAGCAGCACGAAGGTATCGAATCCGTGCGGGGCAAGCGAGCGGACGATCGCCACGACGGTGTCGATGAACACCGGCTCGGGAATCGACAGGCTTCCGGGAAAAGCCAGATGGTGATCCGAACATCCGGGCCGGACGACCGGTGCCATGATCGCGTTACCCAACTTATGCGCCAAGCGCTCCCCGACCGCCTGACCGATGGCTGCGTCGGTCATGGTCGGCAGATGCGGCCCGTGCTGCTCGGTCGACCCGGTCATCACCAGCGCGGTCCGCACGCCGGATGTGATCGCGGCCTCGACGTCAGTCCAGGTCAGATCCTCCAGCAACACCGATTTCAGCACTATTAGTCTCCTCGCGTAGTCTGATCAGGGTGACACGGCCCGCCGAAGGTGTACGGCAGCCCGGAGCATAGTATCGCGATGGGCGCCATCAGTCCACGTGCCCTCGCCGCTGGTATCCCTTACCTTCCACCCGGAGCAGAGCACTCTTTCGTCCCTCACACCGAACAGCCCATGTCCCTGCCTTTCCTTCGCGTCCTCTTTCCCTCGGCTGTCGCCGTTCTGAGCCTGTATGGTACGGCAACCGCTCAGAGCGCGGCACAGAATGACAGCGCAGCCAAGGCGGCCACCGCTGCCAAAGGCTTGCCGCTGATCTCGACCCGCACACTGTCCTTTACGACGACCGAGGGATCCTGGCTGTCGATCGACATCGATCCGACCGGACGCACCCTCGTATTCGATCTGCTGGGCGATCTCTACACGCTGCCGATCGCCGGCGGAACCGCAACCCGGATTACGAGCGGGTTTCCATACGACATGCAGGCGCGCTTCTCGCCCGACGGCAAATCGATCGTCTTCGTGAGCGATCGGGATGGCGCCGAGAATATCTGGGTCGCGGACGCCGACGGCGGAAACCCGCGCGCCATCACCACGACGGAGCGCGAGAACTACGTTTCGCCCACCTGGGCACCCGACGGCCAGTACATCGTCGCGACCAAAGGCAACAACCTCTGGATCTGGCACAAGGACGGTGGTTCGGGAGTGCAGATGACCGGGCAGGCCCGTCCTGGCACGCCGCCCGCCCCGCCGCAGAGTCTCTACATCGGCGCGGCCTTCGGAGCCGATCCTGCCACGCTCTGGGTCAACGTCCGCGGCACACCAACGCCGTCACTCGCGAGTGCGGTCCATCATGGTCACACCGACGGCGACCATGATACGCGAAGCACGTCCCGCGAAGTCGGTGCAATCCAGATCGCAGAGCTCGAACGAAGCACCGGACGGATCCGAATTCGCACCCATGAGCACGAAGGCGCCTTTCGTGCCGTGCCCAGCCCGGACGGCAAATGGCTGGTGTACGCTACCCGGTTCGACGGTCGCTCGGCACTCAAGCTGCTCGATCTGACCACCGGCGAAGATCGCTGGCTCGTCATGGACGTTCAGCGTGACGACTACCAGGGCGGCGGCAGCCGCGATCGCGATCTCTACCCGGGGTCGGCATTTACTCCGGACTCCCGCGCCCTCATCACCAGCTATGGTGGCCAGATCCGTCGCATCGAGATCCCCTCGGGCCAGGTCAGCACGATTCCGTTCAGCGCCAGCGTGGATCAACCGCTTGGTCCGCTGGTCAAGTTCGAATATCCGATCAACGACTCGGTCCTGACGGTCACGCAGATTCGCGGCGCCCGGCCGTCGCCGGACGGCAAGCGGCTCGCTTTCACGGCGCTCGACCGGCTCTGGATTGCGGACCTTCCGGCAAGCCCCGGCGGGCCGGGCAACGTGACGCGCACCCCGCCGGTGATCTGGAATGCCCGTCGCCTGACCGATGCCCAGGTCGTCGAACACGGCCCGGTCTGGTCGCCGGATGGTCGCTATCTGGCGTATGTGACCTGGGACGATTCGGTTGGCGGGCAGATTCAGCGGATTCGCACCGACGGTCGCGCCACGCCCGAGCCGCTGACTCACGCGCCCGCGTTCTATGACAAGCTCGCTTACACCAAGGACGGATCTCGCCTGCTTGCCGTTCGCGGCTCGAAGCAGCATCGGATGCGGACACTCGAAGATTTCGGCAACCATGGATCGGCGGCCGAAATCGAATACGTCTGGCTGCCGGCCACCGGCGGCGAACCCACCCGGATCCGCTGGGCAGGCGGTGGTGTCACCCCGACCCGTGGCGTGCCGCACGTCGGCCCCGATACCTCGCGGGTATATGTCTGGACCGGCAGCGACGGGCTGGTGTCGATGCGGATGGATGGCAGCGACAGCCGCACGCTGCTCAAGGTGACCGGAGCATCGAGCCCGAGTTTCCAGGGCACTATGACCCCGTCCATTCCCGAAGAGGTCGTGCTCTCGCCCGATGGCCGTCGCGCGCTGGTCACGGTGCGCACCAATGTCTATATGATCACGGTTCCGCCGGTCGGTGGCGACGTCCCGCCTACCGTCTCCGTGGTGTTGCCGTCGACGGTACCGCTCTGGCGTCTGACCCGGGTCGGCGGAGAGTTTGCCGGCTGGAACCATGACGGCAGCCAGGCACACTACTCGATCGGACGGAGTTTCTTCCGATACGATCTCGCGTTAGGCGATTCCCTGGTCCGCGACTCCGTCAGCCGCGCTCGCCCTCGGCCGGGAGCTGCCCGACCCGATTCGGCTCGGGCCGACTCCACGCAGAAGAGTGGCCAGGTCACCTTTGCGTACGAAGCGGGTCGAGTCGACATCGAGATCGTGGTCCCAAAGGATCGGCCGCGCGGCGTTGTGGCGCTCCGCGGCGCCCGGATCGTCACCATGAAAGGCGACGAGGTGATCCCGTCGGGTGACATCGTGGTCACCAACAATCGCATTACCGCGGTGGGGCCGACCGGCAGCGTCACGATTCCAGGGGACGCCCGCATCATCGACGTCGCCGGCAAGACGATTCTGCCCGGCTATGTCGACATCCATGCGCACAACTGGATGGCGTGGGGCGTCCACCGGACGCAGATCGCCCAGTTCCTGCCGCAACTGGCATACGGCATCACGACCCAGCGCGACCCGCAGACCATGGAAACCGATATCCTGACCTACTCGGATCGGATGGAGATCGGCGAGTTGCTGGGGCCCCGCCTCTTTTCCACCGGCCCGGGTGTCTTTTCGTGGGACAACATCAAGAGCCTGGCCGATGCCCGCGACGTGCTGCGCCGCTACGCCGACCACTACGGCACCCAGACCATCAAGCAGTACATGGCCGGCGACCGCAAGGTGCGCCAGTGGGTCATCATGGCCGCTCGCGAACTCGGCCTCACGCCGACCACCGAGGGCGGGATCAACTTCACCATGAACCTGACGCTGATGCAGGACGGCTATCCCGGCCTGGAGCACAACCTGCCGATCAGCCCGTTCTATCGCGACGTGGTCGAGCTGCACCGCACCAGCGGACTGTTCTACACCCCGACCCTGATCGTCAGCTACGGCGGACCGATCGGGCGCAACTACTACCTGACCCGCACCAACATCGACACGGTCGCCCGGCTGCGTCGCTTCACGCCGCACGATGAACTCGACAAATGGAAGAACAGCACCTTCCAGCGTGACGATCAGCAGGTGTTCAAGCTGCATGCGCAGCAGCTGGCCAAGATGCACGCGGCCGGCGGCAAGTTGGGCTTCGGCTCCCACGGCGAAGTGCAGGGCATCGGTGCGCACTGGGAACTCTGGATGATGGCCAGCGGCGGCCTCGGCAACCATGAGGTCCTCCGCATCAGTACCCTGACCAGCGCCGATGCAATCGGACTTGCCAAGGATCTGGGTTCGCTCGAGGTCGGGAAGCTGGCGGACCTCCAGGTTCTGGATCGGAATCCGCTCGAGCAACTCGAGCACACCACTTCGGTCCGCTACGTGATGAAGAACGGCCGGCTCTACGACGCCATCACGCTCGACGAAATCTGGCCGCGGACCCGCGCCCTACCGACACAGTGGTGGTGGCGGCTGGAGCCGCCGGCGTAGCCCCCACCTCGACCGCTGGAGCGGCGGGGAGGCAAATGGGCCCCAATCGCTGGGCCATCCCTCCCCGTCGTGGCGCTGGCCATGGTCACCGTCGGGCTCGTTGCGACAGCCGGCCCAGCCCGGCGAGGCCTCCGAGTGGAGCCTCCCCGCGGCCCTCCAATCCGACGAATGGTCATTCCAGGCCCACTTTGGACCATCCCCGCGCAGGAAACACAGCAAATCGGTAGACTTCTGCGTAGTAAAGGCGGACTCGGCGACTTCTGGCCGGGCCCGCCGTTCAACCTTTTGCCAGATCCCTGCGACTTGATGAATCCGACCTACCGCTCTGCCCGATATAGTTCCTTCCTTTGGCTGGTCGTGGCGTCGAGCCTCGTCGGCATGGGCTGCCGCAAAGCGCCCCCGCCCCGATCCGCGGCCGTCCCCGTCACCACCGCCCGGGTGGAGCAGCGGACCGTGCCCTTCGAAGTCACCGCGCCCGGTACCGTAGAGCCGATCAAGGCGGTTGCCGTCACGGCCCAGGTCAGCGGCCTGATCACGGCCGTCCATTTTCAGGAAGGGGCCCTGGTCGAGGCAGGCCAGATTCTGTTTGAAATCGATCCCCGGCCGTACCGCAACGCATTGCAGCAGGCCGAAGCCACCCTGGCCCGCGATCTGGTCCAGCTGGAAAATGCCCGTCGTCAGGTGGAGCGGTATCAGGGTCTGGCGCAAAGCGAGTATATCACGTCCGAGCAGTACGAGTCCCTCAAGGCCACCGCCGCCGGCCTGGCCGCCACGGTCCAGTCCGACTCGGCCACGGTCGACAACGCCCGGCTCAACCTCGAGTACACGACCATCCGGGCCCCGATTTCAGGCCGTACCGGGGGACTCCTGGTCAAGCAGGGCAACCAGGTCAGGGCCCAGTCGGCCGAGCCGATGGTGCTGGTCAACCAGACCCAGCCGATCATGATCCGGTTTTCGGTCCCGGCCAGCTATCTCCAGACCATCCGGGCCCAGCGCGGCGAGCGGCTTCGGATCCGGGCGGCCACCACGACCGACACCACGACGCTGCTCGGCGCGCTGTCGTTCGTTGATAACGCCGTCGACACCACCACCGGCGCGATCCTGCTCAAGGGCCAGTTCTCCAATGCCAACGGCCTGCTCTGGCCCGGGCAGTTCGTCACCACCACGCTCGAGCTCTACCAGGAAAAAGACGCCATCCTGGTGCCGAACGCCGCGATCGTCACGGCGGATGCCGGCAGCTATGTCTTCGTGATCGACCAGGAGCGGAAAGCGGCAATGCGCAACGTCGTGTTGGGGCGCACGGTCGGGGAGTACCAAATCGTCACCGTTGGACTCGAACCCGGCGAACGGGTGGTTACCGACGGCCAGCTCCGGCTCACCCCCGGCGCAACCGTCGACATCAAGAATCTCGATCCCGGGGCCTGACCGATGAATATTGCCGAGCCGTTCATCAAGCGACCAATCGCCACGACGCTGATCATGACGGGTGTCATGATTTTCGGCGCACTCGGCTACCGTCAGCTTCCGGTCAGCGATCTACCCACGATTGACTATCCGACCATCAACGTGAGTGCCAACCTGTCGGGCGCCAATCCCGAGAGCATGGCCTCCGCGGTCGCGACACCGCTGGAGCGGGCCTTTTCGACCATTCCCGGCGTCGAGCAAATCACCTCGACGAGCCGGCAAGGATCGACCGACATCACGCTCCAGTTTTCGCTCTCCCGCAACATCGACGCCGCTGCGCAGGACGTGCAGACCGCGATTTCCCGTACCGTACGGCGGATGCCCGACGACATGCGGGATCCGCCCAGCTACAACAAGTCGAACCCGTCCGACCAGCCGATCATCTACTACTCAGTCACCTCGGAAACGCTCCCGATCTCGACCGTCAACGAGTACGCCGAGACGATGATCGCGCAGAAACTGTCGACCATCGACGGTGTGGCGCAGGTCAACCTGATGGGCGAACAGCGGTACGCGGTGCGGGTCCAGATCGACCCGCGCGCGCTCGCCTACCGGCGGATCGGGATCGATGAAGTCGTCTCGGCGGTGACCAGCAACAACATCAGCACGCCGGCCGGATCGGTCTGGGGCCGCACCAAGGTGCTGGCGCTCCAGTCGAACGGTCAGTTGCAGAGTTCCGCCGCATTCCGGGACATCACCGTCGCCTATCGGAACGGTTCGCCGGTGCGGCTGGGCGACCTGGGGTTGGTGGTCGACGCGGTCGCCAATCCGCGCCAGGGCAACTGGTACAACGGCGTCCGAACCATCACTCTCGCCGTCAACCGGCAGCCGGGCTCCAACACCGTCGAGGTGGCCGACCGGGTCACCGCGATGGTCGATCAGATCATCGAACAGCTGCCGCCGTCGATCAAAGTCAACCGGCTGTACGACCGTTCGGTCACGATCCGCGAGTCGGTGGCGGAAGTGAAGTTCACTCTGGCCCTGACCCTCGGGCTGGTGGTGCTGGTGATCTTCCTCTTCCTGCGCAACCTGCCGGCCACCGTGATCCCGAGTATGGCGCTCCCGCTCTCGATCGTGGGCACCTTCGGCGTCATGGCCATGGCCGGATTCAGTATCGACAACCTGTCGATGATGGCCCTCACGCTCGCGGTAGGCTTCGTGGTCGACGATGCCATCGTGATGCTCGAGAACATCGTCCGCCATCTGGAGATGGGCAAAACACCACTCCAGGCCTCACTCGATGGCGCGCGCGAGATCGGCTTCACCATCGTCTCGATGACCATCTCGCTGGTGGCGGTTTTCATCCCGATCATGTTCATGCCCGGGCTGCTCGGACGGCTGTTCCATGAGTTCGCCATCGTCATCGGCGTGGCGATCCTGCTCTCGGGATTCGTGTCGCTGACGCTGACCCCGATGATGTGCGCCCGTTTCCTCAAGCAGGATCATCAGGTCAAGCGCGGGCGGCTCTATCAGATCACCGAGGCGGGATACGAGTGGTCGCTCGATCTCTACCGCCGAACTCTGCTCTGGGTGATGACCCACAAGCGGACCACGCTGGCCTTTTCCTTCGCGATTCTGGTGGGCACGGGCATCCTCTTCGCCGTGGTTCCGAAGGGATTCATCCCGAGCCAGGACGTCGGCGCCGTATTCGGCAGTCTCGAAGCGGCCGAGGGTACTTCATTCGAGCAGATGACCGAACACTTCCGTCGTGTCGGCGGCGTGATTCGGGAAAATCCGAACGTCGAAGCCGTACAGATCTCATCGTGGGGCAGCTGGGGACGGGTCAGCGTCTACCTCAAGCCGTACCATGAGCGCAGCGCGCGTGCCCAGGAAGTGATCCATCAGCTGGCGGGACCACTCTCGCAAGTTCCCGGCGTGCGCGTATTTCTGAGCAATCCGCCCGCCATTCGCATCGGTGGGCGCCAGAGCCGGAGCGAGTATCAGTTCACCCTGCAAAGCCCCGAACTCGACGTCCTGTACGAGAGTGCGACCGCGCTCGAAACCAAGATGCGCGAGTTGCCCGGCCTCACCGACGTGACCAGCGACCTGCAGATCCGGAATCCGCAGCTCAGGGTCAATGTCGATCGCGACCGGGCCGCGGCACTGGGCCTCAACATCAGCCAGGTCCAGAACGCGCTCTACAACGCTTTCGGCTCACGACAGATCTCGACCATCTGGGGCAGCACCAACGAGTATGCCGTGATCCTGGAACTCCTGCCGGAGTTCCAGGGCGACCCGTCGGCCATCAACCTGCTCCACGTCCGGTCGCCGCGCACGGGAGCGCTGATTCCGTTGGGCTCGGTCGCGTCGATCGAGCCGGTGTTGGGACCGCTGTCGGTCAACCATTCGGGCCAGCTACCGTCGGTCACGCTGGCCTTCAACCTCGCGGCCGGCATGCCGTTGGGTGACGCGGTTTCCGCGGTTCGCCAGCTTGCCGATCAGACCCTCCCGTCGAGTATTACGACGAGCTTTGGCGGAACGGCGCAGGCCTTCCAGCAATCGCAGGCGGGCCTGGCCTTCCTGCTGATCGTGGCCGTGCTGGTGATTTATCTGGTGCTCGGTGTGCTGTACGAGAGCTTCATTCACCCGATCACGATTCTTTCGGGTCTGCCGTTTGCCGTGTTCGGCGCACTGCTCACCTTATTGATCTTCGGGATCAGCCTCGACATTTACGCTTACGTCGGATTGATCCTATTGGTCGGCATCGTCAAGAAGAACGCGATCATGATGATCGACTTTGCGGTGGAGGCCGAGCGGCGGGAGGGTAAACCACCCGAGGAAGCCATCGTGGAGGCCTGTCTGGTCCGCTTCCGGCCGATCATGATGACGACGATGTGCGCCCTGATGGGCACCCTTCCCATCGCGCTCGCGTGGGGCGCCGGCGCCGAAGCGCGGCGGCCGCTCGGTGTGGCGGTGGTCGGCGGTCTGGCCTTCTCGCAGATCGTCACGCTGTACGTGACGCCCGTGTTCTTCACCTATCTCGACTCGTTCCAGAAATGGCTTGGCGCGCGGTTCGGCCGGGGGCGGCGGCGAACCGGAGCGACTGATGCGCCTGTTGCGCAACCGGCAATGATGGAAAGCGGCAGCTCGTAAGCCGCGATCAGGCGAATAGGATGGATCCAAAGCGGGCGGTGCCGACCAGGCGCCGCCCGCTTTGTGTTCTGCGACCCGAAGCTAATTGCGGCGTTCGGGTACGGTCTGCGCCAACTTGGTTATGTTCTTCGGCGCAGGCAGGCAACAATAGCGGATGCCCAGTTGCATTCCCTCCTGCCGAGGCGGTACGTTGTGGTCATGCCTGCATTGGTCCCGCGGTACACGATCGATCAGTTGGAGTCGTTCCCGGACGACGGGAACCGGTACGAACTCCTGGACGGAGTTCTGCTCGTGACGCCGGCCCCGAACGTCTCTCACGAGGCCATCGTGGAGCGGCTTTACATCGCGGTGCGCAGCTATCTCGGCGAATCCGTGCACATCTTCACCCGCGGTGCCGTGCAGGTTCCGCCGAGCAACCATTTCGAGCCCGACCTGCTGGTCATACCACGCATGCCCCGTCTGCCGAAGAAATGGTCTGACATACCCGATGTCTGGCTGGCAGTCGAAGTATCGGGTTGGGGCTCACGCATCTACGATCGCGACTTCAAGCACGACGCCTATCACAGACTGGGTGTACGGACCACCTGGCGTATCGACATCCTGGACCGAACCGCCACCTGCACGAACAAGGGACGCGGGAAGGCCTTCCCGACCCGGGATGAGATCGTGTGGCAGGCTCCCGGGTCGGATGAGGCGCTTCGTTTATCCGTACCTTCCTTGTTCGAAGGTATCGAGGACGACGACTAGCCCCTACTGGCGCAGCAGGATATTGTGGGCGTACCCGCCATCCACCCGCAGCTGAACCGGCTTGCCGTCCTTGCGATCGAACGTCAAGAGCGAGTTCCCCGCGCTGAAGGAGTCGCCACCCCGGTAGCTGAGCGGCTGCCACGGCCCGTTCAGCGCTCGCTTGATCCGCACCTGGCCCGCACTGTCGGAAATCCACACGGTCATCGGACGCCCCCGCCCCGGCCCCGTATAGGTTCCGCCGAACTCCGCGGCATTCCCGGCAAAGGTCCGGGTCTGCTCCGGCGCCGGACCGAGCACGATACGCGCAATAGCCGCGGCCATGGCATCGGGCCGAGCCGGCCCCTGGGAATTGAGCAACACGACGACCGTCAGATCCTGCTCCGGCCAATACGCAGCAAACGACGCAAAGCCGTTGATATCGCCGCCGTGGGAAATTGCCGGCCGGCCCGCCAGATCGATCAGCGCAAATCCCATCCCATAGCGCAGCTTGGTACCGTCGTTGAGCACAGCCGGCGCCACCAGGTCCTGATACGACTTCCGGCTCAGGATCCGATCGCTTTTGTGGAGCGCCTGGTTCCAGGCCGCCAGGTCACCCGCCGTGGAACAGAGCGACCCCGCCGCAAACGGCCACCGATGGTTGACGAAGCCTTTGATGATGAGCCCGGTCGAATCCGTGTCGTAGCCGTGCGCGTGACCCTTCCGGATCGTGCGCTCGTTGCAGTAGTAGGACCGTGACATGCCGGCCGGCGCAAACAGATGTTTGGCGACATAATCGGCATACGACATCCCGCTCACCTTTTCGACCAGCAGCCCGGCCAGGAAATAGCCCGAATTGTTGTAGGTCTGCTGCTCGCCCGTCGGGAAGTCGAACGGCTTGCCCTGGACCACCCGGACCAGCGAGTCACGCGGCACGTTGCTTTGCGAGATGGTCCGAAACTCCGGAATCTCGGTAATGCCTTTGATCCCCGAGGTGTGATCGAGCAGCCGGCGAATCGAGATCCGATGCCCCTGCGTCTGATAGTCCGGCAAGTATTTGGTGATGTCGGCATCGAGATCGATCTTGCCCTCCGCAGCGAGCTGCAGGATGGCCACCGCGGTGAACTGCTTGGTCACCGACCCGATTTCGTAGCTCGCATTGGGCGGGGTCGCCACATCGTGCTCCAGGTCGGCAAACCCGTAACCCTTGAGGACCAGCGTGTCCTTGCCGCGAATCACCGCGACCGAACCTCCGGCCAACCGCCCCGCCTTGATGGGCGCATTGACGAGCGAGTCGATCGCCGCCACCATCGCCGCCCGGTCGGGCTGCTGCTGCCCGGCTCCGGCCACCAGCAGGAACGCCATCGACCCCATCAGCCACGGCTTCATCGTCACCTCTGTTCCTCTCAGTCACATCTGTGGATTGGACCGCCCCGGACGTCGGACCCGGCACCGCGCTGTACGATCCGGACCCGGCCCGGGTTTCGTTCGGCGGTTCGGCCAGCCGAGCCCGCTTCCCTCTGCGCGGCCCCGTTTCTATCCTCCATCCCATGACTCGTATTGGCGTCTTCGGCTGGGGCCTCGTTGCCCCAAAATCTCCTGATATCGAGACCTTCGCGGCCAACCTGGCAACCGGCACGAGCTGGCTCGAGCCGTTCAACGGTTTCGGCCCGGATTCCTTCCTGGTCGGCCGGCCATCCTTCGATATCGAACGGTATCGCGGCTGGGTCAGCGATCGGTTTCCGCCCCGCCGCTTTGCCCAGCTGGTCGAGAAGATGGACGAGCCCACTCTCTTCGCGCTCGGATCGTTCATCCAGGCGCTCGGGCAGAATCCCGGTATCGAACAGGACCTCCAGGCCCTGGGCGGCGCCGCCCATGTCTACGTCGCCCCCGGCCTGGGTGCCATTGGCACCTACCACGACTCGGCGCTCGAACTCTATCATGCCCAAAGGCGCTGGGATCGATTCTGGGCCGATCCGGTCCGTAACCCGGCCCTGGCGGCACACCTGGACGGTGCAATCGACCCGGCCGCCCCGCCGTCGCCCGAAGGGGCCTCGATCGACGAACGGGATGCGCGGGAGAGCGCCTGGTGGCACTACTGGGCCGCGAAGGCCCCCGGGCTGGCCGCCTACCTCGACACCCTCCGGAGCATCGAAGGGCTCAACGTCGAGGGCGACATCGAAGCCGGTAAGATCAAGATGATGCGGGACAAGAGCCGGCGGACCGCCGCGCTCGAAGCCGAGTCCGGAGCGCCCCTGCCGCCGTGGAAATCCGTCTCGGCCAACACGATCTGGAATATCCACAACACGCCTGCTGCGCAAATTTCGATGCTGGGCAAGATCACCGGCGTCGCCTTTGCCCCGGTCGGCGCCTGCTCGACCTTCGGGCTCGGTCTCAAGCTGGCCATCGACGCCATCCGGCGCGGGGAAGCGAAGGCCGTGGTCGTCGGCGCGACCGACCCTTCGCCGCACCCGCTCGTCGTCGGCGCGTTTTATCAGGGCCGAGTCATTTCGGCCGATGGCGACGTGTCGAAGCCCCTGCACGGGCTCCGGGGTACCCACGTGGCCGGCGGCGCGGTGGTCTGGATCGTCGGCGACTACGACTACTTCACGGCCAAAGGCTATCGCCCGCTGGGCATGGAGCCCGTCAGCGTAGGGACGAGTTCCGATGCGCACCACATCATCACGCCAAGCACCGAAGGCCCCCTGGCAGCGATCCGCCAGGCCCTCGACCAGGCCCATGCCACGCCGGACGAGATCGGCACCTGGGATCTCCACGCCACGGCCACCCCGGGCGATTTCCTGGAAGTCGACAACATGCGGCGCGTGATCCCGTCGTCGGTGCTGGTGACGGCCCGCAAGGGAACCTTCGGCCACGGCATGGGCGGCGGCGGCGGCTGGGAGCTCACGGCCCAGTACCTTGGCGTCGAGCGCGGCAGCCTGTTCCCCACCCCGCTCAAGGCCTCGGAACTGCACCCGTCGATTCGGGCGGTCCATCCGCTCTTTGTCTTCGACGAGGCCGTCCCCGCGCCGGGTGGCCTCGCCGGCAAGCTCTCGATGGGCATCGGCGGGATCAACGCCTGCGTGCTCTCCCGCCCGTGGTAACGTCTCTCCGGGCTTGACGGTCTGCCGATTCTGGCGGCATACTCCCGAATGCCCAAGACATATCCTGCGGTCACCATGTCCCGTCGAGGCATGGTGACTGCCGTCGGAGCCGCGCTGCTCGGCGCGCCGGCCATCGTACGCGGTCGCTATCAGCTCTTTGCCCAATCGCAGACGCGATACTCGGCCCGCGCCATCAAGCTGGTCGAAGAGTCGCTCACGATCGACATGTTGAACCAGTTCCGGTTCCCCGACTTCGCGGATAAGCCGCCGCTGTCGACCCGCTGGATCCAGCAGCCGGGCAGCTTTACCGCGGAGCAGTTTGCCGTCTATCGCGATTCGGGGCTCAAGGTCTTTGCCCTGGGCCATGGCGCCGGCGATTACGCCGCCGGCGTCAAGTACTTCGCCGACTGGAACGGCTTTCTGGCAGCCTACAGCGACTGGCTGATCCGGATCGACGACCTGGGCGACTTCGACCGCGTCCGCCAGCCGGGCAAGGTCGGAATCATGCTCACCTTCCAGGGCTCCGATCATTTTCGCAGCCCCGAGGATGTCGACACCTTCTGGTCGCTCGGCCAGCGCGCTTCGCAGCTCACCTACAACTACGCCAACCGGATTGGCGCCGGTTTCCTGGAAAACGTCGACGGCGGCCTCACCGTCTTCGGCGAACGGATCGTCGACCGGATGAATCAGGTAGGCATGGCGGTGGACCTGTCGCACTGCGGCGACCAGACCACGCTCGACGGCATTGCCGCCTCGAAGAAGCCGGTCATCTTTTCGCACGCCAGCTGCCGGGCGCTCGTCCCCGAGTCGCTCCGCTGCAAAACCGACGACGCCATCCGTGCGCTTGCCAAGCAGGGCGGCGTCATGGGCATCCCGTTCCTCCGCTTCATGGTGCACGGCGAAGAACCGGTAACGGTCGAGCACGTGCTCAACCACTTCGACCATGTCGCCAAGCTGGTGGGGGTCGAACACGTCGGGGTCGGCAGCGACATGGACCTGGTCGGCAACCCCAATCCGGTCAACGGGCCGCCGATCACCGAAACGCCGAACTGGGAACGGTATCGTCTGCACCGCGACCCCGAGGGCCGCATTACCGTGTCAGGGCTGGATCATCCGAAACGCACCTACGATCTGGCCGAAGGTCTGATCCGGCGGCGTTATGCGGATCGCGACATCGCGCTGATCCTGGGCGGTAACTTTGCCCGCGTGCTCGGAAAGATCTGGCCGGCCTGACATCCCTGGCTGCCACCGCCCCATATCACGACCGGTGTGACCACCGCACCGGCAGGTCAAGAGCGACCGTGCGCACCAGACGAATCGTTTTCAGCTATCTGGCTATCATCGGCATCGGATTGGGGCCGCTGCTGATGGCGCTGGGCGCCGGTGCCGTCGCCAGCGGACTGGGCTGCAGGCTGAATGAAGCGGCAGCCTATCCCTGTCAGCTCGGCCCCTTCGATATCGGTGATACACTCTACAGTTTCGGGGTGATGGGATGGCTGAGCCTGGTTACCCTCCCGCTCGGTGCGCTGGCACTGGCCGGATTCACCCTGTACCTCCTGGTCCAACGACTGCGACGGGCCCGATGAGTCGACGTGTGCTTGCTGCCATCGTGTTCCTGACGTCGGGGCTGCTGGCTGCTCCGGCTGGTGCGCAAGAGGCCCTCCTGCTCCGCGAGCCCACCATCGTCGACGGACGCGGTGGCGCGCCGGTGACCGGGCATAGCGTGCTGATCCGCGAGGGGCGGATCGTGGCAATCGGCCCGGTCGACCGCCTCGACACCGGCGGTGCACGCATCATCGACCTGCGCGGCAAGTATCTCCTCCCCGGGCTGATCGACACGCACCTGCACAGTCCGCCCGATTCGGGAGCAGTCGCGGCCCGGATGTCATGGCTCTTCCGGAACGGCATCACCACGGCGAGGGACATGGCCGCCGATGCCCGCATCCTCGGCGTCGTGGCCAAAGCAACCGAACCGGCCAATGTCGCAAGCGCCCGGCTACGCTACATGGCCTTCTGGGCCGGGCCGTCCTTCTATCAGGTCGACAAACGCCCGATCGGCTCCACCCAGGGCAAACCGCTCGGTACGGTACCGTGGTTCCTGGCGGTGGCCAGCGCCGAGGGACTCGATCACCATGCTGACGAGGCCGCAGCGCTCGGCGCGCACGCGCTCAAGCTCTACACCGATCTGCCGGCCCCAGTTTTTCGGGCCGCCGTGGCGGCGGCCCATCGCAGCGGCCTGCTCGCCGCAAGCCACGCAGCGGTCTTTCCCCAACGCCCCAGCGCCGTCATCGCCGCCGGCGTCGACGCCATTTCCCACTCCGCTCTTCTGGTTTGGGAAGCGGTCGACTCACTGCCGTCCCGCTTTCATACCGAGCCGCATACTAACTTCGGCCCGATCGGACCCTACGCGCGCGTCCCTCCTGACGAACCACGGATCATCGCCGTGCTCGACAGCCTGCAGCGCCGCGGCACCATCCTCGATGCCACCGTACTCGCGATCGAAAAGGGCATCTCGCCGGAAGCATCGGCCTGGTCCTTGCGGGTGACCGCGCTGGCCCGGCAGCGAGGAGTGGCCATCAGCACCGGCACCGACCGCCCCGAAGCGCCCGACCCGAATCGACAGCCGGCACTGTTCGACGAGATCGAACTGTTGGTCCGCCAGGCCGGCTTCACACCGAGCGAAGCGATCACTGCCGCGACCTTGAACGGCGCGCGCGCGATCGGCATCGCCGCCGATTACGGCACGATCGAAGTCGGCAAAGTGGCCGACCTCGTCGTCCTCGATGCGGATCCGACGGCTAACATCGCGAACCTCCGCCGCATCTCAGCGACGATCAAAGCTGGAATGGTCTACACCACAATACCGTAGCACCCGGTCAGACAGCCCGCTGTCGCGACACGAATCGACACGGTCGACGATGTCGATTCGTTACACGTCACCCCACGCCTCTTCGCACAAGTCTTTTACCGAGCGCCCTTTGGCTGCTCGACCTCGGCTGGCGCGCCGATTGCGCCATTCCCCCACCATGAAGCGCGTCCTGCTTGCCATCCTGCTGACGGGATGTACGGTCAATCCGGTCGAAACGGGCCGGGAAGAGCTGTATTCCGGCTACTTCCTGTCTCGCGTCGACGATCAGTTCCTGCCTGTGCAAACCGGAGAACAGCCCGAAGGCATGATCCTGACGGGTGGATTCATCGGCTTCCTGAACGGCACGGCCAGGTACGACTCACACGGCGAGCGCATCGTGAGCGGTCTCGTCCGCCGCTCGAGCGTGGTACGGCCAGCTGGCGGTGGCGCCGAGACGCTCCAGCAGATCGAGCTGGAGTATCAGTTCAGCCAAGGCATCCTGCGGATCGATCTCTGCCCGCCAGAAGCCAATTGCCTCGTGCCGGCCGAACTGGTCGGTCCTGCCGACACCGACCAGCTCGAACTGACCCTGATGTTGAACGGTACGGCCCGGTCGAGCTATCGCTATCATGCCGCCCTACCGGATTGATGCACCGACGCAGGCCTCAACAGCAGTCGTGTGAGCGCGGCTACCGATTGATCCAATAAGACATCTTGAGCAGGAAGGTGTTCGTCGCCGGGGTCCGGAACAGCGCGCCCAGATCGCCGGAGAAGGAGCGCTCGCCGTAGCGCGTTTCCCGGTCGAAGCGGCCGTGCTGCCAGACCAGAAAGATTGCCGACCCCGGGCGATACTCCCATCGCACCACCGCATTCGATCGAAACTGTTTGACGTTGAACTCGGCCGGATCGCCGGCGCCCGCGTACGGACGATACCGATCGTCATAGTCGGCGGCCCGGGGATCGGCCAGCTCGCGAATATTGCTGAAACGTCCCTTGCTGATGAACGGCTGGAGATACAACTGGACCGTCAGGTCCGGTGACGCCGTGTAGTCCACCCGGCCAACCACACTGGCCGTTCGCTGCGTCAGACGCCCGAAGGTGTAGTGCGTCGCCCCGCCGGCATCGACCACATTGTCATACCACTGGCGATCATCTTCGTTCCATCCGAAGCCCAGGCCCAGCGATGAGCTCCACCGGCTCGACACCCGGAAACGCATCGACGGGTCGATGCTGTACGATCGGCTCCGACCACCGTCCCGTCCGCCCGTGCTGAACCACAGGGATGGAATGATCACCATCCTGCTGTCGCCCTCGATACCGCCCCAGGCGGATTGGAAATTGTCCGTGCGCACCGCCGGACCGCCCCGAGCGCAGCGATCACAGTAGGCCTCACCCAGTCCGCTCGACGTTACCCCGCCATGAAGCCACCAGTTGTTCGGGAACGAGAAGTGCACGTTGGTATTGAAGGATCGCTCCAGCAGCAGCCCCTCCGTGTTCCACTCGCTCGCCTGATTGAAATTCCAGAACAGCTGGCGGAAAAACGGCCCGGGTTGGTTGAAGGCGAGTTGCATCCAGGTTGCCTGCGCCTGCCAGTCGGCCCGGCGGAGAAACCCCAGGTCGTTGATCTCGAACCCGGGCGAGACCCGCTGATAGCTCGTCTCGAACCGAACCTTGCCTCCCCCGACCTTGGCCAGCCGCAGTTGCTGGGCAGTGCCCGACAGGCTCGTCCGCGTAGGGTCGAAGCTCAACTCGGCGTCGGGACGCTGGAAGTAGTGCACGGAACTGGTCTGAGTCGCCGCGATGGATGCAGGATCGCCGGCCACGCGCGACCCGATCAACTGGCCCGACAGTTCGAACTGATTACGTGCAAAGCGATGCCGGAAATCGACGCCGCCCACCACTGCGCTCGACCTGAGCGCATCCTCGGTCCAGCCGTCGTTGGCCCGCTGCACCATGGTGCCGATCACGCCGATGCCGGAGGCGCCCCGCCGGAAATCTTTGGTGAGACGTGCGACGGTGTAGCTGGTGCGCGGTTCGATGGTTCGGTCGCCGGTGCCGACCTCGCGCCCCGTCACCGCTTCGAGCAGGCCAACCGACCAGCCACTGGGCGTTCGCCCCGTCAGCTTGGCAGCGCCGAGGATCGTCGTGCCCGTCGGTGAGGTGGCGTCGCCGTAGCGATCCGAGAGCGAGGGCGCCCGGCCGATCCGCCGCGAGTAGAACAGCATTTCGTTGCCGCAGTCCCGGACGACATAACAATTGACCCGCATGCTGAGCAAGCTGCCGCCCTCGATGAAGAAAGGGCGCCGCTCTCCGAAGAACGTCTCGAACGCCGTGAGGTTGAGCTGCGCCGGATCGGCCTCGACCTGCCCGAAGTCCGGATTGACGGTCGCATCGAGCGTCAGGTTCGACGACACCCCGAACTTGAGGTCGACGCCGCCCGCCAGTCGCTGCGGATGCCGGGCTCCGGTACCCTCGAAGACCGTCTCGTTCTTGGTGAGCAGATACGGGCTGATCTCCGCCCGCCGCGGCGACGGCAGCCCCTCGAAGCCGGTCACCTCACCCAGCTGCGACGCGATCCCCGCCTGATTCCGCTGAAAACTCGGCCAGCTGACCCGTTCCTTATGCCGCTCGATATCCCGCCAGATCCCGACTCCGAAGGTGTGGCTGTCCGCCGCGCCGTAACGGAGTTGCGACAGCGGAATCCGAAACTCCGCCGTCCAGCCGAGCGAATCGACCGTCGTCCCGACATCCCAGACGCCGTCCCATGCGACGTCCTCGTTGGAATCGTTGTAGAGAGAAAAGTCCAGCTTGACGCCCGCCGGATTGACCGCAAATTGAAATCCCGACCGGCGATCGTGATAGGAGTCGACGATGACTTTGACCTGATCGGTCGGCCCGCGCACATCTCGGCGCGAGAGCAGCCGGAGCAGCTTATCGGGCTCCGGGTCGAACATTCGGACAAAGATGTAAAGGTTCCGACTGTCGTACGCGATTCGGGCCTCGGTCCGGTACCTGGGTACCTTGCCCTCGATCGGTTCGAACTCGTAGAAGTCGGTAATCGGAACGGCGACCCGCCAGATCGCGTCGTCATCGCGCCCGTCGACCAGCGGACTCTGATCGGCGCGCACGGCAGCGGCTCGCCGTTCGGGCGGTGCCGCTGCAACATGCGCAGCCGGAATCACGGCTGTGGCCTGAAACAGGCCAATGGATAGGGCTACCAGCATCCGGTCGTCCAAGCGGGGAACGACCGTTAGACTCCTCCTGTCCGCGAAACGTTGCTTGGCTCTGGCCCTACTTGCCGTTGTTGGAAAAGTTGATCAGCCGCCCGACCAGGACGTCGAGCGCGGTGCCGGTGCGCCCGCCCTCGTCGTACCCGTTGGTCGTGGCGATGACCGCCAGGCCGCGGCCAAGTCCAACCCACGCCACCGAATGATTGGTCGTGTTGCTGCCGCTGTGGGTCACCGTTCTGCCGTTGGCCCATGAACGGGTCGTCGTGATCCACCCGATCGCGTAGAGATCGGACGAGCTGGCCGAGAGTGTGGTAATGCCGGTGGTGAGGTGCCGGCCGCTGGCGGCGCTGATCAACGCTCCCGAACCGCCATCAGCTTTCATCATCTCTTGAATCACCCGCGCCCAATCGCGGATCGGCATATGCGCCCGACCCGCTGCCGACAGCCCCGGCGGGTTGTCGCAAGCCTCGCAGGCCACCCAGGTGTTGTTCTGGAACCGATGCGCCACCGGCTGATCCTGCGAACCGGCCGGCGCCTGCGGCCCCCAGCCGGCGCCGTTGACACCCAGCGGACCCCAGAGATGCTGCTGCATCAGGTCTTCGTAGGTACCACCCATGGCCCGCTCGATCATGGCGCCCGCAATCACGAACCCGACATTGCTGTAGAAATAGGTGCCGTAGCTCACCGCCGGCGCATTGGTCAGACCATATCGCGCCAGCAGTTCGCGCTGCTCGCGGGCCGTGTTTGCGGCATACTGCGGCGTGCCGGGATCGTTGCGCACTCCACTTCGGTTAGCCAGCAGATCCTGCAAGGTGACGTTCTGGAATTCGGCCCGGATCTGAGCCGACCACTCGGGGAACCAATCGACCACCTTGGCATCCCAGGTGATGTCTCCCCGGTCGACCGCAATCGCAGCAAGCGCGCCCGTCTGCGCCTTGAGATTGGAACCGATGTGCCACTTGTCGTCGATGGTGACTCGCGCCGTGCCTCCCGCCCGGCGGAACCCGCCGACCCCGGCACGAATCTCGGTGAGCGAGATGATGGCGCCTGCCATGGCCGGCATGTTGTGCGCCGCCCGCACCGAATCCACGATCCGATCCAGACTCGGCGCTTTGACCTCGATCTGGGCCGTTCCGTTCACCGATCCCGACGTTGCGGTGATCGTCGCCGTGCCGGCGCCGACCGCCGTGATGACGCCGCTGCCGCTCACCGTGGCGACCCCCTGGGCATTCGAACCCCAGGTAAAGGTCGTGGCCACGGCAGCTCCGCTGGCCGAGCGCCCTTCCGCCTGCGCGGTAACCGTCATACCGGGATAGAGATCACCACTCGGCACCGACACGGCAACCGTGGCCACGGCGGCAGGCGGGGGTGGCGGCGGGGGCGGTGGAGGCGTCGGACCCGACGGCCCACCCCCTCCACACCCGGCAGCGACGAACACACCGGCGGCAACCAGCCAGGCGCGATTGATCATGGGTTCCTCCTCAAAGAACGAGGGCGAATATGTAGGATGTGACGCGCAATCCGAGCCCGATCAGGATCACACGATGCCGCCCGACTCAATATCGGAGCGCGAGCCAGACGAAACTTCCAAGACCGACCGCCACGACCGCCCGGTGGACCCAGACAGGACCGACCCGCTGCGCCAGCAATGATCCGCCGTAGCCTCCCGCCAGACTCCCGATCGCCATCGCAAAGGCCACCGGCCACAGCACCACGCCACCACCGGCAAAGAGAAGCCCGGCCGCGATGGTCGTCAGCAGTCCGCCCCAGGACTTGAGGCCATTCATCTCATGGATGTCGGTAAAGCCGAGGATGCCGAGAACGGCCAGCATGATGATGCCCATCCCCGCGCCAAAGTACCCGCCATAGACGCCCACGAGGAACTGGGATACGATGAACGCCGGCCCCGCTCGAACCGCCTGGTGGGCCTCTCCCGATGCGCCCTGGCGCCGGCGGAGCCATCGCACGACCGGCCCCTGAACCATGAAGAGCGCGGTCGCACCGAGGACCAGGAACGGTACCACGCGGCTGAAGGTCTGTGATCCGGTCACCAGCACGAGCCACCCGCCGGTCAATCCGCCCAGCACGCTCGGCACGCTGAACGGAACCAGCCACGATCGGTTCCGGGCGAGTTGCGCCCGATAGCCCCAGGCGCCGCCTAACGCGCCGGTCAGGAGCGACAGGCGACTGGTGGCGTTGGCCACCAGCGGATCGACTCCCAGCGCGACGATCATCGGGAAGGTCACCAGCGTCCCTCCGCCGGCCACCGAATTGATGGCCGCGCCGAGGGCCGCCGAGAGGGCGGCGATGAAGAGGACACCGGCCTCGGGCACGCTTATCCCCGCATCCGGCGAACGACGGTATTGGGCGACCAGGTGGTTCGGACCCACCGGCCGGCCGCATCCAGCACCGCCACCGTCACGGACCCGCTGCCTCGGCTCACCACCTTACCTTCGAGCGAAAGGCCGTCGACGAAAAAGCGGTCGCCCGAGGCCAGATCGTTGACCGCACAGGGCGGATCCAGCCGGACTTCGAGTCCGAGCGTGAGCTGCGCGGTCGGGCCGCGATCGGCGGCCAGATGGTAGATATCGCCCATGACGGCAGGGAAAGTAATTAAGTTTGGCCACGCTCGCGGTCCGGTCGTGGCCGGCCGTGGCGCACACCGTCAATGTCGTCTCTCACTTCGATGGGCTCTCTCATGTCCAACCGCTCCCTCGGACCGTCGACGCATGCCGTTTGGGCCGGCGAAACCGATCGCGACAATACCGCACACGCTACGCAGGTACCGATCGTCCTCAGCGCCTCGTTCGGCTATGCCGACCTCGATCAATGGCGCGACGTGGCCACCGGCAAACGACCGGGGCACAACTACAGCCGGAATACCAATCCGACCGTGGCGGTGCTCGAGGAGAAAATCCGGATTCTGGAAGGCGGCGAAGCGGCCACCAGTTTCGCGAGCGGCATGGCGGCGGTCAGCGGCACGCTCTTCGGATTGCTCAAGCCGGGCGATCGGGTCGTCACGGTCAAGGATACGTACGGCGGCACGACCCGTCTCTTCATCGAATTCCTGCCGCGATGGGGCGTGACGGTGCGACAGGTCGACACCACCGACCACGACGCCATCGAGCGTGAGATCCGGGCCGGCTGCACCCTGCTCTATCTCGAAACGCCGACCAACCCGACGCTCAAGGTTCTCGATATCGAGCGGCTGGCCAAAGCGGGACACGCCGCGGGCGCCATCGTGGTGGTCGACAACACTTTCGGCACCCCGATCAACACCAACCCGCTCGCGCTGGGCGCCGACCTGGTACTCCACAGCGCCACCAAGTTCCTCTGCGGCCACGAAGACGCCTTGGGCGGAGTGCTCACCGGCAAGGCCGAACTGATCAAGCAGGTGTATCAGTACCGCGAGATCCACGGCGCCGTGCTGGGAGCGGATGCGGCATATCGCATCATCCGGGGAATGAAGACGCTGGCGCTCCGGGTGCGGCATCAGAACACGTCGGCCCTGGCGATTGCGACCTTCCTGTCGCAGCACCCCGCCGTGGCGCGCGTCTTCTATCCCGGCCTGCCAAGTCACGAGGGCCATGCGATTGCCCGGCGGCAGATGCGCGGCTTCGGCGGCGTGCTGAGTTTCGAACTCGCGGCCGGCGGCAAGGATCTGAAGCGATTCCTGGGCGCCCTCGGGATCGCGTACTGCGCACCGAGCCTGGGCGCGGTACAGACGCTGGCGGGCGTGCCGGCCACGACCAGCCATGTCGAGTGTACCGCGGAAGAGCGGGTCGCCATGGGTATTCCGGAAAGCCTGGTGCGCTACTCGGTGGGCATCGAAGACACGGACGATCTGATTGCCGACCTGTCGGCCGCGCTCGGAGGCTGACCATGCCGAGCACGTTCCGCTGGAGCCCGATGCTGTTCGCGTTGGGCGCAGCCGCCCTGCTCGGTGCCTGCGCAAAGCGCGACCCGCTGTTGAGCCCTGCGCCGAAAGAGCTCAGCCGCGCGGCACCGGACAGCTTCGATGTCCGGGTCGAGTCGAGCCGCGGACCGTTCGTCATCCGGGCTCGGCGCGACTGGAGTCCGGCCGGGGTCGACCGCTTCCACTATCTGGTGCGCAACCGCTACTACGATGAGACGCGATTCTTTCGGGTCGTGAGCGGTTTCGTGGTGCAGTGGGGCATCCCCGGTGTCCCGGCCGTTGCCGCCGCCTGGGAAAATCGCACCATTCCGGATGAACCGGTCAAGGCGAGTAACGTGCGCGGGCGGCTCTCGTACGCGCGTGGAGGCCCCGACACCCGGGGCACTCAGCTGTTCATCAACCTGGCCGACAATGCCCGCCTCGACTCGACCGGCGGCTTCGGCTTTCCGCCGATCGGCGAAGTGGTCGATGGTATGGCAGTGGTCGATTCGCTCAACGCGGAGTACGGTGGGACCAACACGGACCGGAAGCCCGGACCATCACAGGCGGAGATCCGGTCGGAAGGCAATGCCTATCTGACTCGGGAGTTCCCGCGCCTCGATTTCATTCGCACGGCCCGGATCGTACGGAGCTGGCGAAAATAAGATCAGCGGGGCTGCGCAGGCTGATAGACCCTGCGCCATTCGAGCTTGCGCACCCCTCCCTCCGCCGTGATGTCGACCACCAGCAAGCCGCTGGTCGGATCGACCCGATAGCGCTCCTTGACCGTCATCCGCCCGGCTTTGCGCTCGAGTTCCAGGCGGCCGTCCTTCCAGCGCGCCGTCGTTCGGGTGACCACAGCGCCGACGGTATCGACCGACGCCCGTTTGCCGTCCAGGAAGAGCGTCTCCGGCGGCCGCAGATCGGCGCCGACTGCGATGGTCGAATCACTCAGCTCGATCGCCAGTTGCCGGGGCGCCCGAAACTGCTCGAGCAACTCCCGCGTCTCGGCCGGCGACCGTTCCTCCCGTCCACCAAACCGACCCCGAATGCCCCCGGCGCCAGGCTGGAGCCCGCCACTCCGCCGACGCCCGAGTTGGTCGCCGGGCTGCTCACTCCGGTCCGGATCGAAGCGCCATGAGCCGGCCAGGGTCGGCACAGAATCGGTCGGCCCCGGCCGTATCTCGGCCTGACCAGTGGCAATCGACGTCAACGTCAGTACCGTCAACAGCAGCATCATGAATCACTCGGAATCTGGAAACACCTGCGGGACCTGAACAGTACCAGGACAGACGGAACCGGGCAGCCAATGTTAAGCCCGCAATGCAGAGCGACGATCGAGGCGGTACCACCCCGCACTGCCGTCATTTCGCCCCGCCCCGATGGGACGTCCGACCTGAACGCCGCGGACGCCGACTCGAGACCGGCACGCGGCGATACGGACCAAGCGCGATCGCGAGATCGCGCCGCAGCCAGACCTCCGGCGTCCCCTCGCGGAAGAAGGCATGCGCGAGCATCGACCCGCTCACGACCGCATGCACCAGCCGGGCCAGCGCGTCGGCATCGGTATCGTCACGGAGTTCTCCCACGCTGACCGCTTCTTCGATCCAGCTCACCAGCGCCCGCCGAGTGGCCACCGCATGTTCCCGGACGTGGGCAAACATCTCGGGATCGGTCAGATCCAGTTGCAGGTAGGCCAGGTGGTGCGCCAGCGTTGCCGGCGTCTCGGCCATCCCGGCCACGCTCGCTGCGTATGATTCCAGCGCGCCAAGCGGCGATCCTGCCTCGGCACGCAGGGCGCGAAGCATCACGTCCGCGCCCCCCGCAAAGCGAGCGGAAAAAGCGCGCATCAGGCCCAGCTTCGAGCCGAAACGCTGGACCAGCGCGCCGGCCGTAATCCCGGCCTCCCGGCCGACCAGCGCCAGAGTCAGTTCGGCGGGCTCGACCCGACCCATAACCCGATGCAGCGCATCGAAGACGGCGTCGTCGGATACCTTACGCGGACGAGGACTCACCGGGCTGGCTCAAACATCATGGGACTTGACCATTTTCTAAATCGTCGTTTAGATAATAACTATATCGTCGTTTAGAATCATAACGGGAGGGAGCCATGCCGACCCGGAAACGGACCCGAAAGCTGGTGGCAGTCGTCATGGGCGGAAGCCGCGGGGCCGGACGCGGCATTACCCTCGCCCTGGGCGATGCGGGCGCGACCGTCTATGTGGCCGGCCGAACCAGGCGCGGAGGCCCTGCCCCGCGAGATAGCGCTCCAGGCACGATCGACGATACGGCGGACGAGGTCAGCGCCCGGGGCGGCCAAGGCATCGCCGTCCCGACCGATGCCACCGACCCGGGCCAGGTCGCGGCCCTCTTCGAACGGGTTGCCGCCGAGCAGGACGGGCTCGACCTCCTGGCCAATGCCGTCTGGGGCGCGGCCGACGGAGCGGACTCGGCGGCCGAATCGATGGCCGCCTGGAACACCCCGTTCTGGGAGCTGCCGGCCACCATCTGGCGCCACCAGATGGACGGCGGCCCGACAGCTTATTTCCTCGCCAGCCGCGAGGCGCTCCGCCTGATGGTCCCCAAGCGGCGCGGGCTGATCGTGGGGGTGACGGACGGCTTCTTGGAGGGCACACCCGAGACCGTCTTGAACGGAGATCGCTTCGGGGAGTACTCCGGCAACCTGCTCTGGGACCTCTCCCACGTCACCATCAACCGTCTGATGGCCACCATCGCGGCCGACGCCAAGCGGCATCGGATCGCGGTCATTACGCTGATGCCTGGATTCATGCAGACCGAGCGGGTGGCCAGGACCATGACGTCCGACGCGATCCGGCGTCAGTTCCGCTATGACCTGAGCGAATCGACCGAGTACCTCGGGCGGGCGGTTGCTGCGCTGGCCGCCGATCGCAAAGTGCTGAGCAAGACCGGGAGGATCCACTTCGTCGCCGACCTGGCGCGGGAGTATGGTTTTACCGACATCGATGGCGTACAGGTGCCGAGGTTCAACCCGTTCGGGGCTACGCCCGCGAAGACCTGACCCGGCCGACAGTCAGTCAGCGCCGGAATGCCAAGCTCGAGCTGGAAACGTCGCGTCATGCTGCACCAGGATTGTCCCGGAGTCTGACCGATGCAGAGCGATCGCAGCGGCTGGACCGCCGATCAGCAAATACCAGTAACGCCGAGCGACGCTCCTGGGCCAACAGCCACAGGACAGCCACACGGAGGATCGGATGATGAACGAGCGATTTGTAAACGGAGGAGTGACAACGACTTCTGAAGAGCCAGCGGTCGGGATTGAACCGACGACCGCTCGATTACGAATCGAGTGCTCTACCACTGAGCTACGCTGGCGTTTTGTCCCGTAACGCCACTCTTGCCGGCGCCGTAAACCTATGCCCTGACTCGGATTCGAACCGAGATGCCTTTCGGCACTACCCCCTCAAGATAGCGTGTCTACCAGTTTCACCATCAGGGCGCGGGCAACATTATACGTTACTTGGACTTACCGGTCAATCGCCCAACGGGGCCGGAGTTCAGTCCCGCCGCCCGCCAAACCGCCGGGTTATTCCAGCCGTCAGATCCACCGCGGTCTGCCGAAACGGGTCGATCGACCGCACCCGCACCTCGCCGCGCAGACCCCAGTCTCCCATCAGAATCCTGGCGCCACCGGCCCAGTGCAAGGTCGCATAGGTGAAGCCACGCCCCGACAGGTACTCGGTAAAACCGACCCCGACACCCGTGTAGGGACGCACCGGACCAACCGGCAGCTGGGCCTGAAAGCTCACCTCGGGCAACAGATACTCGATCCGGCCGGCCGCCTGTGAACGGTAGCTGAGAAAGGTGATCCCGGGCTCGACCAGCAGGAATCGCCCGACCGGCACATCGAACCGCAGTCCGCCCGTCACGCCGTTGCCATCGGCTCCCTGATCGATACGGGAAATCCCGCCCACGAAGCTCACCGCCGATCGAGGGCGGTCCGCATCGTCATCCTCTCGTGACCAGCGACTCTGCGCAGCAAGACTCGACGATGCCCCCGCGGCGAGGAGCCCCACCAGGAGCCATGGCGTGGCCCTGGTCATTGGCGGCGCAGCGTCAGGGTAAAGGAACCGCTCTCATCAGTGCGCTGGATGACCACGTACGCATTCAGCTGGGGCGGATTGGCCGTGAAGCGGAGCTCATTGAGGTAGCCCGACGGGCTTTGGTACTTGAAGAGCAGCACATCATCACTGTGAATCGAGTAGGTCCCCGTGATCGCTTCATCGATCGGACGGTCCTGCACCCCGCCCACAGAAGGCACCACGAGCCGGCCACCCAGCGTTCCGTCGGGATTGACGTCGAGATCGACCGACGCTCCGCGCGCCAGCATGTCGGTGACGACGCCGTTGAGTTCGATCCGGAACCGGATCGCCTCATACGAGCCGGTAATCTCCGACGGGTCGACTCCACCGCATCCCGCAGCCAGCAGCACACCCGCGAACGCAACATTACGCCAGATTGCCCTCATGCCCTTCCTCCATCGCAGACCGTAACTATCGATGAAGGCCGCCCGTGTCGCGAGCGGCCTTCATCGTGACGAGATCGTCACGTAGGAATAGGGGGTGCGGCGGTAGAACGGAAGCCCGGTCTTGTCGGAGACGCGTGGTTTGTTTGTGCTCCCGCCCTACCGTCGCACCCGCGAAATCTGGGGTCAGCGGCCCGGCTGCAGTGTGAGCGCCACGCCCACGGTCAGCAGCCGATTGTGGAACGTCGGGAGGAGCTCTCCCACATCATTCCGAATTTGCGACCGATGCTGCATCAGATCGATGGTCGGCGTGAGATAGAGCGACCGACTCAGTCGAATCTCATAGCCGGCGCCCACGGTCCATCCGAAACCGTCCTCGTGCAAATCCGTACCGTCGACGTCTTCGCCCGACCGGGTGAGACCGACACCAGTCTTGAGGAACAGGCCGGCGGTCCGAATCGGGTAGATCTGCCCGATCATGAAGACGCCACCGAGGTAGCTGCGTACGTTGCCTTCGACCTCCGCATCGTATCGCGAATCGGTCCAGCCGGTGATTTCGCCGCCCAGTCGGAGATACGGATTGACCGTGCCGCCCAGACGCAGATTGAAGGTGGGCTTGGTGAGCCCCTCCGTGTATTCGGTGGCAGGCTCGAGCCGGCTCGACTCGGTGCCGGCTCCGAGACCCAGATTGAGCCAGAAACCGCGCCGTTCGCTGCTCGGCGTCACATCCACCAGACCTCGCCGGCGCTGAGCTTCGGCGCCATGCACGGCCGCAACGGACAACGCGAGCGCGAGAGCAGTACCTACGATTCGAGAGCGCATAGTTCACTTTCCTCACGGTATCGACGCTGAAAAACGCTTCGATGACGGGAACCAGCCATCGCAAGCAGCGGGCCGAACTTTTCGAATCCCGTTATCTTATTGCTGGAGCACGACTTACTGCCACAACGGTCGCCCCGACCAGGAGCTGTCCCTGACCTGATGTCCACTTTTGTTGACACCCGAATGTCCTCAGGAAGGAAATCCCTCCTCCTGCTCACCGTCCTCGTCGCGGCCGGCTGCGCCGGACTCGGTGTCTGGCAGCTTTCGCGACTGGCCGAGCGGCAGGAGCGCAATGCGCTGGCCCTGGCCCAGCGGGACCTGCCGGTCGTCGACTTGAACCGGATGTCGCTGCCCGAGCCGGTCAGCTACCGGCGGGTGACCATCTCGGGGATCTACGATTTCGAAGGCGAACTGGTCATTCGGGGCCGGCTGCTGCGTGGCAATCCCGGTGTGCAGATCGTCACCCCCATCCGCATCGCAGGCAGCGACACGGCCGTGCTGATCAATCGCGGTTTCGTGCCGACACCGGATGCCGGATTTCCCGCCAGCTCCGCCGGATACCGCGAAGACCCCGCAGCCGACATCGCGGGCATTGCAGTGGCCGTCCCGGACGAGGGCGATGGCGCGCCGCTCGACACTCCCAAAGGCGAGACCTGGCGACGACTCGACCTGACGGCCCTCCGCGCGCGCTATCCCTATCCGATCGCGTCGTATTATGTACTGATTGAAGTCGATACGCTGGCGACCCGCGACCACACCATCCGCGGGCGAGTGCTGCCGGTTCGGGTGGAACCGCCGCCGCTCGACGACGGGCCCCATCTCTCCTACGCGTTGCAGTGGTTTATGATCGGCGGGGCGGCGCTCGGATTCGGACTCGTCTTCATCCGGCGACGGCGGCCGGTGTCACCCGTACCGGATTGAGCAGACCCAGGCTGCGCAGCCGCTCGCTGTGCAGATCAGCGCGCGGCGGAGTCGGCGGCCTTCCGGCGGGTCCGCTTGGGCGGGTGATACGGAAAGACTTCCTGCAATTCGGGGCGTTCGAGAAACTCGGGACAGATGGTCCGGTCGTACTCGTACGGTCCGCCGGTCTCGGCATCGAACCAGGGAAAGCCGCGGCAGACCGCGGGATAGTATGGCTTGTCGTGAATCGAGCATCCCTGGCCGACAAAGAAGATGCAGCGGCCGCCCTTGATCCGGGTCCGCAGCTCTCCCCAGCGGGTCTCGTAGACCTTGCCCTCGCCATGGTCGGCCTTGATGGCCGCCGCCTCTTCCTCGCTCACCGTCGCGCCCCAACTGCAGCAGATGGACTGATGCGGACACGGATAACACGGCAACTGAGGCAACGGCACCGAATTCATGGATCCGCGAGGGAACGGGGGAGAAGGAACGCGATGGCGGGCGCCGTACGCAGGGCGCGCGACCGTTTGACTATCGCCGTGAATCGGCTGAGATTATACCCCGCCAGCGTCCGTAGCTCAATTGGATAGAGCATCAGACTTCGGATCTGAGGGTTGGGGGTTCGAGTCCCTCCGGGCGCATCGATCGATTCCAGGGGCGGGCCCGAGCCCCTCCGCAAGCAAGATCGCGTTGCTATCGTGGCTCTCTTAGACACTCTCCGACGGTACTACTCCGACTCGTATACGACGCGCTTTACGGCCGTCGTCACCGAAGCCACAGCGCTGGACGGGCATCCGGCGGTCGTGCTCGACCAGACCTATTTCTATCCGTCATCGGGCGGGCAACCGCACGACACCGGCACACTCAACGGCATCCACGTCACCGATGTCATCGTCCGCGATGACGGCGCCGTCGTGCACCGGCTCGAGGCCCCGATCGCTCTCGGTCCGGTGACCGGCGAGATCGATTGGACCCGCCGGCGTGACCACATGCAGCAGCATACCGCGCAGCATATCCTGTCACAGGCCTTCATCCGGATCGCCGACGCGCCCACCATCGGATTTCACTTGGGTCAGGACTACGTCTCGATCGACCTGGACGTGGCCGAGCTCGATGACGAACAGCGCAGCGCGGCCTTTGCCCTCGCGCGCGAGACCATCGAACGGGCCACGCCGGTCCGGGCCTGGTTTCCCGATAATGCGGAGCTGGCGACGATCGCCCTTCGGAAGACGCCCGATGTCGAGGGCGCCCTTCGGATCGTTGCCATCGGCGACTTCGATATCTCTGCCTGCGGCGGCACCCACGTAGCCAACACCGCCGAGATCGGCCTGATCCACTGGCTCCGGACCGAGCGGCTCAAGCGGGGCGTGCGCATCGCCTTCCACGCCGGCGACCGCGCCCAGCGCGACTACGAGATCAAGCAGCGCATCACGACCGGGCTCGGCGCCACCCTCAGTTGCTCGCTCACCGAGTTGCCCGATGCGGTGACCCGCCTCCAGGCGGAGCTGCAGACCGCCCGCCGCGAGATCGCGCGCTTCCGCGACGAGGATCTCGACCGCGAAGCTGCGGAGCTCGTGAAGTCCGCTGCCGAAGGCCCCGACGGCGGCCGGCGGATCGTGGCCGTGTGGGCCAGTCGGCCGGTCGATGAGCTCCGCGCCCTCACCCTCAAGGCTACCGCAAGCCCGGGAGTCGTTGCGCTGCTGGCCAGCGCGTCGGCCGAGCGGACTCAGCTCGCGTTCGGCCGGTCGGAAGACCTCACGATCAACCTCAAGCCAGCTCTCGATGCCGCGCTGGCCGCGCTGGGCGGAGGTAAAGGCGGGGGCTCGAGGTTGATGCAGGCCGGGGCTGCCGGAGCGCCGATCGACACGGTCCGGCGGGCGCTGGATGCGGCGCTGCACCGGCTGGACGGTACCGGATGACACCCCGCGATGCCGCCGTCGGCTCCAGACGTCCTTCCCGGACCGTCCTCCTTCTGATTGCCGCGCTCGGCCTCCTGATTGCTGCGCATCTACTCGACCCGGCCGCCGTCATTCATCTCCGCTACCCTGCCGCCAACGATCGCGACTGGGGCCGTCTCCTCCGCATCCTGGGGTTCGCGCCCACCTGGCTTCTGGTCGCCGCTGCGTTCTGGATGCACGGCCGAGGCGGCAGCGACGACGAGAGTATCGCGGCGCGGGATACGGCGCTCGCCATTCTCGCCGCCATCGCCATCGGAGGCCTGGGCGCCGAAGCTCTCAAGCTGATTTTCCGCCGAGAACGCCCCCTGCCGACCTTTCAGGGCTATTCGTTCCGGCCCTTTGCCGATCGTCCGTTCAGCACCGGTCGTCTGGGCCTGCCCAGCAGCCATACCATGGTGGCCTTTGCCGGCGCCGCGACTCTGGCGTCCCGCTATCCGCGGACCGGGTGGATCGTCCTCGGTATGGCCGCCGGCTGCGGACTGACCCGAATCTTTGCCGGTGCGCATTTCCTGAGCGACGTCGTGGCAGGCGCCATCGGCGGGATCATTGCCGGCGTTGCGGCAACGCGCTGGGTCGCCGCGCGCCGCCAGAAGGTACGACTCGCATGATCCGCTACGCACTGCTCAGCCTGGCGCTGCTGGTAGGGGGCTGCCGCGATCCGATTCCGGAAATTGCGGCGGACATCTCCGGGCATCCGCTCCCGAGTCCGGTGCCCCGCCCCGATTTCGTTCTGACCGACATGCGAGGGGGTAGCTACCATTTCGGCGATCGCACCCGGGGCCGCCTGACGCTGCTGTTCTTCGGCTACACCCACTGCCCCGACGTGTGTCCGGCCACCATGGAAAATCTGGGCGCCGTGATGAACCGGATGCCGGCCGTGGAGCGCGCAAAGCTGGACGTGGTCTTCGTCACCACCGACCCGGAACGGGATACCCCCGAACGGCTGCAACAGTGGCTCGGTCGCTTCGAAGGCGAAGTGGTGGGCCTGACCGGCACCATCGCGGAAGTCGAAGCTGCCCAGCGAGCGGCTCGGGTCGGCGTTGCCATTCGCGATACGGCCAGCGGCAACTACGCCGTCTCGCATGCGGCGCAGGTCCTGGTCTTCTCACCCGACGATTCGAGCCATGTGGCTTATCCGTTCGGGACCCGGCAGGCGAGTTGGGCCGCTGACATTCCCAAGCTCCTCGAACGGTGGACAGGCTCATGACGTGGTGGTGTTCGGCAACCGGTTTACCCTGGTCGTGGAGCTGGCAGGCCTACCCCGGCGTCTGGCTCTTCATTGCCTTGCTGGGATTCAGTTACTGGCGCTTCGGTCGCGCGCCGGAAGATACCCAGGCCACGCGGTACTTTCTGAGCGGCCTGCTGGTTCTCTGGATTGCCCTCGATTGGCCGCTTGGTACGCTTGGCACCTATCTGGCCAGCGCCCATACCGGCCAGTTCATTCTGATTACGCTGGGTGCGCCGGCGCTGTTGCTGCTGGGTCTCAAGCCCCGCCTGGCGGCGCTCGCGTCCGCCGATACGTTCGGCGCCCGGACCCTGCGGTTTCTGGCCCGGCCGGCGCCGGCATTCGTCGGCTACACCGTCCTTATGCTTGGTACGCATCTCCCGGATATCGTCGATCCGTTCATGGCCACCCAGTGGGGCACCTTCCTGATCGACATGCTGTGGCTCCTGGCCGGCCTGTTCCTCTGGTGGCCGGTGACGGCGCCCGAAGGATTCCGCCGGCTGGCCCCGCCCGCGGCCATGGGCTACCTCTTCGTGCAGACCATTCCCGGTACCGCCCCGGCGGCGTTTCTGGTCTTTTCCCAGTATCCGCTCTACCGGCTCTATGAACTGGCGCCCAGGGTTACCGAAGTGCTGACCCCGCGTTACGACCATCAGGTCGCCGGGCTCCTGATGAAGATCGTCGGCGACCCCGTGGTCTGGATCGGCATCTCGGTGATCTTTTTCCGATGGGCTAACGCCGAGCGCCAGGCGGACCGTACCAGAACCCGAACCGAATCGGCGGCATCGCGCCCGGGCTGAGAGTCGCGCCCGGGGCGAGATTCCCCGCTCTGAGATTGCCATGGATTGGGATTCGACACTCCTTCCCCCCGCCCTTGCCCGATGGCTCGGCTACTCGGCCGCCTTTCTGATCATCGGCGCTGCGGCGTTCCGTTCGATCGTCCTGCCGCGAGCCGCGCGCTCGGGCGGCGATCCGGCACCCGCAGCTCGACGCGCAGTGACCATTGCGCGCCTGGCGAGCGTGTTGCTCGCGGTGGCGCTCCTGGGCCGCCTCTACTTCCAGGCCCGGTCGCTGATCGATCCAGAGGAACCGGTAACCCGGGATATTCTCCAGGCCATCCTGCAGGGACAATGGGGTAAAGGCTGGCTGGCCCAGGCGGCCGCGACGCTCGCTGCGCTGATCGGCTGGCGCCTGGTGGGCCGAACGGCGGCGTCTCCGGTGGGCACGGCAGTCGCCAACCTCGCGGCGGTGCTGCTGGTCCTGACCATGCCGCTGACCGGCCACGCGGTCGGTCTGCCGGCGGCCGGGCGGCTTGGCTACCCGATGACGGCGCTGCACGTGGGAACCGCGGCGGTCTGGCTCGGGACTCTGGCCGTCATGGTCATGGTCGCCCTGGGCCGCCGATCGGATCCGTCCCCCGTGGCAACCGGTGCGCTGATCGGGGCTTTCTCTCCCGTCGCTCTGGTGACGGGACTGACCGCCATCGTCGCGGGCGTCATCGTCACCTGGCGCTACGTGGGCGGACTGGATGCGCTCGTCGGCACCGACTACGGCCGAGTCCTGTTGCTCAAGATCGGCCTGCTGACCATCATCGCGCTGCTTGGCGCGTACAACTGGCGCGTGGTGCTCCCCCGGCTCCAGCGGGACGGCAACACGCCGATCCGGCCCTCGGCCTCGCTCGAGGTAGGTGTGGGTGTCCTGCTGCTTGCTGCGACGGCATTGCTCGTTTCCTTCGGCGCTCCGGCCGGTCTGAGCGATGAAGACGCCGATACCGGGGAACATCAGGAAACCGCCATCCTGCCATAGGCGAGAGGGGGCAGGCAAACCTTGCCGCCCGTCCGCCATTCCTTCCCTCTTTTCCTCGAAGAAATCACCGTTTCGTCGCGTTCTCGGGCCTTTCCACCCTGGCCCCGAGCTTGCTGAAGAGAAGGCGATTGCCCTGCCCCGACCGGGACCCGGTCCGGCGGCATGAGGGCACCGATCAAAACTCTGAGGACCGTTCATGATCAATCGCGCAACTCTCGGCACCCTGGCGCTCGGTGCGCTGCTCGTCGCCGCGCCCGTTTCGGCCCAGACCGGCCTTGCCGTTCGTGCCAGCACGTTAGGCCTGGGCGGCGAACTCTCGTTCCGCGCCACGCCGTCCGTCAGCATTCGCCTCGGGGGCAACGCCTTGTCGCTCACCCGCGATATGACCGTCGACGACATCGACTATCAGGTGGAGCCCGCCCTCAAGAGCGCCACCGCCATCCTGGACGTCCATCCGCTCGGCGGAGGATTTCGCATCTCCGGCGGTCTGGTTTGGAGCGACAATCGAGCCGACATCGAAGCGCGCCTCAACGGCCCGATTACGATCGGCAATCGCACCTACACGCCGGATCAGGTCGGATCGCTGACGGGTGGAGTCGAGTACGACAAAAGCCTGGCCCCCTATCTCGGCATCGGAATCGGCGGCGGCGGCAAGGTTTCGCTGCTCCTGGATGCCGGGGTCGTTTTCAGCGGCCATCCGACGGCCGCCCTCTCCGGGACCACCAACCTGACCGGACCGGAGCGCGACATCTTCAATGAAAACGTCGAACGCGAAGTTGCCGACTTCCAGGCGGAAATCGACAGTCGCTCCTACCTCAAGTTCTATCCGGTCGTTTCGCTCGGACTCCGGATCCGCCTCTGAGATAGCAATCGCCCCGACAGCGGACACATCGTCGCTGTCGGGGCACGTGTCAGGTGCGGTTGAAGCGGCTGGCCATCCAGGCTGACATAGCCAATCCGCTCGAGTTCGGCACCGAGTCAACCTTCGCCCATTGCCGTCCGCGCTCGCTCCGCCTCACCGACGGAGGCCCGCGCGGCGGCGCCGCTCCGCCACGCAACGACGCCGAAGAGAGTCCAGGCAAGGATCACGAACCACTCGAGCGGAAACGCACCTGCCGCATCGACCCAATGCTGGCGAAGCTGGCCAATCAGGAGAAACAGGCTGCTCAACGCAGCCAGCACGGCCACCAGCGGCCCGGCCGGCAATCGGTACGGCCGCGGCCGATCGGGATCGACCCGCCGGAGACGCGGCAGCGAAAGCGACGTGAAAAAGTAGGCCAGTGACGCGGCGGCCGACCCTACGCTCACGATCGGAATGACCCCACTCCGGCCGAGAAAACTCGCCAGCAGACCGAACACGGTAATGAACCCGATCGCCATCACGGGCGCCCCCGTCTTTGGGTCCAGTTTCCCGAATGCCGGGCCTACCATCCGCGACCGGCTCAATGCAAAGAGCAATCGGGACCCCGCCAGCGATGCGCCATTGCCGACCGTGATGATGCCGAGAACGCCGGTGACGAGCACCAGCCGAGTCAGAAACTCGTTACCGAATCGGAGCCTGAACGCCGAGGCGGCCGGCAGTTCCTGCGCAAGAATCGGCTGCCATGGCGTCACCATCCCGATGGCCAGCGCCGCCACCGCGTAATAGACCGCCGCAGCCAGGATGACCGCGACGACCATGAGGCCGAGCATCCGGGTCGAGGTTCCGGGGCTGCGCTCTTCGAAGAGCTGGGGGATCTCACTGAAACCGCTCAGGAACCACGGAACGGTGACCGTGACGGCCAGAATCCCCGACCAGGTCGCCGCCCCGCCGGCCGAGCCGAAAGCCGGATCGAGATTGCCTAACGAACCGCCGAACAGGCCGGCCCCGATGAACACGAGCGAGAGGCCGATCTTCCCGTAGGTCAGCCAATCCTGAAACTTGGCCGCGCCGTGTACTCCCCGATAATTGAGCAGTGCCAGCCATGCCGTCCATCCCAATGAAATCAGCAAGCTGACCAGATGGATGTCCTGGCCGCGCCATCGATAGAGGAACGGGCCTCGAAGCCCCGGGAAGAGGACATCGAGCATCCATGCCAAGGTGATTGCGATGTACGGCACCACGAACGTCAGCATCAGCATGATGGCCCATCCGACCACGAAGCCGACCCGAGGCCCGAACGCGCGATCGACGTAGACCGCTTCACCACCGGCGACTGGATAAGCAGACCCCAGCTCCGCATAGCAGAGCCCGACCAGCGCCATCAGCAGACCGCCGAACAAGAATGCGACGACGGTGCCGATCGGGCCGGCCTGCCCGAACCAGACGCCCAGGTAGATGATCCACCCGACGCCGACGATGCCACCGAACCCGATCGAAAAGAACTGCACACCACCGAGTGACTTCTTGAGATCGGTCATAGCGTCGTCGCGGCCGGATGAGGGGCGAGGGAAGTCAGGATGCGATCAGTAACTGGACGGTGTGGCGGACAGACCAAGCATCCGGCGCGCTTCGGCCGGGGTTGCCACGCCGCGGTTGAGTTCCTCGGCCAGGTGAGCCGCGCGAGCGACCAGCTGCGCATTACCCGTGGCCTTCTGTCCGCGGCGGAAATAAACATTATCCTCGAGTCCGACCCGCACATGACCGCCAAGCAGGATGGCGAACGTCGTCATCGGCAGCTGGTGCGGACCGATACCCGAGGTGAGCCAGAGCGTGTTCTCGGGCATTTCGCGCACCAGATTGATGACGTTCTCGAAGGTCGGCCAGCTCGAAGTCTGATAACCCATGACCGTCTGGATCCAGTAGGGAGCTTCGAGTACGCCGGCCTGGATCAGATCTCGCATGACCCACGGACCGCCGCTGTGGTAGGTCTCGAGTTCCGGCTTGACGCCCCACTTCTTCATTTCCGCCGCAAAGCGATTGACCAGGCGATAGCTGAAGGGCAAACACTCGTCGTAAACGACTTCCTCCCGCGGATACGGCAGCGGCGGCTTTCGCGCCGCCAGTTTGAACTTGCTCATGTCGGGAGTCAGGTTGAGTGATGCCACCTCCGGCCGAGCCGGGAGACATTGCAGCCGTTCCTCCATCGTCATGTCCGGCCCGCCGCCGGTCGTATTGTTGATGATGATCTCGGGGCACCGCTCCCGAATTTTCCGGTTGACCTCGAGCCAAACTTCGGTCGTCGTCGCCGGCCGCGTCGTATTTTCCGGGTTCCGCGCGTGGACATGGACCATCGACGCTCCGGCCTGGTACGCTTCGTACACCGAATCCGCGATTTCATCGGCCGTTTCAGGCAGATGATCGTTGGACTCTTTGCCTTGGACACCGCCGTTACAGGCGCAGACGATGATGACCGGCGGCATCTTCCCGACGCGCTCGAGATATTCGTACGTATCCGCGTAGCGCCAGAGATAATCGTAGTTCGACATCGATTGGGCGATTCTGGTCTTGAGGGTGAGCGTTACGATCGGACCGCTCGGCGAGACCGGCGGTCCGAGGTTCGTGATTGTCGAATCCTGCCGGACGACGAGCGCTGCCCGGATTTGAGCGACCGAATCGCCTCGACCAGTCGATCCCGGCGGGTCCGCTGCGCCGCCAGCGGTTCGGGCGCCAGCCGCGCGGTCTCCCGACCGATCCGTCTGAGTAACAGCCGATCCAATCGTACTGCATCGTTCAAATCCCGCCAGAGCCCGGCGTAGGACGGGCCATATCGGGTGAAATACTCCTCGACGCCATCGTCGGCATTGGTGTTGGCGACCCCGAACGGCCCCATCAACGCCCATCGGAGACCCAGACCGCTCCGAATCGAATCCTCGACGGCCAGGACATCGCAGACGCCCCGCGCCACCAGATCGAGCGCCTCTCGAACCAGCGCGGCCTGCATCCGGTTGAGCACGAAGCCGGGAACGAACTTGCGGAGCAGCACCGGCGTCTGCCCCAGTTCGCGCATGAACCCCACCACGTCACGAACGACACCTGGCGCGGTCCGTTCCCCGCCGAGAATTTCCACCGCGGGGATGACGTGGGGCGGATTGACAGGATGGACCACGAGGCAGCGGCGCGCTCCGGGCAGACTGCGGGCAATTTTCGTCATGTCGATTGCGGAGGTACTGCTCCCGATCACCGCACCTACCGGAGCTATGCGATCGATGGCGCGATACAGCGCCCGTTTGATATCGAGCGACTCGGGGCCGTTCTCCTGGATGTAGTCGACATCGGCCAACGCCTCATCCAATGATGCAGACGGATGGACACGGGCCAGCATCGTCTTGGCTTTGGCCACAGACAACGCACCGCACGCGACCCGCTCCGCGAGATCATCGCGCAACCACGCGAGCGCACTCGCAAGGCGGGCGGGATCGGCATCGAACACTCGGACCCGGCACCCGGCGCGGGCAAAAACCTGCACCCAGCTCCGGCCGATGACACCCGCACCGATCACGGCAACGGATCGGAATCGCGGCCTTCCACGCGCACGCCGTTTTCCCGCACGCGGACGTACTACGCGCTCAGCAGTTTTCGTCACACATCAATTCCATGGTGGGAGATAGGACGCGCGCACCGACCACAGCGTAGCCAGCGTCGCGCCGTCGTAGAGCCAGCCGCCTTTCATCACGTACGCGATGTCGGCAGTATGGCGAATGTCGGTGAGCGGATTGCCGTTGAGGACGACCAGATCGGCCAGCTTGCCCGGAACGATCGAGCCGAGTTCGGATTCGAGACCAATGAAACGGGCGCCGTGCATGGTTCCAACTGTCAGCACTTCGAGCGGCGTCATCGCCTCGGCCAGCGCCCACGCTTCCCAGTGGGTTCCGATGCCGGGCTGTTCTCCGTGCTCACCCAGACCACTGTACGCCCCGGCACGCAGCAGTTCCGCCGCCGTCTCCGCCATGAACGGAAAGGAGAACTCGGACTTGGGAAGCACCCGTTCGCCGGCCGTCATCCGATCGAGGAGTGCGCGGGGGAAGAACCGCAGATACTTGGGATCCCGATCGAGCCCGGCTCGGGGCCGGAAGTAGGTCTTGGCGCCGTGGACGTGCCCGGCCACGATGACGGTCGGCGGATTCTGGATGCCGGCCTGGCCGAAGAAGGTGATCACGTCTCGATAGACCGGAAACGGGGCGACCAGGTGCTCCCAGCCGGTCTGACCATCCAGCGCCAGGCCGACATCGAAATAGAGCGGCCCGCCCTCTCCTGTCTGGGTAATCCCTCGCCTCCGGGCGGCCTGCAGCAACAACTGATGCTGGCGCCGCGAGGTCTGGCGGAAATTCTTGATACTGACCGCCCCCTGATCCTCCCGCCGGTCGATCTCGAACGACGCTTGCTCCGCAGTTGCGATCTCGACCTGGTCGCCCCAGGCCATGCCGCTGGTGATCAGGACATCGGCGGTCGTATAGGTCCGCGGTCCGACGATCCGCCCGGCATCGATCAACTCGGCGAGCGGAAAGACCGAGCGTGACACCGCCGCCGGATCGACGATCGTCGTGACCCCGTACGCCAGCGCCGATGCGGACGCCGGACGATGACGCGGAATCACCCCGCTCGGCTCCGAGGTGTGATGGGCGTGCACGTCGACCAATCCCGGGATGATCGTCTTTCCCCGCAGATCGATGACGCGGGACACGCCGGTGGTATCACAATCGCCGACACAAGTGATCCGCGCTCCTCGGACCACGACGGTTCCCGACGGGATGACACGGTCGCCGTCGATCGTGATGATTCGGGCGCCCGTCAGGGCAATCGCTCCGGACGGTAGCGGTCTCGGTACCTCGAGGACGACCGGTACCACCGTCACCGTACCGCGTCGCACGTCGTAAGTGATGTAGCGGTCGGCGCTGCTCATTTCGAGCGTCGTGGCATCGCGCCACCCGGCGTAGCTGCCACCCAACGAACCCACCCGAGTGCGCCCCGGTATCTCGACGTTGGGATCGGTCGAGATGATCACGTTAGGCGAAGTGAGCGCATGGAGGTCCTGAACCCAGACACTCCCGGCGGCTTCAAACGCAAGCCAGCGGCCGTCGGGTGACAGCGCCGGATACGGAAAGGCACCCGCTCGCCGCGCAGGAAGCGTCGCGACCAGCGTCGGCTCACCGCCGGCCAACGGGACCCGACGCACCTGAATCACCTGTCGAAGTGCCTCGTCGGAAGGGAATGGCCGATAGAGACTGCCTAGACCGGCCGCGTTCTCCATTTGATCCGCGATGCTCAGATCGGCACCCAGGATCGACAACTCGCGCGGCTCGCGAACCTGACCGAGCGGCGCGCCAATCATGCCATCCGTACCAACCGATACGATCTGCCACTCGCCTGCGGTGTTCCAGCCGTTCCATTCGGGCGGACGAGCCCCAGGGCCGCGCATCACGAACAGACGACCATCGGCCGTGAGCACCGGCGCGTAGTACTCCGCGGGATCGCGCGTCATCCGAACGGGAGTTCCACCCGATGGTGAGGCCGTCCACACCTGGCCGCGCGCCCGATCATCCCAGGTGACAAACACCAGACGATCTCCATCCGGCGACCATCGGGGCGTCAGAACCACGCCGGTGGTCGAATCTCCAGCGAGATGCCGCGGTGCGCCCGACGGCAGATCCATCACCCAGAGCTGCCCGACCGCGACGAATGCCAGTTGCTTTCCGTCCGGAGAACCCACGGGCCACTGAATGGCACGCGCCCGGAAACCGGAATCCGCAATGGTCACCCGGCTGCGAGGTTGCTCGGAAACGACCCGGTGCACCCGTGCGGAAAATGGGATGGTCGTCACGGTGCCGGTCGCAACCTCGACTTTCCGCAGCTTGCCGCCTTCGGACAGGACGATCGAGGCACCATCGGGAGTCCATGCATATGCAGGTACCGCGCGATACGCATACTGCGCATTCACCTGGGTCAGATCCTTGGTGATCGGCGCAATTACCCGCCGCTCGGCGCCGCTGCTCAGGTCACGTACAACCAATGCCGTTCGAGGTCGGAAGACGTGGCCGCGATACTCCATCGTTTCAGCCGGTTCCTCGATCGCAAACGCCATCCGGCGACCGTCTCGCGAGAGCACGGGAACCAGCGCAGCCGGAAGATCGACGCCGACATCCGCGGCATACCCGGTGTTCCGCAGTGCCTCGAGCGCCTCGGGAGACAGTTCCGCTGGATCGCTGCTCCGCACGTTGTCCACCCGGCCGGACGTCAGTTCGAGCCGTTGGATCCGATGACCGGCGGTCAGCAGACCCAACCCTTCACCGGTCGAGTACGAGACGTGGAAATAGAGAAAGCGTCCCGTCGAGTCGAACGCCGGCGCCTCATAGTGCATCAGCTGCCCGCCAAGCAGGCGCGCCGGCGGAGACCCGTCCAGCGGCAAACGCCAGAGCTCGGAAGTTTGCCGATGCCAGCCGCGACCCGGCGTCCGAAAGACGCGAACGGCCACCACGCTCCGGCCGTCCGGAGCCCATGCCGGATCGGTAAAGCGCGTCGCCTGGTCCGCAAAGATCGGTCTCGGCGCGCTGCCGTCGCTGTGCATTACCCAGACATTGTTCTGCCCGCCGCGATCGGAAATGAAGGCGATGGACTGCCCGTCCGGCGACACCGCGGGATCGAAGTTCAGCGCATTGCCGCCCGATTCGGTGAGTGGCCGGGCCTCGCCCCCCTCGATCGGCAATCGATAGATCTGCGCCAGCAGATCGAATACGAGCCACGTCCCGTCGGGCGACACATCGACCGACATCCAGGTGCCCTCGTCTGTCGTGAAGTCGATAACCCGGGTGACCCCCTGAGGCGGCAGCAGGCCGTCGGGCGTTACCGTTCGATCAGCCGGCGCGACCGGACGACACCCCAGCATCACGGCCAGCAGCGTGCCGATCGCCCCGATGATCCGTACCTTCATTCTTCCGCTCCTCGGGTCCGACGTGAGACCCAACGCCGTCCTTGTTGCCCCTGCGGGCCGACCTTACCTTCCGCAACACCCTCCACCGCTTGTCGAACCGTGACCGGAACCTGGAACCCGATTTCGACGTCGACCTTGAGCGATCGGGTCTATTCCGCGCTCCGCGACGGCATTTTGCGCGGCGTCCCTGCCCCCGGCGAGTTCGTTCGGGAACAGGATGTCAGCGCTTCGCTCGGCGTCAGTCGCACGCCGGTGCGCGAAGCGCTGGCGCAGCTGGCGCGGGACGGCTACGTCGAGCGGATCGCGCGACGAGGCTATCGTGTCCCGGCCGAGTCGGTCGATCGGTTGCTGGAGCTGTATCCGATCGTGGCGGCGCTCGAAGTGCTGGCCGGCGAGCTCGCCTTCCCCCGGATCGACGCGGCGACGATTGCCTTACTGCGCGAAGCGAATCGCGAATGCATCGAGGCACTCGCCGCCAAGGACATCCGCGCCTCGATCCATCTGAACCACCGATTCCATCACCTGCTGTCGGAACCGTGCGGCAACCGGCAACTCTGCGACCTGCTGGATCAGCTCCGCGCCCAGGTCGTGCGCCTCGAGCTCTGGTCCGCTTCGCAACTCGAGCATGCCATCGAGGCGACGCATCAGCATGACGGCATCATTGCCGCCATCGAGCAGGGGGACTTCCCCACCGCGCTGGCGCTCCTCAAGACCAACCGGCTGCAGACCTACACCGCGTTCATGCAGGTGACCGGACGCGCCCCCACCCCTGCTCAAGTCCCCGGACGATAAGCCCGCGAGAGATTGGCCTTGATCTCGTCCAGCGTGAACCAGATCGGTTTGAACTTCCCCGCGGCAAATAGCGGCGCCTGATCGAAGAAATGCGGCGAGGCAGGATCGCCGCTCTGTCCGAAAGGTGTAATAGAGAGAGAGCGGATCGTCGGCCCGAACTCGATCACGGCCACGTATCCCGAACCGCTCCCCGCATACCTGCGCTTGGTGCCGGTGTTGGGCGCCATGCCGAGGGCAAAGATGGTCCCGACTCCGCTGCCATCCGCCGACGGCAACGGCAGGCTGGGACGATCATCGCGATAGGCGCTCTCGCCGTTGCGCTCGCGAGGGCGCTGAAGCCGGTGATGCTCACCGAGCGGGACGCGCTCGGTCCCGAAGGCCGCGCGAAGCGAGTCGCGCACCTGCTCGAGCGCCGTCATCCTGAACCAGGTCGTCGTATCCGCCCTGGCCGATCGGGCGCCTGCCAGCCACTGGTAACGCGTAAACCAGAGCGCCGGCACCGACGACACCGATCCTCTGCGATCCCACGCGACCAGTTCCTTCACCATTGGCGACAGCGCCGCGGCGCGATCCGCATCGAAAGCGCCAAGATGACGCCATTCGTCTTCGATGAGGGGAATCTCCCGATCCGCTGCGTAGAAGCGGGTGTCGAACGCCATCGCCGCCCAGCGCTCGAACGTGAACTTCTCCGGGCCGGCCAGGAGCTGCCGCGAAGCTCGGGCACGCCAGTTGTCGGAATGCAGCGCGATGTACGGCGGATAGTCCTTCCGATCGGGGTTGGCGCCGGCCGCGGTGGTGAGGAACGGCGTGGAATTGGTGTTCTGCATCCAGCCGGCCGGCGGATTGAGCACCTGCGGCATGTCATCCGGCGTGTGGTACCCCTGCCAGTCGGTGCGCGGGTCGGTTCCGTCCACCGGCTTCGACCAGTCGAATGAGGGATCGCGCCGAGGCACCGCACCGGAGTGGATGAAGAAGATGTTTCCCGCCTGGTCCGCATATATCACGTTGTGGTGGACCAGGCCGTTGATCGCGAACGCTTCACGAAACTCGGCCAGGTTGCGCGCCTTGCCCATCGCATACCACTGCTGCAGCGCGCCGCCCCGATCGAGCCCGCCCATGTTGACGGCGAGCCGCTTACCGTTCCGCTCGCCTACGAGCGGACCATGGTGGGTCTTGCGCAGCGTGACGTGGCGGGTCTCGAACCCGCTCGCGGTCTTGACGCGCAGCGAGTCCCGCCATTCGACGGCGAGCCGGTGACCGTTGCCGTACCGGTAGGCGAGCGGGCGGGCCGGATCGTCGAAGACTTCCTCCCAGACGTCCGACATATCGGAGCTGTTAACGGTGAGCGCCCAGCCGAGATGCGCATTGTGGCCCTTCACCGGCACGGCCGTCATGGCGTACGCAGTGAGGCCCGTCATGTTCCAGCCCTCGTCGCTGATCCAGTGACTCTCATAGAGCGGCAAGAGCGGTGTGTGCGGGTTGACGAAGAGCATCGGATAGCCGGACGCGCTCTTGGCGGCGCTCACAGCCCACATGTTCGACCCCTCGTCCTCACCTCTCGGCGCCGGCTCGACGATTTTGGCCAGCGCGCGGATGTCGACGTCATCGGTCTGCAGGTTCAAGCCCCGATACATCGCGAACAGCATCCAGCCCTCGTACCGGATCGCGATCCTGGGCTTCACAGCGGGGTTCTTATGGAGAAAGAAGTTGGTACCGTCGGCCCAGGCATCGACCAGTGCCTTGATTTGGGTGCTGCTGGCGGCGTACTCCTCCCGGCTCCGCCGCTCCACTTCGAAGGCACGAACGAAGATGTCCCAGCCAACCCCGTCCTCACCCTGGAGTTCGGCGAGACGGCCCAGCGCCTGGATGTACGCCGGCTCGGTTTCCTGGAAACGATCCTCCGCCCTGGCGTAGGCCATGCCGAACATGGCGTCGGCATCGGTCTTCCCGTGGACGTGCGGCACACCGTAGGTATCGCGATAGATGGTGACTCGGCGGGCCAGACGATCCCATCGAGCCACGTCCGCTCGCGAGGGACGTTCCTGACCTGATGCCGTCCCGGAAACCCCGACCAGCACCAGTAAGGCAAGACGAGCGGCCAGAGGCATCGATCCTCCGCGAATCGTTAGACCACGATCAAATTGTATATTGTCGACAATATCACTTGTGGAAAGTCTACGCAAGACCAATCCATACGGGAGCAAACCGCAGCACGTCGCGACCGAGCAAGTTCTTAATGGCCTCGAGCCTACATCGCGTCCCCGGGAACAGCGAGACCAACGGCCTTCATCAACGCCAGCGCATTGCTCCGGCGCACCACCCCGGGCTTGAGTCGATAGTCGAACTCGAGCTGGCCATCCACCAGGATGTCCTCGAGGTGCCAGTTCTGCGCCCGGGTCCCCAAACGGTCCGCACTTTCGGTCAGGGCCAGATCGTGGGTCGTCACCACTCCCACCGCCCCGAGATCCACCAGGCCATGGAGGATGCCGCGCGCGCCGATGGCCCGGTCGTGGGAGTTGGTTCCGCTCAGCAGTTCATCGAGGAGAAACAGAACCCGCTGTCCCGACTCCGCCGCCGCGACGATATCCCGCAGTCGCAGAATTTCCGCATAGAATCGCGAGCGACCCTCCAGCAACGATTCCCGGAGGACCAGCGACGCGCCGAGCGACCACTGCCCGGCGCGGAGCCCATGAGCCCGCACGGGCGCGCCGGCGTAGGCCAGCACGAGGTTGGTGCCGATCGCCTTGAGCAGAGTGCTCTTGCCCGACATGTTGGAGCCGCTCACCATCAGCAGGCGGCACTCCCCGCCGAGCGTCAGATCATTGCGAATCGCTCGCTCGGTGGGCAAGAGCGGGTGTGCCAGGCCGGTCGCTTCGATCGGCTCGCCGACGCCGAGTATGTCCGGGAAGTGGTCGCCGGGGCACTCGAAAGCGAACGTGGCCAGCGACACCAGCGCTTCCAGTTCGCCGACGCCGTCGCGCCAGTCGGCCGCGCCGGTGCCGATCCGTTGCCGCCAGCGTTCCACGCCAACCGCCAGCTGCGTACCGAGCATCAGCAGCGCCGCCAGCGGCGCGAACAGTTGGTTACGACGCGCGTCGGCCAGATCGGTCAGCCGCTCGAGCCGGCGAATCTGGAGCGCGGCAGACCCTTCCCCGCCGTACCAGGACGCTGCCAGCGACGCCAGCCGCGCGCTGGTAAAGGATTCCGCCCGCGCCCGATCGACCAGCGTCGCCAGCACCCGAAGCTCACGCACCGGGCGATCGACCGATTGCAACACCCGGCGCACCCGCTCGCGAACGGCCAGGCCGAGCGCAATGCCGATCGCGTAGGACAGCGCCGGCACGAGGCCAGGCACGACACCCATCAACGCCAGGATCGTCGTGACCACGTTGGCGAGGGCCACGACCATGGCGACCGGACCGATCCATCCGGCAAACGGCACCGGTGGCGCCGCTAGCCAGGGCCGCAACACCGAGGCATCGAGGACGTCGCGTACCTCCGGCGCAGCAACAGCGAGGTCGTGACGCAGCGCATCCTTGCCCGCCAGTTCGCGAACCGCCTCCTGTCGCTCGCGCACCACCGCCGCGGGCGCCGGCGTCAGTAACCAGGCAGCCAGCGTACTCGCCCCGCCTTCCGTGCCCGCGGTCGACAGGTACTGGAACAATGAGCCCGGGCCGAACAGCTCGAGATCGTCGGCATAGAGGTGGGACTCACTCCGGAACCGGGCGCCATCGTCGCCCCCCTCGCGCCAGCGGTGCTCCAGGCGGGCCACTCCGCGTTCATAGTAGGCGACCGATCGCGCCAGGCGCTCCCGCCGGCGCGCAATCCGTTCGTGCCAGACCACGAGCCCTATGAACAGCACCGCGAGCCCCGCCACGATCCAGATGGCCACCCCGCCGCGCGCGATTACGGTCGCTACGGAGGCCACGATGCCGGCGAGAAAGACGCCGAGACGCACCAGCCCGACGCGCTCGAAACGGGCGCTCTCTTCCGCAAGCTCCGCACTGACCTGGCTCAGCCGCTGGTCATAGATTCGGCGCGGATCGTTCTCCATTGCACTCATCACGGCGCCGGCGGTACCGTCCGGCGGACCGGCCTGCCCGGCAGCACACCCTCGACCAGTTGCCCGTCGCGCACCACGAAGACGCCGTTCACCATCACGTGCGGAATCCCCTCCGACGCCTGGGTCGGATTGTCGAACGTCGCCCGATCGATCACCCGCGCCGGGTCGAACATGGTCAGGTCGGCGTCGGCGCCGACCTTGATCCGGCCCTTGCGCTCCATCTCGGGCACCGCGGGGCGCAGCCGCTCGGCGGGCAGATATGACATCTTGCGGAGCGCCTCCATCAGTGTGAGCGCCTGCCGCTCGCGCACGTAGCGGCCCAGCACCCGTGCGTAGGTACCGACGCCGCGAGGATGCCCGCGCCCGTCGATCAGCGGGACCGCATCGCTCGCGATCATGATACCGGGATGCGCGATCAGCGAGTCGACCGCGGCCTCGGGGATGACATAGGCGATGATCCGACCACCCTGCCGGCGATACCGGGCAAAGCTGGCCTCGGTGAGCCGCTCACCGGTGGCGGCCCACTCGATCGCGTCGTAGTCAACGCCCAGCCGTTCCCGCCAACCGGGATCGAAGATCGCCGCCTCGAGGTTGGTGGAGGCAGCTGCGTACGGATACACCTCCGTGGTCACGTCGACCCCACGCGCGCGCGCCGCATCGATCATCGTGGCCAACTTGGGCGCCTGGCTCAGTCCGCTGCTGCCCAGGTGGACGATGTGCAGCGACGCGCCGCTGGTGAGCGCGTCGGAGAGCATCTCCTGAATCGCGCCAAAGCTTCCGGCAGGCTCGATCAGCCCCATCCCGCGCACATGGACGTAAATGGGTATCCCGTTGGCCGCCGCGAGTTCGAAGAGCCGGTAGATCTCCTGCGGACTGGCTGCGGGCGTATAGTTGATGCCCATCCCGATGCCCAGCCCGCCCTCCCGAATCCCCTGCTCGACCAGCGCGACGAGGTCGGGAAAGGCCTCCGGCTCGATCGGTTGATGCGACCACGCCGGAGATCCAGCCGGGGTGAGCCGTCCGATGGCCGGATCGTCCTCCGACGTGGCCCCGGTGATGTGCCTGATCCGGGCCTGGACGTGGCTGACCGTCGCCCCGTAATTGATCAACCCCGTCTTCGCTCGCTCCGCATACCACTCGGCCACCGGCCAGACCCCGCCCTCCATCTCGAGCGCGGTGGTGACGCCGTCGCGCACCTGCCAGCGGTTGCCCTCCAGATCCTGCATGTGGGCGTGGAGATCGATGAAGCCGGGCGCTACGACGAGGCCCGACACATCGACCTCTACGGCCCCGCGGAGCGGATCGGTCGATACCGCGGCAATCCGGTCGCCGCGGATCCCGACGTGCCGAACCGCATCGAGCCCCGACTCCGGGTCCATGACGCGACCGCCGGAGAGCACGATGTCATAGGGTTCGCTCGAACCGCCGCCGCACCCCGCCATGCCGAGCCAGGCGCACACGCCCAGCATCGCCAGTCGTTTCCTCAAGGCCATGACACACTCCAGAAGAGGCTTGGCACTGCCGCCAACGACATGCGACCGATCCGGGGGGATCGTCCCCGTCACGGTCGCACCGATTTCGAAGAGAAACGCCGCAGGGAGATCAGGTCGGATTGTCGATCGGTTCGCTGGCCGTCAAATCCGGCAACCCGGCCAGGAGGGAGCCCAACGCCCGCTCCCAGAACCGCCCCAAATCCCGCAGCATCTCGACCCACTGGCTCTCGACCAGCGCCCGCGAGCCGAGTTCCATCGCGCTGATCGGACGGGCCGCGAGCAGCGGCTGGAAGATAAACGACGTTAGGCGACTGCGGATTTCGCGGGGATCGGTGGCCTCGCCGATGATGGGCCGAGCCGGGTCGGCAGGCTGATCCCGGAGGCGCAGCTCCAGCTGCACCAGTACGCGGATCAGCGGCCAGGCCGCCATGGGAATCGTGATCCGTCGCGCGGCCGAGGTCCGCGGGTCTTCGATATAGCCGGTCCATCCGACCAGCGGAACGGTCCCGTCGTCGGCCGCCGTCCCCTCGAAAAACCAGTCGATCGGCAGGTGATAGGTCCGAGCCAATCGCGCCAGTGTTCCCCCGTTTGGCTCCTTGGCCCGACCGGCGTGGATCTCACGCAGCGACTTGTACGGCACCCCGGCATGGACCGAGGCGGCAAGGAGATCACCGTCGTGGACATCGTCGACCAGCCGGCGAACCCGGGCAGTGACTTTCATCCACACTGCGCGGTCCGACCGGGACGCGCGCGTGAAGCATCGCTCTTTCAGCATGGGGATGTCGTCGTTGGAGCTTCCTAAGATTATTCCATGCGTGCGAGAGCGCTAGAGGGCGCTCGCAAGTCGTTATACGTCGCAGTGTTGCATTTCGTTGAACTCTGGTTGATCCGGCCCCGCTATCCTGGATGACCCTTGTCCTGCGACGGCCGATGGTCGACTACATCGCATTCTCGATGCACTGCGCCACCTGTCACCATTGGACCGGACAGCGCCGCCCCGAAATGATGGGCGGGCGGATCTACACGCCGCGCCACGCCACGGTCGGGACCTGCGATTGTCCGACCGGCCATTGGCGCGGGCGCCTCAAGCCGGGTGAATCGAATTGCCCCCACTGGGCCCAGTGGAACGTGATGCGCGAATTCACCGGCCCTCCACCCGTCCGGCCGCCGGCGACCTGATCAGCGAGGGGATGGCCTCGACTCTCGGTCGCTCCCGGTCTACCCTTCTCTGATGCACCCACTTGCTTCCCGATGGCGCGCCGGAGCGACGCCATGACCGAGCGCGTTGCCTCCCACGTCCTGATGGTGGCGCCCTATCAGTATCGGTCGAACGCCGAAACCGCTGAGTCCAACGTCTTTCAGCACGACGTCGACGCTCACCGCGCTGCGCAGCTTGCAAAGCTGGCCGTGACGCAGCACGCCGAGTTTCGCAATCGCCTGATCGACCATGGCGTGATGGTCACCTGCATCCGGAGCCTGGACGCCACGCCCGACGCTCCGTTCTGTAACAACTGGTTCTCGACCCATCCGTCCACCGACTTCGGCCGGGAGAGCACCCTGGTGCTCTATCCGATGATGGCCCCGAGCCGGCGCCTGGAGCGCCGCGCCGAGCTGATTTCGCTGCTCAGGCAGCGGTATCCCCGAATGGTCGACCTCTCGCCGCACGAGCAGGAGCAGCTCTACCTGGAGAGCACCGGAAGTTTGTGCCTCGACTCTCGGGCGGGCGTGGCCTACGCCGCCGTGTCGGCGCGCACCGACCTGGGCCTCGCGCGTATCTGGGCCGCGGAAATGGGATATCGCCTGGTCGCCTTCGAATCGACCGACGCGACCGGAACGCCCTACTATCACACCAATGTGATGATGTTCCTCGGTCACGGCCTGGCCGGTATTTGCCTCGAATCGATTGCCGAGCACGCCGGTGATGGTCTGGCCAACCGGGAAACCGTGGAGGCCAGCCTTCGCGAGGGAGGCTACGAGGTCATGCCCATTACACGGGACCAGGTGCTGGCCTACTGCGGCAACTGCCTCGCGCTCGTCAGCGACAACGACGACCGTCTCTTCGCGATGTCGAGCACGGCGTACCGCGGGTTCACCGAGATCGAACGGCATCGGATCCATCGGCACGGTACTATCGTCCACGCCGAACTCGACGCCTTCGAAACCCTCGGCGGCGGTTCGGCCCGATGCCTCCTCGGCGAACTGTACTAGTCGATCTTCGTACTACCATCACTCATGCAACGGGCAACGCCATGATCAACCGTACGGCATCGGTGCTCTCACTCGCAGCAGCCGGTGCCCTTGCCGCGCAGGCGCCGCGCCAGCTCCAACCCATGGTCGCGCGCTACGTCAGCGTCAACGAGCCGGTCGTGGCGCTGACCAACGTCCGGCTGATCGACGGCACGGGCACGCCGGCTCGCACCGGCCAAACCATCGTCATCAGCGGCGACAAAATCACCGCCGTGGGTCCGGCCGCCAGCACGGCCATTCCGAACGGCGCCCGGCGAATCGACCTGGCGGGCCATACCGTCATGCCGGGCATCATCGGGCTCCACGATCACATGTACTACAGCTCGGCCGCCGGCGGCTCGATGAAGCCGATGCTGCAGAGCTATCCGCGCCTCTTCCTGAGCGCCGGCGTGACCACCATCCGGACGACCGGCAGCGTCGACTCCTATCAGGAACTCAACCTCAAGCGCTCGATCGGACAGGGCGAACAGCCCGGACCCGACATCTTCGTGACCGGTCCGTATCTGCAAGGCCCCGGTCCCGGCCCCGGCGCAATGCACCCGCTGGCCGGCCCCGAAGATGCCGCCCGGTTGGTGCGCTACTGGTCCGAAGAGGGCGTCTCCTGGTTCAAGGCCTATACCCAGATCTCACGGGCCGAGTTGGGCGCGGCCATCAAGGAGGCGCACAAGCACGGCGTCAAAGTGACCGGCCACCTCTGCTCGGTCGGCTTCCGCGAGGCGGTTGCACTCGGCATCGACAACCTGGAGCACGGCTTCCTCGACAATCTCGAATACTTCCCCGGCAAGCAGCCCGACAACTGCCCGTCGGATTTTGTCACCCAGCGGAAGGTGTACGGCGATCTGGACATCAACAGCGCCGATGTTCAACGCACCATCCGGGAAATGGTGACGCGCGGCGTCAGCATGACCTCGACCCTCTCGGTCATCGAGCTGGGGTCGGGCCGTCCGGTACCCCGCGACCCGCGGGTGCTCGCGGCGCTCTTCCCGGCTGCCGCGGCCTCGGTCGATTCGTTCTACACCCGCACGGCAACCCAGACCGATCCGGTCGCCACCAAGGCGTTCAAGAACGGGATGGCCTTCGAGCGGGCGTTCGTGGCGGCGGGCGGACTGCTCGGCGCGGGCTCGGACCCGTGCTGCCTCTCGGCGATTGCCGGGTATGCCGATCAGCGGAACTATGAGCTTCTGGTGGAAGCCGGCTTTTCGCCGGAACAGACCGTCCAGATCATGACGCAGAACGGCGCGAAGATCCTCGGCGTCGCCGATCGCGTCGGCGCGGTTCTGCCGGGCCAGGAAGCCGACCTCATCGTGCTCGAGGGCGACCTGAGCACGAATCCGGGAGTGATCCGCAACGTGGTGACGGTGTATAAACGGGGGTTGGGCTACGATGCCGCCAAGCTCACCGCCGCCATCAAGGGTTTGATCGGCCTCCGCTGACGATTTCGAAACGGGCGCCGGGTTTCCTGATCCGGCGCCTGTCGCATCATCGCGTCCAGTAGGCCACGGCGCCCGCCAGTTCCCTCCCGGCCCGCCGCCAACTGCCTTTCCAGGTCAACCGAAGCCAGGTGCGCAGATACACCGGACGCAGCCGCGGATCGGCCAGGCATTTGGCGTAGTAGGCGCCCCGACCGTGGTCGTAGAGCCGGCGAAGTCTATCGACCTCCTGATCCGATCGGCGATCATGGTGATGATAGATCACCGGTCCGGGATCGAAGGCGCCGGCAAATCCGTTGGCCGCCAGCCGCGCAATCAGCTCCACGTCCTCGGCCGGAAACGGTGTCCCTGCGCCGAACTCCGGATCGAACCCGCCGACCGCCTCGAGCGCCGACCGGCTAACCGTCAGATTCGCGCCGGGCAGGAGACCGGCCGGAACGAAGCTCCGGGGCGGCACCGGGACCCGGTCGGTCCGCATCACGACGGCAACCGCCGCATCATCCGGTGTAAACGGCAGGAGGCGCCCCCCGATGAAGTGGACGCCCGGCACGGCGAGACAACGCCGGACCTGATCGAGCAGGTCCGGCGTCGGATAACAATCGTCGTCGGTGAACAGGATGAGCGGACCGGTTGCTGCGCGCCAACCGATATTGCGAGCGGCGCCGAGCCCGACGCCCTCGGTGGTCAGGACGGTCAGGCGCTCGTCCTGTCGGAGCCGCCGGGTGAGCAGCTCGGCGGTCCCGTCCTGGGACCCGTCGTCGACCACGACCAGGTCCCAATCCGGATCGTGCTGCAGCACCTGGTATCGCTCGAACGTGCCCGCCAACCCCTCTGCGCGATTGCGGGTGCAGATCACGATCGAGACCCGCTCTACCATCGACCCGACTCAGCCCGCGAGCGGCCTGGAACGACGGGTCAACTGCCACACGGCCGTTGCCAGCACTACGACGATCGAAAGGATCAGACCTTCCCGCATCGTCATCCGAGTGGCCAGCAACAGGGTCACGCCCACGCCGAGCGCGGCAAACAGGCCGCCGGCGGGCAGACGGAAGGACGCTTCGCCGATGGCCGGGTCCGATCCTTCCCGTCGCCGGAACACCGGCAGCGCCAGACAGATCAATCCGTAGGTCGCCAGGCGCGACACCGCGGACAGCGTCAGGTTCTGGAGGAAACTTCCGCTCAGCGCGAGCATGAGCGAGAAGGCGGCGTAGGCCACGATCGAGATGCCGGGAGTGCGATACTTCGGATCGATCTTGGCAAAGATCCGGGGAATGTCACCCTGATCGGCCATGGCGTAACTCAGCCGAGGCACGTTGATCATGCTGGCGGCGAAATAGCCATAGAGCGACAGCAGTGCACCAATCGCCATGAAACTGGCCCCTGCCGGTCCGACCAGAACCCGGGCAGCCTCGGCCAGCGGCCGGCTGTGCTGCGCAGGATCACTGAGCGCGAGACTGGTGACGAGTTGCACCGAGGTATACAGGAGAGCGCAGGCGCCCAGCGCCATCAGCAGCGCGAAGGGCGCATCGCGGCGCGGATTCCGGGCTTCACCGAGCGGCACCAGCGACGCCTCGAACCCGCCGTATGCGAAGATCAGCAACAGCAGCACTTCGATCCAGGTGCCCGTGGTCGGAGTCGCAACGGCCACCGACTCGACCGCGCCACGCCCCGCCACCAGCGCCAGCCCCACCGCGCCGAACAGCACCAGCGGAATGATCTTCGCGAGGATGAGCACGTTGCTCATCACGGCGCCCTGGCGGACACCGATGTAATTGACCGCAGCGAGCGTCCCGAACAGCAGCACCAGCACGGCCGTTCCCACGCCTGGTGAACTGACCGCCGGAACGAACTCCGCCAGATAGATTACGAACAGGTTGGCATTGGTGGCGGTGGCCGTGACTCGCACCAGATACGAGAGCCACCCCATCTGCACGCCCACGAATGGGCCAAACGCCGCCCGCGCGTAGAGATACGGCCCCCCCGCGCCCGTGAACCGCGACGCCACCTCGGCGGCGCACAACATGATCACGCCGATGGCGACCGCCGCGATCACCCATGCCCACCAGGCGGCTCCCCCGACTTTGCCCGCGATCACGGACGGAAGGCCATATACCCCGCTGCCCAGAATGCCGTTCAGCATCAGCCCGACCAGGGTCCACCGGCCCAGGCTGCGCACCAGCGTGCGATTCGACTCGGTCATGGAATCGGCTTACTCCGCAGGAAGTCGAGCGCCAGATTGGCCATCGAGCGCACGCCGGTGGGCAGCGCGGCCTCATCGGCAAAGAAGTAGGGCGAATGATTCCGCGGCGCGGTGGCCGGATCCTGACCCTCGGGCAGCACCCCCAGGAAGTAGTACAGGCCGGGAATGTCCTGCGTAAAGGCCGGAAAATCCTCGGCGCCCGTCACGGGAGGCATACTGGGTTGTACTCCGCCCTTGCCCGCGGTTCGGGCCAGAGTCGGCGCCATCCGCTCGGTCAAGGCAGGATCGTTGTAGGTGAGCAACCCACCGCCGGGGATATCGATCGTCGCGGTGGCGCCCGATGCGGCCGCGATCGACGTCACCGTCCGGCGGACCCGATCGTGAATGTTTTTTCGGACCCCCTCATCGAAGGTGCGAATGGTTCCGACCATCACGACACTGTCGGGAATGATGTTGCCGCGGTTGCCGCCTTGAATACTCCCGATGGTCACGACGGCAGGCAGCGCCGTGATATCGACCTGCCGTGACACGATCGTCTGCAGACCAAGCACGATCTGCGCCGACACCACGATCGGATCGACCCCGCCCCACGGCAGCGCGCCGTGAGTCTGGCGGCCCTTCACCACGATGGTGATCCCATCGGGCGCCGCCATGGCGCCACCCGAGCGGTAGCTGAGCGAACCAAGCGGCCCGGGCCAGACGTGCAGTCCGAAAATGGCGTCGGGACGCGGATTCTGAAGCACCCCTTCCTTGACCATCAGCGGCGCCCCGCCCTCTTCGCCGGCGGGCGGTCCTTCTTCGGCCGGCTGAAAGATGAATTTGACCGTGCCCGGAATCTGCGCCCGCATCCCGGCAAAGATTTCGGCCACGCCCATCAGGATGGCGACATGATTGTCATGCCCGCAGGCATGCATGACGCCGACTTCAGCGCCGTTATAGATGGTCCGCACCGTACTCTTGAACGGCAGATCGACCTGTTCGGTCACCGGAAGCGCATCCATGTCGGCGCGCAACGCAACGACCGGACCGGTCCGCCCGCCGCGCAGAACCCCGACGACGCCGGTCACACCGACTTCGGTCTGCACCTCGATCCCGAGACTGCGGAGATGCTCGGCGACCAGCTTGGCCGTCCGCACTTCCCGATTGCCGAGTTCCGGGTGCTGGTGGATGTCGCGACGCCAGGCAATGACCTTGGGCATGACGGCCGCGAGCCGCGTCTCGACCTCACGCGCCAGAGGATCCGTACTGCTTGATTGCGCCAGGACCGGCTGGCCGGCGGCCAACAGCGCCAAGCCGACAAAGGTTGACCGAACCACGGAACCTCCCTGGAGAGGGGGAGTCAGGATGCCGAACAGGAAGACCCAGAAAGTACGGCCGGACCGGGCCGATCCCAACCCCGGACACCGTTCTCGCCGGACCCGAAATCCGACTAGATTGCCGGGATGACGACGACCGCTCCTGCACCGCTCAATTTCGGCACCGCTGCCGACCTCGACCGATCTCTGTCCAGCATGGTCCATCGGCTGCGCGGATCGGTGATCCTCAAGATTGCCGCCGAAGTACGCGCCATGATCGCGGCCGGCAAACCGCTCTGCAACCTGACCGTGGGCGACTTCGACCCGAAGCAGTTCCCCGTCCCCGAGCGACTACTCGAAGGGGTCCGGAGCGCGCTGGCCCGGGGCGAGACGAATTATCCCCCGTCCGACGGGATGCTCTCGCTCCGCCAGGCCGTGCTCGACTATGTGGCCCGCGACCAGGGTGTTCGGTATCCGCTCGAATCGGTGGCCATTACCAGCGGAGGCCGGCCGGTGCTCTACGCCGCCTTCCGGGCCATCGTCAACGAGGGCGACACCGTGGTCTTCCCGGTGCCGTCCTGGAACAACGATTTCTACGTCGACATCCTGAACGGAAAAAGCGCCGCCGTTCCGACCACCCGGGCCAGCGGTTTCCAGCCCACGCTGGAGCAGCTGGCGCCGCACCTGGGCACCGCGTCGCTCCTCTGTCTCTGCTCGCCGGGCAATCCGACCGGGACGGTCATGAAGGCGGAGACCATCCGCGAAATCTTCGAGGCCGTGGTCGCCGAAAACGAGCGCCGTACGCGCGAGGGCCGGCGGCTCCTTTTCGTGATCTGGGATCAGATGTACGGCACCCTGATCTACCCGCCCGCCGTCCATCACAATCCGCTGGCGCTGGTGCCGGAAGCGGCGCCCTACGTGATTGCCCTCGACGGCATTTCCAAGTCGTTCGCAGCAACCGGATTGCGACTGGGCTGGATTCTGGCAGCGCCCGCCATCACCGCCCGGGTCAAAGATCTGCTGGGCCACGTCGGCGCCTGGGCGCCACGGCCCGAACAGATCGCCACGGCCGAGCTGCTCAATGATCCGGCGGCCATTGCGAGCTATCGGGAGACCATTCTGGCGGCGCTGCAGGCTCGTCTCGATGCGCTGTACACCGGCTTTACCGCCCTCAAGGACGCCGGACAGCCGGTCGACTGCATCGAGCCGCAGGGCGCCATGTACCTCTCGCTCCAGCTCGATCTGGTCGGCCGGTCGTTCGGAGACAAGGTGATCCGCTCGAACGAAGACATTCGCCAGCTGCTGCTCGAACACGCCGGACTCGGTGTGGTCCCGTTCCAGGCGTTCGGCCTGGCGGAAGACTCGGGCTGGTTCCGACTCTCGGTCGGCGCGGTTTCCCTCCGCGACATCGAGGATGCCTTCCCGCGGATCCGGACCATGCTGGCGCAGGTTCGTTAGGCACGCGAAGCCATGCGGCTGCTCCGCATCATGACCGCCGCCGTGGTGCTCTCCGCACCCGGCGGCGTCGCTGCACAGAGCCCCGCGGGCCTGGGCGTGGTACGCGGCCGGGTGCTCGACAGCCTGGTGACGGGCAATCCACTCGGCGGCGCGACGGTGGAACTGGTCGAGTTGGCAAGGCAAACCATCACCGATACGCGCGGCATCTTCCGCTTCGACAGCGTTCCGGCGGGCACCTATCTGCTGACTTTCAGTCATCCCGACCTGGCGGCCTTCGGTTTCACGCCCCCGGAACGCACCGTTCGGATCGAGCCCGGCATGGGGACGCCGATCCTGCTCGCCACGCCGGCACCGGCCACCGTGTACCACCGCCTCTGTCCCGCCCCGCGAGACAAGGATACCGGCGTCCTGCTCGGCACCATCCATGAGGCGAGTACCCGCCGGCCACTCGCGGCCGCGATTCGGGGCGAGTGGGTCGTCAACAACCTGAGTCCGGATGGCAGCATGACCCGCCAGCCACGCGGTGTGCGCGCCGAGTCCGACTCTGCCGGACGCTTTCAGCTGTGCGGCATCCCGACCGATGTCGCGGTGGCCGTGTGGACCACCGCTGACAGTCGCGACGGCGGGCCGATCGAGGTCCGGCTCGACGGTAAGGAAGTGGGAGTCCGACACCTGACCCACGGTCTGGCTGCCACGACCGCTGCCGGACAAGGGCGAGTCCAAGGGACGATCACCGGCGGCGGGCGGCCGGTCGCGCTGGCACACGTCCGGATTCTGGGCCGCGACGGGCACGCGGAATCCGATGCCGCAGGTCAGTTCGTCCTGGATGGCCTACCCGCCGGATCCCATACGCTGGAAGCGCGCGCGCTGGGCTTCACGCCTTTCCGGCGTCAGATCGACCTGGCCTCCGGTGGTCATCTGTCGGTCGAGATGACCTTGGCTCCGGTCGCCCCCGAGCTCCCCGAACTCAACGTCACCGTTTCGGATGCTGCCAGCGCCCGGAACGGATTCGACCAGCGCCGTCAACGCGGCCTGGGCGGGCACTTCATTACCCGGGACGAGATCACCCGCCGGGGCGCCGTCCGCGTCGAGGACATGCTGCGCACGGCGCCTGGGATCCGGCTCGAGCCGGTCGGGTCGAGCGAGTACCGGATCATCTCGCAGCGCGGCGGACCTGGCGGTGGCGACTCATGCCAGCCTACCGTTTTCGTCGACGCGTTCAAAGTGCCGCTCGATCCGCAGTTCGGACTTTCGCTTCCGGTATCTCCCGATGAAGTCGAAGGCATCGAAGTCCACAACAATACGACGAGCGTGCCGCCGCAGTATCGGCTCGCGAGCGGGAGTTGCGGCGTGATCCTCATCTGGACCCGCCGAGGCCGCTCGTGATCGGTCGACTTCGGCTGCTGGTAGCTGCGCTCACCCTGCTCTGCGTGGCTCCCATCGAAGCGCAGCAAGACGACGTCTCGGCCGCGGTATTTCAACGTTATGCCCATCGGACTGCCAAGATCCAGGTCGTCGAGCGCGGATCGGGGGCCAAGGCGTCGATGGGCTCCGCCTTCTTCGTAGCCGCCGACGGGCGGTTGATGACCAACTATCACGTGGTCGCCGAGGCGGTCGGTAATCCGCGCTACCGGGTCGAATGGATCGACCAGTCCGGCACTCCGTCCACGGGGCGAATCCTGGCCATCGACGTGGTTCGCGATCTCGCGGTGGTCGGGACCGATCGTCCTCGCGACGACTTCTTTACGCTGTCGGTGCCCTCCATCGCGCGCGGTACCCGCCTCTACTCGCTGGGGCACCCGGAGGATCTCGGTCTCAGTATCGTTGAAGGAGTGTACAACGGGCACCTGCAGCACACGCTCTACCCCAAGATCCACTACACCGGTCCGCTCAACTCCGGCATGAGTGGCGGACCGGCGCTGACGGCAGGTGGGCATGTCGTGGGAGTCAATGTCGCCACCGCGGGCAACTCGCTCAGCTTCCTGGTCCCGATCGAAGCAGCCCTTCCGCTGCTGGCGCAGAGCGCGCAGGCCGCGCGCTCATCGGCGCCGCACGATTTCGTCGCGGAAGTCGGTCGCCAGGTGCTGGCGAATCAGGGAGCGTATCTCGGCGCGCTGTTCCAGGGCAACGACTCCACCATCGTGATCGGCCCGTTCGTGCTGCCGACACAGCCGGCCTCGTTCTTCCGGTGCTGGGCAGACGCCGAACGTGATCCGGACGCCCTGTACGAAGTCGTCGACCACCAGTGTTCGACCGACGACTACATCTATCTCTCGGGGCGCCAGTCCTCGGGAATCGTGTCGCTGTCCCACCGCGTCTTACTGAGCCGAGGACTCAACCCGCTCCGGTTCTACTCGCTCTACACCGCGGAGTTTCAGAGTTCGTACGCCGAGCTTGGTTTCGGCAGCTCGGCCGACCTGACGACATACCAGTGTTCGGCCGGGAACATTCGCCAGGAAGGCGGCGTGATCCGCACCCGGTTCTGCCTGCGCGGGTACACCAAGTATCCGGGGCTATATGACGCCGTCATCAAGGCCGCCATGTTGGGCGCCCGCGACGCCGGTGTGGTGAGCCAGCTCACGCTTTCCGGCGTGAGTTTCGAGAACGCCCAGCGACTCGGGCGGCAGTACCTCGAGCATATCCGATGGTCCCGCTGATCCTCGAAATTACCGACGCGCGGGGCCGGCTCCGGGAACGGATCCGGCTCGGCGCCGAGCGCGTCACCTTGGGGCGGGCCTATGACGGGACGGTCGTGCTCGACGATCCGTATGTCGACCCGATCCACCTCGAACTGGTCTCGCGCGAGGACGGCAGCATCGAGTTTGCCGACCCCGGTTCCCTCAACGGCACCTGGGATACCCGATCCGGCCGCCGCCTCACCGTCGGGCAGATCGTGCCCGGCCTGGAACTCCGAATCGGGCGGTCCTACCTTCGCGTCATCAGTGCGGACCAACCGGTTCCTCCGGCCATTCCCGATGTGGCCGGCAGAAGCAGCCCGCGCCATTTGCTGGCGACCCGACGCAGCATCGGCGTCCTGGCGCTGACGGGCTTTCTCGCCGTTCTGGCCCAGTACTTTGCCAGCACCGAACCGATCAGCCTGATCGACCTGATCACCCCGGCGCTGGCAACGCTGCTGATGGCCGCGATCTGGGCTGCGGGATGGGCCTTCACGAGCCGGGTCGTGTCGCACCGGTTCCGGTTCCTTGCGCACCTCGCGTGGGTGGCCTTCATCGCCGCGCTCTTTTCGATTGCGGGCTTGGTGTTCGATTGGATCGGATTCTTTGTGCCGAGCGGCCTGACGGGCTATCTCGAGGCGGCCATCTGGTTCGGGCTGGGTACCTGGCTCCTGGTGGGCCATCTGGAGCTCACGTCGGACCGACCCGCGCGGCATCGCTGGAGTGTCGCGGCCGGCGTCACGGCCGTCATCGTGGTGGTCGGAACCTTACTGAGTCGGGCAGAAGGCATCGACGACGCCGACTGGACCAGCCGGGACGGCATGCTCAAACCGGTCTCGGCCCGCCTGATTCCGACCCAAAGCCTCGATCGTTTCTTCGAGCGGACCGAGCGGCTCAAGCACGCGGTGGACGAGCTATCGGGCTCCCCGTCAGACGCCGCGACCGACCCCTGACCGATCAGGCGTAGCCGTTGGGGTTGCCCGACTGCCAGCGCCACACGTCGCGGCACATATCGTCGAGGGTCCGCACCGCTTCCCATCCCAATTCCCGCTGGGCCCGGCTCGGATCGGCCCAGCATTCCGCCGCGTCACCCGGGCGGCGAGCCGCAATCCGGTACGGAACCGGGCGATCGGCCGCCCGGGCAAAGGCCTCGACCATTTCGAGCACGCTGTACCCACGACCGGTGCCGAGGTTATAGGTCACGATACCAGGACGAGCCGCCAGCTTCTCCAGCGCCTTCAGGTGACCCAGCGCCAGATCGACCACATGGATGTAATCGCGAACGCCGGTGCCGTCGCGGGTGGGATAGTCGCCGCCGAACACTGCAAGCTCCGCAAGGCGCCCAACCGCTACCTGCGCAATATAGGGTACCAGATTGTTGGGGATGCCGTTGGGATCCTCGCCGATCCGTCCACTGGGATCGGCGCCGCTCGGGTTGAAGTACCGCAACAGCGCGATCTGCCAATCCGGCTCGGCGCGATGGAGATCGCGCAGCATGTCCTCGATGAACAGCTTCGAACGCCCGTACGGATTGACGGCCGAGAGCGGAAATTCCTCGGTGATCGGAACGCTGGCGGGGTCGCCGTACACCGTAGCCGACGAACTGAAGACGAGCGTCTTGACCCGGGCGGCGCGCATCGCTTCGAGCAGCACCAGGGTACCGTTGATGTTGTTGTCGTAGTACCGGAGCGGCTGGGCCACCGACTCGCCGACGGCTTTGAGACCGGCAAAGTGGATCACCGACTCGACCGGGCCGGCCGCGAAGACCCGATCGAGCCCCGCCCGGTCGCGAATATCCACGCGATGGAACGGGATCGGGCGGCCAGCCAACTCTTCGACCCGGCGCAGCGCCGTTTCGCTGCTGTTGCTCAGGTTGTCGACGACGACGACCTCCTGCCCTGATCGGATCAGTTCGAGTACGGTATGACTGCCGATGTATCCCGCCCCGCCCGTCACCAGGATCGCCATCTTTTTTCTCCTCGTTGAATACGCCGTTCGGGCCCTGCTGCCGCCCCTCTGGCGTCAGAAAGGTGCAACGACTGTGCCTGAAAACAACACCGCACGGGCTGGTAGGCGACCCGTGCGGTTTGAAGTTTGGCCAGGTGTTGGAACAACCGGAAGGAACTACCTGAAATGGGGACAGCCCAACGCCCGCCGCAACACCTCGGGCGCTCGACCTTGGACACGGAACCTACCAACCAGCATTCCGCGGGAGGGACCTGCAACACACGCAGCGGAAACCGCCGCCGTCGGCAACGCAACGGGCGGGACGAGGGCCCAAACGCCCTCCTCCTCGGCCGCCGGTTCCCAGGCGAGGTCGTCCGCGGGACCGACTTCGACTAACCGCACTTCGCCGTCCGCACCGACCGGCACCGAAATGACGAACCAGGTCCGGCGCGCCGTAACCGGACAACGACCGAAGAACCCATGCAGCGCACCGTCCGCCACGGCGATATCGCCGCTGACGGAAATCCGAAACTGGTGTATCGCACCACAGTCGTTGCAGGGAATCGCGGCCACGTTCATCATTTCCAGTGGAGCCAGCATACCATCCTCACTTGGTCGGTGCGCACCGTCGTGATGCGCGCGGACATACATTAGGAATTCTTCGCGCAAACAACAAGTTGGGAAAAAACCTTGCCGTTCATGCAAGGAAAAACCTAGGTCCGCGTCAATACGTCCTCGAGACTTGGCGCACCGGGTTGGCGCATCCGTTCCAGACTCAGTTGCTGCAATGCACGAACATTGGTCACGCCGAGTGCTTTTTCGACCTTGACGCGATGGAACTCCACCGTCTTGGTCTCGACCCCGAGCAACTCGGCAATTTCCTGCGTCGTCTTGCCCAGGCCCAGCAGCGCAAACACCTGGCGCTGGCGGCGGGACAGGACTTCCAGCGGGTCGGTCAATCGACTGGTCGCCGACTGGCGATCGTCTTCGACCGCGGGACGGGTCCGCGCTTCGAACTTCGGATTCCGATAGGTCCGGCCGGCCATCACGGTTTCGACGGCCGACAGCAAATCGGTATCGGAGGAGAGCTTGACCACGAAGCCCGCAGCTCCGGCGCGGAAGGCTTCGTCGACGTAGATCCGCTCCGTCTGCATCGACACCACCAGCACCTTGGTGTTCGGCGCCTCACGGCGAATGTCGCGGCAAATATCGAGGCCCAGACGATTGGGCATCAGGAGATCGAGCAGCACCAGATCGGGCGCGAGCGCATGGACCTGCTCGAGCACCGCCGCACCGTCGTGCACCATCCCGATCACCTCGTACGTCGGTTCGAGCATGGCCTTGAGCCCCTGGCACACCAGGGCGTGATCGTCGGCCAGGAGGACACGGGCTCGCATCAGATCGCTTCCCGTTCCGGAACCCAGGCAATGATCCGCGTACCGCGACCGGGCTTACTCACGATCGACAATTCGCCCTGAACGGCGCGAAGCCGCTCCGACATGCCTAACAGGCCGAGCCCCGCGCCGACACCTTCCGTCACGTTCATCCCGCGTCCTTTGTCCTCGATCTCGAGCACGATTCCGTCATCCTGCGACGTCAACCTGACTACAGCGGTGCGAATCTCGGCATGGCGCGTCACGTTGCGCAGGCCCTCCTGCGCAATCCGATAGAGCGCGAGCGATGCGGCATCGCCGACCCGGTCGAGCACCAGCATCGAGTCGGCGTAGACCTCGACGTTCAGGTCGTCCGACACCTTCATGTCGACCGCCAGTCCTCGGAGCGCCTGCACCAGCCCCAGGTGGTCGAGAATGGCCGGGTGCGCCCGCCGCGCCATGCTGCGCACCTCATCGGCCAAATCATTGAGCTCCTCACGCAATCCGTCGATCCGCTGGGTCACGGCCGATGTCGGGCTGGGAATCGCGCGTCCGAGCGCGCTCAATTCGCCTCCGATCAATGCCACCCGCTGAATCACGTCGTCGTGCAAGTCGCGCGCGATCCGCGACCGCTCCGCTTCCTGCGCTTCGACCATACCCTGGCTGAACCGCCGGCTCTGCTCTACCTGGCGCCGCTGGGCCACGACGATCACGCCGATGACGGTGCCAGCAAAAATCACCGTGACCATCGCGGTCAGGACGTAGACCCAGAAGATCGTCTCCGGACGCAGCGACGGCATGGCGTCTCACCCCCCGGGTACGACGGATCGGCGTCCGCTTCGCCGACCGGCGGCTACCGGGCGGTCGATGTGCCAGACACCCCACGCAATCATCAGATATCCCGCAATGGCCAGCACCAGGCGAGCGTGGTACGCCAGGTTGACCAAGTCGTTCCGATCGCCGAACAGGTTGGCCAGGAGCGGCTCGAACACGACGGTTGCTCCGTAGATCACCATCATGCCGGTACACAGCCAGAACCAGAACTCCGAGGTCCACCGCTCATAGGTGACCTGCACCCGGGTGACCAGGGTAAAGCCCGACGCCGCCGTGACGAACAGGATCTGCACCGGCCCCGAGATCAGACTGAAGTCGGCCGCGATGCCCTGCAGATACTGGGCAACACTCCACGCCAGGACGTACGCACCAATCGCTCCCAGCATGACCTGCCGCTGCCATCGTTTCGGCTGCCACGCGGCAAAGCCGGCCAACGCCAGCACCGTGGCTACCAGCTGCGGACCCTCCTGCAGCAAACGGGTTCGCACGCCCCGGAGGGACAGGGGTGCGGCGACCATGGCATAGGCGAGATAGACGGCGATCGACACGATGTGAAACCGGCCGCCTCGATCGAGGACCGACCATCGTCGCACACCCCAGAGGACCACCACGGCCATCATGGCCGTTTCGATCGCCGCGAGCCAGAAGTACGCCGCCGCCCCTTCCATAGCGCCGATTAGAAGTTGAAGACGCCGTTGATGTCCCCGCAGTACGGCGGGCACTTCCACGGCGTATCCCCAATAATGCCCTTCAGGATGTCATTGCCCTCGACGTCGACGCCGCAGAACATCAGCGTCACCGTGCCTTTGGCATCGACACCGGGATAGAAGCGCAGCCCCACACAGCCCTTCTGGGCCAGGATGTCCTTGAAAATGTTGGCCCCATAGGCCGAGGGCGCGAGTTCCCCGGTTCGGCCGGCGAATTTCTTGAGGTAGACCTCACGCATACGGCGAGCCTGGGCATGCGTCAGGCGATGCTTGCGAGTGCCGAACGGCGGCACCCGACGCTTGGGTTGCTTGGCCGGTGTTTGGGCCGCCGGCAGCTTCGATGCCGCAGTGCGCTTCGAGGGTTTGCGAACCATCGTCCATACTCCTCACACGAGTCGATTCAGTCTTGCGCGATGAACTCCGTCGAACCTGGCCCCACAGCACAAAGCTCCCAAGCTGCCACGCAAAGAACAAGTTGGGAAAAAACCTTGCTTTTTCCGAATAAAACCCGAAGATTTTCTTGAAGATTCGGATGCGCAACAGGCTGGACTGATCAAATAATTGAGTATATATTCAATTATTGCGTATCACTAAGTTGTTAATCAGCAACTGTTTGAGAAATCTGAATTGAGTTACAGCAATTGAGTAAAGACACCGAACAGCCGGTGGAAGCCTCCGATCGGCAACCGCGCTGGCGACGCCGACCCGCCGAGCGACGCAGTGAAATCGTCGATGCGGCGGCGGGGGTATTCGGAGAGCGCGGCTACGACCACGCCACGCTGACCGATATCGCCAAGCGCGCCGGTGTCTGCGTCGGCACCGTGGCGCACTACTTCGGCAGCAAGGAAGACCTCTTCCGCGCGGCCCTGTTCGACCGGGTTCACGAGGAGTTCGCCAGGGAAGAGGCCATCCTGGCCGGACATCAGGGTTCCTATCGGAGCCTGATCGAAGGCTTGCTGCAGCGCATGGCCGACCGGGTCCGGCGATTCGGAACCGGCGACCTGCTGTTCACCGGCCTGGCGAAGGCCAGCACATTTCCGCAAGCCGGCCACTTGCTCTGTACCGAGGTCGGCGACCGCTGGCGCCGACTCTTCTCCGGGGCAATCGAGGCCGGCATCCAGCAAGGTGAGTTCCGCCGCCTCGACCCCGATCGAACCGCCCGCGTCCTGGCGAGCGCGCTGATGGGCATGCTCGTCGCTCATGCGCGCCTGTCACGATTCGATCCGCGCAGCCCGACCGCCGATCAAATGATCGAGACCTATCTCGACCTGGTAAGCCACGCTCTTCTCGAGCCCAGAACACCCTGAACCATGTTACCCACTCATCGCTACCCGCTTGCTGCGCTTGTCCTCGCTTTACCGCTGACGGCCTGCCAGTCACCGCCGCCGCCCGTCATGCCGCCCACCGAAGTGACCGTGGTCGACGTCGCCCCCCAAACGCTCGGCGAATCCATCGAGTTCATGGGCGCCGTCGAGGCGTACCGGAACGTCGAGATCCGGTCGCAGGTCGCCGGGATCGTACTCGAGCGGCCTTTCACAGAAGGCGCCGCCGTGCAGGCGGGTCAGGTCCTCTATCGGATCGATCCGCTCCAGTACGACGCCGCCTGGCGAAGCGCTCGGAGCCGTCTCGCCGAGTCTGAAGCACGGCTGGCCAACGCCGAGCGGAACCTGGCGCGACTCAAGCCGCTCCTGGCCGACAACGCCGTCGCCCGGCGCGACGTCGACGACGCCGATGCCGAGCTGGCGCGCGCCCGCGCTTCGGCGGACGACATGCGCGCTGCGGTCGACCGCGCCAAGAAAGATCTGGACGAAGCCACCGTCCGGGCGCCGATTGCCGGCCGCGTCGGACGCGCCCATCTCCAGATCGGAGCGCGCGTCACCGGCCCCGGCGACCTCCTGACCACGATCGACGTGATCGATCCGGTCTATGTCTCGTTCCGGCCGAGCGCGGCGCAGACACTGGCCTGGCGGCGCGACCCCGTAGCGGGCAAAGCCCTCCTGCCCGGAGGCACAGCCCGGATCGAGCTGACCCTGCCCGATGGCTCCGCCTTTCCGCGGCAGGGCCGGATCGATTTCGTCGACCCGGTCGTCGATCCGGCCACCGGAACGCAGCAGTATCGGGCAACCTTTGCCAACGGCGAGCGCCTCCTGGTGCCGGGACAGTTCGTCCGGGCGTCGCTGCGCGGCTTGCAGCGCGTCAACACCCTGGCCGTCCCGCAGCGAGCGGTCCAACAGGTGCTCAACCGGCAGTTCATCTATGTGGTGGGCGCCGGTGACACGGTGCGCGCCCATGATGTTCGCACCGGCGCGCTGCTCGACAGCCTGTGGATCATCGAGGAGGGGATTACCGCCGGAGACCGCGTCGTGGTCGACGGGGTGCAGAAGATCGGTCCCGGTGCGGTGGTCAAGCCCGTAACGGCGGCACGGCCGGGCACATGAGTACTCCCAACGTCCTCCCGCCTACCGAGCGGGAATACCTATTCATCCGGCGCCCCGTCACGGCCGCCGTGATTTCGATCGTGATCGTGCTGCTCGGCCTGTTCGCCATGCGGAGCCTGCCGATCGCCCGTTTTCCCCAGATCACCCCGCCAGCGATTCAGGTCACGGCTGTCTTTCCGGGCGCCACTGCCGAAGACGTGGCCCAGGCGGTTGCGGCCCCGATCGAGCAGCAATTGTCGGGACTCAACGGCCTGCTCTACTTCAAGTCGGCCAATTCGTCCGACGGCGTGATGAATCTCGAAATCGTGTTCGACATCTCGCGCGACCAGGACCTGGCCGCCGTCGACGTCCAGAACGCGGTCAAGCTGGCCGAGCCGCAGTTGCCGGAAGAGGTGCGGCGGAACGGCATCGTGATTCAGAAGTCGCAGAGCGACATCCTGATGGTCGGGTCGCTCACCTCGGACGATCCGAATCACAGCATCGAGTTCATTACGAACTACGCCAAGCTCTACGTCGAGGACGAACTCAAGCGGATTCCCGGCGTCGGCAACGCCCAGGCGTTCGGCGGCCGCGAGTTTGCCATGCAGATCAGCCTCGACCCGGATCGGATGGCGCGGCTGGGCGTCACGGTCCAGGAAGTGGCCGCTGCCATTCGCGACCAGAACGCCACCAACCCCGCCGGTCGGCTCGGCCGGCAACCGTCGCCCGAATCGACCGAGCTGACCTTTGCCGTGACCACCCGCGGACGGCTCGCGACTGCTGCGCAGTTCGACAGCGTGGTGGTGCGCGCGCGGACCGACGGCTCCCTGATCCGGGTCGGCGACGTCGGCAGCGCCAATCTCGGGGCCCGGAGCTACGATGCTACCGGTCGCCTGAACGGCAAACCGACCACCAACTTCCTGGTCAATCAGCGTCCGGGCGCCAACGCGCTCGACGTCAAGCAGGCCATCGACGACCGGATGGCCGAGTTGAGCCGGACCTTCCCGCCCGGCTTCCAATGGCAGGCCGCGTTCGACACCACGCCGTTCATCCGTGAGTCGATCACGGAAGTCGTCAAGACACTGCTCGAAGCAATGGTGCTGGTGACGCTGGTCGTCTTCATCTTCCTGCAGAGCTGGCGCGCAACCCTGATCCCGCTCCTGGCCGTCCCGGTCAGCATCATCGGCACCTTCCTGGGCCTCCAGGCCATGGGCATGTCGATCAACACGCTGACGCTCTTCGGCCTGGTGCTCGCGATCGGTATCGTCGTCGACGACGCCATTGTGGTCATCGAAAACGTCGAACGGATCATGGCCGAAGAGCACGTGCCTCCTCGAGAAGCGGCCAATCGGGCCATGAAACAGGTCTCGGGCGCGCTGATCGCCATCGTCCTGGTGCTCTGCGCCGTGTTCGTGCCGGTTGCCTTCATCGGCGGCGTGACGGGCGAGTTCTACAAGCAGTTTGCCGTGACCATCGTGATCTCGGTGGTGCTGTCCGGCATCGTCGCGCTGACCCTGACGCCGGCGTTGTGCGCCGTCCTGTTGACGCATTCGAACGAGGACAGCACCAACAAGTACGCCCGGAAGTTCAACACCTGGTTCCATCGGGTCACCGATCGCTACCTGGGCGGCGTCGGCCGTCTGGTGGGTCGGCCGCGGCGCTGGCTGGCCATCTTCGGTGTGATGACGGTGCTCACCGTCGTGCTGGCCCGCCGGGTACCGACCGGGTTCCTGCCGACCGAAGACAAGGGCTTCTTCGTGGTCTCGATCCAGCTGCCGGACGCCGCGTCCCTGCCCCGGACCGAGGCCTTCGTCGAGCAGGTCGAAGCCATGCTCGCCAAGGAACCGGCCGTGACCAACATCACGGCCATGGTCGGACTCGACATCCTGACCCGGGCGACCCAGACCAACAGCGCCACCATGTTCGTGCGACTGGCCCCCTGGGAGGAGCGCAACGCGAATCAGAGCGTCGATGCCATCCTGGCCCGTACCAACGGCGCGCTCTGGGGCATGAAGGAAGCGATTGCCTTCGGCTTCAACTTCCCCGAGGTCCCGGGGCTCGGTACCTCCGCAGGACTCGAGCTCAATCTGCAGGCGCGTAGCGGCAGTGACATCCGCCACTTCGCGCAGCAGGCCCGTTCCTTCGTCGCGGACGCCAATCAGCTTCCGGAAATCCAGGGCGCCAACACCACGATCCGCGCCGATGTGCCCCAGGTGTATGTCGATATCGACCGGGATGCTGCCGCGGCCAAGGGTGTCAGCATCGGCTCCATTTCATCGACCATGCAGGCGCTCCTGTCGACCCTGTATGTCAACGACTTCAACCTCTATGGCCGGACCTGGCGGGTGCAGGCCGACGCGGGAGCGGCGTTCCGGCAGCATCCGGAAGACATTGCCCGCCTCTACGTCCGGGGACACGGCGGCGAGATGGTGCCGCTTGGTTCGCTGATCCGCACCGAAATGCGCACCGGGCCGAGTATGGTCACCCGGTTCAATGGATTTCCTTCGGCCATGGTGACGGCCACGCCCAAGCCGGGTAAGAGTTCGGGCGAAATGCTCGATGCGGTCGAGAACCTGGTGGCCGAGAAGTACGCGGCCGACGGGATCGGCTCGGCGTTCAGCGGCCAGTCGTTTCAGGAACGCCGCACCAGCGGTGAAGCCGGCCTGGTCTTCGTACTCGGCCTGATCCTGGTCTTCCTGGTGCTTGCCGCGCTGTACGAAAGCTGGGCAATTCCCTTTGCGGTCGTGCTGGGCGTACCGTTCGGCGTTGCAGGCGCGTATTTGGGGGTCTGGCTGCGCGGTATCCCGAGCGACATCTACTTCACGGTCGGCCTCATCACCGTCGTCGGCCTGGCCGCCAAGAACGCGATTCTGATCGTCGAGTTCGCGACGGAACTCAGGCGCAAAGGCCTTGCCGTTCGTGAAGCGGCCATGGAAGCGGCCCGGGAACGTTTCCGCCCCATCCTGATGACCTCGTTCGCCTTCATTCTGGGCGTGCTGCCGCTGGTGATCTCGGGCGGCGCGGGCGCGGCCGGCCGGCACTCGCTCGGCACCGGCGTGTTCTTCGGAATGCTGGCGGCCACGATCATCGGTGTCTTCTTCATTCCGCTCTTCTTCTTCGTGATCCAGCGGCTGACCGAGCGGAAACAGTCCGTGCCGGCCGGCGCCGTGGAGGAACGATCATGATCCGCTCGCTCCGCATTCTCATTCCGGTCGCCCTGGCGGCCGGCTGCGCCGTGGGTCCGTCGCCGCGCGTGCGGCCGGAACCGATTGCGCCGCTCCGAACCGCAGCCGGGGATGATGCTCCCCGGCCGCTGCTCGACTCACTCGTCACGGCCAACCTGCCCGCCACCGGCCCGCTCGTGCTGGCCGACGATCCGGCGGCGGTCGCGCTCCAGTGGCTCGATGTCGTCAACGATCCGGCGCTCGCAACCTTGGTACGTACGGCGGTCGAACGGAATCTCGACCTGCAGGCCGCCGCAGCCCGAGTGCGCGAGTATCGCGCTCTCTTCGGCGCCGCCCGGGGCGAACTGCTGCCCCGGCTCGATGCCAACGGGTCCTATAGTACCAACCAGGCCGTCTTCGGCTCGCTCGGTGCGATGCAGTACGACGCCGTGCGGATCTCGGCCGACCTGCAATGGGAGCTCGATTTCTGGGGCAAGCTGCGGCGGCAGACCCAGGCCGCGCGCTTCGACTGGGGCGCCCGGGAGGACGACCGTCAGGCGATCCTGCTCAGCCTGGTGAGCGATGTGGTCACCGCGTACCTCGAGTTGCGCGAACTGGACGAAAACGTCCGCGTCACCGAGCAGACGTTGGCGAGTCGCGAAGCAACCCTGCGCCTGGCTCGTCAGCGCTTTGCGCAGGGGGTCATTTCCGAGCTCGACGTCCGGCAGTTCGAAGCCGAACTGGCCGGTCCCGCGGCGCGAGTGGCCGAGTTCATTCGGTTGCGGACGCAGAAGGAGAACCAGCTCTCGGTGCTGCTGGGCCAGGCGCCTCAGCCCATCGTGCGCGGATTACCGCTCGATTCGACCGTCCGGAAGATCACGCCGCCCGATTCGATCTCGTCGAGCCTCCTGGCCCGTCGGCCCGATGTGATGCGGGCCACCAAGTCCTGGTCGGCCGCGGCAGCACGGGTCGGCGTCGCGGTCGGAAACCGGTTGCCGCGCATTGCGCTGACCGGATCGTACGGCACCCAGCAGCCCGATTTCAGCGGCCTGTTTGCCACCAACGGCGAGGTCTATGCCGCCGGTGTCAACGTCTCGCTGCCGCTGTTTACCGGCGGACGCCTGCTCAACCAGCAGCGGGCGGCGGCGGCACGCGCCGATCAGGCGCGGATCGACTACGAGCGCACGGTGCTGACCGCGCTGCGCGAAGCCAACGACGCGCTCTCGTCGGTCCGTCTCTCACGCCAGCAGTTGGCCGCGCAGCTGACTCAGACCCAGGCGCTCCGGCGCGCCGTTACGCTGGCTGAGCAGCGCTATGAAGCGGGGATTTCGAGTTACCTCGAGGTGCTCGATGCCCAGCGCGGCCTCTATGCAGCCGAACTGGGCTTAGTCCAGACGCAGCGTCAGACGCTGACCACGACGGTCCAGTTGTACAAGGCGTTCGGCGGCAACTGGCAGTAGCCGAGCGTCGGCGCGGTGCCCCGGTCGCCCATCGACCGGGGGGCCCGCCTCTTTCTTTACCATCAGCGACCGCCGGCCGGCTCGATGGCCGCGACGAACGGCCCAGTGCATCGGGAGACGGCTCCGCGACTATGCGGCGACCAACGGCTCGATCTTCTTGATTGCTTTGGCAGCCGGCGCGCGCATGGCATGCCACAGATCCCAGTCTTGCTGCAAGCCAAGCCAGAAATCAGCCGGCATACCCGTCGCCTGAGCAAAGCGCAGAGCGGTGTCCGGTGTCACACCTCGCTTTCCCCGAACAATCTCATGGAGGCGCACAAATGAGACGCCAATTCGGCGCGCAAAGGCGCTCTGGCTTTCGTTGTACTCCTCCAGGAACTCCTTGAGCAGCATCTCCCCAGGATGGGTCGGGGGGCGATTCGTTGGCAAGCGCGGCATGAGAACACAGCCTCCTGCAATGTGTATCTATAACGCATGTCGTTATTACGACTTGTATTATACACCGTTCTCGGCGCCATACAACGGCAAGAGAACGTAGCGCCCCCAACTAGACCGAACCTTGAGCGCTATAACATATAGCGTTACACTGCCGCCAATGATCCAGTCCTTCTTGAATGAGGGTACTGCCGACATCTTCGACGGCAAGGATACGGCCGCCGCCCGAAAGGTGTGCCCGTCCAACCTCGTAGACGTCGCCCGCCGCAAGCTGGATCTCGTCAACCGTGCAGTACACGTTTCCGACCTTCGCATCCCACCAGGAAATCGTCTCGAGAAGCTGAAACGGAACCGCGAAGGAGCATGGAGCATTCGAATCAACGATCAGTACCGAGTCTGCTTCCGATGGGACAAAGGCGCCCATGATGTCGAATCACCGACTATCACTAGGATGCGACCCGAAGGAGGGCCGACAGCGGATGGATGAGCACAGAACTGCCAAGAGAGTGGCAATTAGAACGAAAACGCGCCCCGATGGGGCGCGCGATGTCGTTTTCGATGTCGTTGAGAATAAAGGACTTATGCTTGCGACTGCTGAATGCACCGCCCAGGACTTGAACCTGGAACCTACTGATTAAGAGTCAGCTGCTCTGCCAATTGAGCTAGCGGTGCGTCGTTCCTCGTATCGATGACCCCAACGGGAATCGAACCCGTATTACCACCTTGAAAGAGTGGTGTCCTAACCGTTAGACGATGGGGCCGGGGTCGCTCGGTCGAGTACCGCTAACGGGATTCGAACCCGTGTTCCAGCCTTGAGAGGGCTGTGTCCTAGGCCTCTAGACGATAGCGGCATATATGTCGTACCCACTGCCTTACTCCACAGGCCCGGAGGGAATCGAACCCCCAACCCCCGGTTTTGGAGACCGGTGCTCTACCAGTTGAGCTACGGACCTAAGCCCACCTTATCCTCGCCCCACCAACTTCCTGCGAGGGTGGCTGACGGGAATCGAACCCGCAACCTCCGGAACCACAATCCGGCGCTCTAACCGATTGAGCTACAACCACCACGTTGTGGAGCCCGAAAAACTACGCGCGTAACCGCCTCATGGTCAACCCCTTAGCCGCCTAGGGCACCACCCGGCATCCCAACGCCCGACCACGGGCCTGGAACTTGCCAACCCACTCAGGTGTGGAAAGTTATTTGACGGTCGCATACGGCAGCGGCTCGGCCGGTTTCCGGCCCGGAAATGCGCCAGATTCGACTGCGACAAAAGAACATAACTAGCTGTAAAAACAAATAGATACGCAGTGGAAGATCACCCGGATTCTCGCAAGAGGACCGGCGCAGGACGACGGAAGTAACTCACAAGAAGTCGTACACTTGGAGGACGCATATGCAGTGGCGTTCAGCCCGTGTTTGGGGTCGCGCAGTTCCTTTGCTTGCCGCGATGGTCGTGGCAGGCTGCAGCCAGGATGGGCCCACCGGGCCACGGATTGCGAATCTCTCGATCGCATCCCCGAACCCGCAGTCCGGCCCGATCGGCGGCCTGCTCCCCCAACCGCTTACGGTACGGGTCCTGGACCAGCGCCAGGAGCCGATCTCCGGCGCGGTAGTCTCCTTCTCCGTGACCGCCGGTAACGGCACCATCGGGGCAGCCAGCGACACCAGCGACGCCGACGGCTACGCACAGGTGACCTTCCGGGTCGGCTCCTCGGTGGGCGCCCAGACTGTTGCCGCGTCCCTGCCCGGCCAATCCCCGGTCTCCTTCCTCATCAACGCCACCTCGGCGCCGGCCAGTCTGGTCCAGATCGTCGAGGGCGATGCGCAAAGTGCCCAGGTCGGCAGCGAGCTCGAGAAAGAGCTGGTCGCCCGGGTAACCGACGCCTTCGGCAACCCCAAGGTCGGTGTGCCGCTGTCGTTCGCGGTCACCAGCGGCGGCGGCACCGTCTCGGCGGCAACCGTGCTGACCGACCAGGAGGGCCTGGGTAAGATCCGCTGGACCCTCGGCATCATCGCCGGGACCCAGCTCGTCAGCGCCTCGACGGGGGCCATTCCCCCGGTCACGTTCAGCGCGACAGGTATCGCCGATTCGCCCGCCCAGGTCCTCGTCGTGAGCGGCGGAAACCAGGTGGGTACCCCCGGCGCTGCCCTCCCAGACTCGATCGTCGTCCGCGTGGTCGACCGCTTCGGCAACGGCGTGGGTGGCGTCACCGTGAACTGGACGCCTACAGAGGGAGCCGGTACGGTCAGTCCGAGCAGTTCCGTCACCAACGCCACCGGTCGGGCCGCCACACGGTGGGTCCTGGGCGGCGCGGGTGGACCGAAGACGGTGCAGGTATCCGTGAGCGCCGGCGTGAGCGGCACGGTCACGGCCAGCGGGTACATCGAGTTCGCCACCATCTCGGGCGGCGGCCGCAGCACCTGCGCAATCGACGAGGGCGGGGTGCTCTACTGCTGGGGCTTCAACGGCGATGGCCAGCTGGGCATCGGTACCGGACCTGCCGGCGCCGGACCCACGTACTCGGTGCCACAATCCGTGGCCCCGGTCACCAACCAGACCTTCATCTCGCTCAACGGCGGCCGCTTCCACAACTGCGCCGTGACGTTCTCCCACATCGGCTATTGCTGGGGCGACAACGCCAACAGCCAGGCGGGCCTCCCGCCCACCCGATCGGTCTTCACGCCGACCCAGGTGAGCATCACCGTCCCCTTCGTCACGATCTCGGCCGGCCGCGTCCACAGCTGCGGCATCTCGATCGGCGGACGCGCCTACTGCTGGGGCGATAACGAGCGGGGCCAGCTGGGCGGCAACGTCGCCATCGACACGACCAAAGGCAGCGTCACCTTCCTCTCGGCCAGCGGCCCCGTCGAGGTCGGTACCCAGGACAACGGCGACTACTACCCCGGCTATCCAGGGCAAACGGCCCTCGACTTCAAGTCGATCGCCGCGGGCGGCGTCCACACCTGCGCGGTCAACCGCGGCGGGATCGCCTACTGCTGGGGCTTGGGCCGCGAGGGCCAGTGGGGTAACGGCGGCAACGGCCTCAACCGCTATATCCCGGGGCCGGTGATCGCGAGCGCTGAGTTCGATTCCATTACCGCCGGCTACGCACATACCTGCGCCCGGTCGACCTCCGGCGCCGTCCACTGCTGGGGCGATAACAGCGCCGGCCAGCTGGGCAACGGCGGCAACGCCAACAGCAGCCTGCCTGTGGTTGCCGGAGGAGGGCTGCAGTTCAGCGCCGTCAGCGCGGGCTATAGCCATACCTGCGCCCTCGCGGCCGGCGGCACTGCCTTCTGCTGGGGCAACAATAGTCGGGGCCAGCTGGGCAACGGCTCGACCGTCAGCCAGAATCTCCCCGTCGCAGTCGAAGGCGGCCTGTCGTTCGTCAATATCTCCGCGGGTGACTTCCATACCTGCGGCGTCACGGTCGAAGGCACCGCCTATTGCTGGGGAGATAACGAGTACGGCGCACTGGGCGACGGAACACTGGCCCATCGCGCAGTACCCACGCGGGTTCGTTTCCAACGCTAGAAGGCCAACGGAACTGACGCGAGGCCGGGAATGTCCCGGTCTCGCCCGGTTACCGGCTCGATGTCGAACACACCCCTGCCCCGAATCCACGACGACGTCTCGCACCTGCTCGAGGCGCTGTCGTCACAACTCGTCATCATCGATCGAGACGGGCAGATCATCGCCGCCAACCGCGCCTGGCGGAACGGCACCAGAATCAGCGACTACCTGACGGCGTTCCAGCTGGTAGCGCATCCCGATCTCACCCTGCTGGGCGCCGTCCGCGATGGCGTGGCATCGGTCCGGCAGCGCCGCATGCCCGAGTTCGTCATCGAGTTCCCGATCGTCGCCGGCAACGAACAACGCTGGTACCTGCTCCGCGCCGCGCCGCTAGGTCCGCAGGACGCCGAGCAGGTGCTGATCGCCCACGTCGACATTACCGACCGGACCCGGGCAGTCCGGCTTTCGGCCCTGCAGCACGAGATCCTGTCGCTGACCGTCGCCGACACGCCGCTCCGCACCACACTGGATCGCCTTGCCGATGCCCTCGAGTCCGATACGCTCGGCGCGCACTGCGCGATCGTGATGATCGGACCCGACGGCGCCAGCGGTACCCTGGGGGCGGCGCCCTCGCTTGCTCCGGGCCTGGCCGATCAGCTGGAAGGGATCCGGACGGGGATGCTGCTGCATTTCGTCGACAGCCCCGCCGTCGCCGAACTGACCCAGCTACCGAGCACCGACTGGATCGACGCGGCAATTGCCCACGGATACGGCAACATCGCCACCACTCCGATCCGCTCCCGCAGCGGAGTCAATCTCGGTGTCCTGCTGCTGCTCTATCCGCCTACCACCACGCCGGCGCCTAACGCGCGCGCGGTGCTCGCGGTCGGCGCCTCCCTGGCCGCGGCCGCCATCGAGCGCGCCCGGACGGCCCGCGCGCTTCGGGAGCGGGACTCCCGACTCAACTCGGTCTTCGTGCTGCAGCCCGATGCGGTCTTTACCCTCGACCAGGCCGGCACCATCGTGACCGGTAACCCGGCCGCCGAGCAGTTGCTGGGCGAGGCGACCGCGGATTTTGCCGGGATGCGTTTCGAAGATTTGGTGGCCGAAGCCGAGCGGGTCACGTTCCGGCGGCATCTCGACAAAGCCCTGACCGGCTATCCCCAGCGATTCACCTTATCGCTGGTCCGATCCGCCGGGCCACGGATCGATGCCGATACGACCCTGGTACCGCTCCGTACCGATGGCGGCACCGGCAGCGTCTACCTCGTCGCCAAAGACATCACGGAACAGCTGGCCGCCGCGGAACGCCTGGCCCGGAACAACCGCCAGCTGCGCCAGTCGGCAAAGCTCGAGGCGGTGGGACGGCTGACCGGCGGCATCGCCCACGACTTCAACAACCTGCTCACCGCGATCCGCGGCTATGCGGACCTGCTGCTGTCCAACGCCTCGGTCACCGGCAGCGCACGCGAAGACGTTCTGGAAATCGCCCGCGCCACGACCAGGGCCACCAGTCTGACCCGCCAGGTGCTGAGCTTCAGCCGCCATCAGGGCGCCCAACGCCGAGTCATCGACCTGAACGGCGTGGTCGAGGAATGTCGCAGTATGTTGAGCCGGCTGGTGCGAGCCGATGTGGACCTGACCGTCGATCCGAGCACCAGTCCCGCGTGGGTCCAGGCCGATCCGGTCCAGATGCATCAGACGATCATCAACCTCGCCGTCAATGCGCACGACGCGATGCCGCGCGGCGGGCGGCTGCGCATCGGCGTTGGTCGTCATCGCGCCGGCGACCCGAGCCGGCCCGCGCTGGTGCCGCTCGAACCGCGAGAGTACGTGACGCTGACGGTGCGCGACACCGGCGACGGCATGGATGTCGAGACCCAGACCCACATCTTCGAACCGTTCTTCACCACCAAGCCCGAAGGCCACGGCACCGGACTCGGCCTGTCGACCGTCTACGAGATCGTCCAGCAGTGCGGCGGGCGGATCGGGTTCTCGAGCGCGCCGGGACAAGGAACCGTCTTCGAACTGTACTTTCCGGCAGCGGCCGCGCCCGGCGATCGCGCCGACCCGGTCGGTAGCTCCGTACTCACACCCACGCCGACCGGTGCCGAGACCGTGCTGATCGTCGAGGACGACGAGTCGGTGCGGATGATGCTCGCCCGGCTCCTCTCCGCAAGCGGATATACGGTCCTGGAGGCGCGTCACGGCGCCGACGCCCTGCTGGTCAGCGAGGAACATCCCGATCAGATCCACCTGCTCCTGACCGACATGGTGATGCCCGAGATGAACGGGGTGCGCCTGGTCGAGCTGATCCGCGAGCAGCGCCCCGACATCGGGGTGGTCCTGATTTCCGGGTACGCCCGCGAGGAAATCGACCGGAAGGGTCGCCCAGCTCCCCACCTGACCTTCCTGCAGAAACCCTTCACCAGCAACGACTTGACGCGAGCCGTCCGGCGCGTCCTGGACCAGGTTACCCGCTGACGGCCGGCGGTGTGCAAGCCGCCGCCCCTGACGCATCTCCCCTTCCGTCCACGTCGGCATTAGCCTCTCTCCGATCAGGAGCCGCCCCGATCGCATGACGGAATACGTCGCCGAACTCTACCTCCAATACCACGCCTCCCTGGTGCGGATGCTCCATCGCCGCACGGGAGACCGGGAACGCGCCGAAGAACTGGCGCAGGAGGTGTTCGCCCGGGCCGTTGCCGCGCCGCCCCGCAATCCGCGGCCGTGGCTCTTTGCGGTGGCGCTCAATCTGGTGCGGGAGGAAGGCCGCCGCGCCGTGCGCCAGGGGCGCCGCCTCGAGTTGTATCGCGATGAGCAACCAACCAGCGCGCCGATGCCGGACGAAGAGTTGCTCCGCGAGGAGAAGGTGAGCAAAGTCCGCGAGGCGCTTGCTACTCTATCCGAGCGCGATCGCGAAGCGCTGTTGCTGCAGGCCGAAGGATTCAGCTACGACGAAATCGCCGAGGCGACGGGATTGGCTCGCGGCGCGGTGGGTACGACGCTCTCGCGCGCCCGGCGCCGCCTGGTCGAGAGTTATCGGGAACGGGAAGGACGGCACGATGTCGCATCTTGATGAGGGAACCCTCCACGCCCTGCTCGACGGCGAGGTGCCCTCGGCCGACCTGTCCGCGGTCGAACGACACCTGGCCAATTGCCGCGAGTGTCAGGTGCGACTGGAAGAGGCGCGCGCCTTTCGGAATGAGGCCTTCGGGCTGATCGAGACCCTCGACGAAGCGGTGCACCGGGAACCGGTCGGCGCCTCGGCGAATCGTGACATGTTCTTCGAGTCTCCCGACCCCGCATCGTCGCTGCGGGAGACGGCTCCCGTGAGTCCCGCTCCGGCTCCGGCTGCGAAGCGAGCGGCCTCCGGGTCCGAGCAGACGGGTGGCCGGACCATCCCGCCGGTTCGCCCATGGGTGCGCTGGGGACGACCGCTCTCCTGGGCGGCGACGATCGTCGTAGCAGTGGGTTTGGGCTACACCTGGCGCGGTCGCAGTGGTCCGGACCAGACAAGTCCGGCGGCGGTCTCCGAGCGGGTAGCGGCAGACACTCGTTCATTCGCCGACTCGGCTCCACGGGACGCGGCCGGCGTCGCCAATCCGGTGGAGCCACAGGCGCAGCTTCGCGCTACGCCCTCTGAGCCGGCAGCGCCGCCACCCGCTCGGCCCGAAGCACGTGCGGTGCCGCGGCAGGAATCCGCCCAGCCGCCGGTAGCAACGTCGTCAGCTGCGGACCGGGACGTGGCCAAAGCAGCGGCTGCACCTGCGCCGGCGCCTCGCGCTGCGGAATCGCCCGCCCTCAATCGGATGGCGGCGGCCCGCGCACGCACCGGTGATACGACCCGGTTGCTCCCGATCGAGCGGCCCATTGCCCTGTCGGAAGTGATCACCACCGGGGTTACCTCGCGGCCGCCCTCGATCTCGGCCGACTCGGCCATCCGCCTGCTGGGCGGGTCTCTCCGCCTGATCGAAGGATGGAACCCGGACCGGTATGAGTTGGTGGACTCGACCGTACGTGTCGTCTATCGGACGCCCTATGGAGAGGTTGCCCTGGAGCAGTGGCAGACCGACCGCGCCGTCGGCCATCAGCTGGTCACGCCGCCGTCGGCGCCGAGCGATTCGGTTGCTGCGTGGCGGAGCCGGATCAGATAATCGAGGGCATCGATTCCGGGGAAATCCCGGTAGCTGCGTGGCGAATCGCCCTAGATAGCCTGCCTCCCCGGCCCCGAGCGAGTCGGCCGCCGTCTGGCGGAATAGGATCGGGCAGCCCGAGCACACCCGGCTCCCCAAAAATCGAACGGCCCGGGTTCCGAGCAAAGCGCTCCGGACCCCGGGCCGTCGACGTTACGAATGGCTCAGAGGTTGTCGACCATAGCCTGCGCAAACTCGCTGGTCTTGAGCAGCGTGGCGCCCTCCATCAGGCGATGGAAGTCATAGGTCACCCGCTTTTGCGCAATCGTCTTGTCGAGCGACGCGATGATGAGATCCGCGACCTCGGTCCAGCCCAGGTACCGGAACATCATTTCACCCGACAGGATCACCGAGCCGGGATTGACCTTGTCCTGGTTGGCGTACTTGGGCGCCGTGCCGTGGGTCGCCTCGAAAATGGCGTGCCCGGTCACGTAGTTGATGTTGGCGCCCGGAGCGATCCCGATGCCCCCGACCTGCGCGGCAAGCGCATCGGAGATGTAATCGCCGTTCAGGTTCAACGTGGCGATCACGTCGTACTCCGCCGGCCGGGTCAGGATCTGCTGCAGGAAGGCGTCGGCAATCACGTCCTTGATCACGATGCCGCCGGGCAGTTCGAGCCACGGGCCGCCATCGATCTCCTTGCCGCCGTACTCCTGGCGGGCAAGTTCATAGCCCCAGTCCCGGAAGCCACCCTCGGTGAACTTCATGATGTTCCCCTTGTGCACCAGGGTCACACTCTTCCGGCCGTTGGCAATGGCGTAGTCGATCGCCGCGCGCACCAGGCGCTTGGTGCCCTCTTCTGACACCGGCTTGATGCCGAGCGAACTGGTTTCGGGAAAGCGGATACTCTTGACACCCAAGTCTTTGATCAGGAAATCCCGCAGCTTGGCCGCCTCGGGCGTCCCCGCCCGATACTCGATCCCGGCGTAGATGTCCTCCGTGTTCTCGCGGAAGATCACCATGTCGACATCCTGCGGCCGCTTGACCGGCGACGGTACCCCGTCGAACCAGCGCACCGGGCGAAGGCAGGCATAGAGGTCGAGTTGCTGGCGGAGTGCGACGTTGAGCGAACGAATCCCGCCGCCCACCGGGGTCGTCAGCGGGCCCTTGATGGCCACCAGCCGCTCCCGAATGACTGAAAGCGTCTCATCCGGTAGCCAATTGTCGACCTGGTTCTTGGCCTTTTCGCCCGCGAGGACCTCGACCCAGGCAATCCGCCGCTTGGTGCCGTACGCCTTGCTCACCGCCTGATCGAACAGGTACTGCGAAGCTTTCCAGATATCGGGACCGGTTCCGTCGCCCTCGATGAACGGAATGATCGGATCGTTGGGAACGACGAGGCGGCCATCGGCCCCCATCGTGATCGAAGTACCGGCGCTCATTGGCGCACCGCCGCAACGTTGATGGTGATCTCGACGTCGTCGCCCAGCACGTTGCTGCCTTCCGCCAGGCGATTCCAACGCACGCCGTAGTCCAGGCGATTGATCGTGGTCGAAACGGAGAAGCCGATCCGCTGCTTCTGGGGCTCGGCCGGGCCGGTGATTCCGTTGTAGCTACCCTTGAGCACGACGGGCTTGGTCACCCCCCGCATGGTCAGATCACCGGTAACGGTCAGATTCTCTCCGGAGACCTCGACCTTGGTGCTCTTGAACGTAATGGCCGGGAAGCTATCCGCAGCAAAGAAATCCGGCGACCGAAGGTGCTTGTCCCGGTTCTCGTTTTTGGTGTCGATGCTGGCCGTCTGGATCGTCACTTCGACCGACCCGCCCGAAAGCTGAGCAGGATCGACGGTCAGGCCGCCGTTCCAGGAGCCGAAAGTGCCCGAAACGCGGGAGAGAATGTGACGAACCCGAAAGGTGAGTTCCGAGTGGCTGACGTCGATCTTCCAACTGACCGCCGCAGGGCGCGCAGGCGCAGGAACCGGGGGCGCACCACTCGCCACCGCGGCGACCAACAGCGCTGACAACATCATACTTCGCTTCTCCGGGAAGGTTTTAAGGACGTTCGATCGGGACCCGCACCGAGTTACCCCACTCGGTCCAGGAGCCGTCATAGTTACGTACTACGGGGTAACCCAGTAAGTAAGTCAGGACGAACCAAGTATGCGAGGACCGTTCACCGATCCGGCAGTAGACGATGATGTCGTCATCCGGTACAAAGCCATGCTCCCCTTCGTAGACGGCTCGGAGCGCCTCGGCCGACTTGAAGGTGAAGGTCTCGGCATCGACCGCGCGGGCCCACGGCACGTTGGCTGCTCCGGGAATGTGACCGCCCCGCAAGGCGCCCTCGTTCGGGTAGTCGGGCATGTGCATCCGCTCGCCCCGGAACTCTTCCGGGCTTCGCACGTCGATCAGGCGGCGGCCCGCCTGCAGGTGCACCAGCACGTCGTCGCGAAAGGCGCGAATCACCGGATCACGGCGGTCGCCGATCTGGATATCACCGGCGGGGCGGACCGGCCGAGCCGTGTCGAGCGGCCGTCCCTCGGCCACCCACAGCTGTCGTCCGCCATCCATGATCCGGACATTCTCGAGCCCGAACAGACGAAAGACCCAGAAGGTGTACGTCGCCCACCAGTTGTTGCGATCGCCGTAGACGACGATCGTGTCGTCGGCGCGAATCCCCTTCCCCTGCAACAGCTGCTGCAGCCCCACGGAATCGAGATAATCCCGCATCACACTGTCGTTGAGCTCGCTGATCCAGTCGATCTTGACGGCCCCGGGAATGTGGCCGGTCTCATAGAGCAGCAGGTCTTCGTTCGACTCCAGCAGCACCACACGGGGGTCATCGAGATGGTCGGCCACCCACTCGGTACTGACGAGTACCTCGGGATGAGCATAGCCCCGGCTCTGGATCGCAGATTTCGTTGCCATTCCTTCTCCCATCGTCGCAGCGGAAATACGACTTTTTTTGTCGGAGTGTCAAGGGAGCCGACGCGTCGGTAGGTCAGCTCCCGCCAAGCAGGTCATCGAGTACCCGGTCGACCACCTCCTTGGCTTTGCCCTCGACCACGGTCCGGAGCACGTCTGCCGCCTCCAGACCCAGATTATCCGGGTGCTGGCGATCTCGTTCGAACCGGACGATCTGGCCGAGAAAGACCATGCCCTGGGCGCCGGAGACGCCCTCCAAGCCCTCGAATGCCTCGTCCTCGGGCTGGGGCTCGGATTCGGCCACGGCGTCCTCGAAACGGGGTACCGAGGCCGCCCATGGTTCAGCCGGTTCGGCCGCCTCCGTCTCGGGCACCGGAACCACCGCAAAGAGGCGGCATTGGAGGCCCGGCGACTCCTCCTTGGCTGCCAGAACCAAGGGCACCGGCTCGACCAGCAAAGCCTTCTCCTCGATGAAATCCGCCACCTCGGGCGGCACGGCACACCGGGCCACCATCCGATCGTTGAGGAACGTGCCGAGTCCAACCAGGCCCTCGGGAACGCGCTCGTCTTCGATACGCCGGACCGCAATCGGAATCGGCCGGTCGGTCGTCGCCAGTACCAGGTCGGTCATACTTGGCAATGTAAACAGGTCCTGAACAGGTTGACGCGCCTCCATCCTCGTCTACAATGGGGCCATGCCACTCGGCTCAATCCAGGAATCCTTCCATCGTCCCGCCACCGGGGCGATCGAGCATCGTGTTGCCGCGACCGCGGTGGCGCTGGTGCTGGGGATCGGGACGATGGCGGCGGCCCTCGCCGTGGTGGCGTCTCCCCTGTTCGATCTGGACCGTTTCACCGTTCCCAAGGAAACCGCCCTGCTCGGATCGGCCCTGCTGGCAGGGTGCCTGATCCTCGCCCGGGTCTCGCACATTCGGCTCGGGGTCGTCGATCTGAGCCTGGCGGCAGTGGTCGCCACCAGTGCGGTCTCGGCGCTATTGGCGACCAATCACTGGATCTCGGCTCGGAGTTTCGGGGTCATCGCCGCGGGCGCCACGGTCTTCTGGGCCAGCCGGTTCGTCGCGCAGCAGATCGGGCGGCGCTTTCTCCTGGGCCTGGTCGTCCTCGCCATCGTGGCCACCGCGTCGACCGGGCTGGCGCAGGCTTACGGCTGGTCCTCGCCGCTCTGGGCCGGTACCCGCGCACCGGGCGGCACCCTCGGTAACCGCAACTTCCTTGCGCACCTTGCGGTCATCGGGGTGCCGCTGGCCGGGTGGCTGCTGATCCGCGCGCGCCGCTGGCCCGGGGTGACCGTGGCAATGCTGGGCCTGGCCGTGTTGCCGGCCGTGATCGTGATGTCCCGCTCGCGGGCGGCCTGGGTAGGTTTGGCGGCCGTCGCTCTCTCCGCAGGCCTGACGCGCTTGATTGCCGGGCGCCAGGCGCCTGCCGTACCGCGCGGACGACGCAACCTGAGTCTGGCGGCGGTCGGGATCGGCGTCGTGGCCGCGCTGGTGCTGCCGAACCGGCTCGACTGGCGGAGCGAATCGCCCTATCGCGACTCGCTGCGGGGCGTGCTCAACTACCGGGAAGGGTCCGGCCGAGGCCGCCTGATCCAGTACCAGAACTCGCTTGGTCTGTTGCGGGCGGACCCGATACTGGGCGTAGGTCCCGGCAACTGGATGGTCGACTACCCGCTGGTCACGACCCCCGGCGACCCATCCTTTGCCGGCAACGACCCGATCCCGACCAACCCATGGCCCTCGAGCGACTGGATCGCTCTGCTCACCGAGCGCGGCATTCTTGGCGCGGTGGCCTGGCTGGCCTTCCTGGGGACGGCGCTGATCGTCCTGCTGCGGCGGGCTCGCGAAACCGATCAGACGACCGCGAGCGTGGCCGCGGTCGGTGTGATGGCCGCTGCCGCCAGCCAGGGAGCCTTCGACGCGGTCCTCTTACTGGCCGTGCCCACCCTGGTGACCATGATCGCGCTTGGCGCGCTCACACCCTCCACCCGCGACATCAAGATCGTGGCACTCGTCGGACGTCGTGCGCGGGTGCTGGTGGCGTTTCTGGTTGTGATGGGCGCGCTGACCGCCAAGAGTGTCGGCCAGATCATGGCCATCGAAACCGCGGGTACAGGGTATCCGGTCTCGGTAATGCGCGACGCGCTCCGGTACGACCCCGGCAACTATCGGCTCCACCTGTTCGTCGCCGGCCGGACCCGCTGCGACATCGCGCTCCCGCATGCGCAGCGAGCCGCAGCACTCCTTCCCCACCACGCTCGCCCGAAGCAACTCCTCGGCCGCTGCGGATAGTCCGCGGCTCAGTGTCGTCGCTTGCCGGGCGACTCGCCGCCCCGCTCCGCCTGAGCCCGCTGACGCCGCCAGGCGCGCCGCTCGGTCGCCCCCTTGCCTTGCTCCGACGCCGGGCGCTCCGCTTCGAGTGCGCGGCTGTCGCCATCGGCTTGCGGTGACGGGCGCGGTTGCCGCGCTTCTCCACTCTGGGTACGACGAACCTTGGCGGGCGTGCGGCGTGTCTGACGGCTCGGCATGATGTCCTCCTGGTACACGGGTTCGTAAAATGCAAAGCGGGCGACACCGCCACGATCCTATCGTGACGCCATCGCCCGCATTCTCTGGCCGCGACTTCCGACCATCAACCGGACAATTTCAGCTTACCCCGTCGAGACGACCTCGCGCAAGCGCGAATATCGACCATTCGAGCGGAGAGCTCGTCAGGCCGGTCCCGTTTCGATCGGGGTATCGCTCCGGCCGCCCCATTCGGTCCATGATCCGTCATAGACGGCATAGTCCCGATGTCCGGCAACCTCGAGCCCCAAGGCGAGCGCCGCCGCCGACACACCCGATCCGCAGGTCGCGATGACCGGCTTGGTGAGATCGATGCCGATCGCTTCGAAGCGGGCCTTGAGCTCGTCCGGCGGAAGGACCTTTCCGGACGCGTCCACCACCTGCGCAAAGGGAAAGTTCTTGGCGCCGGGAATGTGCCCGCCGGCCAGCCCGGCGCGAGGCTCGGGTTCGCGCCCTTCGAACCTGCCTGCGGACCTGGCGTCGACCAGACCGAGTGAGGTGTTTCCGACGGCGGAACGAACCTGATCGAGCGAACGCACCAGATCCGGCCGCAAGGTGGCCCGGAACGAGGCGGGCGCCCGCTCGACGTCACCGGACTCCTCTGCCCGTCCTTCGGCGCGCCAGCGAGCCATTCCGCCGTCGAGCACGGCGACCCGTTCATGACCGAGCACCCGGAAATGCCACCAGGCTCGGGGGGCGCTCAGATTGACCCCGGAGCCGTCGTAAACCACCACAGCGTCGGCATTGCTCACGCCGAGCGCGGCGATCCGTTCTCCCGCCTCCTCGGGCGCCGGAAGCATGTGCGGCAACGGCGATGACGTGTCGGACATCGCTTCGAGGTCCCAGAACAGTGCGCCCGGGATGTGACCGGCCCGGTACTCACGCAGCGGATCCCGGTTCATCTGTGGCAGGTACCACGAGGCATCGAGCACGACCAGGCCCGGCCGGCCAAGGTGCTCAGCCAACCAGTCGGTGCCAACCAGGGGAACGGGAAGAATGATGGTCATCGAAGGCCTTCCGGATAGATTGCGGGAATGACTGAATCTGCCGAACCGCCATGCCGATCGACAAGCTGATCCGACGCTTTCAGGCCGCCGACCGCGACACCCGCCTCGAAGCGCTGCTCGACGCGTCGCGCAAATTGCCGCCGGTGCCGGACCACCTGAACGCGGCGGCCGACCGGGAGGCACATCGGGTCACCGAATGCCAGACGCCCGTGTTTCTCTGGCTCGAACGGGAGGGCGACACCCTTCAGATCCATGCCGACGTTCCTCGGGAATCGCCCACGGTCCGCGGCTTCGTTGCCCTGCTGCTCCGGGAGCTCCACGGCGCCCCTCTAGCCGACGCGCGCGACCTGCCGCCCGACCTGCTGCACCGGCTCGGGCTGGACGAAGCGCTGGGTATGCTGCGGAGCCAGGGACTCACCGCCGTGGTGCAGCGGATCCGCCGGGGAGCCGCCCAGCTCGAGTAACCCCGCGCGGCCGATCAAAGCGTCGCCAACCTGCCTAACGATTCTCCCGCTCGAACCGCTTCATGAAATCGACCAGGGCCACGACGCTCGCTCTCGGGCAGGCGTTATAAAGGCTGGCCCGCATTCCGCCGGCCAGACGGTGTCCCTTGAGCCCGATCAGGCCATTCCGTTCCGCTTCGGCACAGAACGCGGCCTCCTCCGCTTCGGTGCGAGCCCGGAAGCAGACGTTCATGGGCGACCGATCCGCAGCTGACGCCGTGCCCCGGAAAATCACGCTCTGATCCAGAAAGTCGTAAAGCAAGCTCGCCTTTTCGAGATTCCGCTCCTGCATCGCCGCCAATCCGCCCGTTTCGCGAATCCAGGCGAGCACCTGCCCGACCAGGTAGATCGCCATGGTCGGCGGCGTGTTGTAGAGCGAGTTCGCTTTGACATAGGTCCGATACTGCAACATCGTCGGCAGCGTTTCCGGGGCCCACTCGGCCAGATCTTCCCGGATGATCACCATCACGATGCCGGACGGGCCTAGATTCTTCTGCGCACCGGCGTAGACCAGTCCATAGCTGCGCAGATCGATCGGCCGGCTGAACATGTCGCTCGACGTATCTGCCACCAGCACGGCGCCGGCGGGCACCGGCGGCTCCGACGCCCATTGGGTTCCGTAGATCGTGTTATTGGTCGTCAAATGCACATACACCGGGTCCGGTGAGTATCGGATACTGTTTACCGGCGGGATGGCGGCGTACCCGGTGGCCTCACCGGACGCCGCGACGTGCACTGCACCGAACTTGCGCGCCTCATCCAGCGCCTTGTCGGCCCAGACGCCGGTGACGAGAAAGTCGGCCGTCCGACCGGCGCGAAGCAGATTCATCGGCACCATCGCGAACTGCTGCGATGCGCCGCCCTGGATGAATAGGATCCGATAGTTATCCGGGATGCCCGCCAACCGGCGCGCTTGGGCGTCCGCATCGGCCAGGATCTTCTCGAACAGTTTGCCCCGGTGGCTGTGCTCCATGATCCCGACGCCGGAACCACCGATGTTCCAGAGATCCTGCTGTGCCTTGCGCAGCACGGGCTCGGGCAACACCCCGGGCCCGGCGTTGAAGTTGGGAATCCGATCCGACGGCATACGGTGGGAACTCAGTCGAGGCTGTGGATGAAGAGACCGCTCTTGAGCTTGGGTTCGAACCAGGTCGTCTTTGGCGGCATGATGCCGCCTCCGTCCGCGACGGTCATGACCTGGTCGATGCGCACCGGATGGAGCAGAAAGGCAATCGCGGCCCGTCCGCCGTCGACCAGGCGCTCGAGTTCGCGTGCTCCGCGAATCCCCCCGACGAATTCGATCCGCGGGTCGGCCCGGATGTCGCCGATGCCCAGGATCGGCGCCAGCACCCGATCATACAGCAGCTCGGCATCCAGCGATTTGATCGGATCACGCGCATTGATCGTCTCGGGATCAATGGCCAGGCGATACCACTGTCCCGGCAGATAGACCCCGAACACGCCGGAACTCGTCTCCGGCGCCGCCGCGACCGCGTCGAACGAACCGAGTTGGGCCAGTTCGGCCCGGACGTCATCGACCGGCTTGCCGCCCAGATCGCGCACCGCCCGATTGTACGGCATGATCGACAGCTGCGCAGCCGGGAACAGCACGGCGAGAAACCAGTTGTACTCTTCGAGCCCGCTGTGACGGGGGTTGGCGGCCCGACGTTCCGTGCCGGCGCGCCAGGCCCCGGCTGACCGATGATGTCCATCGGCGACATAAGCCGCTGGAATACGGCGAAAGGCGTCGAGATACGGGTCGGCATTACGAATCGTCCAGACCCGGTGGCGCACTCCGTCGTCCGAGGTGAAGTCATAAGCCGGCAAGCCGCGCATCACGTCCGCGTTGAGCCGGTCGAGATAGGGCTGTCCCTCATAGGTCAGGAACACCGGCTCCGCATGGGTATTGGTCACCAGCACGTGGCGGGTCCGGTCGTCTTCCTTGTCGCGCCGAGTCCGCTCGTGCTTCCTGATGACATCCTGCTCGTAGTCGTCGATGTGGACGCAGCCGACCACGCCGACCTGGGAGCGGCCGTCCATCACCTGCTCATACACATAGAGCGACGGGTCCCGATCCTGGATCAGGGTCCCGTCGCTCATGAAGGCCTTGAGATTGTCGCGCGCCTTGAGATAGACACGCTCATCGTACGACGACACCTCTGCCGGCACATCGATATCCGACCGGCAGATATGCAGAAAGCTGAACGGATTGCCTTTGGCTAACTGGGCCGCCTCCGCGCGATCGACGACATCGTACGGCGGAGCAGCGACCCGAGCGGCGATCGCGGGGTCAGGCCGCCACGCACGGAACGGTTTGAGACGAATCGGTCACTCCCGGACCCAAGGTCCCTGGATCAAGCGAAAACTGTCCTCGAACCGTGCATCCTAGCGGGCGGCCTTTTCCTCCGTCAAGGGCGAGCGCCGCGGGTAAATACGACGTTCCGAACCCGCCCGCCAGACACCCGAAATCCGGTCACTCGACCACCGGTCTTGAGAAACCGCATGGTGCCGGCGCGCTGCGCCTGGAAGGCGTCGGGATAGAGCGGCCGCATCGGGAAGGTGCCGTGTTTGAAGGTCTTGACGACCAGGCCGCTGTCGCCCTGTTCGATCCGATAACTCACCCGAAGCTCATCGCTCCAGTAGTCACCGACGTACTGGGCCAGCGCCGCGCGATTCGGCTCGAAGGGCGGCATTTTGACCAGCGAGTCGGCCAGTTTGCCACCGTCCAGAACACGGATTGCGACAGGCGCGCCGCCGGACGGTCCGACCAGAACCCCTTCGGAACCGCCCATCCGGATCCGGGAATCGTCGATCGCATCCACCGGAAAACCGGGGCCGAACGCACCACCCACGAGCTTGCCGTCGTTCACCCGGTAAATGGTGGCCAGGTCGGAGCGCGAGGAGCGATAGACACCGGCAATCGCCTGGGCGCGCGCGCCGGTCAACGCGTTCGGCTTGCGATCCGGAACCGGGGTGAGCTTATCGCCCAGGACGATGTCCGCTACCCCGCGCGAGTAGTTACCCGGCGTGGCCGCCGCGAAGTTGCACGCCACCGCGACATCCAACCCGTGCTCCGGGAACCGCACCACATCGGCCCGGTAACCGGCATCGGCGCCACCATGCCCGAAGACCGGCGTGCCACGATAGGTCCCCACCGAAATACCATAGCCGTAGTTGATCGAACGGCCGTCGTTCAGCACACCCGACGTCTCAGCTTCACGCAGCAGCGGCTTACCGAACACGGTTCCGGTCTCGAAGTTGTGCTGCCACTTGAGCAGATCCTCGACCGTGGTAAAGAGGCTGGTAGCCCCGTGCGTATCGAACTGGGGAATGCTCGACTTCCACACTCCGTTGACCTCCTGGTACGCCGCAGTGCGCCCGGGAACGACGAAGGTATGGTCATCGTGGACGTGGGTCCGGGTCATGCCGAGCGGCTTGAAGATGCGCTCGTCGGAAAGCTCACGAAGCGACTTGCCCGAGATCCGCTGCGCAATCACGGCGAGCAGCGTGTAGCCGCCGTTGCTGTAGCTGTACTCGTCGCCCGGGTTGAAGTTGAGCGCCTTCTGACGGACCAGGATGTCCATCACGTCGTCGTTGGTAAAGAGATCGGAGGGATAGCGCCATCCGGCGTAGCCCAACAATTCCCAGTGATCGCGCACCCCGGCGGTGTGATACATCAGCTGGCGCACCGTGTAGCGCGGATGCTCAGCCGGCAGCTCCGGAATGTGCTTCCGGACGTCGTCGTCGAGCGAGAGCTTCCCCTCCTGCGCCAGCCCAGCTACCGCGAGCGCGGCAAACTGCTTCGAGACCGACGCCACGTGGAAGATCGATTGTGGCGTAATCGGGGTGCCCTGCTGCAGGTCGGACATCCCGTAGCCGCGGAGGTAGACCGGCTTGCCGGCCAGGCCGACACCGACCGCACACCCCGGCCGGTTGGTGCCGTCGAAACGGGCAAAGACGCTGTCGATCTGACGGATCTGCGTGGGCGTGAGCGATTGCGCCACCAGCGGGGCCGCGCCCAGCACCGCCGGAAGAAGGAACGACACGAGTCGTCTGGTCATGAGATACCTGAGGTTGTTAACGGGAATCGTGGCGCAGGACCGCGCCGTGCTTCATCACGAATTGGACACCGCGGAGCGCCGAGACGTTGGTCAGGGGGTCGCCACCGACGGCGATCAAGTCCGCCAGCAGCCCCGGCCTGATTCGTCCTCGATCCGCCAGATCGAGAATGTCCGCATTGCCACTGGTCGCCGCCTGTACGGCTGCCAGCGGCGACAAGCCATACTCCACCAGCATCTCCAGCTCACGGACGTTGTCGCCGTGCCGGAAGACACCCACATCACTGCCATTGCAGATCCGTACACCCGCATCGATCGCGGCGCGCACACTGGCCCGCTTCCGCGTAATGACCTCGGGCTCCGGATCGACACCCTTGCGCCATCCGCGGTATTGCTGGATCGCGTCACCCGCCGAGATCGTCGGGCACAGGGCGACCCCACGCTCGACCATCAGACGGAACACCTCGGCCGTGCCGCCGTCGCCGTGCTCGATGGTTCGCGCGCCGGCGAGCGTGGCCCGGCGCATCCCTTCCGGGGTCGAGGTATGCACCACCACATGACGGCCGCTGCTCGCCGCGGTTTCGACGATCCGGGTCAACTCCGCCAGCGAATAGGTCGGACGGGCTTCTCCGTTCGGGCCCCAGCGGTAGTCGCCATAGACCTTGATCCAGTCGGCCCCGTTGCCGATCTGACGTCGGACCACCCGAGTCAGTTCCTCTTCGCCGTCCGCTTCCTCCGCACCTTGCGGCACCCGCCAGCGTGGATCGAAGCCCTTGGGAGCATAGCTCCCGGTGGCGATCAGAGCGCGCGTGGTCGCGAGGATACGCGGGCCGACGATGATCCCCTCGTCGACCGCCTGCCGAAGCCCGACATCCGCCTCATCTGCGCCCTCGGTGCCCAGGTCGCGCACCGTGGTCCAACCGGCCAGCACGGTGCTCCGCGCGTGATTGGTGGCCCGGGCCACCCGCAACGCCAGCGACTCTTTGAGCACCTGGTCGTTCCAGGGCGCTTCATCGTACGGATGAAGCAGCAGATGCGAATGCCCTTCGATCAACCCCGGGAGCAACGTCAGACCCGGCAGCCTGATGACCGCGGCACCCGCCGGAATCTGACCGACCGGCCGAACCCAACTGATCCGAGCCCCCGTGACCCCGACCGCATACCCGGTTCGTAGCGAGTCGCCGTCGAAGACCGCTCGCGGGGCGATGACCACGAGCGAGTCGCCGGGAGAACGCGACGGCTCGGCGGCGGCCGCCTGACCCGCCAGCAATACTGGCCACGCCGCTTTGACCAGTCCGCCCAACACGGCTGCCCACACGCGCATCGTTGCTCAAGTCTCGGGGAAGAGGTAACGTTAGCCCGGTTTGCCCTGCCACCCAAGACCACCGCGTTCATATATGTCAGATTCGCTCCGGGCCCTGGCCCGAACCCGCTGGCGTGTTGCAATCGGGCTCACCCTGCTGATGATGCTGATCTACTTCGGCTTCATCCTGCTGGTGGCCTTCGATCCCTCGCTGATGGCCCGCCTGCTGGCGCCGGGACTGAGCCTGGGCATCGCGATCGGCGCCTTCGTCATCGTCGCCGCCTGGATTCTGACTCTCGGGTACGTGCGGTGGGCCAACCGCCGCTATGACCCCGAGCTGGCTCGGCTCCGAAAGGACGCCAAGCCATGACCCAGGAACCCGTGACCACCGCCATCGGCAATACCAATCCGGTCGCCATCGGCTTCTTCCTGGCGTTCATCTCGCTCACGTTGGGCATTACGTATTGGGCCGCCCGTCGAACCAAGACAACCGAGGAGTTCTTCGCCGCCGGACGCTCGATCAGCGCGGGCCAGAACGGCTGGGCCCTGGCCGGCGACTACATGAGCGCCGCGTCGTTTCTCGGCATCGCCGGCCTGGTCGCGACCACCGGCTTCGACGGCCTGATCTATTCGACCGGCTGGCTGGTCGGCTGGCCGGTGGTGCTGTTTCTGATTGCCGAGCCGCTCAGAAACTTGGGCAAATACACCTTCACCGACGTGGTCGCCCTGCACCGTCGGTCCAAGCCGATTCGTGTCGCGGCTGCAATCGGGACGCTGGCGACCGTGACGCTCTATCTGATCGCGCAGATGGTCGGCGCCGGCGGTCTGATCCGCCTGATGTTCGGGATCAACTACGAAGCGGCCATCGTGCTGGTCGGCGCGGTAATGATCCTCTACGTGCTTGCCGGCGGGATGATCGCGACGACCTGGGTCCAGATCGTCAAAGCGGTGCTGCTCATTTCGGGCGCCACCATCCTGGTCGGGCTCGTACTGTTCCGCTTCGGGATGAGCCCCACCGCGCTCTTTGCCGCGGCGGCCGACCGGTTCGGCCAGGGTGTCCTGGCTCCGGGCCGATTGGTCACCAATCCCTGGGATGCGGTCTCGCTCGGCATGGCGCTGATGTTCGGCACTGCCGGGCTGCCCCATATTCTGATGCGATTCTTCACAGTGCCGGATGCGCAGGCAGCGCGGAAGTCGGTTTTCTATGCGACTGGACTGATCGGGGCGTTTTACCTGCTCACGTTCGTGATCGGTTTCGGCGCCATGGTGCTGGTCGGACCCGACACCATTCGCGGCGTGGACGCCGGCGGCAACATGGCCGCGCCCCTGTTAGCCGAGGCGCTCGGCGGTACGGCGTTTCTCGGCTTCATTGCCGCGGTGGCGTTTGCGACTATTCTGGCGGTGGTGGCCGGATTGACGCTGTCGGGCGCGGCGGCCCTCTCGCACGATCTCTGGGTCAATGTGGTGCGAGACGGCCATGCCACCAATCGCGAACAACTGGGTGTGGCGCGGGTGGCGACCATCCTGCTGGGGATCGTCGCCGTCTTGCTGGGCATCGTGTTCAAGGGGCAGAACGTCGCCTTCATGGTTTCGCTGGCCTTTGCCATCGCAGCAAGCGGCAACTTCCCGGCGTTGTGCCTGGCCGTCTTCTGGCGCCGTGCGACCACGACCGGCCTGCTCGCCAGCATGATCATCGGGACGATCACGACGCTGGCGCTGATCTACCTCTCGCCCACGATCCAGGTCGACATTCTGGGCAACACGTCCGCGCCGTTTCCACTCAAGAACCCGGCTGTCATCACGATTCCGCTTTCGTTCCTGGTCGGCGTCCTGGCATCGCTTGCCACGCAGCAACGGAGCGCGGACGAGATCCTTCGGTTCGAGGAGCGGGAGCGCCAGATGCACTGGGGCGACGGCGCCTGAGGTAGCGCTGGCACCACTCGTTCCATTCGGGCATCTTTGGAGACTCTTCTACCGGGATGCCCGATGTCTCACCTCACCAAGGTCGCCGTGCTCGCGGCCGTGGCCACCGGGGCGGCAGCGCCCCTCGCTGCTCAGACCGCAGCCCTGCTCGATTCGACCTTTCGGGAATGGAACAGCACCACCGGACCGGGGTGCACCGTCGGCGTCGATTTCAACGGGCAGCGCACCACCCGCGCGTATGGTATGGCCAATCTCGAGTACGGGATTGCGCTCCGGCCCAATTCCATCGTCGAGTCCGGATCGGTGGCCAAACAGTTCGCCACTGCGGCGGCCGCCCTGCTCCATATTCGCGGCCGGCTGAACCTCGACGACGATATCCGTAAGTACCTGCCGGAGCTCAAGGACTTTGGCACACCTATCACGATCCGGCAGCTCTTCAGCCACACCAGCGGGCTGCGCGACCAGTGGGCGCTGCTAGGCCTTCAGGGCATCGGACCGGGTCAGGCGGTCCACACCCTGCCCTGGATCCTCGATCTGGCATCACACCAGGAGGATCTCAACTTCACCCCTGGCAGCCATCACCTCTACAGCAACATGGGGTACGTCCTGGCCGCCATCATCATGGAGCGGGTCCTGGGCGAACCCTTTGCCCGGTTTTCCGAGCGGGAGTTCTTCGTGCCGCTCGGAATGACGCGGACCCAGTGGCGTGACGACTACCGAAGGATCGTTACAGATCGGGCCACGGCCTACGCGCGCGAAGGGAACGCCTGGGTGCAGGACATGCCGTTCACCATGGTGCACGGCAATGGCGGCCTCCTCTCCACGGTGGACGACATGCTTCGCTGGAACGAAGCGCTGACCAAGGGCACCATCCCCGGTGGCGCCGAGTTGGTTCGGCTGCTCGAAACGCCCCCGACCCTGACCGACGGTACCACGATTCGCTACGCGCTCGGCTTGAGCGTCGACGATTTCCGGGGCACCCGAATGGTGAGCCATGGCGGCGCCACCGCCGGCTATCGTACCTATCTGGCCCGCTGGCCGGATCGTCAGCTGTCGATTGCAGTCCTGTGTAATGCCGCTCAAGCCAATCCGACGGCATACACCACGCAGATCGCCAGCCGGCTCCTGAACGTCCCTGCCGGGCGCGAGGCCCCGTCGGCGCCGGTTGCCATCAGCCGCGCCGAGTTGGAACCATTGGTGGGAGTCTATCGGGATTCGACCAATGATCAGATCGTCCGTGTGACGATGTCGGGCGATCAGCTGACGGCTGCTCCTGGCGGCCTGCTGGTGCATCTGGGCGATCGGCGCTTCTGGAACGCCAACGCGGGCGAGTTGCGGTTCATTGCCTCGGGGTCGACCTGGAAGCTCGAACGGCCGCAAGACGGGTGGGGCCACTTCTCGCGTGACGAGGCGCCGCCTACGGTCCGCTCCAGCGACTATGTGGGTCGGTACCGGAGCCCGGAGCTCGAGGTCACGTATGAGGTCGTCTCGGATTCAGCCGGGGGACTCACGCTCAAGGTCCGACGTGCGGGCAACCTACCGCTCCGTCCCGCCTACACGGATGGCTTTGCGGCGGGTGGAGGACGAACCATTCGTTTCACCCGGGATCGCCGCGGTACAGTCACCGGCTTCCGCGTATTTGCCGGCCGAGCACTCGGCGTTCAATTCGCCATCATCCAATAAAGAAACGTTAGGCCCCTCGGGAAAGCGAGGGGCCTCATGAAAGGTTAGCTCCAGCAGCGGGAAAGGGACTCTGTCACCTGAGCAGACGCTCTACATGAGTGCCAAGAGGGTTCTCTAAAATGCGCCGAGCGAGTATCCCGGACATCCTAGCGGCCGCGAAACTTACACCACTATAGACCTGCTGACCTCCGCCCAAGGATCTAGCCAACAATTGGTGTCCTTTACACGACAACTCAATATCGTCTTCCGGTGAATAGACGAAATTTTCCGTTTGGCTTGGGCCTGCAAGACGGACCCCAAACACGTTGTCAAAATACGCGGGATAACACTCATTACCACCTCCCCCAGCGGCAGCGATCAATATTACCCCGGCACTCCTTGCCATTGAACACGCCCGGTACAAGTGACCAATAGCCACTTGCGACGTCGACCCAAGACTGAGATTAATTATGTCTGCTCCATACCGTACCGCATAGTCGATTGCCTCAGCAACCACGACCATCGATGTTCTGAGTTTGCGGCCGAACACCTTAAGTGGAACAATCGTTGTATGGGGACACTCGCGGAGGATGATGTCAATACAGGCAGTTCCATGTCCATGGAAATCAGGCGCACCCAGTTGAACACGAGCCAGCCGTCTCCCATACTCATCAACAAACGACGCACCAGGCAAGACACCGGGCTCACTGACGTAAGGATCCCAGCCGCTATCAACCACTGCGATCAACACTTTCCCCTGAGCGCCTGGGAAAGTCATTCAACCAGCCTTGTCCGCCGCGTCCAAGGACAGGGCTGGCCGAGCCACATACCTCCGGACGCGGCGTGCGATAATTGCTCCTATACGCCCTGACTCCGTAACAACATTCGCACGAACGGACAAGCCGTTCCGAAGCCAATCTAACGAATCTGCTACGCGGTCTACATCGACCTCAACACGAAACACCCCAGCCTCCGCGACCCGGTATTGAGCAGTTGTACGATCCGCTGGCTGAAATCCAACGTAGCGAACGTGCCCGTCCAACCTTAGATTCGCCCCTCCCCGATTAGGAAGAACATCGATACGAACACGAGCACCGAGTGGAATCTCCGCGATATCCCGCTCCTTGAAGAACGCGGTTACCGACCATTTCCCACTCTCGCCAATCTGCGCAATAGCTTCACCTTCAGCAACAACTCGGCCTACCGCGTGCCTAAGTCCGTCGGAAAGAATAACTCCGTCAACTGGCGCAACAACCAGACTCCTGCGGAGCGAGGACTCGACTAGACGTCTACGCGCACGAGCCGCATCAACCGCAGACAATCCGCGAGATATCCGAAGGCTATCTGCCCTTAACGCAACCAGCGATGCCCTAGCTGCCGAAATAGCGGCCAATGCAGCACGTAAATCTGCAACTGCAATATCCAACGCAACATGCTGGCCCTCCGAATACGTTGCCAGAACCGAGTCGACATCAGCAACGACGTTATGGTCCGTTAGGACAGACCTTAACCGAGCACGATGGGCAACGGCTATTGCCTCCGCACGAGCGACTTCGAATTCCTGACGACTGATCTCTTGGGGGATCGACAGTCGCACGCCATCTAGCGACAATCCCGCATCGCGCAAGTCTGCATCAGCAAGAGAGCCTTCGAGCAACAGCATTTCACTATCTAGTGAGAACAATGAATCCCCGGCTTCCACTACCTCGCCGCCATCGGCATACACCGCCACGATACGCCCGCTTCTCTGAGCCCGAACATCAACCACCTGATGGTGCTCGATAAAACCTGATCCTGCTGACACTAAGTCGATCGGCAACAAAAAAAGGCACGCCGCAATCGCCAAAAACGAAATCACAATCCAACGGCGAATTGCCCGTACGATTCGCTCCACCATACGGACGACAGGCCCATTGAGGGTGATTTCCTGACCTACCCCCCTCTCGCCATCTCGGATCAATCGGCCTGAAGACATAACTATGATCCGTTCTCGACCAGGTTCGCGGCAATCCTGCGACGCGGGTCGCGGGTCTCTGACGTCCCTTCAAACGTGTATACTCTGTCAGCAAACTGAGCTATTGGAATCCGATGGGTAACCATGACAACGGTGGTTCCACTCAACCAACTTCTCATTCGCGACAACACCTCAGCCTCTGTCTTTGTGTCAAGCTGCGACGTCGGCTCATCGAGAAGCACAAGAGGCGCTCGTCGCGCCAAGGTCCGGGCTAACGCAATACGCTGCCTTTCTCCACCAGACAATGCCACACCTCCCTCTCCGACGCGCGTATTCAAACCGTTTGGAAGGCGTTGACAGAGGTCATGAAGCCCACAGACTTCAACAACGTCAGAAACAACATTTCTCGAGATTGGAAAGGGCGCGAAAGTGATGTTGTCCACAATCGACCCCCGAATGAGCCCATACTCCTGCCACATAACAGCGATTGAATGGCGCCAATCTGTCAGATCCATATCGTTAAGCGACATTCCATCCACATAGACGCCCCCTGACCCCGCCTCAGCAAACCTTGCAGCAAGCCGAATGAGCGTCGTCTTGCCTACTCCAGTCGTACCCATGACGACGGAAACAGTACCGGATGGAAACGCCAAATCAGGGAATACCAATACCGACTCCGGTGACTCCAATACCACTTCAACACCCGAAAAAGATAGACTCGGAGCCGTTGAGCGCGCCGGACGACCTCGCTCAACTCGTCGAACGTCTTCAGGCACGCTGTCGATGTATTCAAATACCCGAGATGCAGCAACCGCCGTATGCTGAAGGTTCTGAACCAATCCGACCCACTGTCCGACAGGACCTACAAGAAGCCCGAGATATGCGGAGAACGACAGAAACTCCCCCAACGAGATTACATCAGCAAGAATCATGTTCCATGCTACCCACGACAAGTACAGCATTGAGACAGCCCGAATAAGGCCATGAGCAAAGCCAAACCCGGCACCAAGTGCAGACGCACTTACGGAAGTCGATGCAGTAGCAGTATGTAACGCAATCGATTCCTTCACCAATGCCGCCTCAACACCGAGCGCCTTCGTAGTAGCTACTTGGGCAAGAACGCTTACCTGATGAGATGTCAACTCGGCCGAGGCTTCGATCGCTCGTCGATGCGCCGCGCGAAGTACCCGTGCAGACGCAATCGTCAAAGCAACAGTGGCGACAACAGACACGAACGCGATTGACGCGAGGCGCCCGTCAATTGCGAAGAGCAATGGCGGAATAATGAGGAGAAACGGCGTTGTTCCAACGATTGTATCTAACACGCCAACCAGGGAGCCGAGGGAAGCACGAACATCCCCGAACCGACTCGCAATCTGCCCTACTTGATTACCATCGTGAAATCGAATCGGCAGATCATGAACGTGAGCGAGGAGCCGTGCCCCAATCTCCGCGTTCAATCGCGCCATCAGCACGGCACTGAGATAAGATCGAACAAACGTCACTAGGGATGCAAACATTGTGACAACAAATGACGCCGCAAGCACAACAGCAAGCAGCCCAGTACTCCCAGCTGGGTACACGCTATCCACTAGAAGTTTTGTGAAGTAGGGTGCCGGCAGCGCCAAAAGCGATATCGATACGGTCAGACCAGCAACCCGTGCCATCGCACGCCAATGGCTCTTGGCCAACCGCGCAAGCCTAAACAATAGCCCGAGCGGAGAACTAGCATCCATGATGTATCATATGTGTACGTAGCGTATGCCAAGGCGATCGGCTAGGAAGAGTATCCCCAGGGGGGTGTAAGCCAGACTCGATCCACAGCGGCAGGAGGTTAGTCACTAACCGCGGCATCGGCTAGGCATCCCGAAGACGAACGTCGGCTCCCACCTCGGACAACATAAAAGCACAGAAAGCCTCATCTGCAACTGTCAGCCCAATCCGATTGCTGGTCATATGAAGCAGCGACGCGGCCGTCCAATCACACACTTTCTCAGCTTGTACCCCTCCCAGTAGTTCTGTGAGCCCAAGCCGGTATTGCTCGCAGGAAGTTCTATAAGAATCGAGCGCGTCCGACATTGACTGATTCGCAATCAGGCAGTCTGTAGTCGCGCCAACGATCTCCTCTATCCGACCGCGCTGCTCTGGAAAGCTAGCTTCAAAACGACTGCGAAGTTGTGCAGCCCGCTCTGAAAGCGCACGCCCCCCGAGACAACCCTCAAAGTATCGTTGAAAGAAAGCCTTACGCCCCTTCTGCAGTGCGTAAGCAATTACCAGCATTGCAAGCAACCCCTGACCAATCACGTTTGCTCTGGTTCGCTCGGGCCGTTCCAAGTATATGCAAGCGAACCGAGTCGATGCCACAAAATGCCGCTCAGCAAACTCCAGTGCCGCTACCCCCCCGTAACGCACCACTTCAGGCTCATAAGCAACCCACGAAGGCTGCGGTGCAGCCGCGTTCGGTGCCACACTTGCGCGAACTCTGCCGACCTGCAACAATAGCTGCTCGATATCCCGTCGGCTAGTTTCCTGTTCGACCATACAAAAACGATATCGAACATGGGGGCCAGTTTCATCGAAATATCTAACAAAAAACCAGTGCGCCGTCGCCATGGTCGACAAGGCAAGTGCATTAGCTACGGCCGCGACTTGACCATCCACATCGGTCCCATATATGTCCCGTGAACAGGGCAAATGTATACTCAGCCATTGTTGCATCTTACCCCAACGTAGTTCGGACCGGCAGCGGAGACCCCGGAATAGTAAGGTGCACCACCAACTCAGTCGCCAAATGCCCTTCCGCACACTCAGCGGACTCCTCGCACCTTGGCCAACGCTCTTCAACGTGCAACACACTAATCCCTGCGGATGCAATCATCCGACAGAACAGACGGACAAACAGGGGATTCACAAAGTCAATGTACTGGGGTTTCCAGCGCTCGGCCCATGCTGCGGCCTGTCGACGTGCTTCATAATCGTCACCGCGACCAGGGGCTTCAGCCTCTTCTTTTGGCGTGGTAGCTTCGCCCTTGTCCACCTTCGGCATCGGCCTAATCCTAACAAAGCAGTCAAGCGGCAGACTTGAGTCCACTAGCCACCGATGAAATCGCTCAAAGAACTCCGCATTACCTTCGCCCGATCTCTGAGCTGGAACGATCGACGAGGAAAACATCCACACCTGTCTCGATAGAACAAGGGCACCATCAAACGTAAAACGCGGCCGATGCACGATGCCGTCAGGCACCGGAGCAGCGACCGAGACTTCGTTGGGGATTGGAACTGAAACCGTGGACGCTGGTACGAACCGCGCCAACAGCTGGTAGAGCGGCGGCTGCCGCTGAATATTCAGAAACCCAAGATCCACCGGAACAACGCGACGACCAGTTGCCTTGTGGCGGAGTATTAAAGAGTTCTGATCTACTGGATGCCGCCACACCTCGAGGTCATGACACTGAACGCTTCCCTCCGAACACGAGGTCTCTGTCGAGGGATGGAGAATTTCGTAAGGCAAAACCTTCTCCCGCAGATTGCCATTAAAGAAAGCCCCTCCCGATATCTCAGCATAGATGGTATCATCGTCATCGTCTTCGATAAAAGCATCACCGACGAGACGACGACGGATCTTTTCCTCAAAAAGGTATAGAAAACGTGAGTAGTACTTTCCGAACCCGACAACAAGTCGTCCATCTTGTACGATCGCCTGAGCCGGAAGTCCTTCTGGCTGAACAAGCTGAACGAATGCTCCGAGAGACACCCTGTCTTGCGGTCTCTCCATAACTGCCCCGCCTTGGTTCAGCGCGGCGACTAACTCGTTCGTCGTTATGTCAGCCGCTTCGCACCCGTTCGCGCCGACCCACTTATCTACAAATAGCTTCCGGAGGTTATCCCTCGCAGCAGCTGTCGCCATCGTATAATCACGCATCGAAGTAGTATGTGCATCGGGACGCTGTCGCTGAGGCCCCGATGCCTTATCACCACGAAGCCTCTCCAATCGTGGCTTCATTACCTCACGCGCATAGTCCTCGTAGTAAGTGAGCAAGGGTACAGGAGTAGCTCCTTGGTAGTAGAAATCATAGAACGACCTCATACTCGCCTGCTCATCACGTGGCCATCCTGTTGTAAGTAGCAGAGTAGCGAAACGCCTGAGTGTCCCCTGCCATGAGCGCTCGGGATCCTGATCTACCACGCGCGCACTGGCAGCGGCTGTAGCATCCTCGAAGAAAAGCTCCGGGAGCCCCTGGAGAGGTGCTTTTAGCGCTGCAAGGACGTCCGCCACTAGGCTGCGAACTCTACCGGCTAAAAGCTGACGGTCGGTGCCATTCGCCACCTCCATCGCCCGGTGTAGCTCCATCTGACTCCGAATAAACGTAGCAACAATACCTCCAGCCGGAGTTCCACTTGCCTCCGCCCAACGAAGAGTTCGCACATCCCAATCAGACGACGTAGTGCGCGCAATCGGACGGAACCGAATCAACCCAACTCCGATCAGCTTTCTTACGTAGGCATCTGCCTCTTCGACTGACGCATCGATGGATTTACAATCTGATATATCGCGGACCACTTGATCGTAGGTCCTCTCAGCTGTTGCCGACAGCACTCTTAACACCTCGTCAAGAGCAGCATTCGGTGCCACTCGTTGGAAGACTTCGCGTCCGCCAATATCAGCCAAGAAGACTGGGCCGTTACCGGACATCTGAAGGGTTGGATTGAGCTCAACCGTAAGCCCACCAAAGATGGTGGGCGTTGTAGTCATCATTGACCACAGCACACCCAGCAAAGCCGCATTCGGACGAACCTGTGACTGCAATTCATGTGGCGTTCCGCACAATCGTAGGCGCATATCGCCGTCATCAGCAGCAGATAGAACTGATCCTGGTACTACGACACACAAGCGACCAAAGGGAGTCGCCTTCATTCCCATGCGTGAGACATACTTCAGAAGCCCTTGCTCCGTCTTCTCATCACGGCGTTTTGGCCTGTCAGGCTCGTAACGAAGGATAGCTTCCATTAAAGACTGACTTGTCAAGGCAACAGTCGCAAGCAGGTTCTTGTCCCGAGCAAGAACGCTGAGCTTAGCTCGGACTTCCTTCATAGAATCTGGAAATGACGACACCATCTGCGCGTAAAGTCGGTCACGGTCTTTCAGTCGACCCAGATAGGTGTTGACCAGATCCCTTGTATCACTTGGCAACTCCCCAAGGATGAGCTGCAGGCCACCATCGGGTGGCTGAATACGCTTAAATAGCTGACGGCGTACGTTAATCATATTCCGACGAGCCGACGCGATCGAACTAGCCCCGACGGCTTTGTGGATACCGTCTGAAACCGCCTGAGCAGTACCCTTCAACTGTAGCTCGATCGCGCGAATGCCTTCCAAGGTACTGACGAGCGACGAGGCTCGTAGTCGCTCAACAGCCTCAATCGTCAGCGCACCGGCCCGGCATATGTAGGTAGAGGAGATCATATCGAAATTCTCAAACATAGACATTTCACGAAGTCGACCGAGCCTTGTAACGAGCGTAGCTGTAGGAGCACTGAACTCGCCTAGTCTACCTGAACGTGCCCGATCTACAACGAATCGACAGACTCATGGGAATCAATGCCATCACCTGAAGCACCATTCGCGGTTTCACCTTGATGGACGGTTCAAGTTACTGGGCCCAATACAGCACATACAGAGCGGCCTGCAATATCTCTATGATTTGCATCACCGCCCACCTCACGCCACCGGCTGCATAAAACCACCCTTCGATCCCACCAGCGGTGGGCGTCACCACTCCTTTACCGGTGGCAACCTTGGATCGCAATGGCTTTGCCGAATTTTAGGTAGCTCGCCTCGCGGAAACATTAGATCAAGAACGATGTCGCAGTCCATTGCCGACAAGTATCGCGAGAGGTCGCTACGACCATAAGAACACCACGCATCAAGACCTGCTGAAGCCAGGCGAGGCGCAGCAGACAATCCGCCTATGAGGCTAAGGAACTAGCACGGGGATATGTCGCTACAACCGCAACTACATTGCGTAAACTCGCCTGCACCGACGGTGGTTTGGCACCCACAAGCCGTAGTACACGATATTTCCGTACAAAAGTGCCCTTGACTACACCGCCAATCCATACTCTCGGTGCCCGTCCCAGTACACGGATTGCACGTATTCATTCCACAGCTGTTCGTTCCGCAGGTGTCGCCACATGTACCGCAGGTCTGAAGACAGGTGCTGCCGACGTGCGACGCACCGCTGTAACCCTCTACCGTTAAATCAGCAGGCGACGTATCGAATGACTCGACTTCGAGGTCATCCAGGTTCAGCTTGAGCTTTGCCATTGCTCTACCCTCAAGTTATAAGATTATTAGACTGTGTATTGCTGACCTCGCCTGACAATCCAGTGAACCCGACGACCCTTTCGTACCGCCAGTCGCCATCATGTGTATGTTTAGCGTACCGAAGCGTACCAATTAGGAGAGGACGCTTACACGGCTAGCGCCAACCAAGACACCGAACACAGTACCCCCTAATCGGACACCGCTGAGCCTACTGCGATCCGTCGTACGTACTTGCGTACCTTAAGAAGTAATCTTAGAATTGCGAAATCGACTAACCTGAGAATGGAACTTACCCGCCATGTTAGTGCTGTCAAGTAGTGAGGCAACCTGGGCATTGCCAGCCGCGCTAGACATTGCGCACCGTATTGGTTCGCAGGCGATTTGGGACTCTACCTCAAAATCATGTACGTGGAATATTCGTTCGGTTGATTGGAAGCGGCCGTCATCAAGAGTCAGCGTAGTCTCGCCCGCAGGCATCGACTTATACCAGGGCGTATCTGGAATAGTCGTATTCCTCGCCGCTGCCTACCCCTACGCCCCTTCTGCACATATGCTCCGAGTAATTCGTGGTGCATGCAGATTTCTCTCGACAGGGGCCCAATCTCTTCCACCGGGCGCGTGCAGCTTTTTCGTTGGGAGAGTAGGAGTTGCTTGGGCACTCCTGTCGGCTGGTAGGTCACTCGGCGATGAGAGGTGGAACGCGCCTGCGAAGAAAATTCTAGAGTCATTGGCCGGCCACGAGAAAAGTGACACAGCACTTGATGTTGTTGGGGGCGCTGCCGGCGCTATTCCGCCACTGATTCGCATGGGACAAGATCTCCGAAGCGACCGCCTACAGGATACAGCATTACGCTATGCCGACCGGTTAATATCCACAGCAAGACGGGGACCTTCTGGATGGTCAATCCCTTCAACGAGAATCTCGCACGTTCGTGACCTTACTGGACTTGCCCACGGCGCCGCCGGAATGACACGTGCTCTCCTTGAAGCCTATCTCCTGTCAGGACGCACCAAGTACCTTTACGGATCCGAGGAGAGCGCTGCGTTCGAGAATAGCTACTATAGTGACCACGAACAGAATTGGTTCGATTTCCGCCATGACTCTCTCGGAGAGCTCGAAGCCGAAGGGCGCCTCAGCCAGCTCCGAACGAATCCTTCTCTTCGGAGTGCCATTCAGCCATACAGAGGGCGTTTCATGGCCGCATGGTGTCACGGAGCGCCTGGAATCTTGATGGTTCGCCTTCGTACGGCACAAGTTCAGAATACGTCAACGGCTATTGCTGCCGCTTGGAGGGCAGTCCCTGCAACTCTCAGATCCGTTGAACGGATTACCTCGGGATTCAGTCTCTGTCACGGGGTTTGTGGAAATGCTGACGCCCTAATTTTTTCGGCCGAAGTCCTTTCAGCGCCTGAAGTCCGTCAAAAGGCAATGAACGCACTCCTCCACGGCGTCAAGGAGTACGTTGGTACCGGACGGTCATGGCCCTGCGGCACGGTTGACGGATTGGTTGACCCGAGCCTAATGCTAGGTGAGGCGGGAATAGGGCTTTCTCTGCTACGAGCCGTGGACCGTAACCTCGAATCGCCGCTTTTGCCATCAGGGGTTAATGTCGTCAAACCCCATTCATCCATGGCAGTCGATGACGACCTATTAGCCGAAGATCGGAGCCTTTTCTTTAGTCAAAGCCTGATGCAATCACCTGACCTGATTGCAACGGCCAATCGGTTGCGAGACCCGGCGTCGGGCATTAGCGCTGCCCGCTCGTTACTCTTGGCAGTACACGAAAGTGTACCGCCGACTGATGCACATGTAGCTTACGTTCGGTCGACAGAAATTGCGCGGTATGAAGTTGCACGAGACCATAGCCGTGTTGCTATTTTTCTCAGCTCGGTTGATCAACCTCCCGATATCGATTGGCTCTCGGCTCGTATCGTTTTCGCAGAAACGACTAAAGTTATTCCCTCCCCTGAGTCTGATAGTCATCAAGCCCCACCAGAGGATGGAACGCTAATCTTTGCCGACCTAAACCAGATATATGTACGCCCGATCGGTCGCTTTCCCCTGCTTGTACTTCAGGCTATTGAGGGACACGATGGACTAGCAGATATCTGTTCATTCGTGGCGTCAAATCTTCCGAACGGGGATCCGAGCGACCCACGCCTTGTACAGAAAGTCATAGATCAGTTGATGTCTTTTCATAGGGCGGCGATTGTTTCGTGCGCTCCACTTATGACTCGACTTGATCGCAGCAACGCGCAGTTCCCTTGAGGAATGACGCAGCCTGATCCACGTTTGCGGTGTTCCGTCACCTTAAGGGGCTAAGATTATCCAATGACGTCGGCCACAGTCGATCCGTGTTCCGACGCGGGCGCGGAAGGATGCCTAGCCTACGATCGCCTGGAAACGCTTTATCACTCCCCGTTTCTCACAATGCGGTCCGGCCGCAACACATCAGTCATCACGATTGCGTGCCTACCCCCTGGTGAAAACTCGGACTGACTCCCCCAGTACCAATCTAGGAGCTGCCTCTCCCGTTCAGATCAATCCCATGCCAGGAAAATCGCCGTGATCGCGGTATGCTAGTTCAATCCGACAAAGCGCCTCATCCAGGCCTCTCGGCAAACAAGACTAAACCATCCTCTACCTTCAAGGCAAACTACCTCTAGCAAAAATGACCCGCCACCCTACGGAGCTAATAGAACAGAGAATGCTGCCTGTTGAAACCTGAATCCCTGGGTGGTGCTCCCAATAATGAAGGGTGGTGCAGTAGAACTTACTGCACCACCCTTCATCTCAGCTAACCGTCGTACTAGAAGTTCGGATTGTTGTTCCGCTCGACGTCCGGCAGCGGCAAGCAACGGACGGAGCCGTATACGCCACCCTTCGGACGATTGGCCGTGCCACCGGTGACCCGCTCCTGCGGAATCTGGAACGACACACCAGCCGCCGGATCGAAAGGCACATTGAACCGGATGTAGTCGTATCCACGCTGACTCTCGAGGAACAGCTCACGCGACCGCTCCTCGATGATCTGATTCATGATGGCCGTTGCATCGCTGCTGGCGAAGGCCGGCAGGCTGACTGCCGAATGCAGCTCGTTGATATACGACACGGCGGCATCCGGGTTCACCAGATGATAGTCGGCCTCGGCCATGATCAGACGGGCTTCCCCGTACCTCGCGAGAGGAATAGCCGCCGCCTGCGAGTTGTACTTCCGCGCAATGTACAGGTTCGGAGTCAGGTTGTCCTGGCCGGTCGGCCCGACAGCGACGACGACCCGAGGATCGGGAACGCCGTTAAACGTCATCGCCTGATACCGCGGCGCAACCCCGATCGTCCGGCCTTCCTGGTTCCGCGTAAACACATGATTGCGGGAGTAGGACGCGTTGGTCGCGTACGGCATGTTATAGACGAAACCGGCCGGAATGGCGGCCGCATCCGCCCGGGCTTCGGTGAGCTTCGCATTCACGACCGCCTGCCCCGGCAACTTCGCCAGATTGAGACGGGTACGGGCACGACCGACGCGAGCCGCATTGGCGATCGCGGTATTGTTCGCGGCGCCGGCATGCGTGATGGCCTCGGTGAACTTTCCTTCCGCCACCGCAAATACCTGCGCGGGCGTCATCTCCGGCCCGCCATCCAGCGCCATCGAGCAGAAACCTTCGCCCAACAGCAGCGTGGAGTACCCGGCAAGGAGGGCGGCACGAGCCATCAATGCCGTCCGGCCCGACACCTGGGCATCGGAATACTGAGCCAGGTTCGTCAGCGCCAAGTTGGCCGTGTAACGGGCAGTCTGCATCGGCGCGTAGACGCCAAACTGCTGGCCTCCGTCGCACGCTGCGGTGGCGTAGTTACCGCCCGCCTGCAACATCGAGCGACGATCCCAGTCCCAACCTGCCGCAGCGAGCTGGGTGTCTTCGAGTTCGTCGGTGATCAGCCCGAATCCCGTGATGTACGCCTGGAAGGCACAGCCAAATGCCGCCTGCGCTCCATCCACCATCAATGACGCCGCCGCGGGACCTTCAAGCGTGCTTTCGAGGATACGCGACGGCGCGGCCTGGTCGAGCAGGTCGCTACAACCAGCGGCCCCCAGGAGGAGGGCCACGGGCGCAACCGCCCTGGCCCCCCGATACATCAGTTTAGAAACCATAGTCTGCATGAGAATTCAGTTCCTCGTCTCAGGCCCAGGTCAGAAAGTCAGGTTGATCGAGAGGTTCAACGACGCAAGCTGAGGCGTCTGATCCTGCTCGGTGCGCTGGCGTGACTCCGTCACGAAGTACGCCTCAGGATCCAGGCCGCTGTAACCAGTCCAGGTGTGGAGGTTACGAGCCGAGAGAGAGAGGGTGCCGTCCGTGGCGCGGAACCAGCGGGAAACCGACCGCGGCATCGAGTACGAGACCGAAATTTCCCGAAGCTTGATGAAGCTTGCGTCGCTGGCGACGAACGAGGTGGCGGTACCACCCGTCTGGATCTCGGCAACGATCCGCGGATCGTAATCGTGCGGCCGGATGTTCTCGACGCAACGGAGGAAGATCTGGCACAGTGCCCGGCGGTTGTTATCCAGGTGCTTGTTCCCCTGCTTGAAATCGGCAAGCCCGTACACCCGGAGCCGGTTCCACAACGTGGCCGTGGCACTGAACGCGCCCTCGAGCTTGGGATCGAATCGACCCTGGAGGACAGACGGAGCCGAAGTACAAACAACACCACCACCATTGCCATCGTCGCAGAGCACGTTGATGGCCTGCCCCGCCGCGTTCAACTCAGCCGAGATGACCTGGCGCGCATAGTACGCGTCGACCGGATGACCGACGGTCGGGCTCGCGTTGCCGAGTGACTGGATCGGCGAGCCGTCCGGGTTCGTACCGAGATCCAGAATCTTGTTGTCATTCGTGGCAACCGAGAACCGCAGATCGAGCGCGAAGTTCTGCTTCTGGATCGGCGTACCGTACACCTCGACCTCGATGCCCTGGTTCTTGATGGCACCGACGTTGATGAACTGCGCACCCGTGTAGCCCAGCGACGGCGCCTGGGCCTTCTGCAGGATCGCGTCACGGGTCTTCTTATAGAAGCCGGTGACCGAGAAACCGAGACGATCATTCAGCAAACCGGCGTCCGCACCGACTTCGAACTCTTCCGCGCGTTCCGGCTTGAGGTCCGGATTGCCGACGAACTCCGGAATGGCTGCCGCCGAACCGTTGCCGCCGACGACTGCCCTCCAACTCCGCACGGCGGAGAAGGCGGCAGGCTGCTGACCCGCCTGGCCGTAGGCACCGCGCAGCTTGAGGGTGTTGGCGAAGCCCTCGCCACCTTCACGCGCGATGTACGAAAGGCTGACCTTCGGATAGGCGATCAGGGTGAAGTTGTCGCCGAAGGCGCTATTGTTATCGATCCGGACGGCGCCCGTCAGGTACAGACGATCGCTGAAGCCGAACTGCTGCTGGAAGTAGCTTCCCAAGGTCGAGTTTTCGATGAACGTCTCGCCAGCCGAGAAGATCGACGCCGCTTCGATCGCTTCCAGTCCGGGAGCCGGGAACTGCTGGCCCTGCGCAGTCAGGATGTCATTCCGCTGACGATAGTACTGGGCGCCAACCGACGTCGTGGACGAAATCTTGTCCGAGATCGACATGCGCGCGGTGGCGCTGTAGTCGAACGTCGTGAAGTTGCTGGTCCGGCGCTGCTTCCACTTGGAGCCAAGGCGACCGACGCCCTGGTTGAACACGATCCACTGCGGCGGCAGGTACCGATTGTAATCTTCGGCGGCCTGGTCGGTCTGATCGAGGCCGACGGTCAGCTTGTGGCTCAACCACGAAAGCGGCCGGTGGTTCAGCGTCACGCTACCCGTAAAGCGGTTGATCGACATGACCGCCTGACGCGCGCCCCACTGGTATTCCTGCGGACCACCGTTGAAACCGCGGTACGGGGTGTTGACCGTGTTCGGATCCCCGAAGATGGTCGAGAACCAGATACCACCGGAGCCGGCCTCATAGGCCTGATTGACCTTGCTCTTGACGTAGCCAAAGCTGGTCTGGACATCGAACTTCTCACCGCCGCTGATGGTGAGGTTCAGATTGGTCGTCAGACGACGCATGTTGTTCGTCTGTTCGATACCGTTGTCGGCGTCGAGCGTCGTACCAGCGTAGTACCGAATCGCTTCGGTTCCACCGCTGATGTTCGCCCCGTAGCCCATCAGGTATCCGTTCTTGAAGAGCAGCGACGAGACGGAGTCCGGATGCGGATTGGCCGAGAGCCGCTTATGCCGCTCCCGTTCCTGCGCCACCGGGTTCCAGTAGGTCTCGACCCCGTTGATCATCGCCACCGGCTGCACGATCCGGCCTTCCGGATTCATGAACCAGTTGGTGCCCTGACGGGTCTGGAGCCCGATCACCGGCTTGGCGCCCTGCTTGCCGCGCTTGGTGATGATCTGGATCACACCGTTGGTCGCCTCGGTGCCGTACAGCGTGGCAGCCGCGGGGCCTTTGATGATTTCGATGCTCTCGATCTGGTCCGGATCGATATCGTTGAGCCGGCTCGAAATACCGGAGCCGAAGCCCTGCACCGAGACACCCTGCGCGGTCGAGTTGTTGACCCGGGCGCCGTCGATGTAGATCAGCGGGTTGCCGTTCAAGCTGAAGCTGTTGACACCCCGAATCCGGATCTGCGGACCTGAACCGACCTGGCCCGTGCCCGGGATGACCATGACACCGGGAGCCCGGCTGTTGATCAGGTTCGAGATGTCCGGCACCGGCGCGAACGACTGCTGGTCGGCCGCATGCACGGTCGCCGTCGCATTACCGAGGGTCCGGCGCTCCACCGCTTCCGGCGTACCGGTTACGACGAGTTCGCCGAGGTTGATCGCCTGCTCGACCAGATTGATGCGCACGTCATTGGAGCCGACACGCGCCACCTGAGTCCGCGGGCTGTAGCCGATCATGGTAACGCGAAGCGTCACTTCCGACCCCGAGAGCCCGGTCAGGGTAAACCGACCGGCGTTGCTGCTGCGCACTTCTTTACCCGCTACGCCCTCGACGGCAATACGCGCGCCCTCGAGTGCTCGGCCGGAACGGCTATCGACGACGACGCCGCTCACGTCCTGTGCTGCCAACCCACCGGCCGTGAGCGCCATACACGCCACGACGGCTCCGAGGAGTTTCCTCAACCTCATACGCTTCTCCGGGTCTGGGGGCTAAGACACGATCGCACGCACCGCGAGCCCACGCGGCGCGGGACTAAAATCTGGATTCCTGCGAACGAACGGTGACCAGTTCGGTACTCGGCTTTGTATACATTGTTGTCGGACGAGCAGTCATCATACGCACCGCGAGACCGAAATGCAAGATGGAACACCTGGTTCGCCCCCTACGAAACCCCTCGTACAGGAGTTTCCTGGAGCTACCAATTCCCGGCTTCGCCCTGCGCTCCGATAACGGCTTGCAAACGCACCGCGGCGTTCCGCCAATTGGTTCGGACGGCCGCCTGGGCGTGCTGCCCTCTCCCGGCAGAAATCTCCGCGATGATCTGGGTATGTTCGACGATGGACGTCTGAATGGCGTCGTGCAATACGGTCTGATAAATCCGGATGTACCGCTCGATCTGGGGCTTGATCGCGTCGTGAAGCGACCGGAGACGCGGCCCGGCAGCCGCCTCCACGTACGCCCGATGGAACCGGGTGTCGAGCTCGAAAAGCTCGTCGCTATCCCCACCCACCGCGCTGGCGACCCGCTGGTACTCTTCGTTGAGTTCGTTCAGAGTGTAGACCAATGCGTTCCGTGGTCTAGTCGGGAGGCCCGCCGCCCGCTCGGCCGCCAACCCCTCGATCTCCGCCACCATCCCGAAGAGCTCACGGGCATCGTCCTGGGTCAACGGGGCAACCGTCAGGCGACTCCGCCGGCCCTCCCGCGCGGCCGTGATGTACCCTTCCTGCTGAAGGCGCTGCAGTGCCGCCCGCACCGAGGTGCGGCTGACCCCGAACCGGGAAGTCAGGTCAGCCTCGGTAAGCCGAAATCCTGGCGCGACTTTGCCCCGCACGATCAGGTCTCGGACCTGTTGATAGACCTCCCAGACCCGATCCTGTCGGACCGGGACCAACGTCGAAAACGACATCAGCAACACCCGTGGTCATAGCGATTGGTCATCCCACCCGGGGGATCGGGAACTCGGCCGCCAATCTATTGGTCAAACAACCAACGCGATAGACCAGGCGCGCTTCCGGTCAATCCCGCCGGAAGGTCCCCATCCCGTCAATCGTTACCGACGCCACGGCGCCGTCCCGGCCAATCGCAAAGGTGGCAAACTGTCCGCCCGCCCAGGTCCCCGACAGCCGAAGCCGGAAGACGTCGTAATGCCAGGGCTGGAGCAATCCATCGCCACCCTCCCGGATCCTGAATTCGAGTCCCCCAGGCCCGGCAACGACACTGACCTCACCCATGAGGTCGTTCCGGTATCGTCCCGCATAAGCGGTCATCGGCCGACTCGGCGGCGCTCCCTCGACCCGCTGGGCCTGGAGCGCGCGCTCCGCCTCACGGCTCCGGGCCCGGTCGAGAGCGTTGAGCGCGAGCAGTTCACGACTCCAGTCCCGCACCGGCGCGCCCAGATGGAGGTCGATGATCCGATACGCGAGCGCCTGGGGCAGCCAGGCATACCCCATGTCACCGTTCGAGAGCACCGCAATCCCAAGGTTCTCTTCCGGTACGAAGCCGACATAGGCCAGGAACCCGATGATCCCGCCGGTGTGCCAGACCACCTTCCGGCTCCGGTAGTCGTTGAGCCGCCAGCCCAGACCATAGGACCAGAAATGGGTGCTGGGACTGACCGAGTCGACCAGTTGAATCCAGCCCGCGGGATACAGCACCGATTGCGGCGTCAGCATGGCATCGAAGGTCGCGGAGCGCAGCAACCGCTTCCCGTCATGGACGCCACCGGACGTCAGAAAGCGAAGCCACTGCGCCATGTCGGCAGCATTCGAGATGACCGAGCCCGCCGAAACCGCGTTGTCATAGCTCTGCCAGGCAATGGGACGGACCGAGTCGGCGACCATCTGATGGGGCAACGCCGCATCATGCCCGTTCCGGACATCGTCCAGTGTGACCGGACGATCCGGCAGCGCACAGTAGAAGCACTTGGCAAAGCGGGTCGAGTCGAAAAACCGGCTGATATCCGTAGTCGTCTGCCCCATTCCGAGCGGGCTCAAGATCCGTTCAGCCAGGAGACGCTCCCACGGCTTGCCGGCCGCCGCCGCAACCGCCTCACCCGCGGCCGAATACATCATGTTGCTGTACTCGTAGCGGCTCCGAAACGGCACCGCCGGCGTGAGATAGCGCAGCTGGCGCAGCACCTTCTCGCGGGTCCAGGTCACCACGCCGTTGTAAGCACCCAGGATCCCGGTCCGGTGCGAAAAGGCATCCCGCAGGGTGACGTTCTGAGTCAGATACGGATCGGCCAACTCGAACCACGGCAGATGGCGGCGAATCGGATCATCCCAACCGATCACGCCATCATCCACCAGCATGGCCGCCAGCGCAGACGAGAACGCCTTACTGGTCGACCCGATCTCGAACAGCGTCTGGGCAGTGACCGGATCCGGGCGGCCCAGCTGTTTGACACCGTACCCCTTGGCGAGAATGACCGAGTCGTTCCGAACGATCGCAATTGCCACGCCGGGGACGCGCCACTCCGCCAGCGCCTTGGCTACGTAGTCGTCAAACCCGGCGAGAGCACGCTCCTGCGCGGCCAACGGAGCCGTGACTCCGAACAGCGCCGCTATCAACCACATCGCTTTCATCGTCTCCGCCCCTCTTGCGGCGGAAGCGCGACGGACCGGGAGAGGGTCCAAACGTACGCAGCCACCGCCCGCAGTTCGTCGTCGCCCAGCCCGGTCCCCGCCCGCGGCAGCATCGGGATACCGGTCTTGGCTTCCGACTCGGAAATACCGCGAATCAACTGCACTGTCATCGAGTCGACCGAACCGTCCGGATGGAGCACGACCTGATCCGTCAGATCGGGACCGGTCCCGCCCTTGCCGTCCATACCGTGGCAGGCCATGCAGAGTCCGGTACTTTCATAGAGCTCTTTGCCCTGCGCCACCATGGCAGCCGTGACACCCTTGGGCAACGGCACCGGCGCAGCTTGCGCCTCCAGATTCACTCGCCATCCCGCGCAAGCCAGGACGACGAGCAGCCCACCACCCCAGCAATCGAATCGTCGTCTCATTCCCAGGTTTTCCATGTGGTTTCCGACGGACCGATAGTCAGCTGCTGGCGATAGCGCACCAAGGGCTGCCGAATCACGCCAGGTTCGATGGTGAGTTTCTCCAACCACTGGTCGTCACTGTAACGAGCCGCCGCCCAGCCAAGCTCGGCAAAGCGCTTCGAAGTGCGGTCGATCAGGTTGGCGAGCCCGAACTTCTGAGCGAAGCGCAACAACTCGCCGCGCGCCGGAGCCCGCACCGTAAAGTCGACGAAGTGGGTCTTGATCCGCCGCTCTGCAAAGAAACGGAGCGCCGCCCGGGTATCGGCGTTCTTCCGGGTGCCGAACACTTGCACTTCCATCACCGGAATCTAGTGCGCCGGCACCGGACTCGCAGTAGATTCACGCCGTTCGTTTTCTTTCGACCGCGCCGAATCTCCCTTACCGGAGCCGCCCGCCCACACCGAATCACCAGGCGCTGCTCTGACCGATCGCGGCCGCTTCCGTCCCACGACAGCATTACCGAGGCCGATACCGTGAAATCGAGGCTTCCGTTCATTCTGTTGCTCGCCGCCGCCTGCGGCGCGCCCGCCGCCGATCCCGATACGATCGTGCCGGCGCCCACCCATGCCGACATCGCCGCGCGTCTGACCGCGCTGATCGAGCACGAAATGCGCGATAAGGCGATCCCCGCATTGTCGGTGGCACTCGTCGACGGCAACGAAACGGTGTGGGCCCGCGGCTTTGGCACCGCCGACGCCCCGAACAGCACCGCCGCCACGGCCAATACGGTCTACCGGATCGGTTCCGTCTCCAAGCTCTTCACCGACATCGGCGTAATGCGGCTGGTCGAACGCGGCGCGGTCGATCTCGACGCGCCGGTCGAGACCTACCTCCCCTCCTTCGAGCCGAAGAACCCGTTCGGAGGCGAGATCACCCTGCGCCACCTGATGTCCCATCGCGCTGGTCTGACGCGCGAGCCGCCGCGCGGCAACTACTTCGATCCGTCCGACAGCGTGCTGGCGAGCACGGTCGCGAGCCTCAACGCCACCACGCTGTTCTATCCGCCGGGCGCCCGGTCGAAATACTCGAACGCCGGCATCGCCGTCGTCGGCGCTGTGCTGGAGCAGGTCGAGCGGGAGCCGTTCGCCCGGTACCTCAAGCGCACGCTGCTCGTGCCCATGGGGCTCCGCTCGAGCGCGTTCGAGCCGGAGCCGGCGCTCCTGCCCCACCTCGCCACCGCCTGGATGTGGACGTACGACGAGCGCACCTTCCCGGCGCCGACCTTCCAGCTCGGTATGGCGCCGGCCGGCAGCATGTACTCCACCGTCCACGACCTCGCTCGCTTCGCACAGTTCCTCTTCGACCGGGGGCGGGGTCCCCGCGAGACGATCCTCGCACCTGCGACGCTCGAGAGCATGTGGGTACCGCAGTTCGTCCCCGCGGGCACCGCCGATGGATACGGTCTCGGCTTCGGTGTCGGACACCTGGATTCGGCTCTGGTCGTCTCGCATGGTGGCGCCATCTACGGGTTCGCGACGGAGTTCGCCGCGATGCCCGAGGAGCGTCTGGCCGTCGTGCTGATCGCCACTAAGGACGCGGTCAACGCCGTGCTCACCCGAATCCGCGCCGCCGCGCTGGGCATGCTGCTCGACCGGAAACGACAGCAGCCGCTTCGCGGCATCGACACGACCCAGGTGCTCACCAGGCAGGAGGCGCAGCGCTACACGGGTCGGTGGACCGGGCGCGACACCTGGTACGATCTCGCCTGGGAAGGCACCAAGCTCAACGCCCGCCGGAAGGACGGCGAGATGCGGATGACGCTCAAGGCCCGGGGGCCCGATCAGCTGATCGTCGACGACGAGTTCGCCTTCGGTCCGACGGTGACGCTCGCCGGCACCCGTCTGGTCTTCGGCACCGACACGCTGACTCGCGCCCCGGACCCCGCGCTCCCGCCCGCGCCGCCTGCCGAGTGGACGGGGCTGATCGGCGAGTACGGCTGGGACCACAACGTGCTCTTCATCGCCGAGCGCGCCGGCTCGCTCACCGCGCTGATCGAGTGGTTCACCGAATATCCGCTCACCCGAGTCGACGATTCGACCTGGCGATTCCCCGAATACGGCCTCTATCCGGGCGAGGATCTGGTCTTCCGGCGCGATGCGAACGGCCGCGCCCGTGAGGTGCGCGCCGCCAACGTCGTCTTCCAACGCCGTTCGGTTGGTCCGGAAGACGGCAGCGCTTTCAAGGTTGCCCTGACGAAGCCGATCGAGGAACTCAAGCGGGCGGCCCTCGCGGCAACCCCGCCCGCCGAGACCGGCACCTTCCGCGAGACGGACCTGGTCGAGGTGACGACCCTCGATCCAACCATCCGGCTCGACGTGCGCTACGCGGATACCACCAATTTCGTGTCCACCCGCTTCTACGACCGGCCGCAGGTCTTTCTCCAGCGCCCGGCCGCCGAAGCCGTGGTCCGCGCACACCGCAAGCTGCAAAGGCTCGGCTACGGCCTGCTGTTGCACGACGGCTATCGGCCGTGGTGGGTCACCAAGATCTTCTGGGACGGAACGGCCGACGAGCACCACACCTTCGTGGCCGATCCGTCGCAAGGCTCCCGTCACAACCGCGGCGCCGCGATCGATCTCTCGATGGTCGAACTCGCCACCGGGAAGCCCATCGTCACGACGGGCTCCTACGACGAGTTCTCGACGCGGTCCTATCCATATTATCCGGGCGGCACGTCACGGCAGCGCTGGTATCGCGATCTGCTCCGACATGTGATGGAGTCCGAGCGGTTCACCGTCTACGAGGCCGAGTGGTGGCACTTCGATTTCGACGACTGGCGGGAATATCGGATCGGCAACGCGACGTTCGAGGAGCTCACGGCGGCGTCGACGCGCCGGTAAGGCGCTCGACTTCAAGCGACGCCCGCTCCCACTCGGCCATGCCCTCCGCCAGCGTTCGCTTGGCCTGCTCGAGCGCGCGCGACAGCTCGCCGGCGCGCCGGGCGCCGTCGCCCGACTGATAGAGCGACCCATCATCGAGTGCCGCGCTCAAGGACGCCACCTCCTGCTCGGCACGCTGCACCGCAGACTCCGCCGCCTCCAGCGCACGGCGGGCGGCGGTTAACGGCTTGGGGCCGCCGGTCGAGGTGTCCTTGGCCTTGGTCCGGACCTGCTTCGCATCCCGCTCGGCGGCCGCGCGGGCCGCATCCGCTTGCGCAGCTGCCGTACGGTCGGCCTGCCAGTCCTCCCATTCGCCATACGAGCCCGGATAGTCATCGATCCGGCCGTCCGCCAGCGCCCAGGTCCGCGTCGTCAGGCTCCGCAGCAAAGCGCGGTCGTGGCTGACCAGCAGGATGGTGCCCTCGAACGCCGAGATGGCGTCCTCCAGAGATTCGATGGTTTCAACGTCGAGGTGGTTGGTGGGCTCGTCGAAGATCAGGAAGTTCGCCCCGGACAGCATCAGCCGGCCGAGCGAAAGCCGCGCGGTCTCCCCTCCTGACAAACTCTCGGCCCGGCGCCGGCCGGTGTCGCCGGTAAAGCCGATCCGGCCCAGGTGGTCGTGTACCTGTCCCCGCGTCCACTTGGGCCGCAAATCGTGGACGATGTCGAAGAGCGTTTTACCGGGCGGTACGTCGCCCAGATCCTGGCGATAGTATTCGACCTCGATCGAGTCGCCGATGCGCGCCGAGCCGTGGGCCGCCTCCCGCTCACCAAGCATGGTCCTGAGCAGCGTGGTCTTGCCGGCGCCGTTCGGACCAACCAGGCCAACTACGTCACCGCGCCGGATGGTCCCGCTGAAATCCTCGAGCAGGGTTCGCCCGGCCAGCTCGATGCCGAGGCTGTCGACCACCAGCACCTGATCGCCGCCGCGACTGCGCGCGTCGAAGCGGATGGCCATCGTGGCCAGATCGGCCGGCGGCGCCGACAACCGCGGCAATCGATCGAGCCGCCGCCGCCGCCCGACGGCCTGCGAAGAATTCTGCCCGGCCAGATTCCGCCGGATGTAGTCCTCTTCCCGCGCAATGGCTTTGGACTGTTTGTCGAACGCCCGCTGTTGCGACAGCCGCCGGAACGCCCGCTGCTCACCGAACTCGGTGTAGCCGCAGTTATAGACGACGCCGGTGCGATCTTCGAGATGGAGGATGTGATCGGTCACCGCCGCCAGAAAGGCGCGATCGTGGCTGATCACCAGCGCACTGGCATCCGACTCGCGCAAGTGGCCTTCGAGCCACTTGATGCCGGCAATGTCGAGATGGTTGGTCGGTTCGTCGAGCAGGAGGAGATCAGCGTCAGCTGCCAGCTGCGCAGCGAGACCGATCCGGCCGCGTTCCCCGCCGGAGAGCGTGGCCACCAGTTGGGTCCGCGCCCGAACGTGGTCGAAGCCCAGACCGTCGAGGATGGCGTCGACCCGAGCCGTGACGGTATAACCGCCTTCGTGCTCGAACCGTTCCAGGTTCCGGGCATAGCGCGCCATCAGGCGCTCGGCCTCGTCACCCGTCGCCGTGGCTAGCGCTTCGGCGTCGTCGGCAATGGTCGTCTCGAGCCGCCGCAATTCCCGGTAGGCACCGGCGGCGGCTTCCCAGACCGTTTCGCCCTCTTCGAAGGTTCGATGCTGATCGAGCACCGCCACCTTGAGGCCCGATGCGCGCGCGACCGAACCGGCCGCGGGCACCAGTTCACCGGTGATCACTTCGAAGAGCGACGTCTTTCCGATTCCGTTCCGGCCGATTACGCCCCAGCACTCGCCGCGACCGACCATGAACGTGACATCTTCGAGGATCGTGGTGTCGGCGAACCGAACCGCGATCCCCCCCAGCGACAACAAGGTCACACGGCCGCCAGTCGTCCTCGGGCCGCAATGGGCCAGACCGTCTCGACCGTGTCACCCCGGACACCGTGAATCACATCGTTCAAATGAGTCACGATGCAGACATGGTTCGGGATGATCCGGACCTGGTCGCCGACTTTGGGACGCCAGGTGGAGTTGCTGAGGTCGAGGATGCCATGTTCCTCTGACATCCCCTTGACCGTCACTTCCGGATGCCCGACCACTTCACCGAACCCGGTGGCGGTCCCGATCCGGAGCGGCTCCCGGCCTAACGCTTTGGTGCCCGCGTCAACCACGGCCTGTCCCGGCACGGCCGTGCTGACTACGGTGGCCAGCACCGTGAGCGCGCAGTCGGCCGGGGTAGCGAGGCCAATCCCCATGATCTCACGATCGTTATAGACGTAGGTGCCGGGACGGATCTCGGTCAGGCCCGGAATCTCGTGACCCCGGAAGGCCGTCGGCGTAGACCCGCCGCTCACGATCCCGGGTACGATGCCCGCAGCCTTGAACGCGTCGAGCCACGTCGTGATGTCCACTTTGAGCTGGTCGATCAACGCCTGCTGCGCATCGACTTCCTGCCGGATGTGACCGGGATAGAAGTTGACGCCGGCAAACTCGAGCGGCGGCAGGCTCTGCACCAGCTTGGCGAGCCGGATCGCTTCCTCGACAGTCTGCACCCCGACCCGGTGCATCCCGAGATCGCACTCGATCAGCACCCGGACCGGCCGGCCGGCCGCCTTGGCCGCCGCGCCCAGAGCCTCGATGGCCTCGGCCGAGTCGAGCGCCACCATCAGACGGACATGCGAGGGCAAGGCCAGGAGGCGGGCCAACCGGGCCGCCCCGACCGGCGGATAGGCCACCAGAATGTCGTCCGACACCTCGGCCATGACCTCGGCTTCCTTGGTGGTGGCGCATGTCAGACCGAGCGCGCCCCGGGAGACCTGGCCGCGCGCGACGGAGACGGACTTGTGCGTCTTGACGTGCGGCCGGAGCCCCAGGTCGTGCTGCTTCACATAATCGGCAACCCGATCGAGGTTGCGCTCGAGGACGTCGAGGTCCACGATCGGGGCGGGCGTTTCGATATCGGCGATCTTCATGGTATCTCGGATGAGTTTTCGGACTGCCTGAACGGTTTCATATCACGCGATCGGGCGGTAATCTACAGCGATTTCTCCGGCCAGGCATTCGTGACGCATTTCGGTATCGCGCTCTTCGCCGTTCTCCAGACGGCCACCCCTGCACCAATCGTGATGCAGTACGACGTCCGTGTCCCGATGCGGGACGGCGTGACCCTCTCTGCCGACGTCTACCGCCCCAATACGACCGAGAGGGTGCCCATCATTCTCCTCCGCACCCCGTACGACAACGGCGTCGCCAGCCACGTGGCCGCCGGGAAGCTGTGGGCTTCCCGCGGGTACGCCTACGTGGTCCAGGACGTCCGCGGCCGGGGCGACTCGGACGGCACTTTCTACCCGATGGTGACCGAGGCCGCCGACGGCTACGACACCATCGAGTGGCTGGCACGGCAACCGTGGGCCAACGGCAAGGTGGGGATGATGGGCGGGTCGTACCTGGGCTGGGTCCAGTTGTACGCGGCGGCCCTCAAGCCGCCATCACTCAAAGCGCTGATCCCGAGCGTCACGCCCCCGGACCCCGACCGCAACTTCCCGAATCAGTTCGGGACCATCGGACCGATGACACTCTCCTGGCTGGCCGCCCTCTCAGGCCGGACCATGCAGGACATCTCGCGTCACGATCTCCGCGGCGCCTACTCGCACCTGCCGCTCTACCAGGCCGATCAGGCGCTGGGCCGCACCATCCCGGCCTGGCGTGAATGGTTCGACCAGTCGGTACGCAACGACTACTGGGAGCAGCAGGCCTACCAGCAGGCGCTGGTCGGCACTACGATCCCGATGCTGCATATCAGCGGCTGGTACGACGACGTCCTGGTCGGCACGACCGAGAATTTCGTCAATCTCCGCAACAGCCCTCATCAGTTCCTGATGCTCGGTCCCTGGGGCCACCGGATCAATCAGGGCCGCAAGCTGGGCGAGATCGACTTCGGCCCCGATGCCGTGATCAACCTGGACAGCCTCAACCTTCGCTGGTTCGACTACTGGCTCAAGGGAACGGCAAACGGAGCAGAGCGCGACCCCGCGGTCCGGATCTTCGTGATGGGAGAAAATCGCTGGCGGACCGAGCGCGAATGGCCGCTCGCGCGCACCCACTACCTGCGCTTCTATCTCCACAGCAACGGCAAAGCCAATTCGCGATTCGGCGACGGGGTTCTCGATACGCTGCCGCCGGGCAACCAGCCGCCCGATCGCTACCGCGCCGATCCGATGGACGCCGTACCGTTCCTCACCGATGACGCCTTTTCTCAGGTGGGCGGCCCGGACGACTACCGGACCGTCGAGGAGCGGAAGGACCTGCTCGTCTATACGTCGGCCCCGCTCACCGCGCCGATGGAGGTATGCGGACCGCTCCAGGTCAAACTGTTCGCGGCCAGCTCGGCCAAAGACACCGATTGGATGACCAAGGTGGTTGCCGTGCGACCCGATGGATTCGCCCTGCGGCTCAACGACGGGGTGGTGCGCGCTCGCTATCGGTTCGGCTTCGATCGTTCGGTGCTGCTGGAGCCCGGAAAGGTCGAGGAGTACACCGTCGACAACTGGTCGACCTGCATTCGGCTCGAGACCGGTTGGCGGCTCCGCCTCGAGGTCGCGTCACATGCGTTTCCGAAGTTCGATCGGAACATGCAGACCGGCGGCCCGATCGGCAAAGACAGCAGCGGCGTAGTGGCCGACCAGACGGTCTATCACGACCGCGGCCGGCCATCGCATCTCATTCTTCCCGTCATCCCACGGTGATGACGGGCCGGCCTAAAAGGGATACTCGGGCTTGGTAGTGATTTCGTAACCCGCCGGCGGCGTTGCGCCCATCAGGTGCTGGACGAAATAGTCCCAGCGCCGCCGCCGGAAGTACGGGTTGACCGACATGGCATGCGACCCGTTCGGCACGATGAGCAGATCGTAATCCTTGTTGGCTTTGGTCAGCGCGTCGATCACCTGCACGGTGAGCGCCGGCGAGACGTTATCGTCCATATCCGCAAACGCCAGCATCAATTTGCCCTTCAGATTCCTGGCAATCGAGGGATTGGCCTGCGCCGCGTAGTTGTCGCCGTTAGGCATGCCCTGATAGGTCTCTCCCCAGAGCGAGAGATAGCCGCGCTGATCGTGATTCCCCGCCGACGACACGGCCACCTTGTAGAAATCGGGATAGAGGAACATCGCGCGCGCCGAGGCAAACCCGCCGCCCGAGTGTCCGTAGATACCGACGCGATCGAGATCGAGATACCGGCGGGTCCGGCCGATCTGCCGGAACGCCTCGATGTGATCTTCGAGCGACCCCGCCGTCTCGAAGCGCCCATACGAGACATCGTGAAATGCTTTGGAGCGAAACGGCGTTCCGCGCCCATCGACGATCACGCCCACGAAGCCGAGGGTCACGATGGCCCGCAGATCGCCACCCGCCGTGAACGCACGAGGCACCAGCGTGATCTGCGGTCCCGGATAATTCTCCTCCAGCACCGGATACCGGCGGGTCGAGTCGAATCCTGGGGGCGTGATGATGATGCCATACAGGTCGGTGACCCCATCGGCCGCTTTCACCGTGAACCGCTCCGGATAGCGCCACCCGGTCGCCAGCAGCGCCGAGATGTCGGCGGTTTCGAGCGGCATCACAACCTTGCCGTCCATCGATCGAAGTACGGTCCGGGGCCCGAGATCCACGCGGCTCACCCGATCCACCGCCCACTGTCCATTCGGACTCACCGTAATCTCGTGCTCGGCGTCTTCCGGCGTGAGCAGAGTGAGACCCGTTCCATCGAGTCCCACCGAATACAGGTGACGATAGTACGGATCGCGTCCGGGCTCCTTCCCACCGGCCGTAAACCAGATTCGCCGCGCCTTCTCGTCGAGATGCACGATGTCCCGAACTACATACTGCCCGTCGGTGATCCGATTCTTCACCTGGCCGGTGACGCCGTCCAACAGATACAGTTGCGCCCATCCGTCGCGCTGGGAAAACCATACCAACTCCCGGCCGCCCGCCAGGACCCGGATGTTCGGACCGGTACCGAGCATCAGCGTCGCCTCGACCATGGTCGAGCCACGCTCTTCCGCCATCGACCTGACCTGTCCGGATCGCGCGTCCGCCTGCATCAGCCGAAACGACTTCGCAGCCCGCTCGCGGTTCAGGTAGTAGGCCGTAACCGAGTCGCCCCACCATGCCTCCCGGAATGCGATGGGCGAATTGAACGCCATGCCGAACTGCCCACCGAGCGGTGTGGTTTGACCGGAGGCTGCGTCGATCACCAGCCACTGCGCTTGCGAGAGCGAATCACCGGGAAAGGGAAAGACGAACGACCAGAGTTTGGGCCTGAGTCCCTCCGCAGGTACCGACTGGATCAGATGGGACTCCGCCATTCCGCGCTCATCCAGCCGGTGAGTCAGGATTCGGCGTGAATCGGGAGACCACAACGCCATCGGAGGCCGGGGGAGCCCGCCGCGCTGGGCCGTCGCCCAACTCGTGTTCGACTCCGGATGCTGGGCATACTCGTGACGATGGACCCCGTCGCGGGTCAGCTGGCGTTCGGCCCCGTTGGCCGTTTCACGCAGCCAGAGATTGTAGTCTCGGCGGAAGAGCCCCCACTTGCCATCCGGTGAGAGCAGTTCATTCGGCAGCCGCGGCGCCGGCGACTCCTCCGGGTCGCACTGATAACGGTCGAGCCCGCAGCGATAAGTTTTCTGGCCGACGGTAATGACGATCGAGCGCGTCTTGCCCTTCCCCTCCCACGTCAATGTCTCGAACGGGAGCGAGTCCGCCGTCACCGATCGCGCTAGAACCCGGGTGAGTTCGGCGGCGAGGCGGACATGATCGAACGCGGGACGCCGGGTCCGCCGGGCGGGATCGACCAGAATGAACTCGGCGCCGGCCGGGGTCCGAACCCGATACCAGAGCTGAGCGCCCTCATCGATCCACTGCGGTACGATCTTGTCACGGAAAACCAGTTTGTCGGCGTTGACGGACAGCATCCGCTCGGCGGCGGCATACTGTGCCGCGGTAATCTGCGGTGGCGCGCCCTGGGCGATCCCGGCGCCAGCGCGACCTGCCACCCCGAGTCCTGCCAGCACCAGCCACGTCAACGTTCGCCTGGCCACACCCGCCTCCTTGGTCGAGATCCACTCGCGGCAACCTTGCACCGCATACAATAACGGATACAATTTGAGCCTGCACCGGGCGCTCTGATCGGCGACCGACCACCTTCCCACTCTCTCCCGGGGCCTTCCATGTTGAGCCGTTTCGTGACACCGGCGTTTGCCGTCCTTATTCTCGCCGGTGCGGCAGGCGCCCAGACACCGAGCCAGAACCTCGCCAATGAGATTGCCCGGATCGAGCCGTCGTCGGGCGGCACCGTCGGCGTCGCCGCTCTGCACATCGAGTCGGGCCGCACCTTCTTCCACAAGGCCGACGAGCAGTATCCGCTCGCCAGCACCTATAAAGTGCCGATGGCCATCCTCGGCATGAAGCTCGCCCAGGAGGGCAAGCTCGATCTCAACACGATGATCCAGTGGGACACCACCGATCTCCATATCGGGAGCGAGGCCCATCTGCTCTTCCGGAAGCCCGGCTTTGCCACGTCGCTCCGGAATATCATCGAGACGACCATCATCCTGTCTGAGAACAACTCCACCGACATCCTGCTTCGCACCATCGGCGGCGGCGCCGCCGTCACCCAGTACCTCCGCAGCCTCGGCATCAACGACATGCGGATCGACCGGCCCACAGCGGAGATCATCGCGCATCCGTACGGGATCACCGACATCTGGACCGCCGACGGTAAGTTCTCGCGCACCAAGTGGGAAACCCAGTCCCGTGCCCTGAGCCCGGCGCGGCGCGACTCGATTGCCCACTACTACGCCAAGGATCCTCGCGATCACGGCAGCCCGCGCGCCATGCTGACCCTGCTCACCAAGCTCTGGAAAGGTGAGTTGATCGACAAGGCGCACACGGCTGAGCTGATCGACATCATGTACCGGACCGAGACGGGCGCGGGCCGGCTCAAGGGAATGCTGCCGGCCGGCACCCGGGTGGCCCACAAGACCGGCACCTTCGCGGGTACGGCCAACGACGTCGGTATCATCGACTTGCCGGACGGCACTCACGTGGCGATTGCGGTGTACGTGAAGGGCTCGCGCCGAGTGCAGGGCCCGCCCCTCGAAAACGCGATCGCGCAGTCGGCACGGGCGGTGTACGACTACTTCCTCTACAGCAGCAAATAACGCACAGGGTTCGACGTACGAAGGGGGCGGTGGCCGTTTGGCCGCCGCCCCCTTCGTGCTTTACGTCAGACTCAATGGAACTGTTCGGCTTCCGTCGATCCTGCCAGCGCAGTCGTCGACGACACCCCGCCGCTCACAACCTGCGCGACATCGTCGAAGTACCCGGTACCCACCTCGCGCTGATGCTTGGTGGCCGTGTATCCGTTGACCTCCGCCGCAAACTCCGCCCGCTGCAACTCGGCATACGCCGCCATCCCGCGCTCCGCGTATCCGCGCGCCAACTCGAACATTCCGTAGTTGAGCGCATGGAAGCCGGCCAGGGTGACGAACTGGAACTTGTACCCCATCGCGCCCAGTTCCCGCTGAAACCTGGCAATCGTCGCCGCGTCGAGCTTCTTCTCCCAGTTGAACGACGGCGAGCAGTTGTACGCCAGCCGCTTGCCGGGAAATTCGGCATGGATCGCTTCGGCAAAGCGGCGCGCCTCATCCAGATCGGGCGTCGAGGTTTCGCACCAGATCAGATCCGCCACCGGCGCGTAGGCCAGCCCGCGCGCAATCGCCTGATCCAATCCTGCCCGGACCCGATAGAAACCTTCCGCGGTCCGCTCACCGGTCAGGAAACGCTGATCGCGTTCATCGACATCGCTGGTGATCAGCGCCGCGGCATTGGCATCCGTCCGGGCCACCAGCACCGTCGGCACATCCTCGATATCAGCCGCCAGCCGGGCAGCGAGGAGGTTGCGCACCGCGCTCTGGGTCGGAATCAGCACCTTGCCGCCCAGATGTCCGCATTTCTTCTCGCTGGCCAGCTGATCCTCGAAGTGGACCCCGGCCGCGCCGGCTTCGATCATTCCCTTCATCAGCTCGAAGCAGTTGAGCGGGCCACCGAACCCGGCCTCCGCGTCTGCCACGATCGGGGCGAACCAATGGGTATCCGTCCTACCCTCGGCGTGATCGATCTGGTCCGCCCGCTGCAGCGTCTGATTGATCCGCTTGACCACACTCGGCACGCTGTTGGCCGGGTACAGACTCTGGTCGGGGTACATCTGCCCCGCCAGGTTCGCATCCGCCGCGACCTGCCAGCCCGAGAGATAGATCGCCTTGAGCCCCGCGCGTACCTGCTGCATGGCCTGATTGCCCGTCAGCGCACCCAGCGCGTTGACGTACGGCTCGTCCCGCATCAGCGCCCAGAGACGCTCGGCACCACGGCGCGCCAGGGTATGCTCGACGCGAAGGCTGCCTCGTAACCGCAGCACGTCGGCGCCGCGGTAGGGTCGTTCGACTCCGGCCCATCGTTCACTGCTCGTCCACGCCTGCTCCAACACTGCCGCGTCCCGGTCCTGCTCTGACCTCGTCATGGTTGCTCCCTCGATTCAGATCGGATCGTGCCGGTCGGTCACGATCATGGCTTCACTCTGATAGCGCGCCTGTCGAAGGCGGTCACGCTCGCCGGCGTCATCGACGCCTTCGAGCAGCAGCGCCAGTTCGGCGTCATACAGGGCTGTGAGGAACTCCGGCGTGTGTGGCGCCGGCCGTCCCGCGTCATCGAGAACGGGTACGACGTCCCGATGGCGAACCCGCTGCGCCAGCATCAACCGATAAATCCGGTCGGTAGCCAGATCTTCCATATACCCTTCGATCAGACTGGCCCCGCGCCCGGCCAGCACGCCGGCGCGGTAGCGAATCGTCACACGCGCAGCCGCGCGCGATCCGGCCACCGTATGCACACCTACCCCGGCAGGCGCGGGACGGAGGTCGGGATAACGATCGATATCCGCCGGACGGCGGAAGCCCTGGTTGGGCACGGGAAACTGCGCCACGGCAATGGCGTTCTGATCGGGATGACCGGTCCAGGCGCCGTCCATGAGCGCCGAGGCCTCGTTCTGCTTGTCCCGCTCGAGGGCGGCCAGGGCGCGGGCATTCAGGTCGGGATCAGTCCGACTGGGGAACAACGCCGTCATTCCACCGATCGCCAGCGCGCCGCGTTTGTGGCAGATCTCGGGCAGGAGCACCCGAAGCCGCTGGAAGAACGGCACGTCGTGCGGAATGGTGTTGCGATCGGGCAGAACCCAGGTCGGATCAGCCAGGTTGAAATGGATCAGACTGGCCATGTAGTCCCAGCGCCCCAAATTGAGACCCAGGATGTGATCGCGCAGATGGTAGAGGAACTCTTCCATCTGATAGGCGAGCGGATGCGACTCGACCAGCGCCATGCACTTGATGGCGTCGCGCGGCAAACCTTTGAGCTCCGCAAGCCGCGCAAACAGATCCCGCCACCAGATCGCCTCTTCGCCCGACTCGCTCTTCGGGATGTAGATGGCAATCGGATGGCGGAGCCTGGCCGGGTCCAACCGGTGAACCAGCAACGCCACATCGAAGAGCGAAGCCGAGACGAGTTCCCCCGGCACGATGCCGGCCTGATGGAGATGCAGGCCGCGCACCCGAACCCAGGTCACCGTCCCGGACGGCGCAATCGCCACTCGCGTGTTCCGCTTGGCGTCGTGGTAGGTCAGCGTTCCGTGCAGCGCCTCGACGGCATTGGCGTGCCCGCGAAGGAGCGTCGCCCAATCGTTGGCCATCGAGTCTTCGAGATCGATCATGACCCCGGGCGCACCCGAGTTGAGCATCTTGACGACGAGTTCTCCGTCGTCGGCCGGCCCGGTCATCTGATTCCGCTGATCGGCGCACCAGTCCGGCAGGGCAATCCGCCAGTCGCCGGTCGTGGCGTCGGATGGCGGACGATGCTCCGGCAGCCGTCCGAGCTGCGCACCAGCCAACGCCTCGGCCCGGCGATCGGCCAAACTGCGCTGCCGCGGCGAGAACTCGTGATGCAACGGGAGGAGCTGCTCATAGAAACCCGCCGGGAGATCCCGAACGGGGTCGAAGTCGTCGGGGGCCGTGTTGCATCGCTGCTCGAAGTCGACCGTCATGTCCAGAACCTCGCTCGAGGATTCAATGGCGCCCGATCCGGCTTCCCTGCGCGCCAACCGACTGGGCTTCCTTCCCCAAGCTAGGATCAAAGCCCGAATCCGTCAAGCGAATTTTCGCCAATGGCTTGCTTTTCGCTGAGCGCGAAGATAGGTTGGCCAATGCCCTTTCGCTGACAGCGTCACCGCTCGGAGCGACTTCATGACCAATACCGCACACCTGCGCACCATGTTCGGGATCAAGCTCTCCCGGCTTCGGAGTGCGCGACGGCTAACCCTGAGCGCGCTCGCCAGCCGGGCCGGCGTCTCTGTCTCATATCTGGCCGAGATCGAAGCCGGGAAAAAGTTCCCCCGGGCCGAGAAGCTGCTGGGCCTCGCCGATGCCCTGAGCCTGAGCCTGGAGGATCTGATCTCCTCGAAGGTGGACGCCGAGTTCGCACCGCTGCAGGGTTTCCTCGATTCACCCGGTCTGGCGAACTTTCCGTTCGAACGCTTCGGGTTGCCGCGTGAAGAGTTGGTCCAGCTGCTGAGCCGATCGCCCAACGAAGTCGCCGCGCTACTCCGCACCTTGAATGACATTGCCCGCCAGTACGACATCGGGGTCGAGCACTTCCTGCACGCCGCCCTGCGGTCTTATCAGGAACTCACGGGCAACTACTACCCCGACCTGGAAGCCGCCGCCGAAGCTTTTGCCGACGAGCTGGCGGAGGCGTATCCCGACTGCTCACAAATGGAACAGTTGGAGCGGTGGGTGGCTGCGGAACTTGAGCTCACCATCGACGACCGCTCGCTGGGCAATGCTCCGCCCCTCAAGACGGTTCGGGCCGTCCGGTTCGATGGCGAACATCGCCTGCTGATCAGTCCGGCCCTCACGGCTTCGCAGCGCGCCTATATCCTGGCCCGCGAGGCCGCCTATCATCGGCTGCGGCTCAAGACGCGCTCATGGGTATCGCCGCCGGATTCGGACGGTTCATTCGACCAGGTCATCAACGACTTCCGCGCTTCGTACTTTGCGGGGGCCGTGCTGCTGCCTCGGCGAGTCATCAATGCGGAGCTCAAGAAGTGGTTCCGTCAGACGAAGTGGCAGCCGAGCGTCCTGCTCGACATGATGGATCGCTATCAGGTCACGGCGGAAACCCTGATGTACCGGATGAGCCAGGTGATTCCGGGCGAGTTCGGACTCAAGGTGCACTTCCTCAAGTTTCGCACCGAAGGCACCACCTATCGTCTGGTCAAGCAGCTCAACCTGTCCAACCTCCCGGTTCCGGAAGGCCACGGCGGGAGCGAGCACTACTGTCGCCGCTGGCTCACGACGCGGTTACTCACCGAATTGAATCAGCGCCAGCATCGGCACCCGCGGCGGCAGCCCGACCCGGCCATCGGCGTTCAATCGTCACGCTTTCACGACCGGACCGACGAGTACTTCTGCCTGGGCCTCGCAGCGCCCGCGGCGCTCGATCCGACCATCAACACCAGTCTGACGATCGGTTTCAAGATGGACGAGGCCTTTTTCCGGGCCGTCCGATTTGCCAAAGATCGATCGATCCAGCGCGCCCTGATCAGCTCCACCTGCGAGCGGTGTCCGTTCGATTCGACCACCTGTCGCGATCGCGTCGCGCCGCCGAGCCGAGTGCGCCGGGAACGGGCCTATCAGGCTCAGCAGCGCGCGCTATCCGCACTACGATCCGCCTCCTGAGCCTGATCTGCTGAAAAGGAAGGCGCCGCGAATCCGTTATGGACTCGCGGCGCTTTGCTTTCCCGACTGAGAACTGCCGTCGGCTCGCTAGTCGCTCTTCTTAGGCCGGAACGTGGCGAGCCCCGAGACCTCGAGCTCCGATACCTTCGCATTCGCGTCGAGCTGGAAGGTGAACGACCGCGCCCCCTCCCTGAACGTGTTGAAATGCCAGTGCTCGGCGGACGCATCGACACTCTGCCAGCGAAAGACGAGGCGGTCTCCCTGCACCGCGACCGAGAGGTCACCGTAGAGCGGATCGGTGTAGGTCCCGGCATACCGCTCGAGCGGCAGCGACGGCCGCGTGCCCATGACACGCGAGTCGGTCATCCGCTTTGCCTGTTCAGCCTGGCGTGCCATCGCGGCCCGGTTCTGTTCCAACTCTTCCGCGAGGTGATCCTTCGACGGCGCACCAAGCAGGAAGCGATCGACGATGTTCATGACGATTGCGGGCCCGGCCGAGTGAGGCGCCCCGTTGGTCAGCACAATGATACCGACCTGCGCGTCCGGCAGCGTCCACATCTCCGACAGCATGCCGTCAATGCCTCCGTTGTGCCATGCAATCCGCGCACCGCGGTAGCTCGTGACCACCCAACCCAAGCCATAGCCCGTCGTGCCGCTCAGACTGTCGCCGGCCCCGCCGGAGTTGATGTGCGGCGTCTTGGTGACCGCCAGATTGGCCGCGCTCACCAGGCGGGTTCCGCCGTAGACGCCGTTGGCCAGGTGCATCCGTACGTACCGGGACATCTCGACGATACTCGAGTTGATGGACCCCGCGGGCGCGGCATTGTCGAGGTTGCGCCACGGAATCGGCTTGGCCGCACCGTCGGCGATGGCGTGCGGAGTCGAGACGTCCGATTGCTGCGCCAGTCCGTTGGTACTGAGACTGCTCCGCTCCATGCCGAGCGGCGTGAAGATCCGGCGACGGACCACGTCGTCGTAACTCATCCCGGCGGCCCGTCCGACCATCTCACCCGCCGCCAGAAACATGATGTTCTGATATCCCAGCTCGGTGCGGAAGGGAGCGTTTGGCGTCAGATGGCGGACCCGGTCCAGGATCTCGTCGCGCGAATACGAGGTGCCGTACCAGAGCGGATCTCCTCGGCGGCCGAGTCCGGATCGGTGGGACAGGACATCGCGCAGGGTGAGTTCACGGGTGACGTAGGGGTCATAGAGCTGGAACCCCGGCAGCCACCGGGTGACCCGATCGTTCCACGACATCACCTTGTCGTCGACCAGCATGGCCGCCGCCGTCGAGGTGAACGACTTGGTATTGGACCCGATGGCAAAGATCGTCGTCGGCAGGACCGGATCAGGCTTACCGATTTCTTTGACGCCGAATCCCTTGGCGTAGATGAGCGAATCGCGGTGCACGATACCGACGGCCACCCCGGGCAGGTGCCACGCCTGGCGCACCCGCTCGACATACTGGTCGAGCCCGGCCAGCGGATCCGCCTTACGCTGCGCAGCAAGGCCGCCGCTCGATGCCGCCAGCAGCATTGTCAGGATACTCACGATCCGAACACGTCGCTTCATGACCACCCTCCCGGGGAGACACCGCAAGTGCGGCACCCGACGACTGCCGGGTGCCGCGACGCACCTCACACCCAGATCTGGCCCAGCACCCGCTTGAAGTTGCCTCCCAGCACGCCGAGAATCTCCGCGTCGGAATACTTCCGGCGGATCAATCCGTCGGTGATGTCGTACATCCGCTTCGGGTGGGCGATCTCATCAATGTCGATCTTGTCACGGAAGGCGTAGCTGTCCTTGTAGCCCGCCTTGAGCCGCTTGTAATCCTCGGGCGGCATGTCATCGTAACCGTCCAGATCGATATCACTGCCGATCCCGACATGCTCGCGACCACCGGTGACCTTGGCCACATGGTCCATGTGGTTGAGATAGTCCTCGATCGTCGTCGGCTCCTCGTTCTTGACGAAGTTGCGGACGCCGGTAATCCCCATCACGCTCCCTGCCTGTCCGACTTTCTTGATCACTTCATCCGGCTTGCAACGCGGATGCCCGGGAGCGAGCGCCCGGGCATTCGAGTGCGTGATGAGGACCGGCTTCTTCGAGGCTTCGAAGGCATCGAGCGACGTCTTGTCGCCGCAGTGGGAGACGTCGATGGCCATCCCGACTTCATTCATCCGCGCCACGATGCGGAGACCGAAATCGCTGAGGCCTTCGTCCTGTCGCTCGGTCGACCCGTTGCCGATCCAGTTCCGGCTGTTGTAGGTCAACTGGGAGACACGCTGACCATACCCGTAAAATTCGGCGACATGGTTGGGGTTCTGGAAATGGTCGGCGTTCTGAACGCCCAGCAGAATCCCCAGCTTGCCCGACGTCCGCACCCGGTCGAGATCCGCGGCGGAGTCGATCCGCATGAGGTAGTCGTCGCGGCCGGCAATCAGCCCGTTGAGGCCGAGAAAATATTTGAGCGCCGCCTCATAGGCGTTAGGCCCGCCGAATCCGACGGCGTGGTGCGCCACATGAATTCCGGAGGTCTTGTAGCGCTCGAAATCGGCCGCGGTAAAGGTCTCCGGATTCGTGTTCCAGCGACGCTGCTTGCCGAAATCGAGGGTCAGCGGAAAGAGCATATCGATCACGGTCGCCTGCTTCATGAGGCCGATACAGCGCGCCGTGTATTCGGTGGTGCTCCAAGGGAACAGCTGGTATCGCCCTCGGAGAAACGCGGGCGCCCCGATGGCCGCCACGGTGGTCGTGAGGAACTGCCGGCGAGAAGTCATGGAAGCCTCAGGGTGCGAGTATGGGGACCGGGCGCGATCATCGCTTGCGTCCAAACGTCCCGAGGTTGGGATAGACGAGAGAACGAATCCGACCCGACGCATCGAGTTGGAAGGTGACCCGGGTCGGGCCGAACACCGGGTTGCGCCAGACGATGGCAAAGGTGTCGTAGTGCCAGTGCCGGAGGTCGCCGGTATAGTGAGGCCCGAACCGGGCAACCAGGCCACCGTTTTCCTCGGTGATGCTGATGTCGCCGTACATGCTGTCGGCGTACACACCGGCGTACTGCGCCAGTGCCAGTGAGGGCGACGTGCCGGTGACCCGGGCCGCCTCGACTTTGCGCCGCTCTTCATCGGCGCGCTGCGCAGCGGTCTTGGCGTCGGCGAGGTAGAGCGCGCTCCAGTCCTTGTCGGCGCCACCGGTGTAGCGATCGAGCAGCCAGTACATCATGGCCGACGGGAGGCTCGACTCGGACACATTGGTCAGCACGACGATGCCGAGTTTCTTACCCGGCACCAGAGCCACCTGAGCCCGCATGCCGCGAATGGCGCCGCCATGCGAGACCAGCTTCATACCCCGATAGTCGCGCAGCGACCAGGCCAGACCATAGGCAGTCAGGTTGGTCTCCGGAAAGTGGCGCTCGTCCATCGTGCTCCGCTCCGTATGCATGTGCGGCGCGTGCATTTCCTTGATCGTTTCGGCCTTGATCAGCCGCCGGCCGCCATAGACGCCCTCGCCCAGCTGGAGCCGGATCCACTGCGCCATGTCCGCGACGCTCGAGTTGATCGAGCCCGCCGGTCCGATGTTGTCGATGTTGGCCCACTCCACGGCGGTCGGCACGCCGCCGATCTTCTCGTGCGGCGAGGCGACGTCCGTCATCTGCGCCAGCGGAATCGTGCTGGTCACCGTGCGCTTCATGCCGAGCGGCTCGAAAAACCGTTGCGTCACGAAATCGTCCCAGACCGTCCCGGTCACCTTGTCCACCACCGTACCCGCCGCGAGATACATGATGTTCTGATAACCGTACTGCGACCGGAAACTCCAGGTCGGCTCCAGGAAGCGAACCCGGCGGAGTACCTCGGCACGCGACATCCCGGAGTTGGACCAGAGTCGGTCGCCGCGCACCAGACCGCTCCGGTGCGTCAGCAGATCGCGAATGGTCAGTTCCCGCGTCACGTAGGGATCGAAGAGTTCGAAGTCGGGCAGATAGGCCGTGACCCGATCGTCCCAGTCGATCTTCCCCTCGTCGACCAGCAGGCCGAGCGCGGCGGACGTGAACGCTTTGGTAGTGGAACCGATGGCAAAGATGGTATTGGGCGTGACGGCGTCTGACGTGCCCAGCTGGCGAACACCGTAGCCGCGCATCAGCACCACCGAGTCGTTTCGGACGACGGCAAATGCAATCCCCGGAGCCTGCCAGTCCGCGAGGGCTTTGGTGAAGTAGCGATCGATCGCCTGCGCGTTCTGGGCGGTTGCGATGCCCGGAACGGCAATCGATACGACGAGCCAGAGCCAACGAATCATGAGCGCACTCTCCGAGTCCTAAGATGCGTACAAACTTGTATACAATAATCCGGCCCCTGCGACCCTTCGGCAAGGACCCTACTCCGCAGCCCGTCTCAGCGCCGTGGTGTCAGCGGACGCGGCTGATGCCGAGGATAGACTACCTGGCCCGCCTGGACCTGCAGACGCCCGTCGCGAATCACGAGGTCGACGTTGCCCAGATCTTCGATCCGCTCGTCGGGACGGCCGGCCACGACCAGGACATCCGCCAGCTTTCCCGTCTCGAGGGTACCCAGCAAACTCCCCATGTCGAGCAACTCGGCATTGATGCGCGTGGCGATCTCGAGCACCTGCGGCACCGTGTAGCCGATCGAGACCAGCTGACGCATTTCCTCGTGATAGGGCCAGGGCAGGTAGAGGTACCAGTCGGTCACCAGATCCGTCCCGATGCCGATCTTGACCCCGGCATCCTTCATCGCGCGCACGACCGCCAGATTGGCGTCCTGCGAGAAGGTGAATCGCCGGCTGGTCGACCCGTAGTACCCGCCCTGCAACGCGAAGATGATCGTGTACGGCACCAGGGTCGGATTGGACGCCACGCCCTTCTCCGCCATGAGGCGGATCGTCTCCGCCGATCGCGGGAGCGGGTGCTCGATCATGTCCACACCGGCCCGCACCGCGCGTTCGATGTAGAACGTCTCCGCATCGACGGTGACCATGAGCCCCAGGTCGTGCGCTTCCTCGACGGCCGCCTTGATCTCCGCTTCGGAGTAGTGGCTCGACACTTTGATCAGATCGGCGCCCTTCCGAAACTGCTCGCGCACGGCCTCGCGCCAGTCGTCGGGTCCCGAGGCCTCGCGAATGCTGGCCAGCGGTCGCGCCCCCTCGATATCGACCTCGGCGCCATGGCCGCCTTTTCCGGTGATCAGACTTCCGGCTGCCAGCACCCGAGGCCCCACCACCCGTCCTTCGGCAACCCACTGCTTGAGCAGGAAGGGCGTATCGCCGTTCGACGCGACATCCCGCACCGTGGTGATGCCGCTCTCGACGTAGTACCGAAGCCGCTCGACTCCGCGAAGCGCGCCATCGGCCACACTCCACGCACGCGCGTCGGAGTTGCCCGGCAAGCGGTAGTCGAGATGGGTATGCAGGTCGATCAGACCGGGCAGCACCGTCTTGCCCGTGACGTCGAGCACCTTGGCATCCCGCGGCCAGGCCGTCGACTCGGGCGCCAGGACGCCGACGATCCGATTACCCGTGATGACGACCGTGCCGGGACGCGCGGCCCGTCCCGTGCCGTCCCAGACCCGCCCTCCACGCAATACGATCGAACCTTTGGGAACGTTGACCCCGGCCGGCATCGGGATACGACGGGGATCATGGGTGACGGAGGTACTGGAGTCGATCCAGCGCTGACGTTCGGTTCTCGGCACCTGGGCCGACAGCGGCAGGATGTGACACAGGCCAAGACCGGCAAGCAGAAGAGCATGGCGCATTGGGAGATGCCCCGAGGGAACCGTGAGACTCGATGGAGGGAACCCTGAAAATCTAGCCGAGCCGGGCGACCGATCGGAAGGTTATGACACGTCGGAGAATGGTGCGGAGGCGTGGGCCGGACATCGACTACCGATGCCCGACCCGGGTGTGGCTGGTCAGTTCGGCGCGTGCGCGTGCCCGACTCCGTAGTCGCGGCTCGACCCGATACTCGGCCCGGAGAGGTCGAGACCAGTGTTGTTGATCCGCGCGATATACTGGCGGATGGCTCCGGGAAACGGCTCGGTCTTGGCGCCGCGCCCGAACGGGTCCGTGTACCAGCTGGTCGGCCCGTCGGCGTTGTTGATGTCGAGCGAGTTGAGGTCGACGAAGCGACGTACCCCATTGAACGGCGACCGGGGGTCGTCAAACGTGATCCCGGTAACCGCGCCGTTCTGCGTCGCGGATGCGCAGGGAGCGCCACGCGCCCGGCGGCCATCGCTCAACGTCAGGTAGCACAGATCGATGGGACGGCCGGTAAAATTCGGCGCGTCGGGATCATAGAATCGGCTCGGCGAGGTGACCTGGAAGTACGGGTCCATGTGCGCGAGCGTCTTTCCTTCCGGCGTCTTGATGGTCAGTGACTGCTCCCAGCTTTCATGCATGGCATCCTTGAGACGAGACTGGGCGCCATCGCCGACCAGGAGATGCCGCTCCGCGCAGGTCCGATCCGGCAGAATCCGCTGTCCGCCTCCGCTCGGCGAGTTGGCGGGCGTTGCCGTGCCGACCTGGATCCGGGCGCGATCGCAGTTGCGGATGAACTCGCCTGGCCGCCCGATCGCCGCCATCATGGTGACGCGAAGTTCGGTCCCGTCGTTGCATTTGGCGTAGTAGATCACCTCATGCAGGTTGTTGGTGAACGCGTCGCGCGAATGGGTTCCCTGGTGCAGTTTGTAGAGGATGTCGCAGCGCACGGAAATGACACTGCCGCTCGCGTTGGCCACCCGCATCTGCACGTCATTCTCCCATTCGACCTTGTGGCCGACATGGTCTTCATGCCGTTTACCGCTCGGATCCCAGATGTCCAATTGCTCATTGGCATAGCCGAACGCCAGCGGACCATTCGCTTGCGCGAGGCGAGAGCCCGCCGGGTCCCGCCCATGCTCGTGGCCGAAGCTGCAGCCCGTGGCCGGATCGACCGGCGGATGCCAGGTGGGATACGATTTCCCATCCGGACCAACCGTCGAGTACTGCTGATGGACCGAGACTGGACAGGTATCCGTCGGCCCGGGACGCCACGCACCGAATGCCACACTCGGCGGCGCCGACGCCGGATCGAGACCGGCAAGCGAATCACCACCACAGCCGGCAACGGCAACGAGGCCGGCAACCGCCACGATCTGCCCGAACCGATTCGTCATATCCGCTACTTTCGCAATCAATGCCAGGTCAGGCCGATGCCGGCCTGCGCCAGAAGGACGTTGGCCCCGTTGGCCAGCTTGTTTCGCTGATACTGTGTCCCGTTGTCACGCGTGGTGGAGAGCGTGCCCTGAGACGATGCCATCAGATTGAGGAACGGCACGATGGACATGGTCGGATTGACCCGCACTTCGTACCCGCCGCCCAGGTGCGCCGACAGACCACCGCCCAAAAGACCGATCTGCACGGTTGAGGAACTGTTCTCGAGAGCCCAGCGCCGATAGCGCGTGAATCCCAGTCCCGCTTTGAGGAAGTAGCCGTGCTCAGGACTGGGGTACCAATAGCCGTTGGCGGCAAGCGACCAGACGCGCTGGCTGCCGCTTTCGTCGCTCCGGGTCCATGCATTCGCTTCCGCACCGACCAGCAGCTTCGGATTCAGGGTGATACCACCACGAACGTATCCCGAGATGCCGCGGCTTCCCTGCTCGCCCTCGCAGATCCGGCAATGGAGGGTTGAGGCGCCCCCTCCAACCCCGACGCCAAGCCAGGTGCCCTGCCGTGACGACGCCGGCCCCGCCCCTGACGACCCCCCAACCTGCGCAACGAGCGTCGACGTCACGAGCCCGAGCCAGGCCGTTACGAGTACGACTCTTCCGAGTAGCATACCGTCTCCCCGATCAGTGAAGGCGGCTTCCCCCCGCCGGAGCCCGGCGCTCGCCGTGTCCCAATCACTGATGCAGGCAGCTAACATGCCGCCTCAGATCATCGTCGTTCGCACGAGAATGACCGACTCTCGTTCCCTCGAGGTGCAACGGCTGGCATGAGAAGCCCGATTCAGCGGCGGGGAAACACCGATCCGGTAGGAGGAATGAAAGAGTTGGCATTGCGCTTCGCGGCAACCGGTCCGAGCACCATACGCCGAAACGAAACGGCCTCCCCGGAGAGTCCGGAGAGGCCGTTCAGCTGCGAATCCGAGGGTCGATCAGACGTCTTCGATGAAATCGAGATCCTTACCGAAGGTTTCCTGCAGCCCGGCCAACGCCACGAAAGCCATGATCAGCACGACAACGCCCACCGCAATGCCGCCTCCGACGACCCCGAGCCCCGCGCCGTCGCGGAAGAGCATGAAGGTCCAGGTCATCGGCACCACGGCGCCGCGAACGAAGTTGGGCGCGCTGGTCGTGGCGGTCGCCCGAAGGTTGGTGCCGAACTGCTCGGCCGCCATGGTGATGAAGACGGCCCAGTACCCCGCGGCAAATCCCATCGCTGCGCAGAGGGCGTAGAACTGGCCTAACGTCGTCCCCACCTTGAGGAAGTACGCCGCACAGGCAATCACGGAAAAGCCGAGGAAGAGGACGATCGCCTTCTTGCGGCTCCGCAGGTACTGACTGAGGAGTCCGCTCGCCAGGTCGCCCACCACCAGACCGGAATAGGCCCAGAGCACGGCGCGCCCCGCACTGGGAGCGAAATCGAGCCCGAGCGCCCGGGCAAACTCGGGCGAGAAGGTCACCGGAATGGCGATGATGTACCAGATCGGAATGGCCACCACGATGACCGCCAGGTACCGGATCACGCGGGAGCGATCACGGAAGAGCGCAAAGAAGTTCCCGCGCGAGACCGCGGCGGCCGACTTGACCGTCTGGAACATCCGACTCTCGCGGACGCTGATCCGGAGGACCAGCAGGGCCAGACCCATCACGCCACCCACGATATACGCGGTCCGCCAGTCGAAGGTCTCGGCCACCAGCTCCGCAGCAACCGCGCCGAGGATCCCGATCGAGGCAACCAGCGTGGTGCCGTAGCCGCGCTTTTCCTTCTGCATCAGCTCGGACACCAGCGTGATCCCGGCGCCGAGTTCGCCGGCCAGGCCGATCCCGGCGACGAACCGGAGCGCGCCGTACATTTCGACCGACTGGACGAACGCGTTGGCCACGTTGGCCACCGAATACATCAGGATCGAGCCAAACAGGACCGAGAGACGGCCTTTCCGGTCGCCCAGGACGCCCCAGATCACGCCGCCCAGGAGCATGCCGAACATCTGGAGGTTGAGCAGCATGACGCCGACGTCCAGCAACTCGGCTTCGGGCACCCCGATCGAGGTCAGGCTGCGGACCCGTACGACGCTGAACAGGATCAGGTCGTAGATATCGACGAAGTATCCGAGTGCGGCGACCAGGATGGCGAGGTTGACGGCACGCTTATCTAAATGATCGGACATGTGGGCCAACGTTGGAGATGGTTGGAACACGGGTCGCCGAACAGACGCCCGAACGAGTCTTCACACGCATCCACCAGGGGTCACGAAACCTGGCCACCTGACGGAACCGACGAACGCGTCTAGCTTGATTTGGGGATTGAACGCCAAAGCCGAACCCAAGGCTATACTCTCGACCGGCATCCGTAAAGGCAGACGCCCGATGACGACCGCCCGCTCCTATCAGACCGACCGCGTCAACCTCGCCGCCGCCTTCCGCTCCGCAGAGCGTTTGGGGCTGCACGAAGGGATCGACAACCACTTCAGTTACGCGGTGGAACCGGACGGCCATCGGTTCCTGGTCAATCCGATCGGGCTGCATTGGCGTGAATTGCGCGCGAGCGATCTGGTGCTGGCCACATCCGACCGGACCATCCTCGAAGGCGACCTCCCGGTCGAGGATACCGCATTCTTCATTCACTCCCGCCTCCACCTCAAGCACCCGCGGGCCCGCGCCGTGCTCCACACCCACATGCCGTACGCCACCGCGCTGACGCTGCTGGAGGAGGGCCGGGTGGAACTGGTATCCCAGAATGCGCTGCAGTTTGCCGGCCGGATTGCCTACCTCGACGACTACGAGGGTTTCGCCCTCGATCACTCCGAGGGTGACCGCATGGCGGAAGCGATGGGCGACAAGAGCGTGCTCTTCCTGGGCCATCATGGCGTGATCGTCACCGGCCCGAGTGTTCACGCCGCCTGGAACGATCTCTACTTCCTGGAGCGCGCCTGCATGGTTCAGGTCCTGGCCATGTCGACCGGACGGCCGCTCCGCCCGATTCCCCAACGGGTGATCGACGGCCTGGTCGAAGCGATGAACTCCAACACCGATGCCCTCGATCAGCCGCGCAAGCACTTCGAGGCGCTCAAGCGGTTGCTCGACCGGGAAGCTCCCGACTATCGCTCCTGAGCGTCAGAACCGGCCAACCAGACCGCGCGTCGCGGCAATCAGCTTGGCCGAGTCATAGGCAATCCCGTCGCGAAAGACGAAGACGGGATTGCCCATGTCGCCGATCCGATCCGCAGGATTGCCGCGAACCACGACCGCATCCGCCTGTTTACCGACTTCCAGCGTGCCGACCTGACCGTCGATGCCCAGGATCCGGGCGCCATTTCGCGTCCCGATCGTCAGCGCCTCGATCGGGCTGAACCCCGCCTCCACCAATAACTCGAGCTGCCGCACGTTACCGTATCCGGCAATCGTCCCCCCATATCCCGTCGGATCGCTGCCCGCGCCGAGCGTCCCGCCTGCCCGGACAAAGGCGCGCTCCCACGCCAGCGCGGTCCGAAAGGCATCCGCGAAACGCGAGGCAGTATCGCGGGCAAACCGTTGTTGAATGAAGAGGTAGTCGTCGCGCAGTTCGGGACTGAGCGCCTCCAGCGCCCCGCTGGGCACCATTCGTCCCGGCACCATGGTTTCCCAGATGGGCAACGTCGACGTCATCGGAATCTCGCGGTCCACCAGGTTCCGAATCCCGGCCTGCACCGCCGGCTTGGCGAGATCGAGCGTGGCAGCCGTCTCGTAGACCCGGTTTTCGCCGGGGCACAGATCGAGCTTCTTCTCCGGCACGAACTCCGTATTGGTCAGCAACCCGTGTTCGAGGCCGTCGATCCCGAGCGCCGCCGCTTCCGAATGGGTCACCGAGCAAAGGTGCGCAGTGACCCGATGGCCGAGCCGATGCGCTTCATCGATGATGGCGCCGAGATCTTCACGGGTCACGAAGGTGTACGCCTTGAACCAGGTAAACCCTTCGGCCGCCCAATAGCGCACCGCTCGGCGCGCAGCTTCGGGACTGTCGATGTGATTGAAGTGCGGAATCGGATATCCGGGGCGATCGAAGAACGGGCTGGTGAGATGGATCGACGGTCCGGCCTCCTGGCCCCGATCGATCGCGTGCTTGGCGTTGAGGTCGACATACGGCGCCGTGGTCCCCGCAGTGCGCAAGGTGGTGACCCCGAATGCCAGATACAGCTTGGGGAAGCTGAAGCTCTGCGACACATAGCTGAACAGCCCCGGCTGCCGTCGTCCGGTCGGATAGAACAGATGCTCGTGCAGCATGACCAGGCCCGGCACCACGGTATGACCAGGCAGGTCGAGCACCGTGGCCTGCGGAGGAATCGCCACTCCGGTTCCGAGTGCCGTGATGCGGCCGTCGGTGAAGACGACGGTCTGCCGTTCGCGCGGCGCGGCGCCCGTGCCGTCGATCACCCGAACGTTGGTGAGCGCGATGACCGGGGCATCGTGCGCCACGTACTGACGGGCCAACCCCGCCATCGATGCCGCGCGCTGGGCCGTTCCGAGCGCGGGCCACCCGAGCACGGCAAGGACGGTAAACATCAAGCCGCGAGACCGCGGCGAGAGCGATCGCATCATGGATTCCCGACATGTGGAGGTGAAACAGCAGCTGCGACTACGATAGTCCCGCTCTCACCCGTTTTCCTGACATCCTGCCCCGACATGGGGCAGCGTTCGATGGTCGAGCCGTTCGAGCGGATAGTCAAGGAGGCCACGAGCGGCGGGCGACCTTTCGCACTAATTTGATTCCGACGAAATCGACCCGCCCGGCCGCTTCGGCCAGGGCATTCCACGTGCGGAGAAAGCATGCGTCATCCCGTTCGCCTGATCTCGTTTGGCATCCTCGCGACGCTCGGCTCGAGTGCCTCGTTCGCCGGCGCCGCCCTCGCGCAGACCGCGTCATGCACCCCGATCGAGACCCGGCCGACCACGGCGGCGGGACGTCCCGCGGCCCATCCGGGGCAGACCCGGACCTGCGCGGTCACCTCGCGCACGGCCTTCGACGTCGTGGTGGTGGCGGAGGGACTCGAACATCCCTGGGCGGTCGAGCCGTTGCCCGGCGGCGACCTGCTGGTCACCGAGAAGCCGGGCCGGATGCGCATCGTTTCGGCCAACGGACGCGTGGGCGACCCGATCGAGGGCGTTCTGCCGGTCGTGTATCGGGTCCAGGGCGGTCTGCTCGACGTCGCCTTGAGCCCGAGTTTCGAAAACGACCGAACCATCTACTGGAGCTTCACGGAGCCTCGCCCCGACAGCAGCAACACCGGCACCAGCGTCGCACGGGGCGTGCTCTCGCAGGATCGGCGGCGGCTGGAGCAGGTGAGCGTCATCTTCCGCTCGGAGCCGGGCCACCGGCTCCCGGGTCATTTCGGCTCCCGACTCGTCTTCGGGCCCGATGGGATGCTGTACGTCACCCTGGGCGAGCGATTCAGCCCCGAAAGCCGCGCACGAGCGCAGCAGGTGGACAATCACTTCGGCAAGATCGTGCGCATCCGGCCCGACGGCGGGATCCCCGACGACAATCCCTTCGTGAGCCAGGGCGGCGCCGCGCGCGAGGTCTGGAGTTACGGCCACCGCAACGTCCAGGCGGCGGCGTTCGACGCCGAAGGACGCCTCTGGGAGATCGAACACGGGCCGGCCGGCGGCGACGAGCTCAATCTGGTGCAGAAGGGCAAGAACTACGGCTGGCCGCATGCCACGTACGGCCAGGACTACTCGGGGAAGCCGTACCCCAATACGACCACGACCCGCGACGGCACCGAGCAACCCGTCTACTACTGGGATCCGGTCATCGCGCCGTCAGGTGCGCAGTTCTACAGCGGTAGCGCGTTCCCCGAATGGCGCGGCAACCTCTTCATCGGCGGGCTGGCCTCGGCGCGGCTGGTGCGGGTGGTGCTCGATAACGGCCACGTGGTGGGCGAGGAGCATCTGCTGGTCGACCGGCGGCCCCGCGTCCGCGACGTGCGCCAGGGCCCCGACGGCGCGCTGTATCTGGTGACTGATCAGCAGAACGGCGAGTTGCTGAAGCTGGTACCCCGATAACCGTACGAAGGCTCAGTCGGTCAGATCGACGACGGCGCGCCCCCGGAGTTTCGGCGAGCCCTCGGCGTTCAGCAGGCGAAGATCGAGGCTGACCCGCCCGGGCACACCATCGACATCCACGGCGCTGACTCGCCCGCTCGCGGTCAGCGCTTCGCCGGGATAGGTGATCGACACGAACCGCACGGCAACCTCCCGAACCTGACTCTGCGGCGCCCACCCGGTCACGAGCCGCGCGACATACGCCATGCCGAGCATCCCATGCATGAACACATCGGGATAGCCGGCCTCGCGGGCAAAATCCTGATCGATGTGAAGCGGGACGAAGTCGCCCGACCCGGCGGCGTAGAGCCCGATCGTCGTCCGGGAGAGCGGCGGGAGGCTCAACGGCGGCAAGGCCGTTCCCACCTCGACAGATCCGTTCGGCTCAGCCATGGCGCACCACCAGGGTGCTTTCCGACTCCGCCAGCAGTTCTCCCGTATTGGCTCGCCGGACTTCGAAACCGAACACCACGAAATCGAGGGTCCCGTTCTTTTTGCTATACATGTCGCGCACCCGGCGCTGGACCCGGACCCGGTCGCCGGCGCAGATCGGCTGATGGGGGACTACCCGTTCCTCCGCGTGGAGCATCCGCCCGACCGGTATGCCCAGATCGGCCAGATAGCCAAGTCCATTGGGATCGTCCATCAGGAGACAAAAGGGCAAGGTGAGGGGTGCCAGGATGGACCGGAACCCGGCAGCCCGGGCGGCCGCTTCGTCGACGTAGACCGGCCGGGTTTCACCGATCGCACGCGCCAGGACCCGCAGGCGCCCTTTCTCGATGTCAACTTCCCAGGCGGGCCAGGTCCGGCCAATGTGTCCGCGGTCGATCATGCTATCTCCAATGATGGTCCCAACTCGGGTCCGACAGGCAGGAATCCGCCGATCCCGACCCGAACCAAGACTTTGACAGTGGCGCGCCAATGCAACATGTCATAAACTTTGTGCAGAATCTGCAGCTGAGGCAGCAATGCGTGGGGCCGACAAACAAACCAGGGACCGTCCGTCGCTCGTCATCGCGCAGTCGATTTCGCCGGCGTTTCGGGCCGCGATGACCGCCCATCTCAACCGATGGCAGTCGGACTACGGCACCCTGGTCGTGAAGGCCATTCGGGCCCGGCCGCGCAGCCGAGAGGATCTTACCCGGAAACTCGACGACCTGCTCCGCCAGCGCGAACGGGTGGGCCAGTTGCTCGACACCTTGTCAGCCGCCTCGAATCACGTCGAGTGGGAGGCCACCCGCGCGGCCGTCGAGCAGGCGTTCGAAGAGCTCAAAGCCAACACCAAGAAGCTGCGCCGGCAGATCCGCGCCGCCTCGGTCCGCAAGCCCGGAACTCGGCGCGCCCAGCAGGACAAGCGGATCGAACGCCTGTTCCAGGAGGACTGAGCGCGCTGCTCGGGGGCGTCAGCGAATCCCGTACGCTCCGGCAATGCCTTCCGCGATCCGGTCTGGATTGGCGTTCGCAACATTGGTCAGCACGATCACCGCAAGCCGCTGTTCCGGAAACCGCATGAACGTCGTCCGGAACCCCGTCAACGAACCGCCGTGGCTGATCCGCGGACGACCCGCCAGCGAGTCCAGACTCCAACCATAGCCGTAGCCATGCCGGGTCCCGTCGGTCAGCAGCGTCGGTGACCACATCTCCGCTTTCGACGCCGCCGTCAAGACCTGGTTGCCCTCGAGCGCCAGCTCCCACTTGGCCAGGTCCGCCACCGTCGAAACGAAGGCGCCGCTCGGACGCACCGCGGGGATATCGTCGGCGCGTGACCAGGCATCGTTCCGCCAGACGTAGCCGTCCGCTCGCTGCGGAATGATCCCGGTGATCGTCGTCACGCCGGTGGCGGTCATCCCGAGCGGTCGGAAAATCCTGGTCTGGAAGAAGTCCTCCCACGACTGGCCCGAGACCCGGGCAATGATGTCCGCCAACGCGAAATAGCAGGTATTGCAATAGGACCACTTGCTGCCGACCGGAAAGAGGAGATCCCGGCCGTACGCGCCTTTGACGACGATCGAATCCGGCTGGGAGCGAAAGGCCTCGAACGCACCTTCGCGCACGACACCGCCGGTGTGGCTCATGAAGTGCGCCAGCGTCAACGGTGCCCAGCTTGCGGGGGCATCGGGATAGTATTTGGAGACCGGATCGCTCGTCTTGAGCTTGCCCTCTTGCGCCAGCAACATCACCCCGCTGGCAATCAGCTGCTTGCTGACAGACGCGATCTTGAAGACGGTGCGATCCGTGACCGGGGTCTGCCACTCGAGATTCGCAATCCCGTACCCCTTCGACAGCACGACCTGTCCGTTCTGCACCACCGCCACCGCCACGCCGGGGATATGCTGCTCGCGCATCTGATGCGCGACCACGGAGTCCACCGCCCCACTTCGCTGCGCCGCAACGTCGGCCCCTGACGTCGCCACCAGAACCGCTGCTGCTACCCACCGGATCGTCAGAACTCGCATGGCATCCTCGTTTGGGAGTGCATCGAACCGCATGCTGCTTCAAGTTTAATCAATGCGCGAGTCGGCCACGAACCCGTTCGAGCCTTGGTCCGATGCGCCGGCAGGCCTACCTTGATCCCGATGTCGCACTCATCTCCACCATCGGCCTCGCCCGCCCATCCGACCGCAACCGGCCAGCGCGCCCTCGTCATCGGCGGCGCCGGCCGAATGGGCGCCTGGCTGGCCGGCTATCTCGCCCGGCGCGGCCTGTCGGTCCAGGTGGCCGATCCTGCCGGCGCACCGCCAGGGTTTCGCCACTACACCGACTGGCGGGACACGGCGCTGGACCATGACCTGATTGCCGTCGCGGCGCCGCTTCGGATCAGCGCTACCATTCTCGACGAACTCCGGGCTCGGCGGCCGACCGGTATCGTCTTCGACGTCGGGTCGCTCAAGTCTCCCCTGCGCCAGGGACTCACGGCATTGGCTGAGGCCGGGATTGCCACGACGTCGATCCACCCGATGTTCGGCCCGTCGGCAGAGGACCTGACCGGTCGCCATATCATCGTGGTCGACCTGGGCCATCCGGACGCCACCGCGCGCGTTGCCGGCCTGTTCGACGGCACCGGCGCCCGTCTCGTGCCGATGGCGCTCGATCAGCACGATCGGATGGTCGCGTATGTCCTGGGCCTTTCGCATGCGCTCAACATCGCGTTCGTCACCGCGCTCGCCGATTGCGGCGAATCGGCCGCCGAACTGATTCGTCTTTCGAGTACCACATTCGACCGCCAGCTTGCCGTCGCAAGTCCGGTAGTCGAAGAGAATCCGCACCTCTACTTCGAAATCCAGCGGCTCAACGATTTCGGGATGGACGCGCTCGATGCGCTACAGACGGCGGTCGACCAGGTCCGCACGGCCGTGCGGGAAGGTGACGAGGCGACGTTCGTACGATTGATGGAGCGCGGGCGGGAATATCTGCGGGAAAGGAAACCGGCCGATCGCCCGAACTGAGCGACCGGCCGGCCGTACGCATCACGCGGCAAAGACCGACTGTACCTGCGCAACCATCCAGTCCAGATCCGATTCCGCAATCACCAGCGGCGGAGTCAGCCGCACCACCAGGTCGTGCGTCTCCTTGCACAGCAAGCCCAACTCGGCCAGACGCTCACAGTAGGGCCGAGCCGGTACGGTCAACTCGATCCCGATCAGCAGGCCCCGGCCGCGCACCTCGCGAATGTGCGGGTGCTTAATCGACTTGAGCGCAGTCAAGACCTTGGCGCCCAACCGCGCCGACCGGCCGGCCAGATCTTCGTCATTCAGAATGGCCATGGCCGTCCGCGCCACGGCGCACCCCAGCGGGTTGCCGCCATAGGTGCTGCCGTGGCTGCCCGGGTTGAACAGCTCCATCACCTCGTCCCGGCCGATGACGGCGGACACCGGATAAGCCCCGCCGGAGAGCGCCTTCCCCACGATCAGGAGGTCCGGCGTGACCCCTTCATAGTCGCACGCCCAGCGCTTGCCGGTCCGGCCGAGCCCGGTCTGAATCTCGTCGGCGATCAAGAGAACATTGCGCGCACGGCAGAGGTCGGCTGCAGCCCGCAAGTATCCATCGGGCGGAATGTGAATCCCGGACTCACACTGGATCGGCTCGACCAGGAAGCCGCAGGTATCATCGTCGATCGCCGCGGCCAGCGCGTCCAGGTCGCCGAACGGAATCTGGACAAAGCCGGGCGTGAACGGCCCGAAGCCGTCGCGATAGGATTCCTCCGACGAGAAGCCGACGATGGTGGTCGTGCGGCCGTGGAAATTCCCTTCGCAGACGATGATCTTGGCCCGATCCTTCGCAATCCCCTTCCGGCGATAGCCCCAGCGCCGTGCCGCCTTGATGGCCGTCTCGACCGCTTCGGCGCCGGTATTCATCGGGAGGACTTTGTCGAGCCCCGCCAGCTCCGCAAGCTCCTTGACGAAGAAGGCGAGCTGATCGTTGCGGAAGGCCCGCGAGGTCAGCGTGACCCGGGCCGCCTGCTCAGTCAGCGTTTCGATCAGGCGCGGATGTCCGTGCCCCAGGTTGACGGCCGAGTATGAACTCAGACAGTCGAGGAACCGACGGCCTTCGACGTCATAGACCCAGGCCCCTTCCCCGCGCTCGACGACGATGGGCAGCGGATGATAGTTGTTGGTGCCGTAGCGCTCCTCGAGCGCGATGTACTCACCGGTTTTCGACGGACTCACTGCGGTCATGACGACCCCTTTCTGCCTGTCTCGACAGGCGCCGCCGGCCCCAACTGCCCGGCGATTCGTGTCGCTTCCTCCACGGCCCGCGCCAGCACGGACCGGATCTTCCCATCTTCGAGCATCAGCAACCCGCCGATCGTGCACCCGGCCGGCGTGGTGACATCGTCTCGCAACGCAGCGGGATGGCGACCGCTGTCCTGCACCATCTTGGCGGCGCCGAGCATGGCCTGCGCAACGAGCATCAGCGCCTTGTCGCGCGGCAACCCCACTCGGACGCCCGCATCGGCCAGCGCTTCCATCATCAGATACATGTAGGCCGGGCCACTGGCACTGAGCGCCGTGATCGCATTGAAATGCGATTCGTCGAGGATCACGCTCCGCCCCACGACGGCAAAGATCCGCTGCGCCAGCGCCAGGTGTTCCGGTCGCGCGGTCGGCCCGCCACAGACGGCCGTCATCCCGTGCCCGACGACGCAGGGCGTATTCGGCATGGCGCGCACCCACGCGTGCGGCGTCCCGAGCGCCGCAGCAAGCGTAGCCGTGGTGACACCGGCGGCAATCGAGATCAGCAGCGCATCGTCCCGAAGGCCCAGCATGCCGAGCCGGCCCAACACGGTCGGAATCTGGGCCGGTTTGACACAGACGATCACGATCGCGGCATCCCCCACGCGCGGGGCGAAATCCTGTTCCACCGGAATGCCTAACAGCCCGGCAACCCGGTCGCAGGACTCCCGCGTTTTACTGCTGGCCCAGAGCTGGTCCCGTGTCACGGCCCCCTGCTCCAGCAACCCTTTGAGAATGGTCTGACCCATCACACCCGCGCCGATCACGCCGAGGGTGCGACCGGGGGGTAGCAATGCGGAATCAGTGGACACGAGAACGCTCCACGACATCGCTGCCTGAACTGGTATCGGGATAACCTGCGGGGCGGTACATCCGGCTCCTAATGCCGCTAATCTGATAAGAAATAACCGGCCCAATCGGAAGGCAAGGCCGGGCCGAGGATCCAACGATTCCTTCGGCTGCGACTACGAGCGCTGCCCCGAACCGCCAGGCGATTCTCCGATCGACAGGAGTCTCTCGGCAGCACCGATCGATTCGTGCGACCCGGCCACCGCGAGACGGTCGCCGGCCTGGAGTCGTTCATTGGGCCCCGGCACGGGAATCGATGCTTCGGCACGGGCAATCGCCAGAATCAACGCTCCGGTCCGGCTGCGAAGCTCGAGTTCGGCCAGGGTGCGGCCGACCGCATAGCTCTGTTCACCGAGGGTGACAACGATCGGCGCACCGAGGCCCGGCAGCAGTTCCTTGACCTGCTCCGGCATCTCGAGATGCTGGGGCACGGCGCCGGCATGAGCCTGACGGGCCAGACCTGCGACCACCACCTGCGCGCCGGCTTTGACGTGCCCGTCCAGGTCCGACGCGCGTCGCCAGATGGCAATCGCATACCCCGCCAGAAACACCACCAGAATGAGCGGTCCCGTGAACGTCGACAAAAACGGCTGTGTCACGGCGACCACCGCCATGCCCGTCAACAGCACGATCACCAACTGCAGCACGAGCGTGAGAACCTGGCGGGGCGTCCGATTGAGATCCAATCCCTTGGCAACGGGCGGAAAGGCGCGTTGGGCGACCCGATCGCCGAGCCGGCGCCCCAGGCGTCCGATCCCGACGACGAGCGGCGCCGCCACCAGGCCCGCCGCGATGATGATCGCGATCCGGGCAACACTCGGCGTGATCCCGGTGGCGGTCACGGTCGCATCGACCAACGTCGAGAAGTAGAGGCTGACGGCGACCATGACACCGCTCAGCACCGCTGCGTCCACCAGCAACAGGCTGACCACCCGCCGAAAACCACGCCGAGTCGCCGCCGATTTCCGAGGCCGATCGAGCCACGATCCGTAGAGCGACGTCAGCGTCTGGAGCCGCGGGGGCATCCCGCGATCGATGGCCGTCGCGACTCGCCCGGAACTCTGGACCAGCCACGGCGTCAGCAGCGTCGTGATGGCGGACACTGCGACCACCACCGGGAAGACGTAGGGGCCGGTCTTGCCGAGCGAGAGCCCGAGGGTCGCGATGATGAACGAGAATTCGCCGATCTGGGCCAGGCTCATCCCGGCCTGGATGGCGGTCCGGGGCGGCGTACCGGCCAGGAAGGCGCCGAGCGTCACGCTCCCGATCTTACCGATCACGACGACGATGGTCAGCACGACGATCGGCTGCCAATGCGCCACCAGGAGCGCCGGATCGATCAGCATGCCGACCGACACGAAGAAGACCGCCCCGAAGAGATCGCGCACCGGCTTGGTGGCGTGGTCGAGATGCTCACCAAGCCCGCCTTCGGCAATCAGCGAGCCGGCCATGAAGGCGCCCAACGCAATCGAGTAGCCCGCTTCCTGCGCAAGAAAGGCCATCAGGAAGCAGATCCCGATCCCCATCACCACCACGATTTCCGGGGTACTCCGTGCCGTGGCCGCGCGCATGACCCGCGGAATCACCACGATGCCGATGCCGACCAGCAAGACCAGGAAGAGACCTAGCCGGCCGATGGTAAGCGCCAGGGCCGACGCCGAGAGACCGCCGCCGGTGGCCACCGCGGTGAGCGCCGCCATCCCGATGACGGCAATCAGATCTTCGAACAGGAGGATGCCGACGACCAGATCGCGCAGTCGTCCAGTCACCTTCTGGTCTTCGAAAACTTTGGCAATGATGGTCGTGCTGGAAATCGCAATGGCGACCCCGAGGAAGATGCTCTCCAGGTCGCCCCAGCCGAACAGTTGTCCGACCAGAAAGCCGAGCCACGCGACGATGCCGGCCTGGATGGCGGCCGTCAGTCCCGCAGTCGATCCCAGCTGGACCAGCTTGCGGAGACTGAACTCGAGGCCCAAGGAGAACATCAGCAGGATGACGCCCAGCTCCGACAAGGTCTGGACGATCGCTTTGTCCGCAACGAACCCGACCGGCACGTACGGGCCGACCAGCAGGCCCGCGATCAGATACCCGAGGACGACGGGCTGCTTGATCCGCTGGAACAGATACGCAGTGAAGCCCCCGACTGCGAGAACGATCGTTAGGGACCGAAGAAATTCGTGCGCATCATGCATGACATCAACGTAAGGCCTGGATCGGTCGCTCACTAGGGACGGCGACCGATCCAGCCTGCCCTGCCGCGATCAGCGCCGACGCACGAACCGCATCCCGTGGGCCCGATCGGTGTCGATCACGAATCCCACCACGGCCCACGAGCCGGCGTGGCGCTGGAACTGATACCGACCGGGCCCCCATTCGACCGGTGTGAACCCATCGACGATGGTAGGACGGAGGGGGATCTCGTTGCCGCGGTGATGTCGCACGACGAGCCGGCCCTCCTTGACCGAGACGGTGGCCGGCGCGTTGAAGTCCTCGCTCCAGTACTCACCCGCGTACGCTGCGAGGTCGGTTTCGGTGGGGTTCGCGGATGGTGCCGCCGTGAGCTCCATGTTCCGCCCGGCGATGTACGGATGCGGGCGCTGTACCACCCACGCACCGTCGCGCCGGACGAACGTGAAGATGCCGAGCGGGTCGTTGCCCAGTTGGAAGCGGTCCTGTCCCAGCGCGCGGAGTTCACGCCCTGGCGGGTTGAGACCGAAGCGCAGTTTCCCGTCCTGGGCCATGAACCGGTAGAGGTCGCGATCGTTCCGATAGTATCCGGCACGCGCGGCGAGGTCGGCCTGGGGCACGGCAACGTCGGCAGGGACGTCCGCCGTCGCCGACCGCGGCGCGAGGACCGGCTCGAGCACGATATCGACGACCTGATCGAGCAGGGCGGCCGGACCGGCATTGCCGACATTGCAGAGCACCGCGACGCCCAGCTTGTGCTCCGGAATCCGCACCAGGTGTGTCCGGTAGCCGCCGTCCGCCCCGGAATGCGACCAGGTCGTGACGCCCCGATAGGTGCCGCGGGCAATGCCCAGCGCATACGAGAGCGTGTCGCCGCTCGCTAGCACGCCACGCGTCTCAAGCGCGCGGATCGCCGCGGCGCCGCCGACCTTGCCGGTCGTGAAGTTCTGATCCCAGAGCAGCAAGTCGTTGACGGAGGTGTAGAGACCGCCCGCTCCGACGCTCTCATAGAAAGGCACGTCGAACCGATAGGTCGAGTCGGATGCGCGCCAAGCGTACGCATGGGTGCGCCCCGGCAGCAGGCTCCAGGGATCGCCGTGGAACCGGGTGCTGTTCATCCCGAGCGGCTGGAAGATGCGCTCGGTGGTGAATTCGGTGAGCGACTTCCCCGTCACCCGCTGCACGATGACACCCATCAGCCAGTACGTCGCATTACTGTAGCTGTAGTCCGTGCCCGGCTCGAACTCGAGGCGCTCCTGCCGCACGATGGCGCCGAGCGCGTCCTCCATCCGGATGGCCTCTTCGGGAAACTGGAGGCCGCCCAGGACGAGCGGGGTAATCCCGTCCCGGAGCCCGCTCGTATGGTTGATCATCTGGCGGATGGTGACGGTCCGGCCAAACGTCGGCACCTCGGGCACATACTTCCGGATGTCGTCGTCCAAACGGAGGAGCCCGTCCTGCTCCAGAAGCACCATCGCCATGGCGGTGAACTGCTTCGACACCGAGGCCAACTGGAAAGTCGAGGCCGGGCTGATCGGAATCCCCAACTCGAGATTCCCCAAGCCATATCCCTTGGCGTACGCGATCGAACCACCGCGATAGACACCCACGGCGCACCCCGGTGCCGCGCCGATGGTAAACCGATTGAACACCTGATCGATGCTCCGCGCCTGCTGTCCACCGATCCGTTGCGCCGCGATCGGCGTCATCCATCCAAGAACCAGAATTCCGACCAGCCCCACGACGATCCGACCGAGCGCTCGTGCGCGCATAGTACTCTCCAGAATGGGACCAACGACCCAGGCCGCAGGGGCAAGCCGGGGTGACCTTCCGAATATTGTGACAGAGTGAACCTGGTATTCTAACGGCAGACGGACCCGGAGCAATGCATGCCAGTTGCGGCAGCGGCCGTTCGGATTAGGCTTGATGTTGCAACCGCGACCTATCGGGGCATCGATGGACCAGGACAAACAGGCGTTCGATGATCTCTTCAGTCTGGCGTATGAAGAGCTGCGTCGCCTGGCGTCGAGTGTGCATCGGGACGATCCCTACGCCTCGATGAACCCGACGGCATTGGTCCACGAAGCCTGGCTCAAGATGGCCAACTCGCCGGGACTCGCCGCCACTTCCCATCTCCATTTCAAACGGATTGCCGCCCGCGCCATGCGGCAGATCCTGGTCGATGCTGCCCGCCGGCGCAATGCGCGCAAGCGGGGCGCGGGCGTTGCCGTCATCACCTACGATGATGCCGCCGCTGCCCTGCCAACTTCGGCCGACGAGCTGCTCGGCCTCCATGCCGCCCTGGAGGAACTGGCCCGGCTGAGTCCGCGCCAGGCCTCGATGGTCGAGAGCCGTTTCTTCGGCGGGCTCGACACCCGCGAAATCGCAGAGGATCTGGGGATTTCGGAAGCGACCGTCTTGCGCGACTGGCGCGCAGCCAAGGCCTGGCTCGGTCGCGAACTCCAACGCTCGTTATGATGGACCCGGCGCGTTGGGAACGTGTCCAGGCGCTCTTTCACGCCGTGGCCGACCTGCCTCCCGACCAGCGGACCGAAGTTCTCGAAACGGAAGCCGCGGGTGACCAAACCCTGATCCACGAGGTTCGCGCGCTCCTCGAAGTCGACCGGGATCAGCACGCGCTCCTCGGACAGGACCTGGCCTCGGTGGCCTCCTCGGTGTTGAACGATGCCGATCCGCGTCGGCTCTTCGACCAGCCTTTCGGGCCGTACCGGCTGGTCCGCCTGCTCGGCGAAGGCGGGATGGGCGTCGTCTACCTCGGCACTCGTGCCGACCTGGCGAGCGTTGCCGCGATCAAGATCCTTCGCGATACGCTCTCCCCATCCCGACGCCACCGGTTTGCCGTTGAACAGCGGACACTGGCGCAGTTGAGTCATCCGGCCATCGCGCAGCTCTTCGACGCAGGGACGTTGCCTGACGGCACCCCCTGGTTTGCGATGGAATTTGTCGAGGGGTTGCCCGTCACCGACTACTGCACCCAGCGCGGATCGTCCCTCGCCGAACGGCTGTCGATCTTCCGCGCGGCCGCGCTGGCAGTTCAGCATGCCCACCAGCACGCAGTCATTCATCGGGACATCAAGCCGTCCAACGTGCTGGTCCGCACCGACGGGGCAGTCAAGCTGCTCGACTTCGGCATTGCCAAGCATTTCGCCGATATCGACGCCGACCAGGCCGAGCAGACCCGCACCGGCCTCCGCCTCCTGACCCCGGCCTATGCCGCGCCGGAGCAGTTCACCGGCGGCCCGCTGGGCACTCCGACCGATGTCTATGCTCTCGGCGCCGTCCTGTTCGAGCTGCTCACGGGCCGCCGCGCCTCCGATCACTCCAGGGATGCTGCAGACGGAGCCAACGCCAGCCGCGCAGCCACGGCGCCACGACCGTCAGCAGTGCCCGGAGCTCCGGTGTCGGCGTCACGCAGCGAGTGGGCCGACCTCGATGTGATCTGCCGGGCGGCCATGCACGCCGACCCCGCCCGGCGCTATCAGACCGTCGATGCGCTGGTGCGCGACTTGGATCGATACCTCGCCGGCACGCCGCTCGAAGCCCGCGCCGATTCCCTGGGATATCGGATCGGAAAGTTCGTGCGACGGAACACGCGGGCCGTGGCCGCCGCGGGCATCGTCGCCGCGGCGGCGGTCGTGATGGCCGTGTTCTACACCGTGCGGCTCGCCGATGCGCGCGACCTGGCTGTGGCGCAGGTCGAGCGAACCGAACGGATTCAGCGCTTCATGCTGAATCTCTTTGCCGGCGGAGAAGGAGCGGTCGGGCCGGCCGATAGCCTTCGCGTCGTCACCCTGGTCGAACGCGGCATCCAGGAAGCGCGGAGCCTGCGCGCCGAGCCGGAGGTGCAGGCCGAGCTCTATCTCACCCTGGGCAGCATCGCCCAAAAGCTGGGCAGGATTGCCCAGGCCGACACCCTGATTCGCGCCGGGCTCGACCTCCGCCGCGAGCGATTCGGACCGCTCCATGCCGATGTCGCCAAAGCAACGGTTGGATTGGGCTTACTGCGGCTCGACCAGGCGCAACTGGATGCGGCCGACAGCCTGACCCGTCAGGGCATGACCGTCAGCGAAGCGCTGCTCCCCGCCAACCATCCCGACGTGCTTGCCGCGCGAACCGCGGTCGGCCAGGTGCTCTCGGCGCGCGGCGATTATCCCGGAGCGATTGCCCTGCTGTCAGAGACTCGGGATCGCTATCTGGCTGACGCGACGACGCCGGAGTTTGCCAGCACCCTGTCCGTCCTGGCGAGCGCCCACTTCTACGCCGGCAACTATCACACCTCGGACTCGCTCAACCGCCGGGTCCTGGCCATGACGCAGCAGCTCTACGGACCAAGCCATCCGCTGGTGGCCGAGGATCTCGCCAACCTCGGGGCAATCCAGCAGGACCTGGGGCACTATCCCGAAGCCGAACGGTATCATCGGCAGGCGCTGGCGATCGTGGAGCCATGGTATGGATCCGATCATCATCGCACCGCGCTGGCGCTGACGCTGGTCGGCCGATCGCTGGTCTTTCAGCAGCGACGCGGTGAGGCAGTGCCTCTCCTGGAGCGCGCGCTCGCCATCCGCGAACGGGTTTTCGGACCGGATCATCCCTCGGTCGCCTCGACCTTGAGCGACCTGGGATCGATCGCCATGGCCGAGGGTCGTCTGGACGAAGCGGAAGGTCGTTTTACCCGCATGGTGTCCATCTATCGCACAGTGCACGGTCCGAACCACTACCTGGTCGCCACGGCCCTGTCCAACCTGGCCAGCGTGGCCGTGGAGCGCCAGGACTACCTGCGCGCCGAGCGTCTCTACCGCGAGGCAATCGAGGGTTACCGCCAGAGCCTTGGCCCCGACAACTTGAATACCGGCATTGCCCGGATCAAGTTGGGACGGGCCCTGCTGCGCCAACGCCGTCATGGCGATGCCGCAACCGAGAGTCTGGCCGGCTACGAGATTCTGACGAAACAAGCCGATCCGGCCGTCAGTTTTCTCCGAGCAGCCCGTACCGACCTGGCAGCTGCGTACACCGCGCTCGGCAACACGGCCGCGGCGGACCGCTTCCGCGCCGAGTTGGCTGAAACGTCCATTCCTCCCAAGCCATAAGCCGTGCAAAGCTTCATTCCCAAAATCCTGACGACCCTCCAAGGCTACACCCGAACCCAATTCGCGGCGGACCTGACCGCTGGCGTCATCGTCGGTGTCGTGGCCCTGCCTCTCTGTATCGCCTTTGCCATCGCGAGCGGTGTCACCCCGGAGCGAGGGCTGTACACGGGTATCGTCGCTGGCCTCCTGATCTCGCTGCTCGGCGGGTCGCGGGTGCAGATCGGTGGTCCCACCGGCGCCTTCGTGGTGATCGTGGCCGGCATCGTCGCCAAGTATGGGGTGGACGGACTGATCGTCGCGACGTTGCTGGCCGGCTTCGTCCTGGTGGCGGCGGGCCTGCTCAAACTGGGCGTCATCATCAAGTACATCCCGTTCCCCGTAATCACGGGATTCACCTCCGGTATTGCGCTCATCATCTTTTCCCAGCAGGTCAAAGATCTGCTGGGTCTCTCGATCGAGACCGTTCCCACCGAATTTTTCGGGAAATGGGCCAGCTACGTAGCCCACGCGGGCAGCCTGGACCTGATCACCACGGCCCTGGGCATCGGCACGCTTGCCGTACTGGTCTTCTGGCCGCGGGTGTCGACTAAGATACCGGCGCCGTTCGTCGCGCTGGTTGCCGGCACCGTGGTCGTCGCACTGTTCGACCTCCCGGTCGAGACCATCGGCTCGCGCTTCGGCGTCATCGATGCCCGGCTACCGAGCCCCCACTGGCCCGCAGTCACGGAACGTATGCTGATCGACCTGGCCGGGCCGGCGCTGACCCTCGCCGTACTCGGGGCGATCGAATCGCTGCTCTCGGCGGTGGTGGCGGACGGAATGATCGGCAGCCGGCACCGCAGTAACATGGAGCTGGTGGCGCAGGGCGTGGCGAACATCGCCTCCCCGCTCTTCGGCGGCATGCCGGCCACCGGCGCGATTGCCCGGACGGCAACCAACGTCCGCAACGGCGGCCGGACCCCGATCGCCGGCGTCGTCCATGCGTTCACGCTCCTCATCATCACCCTCTTTGCCGGCCGCTATGCCGCCATGATTCCGATGGCCACGCTCGCGGCGATCCTCGTCATGGTGGCATACCACATGAGCGAGTGGCGCACCTTCCGCTCCGAGATCCTCGGCGCACCGCGGACCGATGTCGCCATCATGCTGACCACGTTCGGCCTGACCGTCCTGGTCGACCTCTCCGTAGCAATCGCGGTCGGGATGGTCCTTGCCGCGTTTCTCTTCATGAAGCGGATGTCCGAGATCGCCACCGTCGAGCCGCTGGGAGTGGAGCAGGAGGGCGTACCGGACGATGTTCGGGAGCAAGCCAAGCAGGCGCAGCGGAGGCGGGTGCCCCGCGACGTGAAGGTCTACGACATCGACGGGCCGTTCTTCTTCGGCGCCGCGGAATCGTTCAAAGACGCGCTGCGTCAGGTCAACTGGAGACCCCGCGCCCTGATTCTCGATATGGACGACGTCCCGGTCATCGACTCGACCGGGCTCCGGGCGCTCGGCGAAGTGGTTCGCCAGTGCCGGAAGGAAGGGATTCAGGTCCTGCTCTGCAACCTCGACCCTCGTGTGCGCGAAACGGTGGCAGCCTCACACCTGTCACAACTCTTCGCACCGAGCGAACTATCGTTGAACTTCGATGAAGCTTTGATGGCACTCGGCGCCACCGGCGAGCACCGGTCTCCTTCGGAGTCGGACTGACCGGATCGTTGCGAGGGTTGGGATTCCCTCGACGATCAGGCCTCGCTTCCCTCTTCTTCGCTGCGTAGCCGGTACTGGAGCGCGCCGGACGGACAGGTGCGAATCATTGCCGCTACCTCGGCAGGGGGAGCTGCTTCCGGGGCGACCCAACGTTTACGGCGAACATCGAAAACGGCGGGAAGGGTGCGAACGCAGACTCCGGAATGGATGCAGACGTTGGGGTCGAAGGTGACCGTGATCTCGTCCGTCTCATAGCTCTGCACCCGCTTGGTCATATGATCCCCCGATGGCCGACCCGTCATCCGTTACCGAACCTGCTTCAGTAGGAAGGTAAGCCCCCCACCAACCAGGGGTAGTCTGCCGACACTGGGGCCTGTCCGCCGTCCGGGCTCAGGGAAGGCCGTCGCGACAGCCGGGCGCTGTCGCGTTTCGCTCCGTCAGGCTCTGGGGACGGCGGAGGGGGACCGAAATCCGCTCGACCCAGTGGTATTGCCGGGTCCCGACCCGCATCGCCGAGAGCATCCAGTAGGTGCCGCGCGGGATGCCGTCGAAGGCGAACTCGCCGGCTTCGGAAGACGTGACACGCCAGGCGGCATGCCGCTGGAGGAGCGTCAGCCGTTCCTCGGTCAGTCGCTCGTCCCGCTCCGCAGCACCGTGGCCGACGGTATCGCCCCCGTTGCCCTTGCCGGGCCGCTCGTCCCGGGCCGCCTCTCGGGCCTTCTCCTCCCGGGCCTGGCGCTGACAAAGCGCCCTCCACTCGTTTCGAATGGCGCCGGACACGGGGACCAGGTACACGATCCTGCCCGGCCCGGTCACGACGGTGCCGGCACTGTCGACGGCGGAAATCGTTCCAATCACGGGCGACTGTGCCGCGACCCCCGCCGACCCTGCCATCGGTAGCGCGAAGCACAGCCCTGCCACTATCCCGACCAAACCTGTGCGCATTCTGCTCCCGGTGCGGTTTCCGATCACTGACAGCCCCGAACGGTAAGCCCCCTGACTCAAGCTCGTCCACTCCTGTGGGCGAAGATCGTGCCATGGGCTGATTGTCGAGCAGGTACCGGATGCCGACCAGACCAGACGACTGTCTGGTCCGCAAATTCGTCCTGGGCGAAATTATGGTCGGAATTTCGTCGGCACCGACGACCTGCGGACCTCGCCCAGCCGGAGCGACTCGTGATTGAGACCTGGCGGCGCACCAGGCGGGCCGCCCAGCGTCGGTCGCTCGGTCGACTCCCCAAAACCGCGCACCTCGGCATCAGCAGAGCCATCGCCGCCAATGCCGCGACCGACATTCCCCCGACGTGTCTCGCCCTGAAATCAGCCGATCGATCGCATTGGTAGGTTTGCCCGGAAACGCGGTCCGTCACGACGCTCGAAATCGCCCACGGTACGATGTCCCGAAAGGCGCCACAGCACAGTACGACACCTCAAAGTCGCTTGCTACGCATATGTGCCCGATCCGGCTCGCGTCGGCGTCACCCCTCATGCAGCCGATCGCAAAGGCAACCGACATCGATCGTTGCCCAGCTTGCAGCACACGAGACACCACTGTTACAGAGACGCCAGGAGAAAGCGAAACCCATTAATCGGAGGGAGAAAAACTCATGCAACACGAACGCAGCCACGACCGTGACCGTTGGCCCGATCTGAAGAATCGGATTCTCAAGCGGTGGTCAAATCTGGCGGAAGCGGAACTCGACGCGACCGATGGAGACTGGGAGCGAATTCGCACCTTGATCCGCGCCGAGTACGGCATCAGCAACGAGGAAGCGGAGCGCGAAATCGACGCGCTGCTGACGGGCAAGGCGGCCTACACTGCGGCACCCACGTCGACCCGATCTCCCGCCGACCGAAAGCAGCGGGCACCTCGGCCTGATGATGAAGCGGTCCGCCGCCGGATGGGCGGTCCCCTGCATCGGACCAACTGACTTGGCGCGGCCCGCCGCCCAGAGCGGCAGCGCCCTGCGGATCAGGTGTGTCGAGCGCGGTCGAAGCGGAACAGCTGCTCGTCCCGATGCAACCGCCCGCCGATCTGCGCACCAATCAACTCGGCGGCAATGGCACTGAAGACGATGCCATTGTCGCCGTATCCCCAGGGCGCGTAGGCCCGGCCAAGATGCATTATCGGTCACATGAGGTTTTTCCCTTGTCCAAATCCTTCCTGAAAACACATTTTGGGACATGATGGCGAGGCGGCGCCCTCGTGCACCAGAATCACGCGCGCTGGGCACGGAGTCCGGATGGCAGCATGAAGGGAGCGAATATGGTTCGGTTCGTCCTGCGACAACTGATCGGCAGCCGGGCAGGACCGGTCGTGCTGGGTGCGGTCCTGGCGCTGCCAGCCAACCGGCTGTCGGCACAGGACTATATGGGTATGGCCGAGCTCTACGGCCAGGGCGTCGTCAATTCGCTCGGCAATCAGATCCGCTCGGCGGGCATTCGTTCGTCGATGGGCCGAAGCGGGACCGGAACGGGGGGCGCCGCGGCGGCCCGCTGGCCCGCGCACATTACCGCAAGCAGCATCGGCTCGCACGTATTCACGGTCGATGAATTGCAGGCGATGAACAGCGCGGACGCCGCGCGGACGGGGCAATTGCTCAACGGCCGTACGATCAACATCACGGGAACGGTGGTGCACCCGCCCCGCACCGACCAGGCGATCCATCTGGTCAGCGGCGACGGACAAGGCTTTCACGTTTTCGTCTTCTTCCCCGGCGGGCGAGGCATGCCGCAGGCCGGCACCCGCATTACCCTCGAGGCAACCGTCGAACGCGTCCGCCGGACCATGGTGAGCGTCCGGAACCCGCAGGTCACCGGTCGAGGAACGCCGCCGACGGGTGCGACGGGCTCGACGGCACAAACCTCCGGCGCGGCTACCGGCAGCGCCAGCCCGAACTACCACGCGTTGACATTCCGCAGCACCACCGCCGTCACCAACGAGCTGGCCGATCGATTTGCCGAGACCCTGGCGCCCGCGTTGAGGAAGGGACGGAGTCGCCAGGACATCGCCACCCTGGTGCGCAGCGGGCAGTTACAGAACGGCTTTCGCACGCTCCTCCGGCCCTACGGCTTCTCCGATCGCGACGTGGCGGACGTCCTGGCCAGCCACATGGTCATGATCTGGCAGGTTGCCAACGACCACCACGCCCAACCGCCGCGATCCCACGTCATCGCGGTTCGCAGCCGGACCCGCGAGGCGCTGGCCCGTTCGGGGTGGGTCCAGGCGATGGATGACGCCGACAAGCAGCGGTTTGCCGAGACGCTTTCGGTTGGCACCATGATGATCGTCGGTCGCTACGTGAACGGGTACGACACCAACGATCGCGCGACGATCGACCTGGCCGTTCGCGACGCGAAGGACATGGCCCGCTCGTTCGCCGACCTCGATATGACGCGCTACGCGCTGACGGATCAAGGTCTGACGCCACGCTGACGCGAGGGAAAGCCGGGAGGACACCGTGCAGCACCTCGCTGGCGGTGATGACGGAGAGACAGGTGAGATCGAGCTGCCCAGCGCGGTAGCGCCCTGCGGATCAGGTGCGTCGAGCGCGGTCGAAGTGAAACAGCTGCTCATCTCGATGCGACTGCCCGCCGATCTGCGCACCAATCAGCTCGGCGGCAATGGCACTGAAGACGATGCCATTACCACCGTACCCCAGAGCCGCATATCCGCGTGATTCCCCCGGAATCTGCCCGATGTACGGCAGCCCGTCCGGTGTGGCTGCAAAGGTGCCGGCCCATGCGAAGGCGCGCTCGAGCGGTTCAATGCCAAGCAAGCGTTCAATCCGCGTCTCGAGCGCCCGAATGCGCACCGGCAGCAGCGCGTCGCGTCCATCCGCATTCCGAAACGGGACGTCCATCCCACCGACCAGCACGCGCCCGTCGGAGGTCGTCCGGGCATAGGTGTACGGGCGCGCGGTCTCCCAGAGCACGGCGCCCCGGCCGAGTGGCGGGGGCAACGGACCGGGCTGAGTGACGAAGGCATAAGTGCTGTGGAGGGCGACATCGCCGTTCGGCACCCCTGGGGGAAGCTCATAGCCCGTCGCAAATACGACCGCCCGCGCCATACATTGCCCGCGCGTCGTCACGACCCGACATCGGGCACCCTCGTCCTGCCATTCGAGCAACGCCGTCCTCGGGCAAACGACGGCGCCCCCGGCGACCGCCCGATCCAGCAGACGCCGGGCCAGCGCCACCGGATCCACCTGCGCGGCATGCGGGGTCTCCAGTGCGGCCGCCGCGGGAACGTCGTAGCGATCGGCCAGATCGCGGCGGGTAAGGAACCGGACATCGAATCCGTGCTCCTGGCGCAGTTCGGCCTCACGCCGCAACCGTTTGACGTCCCGCCGGCGCGAGGCGAGATAGACGCTGGCGACTCGCTGAAACCCGCATCCGTCGCCCAGCGAAGCCGCCAGGGCCGCGAGTTCGTCTATGGCCTCGGCGCACCGCCGGTAGGCGCGTACTGCGGAGTCCAGACCGATCAGATCAGCCAGCGCAGCGAGTTCCACGTCCAGCTCATACTGCAGCAGCGCGGTACTGACTGCCGTGCTCCCCTCGGCGGGCGCATGGCGCTCGAGGACTACCACCATGCGGCCGTCGCGGACCAGTGTGTCGGCGAGGAGCGACCCGGTTATCCCGGCACCGACGATCAGCACGTCGGCTCGCGGCGGCAGCGGCAGTTCCGGCGGCTCGACCAGGCCATTCAGCATCAGCCAGTACGGAGCACCGGACGCAATCCGAACGTCTGCAGAAACTGTCATCGACTGTCCTCCAATGCGACGGATCCCCCCAGTACCATTCGAAGCAGCCGGCACTACCGCGCGGGCCGCCGACGATCGCCGAGGAGCACATACACCTGATGGATGCCCCCGTCATCCACCAGCGGAATTTCCAGGGGGTTCACCGGCACGCCGTCGAGCATTACACCCGTCACTCCGCGGCACCGCCGCTCCGGATTGCCGACAGTTATCTCATAACGGCTCCTGCCGTGGCGCCAGGAAATCGTAAACTCCGGCCATGCCGTCGGAATACAGGGGTCTACCGTGAAGGTATCCCCCCGACGGGTGAGACCGAGAATGCTCTCGAGCCCGGCCCGATAGAGCCACCCCGCCGATCCGGTGTACCAGGTCCACCCGCCTCTGCCGGCATGGGCCGGGTGGGAATAGACATCGCCGGCCAGCACATACGGCTCGGTCTTGTAGTGCGCTACCTCGGCAGCGCTCCTGGTATGATTGATCGGATTGAGCAGGTGAAACAGTTCGACCGCCTCGTCTCCGTTCCCCAACTCGGCCACCGCCATGACCGTCCATACGGCGGCGTGGGTGTACTGCGCCCCGTTTTCCCGGACACCGGGCGGATAGGCCTTGATGTAGCCCGGATCCTGGGCCGATTGGTCGAACGGCGGCGTCAACAGCAACACGACACGCGCATCACGACGGACCAATTGCGTCCGCACCGCGTCCATCGCCCGCTCGGCGCGCTTGAGCGGCGCCACACCGGACAGGACCGCCCACGACTGCGCGATCGAATCGATCTTGCCCTCGTCGTTCTGAGCCGAACCTAGCGGCGTCCCGTCATCGTAGTAGCCGCGCCGATACCACTCGCCGTCCCAGGCGCGATCGAGCACCGCCGCCAGCCGGATCGCTTGCCGGGCATAGCGGGTCGCACGGGCGGGATCGCGCGCCTCGCAGAGCGGGATGAACCGCCGGAGCACGGTATGGATGAACCATCCCAGCCAGACGCTCTCGCCCCGGCCCTCGACGCCGACCCGGTTCATCCCGTCGTTCCAGTCGCTCGCCCCCATCAGCGGCAGGCCGTGCGAGCCCGCGGTCAGGCCCCGATCGACTGCCCGAATGCAATGATCGAAGAGCGACCCGGAAGTCGCGGACACGCTCGGCAGTTGATAGGCCTCGACTTCACCGGCCTCGAGCAGCGGCGACTCCAGATACGGAACCACCTCGTCAAGAATCGCATGATCTCCCGTGACGCTGACATAGTGTGCCACCACGTACGGCAGCCAAAGCAGATCGTCCGAGCACTTGCTCCGCAATCCTCGACCGGCCGGTTCGTGCCACCAATGCTGAACGTCGCCCTCCACGAACTGCCGGCCGGCGGCGCGCAGGATATGAGCACGGACCAGATCGGGCCGCGCCAGGACCAGGGCCATGACGTCCTGGAGCTGGTCGCGAAAGCCGTAGGCTCCGCCAGGCTGGTAGAACGCCGACCGGGCCCAGAGACGGCAGCTGAGATTCTGATAGACCAGCCAGCCGTTCATCATCACGTCGAACGAGTCGTCGGGCGTGCGCACCTGCACAGTTTCGATCACATCCGACCAGAGACGGCGCGAGGCCTCGAGCGCCGAATCTGCCGCGGCCACACTGCCGTACCGACGGATCAGATCGAGGGCGTCGGCCCGGTCGCGGCCCTGCCCGAGCAGGAACACGACGCGGCGCGATTCCCCCGGTGCCAGGACGATGCGAACCTGGAGCGCAGCGCAGGGGTCGAGTCCCGCGCCGAACTCGCCGGACAGAACGGCGTGGCTCAACCCCGCAGGCCGCGACGGCGAACCATTCCGCCCCAGAAAGGCCAGGCGACTCCCCGTTGCTGATTCGACCGGCTCGCTGGCGTGGAAAAAGGCGACGCGCTCGGCGAAATCCTGGTTGTAGCGGTTGGCGGCAAGCACCGCACCGGTGTCGACATCATGCTCGGTGAGCACATGGAGCCGCTCGCCCGACTGTGGCGGACCGAGCCGCCATTCGCTATAGCCGAAGACGGAGAGCCGACGGGTTCGATCGGTTCGATTGGTGAGAGTCAGGACCGAGAACTTGAGCGGGTCCATCGGATCCACCAGCACAGTCAGTTCCTGCAGGACACCGCGCGAACCATGCACGAAACTCGATTCGCCCGCTCCATGCCGGATCAGATAGCGACCGCCGTCGACGGAACGCCGGATCGGGCCCGGCGTCGGCGACCAGATGTCGCCGCTGTCGTCGTCCCGGAGAAACAGCGCTTCCGTGGCCGGATCGGTGACAGGATCATTGGAAAACGGCGTGAGCCGGTTCTCCCGACTGTTCTCGGACCAGGTGTATGCAGAGCCCGAGGCCGAGACGACGGTGCCGAAGTTGGGATTGGCAATCACATTGACCCACGGAACCGGCGTATCACGGTCGCCGTCGAGCACGATGATGTAGTCCCGTCCGTCGGCGGAAAAGCCTCCGGTCCCATTGGTGAGAAGGCGCGGGGGAACCTCGATCGGCACTTCGGGATCCGGCACGGCCGATGCGGCCGCCAGCATTTCCGGCTCCCGCTGGATATTCGGCTCGGCATACGGCAAATCCAGTTGCGTCGAAAGACTGCCGCGATCGCCGCTCAGAACGGCGCGGGCTACCGTGGCAAGCAGGATACGCTCCTCCTCCCGCATCCGATCGCCGCGCAGAAGGAAGACCCCGCCCGACCGCTGCTTCCACGCGCCCCAGGGGCCGCTGTCGAGCAGGGCCGCGAGTTGCACCTGGATATCGTCGATATAGCCGATGGGATACTCGTTCAGGATCACGACGTCGACGCTCAGACCCTTGAGGCGCCAGTACTCCTGTCCCTGCAGCACCTGCCGCGCCAGGTCGAAATCGTCTCCGGTCACGATGCGCACGAGCAGAATCGGCAGATCACCGGAAATGCCATGAGCCCAAAGCCCCGACTGGCCCAAAACGTTGCGCGCCAGCAGCTCGGGATCGGCCCGCAACGAGTTGTCGGCATAAAGCACGCGGGATGCCAGGCGCTCGAACAGCTGCGCATCGACGCCGGAGATGCCCAGGTATCGGAGCGTGCTCTGGGCCTGACTGAATGCCAGCGCAAAGGTACGCGCTGCGGCACTCGAGGCGTGGTACTTGTAGGCCAGGGCAACCGCGTCCTCGCGCGTCGACGCGATCCCGGTGGCAAACGAGAGCCGGACCACCCCGCCCGGCGCAAGGCGGATCCGTTGGCGTAGACTCACGATCGGGTCCAGCACCGCTCCTGTCATACCCGAGAGCGGCCGGCCTTCCAGCGCGATGGGATCCTCAGGCCCCCGACCTCGGCCCAGGAAGCGCGCCCGGTCGGTCTCCCATTCCACTGCCCCCTGCATTCTGCCTTCGATACTGAGCACGTGAACCGCCCAGAGCCGAGGCTCGTCGTGCGCCCGAGGTCGCCGGCTGCAAATCAGGGCAGCTGCCGCGGGCAGATACTCGGTTTCGATGAAAAGCTTGTTGAAGGCCGGATGCGCCAGGTCGGCACTGAGCGATGCCAGCACGATTTCCGCGTAACTGGTAACCTCGAGCTCCCGCGGCCGGTCGGTCTGATTGGTGACCGTGAGGCGACGAACTTCGACATCGTCCTCGGGTGAGACGACAATATCGAGCTGGGTCGCAATCCCCTCGTCGCGGCGGCGGAAGGTAGCCCGTTCCGCCTGGAACGTGACAAGGTACTCCTCCGGCTCGCGCTTGGTGGGATGATAAGTCGGCGACCAGACCAACCCGCTCCGGACATCGCGAAGGTAAAGGAACTGACTGCCGACATCACGAGTGGCATCTTCCCGGTGACGGGTGACCACGTTGCCCCGGCAGAAGCTGGCGCCGCCGCCGGCGTTGGTCACCACAGTGGTATAGGTTCCGTTCGAGATGAACTGCGCGTGGGGATACCGGGTGCGCGCGGTGCGGAACCGGCGGACCGCCACGGCCGGGACCGGCGCCGCCACGCGGGTTTCCTCGGCCGGGCGCACGCGGGTAATCGGTGAGTGCCGTGGCACCCGCTCCTGCAGCAGGAGCGATGCCGCTCGCACTCGCGGGTCGGTGTGGAATCGATCCACCATCCGCCCCTCCAGGACGACGTTGGCAAGGGCAACGATGCTCATTCCCTGGTGATGGGCCATGAACGACCGGACGATCACTCCGCGGGAGCCGTGCGGCTTGGGTTCGGTAATCCGCTCGTCCTCTTCACCTTTCCGATGGGTATAGTCGACCGCTTCATAGAAACCGTAACGACCGTCCACGCCCTCCTCGGCCAAGCGGCGGAAGTTGCGAGCCGCCGCTTCCGGATCAATCATCGCCGCCAGAGCCGTCGCGTACGGAGCTACCACAAGTTCATCGCCCAATCCTCGTTTCATACCAAGGCCGGGAACGCCGAACGCCTTGTACTGGTAGGTGCCGTGGTGGTCCACCACGTTAAAGGCACATTCCGAGATGCCCCAAGGCACCCCCTGCTGGCGACCATACTCCCGCTGGCGGTGCACGGCACGGCTGCAGGACTCATCGAGCAGCGTGCCCGGATAGGTCTTCATTACCAGCAGCGGCATCAGGTATTCGAACAGGCTGGCGCTCCACGACAGCAGCGTGGGGCTGCCATCCACGCTGGTCAGCAAGCGGCCGAGATGAAACCAGTGCGTGTCCGGGACGTCGCCTTTGGTAATCGCGACGAAGCTGGCCAGCCGCGCTTCGGAGGCAAGCAAGTCGTAGAAGAAGGGATCGAGCCGCAGTCCCTCGGCATCGGCCCGATGGCCGATGGCAAAGAGGTGGCGCTCCCGATCGTAAAGGAAGCCGAACTCCATCCCATCGGCAAAGGCCACCGCGCGCCGGGCCAGCTCCGACAGTCGGGCAGCAGCGGCAACCTCGTCGCCTCGCGATGTTTCCGCATCGAGGCCGGCCACCACCGCTTCGACCCAGTAAGCCGCTTCGGCCACCTCCTCCGAGGCCACGCCATCGGGCGCCAGCGCAGCAATCGCGTCGGAAAGCGGGCCAATCATTTCCCGCGCGAGCGCCAGATTGGCGGCGGGGTCGCCGGGGCCTAGCAGGCTGAGGCGCAGCGACGCCATAGCCTCGCGGGCGCGGCCGATTGCGCCGACGGGGCCGTCGGCCTCCGCCGGTAGCGTCTGCTCAGCGAGCACGACGGTATCCGCCAGGCCGGCACATCGCTGCGCAGCCGTCTGGGGTTCGTCCACCAGCCCCCGAAGCCCTTCGCCGAGTGCCAGGAGTGCCCCGGCGAGGTTGCCGCTGTCGACCGTTGAGACGTAGCGCGGCAAGAGCGGCTCGAGCGTCCGGGTATCGTACCAGTTGAGCAGATGGCCCTGATACTGCTCCATCCGGTCCATCGTATCGAGCACGGCCTCGACCCGCTCTATCAGCTCGTCGGTGGTGATGAAGCCCAGATCGTGCGCGGCCAGCGTGGACAAGAGTCCCATCCCGATGTTGGTCGGCGAGGTGCGGTGAGCAACCGTCGGAACCGGCGTCTCCTGGAAATTGTCGGGCGGCAGGCCATGGTTTTCCGGCCCCGCAAAGGTCGCGAAGTAGCGCCAGGTCTTCCGCGCGATGAGACGAAGCGTGCGCCGGTCGTCCGCGCTGAGCGGTCGACGCGTCGGGGGTACCGGTCGGCTCAACCAGTACGCAATCAGCGGCGCGGCCAGCCAGAGTACCAGGATCGGCCCGGCAACCAGGAGGCTCCCCGGCCGGATCGCGATGATGGCCACGAGCAGCACCCCTCCGATGATGGAACTCGCCGCCATCTCCCCGATGAAGACCCGGACTCCGCGCCGCGCGCCAAGCCGCGCCGCCCGGGCGGCAGCGACGTCGGCCGTCTCCCATTCGAGCAAGCGCTGCTGCGTAAAGACGAGGCGGACCAGGGTGAGGACGATGGCGTGCACCATCTCGTACGCATGGAACGCCAGAAAGGTGATCTGCAGCAGAACCTGCGCTGCCGCGGTCTGGGCATCCTCCGCAAGGAGGCGCATGAAGGTGCCGAACGGTTGCTGGGACGCGGGGCCGCGGACCAGGCGGAGCAGCAACGGATAAAGCGGAAAACCGAGCGCCGCCAGAAAGCCGGCCGTCCAGATCAGCGGACTGCCCGGCAGAAACAGCCACGCCGCGGCAAGGAACGCGACGGTTCCCGGCGCCACCAGCGTCCGCCGGAGGTTGTCGAAGATCTTCCAGCGCGCAATCAGCGGAAGCCGGTTGCGTTGGCCCCCACGCCGGCTGGGCACCCACGGAAAGAGCCAGAAGAGAATCTGCCAGTCGCCGCGAGCCCAGCGATGCTGCCGTCGGGCATGGGCCAGGACGCTTGCCGGGTAGTCGTCGACGACCTCGACGTCGGTGACCAGTCCGACTCGCGCGAAAAGCCCCTCGAAGAGATCGTGCGACAGCAGCGCATTTTCGGGCACCCGGCCCTCGAGCGACGCTACGAAGGCATCGACGTCGTAGAGGCCCTTGCCGGTAAAGATCCCTTCGCTGAACAGATCCTGGTAGGTATCGGAAACCGCGGTGGTATAGGGATCGACTCCCGTGTGTCCGGCGTAGACTCTGGCAAAGAGCGATCGTGCGGCACTCGCCATCGTCACGCTGACTCGCGGCTGCAGGATACCGTAGCCCTCGGTCACCCGGCGCAGCTCGGGATCGAAGTGCGGGCGGTTGAGCGGGTGGGCGATGATCCCGATCAGCTTCCGGGCAGCATGCAGCGGCAGCGTGGTGTCACTGTCGAGCGTAATGCAGTAGCGCACCGACGGCAGAATCTCGGCCTCCCCTACATGGGTCCGAAAACTGGTGTCGGTCGCGCCGCGCAGCAGGCGATTGAACTCCTCCAGCTTACCGCGCTTCCGCTCCCAGCCCATCCAGGCGCCTTCGCCCGAATTCCACTGGCGAACCCGATGAAACAGATGGAAACGGTCGGCGGCGTCCGGGCCGGCCCGGTCGTTCAACTGCATCACCCCGGTCCGGGCCGCCTCGAGGATCTCGTCGTCACCCGGCATCTCCGCAGCCGGCGCGTCGACGAAATCGCCCAGGATGGCAAAGTGAATCCTGGGGTCGAGATTGCCGAGTGCCAGGACCTCGAGGTGCTCCAGAAGGTGCTCCACCCCCTCCACGCTGGTCAGCAGCGTGGGGATCACCACCATGGTGCGGCAGTCGTCGGGAATTCCGGCCTTGAAATCAATGCGCGGCAACCGACGTGGTTCGATGAAGTGCGCGGCAAGCCGCTGAAACAGCGCGATGGCGAGGTCGGTGGCCGGCAGCACGAACAGGGCTGCACCAAGCAGCACCACGGCCCACCCGCCGCCCTCGGCGCGCAAATAGGCCGCCGCCAGCGCCACCAGCGTGGCTGAGACGATCGTGACCACGCCAAGATACGCGGCGGTGGCGTGGGCAAAGACCAACCGCTGTAACCGGATCCCCGGCCGCGGGCTGTACTCGACGTCGACCTCGAGATCGCGCCGCCCCTTACCGATCAGATGATACCCGACATGGGCCGCCCGATCCGCCGGCGACGCAAGCTCGGCAGCCTGACGGGCGCTCTCGACGCTGCGTAGCGCCACTCGCAGCTGCGCCTCGCCCGAGGACTCGGCCAACTCTTCCACCGCCTGGCGGTACCGATCCCGGCTGTGGAAGTCCATCCGGGCGTAGACCCCGGCCGGATCCCGCTGCAGCACCTCCTCGACCAGGCTGACACTCTCGAAGTAAGCGGCCCAATCCATGGTCGAGCAAAGCCGGAGACTGGTGATCGCGTTACCAACCGAGACCTGTCCCGCCGCCTGACTTTGATACTCCATCCGGATCGCGTCTTCGGCGGTCATACCGGGAATGGCCAGCCGCTCTTCCACGGCCGCGCGCACCGGCGACACCAGCGGGCCATACTCGCGCATCCGCTGCAGCAGGCGTACGGCGTAGGCCGTTTCCAACACACGTGGTAGCGCATCCAACGGCGCGACGGAATCGTTGCTGTCGATCAGACTGAGATACTGATCCGCTCGTCGGCGGGCATCGCGCGCGTGGAGCACCTCGTCGGCCAGGCGGCGAAGGTTCTCGATCAGCGCGGCCTTGAGCATGATCGGCCAGGCCCACAGTTCCCCGATGGTGAGCGGTGCCACGGTCTGAAAGGCGGCAACGAAGCGCGCCAGCTGCGATCGATCGAACCGTCCGTCGGTGTGTCCGACCAGTTCGAGCGCCATGGCGTAGACCCGCGCGATGCCCGCCATCTCCCGCGACGCCAGCTTCGGAAGCTGGAGATAGTACGCCTGCGGCAGGTCATGGCCGATTCCGCGGATCTCGGTCTCGATCAGATGAAAATTGTCGAGCAGCCATTCCGCAGCCGGCGGAACGAACTCGCCGCGATGGACATCGTCTGCCAGGATACGGTAAGTATCTCGGAGGACTCGGAGGTTGTCCTTGATCCGAGTGAAGAAAGGACGAGTTCCGCGCCGACGGTTACGGGTCAGTGTAAAACGGGCGGCGAGCAGTTTGGCCCGCTCCTCCAACCGCTCGATACTCAGCAACTCGGCACGGAGCGGTCTTTCGGCCCCGGGCCGGCGGCCGCCGCCGAAGAGGCCGGATGACACTGGGGTACTAGTCAAGGCGCGGAGCCCGATCACTTCGAACCGTTGGGCCGCGTGAATGGGGCGGAAAATCCTCCAAATGCATTTTTACTCCTCTTACGACTCGCAATGTAGCGGGACGAGGTACCGGCGACGGTTATCTGGCCATTCCATGTGGAGACGAACATTCGTTCACATCCATCACTAGGGATCGCTCGCTCGGCCCACTCCGCCTCTACGACAAAGAACGGATCCGGCTGGCGTGGCATGCCGGCCGACTCGGAGGGAACGTCGTGGACAGCGAATGGGAGAGCTTGAGGCTCGCAACGTGAAAGGGCCAACAGTGCGACAGAAGAAAGGACTGCCCCGTTACGGATCGAGGCGGAATTGCCTGTCGGGAGGATTTCAGGTCGGCAAGTCAGGTGCGCGGACCAATGGCACAGGTGGACGATTTTGGTCCACAAGGGCGCAAAATGGCATCGCAGATTCCCCGTTGCGTCTCAAGAGGGCAGGATAGGATTCGCCGTTGCCGGTGAGAAGTCACCTGGCGGTCGACGCTCCAACACCCGCTCAGGTTGACATCTTACCCAAGCATGACATTTTACAGGTAAGATGTCTACCCGAGAAGAGAACGAGCGCCTTGAGCTCCTCCAAGGAACGTTGGGTCTCCTGATCCTTCGGACGCTTGTCTTCGGACCGCAACACGGTCAGGGAATCGCCCGCACCATTCAGGCGACGTCCGAAGACGAGCTTCTGGTGGAGCATGGCGCATTGTATCCGGCGCTCCAACGTCTGGAAGCGCAGGGATGGATCTCCGCCAAATGGGGCACCTCGGTGAATAATCGGAGGGCCCGGTTCTATTCGCTGACGGCCGCGGGCCGCAAACAACTGGCGAGGGAAACCAGCAAGTGGCAGCGTCTGGCAACGGCGATCGGTCGAGTCCTCGGAACCACGATGAACTAGGCAACGGAACCATGCCACGAAGCGAGCGTCCCACATCGGACTTCGACGACGAGATCGAAGCACACCTCCAGCTCGAGGCGGACCGACTCCGACAGCTGGGATCGAGCGATGCGGAAGCGAATGCCGCAGCGCGACGATCGTTCGGCAACGTGGGTCAGACCAAGGAACGTTTCTACGAGCGTGGCCGTTGGCTCTGGTGGGACCAACTCCGCCAGGATGTCCGATTGAGCTTCCGCACCCTGCTCAGGAGTCCGGGATTCACGGCAGTCGCGGTACTCACGTTGGCGCTCGGGATCGGCGCCAACACCGCCATCTACTCGGTTGTGGACGCCATCCTTCTCCGCCCCCTCCCCTATCCGGAGTCCGACCGGATCGTCCGCGTGGCCGCAACACGGCATGCATCTGCTCAGCTTCCGGGATACTCGGGTTCCGGCGGCCGCGATCGGGAAGCGCACTTCTCAGACCGCGGCTACTGGCACTTCGCTCGATACAACCGCACCTTCACAATCTTCGGAGGATATCGTCCACAACCTCGCCATGTCCCTCTGACCGGCGAGGACACACCGCAGCAGGTGATCCTGGCGCAGATGACGCGGAGCGCTTTCGACGTACTCGGCATCTCACCCGAGCTCGGCCGCCTTCCCACGCTATCGGAGGACCAACCGAACGGGCCGAACGTCGCGCTCCTGAGCCACGATTTCTGGGTGAATCACTACGGTGCCGATGCTTCGATCGTTGGTCGCACGATCGAGCTCTTCGGGGTCTCCACCGAGGTCATTGGCATCATGCCCAGCTGGTACAACTTCCCTACTCCCGCGACCGAAGTCTGGATTCCCCTTCGACTCGACCCCGGAAGTCCACACTACGAGGGTCACAATATCGCGGCTATTGCCCGACTTGCTTCCGATGCAACGGTACAATCGGCCACGCACGATGCACAGCGACTGATCTCACAGTTCACCGAAGTCGGGTATGGAGCCGAATGGCTCGTCCGCGTCTTCGACGGCGGCGCCAGAGTGTGGCGACTCCAGGATGATGTGGTGGGAGACGTTCGCCTTTCCCTGTTCGTTGTCTTCGGAACGGTGGGCCTCGTGCTCCTCATCGCGTGTGGTAACGTCGCCAACCTCCTTCTAGTACGCGCCGATGGCCGGAACCGTGAGAGCGCGGTCCGGTTGGCCCTGGGATGTGGACGCGGCAGGCTGATCCGGCATGCCTGCACGGAGATCGTCATCCTGGTACTGGCGGGGGGAGCGCTTGGACTCCTCGTCGCACTGCTCGCCACCCAAGCGCTTGCTGCCATCGGGCCTAGCGGCATTCCGCGCCTCGATGAGGTCGGCATCCGAGGATCGGCGATCGTATTTACCTCCGTCGTTTCTCTGGCCACCGCCGTCCTGTTCGGGACACTACCGGCGCTCGAAGCGGGATCCCGAAAAGCGTTGTCGGCCCTCCAAACCGGAGCACAAGGAGCCGGCGGGAAGCGCCGAAATCGCGTGCGGAACACGTTACTCGTCGCCCAGGTGGCTCTCGCCGTAGTGGTGCTCGCGGGGTCGGGGCTAATGATGCGCACCTTCCGAACCCTACGGTCCCTCGACCCTGGGTTCGACCCGCGACATGTCCTGACGTTCGACCTCCGTCCTCTCGCAACGACATATCGAAGTCCAGCGGCACTGGTGCAGTTCTATGAGCAGCTGACGGAACGGCTCCAGTCGTTACCCGGTATCGTCCATGCCGGGGCGGTCGATTATCTCCCGCTCACCCAGGGGCCAGGGATGATCCTGAGAGCGGTCGTCGCGGAGCAACCGCAAACCGAGGAGCTCACACCCACGTTTCTGGTTCGGCGTGCGAGCCCGCAATACTTCGACGCGATGAGCATTCCGATCGTCGAGGGTCGCTCGTTCACGCTGGACGACCATCGCCAGCGCTCGGGCGCCGTAATCATCAGCCACTCGATCAAGCGGAGATACTGGCCACACGAAAGCGCTCTCGACAAGCGCATCACAATCGAAGGAGTCCTCCCCGGGAGGATCGTCGGGGTCGTCGGAGACGTTCACGATGTCGCACTCGAAACCCCCGCCGAGCCGTTCATTTACCTGCCCATGATCGATTCGCTCGGCACCGGTGGCGACCCCATGACGTTCGTGATCCGAGCCGAGGACGACCCCCGCGGTCTGATTCCGACAGTTCGCGACGCGATCGCCAAGTTGGACCCCGAACTTCCGATCGGTACTCCACGAAGCGTGGAGTCCATCGTGAACGACTCGATCAGTCGGACGACCTTCACGATGATGCTGCTCGTGCTTGGCGCTGGGGTCGCGTTGCTCCTCGGATCGGTCGGTGTTTACGGGGTCATCGCATACATCGTGGCGCAGCGCACGCCCGAGATCGCCATTCGACTTGCGCTAGGGTCGGCGCCGCGCAAGGCCGGGGCTTTGGTGCTGGCGCAAGGTATGCGTCTTGCGAGCTTCGGTGTGTTGATCGGTCTTGCCGGCGCCGCCGCGCTGGGAAGGGTGCTGGCATCCCTTCTGTTCGAGGTAAGCCCTCTCGATCCGATCTCCCTGATCGGAGCTGCTGTCCTCTTCCTCGCAATGGCGTTCGTGGCCACGTCGCTTCCTGCACGGCGCGCTACCAACACCAACCCCATGGCCGTGCTTCGGAACGATTGACGGTCGCTACCCCTTCCCTTGTCCCGCCTGGCACTAGACGATCTCGGCCGAACTCGTCCCAGTCACCCTACGTTCTTCCGAGGAACCGGAGCACGAGAGTCCAAGAGTACAGCAGATGCCGTCCGACTATCGTCTCGACGGAAGGGTGACATTGTACGTAGATTCCCAGTTCTACGGACAACGAGCATCGGAGCTTCTTCGGTTCGATTGCGAATTCAAGAAGTACCGTTGGTGTGGCTGGATCGATCAACCGGAATCGAAACCGCCCGAGGTGTGATGAGCCAGGAACGACGATACGATGAACAGGAAGTCGCCGAGATCCTGGAGCGTGCCACCGCCCTCGAGGCGACGGGCGCGCCGGTTCGCTCCCCCGCTTCGACCGGCCTCACCCTGGCACAGTTGCAGGAAATCGGTGCCGAAGTGGGCATTCCGGCCGAGCGAATCGCGGAAGCGACTCGCGCAGTTGCCAACCGAATGCCCAGCCCAGAGGTGCGAACCTTCCTGGGTGAGCCCCGTTCGGTATCACGAACCGTTTCCATTCCCCGGGCGCTCGACGATGCCGAGTGGACCCGCCTGGTGGTGGACCTTCGCGAGACGTTCGGCGCCGAGGGGCAGATTCGGGTTCACGGCCCACTCCGTTCTTGGAGCAACGGAAACCTGCGGGTCCACGTCGAGCCGGACGGCGATCGCTATCGGGTCCGGATGCAGACGCTCAAGGGCGATACGCTCCCCCGGGCGGCAATGGGAGGGGTGATCGCAGGCACGGGCGGGTTCCTGTTTCTCTCGGCCTCTGGAGGCGGACTGCCGCCGGTGGGAGTAGCCGTAATGGCAGCGGTTATGGCGCTAGGTGGGCTGAGCCAGGTGATCTACGCCCGCGCCCGCTTACCCGGCTGGGCAGCCGAGCGAGCGGCGCAAATGGAGGCGCTGGCCGAGCGGATCACGCGACTCGTCGGTGAATAGCTAACGTCCAGATGACGGCTTCTTCAAAGGAACAAGCTCGACGGAGAGTCCCGGCACCCGCTTGAATTCCGCCGCGTTCGTGGTCATGACCGCGAGAGAGTTTGCGATGGCGACGGACGCGATCCAGAGATCGTGGGCACCGATCAAACGTCCGGTCGCCCGCAGTTCGCTCCACAACTTGGCATGCACTCGCGATGCAGGAAGGTCGATCTCGACGATCGGGAACGCGGCAAGCACGGCTTCCACGAACGCTGAGCGGGCCATTTGGCGTCGAGGCGAGTCGGCAAGGTGAACGCCATGGAGTAACTCGCTGGCAGTAATGACGGAGAGATAGGTCAGATCGAGCCGGCCGGCCGTTATGGCCCCCAACTCGAGGCGCCCGCGTTCGGCAGCGATGATGACCGAGCTATCGAGCAGAACGCCGGTCACACCTGCCATGGATCACGCAGCGGCTTGGCATCGAGTGCCTTCCGGCTGGCTCTCACATCCGCCTCGAAGGCCGCCGCATCCTCAGCGGAAAGATGTGGAAGCGCCTCGAACAAAGCCGGCAACTCGGCAAGCGGGAAACCGGGATGCACCGGACGCAGCTCGGCTACCGGTCGGTTCCCCCGCAGCAGCACGAATCGCTCCCGCCTGAACACGACACGATTGATGTATTCCGAGAAGTGGCGCGCCACTTCAGTGACCGTTCTCCGAGCTGACATGCCATCATATTATCAGATTCCATGAGAGCAGCAAGTCCCCACAACACCATAAGCCGCGGTGTCGCAAAGACAAAGTCCCGCACGACTCGGTAAGTCGTTGCGGGACAATGATTAATGAAATGGGCCTGGATAGAGTTGAACTATCGACCTCACGCTTATCAGGCGTGCGCTCTAACCACCTGAGCTACAGGCCCCAACTGGCGCCGCTCCCTATCGAGAACAGCCCTTTAGGATAGCCACCAACCATCCAGCTGCGCAACCTCACGCGGGGGATCCACCCGATCTCCCGCGCCCGGATGCGACCGGCTACTCCTCGTCCTCGTCGTCGACGTCGAAGCCGAAATCTTCGTCGAGTTCGTCCTCATCCTCGTCTTCGAACTCGTCATCGCCATCGCCATCGAACTCGTCGTCCTCGTCTTCATCATCGAACGAGAAACCGTCGCCGTCATCTTCCTCGTCTTCATCGAACCGACGACGCAGCTCAACGTCTTCAAATGACGCCCACACGGCCGACATGGAGCCTCCTGCCTTCCTGGAGATTGAGGGTAGCACAGTACGCATCTTACGCATTCGCCTCCCGGGCCATGGCCCGAGCAACCTTCCGACGCTCCGTCTGAGGCAGGATCCGCTTCCGAAGTCGAATCGTTTCCGGCGTGACTTCGATCAACTCATCATCCTCGATGTACTCGAGCGCATACTCCAACGTAATGTCGCGCGGCGGCTCCAGCATGACGTTTTCGTCCGACGCCGTCGTGCGCATATTAGTCAACTTTTTCTCTTTGGCTACGTTGACGTCCATGTCCTCGGGCCGCGAGTTCTCACCCACGATCATCCCCTCATAGACATCCACACCTGGCGCCACGAACAGCGAGGCGCGCTCCTGCAAATTCCCCAGCGCAAATGCCACCGCGCGGCCTTCCCGGTCCGCCACCAGCACGCCGCGCTTCCGCCCAGCCAGCGGGCCGGCCCAAGGACCGTACTCCAGGTACCGGTGATGTAACGTTCCCGTGCCCCGAGTATCGGTCAGGAACTCGGAACGGTAGCCGAAGAGCCCCCGCGCCGGAATCTTGAACATCAGCCGAACGGTGCCTTGCCCCGCATTCCGCATCTCGACCATCTCGGCCCGGCGCGGACCGAGCTTTTCCATCACCGCCCCCATGTACGTCTCGGCGACATCGACCATCAACTCTTCATACGGCTCGAGCCGCTGGCCGTCCGCCCCTTCGCGCGTAATGACCCGGGGCCGGGAGACCTGGAACTCGTATCCCTCGCGCCGCATCGTTTCCATCAGGATGCCCAGGTGGAGCTCACCCCGGCCGCTGACCGCCAGCGTATCGGGCGAATCCGTCTCCTCGACTTTGAGCGCCACGTTGCGCTCGAGTTCCTTGAAGAGCCGGTCCCGCACCTGGCGACTGGTGACGAACTTGCCCTCACGTCCCGAAAACGGCGAGTTGTTGAGCGCGAAATCGACCGAAATGGTCGGCAACTCGACCGCGATGCCCGCCAACCGCTCGGGATGCTCGACCTCGGTCAGCGTCTTGCTGATGTCGATCCCGTCGAATCCGGAGACCACCACGATGTCGCCGGCGGACGCCTCGGGAACCTCGACCCGCGACAGCCCTTCGAACGTAAAGAGCTTGCTGATCCGGCTCCGCTCGATCCCCTCGGTCACCAGCCCCGGCTCACCCAGCGGCAGGAGCGCAATCGGATCGCCCACCTTGACCCGCCCCCGCTCGATCCGACCGATGCCCAGCCGGCCGAGGAAGGCCGAGTGGTCGAGGGTCGAGATCAGCATCTGGAAAGGCCCCTCGGGGTCGCCCTTGGGCGGCGGGACATGGGCCACGATGGCGTCGAACAGCGGCTCCAGATCGGTCCCCGGCGCCTCCAGCGACTTCGAGGCCGTTCCCTGCCGGCTCGAGGTGTACAGGAACGGAGCCTCCAACTGCTCGTGCGAGGCCTCGAGGTCGATGAAGAGACCCAGCACCTCGTCATGTACCCTGTACGGCTCGGCGTCCGCCCGGTCGATCTTGTTGATCGCCACGATCGGGGTGAGACCGAGTCCCAACGCCTTCCGGGTCACGAAACGGGTCTGGGGCATAGGCCCCTCGGCCGCATCGACCAGAATCAGCACGCCGTCGACCATGCGCAGGATCCGCTCGACCTCGCCTCCAAAGTCGGCGTGGCCAGGCGTGTCGACGATGTTGATCTTGGTACCCTTCCACCGAACGGCTGTGTTCTTCGCGAGAATGGTGATCCCGCGCTCCCGTTCGAGCGGATTGGAATCCATCACCCGCTCTTCGACCTGCTGATTGTCACGGAAGACCCCCGCCTGGCGGAGCATCTGGTCCACCAGCGTGGTCTTCCCGTGGTCTACGTGCGCGATGATTGCGATGTTCCGAATTTGCACAGCCCGGCCCCCTTGCGCGGCCATATATAGGGACTGCCCTGGGAGGGCGCAAGGGACAGGCCAGATCGGCCCTAATGGCGGTGGGACCCGGGTCCGGCCCCATGGTGATGGTGATCATGGCCACCGTGCCCGGCCAGCGTCCGATGACCTCCCCGGAGGAGGCAGTCGAGCCCGTCGCAATGGTCCTCGATCTCGAGTTGCAGGGTCGAGTGCTGGATTCCCAGATCGGTCAGCTGGTGGAGCATTTCCCGCAGCGCGGCAGGGTGACGCGTCAGGTCAGGTACCAGCGCGTGGCCGCTCATGGCCACCACGCCGCTGGTCACGGTCCAGACGTGGAGGTCGTGGACATCCGTGACGCCCTCGACGCCCAGTAGCCGGTCCCGAACCTGGTCGAGAGGCACATGGGGCGGCGCTGCCTCCAGCAACACCGAGGTGCTCTCGCGGAGCAACCTCCAGGCTGCCCAGAAAATGACCACGGACAGGATGATCGACACGATCGGGTCGGCCGCGGTCCAGCCGGTAAACCAGACCACCACCGCCGCCAGCAGCGCACCGACCGAACCCAGGGCATCGCTCAGGACGTGCAGGTACGCGCCCCGCACGTTGAGGCCGCCGTGCCGGACATCGTGCAGCACTCGCAGACTGACCAGGTTGATCAGCAGCCCGGCCACCGCCGCCGCCAGGAAGATGCCCACCCGGATCGGTTGCGGATTGCCGATCCGCTCGACGGCCTCGAAGATGACGGCGATCGCGATCCCGATCAGCGCGACGCTGTTGACGACCGCCGCAAAGATCTCGAGCCGGAGGTAGCCGAACGTCTTCGACGGCGAGGCCGGCCGCCGGGCTAGCCACGCCGTGAAAGCCGCCAGCGACAGCGCACCGACATCGACCAGCATGTGCCCGGCATCGGCCAGCAGGGCCAGCGACCCGCTGATCCAGCCCGCGACGGCCTCGATAACCATGAAGATCGAGGCCAGGACCAGGACCAGAATCAACTTGCGCGACACGACCTCTCGCTCCGGCCGGGTCGCGCTACTAACGTTGTGGCGTATGGAACCCCCAGAATCCACCGGCGTCATCTCCGGACTCTTCGGCGTCGTTGCGCTGGTATTGGCCAATGCGTTCTTCGTCGCGGCCGAGTTTGCCCTGGTCGGTGCCCGGAAAACGCGGCTCGAAGAAATGGGGCGGACCGGCGACCGCAAAGCTATCCTCGCCCACCGCGCCGTTCAATCACTCGACCGGTACATCTCCGCGACCCAGCTGGGCATCACCCTATCGTCCCTGGGCCTCGGGTGGATCGGGGAACCGGCCCTGGCCCACCTGATCACCGGCCTGTTCACCTTCCTGCCCAGCGGGATCCAGCCGGTCGCGGTACACTCGGTCGCGATTGCCATCGCCTTCTCCATCATTTCGATCCTGCACATCGTGCTGGGTGAGCTGATGCCGAAAGCGGTCGCCCTGCTCTTCCCCGAGGAAGTCAGCCGCTGGACCGCCGGGCCGCTGATGGGATTTGCCTGGCTGATGTCGATCCCGATCCGGATCCTCAACGGCTCGGCCAACACGCTGCTCCGCCTGTTCGGGGTGCGGCGGCCCTCGGAACATGCCCGGGTCCACAGCGCCGACGAGATCCGGATGCTGGTCGAACAGAGCGAGGTCGGCGGGCAGGTCAGCCGGGAAGATGCCCGGCTGATCGAGGGTGTCTTCGAGTTCACCGAGAAGACTGCCCAGGACGTGATGACGCCCCGCACCGAAATCGTGGCGCTCGAGGCCAACCTGACGGTCGACCAGGCCGCCGGAATCGTCGCGACCGCAGGCCGCTCCCGCTATCCGGTCTTCCACGACACCCTGGATGAAATCGTCGGGATTACCCACGCCAAAGACATCCTCAAGGCCCTCCGCGCCAACCCGGCGCGGCCGATCCAGACCATCAGCCGGCCTCCGCACCTGGTGCCCGGCACGCGCGAAGTCGAAGACGTCCTGGCCGACATGAAGCGCCTCAAGGTCCACATGGCCATCGTGCTCGACGAGTTCGGCGGCACGGCGGGGCTGGTCACCATGGAGGACCTGCTGGAGGAGATCGTCGGGCCGATCTTCGACGAACATGACCGGGTCGAACGACCGCTCGATACCGCCGCCGCTCCTTTGATCGACGGGGCCATGCCGATCGACGAGTTCAACGAAGCGTATCAGGCCGAACTCGACGACACCGACTACACCACCATCGGCGGCTTGCTCTTCGGTGAGTTGGGACGTCTCCCCGTCCCGGGAGACCGGATCGATGTCGGCGGCTTGACGTTCGAGATTACCGCGATGGAGGGACGGCGGGTCAAAACGGTTCGGCTGAGCAGCCGACAGGACGCCAAGACGGAAACGACGACCTAAGTCCTGCGGAGCGACGCCAGCCGGGCAGCGACCTCGAGCGCTTCCCGCATGCTGCGCGCATCGGCCAGTCCCTGCCCGGCAATATCGAAGGCCGTACCATGGTCGGGCGAGGTGCGCGGAAACGGCAACCCCAGCGTCACATTCACCCCCTGCCCGAACCCGGCGACCTTGACCGCCGTCATCCCGACGTCATGGTAGGGAGCCAGCACCGCATCGAACTCCCCGCGCATGGCGCGGACGAAGACGGTGTCGGCGGGATACGGCCCATGCGCACCCAGCGCCGCGATCGCCGGCGCCAGCACCCGGGTTTCCTCATCGCCGAAGAGACCCTGTTCACCCGCATGCGGATTGAGCGCGCACACCGCCAGGCGCGGCTCGTCGATCCCGAACCAGGCCCGGAGCCCGGCCGCCGTGACCCGACCGGTCCGGATGATCCGTTCGGTGGTGAGCACGGCCGGAACGTCCCGCAGCGCAATGTGGGTCGTGATGAGCACGACCCGGAGCGCCCCGGCTGCCAGCATCATCGCGACATCGACATCGCCAGCCAGGTGGGCAAGCCACTCGGTATGCCCGGGGTAGCGGAAACCGGCGACATGCAGGGCATGCTTTTCGACCGGCGCCGTCACGATCGCATCGACCGTCCCCGCCTTTGCCAGCGCCACGGCCCGCTCGACCGCATGGCCCGCCAGCTGGCCCGCCCGAGCCACCCGCCGGCGATCCTCGGGCCGCGCCCCCGCACCGGCCCCCCAAGGGCCTAGGCCGACCGTCTCGACGCCCGGAACGGCCGCGACCTGGTCATCGGCGCCGATCAGGATCAGATCGGCGTCGAGCGGCTCTGCTAAGGCTTTGGCTACGATTTCCGGACCGATACCCCGGGGATCACCCAGGGTAACGGCAAGGCGGGGACGGCGGGGTGAGGTCACACGTCGCGAATCTGGACGAAACTGGCCTTACGCAGGCGTTCGAGGTGGCGCCCTTCGCCCAGCCGGCGGGCCAGATTGCGCCGGATCTGTTCCCGAACGTCTTCGTAGCGTACTTCGCCGGCCGGAGTCCGCTTGGTCAGCTGCACAATGGCCCACTTGGACCGGATCGGGTCGGGCGACGGCAACTGGAACAGCGGTCCCACGCCGCCTTCGGCCAAACCCGCAAACGCCTGACCATATCCGGGCGCTTGCTGCGCCAGCTGGCCGATCGGGTACTGCTGGACTTCGCGCTCTTCCATCCGATCGTGATAGAGACGCTGGAGACTGTCGAACGACGCCCCGGCAACCGCGGCGGCCTGGACCCGCTCCGCCAGCGCATAGGCGCTGTCCGCGTTGGTCGAATCGATGACCGGCATGATCAAAATGTGCCGGACATGCACTTCCGCAGCCTGAACCCGCTCCACCTGAATCAGGTGGAAGCCAAAGCCGGTTTCGACCGGATTGGAGATCTGCCCGGGGCGCAGCGAGAAGGCCGCCGCCTCGAAGCGCGGGTCATATCCCTGCCCGCGCCGGATCCAGTTGAGCGAGCCCCCCTGTTCCTTGGTGCCGGGATCCATCGAGAAACGGCGGGCCGCGGTCGCAAAGTCCGCCCCCTTCCGCAACTCGACCAGAATCGAATCGATCAGCTGACGCGCCACTTGCTTGGCCGAATCGCTCGGCTGCGGAGCAATCACGATCTGCCGGAACGAGACCAATTCGGGCCGAGGCTCGAAATTGCCCTTCTGCTGCTCGAAGTACTGCCGGATTTCCTCGTCGGTGGGCGGCACGTCTTTGACGATGCCCCGCTGGCGAAGATTGTCCCAGAAGCGATTGGCCAGGAAGGTGCGGCGCTGCTGCTCGGCGCTGAAGGTGCGCCATTCTTCGAGGGTCTGAAACCCGGTCCGCTGCAGTTCGGTCCGAAACTGTTCTTCGGACTGATACTGGCCCCGCACGTTCCGGTAGAGCTGGTCGACCGACTGGGTGATCTCTTCGTCGGTGACTTTGATCGTGGTATCGCGCGAGGCCTGCTGCACCACCAGTTCCTCGTTTACCAGCGACTCGAGAATCCCGCGCTGCAACTGGCGGAGGACCGCCGGATCGGTGGGCGCCGGGCGGCCGCGGAGCTCGATCAGCATCCGCTCCTGCACTTCCGACTGCAGGAGCGGACGCGTCCCGACCACGGCCACGATCTGATCGATCGTGGTCGCCGAATCGGCCGTCTGCGCCGCTGCGCGGCCGGCGGGCGCAACCAGCGCACCCGCCAACCCGAGCCACGCCAACCGGGTCGAAAACAACCGTGGCATCCTCACCGTCAGATTCCTCACGTCGATCAGGGCTGCGGCGGTGTCGGCTCCGCCCCTTCGATCGGCGGGCCAGCAGGCGCCTGCTGAATCGCCCCCGGCGCCGGCCGCGCACTCGCTTCGGCCGAATCCTTCTTGAACTGCGTGGTGGCCAGTTCGACCGACCGCGCAATCCCGGGCTGATGGATCTTCCCGAGCTTGAGCCCGCGCAGATGCGCCGACAACTCCGGCGGCAACTGGATCATCTGGGCCTGGCCCTCGAGCAGCTTAGTAAAGAAGGTGTCGATCTTCTCGCTGGCCAGCTTGGCCTTCGCTTCCGGAGCCAGGGTCGACGAATCCGACAGTTCCGGCACGGCCAGACCAAGTTCGTTCTCGATCTGCGCGACGATCTGGTTGTAGCGCACGAACGCGAACTGCTTCATCTGCGCTTCCGGGGTGATCCCGGCGGAGTCGGCCGCGCGCAGCAAGAGGGTGCGCAGGCCCAGATCCTTGGCAAAGGCGGTCAGCAGGCTGTCCGGCGCGCTCCGGATCTGCATCTTGGCCTGGACGTTGAACATCGCGGCCCATTTGGCAAAGTCACCGACGGTGATATTGCCGCTCTTGGCCTTGGCCAGCACCTTGCTCGACCCGCGCGCGTTCTCCAGATCGGCCACGGCGCTCTTGATGGCCGCCGGCGCTCCGCTGGTCACTTCGAGATTGTTGGCCGCGATCAGCTCGGCCTGGTAGGTCGAATCGACCGAGGAAAGCCCGTGCTGGCCAAACCCGGTCTGGAACCGGTCGCGCGCCTCGGCAAAAGCCGGGCGGCGGATCAGGTGGTAGCCGAACTGGGTGGTGATGACGTCCGTCACCTCGCCGGGAGCCAGCTGCCATGCCGGATCCTCGAACTCGGGCACGAACTGGCCGCGCGGTCCGAACGGGAGATAGCCCTGATCGTTCTTGCTGCCGTCGGCGCTCAGCTGCGACGCGATCTGGCCGAAATTGGCGCCACCCCGAACCCGCGCCAGCGCCGCGGTCAGCTGCTGCCGAGCGGCTGCGCTGTCGCGAGCCGTCGGTCCGGCCGGAATCACGATGATGTGCTGGAAGATCCGGTAGGTCGGCTCGTTGTAGGCCGCCTCGAGGGCTTCGGGCGTCATCGAGAACCGCTTGGCGCGCACGGAGTCGCGCAGCAGGTTGAGCCGAATGGTCGACAAGGTCGGCCAGAGCATCGCCTCGACCGCCGTCGAGTCGCTCGGCACCTTGTCTTCGGCCACGGCCTGACCCAGCAGCGCGTAGTCGAGCCAGAGGTTCGAGATGAACTCGGCGGCTTCGACCGTCGGGGTCCCGCCGCCCGACTGGTTCATGATCGACGCCACCCGCTCGGCAGTCAGCTGATGCTCACCCACCTCCGCCGCGACGTCCGATCGCGCCGAGAAGCGATCGCAACCTCCCAGGAGCGCGCTTCCGACTACCAGTCCCAACACCAAACGGCTCATGTCCACTCCATTCGAGTTTCTTGGATGACCGGCGTGGCCACCCGGTCGCATCAGGTCGTAACGACTTGTCTCAACGCCCGCACCACGGCGGGAATGATTGCTTCACCGCCCAGACGGACCAGCCGGAGCGAGAGCGGTACGGTCCGCCGCACATCGGCGGACAACTGCACTTGGTCGAGCGCGGCCGTGAGGCGGGCCATCCGCGGCGTCGTGCCTGCCCGGAAACTGACCCGCGCCTCATCGCCACGCACCAGAATGTGCTGAATACCGAGCGCCGCGCCGACGACCCGGAGACGGGTCAGGTCGAGCAGATTCTCAGCCTCATCCGGCGGGGCCCCGAAACGTTCCCGAAGCTCCTGGCGTAACTCATCAATTTCGCCAGGCGAGGCCGCCCGCGCCAGTCGGCGATAGACATCGAGCTTGGTGTCGTCGTCGGCCACATACTCGTCCGGAAGGTGGGCCGGCCGGTCGAACACCACGTCGGGCGGCGCCGGCGCCTCGACCGCCCCCCCCGAAGCCCGGAGCGATTTGACGGTCTCTTCGAGCCACCGGAGGTAGAGATCGAAACCGACTGCATGGGCATGTCCCGACTGCTCGCCGCCCAGCAGGTTTCCCGCGCCGCGGATCTCCATGTCCTTGAGCGCAATCCGGTACCCCGCCCCCAGCTCGGTATGGTGCTCCAGCACCTTGAGCCGATCCTCGGCATCCTGATCCATCAGATCCGGCGTCAGCAGATAGCAGTAGGCTCGACGATGACTGCGGCCGACCCGCCCCCGCAGCTGATAGAGCTGGGCCAGACCCAGCCGATGGGCGTCGTGCACCACCATGGTATTGGCGTTCGGCACGTCGATCCCGGACTCGACGATCATGGTGGAGACCAGGATGTCGATTTCGCCGAGCACGAAGCGGCGCATCACGGCCTCGAGACCGTCGGCCGACATCTGGCCGTGCGCGACCCCCACCCGGGCCCGCGGAGCCAGCGTGCGCACCCGCTCCGCAATCGTCTCGATGGTTTCGATCCGATTGTGGATGAAGAAGACCTGCCCTCCCCGGTCCAGCTCGCGCGCAAAGGCCTCTTCCAAGAGCCCGTCGTCCCACGGTTCCAGGAAGGTGAGGATGGGCGACCGGTCACGCGGCGCAGTCTCGATCAGGCTGAGATCGCGAATGCCCGCGAGCGACATGTGCAGCGTGCGCGGAATCGGCGTGGCCGTGAGCGTCAGCACATCGACGGCCAGACGCAACGCCTTGATCTGCTCTTTGTGCTTGACCCCGAAACGGTGCTCTTCGTCGACGATCAGCAGACCCAGATCTTTGAAGTCGACATCCGGCGAGAGCAGCCGATGGGTGCCGATGGTGATGTCGACCACACCGTTCGCCACCTCGGCCAGCACGGTTTTCTGTTCCTTGCCGGTCCGGAAGCGCGACACGACCTCGACCCGAAGCGGGAAATCGGCCAGTCGCTCCGCAAAGGTCCGCCCATGCTGCTCGGCAAGCACGGTGGTCGGCACCAGTACCACGACCTGTTTGCCGCCCTGCACCGCTTTGAACGCCGCCCGAACCGCGATTTCCGTCTTGCCATACCCGACGTCGCCGACCAGCAGACGATCCATCGGCACAGGACGCTCCATATCCCGCTTGACGTCCTCGGTCGACTTGCGCTGATCGGGGGTGTCCTCATAGAGGAAACTCGACTCGAGTTCCCGCTGCCACTTGGTGTCGGGTGGGAAGGCAAAGCCGGCCTGGACCTGGCGCCGCGCATACAGCTCCAGCAGCTCCGCAGCCATCTTCTGGATCGCCTCACGCGCCTTCTCGCGGATCCGTTTCCAGCTGGTGCTGCCGAGCCGATGGATCCGTGGTGGCGCTGCATCGCCGTCGTCGCCGGCGCTCCGATAGCGCTCGACCTGATCGAGCCGGTAGAGCGGCACGTGCAGGCGATCGCCGCCTTCGTACTCCAGCACCGCAACCTCGAGCAGGCCGCCTTCCACTTCGATGGTCCGGATGCCCCGGTAGATCCCGATGCCGTGATCGAGATGCACCACGTAGTCTCCGTTGGCCAGCGCGCCGGCCGCCGCCACCGGCGCCGCCTGGCGGTAGCGCCGAGGCCGCCGGAGCCGACGGGCCCGCCGGAAGATCTCATGGTCGGTCATGACGCGGAGCGACGGCATCACGAAACCGCCATCGAGCGCGCCGACCGTCAGCGCCGCGGCCGAAGCCCGGCCATGCTCTTCGAGCAACTCGGAGAGCCGTTCGAGCTGGCCCTCGTTGTCGCAGAGAATCAGCGTGGGCAACCCGCCGTCGAGGAGCGATCGCAACCGTTTGATATCGCGATCGACCTTTTCGGGCGGGAAAAAGCCTGCCTGGAGATCGACCGGCTCATCGGCCAGCGCAAGCTGCGCAAAGCGGGTTGCGAGCGGCCGCCACTGCTCCGGATCGAGGAACAGGTCGCTCCGGGCGGGCACCTCTTCCCCGGTGCGCCGCGCCACGTCCAGGTGATGCTCGGCCTCGCGCCAGGCCCGGCTGACCTCCTCATTCCCGGCCGTGATCGAATCGACCAGGAGCAGCGCGCCGGCGGGGAGCAATTCGAGCAAGGACCGGCGGACCGGGGGCGCTGTCGCTGCCGCCACGGTGGCATCGAATGGCTTGGTCCGCACCGGCAACACCGTCACCACGTCGAGCAGGTCGCCGCTCCGCTGGGTGGTGAGATCGAAGCTGCGGAGGCTCTCGATCACGTCGCCCCACCACTCGGCCCGGGTCGGCGCGCTCATCCCGAAGCCGTAGAGGTCGACGATGCCGCCGCGGACGCTGAACTGCCCGACTTCGAGCACGGTCGCGACTCGCTCATATCCCATCGCCAGCAGCTGGTCGACGGTGCCAGAGAGCGGATGATCCTCCGCCCGGCGGAGTTCGAGACGCATTGCCGCCAGTGCCGCGGGCACGGCGGTTCGCTCGGCCGTGGCCCGGGCGGTCGTGACCAGAATCTCGAGCTGCCCGCCAAGCAGAGCTTCGATCGTCTCGGTCCGTTCGCCCGCGATCTCGACGTGATGTTCTTCCTCACCGAGCGCTTCCCGCTGCGGATAGAGCGCGACCCGCCGATCGGTGAGTTGGCTCAGGTCGGCCAACCAGCGCTCCGCCTCGGCCGGCGTGGTTGCCACTACGGTGATGAGCCGGTTGTTCCGCTGCTCCGCGAGCCACGCCGCCAGGACCGCGGGGCTCGACCCCGCGAGCCCGCCGACCCGGAGCAGGCCGCTGCCGATCGGGAGCCGTTCCAGCACCTCTCCGGCAAACCGGGTCCGACCGAACGCATCGAGAACGGCGCGCAGCATCAGGCCCGTCCCTTGGCGCGCACCGCGCTGGCCAGCGCGACCTCGGCCAGGCCCAGCAGTAGCGCGGCAAGCAGGAGCAAACCGCGCAGATCGCTGGTGGCTCCGGCATGGAACGCCAACGCCCCCGCGCGATCGGGCTCCCCGATGCGCGCCTCGGGCCACAAGGCCCGGACTTCGTCATCGGTGGCCCGGACCAGGTCGGACTCGCGCGGATCCGGATTGACGTTGAGGACGCCGATCGTGTCGCTGCCGGCAAGCAGGAAATGCGGACTCGGATGCTGAGGACGGAACAGCGCTCCGCCTTCGATCGGCCAGCGCTGGTCGCCCTGCGCCACCGCGGTAACGCGATCGGGTACGGCCACGGCATCGCCAGGTGCGGAGGAGAGCTGCGCCCCTTCGCCGCGGCTGGCCCGATTCAGCACGCCGTCCAGGAACGGCACGAAGCCGGCCGACACCGGCAGCGTGGTCCATTCCGGTTCGAGCCGGCTGGCGATCAACACGAGCCGCCCGCTGCGCACCATCCAGGGTTCGCCGCCCGCCGTGACCAGCACATCCGTCGGCGCGCCGCCCTGAAAGGTCAAACGATACCGCCGAGCCACACCGACCCGGCCGATCCAGGCCCCGCTATCCGTCGTGGTCGGGAGGACCGTCAGATCGCCGAACCGCCAGTTAGCGCCCCGCGCGGCCAGGGCGCGATTGACCGCGCCGAGTTGGGCGGGGTCGCGAGGCGGCATGACCACCGACGCGCCCGCAGTGACCGGACCGAGCGCCACTTCGCCCCCGGGCACGATCCGCCCGTTCTGGACCAGCACATCCGCGGCAGTGGCAATGAAGCGGTCCTCGGCCGACCACTGCACCCGGGCCGCGGGCGCCACCCGGACGGCGATCCGCCGCGCATCGTCGGTACGCAACTCGTCGGGATCGAGTTCGGCCTCGACGGTCCACCACCCGGCCGAGAGTCCGGTAATCCGCTGGGCGCCCTGCCCACCTACCGGAATGAGCAACTGGCGCACCGGCCGGTTACCGGCTACGACCGTGACCGGCCTCGGCGCCGTACCGATCCCGGCGACGGTGATGCCCGCGGTACCGCCATCCGCGCCCCACGGCTGCGCACCGACCGTCATCCCACTCAGCCCCGCATTGGCCGGCGGCGCCTCGGCCGGCCGGAGCACCGTCATCGGTATCGTCACTACCGAACCCGCCAGCGCCGAGCGCTGCAGGTCGGACACGACGACGATTTCCCCCGGCAGGGACTGGGCGGCCACGATATCGGAGGCGCGCGCCACGGCCGCGCCGAGATCGAGCCGGCGGGACGACGCTCCGACCGAGTCGAGTTGCGCAGCCAGCGCGGCCGCGGTTCCGGCTCGCGGAATACCGTCGGCCGTGATGAGCCAGAGCCGGTCGTCGGGTGTGGCTCGATCAAAGACGGTACGGGCAGCGGCCACCAGCCCGTCCAGGACCGGCACGCCGCCCTGGATGGCGCCGCTCGACAGCGAGTTGTCGAGTACCAGCACCAGCGCGGCCGGCGGATGCGCACCAATCCCCGACTTGGGCCAGCGGGGCCCGGCCGCCGCAAGGACCAGCGCGGCAATCAAGAGCGTCCGCAAGACGAGCAGCACCAGGTGCTCGAGTTGCAACCGGCGCTGATGGAGACGGGTGGCGTCCGCCAGGTACCGGGTGGCCGGAAACACCACCGTCGGCGGCTCCCGGCGAGCCAGGAGATGCAGGATGATCGGGATGCCGGCGAGCACGAGCCCGGCGAGGGCCCACGGCGTCGAGAACGTCATCAGGCGACGTGTGCCGACCGGACCAGGGCCTGGCGGAGGGCCAGACCGAACGGCAGATCTGTGCTGACCCGCTCGTAGCCGATGCCATGGCGGCGACAGGCGAGCTGCCAATCATGGACGACGCCCTCGACCGTACGCGCGTAGACACCGGCCCAATCGGCCGGACGCAGCGTGACATGCTGGCCGGTTTCCGGGTCCTCGTAGCGCGACTCGCTGGCGCCTTCCAACGTCATTTCGCTCGGATCCATCAGGTGCAGTACCAGCACCTGATGGCCGCGATGCCGCAGAAACCGGAGCGCTTTGGTGGCCAGCTCACGATCGAGCAGGAGATCGGAGACGAAGATGACCAGCCCGCGCCGCTGCAATTGATCCACGACACGGCGGAGGGCCGGCTCGGCCGCCGTGGCCGACCCCGCATTGGTCCGATGGATCACACCGAGCAACTGCTGCCAGTGCGCCATACGGGCGCGCGGCGGGAGGACTGCGCGGACCGCTTCGTCGAAGGTGATAAGGCCGGTGGCATCCCGCTGCCGCAAGAGCACCAGCGCCATGGCCGCGACCAGGCGCTTGGCATACTCCAGCTTGGTCAGACGCGTGGCGCTATTACCGGTCCACCCCATCGATTTGCTGGCGTCGAGGACCACCATGGCCCGCAGGTTGGTCTCTTCTTCGAACTGTTTGACGTAGAGGCGGCCGGTGCGGGCCATCACCTTCCAGTCGACGTACCGAAGTTCGTCGCCCGGCTGATAGGCGCGATGCTCCGCAAACTCCACCGAGAAGCCCCGCCGAGGCGAGCGGTGCAGTCCGGTGAGGAAACCCTCGACGATGCCTGGCGTCAGCACCTCGATGCCGCCCAATCGGGCAACTTCGAGAGGATCGAGCAGGTCGAGTCGCTCAGCGCCGCGGGAACTGGATACCATAGGCCGGGGGCAACGTACGGGAGGATGGAATCGGAGTCAACGTAAGTGTCACCAGTGTCCTGTTCCGAGGACGGACAGAGACGGCCGAATCTCGACCGCATTTCCCATCTAGTTGTAATAACATGACTTAGCAACACCACTTTGATGGCACGGCACCTGCTTCCCTCCCCTGACGTTGGGAGGTGTGGTAGACGTGAGAATGATTCGTTGGGCTGTTCCGGTGTTGGTCGCCACGCTGTCGATCGGTGCTCGCTCCCCCCGAGAACCGATGATGGCGGAGGCGGCTGCACTGGTTCAGTCACAAGACCCGCCCAAGACCGACAAGAAAAAGCCGGCGCGCGAGCCCGAGTTGCGGCGTCGGAAACCCCCGCCGCCCAAACCGCCTCATCTCGACTGACTATCCGGACGCGGTCCCTCCGCATCAGGTTTCATCCGAATCACATCCAGGATCAGGGTCGTACGGTTTGTATCAACGGTCCGGGCACGACCGGTTGCAGGACCGTCGCCGGCCGGTTTGACTTCCGGCCAGTCGGCAGAGACGCCGGCATCGATCTGGAGGGTATGACGTGACGATTCGGCTCCTCGCCGTTCTTTTGCTTGCTGCGCCCCCGTGCCTCGCGGCTCAGACGGGCCCGCGAACCGACCTCAAACCTGCCGCGGCGCGCATCACCGAAGCCGAGATTCGCCGGCAGATCGAAATCATTGCCCATGATTCGATGGGCGGCCGCGATACCCCCAGCCCCGGTCTGGAAATGACCGCGGAATGGGTGGCCCGTGAGTTTGCGCGCTACGGTCTCAAACCGGGCGGCGACGCCGGAAGCTATCTGCAGCGGTATGAGGTGAACGTTTCCGAACCGGACCCCGATTCGACGTTCCTCGAGTTGCTGATTCCCGGCAGCGCGCCCGCGCGGCTGCAGATCGGCTCCGATGTCCGGATCGAGGGCGTCGCGCCTCGGACGGCGACGCAGTACGAGGTGGTGCTCCTGGGCGGCAAGCTGCTCGATCCAAACGCGATCAAAGCGGAAGCGGTCCGCGGCAAGCTGGCGATCATCGTTACCGACTGGGCCGGCGGGATGGGACAGCAGATCCAGGAAGCCGCGGTCAACGCCGTGACCCGCGGCGCGCTTGGTGTGCTGCTCCCGATCAACAACGACTCGCTTGCCACGCAAATGGGATTGGGCAGCCCGGTCGGGCCGACCGTCCGGCTGGGGCCACCCCGGCCGGCGGCGCCATCGAACGGCCGGTTCTTCGCGCTGACGTCGGATGCGGCGCTGACCCGCGCGCTGCCCGCCGTCCGCCAGCAGATCGCTTTCCTGCGCGGCTCGCCGCGCACGACCGTCGCTCCGGTTACGGACTGGCGGGCTACCGTCGTTTCCCGGGAGGGTGAAGCGCGCTCGGTCCAGGTTCCCAATACGGTCGGGATCCTCGAGGGCAGCGACCCCACGCTGCGCAACGAGTATCTGGTCATCACCGCCCACATGGATCACGTCGGTTCGTCCTGCGGCGGCTCGACTCCCGAGGATCGCATCTGCAACGGAGCCGATGACGACGCCTCCGGCACGGTCGGGCTGGTCGAACTGGCCAAGGCATTCGAGCAGGCGCGCCCGGCCCGGTCGATTCTCTTCGTGGCCGTCAGCGGCGAGGAAAAAGGGCTCTGGGGCAGCGCGCAATTTGCAGAGCGTCCCCCGGTACCGATCGGCGCCATGGTGGCCAACCTCAACATGGATATGATCGGGCGGAACTGGAAAGACAGCATCGTCGCGGTCGGCAAGCCGCACTCGAGCCTCGGCGCGCTGGTCGACCGGGTTGCCGCGGAGCATCCGGAATTGGGTATGACCGTGGTGGACGATCTCTGGCCGGACGAGAACCTCTTCATGCGCTCGGACCACTACAACTTTGCGCGCAGGGGCATTCCAGCCCTGTTCTTTACCAGCGGCCTGCACGGCGACTATCACGCCGTGTCCGATACGCCGGACAAGATCGACGCCGAGAAGCAGGCGCGAATACTCCAGCTGATTTTTTATCTGGGATACGAGATCGCCAACACACCGGAGCGGCCGACCTGGGATCAGGCGAGCTATCAACGCATCGTACGACCGGCGGGGCAACCCTGATGAGCAACGAGACGAAATCGCTGGAGCAGTTCCATACGTTCCGCACGGCGATGAACGAGAAGATCTTCGCGGCGGGGAACCTGACGACCAACCGATTCTTCAACCTCGACACGCGGGCCTACGAAGCCGGCGCGCTCGATGTCAAAACCAAGGAGATGCTCGGCCTGGTCGCGTCGCTGGTGCTGCGCTGCGACGACTGCGTCACCTATCATGTCGAACGGTGCACAGAGGAAGGAGTCACCGATCCGGAGATGCACGAGGTCTTTTCGATCGGCCTCCTGATCGGCGGTTCGATCGTGATTCCGCACCTGCGCCGGGCCGTGGCTCGGCTCGAGGAAGTCCGGACCGGCAACGCCGGAGACACGCCAGCCAAAGCAACCTGACGCCAGACCGGCGTCAGGTCTTAGTTCAGACCTCTTCGGCCTGCGCCGGCGCGCGGCTGATCAGAATCCCACCGATGACGAGCGCCGCGCCGACTCCCTGGAGCGGCGCCGGCCGTTCGCCGAGCAGCAGCCAGGCCACCAGCGCAGCAAAGACCGGTGTGACGCAGTTGTAGAGCGCGGTCCGGTTCCCTCCCAGCGCTTTGAGCCCACGGGTCCAGAGCACCATGGCAAAGAGCGAGGAAAAGACGGAGGAGTAGATCAACGCCATCCAGACGACGGGCGACAGAGTCGGCAGTTCGATCGCCGCGAGTCCCGGCGCCGCGGCGAGCACCAACCCTGGCGTGCCGCCGACGTGGGTAACTGCTGCCACCTCGAGCGCGCTCCGCGACATCGCGACGTCACGCACACCGACCAGGAATGAGGCCCAGCAGATCACGGCGGCAATGGTGAGCGCATCGCCCACCAGCGTGTCGAGCGTAAAATGCGCACCTTGCGCTGCCACGACGAGCACGACGCCCACCGTTCCGAGTCCGATCGCGGCCCAGACCCGAGGCTCGGGACGTTCCCGACCGCTCGCGATACCGAACAGCGCCACAACCACCGGCAGGGTCGCAAAAATCAGCGCGCTGTTGGTGGCCGTAGTGTGGCGCAGGCCGTAAAGGAAGAACGCCTGGTTGAGCGTGTGACCCACGATGCCCCAGGCCATGAGCCGCCACAGCACTGCTCGCGGGATTCGGCCCGGGCGTTCGATGCCCCAGAACACGGCCATCAGCAACACGCTGCTCAGAATGAAGCGAAGCGCGGCAAAGGGCAACGGGCCGATATGGACCAACGCAAGCTTCGAAAAGCTGAAATTGGCGCCCCAGATCAGGGAGACGACCAGGAGACCGACATCGTAACGCGAAAAACCGCGAACCATGCTAGCGGCCGCTCTGGGCCCGCGCGGTCGAGCGAGCCATGCTCTGGCTCAGAAACACACCGGCAAAGACCAGTGCTGCGCCGACGACCTGGATCGGCAGCGGCCGTTCCCCGAGTACAACCCAGGCCACCAGTGCCGCGACGATCGGAACGATGCAGTTGTACAGCGCCGTGCGGTTCCCGCCGATCCGCTGGACGGCCACGCTCCAGATCGCGTACGCGACCACGATGGAGAGCACCGAGGAATACAGCAGCGCCAACCAGGTCGGGGTACCGAGGTGGAGCCAGTCGATTCGGAGCAGGTCAGGCCAGGCGAGCAAGACCAGCAGCGGCGTGCCGCCAAAGGTCGTGAGCAGGACGACGCGCATGGGATGGAGATTCCGGCCCACCTGCCGGACGCCCACCGTGAAGACCGACCAGCAGAGGCAGGCGAGCAGGGCCAGCAGGTCGCCGCGGAGCGTGGCCGACGAGAAATCGAGGCCGCGGGCGGCTATGACCATGACGACCCCGATGGTCGCGATGACGATCCCCAACCAGAGCCGCGGGCTGGTACGCTCGACCCCGAACACCGTGCCCAGCACGGCGACCGCCACGGGCATGGCGCCGAGGATGAGCGCGGCGTTGGTGGCCGTGGTGACCACGAGGCCGGTCATCAGAGCCGCCTGATAGGCGGTGTTGCCGATCAGGCCGAGTCCCGCCAATGCCCAGGCCGTCCGAGCGGAAATCGCCTCGCCGGGTTTGAGGACGGCAACAATCACCCAGAGCATCCCGCTCGCAATCAGAAACCGGACCGCCGAAAAGGCGAGCGGGGGAACGGAGACGAGGGCGAATTTGTTCGCGCTGAAGTTCGCACCCCAGATGAGGGTGACGACCAGCATCCCGAGATCGGATTTGGAGAGGGGCGGCGCAGAGGAGGCCATTGCGGCGTACAATCTAGCAGGGCGCCCGGCCGGCCGCCCGGTCCCCCGCCCCCGAGGAACACGCTGGGCACCCCGACTATATTCGGGCCCATGAAGCAGTCGCGAATCCGGAACTTTTGTATCGTCGCCCACATCGATCACGGCAAGTCCACCCTGGCCGATCGACTGATCGAAACCACGGGAACGCTCCAGAAGCGGCAGATGCGGGAGCAGGTGCTCGACAGCATGGATCTCGAGCGGGAGCGCGGGATCACCATCAAGCTCAACGCCTGCCGGATGGCTTACCGGGGCCGCGACGGCCAGGAGTATCAGCTCAACCTGATCGATACACCCGGTCACGTCGACTTCACCTACGAAGTGTCCCGGTCGCTCGCGGCCTGCGAGGGCGCAGTCCTGGTGGTCGACGCCTCACAAGGCATTCAGGCCCAGACGCTGTCCAATCTCTTTCTGGCCATGGAAGCCGGGCTCGAGATCGTCCCGGTGCTCAACAAGATCGACCTTCCCGGCGCCGAACCGGAGCGCCGGGCGGCCGAGCTGGTGGAGCTCCTGGGCGTGGCGCGCGAGGACATCCTGGCGGTCTCGGCCAAGGAGGGCACCGGCGTTCCGGAACTCCTGGAACAGATCGTCGCCAAGGTGCCGCCGCCCAAGGGAGACCCGAACGGCCCGCTCCGCGCCCTGGTCTTCGATTCGTACTACGATCGGTATCGCGGCGCCGTGCCCAGCGTGCGGGTCGTCGACGGCTCGGTGCGCAAAGGATCGAAGATCTACTTCGGTTCGCACCCGGGCGACGTCTATGAGGTCGACGAGGTCGGCTTCCCCGCGATGGGCCGGCACCCGACCGACGTCCTCGAAGCGGGTGAGGTCGGGCATATCGTCGCGAGCGTGCGCGGTGTCCGCGACGCCCGGGTCGGCGACACCATCCTCGACGCGAACAATCCGGCTGCGGAACTGCTGGCCGGCTATCGCGACGTCCGCTCGATGGTCTTTGCCGGTATCTACCCGACCACGACGGATCAATACGAAGACCTGCGCGACGCGCTCGAACGCCTTCAAGTCAACGACGCGAGCCTCAACTACCAGCCCGAGTCGTCGCAGGCGCTCGGCTTCGGTTTCCGTTGCGGTTTCCTCGGCTTGCTGCACATGGAGATCATCCAGGAACGGCTGGAGCGGGAGTTCGATCTCGACCTGATCACGACGGTCCCGACGGTGGAATACCACGTCTATCTCACCAGCGGTGAGATGGTGGTGGTCGAAAACCCCTCGATGCTGCCGGAACCCGGCCTGCGCGATCATATCGACGAGCCATTCGTCAAAGCCCGGATCGTATCGCCGGTCGATTACATCGGTCCGATCATGAAGCTGGGCCAGGATCGCCGCGGCGTGTACAACGGGATGCATTACATCGACACCACGCGGGTGGAGTTTTCCTGGGATTTCCCGCTGGGCGAGATCGTGCTCGATTTCTACGACCGCCTCAAGTCGATTTCGCGCGGGTACGCCTCGCTCGACTACGAGATGGCCGGATATCGGACCAGCGACCTCGTCAAACTCGACATGCTCATCAATACCGAGCAGATCGACGCCTTCAGCGTGATCATTCACCAGGACAAGGCGTACGAGTGGGGCCGCAAGGTGGCGGAGAAGCTCAAGGAACTGATTCCCCGCCAGCTCTTTGCCGTGGCAATCCAGGCCGCGGTGGGCGCCAAGATCATTGCCCGCGAAACGGTGTCGGCGCTGCGCAAGGACGTGCTCGCCAAGTGCTACGGCGGCGACATCACGCGAAAGCGCAAGCTGCTCGAGAAGCAGAAGGAAGGCAAAAAGCGGATGAAGCAGGTCGGCCAGATCGAGATTCCGCAAGAGGCCTTCCTCGCCGTGCTCAAGGTCGACAGCGACTGAGGACCTGACCTGTGTCGCAGAGTGCAGTCGACGGCGGCACGCTGGTGATTCAAACGGCCTTTCTGGGTGACGTGGTCCTGACCACGGGCCTGCTCACGCACCTTGCGGCAGAGTTCGGCCCGGTCGACATCCTGGTCACGCCGGGCGCCGTTCCGCTGGTGGAAACCCATCCCGCGGTGCGGCGAGTCATACCCTACGACAAAAAAGGCCGCGACCGCGGTCTGCGCGCCTGGTGGCGCCTGGTCCGCACGATCCGCGACCGGCGCTACGCCCGCGCCGTCCTGCCGCACCGCTCGCTCCGCAGCGCGGCGCTCGCGTGGGCTGCGCGCATCCCGGTTCGGATCGGATTCGCGGGGTCGCCCGGCGCCCGGCTCTACACCCATCGGGTAGCGCGCCCGGCCGACGCGCACGAGGCCGAACGCCTGCTGGCGCTGGCGTCGCCCGCCCCGGGTGAAACCGCGCAGCTGCAGGTGGCGCTGACCGACGACGATCGGGGCCGAGCCTATGCGTGGCTGGCGGCTCGGGGTATCGGCGACGGATTCATCGTGATGGCTCCCGGGTCGATCTGGGGCACCAAACGGTGGCCCTACTACCCGGACCTGATCAAACGCCTCCCCGGCCCGGTCGTAGTCATCGGCGGCCCCGCCGACCGGGAGTTGGCCCAGACCCTGGTCGATGCCGCGCCGGATCGCGTAGCGGATGCGACCGGAGCCATGTCGCTCCGTGAGTCGGCGGCGCTGATCGAACGGGCCCAACTCCTGATCACCAATGATTCCGCCCCGCTCCATCTGGCCAGCGCGCTGGGGACGCCGACGGTGGCCATATTCGGTCCGACCGTGCCGGCCTTCGGATTCGGCCCCCGCGCGCCACAATCGGCGCTGATCGAGCGCGAGTTGGAGTGCCGCCCCTGTTCGCTCCACGGGCCGGCCCGCTGCCCGCTTGGTCATCATCGCTGTATGCGCGAGATTCCACCGGACAGCGTGCGCGACGCGATTCACCAGCTGATCGGATAGTGACGCAGATGGAATACGTCCTCGGCATCGACATCGGAGGCACCAATCTCGTCGCGGCCGCGGTCTCGATCGACGGCGGGCGGCTCGAAGGGCTTCGGTCGGAGCCGACCGATGCGGGACGGGGCGCGGACGACGTGATCGGCCGCCTGGTTGCCATGGCGCGGCGCACCATCGACGACACCCGGGCCGCCGACCCGGCCGCCCGGCTGATCGGGATCGGGATCGGCTCACCCGGGCCGGTCGACATTGCCGCCGGCGTGGTGCTGCTCACCCCGAATCTCGGGTGGGTCAACATGCCGGTGCGCGATATGATTGCCGGCCCGCTCGGCCTGCCGGCCAGTCTGGACAACGACGCTACCTGCGCAATGGCGGGCGAATGGTGGCTCGGGGCGGCCCGCGGGGCGCGCCATGCCGTGACCTTCACCCTCGGCACCGGTATCGGCGGCGGCGTGGTGGTCGATGGCAAAGTCCTCCACGGCGCGTCCGACGTGGCGGGCGAGATCGGCCATATCACGATCGAGACCAACGGGCGCCGCTGCGGGTGCGGCAACGACGGATGCCTCGAAGCCTACGCCTCGGGAACCGCGATTGCGCGGCGGATGGCCGAAGCCATCGGCGCCGGGGGCGAATCGTCGCTGGTGGGACCCGAGGGCCGCGAGCTGACCGCCCAAGCCGTCTACGAAGCCGCCGCGTCCGGCGATCCGTTGGCCCTGGAAGTGGTGCAGGACACCGCCAAATACCTGGGTGTCGGGGTCGCCAATCTGATCAACATCCTCAATCCCGAGATCGTGGTGATCTGCGGCGGCGTCACCCAGGCCGGCGACCGGCTCTTCACGCCGCTCCGCCGAGAAGTGACACGGCGCGCGTTCAAACCGGCGGTCGAGGTGTGCCGGATCGTGCCCGGCGAACTTCCCGGCACGGCCGGCGTGGTCGGGGCGGCCAAGATCTTCCTGGAAACCCATGCCTAAGGTTGGCGTCATCGGCTCACTGGTCTGGGATGAGATCCACGGACGCGATCCCGGCCGCGTGGCCGTCGAAGAATGGGGTGGGATCGCCTACGCGCTGGCGGGGTTCGACGCGGCGCTGGCCGACGACTGGCAGATCGTTCCGCTCATCAAAGTGGGGCGCGATCTGGCCGGACCGGCCGAGCAGCTACTGCGCTCGCTCTGCCGAGTGCCCGAATCGGTTCGATTCATCGAAGTGCCGGCCCCCAACAATCGCGTGGTGCTCCGCTATACCTCGACCGAGCGCCGCACCGAACGGATGCAGGGCGGCGTCCCCGGGTGGACCTGGGCAGAACTGGGCCCGCTGGTCCAGGACCTCGATGCGGTCTACCTCAACTTCATTTCAGGCTTCGAACTGAGCCTGGGCACCGCGGCCGCCCTGCGCGACGGCTTCCGCGGACCGATTTACGCCGACCTTCACAGCCTCTTTCTCGCGATGGGTACCGACGGCATGCGAGCGATGCAACCGCTGCCCGATGCGGCCGGCTGGTATCGATGCTTCGACCTGGTGCAGCTCAACGAAGACGAGATGGCCGAACTGTCGACCGATCCGATGAGCCTGGCCGCCGCGATGTTATCGGTTGGCGTGAGCACGGTTCTGGTTACCTTGGGAGCGCGGGGGGCGGTGTATCTCACCGACGGCCGGATCGGCGGAGGAGAGCCCGGTCCGCTTCGTACCGCGCTGATTCCGTCGCCGGCGGTCGATGACGCCGATCCGACCGGGTGCGGCGACGTCTTCGGTGCAACCACCTTTGCCCGACTCCTCGCCGGCGATCCGCTCGACCTCGCGGTGGCCGCCGGGACCAGCGCCGGCGCCCGCAATGCCGGCTTCCGCGGCGCGACCGGGTTGGCGCACCACCTTCGGGGCTCTCTCGTCTCACTATGATTGGCACATGATTCACGTTGCGCCGGTTCCGACATCCTTCGACGATCGCGGTCTCGACACACTGGCTCAGGCGTTGGGCTCGTGGCCACCTCCGGAACGGCTCCTGCTCGATGCGCGGGGCACCACCTGGGCCTCGCCGTACGGCCTTGCTGCGCTGCTGACGCTGGGACAGTCCATCGCGGAACTCGGCCTGCCCCGCCCCAAGTTCGCCGCGCCCGACTCCGACGACACGCGCAGCTACTGGGCGCGGACCGGCTTTTTCACCTATGCCGCGGAGTACTTCGAGCTGGTCGGCAAAATCCCCCGCCGGAGCGGCGACGCACCGAGCGATACCCTGCTCCCGCTCACGCCGATCCGGGATACCGAAGATGTGCACGAAGTGGTCGGCAAGCTCCAGGAAGTGGCCACTCGGATCCTGACCACCGAACTCAAACTCGAGGCCAAGGCCACGATGGGGTTTGCGATGGCGCTGTCGGAAGCCTGCCAGAACGTGGTCGAACACGCCGAGACCGGCGGCTGGGTTGCTGCGCAGACCTATTTCTGGAAGCGGCGGCTCGGCCGGAAGGTGGCGGTCATTGCCGTCAGCGACGGCGGGATCGGATTCCGGCGCTCCCTCGAGGCTACGGAAGCCAAGAAGGTCGGGGAACGTTGGGGCGACGGGGCGGCACTCGAGTCGGCCGTGCTCCACTCGGTCAGTCGCTTCCGCGACAAGGAGAAAGGCCGCGGGCAGGGCATCGCCGGCATCAAACGTTACATTTTCCGGTGGCACGGCAAGCTGTCCGTCCGGAGCGGTTCCGCCCGGATTGCCCTGTTGCCGGAGTGGGATGACGACGTGCCGCTGGCAGAGCACCTGCCGTTCTTTCCTGGAGCGCAGCTCCAACTCACGATTCCAGCGCAGGAAGCGGTGTCCCGATGAGAGAACACATCGACCTCGCTCCGATCCTTCGTGAAAGCGTCCGGACCAGCTACTCGGACCTGGTCACCCGACCGACCGGCGCCAATGTCCGGACCCGGATCCAGGCGGTGATCGAGGCGAGCCCGTATCCCACCACGCAGCTCGACTTCCGCGCCATCGGCTTACTCGACTTCAGCTGCGCCGACGAAATCGTGGCCAAGCTGCTGCTGCTCGACGATCTGGACCGTCCCCGCTACATGGTGCTGCTCAACGTGTCGGAAACACACCGCGAGACGATCGACCACGTCCTGGAGACCCACAGCCTGACCGTCGTTGCGCTCCTGTCCGACGATACCCGGCCCACCATTCTCGGCTGGCGGACACCCGACCTCGTGGCGGCATTCGAGGCGGTGATGGCCCTGGGCCCCGGGGATGCGAGCCGGGTGGCCGATACGTTAGGTTGGACGATAGAGCGGGCCGCCGACGCGCTCCAATCGCTGGCGCTCAGGCGCCTGGTTCAGGCTGCATCCGGGACCTATTGCCCCATACCGATCCGATGACACCGTCACGTCCTGGCCGTTCGACCATCGCCATTCACGGTACGCCGCATCGCATTCCCGACGGCGCGCCGGTGGTGCAGCCGGTCTATCAGAGCACGACGTACGGCTACCCGGTCGGCGGCGGAGGCGATCTGCTCTACGAGCGGTACGGCAACACGCCGAATCAGATCGGACTGGCCAAGAAGTACGCGTTGCTCGAGGGCGCGGAGGCCGCCGTCATGCTGGGCAGCGGGATGGCAGCGACGGCACTGGCGCACCTTGCGGTGCTCCGCCCCGGCGACCATCTGATTTCCAGCGCCTGGATCTACGGCGGCACGAAACAGTTCTTCGATGAGGAACTGGATCGATTGGGCATCGGGGTGAGCTATGTCGACCCCAGCCAGCCCCGCGCCTGGCGGCGCGCCATTCGGAAGACGACCCGGGCCGTGTTCCTCGAGTCCCCGACCAACCCGCTGATGCGGATCGTCGATCCGGCGCCGGTTGCTGCGATTGCCCGGGAATCGGGTCTTGCCCTGCTGGTCGACAGCACCTTCGCGAGCCCGATCAATTTCCGGCCGCTGGAACACGGCGCCGACGTGGTGATCACCAGCGCCACCAAGTATCTCAACGGGCACTCGGACGTGACGGGTGGCGCGGTTGCCGGAGCGCAAGCCGTGATCGACGAAGTGACCCGCCTGGCGCGCACTTGGGGACCGGCGCTCAGTTCGCACGCCGCATGGCTGCTCGATCGCGGCCTCAAGACCCTGGCGCTCCGGGTGGCCAGGCACAACACCAACGCCATGGCGGTCGCGACCTGGGCCAGCCGGCAGCCCGGCATCGCGGCAGTCCACTACCCCGGCCTCCCGGATCATCCCGATCATGTCGCCGCAGCGCGGCTGCTGGACGGATTCGGCGGTGTGGTCGGTATCGCACTCGCGGGCGGAGCCGCGGCTGCCGAAACGGTGCTCCGCCGGCTGCGCATCTTTGCCCATGCGCCGAGCCTTGGCGGTGTCGAAAGCCTGGTCTCGGAACCGCGGCTCACCTCACATGCCGGACTTTCGGCGGAGGAGCGGGCGGCTATCGGGATCCCGGATGGATTCCTGCGCCTGAGTTGTGGCATCGAAGACGCCGACGATCTGATCGCCGATCTCCGACACGGGCTCGACGGACTATGATCCGGTTCAATCACGTCTCGAAATCCTACCCGAATGGTGTGGTCGGACTGACCGACGTCACCTTCCACATTCCGAAGGGCCAGTTCGTCTTCCTGACGGGCCACTCCGGGGCGGGCAAGTCGTCCATTCTGTCGCTCATCTTTGCAGAGCAGCGGCCCACCGAAGGGGACGTCCGGGTTTCGGGATATCAGATTGCCAAGCTGACGAGCAAGGAAATTCCGCGACTCCGCCGCCGTCTGGGTGTCGTGTTCCAGGACTTCCGCCTGCTCGAATATCGAACCATCGAAGAGAACGTCGCCTTTGCCCTCGAAGTTACCGGCGCTCGGCGCGAAGGGATTCCCAACCGGGTCATGCGGGTGCTGACTCAGGTGGGACTGGCATCGAAGGCCCGCGCCTATCCGAAGGAACTCTCGGGCGGTGAGCAGCAACGGGTCGCGATTGCCCGCGCGCTGGTCAACGATCCGCACATCCTGATTGCCGACGAACCGACCGGAAACCTGGACGAGCGTGCCACGCGCGGCATCTTCCAGTTGCTCCGGGAAATCAACGCGGGCGGAACGGTCGTCGTCATGGCGACCCACAACATGGACCTGGTGCACGACACCGGGTACCGCACCATCGAACTTCGCGGCGGCCGGATCGTCTATGACAGCGCCGTCGATGTTCCGGAGGGCACGCCGTGAAGCAGCGAACCCCGTTCCGGGAGGCCATGCTGACCTTCCGGCGCACTCCCCTGCTCTCCGCGCTGTCGGTGGCGTCGATCGGCTTTTCGCTCTTTACGGTGGGCCTGTTTGCCCTGGTCGCGCTCAACTTTCGGAAAGCGCTCGATACCTTGGCAGAACGGGTCGAAGTGGTGGCCTTCGTACTGCGGGGCACGCCGACCGAAGCCATCAGCCAGGCCACCCAGGACATCCAGGCCTTTCCCGAGGTTCTGTCGGTCAGTTACGTCACGTCCGATGAAGCGCTGAGCCGGGCACGGCGTGAGCTGGTCGAGTTTCGGGAGGCCTATCAGGAACTGGAAGTCAATCCGCTGCCGCCGTCGTTCGAAATCCGGTTGCAGCCGACCTTCCGCGATGCCGCCCATGCGCAGGCCGTCGCCGAGCGGCTGCGCGGCTTTCCCTTCATCGAAGATGTCCGCTACGGCCGGGACTGGGTCGAGCGGCTCGACAAGATCCGTAACATTGCCGCGGCGGTTGGCCTGGTCATTGGGTTTGCTTTTGCGGCCGTGGCGGTCGTGATCATCGGCGTCACGATCCGAATCACGGTGCTCCAGCGCGCCAAAGAAATCGCCATCATGCGTCTGGTCGGCGCCACCAACGGCTATATCCGCGGTCCCTTCCTGATCGAAGGGGCCATCAAGGGCGTACTCGGCGGGGCCCTGGCGGTGGTCATGTCGTGGCTGATGTTCTCGGTCTTCCAGCGGACCATCGGCGACACCGGCACGACCCTGGCCTTCTTCCGGGCTCCGGAGATCATCCTCATCCTGGTCTTCGGCACCACGATCGGCCTGGGCGGCAGCATCATGTCGGTCGGCCGACAGCTCAAGAATGTCTGACACCGGCGCGCTCCGGCGACGGCAGGGCGGCCTGATTGCGCTCCTGGCGATCGGCCTGTGCGCCGCGGCGCCCGTGTCAGCGCAGCAACCGACCGACCTGGAAAAGAGCCGGCAGCGCCTGGAGGAAATTCGGGCGGAGCGGGAGCGGCTGCGGCGCGATCAGGAACGGCTCCAGGGACAGGTGCGCGACGCCGGCCGCGAACTCGACAATCTCGAACGGCAGCGCGACGTCACCAACCGGATCGTCAACGAACTCGAGCGGCAGATCGGCGGGCTCGGTACCCAATTGGACGGGACGGCAACGCAGCTGGCCCTGGCGCAGGACAACCTGATCGATCGGCGGGCGGTGCTGGAACGGCGCTTGGTCGACATCTACAAACGCGGCTCGCTCCACACCTTCCAGGTGCTGCTGGCAGCCGAATCGTTCTCCGACTTGCTCTCACGCTACAAGTACCTCTTCCTGACCAGCCGGCAGGATCGCGCGCTGGTGCGGGACGTCGAACGGCTCCGTAATCGGATCCAGGCGCAGCGCGGCGAGCTGGTCCTGGTCCAGGAGCAGCTCGACCGCCGCCGCGCCGACCGCGAGGCCGAAATGCGGAGCTACCGCTCGCTCGCGGATGAACGATCGGCCCAGATCCGGCGGCTCCGGCAGAGCACCCAGACGACGGCGCGCCGCCTCACGATCCTGGCCCGCGACGAGGAACAACTCAACGAGGTGCTGGCCGCGCTGGAGCGGAGCCGCGCGGCCGCCGGGCGGGCACCGGCCCGAGCCGCCGCACCGGGAGCCCGCCCATCGGCGCCGCGTACGACGGGCGTTTCGACGGCGGACTTAGGCCGGCTCGATTGGCCCGTATCGGGGCGAATCCTCCACAACTTCGGTCCCGATACGCTTTCGAGCGGGGCCCGCATCACGCGACACGGCATTTCCATCTCCGCGCCTGCCGGAACTCCGGTCACGACCGTGTCACCCGGTCGCGTCGTGATGGTTCAGCGACTCGGCACCTATGGCCTCTCCGTGATTCTGGAGCATCCGAGCGGCTACTTCTCGCTCTATATGCAGCTGGCGTCGTCGGCCGTCAGTGTCGGTGACGAACTCGGTAAGGGGCAAACGGTCGGGACGGTCGGTGGAGAGAACACCGAATTCGGGCCTCACCTGTACTTCGAGATCCGCGGCGACAAGCAGATCGCGATGGACCCAACCGCCTGGCTCAGGCGACGGAACTAAGCTTTCCGCTGGTCGGAGCTACACGCGTACATAATCGGCTTGGATTTCTGCACACCTTGCGTGATGGAGTTGAGCTGAGCCTCCCGCCGGTCAATGCTACGCAGCATGTGTTGCCGCCGGTTTGCACTTCTGTTCGACCAGGCCGGCTTCGGCTGCAACGAAGAGATCTTCCGGCGTCAGGATTGTCGCCGAGGGGTAGCTGACCCAGCCGGCCGAAATCGAAAGATTGCTGCCAGCCGCGTCGAAGGCGTGCTTGGCAAGGGCGCCGCGGAGACGGGTCAGAGTATCCCGCGCACCGGTCTCGTCCGTTTCCGGCAGAATGAACGCAAACTCGTCCCCACCATAGCGCGCCACGAAATCGGGAGACCGCAGTTCCCGCTGGAACAGGTCGCCCAACTCCCGCAGAATCACGTCACCAGCTTCGATGCCATACTGCTGATTGATGAACCGGAGACCGTCGACGTCGACCAGCAGCAACGAGAACCGCCGGCCATAGCGGTCGGACCGCTGCATTTCGTCCCGTACCCGGCGATCCAGCGCATCCAGACCGCCGCATCCGGTCAGCGGATCGACTACGCCCGCGCTTGCCTGCCGCCGGTAGACGGTCGCTCGGCGATCCTCCTGTTCGAGCAGCCGCGCGGTCGAGGCGACCAGCGCTTCGACGAAGGCCACGTCATCGATCCGCAGGTTCGGCTGCGGCAATGCCGTCCGAACCAACAGGACGCCGACGGTGCGCCCTTGAAAGGAAATCGGCACCGCCACGGCGCTGGTCGGTACCTGCGACATCCTGACGGGAACCGACGACTCGCCAAAGAGCGGATGCTGCGCGACGTTCGGGACGAACGCCGTGCGTCCGGTGCGCATCGCGTGCCTCACCTCCGGATACTCGGCCAGATCGATTTCGAGGTTGCGGACCTCGGGACGTTCGGCCACCGAAATGAGCCGTCCGCGGTCGGCGTCGATCGTGAAAATGCAGGCGCAGTGCGCGGCACCGAGGGACGCGGCGATACCGCGCACCAGAAGCTGCAGCATTTCCTCCGGACGGGCGGCCATCGCCACGTCCTGAAAGACGGCGAAGAGCTGGGCCTGCCCGTTGGCCGACCCCATCGACCGGAACCCGTCGCGTACCCCGCGGAGGCGCGCCACCACCCGGGCCACCAGCTCGGGCAGATGGATCGGCCCGACCATCACGTCCAGCGCACCCAGCGAGAGGACCCGTTCGACCAGGTCGGCGGCGCCTTCGGGCAGCAGTACGATGGTCGGGACGTTACGCCAGGCCTCGTGGGTGATCGGCATCAGCTGATTGGTCAGTTCGTCGCCGACCCGACCGAGCGAAAGGATCACCAGATCCGGTGAGCCGGCGTTGCCCGGAGCGTCGGGAAGGCGTCCGGCTTCGCCCAGACCAAAGCCCGCGCTGATCAACGACCGCTCGAGCCCGTCGGGACGGGCATCTGCATCACCGAGTAAGAGAACGCGAGTATGCACGCTGAGTTTCTGGAATCCGGGCGAGTGAGGTCCGACGCTGCTTCGCCGATCCGAGTGACCGGCAATGACTCGGATTCGCACGATCTGTACCGATCGCGGCCAGCCGGACCACACTGACGCAAGCCGTTCTACTACAAGGAGATAGCGTACTATGACGCAAAGAATTGCGGTCGCGGACAACCGTTGGATTGTCGCACCGAAGCCACTACGACACCCCGGGGTGCCCTTCGGGACGGACCGGCCCCAACCAAATCGCTTCCAGACCGGGACAGGTGTCTCCTGCGGCATAGTCCTTGTCTGGTAGGACCATATGGTCGATCTTTGAGAACTAGTCGCTAACTTCGCACGTTTCAGTTTGCTACACTATTAACGACGGGCGTGGTCCACGTCCCTTTTCATTAAAGGCCTATGAGCACTCCCCCGAATCTGTCGGCCCACGGCATCACCACCAAAACCGTTTGGGCCAATCTGACGAACCCCGCGCTGAACGAACATGCAGCCCGACGGAACGAAGGCAGTTTCACCGATCACGGCGCCTTTGCCGTCAACACGACCCCGCACACGGGGCGCTCTCCCAAAGACAAATTCGTCGTCGATGAACCGGGCTCGACCGGTCGGATCTGGTGGGAAAAGAACGAGCGGATCTCCGAGGCGCACTTCGAACGGTTGCTCACCGATGTCCAACAGTATCTGAATGGTTTGCCGGAGCTGTTCGTGCAGGACCTCTACGGCGGCGCCGATCCTGCGTACCGCCTGCCGGTTCGCTTCCTGACGCCTAATGCCTGGCAAGCGATGTTTGTCCGCAACATGTTCATCCGGCCCGACGCGGCCGATCTCCCCGGGTTCACGCCATCATTCACCGTCTACCATGCGCCGGAATTCCAGGCGGACCCGGCGACGCACGGAACCCGGACCGGCACCTTCATCGTCCTCAACTTCGCCAAGCGGGTCATTCTGATCGGCGGAACCCGCTACGCGGGCGAGATGAAGAAGTCGATCTTTACCGTCCTCAATTACCTGTTGCCGACCCAGGGCGTCCTCTCGATGCACTGCTCGGCCAACATCGGGAGCGCCGGCGACACCGCCATTTTCTTCGGGCTCTCGGGCACCGGTAAGACGACGTTGTCGGCCGATCCGAATCGCAAGCTGATCGGCGACGACGAGCACGGCTGGAGCGACCGCGGCACCTTCAACTTCGAAGGCGGTTGCTACGCCAAAGTGATTCGGCTCTCCGCGGGTGGCGAGCCGGAGATTTATGCCGCGAGCCATCGGTTCGGCACCGTGCTCGAGAACGTGGTGATCGATCCGGTGACGCGAAAGGTCGACTTCGACAGCCAGGCCATCACCGAGAATACCCGCTCCAGCTACCCGATCCATTTCATTCCGAACTTCGAGCCGAGCGGGGTGGGCGGGCACCCGAAGAACATCGTGTTCCTGACGGCCGATGCGTTCGGCGTGATGCCTCCCATCGCGCGGCTCACGCCGGAACAGGCGATGTACCACTTCCTCTCCGGCTATACGGCCAAGGTGGCCGGCACGGAGCGGGGGGTGACGGAGCCGACCGCCACATTCTCGTCATGTTTCGGCGCTCCGTTCCTGCCGCTCCACCCGGGCGAATACGCCAAGATGCTGGGCGAACGCATCGCCAAGCATGCCGCCAACGTCTGGCTGGTCAACACGGGATGGACCGGCGGCGCCTACGGCGTCGGGTCGCGCATGAAGCTGGCGAATACCCGCGCCATGGTGACGGCGGCGCTGTCCGGCGCCCTCGATACGGTCTCGTACCGCAAGGACCCGGTCTTCGGATTCGAGGTGCCGACGTCCGTGCCGGGCGTGACCGACAAGGTACTCGACCCGCGCGCCACCTGGGCCGATGCGGCCGCCTACGATGCGCAGGCGAGCAAGCTGGCCACCATGTTCAAGGACAACTTCAAGGGGTTTGCCGGCCAGGTGCCGGAGGCCGTGACCAAGGCCGGCCCCGCCTAACGACGACGGATCGACGGGAGGCACGGCGCCGCCGGGCCTCCCCTTCCCTCTCATGCCCGAAATCATCCGCGATCCCCTCTGGGACAACATCGAACTCGACGCGACCATGATGGCGGTGGTCGACACGGCGCCAATGCAGCGGCTCCGCTACATTCGCCAGTTGGGGCACGCCTTTCTCGTCTATCCCGGCGCCACCCACACCCGCTTCGAGCACGCGCTTGGCGCGTATCATCTGACCGGCCGCGCCCTGGCCATTCTGGGCCGGCGGGGCGAGCTGGAAGGAATTCCCGCTTCAGCGCAGCAAGCAGTGCTACTGGCCGCGCTACTCCATGACATCGGGCACTATCCCTTTTCTCATGGGCTCGAAGAGGCCGGCTTTGCGCACCATGAGGAACTCGGTGTCGCGCGCCTCCGGACCGGCGAGCTGCGGACGGTGCTCGACGGATTGGGCGGACCGGAACTGATCTCGGAGGTTGGCGCGCTGATCCAGGGGCGCAGCCAGAACCCGTTGCAAGGTCTGATTTCGGGCTCGCTCGATCTCGACAAGGTCGACTACCTGAGTCGCGATGCGCGCGGCTGCGGGGTGTCCTACGGCAATTTGGACGTCGACCGGATGCTGGCGACGCTGACCCTGGTGCGCAACGAAGACGGGTTGCTCGAGGTCGGGATTCTCGACAAGGGCATCAGCGCGCTCGAAACGATGCTGTTCGGCAAGTATCAGATGTACCGCAACGTGTACTGGCACCATGCGGTCCGATCGGCCACCTGCATGTTCAAGCGGGCGGTGCGATCGGCCGTGGCGGCCGGACGGATCATGCCGGTGCAACTGGCCGACGCTACCGATGGGGCGCTGATGGAACGGCTACTGGCGTCGGAGCCGACGGGGCTCGCCCGCGCGGTGCATGAGCGGCGGCTCTACAAGCGCGCGCTCGACGTGCCAGCCAGCGAAGTCCCCACCGGCGGCGGCGACTGGGTGGAAAGCAACCCCGACTTGCTGGAACAAGTCGAGGACGCCCTGGCGCGGGAGCTTGGCCTCGAGCCGAGCGAACTGTTGCTCGACTACCCGGCCCGCAGCAACATGCTGGCCGTCGACCTGCTGCTCAAGACCCGCGAGGGGCAATCGGAGCGGCTCACCGGCGCGGGACGCGCTGGACAGCTTGGTTTGCCGCGCATCGCGGCGGAGCTCTATCAGAGCGCCCGGCGGCTCCGCGTCTTCACGGCCCGTCCGCTCGGCCGAAACCTCGACCGCGTGGTCGATGTCATCGCGCTCTCTGCAGAGGACATCAACCGCCGTCTCCGGGCGGGGGCAGTACTGTCGTAGCCTTCGGTGCGTGGGCACGAGGGATCGCCGCCCTCACCGATCGATACCTCGTGGTCACTGTACCCGAACGACCGTCGGATGCACCCGAGACCGCCCCCCCTCCACCTCCCATTGCTGCGCAGCTCGCCCGCCGCCGGAGACGGCGACCCGAACGGCTGCCGAGCGATCGACGCCGCAGACATAAAAGGCGCCGGGCGAGGTGAGAGCGGGAATCTCCACAGTCGCCTCGTTGGCGCGAAACTGCAATTTGGAGTGAAGGCGCGCCCCGCCGAATGCTCGCGCCGGACGGGGCAGCGCCGTCCCGGCAAACGTGATGCTCACGCGCAGGTGCTCCATCGGCCTGCCCGAGACGCTATCGACGACCATCAGGCTCAGCAGCCCGCGATCGGCGTTCGCGCCACCGGGTGAACATACGGCATCGTGGAAGGAGGATTCCGAGGGAACGGCAATGTCACGCCGCGCCTCGACCGAGCGAGCCATTCGGACCGTATCTCGCCACGGCGCATACCCGACGATCGCAAGCCACGGATGGTGGGCCGTGAGGGTGTACTCCCCTTCCCCCGGGGTCTCGATCCGATACCGGCCCTGGTCGTCGGTCGTATCCGCCGTCCGCTCTCCCAACGCCACCACCGCGCCGACGAGTGGACGTCCTGCCAGCGAATCGAACACGACGCCTGTCACGACCGCGCGATCCCGCTCCGTCGCCGAGCCCGCGAGCCTCGCTTCTCCCCCGATATGCCGGTACCCGATCACGGCCGTCCGATAGCGGCTTTGGCTGGTCCGAGGAATGCGCAGGTTCCATTCGCTTACGATCCACGCCCCCGTCGGTAGCCGGGCAAACTCAACCCGGCCGCCCAGCCGTCCCAGGACCTCTCGGGAACCCCTCAAGAAGCGGGGCAGGTTGACGAACGTGAAGTCGATGGAACGCAGCTCGAGCGAACGCTCGTTCATCCAGAGAGTACCGGCGACCTCCGGCACCTTTCGGCCGCCGTGCGGTTCAAAGGTGAGCCCGACGCTGTCACCCCTGGGCACAACCGCACGGAAACAGTGATCCCTCAGGAACTCATCCGACAATAGCAGGTCCGCATCGGGGCCATAGTAGTCGGTTTGGCGCCCGATCTGCTGGACCCAGCCAAAGCGGCTCAGATCCGCAGGTTCTGCCGCAGCAAACGGACGCTCGTTCAGACTGAGCCGGGAAGGCGAGAGCTGTTCTCGTCCGATTTCCCCGGTCAGCGATAGCAGGCGTTCATAGGTCTGAACTTCGAGATGCACCGGGATCTCGGTCCGAACGATCACCGTGCCGAAGAGTGCCTTACGGGCTTCCTCCCAGAGCCGTGCCGTAAGCTCCGCACCGCGCGCGTCCAGATCGCAGACCACAGGTTGGCTCGCCGCCACAACCACCTCACTCATCTGGAGCGGTGCCTCGTGGAGCCGAAACACGAGTTCATGCACCTGGCCTTTTGCCAGATCGATGACCCCCGAGTTCTCGCCGCGATAGCCTATCCCGTCCGCGCGGACGACGAACCGTCCCGGAGACGGAGCGCGCAACGTCGCTCTGCCCCGCGCATCGGCCAGAACCCTGAGAAGCGCTGTCCCCTCGGTATCTCGCAACGTGACCAGGGCGCCGGGCACCGGAGCATCCGACTCGGCTCGATGCACCCGAACCGAGACGACCTGTGCCAGCATCACAGCTGGTGCGCCTGCGAGCAGAGTCAGGAACGCAGTCACCCACGCCGTTCGCCGCATCTCTCTCCCCTTCCCTTCCTGATTCGGTCTCCTCGACAAATTGGAGGCTGGTTCCGAACGACACCAGTACCCGGGGCGAGGGCCGTCGCATACCTGCTTGTCAGGGCACAAACGGGAACGTAACCTAGGAACGCCGACTCGGTGGTCCACCCATAGGCCCCTTTCGACGGGCTCGATGGGCCGAGGGGCTGTATCCTCAGCGCGCTGAGCGGCGTACATTCCTCTTCGGGTGTCCGAAGCCCGGCGAGCCGCGATGTCCGATTCCGGCGAGGAGGCACGCCGGTATTCGCCCGGAACGACCTTCCCGTGAACGATCGAGGTGTGTCGTGCGACCCATGCTTCGTCTGCTCTTCGTGATCGTATCGATCATCTTGATTCCCGGCGTGGTGGCCGCGCAGGGCGTCGTCAGCGGTCGGATCCGTGCGGACGAGCCCCGTGTTCCGCTGGCAGGCGCCGAAGTATTCATCAGCGCGCTCTCGCTCCGGTCGGTCGCAGACGGGAACGGCCGATACCGCCTGGTCGGCATCCCGCCAGGTCTGCATGAACTCGAAGTTCGCTTGATCGGGTATGCGCCTGCCCGCCTGACGCTGGAAACGGAAGCCGGCGATTCGCTGGATCTGGACGTGGTCCTGCTGCCGGCTCCATTCGAGCTCCCGACACTCACCGCGGAGGTGGCGCGAGTCCGGTCTGCCAGGCTGGCGGCGTTCGACCACCGCCGGCGGATGGGGTTCGGGCGGTTCATCACCGAAGACGACCTCAAAGCCCGGGAGGGGAGCAGTCTCGCCGATATCCTGCGGATGCGGGCCGTGAACGTGGCCGTCGGCGTCGATCCGGACAACCCGTTCCGCGCGCTACCGGTGGCCCGGGCTTCGCCCGACATCCGGCGGAAAACCAACACCTGCTTTATGCATGTGCTGGTCGATGGGGTGGAGGTACCCGTCGAAAACATCGACCTCAACACCACTGCCATCCAGCACTACGCGGCTATCGAGATCTATCAGCGGCCCACGGCGATCCCGATCGAATACACGGCGACCGGCTTCAGCTGCGGCGCCATCTTCCTCTGGACCAAGACGTGACGGGCCCGTGATCTCCACAGCTGACTCCAGCGGCGGGCCCGTATAGACGAGCATGTCGAATCATGTCTCCAGGGCGCGATGGTCCACCGCACCTTGCGGTAAGCCGACGCAGGCGCCCGACGTCCGACTCGTGAACGACGGGACCTGGTTGTTCGGATCGTAAGTGTAGCGATCGGCCGAGCCGGCTCGCACCGCAGCATCGGTAGGGAGTCGATCCGATGCCGCGGGCGATCATACCGTTGACAAATGCGACCGGCGACGGGAGGCGCCGCTGGTCCGTGGCGCTAGCGGCCCACTCTGCCGGGCAGGCTGAGATTGCCCGATGCAACATCGAAGACATCGGTAACACAGACGAGCGGGGCGTGGACGTTGGCATTGACGCGCAGCCCCGAGGTCACCCCGTCGAACGAGGCATTCTCGACCGGGGCGATGTCGTCGAACGGAACTCGGACCTCGACCGTCGATCCCGTGAGCTGCGGGTGCCAGCCGGGGCTGTCGATCAGGATCGGCAATCCGGGCCAGGTCTTCGGCAACCGCGGCTTGGTCCCAGCGGGAATGTCGATGATCTTGAGCGCCCCTTTGCCGCAGGCCTCGTCCGGTCCGAGCACCACCCAATGCACATGCCAGACGTTGCCATCGTTGGCCGGATCGCCGTCGCCGTTTTCATCGAAGAACGGGGTATCGTCGAAATCGGGGTGCGCGGTCACGGCGAGCGAGAGGATCCCGGCCTTCGGCTCGAAGCCGACATCGGCGGGGTCGAGGCTCGTCGGCCAGACGTAAGAGAAGATGGCCGACCCGGCCAGCTTGCCTGTCGGGGTCGGCTTGTTTGCTCCAGCCTTCCCGGAGACCGCCATGTGGAACAGGGCGGTGTTGCCGTCGGTGGTGATCCGGGCCCGGACGATATCGAACGGGGCCAGCTTGGCATTGCCCGCCGGGGCGGTGATGCCGCCGGCAGTGCCAGACGGTTGCTGAGCAGATGCCGCGGCCGACCAGCAGAGCGAGGCGAGTCCGGCGAGGATGGTCGCAGTCCGCATCACGCCGCTCCCTTCACGTCGGCCAGGGGCATCCGCCAGGCGCTGGGCGGCGTCGACGCAGACCGGGCCCCCGGCATGGTAGAAAATGGCGTTTCGTGACATATTGAGTCGCTGCCTTTCTGAGGAATGGAGAGGTTGTCAACTCGAGCGCCTCCGTTCGTTGCCGCGAGCGGTGGCGCTCACTGCATCAGGCCGGTCGATCCATCGCAAAACGTTGCCAGACCTCGCGTTGGGTTCCGACAGTGGCCTCCTCGTAGTCGTCGCAGTCGAGCCGCAGTGCGGCGTCGCCGAAGGCGGCGTCCACGAAACCACAATGATGCGGACGGGCCGCATCGGGATGGGCGTGGGGCTTGAAGAAACGACACGTCGCGCACATCCGCTGGACCGGGATGGCGCCCTGTACCTGCAGCGACCGGATCATCCGGGTCAGTCCCTTGAGAAACACCGCCTGCTCGGCCGGAGACAGCTCGTCCACGGCGCCGAGGAGGGCGTCGGGCCAGACGGCCAACTCGGCCGCGGCGTGCCGCCCCGCCGGCGTCGGGTGGAGCCGCGTCGCACGCGCATCAGCAGGATCGGCCTTCTTGCGAACGTGGCCTTTCCGGACGAGCGCCGCCACGGCATCGCTGGCCGTCGGCTGCGTCACGCCGATCTCGGCGGCGATGGCGGTGACCCGCGCCGGGCCCCGGGCGGCCAGATGCACCAGGATTTGGGCCTGGGTAGGAGTCAACGCTGCGGTGTCGGCACGCCGCCATTGCGACGTGCGCAGGAACGTGCCGATCTTCGCCAACCCTGTCGCGATGTGAGTCCGTGTGGTCATGCCATGTGTCTCCTGATTCTTCAATATTAGATAGGAATCCTATGTAAATCAAGGAAGCGTCCGGTTCCGGCCCTCGGTGACAGTGATATAGTTGATGAGGGCGCACTCGAAATCGGCGATGGCGCCCTGCATCAGCGTGGTGGCCAGTGCGGGGCTATCGAGCATGTTGGCCGGGACCCTGGTGCGCAGGGACCGTTACTCACCCTCGCCCTGGGCCCGGGCATTCCGATGCGGTCGCTGCAGCGAAACGCTTCCACCACGGGCACGAGTGATACCTTATCCTTCTCAGGTCTATCATCACCCGCAGGCCGACCCCGCATCCCGGAGCTCCCCATGAGGCCCCGCATCACCACTGCTCTGCTCGCCGTCGCAGCCCTCGCGGCGAGCGCGCCGAGCATCCAGGCCCAGGCCGCGCCCGAAGGCTTCGCGCAGGAGTTACTCGGACAGTTCGATGAATCGATGAAAAAGTTCATCGCACTGGCCGACGCGATGCCCGCCTCGGCCTACGGCTGGAGCCCCGGCCCTGGAGTCATGACCGTGGCCCGGGTGTACGGCCACGTGATCCGCTACAACTACATGTACCCCGCGACCTCCCTCGGCGTTCCCGCTCCGGACAGCCGCGACGGTGCAGCGACCGAGGATCTCACGGACAAAGCCCGGATCGTGGCCCTGCTGCGAGAGTCCCGGGACCATGTCCACCGGGTGGTCCAAGGGCTGCCGGCCGACCTCTCCCAGCGCACCAAGCTATACGGGCGCGACGTGAATCAGGCCGCCGTGCTGCTGCAGCTCGTGGCCCACATGAACGAGCACCTGGGCCAGTCGATCGCCTACGCCAGGTCGAACAATGTGGTACCGCCCTGGTCACGCTAGCTGCACTGCTGGATTGAATCTGTCGAGTCTGATGGAAGGAGACGCGGGCGAGAACCGGAGTGCCCGCGTCAAGGGAGCTATTCGTGGCGGATCGCCTCGATGGGATCCAGCTTCGCCGCTCGCCGTGCAGGATAGAGCCCGAAGCCGAGTCCGATCAGCATCGAGGCTCCCGCGGCAAAGAAGAGCGTCCCCACACTGGTCGCTGCGTAGACCTCGACGCCCGCCATGCGCCGCATCAGCGCCGAGCCCGCGTACGCGATGACCAGCCCGAGCACCATCCCGAGTCCGGCGCCGACTCCGGTGATGGTGACCGACTCCGCGAGGAACTGCAGCAGGATATCGCCCCGGCGCGCGCCGGCCGCCTTCCGGATTCCGATTTCCCGGGTCCGCTCGGCCACGGACGCCAGCAGCACATTCATGATCCCGATCCCGCCCACCAGGAGCGACACCCCCGTGATGGTCCCCATCAGGATTTTGAACACCATGACCCCGCGCTCGACCTGAGCGACGCGCGCCGCATTGGTTTCGATGCGGACCGAGGCCTGCCACACCGGGCCATGTTCGTCGCGCCAGCGCTCGGCCGCCTGCTGTGCCGGTAGCACGTCCTCGATCCGCGCCAAGCGAACGATCAGCGTATCGGGTCGCGGCCGTCCGACCGAGGTCATCAGACGCGGCGCAAGCCCAGGCGCCACCAACACCTCGTGTAAGTCGCCGACCTCACGACTCGACCGGTGCATCCCGACGATCTCGACGTCCGTCTCCTCGAGCCGGATGACACGCCCCAGCACCGATCGGCCAGCGGAATCGAGCGCCAGCGCCAGACTCTCATTCACCACGGCGAGCGGTCGCTCGCTCCGCACCTCGGCATCCGACAGCGCCCGGCCTTCGACCAGCGGCGGCATGGCAGGCCCTGCGTGACCCGTGACGAAAACCCCGAGCGGACGTGCGAGCCCCGCGGCCGACACGACACCGGACCCGCGAGCATACAGCGTGACCTCGGCATCGGCAGGCAGGCGTCCGATCAGCGTATCGCGATCGGCCATGTCGAACACGGGATAGGAGTCGAGCGGAACCGTGATGCCATCGACTTTGGTCGTGGTAGCGGCGGTGACCGCGAGATACTGCAGGCTGGTGGTCGAGCCGACTTCGCGACGACCGTACTGTTCCACGCCGTCGCCGATGGCGAGCACCGACACGAGCGCGGCCACACCCATGACGATGCCCAGGGTGGACAGCATGGTGCGCATCGGGTTGGCCCGAAGCGCATCGAACCCGGTCAGCAGTGCGACGAGATCGCGCGACCGCACGGATTATTAGGGCGGATTGATTTCGTCGATCCGAACGATGATCGCGGTGATGTTGTCGAGCCCCCCGCGCCGGTTGGCCTCCGCGATCAGCCGGTTGACGACGACTTCAGGCGGGTCGCCACCCTGGAGGAGCTTGGCCAACTGCTCGTCTTCGAGCATGCCGGTCAAGCCGTCGGACGCCAGCAGGATGATGTCATCCTGCTGCAACGCCCCGAAATACACGTCCGGCACCACGTCTTCATTGGCGCCAACGCAGCGGGTGATCACGTTGCTGTACGGATGGGTACGCGCCTGCTCCGGCGTCAGCAGCCCCGCATCGACCTGTTCCTGCACGTAGCTGTGATCTTTGGTGAGTTGCATCAGGTGGCGACTGCGGAGGAGGTAGGCTCGGCTGTCGCCGACCTGGCCGATCAGATAACGGGTGCCCGACAGGACGAGCACCGTCGTGGTCGTGCCCATCCCGCGTTTGTCCGCCTCAGCCAGCGTGCGTTCGAAGATCGACTGATTGGCGGTCCGGATGGCCAGGCGGATCCGTTCGTAGGCATCGCCATCGGAAAGGCCACGCAGATTCCCGATTTCGCGGGCGATGATCTCCACCGCCATCTCGCTCGCGACTTCGCCCGCGGCGTGTCCGCCCATACCGTCGGCCACGATAAATACGCCGTGCTTATAGTCGAGCAGAAAGCTGTCTTCATTACCGCTCCGCACCACCCCGACGTGGGTATCGCCAGCACACGAGATCAGCATGCGATCAGACGACGAAAGCAAGGAGCGCGAGAGACGCGATCAGTAACACGATCGCGAGATGCATGAGCAGATTCGGACGGGCGGCAATCGGCGCCAGCAGGATCATGGCGCGCTGCCCGGCCCGGCGACGACGCCGGTCGGCCTCGACCTCGGGCGAATCGGCCCCGGAATCAACATCGACGACGCGGTGCGGCGAACTCGACCGCCGGCCAGCTGCGCCCACCGGCGCCGGATAGCCGCTGCCGGAGGTGCGACCCGCCCTGGCCGCTGCGTACCCGGACGCCACCGGCTCCGGTCGGCGTGCCGGTTCGTCCTGCGGCTCGAAGGAGACGACGACCCCGCCCAGCAGCAACGTCGACCCAGGCGAGAGCGGTGCATCATCGTCGACCACGACCCCATCGACCCAGGTCCCGTTGGCCGAGCCAAGATCGGAGATCGACCAGACACCGTCGCGCAGCAACAGCTTCGCGTGGGCCAGGCTGACGGTCGGATCGTTGAACCGCACTTCGCACGCATCGGCCCGGCCCATCGTGACCGACGGCGACCAGACTGGGATCCGGCCGCCCTTGCTCAACCCGCTCTTGATCCGCAGCGAGGCCAGGGGGCGCGCCGCCGGATTGGACACCGGAACCGGCTGAGCCCGAAGGGTCAACCCGACCATGGTATCGCGAAGCCGCAACTCGGCGCCCGAAGCCGGTGCCGAGGGACGAAGCTCGCCGGGGTGATAGCGGAACTCGAAGGTCCCGATCCGCAGGACATCGAGCGGTCGCAACCGATAGCGGCCGCTGATCCGTTCACCGTTGACGAAGGTGCCGCTCGAGGAAAGGTCGACCAGGATATCACCATCGGGACGGGACACGATTTCGGCGTGCCGGCGGGCCACGTTCGGGGCGTCGACCACCACCTGCGCGGCCGCGTCCCAACCGAAGGTGAACGGCACCACCGCAATACGGTACTCGCGGCCGTCGGTCTGGCTGACCAGTCGCCCTGCGCCCTCGACCAGCGCGGGCTCGAGCGGCGAGGGAGCCACACCAGAAACCCGTTCGTCGTCCTGCCGACTCGGATTCAGAACGATCACCTCATGTTCTCCGATCCCAAGGCGGTCTCCATGCAGCAACGGGGTCGGCTCCGGGCCAACGGCCGTGCCATTGACCAGGACGATCGCCCCCGATACGGCAGGACGAATGGCCAGGTGACCACCCGAGAGACGAGACACGACGGCGTGCCGAGGCAACACCGCGTCTCCGGAGAGCCGGAGATCGGATTGCGCAACGGAACCGATTGAACACTCACCGGCGGCGACGGAGACCCGCTGCCCGCCGTACTCGAGCTGCATGCGCCGTGTTTCCTGTTCGAACGTCGTGGGCCACAAACGTAGGCCGAGCCCCGCGCCTTAGCAAGCAATTTCAGCCCGTCGGGCTCGGGTCCTGTTCGATTCCGCGAAGGCCTTGACGGACCCACCGGGAGAACACGATCGAGCCGAAAACGATGGTGTACCCGCTCACGACCAGCCGCCACAACAGCACGTACAGAGGCGCCAGGGACCGGGGGACGTAAATCGACATCACCGCCGTCGAGAGCAGTTCCCCGATGCCGGAACCACCAGGCGTCGGGGCAAAGAAATAGAGCACGAAGGTGATGAATGTCTGGAGCAGCAGTACGTCGAAGAACTGCGCCTCCAACCCGATGGCCCGAAGCGCGACGTACCCGGCCAACAGTTTGTTGGCATGCGACGGCCCCGACAGCACCGTGGCCAGGGCCAGGGCCGACCATCCCCGCGGCGAATTGAAGCGCGCCACCGCCTCATGGGTCTGGTCGATGCCCCGTTCCAGGGCTTCGAGACGCTGGCCGACCCATCGGCTGCGTCGGCCCAACAGGCTGGCCAGCTTGCGGACCAGGTCCCGGATTGCCTTCGGGAACAGGATGACGACAAGGAACAACACCCCGAGGGCGCAGAAAATCGACAGACTGCCGATGAACAGATCGTAGAGCGAGATGCCTAGCGCGACTCCGTGCCCACCGAGCGACTTTCCGGCCCCGAACGCAATCGCAATCGGTCCGGCAATCGCGAAGAACGCGACGGTGGCAATGAAGCTCATGAAGGTGATGGTGAAGCCGACCGGCACCGGGACACCATACCGCTTCATGGTGTACACCATCATCGGCCCAGCTCCGGACATGACCGGGGTCAGGTATCCCGCCCAGGCACTCATTCCGCCGGAGAGAACCATCCCCTTCATCGACGGATTGGGCATGACATTCCGGGCCAGGACGTAGTTGCGGAGCCCGCCACCCAGCCAATCCATCGACGCCAGCCCCACCCCCGCCAGGAGCCATTCGAACTGGATCCGCGGAATCGCCTCCAGAAATGCCGCTGTCCCGTCACTATACCAGAGGACCGCCCCGAAACTGAGGAGCGATATCAGCAGGAACAGTTCCAGCCCGCGAAGCAGAACTTTGGGGGTAAGCAGTTTGGCCATGGAATCCCGGTCAAGTTAATGGAGCCGGATGGGGTAAACGAGGCGATCAGGGCTCCGGATATCGCCAAGGCATTATTTTGCCCCGGTGCCGGACTCGTTTCTTCGCGTCGTCAACGCCCGCCAACACAACCTGAAAGGCGTCACGGTCGACCTTCCCCATCGGAAGCTCATCGTGGTTACCGGACCGTCGGGGTCGGGTAAGAGCTCCCTGGCCTTCGATACGATCTACGCCGAAGGCCAGCGGCGATATATCGAGTCCCTCTCGACCTACGCCAAGCAGTTCCTCGAGCGGATGCCCAAGCCCCTGGTCGACCGGATCGAGGGCATCGCGCCGGCCATTGCCATCGAGCAGCGGAATCCGACAGTCTCAAGCCGTTCGACGGTCGGCACCGCGACGGAGGTCTATGATTACCTCCGGCTCCTTTGGGCCCGGATCGGCGTGCAGTTCTGCCGGGTCTGTGGCGCCCGGGTCATCCGGGACACGCCCGCCACCGCGGCCGATCAGGTCAGAGCCCTAGGCCCCACCCCGATTCAGGTCGCCTTCCCGCTGCCCGACTCGGCCCGGCACTCCCATGGCGCAATCGTCGACAACCTACGGGCAATGGGGTTCGTCAGGATTCAAGTTGGCGGCGCCCCGACGCATCTCGAGGACCTGCCACCGGGCACGGACCTGAGCTCCGCCCCCGACCTGCTGGTCATCGTAGACCGGCTGTCCGATCCGACCGGGCCTCGGCTGGAGGAAGCCATCGCCCAGGCCATGGCCGAAGGGGACGGGATTGCGGTGGTGCTGCATTCGAAGGGTCGACTTCGCTTCACCGAGCACCCCGCGTGCTCGAACTGCGATACGCCGGCGGCCACGCTGAGTCCGGGATTGTTCTCCTTCAACAACCCGCGGGGCGCCTGCGCCGGATGCAACGGGTTCGGCGCGGTCCTCGAATACGACGAGTCCCTGATCGTTCCCGACCCCAAGCGCTCTCTGGTGGAAGGGGCGATCGACCCCTGGACCAAGCCCCGCTACGAAAGCCGTCGCCGGCTGCTCTATGACACTGCCAGGAAACTCGGCGCCGACACCAGTGCCCCGTGGGCAAAGCTCTCGGCGCCGATCAAGCGCGAACTCCTCTATGGCAAGCAGGGGCGCTTCCTGGGCGTGTTCCCGTTTCTGACCAGCCTCGAAGAAAAGCGGTACAAGCAGTACATCCGCGTCTTCCTGCGGCAGTATCAGCTGGCCAAAGAGTGCCCGGCCTGCGGCGGCGCCCGCCTCAACGAGCAGGCGCTGACCGTGCAGATCGGCCACGACACGATTGCGCAGGTGGCGTCGCTCGCGCTGGGCGATCTGCGACGCTGGCTTGCCGGACTCGAACTGACGGACACCAATCGCCGGATTGCGCAGGATGTGCTCACCGAACTCGTGGCTCGCGTCGAGTACCTCACCGAGGTGGGGCTCGGCTACCTGACGCTCGACCGGCAGACGCGGACCCTCTCGGGCGGCGAAGCGCAGCGGATTTCCCTGGCCAATGCCCTGGGCGCCCGCTTGGTCGACTCGCTCTATGTCCTCGACGAACCGTCGATCGGTCTCCATCCGCGGGACACCGATCGCCTGCTCGCGATCCTGGAACGGCTCCGGGATGCCGGCAACACCGTCGTGGTCGTCGAACACGACCTCGAAGCGATTCGGCGCGGCGACTACATGGTCGAACTGGGACCGGCATCCGGAGAAAAGGGCGGCCGCCTGGTCCATGCGGGGCCGCCGACGACGTCCATCGACACGCTGACCGGCCAGTACCTGAACGGCACCAAACGGATCGGCGTCCCCAGCGGGCGGCGCCCCACCAATGGTCGCAAGCTGCGCATTACCGGCGCCCGGCTCCACAACCTGGCCAATGTCGACGTCGACATTCCGCTTGGTACGCTTGTGGCCGTGACCGGGGTGTCCGGATCGGGCAAGAGCACCCTGGTCCACGACGTCATTTTCCGGCAACTCGAATCGCGTTTGACCGGAGAGTCTTCGCTCAAGGCGCACCTGGGCGAAGTCGCGGGCGCGATCGACACGATGTCGGGACACGAGTGGATTCAGTCGGTCGTGATGATCGACCAGTCGCCGATCGGCCGGACGCCTCGTTCCAACCCGATTACCTACGTCAAAGGGTTCGACGAGATCCGGGAACTGTTTGCCGACCAGCCCCTGTCGCGATCACGCGGATACACGCCCGCCACCTTTTCGTTCAACACGGCCGGCGGCCGCTGCGAACAGTGCGACGGCGCCGGCCAGGTGATGGTCGAGATGGTCTTTCTGGCCGACGTATTCGTTCCGTGCGAAGCATGCGGCGGGACCCGCTTCAAGCGCGAGGTGCTCGACGTCAAGGTACGGGGGCACTCCATTCACGACGTGCTGCAATGGACTGTCGACGAGGCCATCGGGCGATTTCGCCATCAGGCCAAGCTGGGCACTGCTCTCTGGCAGGTGCAGCAGGTCGGGCTCGGTTATCTCCGGCTGGGCCAGGCCGCCACGACGCTGTCGGGAGGAGAGGCCCAGCGACTCAAGATTGCCCGGGAGCTGATTCAGGCCGGCAAGCGATCGGGGCGTAAGCTCTATCTGCTGGACGAGCCGACCACCGGCCTGCATCTCGATGACGTCCGCCAGCTCATCACGGTCCTCGACCGGCTGGTCGACGCCGGGCACACCGTCCTCGTCATCGAGCACCATCTCGACGTCGTCAAGCGTGCCGACTGGGTCATCGACCTGGGGCCCGACGCCGGCCCCGCCGGCGGCCGGATCGTCGTCCAGGGGCCGCCCGAACTGGTCGCGGCCACGCCGGGCTCGGAAACCGGCCGCTTCCTGAAGCCGCTGCTGGCGTCCGAACTCTAGGACGCCAGCCACGCAGCCCGCCGGCTTCAGACCGGCGCCAACCCCTCGATCGAATTCACCACGCGCTCCCAGACCCGCCGGACGATCGCTTCGTCCGTCGAGAGGTGACCCAACGCCAGCCGAAGGGTGTACTGCCCGTCCAGCACGGTGTGGGTCAGGAAGAGGTCGCCCTCCGCGTTGACCCGTTCGAGCAGCAGCCGGTTGGCATCGTTGAGCTGCTCCTGCGTCAGGGTGCGCCCACTCGGCCGCCACCGGAAACAGACCAGCCCGACCGGCGCCGGCGCGGCGAGTTCGAGCGCCGGGTGCGCATCGACCCATTCGGCAAAGAGCAACCCCAGCCGCACGTGCTCCCGAATCATCGCGCGCAGCCCCTCGACCCCGTAGCTCCGAATCACGAACCACAGCTTGAGCGCGCGAAAACGGCGGCCGAGCGGAATGCCCCAGTCGCGATAGTTGACCACCTCGGCGTCATGCTTGGTCTTGAGGTATTCGGGTGAGGTGCCCATCGACCGCACCAGCGCCTCGGGATCGCGGACGAAGTACGCCGAGAAGTCGTGATTGACCAGCAACCACTTGTGCGGATTGACGACCAGACTGTCGGCGTGCTCCACTCCGTCCAGCACCCAGCGGAACTCCGGCACCACCGCGGCCGATCCGGCAAATGCCGCATCGACATGGAGCCAGGCGCCTTCGCGCTCTGCAATCGGCGCGATGTCGGGGATCGAATCGAAGCCCGTCGTCGACGTGGTACCGCGGGTGGCGATGATGACCGACGGCACCAACCCCGCCGCGCGATCGTCCCGGATAGCCGCCTCCAGCGCGTCGATCCGCATCGCAAAGTTTCGATCGACGGGAATGGCGCGGATCAGCTCCGGGCGATAACCCGCCAGCCGCGCACCCTTGGCCACCGACGAGTGCGCTTCACGCGAGGTATAGACGGTGGCCCGGTCGAGATCCTCGCGGCGCCGGTCGCGGGCGGTGATCAGCGCCACCAGCGTCGAACTCGAGGCATAGTCCTGGATCACGCCGGTAAAGCTGTCGGGCAGGCCCAGCATCTGCCGCAACCAGTCCATCACGACCTGTTCGACCTCCGTCCCGGCCGGCGAGGTCTGCCAGGACATGCACTGCGCACCTATCGCAGCCATCATCATCTCCGCCAGAATCGACGGCGGACTGTGATTGGACGGGAAGTAGCCGAAGAATCCGGGATGCCCCCAATGCGTCATGCCCGGCAGCACGACCCGATCGACATCCTCGCGGATTTGCGCAAAAGGCTCCGGAGCTTCCGGCGGAGCCGACGGCAACGCCTGCCGCACGTCGCCCGGTTCGACCAGCGGTACGATGCGCCGATCGCCGACCGTCGCGAGATAGTCCGTCATCCAATCCGCGAGGCGATGCGCCTCGAGCCGGAATTGTTCCAGATCCATTGCTCTACCTTGACGTGATTCGTCCGGGCGTGTCCGCGCCCGGACCGGGGTAGTCCGACGGGACGGAGTTGCGGCGCCCCCGCGGGTTCCAGTGGAACCTGCGGCGGCCTCAATCTATTCGGTCGATCGCAGTGCGGTATGTTTGAGGACTCGTGCAAGCCGCCGCTCGATGGCAGGCAACTCGAACGGCTTGCGGAGATAGTCGACCACGCCGAGTTCGATCATGCGCAAAACGGTCTCACGCTCCACCGTTGCCGTGACCGCCATGACCGGCAGCTTCGCGAATACCGGATCCTCCCGGAGGGCGGAGAGGACCTGGATCCCATCGGCGGAAGGCATCGAGATGTCGAGCAGCAGGAGGTCGGGCACTTCCTGCTGGCAGGCTTCAAGGACCTCGGTTCCGTCGGCCGCCTCACGGACCACGGCATGGAAGTGCCGCTCCACCACACGGCGGACCAGCAACCGCGCCGCCGGATCGTCGTCGGCAATCAGCACCCGCGGCCCCGCCTGGGCCGCTCCAGATTTGACCGGTTGAACGGACAATGACACCCTCGACTCCTCCCGTCCTTGCTCGATTGTGGCGCGACGACCCGGGCCCGCTCGTCGACCGCACCATCGCGCTCCGCGAACTGAGCCACCGCGACCCGGCACTCGGCCATGTGATCGAGCGGGTGGGGTCACTCGCCCTCGAGCCGCCGACCATCAAGGCGCCGCATCATTATCTGCAACGCGCCATCGTTTATCAGCAGCTATCGGGCCGCGCGGCGGAAACGATCTACGGCCGCTTCACCGGCCTGTTCCCGGGCAGCCGTCTGCCATCGGCCGAGCGTGTCCTGGCCACCCCGGAACCGGTGCTCCGATCGGCCGGACTCTCCTCGGCCAAGGCCCGCGCCATCATCGACCTGGCCAGGCACACCGCGGCGGGTACCGTTCCGAGCCGGCGCGGCTTGAGCAGCCTCGATCCCGATACGATCATCGAACGGCTGACTCAGGTCCGGGGCGTCGGCCGCTGGACCGTCGAAATGCTGTTGATCTTTTATCTGGGTCACCCGGACATCCTGCCCACCAGCGACCTCGGAATTCGGAAGGGATTCAGCCGGACCTTCGGCGTCAAACGCCTGGCCAGCGAGCGGACCGTCGCGCGCCGAGCCGAGCGCTGGCGGCCCTGGCGGTCGATCGCTTGCTGGTATCTATGGCGATCACTCGAAGTGGAGTTGTAGACGACAAGCCCCGCACTTGAATGGGCCGAGACGTCCCGGATGGCTGGAGCAAGACAAGTATCGACGCGATCGCCGTCGGGGCCCGCGCCTGGATAAACGCAGAGTCTCCCGAAAATCGAGCAAGAATTCCGTCGTCAGCGGCCGCGCGCCAGGATGACCGAAGCGTCCTCCGGCAAACGTCCCAGGCCACCCGCGATCCGCTCCACCAGGGTTTCGAGCGTCCCGTTCCGGTGACGCCACAAGGCCGCCAACTCCCAGGCATCCACCACCCCGTCGGTGGCGAGCGCCAGCGTCCCACCCTGGCCCCAGGCATAGGTGCTCACCGCCGGGACCTTCGCGAGGCCGAGCCCGACCGTTCCGGGTTCACTGGTCAGGACGACCGGCACGTCACCCGCCAGAAAGCCGTAGACGCTGCCGATGCCCGCAAACTGGAGCTCGCCCCGATCCGGGTCGATCCGGACCACCCCGAGCGAAACCCCCGCGCTTCCGCCCAGCGCCCGGTGCGCTGGCTCGAAAACCGAGGCCGGGTAGCCGTCGACCTGCCGCCGGACTACGCCTTCGACCACCCGCACGGCAGCTTCCGCCTCGGCGGTACGTCCGGTGGCGTCAATCAAGGCAATGATGATGTCATCGCCCCGATCGATCACCACCGCCGCGTCCCCCGACTGCGCCATGCCGGCAAGGGGGATGCAGCGGGACAGACTCTCGACCCTCGTCAAAGCAGATATCATGGCTCAACTATCGGCCAGACCTGACGATAGCTCAAATCATGGGGTGCGTGACTCCCCGATCGACACTATGTTTCACGACTTGTTCAACAGGGAAGGACGCCGGACATCCCGATGCGGATCCTACTTGTCGATGACGATGATATGAGCCGCAAGACGGTTCATCAGATGCTCACCCGGGCCGGTCACGAGGTTATCAGTACTGGCAGCGGCTCCGAAGGCCTGGCCCTCTTCAGGGAGAACAGCGTCGATCTGATCGTGACAGATCTGATCATGCCGGACACGGATGGCCTGGAATTGATCCAGGAACTCAGAAAACTTGACCCAAAGGTCCGAATATTGGCCATTTCCGGTGGTGGCCGTGTCAACGCCACGGAGTATCTCACCGTCGCCCGGAAGTTCGGCGCGGCGGGGATTCTGGCCAAACCGTTTTCCAATCAGGAGTTCAAAGACGCGATCCACGCGCTGATGAACGCCAAGTAAACCTCGACGTTTTCGCCAAAGAAATGCCCCGGTTGCATCGGCTGATGCACCGGGGCATTTCTTGTTCAACGATTACGATACTCCCGAGACAGGACTCGAACCTGTGACCCGCTGATTAACAGTCAGCTGCTCTACCAACTGAGCTACTCGGGATCACACGCTTTCGCGCGACGCATAAAGTATCCGGGCCCCTGCCCCCGAGCAACCACCCCGTTCAATCGGGCTGCGGCCCCGACCGGCCAACCCCAGAATCCAACAGCAAGGCCCCGACCCCGGGCAAAGTGCAACTTTCTGCAGTTTCCAGGTGCCGCCAGACCTGACACCAGGCAAGAAGTTCCGACCACCTCAAATCACCACGTGACAAGGACTTACTCTGCACCTCTCCAGGGCCCTGCCGATCCAGGGTTCGATTCGTGGACAGCGGGTGTATTTCCGGCCCGGACAAGGTGCAACGACTCGCGCAATCCGTTTGTGTTCCCCATCACTTAAAATCATGATCTGAAACGACTTACAGAGTCGTTCCCCCCTTCATTCCTTACCCCATTCCCGTTAAATTTTCCGGGATATGAGCGACCCGTTCATCGTCGGCCACGAACCCATCCGCACCAATCTGACCCTGGCGCACCAAGCCGGGCGATTGCCGCAGATCCTCCTGATTACGGGAGAGCGCGGGGTTGGTAAGCAGACGCTGGGACGCTGGCTCGCTGCGCTGACGTTATGCGAGGCTGTCGGCGGCGCGCCGTGCGGCAGTTGTCGCGGGTGCCGCCTGGTCGCCGGCCTCAGCCATCCCGACTTCCACTGGTTCGTCCCGATTCCCCGGCCCAAGGCGTCCGACTCGGACAAACAAGTCGAGGAGGTCCGCGAAACGCTGGGCGAGGTCATGGCCGCGCGTCGTGAGAACCCCGCCTATTCGGCGCCGGACGGGTTGGCCATGCACGGAGTGGCCTCGGCCCGGCTGATCCTCAAGACCGCCGCCCTGACCACGGTCCACGGCGGCCGCCGGGTCATCCTGATCGGTGGCGCCGAGCGGCTGGTTCCGCAGGAGGCCAACCAGGAGGCCGCTAATGCGCTGCTCAAGTTCCTGGAAGAGCCCACGCCGCAGACCATCGTGATCCTGACGACGACCGACCCGTCGCGGGTCCTGCCGACGATCCGGTCGCGCGCGGTTCCGATCCGACTCGGCCGGCTCACCCCGGAACAGATCGAGACCGGACTGGCTCGGCTCGCTCCAAACCTTTCGGCCTCCGAGCGCCGCCAGCGGGCCGCCCAGGCCGACGGGTCGATCGGTCGCGCGCTGGAAGCCGACGGATCGCAGGCGGCCAACGCCGAGGTGGAGCAGTTGCTGGCCGCCACCCGCGACGGCGGCAGCGCCCGCTTCGAACGCGTGCTCAAGCAGGGACCCTGGGCCGCCCGCGGCGATTTCAGCGTGCTGCTCGACGGACTGACCCAGGTGTTGAGCAACGCCGCCCGCGCGACCGCCGGGGGGCCGGCCGAGCCGGTGCCGGCCATGCTCCGCGACGTCCAGGTGCCGGACCGGTTCCTCCAGGCGCTCGACCGGGTCGACGCCGCGCGAGAATCCGCGCGCACTAACGTCAATCCGCAGCTGCTCCTCGCCACGCTCACTGCGGAGCTATCGGAAGCGTTATGGGCCTGAGCCACATCGACGCCGACGGTCGCGCCAACATGGTCGACGTGTCGGCCAAAACTCCGACCGAGCGGATCGCGACGGCCGAGGGATGGGTCAGTATGTCGGCCTCGGGGTTCGAGCAGGTCCGGACCAACAGCCTGGCCAAGGGCGATGTGCTCGGCACCGCCCGGCTGGCCGGCGTCATGGGAGCTAAGCGGACCGCCGACCTGATTCCGCTTTGTCACCAACTCCCGCTGGACAAGGTCAGCGTCGAGATCGTGTTAGATGATGCCCTCCCGGGCGTCCATATAACGGCGACCGCGAAGGTCACGGCACGGACCGGGGTGGAAATGGAAGCCCTGACGGCCGTTTCGGTTGCCGCACTGACGGTATATGACATGGTAAAGGCGGTCGATCGGACCATGGAGATCGGCCCGATCCGCCTGGTTACCAAACAAGGAGGACGCAGCGGTTCGTACCATCGCGGCGTCACTCCCGAATAGAGGAAGGAGGCACCAATGCAGCGGATACGACGGACGGCAGCCCTGATCCTGCAGCGCGGCACCTTGCTGCTGGCGAGCGGGTTGCTCCTCGGCGTCGGCATGAGCGTCTCAGACCGGTTGATGGCGGCGCGGGACGTTCCGCCGGCCTCGTCCGACGATGTCGATCACGAGCTGACCCGGCTCGGCTCGCTGGTCGACGAACTGCAGGGCAAACTGTCCGTCACCGATCTCAAGCTGGATCGGCTGACCCGCGTGGCGCAGTACTCGACGGCGTACCGCATTCCTGCGAACCTGGCGGGACAGATTTACGATGCCGCCGTGGCCGAAGGGCTGCATCCCTCCCTCGGATTCCAGCTGGTCAAAGTCGAGAGCGGCTTCCGGAGCGGCGCCCAGTCGTCCAAGCAGGCCCTCGGATTGACCCAGGTCCGCTTGGCCACTGCGCAGGAAGTGGACCCGTCGGTGACCCGCCGGGATCTGCTGGTTCCGGAGACGAACCTGCGAATCGGCTTCCGGGTGCTGCGCCGGTTCCTGGCGCAGTATGATCACGATCTGGAAATGGCGCTGCGGGCCTACAACCTGGGACCGACGGGCGCGATGATGTCGTTCGAGGATACTACGTCCAACGCCCGCGTGGCCGTCTACGCGGAAAAGGTCATGCGCGGCGTGCGGGGCACTCCCGTCACGCCGCGCCGGCCCTGATCAGTTCGGAATCGAGAGGCGCTGTCCCGCCTTGAGCGCCGAGGCCGAGGAAAGCTTGTTGGCCGCCATCAGCTGCTGAACCGACACCCCGTACCGCCGTGAGATGGCGGACAGGGTGTCACCGCGCCGAACCAGATGACTGGTCGGCGCTTTCCGCTGCGACGCCTGCGCCGTGGTCGTTCCACGACCCGAGTCCGACCCGCTGACCCGAATCCGCTGCCCGACCCGGAGCACACTGCTCGACTTGAGACCATTGAGCCGCTGCACCTGGGTGAGCGACATCCCGTACCGCCGAGCGATCCCGCCCAGCGTTTCACCGCGGCGAACCACATGCACCCCGGCGCTGGCCGATTCGGTGCTCCGCAGCCGGGCGATGCCTGGAATCCTGAGGACCGTACCCCTCTTGAGCGTCCCTGTCCCCGCTTCGGGGTTGTAGCGGGCCACCTCGGCCGCCGTCATCCCGTAGCGGCGCCCCACGGTCCGGAGCGTTTCATTGGCTCGAACCGTGTGCGCGATGGTGGGCAACCGCTCGGCGCTCGGAAGCGCAGCAAGCGCATCGGCCGCCGCGGCACCGGTGCCGACCGGCACGCGAACCCACCAGGTGGCCGATCCCGGCGGTGTCACGGCACGCAGGAAGTGCGGATTGAGTCCGGTAATGACGCTCGCATCGGCTCCGCTGACCTTGGCCACCGCTTCGAGGCTGGTGGGCTCGTTGACGGCCACCGAGTCGTAGGCATACGCCTCGACCTTCGGAATCGGCGCGAAGCCGTACTTCTCCGGTTGCTTCGCAATCATGGCCGCCGCGATCAGCTTCGGCACATAATCTTTGGTTTCCTGATGCAGGTACTGCGACTCCGACAGGTGGAAGAACCGGTCGTCGCCCGTGGTATCGGCCGCGAGCACGCCTTCGAAGTCCGCCGGGTTGAAGTAGTCGGCATCGGCGCCCGCGCCCAGCATCCGCAGCCCGCGGGAGACCCGGCCGCCGCCGCCGTTATAGGCCGCGGCCGCCAGATAGTGCGAGCCCGAGAACCGGCGGGTCAGGTCAGCAAGGTACCGCGTGGCCGACAGGGTGGCCTTCACCGGATCGCGCCGCTCGTCGATCCATCCGTCGACCCGAAGCCCGTAGTCCTTGGCGGTGGGCCGCATGAACTGCCACATGCCCACCGCGCGCGACCGGCTGACCGCCGTGTTCGAATAGCCCGACTCGATCAGCGCGAGATAGGTCAGATCGCGCGGCAACGAATGCGCAGCCAGCGCGGTGTGGATCATCGGCTCGTAGACCGGCAGGCGTTCGAGCCAGATGGCCATCCGCTCGCGGGCGCGGGTCTGGAAGAAATCGAGATAGAACTGCACCCGGGGATGTTCGGCATACCGGGCGACATTGATGTCGAAGAGAGCGCTCAGGCTGACTTCAGTCTCATTTTCGGCAGCGGACACGTCGTGCAGCTCATCGAGCATCGCCATGTCCTTCTCGTCCTGCACCGAGTCGGCGGCGAGCCTGCGCAGCAGACCGGAGTCTGCCAACGCGCCCTTGACCCCGAGATCGGGGGCAGGAGCAAGTCCGGGAGCCTGGTCGGCCGGGGCCGCCTCGGGAGACGGACGCAGCACGGGGTTCCCACCACCGGGAGCGACGGACGCACATCCGACCACTCCACCAACCAAGCACGTTACAGCGAACAAGCGCTTCATATCACCTCGCCCCACGGTGACTGGAAATCGACCGTTGATTCAGAGTCCAGGTTGCAAGTTAACCGATCGATCGGACCCGGGCGATCCGATCAAAGGTTCGATGCCCGAACGGGGCAAACCGTTGCACTGTATGAAATTGGCGCTCAATGCCTCACCTCGCTCGAGGAGCCGATCAAGCGATTCGTCGCATTGAGTACGGCAAGGGCCGCGCCGCGCGGAGAATCCTCCTGGACCAGGGCCGATCCGACGACCCGCGGACCGTCCATCCGCCCCTGCGTGGCAAGCGACGCGATCACTACCGTGGCGTCGAACGCCCGGACTGCTTTGACCCCGACCAGTTCGAACACGGTCTCGGGAAGGGCCCGGGCAATCGCCGCCAGACACGCCTGGGCGGCGCAGCGCATTTCCCCCGCGGGCGACGACAGGCCGGCGGCTTCTCCGACGAACGGGGTCGTGGTCGGCCACGACAACACGACGCGGGCGCGGCACAAGCCCGTGGCATCCCGGTCGAGGACGAACTCCGAAAACTTGAGGCGGCCCCGGCTCTCCACCTCAGGGCGCCCCGGCGTCGAGGTTGACCTCGAGCTGCGGTCCGAGTTCATCGAGCGGCACGGCCACGTCGACGGAAAGGTGCGGGCGCCCCGTATCATCGAGCTCGATGGCAACCACCAGAATGCGACCGTCCTCCAACTCGACTTTGAGCTGGCGCAGGTCGGACCGCATCACGCAGTCACCGATGGTTTCGCCTTTGAGCCCCTGGAGCGTCCCGGCAACCCGGCGGAGATCCTGGAGCGGAATCTGCTGCAACATGGTATTCGCTTATCGCCGCGCCAGATACTCAGAGAGGACTTCCTGCAGCTCCCGATTTGAGAGCTTCTCAGCCTGAGCGTAGATGGTGGCTTTGGAGGTCGACTCCAACGGAACCGGCGCCCAGAACCGCTTCGGAAAAGGACCCGAGGACCGGAACGAGAGCACCAGGCCCCATTGCTCCGAGTTGGCCCGTCGTTCCGCAGCCATCGAAATGTTCCAGGTTTCGTCGCCAAACTCGAGCACGCGCCAGGGCACGGGACGACCTCCAAGAATAACCCGTGAATAATGAAGCCGGTTCGGTCGAGCGGCAATCCCGCGGTCCGCTCGGGCTCGGGGCCAGAGCGGACCGGAGAGCGGCGCTATTCCCCCCGCACCAGGGCACGATACCGGCGAATGATGTCCTGCGTCACCGGTCCCGGTTTTCCAGTGCCGATGGTACGACCGTCGTACAGCCGGACCGGAGCCACCTCCGCACCGGTCCCGCAGAGGAAAATTTCATCCGCGGTGTACAGGTCATACCGATTGAGCATGGTTTCGCGGGCATCGTATCCGGCGGCAGCGGCGATCTCGAAAATCACCTGTCGCGTCACACCGAGCAGAATGCCGGCATGCGGCGGCGGGGTCTTGAGCACGCCATCCTTGACGATCCAGACGTTCATCCCCGACCCTTCGCACACATGCCCCGTCGAATCGAGCATGATGGCGTCGTCTGCGCCAGCCACGTTGGCCTCGTGCTTGGCAAACACGTGCGGGAGATAGTTGAGCGATTTGATCCGCGGCGACAACGCCTCCCGCTGCGGAATCGGCGTGCCGGCGGTGACCAGCGCCAGACCGTTTTCGTAGCGATCGGCCGGCCACATCTTGATGCCGTCGACGATGATGATCACCGTCGGCGTGGTGCACTTCTTGGGATCGATGCCGAGATCGCCGTCGCCGCGGGTGACGATGGGGCGAATGTACGCCTCGGGGATGCCGAGCTTGGCAACGCCCTCCTCGATCAATCGCGCCATCTCTTCGCGCGGCATCGGGATGGTCATGGCAATGGCCTGCGCCGAATCATACAGGCGATCGACATGTTCCTTATTGCGAAAGACCTTTCCGTTGTAGGCGCGAATTCCCTCGAACACTCCGTCGCCGTACAGCAGACCGTGGTCGAATACGGATACTTTGGCGGCGCTGCGATCGACCCACGCGCCGTTCATCCAGATAATGGCCATCAGACCGTCTCGTCTCGAGTTACCGTTACCAACACTTGGGCGGACCCGGACAACTTAACCCCGCCCGTGACTCACTGCAGCGCAGCCGGCCATTCCCGCGTGAGATGCTCGCGCCGAATGATCAAATGGTGCCGGTTGAGCCAGTTGAGCGCGCGATCGCGCGTCGTCATCCCGGTTTCGACCGGATCGAACGGAAATCCGTAATACGTGATCCCGTCGAGCTCGTAACACCAGACGGCGTTGCGGAGCGTGTGATCCGCCTCGTCGTCCGGCGGCGCCAGATCATCGGGGGCAATGGCCCGCCACTCGATGGATTTATTGCACCAGCGAACCGTGTGCCGACCGACCGTTTTTCCCACGACTGCGCTCCTTTCTCGAGCCACGAGCGTTCTACCCGGGCCTCCAGAATCCCGGCAGCACGCCGGGCGGGCCGGCATTCGATACCGGCCCGTGGCACCTTGGAGCAATCACAGTGCCAGATATTCAGACAGTCAAAAAATGCGACAGTTTTACGAGCGCTCTACGAGAGCGTTTGCCCCCAACTGACTAAATCTTCCACCCCAGCACATTGAAGGTCGAAAGCGACCAGAAGAAGAGAATTGCGAGCACGACCACCGCGCTGTGCCGCACCCTGGCCATCGTCGTGCCGGCCCCAGCGCGCCACTGTCCGATGGCCACCCAGGCCGCCAGGAGGGTGAGGATCGCCCCCAGCACGGGAAGGACGAGCGCGACCTTGAGACTGGTCGGCGTGTCCATGAACACCGCTTCGGCGCCCTTCGAAAAAATCGCGGCCAGCACCACCACGAACAGCACCTGAGTCAGCGCGATCAGCCCACCCAGCCGGCGTCCCCGCGCAATCAGATCCGGCACCGGCAGGCGTCCCGGACTGCCGCGATTGAAGAAGCGGACCAGCGCGATAATCAGAATCAGGACGAAGACGATGAGACCGACGATCAGGATATTCCGGTGGAAGGCCACGCCCCCGAGCCCCTCGTAGCGCTCCATCGCCATCATCGGTCCGGCGCCCATGAAGCCGTGGGTGATGACCCCGCGGTCGTTCTCCCGGAAGGCGAACAATCCTCCCGAAACGACATCGCGGAAGAGCAGCGAATCGATCGGAACCAGCCGCGCCCCCAAGCTCGGCAGATAGAGCGAGCCGTCCTCCTCGGCCTGAATCACCGTCGCGCCGGCCAGGTCGAAGACCGCCATATAGGTCGAGTAGTTCCGGCGGTTCATCAGGTACTCGCCTGCGTAGCGCTTGGCCCCCGCCTTGGCGCCCTCACTGGGAACGGGATACGTCGTGGCCTGGGGATAAAAGCGATCGAGGATCGTCTGCAAAAACGGCGAGAAGCTGACCGCACCGCCGGTGTTGGTGTTGGTCGACATGAAGATGCCGACGTTGTCCTCGAGGATCAGCGCCAGGTCCGAATGGAACCACTGCGTGTCGCCGCCGTGCCCGATGATCCGCACGCCGTGACTGGTCTTTTCGTAGAAGCCATGCGCAAAGCCGGGAATCCGCGGATCGTGCCCCTGCAGTCGGCTGTACATCAGATCTGCCGTCGCCGGCGAAAAGATCGTGGCCGACCCCGAGGTGCCTTTACCCAGATACGCGATCATCAGCTTGGCCATGTCGTCGGCCGAAGCGGAGATGGATCCGGCCGGCGCGGCGCCCGTGACGATCTCGAACGGACGCGGCTCGTAGCGATGCGCCTTCCACTCGTAGCCCTCCGACATGAACGGCACCAGGCGAGCCGGGAGCGGCTGTCTCCCGGTGCTGTAGGTCATGCCGAGTGGCGTGAAGATGTGTTGCTCGATGTACTCGTCCCAGCTCAAACCGGAGACGCGCTCGACGATATACCCTGCGAGCGCCGTGGCCCAGTTGGAATAGGCGGAGAAGGTACCCGGCGCCCGGACGCGGGCGGGCATGTGACTCGCGAGCCACTCGCCCATCGGACGGATCGCGGCGGAGTCGGTCGTGAAGAGACCGCGTGGATCCTCTTCCAGTCCCGGCGTGTGCGACAGGATATGCTTGAGCGTGATCGGCTCGGCGAAAGTCTCGGGAATCCGGAAGTCGATGTACTCGTTGACATCCTTGTCGAGATCGAGCTTACCCTGCTCGACCAGCTGCATCACCGCGGTCCAGGTCAGCAGCTTGGAGACCGAGCCGATCCGGAACATCGTGGTGGCGGGATCGACCGGTTCGCGCTTGGCGACATTGGCGAAACCGTAGCCCTTCGAGAAGAAGAGCGCGCCGTCCTTGACGACCGAGACGGTGACGCCCGCGATATTCTTCTCGCGCATGTAGACCCGAACCACGCCGTCCAGGTACGCCTCCAACTCGGCGACGTTCTGGATGCCCCGCGTCGGAGCCGGCGCCGCGGCGGGAACCGACTGGGCCTGCGCGAGCGACGACATGCCCGTTGCCATAGCCAAAACTGCCAACACCACTCCTGCGAGAGCCGGCACGAAGGGTCCCTCCCGGGGGAAACGGTTCGCTGCTTTGTATACAATTATTGGAATGCATACGTTGCAGCCGGAACCGGAGTTTCGCAAGGCTCACGGGCGCCGGCTGGCCGGGTGAGCAGGTAGCGTGGTACTTTGGGGCTCGTCACCTTCCTCACTCTTCCCAAGACGCCGGAGCAACAGACGGTGCGCATTGCCGTGGTCTTCGACACCCCCTACGCCGGGTGGACGGCCGAACGACATCGCAAGCAGATGCAGGACGAACTGGACGGCACGGTCGACGTGCCGGACGTCGAGGTCGAGTATCAGGTCACCGCGGCGCTGGAGGCCAACGGTCACGAGACGCTGATGGTCGGGGTATACGACGACCTCCGGGTCGTGCTCGACGCCTGCCTCGAATGGAAGCCCGACCTCGTCTTCAATTGCACCGAGGCGTTCCGAGACCCGCGCAACGACTACGTCTTTCCCGCGCTGCTCGACTCGATCGGGATTCGCTACACCGGTTCGCCCGCGCAGGGACTCCTGGTGTCGCGCGACAAAGCAATGAGTAAGAAGGTGCTCGCCTACCACGGCATCAAAGTCCCGGGGTTCACAACCTACCGCCTGGGTGAAGCCGTGACCGAGGCCCCTGCGCTCCCGTTTCCGCTGATCGTCAAGCCGCTCGCATCGGACGCCTCGGTGGGCATCTCACAGGCATCGGTGGTGAGCGACGTCGCCAGCCTGGCCGAGCGGGTGGCATTCGTCCATCAGCGATTTCAACAGGCGGCCATCACCGAAGAGTTCGTAGCCGGCCGCGAACTCTACGCCGGCGTGCTCGGCAACGGCCCCGAACTGCAGGTCCTGCCGCTCACGGAACTGGTGTTCGACAAGGAGATGAACGCCCCCGAGGAGCGGATCGCGACGTCGTCGACCAAGTGGGATGAACCGTACCGGCTGCGCCGCCGGATCCGCTATCAGTTTGCCCGGCCGGTATCGGCAGCTGCGCGGGAGCAGATCGAGTGGATCTGTCGCACCGCCTGCCGCGCATTGTGGCTCTGCGACTATGCCCGGATCGACGTTCGCCTCACCGACGACGATGAAGTCTGGGTGCTCGAAGCCAACGCGAACCCGTATATCTCCGAAGGACACGAGTTCGCGAACTCCGCCGAAAAGATCGGCCTCGACTACTACCAGCTGATCCAGCGCCTGGTCACCAACGCGATGGCGCGATATTCCGATGCCTAGGAACCCGCCGGACGATCCGCGCTGCCGATGCGGCTATCCGCTCAAGCGGTACTGGTGGTACTGCCCCGATTGCGGCCGGTCGCAACGCTGGCCGGAGATGAGCGAGATCACCGGCAAGCGTTGCCCCGAGTGCACCTGGGCGGTGTCGCCCAAGTTCTCCTATTGCCCTTGGTGCGCAACCGAGATCACCGAAGCCCGCTCGTCGCCGGAGCCGCTCAAAGCGCCGGCCGGTTTTCGGATGGATGCCCGCTGCGACGGCGGGTGTGGCGGCGGCGTCCAGTATCCGATGGCCTACTGCCCCTGGTGCGCCGCCGAGCAGGAGTGGAACGAGGACAACAAGTTCGAGGGCGACTGCGCTCATTGCGCGCGGGGCGTCGACGACTGGATGGATCACTGCCCCTGGTGCGGCGAAGATGCCACGGGGCGGGATCTGATTCCGCGGGCGCTCCTCAGAGTCCGGCGGTTGCTCAAGGTGTCCCGGGTTCCCAATTGGGGCTATCGGGTGCTGCTCCGACCGGGCGTGTCCGGCGTCGACCCCGGGTACCCGAAGATCGTCGAAATCGAACAGAAGTACGTCTCGGGCCGGCGGCGCGATGAAATCCCGTGGACCATGCTGGTGGGGCTGATCAGCCACGAACTGGGACACAGCTTTCTCTACCACCATTGGCACTGGACGCAGTCGCCGGCATTTCGGCGTGTCTTCGGCGAAGCCAAAAAAGCCTACCGGGTCAACGACGATGCCTGGGTCGATTTCCAGCGCCGCCGAGTCGCCATCAATCCGGTCGATCATGTGAGCGGCTATGCGGCCCGGCATCCGCAGGAGGATTTTGCGGAGACCTTCCGGTACTATGTGACCCGCGGCGGACGGCTCCGGGAGTTGTTTGCCGAACTGGGCCAGAAGCGCAAAGGCGTCCCGGTCTATGAAAAGTTCCTGGTCCTCCAATCGCTGATCCGGTCGCTCAACTCCTGGCGGTGAATCGGGCCACTGTCACCGGCCCCTTTCTCGCCAGCAGCAACCCCGTTACCATCCGAGCGGGTTGCTGGAGTCCAACGACGTACGCCGGGGAGGCGCCCGTGGGCAAGAAGGAAGATGCGATGATCGCGAAGCTGGTCAAAAAAGCCAACGCGAAGGTCGCTCCACCGAAGGACCGTTCGTCGCAGTACGACGATACGCTGCGAGTTCGGCAAAGCGAAGAAAATTCCGAGACCAAACAACTGTTCAAAGAAATGCGGCGCCGCGAGTTCTGACGGCGCCGCTTTTCGTTTGGTCCGGTTCAGGGCGCCGTGTTGCGTTGCAGGTGCAGCCAGGCCTTTGCCTCGCGATAGGCGTCCTTCCCGAACCGGCTATCCGAGAAGTATTTGCTCCGTCCGCGGTACCGCGCCTGCCATCCGCACGTCGTAGCAGAGTCGAGTCGCACGACACACCCGCCCGCCGCCTTGCTCGTCGGCCCCTGAAACGGCGCCGCCACCCGATCGACATGCGAATAAGTCATCCCGCGTAACGCATCGCGCAGGGTTTTATAGGAAACACGATTGGCCCGAGCCATGCGTGCAATGGGATAATACCCCATCTGATGCGCTGCACGTCGGATCTCGACCACAAAGTCTTCGGAAAGGCGAGCGGAGCCGTGACGGCTGCCGCGCTTCGGTGGTACGGTTATCGTAGGCATCAAGGCAAATCAGGTTCGAGGTTCGGCCTGACAGTGACGTGCGACTCCGGTATCTCGATAGGACGATCGAACAACCAATCGCCAACACGCGCGACTCGAGCACACGGCAGAACGGACGCCGATGTCGCACGAGGCTGCTGCACTTCGAATCGGAATGACGAATGGATCGGCACGACAGAGGTCCGGTCTCGGCAAAACACCGGCGAAAAAGCAATTGTATACGAACGACGAGACGATACTAAGGGCGTCGTGCGTCGTTGTCCATCGCTCGTTGCAACGAAGTGGTGTCCAAGTGCACGACGGATCGATCATTCGTGACGATTCGAGACGCCGTCAACGCAATGCACTCAATCCCGGTGGAGGAACGATGGCCGAAGCGCCGAACGATTCCGTCGCCAGGAAATACCCCAGCGGCACCCGACTCGGCGTGGTCAGATTCACGACATTGCCTCGCACCGAAACCGGCGGCGCTGCGAAAGGATTCCCGCCACCCGTCATTTGTTCCAGCAGGACGAAGTAGTAGCGATACGCTTCTTCCGATAACGCGACCTGCCGGATCTGCACCGTTTGCCCGGGCAAGAGCACTTCGTCGTCGAATGGCGTGTACCCCGCCACACGACCGCCATCGTAGAATCGGTCGTCACTCAGGATCCGGAACCGCGTGCCTGGATCGATCTGCGCTCGGCGGCGGCCATCGACACTCAGTTCCCAGAAGTAATAGTTGCTGATGCCGGCGGGATCGGTGTAATCGATGACGGCTCGATAGCCGGCGTCACTCCCGATCGAGGCTTCCTGATGGACGAAGTAGAGTCCCTCGATCGGAGCGACCGGCAGGAGGGTCGACATCGCGCGATAGCGATCACCCTGATAGTCGATCTGCAGGGTGTATCGACGACCGACAACCGGCAGGAAATCCGGGTGGACGTACTCTCCGGTGCCACGCTGGCGTTCCTCGAACAGATAGCTCTCACCGGCAAGGCCGAAGACCCTAACGACGGCTCCCGTTGCTGCGGGGGTGAGTCCAGTCCCGGTGACCGCACCGGTCGTCGTCAGCGAGATCCGCTGTTCGCGCGGGTTGCCCCAGTTCCGGCGTTCGATCCGCGCATCGACCACCAGACGGCGAGGTCCTTCCGGCAAATCCAGTTCGACCACCCGGGTGCATCCCGTACTCAGCACCACGGCGCCGAGCGCCAGCCATCGGATCGGTCGAGAGAATACGCGCATCGTCAGAACCGAAACGAGAACGACGCGCTGGGAACGACGCCGAAGATGGAGGTCTGCACGGCCTCGAGCTGAGTCGGATTCCCTTCGACCTGCTGAAACGCGATCGACTGGGCGTTGAAGCGGTTGTACACGTTGAAGAGCCCGAGTTGCAGTTGTTTGCGTCCCCAGCTCCGGGTGAAAGTCAGATCCAGGCGATGATACGCCGGAAGCCGGGCGGAGTTCCGGTCGCCATACTGGAGGAGCCAGAGGCCATCGAAGACACCGCGCGAGACCGGGTAGGTCACCGGAAGCCCGCTGCGCAGCACGAAGGTCCCGCCCACCGACCAGCGACCGCCGAGCGGGTGGAGCGCCACGACGGCCAGATCGTGGGTCTTGTCGAACGGCGCGGGATAGTAGCGCCCCTGGTTGATCCCGGGATCGCCGGCATCGATCCCAGTCAACTGGCGCTCCGACCGGCTCAAGGTATAACTGACCCATCCCGTCAGCCGGCCAGTCCGCTTCCGCGTGTGGACTTCGAGGCCGTAGGCGCGTCCCCTGCCCTGCAGCATTTCCGTTTCGAGACGCTCATTGAGCGCGAGATCCGCGCCGTCGACGAAATCCGTGACGTTGGTGAGGCGCTTGAGATACCCTTCGACCGACACCTCGTACCGGTCCCCGCCCATCGTTGCCGCGTAGCCGAGCGCCACCTGGTCTGCTTGCTGCGGATCGAGATAGCGCCCGACCGGCTCCCAGACATCCACCGGCGTCGGCGCCGTGCTGTTGGAGACGAGGTGGAGATACTGCCGGGTCCGGGTATAACTCGCCTTGAGGCTGGCTGTCTTGCCCACGCCGACCCGGAGCGAGACCCGAGGCTCGAGGCCCGCAAAACCGCCGAGCCGCTCTCCTGCCCCATACCGGACGCTGTCGACCAGTTCCCCGCGCTGATAGCGCTCGAGCACCGGATCGTAGACGACGGGGGCATCATCGGCATACTGATACACGGTTGCAGGCCCGGTACGATGAAAACCCGCGTACCGAATCCCGTACCGCACCGACACCGACGAACCAAGGTCGATCTCGTGACTGAGATGCACAGCGCGGCTCGTGCCTCGACGTTCTTCGACCCGAAACGGCGTCACGGGCGACGCGCCGATCGGATCGACGCTGCCCGGCTCGATCCGATGCCAGACGATCTCGGCGCCCGCCTCGACCGTATTGCCGTTGCCGACGTAGAAGGTCTGGTCGACCTCGAGGCTGGTGCCGCCGATGCGCGAGGCCCAATGCAGATCGCGCCCGGTACCGAGAAAATCGAGGGCGTAGTCGTACTCGCTGCTGGCCAGTACCACCTTCGAAAAGAGGCGATTGCCCACCGCATGATTCCAGACGGCGCTCCCGGCCGTGTTGCCCCAACTCGCCTGGAACCGGTCAATCAGGCCGAGACGGTCACGCCCCCGATAGCCGGACAGCATGAGCGAACCGTTGGCGCCCAGCCGCAAGGTCGTCTTGCCGTTGAGATCGTAGAAGTAGGCCGTGTTGCGGTTGAGTTCCGGATCGCTCGAGAGGCGGAGAAACAGATCGGCGTAGGTGCGTCGCCCAGCTATGAGAAACGAGCCGAGTTCGTTGGGGAGGGGGCCTTCCACGGCGAGCCGGCTGGCCAGCACACCAACCGAGCCCGTTCCCTCGACCCGGTTGAGACTACCTTCCCGCTGCCTAACATCGAGCACGGAGGACAGGCGTCCCCCGAACCGGGCCGGAATGGCGCCCTTGTAGAGCTTGACGTCATCGACCGCATCGCCGTTGAAGACGGAGAAAAAGCCGAAAACGTGTGACGGGTTGTAGATGGTGGCTTCGTCGAGACGAATCAGGTTCTGGTCGACGGTCCCGCCGCGGACGCTGAACCCGGTGGTGAAATCACTCGCGTTGCTGACGCCGGGCAGCAGGGTGAGGGACCGGATCGGGTCGACCTCACCAAGCACGGCAGGAATCAGACGCACCGTGCGGATGTCGACCCGCGCGGTGCTCATCTCGACGGTACCGGGATCGATATCGGAACTGTCGCGCGCCGCCTGGACCGCGACCTCTTCCAATTCGAACGGGAGAGGCGTGAGCAGGAAATCTCGCGAGAGCGAGGTGGTCAGATCGACCGTGGAGGTGTCCGGATGGTAGCCCACCGCGCGGATTCGAATCGGGGTGACGCCCCGCGGCAGCGACAGCACGAAAAAGCCATCCTGGTTAGTCTCCGCCCGGATGCCCTCTCGGCCGGCCACCAGTTGCGCACCGCGGATGACCTCGCGACTGGTCGACGACCGCACGTATCCGCTGAGCCTGACTCGGCCCGGAGACTCCGGCTCCTGCGCGAACAGCGTGCCGCCCCAGAGGAGAACGGGAACGACGAGACGCGACAGCGAAAGACGGAACGTGGCTTGCCAAACGAGCAGGCGACCCTTGAACGGGGTTCGAATCACGAGGCACCGATCAGGTCGTCGAATGAGGGCGCTGGGACTCGAACCCAGCACCTGCGGGGAAAACGGTCGGGGCCGCCGCCGATGAGCGACAGTCACGCACCTTCCCTCGGATGTCCGGCGACACCGCGACCAGTGGCATCCCCTGATCAGACGCTAAACGCCGGGAGCGTCACAGACAAGTTCAGAGCGCGGCGAGGAGGAATCTCGTGCTCGGACGTCATCGCGCCGTTCTCAGACGGGTACATCCGCGTGATCTGCGTGAAGCTCAAATCACGCGAACAACGTATGGCGTCATGATACGTATCACAGATGCCGGCTATGACCGGATCAACAAACTTACGATGCGATTCAGGCAACCGTCGCATCTGACCGCATATCGGAAATCGAAGGAGGAGATGTAGTGGACGACAACGAACAATCAGATAACTCCCGGACCCCACGGCGACGTCGACGGAGCGCGGAGGTTCCCCGCCCCGATCCGCGCCCGGGCTCCGCGGTCTGGACCGTATATCTCGTCAATCAGGCCTCCGGCAAAGCCTGGTTCCTTGGGCGTGTAATGGGATCCACCGATACGATCGCGCTGCGGGCCGCGCGGAAGCGGTGGACGCGATACGCCGAAAGCGTCGGATTGATCGTCCGCCCCCTCACGAATCCGTGGCCGGAGGATCAGCTCGAACGGCGGGCACTCCCGAAGGGGAAGCCCGCTCGAAAAGACGCGAAATGACTTTCCGACAGATGACGTTTTCCCGATTCTTGCCTTTTTCTCAGTATGTACAGTAACATTGATACGTACATACACACTGGAGATCACGTGTCGAAAACACAGGATCGTCACCGACGCCGCGCCACCACCAAGGTCTCGAAGACGTATCGGCTTACTCCAGCCAAACTCGCGGCGGCCCAAAAAATTCTGGGCACCAGCACCGCCACCGAAACCATCGAGACTGCCCTCGATATGGTCGTCTTTCGGCAGGAGTTGCTCGACAGCACCCGGGCCCTCTTCGGCCTGGAGATCGCCTCCCCCGATTCCGCCCCATGACGAGCGTTCGCGAGCGGCGTTATGCGGTGGACACCAACCTCTTCATCCGAGGCTACCGTACAGAGGCCGATCGGGGTGCCTTGGAAGCATTCCTCCAGGCCTTTGCTCCCTTCTGCTACCTCCCAGCCATTGTTGCGCAAGAACTCCTCGCCGGCGTCCGAACCGCCGCCGAGGAACGGGCACTGGACCGGCACCTGATCGGCCGCTTTGAACGGCGTGGCCGGTTACTAGCACCGTCGGCGGCGGCATGGCTCGAGTCCGGCCGGGTGTTGCGAGCGTTGGCCCAAGCCGAGACCGTATCGCTCGCAGGAATGACGAAAGCTATTGGTAGTGACGTTATGCTTGCGGTGACGTGTCGTGAGCACGGAGTCTGTCTCGTTACCGAGAACGTACGCGATTTCGCGCGGATCCGCCGGCACCTGCAGTTCGACTACACGGCGCCGTGGCCGACGCCTGCCTGAGGCTCGTCACCCGTCTAATACGGGATCCTCTAGGGGATCCTCGAAACATGATGAGATGATGCGAATGACGGAGAGAGTGAGGGCGCTGGGACTCGAACCCAGAACCTACGGATTAAAAGTCCGGTGCTCTACCATTGAGCTACGCCCCCGACCGGAACCAAGATAATCGGGCGGCCGCCGGTCTGACCATCTGACCCGGCGGCCTGCCCATCCCCCCTGACGCCCCCACTTCCGAGAGCGGCCGCTCAGCGCTGCCCGAAAACCTCGCTGAACATCCGCAGCATGGCCGCCCAGGATTCGCGGTCGGCGGTCGCATCATAGGCCAGGCCATCCATCCCGAAACTGCCGGCATCGGGATTGGTGAAGCCGTGTTTGACACCCTCGTAGTTGATGACCTCGAACCGGGCCCCAGCGGCCGCCAGCTGCGCCGAGAAGGACTGCACCGTGTCGGGCGGCACCATCGGATCGGCGGCGCCGTTGAGCACCAGGATCCGGGCTTTGACGGCGCCGGAGTCGACCGGCGGACTGGTCAGCAACGCCCCGTGAAAACTCGCGACGGCATCGAGATCGGCGCCGGCACGCGCCGCGCCGAGCACCACGGCGCCGCCGAAGCAGTAGCCGATGGCGCCCGTGCGCGTGGAATCGACGTGCGAGTCCTGTTTGAGCACGTCGAGTGCGGCGGCAAACCGCGCGGCTACCGCAGCCGGGTCGCTCATCGCGGCCATCATGAAGCCCTGCGCCGAATCCGGATGGGTGGTCGAGCGGCCATCGCCGTACATATCGACCGCAAAGCCGACGTAGCCCGCTTCCGCGAGCCGGCGCGCCTGGTTGCGCGCATGTTCGTTGTGGCCCCACCACTCGTGCACCACGAGCACACCCGGGCGCCGATCGGTCCGAGCGGCATCGTAGGCGATGAACCCCTTCAGGGTGGTGCCACCCTGCTGATACTCGACTTCGCGGGTTTGAATGTCCGGACCGGCCGGGGGCTCGGAGCGGCCACACGCTGCGGCAAGAACCACTACGGCAAGCAGATTACGACGCAGGAACATCGGCAAGGACCTCGAAGCAGGAGTATCGGGACAATCTATCGCGCGAACCGCCGGCGGGCGATGTGGCGTCAGGCGGATCGAAAAACGTCCCCCGAGGAGCACGTCAAACCAGCGGGAGGAAGCATGAGCTTGCCCATTCGACTCGTCGTGACCCTGGCCGGAGCCGCCCTCGCCGGTGGGTGCCTCCTGGCCGCCGCAGGCGCGGGCGCAGGCGGCGCCGTCTATGTCAGCGAACGCGGCGTCGAGTCCACCATGGCCGCGTCTCCCGATCGGGCCCTGGTGGCTGCGCGGGCGGCCTTTCAGGCATACGACATCCGGGAAACCAAGACCAGCACCGAACAGGACGGGGCCGTGAGCAAGCGGACCCTCGAAGGCGCCACCGACGACCGCGAGGTGACGGTCTCGATCCGGACCGAGGGCAACGGGTCCCGGGTCGTGGTGGTCGCCGCCAAGACCAAAGTGACCTGGGACAAGGACTTTGCCCGGGCCATCCTCGAACGGATCAGCTCGGAGGTTCGCTAGCTACGGATTACGGAACAGCTGGAGGATCTGGCCCGCCAGCGGCTCGAGCCCCCGATGATTGGCATTGCTGAGGATGGCCACGGCCAACCCGAGTTCCGGCACCACCAGCAGCTGCGCAGAGGCGCCCACGTGTGACCCGCCGTGGCCCACGGCCCGCCGGCCGTCGAGCGTCGTGACCCGCCAGCCGAGACCATAGTCGGTCGACTTCCCCGCCGCCGTGGTCATCGGCGTGAAGAGCAGGTCGCGGCCCCGATCCGTCACGACCCGGCCGGTCAGGACGCCGTGAGCAAACCGGGTCAGATCATCGGCGGTCGAGAGAAAGCCGCCGCCGGCCCAGACGTCGCTGTTGTCGACCGCCGGACCATTGGAGACGACACCGAGAGAGTCCGCCAGGTAGAACGCGGTGCGGCCGGGGATGATCCTGGCATAGTGATCGGCAATCGTTTCCGTCATCCCGAACGGATCGAACACCCGCCGCTGCATCTCACCCAGGAACTCGGCGCCCGCCGCCCCCTCGACCACCGCCGAGATCAGATTCCACCCGAAGCTCGAATAGGCATACCGCTCGCCGGGCACGAACAAGAGCGGGCGATCCCGAAACTTGTCGAGCGCCGCCGTGACCGTGGGATAGTGCACCGTGTTGACCACATCGGCCGCGGTATAGTGGGGGATACCCGAGAGATGCCCCGCCAGCTGGCGCGTCGATATCGGGTGCCCCTTATCGGGAAAACTCGGCACATAGCGCTGGACCGGCGCATCGAGATCGAGCTTGCCCTCCTGCCACAGCGCAGCAACCGCTATCGAGGTCAGGGTTTTCGAGATGCTGCCGATCCGGAACCTGGTCCGCGGCGTGGCCGGCGCGCTCAGTTCGAGATTGGCCATCCCGAACCCTTCCGACCAGAGGATGGTACCATGACGCGCCACTGCGATACTCGCGCCGGGCACATGATAGCGCGCCAGGTGAGCACGGAAGAGCGTCCGCGCCGAATCGACGGCCGGGGTCTGCGCGTGCAGGGCGCCGGCCAGCAGGGCAACAGCCAGCAGGGCAGATCGGATCGCACCAGTCAGCATGGCAAGCCTGTTCAGAGTTCGAGACCCAGTTGCATTACGGGCATGAAGGTTCGGCGATGATGCGAAGTCGGGCCGGCCTCTTCGATGGCCTTCCGGTGCCGCTCGGTGCCGTACCCGCGATTGCTTTCCCAATGATAGGCCGGATGCCGTGCGCCGAGGCTGACCATGAGGCGATCACGTACGGTCTTGGCAATGATACCGGCCGCGGCAATCGAGAGGCAGAGGGCGTCGCCGTCGACGATGGCATCGTGATCGAGCCCCAGATCGGGCATGGCCAGACCATCGAGCACCACCTGATACGGCCGGCCAACCGGGAGCGCAGGAATGGCGCGACGGACCGCGCGCCGCATGGCGAGCACCGTCGCCCGCCGAATGTTGAGCCGATCGATTTCACGGACCGATGCAGCGCCGACGCCGATCGCGACGGCGTGCTGACGAACCAATTCCGCTGCGACATCGCGCTTGGCTTCGGCCAGCGTCTTACTGTCGCGGATCCGGCGGAAGCGGGTCACCCCTTCCGGAAACACCACGGCCGCAGCCACCACTGGACCAGCCAGGGGACCGCGGCCTGCTTCATCGACGCCGATCAGAAGCCCGCCCGCCTGCCAGGCGAGCCGCTCGCGTTCCAGCGAAGGCACCTTGCCGGCCATCAGCGCTCCGGGAGGCCCGGGACCAATGCCCCGGGAAGATCGACTGTCAGCCGGGCGACGAGGCCGCCGCCCGGGCGTTCGAACGACTTACGCCTTCTCGCCCTTGCCCGTGTGCGTCGGGTCGCGACGCTCACGGATCCGCGCGCCCTTACCGCTCAGGTTGCGCAGGTAGTAGAGCTTGGCGCGCCGCACCCGGCCCCGCCGGATCACGGTGATCGACGCGATGATCGGGCTGTGGAGCGGGAAGATGCGCTCGACCCCGACCGACGCGGAGACCTTCCGCACCGTGAAGGTTTCGTCGATGCCGCCGCCCTTACGCCCGAGGCAGACACCCTCGAACGCCTGCAGTCGCTCCTTGTCGCCTTCGCGGACACGGACCATCACCTTCACCGTGTCTCCTGGCGCAAAGGTCGGGATATCGGTCTTGAGACCTTCCCGGGTAAGCGTCGAAAGTTCCGTCATGGCCCCTGCTCCTTGAATAGCGAGACGTCCCTCACGTCTCTGTGTCGTGTTCCCGTTTCCAGACAGCCCAGAGATCGGGCCGCCGCGCCGAGGTCAACCGCTCGGCTTCCTGCTGTCTCCACGCCGCAATTTCGGCGTGATTACCCGACCTGAGCACCGCCGGCACCGCCATCCCCCGGAACTCCGGCGGGCGGGTGTAACTGGGCGGACTCAACAACCCGTCGTAGAACGAGTCGGAACTGGCCGACTCATGGTCTCCCAGCGCACCCGGGAGCAACCGTACCACCGCATCGATCAGACACAGCGCGGCCGGCTCTCCCCCCGACAGAATGAAATCGCCGATGCAGACTTCCTCGGCGTTCAGTCCGTCGACGATGCGCTGGTCCAGGTCCTTGTAGTGACCCGCAATCAGCGTCAGCACCGGCGCCAGCGAGTAGCGCACCACCGCGTCGTGCCTGAGTGGTGTGCCGCGCGCCGACATCACCAGCACCCGACCGGGGTCGCCTAACGACTCGACCGCCGCGAACACCACATCGGGCTTGATCACCATCCCGGCGCCGCCCCCGTAGGGCGTGTCGTCGACCGTCCGATGGCGATCGGTGGCAAAGTCCCTGAGCTGCACCAGCCGGAACTCCACCAGCCCCCGCTCCACTGCCCGGGCCGGAATGCTGGCCGCCAGGTACGGCGCCATCACCTCCGGAAAGAGCGAGACGACATTGATCCTGACGCGGGGCGGTCGCTCCGCCTCACTCATCGATCAGGCCTTCGGGCGCATCGAGCACCAGCCGGCGCGCCTCTCGCTCCACCAGGACCACGAATTCCTTCCGAAACGGCACCAGGAACTCGCGTTTCTTGCCCTGCACTTCCAGCATCAACCCGGTCGGATACTCCTCGACCGAGGTCACCACGCCGAGCGGATTGCCCGCCGGGTCCTGCACCGCGAACCCGGCAAGTTCGTGGAGGTAGACCTCCCCCTCCGCCGGCGGCGTCAGCGTCTCGGCCGGCGCGGAGAGGAGATAGTCCCGCCACCCCTCGATGGCCGCCCGATCTTCGTACCCGACGAAGGTCAGGAGCACCTCGCGGTGATAGATCCGGCTCCGCCCGATTTCGAGCGGCCCTGCGACCTGCTCACCGGCCAGACTGGTGACCCAGACGGACCGCCCCGGCGCAAAGACCGATTGCGGATCGTCCGTGAGCGGAAAGACCGCGCACTCGCCCTTGAGTCCGTGCGGCTTCCGCAACCGTCCCACCACCAGGTGGCGGGGCGGCAGATCCGTCACGCCGTGACGCCCGCCTTCTTGAGCAGCGTTCCGACGGTATCCGACGGCGTCGCGCCCTTCCCGACCCATTCCTTGGCCGCTTCGACGTCGATCTGGAGCTGCTTGTCGGCTTCGGCGCGCGGATTGTAGGTGCCCAGGATGGCGATGAAACGGCCATCGCGCGGCTTGGTCTTCTCGGCCACGACGATCCGATAGATCGGGAGCTTTTTCCGCCCGACGCGGCGAAGACGAATACGAGTTGCCACAAATACTCCTTAGATGATCGTGAGGGTAGAGGTTCCGACCTCACCCGACCTGCCGTTTACCTCAACCCCGCCTGCCCGGGAAGACCGCACCCCCGCCGCCGAACGGCAGCTTGGCGCCATGCTTCCCGCCCTTCATCAGCTTCTGCATCTGCTTGAATTGATTCAGCAGCTGATTGACTTCCTGCACCGTTCGACCGGACCCCTTGGCCACGCGCAGCCGGCGCGAGCCGTTCATCAGATCCGGGTCGGCGCGTTCCTTGGTCGTCATCGACAACACGATCGCCTCGACGTGCTTGATCCGATTGTCATCGACGTTGGCCGACTTGAGCATCTGCGAGTTCACGCCCGGCAGCATGCCCAACACGTTCTTGAGCGGCCCCATCTTCTGCATCTGCTTCATGGCGGTGAGGAAGTCCTGGAGATCCAGGCCTTTCTTCGACATCGCCTTCTTGGCCAGCTTCTCGGCTTCTTTTTCGTCGATCGCGCCCTGGGCTTTTTCGACCAGGCTGAGCACGTCGCCCTGCTGGAGGATCCGGCCCGCCATCCGCTCGGGATGGAACGGCTCCAGCGCATCGAGGCCTTCACCGACGCCGACATACTTGATCGGCGCGTTGGTCACTCCATAGATCGACAGCGCCGCGCCGCCGCGGGAGTCGCCGTCCATCTTGGTCAGCACGACGCCGGTGACACCGAGCGCGTCGTGGAAACCCTTGGCGATCCGAACCGCATCCTGACCGGTCATGCCGTCGGCTACCAGCAGGATCTCGTGCGGCTTGATGGTGCTCTTGAGCTTGACCAGCTCGGCCATCATCTCGTCGTCGATCTGCAACCGGCCGGCCGTGTCGACCACGACGGTCCGGGCGCGCGCCTTGCCGGCGGCCTCGATGCCGCGGCGAACGATCCCGACCACATCGGTCTGGCCCGGCTCGCCGTGGAAGCCGACCCCCACCTGCCGAGCAAGCGTATCGAGCTGCTCGACGGCCGCCGGACGATAGACGTCCGCAGCAATCAGGAAGGGCGCTTTCTGTTCGAGCTTGAGCCGCTTGGCGAGCTTACCGGCGCTGGTGGTCTTACCGGAACCCTGGAGACCGACGATGAGGATGACGGTGGGCGGAACCGAGGCGTAGGCAATGGGCGCTTGCTTCTCACCGAGCATCGCGACCAGTTCGTCATACACGATCTTGACGATCTGCTGGCCGGGCTTGACCCCCTTCATCTGAACGACGCCGACAGCCTTGTCCTGAACCCGCTCGAGAAACTGGCGGGTCAGCTCGAAGCTCACATCGGCTTCGAGCAGCACCCGGCGAATTTCCCGGAGGCCCTCTTTGACCGCGTCCTCCGTGAGGACGCCCTTGCCCGCAAGTCGCTTGAGGGCATCGGTCAGTTTGGTAGACAGGTCGTCGAACATAAGCCCTGAAAGATAGCCGACTTACAGGGGGGTCTCAAGACCGGAGGGGGCGGGCCATAGGGTTGGCCCGCGAGCCGGGAGGCTCAGGTCAGGCTGATAATTATGCTTTCGTCGTCCCGGTCGGGGAGGTACACGATCTGTACGGTTTCTCCGACCTGCCACCGGTCTGCCCGATTTCGCGACACCAGCTCGGAACTCCGGATCAGCCGACCCTCGACCTCGAACTGGTACCGGACCCGCATGGCCTTGGCACCCATTGAGTTGGTCTCGGAATCCATGGCCAGGATCGTGGCGTCGGTCGGGATGCCCTTCTGCAGGAACTGCCGGACCCGGTTCCGCTGGGTTCCCACCGCAGAGACGATAATCAGCGGCATGACGCCAAAGGTGACGACCGAGAGCATGCCGGCCGCCAGGAACGAGACGATCCGGGAGAAGCCGCGTTTGCGCACAAACCCGGAGTCGATCGTGTCCATGAAGCCGGGTGCCAGCTGGTTGGACAGATCCCGCAACTCCCCATCGAGTTTCCGGGGCCCGGGGGCGAGCGTCAGCCTATGGCCCCGATTCGAAACCGGGCCCAACCCGGCGGCGGGCACTCGAGGGACCACCGCATGCCCGCGACCAACACCCGCCGGGGTTGCCGGCGTCTGAAACAGCGCGTCTCGCACCTCCCGCGCCGAGGCATACCGGTCCGCGGGCGACGGCTGGAGCATCCGGGCCATGACCGACCGGAGCGGCTCCCCGCAGGACAGCGCATCCGGCACTTCGATCCGGCCGGCCGGATTGAGGAAGCTGGGCGGCGCAGACCCGGTGACCAGGTGCAGGAAGGTGGCCGCCAGCGCATACAGATCGCTGCTGGGGGTGGCCTGCCCCATGTACTGCTCGTACGGCATGTATCCGTAAGTCCCGGCGATGGTCGATCCGCCGTCGCCCCGGACGACGTTCCGCACGGCGCCGAAGTCCACCAGCACCGGATTGCCGTCCGGGCGAATGATGACGTTGGCCGGCTTGATGTCGCGATGCAGGATCGAGGGGATCCGGCTGTGCAGGTAGTCGAGCACGCCCAGCAACTCGACGAAGAGATGCATCACCGCGGGCCGATCGAGCACCGCGCGCTGCTCGATGCGCTGCGCAATCGACTGGCCGTCGATGAACTCGAGCGCGATGACGTGCACCTGGCGCCCCAGCCAGTCGCCGCGCACCGTCTCGAAGACCTCTGGAATGCCCTGGTGCCTCAGTGTCTTGAGGACGGCCGCCTCACGCTCGAACAATTCGAACGCTTTCCAGTCCTCCGCCTGCGTCGGATCGAGAATCTTGAGGGCGACCTGTCTCTCGTTGACCACATCCCTGGCCAGATAGGTGCGCGCAAACGCCCCCTGACCCAACCGACGAACCACGTCGTACCGATCGGCAAACCGGGCCGGCCAATCGGTCATGGAATCGCTTCCCGCTGCCCCGGCAACGTGGAGAGGCGAATCACGGGGGCATCGGCGCCGCGCCGCAAATCGCGATCGAGCAGGTTCCACTGCGCAAAGCCGTCCTCACCGGCCGGCTCCAGCAGGTACGCAGCGAAGACGCCCAGCCGCTGATCGGTCGGCACCACGTACGACCCCTCGAGCGCGTCCGCGCGCCCCGGTCGCCAGGCGCCGTGGACGCGCACCAAACGATGCCCCTCGAAGACGTTGGTGCCGACAGACAGCGAGTCGACCCGGAAGAGTTCGGCCGGACCGGACCAGGCGGCGCGGAGGCGCTCGACGATGATCCCCTGCCTGCGCAGCAGCGTAACCAGGTGCGCGTGCTGCGGCGGCAGCAGATATCCCGCCCGGATCGGCTCCTTGACCACCGGCGCAAACCGAACGTAGACGGGCATCCGAACCGTTCGGAAGGTCCCGGTCCGGGTCCGCCGCGCAAACGGTCCCGCGCCCTGATCCGCCGCATGGGTGATCTCGGCGATCACATCCTCCATCACCGGCGGGGCGAAGGTGCTGGTCACGACCACCGAATCGGGCCGGGCGCGGGCCGAGGCCGCGTTGAGGGATTTGATGGTGGTCCGTTCCGCCGCGACGTAGCGGAGGATCTCGAGCACGAAGTTGTAGGTCGCGCTGATCCGGGTGGCGAAGTCGGCGTTCGAATAGGCCTCACTCAGAATCGACATCCGGCCGCGGATCCCGAACCAGTTGGTGGCGTACCGGGCCTCGGCGCCGAAGGTCTGCCAGCCGCGCACCAGCGAGTCGGGGTGCTGATTGACGAAATTGCCGTACCAGTAAATTTCCTGCTTGTGCTTGGTCCGCATCCGGCTCCGGATCTCGGGCAGGAGGCGATCCCGGACGTAGTCGTTGGCCACCGACCCGTTGGCATTGTTCCCCGGTGAGTAGGTCAGCACATAGCCGTGGTAGCTGCCGTTGGTAGTGTGGAGATCCAGATAAACGTCGGGATCCCAGCGCTCCACCATCGCCAGCAGGGCCCGCGTCTCGGGGGCTTCCTGCTTGATGAGATCCCGATTGAGGTCGAGCCCCTGCCCGTTCGGACGGCGCCCGATGATGGCAGGGCCGTTCTGTCCTCGGCGATTCTGATCGCCGGGACCGAAGGATTCGTTGCCGTCGGTGTTGTAGACCGGCACCACCACCAGCACGAGGCTGTCCAGGAGGGGCTGGAGCGGCCCGACGGTGAGGTCCCGAAGGAGCATCAGGCTGGCCTCTTTGCCCTCGACCTCGCCGCCGTGAATGTTGGCCTGGACGTATACGATGGGCTTGCCGGATCGATGGGCTTCGGCGGCGTCGGTCACCAGCGGGCGGGACGCGACGACGTAGGGGATCTCGCGCCCCTGCGACGTCCGGCCGAAGCTGGCGATCCGAATCAGCGGGGTCCTGCCGGCCAGGCTGTCGAGAAAGATGCGGACGTCGGCGAGCGTGGAGGTTTCGCGAGTCGCGGTTCGCTCTGCCCGGGTGGACTGAGCTGCGGCGGGCGCTGCCAGCGTTCCCGCCAGCAGCAGCCCGAGTAAATAGCGCGTGATCATACCCTCAAGATAGCGCCCGCTCGCCGCTCAGGCGGAAACCTGCCTCGGCCGCGAGAACCGCGAGACGATCGCGGCAACCGCGATGTTCACGAGAAGCGCCGCGAACCCGATGTTGAGGTCCTGAAACCACCCAGGTGCGGATGGCAGCAGCGACGCCACGCTCGCCTTGGTGAGGGAGGTCCAGGCCACCGTGATCTCGCCGGCAATAATCCCGGCAATGGCGCCGGTCCGGCTCAGCGGATTACGCGGCAGCAGCGAGCAGAGGAGCGACGGCGCCAGCTGGGTCACAAAAGCGTAGCCCATCAGCAGCAGCGCCACGATCGAGTCGCCGCCGCGGAAGGTGAACCATAGCGAGAGCGCCGCCACGACCGGCACCGCCAGCTTGGCAGCGCGCGCGACCTGGGGGTCGTCGGTCGACCGCTCGGGATAGAGCACGTTCTTGGCAAGGATGGTCGACGCCGACATCAGGATCATCGACCCGGGCACCAGCGCCGTCAACACGCCGGCAGCACCGATCACGCCGACGACCCAGGGGTCGAAGCTCAGCAAGCTGACCCGGAGGAGCGCCAGGTCCGCATCGGTCCCCGTGAGCCCCGGCACCGAGAGCAATGCGGCAAAGCCGACGAACATGACGAACAGCATGACCAGTTGGTAGAGCGGGAGCACGATGGCGTTCTTCCGAAACGCATCGGCGCCCTTGGCCGAAAAGATCGAGCCAAAGCTGTGCGGCCACATGTAGAAACCGATGGCCGTTAGTGCCACGGTGCTCATGAACCATGAGGCACTCTGGCCCCGCGCAGGCAGGGTGAGGAATCCGGGCCGCTGGGCTTCGATTGCTTCGAACATGGGCCCGATCCCGCCGTGGAGCTTGAACGGCAGGTAGAGACCGAGGAACACCGCCACGCCCAGAATCAGGATGTCTTTGACGACGGCCGTCCAGGCGGAGCCATGGATGCCCGACACCACGACATACAGGACGACACCGATGGCGCCGAGCCAGATCGCGACCGCGGGCGAAATGGTGCCGTAGGACGCTTCGCTGACGATGATGCCGAGCCCTTTGAACTGGAGCACCAGGTAGGGCACCATCGCCACGACGCCGACCAGCGCCACCAGGATACCGAGTGCCCGGCTACCGTACTTGTGACGGAAGAAGTCGGGCTGGGAGACCAGGCCGTGGTCGCGCGCGTATTGCCAGATGGGCGGCGCGAGCCAGTAGCTGGCGACGAAGGCCACGGCGCCGTACGCCAGAATGTAGAACGCCGGCGCGCCTCTGCCGTAGGCCCAGCCCGAGGCGCCCAGAAAGGTGAACGTCGTGTAGATCTCGCCGGCCATGAGCAGGAACATCAGCCAGGCCCCGAAACTCCGCCCGGCGACGGCCCACTCCGACAGGTTCATCTGCTTGCCGCCGCGTGCGCGCACGCCGAGGCCGAGCGCAAAGAGAAAGACGCCCGCGATAATGACCAGTGCGGCGTTCATGCCGATGGCGGCCTGTGATCGAGGTGATAGACGAACCACATGACGAGACTGGTCGCCACCACCCATCCGGCGATCCAGACCAGCAGAAACGGCAAGCCGAGCACCATCGGCTCGACGCGGTTGGCCACCCACCCGCTCGCGAGGAGCGCGGTGGGCGGCAGCAGGGCCAGCAGATGGCGGGCCTTCACGCGGTTATCGCTTGGTCCCGAGCACGTCGAGCGCGACGGCCACGAAGAGGCGGAGCGACTGATCGAGACTCTTCTCGTCGATGTCGAACTTTGGATGATGATGCGGCTCGACGATCCGGCGCGATGCGTTGCGCGCCCCGGTAAAGAAGAAGGTCCCCGGCGCCTTTTCCATGAAGGCCGAGAAATCTTCGCCGCCCATGTTGGGCGCGAGGGTCACGACCCGGTCTTCGCCAAACAGCTCACGGGCCAGCGCGGCCACTCGCTGCGTGACCTCCGCGTTGTTGACGACCGGACGGTAGCCGTTCTGATAGGCAAACTCGTACTGCGCCCCGTGCGCTTCCGTGATGCCTTTGATGATCCGCTCCATCACCTGCGGAATCTCGGCGCGGAGTGCCTTGTCGAAGGTCCGGACCGTGCCACACAGCTTGGCTTCTTCCGGAATCACGTTGTGGATGCTGCCGGCGTTGAACTGGGTCACGCTGAGCACCGCCGGCTCGATCGGGTCGACCGTCCGGGACACCACCGTCTGCAGCGCCAACACTACCTGCGCAGCAACCACGACAGGGTCGATCGACTTGTTGGGTTGCGCAGCGTGGCCGCCTTTGCCGCGCACCGTGATCCAGAACGTATCGGGCGCCGCCATCATGGGGCCTTCCCGGACCCCGATCAGCCCCTCGTCGAGGAGCGACCAGACGTGCTGGCCGACGACCAGGTCGACCCCATCCATGACGCCGGCGTCGACCATGGCCTGGGCGCCGCCGGGCAGGACCTCTTCGGCGTGCTGGAAGATGAAGCGCAGTTCGCCCGAGAGCTCGTCGCGGCGATCGAGCAGGATCCTGGCGACGCCCAGCAGGACGGCCGTGTGCCCGTCATGGCCGCAGGCGTGCATGACGCCCGGCACGGTCGAGACGAAGTCATGATCGTTTTCTTCGTGGATCGGCAGCGCATCCATGTCGGCGCGGAACGCCAGGGTCGGACCCGGGCGGCCGGTGACCAGACGGGCCAGGACGCTCGTCTCGGTCGGACGGGTCACGATCAGGTCGCTGAAACCGACCAGGGTCTCGTACACGAACCGGGACGTTTCGGTTTCCTGGAAGGAAAGCTCGGGGTGACGATGCAGGTGGCGCCGCCAGGCAATGACCTGGTCGCGCAATGCATCGGCGACAGTGGCAAGGGTCGAGTTGGTCATCAGAAGTTTCCGGACGAAGGGAGAGAAGTCCGAAGGGTAGCCCGACCGGATGCCCGGCGCCAGCGGGGCGGCGGTTATCTTGTCCGACGTGCGGCGAACTCGCGTCGCGTGGAAGGTCTCACCCGTCAATCCGAGAGCCGTTTGATGCGAATTCCGATTGCCGTTTTTACAGCCGCGATCCTCACCGCTGCGTGCGCCAAGGAGGGCGAACCACCCATGACGACGTCCATCGAATCGACCACCTTTGCCCCGGCATTGCAGGTCGACCTGAGCCAGGCCACCAAGACGCCCTCCGGGCTCTACTATCGGGACCTGGTGGCCGGCGACGGCCCGGAGATCCGGCCCGGGCAGACCGTGGCGGTCCACTACGCCGGCTTCCTGACGGACGGAACGCCGTTCGACTCCAATCAGCCCGGTAAAGAGCCGTTCACGTTTCAGCCGGGAACCGGCCAGGTGATCGCAGGGTGGGACGAAGGGGTCGTCGGGATGCGGGTCGGGGGCAAGCGCCAGCTGATCCTGCCCCCCGATCTGGGATACGGGGCCCGCGGTATCGGTCCGATTCCAGGCAATGCGATCCTCGTCTTCACGGTCGACGCGGTCGCCATCCGCTAAGGGCGCCTGCTACGGAAGGGTAGCGCGCGCCGCCGGAATCGAGTCCCACCGGCTCCATCCCGTCGGCGCGCGCACGATCCTCACCCCAGGACGACCGTCCAGTTCGAGACGCGTCACGTCGGTTCGATAGCCGTGCCGCACTCGCTCCGCATACCGGTCGCCGGTCAAGTTGGCAAACCGCCGGGCCGAGGTCGAGTCGTCCCAGACGCTGTAGATAACGAGGGCCGGGCCTGCCGCCGAGCGATAGACGCGGAATCGATCTCCGGCCCAACCCATCGGCAGATGATCGAGCACCTCTCCCCCGCCCCGTAATTCCGCCGCCCAGATCTGCAGTTCGAGTTCACCCATGGTGTCCTCGTGCATCACGGCGTGGCCGGACGGGGTGGCGCTGTCGCCCGACGCCGGCTCGACGAATGCCACCGTGACGGGCTGATCGGCGTTGAGATACTTGATCGGATGGAGCACCTGTTCGGTCGACTGCGGCAACTCTTCGAGCGTGGGCAGTGAAGCTTTGCCCGGCTGCGTTCCCCACCACCGCATGAACTCGGCGCCACCCAGGTACGGAAAGATCAGGCCTTCCCGCAGCACCAGGGGCGCGGCGCGAAACACGGGCATACTGGATTGGGACGAACGAACCTGCTCCCGATACTGCTGCCAAAATCCGGGATTCGCGAGCAGGCCCTCGACACCACCGGCCGCATCGGCCTGACTCGCGAGTATCACGCCGAGCATGGCCAGGGTCGCGTGCCCCTCGAGCACGGCCTGCGCAGCCGCCTGGCGATCCGAGTTGGCGGAGTTCTTGAGCAGCCGGTCGAGCGGCAAGCGTTCGTGCTGCAGCGCATGGACGAGTTCGTGCGCCAGCACGAGCCGCAGCTGATCCGCCTTGGCGCCTTCGACCGCATACAACGTGGTGGAATCCGGATCGTAGTAGCCCGCCACCTGCTCCGCATAGAGCGGCAGGAGGGCATCCCGAATCCTGAGCGTATCGGGAATCAGTTCGAGCAGGCGATAGGCCGCCTCGATGCCCTCGGTTTTCGACTCGGGCATTTCCTGATCGAGTTTCGCCAGCAGGAAGGCCTGCACCTGGGCCTTGGTGCGGATGGCGAACTTGGGTTCGCTCGTGAAGGTGAACCCGACCGCCTTCTCGACGTGCGGCACCAGGCTGTCGACCAGCGCGGCAAGCGCTTCCGCATCCGGCGTGGCATCGGAGGAACGGCCCCGGCACCCACCCAGGGTCACAGCAGCCAACAGCGACACAACGAGATAACGACGCATCAGACCACTCCGATGAAACCCTTGTACCAGTCGATCACCGCCGGGCCGACCAGATAGGTCACGGCGGCCCCCAGGGCGAGAAAGACGCCGAAGGGTACCAGTTTCTTTTTCCCCATGATGGCGGGCGGCAGAAAAATCAGAATACCGACCAGCGCGCCCATGAAGATGGTGAGCAAGACACCTTGCCAGCCGAGGAAGGCGCCGACCATCGCCATCATCTTGATGTCGCCGCCGCCCATGGCTTCCTGCCTGAACAGCCAGGTACCGGCAATCCCCACCGCCCAGAGCAACCCGAATCCGACCGCCGCACCCAGCGCTGCCGTCACGAGTTGACCGACACCGCCCGTCGCTGCAAAGAGCAGGCCGATGACCAGCCCGCCCCAGGTGAACTCGTCGGGAATGATGTACTCACGGGCGTCGGTCGCGGCGATGCCCAACAAGATCGTCAGGAAGATGGCGCCCTCGAGCGCGTCCAGCGACAAGCCGTGGCGCCACCCCATCCAGGCCCAGATCAACGCGGTCGCCAGCTCGATCAGCGGATACAGGGGGCTGATCGGCTCGGCACAGTTGCAGCACTTGCCGCGCAGCCAGAGCCAGGCCAGCACGGGCACATTGTCGTACCAGGCCAGCTGATTTCCGCAGCGCGGGCAGCGGGACCGGGGACGCACGACCGACTGCTCGGCCGGCCAGCGCACGATGCAGACATTGAGAAAACTGCCGACCAGCGCCCCGAACAGGCCCGCGATCAGCGCCGCGATTCCGCTATCGGTCACGGGTTGCTCCGTAGAGAAAGATCCCCGCCGCCACCGCGACATTGAGCGACTCGGCGCCGGGGTCGAGCGGGATGGCGAGGCGGAGACCCGCCTCACGCGCCAGATTCGACTGGACACCGCCCCCTTCGTTGCCGAGCACGAATGCCACGCGGTCGGGGAGGGTCGCAGCGTCGAACGGGGTGCCGTCTGCCGCCGTCGCCGCCACGGTTATGCCGTGCTCGGCCAGCCACGCCGAGGCCGCGGATTCATCGACCACGACGATCGGGACGCGAAACCCCGCGCCCATCGAGGCTCGCAGCGTCTTCGGATTGGTCCACTCGGCGGTACCGGGTAGCGCCACCACGGCGGTGGCGCCGAACGCGAGCGCGGTGCGCATGATGGTGCCGACATTGCCGGGGTCCTGGAGCCCATCGAGAATCACCAGCACGGCGCGCGCACCTACCGTGATTCGATCCAGCGTCCAGGCCGGAGGGGTGACCACCGCCAGCACACCTTGAGGATGATCGGTGGCCGCCAGATCGGCGAGCGCGTCATCGGAGACCTCGGTAACGCCGACCGGCGCCGCCAGCAGCGCCCGTTTGAGGGCGCGCCCTCGTTCGGTACTTTCCAGCGTGGGGCTGATCACGACGGCGCGACAGGGAACGTGCGCTGCCAACGCCTCTTCGACGAGGCGGACCCCTTCGGCAATGGCCAGACGCCGGCGCTCCCGCCCTCGTCGCCGGTGGAGATCCCGAATCATTGTTTGGAGCGCGTGTCCCATGCTTCCCATAGCGCTGACGATTGCAGGATCGGATTCGGGCGGCGGTGCCGGAATCCAGGCAGACCTGAAGACATTCCATCAGTTCGGCGTCTACGGCACGACGGCCATCGTCGCGCTCACTGCGCAGAATACGCGCGGCGTCACCGCGGTGCATCCGGTTCCGGCCGAGATGGTCGACGCCCAACTGCTTGCGCTGGCCGAGGATCTGCCCCCGGACGCGGTCAAGACCGGGATGCTCGCCACAGCGCCCTTGGTCCGTCAAGTGGCGCGAGCCCTCGAGCGGTTCGGGTGGAGCCGGTACGTCCTGGACCCCGTCATGGTTGCCACCTCGGGCGACCGGCTGCTCGATCGGGATGCCGAGGCCGACATTCTCGCGAGATTGGTGCCGCGGGCGCTGCTGGTGACCCCCAATCTCGACGAGGCGGCCATCCTGGCCGGGATCCCGGTAACCGATCCGGCCTCGATGATTGCCGCCGGGCGGGTTCTGCTGACCCACGGGGCGCGGGGTGCCCTGATCAAGGGCGGCCACCTGCCCGGCGACACGCTGGTGGATATCCTGGTTACCGAGGCGGGGGTCTTTCAATTCGAGCACCCGAAGCTGGCCACCACCTCGACCCACGGCACCGGGTGCACGCTGTCAGCGGCGCTGGCGGCAGGGCTGGCCCGCTGGGCCGCCGGGCGCGCGGCGGCGGACGTGCCTCAGTTTTCCGAGCTGGTTCCGATCGTGCAAGATGCCCTGGACTTCCTGCAACGCGCCATCGGATCTGCCCCCGGGCTCGGGAGCGGGCACGGTCCGGTCGACCACTGGACCGTGCCCGCCTCCGCCGGGCACAAGCGCTGATGCGCCCGGCCCGCGATCGCTACGTGCGCGGGATGCCCTCCCCTTCCGGCTCCTTCCGCATGGCCGCGCGGAGCATGGTGATTGCCGCGTAGAGCACCACCACCATCACGAGCCACCGCAGCGCAACCAGCGGCAACGACTTGACGATGAAGGCTGCCAGCAACACCGCCGGCAGACCGCCGATGGTCAGGCCGAGTGCCGCCCGAAGATCATAGCGGCCGGCCCGGATGAACCGCATACTGGCAATCGGCATCAGGAAGGCGCAGGATCCCATCATGATCGGGAAGGCCGCAATCGGGTTCATGCCGAGCAAGCTGATCATGATCAGGCAAGGGGCAAAGAGCCCGATGCCCAAGGTCATCAGCGCACCAAGCAGGAAGTTGCCGGCGATCCCGATGCCGAGCAAGGTGCCGCGCAACGCCAGTTCCTCGCCGCCCTGGGGGCCTATGTTCATGTTGCGCATGAAGAACAGCAGCGCCGCGGCGAGCAGCGCGGTCCCCATGCCCCACTGGATCCGGCGGCGCGACCACCGCGCGACGAAACCCGCGCCGATCCACGACCCGAGAACAGCCGCGATAATCAACACCAGCATCGTCACGAACTCGACCTCGACGATCTGGATGTAGATCAGCGCCTGAGTAATGGCCGCCAGGGAGTGCCCGACGTTGAGGGTACCCGGAATCTGCTCGTCGGACACCGACCGGCTGAACTTGAACCAGGCGGTGGTCGGGGCAAAGGAGCCGATCCCGAGGGTATCGAAGAACGCCGTCACCAAGCCGATCAGGACCTGCTTCGCAGCCGGGAGCGTGACCTTGCCATGGGTGCGCCGGACCGCGGTGATCCAATAGGCAATGAACCCGATGGTCACCAGGACGAGCAGCAGCAACAGGACGTTCTTCGGATCGGCCATCGCCTTCGATGCCTCGCAGGAGGGGTGACGGAGTTGAGTACGGTGCAACGATCAGACGCCGGCTAGAGACACCGCCGCCGGCCGAGCGGGGCCCCTCTCAGGGCGCCGTGGGAGGCTCGCCCGGCGGCACCGGGGCGGGCTCTTCGTTCCGCATTGCGGCGCGCAGCATCGTGATAGCCGTGTAGAGGACGACCACCATCACCAACCAGCGGAGCGCGACCAGCGGCAGCGACTTGACGATGTACGCAGCGAGCAGCACCGCCGGAATCCCGCCGACGGCCAGTCCGACCGCCGACCGCAAATCGTACCGCCCGGCCCGGATGAAGCGGGCGCCGGCGACCGGCATCAGGAAGGCACACGACCCCATCATGATCGGAAAGGCGGCGATGGGATTCATACCAAGCAGGCTGATCATGATGAGACAGGGGGCGTAGAGGCCGATCCCGAGCGTCATCAGCGCACCAAGCACGAAGTTCCCGGCGATCCCAACGCCGAGTAGGGTGCCACGCAGCGCCAGGTCGGTCCCACCGCCCGGCCCGATGTCGAGATTCCGCATGGAAAAGAGCACTGCTGCCGCCAACAGCGCGATGCCCATGCCCCACTGGATCCGCCGGCGCGACCAGCGCGAGACGAACCCCGCGCCGATCCACGAGCCCGCCACGGAGGCGGCGATCAGCGCAGCCATCGTCAAGAATTCCACTTCGACGATCTGGATATAAATGAGCGCCTGCGCAACCGTCGGCAGCGTGTGGCCAACGTTGAGGGTGCCGGGGATCTTCTCATCCGGCACCGCGCGGGTAAAGCGGAACCACGCCGTGGTCGGTGCGAAGGAGCCGATGCCCAGCGTATCGAAGAAATTCGTCACTGCGCCAACCACGAGCTGGCGCACGGCGGGAAATGTGAAGGCGGTGCGGCTCTGCCGTACGGCGCTGACCCAATACGCAACGAACCCGACCGTTACGGCAATCAGCACGAGCAACAGCAGGTTCTTCGGATCGGTCATCGTTTGCATACCTCGAGAGTGAGATTGCGGCTCACGCCAGCTCGGCAATCAGGGCGCGCGTAACGTCCGTCGTGCGAGCCGTGCCGCCCAAGTCCGGGGTGCGTACCGTCCCCTGGCTCAGCACGCGATCGACGGCGCTGCGCACCGCGCGCGCGGCGGCGCCACGGTCGAGATGGTCGAGCATCATCGCCGCGGCCAGGACAGCCGCAATCGGATTGGCGACGCCCTGCTCCGCAATGTCCGGCGCCGAACCATGCACCGGCTCGAACATACTGGGGCCCCGACGTGTCGGATCGATGTTGGCGCTCGGTGCCAAGCCCAACCCGCCGACCACCGCCGCGGCGAGATCGGACAGGATGTCGCCGAACAGGTTGCTCGCCACGATCACGTCGAACGCCTCGGGCCGGCGCACCAGATCCATTGCCGCCGCGTCGACCAGCAGCGACTCGGTGGCCACGTCGGGATAGTCACGCGCCGTCTCGCGGAACACCTCGTCCCACAGCACCATCCCGTAGGCCTGCGCGTTCGACTTGGTGATCGAGCTGACTTTCTTCCGCCGGGTACGAGCCGCCCGGAACGCCGCGTCAATGATCCGCCGGCAGCCGCGCCGCGTGAAGACGTTGCCCTGGATCGCAACCTCGGCCTCGGTGCCCTGATAGAGCCGGCCGCCCACGTCGGCGTACTCGCCCTCCGTGTTCTCGCGGTAGACCACGAGATCGACCGAAACCTGCTCGAGCTTCCAAAGGGGAGACCGTACACCAGGGTGCAGCACGACGGGCCGCACACAGAGAAACTGATCGAACCGCCGCCGAATGGGAAGCAGCAGCCCATGCAAGGTGACGTGATCCGGGACCCGGGGGTCGCCCACGGCGCCGAGCAGGATGGCATCGGCGCCGGCCAGCTCGGCGAGCCCGTCCGCCGGCATCATCGCACCATGGGCCAGCCAATGGTCGGCCCCCCACGAGAGGTGCCGCCAGCGGCAGCGGCCGGCGCCTAACGCGGCATCGACCACTTCCACCGCGGACGCGACGACCTCCGGCCCGATGCCGTCACCACCGATGACGGCAATGTCGAACGGCTCAGAGGCTCCGGGCGACATCGCCGATGGCCTGGTCGACCACGCCGACGATTTCATCGGCTTGGGCCGTCGTCAGCACCAGCGGCGGCGAGAAGGTCAGGACATCATTGATGTTCCGCAGGATGACACCCAGCTCCTGCGCTCGGCGCTGCACCTTGCCGCCGACCGATCCCGCCGGCTTGAACGTTTCCTTCGACGCGCGCGATTTGACCAGTTCCACCCGCGCCAGCAGGCCGACGCCGCGCACATCGCCGACGATCTCGTGCGACTTGAGGCGTTCGAGTCCGCTCAACAGATGGCGGCCGACAGTAGCGGCGTTTTCGGGCAACTGTTCCCGCTCGATGATGGCAAGGTTCGCAATGGCCGCGGCAGCGGCCGTGGCGTGCCCCGTGTAGGTATTGCCATGACGCAGTTCCTTGCCGTCGCCGGGGGAGCCGAGAAACGCGTCGTAGATCTCGTCGCGACAGAGCGTGGCGCCCATCGGGATGTATCCGCTGGTAATGCCCTTCGCGAAACACATCATGTCCGGCTGCACGCCGTAGGTGCGCGATCCGAACCAGGTCCCGGTCCGGCCGAAGCCGGTGATCACTTCGTCGGCAATGAACAGGACATTGTACTCGGTGCAAATCGCGCGGCACCTGGCCAGATAGTCGGCCGGAGGCACCACGACGCCGCCGGCGCCCTGGACCGGTTCGGCAATGAACGCGGCAACGGTATCGGGTCCTTCGAATTCGATCTGCTTGCGCAGCGCCTCCGCCGCCGCGACGGAGACTTCCTCCTCCGTCAGGTTCGCACCAAAATCGTTGCGGTAACAATTGGGATCGGAAATGTGGCTGAACCCGGGCAACAGCGGTTCGAACATCCGCCGATTGGCCGTCACGCCGGTGGCGGACAGGGCGCCCATGGTGACACCGTGATAGGCATTGCGCCGCGCAATGAACTTGTACTTGCCGCCCTTGCCACGATTCTTCCAGTACTGCCGGGCAATCTTGATGGCCGTTTCGATCGCCTCCGACCCGCTGTCGCAGTAGAACACCTTCCCCATACCTTCCGGCGCCGCCAGCCGGATCAGCCGGTCGGCCAGCTCGATGGCCGGCTCATTCGAGAATCCCTGGAAGAGGCTGAAGAATGCGAACTTCTGCATCTGCCGATAGGCGGCATCGGCAATTTCGGTGCGTCCGAAGCCGACGTTCATGAGCCAGAGGCTCGCATGGGCATCGAGGTACCGGCGCCCGTTCACGTCGTAGAGATAGACGCCCTCACCGCGATCGAAAATGAGCGGACCCTGGTCGAGCACCGTCTGCATCTGCTGAAACGGGGTCCAGAGCGCACGCTGATGTTTGGCCGCCAGGCCGGTGGATTCCGCCGTCATTGCCTGTCTCCGAATGAATTACAACGCAGCAATCACGCCCTCGATCAATCGACCGATGGCGCCGCCGGTTTGCCCGGCCATGTCCATCACCTCCGCGTGCGAGAGCAACGCGGGCGTGACGCCTGCCGCCGGATTGGTGACCGACGAAATGCCGAGGCAGCGGATCCCGAGGCTCCGGGCCGCAATCACCTCGGCTACGGTCGACATCCCGACCGCATCGCCGCCCAGCCGTTCCAGCATGCGGATTTCCGCGGGCGTCTCGTAATTGGGGCCGAGCAGCCCGACATAAACTCCTTGGGCGACCGAAATACCGAGCGTCGCCGCTACCCGTTCCGCCAGGCTGCGGAGTTCCGCATCGTACGCCACGGTCATATCGGGAAACCGACTCTCACCGCTCCGAACCGGCCCGATCAACGGGTTCCGCCCGGTCAGATTGATGTGGTCGGCAATCAGCATGACCGTGCCAGCTGCGAAGGAGCGGTTGATCCCGCCGGCGGCATTGGTCACCACCAGCGTCCGCACACCCAGCGCCGCAAAGACCCGGACCGGCAGCACAGCCTCGGCCGCCGAGTGACCTTCGTACATGTGAAACCGGCCGCTCTGCCCGATGACGATTCGGCCGCCTAGGGTGCCGATCACCAATTCGCCGCGATGGCCCGCCACCGTCGGGACGTGAAATCCGGGAATCTCACCGTAGCCGATCCGAATCGGATCGGCGATCCGCTCGGCCAGCGCCCCGAGTCCCGATCCCAAAACGACCGCCACCTCGGGCACGCGCCCGTCCAACTGCCGTTCGATGTGCGCCGCCGCCGCGCGCACGGCGCTCGGTGAACCCGGCTCTCCGTTCGTCATCGGACCTCCGCAAGCTCCGCACGTACCCGCTCCGTCAGGGCGTGCTTCTCATCGGGCGGCAGGAACGCCGCCTCGAATCCGTTCAGAATCAAGCGATCGATGGCGTCGCGGTCGAACCCAAACGCCTGGTGCGCACGCCAGTATTCGTCCGTGAGGCTGACCCCGCACATCAGCCAGCTGTCGGTACAAAGGGTGACCGGAATGCCCAGGTCGAGATAGCGGCGTACCGGATGCGCCGCGGCGCTCGGCACGACCCGGGTCTGCAGATTGCTGGTCAGGTTGATCTCGATCGGAATCCGTTCTGCCGCGACCCGCGCTTCGAGCGCCGGGTTCTGATAGAGACGGGTGCCGTGCCCCAGTCGCTCCGCATGACACCGGTCGATCGCTTCCGCGATGGACTCGGGCCCTGCCGCTTCTCCGGCGTGAATGGTAATGGCCAGGCCGCCTGCCCGGGCGATATCGAACGCGCGGACGTGGACGCCAGGCATCCGGCCCGCTTCGTCGCCGGCCAGATCGAAGGCGACGACCCCGTGCGTCTGCATCCGGACCGAATGCTCCGCAATCGCTACCGACACCTCGGGCGCGTAGTGCCGCAGCGAGCAGTTGATGATCCCAACCGCGACACCGAAATCGGCGCGCCCCTGACTCAGGCCGCGCCACTCTGCCTCGATGACCTGATCCATCGATAGGCCGACTTTGGTGCTCAGGTGCGGACAGTACCGCACTTCCAGATAGCGCAGATTGTCACGCGCGGCGTCCTCGACCATCTCATAGGCCACCCGTTCGATGGCCTCGGGCGTCTGCAGCAGCGGGATGGTCAGATCGAACCGGTGGAGAAAGTCGGCCAGGTTGGTGGCGTCATCGACCACCATGAAGCGCCGCAGCGCGTCCGGATCGGTCGTGGGCAGCGTCAGGCCCCGTTCGGCCGCCAGGTCGATCATCGTTTCGGCCCGGAGCGAGCCGTCGAGGTGTACGTGAAGCTCCGCCTTGGGCAGTCGGGCGATCAGCTCCCGTGTGATCATTCGTTCGACGCCGCCTCCGGGAGGTCGCGCGCGGCGCTCACGATGACCCGCAGGATGTCGCCGGCCGCGAGCGATTCGGACGGATCGCGCCGAATCCCGCGGCCATCGGTCAGATAGGCTCGGCCCGCCTCGGCCGCTTCGGCATAGCGCGCGTCCGCCTGCGCGGCTGCCGCGCCCGCCGTCGTGCCGGGCTCGACGTACAGGGTACTGCCATTCACAAAAACAGGAATCGTCACCGTTTCACCGGAATCCATCGTTTGTCGGCCGGGCCGTGGACCGGACCGGACTGCTGCTCGAACCAGGTCACCAGCGCATCGAGCGACCCGGTCTCCGTGACCTCGTGCTCGAGCCCCGCGAACATGGTGTACCCGCTGCCACCCCCGAACAGGAAATCCGACACGGCCAGCGTGTAGGTCCGGTCGGGCCGGACCAGCGCCCCGGCGGTGGTGCGAATCTCGACGACACGGCGTCCCCGGGGACGACGCGCATCGTAGCGCACCCGGATGCCTGACAGGTGCGCATCGGGCCGGCCATCCTCCAGCGCGTGCTCCACCATCCGGCGAATCACCGCGCCGCTGGCCCGCACCCGCAGCAGCATGTTGCCGAAGGGCTGCAGCTCGAAGAGGTCGCCATAGGTGACCGGACCGGCCAGGAGCGGCCGGCGAATCCCGCCGTTATTCATCACGGCAATCTCGGCGCCAACCGCGTCCCGCTGCGCATCGGCAATCAGGTTGCCGAGCGTGTACTCGACCCCGCGCGCGGTGGTCAGCGGCGCCGCCAGGTTGGCAACCACCCGGCGAGCCATCGGTCCCGTCAGGGCATCGTACCGGGCCACCAGTTCGGCGGCGGCGGAATCGGGCCGCACCGCATCGGCGTAGACCGTTTCCACCCGAATGGTCCAGCGCCGCGCGCCGTCCGGCGCCTGCACCAGATCAACGACGCCGACGGCCGTGCCGTTGGCCCGGGCCGACACGATCGGAACGCCGCGCTGGAGGGTGTTGATCAGCGTATGGGTATGGCCAGCCACGATCACATCGAATGCGGTCGAGTCGTACTGCCTGGCAAGCGAGACGATTTCGCCGGCGCAGGCCAGCGAATCGCAGAACGCACCTTCGTGCGCCACCAGGACGGTGAAATCGGGCCGAGCGGCTTTGACGGCCGCCAGCGCATCGGCAATCGCGTCCGGCGCCTCCCGAAACTCCAGTCCGCGCACGTGGCGCTCCATCACGATCGACTTGGTGACGGCCGTGAGGTAGCCGACCACCCCGATGCGATAGGGCCCCTTCTCGATGATCGCATAGGGACGGGCCCATTCGGGCCGAGACCCGGTCGCCGAATCGAAAACGTTGGCCGCAAGCCAGGGATATCGGGCCTCGCGCACCCGCGCCGCGAGCGTATCGGGACCCCAGTCGAGTTCATGGTTGCCGAGCGAGGCCGCGTCCAGTCCCAGCAGGTTCATCGCCTCGACCACCGACCGGCCGTACATCAGGTTGGAGCCGAGGGTGCCCTGCATCTGGTCGCCGGCATCGAAACGGAGCGTCGTGCAGCGGCAATCGGCCTCCAGGCTGTCCATGAAGCCTTTGACTGCCGCGAGCCCACCGATCGGCCGCCCGTTCGACCAGGGCAGCACCCGGGGTTGGAGCGCACCGTGGAAGTCGTTGATGGTCAGCACTCTGAGCACCACGGAATCGGCAGGCGCGGCCGCCAGGGCTGCGGCCAGGAGGAGGGTCAGCATGGCCACAAAACATAGACGCAGCGGCCGGTCATGGCGAGACAGCGTCACAGTCCTGTCACATGCCTTGTAGGCGGGGGTGGCGGCTCCCATATTCGTTGGGACGCATATGAGCACCCAGCCATCTTCGGCCGACCTGCTGGCCACCGTCGCCGAGCCGACCCGGCTCCGAATCCTGAACTGCCTCGCGGCGGCACCGCTCTTCGTCTCCGACCTCCAGGACGTCCTCGACCTGCCGCAGCCGACGGTTTCGCGCCACCTGACGGTGCTCAAACGCGCCGACCTGGTGCGCGACACCTCGGTGGCGCCGTTCGTCCTCTATCGGCTGAGCCGAGAGACCGGAGTGATGGGGCGCTTGATGCGAACCATTCTTGATACCGTCGCGACCGAGAGCGATTTCCGGCGCGAACGAGACCTGGCTCTGGAACGGAGCCGCAGCCGAGGAAAGAAGTCTACGAAGCGATGAGCCATCGCATTCTCGTCGTCGACGACGAACCGGATATCACCGCCCTGGTCGCCTACCACCTGGCCAAAGCCGGCTATCGGGTGTCGACCGCATCGAACGGAACCGACGCGCTCCGCGCCGCAGCCGAGCAGCGCCCGGATGTCATCGTACTCGACCTGATGCTCCCGGGCCTGTCCGGCCTGGATGTCCTGCAGGCCCTCCGCAAACAGGACGAAACCCGCGACGTGGGCGTCATCCTGCTGACGGCACGGCGCGAAGAAGCCGACCGGATCCGGGGTCTCTCGCTCGGTGCGGATGATTATCTCACCAAGCCGTTTTCTCCCAATGAACTGACCCTGCGCGTGGCCGCGATCATCAGGCGGCTCGCCGCGCCCGCCGTCGCCGGCGGCTCGCAGGTTTCGGCCGGCCCGCTCGCCATCGATCGGTCGGCCCACCGGGTCACTGTCGACGGCGAGGACCTCCAGCTCACGGCCACCGAGTACAAGCTGCTGGTCACGCTGCTCGAGCGGCGCGGGCGGGTCCAGACACGCCCGCAACTGCTAGAAGCTGTGTGGGATGCGCAGCCCGATATCCAGACCCGCACCGTCGACATGCACGTCCAGCGCCTCCGCACCAAGCTGGGTTCCGCCGGTGACCTGATCGAAACCGTCCGCGGCTTCGGGTACCGGTTCACCGCCCCCGAGAAAGCCCGCGCCCGGTGACGTACGCCGGCCGGGTTACGACCGGCACACTCCTCGTGCTGGTCGCCACCGTCGTGGCGCTGATCGGCGCCGTCGAGCATTCCGTCAGGCGCGACCTGGAGCGCGACACGCGGGTCGACCTGGAGCGCGAGGCGGCGCTGGCCGCCATGGCCCTGCCGGACGATTCGCTTGCCTGGCAGCAGACGGTCGAAGAAGCCTCCCGGCGAACCGGCCTCCGCGTCAGCGTCGTCGATCAGACCGGCCGGGTTCGCGCCGAGTCGGAAATCACCGCGGCCGAGCTCGACCGGATCGAGAACCACCTCAATCGCCCGGAAATCGTGGCAGCGCTTGGTGGGCAACCGAGCGCCGACCGCCGGCCCAGCGCGACGGTGGGGGTTCCCTACATGTACGTGGCGATTCCGGGCGGCCCCGGCGCGGTGCGTGTGGCCGTCAGCCTGGAGCAGGTCGATCGGGTAGTGCGCGCGGCGCAGCGCCCGATCCTGATCGCGGGGTTGATCGCGCTCCTGCTGGGGCTCCCGCTTGCGTACCTGGCGGCCAGGCGCGTGGTACGGCCCCTGGCCGACATCGCGACGGCCGCTCGCCGGATTGCGTCCGGAGAGTCGCCGGAGTTTCCCTATGCCGGCATTCCGGACATCGACCGCCTGACCGCCGATCTGCACGCCATGCACGATCAGCTGGCGGAGCGCTTCGAGAACCTCCGGCGCAAACAATCGGAAACGGCCGCCATCGTCGATTCGATGGTCGAGGGCGTCCTCTCCTCGGATGCCAAGGGCCGGATCATCACCGCCAATCCCGCGGCCCGGCGCCTGCTCGGCTTCCGCGACGCCGAGGCGTTGCCTGAGCTGCCGCTCATCTTTCGCACCAAGGATGCGCGCGACCTGATCGACCGCGTTCTCGAGGGAACCTCGATTGCCGACCGCGAGATTGCCTGGGGCGATCGGACCTATCTCATGAACGCCCGGCCGCTCCCCACCGGGGGCGCCGTGGTGGTGCTGCACGATCTGACGCACCTCAAGCGGCTCGAAGCGGTGCGGCGGGATTTTGTCGCCAATGTCTCTCATGAACTCAAGACGCCGCTGACGGCCATCTCCGGCTACGCAGAGACCCTGCTGGCCGACGACACGGATGCGGACACGACGCGACGGTTCCTGGACACCATTCTCTCCAACGCCCGGCGGATGCAGCGGCTGGTCGACGACCAACTCGATCTCTCCCGGATCGAATCGGGGGCGTGGACGGCGGCCAACGAGCAGGTCGCCATCGAACCGACGGCCGCCGATGCCTGGGCAGTCGCCGCGTCCGCCTCGAGCAATGCGCCGTCGTTCACCGTCGACCTGGCCGACGACAGCCAGTTCGTCCCCGGCGACCCCGATGCCCTCCGGCAGATTTTCCGGAACCTGCTCGAGAACGCCATCCGCTACACTCCGAAGGATGGATCCGTCACCGTCCGGGCCGTGCGCGAGGGCGCCGGGGTCCGGATCTCGGTCTCCGATACCGGCAGCGGGATCCCGTCCGATCACGTGCCGCGGATTTTCGAGCGCTTCTATCGGGTCGACCCCAGCCGCGCCCGAGCTCAGGGCGGCACCGGGCTCGGCCTGGCCATCGTCAAGCACCTGGTCGAGAATCACGGCGGCCGGATCTGGGCCGAAAGCGCCCTCGGCCGCGGTACGACGATTCATATCTGGTGGCCGACCCGCCTTCCCTTTGACTCCACCACGCCCCTGCCCCACGTTACCTGAACGTGACGATTCGTTGATGTTTCGGTGACGGAGTCGTCGGAGATTTTACGGTTTCGTTACTTCTGACTACTACAGCGGGCACTCGTGACGTCGACTTCGAAGCGGATTTTACTCGGCGCAGTCCTGGCGGCGGGGGTGACGACCGGAGTGTCGGCGCAGCGATACCCAGCCATCGTTCTGAACGGGCGCCTACAAACCCAGGGATACGCCTTTTCCGACGACAATCCGGGAGCCTCGAGCAACTTTTTCGTCCGTCGAGCGCGAATCCAAGTCGACGCCAACATCACCGATCGCATTAGCCTGGTCATCCAGCCCTCGTTCGAGGGCGGCCGGCCCGGTGGCGTCCGACTCCGCGAGGCCTTCGTCGATCTTCGGCTGACCCGGCCGGAGTCCAAGACCGGACTCTTCATCCGCACCGGTGGTGAAAAGGTCCCGTTCGGACGATACGAGTTGCTCTCGTCCAACAATCTCCCATCGATCGACCGGAACGCGGGACGAGGTCTGGCCCCCACAGGCTCCAACAACCTTTTCGAAACGGCCGGGTTCATCCAGACCGATCTCGGCGCCTCACTCCGACTGGTCCATTCGATCGGAACCGGACAGGCTCTCTCGATCAAAGCCGGGATCTACAACGGCGAAGGCGAGAGCCTGAACGACGTCAACGACGCCAAGTCCTTCGGCATCCGCGCCACCGCGGACCTGACCCGGAAACTCGGCGTGGGCTTCGGATGGTATTCCCACGACGGCGTCGTCACGGTGTCACCCGGAACCACGGACAGCGCCTTCCGGAACCGGGCCATCGGCCTCGATGCCCAGTGGGGCAAGCCCGGAGACCGGGGACTCTTTGCGGTGGTCGACTATATGTCCGGTGAGGATGATTCGCCCGACCGGCATCGGTTGCGGGGCTTTTCAGCCGTAACGGCCTATCACGTCCGCTTGGCGACGGGCGGGAGCGTCTATGCGGTCGAACCGGCCCTCCGGTTCGACTGGGCCGATCCGAACGCCGATGCCTCCCGCGACGGCTCCATCCTCCTCTCGGCCGGGGTCAATCTCTATTTGACGCCACGGGCCCAAATCCGACTGATGTTCGAACGCCAGAACCCGGAGGCGCCCGGCGCACCGACCATTTCAGGTCTTCGGGGCGCCATGACGATCAATTTTGAAACACCGCCGTTCACCCCGTAGCAATCCCCCAGCCAGATACCCTCTGTTGACGTGTTTGTGATCTGATTGTGACCGAGCGCTGGTTAGTTGAAGTGCGGTTTGACTGACCTCGAGCAAGGAGCACATGGTGAGGATCGATCGCACGGCAGCGCTGCTCAGCCTGGGAATCGCGTTTGGTGCAGCGGGACCTGCCCAGTGTCAGGCCAATCTGAACGGCGCGGGCGCCACCTTTCCGAACCCCGTCTACACCCGCTGGTTTCAGGCGTATGCCCAGAAGACCGGCGTCAAGATCAACTACCAATCGATCGGATCGGGCGGCGGCGTCCGGCAGTTTACGCAAGGTACGATCGACTTCGGTGCGACCGACGGACCGATGACGGATGAGCAGATCGCGGCGGTCAAGGGTAACGTCGCGCACCTGCCGACCGTTCTCGGCGCCGTCGTGCTCACCTACAACCTGCCCGGCCTGGGCGCCACGCCGCTCAAGCTCGATGCCCCGACCATCGCCGACATCTTCCTCGGCAAGATCGCCAAGTGGAACGATCCGCGGATCGCGACGCTCAATCCGGGGATCAAGCTCCCGAACGAAGACCTGATCGTGGTCCATCGCTCGGACGGCTCGGGCACGACCTATGTCTTTACCGACTATCTCGCGAAGGTGTCTCCCGACTGGAGGTCTCGCGTCGGCACCTCGACCGCGGTCAACTGGCCGAAGGGTCTGGGCGGGCGCGGCAACGAAGGGGTGACCCAGCAGGTCAAGCAGCTGCCGGGCGCCATCGGCTACGTCGAACTGGTGTACGCGATGGCCAACAAGCTGCCCCACGCAATCATCAAGAACAACGCCGGGCAGTTCGTCGATGCGACGCTCGAGTCGGTCACCGCGGCGGCCGCGAGCGCGGCGCTCGCCAAGACCACCGACTTCCGGGTCTCGATTACCGACCCGAAGGCGGCGACCGCCTACCCGATCGCGTCGTTCACCTGGCTGCTGGTGCATGTCGACAACGCCAACCCGACCAAGGCCAAGCTGCTTCGCGACTTCACGACCTGGATGCTGACGCCCGAAGCGCAGGGCATGGCCAAGGCGCTCGGCTACGCCCCGCTGCCGGCCGATGTCGTCACGCTGGTTCGTGAGCGTCTCAAGACTCTCAAGGCCGGCGGCAAGGCCATCGCGTGACCATCGGCTCGGACGGCACTCCGGCAGCGCCTGCGGCGACCGGAGTGCCCCTCGAGGGGCGAAACATCGGGGATACGATTTACCGCGGCGTTCTGACCGCGGCCGCGATAGCCATCCCCACCCTGCTGATGTTCCTGGTCTACGAATTGTGGATCGGTGCCGAGCTGGCGATCAACCGCTACGGCTTCGACTTCATCACCGGGACGACCTGGGACCCGGTGGCTGAGGAGTTCGGTGCCTTCCCGCTGATCGTCGGGACACTGGTCTCGGCGGCGCTCGCGCTCACCATCGCGGTCCCGCTCTCGCTCGGGGTCGCGATCTACCTGACGGAGTTCAGCCCGAGTTGGCTCCGGCAGCCGGTCTCCTTCGTGATCGAACTCCTGGCCGCGATTCCGAGCGTGGTGTACGGTCTCTGGGGCATCTTCGTCCTGATCCCCTTTCTGCGCACGAGCGTCTTCCCGTTCCTTCGCGACACCCTGGGTTTCCTGCCGTTCTTCCAGGGACCGATCTACGGCAACTCGATGCTCGCGGCCGGGATCATCCTCGCCATCATGGTGATGCCCTACATCATGTCGGTGTCGCGCGAAGTGCTGATGGCGGTGCCTTCCAGCCAGCGCGAAGCGGCGCTCGGACTGGGCGCCACCCGCTGGGAGGCGGCGTGGACCGCCGTGGTGCCGTACGCCCGCTCCGGCATCATCGGCGCGGTGATTCTCGGCCTGGGACGCGCGCTCGGCGAAACGATGGCGGTCACGATGCTGATCGGCAACCGGCACGAGATCGTCGCTTCGCTCTTCGCACCGGGGTATACCATGGCGGCAGTCATCGCCAATGAGTTCAGCGAAGCCTCGACCGACCTGCACTTCTCGGCGCTGACCTACGTCGCGTTCACATTGTTCCTCGTGACCGTTCTGGTCAACGCCGGCGCGCGACTGCTCATCTGGCGCGTTTCCCGCGGCGCCGGCGGCAGCTCCGCATGAACCGGCTGATCTGGCGCCGCTGGAAGAGCCGGCTGATGGTCGGCGCGATGATGGGCGCCGTCGTGATTGCGGTCACGCCGCTCATCCTGATTCTCGGCACCCTGTTCGCCAAGGGTGCCAGCAGCATCAATCTGGCGTTCTTCACTTCGCTGCCGGCGCCCCCCGGCGAAGCAGGTGGCGGCGTAGCGCATGCCATCGTCGGCACGCTCCTGATGGTAGCCACCGGCGCCCTGCTCGGCCTTCCGATCGGCGTCGGGGCCGGGATGTATTGCGCCGAGTATCCCCGAAGCCGGCTGGCAACGGTGAGCCGCTTCGTAGCCGACGTGATGAACGGCACCCCGTCGATCGTCGTGGGTGTCTTCATCTGGACGCTGATCGTAGCCAAGCAGAAACACTTCTCCGGATTTGCGGGAAGTGCGGCGCTCGCGATGATCATGATTCCGATGGTGATGCGCACCACGGAAGAGATGATCAAACTGGTGCCGCATTCGCTCCGTGAAGCGGCGTTGGCGCTGGGGTATCCCTCCTGGCGAACCAGCCTCACGGTCGTGATTCGCACCTGCTTGCCGGGCATCGTAACCGGCAGCCTCCTGGCCATTGCCCGGGTGGCCGGCGAAACGGCCCCGCTACTCTTCACCGCCCTCGGCAGTCAGTTCATGAACACCGATCTCGACGAACCGATGGCGGCGCTCCCGCTCACCGTCTACACCTATGCAACCGGCCCCTACGAAGAGTGGCACCGGATTGCCTGGGCAACGGCGCTGGTCCTGATCCTCGTCGTCCTGATCCTGAGCCTGTTGGCGCGGCTCGCAACCCGGCAGCGATTCGATGTCCGATAAACCGGCTCGCCTCTCTGCCGAGTCGCTCACGGCGTTCTACGGCAATTTTGCCGCGGTGCGCAACGTCAGCCTCGGCTTTCGCGCCAATCAGGTCCATGCGCTGATCGGACCGTCCGGATGCGGCAAGTCCACCTTCCTCCGGACCCTCAACCGCCTGCACGAAGTCGGCGGCGGCCGAGTCACCGGCACGGTGCGGCTCGACGATCTCGACATCTACGACGGCCGGGTCAGCCTGACCCAGCTCCGTCGCCGGGTCGGCATGGTCTTCCAGAAGCCGACGCCGTTCCCGACCATGTCGATCTACCAGAACGTCGCGGCCGGTCTCAAAGTCGGTGCGCGCCGATCGCGCCAGGAAACCGACGCCGTCGTCGAGAAGGCCCTCCGATATGCCGGTCTCTGGGACGAGGTGAAAGACCGGCTCACCTCGAGCGCGGTCGCGTTGTCAGGCGGGCAGCAGCAGCGGCTCTGCATTGCCCGGACCGTGGCGCCCGCACCCGACGTGGTACTGCTCGACGAACCGACCTCGTCGCTCGATCCGCAGGGCACCCAGCGGATCGAAGAGTTGCTCTTTACCTTGAAAGAGCATTTCACGATCGTGATCGTGACCCACAATATGCAGCAGGCAGCCCGCGTCTCGGACACGACCAGCTTCTTCTATCTGGGCCAGCTGATCGAATCCGGACCGACCAAACAGCTCTTTACGACGCCCGCGCACGAGCGGACCGAAGCGTACATCACGGGACGGTTCGGATGACGGCCCGGCCGACTCCGACAAGTATGCCGGCCGTTCAAGCGGAAGGGTTCACCTTCAGCTATGGCGACCGCGAAGTGCTCCACGGCATTTCGCTCGCCATTCCGGCCCGTTCCGTCACCGCTATCATCGGCCCGTCGGGATGCGGCAAGTCGACGTTCCTGCGGTCGATCAATCGGATGAACGATCTGATTCCCGGCGCCCGATACGGCGGCACCATTCGGGTGGGCGACGACGAAGTGGTCGGCGGCAACGTGGATCTGGTCTCGCTGCGTCGCAAGGTCGGCATGGTATTCCAGCGCCCCAACCCGTTCCCCAAGTCGATCTTCGACAACGTGGCGTACGGGCCCAAGCTGAACGCTCTGGTACGCACATCGGAATTGCCGGACGTGGTCGAACAGTGCCTGCGCCAGGCGGCGCTCTGGGATGAAGTCAAAGATCGTCTCGACCAGCCGGCACTCGGGCTTTCGGGCGGACAACAGCAGCGACTCTGCATTGCGCGGGCACTGGGCAACCGTCCCGACGTGCTGCTGATGGACGAACCCTGCTCCGCCCTGGATCCGATCGCGACCCAGCGGATCGAAGAACTGCTGCTCGAACTTCAGCAGCAATACACCATCGTCATCGTCACCCACAACCTGCAGCAGGCGGCCCGCGTTTCGAGCCGGACCGCCTTCTTCGAGGCGGGCAACGTAGTGGAGTACGATACGACGAATCACATCTTCACCGCGCCACGTGAGCAGCGGACTGAAGCGTACATTACGGGGAGGTTCGGATGAGCCCGGACGTTCATCGGCATTTCCACGAAGAGCTGAGTCAGGTCAAAGTGCGCCTGCTGACGCTTTCGGGAGAAGCAGAAGCCGCAGTACAGGGAGCCGTCGAAGCGCTGCTCGATCGCGACGCCGAGAAGGCCCAACAGGTCATCCAGGGCGATCGGGTCATCGACGCCATGGAAGTGGAGATCGAGGAGCTCTGCCTGAGCCTGCTCGCTCTGCAGCAGCCGATGGCCCGCGATCTTCGCCTGCTGGTTTCGGCAATTAAGATCGCCAACGATCTGGAGCGCGTCGGCGACCACGCCGTCAACATCGCGCAGACGGCCGAACGCCTGGTGCAAAGCCGCCCCATCACGCCGGAACCGGAAATCATCGAGATGGCCCGTCTTGCGCGCGAAATGCTGTCGGACGCGCTCGATGCCTTCGTCCGGGGCGACGCCGCGGCGGGCCGGGCCGTCTGCCTCCGCGACGATAAGGTCGACGCCCTGAACCGCTCCACCTTCCGGATTCTGCTGACCCACATGATGGAGGATCCGCATGCGATCGGCGCGGCCATGAGCCTCTTCCTCGTCTCCCGTAACCTGGAACGTATTGCGGACCTGGCGACCAATATCGGCGAAGAGGTGGTCTTCCTGGTCGAAGGAAAATCGATCAAGCATCACGCAGAAGAGTTCGGCGACAACGGCTGACCCCGGGGCCGCGTTCGTGACGCGGCCGTGGGCAATCCGCGACGCCCTGCCCCGTTTCCCCACTGGCGAGGCAGCCGCTTTATCAGGTAACCTTCCCTCGTGACCGTCATTTCCAGCGCCTCGACGCGAGGACGATCCCCCGCCGGCGAACCGAAGACCGAGCGGATTGCCGCGATCGACGTCGGGTCGAACTCGATCCGCCTGTCGATCGCGGAGTACGATCGGAACCGTGGCCTCCGCATCCTGGACGAGGTCAAGGACCAACCGCGGCTGGCATCCGGCATCGCCAGCACGGGTGCGCTGGACCCCGAAGCCATGGATGCCGCGGTTGCCGCGCTCAAGCGCATGCGCGAGATCGCCGATCGCCGCGGCGTGACCCGGATTCGCGCTGTGGCGACGTCCGCGGTTCGCGAGGCCGAGAATGGCCGGCTCTTCGCCAAACGGGTCCGCCGCGAAACCGGCCTCACACTCGAGGTGATCGACGGCGACGCCGAAGCCACCCTGTCCTACCGATCAGTCGCGCATCACTTCTCGCTGGCCGGAACCCGGACCCTGATTGCCGACATCGGCGGCGGAAGCCTCGAACTGATCGGCGTCGTCAACGGTTTGGTCGAGATGACCGATTCACTGCCGCTCGGCGCGGTCCGCCTGACCGAGGCGTGGTTGGACGGCGCCCGGCCCGCGACGCGCGCGGTCAGCGATCTGCGGCGCTGGGTCCGCAAACGGCTCAAGCGCGCCGTCTCCGGACGGGACTGGAATGCGGCTGCCGTCATCGGGTCGGGCGGAACCTTCACCAACCTGGGCCGGATGATCCGGGCCCGACGCGGCTTCGACATCGGCGATGCGGTGCACGGCGAGACGGTCGCCACCGGCGAAATCGAGCAACTGCTCGAATGGCTAACGACCAAAACCTCGGCCGAGCGCGCCGCCATTCCCGGCCTCAATCCGCAGCGAGCGGACATCATTCTCGCCGGGCTGGCCGTGACCGCCGAGTTGCTCGACCTGACCGGCTCACCGAGCCTGACGGTCAGCGCCTATGGTTTACGCGAAGGGATCCTGCTCGACATGGTCGGCGATGATCGCGCCCTGACGGTCGATCCGCTTCGGGCCATGCGGGAATTCGTCGACCGTTGCCAGGGCGACCGCCGGCACGTCGAACAGGTCCGCATCCTGGCCCTGACCCTGTTCGACCGGTTGCAGGACGCGCTCGGCGCGGACTCCTCCGAGCGCTCGCTGCTCGAAGCGGCCAGCCTGCTGCACGACGTGGGACAGGTGGTGAGCTACCGGCAGCATCACAAGCACAGCTTCCAGCTGATCGTCCACGCCGACCGGCTGTCCTTCAACGCGCGCGATCGATTGCTGGTGGCGCTGATCAGTCGGTACCATCGGAAGAAGGGGCCGAGCAAGAAGCACCCGGAGTTCGCGCGGCTCTCAGAGGCCGATCGCGCCGTCGTCAGGCGTCTGTCCGGTATCCTGCGGATCGCGGATGGCCTCGACCGTGGTCACGCCGCGGTGGTCGACCAGGTGACCACGCGACTCACCCACGACCAGCTTTTCATTCGGGTGACGCCCAAACGTCTCGGCGCCGACCTGGCGCTCGAAGTCTGGGGTGCATCGCGCAAAGCAGATGTGCTGGAAGACGTCCTCGACCGTAAGATTCGGATCGCCGTCGCCTCCCCCTGAGAATCGCCGGACCTTCAACTCAAGCACCCAGCGGGAGTGTCATCGAGGATTTGGTATCCGAGCGCGGTGGCAGCCCTCCTGACGTGGTCGGGGCATGAGGCAGGTTGCTCCGTACCAAACAGAGAGCCGCCTGCCTACACCGCGATCAGGGAAATCGGCTCGGCGGAGATTCAGCCGAGGAGGAACCCTTCGTGGAGCGGGTCGTCCCCGCCGAGGACGAACTGATGGAAGCCGGTGATGTACGCCGTCCCGACGATCTCGGGTCGTCCAGCCGGATATCCGTCGACCGTAGTATCCTCGAGCACTCGCGCCGCAAACCGTGTTCCGATCACCCCTTCGATCGTGATCGACTCCCTAATACCGATGCCATCGCGCGCGCGAAGCAACACGGCCAGCGCGCCGCAACCGGCGCCGCAGGGCGAGCGATCCACCGACCCCGTTCGCCCGACGATCACGTCCCGAACCTGGCGCTCGCCGGTGCGCTGGTAGAAGAGAGCGAGGGCGAACGGTCCGGGGACAGAACGGTCGGGGTGGCCGGTTGAAAAATCGCGGTTCGCCGCGGTAAGCACCTGTTGCCCCAGTGCGATCAGCTCGGGCAATCGCTCTCGGCCGAGGTCGAGACCATTTCGGGCCGCGTCGATCAGCACGAAGAAAACACCGGAGAACACCAGGTCGACCGTGAGCTGGTGGCCGGACACCTCGAGCCGGGCGTCCAGTTGCTGAATGAATGCCGGCTGCGTCTTGAGTGCGATTGCCGAGCCGTGGTCTTCCCGCCGGGGCTCGAGCACAACCATGCCGCTCGGTGTTTCGAACCGGAGCTCGCGACGAGAGTCGGTAAGGGAGAGTGCCCCGGTTTCGAGCAGTGCGACTGCGGCGCCGATCGAGCTATGCACGCAGGTCGGGAGATAACCGCCCGCCGTCGGAAAAAAGATGCCGAGATCGGCGGTCGGGTCGGTTGCAGGGGTCACGACCGCGCCGTACATGTCGCGGTGGCCCCGCGGCTCGTTCAAGAGAAGCCTGCGGATCGGATCGAGGTGATCCTTGAACCAGTCGAACTTCTCTCGTACGGATGCGCCGACGAGAGCGGGAAGGCCCGACGTAATGATCCGAGTCGGGCCGCCTGCGGTATGCGTGTCGATGGTGGTAAAGACGCGACGGATATCCATCGTCACATCCGAGCGGTTTGCGCCCCGTCCACGATGAGTTCCTGGCCAGTAATGTATTTGGATTGATCCGAAGCCAGGAAGAGCGCCAGGTTGGCGACGTCCCACGGCTCACCTTGCTTGCCGGTGGGACAGAGGGAGTCGCGGTAGTCGGTCATCTTCGCGATGTTGCCGCCGTAGGCTTCTGTGAGCGACGCCCGGACGAAGGGCGTGTTCATCATCCCCGGAAGAATGGCGTTGACGCGGACGCCGCGTTTGGCATACTCCACCGCGACTTCGCGACTGAAGGCGTTCACTCCGGCTTTCGACACGCCGTAGGCGAGAGAAAGGGCGGGCAAGGTTCGAATCGAGTTGATCGAAGAGACGTTGATCACACTTCCGCCGCCGCGGGCCACGATATGCGGGATCGCAGCTTTACACATGAGGAAGATGCTCGTCAGGTTGACCGAGAGCGTGCGATTCCATTCGTCCTCGGTAGCAGTTTCGAGCCCGCCGGCGATCTCGATCCCGACGTTGTTATGCAGGATATCGAGTCCGCCGTAGGTCGCGACACATGACTCCACGATCCGACTGCAGTCACCGGCTCGGCTCACATCGCCCGCGATGGCGTAGCTGGTCCCCCCTTCGCCTTCGATGATGCGACGGGTGTCTTCAGCAGCCTCGAGGTTCCGGTCCACCAGCACGACGCGGGCGCCTTCCCGAGCAAACACGATGGCGGTGGCTTTGCCGTTGCCAATGCCCTCCCCAACCGAACCCGCGCCGGTCACGATTGCAACTTTCCCGGCCAACAATCCACTCATCCGCGCTCCAATACGTTGGTGTAGATTTCTTATTCAGTCGGATACCAGACCGGCGGGCGCCACCAGGTCCCCGATACGCCCCAGCCAGCCCCCGAAGAATCGCTCCTCGACGCACATCGCTGCCATACCCAAACCCGGAAACTCGTCAACGGCACCGCTACCGCAACCGTTCCCGCCGTATTTTGCGGCGTCTCGGCACCGCAAAACTGGTAGTGCGCTGAGTGGCGTGGGAAAGACGTTAGGTCAGGCCCCGAAATCAAGCCGCAGGATTCCGAGCGCCGCCTGCACGATCCAAGGCGGCAGAGTCACCGCTGGATGGCCTGCGAAAAACAGGCCCGCACGGCGTTGGTCCGCCGGCGGGCCCATCAACCTCTTCAGGGAATCAACGCCGGCTTCTGCTGCCGCGCTTTGAGATGCTCCTCCATCTTGAGACGCGGAATCCCATCCTTCAGCCAGTCCGACGCCTCAACTCCCTTCAGGTGGTGATCGAAGAACTCGCGCATGCGCCCCGCGTAGTCCTTCTGATTGCGCGGCTGCGCCAATCCGTGATTTTCCCCGACATACTGAAGCAGAATCACATCCTTGCCGAGTTCCCGCAGCGTGTTGTAAAACGTGATGCCCTGATTGAAGTCGACGGCGCCATCCTTCTCGTTATGCAGCAGCATCAGCGGCGTCTTCACGTTCTTGGCGTGGAACGCGGGCGAGTTCCGGATGTACGCGTCGTAGTTGTCGAGATAGTTGCCCTTGAAACGCCCCTGGGAACTCACGAAGATGCCCTGATTGGGGCCACCGGTATTCCAGTAGACCGAGCTGTACATGCTCACCATATCGGTGAGCGGCGCCCCCGCGATGGCCCCGGCGAAGAGATCCGTCTGGGTCACGAGGAAGGCCGTCTGGTAGCCGCCCCACGAATGACCATGCAGTCCCACTTTGCTCGCGTCGACGATACCCGTGGCGATGGCCGCCTTGGTGGCGGGAACCACCGCCCAGAGCGCCGACATGCCCGGGTCATTGATCCGATAGACGATGTCCGGCATCAGCACGGCGTAGCCGGCGCTGGTGTAAACGCTGGGATTGAGCGCCGTCGTCTCGTTAGGCGTGGCATACTGATGGAGACTCTGCGACAGCCGCTCGTAGATGTAGACGACTGTCGGATAGGTCTTGCCCTCCTCGTAGCCCGCCGGCAGGAAGAGCGCCGCCTGCAGGGAGTCGCCCTTGTCGGTCACGTAGTCGACCAGCCGCGCCCCCGGTGACCAGACGTACTCCTGCTGCTGCGGATTGGCGTCGGTGAGCCGCCGCGGCGCCGCGAAATCGCGGCCCGTCACCCAATAGTCGGGAAACTGAGTGAAGGTCTGGCGGGTGAAGAGGAAGGTGTCGGCGCGACGCGCCTTGGTGACCATATATGCCGCGTCGTCCCAGAGCAGGCGGTCGGCCTTCTTCCCGTTCGGGGCAATCCGCGCCAGACCGGTGCGCTTGGTGCGCTCGCCGTAGGCCTGGACATACTGCGGGATGGACAGATCGATACCACGCTCCTTCGGGTCCCAGACCAGGCGATTCCGGTAGCGGATCCCCTCCGCCCGGCCGTCGCCCGTCAGGTTCACGGCAGACGCCCCCGCCCGGACCGGCACGCGCCAGATGTCCCAACCGTCCGAGAGCAGCACGCTTCCGCCATCCTTGACCCACCCCAGGAACTGGCGCGGCGGACGATCCACGTTGTGATCGTCTTCGACGTTGACGAAGCTGACAGGTAACCCCGCGGTGAGATTCCGGTGCGTGCCCGTCGCAAACTCGTAGACGCGATAGTCGCCGTCCGCATAGTAGGCGAGTCGGGCCCCGTCGGGCGACGGTGCCGTGACGAACTGCTGCTCAGTGAGCACCCGCGACGACGCGCCGGTCGTCAGGTCGATGGCATAGACGTCGCGGCGGCTCGGCCCGATCAGCTCATCGGCGCGCTCGTACGCCCGGCGGTCGGCGCCGATGGCCCAGCGATCGCCCGGCGCCACGGTTACCTCGGCCAGACTGTCGGAACCGAGTTGAATGATGCGCCGGTCGGCTACGCGATAGAGCGCCAGGAAGTTGGCCGCCTTGTCGGCAGTCTCCTGCACCTGCTGTCGCGCTTGGAGCCGGCTGTCCTTCGCGTGCCAGATGACGAGCGACGGTATCGAATCTTCCTCGACGCCGCCCGTGACCGATGGACGCTGCATCGCGCCGGGTGTGCCGGCCACCGGCTTCACGTCGGGACGCGGCGCGCTGCGCACCGGCGCGGTCGCGACGCCGAAGTACAGCTGCGACAGGTTCCGCGCCCATGTCGGCGCCCGATCGGGACTCACCCGGAGGCCCGGGACAGCACTATCGACCGTCTGGGTCGAGATCACGACGCGACCGGCCGTCGCCGCACCGACCCCCGTAAAGCCGAGCGCGACATAGCTCGTATCCTTGGCGGCGCTATCGACGACGCCGCGCAGCGCCGAGAGCGCGAGACCGCTATCGGCCCACTGCAGCCGGCGATAGAACGCGTCCTGACTTTCCAGCACGCGCGTCACGCCGGTCTTGGTGTTGCGGACATGGACGCCGTTGCCGAGCCGGTCACGGGCATCGATCGTGAGCGCCAGCCACTCGCCGGACTCATCGAACGCGAAGTCGCCCACGTTCCCGATGTTGATCGTGCTGCCGGTGCCCAGCTCGTAGTACAGCAGATCGACCCCGGTGGAACGCCCGGGGGCGGCCGCAGCCCCGGACGGCGGGCCAGCCGGCGCCGCGTCGGGCGGATAACTCTGAAACACGATGGCCGCGGGAGTATCGCCGGCAAACGCGAAGCGCTGCACCTTGGGAAACTCGCGCGTGGCGCCACTGGCGAGGTCGACCAGCACGGCCCTGGACTGGACCGGCTTCCGCTCTTTGCGGAGCTGGCGCTGCGCGGCGGCGGTCGGATACGCCAGGAACGCGAGCCAGCGTCCGTCGCCCGACACCGCCAGCGACGGCGGGCCCACAGGGACGCCGAAGCCGACAAAGCGGGGAGCCGGCGACTGGCCGATCGGAAAGCGGCGCTCGGCGCCTTCGCCGGTCGGGCGTACGACCACCTCGCCGTCGCCCTCGTTCGGAACGAGGGTATAAGCAAACCAGCGCCCATCGGGGGTCAGCGACATGGCCCGGATGGTCTTCCAGGCCTGGAGGTCGGCTGCCGCGAGCGGCTTTCGTGCAGTGGACGGCGCCTGCGCCGCGACCGGCAGCGCAATCAGCGCCGTCACGGTAAGCGAGACGAGATAGGACGAACGAACGGACATGACGACTCCCGACGATGAGGGCGAGCAATGCCCAAGTTTCCGGCAAAAGCCCCCCCGAGGCAAGGGGGGGACCGGCGGAATCGTCAGGGAAACACCATACCCTCACTCGCTCCGCAGCGCGTCGAGCGGATCGCTGCGCGTCGCCCGCCGAGCCGGAAGGTAGACCGCCGCGAGCACCACCAGGCCCAGCATCGCCAGCACGAGGCCGAACACCAGCGGGTCGCTGCCGCGGGCGCCGAAGACAGCCGACTCGATCACCCGGCTCAACCGAACGCCGCCACCAGCCCCACGCCCATGCCGGCCAGCGCGATCGCCGCGCCGTGCCGCATCACGGCCGACCGCACCCGTCCAGGCGGCGCGCCGAGCGCCATGCGGACACCGATCTCATGGCTCTGCTGGGTCACGGCGTACGACAGCACGCCATAGAGCCCGACAGCTGCCAGGGTCAGTGCCACGCCGGCAAAGACGCTGAGCAGGAGCAACGTGAAGCGGTCGCGCGCGCGGTACCGAGCCACGACGTCGTCGAGCGTCCTCGGCTTGAACAGGACCAGGGCGGGGTCGACCTCAGCGAGGGCAACCCGAGCCCGCTCGATCGCGGTCCGCGAATCCGTCGCCGCACGCACTGCATAGGCCAGCGTCCAGTTTCGGTCGCCCGCATAGAACCGATGGGTGGCGTACAACGCCGGGGCCATCGCGCCACCCGCTTCGTACGCAACATCGCCCACGACCCCGATGATTCGAGCCTGGACGCTTCCGAGGATCGAGACCGATTCACCCAACGGATCGCGGTCGCCGAACGCCTCCTGCGCAAACCGTTGACTCCATTAGCTAGTTAGTTAAGATGCTAACTATGCCTCCGCTCCTCGAGGTCCTCCGCGCCATCGGCAGCGACAAGCGCCTGCAGATCCTGACCTGGCTCGAGCATCCCACCAGGCATTTCCCGCCGCAGGTGGATGGCGACCTCGAAACCGATGGCGTCTGCTCGGTCCTGATCGCCCGACGGCTCGGGGTCAGCGAGCCGACCACCTCGCGCCACATGAAGATCCTCGTCGACGCCGGGCTGGTTCGCGCCAAGCCGATCAAACAGTGGACGTTCTACCGCCGCGACGAACGCGGCATCACCCGGGCGCGCCGGCTGATCGACCAGGCGCTCCGCACCAAGGAATCATCATGACGAATCCGGATGACCTCCCGGAAGCACGCTTGCTCCGGACCGGCCTCGCGCTCCCCGCCATCGGGCCGAGCCCGGGCAGCTTTCTTCCCTTCACCCGCGCCGGACGGCTGCTTTATATCTCCGGCCAGGTCCCAATCGGTCCGGACGGACCCATCACCGGCCAGGTGGGCGACACCGTCACCGAATCGGCGGCGCGCGAGTGCGCTCGGCTGGTCACGCTCCGGATCGTGGCGGTCATTCGGATGGCCCTGGGGTCCCTCGACCGGGTCGAGCGGATCGTCAAGGTCAACGGCTACGTCAATGCCGTGCCGGGCTTCGGACGTCAGCCGGCCGTCCTCGACGGCTGCTCCGAACTCCTGGTCGAGATCTTCGGGGAGCGCGGCCGCCACGCCCGGGCGGCAGTGGGTGTCGCAGGGCTGCCCTTCAACGTTCCGGTCGAGATCGAGGCAATCGTCGAAACGGCAGACGAGTCGTGACGACGCCGGGCACCGCAGTTCTCTGCCGCGCCGACATCGAGGAAGCGCATCGGGTCATCGCACCGTGGATCCGTCGGACTCCCGTGCTCACGATCGCCGGCCGCGACCTGGATCTGCCGGTGGAATCGGTCACCCTCAAGCTCGAGACGCTGCAGCGGGCCGGTTCCTTCAAAATCCGTGGCGCCTTTACCAATCTGCTCACACGAGAGATCCCGCCCGCCGGCGTGGTCGCGGCCTCCGGCGGCAATCACGGCGCCGCCGTCGCCTACGCAGCTTGCGTGCTTGGTATCCCGGCCCGGATCTTCGTGCCCCGGACGGCGGCGCCACTCAAACTCGATCGGATCCGGCGAGCGGGCGCCCAGATCGAAGTGGAAGGCGCCGGCTACGCAGAAGCGCTCGCCCGCTCGGAGACGTGGGTCCGGACCAGTGGCGCCCTCGCGATCCACGCGTTCGATCAACCCGAAACCATTCGCGGCCAGGGCACGCTCGCTCTCGAGATTGCGGATCAAGTCCCGGACGTCGACACCATTCTGGTCGGCGTCGGAGGCGGCGGCCTGCTGGCGGGCATCGCCACCTGGTACGGCGGCACGCGGCGGATCATCGGCGTGGAGCCGGAGGGTTCGCCGACCCTGACCCGTGCCCTCGAGGCCGGCAAGCCGGTAGACGCGCCGACCGATAGCTTCGCAACGTCGCTCTCGCCCCGACGGATCGGCGAACTGGTATACCCGATCGTCGCACGGCTCGCGGAGTCACCCGTTCTCGTCACCGACGCCGAGATCGTAGCGGCGCAGCAGGCGATCTGGGACGCAGTGCGCATCTGGGCCGAGCCGGAAGGCGCGGCGGCCTTTGCGGCCCTCCTGTCGGGGCGCTACCAACCGAGCCGGAATGAGCGCGTGGTCGTCGTCGTGAGTGGCGGCAACGCTACGATGGGATAGGACGAAGCACGGATGGTGATTCGCCGGGACGATGTTACTCCGGCACCGGGCCGAGATCGAGTTGAGCCGCGTTGGCCCGGATCCGCTCATCGTACGAGAGAACGGAAACGCTGCCGAGGTTCTCGGCGAAGAGGAGAGCGGTGGCGAGATGGAGGGCGTCCAGAGTGCGAACCGGCTCGAAGGGGAAACGCGCCCGAGCTCGACGCAGGACCCGATCGGTCAGCTCGTGAACGTCCCAGTTCGACACCGCCACATCGAGCAGGCGAAGGGCTGACAGCTCATCCTTCAGACTGAGACGACCCTGCGATCGGCCTCTCGCCAGACCACGCGCACACTCGACCGGTGTCAACGACGAGGTCACGACTCGCGTGGCGCCCGTCAGGATCGTTCGCACATCCTCGGCCGTCGGCTCCCCCAATAGCCAGGCGAGGACGCTGCTCGACTCCGCATAGATGATCATCGATCTCCGCGCTCTTCGGCAAGGACATCCCGAGCCGTGCCAGGGGGAGAGGTGATCGGCGAAGCAGGGTACGGATCGGGCGATGGCTCCGCCAGGCGAAGCGAGCCATCTGCCGCCATCCGGCTCAATGCACGATGTAAGGGCGAATCAGGCACGCTCGACGTATCCGGACGCCGCAGTTCCGCGACTACGCGACCACGATCCGTCACCAGGACCACATCACCGGACTGGACATCCCGGAGGATCCGGCTCAGGTGAGCCTTGAGCTCTCGAACGCCGACTGTACGCATACCACAATGTAGTTACATGTGACTACATTGACAAACAAGGGGGGAGCGACCAGTCGCCCCCCCCTTCCCGCCACCGGCTTCGATGACCGAGACCGGCCGATTCGATCAGCGCGACGGCGCCTGATAGCCGAGGCCTCGCAACGCCCGGCCGGGCTTGGCACCGGTGTGCTTGCCGTCCTTCCACACGGCGACTCCGTTGACCCAGACGTCCCGGACCCCTTCGCTCAGCTGGTGCGGGCTCTCGAAGGTCGCCCGATCCGTGATGGTGGCCGGGTCGAAGAGCACGAGATCGGCGATCATCCCCTCCTTGACCATGCCCCGGTCGCGGAGCCCCAGAATCTGCGCGGTGGACCACGTCATCTTGCGCACCGCATCCTCCAGCGTGAGCAATCGGTCGGTCCGCACATACTTGCCCAGCACTCGCGGGAACGTCCCGTACGAGCGCGGGTGCACGTTGTACTTTGTGCTGTCGGGGTCGTAACCTCCCGCATCGCTGCCAATCACGACCCAGGGCCGCGCGATCATCATCGCGACATTCTCGTCCGACATCCCGAAAGTGATCTTACCCAGGCGGTCTTCCTCACCGAGCGTGAGCTCGATGATCGCCTCGTCCCAGGGCAGGCGGAGGTCGGCCGCAATCTCGCTCAGCCGCTTGGTCTGGTATTTGAGCCATTCGGGTTTCCGGAACCCGCTCACCAGGTAGGCCTCGGGCGGATTGTGCTGGCAGTAGGCCGGCGCGCCCGGGATCATATTCGTCATATCCCGGCGAATCCGGTCACGCACGCTCCGATCCGCCAGATTGGCGAGCAGCTTGCCCTCGGCGTGCACCCAATCGGGAATGCAGGACGAGAGATTGTTTCCGGACGCCGGATACGGATACATCGTCGCCTTGACATCCTGGCCCGCGCTCCGCGCCGAGTCGATCCTGGCCACGGCGGGAACGGCAAGAGGCCAGTTGGTGCGGCCGCTCACCTTGAGGTGGTAGATCACCACCGGCACATTGCCCTCTCGACCGACCCGGAGCGCCTCGTCGATTGCGCTCAGAATGGCCGACTCCTCCGAGCGCATGTGGGTGATGTAATGCCCGTGCAAGGGCGACATGGCCTTGGCCAACTCCACCAGTTCGTCCGGACTGGCATACGCACCTGGCGGATAGATCAGCGCGCTCGAAATCCCGAATGCGCCGTCCCGCATGGCATTCTGCACCACGGCCCGCATCGTGTCGAGTTCCGCCGGTCCCGCCGGACCTTCCCGCTGCCCCATGGCATAGGCGCGAACCGTCGTCGCCCCGAGGTAGCTCCCCGCATTGGTGGAGATTCCGTGGCGTTCCATGGCGTCGAGCCAGGCGCCGAAGCCGTGGACGCCACGGTAGGTACGGACGGCGGCCGCCATACTTCCGGGCTCGGGCTCGCCCGTGCCGTAGAGCGAATCGACGTTGGCATTCGACGGCGCCGGCGTGGTCGCCTCGCCGAGGATTTCCGATGTCACCCCCTGGGCGACCTTGCCCACCAGGCGTCCGTCGTCGGTCAGCAGCTGGTCCCACGAGTGGGATTGGATATCGATGAATCCGGGTGACAACACCAGCCCGCCTGCATCGACTCGACTCCCGGCAGCGACGCCGGCGAGGGCTCCCTTCGGCGCAATCGTCGCGATCCGATCACCGCGCACGCCGACATCGCCCTCGTACCATGGATTGCCGGTACCGTCGACGATACGGGCATTGGCAATGACGACATCGTACGGCGAGGTGTCGTCAGATTTCGGGCTGCAGCCCGCGACCAGAACAGCCAGGCCAACGATCGACCAGCGAGTGCGCACCATCGAGCCTCCTTCGTATCGGCCACGTTGAAAGAAACGAAACGGCGACGGCTCCGGCGCTCCCATCTGCGGGCGCACCGGAGCCGGCACCTGGCATCCCGGTCAGGGCGTCGCGCCCGCCGACTGATCGCCGTACTTCTTGTACCAGCTCATCATGTACAGCTGAGTCCGCATGAAGTTGGACGGTTTGGACGACGTCCCATGCGCCTCGCCGTTGAAGCGCAGCAGCTCGGTCGGCACTCCCAGCCGCTTCAGAGCGGAGAAGTACTCCTCCGACTGCGGCATGGGCGTCCGATCGTCGTTCTCGCCCGTCATGATCAGCGTCGGCGTCTTGACGTTGCCCACGTACATGAGCGGCGAGTGCTTGAGCCACGGCGCCGGATCTTCCCAGAACGGCTTGTCGAAGAAGTTGTCGATGAAGAGCGGCACGTCGGTGGTCCCGGTCATGCTGAGCCAGTTGGTCACCGGGCACCGCACGGCTGCCGCGGCAAAGCGAGTGGTCTGGCCGATGACCCAGCTCGACAGCACGCCGCCACCGCTACAGCCGCCCACGTACATCCGTTTGGTATCGACGTACCCCTTCTCGATCACGGCGTCCACACCGGCCATCAGATCGTCATAGTCGACGCTCGGATAGGCACGCTCGATGGCGTTGCCGAACGCGGTCCCGTAGCCCGTGCTGCCTCGCGGATTGGTGTAGAGGACCACCATCCCGTTGGCCGCGAAGTTCTGGAACATGTAGTTGAACGCCACGTTGTACATGCCGTGCGGCCCGCCGTGGATCTCCATCGCGAGCGGATACTTCTTGCTCGGATCGAAGTTGGGCGGCTTGACGATCCATCCGTGGACGCGTGCCCCGCCGCTCGAGTTGTACCAGATCTCCTCGACCTCGCCCAGCTTGATCTTGGCCAGCACGTCGGCGTTGACCTCGGTGAGACGGGTAATCTCGTTCGGCTTGGTGAGCGCAAAGCGGACAACGTCGCCCGGCTGGTGCGGTGAGCTCAGCGTCCCGACCGCAACTCCGTTCCGGGCAATCGAGGAGACGCCGAGCATGTGATTGCCGGACGTTACCTGCCGATAGCCACCACGGAGCGGCGTAAAGAAGAGCTGCGACGTTCCCTTGTCCTGCGCACCGTAGTAGACGCCACTCCCGTCCGTTGCCCAGGTGATCCCGCCGACGTCGCGATCGAGATCGCCCGACGCGAGCCGAGGATTGCTGCCGTCGATCCCCATGAAGTAGAGCTCGGCCGTCTTGTAGCTCTTCCGGGTCGAGTCATAGCCGGCGTACGCGATGGTCTTGCCATCCGGCGAGATCGAGGGGCTGCTCCAGGCGCCCGGCGTTTTAGTCAGGATGCGCAGGTTGCTCGTCGTCACATCGACGATCGCCAGCTGCGAGTTCCGGTAGTTGAAGTCCGCGTTCCCCTCGTAGAACCCCTCCACCACGATCGACTTGCTGTCCGGCGTCCAGTCGTACCCCGCGCCGCCGAAGCCGAGCCGATCCATCCGCGCACCGAGATCGAACTCGCCCTTGGTGACCTGGCGAGCCGTGCCGCCGTCGGCCGGAACCACGAAGAGGTGCAGGTGCGCAAGCTGCATGAACCCGGCCCGATCCTGACGATAGTGGAGATCGGTGATCCGGCGCGGCGCCGGCGTCCACTTGGCTCCGGCGGGCGCGGCAGGCATGCTGATGCTCCAGGGACGCTCGTAGCGCACCAGACTGGTGAACGACAGCCATTTGCCGTCCGGTGACCAGGCCACGCTCCCGGGCGACTCCAGCAGCCGAGTCACCTGCGACACGGCGCCCTCGGCATCCATCCACCGCACGAAGATCTGCGCCTTCCCGTCCGCCTCGGCGACGTACGCGATCCGCGTCCCGTCGGGCGACCACCGCGGGCCGCCACCCTTGATCAGAAAGCGCTGCCGGGATCCGTCGGCATCCATGATCCAGATGGCATTGTCCCAGCGATCTTCGATCGGATTGATCCAACGCCGGGTGAATACGATCTGGGTCCCGTCCGGCGAAAGCTGCGGATCGCCGACCTGCTCCCAGTTGAGATAATGCTGCACCGTGAGCAGCGTGTCCGAGGGCACTTCTTGCGCGGTAGCTGCGGCCGCGCTCGCGACGAACGCGATCAACACGCCCGCGCTGCGGAAACGACTCATACCGTCCTCCAGAATATTGAACTGCGTTGGAACGGACTCCAGCTGTCCTTCTTACCTCTGCCCCGAGCCGGATCAGGCCCCGTAGGGGATCCAGATATTCTTGACCTGCGTCGCCTCTCGAAGCAACTCGTCCGAAGGCGGCGCCAGTTCGAGCCAGTCGCGCGTCGGCACCCGATCGACCCAGGTACGCTTGAGATTACCGGCCGACAGCCGCTCGACCTCGCCGGCCAGCTCCGCCGGACCGCAATGCCAGAATCCGTCGACATTGTCGTGCGCAGCCAGCACCGGAACGAGTTCGCCGGCACGTCCCGATACGATATTGACGATGCCACCCGGCAGATCGGAGGTGTCGAACAGCTGATAGCAATCGAGCGCGGCAAGCGGTGACCGCTCCGACGGAATGACCACGACGGCGTTACCCAGCGCGATGGCCGGCATCACCAGCGAGAGAAACCCGGCCAGGCTGGGCGCCTCGGGCGCCGCGATACCGATTACGCCCAGCGGCTCGACCATCGCGACCGTCACGCTTCGATAGGGCGTCCCGTGCACTCGACCGTCGTACTTGTCGGCCCACGCCGCCGCATGATAGATCCGGCGCAGCGCCACCTCGAGTTCGAGCTCGGCATCCGCCTCCGATACACCAACCGTCCGGATCAGTCCATGGGCCAGCTCGTCACGCCGCTGATCGAGGTTCTCCCCAACGTAGTAGAGAATCTGAGCGCGCTGATGCCCCGAGAGCTTGGCCCACCCCGCTTGCGCCGCGCGTGCCGCCTCGACGGCGTTCCGGATGTCCTTCCGGTTGCCGTGTCCTACTTGTCCGACCGGCCGGCCGTCAGGCCCCGCCACCTCGAGCGCGTACCCCGAATCGGGACGGGCCTGCTTGCCTCCAATGTACAGCTTATAAGTCCGGTCGATCGGCGGCAGCCCGCCCCTGGCCGCGGCACGCCCGCGCCGAACCCGAGGACGCTTGGCGCGTACCAGTGAGCGCGGGGTTGCCTTGACGTACTCCCAGAGCCCCTCTTTCCCACCTTCTCGGCCAAAGCCGCTCTCGCGGTAGCCGCCGAAGCCGCTGGCCGCGTCGAACACATTGGTGCAGTTGATCCAGACCGTTCCGGCCTTGACCTGCGGCGCAATGTCGAGCGCGGTGTTGATGTTCTCGGTCCAGATGCTGGCGGCCAGGCCGTACGGCGTGTTGTTGGCGAGTTCGACGGCTTCAGCCGGGGTTCGGAACGTCATCATCACGACGACAGGCCCGAAGATCTCCACCTGCGCAATGGTTGACGCCGGCGCCACATCGGTGAACAGCGTGGGCGGATAGAAGAGGCCGTCCGTGGGACAAGACCAGCTGGGTTGCCACCGCGTTGCCCCTTCCCGCTCTCCCTGCTCGACCAAACTGCGAATCCGATCGAGCTGCGAGGGCGCTACGATGGCGCCGATGTCGACCGCTTTATCGAGCGGATTACCCACACGGAGCGTTTCCATCCGGGCGCGAAGTTTGTCGACCAGCCGAGCCGCGATCGGTTCCTGCGCAAGAATGCGCGATCCAGCGCAGCAGACCTGCCCCTGATTGAACCAGATCGCATCGACGACGCCTTCGACCACGCTGTCGAGATCGGCGTCATCGAAAACGATGAACGGACTCTTCCCGCCCAGTTCGAGCGACAGCTTCTTCCCGGTCCCCGCCGTCGCAATCCGGATGGCGCGCCCCACCTCGGTCGAACCGGTAAAGGCGATCTTGTCCACGTCGAAATGCCGCACCAGCGCCTCGCCGGTGCGGCCGTCGCCGGTCACGATGTTGACGACTCCCGGCGGCAGTCCGATCGTCTGGCAGAGTTCACCGAACAGGAGACCCGTGAGAGGCGTGAACTCCGCGGGCTTGAGCACCACCGTGTTTCCCATCGCGAGCGCGGGCGCAATCTTCCACGCCAACATCAGCAGCGGAAAATTCCAGGGCACGATCTGCCCGACCACGCCGACCGGACCATACCCGGGCAGTTCCTCCTGCATCAGCTCTGCCCAGCCGGCGTGGTGATAGAAATGCCGCGCCACCAGCGGCACATCGATATCGCGCGACTCGCGAATCGGCTTGCCGTTGTCGAGCGTTTCCAGCACCGCGAAGAGCCGGCTCTGCTTCTGCAGCTGCCGCGCGATGGCATAGAGGTACCGGGCGCGCCCATGCCCGCCAAGCGCCTCCCAGGCCGGCTGCGCAGCCCGCGCGGCGCGGACGGCCCGATCCACATCCTCAGCCGACCCCTGGGTAACGCGGGCCACCTCGGCGCCGGTGGCGGGGCTCGTCGTGACGAAGAGGTCCGGCCCGGGCGCTTCCGACACGCCACCAATGACGTGCCCGAAGCGACGTTCGTGCCCGGCAAGCCACGCCGTGACCTCGGCGGTCGACTCCGGGGCGGGACCCCAGTTCATCTCCTGGAACTCATCGCGAACCCGACTCATGACGGCCTCTCCATCACACCACCGGGTGGCGGTACGCGGCCGAGTATCGGCCGGTCACGTGGAACTCGAGCTGGCGTTCGATGTCGGCCAGCAAGGTACTGGCCCCGAACCGGAACAGGTCGGGGTGCAGGTACCGGTCGCCCAGTTCTTCTTTGATCATGGCGAGCCAGTCGAGCGCTTCCTTGGCCCGTCGGATCCCGCCCGCCGGTTTGAAGCCGACGATCTGACCGGTGCGCTCGCGGTAGCTGCGGATTGCGCGTGCCATCACGAGCCCGACCGGCAGCGTGGCGTTGACGGATTCTTTTCCGGTCGAGGTCTTGATGAAATCGGCGCCGGCCATCATGCAGACCAGGCTGGCCCGGTAGACATCGCGGAGCGTGCCCAGATCGCCGGTGGCGAGAATGGTCTTGAGGTGGGCCGGCCCGCACGCCTCGCGGAAGGCGCGGACTTCGTCGTAGAGCGCATCCCAGCGGCCGCCCAGCACGTGGGCCCGGGTAACTACGATGTCGATTTCGCTCGCGCCGGCCGCTACCGAGGCGTGGATTTCGGCCAGACGGGTTTCGAAAGGCGAGAGCCCGGCCGGGAAACCGGTCGAGACGGCGGCCACCGGAATCCCGGAGCCGGCAAGCGCAGCAACCGCAGTCGGGACGAAGGCATGGTAGACGCAGACCGCGCCCACCGTGATCGACAGATCCTGCACACCGAGCGCTTCGAGCAGATCATCCCGAATCGGGCGCCTGGCTTTGGCGCAGAGGCGCCGCACCCGATCGGCGGTGTCGTCGCCCTGGAGGGTCGTCAGGTCCATCAGGGTCACGGCCCGGAGCAGCCAGCCCAACTGCCACTCCTTCTTGACCGACCGGCGGGCCGGGAGCGAGGCCGCCCGCCGCTCGACCGCGCTGCGATTGACGCGCGCATCCCGCACCCAGTCGAGTTCGAGGGGCGTACCCGGATTACGGGCAATGGGGGGTTCCGCGGCCGACCGTGGGCCGTGTGACATGCAGAAACTCGGGCGAAGGACCGGCGTAATTTAGCCGGCCCGTGCCCAAACGGCTCCCCTCAGCGACGGCGTCGCTCGACCACCCTCCGGAACGACGCCCGCTCGGCGGGGGTGAGACCGAACGAGGCGGTGGAAACCGTGCCGTCCGGTTCGGCGTCGAATCGGACGAACAGGTATGGCAGGAGCGTCCCCATCGAGCCGAGCAGATCCCACCGGAAGGTGTTCCCGTTCCAGTAGTCGAGACGGCCGGACCACTCACCCCGGGTGGCGATCAGGTGCCCTGCCTCCTCGCGGACCGTGAAGTCGCCGTACATCGCGTCCCGATACGCGCCAACGTAGCGGGCGGCCGGCGCGGGGGGATTGCCACCGACCCGGGTGCGTTCGAGGGCGCGGGCGCTCGAGTCCTGCATCGCGCGACCCCTCGCGGCCCGGGTGGCCGCCTCCGCCACCCAATCCCGCAGCGGGGCGCCCAGGTGCCGGTCGAAGACATAGCGCATCAGCGCCGTGGGAGCGACGGTACTCGCGACGTTGGTCAACACCACCACGCCCACCCGATGTTCGGGGAGCATCGCCACCATGGTCGTGGTGCCATCGGTGGCGCCGCCATGCTGCCAGAGCAGGGCGCCCCGGTAGTCCTCGACGAACCATCCCATCCCGTAGGTCCCGAAACGCTGCAGCGAGTCGACCTCATTCTCACCGAGCACGATGCTCTGGGGACGGTGCATTTCGGCCAGCGCCGCGCGACTCATCACTCGCTGCCCGGCAAAGGTGCCGTCGCCCAGCTGGAAGCGAAGCCACTGCGCCATGTCGCGCACGTTCGAGGTGATGGCGCCGGCCGGCGCGATCCGATCGGCAAACCAGAACTGCTTCCGGTACACGCTGTCGCCGAGCGGCGCGTGGCCCGACGCCAGGTTGGCAAGTCCTTCGATCGTCGCCGGATTGACGATCGTCTCGGTCATCCCCAAGGGACGCAGAAGCCGCTGCCGTACCAACTCATCGTATCCCAGCCGGGACACCGCTCCTGCCGCCTCGCCGGCAGCCAGATACATGATGTTGGAGTAGCCCCAGTGGGCGCGGAGACCAAAGGTGGGCTCCAGATGACTCACCCGCTTGAGGATTTCTGCCCGCGAAATATTCCCGGCGCCGATCCAGATCAGGTCGCCGCGGGGCAACCCGGTTCGGTGGGACAGTACGTCGCGCAGGGTGACAGTGGCGGTCAGATAGGGATCGTGCAGCTGGAATCCCGGCAGCAGACGCACCATCGGATCGTCCCAGCCCATCGCGCTGTCGGACACCATCACGGCGGCGGCCGCGGCGGTGAACGCCTTCCCGGTCGAGCCGAGCGAGAACAGGGTCCGCTCATCGACCGGCTCGGCGCCGCCAGCTACGCGGACGCCGAAGCCGCGACTGAAGACGACGGAGTCATTCCGAACCACCGCGATGGCAATGCCAGGAACGCGGAGCGCAGTCACGGCCGTACGCGCATAGGCATCGAGGCCGGCCAGCGGATCGCTCTGGCGCTGCGCAATCGCATCGCCAACGCCACCTGCGCATATGGCAACCAGCGCTACTGCCGCGATCCGGTATCCCCAAACCCTGCTGATGTCGTGTCTCATACGTGTCCTCTTCAAACTCGGACGGGTCGCGCAGAACGGGTCCGGCGCGGCATGGTCGATCGGGCGCCACCCAGCGCCCGGAGCAGGACCTCGTCGCCGGCGGAGCAAACAGCCAGGACGCGACAACGACCGCGCCCCTTGCGCAGGTAGGCATGCCCCATCGTGCTGTCGAGATAGGCCGAGTCGCCTCGGCGAAGGACGAACGGGGCGTAATCGTCGGTGTGGACCTCGACGGCGCCCTCCAGCACGAAGACGAACTCCTCACCTTCGTGCCGGACCAGCGGACCGAACTCCTCCAGCGTGGAGGCGAGCGGGGTCCCGATCATCGGAACGAATCGCTTCCGGACCAGGTCGGTACTCAAGTACCAGTAGTCGTAGGCCGGGGTCAGCAACTGCTCGCCGCCACCCGCGCGGTTGATGCTCCGCCGGGCCGCGGGCGTCTCGCGAGTACCGGGGGCCGCAAAGAGATCCGCGATGTCGGCGCCGGCGCCGCGGGCGACCTGGAGCAGCTTGTCGTACGTCAGCGAGATCTTGCCCCGCTCGACTTTCGACAGGGTCGAGATAGACAAGCCGGTCCGTTCGCTCAACTGGGCCAGCGTCCACCCGTGCTCCGCGCGCAGGGCGCGGAGGGCCGCCCCGAGGCGCGGTTCAGTTGAATTTGCCATAATTTTCTTTTTTGGCCAAAATTTTCCTGTATTGCGCAATACTAGCCCGGCCCGTTTCGCCGCGCCAGGGGAAACCAGCTTCATCGGCATCAGCACCATCGCATCCAACCTGAAACCGATTCATCCGGTCATCCGTTAGGAGCACGCCGACATCCCTTCATCGACAAGGCCAACTCGTGACTCTCACGTTTCCGACCCTCACCCTGGGTCTATGCCTGGCATGGGCGCCGACCACGATACAGGCGCAGTCGCCGACCGATCCGACGAGCCCTCGATCCGCCCCCGCCCTGACGGCGAGTGATCTGGAATCATTTCTCGACGGGATCGTTCCGCTCGCCCTCAAGAGCAACGACATCACGGGCACGGTCGTCGCCGTGGTGAAAGACGGGAAAGTCCTGCTCGCGAAAGGATATGGCTACGCCGACCGGGACGCGAAACTCCCGGTCCGGGCCGACAGCACGCTCTTCCGGGTGGCCTCGATTTCGAAGCTCTTTACGGCCACCGCCGTGATGCAGCTGGTCGAACAGGGCAAGCTCGACCTGGACGAGGAGATCGACCGCTATCTGGATTTTGCGGTGCCGCGGAAATACCAGGAAAAGATTACCCTGCGGCATTTGCTCACCCACACCGCGGGGTTCGAAGAGGCGTTCAAGAAGCTGCCGGCCGACTCCGGTAAGAGCGCGCCGCTCGGAGACTGGGTGCGTCAGACGACGCCGGCTCAACAGTACCGTCCCGGTACCGTGACCTCCTACTCGAACTACGGCACCGACCTGGCGGGCTACATCGTCGAACATGTCTCGGGCACGCCGTTCGCGGAGTACATCCGGCTCCACATCCTCGAACCGCTCGGCATGCGGCAATCCTCGTTCAGCGAGCCCCTGCCGGCGGCGCTTCGTGCCCAGCTATCGCGTGAGTACCCCACCGCCTCCGATTCGGCCGGCGAGTTCGAGGTCCTGTTCGGTGAGCCGTCGGGCAACCTCTCCTCTACCGCGACCGACATGGCCAAGTTCGCCATTGCCCACCTTGCGCTCGGCCAATTCGATTCGACGACCCGGATCCTCCGGCCGGAAACGGCCCGCCTGATGGGGACCACGCAGTTCCGGACGCATCCTCGGGTTCCCGGCATGGGGCTCGGCTTTTTCGAAGAAGACCGAAATGGGCTGCGGATCCTCGGGCACGGCGGCGACCTGTCTCGCTTCCACAGCCACCTGTCGCTCCTCATGGACCACGGCGTGGCGTTCTTCGTCTCCGTCAACAGCAGTGGCCGAGGCACCGCCTTCTACAGCCTCCGGGAAGCGGTACGCGACGCATTCCTCGATCGATACTTCCCGAACCCTGCCCCGCTCGAACCGGTCGTCGCCAACGCCGTCGAGGTGTCGGCCCCTCACACCGGGTCGTACACCCTCTCCCGACGGGGCGCGTCGACGCTGGGCGGCGTGATTGGGCTGTTGGTCGACCTGAACGTCACCGCCCATCCGGACGGCAGCATTCAGATCGGATTCGTCGGCGGACCGAACGGACTGCCGCTGCGCTGGTACCCGATCGATGAGACGACCTATCGCAGCGACGATGGATCGCAGCTGCTGGGCTACGTAGCGGGCTCGGATGGACTCCCCGACCGCTTCGGCTTCCTGGGCGGGCACGAACTCCACCGGGTCGGCACCCTGAGCAGCCGAGGCTTCAACCTGGTCCTGCTGGTTGGCTCGCTGGGCATCTTTGCGCTGAGTCTGTTGCTGTGGCCCGTCGCCGCCCTGATCCGCCGCCGTTATGGCGCCGGAGTCGTGAATGATGGCGTCTCGCCCCGCTTGCGCGGCCTGACCCGATGGACCGCGCTTGCCGCGATCGGTTTCATGGTCGCACTGGGCATCTTCATTGCACGCGGCTTCGATGGCGCCATCGACCTGGACAGCCGCTCGGATATCTGGTTGGGGCTGATTCGATTGATCGGCCTGGCGGCGATCGTCGGGACGATCGCGTCGATCGTGGCGCTCTCGCGTTCATTCCGGCTGGGACGGAGCGGCTGGGCCCGGCTCAAGTACTTGGCCCTTACTGCTGCGGGGATCGGCTTCAGCTGGATCGCGATCCACTGGCACCTGGTGTCGTGGAACTTTCGGTACTGACCCGAAGCGCGCCTGGCGCGCATCGGACTTCCACCGGCGAGGCGACCCGAACCGTCTCGCCGTCCATCTCGAACGGCAGGTCGCCCTGCCATTCGAGCACCAGACTGGACACCCGCTGCCTGGTTACCAGCGGCGAACCGAGGTGGCGACCGGTCACGACCCGCGCCAGCAATCCCAGCAAGCGCGGGCGGGAAGCGGCGCGGGCAGTGATGCAATCGAGACGGCCGTCGTCCAGGACGGCCCCGGGCGCAATCGGCATTCCCGCTCCGAACCAGGAGCCGTTGGCGAGCACCCCGGCGGCCAGATGCGCAGCTGCCATGGACGCCTGATCGAGCGAGAGCCGAACGCTGAAGTCGGCGCCGCGCCACAGAGCGCGAATCGCACCAGCTACGTAGCGACCGGCGGAGACCCGAACCCCGGGCCAGGTTGCCAGTTCGACCGCACGGGCCGTCAGCCCGAACGACGCCAGGTTGACGAACCAGCGATTCCCGCCGGGCCAACTCACCTGCCAGGCATCGACCAGCCGAGTCGTCGATCCGCGAAGTGCCGCCAACAGCGCATCCAGTGAGGGACGCACACCCAGACCGCGCGCGAAGTCATTTCCAGAACCGGACGGCCAGACGACCAGCGTCGGTAGCGGAGCCGTACTAGGCGTTTCCAGCAGGCCATTGACGACGTCGTGCAGCGACCCGTCGCCGCCGACGACGACCACGATGGTCGCCTGTCGCTCCGAGATCAGGCCGGCCGCGATCCGTGATCCGTCGCCCGGTCCAGCCGAATGATGAACGACGATGTCGTGCTCCGCCCGCACGGCTGCCTCGATCCGGCTCCATGCCCGGCTGCCGGACGCGGCGGCCGACGACGGATTGACGATGACGTGGATCACGGAGTCGGGTCACGGGCTACGATGCGGCGGAAGCTACTCCCGGCGCCCGAGTTCGGAAGAGGAGGCCGGAACGCCATCGCGGCTCGGAACCGATTCGGACAGCGCCGATTCGATCCCGAGCCGCGAGACCTGCTGCCCCGGTCGGGGCTCCACTGCTGCTAGCGGCGTACCGTCAGAATCCAGTCGGCAATCGACTTGGCCACGCCGGGCCCGAGCGGCAACGACGGATCAGTGTACGATGCCATCTGCTCCTGCGCCGTCGCTCCCTTGGCTTCCTTGAGAACGTGGTTGATGCCCGGCAGCATCACCAGCTTCACGTCCGGCCGAGCCCCGGCGAGCGCCTTGGCATCGGCCGCGGTGATCTGAACGTCGGTCTCTCCCTGCACTACCAGCACGGGCAGAGAAAGTCCGCGCACCAGAGCGACCGGATCGGAGGCCTGCCAGCTCTGCATGAACCGCCGGTTGGCCGGCACGAACAGCATCTCCAACCCGGGTGGCGCCGTATACTCGCCGCCCTCCTTGATATAGCCGGCCCAAGCGCCATCGAACTGCGCCAGCAGCGCGGGCGGCAGCTGCTTGCTCAGTTGTTCCCGCAGGATGGTCGACGCATCCCGGCCGGCCGCTGCCAGCAGCACCAGTCCGGCCACGGGCGCACGGTCACGCGCCGCGAGCAACGCCAGCAGGCCCCCTTCGCTGTGCCCGACCAGCACCACCGGCCCGATGTCGCTCCGGGCATCCAGCAGCTGCGCAGCTGCGGCGGCATCCGCGGCGAAGTCATGCACCGTTACCGACGGGATGTCGAAGCTCCCCTTGCTGCTGGGCAGACCGCGTTTGTCATACCGGAACGACGCAATACCCCGCTCGGCGAGGGCGGCGGCGAGCATTGCGTAGCTGCCAGGCTTGCCCACCATCGTATTCCCGTCGCGATCGGTTGGCCCCGACCCCGCGATGATGATCGCCGTGGGCCACGGCCCCGCCCCGTCGGGCAGCATCAGCGTGCCCTGGAGCGTGATGCCCCCGTTGGTAAAGCTCAGTTCCGATTGCCGCGCCTGAGCGTCTGCGTTGCTGCCGAACAGACCGGCGCTCATGGCGATGACTCCAATGACCCGACGAGTAGTGTGCATCACGACCGTGTTCCTCGATACCAGAAAATGAACGATGCAGCAAACGGCACCAGCACGGCGGCCAGCACAGCGCTGATGACGACCCGGGGAACCCACGGCCCGGCGACCAATGCGGCCCCCACGATGACGACGCCGGCCGCGACGAACAGCCACCCGGTCATCCGATGAGTCCGGCGCCAGATCTCCGGATTCTCGAGCGTCCAGGGCGTCCGAATGCCCAGGAACCAGTTGGGCCGAACCCGGCCGATATAGTTACCGGAAACGGCCATCAGCACGCCGATCCCGCCGGCCGCGACCCGCGAAATGTCGATCGGATAGCCCACCGACGATGCCATCACGGCAACGTGAAGCAGGCCAAAGAAGAGGCCGAGACAGTTCCCCATGATCCAGTAGGCGTCGACGAACTTTTCGTAGTTCTCGCGCCGCGGATCGATCCTGGGCAGGACGCGGAGGCCCACCGCAATGCCGGTGACCAGGAGCGGCAGCATCAGCGCCGCCATGATGCGCGGCGACCAGCCATCCGGCTCACCCCGGACGTTCCAGTGCGTCGGGACCTCGGCGGGCAGCCGGTTCCATGCCAGGGCGGAGGCCAGCGCAGCCACCGCGATGACGACGAAGAGCAACCACCGACTACGCATCGTCGTCACCGGTCTTGAGCACGTTCATCATGTACCGAATGACCTCCTGATAGACCGTCGTATTGAGGGTGTACCGGATGTGCTGGCCCTCTCGCTCCGCAGCGACCAGTCCGGCATCCTTGAGCACCCCCAGATGGCGCGACACCGACGGAAACGCGATAGGGAACTCATCCGCGATCTCACCGGCGGTCAAATCCCGCCGGGCCAGCAATTCGAGGATCCGCCGACGGGTCGGATCGGCCAGGGCGCGAAATGCGCCATCGCGAGGCACCATGATTACTAATTTAGCAATTTAGCTAAATTTTTCAATCCCGAGTCGGGGCCGACGCAGCGAGCACAGAAACGAGGGGTAAACATCCAACGCCGCCCCAGGGAAACCAGAGACATCATGTCGTGGTAAGTTTCCCGACCCCTCCTCCTGGACCATCAATGACGCGACGCCTGATCAGTTCCGGATCCACCTTCGAGGACCAGATCGGCTACTCCCGGGCCGTCGTCGACGGCGACTGGGTCTTCGTGTCCGGCACCACCGGATTCGACTACACCACGATGACCATTGCCGACGGCATCGAAGCCCAGGCCGAGCAGTGTCTCGAGAATATCGAGGCCGCGCTGACGCAAGCCGGACTCGGCCTGGGAGACATCGTCCGCATCACCTACATCGTGCCCGAAGCCCGCGAGTTCGAGCAGTGTTGGCCGGTGCTCCGGCGCTACCTGGGCGAGGCCAGGCCCGCCGCCACCATGATCTCGGCCGGCCTGCTCGACCCGCGCATGCGGATCGAGATCGAGGCCACCGCAAAGGCCAGACGCGCTGCGCAGGGATAGCTGCCACCACCGGCAGCGACCTCGAACCGCAGTTCGAAACACCGGAGGGCGCTGGTTCCGTATTGTCTGATAGAGTCGCATCCCCGGCAGTCCGAGAGCCGGATGACACCATCAGCCAATGGACCAGATCGCAATGTGGACTACGCCCGTCAGGCGGTCGCTCCCCTTGTCGTTGTCTGTCTGCCTTGCCCTCGCGCTGCCTGCGACCGGCTGCGCTGCGCAAACGGAGCCCGGCATCGAGTTCCCCCCGGGAGCGACGCGCGTCCTGTTCATCGGCAACTCGCTGACCTATACCAATGATCTGCCGCGCCTGCTGAGCACCCTGGCAAATCAGGCGGGACACACCCCAATTGCCACGGCGTCGGCCACCTTTCCCGACTTTGGACTGGAAGACCACTGGCAGAGCGGCACCGCGCGCAATTTGCTGACCAAGCATCAGTGGGATTTCGTGGTAATGCAGCAAGGGCCCTCCTCGCTGCCGGAAAGCCAGGTGAACCTGCGGCACTGGACCCTCCAGTTCGCTCCGCTGATCAAGGCCGCCGGAGCCGAACCGGTCCTCTACATGGTCTGGCCGGCCTCTCAGCGCCGAGGAGATTTTCCCGGCGTCAGGACGTCGTATCACAATGCGGCGGCCGCCGTTTCCGGACTCTTTGCTCCGGCGGGAGACGCTTGGCTCGCAGCCTGGGACGAAACGCCGAACCGCGCGCTGTACGGACCGGACGGTTTCCACCCGGCCGTCGCCGGTACCTACCTTGCCGCGCTCGTCATCCTGGAGCGGATCGCGGGAGTCGATCCTCTCTCGCTGCCCGCCACGCTTCCCGGCGCGGGACTCGATCAGGCAGCGATCCGATCGCTGCAGCGTGCCGCGCGAACGGCACTGGACCGCAACCCGGCACGGCCCACCCCATGACCCGGCTCCTGACGTTCCTCCTGCTCACACCCGCCGTCCTCAGCGGACAGTCGCACCCGGCGGTGGATTCGGCCGCCGCGGCCCGGAGTGCGTGGCAAGCGGCTGTTGCCGCGCAGCGGCAGAGCGACGGCCTCGCAGCCGTACGGCATACCCTGGCGGCAACCATCGCCTGGCCCGAACAGCCGTATTACCACGAGATGCTGGGCCTGCTGTCGGCGCGCGCGGACGATACGACCAACCTGCTCCGAGCGATTCGTTCGCTGACGGCCATCCAGTCCGGCGCGCGTCTGGTCCGCGATTCGTCCGTCGCGCGCTTCCGCCAGGTGGCGGCCGTCAATTCCGCCCTCGACCGTCTGAGCAACGCGCTCGAGCCCCTGAGCAAAAGCATGGTATGGGCCCGCCTGGCCGACAGCACCATCTATCCCGAAGGCCTCGATGCCGACCCGGCCACCGGAACCGTCTACCTCTCGAGTATTCGGCATCGCACGGTCTATCGCGTGGCCCGCGGCCAATCCGATGCCGTCGATCTCGGACTCGGCGCGCGGCCCGATATCGGCGCCGTCATGGGCGTCCGGTTCGATCCGGCGCGTCGGCTGCTCTGGCTGACGACCGTCGGTCTCCCTGCCATGGCCGGATTTCAAAGCCGAGACACATCGCTTGCTGCGCTGGTGGCGGTCCGCCCCGATGACGGCACGATCCTGCATCGATTCGACCTCCCGGCCGGCGAACCCCACATCCCGGGCGATCTGGCTATCGGTCCCTCCGGCGATGTCTTCGTCACCGACTCACGAAGCCCCATCGTCTTTCGCCTGCCTCCCGGCGGCCAGGCGCTGGAGAGCATTCGCCACCCGCTCTTCCGGTCGCTGCAGGGCCTGGCTCCGACCCGGGATGGCCGCTATCTGTACCTGGCGGACTATGCGCATGGCTTGCTGCGTATGGATCTGTCGAGCCGCGCAGTCACCCGGATCGTGTTGGCAGACGAGGGCTCATCCCTTGGCATCGACGGGATGGCTTTGGCGGGGACGAGCCTCTACGCCATCCAGAACGGCGTGGCGCCCCCGCGCGTCGTTCGCTTCGATCTCGGCCGAGATGGCCTCACCGCGCGTGTCCACGTGATCGATCGCCACCTTCCCGCTGCCGACGAGCCCACCATCCTGACGATCCTCGGCAATCAGGTCATCTACGTCGCCAACAGCCAGTGGGAGAAGTACGACGACGCCGGGGCACGACGGCCGGGCACGACCTTGACCGGCCCGATCCTGCTCGCCCTTCCCATGGTCCGCTAACTGGCGCCCCGCAGCCACCTTCGCACCTGACGCGTCACTTTCGCCGGGGGCTGGACAGAATCGTCCGCCCCCCTTCTTTTGTGTCGTTCCCGATCTCCGTAGTCGGAGATCTCCGTCCGCATCTCCAGGCCGGTGACGATGCCCGCCAGTGTTTTTGTTCGTTCATCATGCCGTCGGCACTCGCCCTGGACCGGTGCGAGCGCCGTTCTGCTGTCCCTCCTTGCAGGCCCGGCCACCGCACAAGAGTCCACGACCCGTCCGGCGCTCCGAGCGGTCAGGGTCGAGGCCGCACCTGTGATCGACGGCCGGCTGGACGACCACGTCTGGCAGGCGGCGCGACCCGCAACCGACTTCGTCCAGAATGCCCCGCTCGCCGGCAGCGCTGCGTCGGAGCGAACCGAGGTCCGGATTCTCTATGATGACGCGGCGCTTTACGTCGGTGCGTGGCTGCTCGACTCCGAGCCGAGCGGCATCATCGCGGGCGAATCGCGACGAGACGCGAGCCCGAACGAAACCGATGCGTTCCTGATCCTGCTGGACACCTTCCTCGACGGTCAGAACGGTTTCGTCTTCGGCACCACGCCCAACGGGATCGAGTATGACGGCCAGGTTGCGCAGGAAGGGAGTGGCGGCGGGGGCTTCAATCTGAATTGGGACGGCAGCTGGACGGTGGCCACCAGTCGCGACGGCGCCGGCTGGTACGCCGAGTTTCGTATCCCCTTCTCGACCCTCCGCTACGGCAGCGGTGAGGTTCAGACGTGGGGACTCAACTTTTCCCGCCGGATCCGCCGCCGGAACGAGCAGTCGTTCTGGTCGCCCATCCCGCGACAGTTCGATTTGTACCGGGTTTCCATGGCGGGCCAGCTCCACGATCTCGAGGCGCCGTTCCGTCATACGGCCACGATCATCCCCTACGTCCTGGGCTCCGGCAAGCGCGACTACCGGCTCCCCGGCGACGCCGAGTTCAACGGTGAAGTGGGTGGCGACGCCAAGATTGCGCTGGGGCCGAGCCTGAGCCTCGATCTGACCGTCAACACCGACTTTGCGCAGGTCGAAGCGGACGACCAGGCCATCAACCTGACCCGCTTCGATCTCTTCTTTCCCGAGAAGCGCCCCTTCTTCCTCGAGAACGCCGGGATCTTCGCGGTCGGCACCAGTCAGGCGACCGACCTCTTCTTCAGCCGGCGGATCGGGATCGAACGCGGTCGTGAAGCGCCGATCCTGGCCGGGACCCGTCTGACCGGACGCGTCGGCGAGACGATTGTCGGACTGATGAACGTGCAGGCGCGCGGACTTGAGGTCGACGACCCCGTCACCGGACGACCGACGACCTGGTCGCCCGCCAACAATTTTTCCGTGGCCCGGGTGATCCGTGAGCTGCCCAACCGTTCGCGCGTGGGCGCCATCTTCGTCTCGCGCCTCAATACCGACGACGGCAGCGACTACAACCTGACCTACGGCCTCGATGGCCGGCTTGGGCTCGGCACGGCCTGGACCATCGACGGCTACGCCGCGCGAACCAGCACGCCGGGGCTGGACGGCGGACAGTACGCGGCCAGCGCCAATGTCGGTTACAACACCGACAACTGGAACAGCAGCCTTTCTTATCGCGAGGTCGCGGAAGGGTTCAACCCGGAGGTCGGCTTCCTGCCCCGCAGCGAATATCGATTTCTGTCGGCGAGCCTGATGCGGCGGGTCCGCTTCGACCGGACGCCCTGGTTCTACGAATGGCGGCCGCACGTCAGCTATCGGGAACACTTCGCGCTCGATGGTTTTTCGGAGAGCCGCTTCATCCACATCGACAGCCATTTCCAGTTTGCCAACGGCGCGTTCTTTCAGCTGCCCGCCGTCAACCTGGTCCGCGAGGGGTTGCGCGAACCGTTCGAAATTTCTCCCGGCATCGTGGTCCCTCCCGGAACGTACGACAACTTCGAGTGGGGTTTTGCGTACAATTCGAACCTGAGCGCTCCGCTGCGCATCGAAGGCCAGCTCGATATCGGCGGGTTCTACAATGGGATCCGAAAAGGAGGGAGTGCCACCATCAGCGGCCAGCTGACCGATGCGCTAGTCTCGTCACTGCGGGTCCAGTACCACGATGTCGATCTCGACACCGGGCGATTCCAGTCTGCGCTGGCAGCCCTGCGGGTTGCCTACTCCTTCACCCCGCGGGTCTACCTCCAATCCCTGATCCAGTACAACGACCGGAGCCGCAATCTCTCGAGCAACATCCGCTTCGGGTGGCTCACCACGGCGGGAACGGGGTTGTTCGTGGTCTACAACGACCTCGAACATGTCGGTCCCCTGTCACGGAGCGGGATCGACGGAGGCCCGCTCGAGCGCGCCCTCATCGTCAAGTTCACCCGCCAGTTCATGCTCGGCGGGTGACGGCGCGCCGTTTGCACGGCTGCCCCTGACTGTCTGGTTTCACTACCGAGATGATCCCTTCCGGGGGCGTCCTGCGCCTCTAAGGAGTCACCTGCCAACACAGGGCATCCATGTACAATACTCTCAGATCGATTCGGCCCGGCCTGGCGGCCGTTGTTACGAGCACGCTCATCGCCTGTGGCGGCGGCTCGACACAACCGAACCCGCCGCCGCCTCCACCGCCCCCACCCCCGCCACCGCCGGCGGCAGTCGCCTCGGTCGCGGTTCAGCCGGGCACATTCTCGCTGGCCCCACAACAGACGCAACAGCTGACCGCCACGGTACGTGACGCCCAGGGCAACGCCCTGACCGGCCGGACCGTGACCTGGGCCAGCGATGCTCAGATCGTTGCCACGGTCAGCAACGCAGGTCTGGTCACCGCCGTTGGCGCCGGTACGGCCCGCATCACGGCAACGAGCGAAGGGCAGAGCGCGTCGGCCACGCTCACCGTGGTCAACGGCGTCCAGGTCGGATCTGCGGGCGGAAGTTTTGCCTTCGAGGACAGCACCGTCATCCTCACGATCCCCGCGGGCGCGGTGCCCAGTACGACCGTCCTCACCGTCACCCGCGTGACTACTCCGACCTCGACCGCGCCATCCGGATGGCAGCGCGTCGGTCCGGTCTATGCACTCGGCCCGGCCGGCGTTTCCTTTGCGCAGCCAGTGACCGTCACGCTGCGGTACGACATCGCGGACCTTCCGGCGTTCACGATGAGCGGCGATGTCGGCGTCCAGCAATGGACGGCCGGGACGGGGCGCAATCTGACGGGCGTGGCCGTCAATACCCAAAACCGTACCATCTCGGGACGGACCAGCAGCTTCGGGACCGCCGCCATTGCGGGCGCGGCATCGTACGGATTGTTTGCCACCGGGACGGCCGCAGGCGACGAATCGGAAGTCGCGGTGATCGTCCAGGACCCGACCGTCAGCGTGTCTCCCGGCGAGTCGAGCGTCAACAGCACCCATCGGCACGCGAACTTCACCGTCGCCGTCGAGGCTCGCGGTGAGGGCGTCCCGTTGCCCGAGAACACCCCGGCTCTGCTCTACCGCTGGAGTTCGACGAATCAGCACGGCGGGCTGGGCATCGATGCTCCCGGAGCCAACCAGTGGACCGAGACCACCTCGGTCGAGTATGTCGCCACCAATCCCCAACTCGGGCAAATGAGCGGCCCAATCGATCAGGTGCGGGTGGAGGTATTGCTCAACCCCGAGTCGCTGACCAATCCGGCCGCAGGGCCGCAGCGGATCGTATCGGCCGAGGCCGTGGTCAATGCCGATCTTCAGGTGACCTACGACATCACGCCCGAGCGGAAGACGATCAAGCAGGGAGCGGAAGCGGACCTGCGTGCGCGCATGCGGGACAAGGAGGGCCGCGAACTCAACTTCGGCAGCGATATGAAGGCGACATGGGAAACCTCCGGCAATCACGGAGAACTGCTCGAAACGGTCGGCCAGCAGGTGAAGTACCGGGCCTTCGAGGAGTTCGAGTTCCCTCCGCCTCGGGTGGACCGGGTGGTGACCGTGATCACCGAAACGCGGCGCCACGACGCCGTGATCCGGGAAAAGAAGGCCATCACCAACACGATTACCGGTGAGAAGCACGCGCTGCTCGAAGCCGTGGACCTCGAAACCGAACTGGTGCGCGGGGTCGATACGGCATTCGTCACGGTCGAGGTGGAGTACGAGGTCGAACTCACCACCAGCCGCGACACGATCCGGCTCGGCGAGACGGCGCAGCTCCGGGCCACCGTCGATCCGGAGCCTGAAGCGGAAGTCCGGTATCGGTTCACCTCGGCACAAACCCAGGGCTCCCTGACGCCGGCCAGTGGCACGCTGTCGCAGTCCTCCACGGCCCAGTACCAGGCGCGTCAGAACGCGACCGGAGGCACTGAGCGCGTCAAAGTTGAAGTCCTGAACGAGGCGCTCGAAGTGATCGCCGAAGACGAGGTGGAAATCGAGGTTGATGCGTGGCGATCGGGCAGCTTCAACGTATTCAGCCAGGATGTGAACTGCGTCGTCCCCTACATCGTCATTCCGAAGGTGGCGGGCGCAACCAGCTACGAAGTGCTGGCCGACCGGTTCAATCATCCCCAGCTCGGCACGCAGTATACCCGAACCTTCAGTGGAGCGGAGGGTGGCAATGCGCTCTACTCCGTCCAGGACATGGGCAATTCCTGGCGGATCCGTATGGAGGGCGGCGGGTGCGCCATCAGCGACGCAGCCCGTGACGTGATGCGCCAGGCCATGTTCACCCGGTTTGCAGGAATCCGGGTTCGCTTCCGGGTCACCGGAGGCCCATGACAGAGCACAAGCTACGCAGGAAGTAGACATGGCAACGGGGGGCGTACCAAGCGTACACCCCCCGTTGCAATGTAGCGAACCTCGAAATCAGCTCGAAAAGCTAGCTCTTGAGCCGTTCGACGACGACGACCTTGAAGACATCCTCATTGCAGCGGAAATGCCGGGTGATCGTCTGCGTGTTCCCGGGCAGCTGCATCCGGTAATCGGAGCCCTCGACCACCACGGGCAAGCCGAGTTGGGAGGGAGCCGGCAGCAGGCCCTTCAGGTTGCCGCCGACCACGTTCGTCAGCTCGGCAAGGGCGTCCTGCAGATCCTGCCGTGTGAGGTCGTCCTGCGGCGTCGCAAACATCGAACTGGCCGCCTGCCGCCCCATCGTTTCGGTCATGAAGACGCCGATCGCGCCTTCCCAGGTACCCGAGACGGTCACGACGCCCGCATAGGGCAGCGACGACGTGTGCGACGCATCGGGATCGTCTTCCCACACCGGCAACTGCAGCATACTCTCCCAGGTTCCCTGCACGATCGGCAAGATCGACTGCTCGAGCTCAGACATACTGTTTCCTCGTGTTGGTTGCCGCATACTGGTAGACGACCGCCGATCCGACCGGAGCGCGTTCGAACGCATCATCGAGCGCCATGGTCGTCTCGGCACTGCCGAGCATGAGATAGCCCTCCGGAGACAAAACCCGGCGCACCTTTCCGAAGATGTCGCGCTTCATCGCGGCGTCGAAATAGATCAAGACGTTGCGCATCAGCACGAGATCCATGGGCGGCATCACCGGCCAGGGCGCCGCCAGGTTCATCACCTGGTAGTCGACCATGGCCCGAATGTCTTCCCGGACCACCCAGTCCATCCCGACCTTCGTGAAGTATTTGAGCAAAAGCGGGGCCGGGAGCCCACGGTTGACCTCGAGCTGGGAAAACCGGCCCGCCCGGGCCCGCTCGACCATGGTGCTCGACAGGTCCGTACCGAGGAACGAGATCCGCCAATTGGCCAGCTGCGGAAAGTGCTCCTTGATGATCATGCAGATGGTCACCGGTTCCTGCCCCGAGGAGCAGGCCGCCGACCAGATGTTGAGCCTCCGCGTAGCCGCCCGGGCCTGAATCAACTCGGGCAGGATCGTCGTGCGAAGCGCCTCGAACGGATGCACGTCGCGGAAGAACGTGGTCTCATTGGTCGTCATCGCCTCGACGATTTTGGTGTGCAACGGCCCCGGAAGCCCCTTGGCAAGTTGCTCGACCAGCTCATCGACGCTCTTGAATCCCTCCGTCCGCGCGAGCGGGGCCAAGCGGGATTCCACCAGATATTCCTTCCCCGTTTCGAGTACGATTGCTGCGCGCTTCTCCACCAGAGTGCGCACGTACTCGAACGTGCCTGACTGAATTGCCATATTACCGCCCCGAAGCTGCCGGCGTCGTGCCGACGAAACGTCTGTTCGCCGCCGTCAGTCGGATGATCTCACCCGCGATCTGATTGAGCGGCAGTACGGCATCGGCCAACCCGGCCGACGCAATGAAACCGGGCATGCCCCAGACGACCGATGACGCCTCGTCCTGGACCACCATTCGGCCGTGAACCTCGCGGATCCGCTCGGTGCCGCGGAGGCCGTCCTGCCCCATTCCGGTCAACACCACACCTAGCAAGGCCGAACCGTAGATGCTTGCTGCGGATCGGAACATCGGATCGACGGCAGGCCGGCAGGAGTTCTCGGGCGGATCCTGGGTCAGTTTGACCCGGACGCGCGGACCGTCCCGGACCAGCAGCATGTGCCAGTCGCCGGGGGCGATCCAGCCCGCACCCGGCGTGATGATCGCGCCTTGCGTGGCTTCGTGAAATGGGATCTTGCAATGCGCCGTGAGCCGTTCGGCCAGGAGTCGGGTAAACATCGGCGGCATGTGCTGGGTAATGACGATCGGAACCGGGAAGTTGGCCGGCAGCTGCGCCAAGACTTCCATCAGGGCGTTGGGCCCTCCGGTCGACGCGCCGATCGCGAGCAGATCGACCCGGCGCGCGCCATCGCCGCCCAGCGCCTGGCCGGTCCGCGGCAGCGCAGGAACCGAACGTGCCGCCGAGACGAGCGTAGCCGCCGGGATCCCGGCCGCCCGCGCCGCGAGCGCCTTGATCTTCGGCACCACCTCGTCGCGAATCCGCTGCTGCGCCACGGCAACGCTGCCCACGTTGGCCGGCTTGGCCACGTAGTCCGACGCCCCGCGCGAGAGCGCATCCAGCGTGGCCGCGCCGCCCCGCTCGGTGAGCGTACTGAACATGATGACCGGCAGCTTGGGCCACGTCTTCCGAATCTCGGAGACGGTCTCGAGCCCGTTGAGTTCGGGCATCTCGACATCGAGCGTCACGATATCCGGATTGACCTGCGGAATCTTCTGCAGGGCGATCCGGCCATTGGCAGCCGCGCCGACGACCTCGAGCTCCGGATCGGCGGCCAGCACGTCCGTGAGCATGCGGCGGACGACGACGGCGTCGTCCACCACGAGCACGCGAATTTTGCGCATCGGGTGGGTATTACGCGGCCGACGCGAGGCCGAGGATCTCGAGCTTGCCCTGCAGCGAGTCCTTGGTAAACGGCTTCATCAGATACTCGTTGGCGCCCGCCTCCATGGCCTGGCTCACCTGCGAGGCCTCGGTTTCAGTGGTCGCCATCACGATCTTGAGCGCGTTGTACTGCGCGTCGGCGCGGACCGCCTTGACGAACTCGAGTCCGTTCATCTCCGGCATATTCCAATCGCAGAGGACGACATCGGGTGCTCCGTCCTGCTGCAGCTTCGCGAGCGCTTCTTTCCCGTGACCGGCTTCACCACACGTGAATCCGAGCTCGGTCATGAACCGGCTCAGCATGATGCGCATCGCGCGAGAATCATCGACAATGAGGGCGCGCAACGTAACAACTCCTTGAGTGATGGTGATCGTCCGAATCCCGTTCTACGAGACCGCACGCTGTGCTTAGTGTCGGCCTCACGAGAACAAACTTGAGCTTCAATTCCGTATTAGATCGCCCGTTTTATTCCAGCCAGACAGCAACCGTCTTGGCTCCGGTATCACACCGGAACAGCGGGCCCTCTGCGAACCCGCTTACGACCGCGCCGCGGGCAATCTCGGCCACGTCGACCCCGTCTGCCGCGAGGCGGTACGCAAGATCTTCCGGGACCATGTCCGGCAGATCCGCGGCGCGATGCGCGGCAAAAGTCAGCTAGACCCGCCGCTCGCCGGCTTCGGTTACCCGAAGCTTGAGGTGCGTCGAAGCGCCGCGCTGTGGTACGGACGGCCGCACCGGAACGGCTGCTGCGCCGCACGCTCGCACGATCGGCTCCGGCACCGCGAGACCGCGGACACGCGCCACAGCCCGGAACCGCCGAAGCATCTCGGCCTCGCCCCGATAGTCCAATTCACGCCGGAGCATCGCACCAACTTCCGCGCGGTACGCCGCGGCGTCGAACCGGCTCAGACCACCGAAGGGAAGCGTGATCCACTCGAGCGCCTGCAGATCCAATGCGAGGATCCTTCGATGTCCGGATACTTCACTTTGACGGCCACCGCGCGACCATCCGGCAGCCGCGCCCGATGCACCTGCCCGATCGACGCCCCGATACCCGCGGGGTCGAACTCCGCGAAGAGGTGTTGCGGATCGGTACCGAGCGACGCGCGGATCGCGCGGGCGGCTTCCGCCGCCGACAGAACCGGACCGGTGTCGGCGAGTTCCGGCAGCGAGGGCGTGCTCGAACCCAGGTCGACCGTGTCCACCACCTGCCCCACTTTGCGCGGCAAGCCACGGAGCGAGGCGAGGCGGTGAACCACCTTGGCCCGGAGTCGAGCGTCGTCCGGCTTCTGCTTGAGGAGGAGCATGTCTTTCGCCAGTCCCCCCAGCTGCGCCGCGCGCGTCAGCGTCGTCATACGAGTGACGCCGGAACGGCCCAGAGCCGCCCCGGCGTCTCCCCCGTCGGCTTACGCCGACTTGTTCTGCACGAGCCCCTGCAGCTCGGCGGCCATCCTCGTGAGCTCCGCCGACGCCTTGAGCGAGTCGTTGGCGCCCTGCGAGGTCGCGATCGCCGCCTGCGCGACGGCCGTGATGTTCTCGGCGATCTCCGCCGAGCCCTTGGCCGCTTCGCCCACGTTACGGCTCATCTCGTTCGTGGTCGCGGTCTGCTCCTCCACCGCGCTCGCGATCGTGGTCTGGATCTCCGCGATCCGGTTGATCACGCTGGAGATCTCCTGAATCGCGGTGACCGAGCCGGCGGTATCCTGCTGGATCGCCTCGATCTTCTGGCTGATGTCCTCGGTGGCCTTGGCGGTTTCCTTGGCCAGCTCCTTGACCTCGTTGGCCACGACCGCGAAGCCCTTGCCGGCCTCACCCGCGCGCGCCGCTTCGATCGTGGCGTTGAGCGCGAGGAGGTTGGTCTGCTGCGCAATCGAGGTGATCACCTTGATGACCTTACCGATCTCGGCGCTCGATTCACCCAGCTTGGCGATGGTGCCGTTGGTCGTCTCCGCCGCCCGGACGGCCTGACCGGCCACCCGTGACGCCTCGGAAGCGTTGGAGGCGATTTCGCGAATGCTCGCGCTCATCTGCTCCGTACCGGTCGCGACCGTGACGACGTTCTTGCTGACCTGCTCCGACGCCGCCGACACCACATTGGCCTGCGCCGCGGTCTCCTCGGCGTTGGCGCTCATCTGCTGGCTCACGGTGTTGAGCTCTTCCGCGGCCGCCGCGAGCGACGTGGCGCTCTCACGCACCTTGCGCTCCAGTTCGACCTTGGCCGTGATGATTTCCCACGTCACCATCGGGCCCACGTAGGTGCCGGTGGAGTCGTAGATCGCGCTCGCCAGGAGGTCCAGGGTCTCCGGACCAACCCGGATCTCGGCACGATGCGGCAGGTTCTTCGGGTCGCCCAGGAGCCGGCGCTGATGCGACGGATCCTTGTGGAAGATGTCGATGTTCGAACCGAGCACCTGCGCCGCCTTCACGGGGAGCCACTGCTCGATCGAGGCAAGCGTCTTGGTCGACGCCGGATTCATGTACTGGATCCGGAGATCGCGGTCCGCCATCATCACGTTCATGGGCGCGTTCTCCATCATGGTCATCGCGAGCGCGGCTCTCTTGGTGGCCGAGATGTCCGACGCGAACTTGACGACCTTGAACGGCCGGCCCGCCTGATCGACGATCGGGTTATAGGACGCCTGGATCCAGACTTCCTTTCCGCCCTTACCGAACCGCTTGAACTCCGCCACCTGCGCTTTGCCCGCGCCAAGGTCCTGCCAGAACGTCTGGTATTCCCGGGACGTGGCGTACTCGGGGTCGACGAAGAGCCGGTGATGCTGGCCCTTGATCTCCTCGAGCCGGTAACCCAGCACGGCGAGAAAATTATCGTTGGCCGTGATGACGGTACCATCGAGTTCGAACTCGATGACCGCCTGCGTCTTATTGACGGCGTCGAGCTTCGAGTTGAGCTCGTTCAGTTCGTCCGCAGCGATCTCGACCGTCTCCGATTGTCCGGTGAGCTCGGCTACTCCCTGGCTAATGTCCGCAGCCCGGCGATTCCGGGCGGGTGCAGTCGCTTGCTTCATACCTTCCCCTTTCTGACCCCGGCCTGGCCGGCGTTGGTTGTGACGATTGACGACATGGTTTGTTTCGGGTTCATATTGCTTGGAATCTGCTTCACGGCCGTCCCACGCCCGCCATGAGCAACGAGGCGTGTTCGGCCGGCTGGTCGAGATCTTCTACCTGCGCATACGTCGGTTCGGGCGACGAGATCATGTAGCTGGTGGCGTAGTTTGCCAGTCGTAACACCACGAAGGCCATGCCCAGGTATCGATGCGCCAGGTGGGATGAGACGCCCGATCGCAGCTTCCGGACACCCAGGCCGACCTGGACGAGATAGATCAGCAGCACCAGCACCGAGGCGACGATGTGGAAGGTCAACACCGCACCGAGCGGCGCGGTGGTGACTTTCTCGACGGCGGACCGGGTCAACTCGATGTAGAGCACCAGCCCCAGGTCCACGACGAGCGCGGCGACCATGAACGCGAGATGGATTCTCGCGCGGCGGCGGAAGTACAAGCCGAGTCCGACCAGGACCAGCACCAAGGTGGAGAATGCATGCAACCCGGTCATTTTGCACTGGCCGGCTCGAGAGCCGTTGCCCGGGCCGTGTCGAGCACGAGCAGCAGGCGGCTGGGGAGCTTGTAGACGCCATTGATCAGAATCTTGGCGCTCGGCGGCAGCGTTTCGGGCGTCGGTTCGTAGCTTTCGTCCGAGGCTTCGATCACGTCGCCGATCTCGTCGACGAGGAGACTAATGGCGCCGTCGTCGCTCCGCACGACGACATTCATCGGCTCGACGCCTTCGGGACGCGGCGCCAGGCTCAGCCGGGTCCGCAAGTCGATCGCGGTGACGATCTGGCCGCGCAGATTGATCAGCCCGTTCACAGCCGGCGGTGCGAGCGGTACCCGGGTCACTTGCAAGCTGCGAATCACTTCCTGGACTTGCAGTACGTCGACGCCGAAGTACAGATCGTTCACGTAGAACGTACAGAACTGTTGCGTGGCCATGGTTATCCCTCCGCCCCGGCGCCGGCCGGCACGCGGCTATCGACGTGATTCAAGCCTGCCAGACCGACCACCGCTTCGATGTCGAGCAGGTCGGTGACGCGATCCTGGACGACCGCCGAACCCGCGACGGCTCGCCCGTTGGAGCGGCGATCCACCACGATCTGTTGTTCCACGATATCGGTGATCTGATCGACCATGAGGCCGATGCTCTGGCCGCGATGGGCGTACACGACGACCTGAATCGGGTCCTCGATCTCGTTATGCCGGGTAACCCCGTCGAGGATCTCGTCCAAGCGCACCAAGGGCATGATCTCACCGCGGTATTGCACAACGCGCCGTGTGCCCGCGAGTTCGGTCGACGCCACCGGGAACTCCTCCAGCCGGGCAATCTCGGAGAGCGGCACCGCCAGCCGGCGATCCTGGCCCGCGCGGAACAGGAGCAGAGTCCGCCGATCGCCGTCGTCGCTCGCGGTGCCGGCGGTTGCCTCGGTTCGGGCCCGATCGTGTTCCGATTGCAGTACGCCCGACTGCTGCGCCAGACCGCCCACATCGAGAATCAACGCCACTTTGCCGTCGCCCATGATGGTTGCTCCCGCAAAGGCCGCGATCCCCTTGAGCTGCTTGGCGAGCGGCTTGACCACGATTTCTTCGGTATCGTTGATCTCGTCCACCACCAGGCCGAACTGGGTCCCGTCGGCCTGAAGCACCACCACGTTCACCGCTTCGCGCCCGGCGACATCCCACCGCTCCGCCGTACAGCCCAGCGCGTGATTGAGCACCACGAGCGGAAGGAGATTGCCCCGGAGCCGGTACACCGGCGCTCCGTAAATCAACTCGATGCTGCGTCCGATTTCCTCGCCCTCGAGGCGGACCAATTCGAGCAGGCTCACCTGCGGAATGGCGTAGCGGTCGCCGTGCGAAGTCACGATGAGGCCCGGGATGATCGCCAGCGTCAGCGGAATCCGAATCCGCAGCGTGGTTCCCTGCCCCGTCACGCTGTTCACATCGACCGTGCCACCGATCTTCTCGATGTTGGTCTTGACGACGTCCATGCCGACTCCGCGACCCGACACGTTCGTGACCTTGGCCGCCGTCGAAAACCCGGGCGCGAAGATCAGGTTGAACGCCTCACGGTCGTTGAGCCGCCCCGCCTGCTCGGTCGTGAGCAGTCCCTTCTGGACGGCTTTCTGCTTGATCACGGCGGGATCGATCCCGCCACCGTCATCGCTGATCTCGATGTTGACCTGCCCGCCCTCATGGAAGGCGCGCATGAAGATCCGACCCTCGGCCGGCTTGCCGCGCGCGAGCCGGACGTCCGGCGCTTCGATGCCGTGGTCGGCCGAGTTGCGGACGATATGGGTGAGCGGATCCTTGATGGCTTCGATGATGGTCTTGTCGAGCTCGGTCTCCTTGCCTTCCATCTCCAGCCGGATCTGCTTACCACAGCTCGAGGCGAGGTCGCGCACGACGCGCGGGAACTTGCTCCAGACGTTGCCGATCGGCTGCATCCGCGTCTTCATGACGCCTTCCTGCAGCTCGGTGGTAATCAGGTTGAGTCGCTGCGACGTGGCGCCGAGCGTGTGATCGGCGCTGGTCGTGAGGTGCTGCAGGATCTGGTTCCGGGCCAGCACCAGCTCGCCTACCAGATTCATCAGCCGGTCGAGGAGACCCACGTCGACGCGAATGGTGCTATCGGCGACGGACGAGGCGGCCCGGCTCCCTTCCGCCGCTTGCGTTTCCAGCACCTCGGCGATGACCTGCGGCGGCACCTGGGCCTGCTCGACCAGGATCTCGCCGATGTGGCGCGGGTCGCCGGAGAGCTGCCGTTCGGCGGCCTCCCGGACATCGTCCTGCGTCACGAGCCCCCGTTCCACTAGATGGTCTCCCATGTTCTTGGGCGACCCGGCCTCATCGGGAGCCGACGACGCCGCCTGATCCTCCTGCAGCGCCGTGAGCCGCGCAATCAGGGCGGTATAGTCGACCTCCCCCTCCGCGCCGGTCGACTCGATGCTCCCCAACATCTGACGCAGGGCATCGACCAGCTGAAGCAGCGCACTGGTTCGTTCCGGGGTTAGATCCCGGACCCCGTCCCGCAGCAGCGAGAGCAGGTTTTCACCGACGTGGCTCACCGATTCGAGCTTCTTCAAGCCCAGAAAGCCGCAGGTCCCTTTGATTGTATGGACGCAGCGGAAAATCCGGGCAAGCAGCTCCTGATCCTTGGGACGCTGCTCCAGCGCGACCAGGTCGCGATCGAGCTGGTCGAGGCCTTCATTGCTCTCGACCAGGAACTCCCTCGTGATTTCATCTAGCTCGTGCATTCAGTCTCTCACGCAAACGGGTTCCCAAGGGCCCGGCTGTCGCCGACCGCCCCGATCGTCCTCGGTTCTGCCGCGGTGGCCCGCAGCCTCGTGAAGATTGCCGGACAGAAATCTTCGCTAACCCAACATGAAGAAATCTTCATGCCACAATCGTGCAGATTCGTTCACCCCGTGGTTTTGCCGCTTCGCAAGGTTCAACCCCGGAAAGTCGTGCCGAAAATAGCCCACTTTTTCCTACCACTCGGAAGAAAGTGGTCCACTCCGTCGGGCATTTTCAGCATATCGATGTGATATTTTCGATGGGTCAGTCGACGATCTGGAGGCCGACGAGGATCTGTTCTCGCGCAGCAGAGCGAAAAGCTGCATAATGCGGCCAGGATGTCGCAGCCTTCGCAGGCGCGTCGGTGACGTTCGTAGGCAAGCCCATCTTGAGATCGAGGTCCCGCAGCAGCAGCGACGCGCGAATCCGCCCGGCCAGGGTATTGGTGAGCTCGTTGAGCACGTCGACGGCGCCTTCCTCGAGGGTCAACTCGGTACCGAGCATCTTGGCCGACAGGCTGAGCACGGAGGGCTCGTCGCTGAGCAGCGAGACCTCGAGCCTTACCTTGGACTCGTCCGAGCCCAGGACCAGCGTCGAGCGGATCGGCAGCGCCAGGGTCGCGGCCTCTTCGGCATCGAGCTGGACGAGCTCCTGGCCGATCAGAACGCCGATCGTCTGCTGGGTAGCCGACAGCACCTCCGGCTCCAGTTCACCCTCCAGAAGCGCCGTCAGCTTCTCCTGGGGAGACATCGACTTGAGCACCACCCGCTGGATCGCCGCCGTGAACTGTTCGGGCACGAACGTCTTCTTGAGCACGCCGCTGAAGAGTTTGGCTTTCTCGGGGTCGACCGAATCGGCCTGCGTCGTGAGGTAGATCTCCGGCGGATCGGCCTTGAGCCGCGCGGCAATCCGACCCAGCGTCTCGATCATCTGGATCTCGCTGAGCAGCGGCAACCCCTCGGGTACCAGCACGACGCGCGGCGTCGGATTGCGCTCCTGGAAGAGCGACGCCGCCTTGGGCGCCGAGGTCGCCTCGAGCACGTCGAAGTGCGCGGCCAGCAAGGGTTTGGCAAACGCCAGGAAGTTCGGATCCGTCTCCACCAGCAGCATCTCGGTGGCCGCGCCCGCCGGGGCGCGCTGCCGCCAGCGATCGGCATTCTTGAGCACGGCGCGAAGCCGTGGCACCGCGATGTCCGGACGGAGGGGTTTAAGCAGGAAATCGCTGATCCCGATCTGGATCAGCTCCCGAATCACTACATCGTCGCTCACGGCGGAGATACAGACGACCGGGATGTCCCGGTACTTCTCCGAGGAACGGATCGCGCGGAGGGTCTCGAGGCCGTTCAGGATCGGCATTTCGATGTCGATCACAAGGAAGTCGACCTTGGTCTTGCCGTCTTCGAGCATCGAGAGCAACTCGAGGCCGTTCTCGGCTTCGCGCGTCTCGACATCGAGCTGCTGCAGCACCCGCCGCAGCACGGTGCGCATGCTTCGCTCGTCGTCGGCAATCAGCGCGAGCACGAGTCGACTCCGCGCCGGCCGGCCCCAAAGGCCTCGAACCGATATCGTCTTCGCAGCGCTCGCGGGCATGCGTGCCCTGCCGGCGCCCCGGTCTTTTTTGGTGTGTACTGCTGTATTCGCATGTTCCTCGCTTCGACCGTAGCAATCGGCTATCGACGGACCGCGTCCCTGGCCGATCGTCCGTGTCTGGCGTACCCATCAGACATTATGTCGCACGGCGCCCGGGTCGGCGTCGTACCAGTTCGGGGGCAACCATCGCATGCCTGGTGCCACGCCGGCCGGAAAGCTCGTGCTGACGAGTCCGGCTATACTCCCTGCGATGTGATTGCTGGACGTTTCATCCTGGACCGGCACGCAACAGGTCCCCCGGACGCCCCGGTTCTTCGGGCCTAGGTATCGGAGAGAAGGTTGCCGAGCTTTAAAGTTCGCCTTGTTGAACAACGCCCGGGCGACGGGAGGCCCCATGCAACCCTACGGCAACCGAAGCGGTCGATCGGGAGTCACCCACTACGAAATCGGGCCCGATTTCATTCGGGTCCGGTTTGGGACGCCGACGATATACGTCTACGACTACACCATACCGGGTAAGGATGCCGTCGAGCACATGAAGGAGCTGGCGCGCACGGGTCGCGGGCTCAGCACCTATATCAGCCAACACATCCGGGAGCGATACGTCCGCACGGAATAGGTTCACTCGCGCGTCAGCAAATTACCGATGAGTGAAGTCGGAATTTTCTCTCGTCCTTAAATTTCTCAATCCTCCAGAACGGCAGTCGGTACGTGCGCGCACGCGCGTGCGCTCATGAAGACGGCCTCATAGTCACTCAACGTTCACTTCACGCCCTCCCCGAGAGATTCCGGCGCCAACATCGTCATCCCCCTCACCCCTGAGGGGGACCGGTGCAGTACCGGTGGACCCCGGGGGTCCGACGATCAGGATCACGACAAGGAGATCGGGTATGGGCGGATCCGCCGTCGGGACCGCGGCGAGCGAGGGAGTGCTCGACGAGTTCACCTACGATGACGCCATCGTCCGGAAGTTCCTCATAGCGACGGTCGTATGGGGCTTGGTGGGCATGCTGGCCGGATTGCTGGTGGCGCTGCAGATGGCCAATCCCGCTTTCAACCTGGGGATCGAGTGGACCTCCTTCGGTCGACTCCGCCCGCTGCACACCAACGCGGTCATCTTCGCCTTCGGTGGGAACGCCTTCTTCACCGGCGCCTACTACTCGACCCAACGGCTCCTCAAAGCGCGGATGTGGTCGGACGGGATGTCCAAGTTCCACTTCTGGGGCTGGCAGGCCATCATCGTGGCCGCGGCGCTGACCCTTCCCCTCGGCATGACCCAGGCGAAGGAGTATGCGGAGCTGGAGTGGCCGATCGACATCGCGATTGCCGTGGTATGGGTGGTCTTCGCGGTGAACTTCATGATGACGATGATTCACCGCCGCGAACGCCATCTCTACGTCGCGATCTGGTTTTATGTCGCGAGCATCATCACGGTTGCCATCCTGCACATCTTCAACAACCTGTCGATTCCGGCGGCCGGACACTTCAAGAGTTACTCGCTCTACGCCGGGGTCCAGGACGCTTTCATGCAATGGTGGTACGGCCACAATGCCGTCGCCTTCTTCCTGACGACGCCATTCCTCGGCCTGATGTACTACTTCATGCCGAAGGCCGCGGAGGGGCCGGTCTTTTCCTACCGGCTCTCCATTCTGCATTTCTGGTCGCTGGTCTTCATCTATATCTGGGCCGGCCCGCACCACCTGCACTACACCTCGTTGCCGGAGTGGGCCTCCACGCTCGGGATGCTCTTCTCGGTCATGTTGTGGGCCCCGAGCTGGGGCGGCATGATCAACGGCCTGCTCACCTTGCGTGGCGCCTGGCACAAGGTCATCGACGACCCGATCCTCAAGTTCTTCGTCGTCGGCATCACGGCGTACGGGATGAGCACGTTCGAAGGACCGATGCTCTCGATCAAGAGCGTCAACGCACTGGCCCACTACACCGATTGGATCATCGCGCACGTCCACACCGGCGCGCTCGGCTGGAACGGCTTCATCACCTTCGGCATGGTCTACTGGCTCCTGCCGAGACTGTTCCAGGCCCCGCTCCATTCGAAGAAACTGGCGGAGGCCCATTTCTGGATCGGCACCCTGGGCATCATCCTCTATGTCCTCGCGATCTACTCGGCCGGCGTGACGCAGGGCCTGATGTGGCGCGCGTTCGATGATACCGGGCGGCTCACCTACCCCGATTTCGTCGAGACCGTGGTCAGGCTGATCCCGATGTACTGGGTCCGCGTCGCGGGCGGCTCGCTCTATATCGTCGGCGTCGTCCTGCTGCTCTACAACGTGATCATGACGTGGCGGAAGCGGCCGGTCCGGTACGAGGTCCCGATCATCCGCGCGGCGCCGTTGGCGCCGAAATTCACGGCCCCCGAAGCGGCCCCGGTTGCCGGCGGCCTGCTGGCGCGGTTCCGTTCGCTGGCCTTCCATCGCCGGTGGGAACGGATGCCGGTGCTCTTCACGGTGCTGACCACTCTGGCCGTGATCATCGCGTCGCTGTTCGAAATTCTGCCGACCTTTCTGATCCGGTCGAACGTGCCGACGATCGCATCGGTCAAGCCGTACACCCCGCTCGAGCTGTATGGCCGCGACATCTATATCCGCGAAGGGTGCTTCAACTGCCATTCGCAGCAGATCCGTCCGCTCCGCTACGAAACCGAGCGCTACGGCGAGTACAGCAAGCCGGGCGAAGCGGTGTACGAGCATCCCTTCCTCTGGGGCTCGCGACGGATCGGTCCGGACCTGGCACGCACCGGCGGCAAGTATCCCAATCTGTGGCACGTCCGGCATTTCGAGAATCCGCAGGAGATCGCGGCCGGATCGATCATGCCGTCGTACCGCCACTTCAGTACCCGCAGCATCGACTGGGATGTGCTCGGCAAGCGGGTCGGCACCATGGCAATGCTCGGCGTGCCCTACGGTGATGCCGTGACCCAGGCTGCCCCGATGGCCAAGGCGCAGGCGGAAACGATCGCCCGCGATATCGAAGCGGCTGGCGGCCCCAAGGCGCTGGGCGACAAAGAGATGGTCGCGATCATCGCATACATGCAGCGGCTCGGTCGTGACATCACGGCCGGCAGCTCCGCAACGGCGGGTGCCCCGTGAAGCTCTCCGATATCGTAGGTAATGCCGGCCTTTCGGCCTATGCCGAGGTAGCGCTGGTGTTCTTCCTGATCGCGTTCGGGCTGATCGTCTGGTGGGTCTTTCGCCCCTCGGCCCGCTCCCGATGGCAGGAGGACAAGATGATTCCGCTCGACGACGGCCGGAACGGGACCGTCCCGAACGGTACGACACCGAACCACTCCAGGACCCCGGCGAGGCACGGATGAGCGACAAGGATCGGTTGGTCGAGCACGAATATGACGGCATCCAAGAGTACGACAATCCGATGCCGCGGTGGTGGGTCACCATCTTCTGGGTCACCATTGCGTACTCGATCGTCTACGCCCTCAACCTCGGCGGCCTCGGCAGCGGCAAAGGCCGAGTCGCCGAATACGAATCGGACATGGCAGCCTGGCGCGAGGCGCACCCACAGGGCCCGGGCCCGGCCGATCCCGCCGCGCTCCTTGCCATGGCCGAGGATCCCGCCGCCATGGCAGAGGGCAATACGATCTACCAGCGCTATTGCGCCGCCTGCCACGTGGCCGACGGCGGCGGACTGATCGGCCCCAACCTGACCGACGATTACTGGCTGCACGGCGGCAGCATCGATAGCGTCCACGCCGTGATCGTCGAAGGGGTCCTGGCCAAGGGCATGCCGCCCTGGGGCAAGACGCTGAATGCTGCGCAGGTCAATCAGGTCACCGCGTACGTCTGGGCGCTGCACGGCACCACGCCCAAGCAGGCCAAGGCCCCCCAGGGAGTGCGCGTCCCCAGGTGAGCACGAACGCCCCCGCGCCTGCCGGACGAGTCCTCCCGACCCTCAACGAGGACGGGAGCCGCAACTGGCTCCGCCCCAAGCCCTCTCCGGGACGCTGGTGGCACCGGCGGCGCGTCGTGGCGTACCTGTTGATGATCACGTTCATCGCGCTGCCGCATCTCAAGATCAACGGCAAACCCGCGATTCTGCTCGACGCTCCTCGGCGCGAGTTTACCCTGTTCGGCACCACCTTCCTGCCGACCGACACACTGCTGCTGATGCTCCTGCTCGCGAGCATCGTGATTGCCGTGTTCCTCTTCTCGGCGCTGTTCGGGCGGGTCTGGTGCGGCTGGGGTTGTCCGCAGACCATTTACCTCGAATTCCTGTACCGTCCCATCGAACGCCTGATCGAAGGCGGCCGAGGCGGCTCGCTTCGGCTCGATCGCAGCAAGGGACACTTCCACCCGCGCCGGTTGCTCAAGTACGGGATCTACCTCGTACTGTCCCTGCTGCTGGCGCACACGTTCCTGGCCTACTTCGTCGGTGTCGATGCGCTGGCCGAATGGGTCAGGCTCTCACCCCGTGAGCACCCGATCCCGTTCCTGGTCATGGCCGTAACCACGGGGCTCGTCTTTACGGACTTCACCTGGTTCCGTGAACAGACCTGCCTGATCGCGTGTCCCTATGGACGGTGGCAGGCTGCGCTGCTCGATCGGCAGTCGCTGGTCGTCGCGTACGACTACAATCGCGGTGAGCCGCGGGGCCGCGGCAAGGTGCGCAGCGAAGGCGCGGGTGATTGCATCGACTGCGTGGCTTGCGTCACGACCTGCCCCACCGGTATCGATATCCGGAACGGGCTCCAGATGGAATGCGTCCATTGCACCCAGTGCATCGATGCCTGCGACAGCATCATGGCGCAGGTCGGGAAGCCCCCCGGCCTGATCCGGTACGCTACCCAGGATGCGTTGGCCGGCAAGCCCGCGAAACGGCTCCGGCCCCGGGTCATCATCTACCCGCTGGTGCTGGCGCTCTTCCTTGGCGCCTTCGTCGTCGTGCTGGGCACCCGATCGAGCGCCGACATCACGCTGCTGCGCAGCACCGGCGAGCCCTTCCAGCTGGACGCCGAGGGCCGCGTTACCAATCAGATCCGAATTCGGATTGCCAATCGCAGTCAGCAGGATCGGAGCTACGACATCGTCGTCGATGGAGCCGAGATGGGCACTGTCATCGCTCCCGAGAGTCCGCTCAGCATCGAGTCCAACAAGCTGCGCACCACCAGCGTCTTCATCCTGCTGCCGCGCGAGGCATTCACCCAGGGGCGTCGTGATGTGACCGTACGGATCAGCGACGGTAAAGGGCTCGATCAGCGGCTCCCCTTCAATCTGCTCGGTCCGACCGACACCACCGGAGGCCTCGAACCATGAGCCGCCTGTTCCGTAAAGACCGGATCTGGCCCGCAGCCATTACCCTCGTGTTGCTGGGTAACGTGGCCCTCGGCGTCACCCTGATCCGGGTCGCCTCGGCCGACCCGCACTTTGCCGTCGAGCCCGACTACTACCGCCGGGCCGTGGGGTGGGACACGACCCAGGCGCAGGTCCGCCGCTCGGCAGCACTCGGCTGGCAGGTCCATCCGACCCTGGCCCCGGTCTCCGGCGATTCGACCCCGCTGGTCATCCTGCTCACCGACCGGGATGGCGCGCCGCTCGATTCGGCGCAAATCGAGATCGTGGCCCGGCCCGTGGCCCATGCGGACCGGACCGTTTCCGGTACACCGACCGCATACGGAGCCGGGAGATACACCGCAACCATGGCAATCGATCGCCCGGGTCTGTGGGAAGTGACCGTCACCGTCGACCACGCCGGCGAGCGGCTGGTTGCGCCGCTCCGCATCGATGCCCGTCCGGATGCCATCGGGACGCTGATCACCAGCCGCCCGGGCCAGCCGGACCCGGCGCGCGTCGCCGCTGGACTCCGGCGGGAGTAGCCGTGACCACCCTCGCCTTTGCCGTGCTCGGCGCTTCGCTGCTCGGCAGCGTGCACTGTGCCGCAATGTGCGGGGCGTTTACCTATCTCTATACCGACCCGGGTCGCCAGGGTCGAGCCGCCCTAAACCATCATGCCGCCTACAATCTGGGGCGGCTGGCTTCGTACCTCCTGCTCGGCGTGACGGCCGGCGCAGCGGGTGCGCGGCTCGGGCCGGTAGCCGCGCTGGTGACCGGTCTCCTTCTGGTCGGCTGGGGCATCCATGCCCTGCTCCGCGCCAAGGGCGTCAGACTCGGCGCCCCCCGGGTGCCCGAGGTCTGGCAGCGCGCCATGGGCAGTGTGCTGCTCAGGTTCCGGAACCGTCCGCCCGCGCTGCGCGCCGCGGCCACCGGACTCGCGACCACACTGCTGCCCTGCGGCTGGATGTGGGCGTTCGTGACCGTGGCCGCGGGAACCGGATCAGCGCTGACGGCCGCTCTCGTGATGACGATGTTCTGGGCCGGCACACTGCCCATGATGCTCACCATCGGCGCCGCTGCCCAGCGACTGACCGGGCGGTACCGCACCCGACTTCCGCTCGTGAGCGCCGCGGTCATCATCCTGCTCGGGTTGACCTCGATCGCGCTGCACTTCGGCGTCCTGCCAGGCGGAGACGCGCTGCACCGTCTGCTGCCACCGGTACCCGGCTTCGAAGCCGCCCACCATCATGGCACCTGACGTGAGCGCGACCATCGGCATGCCGTGCGCCCATTGCGGCCTTGCGGTTCCTCCCGACGCCGTCCGCGCGGACGACCAGCCGTCGTTCTGCTGCGCCGGCTGCGCAACGGCCTGGGATATCCTCCACGCCGGAGGGCTCGAGCGGTACTACGAGCTGAGTGAACGGCGCGGAACGGCCGTGGCCAGCAGTGGGCGGAGCTACGACGAGTTCGATCACCCGGCCTTCGAAGAACTGTACGTTCGTCGCGATGCCGACGGCACCGCCAGCGCCGAGCTGTATCTCGAAGGAGTCCACTGCGCCAGCTGCGTCTGGCTGGTCGAACGGGTTCCGCTGCTCGTCCCGGGTACGCTGAGCGTCGAACTGGATGTCCGCCGGGCCCTGGCGCGGGTGCGCTGGTCTCCCGAACAATCGGCACTCTCCACCATCGCGCAGACGCTCGATCGGCTCGGCTATCCGCCCCATCCGTTCCGCGGCGTCGCCCGCGAGACGATGCGCCGGCGCGAGGACCGGGCAGCCCTGGTCCGGATCGGGGTTGCCGGCGCCATTGCGGGCAACGTGATGCTCCCTGCGCTCGCGCTCTACTCGGGAGAGTTTCACGGCATGGAAGAGGCCTATCTCGGCCTGTTCCGGTGGGTGTCGCTCCTGCTGACCATCCCGGCGTTCCTCTTCCCGGGTCGCGTCTTCTTTACCGGCGCGCTCGCGTCCCTGCGCACCAGGTCATTGCACATGGACCTGCCGATCGCCATTGCTCTGGCCGCCGGGTTCATTCGCGGAGCCATCAATACCATCACCGACAGCGGGCCGATCTACTTCGACGGGCTGACCATCCTGATCTTTGCGCTGCTTGCCGGGCGATACCTCCAGCAGCGCGGCCAGCGCGCCGCCACCGATGCTTCCGAGTTACTCTTCTCGCTCGCTCCCAGTGTCGCGCGTGTCGTCGCCGCTGATGGCACCGAGCGGGAACTGCCGGCGGTCGCTCTGCTGCCCGACATGGAAATTCTGGTCCGCGCCGGAGAAACCTTCCCCGCCGACGGGCTCATCTCCTCCGGCGCCACGACAGTAAATGCTGCGCTGCTGACGGGCGAATCCGAACCGATCCGAACCGGGCTCGGCGATCGTGTCTATGCCGGCACCCTCAACGTCGCCGCTCCGGTCCGGGTTCGTGTCGAAGCCGCCGGTAGCGGTTCTCGGCTCGCCCGCCTGCTCCGCCAGGTCGAAGATAGTGCCTCGCGCCGAGCGCCCGTCATCGCATTTGCCAACCGGCTCTCCGGCATCTTCATCGCCGTCGTGCTGGCCCTGGCTACTATCACGTTCCTGATCTGGCTGCCCCGTGATGCGGCCGCCGCCTGGGACTACGCCATTGCGCTGCTGATCGTCACCTGTCCCTGCGCGTTGGCCCTGGCGACCCCGCTGGCCGTAACCGTCGCCGTCGGACGCGCTGCCGGCCAGGGGATCTACATCAAGGGCGGCGACGCGCTCGAGCAGCTGGCGACTCCCGGAGAACTGATCCTCGACAAGACCGGCACCCTGACCGAAGGGCAGACGACGCTGGTCGAGTGGTACGGCGACCCGGCTGCACAGGAACTCGTGCTGGCCCTCGAAGCTGGATCGTCCCATCCGATTGCCGATGGCTTCCGGCGCGCTTGGACTGCCGCGCCCCGACAGGACGCGACCGACATCACCCATGTCACCGGCGGCGGGATCATGGGCACTGTCGACGGACGCCAGGTGGTGCTCGGCTCACCCGCCTTCGTCGCGCGACATGCGCCGGACAGCGAGCGCTGGCTGCGCATGCTGACCCAGCCGACGCTGACACCGGTGCTGGTCGCGGTCGACGGACGCGTGGTGGCGGTAGCGGGCCTGGGCGATCGGATCCGAACGGACGCCCAGGCCGCGCTGACGGCCCTCCGCGAGCGCGGCTGGCGCACCCTGCTGCTCTCGGGCGACGATCCCAGGGTTGCCAACGCCGTCGGCGCCACGCTCGGTTTTGCGCCCGACCAGATCATCGGCGGTGCTACGCCGGAAACGAAACAGGCTGTGGTCGAAGCCCGCCGGCGGTCCAGCGGACGGACGGTCGTGATGGTGGGCGACGGCGTCAACGACGCCGCGGCCATTGCGGCGGCCGATGTGGGAATCGGCGTCCACGGAGGCGCCGAAGCATCGTTGTCCAGCGCCGATGCCTACCTGACGACGCCAGGTTTGACGCCGCTGGTGGAGTTGGTCGACGGGAGCGCCCGCACCATGCGGGTCATCAAGCGGAACATCACGTTCGCACTGGGCTACAATGCGCTCGGGGTGCTGTTTGCCATGACTGGCTTTCTGTCACCGCTCGTGGCATCGATTCTGATGCCGGCTTCGTCCATAACGGTCGTCACAGCCAGTTGGTTCGGGCGGACGTTCGGGCAGCGGAAGCCTGCAGACACGATCGAGCCGCTGAGTCGCCCTTCTCACCTGGCGGAGGCTGCATGAGCATCCTGTTCCTGGTCCTACCGCTGGCGATCGTCATTGCCGGGATAGCGGTATGGGCCTACGTCTGGTCGGCGCGGGAGGGGCAGTTTGACGACCTCGACACTCCCGCCGTCCGGATGCTGCACGACGACGATACGCCGCTGCCGCCGGCCGGACGACCGATCGAGCATCACGGTGAAAACGAGGCCTTGAGGTCCGCGAGATAGGCCTTCACCGTCGCCTCATGGCCGATCACGTACCTGCTGATCGTTCTGAAGAGCGGCGCGCGCACGACCCCCTCCTCCCGGATCCGGATTTCGGTATCATCACCGTTCACCGGTTCGAGTTCGATCAGCCAGCGCCCGCCGAACGGCAGACTCTGATCGACGATCACCGATTCGAAGCGACCCGGCGCGCGCTGGTAGAGGGCAAGCGCCATCTCCTCTCCCCCGCTCCGCTCCCGATACCGCACCGCTTCGTCGCTACTCTGCTCCAGCACCACACCGTCGACACCGGAGCGCCATGTGGCATAGGCCGCGACATCACGGATTCGCGCCGCCACCTGCTCCACCGAGGCCGCAATCACCTCCCGCCCCTCCGCGACGTGCTGCTCGGGCAGTGTGCGCCCGATTGCATACGCCATGACAAGCGCTAGAAACACAGCAGTGATGACGCCGATCAGGCTTCGTACCAGCAGCTTCATGGTCCCATCTCCTCGATTCGACGAATCCTTCCACCGCACTCCTGCCGTGGAAGGTAGCGCTCCCCGGACTTACCGTCGCGACGCAACCGGCATCGGCCGTGCCCCGTATCTGAGTCGAAACTAAATACATTGACAGCATCTATTTTTACATGTATCATATACATGTAAGAAGGGAGGGAGCTATGTCGGATACTCGTGACATCAAAAAGGTACGGGAGCCCGTGCAGGTCTATCTCGATCCGCCGGACGTGGCGCTGCTCGAGGATCTCCTCACTGCAACCGGTCTCTCGAAGGCAGAGCTCCTCCGGCGCGGGCTGCGCCGGCTGTCGGCCGAGACGTTGGGAGCACAGGCGCCCGGCTGGTCGCTGGAGCGGTTGATCGGCGCCGTTGACGATCCGAAGGGACCGACCGACACCGCGGCCCGCCACGACGACTACCTCTACGGAGAGCCCAAGCGTGGCCGCCGACCGCGTCTTCGCTGATACGAGCGGCCTGTTGGCCCTGGCGCATCGGCAGGACCAGTATCACACCCGTGCCGTCCTGTTCGCGCGCAAGTTCGTGCAGGGCGGCGGGCGGTTCGTGGTCACACCGCTCATCCTGGCGGAGCTGCAGGGACTCTTGCTCTACCGGCGTGGCAGTGACACGGCCCGCAGCGTGATCGAAGGGATCTTGGGCGACCCGCTCTACAACTGTCTCCCGGTCGACACCGAACTCGTTACGGCAGCGGCGGGCGCCTGGCTCGGTAAGTTCCGCGACCAGGCGCTCACGCTCTGCGACGGTGTCAGCTTCGAGATAATGCGCCGCGAGCGGATCAAGTCAGCCTTCGGCTACGATCGCCACTTTGCCGATGCCGGTTTCCGCCTGGCCGGCTGACGCGCTCCATCGTCGGGCCGGACTTCCTTGGTTTCGGGGGCGCTCCGGACGCCACCACTTCCACGCCGGGCCGCCGATCCCACAATCCGCCGTCGGATCAGGCCGGTGCGGTCGGTGGTGCCGGTGACTTGCGGACCGCGAGGACCAGAAGCCCCAGCGCGCAGTAGACGGCCATGACGAGGAAGCCTGCCCCGTACTGGCCGGTCCGGTCGACGGCCAAACCTACCAGTGGCTGCGCAAAGAAGCCGATGCTGTAGAGCATCTGATACAGGCCGTACACCTGCCCGACTTTTTCCTGCGGATACAGAAACCCAGGCAGCGCAAAGAACGCCGGCATGCCAAGCGCGAGCGAGATACCCAGCGCACCTGCCGCAAGACGGGGCGACAAACCCGGCACGAAGAAAAGCGCCATCGCTGCCAGACCAAACGCCGTTGCCGCCACCACGAATCCGGCCGCATTGCCGCCTTGGAGGCGCGAAGCCAGGATCGGCTTCAGCACCAGCGACACCAGCGCATAGGATCCGATGATCGCGGACGCCACGGCGAGCTCGTATCCCCACTCGACCAGCGCATCCGGGCCAAAGGTCATCACGGCTTCCGTGCCGATGCTGTAGCCGAAGTACGCAATCGCGAGGAACCAGGCGCCACGACCGAGCGAGAACGGGTCGAATCGTGCCGGCGTCGCCGGCGCCGAGTCGGTCAAAACGGCCTTGGGATTGGACATCAACGGGACCAGGAAGGCGGCCGCCACCGAAACGGCAGCCAGTAGCTGCACGGCCGGACGCCAACCCTGCGCACCGCCGATCGACCCGAGCAGATTGAGACTCAAGTACACGCCTGCGGTGAACGCCATGGTATAGATGCCCATGACGAAGCCCAGTTCCCGACGCCCCGCAAACCAGAGCGCCAGATACTTGGGCGCGCCGATCATGTGCGCGTTCATGCCCACCGAGAAGAGCAGCCGTCCGGCGCAGAGCACCCAGTAGCTGGGTGCAACGGCCATGATGGCCGTCCCCGCCGCGATCAGGACCCAGCAGGCTGTCAGACCGCGCCGAATCGGATAACGATCGAAGATCCACCCGGCAGGCAGCGAGATCAGGATCCCGGGCAGGTACCAGAGTCCCGACAACAGGCCGCCCTGCGCCCGCGATATTCCGAAGTCTTGAATCCAGAGGCTGAGCAACGGAAAGACCGCCGCGAACCCCATCATGCCGACCGTGGTGGTCAGGAGCGTCAAACCGAGTGCGACCCACCGATTCTGCCCGATCACACCGACCTCATTTCGAAGAGAGCCGAGCCCGACCGCGACGAGTCAGGTAGGGCCGAAGGAGAGTGCAGAGATCCTGCCTGACCAGCCGGCGGAGCGACCCGACTGGCGCGTATGCCCAGGCGGTGTACGTCCCGACCCAGGTAATCCAGACGACCCGCGCCAGGGCCGCGCGGTCCAGATCCGGAGCCATCCAGCGGCCGGCCACCGCAAGGTCGATGATCGCGTGAATCCGGTCGATCGCCAGCATTTCGCGCGCCTTGGCACTTCTGGCTCCCCCCGGCACCAGGAGATGCCCGGGGTCATAGAGATAGGTGTTCGAGAGACGGTAGAGGCGCGCCGCGTTCCTCTCCGCAACCCGCGCCAACCGGTCGATCAGAGCGCCGATCGGATCACGTTCGAGATCGAGGTCATCGATGATCGCGTCGAGCATCCGCCGATCGGCACGGTCCTCGACGAGGGCGAGCAACTGCCCGCGCGATCCGAATCGTTGAATCAGACGGGCCGCCGTCAGCCCGACCTCGGCGCCGATCTCGGCCAGCGTGACATGGCGGCCCCGCCGCCGGACGATGCGGATCGCCTGGGCAAGGATCTCGTCATCCGTTTTGGCGGCGCGGCGGCTCATGGTAACCTGCCCGAATCTGTCCGAGGTTGCTTGCCCATGGACGGGCGACCGTTACCTTAATTCGATTAAGTATATGCCGGCAGGACGGCCGGCCTCAACTTCCTGTGACGAGGCACTGCATGCGGGCTGTCGTTACCGTAGCGCACGGCGGGCGAGATCAGCTCGTCTATCGCACCGACTATCCCGATCCGACCCCCGGACCGAACGAGGTGGTGGTGAGCGTCGCGGCCACCGCCATCAACTATCACGACATCTTTACCCGCCGCGGCATGCCCGGGATTCGAATCCCTCTGCCGGTCATCGTCGGGTCGGACATCGCCGGCACCGTAGCGTCGGTCGGCCAGGACGTGACTCGTTGGACGCCGGGCGACCGGGTCGTGATCGATCCCGTCTATCGCGAGGGCGATCGGTTCGGCATGATCGGCGAAGTAGCCGACGGCGGACGGGCAGAACGCGTCTGTGTCCCGGAACGACAACTGATCCGGGTCCCCGACGCCGTCTCGCTCGAAGACGCCGCCTCGCTGCCGCTCGCCTACGCCACCGCGCATCGGATGCTGGTAACGCGCGGTCGAATCCAGGCTGGTGAACGGGTCCTGATCCTGGGCGCCAGCGGCGGTGTCGGCGTGGCCTGTGTCCAGCTGGCCAAATTGTTGGGCGCGGAGGTCGTCGCCTGCGCAAGCTCCGCAAGCAAGATCGCCCGGCTCGAAGCCCTGGGCGCCGACCACTGCATCAACTATCTGGAGACGCGCTTCCTCGACGGCATCCGGGAGCGGTACGGCAAACCACGGATCACCGGTGAGGGAGGAGTCGACGTCGCCGTCAACTTCACCGGCGGCGACACCTGGACCGACACCCAGAAATGCGTCCGGGTCGGCGGGCGCATCCTGACCTGCGGCGCGACCGCGGGCTTCGACCTCCGCACCGATGCCCGCTACCTGTGGACATTCGAACATCAGATGATCGGCTCGAACGGGTGGACCCCGGATGACATCATCCGGTTGATGGGCATGATTGCGGCCGGCGAATTGTCTCCGGTCATCGATGCACGGCTACCGCTCGAACAGACGGCCGACGGAGAGCGCCTGTTGGAAGACCGCGAAGTCTTCGGCAAGGTGCTGATCATTCCATGATCGACCACGTCAATCTGGGAGACGTGACCTCCAACGAAGCGCCGGACCATCCGGCGTTCATCGACCTCCGCGCTCCCGACACGCCTGCCACCTGGTCCACCGCCAAGCTCGACGCCACCGCGGATGCCGTCGCGCGCGGGCTGGTTCGGCGCGGCCACACGCCGGGATCGCGCGTCGCCATCCTGGCCGAGAACCGGGTCGAGTTTTTGGCAACGTACTTCGGCATTCTCCGGGCCGGGATGGTCGCCGTCCCGATCAATTTCAAGCTGCCGGCCGAGACCATCGCTTTCATCTTTTCCGATGCAGACGTTGCGGCGGTGATTGCGGACCGGGAACGGGCGCGGCTGATTCCCGACGGAGTGCCGACCATCGAGCTCGATGACCCCGGCCCGCACGGCTATCAGCAGTTCCTCGACCCCGGTCCGTGGAACACGGTCCGGCCGGGGCCGCGCGACCTGGCCAAGATTCTCTACACCTCCGGATCGACCGGCCGCCCCAAGGGCGTACCACTCCTGCACGACGGCCAGTTGTGGGCCCTCCGGAAGTATTTCACCGGCTACGAAGCTGGCCGGCGTGACGTCACGCTGGTGGTGGCGCCGACCTATCACAAGAACGGCCTGTTCTTTTCCACGGTGGCGGTTTCGAACCAGATGACCATCGTGTCGCTGCCCCGCTTCGAGGCGCGGCAGTATCTGGAGGCGGTTGCTGCGTACGGTTGCACCGTCCTGTCCGGCATCCCCACGATGTTCGCGCTGATTGCCCGGGAGCGCGACCTGCTCGCGCGTCTCGACCTCCGGCACGTCCGCCAGGTGTTGATCGGCTCCGCCCCGCTCACCGATGCGCTGCTGGCGCAGGTCCAGTCGATCTTTCCGAATGCCATTATCGGCAACAGCTACGGAACGACCGAGGCAGGACCCTGCCCGTTTGGTCCGCATCCGGCCGGCCTGGCCCGGCCCCCGCTTTCGCTCGGCCATCCGTGGCCCGACGTGGAGTGGCGTCTGGCCGGCGGGGGGTCGCCCGACGAAGGGGTGTTCGAACTGCGCAGCCCGGCGCTAATGCCGGGCTATCTCAACCTCGACCGCGTGACGGCCGAGCGAGTCCGGGACGGCTGGTACACCACCGGCGATCTGATGCGCCGCGACCAGGACGGATTCTTCTACTTCGTCGGCCGGGCGGACGACATGTTCGTCTGCGGCGGCGAGAACATTTATCCAGGCGAAGTCGAAAAACTGCTCGAGCGCCATCCCGATATTGCCCAGGCCGCCGTCGTTCCGGTAACCGACGAGATCAAAGGCCAGATCCCGGTCGCATTCGTCGTCGCCACGCCGGGACATACCGTGTCGGAAGACGACATCAAACGCTACGCGCTGGAGCATGGCCCGGCGTACGCGCATCCGCGTGCCGTCGTCCCGGTGGCGGAAATCCCGGTGGCCGGCACCCACAAAGTCGACCGCCGGCGCCTGGTCGACGAGGCGACTCGGCTGATGCGAGGGCGCGGCCGGCTGTAGTTGCGAAAACGGGTGAGCCCACCCATGGTATTGCGGGATGAATCCGGCCCGGACCGCGGGACTCACTGCGCTTGCCCTCACGGCGTTTGCCGCCAACTCGGTGCTCTGCCGCCTGGCGCTGGCCGAACCGGTCATCGACCCCGGCACGTTTACCGCCATCCGCCTCGCTGCCGGTGCGCTCACGCTCGGTGCGCTGGTTCGGCTCCGCGCCGAGCGTCCGACATCCGCACGACCGACATGGCGCCCTGCCGTCCTCCTGTTTCTCTACGCCGTTCCCTTCTCCTTCGCATATGTCAGCCTGAGCACCGGCACCGGCGCGCTCCTTCTCTTCGGCAGCGTACAGGTCACCATGATCGTGGCCAGCCTGCACCGCGAAGGACACCCGCGGCCGGGCCAGTGGTTGGGACTGCTCATCGCGTTCGGCGGACTCGTCTACCTGCTGCTACCCGGCGTAACCGCACCATCCCTGTCGGGCGCGGCCCTCATGATGATTGCCGGCATGGCGTGGGGGTTCTACTCGCTTGCCGGGCGCGGCTCGCCCGATCCGCTCGCGCAGACGGCGACCAACTTCGGCCGGACCATTCCGATGGCGGCAATCCTGTTGCTGCTGACCTGGAGCGGCGGAGGGATCGAAGGGCGAGGCGTGTTGCTGGCCGTCATCTCCGGGGCGTTGGCATCGGGGATCGGATACGTCCTCTGGTACCAGGCGCTCGGAGGGCTTTCCGGTATGACGGCAGCGATCGTCCAGCTGATCGTACCGGTCATTGCGGCCGCTGGAGGCACCGCCCTTCTCGGCGAGCCGGTCACCCTCCGGCTCGGCCTGGCGGGCGCACTCGTGTTGGGAGGTATCGGACTCGCGCTCCGAACCAGCCTCCGCCAGGCGCGCACGACTCGATAGCGCGGCCGATCAGACCAACGGCACGTAGAAGTACGATTTCCGCTCCCAGATGGCGCCGTCCTTGAAGCGATAGCAGTCGGCAAAGGCGATGTCGACCGGAGTTCCATCCAGCTTGGCGCCGACGAAGCGGCCCCAGGACGCGCCGACATCGCCGTCGATCACCATGGCTTCGAATCGGTGCTCGCCGCGGATGGCTCGGACCCTCCGATAGAAGTCGAGCACGGCCTCGCGGCCTTCCAGCAGCGGAAAGCCGGGGCGATCGTACGTCATCTCGGGATGAAAGTAGGGCGGCAGCGCGTCCCAGTCCGTCGCGTCGATGGTCCGGAACATCGCTTCGAGATCACTTCGTGTCATTGTTTCCCCCGGATACTGCCGCGCTCAGAGGGCGGCAGCATTCCATACAGAACATGATCGGCAAAGGCGTCGGCCAGTTCGGTCGGCGACAGCGTACCCGCTTCGGAGTACCACTGCGGCACCCAGTTGACAGCGCCAAGAATGAACAGCCTCGCAACGCGAACGTCGAGGTCGGGCGAGAGCCGGCCGGAATCGATGGCCCGGCGAATCAGCCCGGTCCACAGCGCGTCGTAACGATCCCGCAGCCGCGTCATCCGTTCGCGCGCGCTGCCCTCCAGCTGCCGGGTTTCGTAGAGCAGTACGTAGGTTCCGTGATCGTTACCGACCAGCCTGATCACGTGCGCACGAAGCGCATGACGGAGCGCCTCGATCGGATCGTCCGACTCCTCCATTGCCTCACGGAATCCGGACTCCATGATGGCGATACCGCGTTCCATCAACGCAAGCAGCACCGCTTCTTTGGTGCGAAACCGGTAGTGCAGGCTGCCCGGCCAGACTCCAGCGGCGTCGGCGATATCGCGAATCGTCGTGGCCGCGTAGCCTTTGAGACGAAAGAGCCGCCCCGCAGCATCGAGCACCGACGCCGCGAGATCCGACCCATCGCGTTGCACCGCTGGAACCTTGACCATCCGGCCAATCTCGGGAGGCCTCGATATCCTGTCAACACCAGCACGACGGGCCACTCGGAGACTCTGCGCCGGCAGCGAAAGAGCAGCCCCCTATTGACAGGGTAGCTGAACGTTAGATTGTTCGGTCACAGGAGATCCCTCCCATGACCAACAATGGCAGTCCAGTTCGTGAGCTCCGCGAGTCGGCCGTGATCCGATTCGCCGGAGACTCGGGCGACGGCATGCAGCTCACCGGCACCCAGTTCACCGTCGAATCAGCCCTGGCCGGCGTCGATCTCGCCACGTTCCCCGACTTCCCCGCCGAGATTCGCGCGCCGGCCGGGACGACGTTCGGGGTCTCCGCTTTCCAGATCAATTTCGGTTCGGTCGACATCCAGACCGCCGGCGACGAACTCGACGTGCTGGTCGCCATGAATCCGGCCGCGCTGACCACCAACCTCCGCGATCTGCGGCTCGGCGGTCTGATCCTCGCCGACAGCTCGGCGTTTACGGCGCGGAATCTCGAGAAAGCCAACTACGCGGCGAACCCGCTCGAGGACGGCAGCCTCGCGCCCTACCAACTGCTGTCGCTCGACGTCACCCGCCTTACCCAGCTGGCGGTGGCCGACAGCGGAATTTCGTCGAAAGAGTCGCTCCGATGCCGGAACATGTGGGCGCTGGGGCTGATGCTCTGGATGTACGATCGCGATCGCACCGCGACGCACGAGTGGCTCCGACAGAAGTTTGCCAAGCGGCCCGATCTGGTGCGGGCCAATATCGCCGCGCTCGATGCCGGCCACGCATACGGCGAAACAGCAGAACTGGGCCGCACCATGAGCGGCTTCCGCGTCCGCCGAGCCGACCTGGAACCGGGCCGCTACCGAACCGTCACCGGAACGGACGCGCTCGCCTGGGGCCTGCTTGCAGGTCTCAGGGCGACCGGACTGCCGCGGCTCGTCTTCGGATCGTATCCCATCACACCGGCATCGCCGCTGCTCCATACCCTGGCCAAACTCCGCAACTTCGGGGTCGTGACCTTTCAGGCCGAGGACGAGATCGCCGCCGTCTGCTCAGCAATCGGAGCGAGTTATGCCGGCGCCCTGGGCGTCACCTCGAGTTCGGGACCGGGCATTGCCCTCAAGACCGAGGCAATTGGATTGGCCATCAGCGCCGAGCTTCCGCTCGTGGTGGTCAACTCCCAGCGCGGCGGGCCATCGACCGGTCTGCCCACCAAGACCGAGCAGAGCGACCTCTTCCAGGCCGTCTACGGCAGAAATGGTGATGCGCCGCTGCCGGTCATCGCGACGGCGACACCCTCCGACTGCTTCGAAGTGGCCATCGAGGCCGTACGGCTCGCGACCAAGTACATGACGCCGGTAATGCTGCTAACCGACGGATACCTCGCCAACGCTGCGGAGCCGTGGCGGCTGCCGGACGTCGCGAGTCTCCCGTCGTTCCCGGTCGCGCGGCGCACCGCCCCCACCGGGTTCCAGCCCTTCCTCCGCGATCCCGAAACGCTGGCCCGGGTCTGGGCCGTGCCGGGCACGCCGGGGCTCGAGCATCGGATCGGGGGACTCGAAAAGAGCGCTACCTCCGGACACATCTCCTATGATGCCGAGAACCATCAGCGAATGACCGACCTTCGCGCCGGCAAGATCAACGGTATTGCCCGCGACATTCCGCTGCAGGACGTCGCGTTAGGCGAGACGACGGGGGACCTCGCCGTCGTGGGCTGGGGCTCGACCTGGGGACCGATCAATCAGGCGGTGGCGCGCGTCAGGCGGGACGGGCTGTCGGTCAGCCACATCCATATCCGCTACCTGCACCCTTTCCCGACCAACCTGGGCGAGTTGCTGCGCGGCTTCCGGCAGATCCTGGTGCCGGAAATGAACACCGGACAGCTCGTCACGATCCTGCGCAGCACCTACCTGGTGCCGGCCGAAGGACTCGACAAGGTGACGGGCAAACCCTTCCTGATCAGCGAACTCAGGGCCGCCATTCGCGCCCGTCTGGAGGCAACCGTATGACCACGACACCACTGACGGTCAAGGACTACGCCTCCAACCAGGAAGTGCGCTGGTGCCCGGGATGCGGTGACTACGCCATCCTCAAAGCCGTCACCAAGACCCTGGCCGATCTGCAGCTCCCGCGCGAGCAGACCGTGTTCGTATCGGGCATCGGCTGCGCATCGCGCTTTCCGTACTACGTGTCCACCTATGGGTTTCATACCATCCACGGACGCGCCCCTGCCATCGCTACGGGCATCAAGCTCGCGAATCCGGCCCTCGATATCTGGGTGGTGATGGGTGACGGTGACAGCCTGTCGATCGGCGGCAACCACACGATGCACGTGCTGCGCCGCAACGTCGACCTGACGTTGCTCCTCTTCAACAACGAGATCTACGGCCTGACCAAAGGACAGGCCTCGCCGACCTCCCGGCAGGGCACGCGGTCGCCGTCGACACCGCGCGGCTCGATCGACACGCCGATTGCGCCGGGGGCGTTTGCCCTGGGCGCCGGCGCTCGTTTCTTTGCGCGCGGGGTCGACGTTCAGCAAGCGCAGCTGGTCGATGCGATGACGCGCGCGCATGCGCACCGCGGCGCGGCGCTGGTCGAGATCTTCCAGAACTGTGTCGTCTTCAACGACGGCGTCTTCGACGAATTCACCGCTCGCCCCGTGGTCGACGACAATCAACTTTACGTTCGGCACGGCCAGCCGCTCCGTTTCGGCAAAGGCGGGGTGCGCGGCCTTCGGGTCCGGCCTGGGACACTCACGCTCGAAGTGGTCACGCCAGGTGAGGACGGGGTCACCGACGACGATATCCTGGTTCACGACGAGAAGGATCTGACCCTGGCCCAGATGCTGGTCCAGCTCAAGCCCCCGGTGTTTCCGGTGGCCGTCGGGGTGATCTACGATCATCCGGCCCCGACCTACGAGGCGGAATTGATGGCCGAAGTCGAACGTGAACTCGCGCACGGCCACGATTTCGCCGCGCTGCTCGCCAGCGGCCAGACGTGGGAGCGGTAGGCACGGCTGGTACGCAGGAGGCGTTGCAGGTCCACGCGGTTCACGCTGGGCGTGGCCGCCCCATGACGGAGTACATCGTGATCTCGAAAACATCCCGCGCGCTCGCGATCGGCATGCTGCTTACCGCCTGCGGTGAGGCGCCGGCTCCATCGTATCAGGTCCGTGACAGCGCCGGCGTACCGATCGCGGAGAATACCGCCCCTTCGGGCCCGACGCTGGTCCTCGACTCCGTTCCGGTCTTCGACATCGGCCCTGCCACGGGCTCCGACGCAGAGTTCATCAGTCATGTCACGGCCGCCCGGCTTCCCAACGGTCGGATCATCGCTAACGGCTGGGCAATGAAGGAGATCAAGCTCTTCGACTCGGCGGGACGCTGGCTCCGCACCGTGGGTCGGCAGGGGGGCGGCCCCGGCGAGTTCGAGGCTCTCGGGTTTGTCTTCAGCGACGACGCCGGCACGCTCGTGACCTACGAGCCCTTCGCCCAGCGGATCCAGCGCTGGACGGATAATGCCGAGATCACTTCGCTCACCCTGCTCACCTCGCCGCCGGGCCGCCCGACGGCGTGGGTCGAAGGGGTCGCTGAGGGCGGCGGCCTCGTCGTCCGCACCTCCGTCCCCGGCGTGGGGCCGGTCACCGACATCTCACTCCGCAACGTCGTCTCGGTCTTTCTGGTCCCCCCGGACGGCGGCACCTGGGATTCGCTCTTTGCGTATCAAGGGCCGACGATCATCCATCGACCCGGCAATCCGGGCTGGCAGCTCGGTCCGGCGCTCTTCGAGCCCCAGCCGGTGATCCGGGCGCGGCGATCCCACATCATCTACGCACCTGGCGACCGCTTCGAGATCGAGATCCGCGATGCCGGCGGCAAACTTCGTCGGATCGTGCGGCGGGCGACCGAGCCACGTCCGATCACCACCGCGGAGTTCGACCGTGCGTTCGACGCGCGAATCGAGGCGACGAGCGAACGGTTTCGCGCCGAGTTTGCGCCCTGGCTCCGTAAGGCCTCGACCGGACGCATCCGGCCGCCACTCTCAGGCGCCTGGATCACGGAATCCGGCGGCCTCTGGGCCACCCACGGGGACCCTGCGCTCGGCGAACCGGTTCGCGCAAGCGTGTTCGATAGTACGGGGCGCTGGCTTTCCGATCTCACGATACCGGCGGACGTCCGCATCCTTCAAGCGGATTCCGACGGCATGCTCGGTACGATCATCGACGATGACGGGTTCCACCATCTTCGCTTCTACCGAATCCGGCGCGAAGCCGATGGCCGCTGACGGTCGGGCCGCCCCTCGAATTCGAGGTCTTCTTCCCCTACTTTCCGTTGACCGGGCTGCGGCCTCGGTATCGTGCCCGACCTCCCGACGGATGAACCGACCATGAACGCTCGCAGCATCGCCCTGGCCTTCGCCCTCGTTCCAGCCCTGCTGTCTGCCCAGCGGCCTGGAGGAACCGGGGCCGGGCAGTCGGCGCAGATCAAACCGGGTGAATCCTGCCCACCTGGCATGACGGAAATCCGGCCGCGCAACTGCCAGGCCCCGACGCTCGAGCCTCCCAGCATCCTCGACTACCGGCCGCGCTCTACCCTGGTTGCCCCGGCGCATCCGGTGCCCCGCGCGAAGTATCCGGTCATCGACTATCACGGCCATCCCGGCGCCCTGCTCAATTCGGCCGAAGGGCTGGAACAACTCCGGAGCGCGCTTGACGCGCTCAACGTCCGGGTGATCGTGTCCGCCAGCAACGCATCGGGTGATGCGCTTGCTCGGCAGGTGGCGCTTGTCAAGGCCACTCCGGCCATGGCGGACCGGGTCCGGATCCTGGCCGGAATCGATTTTCGCAACGTTGGTCCGGGATGGGCCGAGCGGGCGGTCAAGCAGTTGGAAGCGGATGTGGCGGCGGGCGCCGTCGGGATCGGCGAAATCAGTAAATCGTTGGGCCTCTCGATCCGCAAGGCCGATGGCAGCCGGCTCAAGATCGACGACCCGGACCTGGATCCGGTTTGGGCCGCCGCGGCGCGCCTCAATTTGCCGGTCTTCATCCATGTCGCCGACCCGCAGGAGTTCTGGCAGCCGCTCGACTACAACAACGAACGCTGGCTCGAACTGGCGCTCTTTCCCAATCGCCGCTATCCGTCCGATCAGTTCCCGAGCTTCGAGCAGCTGGCAACGGAACGCGACAATCTGATCCGCAGGAATCCGAAGACGACCTTCGTCGTGGCCCATCTCGGCTGGCACGCTGCGGACCTGGGGCATCTCACCAAGCTGATGGACAGTTTCCCCAACATGTATACGGAAGTGGGGGCCGTGTTGTATGACATCGGCCGGCAGCCGCGCGCCGCCCACGATTTCTTCGTGCGCTTCCAGGACCGGATCCTCTTCGGCAAGGACTCGTTCCAGCCGGAAGAGTATCCCTACTACTGGCGCGTCTTCGAGACGCGAGACGACTACTTCGATTATTACCGCGACTACCACGCGACCTGGAAACTTTACGGGATCGACCTTCCGGACGAGGTCCTGAAGAAGGTCTACTACGCCAACGCGCTCCGCATCACGGCCGGGTTGCCGCAGCGAGGCTGGCCCTGACCCCGATGGCGAGCCATACGCACTACCTCTGGTTCACGACCAGAAAGCGCCAGGAGATCATCGACATCACCGATGAGGTAGCTGCGCAGCTGGAAACCAGCGGGATTCGTGAGGGGTACGCGCTGGTGTCGGCCATGCACATCAGCGCGTCGGTCTTCGTCAACGATCACGAGTCGGGCTTGTGGCACGACATCCTGCACTGGCTCGAACATACCGTGGCGCCCTGGGACCCCGAACGCTATCGCCACAACGAAACCGGTGAAGACAACGCGGCGGCCCACCTGCGGAGCCTGACCATCGGCCATGAAGTCATCGTGCCGGTTACCGAGGGCAAGCTCGACCTCGGCCCGTGGCAGCGCGTGTTCTATGGCGAGTGGGATGGACAGCGACGGAAGCGGGTCATCATCAAGATCCTGGGCGAGCGGTAGCCAGGTACAGCTCCGAGTAGCGCTCCAAATGCACAGGTGGTACTATCTCAGATAGCCCCGACTCCGGAGGTACCCCCGATGAAATACACCTCGATCGTGTTGGCTGCCCTGCTTGCGGGATGTGCGACCGGACCGGATTCCCTCGACCTCGATCTCGAAACCAACCCGTCGCAGTCGATGGGGTCCGATAGCGCGACGATCGAAGCGATTCCCGGTACAGGCGAGCTCCTCGTTCGCGGCGTCATGATGCTGCCCAGTCCCTGCTTCGGTATCGCCGCGACGGCGACCCGGGATCGGTTTGGATTGGTCGTCGAGCTCCGCGCCGTCCAGGAACGGAGCGCTTGCTTCGACGTCGTCATTCGCCATGACTACACCGGGGCGATTCGGAGCGTTCCACCGGGGCAGTACCAGGTCATCGTCAACCATATCCGGAACAAAGAGATCGAACAGGCAGGGACGGCCACGGTATCGTTCCCATAGCCAGCTCGTTGATGAGGCCGACCTCAGCGCCGTAAAAAACGATCGCTAGGCGGGCAGCCGGTATGCCCGCCGAGTGGCAATCAACTTCGCGTTCCGGAAAGGAATCACCAGCAGCATTCCCGCGATGAAGCCGCCGGCATGGGCCCAGAAGGCAACCCCGCCGCTCTCCCGCGCCAGCGCCGGAATCCCGCCGACCAGCTGCAGCAGGAACCAGTAGCCCAGCATGAAGACCGCAGGGACCGCTATACGGGTGATGAAGATGCCCAGGAAGATCAGCATGTGAACCCGAACCCGCGGGTACAGCACGATATACGCTCCCATCACGCCGCTGATTGCCCCCGAGGCGCCCACCATCGGGATCACGCTGGCCGGATTCACCGCCATCTGCGCCGCCGCCGCGCCCGCGCCGGTTGCCAGGTAGAACAACAGGAATCGGGCGCGCCCCATCGAGTCCTCGACGTTGTTTCCGAAGACCCAGAGAAACCACATGTTCCCGAGCAGGTGCAGCCAGCCCCCATGCAGGAACATCGAGGTGAGGACGGTGACCCAGCCGACGCCGTCGGTCTGGCAATTCCATTCCCCCATCCTGACGGGTACGCCCGGCGGCACTCGCCCGAGCACCTCCCCCGGAATCAGCCCCAGTTCACAGACCGACGCCGAGAGGGCCGGCTCACTGCCCAGGCCCTGCAGCAGAAACCACGACGCGAGGTTGAGACCGATCAGCAGAAAGGTGACGATCGGGGTCCGCAGGGTCGGGTTTTCGTCCTTATATGGAAACATGCGCGGAATCTACGAGATTCCCGATCCGGTCGCGATCGGTTGGCCTGGTACGGTACCGTTTACATTTCGACGCGATTTTCGCATTCGCTTTTCCCACGACGTGCCGAACCGAGGAGCCATGTCGCTCGCCCGTTCTCTGCTGCTCAAAGCCGCCGACAGTCCCTGGCTGGCTGCCCAGATGTCCAAACGCAGCTTCTCGCAGCGAGCCATCAGGAAGTTCATGCCGGGCGAAGCACTGGAGGATGCACTCCAGGCAGCGGCACTCCTGGGCACCCAGGGCCAGGGTTCGCTTCTGACCCAGTTGGGTGAGGCGCTCTCGAGCCTCGACGCCGCGGCAGGGGTTCGCGACCATTACCTCCACGTCTTCGACGAGATCGCCAAACGGGGCCTTCCCTCGTGGGTCTCGATCAAACCGACCCAATTGGGCATCGACCAGTCGCTGCCGACCTGCCGCGATCATCTGCTGCAGCTGGCGGAGGCCGCGTCGACGAGCGGATCGTCGCTCTGGATCGATATGGAGGACCACAGCTATGTCGATCGCACCCTCGAACTTTACGCCGAGGTGCGGCAGCGCTATGAGCGCACCGGACTGGCGATCCAGGCCTATCTCTTTCGCACGCCCAAGGACATCGAGACGCTGCTGCCCCTCAAGCCATGGATCCGCCTGGTGAAGGGCGCCTACCGGGAACCCGCCACAGTGGCCTTTCCCGCCAAGCAGGATGTCGACGCGGCCTACTACGATCTTGCCGTCGGGCTGCTCGAAGCCGCGAGCGCGCAACAGGCCCTGGCGGTCTTCGGCACCCATGACGTGCCGCTGGTCGAGCGCCTGCGCACCAAAGCAAGGGCCCTGGGCGCCAGCCACACCGACTACGAGATCCACATGCTGTACGGGATCAAAGCGTCGGACCAGGCCCGTCTGACCCGCGAGGGCGAGACCGTCAAGACGCTGATCAGCTACGGGCACGCCTGGTTCAAGTGGTACATGCGGCGGTTGGCCGAGCGACCGGCCAACGTGTGGTTCGCGCTCAAGAGTATCGTGGCGTGACCCGTCCCGAACCCTGGTTGCGCGGTCCGATCGACGGCATCCCCGCACTGCTCCAGCCGGTCGCCCACGCGTTCGTGATGGCCCGCGAAGACATCGATGCCGCGGTGGCCGGACTAGACCAATCTTGCATCTGGCTCACACCCGGCGGCGGCGCATCGATCGGGTTCCATCTGGCCCATCTGGCGGGCAGCACCGACCGGCTCATGACCTACGCACGCGGCGAGGTCCTGTCGGATGCCCAACGCGCGGCGCTGCTGGCCGAGTCGAGCCTGGCCACCTCACGGCCGAGCCTCGAATCGCTCCTGAGCGGCTGGCACGCCACTCTCGACGCGTCTCTCCGCCAGCTCGCAGGTACCGACGAGGCTACGTTGCTCACCCCGCGAGAGGTTGGACGCGCCAGGCTGCCCTCCACCGTGCTGGGCTTGCTGTTCCATGCAGCGGAACACGCCTCGCGTCATGTGGGCCAGGTCGTTACCTTGGCACGTGTGGTCCGGGCTCCGGCAACGGAGCTCGGTTAAAGTGCGCCCTACGCTGGATGCGAAACCAGGATGCCTTGCGCTCTCCACGGCACAGTCGTACGTTTTCTGCATGTCGCACATGATCAGCGGAGCGCGTGCTCATACCCTGCAGAAGTCGCAGGGAAAGATGCGCTGCTGTCTACCGTCCGCCACAACGGACCTGACGGCTTAGCCGCTGTACTCAGCTTAATGCTGTAGCTACGCCCGCGAGCCGTGACGCCGCGGGCTTTTTATTCATTTCTCATCATTGCAGGTCATTTCCGAAAGAAAGGGCGCAATTGGAAGGCGATGGCTCGAATCTCGTTACCGATCGGTACCCGGCCGTTCGCTCCGTCTTGTGCGGCGCAGAACGGTCGATTAGTCATCTTATCGTCACCAACGGACATCCAGGTATGACTCATCTTCGACTGGCCGGCCGCGGGATCTCCGCGTTCCGGGCCCCAGGTCGACCCGGGCGGCTTGCCGCGCTGTTGGTCGGCCTTCTCGCGTTCAGCGGTACGGCCGCGGCGCAATCGACCGGAACGCTTCGCGGTCGCGTCATCGAGCGCGGCAACGAGGCGCCGATCCCGGGCGTTCAGATCCAGGTCACGGCTGGCACCAGCCGCGTCTCGGCGCTGACCTCTCAGGATGGTCGCTACTCCCTCTCGACCGTACCGAGCGGACCGGTTTCGGTTCGCGCGGTCCGCATCGGCTACGCGCCGGTCACCCAGACCGCGACCGTCACGGCCGGTGGTGAAGTCGTCCTCGACTTCACGCTGGAACCGACGGTCGTCCAGCTCGAAGAGGTCGTCACGACGGCCACCGGTGAGCAGTCCCGCCGGGAAGTCGGCAACGTGGTCGCGACCCTCAAGGTCGACTCGCTGGTGAGCCGGAGTCCGGTCACCAGCGTGGCTGACGTCTTGAACGCCCGCACCGCCGGCGTCCAGGTCGTCCAGGGCGCGGGCCAGACCGGCTCGTCGCCGTCGATCCGGATCCGTGGTTCGAGCTCGCTCTCTCTCACCAACGAGCCGCTCTTCATCGTCGACGGTGTCCGGATGGACAACTCGCCGCAGCCCGGCGGCACGACGATCTCGTCGCAGCGCGTCAACCGGCTCGGCACGTTCAATCCGGACGAGATCGAGTCGCTCGACGTGATCAAGGGTCCGTCGGCCGCGGCGCTGTACGGCACCGCTGCCGCCAACGGCGTCATCGTGATCAAGACCAAGCGCGGTCGCGCGGGTCGGACCCAGTGGTCCGCCTACGCCGAGGGCGGCCAGGTGTCGCAGCCGGGCCAGTTCTTCGACAACTACCGCAGCTGGGGCCGTAACGTCGTGGGCGGCGTTCCGCAGTCCGCGGCCATCCAGTGCCAGATCTCGCAGCAGGCGCTCGGGAACTGCGTCATCGACAGCTTGACCACGTTCAATCCGTTGATGAACAAAGAGACCACGCCGTTCTCGACCCAGCCGCGCACCATGTTCGGCGTGCAGGCGTCGGGCGGCAGCGACCGGTTCCGCTTCTTCGTCAGCGCCGAGCGCGAAGACGAAACCGGCCCGTACGAAATGCCGGAAGCGGAAATCGCGCGTCTGACCACGATCCGCGGCAGGGCCCCGATCGATGAGCACATCCATCCGAACAAGCTCGGCCAGACCAGCTTGCGCGGTAACTTCTCGGTCGGCCTGACCCCGACGCTCGATCTGACGATCGCAACGGGCTACCTGAACCGCCAGCTGCGCACGCCGTTCGACGGCGGCTACTTCGCCGGCCTGTCGTTCCAGAGCTACTTCGCCCCGGGCTTCCGCACTGCCTTCAACGGCCTGTCGGCCCAGCACGTCGGCGACATCCTGTCGGTCGAGCAGTGGATGCGCGATCAGCGCCTCACCACCAGCAGCACCCTCAACTGGACCCCGAACTCCTGGCTCAGCGGCCGCGCCGTCATCGGCATGGACCAGACTCAGGGCTACGGCTACCGGTTTGCCCGCTTCGGTGAAGGCACCATCACCGGTTGGGGCCCGCCCGCGCAGACCGGCGGTAAGGACGTCAACCGGAACACCTACAGCCGGTACTCGGTCGACCTGGGCGCCACCGCGTCCTGGAACGTGAACCAGTCGATCTCGGCCAAGACGGCGGTTGGTGTGCAGTGGTTCAAGGACACCCAGTACCAGACCCTCGCGCAGGGTTACTCGCTGCCGCCGGGCGCCACGACGCCGAATGCCGCGTCGATCCGGACGGCGGGCGAGTTCACCGAAGAGAACGCCACCTACGGCGGCTACGTCGAGCAGACGTTCGGGATCAAGGAGCGCCTCTTCCTGACCGGTGGCGTGCGCACCGACCAGAACAGCGCCTTCGGTTCCAACATCGGCAACACGGTTTATCCGCGGGCCGCGCTGTCCTATGTGATCAGCGACGAGTCCTGGTTCCCGGAGATCACCCCGGGCGGTAACGTCCGCCTCCGCGCCGCCTTCGGCCGCGCCGGCGTGCAGCCGACCACGATTGCCGCGCTCCAGTTCCTCAATGCCTTCACGGTTCCGATCGACGGCGTCGAAACCCCGGGTCTCCGCATTGCGGCGCTCGGTAACGCCGACTTGAAGCCGGAAGTCACCACGGAAGTCGAGGCCGGTATCGACGCTGGGTTCTTCAACGAGCGGATCCTGCTCGAGCTGACGTACTTCACCAAGACCAGCAAAGACGCGCTCGTGCAGCAGCCGCTGCCGCCGTCGTTCGGCGCCGGTGCCACCCAGTGGCAGAACCTGGCCAAGGTCCGTAACCGCGGCTTCGAAGTGTCGGTCAACGCCGACGTGATCCGCGCCAAGCCGCTGTCGTGGAACCTCAACGTCACGGCGTCGTCGATCAAGAACCTGCTGGTCGATGCCGGTGGCGCCGCCCTCGCGGAAACGCAGGGTCAGCGTAACGCGGTGGGCTACCCGCTCTTCGGCCTCTGGGATCGTCCGATCACTGGCTGGAATGACACGAACGGCGACGGCATCCTGGTCGGCAGCGAAATCGAAGTTGGGGCGACGGCGGTCTACCGCGGTCCGACCCTGCCGACCCGTGAAGGCGCCATGACCAACACGATCGGCTTCTTCGATCAGAAGGTTCGCCTCGTCGGTCTCGTCGACTATCGTGGCGGCCACTACAATCAGTGGGGCTTCGAGAATCAGCGCTGCGCCAGCCTCAACTGCCAGGCCGTCAACGACCCGGACGCGCCTCTGGCCGACCAGGCCGCCGCCTTGGCCCGCAACAGCGGCGCCTTCGGCAACTCGACCTGGGGCTATTTCGTCCAGAACGACTTCATCCGTCTCCGTGAGCTCTCGCTCTCGGTCGACGTCCCGACCTCGGTGACCCGGAAGATCGGCTTCGGCTCCGCCAACGTCGTGCTGAGCGGCCGTAACCTGGGCACGCTGTGGACCAAGTACCCGGGTATCGACCCCGAGACCAACGCCGTCGCGCAGAACACCGGTGGCGGTAACAACGACTATTACGCACCGCCGCCGGCTCGCTACTGGCTGCTCCGCGTCAACCTGGGCTTCTAATCGATGTCCGGGACTGAGACGACTTTGAAGACTTTGACCGCGCCAGAGGGGGCCGGTATCATGCGAACCTATCGTGGATGGAGCACCCGGGCAGCCGGGCTGCTGACCGTAGCTGCGCTCGTGACGGGCGGCTGCAGCCGAGAGGATCTCCTCTCGGTCGACACGCCCGACCAGTTGCCGGTCACCGAGGGCAACAGCCCGGCCGGCGCCGCCGCGCTCCGGGCGGCAGCCGTCGGCAATTTCAACAACTTCTACAGCGGCACGGTGCTCATGGGCGTCGTGCTGTACGTGGGCGTCCTGAGTGATGAGTTGATCAACGCCCGTCCGGGCGGCGAACACCTGGACATCCGCGCCTTCAACCCCAACGTGTTCCCGAACCGGCCGTGGGAGAACTTCTCCAACGCGTACACCCAGATCATCCGGGCCACCGGAGCGCTGCAGCAGTACGGCGCCGAGGGCGCGGCGCGGAACACGCAGGTCGGTAACCTGCTCGCCATCCGCGGCATTGCCACGACCATCGTGGGTGAGCTGTTCTGCAACGGCGTGCCGCTGTCCGACGTGGCCGACGTTCGCGGTGAGCAGCCCACCACGACGACCGTGACGACGACGCAGTTGTACGAGCAGTCGATCCGCGCCTTCGATAGCGCGCTGGCCGTGCTGGGTACTACCGGTGCGGACGTGAATCAGCGGTACCTGGCCCGGATCGGAAAGGCCCGCGCGCTGGTCAACCTGAACCGGTACGCCGATGCCGCCGCCGTGGTCAAGGCCGGTGGTGACGGAGCCGGATCGGTGGCGGTTCCGTCCAACTTCGTCTTCCGGAGCAGCCATTCGCAGACCTCGAATGCGCACGCGGTGTACGACTGGATGGTCGGTACGGCCAACTTCGGCCCGTCCGACAATGAGGGCGGCAACGGCCTCAACTTCCGGAGCGCCAACGACCCGCGCGTCGTGATCGGAACGACCTTCCGGCTCGGCCAGGACGGATCGACGCAGGTCTACACCATTGCCGGGTATCCGGATGGCAATACCTCGAGCGACATTGCCACCGGCGTCGAAGCGCGTTTGATCGAGGCCGAGGCTGCGCTCAAGGACGGCGATGTCACCGGGTATCTCGCGGCGCTCAACGCTCCGCGGGCGGACGCCGCGGTTCGGGCGAGCCGCAAGGTGCCGATCTCGACGGACCCGGCGGTGCTGCCGCCGCTGACCGATCCGGGGACCCCTGAAGGACGGGTCGACCTGCTCTTCCGCGAGCGGGCGTTCTGGATGTACCTCACCGGCCACCGCGTCGGCGACCTCCGCCGCCTGGTGCGCCAGTACGGCCGCAACTCCGAAACCGTCTGGCCGACGGGCGCCTACTTCAAGGGCGGCGTCTACGGCACCGATCAGAACCTGATCCCGATGGGCACGGAGTTGACCAACCCGGGTTGGACCGCCTGCACGGATCGTAACGCCTGATCCTGTTCGGCACGGTGCAGCGCTGCTCACGTAGCGCTGCACCGACAAACGGCCCCGCCAGCGATTCCGATCGCCGGCGGGGCCGTTTCGTTTGCAGGGAAACCGTTTCGCGGCTACTAGGGCGCCACGTCGTGGAACGTCAGCGCCTTCTCATGCTCCAACGCCCCCCGCAGGTTCCACTGATCCTGGAACAGCAAGACCGGCGCACCCTTGGCATCGTACACCAGATAGCGACCCCGCTGCTGACTCGCCCGGATGATCGCATCCTCCGGACCGGTGACCCACCGAGGATAGCCTAGCGACAGCGGCTCCAGGCGACAGGGCGCGCTGTATTCGTGCTCCAACCGATGGACCATGACGTCGAACTGCAGCCGACCTACCGCGCCCAGGATCGGCGCCGACCCCGACCGCTCGTCCGCATAGAACACCTGGGCCGCGCCCTCTTCCGACAAATCTCGCAGCCCCGAGTCGAGCTGTTTCCGCTTGAGCGGATCGGCCGGCAGCACCCGGGCAAAGTGCTCGGGAGGAAACCGCGGAATCCCGTCGTACCGGAGCGCCGGATTCTCCGCCAGTGTATCGCCGATGCGCAGCGTGCCCCGGTCCATGACCCCGACCACATCGCCGGACCAGGCCTCTTCGACCTGGCTCCGTTCGCGCGCCAGAAACTGCTGCGGAGCTGCCAGCTTGAACCGGCGGCCGGTCCGCACATGCACCACGTCTTTCCCGACCTCGAACCGCCCGGAACAGATCCGCAGGAAGGCAATCCGATCGCGATGCTTGGGATCCATGTTCGCCTGGATCTTGAACACGAAACCGGAAAACTCCGGCGCATTGGGCGCGATCTTCCCGATCGCGGAATCCCGCACGCCCGGCGCCGGCGCCATGGTCAGGAAGTCGGCCAGGAACGGTTCGACCCCGAAGTTGGTGAGGGCGCTGCCGAAGTACACCGGCGAGAGATCACCGGCATGCACCTGATCCAGATCGAAGGGATGGCCGGCCTCGTCCAGCAGCGCGATCTCGTCCCGGAGCGCCGCGTGCGCACTCGGCCCGATGATCTCGGTCAGCGCCGGATCGTCCAGAGTCAGGGTCGACGCCTCGGTCCGGGACGCCCCGTGATCGCCGGCGCGCTCGAACAAGAGGACCAGACCCGACCGCCGTTCGTAGACGCCGGCCAGACCCAGCGGACCAAACACCGGCCACGTCATCGGCCGGCAGACCAGACCGAGATCTCGTTCGACATCACCGATGAGAGTGAGCGGATCGGTACCGGCGCGATCGCACTTGTTGACGAAGGTGACGATCGGCATCCGCCGCCGGCGGCAGACATCGAAAAGCTGCCGAGTCCGTTCCTCCACCCCTTTACGGTTGTCGAGCAACATCACCGCGCTGTCGGCCGCCATCAGGGTCCGGTAGGTGTCTTCCGAGAAATCCTGGTGACCAGGCGTATCGAGCAGGTTGAGGCGCACCCCCTCATAGTCGAACTGCATCACGCTCGAGGTTACCGAGATGCCGCGCTCCCGCTCCAACTCCATCCAGTCCGAGGTGGCATGGCGCGACTGGCGGCGCGCCTTGACCGTGCCGGCCAGGTGGATCGCGCCGCCGTACAGCAGGAGTTTTTCCGTCAGCGTGGTCTTACCGGCGTCCGGATGGCTGATAATTGCAAAGGTCCGGCGCCGGGCCACCTCGAAATCGAGGCGCCGATCCGTCGAACCAGACTCAGAAGACGTCAGAGGCGAAGCCAAATGCTCCGCATCGGGTGCTGTCACGAACCACTCCAGGGTTGAGGCGCCGATTGCGCTCGGGCCCAAGATAACGCCCCCGCTCGGCACCGCGCCGACTGCTGACAGGACCCCGATTCGAAGCGATATTGGACAGATGGGCGGAATCCGGCCGGAGGTGTGCCCCACCCCGGCCGGCGGGCGTCCCCCTTTGCGCAGGCGACCTCAGGAGGCTCCAGATGCAACGGTACGCGCTCCCGTTTGTGGTGCTCGGCGCGCTCTTGGGTCCGGCTGTTCTCGAGGCGCAGGCGGTGCTGATCGGTCGGGTCGTGAACGATTCCACCAAGGCGCCGATTGCCGGAGCGGAGATCATCCTCGAGCCCAACGCGCGGCGGCTCGAATCGGATTCCCTCGGGCGATTCGTCCTCGACCGGCTGCCGCTGGGCGCCGCCAGCGCCATCGTCCGGAAAATCGGATACCGGGGTGTCCGAGTCCGCACCCTGATCTTCAGCAGCGACACGCTCGATGTCGAAGTCCCGCTCGAAGCCGCCGGCGCCTACGAACTCGCCCCGATCGAGGTGGTGGCTTCGGGCGTACCACCGGGCATGGCTGCTTACGCCGAGCGCCGGCTGCGCGGCACCGGCAGCTACATCGATGCCGATGAGTTGCGACGTTCGGAATCGCGCGGACTGAGCGACTTGCTCCGCATGCAACGCGGCATCCGGATGACCGCCAACCGGTACGGCCGATGGATCGTCACCGGCACCCGATCCAACTGCCCCATGACGATTTGGATCGACGGAATCAAGATCTACGATCTGTCGTCACGCATCGGGCCGCCCGACATCGACGACTTTCCGATCATGCAACTCGAAGCTATCGAGATCTATCGCGGCGGCGCCGACACGCCGCCGGAACTGGATCCCGGCCGCAGCGGGTGCGGTACGATCGTCCTCTGGACCCGCCGGCGCTAATTCCGCGGGTGTGCTGTAATACGCCAGCCGGGCGTCTCCCAAGATAGAACCTCAAACGGGGGGCGCATCATGCTGGAGACCATTGCGGTCGTGCTCTTGGTCTTGTGGGTCCTTGGGCTCGTGAGCAGCTATACCATCGGCGGATTCATTCACGTTCTCCTGGTGCTCGCGATCGTCATCGTCCTGCTCCGGGTCATTCGCGGCCGGAAACCGGTGTAATTCGGATCACCGCATCAAGCGCGGTAGCTGGGTAGCAACCGTATACGCACCCAGCGCGGCCATCGCTACGGCAACCGTCAACGCCGCAGCGATGAGCCACCCGGGCTGCGGCACTACCTGCCGGTACGGCTCGCGCCGCAGCGCGACGAGCACCGTGCCGAGCGCCATCGGCAGAATCAGTCCGTTGAGCGCACCAACCGCCACCAGAATCCTGACCGGCTGTCCAACCAGCAGAAAGATCAGCGTACCTGCCAGGATGAACACGGCCGTCAGGAGCCTCCGCCGGGCGCTCCAGCGCTGGAGGAACGTCACCGAGGTATAGGCCGAGCCGATGACCGACGTGAGCGCAGCGGCCCACATCACCAGCCCGAAGATTCGATATCCGATATCACCTGCCGCAATCCGGAAGACCGACGCCGGCGGATTCGATGGATCGATGGTGTGCCCCGCCGCCACCACGCCGAGCGCGCCGAGAAACAGGATGACACGCATGGCCGTGGCGATCCCGATGCCGAGCAGCGCGCCGTGCGTTGCCGTCCTCATATGGGCCTGTCCTGCCACCCCGGCATCGAGCAGCCGGTGCGCACCGGCAAAGGTGATGTAGCCTCCGACGGTCCCGCCGACGATGGTCACTACGGCCAGCGGATGGATCCGTTCCGGCAAGACGGTCCGATAGAGCGCCTCCCCGATCGGGGGATCGGCCCAGATGGCCACCGCGAGCGCCAGTGCCACCATCACGAGCCCCAGCACTTTGACGACCGCGTCCATGAAGCGTCCGGCATCCCGCACCAGGAACACACCCAGGGCCAGGACGGCACTCAGCACCGCCCCGAGGCGGATGTCGATCCCGGTCAGGACGTGGAGGCCCAACCCGGCGCCGGCCACGTTGCCGATGTTGAAGGCCAGGCCGCCCAGCGCGACCAGGCCACTGAGGAGCGCGCCGAGCCCGGGCCAGACCCGATCGGCCAGCTGCGGCGCGGACTCGCCTGCGCCGATCAGCACCCGCCAGATGAGCAGTTGCGCCGCCAGGTCGAAAACGACAGACACCAGAATCGCAAACCCGAAGCTCGCGCCCAGCTCGCCGGTAAAGACCGCGGTCTGGGTCAGGAAGCCGGGACCGATCGCGGAGATCGCCATTAGAAACGCGGCGCCGACGACGGCTGAACGTACCGGTGTGCTCATGAATTTCCTGATCCTGTTGTCCCGCCTGACCTGGCCGATCGGCCGCCGTTATATTCGCAGATCGTGACTTCCATGACACCACCATCGCCTGTACGGGTCGCCGTCATCGGCGCCGGCCCAGCCGGATTCTTTCTGGCCGATAAGCTGCTTTCGCAGTCCGATGTCCCGATTGCCGTCGACATGTTCGAACGCCTGCCGGTGCCGTACGGGCTGGTGCGATTCGGCGTTGCCCCGGACCATGAGAAGATCAAACTGGTCACCCGAGCCTTCGACAAGGTGTCGGCACGAGCCGGTTTCCGCTATTACGGCAACGTCGAAGTCGGCACGACGGTAACGCTCCAGGAGCTGCAGCAGCACTACCACGCCATTGCCTTTACCACCGGCGCCCAGTCGGACCGCCGGATGGGCATTCCGGGTGAAGAGCTGGCCGGCAGCCACGCAGCAACCGAACTGGTGGCCTGGTACAACGGACATCCGGACTATCGGGATCGCCAGTTCGACCTGAGCGCCGAGCGGGTGGCCGTGATCGGGGTCGGCAACGTGGCCGTCGACGTGGCCCGGATCCTCTGCCGTTCGGCCGACGAACTGGGACGGACCGACATGGCCGACCACGCCGTCGAAGCGCTCCGGCAGAGCGGGATTCGCGAAGTCCTGCTGCTCGGCCGCCGCGGACCGGTCCAGGCCGCCTTCACCACTCCCGAGGTCAAAGAACTCGGCGAGCTCGAACATGCCGACGCGTTGGCGCTTCCGGAAGAGGTGGCGCTGGACCCGTTGAGCGCCGCGCAGTTCGCCACGATCGAAGATCCGAGCGAGCGTCGCAAGATCGAGGTCCTGAACGAGCTGGCAACCCGGAGCCGAACCGGCAAGGCCCGGTGCCTGACGCTCCGCTTCTTGGTGTCGCCGCTGGAACTGGTGGACGACGGCACGGGACGGGTGGGCGCGATTCGGGTCGGCAAGAATCGGCTGGTCGAGCGCGACGGCGCCCTGGTTGCCGAACCGACGGGCGAAGTGGAGGAGATTCCGGTCGGACTGGTTTTCCGCTCGGTGGGCTATCGCGGCAAGCCGATCCCGGGACTGCCGTTCGACGAACGGCGCGGCACGGTGCCGAATACCCAGGGTCGCGTCACCGATCCAGCGTCCGGGCAGGCCCTTCCGGGCCTCTACGTCGCCGGCTGGATCAAGCGCGGGCCGAGCGGCGTGATCGGGACCAACAAGCCGGATGCGGCGGAAACCGCCGACGCGATTCTCTCGGACGCCCGAAACGAACAGCTTCCGGTTCCGTCCTCCTCGTCGGGCGACGCGATCGACCAGCTGATTCGCGCGCGTCAGAGTGATCTGGTCACCTGGACCGACTGGCAGCGGATCAACGACGCCGAAACCACGGCGGGCAAGACTGCCGGGCGGCCGCGGGTCAAACTGACCCGGGTGACCGAGTTGGTCAACGCCAGCCGCGCATCCTCATGACTCGTTTGCTGCGCCGGTTCGGGTTTACCCTCGTCGGCGCGGCATTGCTCGCCGGCCAACCCAACCCCGCCGCTGCGCAACAAGTCAACACCTTCGACGCCGAGCGGCTGGCCCGCCTCGATCGCGTCATGACGGACCTGGTCGATCGCGGCGCCATGGCGGGCGCGGTCACCCTGATTCTGCATAACGGCGTCCCGGTGCATCGGGGCGCCTACGGCTGGGCCGATAAGCCGGCCGGGCGCCGGCTCCAGCATGACGCGCTGTTTCGGATTGCCTCGCAGACCAAAGCCATCACCGCCGTCGGGGTGATGCTCCTGGTCGAAGAAGGCCGCCTCACGCTGGCCGACCCGGTCTCCCGCTACCTGCCGAGCTTTGCCAAAACCACGGTTGCGGTCGCTACGGATACCGGCCGGGCCGTGGTGCCGGCGCGGCGTCCGATCACGATTCGCGACCTGCTGACCCACACGTCCGGCATTTCCTACGGCACCGATCCGTTGGTCGCTCCGCTCTACCAGGCCGCGGGGCTCGGGCCCGCCGCCGGTTTCGGATGGTACACCGCCGACAAAGACGAGCCAATTTGCGACACCATGGACCGGCTCGGCACGCTGCCGTTCGTTCGCCAGCCGGGTGAGGCATACGTTTACGGATACGGCAATGACGTCGCGGGGTGCATCATCGAGCGGGTGACCGGCCAGCCCCTCGATCGCTTTTTTGCCACCCGGATCTTCGCGCCGCTCGGGATGACCGACACGTACTTCTTCGTCCCGGCCGACAAGGCTGCGCGCCTTGCGGCTGTGCATCGCGACAGCGCGGGGTCGATCGTGCGGGCGCCCGAAGGGGCACGGGGCCAGGGGCACTACGTGCAGGGCCCCCGCCGAAGCTTTGCCGGCGGCGCGGGCCTGGTGTCGACCGCAGAAGACTACGGGCGCTTCCTCCGAATGCTGCAGAACGACGGGGCGCTCGACGGCACCCGCCTCCTGGCGCCATCGACGGTTCGCCTCCTGACCACCAACCTGGTCGGTACGCTGCACTCCGGCGACGGATACGGCTACAGCCTGGCGTTCCAGACGACCGAACGGACCGGCGCCGGAGCCACGCCGCAATCGGCCGGCAGCTACGGATGGGGCGGCGCCTATCAGAGCAGCTACCTCGTCGACCCCGCCCAGGGGATCATCGCCATTCTGCTGACGCAACACCTGCCCAATCTCCCGGTCGATGTCCGCGGCATCTTCCGCAACCTGGTGTATCAGGCCCTCGTACCGGCCCGCTGACCGGCGGCAATGTCCCTCCTCCTCTGGATCGCGATCACCGCGATCATAGCCGTCGGGGCATTCCTGCAGGCCACGCTGGGCTTCGGCATGGCGCTGCTCGCGGCCCCGCTGCTCGCCCTGCTCGATCCCTCGCTGATTCCCGGCCCGATGCTCCTGACGTCGGCGCTGCTCACCCTGCTGATGACGCGCCGAGAGTGGCACGCGGTGCGGGGCCGAGACCTGGGCTGGTCGCTGGGCGGACGGGTCATCGGCATCGTGGTTGCGCTCGCGGTGATGGACCGGATTTCTACCAACGGGATGGATCTGCTGTTCGGGGCGATCGTCCTGGGCGCGGTGCTGATGTCGGCGGGCGGTATGTCGTTTCGTCTGACGCCAGGCACACTCTGGCATGCCGGGATGGTTTCGGGCCTGATGGGAACGGTGACTTCGATCGGCGGACCGCCGATGGCCCTGATCTACCAGAACGAACGTGGTCCCGAGGTCCGGGGCACCCTGTCGGCGTACTTCCTGGTCGGGACGATCCTGTCCGTGATGGGACTCGCCTGGGCCGGTCGCTTCGGCCTGCTCGAGCTCAGGACCGGATTGATGCTCTGCCCCGGGGTGATCCTAGGCTATCTGGCGTCCCGCCGTGCGCTGGGTTTCATGGACCGGCGCGGTCTCCGGCCGGCCATTCTCGCGATGGCCGCAGCCTCCGGCCTGGTCGTGATCCTGCGCCAACTGCTCTAGACCTTCCTCGGCTCCGGGGGCGGGGCCATCTTTCAGGTGTCCATTCCCTCTCCCGCACGAGCGTCACGATGAACATGATCAAACGAACCGAACGAATCGTGGTCGCAGGCGCCAGTGTGCTGGCGCTCCAGACCGCCGATGCCGTCGCGCAGGACCCGGCCGACTTGCTCACCCGGGCCCGCGCCATCCACGAGCGCGTCCTGACGCTCGATACGCACGTCGACATCAACCCGGCCAACTTCACCCGCGAACGCAGCTATGCAACGCGGCTGCCGACCCAGGTCAACATTCCGTCGATGGAGGAAGGGGGGCTCGACGCCGTCTTCCTGATCGTCTACGTCGGCCAGACGCAGGATTTTACCTCGGCGGGTTTTGCCAAAGCGACGGCGGCCGCGATGGAAAAGTTCGACGCCATCGATCGCCTGGTTACGCAGCTTGCGCCCGATCGAATTGCCCTGGCGCGCACCGCCGATGAGGTCCGCCGGATCTATGCCTCGGGCAAGAAGGTGGCGCTGATCGGGGTCGAGAACGGCTACCAGCTGGGCACCGACATCAAGAATGTCGAGCGTTTCGCGGCCCGGGGCGCCCGCTACGTTTCGCTGGCTCACAACGGACACAGCCATCTTTCCGACTCCAACACCGGCGAGCGCGACGGCGTCTGGCTGCATAACGGCCTCTCCGATCTCGGCCGGCAGATGGTCGCCGAGCTGAACAAGTGGGGCGTCATGATCGACGTCTCCCACCCGTCCAAGCAGTCGATGATGCAGACCGTTGCCCTGAGCCGCGCGCCGATCATCGCGTCGCACTCGGGCGTCCGCGCCCTCTGCGATCACAGCCGCAACATGGACGACGAACAGCTCCGGGCCCTGGCCCGTAACGGAGGCGTCGTCCAGATCGTGGCCTTCAACGGTTACGTCAAGTGTCAGCAGGATTCCCCCGAGCGGCAGAAGGCGCTTGCTGCGCTTCGGGAGGAGTTCGGGGTACGCGGTAACCCCAATGCCTTGCCCGAGCCGCAGCGGACCCGCTTCCGCGACCGGATGAACGAACTCAATCGCCGGTTGCCGGCGCCCCCGCGGGCCACCGTGGCGGAGTTCGTCGACCATATCGACTACGCCGTCAAACTGATCGGGCTCGATCACGTCGGCATCAGTTCCGATTTCGACGGCGGCGGCGGCGTGGAGGGATGGAACAACGCGAGCGAAACGCTCAACGTGACCGTCGAGCTGGTGCGGCGCGGTTACACCGAGGAGCAGATCGCCAAGCTGTGGAGCGGCAACCTGCTGCGTGTGATGGAGCAGGTCGACCAGATCGGCAGGAAACTGCGCGGCGTGGCGTGACGACCGACCGCGGCTACGTCAATCGACAGCTTCCACCCTCGATTGCGCGCCGCGGTGGGGCGCTGACTCGCTTGGTGGGGAGGACGATGCTCCGCCTCCTCGGCTGGCGGATCGAAGGCACCCTTCCCGATCGCGCCAAGCTGGTTGCCGTCGTCGCCCCGCATTCGTCCAACTGGGACTTTCTGGTCGGCATCGGGCTGGTCTTTGCCTGGAACCTCCGGGTTCGCTACATCGGCAAGAAGGAACTGTTCCGGTTTCCCCTGGGCCCGCTGATGTACTGGCTCGGGGGAATCGCCGTCGACCGCAAGGCCCCGGCCGGGCTGATCGACCAGGTGGTCGACGAGTTCGAACGGAGTCCGCAAATCCTGCTCGGCATTACCCCCGAAGGCACTCGCACTCCCGGAGTCCGGTGGAAGGCGGGGTTCTACTGGATCGCCCGGCGGGCGGGGGCAGCCATCCTGCCGGTCTACCTGGATTGGGGCCGCAAGGTGATCGGGTTCTGGCCCGCCTTCGAGCCGACCGAATCGCCCCAGGACGACCTGGCCTATCTCGTTGGCAAATATGCGGTTATCCCAAGACACGACGGCACGTACATCGACCCGGAACGGGCCCTCCCCGACTTCTCGTGAGCCTGTAAGCGCCTCGTAAGCGGGGCGGGCCAGATTTGGCTGTACCATGACCGACAATTCCAGAGAGCAGCCCACCCGGACCGGGAGCTTTCGCGCTGCCGTCCGGGCCGGCGCCAACGTCACGGAATACACCCGCGCAGGCGCGGGTCGCCCCGTCCTCCTGCTGCTGCAGCGACTCGGCCAGGACCCGGCCTATCCGGCCGAAATCCTGACCGCCATTGCAAACCAGTTCCGCGTCATTTCTCCGGAGCGGATTCCGAGCGGCACCGATTTCGGGGAGTGGCTCAGCACCTTCCTCGACGGACTCGGCCTCGAGGCGATCAGCATCGTCACCGAGGACGAATTCGGGGTCCCGGTGTTCGGGTTCGCCCTGCTTGAGCCGGCCCGCGTCCATCGCGTCGTCGTCCTGTCCAGGACCAGCCCGGAAACCGATGCCACTGGGGCGGCCGTCGCCAGCCCCGATGCGGCCGCCGGCTCCCATCCGTTTCTGATCGTTCGCTACGGCGGCCCCGTCGACGAAACGGTTCAGAAGGTGGTCCAGTTCCTGGCCGCGCCGTAACTTCGGAACGACCGTCACGATCCCCATGGCCACCGACCTCGCCACACCGCCTCTGACTCCAGCCGGCCTTCCGGCTGCGCTGACCCGTTTCGTCGGGCGGAGCAGAGAGTTGGGCGACCTCGAGGGCCTGTTGGCCGCCCATCGGCTGCTCACCCTGACGGGCGCGGGCGGCAGCGGGAAAACCCGGCTGGCCCGCGAAGTCGTGACCCGCAGCCAACTCGGCTGGGATCGCATCGTCTGGGTCGACCTGGCGCCGCTGGCTGAGCCCGCCTTGATCGCTCCGCAGCTGGCGAATGGATTCGGACTGATGGAAACGGCGGGTCATTCACCCGTCGACCTGATCCGGCGGGCCGTCGGCAACGAGCGGGTCCTCCTGATCCTGGACAACTGCGAGCATCTGATCGATGCAATCGCGCTCCTGGTCGAAGAGTGTCTGGGCGCGGTGCCCGACCTCAGTATCCTGGCCACGAGCCGTGAAGCACTCGGCGTCCAGGGCGAAACGGCCTGGCTGGTTCCGCCCCTCGGCGATGCCGAAGCGGCGCAGCTGTTCGTAGAACGTGGCCGGAGTGTCTCGCCCGGCTTTTCCATGACCGACGCCACGCGTCCCGCCATCGAGACCATCTGCCGGCGTCTCGACGGTATCCCGCTGGCCATCGAACTGGCGGCCGCGCGGGTTCGGGTCATTGCCCCCGACCAGATTGCCGAGCGGCTGTCGGATGCGCTCCGGCTGCTCAACGTGGGCAGTCGCACGGCGCTGCCCAGACAGCGCACCTTGCGTGGCACGCTCGACTGGAGCTTTGCGCTCCTGACGGACTTCGAACGCTGCCTGCTCGAACGGCTGGCCGTCTTTCCCGGAACCTTTTCGCTCGAGTCCGCCGAGGCCGTCGCCGCCGACGATCGCGTGGCCACGGAAGAGGTACTCGACGGAATCTCGGCGCTGGTCGACAAATCGCTGATCGTGCTCGACATCAACGACACCGGGACCCGGTATCGCTTGCTGGAAACCGTCCGCCAGTATGGTGAAGAGCGGCTCCGGGCCTCCAGCGGATGGGACGCGGCACGCCAGCGTCACGCCGCCCATTTTCTGGCCAGCGCGGAGGCGGCGGCGCCTTATGTCTTCGGCGGCGCCTCAGACCCGGCCTGCATGGCGCGTCTGGCCGCCGATACGCCGAACTATCGCGCCCTCGCCGAGTGGGCCGCCGAGCGGAACGATCGGGCGGAGTACTCCCTGCGGCTGGGCTGGGCACTGCACTGGTTCTGGTTTGCCCGCGGTTCCTTCGAAGAGGGACGGCTCCAGCTGCGCAACGCGCTGACCGGAGCGGAAGGCGCTGCCGTCCAGTGGCGAGCTCGCGCGTCCCTCGCGCTGGCGCATGTCGGCATCTGGCAAGGATGGCGGAGCGGCATCACGCCGTTGATGGCGCACGCCGCCGAGGGCCTGGAAGCGGCTGGCCACCAGTTCGATCTGGCCTATGCCCTGGTCGGATGGGGCGCTGGCTTCATCATCGAAGGCAATCCGGCAGAGGCCGCGCCACGGCTCGACCGGGCGGAGGGCCTGCTGGCGGGATATCCTCCGCACGTCCTGCACTCCCTGCTCAACTTCTGGCGCGGGCTCGCTGCGCAGCATCTGGGCGATCTGCGCAGTGCTCGCGCTGCCTTCGTGAACGCCGGCGACAACGGGCGGGCGATCGGCCATCAGCCGGCCATAGCGTACCCGATGGCCATGCTCGGTAGCATCGATCTCTCCGAACAGCAGCCCCAGGATGCCCTGCGGCACTATGGCGACAGTCTGTCCATCCACGAGGCCATCGACGATCGCTGGGGCATGGTTCGCGGCCTGGAAGGAGTCGGGATGGCAGCCGGCATGCTTGGTAACGCATCCGATGCCGCAGTCCTGCTCGGCGCGGCGGAACGATTCCGCGAGCGGTACGCCATTCCGCACGCGACCGGCGAGGTGGCCGACTATCAGGCCGCGGTGGCACGCGTGCGCAGTGCTCTCGGAGCCACCGCCGAGGAGTTCTGGCAACGGGGTCACGACCTGAAACTGCGCGATGCAGTCGCCCTCGCACGCGGGCTCGTGAAGCCGCCCAGCGAGCAAGAAGCGGCACCGTCCGTTGCGTCGATCGAGGCCGCTACTTCGCAAGCGGCGTGTGCTGACCTTGCGATCTACACATTGGGAACGTTTCGCGCCGTGGTCCGCGGTGCCGAAATCGAGTCGTCTGCCTGGGGATCTGCCCGGCCCCGGGAACTCCTGGCTTTCCTTGCCCTGCATCCCAATGGGGTGTCACGAGAGCAAGCCGGGGCGGCCATGTGGCCTGAAGCGTCGGCAACCCAGGTTCGCAACAACTTTCACGTGACGATGCACCGGCTCCGCAAGGCGTTGGGCAACAGCGAGTGGATCGTCGTCGATCAGGATCGCTACCGCATCGACCCCGCGCTCACCGTTTCCTTCGATGTCCACGCATTGGAGTCGGGCGTTGGTACGCTCGCGCTCGATGACCCGGCAAACGTCGCCAGCCTGGCAGCGTTGTTGGATGGCTATCGTGGAGACTTCCTCGCGGGCGAGCCGGCCGGCCCCTGGCGCCAGGGCATTGCCCAGCGACTGCAACGCGTCTACATCGAGGGGCAGCTCGCGCTGATCGGATGGTATCACGCGCACGGGCACATCGAGCCGGCCATCGAGGCGTCTCGCCGGATCATCGCTCGCGATCCGCTCAACGAAGAGGCCTGGCGGTGGCTGATCCGTTGCCAGGCCGATCAGGGCAATGCCGCACCGGCGCTCGCCACCTATCGCCAGTTTACCGACCTGCTGCAGAACGAAGTCGGCGCCGCGCCGGACGACGCTACCAGGAGCCTGGCGGACCGGATTGCGGCGAGGCTTCAGCAGACCGCCGCTACGAGTTGATTCGCTCGACGACCACCACTTCGAAGAGTTCCTCATTGCAGCGGAACCGCCGGGTGATGGTCTGCGTCGAACCGGGCAGCTGCATCCGATAGTCCGACCCTTCGACCACGACAGGTAAGCCCAGCTGGCACGGCGCGGGCAGCAATCCCTTGAGGTTCCCCCCGACCACGTTGGTCAGCTCGGCCAGCGCGTCCTGGAGGTCCTGAGGGGTGACCCCTTCGTGGGGCGTGGCAAACATCGAACTGGCGGCCTGACGCCCCATCCCTTCCGTAACGAAGAGACCGATTGCGCCTTCCCACTCTCCCGATATCGTGACGACACCGGCGTAGGGCAACGCGACACCCCGCGACGCATCGATGTCCTCTTCCCACGCGGGGAGCTGCAACATGCTCTCCCAGGTACCCTGTACGATCGGTAAAATCGATTCCTCGAGCTCAGGCATACTGTGTCCTTGCACTAGGTGCGGTGTACTGGTAGACGACCGCCGACCCGACCGGCGCGCGCACGAACGCGTCATCGAGCGCCATGGTCGTCTCGGCGCTGCCAAGCATGAGGTATCCGTCGGGGGCGAGAGTTTGCCTGACCTTGCGGAAGATGTCGCGCTTCATGGTCGTGTCGAAGTAGATCAGGACGTTCCGCATCAGAATCAGATCCATGGGCGGCAGGACCGGCCACGGTGTCGCCAGGTTCATGACCTGGCAGTCGATCATGGCCCGGATATCCTCACGCACCAGCCAATCGGTGCCCACCTTGGTGAAATACTTGAGAAGCATCGGAGCCGGCAGACCACGATTGACCTCGAGCTGCGAGAAGCGGCCCGTCCTGGTGCGCTCGACCATGACGCTCGACAGGTCGGTTGCCAGCAGGGTTACTCGCCAGTTCGCCAGCTCGGGAAAATGCTCCTTGATCAGCATCGCGAGCGTCACCGGCTCCTGCCCCGACGAGCAGGCCGCCGACCAGATGGTCAGCCGCCGAGTCGCCGCACGAGCTGCGATCAAACGCGGAAGGATGACGGTCTTGAGTGCCTCGAACGGATGGAGGTCGCGATAGAACGTGGTCTCGTTGGTCGTCATGGCCTCGACCACCTTGGTGTGCAGCGGGCTCACCGCGGTCGCTGCGAGGCGCTGCACCAGGTCATCGATGGTCTTGAACCCCTCGGCACGCGCCAGCGGCGCCAGTCGGGATTCGACCAGGTACTCCTTACCCGGATCGAGCACGATTGCCGCGCGCTTGTGAACCAGCGTGCGGACAAACTCGAAGGTCTGCGCCTGAATCGCCATGGACGCTACCGCCCCGCCGAAGCCGTCGTGGTGTCGAACGGTCGCCGGCCAACGGCGACGGTCCTGGTGATCTCGCCGGCAATCCGGTCGAGCGGCAGCACCGCATCCGCCAGCCCAGCAGACGCAATGAATCCGGGCATACCCCAAACCACCGAAGTGGCCTCGTCCTGCACGAGAATGCGTCCATGCGCACCGCGGATCTGCTCGGCGCCGCGCAGACCATCCTGCCCCATCCCGGTCAGCACCACACCAAACGTGCCGGCGCCATAGATCGCGGCCGCCGTACGAAACATCGGATCGACCGCGGGGCGGCAGGAATTTTCCGGCGGATCCTGTGTCAGCTCGATGCGCACACGGGCGCCGTCACGAACCAGCAGCAGATGCCAATCGCCCGGCGCAATCCAGCCGGCGCCCGGGGTCAGAACGGCGCCATCGGTGGCCTCATGAAAAGGGATCCGGCAGCGCGCCGTCAGCCGTTCTGCCAGCAGCCGCGTGAACATCGGCGGCATATGTTGGGTAACTACGATGGGGACCGGAAATGCCTCGGGCAGGTCCGCCAAAACGGTTTGCAGAGCATTGGGGCCGCCCGTCGACGCGCCGATGGCCAGCAGGTCGATCCGGCGCGCCGCGCGATCCACCGCGGCTCCGGGCCGCGGCAACGACGGCATCGGACGAATTGTCGAGACGAGATTCGGCGCCGCGATCCCGGCCACGCGCGCAGCCAGCGCCTTGACCTTCGGAATGACTTCATCCCGAATCCGCTGCTGCGCAATACTGACGCTGCCTACATTGGCGGGTTTGGTCACGTAATCCGACGCCCCGCGAGCCAGCGCATCGAGCGTAGTACCCGCCCCGCGCTCGGTCAGCGTGCTGAACATCAAGACCGGGAGCCGAGGCCAGGTTTTCCGGATTTCGACCACCGTTGCCAGACCGTCGAGTTCGGGCATTTCGACATCGAGCGTCACGAGGTCCGGATTGACCTGCGAAATCTTCTGAAGGCCGATCCGCCCGTTAGGCGCGGTGCCGACGACCTCGATATCCGGGTCAGCCGCCAGCACGTCGGTCAGCATGCGACGCACCACCACTGCGTCGTCGACGACCAGCACACGGATCTTTCGCATGGTCAGGTAGCCTACGCCGCGACCAGTCCGAGGATGCCGAGTTTTCCCTGGAGCGACTCCTTGGTAAACGGCTTCATCAGATACTCATTGGCGCCGGCCGCCATCGCATCGTTGACCTGTGACGCCTCCGTTTCCGTCGTCGCCATGACGATCTTGATGTCGGCATACCGCCCATCCGCCCGGACCGCCTTGACGAGTTCGAGTCCGTTCATCTCCGGCATGTTCCAGTCGCAGAGGATTACGTCAGGCATCGGCCCTTCACCAAGTTTACCGAGTGCATCTTTACCATGGCCCGCCTCGGCGCACTCGAAGCCCAACTCCCCCATGAACCGCGACAGCATGATCCGCATGGCACGCGAATCGTCGATAATCAGTGCCCGCACGCGTTCTTCTCCTCGCGATCAGATCGTGAACCGCTGAACCAGCCGCTGCAACTCGGCCGACATCCGAGACAACTCCGCCGACGCCTTGAGCGAGTCCGTGGCGCCCTGGGAGGTCGAGGATGCTGCCTGCGCAACGCCCGAGATGTTCTGGGCAATCTCCGACGACCCCTTGGCCGCTTCGCCCACGTTGCGACTCATCTCGTTGGTCGTCGCAGTCTGCTCTTCGACGGCGCTCGCAATCGTCGCCTGGATCTCGGCAATCCGGTTGATCACGCTGGAGATTTCCTGGATCGCCGTGATCGACCCCGCGGTATCCTGCTGAATCGCTTCGATTTTCTGGCTGATGTCTTCGGTGGCCTTGGCAGTTTCCTTGGCCAGTTCCTTGACCTCGTTGGCCACGACGGCAAAGCCCTTCCCGGCCTCGCCGGCGCGCGCCGCTTCGATCGTCGCGTTGAGCGCGAGGAGATTGGTCTGCTGGGCAATTGACGTGATGACCTTGATGACCTTGCCGATCTCGGCGCTCGATTCGCCCAGCTTGGCAACGGTTGCGTTGGTCGACTCCGCAATCTTGACCGCATGCCCGGCAACCCGCGACGCTTCCGAGGCATTGGAGGCGATTTCCCGGATGCTGGCGCTCATCTCTTCCGTACCGGTCGCGACCGTCACGACGTTCTTGCTGACCTGTTCCGATGCCGCCGAGACGACACCCGCCTGCGCCGACGTTTCCTCGGCGTTAGCGCTCATCTGCTGGCTGACCGCGTTGAGCTCTTCGGCTGCCGCGGCCAGCGCGGTCGCGTTCTGCCCGATGGCCTGCATGCTTCCCCGCAGGTCATCGAGCAGCTTGGCCAACCCGCTGCCCATCCGCCCGATGGCGTCGGTACCGGAGACCGTCACATCCCGGGTGAGATCGCCGGTCGATGCGGCGTCAACCACAGCCAGCATCGAGTCCACTTTCTCCCGGAGTTCCTGCGCAGCCTGCTGCTCCCGCTCGGCCGCCTCCCGGATCTGCCGCTCGGCGGCAAGCCGCTGCGTGATCACGTCCCAGGTGACCATGGGACCGACATAGGCGCCGGTGGCGTCATAGATCGCGCTCACCAGCAGATCGAGCGTCTCGGGGCCAACTGCAATTTCGGCCCGATGCGGAAGGTTCTTGGGATCTGCCAGCAAGCGGCGCTGATGCGACGGGACTTTGTGGAAGATGTCGATGTTCTGGCCCAGCATCTCCGCCGCCTTGATCGGCAGATGCTGCTCCAGGGTCTGCAGGGTGCGGCTCGAAGCCGGATTGAGGTACCGGATACGCAGATCCCGATCCGCCATCATGACGTTGACCGGCGCATTCTCCAGCATCGTCATGGCCAGCGCCGCCTGCTTGGTCGCCGAGATGTCGGATGCGAATTTGACGACCTTGACCGGACGACCGTGCTCGCCAATGATGGGATTGTACGAGGCCTGAATCCAGACCTCCTTACCACCTTTGCCGAACCGCTTGTACTCCGCGGTTTGCGACTTGCCGGAACCGAGATCGTGCCAGAACGCCTGATACTCGCGCGACGCGGCATACTCGGGATCGATGAAGATCCGATGGTGCTGGCCGCGGATCTCGTCGAGCTGATAGCCCATCACGGCCAGAAAATTCTCGTTGGCCGCGACGATGGTCCCATCCAGCTCGAACTCGATCACCGCCTGGGTCTTGTCGACGGCATCGAGCTTCGATCGGAGTTCATTCAACTCCTCTGCTCCGACCTCGATCGTCGCGTGAGCCCCTGTCAGCTCTGCCACTCCCTTGGCGATATCCGACACCCGGCGGTTCCGGGCCGGCGCTGCGGCATGCTTCATAACTTCCCCTTTTCCGGTCTGGCCGGCTTTGATGTGAGCGATACGACGCGTCATGGCAACGCCGCCCCCGCGGCGGAGATTCTGGTGGGTTCGGTCAGACGTTCGACGGCAGGCGCCTCCGCGTATTGCGGCTCCGGCGACGCGATCATGTAGCTGGTGGCGTAGTTGGCCACGCGAAGGACGACGAAGGCCATGCCGAGGTACCGATGGGCCAGGTGCGACGAAGTTCCTGAGCGCAGCTTGCGGATGCCCAAGCCTACCTGCACGAGATAGATGATGAGCACGAGCACCGATGCTACGATATGGAACGTCAGCACCGGACCGAGCGGCGCCGTCCTGACCGTCTCGACAGCCGATCTGGTGATTTCGATATACAGCACGAGCCCCAGGTCAACCGCCAGTGCCATGACCATGAGACCGAGGTGCAGCCGCGTGCGGCGGCGGTAGTAGAGGCCCGCACCGATCAGCACCAGGACCGCGGTCGACAAGAGATGGAGCATGCTCATTTGGACCCGACCGCCTCGAGATTGGTCGCGCAGGCCCGATCGAGCACGAGCAAGAGACGATCAGACAGCTTGTAGACCCCGCGGATCAGATCCTTGGCCGTCGGCGGCATCGTTTCCGGGGTGCGCTCGAACGAGTCGTCGTCCGTTTGAATCACGTCCCCGATCTCATCGACCCAGAGACTGATGGCGCCATCCTCGGTGCGCACTACGACGTTCATCGGCTCGACCCCATCCGGCCGCGGAGCGAGTCCGAGCCGAGTGCGCAGGTCGATAGCCGTGACGATCTGGCCACGCAGATTGATCAGGCCATGCACGGCGGGAGGCGCGAGCGGCACCCGGGTGGCCTCGAGACCTCTGATCACCTCCTGCACCTGGAGGACATCGACCCCAAAGTAGAGGTCATCAACATAGAAGGTGCAGAACTGCTGAGTCGCCATGGTCAACGCTCCGTTCCTGCGCCCGCCAGCGCCTCGTCGTCTTCCCGGACCAAACCGGCCAGGCCGAGGACCGCTCGAATGTCCAGCAGATCAGTGACCTTGTCCTGGATGACCGCCGAACCCGAGACCGCGCGCCCATGCGAACGCCGCTCGACTGTGATGTCCTGCTCGGCGATATCCGTGATCTGGTCGACGACGAGGCCGATGCTCTCGCCGCGGTGCGCGTAGACGACGACCTGGATCGGATCGCTGACCGTCTCGTTCCGAACCACCCCGTCGACCAGTTCGTCCAGGTGCACCAGAGGCATGATCTCGCCGCGATACTGGACCACACGCCTGGTCCCTGCGACTTCGATCGCGCGCTGAGGGAACTCCTCCAGCCGCGCAATTTCGGAGAGCGGAACGGCCAGCCGATGATCTCGCCCGGCGCGGAACAGGAGCAGCGTGCGCCGCTCACCCGAGCCGGCAGCCGACGCCACCACGTTCTCTTTCTGAGCGCGATCTCGGGCTGCCTGCAGCACGCCGGCCTGCTGGGCCAGCCCTCCGACATCGAGGATCAGCGCCACCTTGCCGTCGCCCATGATGGTGGCACCGGCAAAGGCTGCAATGCCCTTGAGTTGCTTGGCAAGCGGTTTGACTACGATCTCTTCGGTATCGTTGATCTCGTCGACTACCAGGCCGAAGGACACGCCATCCGCCTGCAATACCACCACGTTGACCGCGTCGTAGTCGGCCCGCCACCGTTCGGCGGTAAAGCCGAGTGCATGATTGAGGACCACCAGCGGGAGCAGATTCCCGCGCAGCCGATAGACCGGCGCGCCATAGATCAGCTCGATGTTCTGGGCCACCTCTTCACCTTCGAGACGTACCAGTTCGAGCAGACTGACCTGCGGAATCGCATAACGATCGCCGCGCGAGGTGACGATGAGGCCGGGAATGATGGCCAGCGTGAGCGGTATCCGAATCCGCAGCGTGGTGCCCTTGCCCGTATCGCTGCTGACGTCGACGGTGCCGCCGATCTTCTCGATGTTGGTTCGGACCACGTCCATCCCGACACCGCGCCCGGAGACGTTGGTCACTTTGGCCGCCGTCGAAAAACCTGGCGCGAAGATCAGATTGAATGCTTCCCGATCGCTGAGGCGACCCGCCTGCTCCGCGGTCAGGAGCCCTTTCTCAATCGCTTTCTGGCGTACCGCGGCAGGATCGATCCCGCCTCCGTCATCGGTAATCTCGATGTTGACCTGGCCACCCTCGTGAAAGGCCCGCATGAAGATCCGGCCCTCCGCCGGCTTGCCCCGGGCCATCCGGACCTCCGGCGGCTCGATACCGTGGTCGGCCGAGTTGCGGACGATGTGGGTGAGTGGATCCTTGATGGCTTCGATGATGGTCTTGTCGAGCTCGGTTTCCTTGCCCTCCATCTCGAGCCTGATCCGCTTGCCGCATCCCGCCGCAAGGTCCCGCACTACCCGCGGAAACTTGCTCCAGACGTTGCCGATCGGCTGCATCCGCGTCTTCATGACGCCTTCCTGCAACTCCGTCGTGATCAGGTTGAGCCGTTGCGAGGTGGCCGACAGCGTCTGGTCCGCACTGGTGGCGAGATGCTGGAGAATCTGATTGCGGGCTAGCACGAGCTCGCCCACGAGGTTCATCAGCTTGTCGAGCAGGCCGACATCGACCCGAATCGTGCTATCGCTCACGGAGACAGCGCCGCGTCCCCCCTCGGCCGCCTGACTCTCGAGGACTTCGGCAATCGCCTGAAACGGGACGTGCGCTTGCTCGACCAGGATCTCCCCGATATGGCGCGGATCGCCCTGCAACTGCTGCTCGGCCGCATCGCGCACCGCCTCGGGCGTCACCAGGCCGCGCGCGACCAGATGCTCACCCATGTTCATCGGCGGCGCACCGGAGACCGCATCTTCTTCCTGCAGTGCGGTGAGACGCGCGATCAGCGGACCATAGTCGCCATCGCCCTCGGCTCCGGTCACTTCGATACTCGTCAACATCTGACGCAACGCATCGACCAGTTGCAGCAGGCCGCTGGTCCGCTCCGGCGTCAGATCGCGCGCCCCGTCGCGCAGCAGCGTCAGCAGATTCTCCCCGACATGGCTGACCGACTCGAGCTTGCCCAGACCCAGAAAACCGCAGGTGCCCTTGATGGTGTGCACACAACGGAAGATTCGCGCGAGCAGCTCATGATCCTTGGGTCGCTGTTCCAGCGCGACCAGATCACGATCGAGCTGATCGAGTCCTTCATTGCTCTCGACGAGAAACTCACGCGTGATGTCATCCAGTTCGTGCATGCATCCTCCACAGAGACGCGCTCGGCAGCTGCTCTTTCGTGCGTACCTTCCGACTGACCCCGTCAGGCCGATCGTCGAGATGAAGCGATCATGAAGGCGTCGACATGAACATGTGACACCTTGTTTGTTACTCAGGAAATCTTCGTGCCACAGTTTGCATCACTCACGATTCCTGCGCGGCAGGACATGCATGCCGTTGCGCTTCACGACTCCGGCAGAACACGCAGGCCGACCAGCATCTGCTCACCGGATACCGAGCGGAATGCTGCGACTTGCGACCACGAAGTCGCAGACAGGGCCGAGATATCGATACTGCCCGACGGGAGTCCCATCTTGAGGTCGAGATCCCGGGTCAGCAGTGAAGCGCGAATCCGTCCGGCAACCGTGTTGGTCAGTTCGTTGAGCACATCGGCAGCGCCTTCGTCCATCGACACGTCCATCCCGAGCATCTTGGCAGAAAGCCGAAGCACAGAGGATTCATCGCTGAGGAGCGACACCTCGAGCCGAACACCGCTCTCGGCCGTTCCCAGCACCAGCGTCGAACGGACCGGCAACTCGAGACGGGCGGTTTCGTCCGGGCCGAGATGTGTCGCGTCCTGGCCGGTCAAAACGCCGATGGTCTGCTGGGTCGCAGAGAGCACCTCCGGCAACAACTCCCCGGCCAGCAACTCGCGCAGACGATCGATCGGCGCGACCAGCTTGAGCACCCCTCGTTCGAGCGCGCTGGAGAATTGCTCGGGGACGAAGGTCTTTCTGAGCACGCCATGGAACTGACTGGCCTTGTAGGGCTCGATCGGATCACTATTCGTCAGCAGATAGATTTCCGGAGGATCGGCTTTGTGCTTCGCGGCAATCCGTCGGAGCGTGGCTGCCATCTGCAGTTCATCGATAACCGGCAATGCCTCCGGCAACAGCACCACCCGCGGGAGCGGATTCCGCTCCTGAAACAGCATCGCAGCCCGCGGCGCTGAGGTCGCTTCGATCACCTCGAAATGCGCCCCGAGCAGCGGCTTCGCAAAGGCCAGGAAATTCGGATCCGGCTCGACGATCAGCAGTTCCGCGGCGGCCCGCGCCGGCGCCTGCTGCCGGCGTCGATCGGCGTTCCGGAGCACCGTCCGGAAGCGCGGCAAGGCAAAGTCGTGCCGAACCGGTTTGAGCAGCAGGTCGCTGACACCGATCTCGATGACTTCGCGAATCACACTGTTGTCACCGACCGCCGAGGTACAGACGACCGGCATGTTGCGATACTTTTCCGACGCCCGGATCGCCCGCAACGTTTCGACGCCGTTCATGATCGGCATATCGATGTCGACAACGACGAGATCGGCCTTTGCGCTTCCCTCTTCGAGCATGTAGAGCAGCTCGAGACCGTTCTCAGCTTCCAGCGCCTCGACATCGAGCTGCTGCAGGACGCGCCGCAGCACGGTACGCATACCGCGCTCGCCGTCGGCAATCAGTGCAATCACGCGCCGTCTCCTCTCCAGATCGTTAGGTGGCCACGGCAAGTTACAGGCTAGCTATCGGAGAGATTCCGCTGCGCTTGAGCAGTGCAAGCAGATACGTTACGAATTCATCGATGCGTCATGATCCCTTCATGAAGCACCAGTCATCAACGCACAGACCGCGAGGCTTCTTTGCAATGCGCAGGTAGTGAAGTGTTCACGGCAACAATCTCGAAGACTGCACGCCGGGTGACTCCGCTGTATCATTCGGCGGGTGGATGGATCGAGCATTCCCGCGCCATGGAGGAATCGTGCAGGAAGGGGTGAGACCTGCGGAGACACCGATGCCGGGCCGAACCCTTTCGAGGCCGGCACGGATCGGACTACAGGTTATCGGATTGGTCTGTGTCGCCCTGGGCGGGCTGGGCGTCCTGCTGCCCGGCCTGCCCACGACGCCGTTTCTACTGATTGCCGCCGCGGCGTTCGCGCGCTCGTCGCCCAGCCTTCATCGACGGCTGCTCGACAACCGGGTCTTCGGTCCGTTGATTCGGGACTGGCAGGCCAACCGTACCATCTCACCCGGCGCCAAGCTCAGCGCGGTGGCATCGATTGCGGTTTTGGGGGGAGCGACATTGGTCTTCCTGGTACCGCGCACGGCGGGGCGTATCGGGCTCGGGGCCATCATGCTGACGGTCGTCATCTGGTTAGTGACACGACCGTCGACACCGCGGAATCGACAGTAGCGAGAACGTCCTACCGGGTGAACTGCCGCGCGCGGTCGCCGATCGCGCCGACCTCCACCAGGAACGCGTCCCGGCTATCCGGAGCAATGTCCAGTCGCTCGAACACCTCGGCCGGGGCTACATCGCCGCTCCCTTCCTGCGCCAGTTCGAGCCCGGCCGCGGTACAGAGCGCCTCGGCGCCCCACACGATGGCGGCCAGCGCCGCGGCTTCAGCGGGCGCATCCTCGGGCCGGTGGTGACAGGCCACCGACCACTGCACCACCGCAGGCAGCGCCCACCGTTCGAGCATCCGCCCGCCGATGCCTCCGTGGTCCATCCCGAGCAGGTCGATCTCGACCCGATACCGCGGCGCCATGTCCGCGTCGGTCGCCGACTGGACCTCCGCGAAATCCCCGCTGAAGAACTGGTCCTCGATCAGGAGCCCCACGTCGTGCAGCAGACCGGCCGTATAAGCCTCACCATCATCGACCGAGCCATATCGGCGGCTCAGCCCGGCCAGCCGCTCGGCCACGAGCCCGACCGCCGCCGAGTGCTCCCAATAGCGGGCATGGTCGAGCCCACCGGCGTTCTGTCCGAAGGCCCGCACGATTCCCACCGTCAGACACAGGGCTCGCACATTGGCGATCCCCAGCCGCCCGATGGCATCCCGCACGGTGGTCACGGCATCGCCCCGCGAGAACGCGGTTGAATTGGCCACCCGGAGGACCCGCGCGGTCAGCGCCGGGTCCCGTTCGATGATCGCCCCGATGTCCCGAAGGCCGGACATCTCGTTGGCCAGGGCACGCTGTACTTCGAGCACCAGACTCGGCAACGTCGGCAGCTGCTTACCACTGGTAAACAGGCCCTCGAGCCGGGTCGGAAATGTGGTCACGGATCCTCGCATTACTCTCAACTTTGTCCCAACGTTCTCAGGCCAGCCCATCACGGAAAATCAGGCTCGCCTCCTTCCATACCCGAACAAACACCTTCCCGTTCCCCCCATTCAACTGCAGGTTACGGGCCGCCGCTGGGGTCATTGTCGGGCGGGTTGGGCCCCCGAGCAACTCGGCAGTAAGTTTCCTCCTGACAGTCCACGCCCATCGGAGACTCCCATGTCTGATCTTCGGCCCCGCGCCTTGCGGGTCCTGTTGCTGCTCGCAGCAATCGCCGGCCCGGTATCCGCCCAGGCACCGACCACCGGAAAAGCAACCTCGACCGACGAGGCGATCCGGTCCGAACTCTTCGTCGCCCCGCCCGACTCCATCGGCGCGGCGGTGCTTGCTCCGCGATACCTCAACATCTCACCGACCAACCCGAGCCCCGACAAGCTGCGCTTTGTTCATGAGGTGAGCGACGGGCCCGTGAGTATGGAGACCTTTTCCAAGCCATACGATGAGTTGGGCGGGCTCTTCATCGACTTTGCCGCCAATCGGAACCGCACCCTGACTATCCGGAACTCGATGCGGATCGATCTGGTCTCGGCAACGGACGGACGGATCACGCGGGTCGAGACGCCGGCAGGCACGCGGGTATCGAACCCGACCTGGAGTCCCGACGGAAAGCAGCTGGCCCTCTACGTCCACACCCCGGACGCTACGCATATCTGGGTGGCCGATGCGGCAACCGGACGGGCCCGTCAGGTTACCCGTACGCCAGTCCTGGCCACGCTGCTAACCGACTTCAGCTGGACTGCAGACAGCCGCCAGATTGCGACGGTCCTGATTCCGACCGCCCGTGGCGCTCGACCCACCGCGCCGAAGGTACCGGTCGGGCCCCAGGTCAAGCTGGCCGAAGAAAAAGACAAGAACATGTTGCGCACCTATCAGAGCCTGATGGCGACGCCCACCGATCAGGCGGTACTCAAGTGGCATACGACGGGTCAGCTCGCGCTGATCGACGTCGGCAGCCGCGCCGTCACGCCGGTCGGCGCGCCGGCGATGATCCGTACCATCGAGGCCGGCTCGGGAGGGGCGTACCTCCGGGTTACCCGGATGGTGGAGCCTTTCTCCTATGTGGTACCGGTCTCGAGCTTCGGAACCGTCGACGAAGTCTGGAATACCGATGGTACCGTCTTGGCGACCATCGATCGCCAGCCCTTGAACCTGGGCGTCGACACCACCCGCACCCCATCCGCACCTGGCGTGGGCGGTGGCGATGGCAACATCCGGCGTCGTGAAATTGCCTGGCGGGCCGACGGCAAAGGCCTCTCGTTCCTGGAGCAGGAACCGGCCGCCGAGGGAGCCGACAGCGCCCGAAGCACCGAGGACGGCACCCCCGCATCCCGGCGGCGGGATCGGGTCATGCTGTGGCCGGCGCCGTTCGACAGCACCAAGGTGACCGTGGTGTACTCGACGACCGGCCGGATCACCAACCATCGGTTCTCTCCGGACCACAGCGTGCTGTTCGCGACGGAGCGCACCGGGCAGAACATTCACGAATATGCCGTGGTGCTGGCCGACCCCGACAAGAAGATCACGCTGGCTCGCTATCGCGCCGACGACGTGTACAGCAATCCGGGCAACCTGATCCTGGCCAAGAGCGCGGTGCAGGCGCCCAATACGTTCGCCTTCCAGTTCGGCGGGGGCCCGCGTGGCGCCCGCGTGGTTGAGGTCTCGCCCGATGGGCAGAGTGCGTACTACTACGGCGTGGCTTACGACAAGAACCCGCAGGCCGTGGGGCCTCGCAGCTTCATCGACCGCGTCGGGATCCGCGACGGTAAGAAGACCCGCGTCTTCGAGAGCGACAACGCCGGCACCTTCGAGCGCGTGCTCGCTACGCATGACATCGAAGCCCGCCAGCTGGTGGTGTCCCGCGAATCGCAGACCGCCGTTCCCCAGGCATTCGTGCGTGACGGCGATCGCCTGACGCAGATCACCCGGAACATCGACTATACGCCGGACCTGACCAACGCGCCGCGCGAGAGCTTCATCGTCGAGCGGCCGGACGGCTTCAAGTTCAAGGTCAACGTGACGCTTCCGCCCGGCTACCAGCCCGGTACGCGGCTGCCGGCCATGTTCTGGTTCTACCCGCGCGAGTTCACGGGGCAGGACGAGTATGATCGCGGGGCGCGGACGTTCAACAAGAACGAGTTCCCGAACTTCAATCCCCGCTCGATCCAGTATCTGGTCCGGCTGGGCTACGCGGTGGTCGAACCCGATGCACCGATCGTGGGGTCGACCGGGCAGCAGAACAACAACTACGAGAACGACCTGCGCAACAACCTGGCGGCGGTGATCGACGAGGTCGACCGGCGGGGCCTGGTCGACCGGACCCGCTTAGGGATCGGCGGACACAGTTACGGGGCGTTCTCGACCGTGAACGCGATGTCTCACACGCCGTTCTTCAAAGCCGGTATCGCCGGCGACGGCAATTACAACCGGACCCTGACTCCGCTGGCCTTCCAGACCGAGCGGCGGACCCTGTGGGAGTCACGGGACACCTATCTCAGCATGTCGCCCATCCTGCACGTCAACAACCTGACGGGCGCATTGCTGATGTATCACGGAATGAGCGATCAGAACGTGGGGACCGAGCTGTCCAACTCGCCGAGACTGTTCCATGCCTTGAACGGGCTGGGCAAGGTCACCTCGCTCTACCTCTACCCGTTCGAAGATCACGGCCCGGCCACCAAGGAAACCCTGCTCGACCTCTGGGCCCGGTGGTCGGCCTGGCTCGACAAGTACGTGCGCACGCCCGCACCAGCGGAAAGTAAGCCGGTTTCGGAATGATTCGATCGTACGCGATGCGGCAGGTCCGCATTCTGATGGCATTGACCCTGGCCCTCGGAGCCGCTTCGTGCGGCTCCGACTCCTCCGGTCCCGACGTACCCGATATCGAAACGACGACCTTTGCCGCGTCGTTAGGCGTCGATCTCGGTGCGATGACCAGGACGGCTTCCGGGCTCTACTGGAGGGACTTGGCGACCGGCACCGGGACGACCGTCACCGTCGGGCGGCAAGTGACCGTTTTCTATACCGGCTGGCTGGCCAACGGCACCCAGTTCGACTCGAACATCGGGGGCAATGCCCTCGGATTTCGCGTCGGACTGGGAGAGGTCGTACCCGGATTTGACGAGGGCGTCCGCGGCATGGCCGTGGGAGGAGAACGTCAGATCATCATTCCTCCGGCGCTGGGCTACGGCGCCTCCGACAACAGCAGAATTCCTCCCAACTCGATTCTGGTATTCCGTGTCAGGCTCGCCTCGGTACAATAGTCTCTACTCGCCAAGCGGCCGATGGATCGCATCGGCCGCCTGGCCTGCCCGGCTCCGCGCCGACGAATCCCCGAATATTTTCTCACCGTCGTAACGGCCGTTCTCGATGAAAACCTCGGAAATGAACTTCCCCGCCGTCAGACTCCCCGCGAGATAGACGCCCGGCACATTGGTCTCGAGCGTCACGGGATCGTGGGTCGGCCGGCCCGTCTCCGGATCGAGTTCGATGCCGATCCGCTGCAGGAGTCCGAAGTCGGGCCGGTAGCCCGTCAGCAGAAACACACGATCCGCAGCTAGCGTCTCATCGCCGTCGGGACCCTGGACCGTTACCTGCTGCCGGGTGATCTCGGCCACCGTCGTATTCCAACGCACCGCGATTTCCCCCGCGGCGACCCGATTCAGGAAATCCGGCCTGAGCCAGTACTTCACGCTCGGCTTGAGTTCGGGACCCCGATGGACCACCGTGACCTTCGCACCGACCCGAAACGCCGCCAGGGCGAGTTCGATGGCCGAGTTCTTGGCGCCGACGATCACGACAGCGAGCCCCGCCAGGGGATGCGCTTCCTCGGGATAGTGCGTCACATGCGGGAGGTCCTCGCCGGGCACGTCGAGCCGGTTGGGATGACCGAAATAGCCGGTCGCCAGAACCAGGCGCTCGGTCACGACCAGCTCAGGCCGTATTTCGCCTAACGTGCGCTCCAGGAAGCAGTGGATCGTCCCGTCCCGCCGTTGGGCGCCCACCAGCCTGGTGTACGAGTGGACCCGGAGTCCTTCGACCCGGGCCACACCGCGATAGTACATCAGGGCATCCTCGCGCGTGGGTTTCGCGCCCGAGGTGACGATCGGATGATTGCCGATCTCGAGTCGCTCCGGCGTCGTAAAAAAGGACATCCCATTGGGATAGCGAACGATCGATTCGGCAATCGCCCCGGCATCGATGACCGCCGGGTCGAATCCCCGCCGTTTGGCGGCAATGGCCGAGGCCAGCCCGATAGGCCCGGCGCCGACGATGAGGACTGGTTCATGTGGATGCATGGCTGCAAAAATAGCGACCCGGCCGCCTCAACGATCGGGCCCCCGACAGCGTATTATTAAGATGGGCCTATTGGCCCGCCCCCTTCAAATCCCTGTTACGCCCCTGCCTCTTCCGAGGAACCGTATGTCTCGTTTTACCCCCTGGATTCGCCTTGCCACCCTGGCCGTCCTCGCCGTCGGCGGGGCCGCCCCGGCGTCGGCCCAGTCAGGCCAATCCGTCGACCAGGAATACACCCGCCTGATGCGGGAGTATCTGCGCGACCCCCGCGTGACCACCGAGCTGGTCGACCCGATGCCTGCCTCCTCGACCGTGCCGACGCCGCTCAAGTTCCTGGGCCGGATCGTCGGTACCCCGGGCGAGCTGACCTACACCAAGGACATCTACCGCTACTTCCGGGCGCTGGATGCGGCCTCCGATCGGGTCACCGTCTGGAGCATCGGACAATCCGAAGAGGGGCGCGAGATGATCGTGCTGGCGGTGTCCGACGCCGCCACGATCAAGCAGCTCGAGAAGTACCGGGGCATGCTGGCGCAGCTCACCGACCCGCGTAAGACGACCGAAGCGGAAGCGCGCCGCCTGATCGGTTCGGCCAAGCCGTTCTACTGGATCACCACCGGCCTGCACTCGCCCGAAACGGGCGGGCCCGAGGTCGTGATGGAGCTCGCCTACCGGCTGGCCGTGACGGAAACACCGTACGTCAAAGCCATTCGAGACAACGTCGTCACCTTCATCACGCCCGTCCTCGAACCGGATGGCCGCGACAAACAGGTCGACACCTACTACTACAACAAGGCCCTCCCCGCCGGATCCCAGCGTCTGCCGCTGATGTACTGGGGCAGATATGTCGCCCACGATAACAACCGGGACGGCATGGGACAGTTTCTGGCGTTGACCCGGAATTCCACCAAGTTCCTGCTCAACTGGAAGCCGACCGTGATGCACGACCTGCACGAGTCGGTGCCCTACCTCTACGCCTCGACCGGCACCGGCCCGTACAACGAATCGATCGACCCGATCACGATCGACGAGTGGTGGCTGATGTCGAAGACGGAAGTCGTCGAGCTCACCAAGCGGGGCGTGCCTGGGGTCTGGACCTACGGCTTCTACGACGGCTGGGTCCCGAACTATCTCTTCTTCCTGGCCCACAGCCACAACTCCATCGGCCGGTTCTACGAGGTCCAGAGCTACGGCCCGGACACCAGCACGGTGCGCAACCCGCCGGCGCGCACCAGCCGCGAATGGTTCCGCGGCAACCCGCCGCTTCCGTCGATTGCCTGGGGCCCCCGCAACAACGCCAACATCCAGCAGTCGGCGCTGCTCGTCGTGCTGAATCACGTGGCCAAGAACCGCGAGATGTACCTCGAGAACTACTGGATCAAGAACAAGCGGGCAGTCGACAAAGGCCGTAACGGTCCCAACCACGCCTGGGTGGTGCCGGCCAACCAGCGCCGGAAGGCCGATGCCGTCGCGGCCATCAACGAACTCTGGAGACAGGGCCTCGAAATCCATCGGGCCACCAGCGCATTCACAGCCGGGAAGGTGTCGGTCCAGCCGGGAGACTTCATCATCCGCGGCGACCAGCCCTATCACACCCTGGCCGACATGTACTTCTCGGTCCAGAATTTTCCGCCCGAGAATCCGCGGCCGTATGACGATACCGGGTGGACCTTCCCGCTGATGCGGAACGTGGTCATCACCCCGGTCGGTGACAAGAGCATTCTGACCCAACCGATGGCTCCGGTCACCGGCGAGTCGCGCGCACCTGGCGGCATCGAAGGCAGCGGATCGGTGGTCGTGGTCGACCATACGACCGACAACAATCTGATGACCTTCCGGTACCGCCATGCCAATGTCGCCATGGACGCGGCGCAGGAAGGATTCACCGCGGGCGGCCGGCAGTTCCGCGCCGGCTCGTTCATCATCCGCAATGCCGACCTGGCCGCGCTCGGTAAGACCCTGACCGACCTGGGCCTGACCGGCTATGCCGTGGCCTCGGCGCCAACGGTCAAGACCCACACCATGGACCTGCCGCGCATCGGGTATGTCCATGCCTGGCAGCGCACCCAGGACGAGGGCTGGATTCGCGCCGCGCTCGATACCTATGAGGTTCCCTACACCTACTTTGCCGACCAGAAGCTCCGCGACGGCAACCTGCGTAGCAAGTACGACGTGATCATCTATCCGCACGTCGGCGGCACCCCGGTAGCCCAGATCAACGGCATCGCCAAGGTCGACGACCGGCCGCTGCCCTACCGTAAGACCGACAAGACGCCCCATCTCGGCGTCAACGATCAGAGCGACGACATCCGGGGCGGGATGGGTCTGGAAGGACTGGCGGAACTCGCCAAGTTCGTCCGCGACGGCGGCACCCTGATCGTCGAGGGCGCCACCTCCACCATTTTCCCGGCGTTCGGCCTCACCTCCGGGATCACCATCGAGGAGCCGGCGGACCTGTTCGTGCGCGGCTCGATCATGCGCGGCATCGTCTCCGATCGCACCAGTCCGATCGCGTACGGCTTCGATGCCCAGCTGCCGGTCTACTTCAACCAGGCCCCCGTGCTGAGCACCGGCGGTGGTGGCGCCTCCGGACTGGCGGCCGTCTTCAGCGGCGCCAACAGCGGCCCGGGACAGAATGTGACGCCGATGGCCTCACGGCTCACTCTCTCGCCCTGGATTACCGATTCCTCAGCGCACACCGGCGCGCCCCGGACCGGACCGGGCCAGGACGAGCAGGTCGCCCAGTTCCGGCAGATGGCCCGCCAGTTCGGGCTGAGCACCGAGTCGGCCGACCCGCGCGTCGTGATGCGCTTCCCGACCAACCCGAACGACATGCTGCTGTCAGGTACGCTGGCCAACGGTCAGTACCTCTCGAACCGGGCGCAGGTCATCGATGCGCCGGTCGGCAGCGGACATGTGGTGATGTTCGGCATCCGTCCGTTCTGGCGCTGGCAGACTCACGGAACCTTCTTCCTCGGGTTCAACGCGATCCTGCATTGGAACGATCTCAACGCGGGACGCAACGGCCCGGCCAACGCGGGACAGTAGCCGCCGGGCAGTACCGGAACAAAACGCGGGGCGCGGACGGATTTCGTCTGCGCCCCGCGTTGCTTGGTCCGGATGGAAGGTCTATCGGACTCGGCTCCAGATTACCAGCACCCCGCACACCGCCCCGTCCAACTGGAACATCAACGGAACCTGGGCCGAGCCGCGATAGTATTCGACTCCGGCAAGATGACGAATCGGCGGGAGATCCCGCAGATACAGCGTGTCACGGTTCCAGTTGAGCAAAGCGCCATCGAGAATGACGCGCGCGGGACAAGTCCGCTGCTGCATGCTCGACGATCCTCGCGACTCTGCCGCATAAGCGCCGCGCCGCCCGTACTCGATTGGAACGCCCAAATCCCTGAGAGCGCTTTCGAGGCTCTGTCCTTCCTTTTCGGCAAGCTGATAATGATCGAGAAACCGGCCGGCGCCCTGCTTCAATCGCTGGTCGAAGCCGGCCATCATCGGATTGGGCCACGTCAACTCGTCGGCGCGCACCGTTACGGAATCGAGGATGATGGGAATCTCGATCAGTCGCAGTCCGACCCGCACGACTTCATCCGCTCCGAAACGAATCCGCTGCCGCAGCGGACGGTACCCGATCCGGCGGACCAGGATCTCATGCTGGCCGGGCCGAATCCCCTCGATTCGGAACTGGCCCGTCGAATCGGTGACGGCGCCCAGCTCGAGCCCCCGAATCTCGACCAGCGCACCAAGCAGAGGTCCGATCGGCGTTCCGCCGGCGACCCGGCCGGTCAAAACGGCCTGCCCGTGAGCCGGCTCCGACCAGAGCACGGTCACGCAGCAGGCCGCGATCCATCCGAGCCGTGCCCGGGTCAACACCGGCATCGACGACGCTCCCCATCGTCCATCTGCATTGCCTCTCGTATATCAGGCCCCGTAACAACACGAGGGGCAAATCCTTCGCGGCAAGCTCGGGTTATTTCCACGAACGCAGTCGGTGGATTTCCTACTGAATCCACGTCCGGATCACGGTCACGGCCGCCCATGCCCGACCCGATCCGCTCATGGGCATCTCCTAGCGCAACCCCACCGTTCCCTTCACCGACGCAATCAGCTTGGCCGAGTCGTAGCCGACCCCTTCGCGGAACACGAGGGTCACGTTCCGAATCTCTGCGGGGCGAGCGATCGGATCGCCGTTCATGACCACCAGATCGGCGTACTTCCCGGGTGTAATCGTGCCATACTCGGCGTCCGCGCCAAGGATCTTGGCCCCGTTGGCCGTCATGACCTGGATCGCCTCGACCGGAGTAAAGCCGCCTTCGAGGAACAACTCGTAGTTGCGCTGGTTCCCGAACCCGGCGAGAATTCCTCCGATTCCCGTCGGATCGACACCGGCCCCGAGCAGCCCCCCTGACCGCACAAAGGCCAGCTCGTACTCGAGCAACTTCTTGAAGCCCGCATCGGTCACAGCGGCAGCGCGACCTTCCGGCGTGGCCAACGCGGTCCGAGCCTGGAGATACGCTTCCCGCGCCGGCGGGTACAACGCGTCCAGCGTGCGCTGCTCGATCGGAGGACGCCCCACCATCAGCCCCTCGAAGATCACCACGGTCGATGTCATGGCGACCTTGTTGGCCACCATGTCCTTGAACGTCGCGCGCACCGCTTCACCATTGATGTCGAGCGACTCGAACACGCTCATCTTGACACCGGGGCACTGATCAGGCCGCTTGGCGGGATCGTACTCCTGGTTGGCATAGAGACCATGCTCGACCGCATCCATGCCGGCAGCGACCGCCTCACGATAGCCCACCGAGCAAAGGTGCCCCGTCACCTTCACGCCGTGCTTGTGCGCTTCTTCCACCAGCGCCTTGAGTTCCGCGCGGGCAATCCGGTCGTACACTTTGAGCCAGCTCGCTCCCTCCGCAGCCCAATACGACGCAATCCGCCGGGCAGCCTCTGGCGTGCTGACCTCGTGCATGATGCCGTGATTGCCACCGGGGCCGGTGATGTACGGGCCGGTCACGTACATCCGTGGGCCCGCTTCCGCTCCACTCTCGATGGCGCGTTTGAGGATCAGATCCTGATATGGAGCGTTCGACCCCGTGGTCCGGATGGTCGTGACGCCCGACGCCAGGTAGAGTCGCGGCGCGCTGACCGGCTGATGGACGAACGGCCACGGCCCGCCTCCATAGAAGGTGTGATCGTGGAGACCGACCATACCCGGCATGACCGTATGACCCTGCAAAGCAAGCACCCGCGCATTGGCCGGGACTTTGGCCGACCCGCTCGGCCCCACCCAGCTGATCCTGCCTCGTTCGATCACGATGGTTTGATCGTCTCGCGGCGCGGCGCCGGTTCCATCGATCACTTTGACGTTGGTGAGCGCCACCACCGGCGCATCGACCGACACGAAGTCCCGCGCCGACTGGGCCGAGACGGCCACGGGCGCGATTGCCGCCAGCGAAAGTACGTACCACGCCCTGCGCACCGATGAGGTCACGTGACGCTCCATCTCGAATTGAAGTGCTCTGATCCGACTACGGGCGACGCGGCAGACCCGGAATCCGGCCCCGGCCCGGCAAGCCACCCATATCCATTTTCGTGTACCCAGCAGGAATTTCGAACAACGCCGCATCGAGACTCTTCTTCTCGATCGACTTGACCTCCATCACCGTTTCCCGTGCCGAGCCTTTGACCTGCTCGATCTTGAGCGGCTGGAATCCATCCTTGAATCGCTCCGCCAGCTGACGATACTCGAGCGGAATCGACGACCCGGCGCCCCGCCCCATCGGCCCCGCGTTGCGTCCCGCATTTCCGAAAAAGCCGAGGCCCTTGGCCGCGCAGACGTCCATCACGTTTTCATCCGATGTCACGAGGTAGTGATCGCACTTATGCCCGGCAATCGTCTCGCTCTGACCGGTAGCCTCGATCTTCGGCGCCTTGACCGGCTCGTCCTTTCCGGCCTCGGCCCCCTGAAACGACATCACCATGAACATCTTCTGCGACGGCATCACCATCGTCATCGATTCCTTCTCCAGATCGAGAATCGAGTAACCCGACTCCCGCCCCGACTGCATGTCCATACGTGATTTTCCGCCCTTGTGACTGCTGACCATTTCCATGGCCGGCTTGCCACGGCTGAACATCTGAGTCACGATGGTGCCTTCGAACTGCTGCGCGGACAGGGGGACCGACCCCACGACAGCCAGCCCAACCACACCTACCAGCATCGCTCGCAACATGGCGCGTCCTCGGAATGGGGTATCCCTGCAAAGTACGAGCGGGTGCCCCGTTCGCATAGGGCGGCGGGGGTACGGCGCGGGACCCGACCGTCAGCCCTGCCGGACTCCGTAGAGGAACCGCGCATACCCCAGTTCGGCTGCGTTCTTGGTCAGTTCGATGTTGGCCCAGGCCACCACATCCCCGAACGGGCGGTCGGGAAACGGCCATCGGGTCCGCTCCGCCGATGCAAACTCGGCATCGGACAGGGCCTCGACCCGCTCACGCCAAGTCCGATACCGCTCCGCCAGCTGCTCACGCACCTGCTCCGCGCTGCCGGGCCAACGGATGTCCTCCCGACCAAGCGTGGCATCGCCGAATGAGTGATCGAGCACCATCGACCACCAGAACAGCATGTGCCAGGTGACCCAGCCGGCACTCGGCGGGCCGATCTCATAGTCTTCCCGCTCGGGCCAATCCGTCACCCAGCGCCCCGCCCCGTCCTCTCGGAGATGGAGCCCTCGGCCGGTCGGACGCCACAGACACTCGTCCGTGGTGAGGGTATCGAGATGATAGCTCGTGAGCATCCAGGCCATATCGAGCTGGCGCAACAGATACTGCCGAGGGGAGTCACTCATGCGAACCTACCGATGTCAGGGAAAACATGCTGCCTGCGCCGTGCGGACGCGGCGGGGCCCGATCAGGAGGCGAGAATATTGCCGGGCGCCAGCAGACCAAGCGGATCCAGTTCTCGCTTGACGGCGCGGAGCATCCGCTGCTGCGTCCCATCGAACTGAAGCGCCAGCCACTTGGCTTTGACTTTTCCGATACCATGCTCGGCTGCGACGGTGCCCCCCGCAGCAACCACCTCACGCAACGTCTGCTCGACCACGGACTCGATCCGGGCAACCTCCGCAGGATCCCGGCCGATGTAATTGCAGTGGGGATGACCGTTCCCGGCATGGCCGAAGATGACGGGCGCCAGCAATTCCGCTTCCTCCGCCCGGCGGCGCACCGACGCGATCGTCTCCGCCAGCTGCCGGTAGGGCACCGCCCAGTCAGTCGAGATCCGACGCCCTCCTTGGCCGCGAAACACCGTCGCCCGCTCATGCATCTGTGCCGGCACCGCATGCCGCAGCCTACGAGCTACCGAAAGCGCCGTATCGCCCTCAAAGGCGTTGACCGCATCGACGAGCGCACCATACTGGTCCGCGAGTTCGAGCCACGCCTCGAGCGGCGGCTCGTCATCTCGCGCTTCCTCGACATAGACGACCGCGCCGACATCGTCCGGCCACACCGCGTCTCCGCCGTCCTGCCGCGCGATGGCCGCCGCCTCCCGATCGAGAAACTCGAGACACCGCGGAGCAACCGCCGCAGATTCACGGGCCGCGACAATGAAGGCCAGCGCATCGGTCTCTGTCGCGAACGGAATGGCCAGGCCCAATTCCACGGCCGGCCGCGGCAGGAGCGCAAGCTCCGCCGCGAGCACCACGCCCAAGGTCCCTTCGCTGCCGACGAACCAGGAGACCAGGTCCTGGAGTGGAGGATACCCGACGGTGTTTTTCTCGAGCACGGGGCGACGGAGTTCCAGAACTTCTCCGGATGCCAGCGCAACCGTCACCCCCCGCAGATGGGCGCCGGTCGCACCGTATCGTAAGGTTCTCGGCCCCGATGCGTTGCAGGCAATCGCGCCGCCCACGGTGCACTCCTGCTCGCTGGTCGGGTCCGGCGCAAAGAAGAGCCCATGCGGGGCAAGCGCGCGCTGCAGATCGCCGATCAGCACACCTGCCTCGACCCGCGCGGTCCGGGCCGACGGGTCGATGTCGATGATGCGATCCAACCGCCGGGTCGACAGGAGGATTCCGCGATCCGTAATACTGGCCGCGGTAGTACTCGTCTGCCCACCTGCCGGCGTGACCCAGGTCCGATCGGTGGTGGCCTGGCGCAACAGCTCGACGACCTCGGCGGCGCTGTCCGGACGCGCCACCGCCTCGGGTACCAGGATCAGCCCGGAAGCATCGGCCGCGAATCCTTCCCGGACGTCCCGGTCGACGACGAGCCTGCTCATGAACCGGCTTTGAAACGGATCACGGAGGCCGATTGCACGTCCGGCAGGGCCATCAGCGTCTCCCGAAGCCCCGGCCCGCCGGGACCGTCCACCGAGATCACGGCCAGCGCCTGGCCACCCTCCGCCAAACGGGCCTGGTGATACTCGGCGATGTTGACACCCGCGCTGCCGAGCGCGGTACCCACATGGCCGATGACGCCCGGCACGTCGCGGTTGGTCAGCACGATCAGGGTTTCCCGCGGCGCCACATCGACGTGGAACGGCCCGACCCGAGTGAGGCGCATGGGAGCATCGAGCGGCGCGACCCCGCCGATCCGCATCTCCTGCCCATCGGCCACCACCACGACTTCCACTGCCCGAGGATGCACCGGCGCGGCATCCTCGGCCAAACCCAGCGTGACCCCGCGGGAGGCTGCCAGCGCGCGGGCATTGATCAGGTTGAGCCGGGATTCGTCGACGATGCCCTCCAGCACACCAAGCGCCGCCGCCGAGAGCAGCGTCGTACCGGCGGCGCTGAGGTCGGCGCCGCGCCGGACGGTGATCGACGCCACCGCGCGCGCCCCCCGATCGGCCAGCAGCGTGCGCGCTACGTCCGCAGCCCGACGGGCCAACTCGACCACCGGGCGCAGCTGGACCCAGTCGCCCGGCGGCATCGTGACATTCAGGGACCGGGAGAGGTCACCCCGGAGCAGCGCGTTCCGAACCCCTTCACAGGCATCGACCGCGACGTTCCGTTGCGCTTCCACCGTCGACGCCCCGATGTGCGGCGTCAGCACGACGCGATCCATCACCTGCCAGGCGTGGTCACCCTGAACCGGCTCCGCCACGAAGACGTCGAGCACAGCGCCGCTCAGATGACCCCGGACAATGGCCTCCCGCAGCGCGTCGTCATCGACGATCCCGCCGCGAGCCAGGTTGGCCACGATCGCACCGCGCCGCAGCCGGGCCAGATCGGCGGCCCCGATCATCCCGGTGGTTTCCGCCGTAAGCGGCGTATGCACCGTCAGGATATCGGCCGCATCGCAGAGCGCAGCAAGCGTGGCGACCCGGGTCACGCCGAGCGTAATGAACCGGTCGTCGGACACATACGGATCATAGGCCAGCACCTTCATGCCGAAGGCCAGCGCCCGGGTGGCAATCGCCCCTCCGATCCGGCCCAGACCCACGATGCCCAGCGTCCGCCCGTTGAGCTCACTGCCGAGCAGCGCCGACCGATCCCATCGCCCCTCGTGCATCGACAGGTTGGCTCGAGTCAGGTGCCTGAGCAGGGTGAGCATCGAGCCGAACCAGAGCTCCGCCACCGCCAGCGTATTACCGGCTGGCGCGTTGATGACGGCAATCCCGAGTTGCGTGGCGACATCCAGCGCCACGTTGTCGACACCTACACCGGCGCGCCCGATGACCTTGAGACGAGTGCCGGTGCGCAGCAGCGGTTCGGAGATCTTGGTGGCGCTCCGGCCGACGATGGCGTCGTACTCCGGAATCCGGCGGAGCAGTTCGTCGGCAGGAAGGGTGGGTACTTCGTCGACGATGAAATCGTCGACGGCTCTGAGGAGGTCGACGCCTTCGCGGTCTACCTCGTCGGTTACCAGGATGCGAAACGGCATATCTCAATCTAACGGGAGGACCAGCCTCGCCCGGCGGCTACCGGAAGGTCCTTTCGCCCGACGCGAAAGACGCGGGCGCTGTCGCAGCGCGCGCGATCCGAGGTCAACGCGACCGGCGGCGCGTGGCTGGCGCTGCCGTCGTGGACGCTCGTGACGCGTTCGTTCCGCTCGACCTTTGCGACTCGGCACAGACGGCTTCGTAGGCCGCCTGCAGCCTGCCAAAGACCGACTCGCGAGGCGCCGGCGCTCCCAGGTGGAGGTGCCGCAGTTCCTCCATGAACTCGGACCAGAGCTTCGGGCCTCCGTCCTCCAAGATTTTCGCGCGGATCGAGAGCTCTTTCGATGCCGGCGTGTGGCGCAGGCCCCAGCCGCCCATGTGGGCCAGCAACGGCACCAGGGCGATGGATGCTTCCGTGAGGCTGTAGATGACCTTCTGTTTGTGGCTGGGATCATCGCGACGGGAGACCAATCCGGCTTTCTCCAGGCGCACCAGCCGGTCGGCCAGGATGTTCGAGGAAATCCGCTCCTCCGACCGGCTCAGCAGCTCGCGGAAGTGACGGCGGTTGCCGAACATCAGATCGCGGATCACGATCAGACTCCAGCGATCCCCCAGGGTCTCGAGCGTCAGATTGATCGGGCAGCCCGAACGTGGGTTGTCCATGCGCATACCCCCAAAACCGGTTGCGATATGAGATCGGTTGATCTAACTTACAACCGGTTGCATTCTGCAATCAGAACTATGGGTGCACCGCACGAGGAAAGGAAGTGGTATGGCCAAGCTCGTGTTCGGAATGAACCAGTCCCTGGACGGTTACGTCGACCATATGCGGTTTGAACCGAGCCCCAAGCTCTTCCGCCACTTCATCGAGGAGGCTCGGCAGCAGGCGGGCAGCGTCTACGGTCGCCAGATGTATGAGATCATGCGTTACTGGGACGAGGATTTTCCTGAATGGGGCCCAGAGGAACATGCCTTCGCGGCCGCGTGGCGGAACCAGCAGAAGTGGGTCGTCTCGCGCTCGTTGGAGTCGGTCGGTCCCAACGCCAGCCTCATCAAGGACGATCTCGAGGGCGCGATTCGCGCGCTCAAAGCCGAGCACGATGGAGAGATTGAAGTTGCCGGCCCGACCTTGGCGCACAGTCTCACCGAACTTGGCCTGATCGATGAGTATCGCATCTACCTGCACCCCGTCGTGCTTGGCCACGGCACGCCATTTTTCGCCGGACCTCGGCCGCCGCTCCGTCTCATGACCCATGATCGGATCGACGAGGATGTGCTCAGGTTGAGCTACGTTCCGGCGTGATCGCGCGACTCATCGGACAGACACCGCCTCGGGCCGACGGAGCCCGCTGCTATTCCGCGATATAACGCCAGGCAGCGCCCGGCGACTCTCGAGCCCAGATAGTAAAGAACGGAATGGGCGCGCTGCCCGGCTGGTGAGGTCGGATCATGCCGAAGGTAATGCCCAGGTCGCCGCTCGATGCCACGACAGCGCGATCGGCGTTCCACTCGACCGGGCTGGTACTCGTCGTGTCGCCGCCGCCCACGTGCGCACCGATCGCCTCTGCCCCGACCACGACCCCCGGAACACCCGGGCCGCCCAAGTTGATCGCGTCGGCCCTGCCCCAGCGAACGAAGGCGCGGCCCAGACCCGCCCGCTGCGCCTCGTCGGAAAACGCCTGCTCGGCCGCCGCGAGCGACACCGCAAGCTCCGCAAGACGAGCCGTATCGCGAATGGGCACCGCTCCAGACGGCGTGAACGACGGCATCCGCGTGGCATCGACCTCGCCTGCCATGCGCGGGCGGCGTTTCCAGGCCAGGACGCGCCAGCCCGACGTGTCACGCACCCAGTAGCTGAGATACTTGAGCGGGACACTGTCACCGCCGGCCTGGTGGAGCGTCATGTACCCGAAGGTGAAGCCGTGGAGTCCATCGCCGGAAACGCCGCCGCGAACCGGGATCCACGAGAGCCGCGCGCCCGCATGCGCAGGGTTGGCGCGCAGGCCGGCAAGGGCATGCTCGCGACCCTCGAGCCATCCCCGTCCGGGCACTGGCGTCATGACGCCAGCTGCGAAGATCGGCGGGATCGCGTCCACTACCTCGGTCCGAGCGCTCGCCGCGGCGAACGCTTCGTCCTGCCCCAGCAGCTCGACCACCGCGGTCACGGGGTCAGCCGGTTCGCCACCGCCTGCTCCGCATGCTGCGAACGCAACGAGCCCGGCACAGACGGCCACACGCCACGGCAACCGGACCCACAGCGCAAGATGCGCACAAACGCTGCGACCACGCCCATGTCCGCCGCGGAGGCCACACCTCATGGCAGCGCGATCTCGGTCATCTTCTGCACCTGGCCGTTCGGGAGAAACACCTCGCCCGCCACCATGTAGGGCGACTCCTCCACCAGGTACCAATTTGCGAGGTGACGCCCATCCGAAGCACGGTGTTCCTCGACCTTCCACGCCTGCCACTCTTTCCCTTCCACCATGGTCGGCACCTTGCCGATCACCGTGAAGATCCGCGTTTCCGCCGTGGGCATGTTAGGCCCCCAGATCGGCGCGATGATCACCTTGCCCGGCGTCATGCCAACCGCGAGCGGCACCAGATCCGACGCCGATGCAATGAAGCCGAGCCGTGGGATTTCCTGATCGACCTGGTGGACGGTCGTGTCCTTGGCCGATTTCCTGGTGCCCCGCATCCGTTTGCCGTCGATCGCAAGCGCAACCCGGTCGCCGTCACGCGTCTCGCGCCAAAAGCCCAAAGGCGTGAGGGTCCGCAGGTCGTAGGTCTGCCGGAGCACCGAGCCGGGCTGTCCGTTCGCATCGAAGCGGCCGAGTGTGACCCACCGCATCACTTTGCGGCCGGCCGAGTCACCGATGGTGAGCTCGTTGGTCCACTCGTTGACGGGCGGCGTATCGGTGGACCCCAGGTGGACGCGAACCCGGGCACGATGCGGTTTGTAGACGCGGCCATCCACCGCAGGATCACCCACTTCGACCCGCACCGTATCGGCCGACGGCGCACCGAGCGCCCCGAGTGCCAGAACGAAGGCAGCAAGCATGATGGCTCCGAGAGGAGGGAGTCCTTCTCCCTACGCGACGATCCTGGGCCAGGATTCGACTTCGGTGTCATGGACGCCGCGAGTGGCCCGCCAGCCGGTCACTCGAAACCCGGCGCCTCCGGCTTCGTACGCTCTGGTATACCCGCCGGAGACCACCGTGATTGCTGCTCTGCGATATGTCGTCGCCGCTCTGACCGCCGCGCCAGCCGTTCCGCTAGCTGCCCATACGCCCGACCCTGACCTCGCCATCACCAACGTCACGGTGATTCCGATGACAGGAGCCGCCCCCATCACCGGCGCCACGGTGGTGGTGCGCGACGGCCGGATCGCCGCGGTCTCGACCGGCCGCACCACCGTTCCGCGCGATGCGCAGCTGATCGACGGGCGGGGCCGATTCCTGATCCCCGGCCTGATCGACATGCACGCGCATCTCTATGCCGACGAGTGGGTGCCCGACTCGGTTGCTCCGTACGAGCTGGGCGTCTTCCTCGCCCACGGTGTCACCACTGCCCGGATGATGATCGGTACCCCAACGCACCTTCGTCTCCGTCGCGAGATCCAAACCGGCGAGCGGCTAGGCCCCACGCTCTTCGTCGCGTCGCCGCACGTGACGGGGCCTGGCGGCACCAATGCCCTGCCCGCTCGCACCGCGGACGATGCGCGGCGCGCCGTCCGTCACGCGGTCGACGCCGGCTACGATTTCCTCAAGGTTACAACGGACATCACGCCCGAGGTCTACGATGTGCTGGTAGCGGAGTCCGGCAAGCTGGGCATCCGCATGGTCGGGCATGTCGATCCGAGAGTCGGCGTCGCGCGGGCGCTGGCTGCGGGGCAGGAGATCGAACACTTCGACAATTACATGGAGGCAGCACTCGCCGACTCGGCGCCGATGAAGACTTCGGTGTCCGACGTCGCGGCATATCGGGCCGCTAACTGGCGCTCGCTCGAGTACATCGACCTGCGCAAGATCGATGCGCTTGCCGGGGCTACGGCGCGGGCCGGCGTGTTTATCACGCCGACGACGGCATTCTTCATCTCGTGGTTCGCGACCGAGTACACTGACGCCGAGATCGAGGCTCGGCCCGATTACCCCCACATCCCGCCCGCCATGCGCGACCTCTACCTCAAGTCACGCCGCTACTACTGGAACAACCCGCCGTCACGCGAGCTCCGGGCCCGCTACGTCGAGATCCGGAACCGCTTGGTGCGCGCGTTTGCCGACTCGGGAGGTAAGATTATGGCGGGGTCGGACGGGCCCGGCGGCCTGATGGGCTACGGCTGGATGATGCACCGCGAGTTGGAGGGATTGGTACGCGCCGGACTCACACCAGCTGAAGCCCTGCGCGCCGCGACGGTCGTGCCCACCGAGTTTCTCGGCCAGTCGGCCGAGGTTGGGACCATCGAGCCCGGCAAACGAGCGGACCTGGTGCTCCTCGCCGGCAACCCGCTCGCCGACATCCGCCACACCAGCCGCATTGAGGGCGTGGTAGTGGGCGGCCGCTGGCTCGACCGCCCCACACTCGACGGCATGATCGACGCCGCCGGGCGACGCCTCAACCCAGGCGGCTATCGACCGTGAGCCTGACCGCGGTTGCTACCGGCTGCGGGGCTCGATCGAAGGAGCGCGGTCGAGGGTGCCCTCGATCCGGTCCATCCCGTCGACCACGAGCCGCACCGTGGGCGACGTACCTGACGCGAAGGGATCGGCCGCTTCGACGATCAGCGTGAAGGCACGCTCCTCACCGGACGAGGCGAGCCGGGCCATCCCGGTAATCGATGCCCAGCCGGCGGCGGTCTGGAGCGTACCGAGCGAGGTCGCTTCGAGCGCAGCCCCAGCCGGCGCGGTGAGGCGCAGGGTGCCCGCGGCGCGCTGACTCTGGCGCGCCTGGCGAATGTCGAGGGTGAGCGTGCCGCGGCTTTCACCGCTCAGGACCGCGAAGCCACCCGAAGCACGGACCCGTCGGGCGGCATTCAGGTCCATGGGCCGGCTCGGCATGTTGCCGGTGCGCCGGAGGATCCGGCCGCCGCGTTCGCCAGTCGCCTTGCCGTCGCGGAACGCGATGGCGCCGTTCACCAGCACGTGACGGATCCCCTCCGACGGCGCGCCAGGGTTTTCGAAGGTCGCGTGGTCGATCACCGTGGCCGTGTCGAAGACCACGACATCGGCCGCCATGCCGGGTGCGATGAGACCGCGATCGACCAACCCCATCATCGCCGCGGGCAACCCGCTCATCTTCCGGATCGCGTCTTCCCAGGTCAGCACTCGCTGCTCGCGCACGTAGCGGCCGAGCACCCGCGGATACGTACCAAACGCTCTCGGGTGACCGCGCTCGTTGGTGGTCGCGCCGCAGTCGCAGGCCACCGCGGTCGAGTGATACTGGAACAGCTTGACCAGATCCGCCTCGATTCCGAAGCCGAGAATCGCCCACGGGCTTTCCGTTTCCAGCACCTTGACGACGGCCTCGCCGGGCGTAGCGACACCCTGCTCGCGCATGATGTCGGAGAGCTTGCGAGTGCCGAGTACCAGGATGGTTTCGGGACCGTTGAACCGGGCTTTGATGGCCTCGTTGGACTCCTGGATGATCCGGGCCCGAAGGGCGGGATCACGAAACCGGGCTCGCATCGAATCGGTGCCGCCGTCGGCTGCCCAGCCGGGAATGATCAGTGCGCCGAGCCCGGTTTGTCCCGCCAGGTACGGATACACGTCCGTTGCAATCCAGCGTCCTTCGGCCGAATGGCGGTTCATCATCTCGAGCACGATGTCGGCGCTGCCCTGCTCATGCCCCTGCACCTTCATGTGCGTAAAGGTCGGGACGAGCCCTGCGCGGAACCCGATGTCACGGGTTTCTTCGACACCGGCGCGCGCGCTGAACCCGGTTTCGGGAATGACCCGATCGTGATTGGGAAAGAAGGTCCGCCAGCGCCGGGCCGGTTCGAGCACGGCGACAACCTCGTCGGTCTTGGCGTAGTAAGCCGGCTTGTAGTCGAGCCCGGCCGATACCCCGAACGCGCCACGCGCCAGGTTCGCAGCGACCAGTCCCTGCATCTTTTCGATCTCGGCCGCCGTGGGACGCCGATCGGACAACCCGACCACCTCGCGCCAGATCGAATTGAATCCGATGCTCGCCGCCACGTTGACTGCGAGCCCGTTCGGCTCGAGCGCGGCAAACTGTCCGTTGAGATCGATGGGACCGGCGCCATCGGCGTTGAGCAATTCCGTCGTGACACCCTGGGTCAGCATGTTGACCGCCGTGGGCAGCGCCGATGGCTGCGCATGGCTGTGCACGTTGATGAACCCGGGCGCCACCATCAAGCCGCGCGCATCGATTTCGGTGGCCGCCTGCACCCGGCCCAGCTGTCCGATCCGCACGATCCTCCCGTCGCGGACCGCCACATCGGCCACGAAGCGGCGAGCCCCGGTCCCGTCGACCACGAGCCCGCCGCGAAGCACGACGTCATAGCCGGGCTGCTGCCCGGTCGGGACGCTCACGAACAGCGCCGCCATGGCAAGCATACCCGAACGCACCACCGTCATGAGAGCATCCTCGATCGGAGAGGGTGACATCAACTAGTTGAAAACGCTGACAGAGAATAATGCCGTGGGGCGAGCGATGGGACGAACCTGAAGGGCGACGACCGGCGGGTGTCGCCCCTGAGCTCAACACGATAGGGAGATTGCAGGAAACCAGTTTTCGACGAGAAGACCGGGCACCCGCTCGAACTCGCGGACGTTGCCGGTGGCCACGACGAATCCGTTGGCGCGCGCGATACTGGCGATGACGAGATCCCGCTCGCCGATCGGTGAGGCCCGAAGCGCCAACCGAATCTCGGCGTGATGCGACGCCGCGGCTCGATCGAAGTCGAGCAGGAGGATACCGGTTGCCAGGATCGAGTCGACCTGGTTCAGGCTCGCCTCGGGATCGCGGCTCCGAAGCGCGCCGTACCTGAGTTCCGCCTCGGTCATCGCCGTGATCGCGAGGTCGCCGGGCGACAGCGCGCGGAGCCGCTCGGGAATGCCACGCCGGCGGCGGAGCCACTCGATACAGATATCGGTATCGAGGACCCACGGCCCCGCGCCGGCCACGACGTCAGGCTTCATCGCTCCATTGCTCGATGGCGCGATCCCGATGCGGCGTGGGAGGCAGGGGCTCGGGCACCGTGAAGTCGTCACTGACAGGACCGGCCTTGTCGAACCAACTCCAGAACGCCGCAGGCCACTTGGGCTTTTCCAAAGGCTCCAGAATCACTCGATTACCCTCCCTTCTGATGCGAACGTATCGTCCCGGGAAACGAAAGGCGGCCGGAAGCCGAACGGCCTGACTGCCTCCGGTCATGAACAGAGCCGCGCGAAGTTCTTCGGCCATCCGGACACCTCCCCTTGACGTATCTACAGTAGATACATCACCGGGATGCGTCAAGGGGAAAGCGACAGATCGGGAGCGCGGCGGCAGCGCAGAAAGGATCGGCATAGTCATGCTGGCAACCTATCGAGGTGGGACCCCTGCCAAGTAGCCGAAAAAACGCAGACATCATCTTTTTTACGCTAGCCAAACTGCCATTTTGGCGTATTTGGCAGGTACGGGGATTGCCTTCATTCCTCGCGGATTTCGACGCACGGGAGCCGTTGTGGCTCCGATGACCCTTTGAACGAGAGCGACATGGCCTCCAAAATCATTGGTATCGACCTGGGAACGACCAATTCCGTGGTCTCCGTCATGGAAGGCGGCGATCCGGTTGTGATCCCGAACGCCGAGGGTGGTCGGACGACCCCGTCGGTGGTTGCCTTCACGAAGGACGGCGAGCGCCTGGTCGGCCAGGTCGCCAAGCGACAGGCCGTCACCAACCCCAAGCAGACGATCTTCTCGATCAAGCGGTTCATGGGCCGCCGGCTCAGTGAAATCGAGACCGAGTCGAGCCGGGTTCCCTACAAGGTCGTCTCCGGCGCCAATGGGTTGGCCGCCGTCGAGATCGCCGGGAAGACGTACACCCCGCCCGAAATCTCGGCGATGATCCTCCAGAAGATGAAGCAGACGGCCGAGGACTATCTGGGTCACTCGGTCGACAAAGCCGTCATCACGGTGCCGGCATACTTCAACGATGCCCAGCGGCAGGCCACCAAGGATGCCGGCAAGATCGCGGGCCTCGAAGTGCTCCGTATCATCAATGAGCCGACGGCTGCTGCGCTTGCGTACGGCACCGAGAAGAAGAAGGACGAGAAGGTGGCCGTGTTCGACCTGGGCGGCGGCACCTATGACATCTCCGTCCTCGAACTGGCCGACGGTGTCTTCGAAGTGAAGAGCACCAACGGTGACACTCACCTGGGCGGCGACGACTTCGACCAGGTCCTGATCGACTGGCTCGTGGCCGAGTTCAAGAAGGACCAGGGCATCGACCTCTCCAAGGATGCGATGGCGCTCCAGCGGCTCAAGGAAGCCGCGGAAAAGGCTAAGATGGAGCTGTCGAGCACCCAGCAGACCGACATCAATCTGCCCTTCATCACGGCAGACCAGTCGGGCCCGAAGCATCTCAACATGAACCTGACCCGGGCCAAGTTCGAACAGCTGGTCGACAGCCTGATTCAGCGGACCCTTCCGCCGATGCAGCAGGCCCTCAAGGATGCGGGGCTCGACCCGAAGGACATCGACGAGATCATCCTGGTCGGCGGTTCCACCCGAATCCCGAAGATCCAGCAGATCGTCAAGGACTTCTTCGGCAAGGAGCCCAACCGCTCCGTCAATCCGGACGAGGTCGTGGCCATCGGCGCCGCGATCCAGGGTGGCGTACTCGGCGGCGAGGTGAAGGACGTCCTCCTGCTCGACGTGACGCCGCTCTCGCTGGGCATCGAAACGTTGGGCGGCGTGACCACGGTCCTGATCCCGCGCAACACGACCATTCCGACCAAGAAGTCGGAAGTGTTCTCGACGGCGGAAGACACCCAGACCACGGTCGAGATCCACGTGCTGCAGGGCGAACGGCAGATGGCGAGCGACAACCGCACTATCGGCAAGTTCCAGCTGACGGGTATTCCGCCGGCACCCCGCGGTATGCCGCAGATCGAGGTCACCTTCGACATCGACGCCAACGGCATTCTCCACGTCTCGGCCAAGGACAAGACGACCGGTAAGGAGCAGAAGATCCGGATCGAAGCGTCGAGCGGGCTGAGCGATGCCGAAATCGACAAAATGGTCAAGACGGCGGAGGCCAACGCCGCCGCCGACAAAGACCGGCGTGACGCGATCGAAGCCCGGAACCAGCTCGACGGCCTGGTTTACAAAGTCGAGAAGGATTCGAAGGAGTGGGTCGATCGCCTGAGCCCCGAGGTCAAGAGCTCGCTCGACCAGAGCCTCGAGGCCGGCAAGGCCGCGCTCAAGACCGGCGACGCTGCCGGTATCAAGACGGCACTGGACGCACTCAACAGCGCGTACTCTGCGGCTGGTGCGTCGCTCTATCAGAGCGCGAGTCAGACCACCGAAAACGCCGGCGGTGATGCGCAGCAGCCGGGCGCGGGGACGCCACCCGGACAGGAGGACGTGGTCGAGGCCGACTACGAAATCGTGGACGACAGCAACAAAAAGGAGTAACCTCCTTTCCCAGCAAGCAAAGAGGCCCCGCCGTCAGGCGGGGCCTCTTTTTTTCCTCTCGACGATCCTGTTGACCGACTCTACAGCGCCGCCGGCTCCGTCGAGACCACCATGTTGCCGATGGTCACGTTGGCATTGTTCGTCTTGACGAAGTTGAGCTTCCCGGTCACATACGGCACGCTCCAGATCGAAGCCGTCGTCGGATCGGTGCTGCTGTCATAGAGCGCGCGATCCAGCGTGAGTGTCGCCCGCTCCGCGCAGTTGGCTCCGTTGGCACCCGTTGCCCAATAGACCAGCCGGGCCGTTCCGTCGTCGTTGGCGCCCGTGTCGAAGCAGATCGTCGACGGCCCCGCCGTGAAGAGCGCGTTGCCTCCCGCAGTGTAGCTGTACTGCGTGGTCGAGCCGGTGTTGAAGCGGAACCAGGTCCACGAGGAACCGGAGTTCGAGCGTCCACCCGTCAAAATCAGCTTACCCGCGGACTGCGCCGGGTTGCCCGTCGGGTTGGCATCCTGGCCGAGCACGGTGTAGAAGTAGCTGTTGTTGGCGGAGGCCTGGACGCCTTCGAGGCGGACATGGCGAACGGTGCCCACGGCCGGCGTGCACAACTGCTGCCAGTCCGTATTGGTCGCCCACGCGGCCGAGCACGTCGTGGCGGCCGCGATGGCGGACGCTTCGAGCACGTGCTCGGTCGACAACGTGACCTTGGGCGAGGTCCCCGCGCTGCTCGATTGCCGGAAATACGCCTTTGCTTGCTTCGCAACTGCGCCGGTGGTTCCCTGCCAGGTGGCCTGCGCGGCGAAGGCCGTGGCGGCCGTCAGTGTACTGCGGGTCTCGCAGTCGGCGCCCCGCTGCCCGTCGACCCACAGTACGAAGGCCGGCGCCGTGGTGGCGCTGCCGTCGTGGAGGTCGAAGCAGACCGTCGCACCTGCATTGATGAATGCGGCGCTGCCATCGAGTACGGCATCGACCGATCCGAAGCTCGCCTGCACCAGCGCCGCAGGAGCGGGCACGCCGCCCCCGTAAAAGAGGACCCGGAACTGGCCGGCGCCGAGCGCGGCGGTCGGGCTAGTCGGCGCGGCGGTAAAGCCGAAGACGATCTGCGCCGAGGCGTGAGTGGCCGGCGCGCGAAGGTTTTCGATCCGAACATGCCGCACCGGCCCATCGAGCGCGCAGAGTTCGACGAAGGCGTCGCCCTGCGAAATATCGGTGCTACAGCGGGTCAGGTCGGCGGGATCATCCGGGCCAGCGGGGTCGTCGCTGCACCCGATAACCAGCGTAGCCAGACCAATCAGGGCAAGCCTGGCGTACGAAACGGCCGGTAAGTTCACAGAGTCCTCTGGGTACGGAGTACGGGGTATGACGTGGTTGCACGGCTAAAATAGAGAAGCGCCGCAGTCCCGTTAACCGTAGAAATACGGCCCTCCGGCGCGAGACCCGGCAGAACCGTGACGACCGATACCCAAACACCCTCGTAGCCCTATCTTCGTTTCTCCCCCTCTCCCGAACCACGGAAGGTCCTGACCCGTGAACGACTTACGCTATCCCGTCGGCCGGTTCCATCACTCCGGCAACGTCTCACATCAGCAGCTGGCTGCGTGGATCGACGAGATCAGCGCGCTCCCGGTTGCCCTGCGCCGAGCGGTCGAACCGCTGAATGACGACCAGCTCGACACGGCCTATCGCCCCGGGGGCTGGACCCTGCGCCAGGTCGTCCACCACATCCCGGACAGCCACCTCAATTGCTACGTCCGGTTCAAGCTGGCACTGACGGAGGACGAACCGACCATCAAGCCCTACGATGAGGCCCGTTGGGCCGAATTGCCTGATTCACGGGCGTCGATCGGAGTGAGTCTCTCGTTGACCGAAGCCGTGCATGCGCGGTGGACTATGATGCTCCGCGCGATGTCGGATGCGGACTGGCGCAGACGGTTCATCCATCCGGATTCGGGCCCGACCGACCTGGACCGCGCCGTCGGCTTATATGCCTGGCACGGGCGACACCATCTCGCGCACATTACCGGCACGGTGACTCGACACGGTTGGTAACTTGATCGGACAAGCTGCGACGGTCTATCGGGCCGCAGCTTGGCATGGCATCACGCAAGTCCGATCATCGAAGGCCATGCGTAGCTGCCGCGCAAACCGAGATACGACGGACTGAGCGCCGAGTACGGGGCGCGCACTAGATTGGAAACACGATCCAAGCTGGGGAGACGGGGATGAAACTCTGGACTGGTGTCATTACGGAACGGGTGATCGAATCCCGCGACTTCTATGTCCGCCTGTTCGGCTGCTCCGTCCTCTTCGACAGCGACTGGTTCGTCCTGCTCGAACTGGGCGGCGGCGAACTGGGATTCCTCAAGCCGGACCTTCCCGCCCAGGCCACGCCCTTCCGGGGAGCCTACCCCGGCCAGGGAATGTGGGTCACGATCGACGTCGACGATGTCGAGGCGCACCATGCGCGCCTGGTGTCGCTCGGCGTTCCGATCGAACTGGACCTGCGCACCGAGGAGTGGGGCGACCGGCACTTCGTGATCCGTGACCCCAACGGGATCGGGGTCGACATCGTCACTCGAGCGGCTGCACCTCCCTCCTGATCTGCCCCGGTCGCGATGCTGCTCAGCGGAGCGACCGCACCGGTTGCGTCCAGGCTCTCCGGCCGCTCGAATCCGTCACACGGGCGCGAACATACCCCTCGCTGCCACTCGGCCGGTAGCGCGCCGTGAGGCCGTCGACGGTGGCCAGCACCCGCCCACCCGACCCGATGAATTCGGTCCGGTAGCGTCGATCGGCACTCGGCAGCATCTCGATCAGAATCTCGCCTGCGGTAACCTGATAATCGCGCAGCGTCACACCCGTCGAACTATAGAAATCGCCTCGGTGCAATGCGCGCACGATGGCCGGCGCCGTCAGGGTATCGGCGCGGACCATGATCCATCCGCGCCCAGGCCTCGCCAGGTCCGCATTCTCGGCGTGTTCCGGCCGGAAGCTGTGGCTGTCGTCGTCGGCCACGCCCCAGATTTGTTTGCCGCGCGACAGGAGGGAATCCCAGACCGCTTCGGCCGACGGCATCGTCCGCCCGGCTCCGTCGCTCCCGCCCAGGTTATTGACCAGGGGATGACCGTTCCAGATCTCGAGCAGCGTCGAATCGGGCAAGCCAACCAGCTCACCAAGCGAAACCGACCAACGAAAGTTGGGATGGTTGACCTGGGCCACCCCTCCGGCCTCTCGTACTGCCCGCAGGTGGCGCTCATAGGTCGCGGCAATGGAGGTGCCCGTCGCGATGTTCCGCTCGCCCAACGGACGGATGACCCTGGTAGCACCCAGCGCATTCACGTGCGCCTGGCGCATTTTGTCGGGATGGGTCGAGTCGGCCACGCGCTGCGTGATCTCCTGCCCCGAGATGACGAGAAAACGATCGGCCGCACCGAGCAGCGCATCGAGCGGCGCCACATCGGTGATGAACTCGTGATCGGTGATGAAGGTGAAATGGTATCCGTGATCGCGATACCAGCGCACCACGACGTCCGGCGGACTGTCGCCATCGGTGTTGAGGGTGTGGGCGTGGGTGTTGCCGCGGTACCAGCGTCCCGGCGTGGCGCTCTGAGCCGCGAGGGGCGCCGCGAACAGGATCAGGACGGCGAAGCGAAGCAGACTGGGCATGGTCCTAATCTGGACCGCGGCGACAACCGCGTCCAGCCGGGCCGATCGGTCAGTCCCGGCGCGGGCACTGCTGATGCGGGAGCCGGACCGTGACCATCATCCAGGACTCGAGCCGCTGCGCTGCGGAAGATCCCGGCATCGGCAACACCTCCGCAACCGGCGCGGGCTGGCATGCCGAAGCCAGGAGAACGAACCCAACGGCGAGGAACGGGAAACGCCCTGGCGCGGTCATGTCGGATCAACCAGCAAACTCCATTCCGATCAAGAGGAAGTGACCAGAAATGGGCCACGGACGGGCCGGGCCGAGCCTAACGCTTCCCGGACTCCGCGTGGAAATAGCTGTCCGTATGGTTGATCCAGTCCTGCCGAGGCGGCGAGAAGATATCCATATCGAGCGTGTCTTCGAGAGCCTCGGCGCGGTGCCAGACCATCGACGGAATGTGCAGGACCTCTCCAGCGCCGACGACGACCGTCTCGGCGCCGTCCTCGCCCAGGAAAAACCGCAAGGCTCCGCTGACAATGTAGGTGAACTGCTCGTTCTCATGCTGATGCTTGGGGACGACGCATCCCTGCTTGAGAAAGACTTGCGCCAGCATGATCCGATCACCGGTAATCAGCTTTCGGTCGAGTTGATCGGTCACCTTCTCGAGCGGGATATCCGACCAGCGGGACAGGGTGCATCCGGCAGACATATAGCAGATCCTTGGTTCGGGAAGTCGACCCGCGTCAACCGTTCGGGGGCGGGGTCAATGGAAGATCTCTCCTCCCCCCAAAAGACGACAGTCCGGGTTCGGGCCTCGCGGAGGATGCGGCAACGGCCCGGCTACGGAACCTCAGTCTGGACCGGCGGAAGGAGGGGAGTGGGGGTAGCCTGCCGGTTCGATCGTCTAGTATACTGATATGGTGAACACGCTCAATCACTCCCCCCGACTTATTAGCGTCGTCGGACTGGCCGCAGGGCTCCTCCTTGCGGTCATTCTTCTCGTCGTTATCGGGACGGGCTGGGTTTAGCGCACCATCAAAACCCCTGCCCCTCCGAGGTGATCCGGACAGGGGCAACGCAACACGACGCGAGGCTCCTTCCGATGGAAGGGGCCTTTTTTCATTGCTCGCGTCGTGAGGCTGAAAAGGGTCATGCGCCACACCGTCAATCTGCTCGTCGAAGAGTTGCCTGCCGCCCTCCGGCGGACCGCCGATTTCCTGGGTGAGAGCCCCCTTCGACTCGAGCACCTGACCCTTACGCTCGGACGTCCCGCCCGTCTGACGGCGGTCTTTGCCCCGAATGCAGCCACCGCCGCAGTCGATCGGTTTGCCCAGGCCGTGGGTGGGCGCCCGATCTCGAACGAGGCGACACCGGCAGACACGAGACCGGCCCCGTTTCATTGGCAAGCCGACGGCGCGGGAGACGAACATGTCGGCTGAGCCTCCGGTCCCGGTCGTCCAGATTTTCGATACGACGTTGCGCGACGGCGAACAGGCCCCCGGATGCACGCTGCAGCCCGAATCCAAGATTGCTGTGGCACGTCAGCTCGCCCGCCTGGGCGTGGACATCATCGAAGCCGGCTTTCCCGCCGCCTCCGACGCGGAGTGGCGGGCCATCAAGACCATCGCCACCTCGTTCGGATCAAAAGGGCCAACCGTCTGCGGCATGGCCCGCGCCATCGAGTCCGACGTCGACCGGGCAGCGCAGGCATTGCGACCCGCCGCCCGACCCAGAATCCATACCTTCCTGGCAACCTCCGATATCCACCTCGAACACAAGCTCCGCATGACCCGAGCGGCTGCCCTCGAACGGGTCGCCTCGATCGTGCGATATGCGCGGAACCAGGTTTCGGAAATCCAATTCTCACCCGAGGACGCGACCCGCTCCGACCGCGATTTCATGTTTGCGGTCCTCGACTGCGCCGTCGAGTCCGGCGCCACGATCCTCAATATCCCCGACACCGTCGGCTACGCAACGCCCGATGAATACGGCAACCTGATCGACGCCGTCGTTTCCCGCTACGCCTCGGCAGGCGTCACCGTTTCGGTCCACTGCCACGACGACCTGGGTCTCGCCGTCGCCAATACCATTGCGGGCATCGCCGCCGGTGCACGGCAAGCGGAATGCACCATCAACGGCATCGGAGAACGCGCCGGCAATGCGGCGCTCGAAGAAGTCGTGATGGCGCTGCGTACCCGGCAGGATCGCCTCAGGCTCGACACCAGGATCGAAGCACGGGAACTGGTTCGTGCCTCACGCCTGGTCGAGCGACGAACCCGGATTCAGGTCCCGCCCAATAAGGCGGTGGTCGGCCGGAACGCTTTTGCGCACCAGTCGGGAATCCATCAGGCGGGCGTGCTCCGCCATCGCGCCACCTATGAGATCATGACCCGGGAAAGCGTCGGGTTCGACCGGGAATCCATCGTGCTCGGTAAGCATTCGGGCCGCCATGCCCTCCGCGCCCGGCTCGAGCGGCTGGGCGTGGTCCTCGACGACGAGACCCTCGATCAGGTTTTCCCGCGCTTCAAAGCGGTTGCCGATACCAAGCGTACCGTTTCGGATCGGGATCTACGCGACCTGCTCGCCGCCGCCAACCTCGAGTCCGCCGATGAGGTGGCCGCGCATGCCGGTTGATCCGACACCGAACCATCCCCGCACCCTGGTCGAAAAGATCTGGGACCGGCATATCGTCGTGCCGGAACGGGATGATACGCCGGCCGTGCTATATGTGGATCTCCATCTGATCCATGAGGTCACGTCGCCACAGGCGTTTGCTGCGCTGGCTGCGCGCGGACTACGGGTGCGCAGCCCCGACCGGACCATCGCAACCGCCGACCATTCGATCCCGACGTTACCCGGAACCCACGCCGGCACGCTGCCGATCGCCGACTCGGCCGCCCGCGCCCAGGTCGATCGTCTCACCACCAACTGCCGCGAGTACGGTATCCGCCTCTACGGGCAGGGTCACGGTCAGCAGGGCATCGTCCATGTGATCGGCCCCGAGCAGGGCTTCACGCAGCCGGGCATGACCATCGTGTGCGGCGACAGCCATACCAGTACCCATGGAGCTCTGGGCGCGCTCGCGTTCGGCATCGGCACCTCCGAGGTGTCGCACGTGCTGGCCACCCAGTGCCTGTTGCAGCGCAAGCCGCGCTTCATGGAGGTGCGCATCGAAGGCGCCCTCCCGCCTGGCATCGCTGCAAAGGACGTGATCCTCGCCGTGATTGCCCAGGTCGGCGTGGCCGGCGGTGCCGGACATGTCTTCGAGTATCGCGGCCGAGCCGTCGAAGCTCTCACGGTCGACCAGCGACTCACCCTCTGCAACATGTCGATCGAAGCCGGCGCCCGCGCAGGTCTGGTCGCGCCGGACGACACGACGTTCGAGTATCTGAGCGGACGCGCCGAAGCGCCCAAAGGCGCCGCATGGGATACTGCCCTGGCCCGATGGCGCACGCTTCCGAGCGATGATGGCGCGCGCTGGGATCGCTCCGTCACGATCGATGCCGCGCGTCTCGCCCCCATGATCACCTACGGGACCACACCGGCGATGGCCATGCCGATCGATTGGGCCATTCCCGAACCGGACCAGCTGCCGAACCATGCGGACCGGCAGGCGGTGTCTCAGGCGCTCCGCTATATGGCGCTCCAGCCCGGCCGCCCGCTGATCGGCCATCCGGTCGACGTCGTGTTTGTGGGAAGCTGCACCAACTCGCGGATCGACGATCTGCGTGATGCGGCCCGCCTGGTGCGCGGACGATCGGTTGCAAACGGTGTGCGGATGCTGGTCGTGCCAGGTTCGCAGGAAGTGAAGCGCGCCGCCGAAGCGGAAGGCCTCCACCACACCTTCATCGGCGCGGGCGCCGAGTGGCGGGAACCCGGGTGCTCGATGTGCATCGCGATGAACGGCGACATGCTCGAGCCTGGGCAATACGCCGTCAGCACCAGTAACCGGAACTTCGAAGGTCGCCAGGGACGCGGCAGCCGCACCTTCCTCGCCAGCCCCGCCACCGCCGCGGCCGCAGCCGTGACCGGCCGGGTCACCGATCCGCGCACCTTGCTGGAAGGACGATTCTCATGACGCGATGGACGTCCCCCTGGACCGGTCGGGCCACGTTACTGGCCGCGGATGATGTCGACACGGACCAGATCATCCCCGCGCGCTTTCTCAAAGCCACCACGCGCGACGGGCTCGGTGCCCACCTGTTTGCCGACTGGCGCAATCAGGCCGACGGCACGCCGAAGTCCGACTTTCCGCTCAATCGCCCTGGCGCTGCCAGCCGGCCTATCCTGGTCGCGGGGCGGAACTTCGGCTGCGGCTCGTCCCGCGAGCATGCTCCCTGGGCACTCACCGATTTCGGCATCAGCGCCATCGTAGCGAAATCGTTTGGCGACATCTTCCGCTCGAACGCGCTCAAGAACGGTCTGCTCCCGATTGCCATCGACGGTGACGACTGGGCCGCAATGGCCCAGACGCTGGAGCAGGCGCCCGAGACGGAGCTCACCGTCGATCTGCCAGCTCGGCAGCTTCGCATCGGCACCTGGTCTACCACCTTTCCCATCGACCCTTTTGCCCGTTTCTGCCTGATCGAGGGCGTCGACGAACTCGGCTTCCTGCTGCAGCAGGAGGCGGCTATCCAGGCATTCGAGGAACAGCACGTATGAAGGCCACCATCGTGACCCTGCCGGGCGACGGCATCGGCCCGGACGTAACGGCGGAAGCAATCCGGATCCTCTCGACGGTTGCTGATCTGTTCGGGCACCAGTTCTCGTTCGAAAGCGCTCTGATCGGCGGCGCCGCCATCGACACGACCGGCACCGCACTCCCGAGCGCCACACTCGACGCTTGCCGCGCATCAGACGCCGTCCTGCTCGGCGCGGTCGGCGGCCCGCAGTGGGATGCGCCCGATGCGGTCGTTCGACCCGAGCAGGGTCTGCTGGCCCTCCGGAAGGGGCTCTGCGTCTTTGCCAATCTGCGCCCGGTCCGCGTCGCCGATTGCCTCGCCGACCGATCGACGTTGCGTCCCGAGGTGGTCCGCGGCGTCGACCTCGTCGTGGTGCGCGAACTGACCGGCGGAATGTACTTCGGCGACAAATCGCGCGGCCCCGGTGAGGGCGGACAGGAGGCCATCGACGTCTGCCGCTACTCCACGGCCGAGATCGAACGTGTGGCGCGACGAGCCGGCCAGTTGGCGCGCAGCCGGCGGGGTCGGCTCGCCTCGGTCGACAAGGCCAACGTCCTCGAGACCTCCCGGCTCTGGCGTGAAACGGTGACGCGCGTCATGGCGGAGGAATTTCCCGACCTGATCGTCGAGCACGTCCTGGTGGACGCCTGCGCCATGCATCTGATCCGGAACCCCGGAGGGTTCGATGTCATCCTCACGGAAAATCTGTTCGGCGACATCCTGACCGACGAGGCCGCGATGCTGGCCGGGTCGATCGGCCTGCTCCCGTCGGCATCGCTTGGTGCGCCCGGGTCGCCCGGGCTGTTCGAACCGATCCACGGGTCCGCGCCGACCCTTGCCGGCCGCGATCTCGCCAATCCGTACGGCGCCATCCTCTCCGCCGCCATGCTGCTCCGGCACGGCCTCGCCCTCGACGCCGAGGCAGACGCCGTCGAACGCGCCGTCGAACAGGCCTGGGTCACCGGCTTCATACCGGCCGACCTGACGGATTCGTCGACCGCCCCATATGGAACCCGAGCCATCGGCAGCGCGGTTGCTGCGCTCCTGTCGGAGGCCGCCACCCCCGCCACGACCGCCAGGTGAGTGAGGACAGTTTGTTACAGCGTTTGCAGGACTCCGACCGGACCGCATTCGACGAGATCGTCCGCTCCCATGATGCTCGGCTCCGAGCCGTTGCGCATCGCGTCGTCGGATGCCCCGACACCGCGGCGGAGGTGGTTCAGGACGTGTTCTTTCGCCTCTGGCGCGACCGCAGCACCATCGAGATTCGCGATCACCTGGGTGGCTATCTCGCACGCGCCGTGCGGAATCGCGCCCTCGACCGTCAGAAGCGCCTGCGACTCGAGTATCGCTGGCTCGAACGGGAAGTGATGGAAACCGAACAGGCCGAGATCGAACGGATCGCCGGCAGCCTGACCGACTCGGCAGGCCACGATCGTAGCAGTCAGTTGATGCAGGCGCTGGACCAGCTGCCGGAACGTCGCAGGGAGATCATGCTGCTCCGGTGGCGGGAGGGCCTCAGCTACAACGAGATCGCCTCTCGACTCGGGCTCTCCGTCAAAACGGTGGAGAACCAGATCAGTCGCGGACTCAAAACGCTCCGTGCGCTTCTGATGCCCGACTGAAGCTGCTGCCGTTTGCGGCCTGGTCGGATCGCTGGGGCCGGAGGCGCGTCTGTATCTCCCCACGGAAGGGCCAGAGGCATCACGCCTGCTACGGTAGCGCAAGAACGACCGCCAGCCGATGACTGGTGACGCGCAGTCCGTCCATGGCAAGCTTGGTGGACGGCGCCGCAATAACACCAGGGGGATCCAAGACCGTGACATCATCGCCGCCATCGATCAGGCCGAAGTCGAACAGGTTGCCCAGCCGAGTTGCCGTGACGCGCCCGCGATAGTGAAGGTCGACCCGCCCCAGCCGAAGGGTGACCCCCCAGGAGGGCGTCCACTCGACCCATCGCTCCTGCTGCGACCGATCCACGCCGGACAGATAGTTTCGCTGCTCCAGATCGTAGTTCACCGAGTACGCCGAAAGACCGAAACGGACCGTTGCGAGGCTACCGTCCGTACCGAGCGGAATTCGGTGAGCTGAGCCAGCCCGAATCACGACATTGTGGAACCGGAAACGATTGTCGACGGTTCTCCCGCCGGCCGGAATGACCCTACCCCCTGCCGATGGCACGTCTGTCTCCGCTTCGCCCCAGGTATGACTGCGAACCGGCTCGAAGACGAACTCGATCCCGGCATCCGACCGCGGCCCATTGTTCCAGAGTCCGAGGCCGAGATTGAAGGCGCTCGTATTCCCCGGATCTCGTGGGATGTTCTGGAGGACATAGTTGGGAATCTTCGGGTGCCACATCAAGTTCGATGTCGCAATCGCACCGATATGCCAGCGCGTGTCCGGCAGCGGCTGGCGATACCGCAGGTGCGCACCCCAGACCTCGGTCTGATCGTCGTTCGTCTCCAATCGTGGGACCAGGGCGCCGGCGCGGACTTCCGGGAACACCACATCGTGCGACGCCTTGAAACGATTGTGGAGGACCACGGCATCCAGGGTCCGTCCGCCCCACCATTTGGTCATTCCGAGGCGGGCATCGAGCTGGTCACCGCGATGCTCGATCCGGTAGCTACCTGCGTACAACAGGTCCACGCCATGAACCCACTGCAGGTCGCTCGCCTGCAAGCGGAAACCGACGGCCAGTTCCTGCTCTACGAACTGACGGCCAACCGAGGCAGTGAGATATTTGTTACGTCGAGATGGATGGGACGCCGAGAGGAGAAAGCCCCGGTCCAGACAACCCTGACAGGCCACTGGCAAGGAGCCACCGACCCACTCGGCATCGACATCCTGCACGGCAACCCCGACGGCGGCAAACCAGGCCCCAAACGAGAACAACCCGCCAATCGGGAGCGACGACCCCTGACCCGTGGAACCAAGCACCCGATCGAAGCCGGGAGACAGAAATACCTGCTTGCCCCGGATCATGGCGCCGCGAGCCGGGTTGACGAAGGGATCGCGCAGCGAGTCGTCGACGGCGATCGCGAGATCGCCCATCGCCGCATTGAACGACGGGAACAAATCGAACTGATGATGCCTCGGCACCGGCACTGACCGGACCGAGATCAATTGAGCATGGGCCGGCCCCCCCGGTATCCCGAGCAGCACGACAAGCAGAGCAAGCAGGCGAAGCGCCATGGAGTTCCCCCCATTGGATCTCCGCCAAGCTAGCTCTTTCGTCACCGCGCCACAGTGACGGCCCTCACACTCACCGCCATCAGGCCACGGCGCCCACTGGTCTGCTGGCGGCATTGGCGGTCAGGAACCGCATCATCTGCCGGAGCCGTGCCCCCACGACCTCGATCTGATGTTCACCCTGACGCCGTCGTTCGGCCAACAGCCGAGTCCGACCGGACCGATGCTCCGCGAGCCACTCCCGGCTGAACTGCCCGCTGCGCACTTCGGCCAGAATCGCGCGCATCGTGTCGCGGGTCCGCTCGTCGACCACCCGTGGGCCAGCCACGTAGTCGCCATACTCCGCGGTGTCGGAGACGGAGTACCGCATCAGACCCAGCCCGCCCCGGTACATCAGGTCGACGATCAACTTGAGTTCGTGCAGACACTCGAAGTACGCAACCTCCGGCTGGTAGCCCGCTTCCACCAGGGTGTCGAATCCCGCCTGCACCAGCGCCGTTACACCGCCGCAGAGTACGGCCTGCTCACCAAAAAGGTCCGTCTCCGCTTCCTCGGCAAAGGTCGTGAGCAGGACACCCGCGCGGGTGCATCCGATCGCCTTGGCATACGCCAGTGCATCGGCCAGCGCGCTCCCAGACGCATCCGCTTCCACCGCGACCAGCGCCGGGACGCCTTCCTCGCTCACAAACAGCTCGCGCAGACGGTGACCGGGACACTTCGGCGCCACCAGACTGACATCGACGCCTTTCGGAGCCTGGATCTCGCCGAACCGCACGCTGAACCCGTGCGCAAACATCAGGGTTTGTCCGGGCCGTAGGTGGGGCTCGATTTCGCGCTCGTAGAGGGCGCGCTGATCCGGATCGGGCACCAGCACCATGATGATCGACGCCGATCGGGTCGCGTCCGCGGTGGTCGCCACCTCGAGCCCGGCCGATCGCGCCAGATCCCAGCGCGGCGATCCGGGGCGCAAACCGACGACGACCTCGACGCCGCTGTCCGCCAGGTTCTGGGCATGCGCGTGCCCCTGGCTCCCGAACCCGATCACCGCCACCCGCCGGCCGCGCAGACGGGACAGGTCGGCATCCTGATCGTAAAACAGCGTCGGCCCGGTGACTTCAGGCGGCTTCGTCATGAAGGATCTCCTCGATATCCGTTTGAGAAAGAACGTCGATCAGCCGGGCCAACTGGCGCCGGACCTGATCATGATTGGCACTCGTGATCGTCAGCATGAGACGACTGCGCTCGATTCGCTCCGCCGGGTGCACCGCAAATCCTTCGACGTTCACCCGGCGGCGCCGCAACAGACCGATGACCCGCTCCAGACCGAGCAAGCCGCCACCCACGCTGACCAGATAGGTTCGTTTGGATAGAGTTTTCATCACACCACCTCCACGGCAGGCCCGATCATGGCATCGATGGCTGCGCCAGGAGGCACCATCGGAAAGACGTTGGCTTCCCGCTCGACCCGGAAGTCGATCAGCACCGACCCACGGACCCCGCTCACATGATCGAGGACCGAAGCCAATTCCTCGGTATGCTCGACAGCCACGGCCTCGAGGCCATACGAACGGGCCAGAGCGGGAAAATCAGGACCGGACAGCGGCGTCCCGGAGTAGCGCCGGTCATGGAAGAGCTGCTGCCACTGCCGCACCATGCCCAGGTACCCATTATTGATGACGGCAATGCGGAGGTTGCAAACGCCCTCCTGAACCACGGTCGCGAGCTCCTGATTGGTCATCTGAAATCCTCCGTCGCCGACGATGGCCCAGACCGTGGCATCCGGACGCGCGATTGCCGCGCCCAGCGCTGCCGGCACCGCAAACCCCATCGTACCCGCGCCTCCACTGGTCAGTTGCGTACCTGGCGTGTGCCATGAGAGCCACTGCGCCGCCCACATCTGATGCTGGCCGACATCGGAGACGACTAGCACCGGCTCACCTCCCTGCCACGCAGCATCCAGTGCCCGATAGACCTCCCGAGGGGGCAACGTCCCGCCAGGTCCGGCGTTCTCTTCCGAACGCCCGCGAGCAACTGCCGTCCCCTCGATTTCCTGCAACCAATCCGAATCACGCCGAACTGGAGCCTGCTCGAGCATCGATTCGAGCACGCTGCGCGCGTCGCCCACCAGCTCGATTGCGGTTGGGATCGTCTTCCCGATCTGCGAGGGCTCGATATCGAGGTGGATGACAGTTGCGCGCGGAGCAAAGCGCGCGGCGGGGCCGGTTACCCGATCGTCGAAGCGTGCGCCGATCGAAAAGAGCACGTCGCACGTTTGCAGCGCACGGTTGACCGCAACCGAGCCGTGCATCCCCGCCAGGCCAATCGAGAGACGATGCTCCTGCGGAATCGCCCCGAGACCGAGCAGCGTCGTGGCCACCGGCAGATCCATCCGCTCCGCGAGCGCGACGACCTGCCGTGCCGCACCGGACTGAATCACCCCGTGCCCTGCAAGCACGACCGGTCGTTTACCCTGGGCCAACAGCGCAAGCGCTTCCTGGAGGAAGCGTGCGCCGGGAACCGGCGACCGGCTCCGCTCGACCGCAGCTCGGGATATCAGACGGTCGGTGGACGGACGAGATTGCGCCCGGCCCTGCTGCGCATCTTTCGTGATATCGAGCAGCACAGGCCCCGGCCGGCCCTCGGTGGCAATTCGAATCGCCTCCGACACGGCATCCTCGATTTCATCGGCTGCGCACACCAACCGGCTGTGCTTGACGATCGGCAGGGTGATCCCGATGATGTCGATTTCCTGGAACGCATCCGTACCAAGCAGATGGCTCGGCACCTGACCGGTGATTGCCAGGAGCGGGGTCCCATCCATCCAGGCGTCGGCAATCGGTGTCACCAGGTTGGTTGCCCCGGGCCCGCTGGTCGCAATGCAGACCCCGATCCGCCCGCTGGCCCGCGCATATCCCTGCGCCGCATGACCGGCCCCCTGCTCGTGCCGGCACAATACGTGGCGAAGACCGGCATCCGGCGCACCCAGCGCGTGGTAGAACGGCATGATGGCGCCGCCCGGGATACCGAAGACCACCTCGACCCCATGCCTGCGTAGCGCTCGGCACAGCAACTCGGCGCCGGTCAGCGTGTCGCCAGCCATGCATCCTCCGAAGGCTGCGGTGCAGGTACAGCGCCAAGCACCGCACCGTCGCTCGCGCTGCCGACCAGGGCCGCGTAGCGCGCCAGCCATCCTCGCCGCGGCATGGGACGGTCGGAACGGGCCGCCGGGCGCGCAGCAAGCAAAGCTTCACCCCCATCGATATCGATGCGGTGAGACGAGAGATCAATCCGGACCACGTCGCCATCCACCAGACGACCGATCGGACCGCCGACCGCCGCCTCCGGACTGATGTGACCGACACAAAACCCACGTGTGCCACCCGAGAACCGGCCATCGGTGATCAACGCGACCGACGTCGACAGCGGCGACCCCTTGAGGAAGCTGGTCAGCGCAAGCATCTCCCGCATGCCGGGCCCGCCGCGCGGACCTTCGAATCGCACCACTACGACGTCGCCGGGCTGGATGACACCCGATCGCGCAGCCTCCAGCGCATCTTCTTCGCTCTCGAACACGCGGGCCGGCCCCGCAAACCCTTTGCACCCGGGTTCCAGCGCACCGGTCTTGATCACCGCGCCATCCGGTGCGAGGTCCCCAAACAGGATCTCCAGCCCACCCGTTCTGGAATGCGGCTCGTCGATCGTACGAACGGCTCCGTTGCCAGGGCGATCGACCGACTCGAACCGGCTTCGAAGTGGTTCGCCGCTGATGGTCATGGTATCCGGCTCGACCAAACCGGGCTCACGCGACAGTTCGGCCAGCACGGCGCTGACGCCGCCGGCCAGATGGAGATCCTCGATATGCCACTGCCGATTGCCATCCCAGGCAGGCGCAAGCTTGGCAAGGTGTGGCGTCCGTCGCGCCACCTGATCGAAGCGGGCCATCGGATACGGGATCTCGGCCTCGCGCGCCAGAGCGAGCAGGTGGAGCACCGTGTTCGAGGACCCGCCAAGCGCCGCATCCAGCGCCACCGCGTTATCGAGCGACGCCGCCGTCACCACGTCGCGAAAGCGTCGCCCCTCCCGCACTGCCGCGAGCAACGCCTCCGCCGAGCGGCTCAACAATCCTCGACGCTCATCCGAGATCGCCAGCGCGGTACCGCTGCCGGGCAACCCGAGGCCGAGCGCTTCGACGATGCAGTTCATCGAGTTGGCGGTGAACATGCCGCTGCAACTGCCACAGGTCGGACAAGCGGAGCGTTCGAGGTCCAGCAGGTCCGCATCATCGATCCGTCCCGCGGCATGCGCGCCAACTCCTTCGAACACCGAGACTAAGTCGATCGCCTGGCCAGTCCGGCTTCGTCCGGCTTTCATCGGACCACCCGAGACGAACACAGTGGGCAGATCGACGCGCGCCGCCCCCATCAGCATCCCGGGGACGATCTTGTCACAGTTGGGCAGGCAGATGAGTCCATCGAAACAATGCGCGGCAACCATGGTCTCGACGGCGTCTGCAATCAGTTCACGCGAAGGCAGCGAATACCGCATACCCTCGTGGCCCATCACGATCCCGTCGTCGACACCGATGGTATTGAACTCGAACGGAATCCCGCCGGCGGCACGGATCGCCTCTTTGACCAGGCGGCCGAATTCCTGGAGATGGGTGTGCCCCGGGACGATCTCGACGTAGGAATTACAGACGGCAATGAAGGGCCGCTCGAAATCGGCCTCGCTCTGGATCGCGCCCGTGGCGCGCAGCAGACTGCGATGGGGCGCGCGCGAAGCCCCACGCTTGATACGGTCCGACAACATGACTGAGCCTCGGAGAGCCGGAGCTCCCGGAAACGCGAACGGCCCCTCCGATATCTCCGAGAGGGGCCGTGTCGACTGCTCACCCCTCCCGAAACCGGGGAGGGGACTGGCTCGCTACGTTAGCACAAGCTCGTCTCCGCTCCCCATTGGCCAATGCCAACGACGAGTCCGACGACGAGAATGATGACGGCACCAAGCCGGGCGCGAATGACGTTCATGTCCAATAGACGATCGAACCGGGCCGCAACCCCCATCCGATCACTACGGGACAATCATGACCCCGGCTCGGCCGCCAAACGAATCCTCGGTGGTCGATAGCCCGGCAGGAACCTCCAACGACTGGCCATCGACGCGCAGATTGATCAGGTAGACTCCTGACATGAGCCTTAAATGAGCTTCCCAGCCCTCCGAGCGGCGAACCATGGGAACCGGTTGCCAGGCGGAAAAGTCGCCCACCAACTCCACCTGCACCGCGCTCGGATGGCGAACCCGGATCAGCTGTCCTTCGGGCAGGGCCTCGAGCTCGAAGCTGGCGACTCGGGCAGCGGGAGACACCGCCGTATCGCGACGCGCAGCGCGACGGCCGCGGTCGACCAACGACAGGCCGAACGACAACTGACGCGTAAACGGGAGGTAGACGCTGGGACCAGCCGGCGCTCGGCCGGCCGAGAAATGCACGCGGATACCGGCCCACGGTTCGACCGCCGCGCCGAGCTGCCACCCGCCCCGTCCCCCCGCGGCTCCGGCGCTGACCTCGGCGAGCGGCGAGCGCCGAATCATGCGACCGGACAACTCGAGCACCCCCAGCGAGAACTGTCCATCGACCAAAACATGGCTGAACGCCTTCGGCTTGCCCCCGGCGGGTGGGACCGGTGTCATCAGCGAGTCCCCAACCGGTAGGCTGCCTGCGCGATCGCGGGATCCACCAAGTCCGGCAAAGCGACCGAGTTCGCCGGCCAATCGCATCCGCCCGAGAATCAGCCGCGCAGTCGTGATGCCGCCGACCGAGGAGCCCGGAGCTCCCACATACGCAGCAGCGCCCGCGCCAGCGCTGAATCCTCCGCGGCGGATCATCAGTCCCAACCCATTGAGCCACTCGCCGTCGAGACCACCGTGAAGTCGCCGTTCCAGAACCCCACGACCATCGACAAACGCAGCCAGCCCGCGCCCAACCCCACGCTCCCAGCGAACCGCACCGAACGCCTCGCCACTCCAGGAGCCGTGGGTCGCCGGCGCTCCCGATGCCGAGAGGTCGAGCAGCATCGACGGCCGCTCGCTGCGGAGCTGGCCACCCAGCCAGACCGCCGGCCCGTTCCAGCCCCAGGCACGATCCAGCAACCGGGTACGTGCCGTCAGCGCGACCTCGTCCTGCGCAGCGAGAGGAGCCACACCGAGGAGGATCGCCAGCAGCACCCGGGTCCTCATGGCAGGCCCCGATTGACCGTCAGGCGAGTCACTTCGGCGCGGACCGTCGGCAGTACGCCGGCGCCGTCCCGCACCGCCGCGGCCACCTGATCGCGCAACGACAGAAATCCGGCATCGGACAAACGCGCCGAAAAGAGGCGACCCAAGGCATCGGTGGCTTCGTCGGGCGGCCACCCCTTGCCCAGCAACTCCGCAGCAACCGCGACCGGCACAGCCACCCCTCGTCCTCCCGCCGACCGATGGACTTGGGCCAGGTGTGCCTCGTTGCCGCCCGATCGAAGCCAGAGCACGCCGGCCTGCAGTTCCTCAGCCGACGCACCTGCCCCGAGCCCGCGCCGGGCCCGCGCCAGGTCGCCCAAGAGCGCAGCAACCGCGGCCGCGATCCGATCGCCGGTGGCGCCCTTGGTCTGGCCTTCGAGAGCTTTCTGGATCAGCGGCTCGGTGGGCAACCCGATCCGGCGGGCGGAATCGGTCAGTTGATCCACTGCCCGGACAGTGACGGCATCGAGCCGGCTTCGCAGCCGGGGATCCTGCGCTTCGAGCCGAGCCGAGCAGGCCACAACCAGCACGATCAGCGCGCCAATCAATCGCGTCGTCATTGGACCGTCACCATCGAAACCGACTGGCCATAGTCACTGTCGACCGAGAACGGTTGCTGCGGATCGGCTAGCCAGCGCCGCCCGTCGACGAGAAACGCGTAGTGATAGACGCCGCCGGCCAACACGACCCGGGCACTCCATCGGGTGCCATCCGCGCTACGCATCAGGGGCGTCCTGGCCCGATCCCAATCGTTGAAATCGCCGACGACGGTTACCGCGGAGGCCGCCGGGAGATCGATGGCAAACTCGACCTCGGTGCCGGGCGCCGGCGCGCGCAGCAGCTGCGCAGCGCCGGCCAGTGCAAGCGCGACCACACCGAGCCCTGCCCCGAACCCAGCCCACCGGCGACGCCGCACCGAGCGGCGGACGGCACCGAGTACCCGCCGGTCGAAGTCCGCGTCGCTTCCGGCCGACGAACGGAGTTCGGCCGAGACGCGCTCGAGCCACTGTTGATCGCTCATACGGACTCTCCCAGCAGATCGCGCATCCGCCCGCAGGCACGGCTGACGCGCATCTTGAGTGCCGCGACCGACGCCCCCGTGATGGCGCTCATCTCGTGATAGCTCAGATCGTCGACGTGCTTGAGCAGGAACGCCTCCCTTTGCTCCGCGGTGAGCAGCGCGACGGCACGGTCGATCTCCTCGCGCCACGCCGCGCCCGCCGCCGGATGCGGTATCCCGACCTCCGCGGCCTGCTGCAGCCCGGAGATCCTGAGCCGCCACCAGCGCCGCCGGCGCGCCGCCGTCCGACACCGATTGACCACGATACGGTAGCTCCAGGCTCCGAATCGCTCCGGCTCGCACTGGGCCAGCGCCCGATGGACCCGCACGAAGGCGTCCTGGACAGCCTCCTCCGCATCTTCGTGCGAACCAAGCATATGCCTGGCGTATCGGAGGAACCGGTCCCGATAGCGCGCGACGAGGACGGCAAAGGCGTCGAGGTCGCCTCGTCGGGCCTGGAGTACCAGGTCCACGTCAGAGGACGCCACATGAGAGGTGACCCGCCGATCGGCGCAAAGGTAACGCGTGACCTCGGGGCCGGCGCTCGGGTCAATAGGGACGGACCGCATCGGTCGCTTTCGATGACGACGACACTGGAGCTTCCCATGGCGACACCCCGCTCGCGAATTACCCTTGCCACCGCCCTCATCCTGCTCGGCGCCTGCACCGATCGCATCACGGAACCCGGTCCTCCCGGGTCGACCGCCGAACTCCGCATCGTCCACGTCCGCCAGGGGGTGGGTACGGTCGATGTCGAAGTGGACGGACAGGTCGCGATCCGCGGAGTGGCCTACGGCTCCAGTTCCTCCGCGGTCCTGGTCAAAAGCGGCGCCCGGCGCCTGACGATCCGGGCAAACGGCGGGGTCGTCGGCACCCTCGATGCGAATCTCGACTCCGAACGTCTCAACCATCTGGTTGTCGCGACTCGCGGTCCGCAACTGAGTTCGCGCGTGGAACCAGACACCACCTGGAGCAACGGCGAATCCGGATCGACCAATCCCAATCGCGCCTACGTGCGCATGATCGAAGTCGCCACCGACAATTCCGCTCCCCCCGTTCAGTTGCAGGCGCTGCTCGTGGCCCCCGGTACCCGGGCCGACTCGGTGATGCGCTTCGGGATCGACGCCACCGTCGGCCGGCACGGCAGTCTGATGGCCTTCGACCCCGGCACCTTTTTCTGGAAGTACGTCGCCGCCGGAACGTCGGCCCCGGTGCTCGCTGAAGCCACCTTCGACATCGCCGGAGGCCAGACCAAGGCCATCGTCCTGAGCCGGCGGCCCGGCGGGGAATACCAGGTCGACGTCGTGACCGAGCCCTAAAACTTCCCACGTCCCAACTTGCGACCCCCTTCCCTAGTGGAGCATCCAATGCTTGATATACTTAGGGAGGTAGGGGCCCCTCAGGATGAGCGCCGCAGCCCCGACCGGCCCAGATCATCCGCCGGCGCACTATTTGGGACGTGGAACGCCTATGTCCGTACGTTCGTTGAATTGGCTCAAGTTCGGTGGCCTGGTGGCCTTTGCCTTCGTCATTGGCCTGCTGTTCGCCAGCCTCCTCGATGTTCCAACGACCAGCCTCGCCCAGGAGCGAAAACCAGTCACGGGCGAAGTCATTCAAGCCTCCAACCCTCAGTCCGCTGAACGGGTCGCCAACAGCTCGTCGGCCGCGTCGCTGATCACCCTTTCCGATGCCTTTGCCGACGTGGCGGAAACGGTCCGGCCGAGTGTCGTGTACATCCGGGCCCGGCGGACCGAACGGGTCATCGATCAGCGCCGGGTGCCGCAGGGATTCGAGGAGTTTTTCGGGGTCCCCCGCAACCGGGGCCGTAACGAGCCGCAGGTCGAAACCGGATCGGGCTCGGGATTCGTCGTCTCGAAAGACGGCTACATCCTGACCAATAACCACGTCGTCGATGGCGCCGACCAGGTCATGGTTCGGATGCTCGACCGGCGGGAATACCCGGCCAAGGTCATCGGGACCGATCCGACCACCGACGTCGCCGTGATCAAGATCGAAGCCGCCCGCGGCACCACGCTCCGCCCGGTCCAGCTGGGTTCGAGCACCCGCTCCCGGGTCGGCGAGTGGGTCCTGGCCGTCGGGAACCCGCTCTCGGAGAACCTGAGCTTCACGGTCACCTCCGGCATCATCAGCGCCAAGGGGCGCGGTCAGTTGCCGCTGCCCGGCTGGTCCGAACGCTCGATCCAGGACTTCATCCAGACCGATGCGGCCATCAACCGTGGCAACAGCGGCGGCCCGCTGCTCAACGTCCGCGGCGAAGTGATCGGGATCAACTCCGCGATCTTCAGCCCGACCGGTGTCAGCGCCGGGTACGCCTTTGCGATTCCGATCGACCTGGCGCGCCAGGTGATGGACCAGCTGATCTCCAAGGGTAAGGTCGAGCGCGCCGCACTCGGCGTGACGGTCACCGATGCGTCGCCGGAGGACGCGGAGTGGGCCGGACTCGACGGCGTCTACGGCGCCAAGATCAACGATTTCCCGCCCAACTCCCCCGCGCGGAACGCCGGGCTGCAACAGGGCGACATCGTGATCGGCATCGAAGGTCAGCGGGTCGAGTACGTGGCCCAGCTGCAGCAGCTGGTGGGCTTCCGGCGGGCCGGTGAATCGGTCAAAGTCGAGGTCGCGCGGAAGGGTGGTACCCGTCGCACCTTCGACGTCCGGCTGATCGGTCAGGACGCCACCGCGCCCGAAACCCAGGTCGCGGGTGGTACCGCCGAGCCCGGCAACAATGCCTCCTCGGTGCTGCGCGACCGGCTCGGGATCAACGGCTCGGCCCTGTCGAGCGAGATGGCCCAGCAGCTCCGGCTGCCCGCGACGGCCAAGGGTGTCGTGGTCGAGTCGGTCGACCCCTATGGTCCGGCGGATGGCCTGCTGATCAGCGGCGGTCTGATCAACATCATTACGGCGGTCGAAGACAAGTCGGTCGGGACCGAGGCCGAGTTGAGCACGGTGCTCCGGTCCTACCCGCCGGGCACGGTGGTGTCGCTCAACGTGCTGCAGTACGGTCGGGGCGACGAACGGCCGACCACCAGGATCGTTCGGATCCGGCTCAAGTAGCCCCCGGACCAACGGCAAAGAGGGCAGCTCGGCGATGCCGGGCTGCCCTCTTCGTTTTCTCCCCGAGCCGGACGACGCCGGCGCCGGCTTACTTCGGCTTGGCGACCGGAATGCCGTTGGCCGAGGCCACCGAGTCCCAGAAGTTCCAGCCCCAACCGGCCAGCTTGCCGTTCACGACCACGAGCGGCGACATCTTGCGGTCCTCGAGATCCTCGGGATCGGTCTTGCCGATCCGGGGATAGAACATCGTCTCGATGTACTGCCCCTGGTAGAGGTAGGGATCGGTGCGCTTGGGCGCGACCCCACCCATGACAGCCGAGGCGCTGTCCTTGGAAATGCCGACAGTCAGATCCTTCAGGCGGCGGTCACCCCGCTCGCATCCAATCATCGTCACCACTGCCACCGCGACCAGCGCTCGAACGGACCACCGGACTGTGATGCGCATCACCATTTCCAACGTTGGAAGTCGAAGTCGAACAACCACTTACAGGGCGATGAATCTAACACCACCCTCAAGCTTTCCTAGTCCGAGCCGATCCTTGAGGAGATTACGCGCATCCATCACCCTGGATGGGATCTCATGGCTCTGGAACTCAACAGCTCCCGCACGATCATCGATGCGAACATCCTCGATGGCTATCGGACCCTGCAGAGCGAGAGCGATCCCGACATCGTGACCGAGCTGATCGACATGTTCCTTGCCGACCTATCGTCCCGCGTGGCAGTGCTGCGCCAGGCAGTGGAGATGGGTGAAGCCGTAGCCGCTCAACGCGCCGCGCATGCGCTCAAGGGCGCGGCCGCTACGCTGGGCGCGACCGGGCTGGCCGGCATGTGCAACGAGATTGAGGTCACGGCGCGAACCGGAACCGTGGCAACCGCCGTGGAACTGCTGGATGAGGTAGCCGCCGAAAGCGAGCGATGCCGAACCGCCCTGCTCCAACATCGCCGGAGCTGAACGAGCCTCCCGGTCTTCGAGTTTTTCGCGAAGGTTGCAGGGCGAAACGACCTCTCGCGGACACTCATCAAAGCTTGTACTGTTCGAAGACACATCTCGCGAACGTGGCGAAACTGGCAGACGCGCAGGACTTAGGATCCTGTCCTTTACGGGGTGCGGGTTCAACTCCCGCCGTTCGCATCGCCGGGCCCTTCTCGCCGCATAACGAAGACAGATTACGAAGCAGGATTCCTCGTCCGGAGGTGACCATTGGACGCGTTTGCTGAGGGAATCGGAGCATTCGGTACCACGGTGTTTCGGCTGGCAGCCGTTGCCTTCCTGGTGCTCAACGGGGCGGCCATAACCGCGGTATTCCTGACCCGTAACCGGGAGCTGGTCAATCGCTGGACCGGACGGGTTCTTGCCGCCAACCTCTTGTTGCTGGGTGTCGGGCTCGGGACGCCGGCCGTGACCTTCTGCCTCAAGATGGTGGTTCAAGCGGTGAGCAGCAGTCAGCCGACCCCCGCCGCGGCCCGAGAGGCACTCGACCCCTGACCGGCAGCTCCCGGGCCTGACCCGGAAAGCCCGACCAAGTGGCCCCCCCGGCCCGGGCCCTGTCCCATTATGTTTCCGGGCTATGTCCGACATCACTATCGTAAAGACGGCCGAAGACGCGGCCTCCAAAGCATTTCAAGTCACGGTACCGGTCGAGCGGGTCAAGGCCGCCGAGGATCGGGCCGTCGTCCAGTACAGCCGGCAGGTTCGCCTTCCCGGTTTCCGCCAGGGCAAGGCCCCGCTGGCCGTAGTGCGGAAGCGGTTCGGCGAGGCGATCAAGCAGTACGTGGTCGAGGAAGTGCTCCGCGAAAGCTGGGAGCAGGCTCGTACTACGGAAGACCTCAAGCCGATTGCCGATCCGAGTGTCCGGAACCTCAAGTTCGAAGAGGGCCAGCCGGTCGAGTTCGAGCTGCAGGTCGAGGTACGGCCCGAGATCAAGGTCGAGCAGTTGAGCGGCTTCTCGGTCCAGCGCACCGTGGCGCCGGTCAGCGACGACATGGTCAACGAGCAGCTCGACCAGCTCCGCGAGAGCAAGGCGGCGTGGCTCCCGGTCGAGGATACCGCCCCGGTCGAGGGCAACATGGTCCGCGTGGAAGTCGCCGCGCTCGAAGACGGCGAGCGGAAGCCGGCCCAGCCCTACACCATCGTGATCGGACAGGGCCAGGCGCTCCCGGCGCTCGAGGAGCAGATCCTCAAGCTCAAGCCCGGCGAGTCGGCCGAGACCGAGATTCGTTTTCCCGACGATCATCCGGACGAATCACGCCGCGGACAGGCGCGCAGCGTGCATATCACCGTACATGAGGTCAAGCGCCAGGAACTGCCCGAGCTCGACGACGCGTTTGCCAAGTCCGTCGGCGATTTCGACGATGTCGCGGCCCTGAAGGCGGCGGTGCGCACCGACCTGGAACGGTCGGCCGAGCGCGAAGCGGATCAGGGTGTTCGCGAAGCATTGATCGAGCAGGTCGTCAGCCGCAACAATATCGAAGCACCGCGTTCGATGGTCGACCGCGCGCTGCACGCCTACCTGCACGCGTACAACATTCCGCACGAGCAGGAAGAGCGCTTCTACGGCGAGTTCCGCCCGGTGGCCGAGCGTCAGGTCCGGCGTGAACTGGCGCTGGGCGCCATCGCCGAGGCCAACAAGCTGTTTGCCAATGAAGCGGAGATGGACGAGCGGATCAAAGCGCTGGCCGATGCGCGCGGCGTGTCGTTCGGCGAAGTGTATGGACAGCTCGAAAAGGCCAAGCGTCTGGGCGAACTCGAGCGCAGCATCACGGAAGACAAGGTGTTTGCCTTCCTGATCGGTCAATCCACCATCGACAAGGGTTGAGCATGAGCACGACCATGCTGTATCCCCCGTATATCATCGAGCGCTCGCCCCGCGGCGAGCGGAGCTACGATATCTTCTCGCGGCTCCTGATGGATCGGATCGTCTTTCTGGGCGCCCCGATCAATGACGATGTTGCCAACATCATCATTGCGCAACTGCTCTTTCTCGACGCCGACAATCCCGAGAAAGACATCTACATGTACATCAACTCGCCGGGCGGTCACGTCCACAGCGGCATCGCGATCTACGACACGATGCAGCATCTGCGGGCGCCGGTGAATACGATCTGCATGGGGATGGCGGCCTCGATGGGCGCGTTCCTGCTCGCCACCGGCACCAAGGGCAAGCGGGCTGCGCTGCCGCACGCCCGGATCATGATCCACCAGCCCTCGGGCGGCTCTCAAGGTACTGCGGCCGATATCGAGATTGCGGCGCGGGAGATCCTGCATACCCGGCATACGATGAACCGCCTGTTTGCCAAGCACACCGGGCAGCCGATCGAAGTGATCGAGCGCGACTCGGACCGCGACCGGTACATGTCAGCCGAAGAGGCCAAGGCGTACGGGATTATCGATCAGATCTTCGAGCCTCGCGCGGGGTCGACGCCGGACGCTCGATAGCTCCGCTCTCAACAGCAGATCAGAGGCCCGGCAGAGCTCACGCTCTGCCGGGCTTTTGTTCTTGCTACGCACCCCAAGCATCAACCACGACAGCTCCTCTCGTTACCGCGTAGCACACGTAGTGGCAAGGTCCTGCCGAACGACGCCATCACAATCCCATTTATAGCCTTACTGCCTCTTGACGCTCGGCGCAGCAAGCCGTAGCGTGAAAAATGCGAATCTAGCGTCGTGGGGCTTCCGCAGCCCACCTGGCACCGTGACCTCCGAGGACTCTATGCGCACCATGCTAGTGCTCACATGCGGCACGCTGGTCGGAGCTGCAGCTCTAGGGCGGGTATCTCGACACCTCACCCAGGTCCCCATGGCGCCGGCGCTCAACGTCGATTCGGTCAACAGCGGCCCGGTTGATCGCCGCGACCTCTGCCTGACGATCCCCCTTACAGTGGACGTGGCCTCGGAATGTGGTGACCTTCGGATCACGCACACTCTTCCAGCATTCCGCACCATGAATGCAAACCGTGCTCCCACACTCCTCTACAACGCGCAGTTTGCCCACCCGTACCCTCTGTTTCGCGCGCTCGTCACCTTGCCGGTCGGAGCAGCTGTCCCGGACAGCGTGGTTGCCCGGCTGTGGACGTGCGTCAGCGGCACCTGCACGTTACGACAGACGGGCAAGTGGGCCGGTACCGACTGGACGGCGGGAGCGACGCGGCAAGTGGCGTTAAGTTTCAATGGGATTGCCGATTCTACCGGAATCTGGAAAGACTCCGTTACCGTCACCAACTGGTACGCAGGCTCGCCGCAAACCACGAGTCGGACACTCGAACGGGTTATCGTGAATCGCTTCAACAGTCCGTTCGGCTTCGGGTGGTGGATCGCGGGTCTCGAGATGCTGTCGCTGCCCTCCATGACGTGGGTAAGCGGCCGCGGCGACGTGCATCGCTATCAAACTGCTGGTACGAATCGGTGGGTTGGGCCCAGTATCACCCACCCCGATACCCTTGCCTGGAATCCATCGCTTTCACGCTACATCCGGTTTGCCCCGGGAGGTCTCCAAGTTCATTTCGATGCGACCGGGCGCCACATTCGAACCGTGAATCGGCAGGGGGATTCCACCTTCTTTACCTATAGCGGCGGCCTGTTGACGGGCATCGGGCTCTCCGGCCCCAATCGAACTGCCGTCAGATCCTATACCCTTGCCTATACATCGGGCATCCTCTCCAGTGTTTCGGCGGCAACGCCGGGCGGTGCAACACGGACTACGAGCTTCACTCGCAGCAGTGCATCAACGATCATTACGGACCCCGATGGCTTCACCACGACTTATCAGCATCTGTTGTCGAATCCGGAACTGATTCAATACCGCTTTGACAGGCGGGGCACTCAGACTCAATTCAGCTACCAGAGTTGGGGAGGGCTCAAAATCCAGTGGGCAACGACGACGATGGGCGTTGGCCTGCCGACTATTACCACGACGCTCCGACCACAACAGACCCTTGGCCTCCCAACCGCACCTGTCCCGAACGCGGTCGATACAGCCAAACTCTATACTTTCATCGACGGTCCGCGGACGGATGTGGCCGACACGACAACCGTTCGGTTGAACCGTTATGGCGCGCCTAAGGTCATCATAGGACGCTTGGGCTTGATTGCACATCTCAACCGGCAGGACACTCGGCTTCCCGGGCTCGTAACCGAAACGATACAGCCGAACGGGTGGCGTGTCACTCTTGCCTATGATATTCGTGGCAACGATTCGGTGCGGACGGACTACTCATTCAGTCCGCCCGCAGTAACGCGCTACCGATGGGATGGCCGATTTGATCAGATGACAAGGATTGAACCCCCAATGGGGAACAATCTCATTTTCTACGTCAATTCGACGACGGGCAACCGCGATTCGATGGCAGATGCCCGTTCCATCCCCCGCGTGGTTCGTTACGGCTACAATGCCAACCGCCAGCTCACACAAATCACCGCACCGGGACAGGGTACGGAGGTCTATAGTTACGATCCGCGGCTCGGCAACCTCAGCCAGACAATCACACCGCGAGGACTAGCGACCGAATACTATGTGGATTCAATCGGACGCAACCGCCTGATCCGCGTCCCCATTGATACCGTGTTCCCCACCCGCTACTACGATCAACGGCTGGGCTACGACGTATTGGACCGCATCATAGCCGATTCGCTGATTGCCGCAGCGGTCACCGGAGCGACGGCTGAGACCTTGTTCGTCACTCGGGCGTACAACCGGAACGGCCAGGACTCAACCATAACGCGACGGCAGGTGCCCAATCCATCCGGCGTCTCCACGCTGACCACATTGTGGTACTACGATCGCGCAGGACGGCCCGTGAAGGAAGTGGCTCCCGACGGCGCGAAGGATAGCACGGAGTATGATCGCGCAGGAAATCCCATCAAGATTCTGACGCGACGCGGACACGCCATTGTGCAGCGGTACGATGAGCTCAACCGGCTCGATCGACGTATCACTCCGCCGGTTACACGCAGCGACACCACCTGGCCGTATTCCCGGCCTCCGGCACCGATCGACACATTGCTGTATTACCCATATACGATTCCCGGCGATACGGCCACGTTCACATACGACTTGAGCGGAAACATCCTGACGGCCAATAACAGCGCGAGCCGTATTACCAGATCGGTCGCGGGCGATGGACGCATCCTCTCTGAAACGCAGCAAATCGTACGGGTCGACCGGACGTTCTCAGGGCACGTGTATACCGTCAATTACGCCTATGACCAAGGCGGGCGTCGGACGGGCATCAAAGCACCCGCGCTCTTCGCCGTCGCGGGGCGCGACAGCATCAACTATACCTGGGATCCGGCAACAGGGTTTCTTACTTCGGTCCGCGACGTTGGGAATCACACTGTGGCATTCACGGTAGGTCGCCAGAACCTCGATTCTATCGTCACCTACCCCGGCGGCTACATTCGACATTTGCGATGGAATATCAATGACGGGCTCGTGAGAGATAGTGTCGCCAATACGTCGACCGCGCCCCCTCGCTGGCAGTACGCTATTCTGAGGAACATTCCGGGAATTACCTATGACGCGCGCGACAAAGTCTTGCGCCTGCGCAGCACGGCCTTGTACCCGGATACGACCTTCGCAGAGTACAACGGCGCCGGACGTGTCATCCGATCTGGAAATCAGCAGTCGGGGCGCAATGCCCTTGGATCGCAAACACAGTTCCGTGCAGGCGGTACGTTTACTTACGACCCCACGGGCAACCTCCTCACTCAGGTGAGCAGAGATACGATCTCAGCAGGAGGCTCGATGCAGATCGGCGGCCAGACGCTGAGCTACACGTATCAGGCCGCGACAGCACGGTTGCTCAGCATGACACAGAGTTATCCGGGAACAACCAACTGGAATTTCGCCTACGACCCATCCGGCAACACCCGGTTTGAAGCCAAAGGGGGTATCGCAGGCGTACCGACGATACAGCGGGCAAGCCTTTATGACGCCCAGAACCAGCTCCGCATCGTCGACCTCTGGACCGGATTCGCGGGTTGGCTCCCGGCCCAACCTACCCACCATTTCGTCGACGAGTTTCGTTATGACGCCCTGGGCCGGCGGGTATGGAATCGGATGCAGGCTATCTGTTGGGCTTCGACCGATGGACGGTGTGCCTCGCCTTACGTGCGTCGCGTGATATGGGACGGCTGGCAGATACTCGGCGAGATTCAAGCCCCGGGCAGCAAAGCTCAGAGCACACTGTGGGAACAGGATACGGGCGGGACGACGATTCCCTATTCCAATTCCGGCAGTGGCGGAACCTCGCCCGACCCCAACCGGTTCTACGGTCAGGTTCTGTACGCGCATGGGAATGCGACCGACCAACCCGTCACAATTACGCGCTACAGCTATACCGATACCCCAACGACGACACAGGTCACGTGGCCCGGCGTACAGACGATCGTACCGTTCTGGACATGGGACGGCGTTCCGGCACTGGGAGCCTTCGCTGACGGTGTCGTAGATCGAGCGTTCAATGGTGCCTCAACATGCGTTCCGTTCGGAACCGGCGCCAATCGCTGCTACCTTATCGCCTGGCAGGGTACACAATCAGCCTATAGCCAACGCAACGGGCTTCAAGGTGACCAGTATTATTGGCACGGATCACTGTTCCAGGCCCAGCGCGGGGCGACGGGGCAAGACTATCGCCGATTTCGGTACTATAATCCGACAATCGGACGGTTTACACAAGAAGATCCCATCGGGCTGGCGGGCGGGCTCAACCTCTACGGCTTTGCCAATGGGGACCCGGTCAACTTCTCTGATCCCTTCGGACTCTGCACGCCGCCGGACTCTCCCGAATGTCGCTTGATCATGATGGTGGCGTCACGGACTCGGGGGCTTATGCATCTTCGGCCCGTGATGCTTGCAGTCGCGTCGCTACCTACGATGGGGATGGGTAGCGGAGCACTCACCCTCACGAGTCTCGGGGAAGCAGCTGGCGCAGCAACTGTCACCGCCACGGCACGGATTATTGGTTCCTATCCGGGGTATCTGCAGGCGGGAGAAGCCCTTGGAGCCAAGGTCTTCGACGTTCCGGCGAAGGTCTGGAGTACAATGTCGGAGGCAGCTCAGTGGGCGGCAAACCAAAGATTTCTGGATCGAGGGATCAAGGAGGGAGCGGAGTTTATCCTGTCTACTCTTCGATCTGAAATTCGTCGTGGATCCGCCCTTGAGAGAGAGGTGAATTATCTCTTGGCGAACGGATACCGGTGGGCAGAAAGTGGCATGAGCCTGATACCGAAGTGAGGGAAAAATGGCTAAGGACTTACTGCGCTTGGTGCAGACGTATTTGGTGCCGACCGTTGCTCAGGATCGCATGCAGATCCTCAGTCATGAGGAATCAGACTCATTCGACAACGCCTTCGTTATTCTGGAGTGGCGAGGCGTGCGGGTACGAGTACTTCGGGAACGTAGCCAGGTCTTCGTGGACTTTGGTTCTTCGGTCGAGCCAGCGGTTTGGTTTGACTCTGCTGTTGTGATGGAATATTTGGGGCTCTCCGAGACAGCTGGGTGGCACGACCGAGACGGTGCCGTGGTCCTGAAAGGTTTGGCCGACTTTCTCCGAACATTCGCATCTGAACTGGCAGCGCGTTTTAACCCGGCGAACTTCACGGTGGCTAAGCAGGAGCTAACACGAGTGCGCAAAGACCAAGCAGCCCGACGGTTTGGATAGGATTTCAGCCACCAATGTAAGCGAAGGGGTTCGGTCCACTCGAGCCCCTTTGTTTATTACTTAGGCCCAGTTCGCTGGCAGGTTTCCACGAGGGCCTCGACGAATGCAGGAGGAGCGCCTCGCATTGAGAGCCAAACCGACCCATGGGTCGACTGTCGAAACGACTACCTGGAGGCATGTCCAGGGCACTTCGAAGTGCACACTGGCCTGCAGTTTCCCGGTGGGAACACTGACCGTGGTCAATGCTGGGTTATTCGCTCCCACAGGCCGAGGTGCATGTTGAGATCATGCAGTACTGGGTCGCTCATGACCTCAGGGACGAGCCTGATCCTTTAGCTCCCTTGTGCTCATCAGAGGACTGAGACCCGTTTCCTATCCCGAACCCCTTCCGTGGTCGGCGTGGTCTTCTTATATCGGCGGGCACGAGTCGCCACCAGATCACTTCAGGCTGAAAGTTTCTACACCAAAGGAAGCTGGCGATTTCGTAAGTATTAAGTTCAAGGAAGATGACCGTGGCGAATACCCGGATTGAGGATCATCCGCCCTTCGGTCTTCATGCTAGTATCCAGGTGTGGGGGAATGGGGCTCAGACGTTGCCTCAGACATGTTATGCCGTAGCGAAGATTCAATGCGGGAGTTTCTAGTTTATTTTCGATGCGGAATCGCAGGATGAGATTCAACTTCCGAACCATCGATACGTCGGATGCAAATACCGAATCGATGTCGACGAAGTGGTAGGGTGGATATGCTTAAGGACCGCGATAGCCTGCTCTACTTAGCGAAGATCCTTGTCCGCTGTGCGCTCGGCAAGCATGTTGCTGGCTTTCACTGAAGGTGGGCGTTGCCAGCAGACCTGACATCACAGGGCTCCTGAGTTGACGGTATATTCGACCGCCACCGGCGCGTAGGTAACGACTAGGACGTCACACACGGAAGCACTTTGTCCCCGGATCGGGGTTCTGTTAAAGTCAAAGTTGGTAGACTACGCTATAAGGCGCGACGGCAGACTCTGCGCGTAGTAGCGGCATTGGTGTTGTCTGAATTCGCTCGAAACGCGGCAAAGCGACCCATGGAGAATCGATGGGTCGCTTCGTTTTCAAGGAACGGCAATGAACGATCTGCTGCCTGAAAAGGTTCAGCGGGGCAACATCTGGCGCCTGTCCATCGCGCAAGCGCTGGCGGGCGCCAACTCCGTAGTCGTGTATGCCACAGGCGCCATCATCGGCGCCAAGCTGGCCCCGTCGCCGATGCTGGCCACACTGCCCATTTCCATCTTCGTGGTCGGCATGGCGGCGTGCATCCTCCCCATGGGTGCCATCGCTCGGCGGCATGGCCGACGGGCCGCGTTCATGGCGGGCACAGGGACCGGGATCCTGGCCGGTATACTCGCCATGATCGCCGTGATCATGGACGGGTTCTGGTTGTTCTGCCTGGCGACTTTCTTCGGCGGCAGCTATGCAGCCGTGGTGCAGTCGTTCCGTTTCGCAGCCGCCGACGGTGTAGCGCCGGCGCGGCGCGCGCGGGCGCTGTCGCTGGTGATGGCCGGGGGTGTGGCCGCCGGCATAGTAGGTCCGCAACTGGTGACATGGACGATGGATCTGTGGCCTCCGCACCTGTTCGCGGCCACCTTCCTCGTGCAAGCACTGGTTGCCGGCGCCGCTGCCGTCATCCTGCTGGGCGTGCAGCTGCCCATGCCCACGGCGGAGGAGATTGCCGGAGGGCGGCCGCTCTCGGTGATTGCGCGCCAACCGCGCTTCGTCGCCGCCGCCATTGGCGGGGCTGTGTCGTACATGCTGATGAACTTCCTGATGACGGCCGCGCCGCTTGCCATGCACAACCAGGGGCACTCGCAGGTATCGGCCAACCTGGGCCTGCAATGGCACGTCATCGCGATGTTCGCCCCCAGTTTCTTTACCGGCGGTCTGATCACACGCTTCGGCGCCGGACGCGTGGCGACCGTCGGGTTGATTCTGACCGGACTCTCCGCCGCCATCGGACTGGGAGGCGTGGACGTCGCGCACTTCTGGGCCACCCTGATCCTGCTCGGCCTGGGTTGGAATTTCGGCTTCCTCGGTGCGTCCACCCTGGTGCTGGAATCCCATCGGCCCGAGGAGAAGACCCGGGTGCAGTCGCTCAACGACTTCATCGTCTTCGGCCTGATGGTCATCGGCTCGTTTTCGTCGGGCGGCCTGCTCTCTGCGTATGGCTGGAGCACGGTGCTCTGGGTGTCCTTCGTGCCGCTGGCGCTCGCCGCCGTGGCGCTGGCCAGGGCGATGTCGAGAGACAGCTCTCGCCTGGCTTCCTCGAGATAGGCGCCGGCTAGTTCATACCAGGCCCTAACAGCCCCCCAAAGCGTTGATCTACTGTCCCCAAGGGACGGGATTCGCGTTATGTACCGCGACGTGGCGGCAGCACCTCATCCCCACCGAACCATCGACAACGTCTATTACTTCACTATATTCCATAGTACATGTCGATCAATCTCCGCGACCTCGCCATCCGGGACCTCTACGCCATCACCCTGCTGGCGCGTCACCGGCATTTCGGCCGGGCCGCGGCCGAAGCCGGGATCACCCAGCCCTCGCTGTCCGCCCTGGTTCGACGGGTCGAGTCCGCGCTCGGCACGACACTATTCCACCGGACCTCTCGGCGATGCGACATCACCGAGGCCGGCCTGACCGTCGTCGAGACCTTCGAGCGCATGCTCAAGGAACTCGACCACCTGACGACGCCGCCAAGCGCCGCCGTCATCGAGGGGCCGCTCCGCTTGGGCTTCATCCCGACGCTTGGTCCGTATCTCATTCCCCACCTGCTGGCGCCCGTCCGCAAAGCATTCCCCGCGGCGCGGCCGTTTTTCTATGAGGAACAGACGGCCTCGCTGGTCGCCATGGTGCGGTCGGGAAAACTCGACTGCGCCATCCTCTCGCTACCGACCGAGTCCGAAGGCCTCGTGGAGTTACCGCTCTTCGAGGAGGAATTGGTACTCGCCGTCCCGGAGACGCATCCGCTGGCCGCCAAAGACGTCCTGGCCCTGACGGACGTGGCCCGGACCGAACTGATCCTGATGGAGAACGGCCATTGCCTGCGCGATCAGACCATCGCGCTCTGCGGCCGAGGTGAACTGGATGTGGTGCCGTTCCATGCCACCGGCCTCGAGACGCTGCGAGGCATGGTCGGGGCCGGCGTCGGGTGCGCGGTATTCCCTGCCCTGGCGGCCCTGGCCGACACCGGCCAGAGCCAGATCCGCTATCTCCGGTTCCGGGCCCCCGAGCCGGGACGAACGGTCGGGATCCTGACGCGGCACGACCCAGAGCGTCTGCGGGTCGCCCGAGCCTTCCAAGCCATGATGACAACCGTCCCCCTGACGACCTCCTATCGAGCGGCCGCGTAGGGCAAACCGGGGGTTAGCGGCTACCTCCTTGTTACTCAAGCAGTTACCGCCCGACTCTCCCGACGCAACCCGAAACAAAACCTTGACTCTCGACCGCCGTCCGGCCCACTTTTAGCGGTATCGCCAGACGGCAGGGGTACGCTTCGTCGGCCCCGTCCCAGTACTCACCTCCGTCACCGACTGAAGGTATGTCCAACGACAAGCATCTGCGCTGCTCGTTCTGCGGCAAGTCGAAGGATTCGGTCCGAAAGTTCATCTCGGGCCCCTCGGTGTACATCTGCAACGAGTGCATCACCCTCTGCAACGAGATCCTGGCGGAGGATGAAGAGCGGGAAGTCGTCGATAACATCACCCACGTTCCCACTCCGAGTGAGATCAAGGCGGTCCTCGACCAGTACGTGATCGGTCAGGAACGCGCCAAGCGGGCCCTCTCGGTCGCCGTCTACAATCACTACAAGCGGATCAATGCGTCGGCGGGCCGGGACAACCAGGTCGAGCTCGACAAGTCGAACATCCTGCTCTTGGGGCCGACCGGCGTCGGGAAGACGCTCCTGGCGCAGACGCTGGCGCGAATCCTCGACGTGCCGTTCACGATTGCCGACGCAACGACCCTGACCGAAGCGGGCTACGTCGGCGAGGACGTCGAGAACATTCTGGTCCGGCTGCTCCAGGCCGGCGAATTCAACGTGGCCGAGTGCGAGCGGGGCATCGTCTACATCGACGAGATCGACAAGATCGCGCGCAAATCGGAAAATCCGAGCATCACGCGCGACGTGTCGGGCGAAGGCGTCCAGCAGGCGCTCCTCAAGATCCTCGAAGGTACCGTGGCCTCGGTACCTCCGCAGGGCGGCCGCAAGCATCCACAGCAAGAGTATATCCAGATCAACACCAAAGATATCCTCTTCATCTGCGGCGGCGCCTTCGACGGGCTCGACAAGATCCTCCAGAGCCGCTTGGGCAAACAGCAGATCGGCTTTGGCGCGGTGGAAACCGACGAAGACGGCCCGCAGACCATCGACAAGCAAAACCCGTTTGCTCTGGCCGAACCGGACGATCTGCTCCGCTTCGGCCTGATTCCGGAACTGGTCGGCCGCCTTCCCGTCATCGTCTCGCTCGAATCGCTCAACGAAGAAGCCCTGGTGCGCATCCTGCTCGAGCCCAAGAACTCGATCACGAAGCAGTACCAGAAGCTCTTCGACCTGGAGAACGTGGGCCTGACCTTCGACCACGAGGCGCTGCGCGCCGTGGCCCGAAAGGCCTTGAAGCGCGGCACCGGCGCCCGCGGACTCCGCGCCATCCTGGAAACCGTGATGACCGACACCATGTACGAACTCCCCAATCGGGACGATGTTCGCGAGGTCGTCATCACCCCCGAGTGCATCAACGAGCAGAAGCAGCCGCTCATCATCACGGAGCAGCGCCGCCAGGTCAAAGAAGCTTGAACACGGCCATCCACCCGTGGCCATAACCACGCTGTTCTCGGAACTGCCGGTCGAATTCATCGGCAGCTTTCCCGACCCCCGCCATCCGCTCGAACCGCCCCTGGCCGAACTGATCTTTCTCGGCCGGTCCAACGTCGGGAAATCGAGCCTGATCAATGCGCTGGCCGGACGTCGGATTGCCAAGACCAGCGGCACCCCCGGCAAGACCCAGTACCTGAACGCGTTCCGGTTCCCCGGCTTCTACCTGATCGACCTGCCGGGCTACGGCTACGCCAAGCTTGGCCGAGCCGAACGCACCCGGCTACGCAAGCTGGTCGACGATGTCATCAAAACCAGAAACCGGCGCGGCGCCGTCGTCTGGCTGCTCGACATCCGGCACCCGCCATCCGACGACGATCTGACGATGGCCGATCTGCTGGCCGAGGCAGGGCGCGAAACCATCATCGTGCTCACCAAGGGCGACAAGCTGTCGCAAGCCCAGCGGCACGCCGCGGCCAAGGCCCGCGCCGACGACCTCGGCCTCGACCCCGACGATCTGCTGCTGACCAGCAGCGCCAAAGGATTCGGTATCGCCGAACTCGCAGAACACCTCGACGAGACCGCTCGAGACCCGAACCTGGGACGCGGCACCGGCTGACGGCCAATCAGGCACAGCACCTCCTCTCGCCCGACGGCGGAGTCCGATGATGGGCGACCCGATCATTCTGTATCTCGCCCTCGGCGTCATCGCGTTCCTGTACGCGTCGGTGGGACATGCCGGCGCCAAGCTCACCTTCGGGATCTAGCGGGGTTGGGAGGGCAGACCGGCGCGCCTAGATTGCCGACCGGTCCCCGATTCGAGGTCTCCCATGCCCCTCCTCCCGCTCAAGAAACTCGACCTGCCTGGTGTTGCACGGCAGCGGATCGACCAATGGCTGGCCGATCTGGATGAAAGGCTCTCGGGTCCCGAACAGGAATGGGGCCGGGTCTGCCGGGACACGCTCTTTCCCCTCTACTATCCCGGCCAGGGCACCTACGATGAGGCCCGGGAGCGGTCGGCGACCTCGCCGGGTGCGCAACTGGCCCTCGATGCCCTCGATCCCGCCAATATCACGCTCGAACCCGAGTATTACGCCGATTGTGACACGGCCAGTTTTGCCCGCGTCAAACCGCTGCTTTGGCTCTGGTACTCGTTCGATCGGACCCCACTCGGCGGGCAGAACATCCAGCTCGGGATCGAACTCCGGCGGCTCCTGGCACGCAGGATTTTCCGGCGCTGCGGCGCCAACTTCAAGTGCTTCCAGCATACCGAATTTTCGTTCGGCTACAATATGGAGGTGGGCGACGACGTCGTGGTCCATCGCCACGTCCTGCTCGACGACCGGGGCGGCATCGTCCTCGGTAACCGCGTCAGTATCTCGGATTACGCCAACATCTACAGCCATACCCACAGTATCGTCGATCAGCGGGACGTGACGAACGCCGTCACCACCCTCGAAGACGATGTCCGTATTACCTACCATGCGACCGTGCTGGCCGGCACCCGGGTGGCCCACAACGGCATGGTGGGCGCCATGGCTCTGGCGACGAAAGATGTGAAGTCCTATCACGTCAACGTCGGGATTCCCGCCAAATCCGTCCGGGTCAAACCCAACGCCCCGCGCGAAACCTACGTCACGGAACGGGTCGCCCGCCGAGGCGAGTAGTCCGTCCCGGCGGCGCCGAGACGGGCCGCCGACAGCCGGTTCCAGCCCCCGCCCGTGACCGGTTCGTCGCCAAACCGTCGCCAGACGGGGCGGCCGTGACACAACCGTTGCAACTTCGTCCCAAATCAGAGACGCACGACCGGCAGGTTTGATCGCGTCGAGGGGTCCATGTGGGACAGCCTCGACCCGAATTCCCTAACGACCGGTCGAGACGATGACGCGTTTCACGAGATGGTGGCTGGCACTGGCCTCGCTGGCCTTGCTTTCGAATCTGTCTTCCCCGCTGTTTGCCCAGGAACCGACCGGCCGAGTCACCGGACGAGTGGTCGACGCTGCGCAGGGAGCGCCGATCGCCGGCGCCGTGGTGGAGTTGGTGGGCACCGCGACGCCGCATCGCACATCGACAGCTTTGGACGGACGGTTCACCTTCGTCAACGTCCCCGCCGGCGAAGTCGGAGTCCGGGTACGGATGATCGGCTACGGGCCGAAGCTCGTCACCGGTATCCGCATTCCGATCAACGGAGTCGCGACGCAAGACGTTTCGCTCAACGCCGAGACGGTTCAGCTGGAGGAGCTCAACGTCACGGCCGCGGCGGAACGCGGCTCCGTAGCTGACGCACTCAACGAGCAGCGCAACGCCAGCAACATCCTCAATGCCATCACCGCCGAGCAGATCTCCAAAAGCCCGGACGGCGACGCGGGCCAGGCCGTCCAGCGGGTCAGCGGCGTCACGGTCCAGGACGGCAAGTACGTCATCGTCCGGGGGTTGGGCGAACGGTACACCACGACGGCGCTCAACGGCGCCCGGATCCCGAGCCCCGAGCCGGAACGAAAGGTCGTCCCGCTCGATCTCTTCCCCGCCGGCCTGCTCGAGGGCATCACGACCTCGAAGACCTTCACGCCGGACCAGCCTGGCGACTTCAGTGGCGCTTCGGTCAACCTCAAGACCCGGGAGTTTCCCGCCAACCGGGTGGTGACTCTGTCGGTCTCGACCGGAATCAATGCGTCGGCGACCGGGAAAATCCTCCCGAAAGCACCCTCCGTGGGACGCGAGTGGCTTGGCTTTGCGGGCTCGGCGCGCAGCCTTCCCAGCGGGCTGGCGGATGCCGGCAATCTGTCGGGCATATCGCCCAGCGAGATGAACTCCATGATCGCCTCCTTCCGCAACGCCTGGAGCGCCGATCGCGGCAAGGGTACGCAAAACGGATCGTTCGGGATCTCGGTGGGAGGCGAAGATCCGATCTTCGGACAGCGGATCGGGTACCTGGCCTCGTTCACCTATTCCAACGGGCAGGAAATCCGCGCCGACGAGCACAAGAGTTCGGCCAAGAACAGCGGTACGCCCGGCAGCGCGCTCCCGGTCAACGGCTACGATGGCACGACGGCGCGCAACAGCGTGCTCTGGGGCGGCCTGGCGAATCTCAGCACGGCGATCGGCTCGACCACGCGGATTTCCTTCAACAACACCTACACCCGCGGCGCCGATAACGAAGCGAGCGTGCTGACCGGCGAGAATGAGGAGTTCGGACAGGACTTCCAGTTCACCCGGCTCACCTTCGTGGAGCGTACCATCCGCTCCCACCAACTCGCGGGCGAGCACCTGTTTGGCGGACGCCATCTGATCAACTGGACCGCGACGTTCTCGGACGTATCGCGGAATGAACCCGACCGCTCGGACATCGGATACCTCGTCGAGCGCCAGGGCAACTCGGTGGTGCCGACCGCGTGGTTCGGCCAGCCGCGCTTTGCGACCCGCACCTTCAGCGACGTTACCGAAACCGGCAAAGACTTCGGGGCGACCTACAACCTGGCGCTGGGAAGGAAGAGCAACCCCGTCGTAGTCAAGGTGGGCGGCGCCTACCGAGCCGTCGAACGCGTTGCCAACACCCGCGCCTACGACATCATGAACCTGTCGCTCAACCAGAGCGACCTGCAGCGCAGCCCCGAAGCCATCTTTGACGGAACCGCGGCGCTGGCCGGGCAGTTGCTGCTCAGCGCCAACGCGAACGGCGGGCGTTACACGGCCAACGACGAGATCGTCGCCGGCTTCGCAATGGTGGAGGCGCCGATCGGCAAGCACGTCAAAGTGATCGGCGGCAGCCGGGTCGAGCAGTGGGCTCTCGACGTCTTCACCCGCACCTCGCTCGGCGTCGAAGTGCCGGCCAGTCCGCGCAGCACGGACATCCTGCCCTCACTCGCCGTCAACATCGCCCTGACCGGCCAGCAGAACCTCCGGCTCTCGGCGAGTCAGACGCTCTCGCGCCCCGAGTACCGCGAGCTCTCGCCGGTGCCGTACTTCGAACAGGTCGGCCTGATGACCACGTTCGGCAATCCGGACCTCCGACGCTCCCTGATCCAGAACTACGACATCCGCTGGGAGCTGTTCCCCACCCCGGGAGAGGTCGTGAGCATCGGCGTATTCGCCAAGCGCTTCGACGGCCCGATCGAAAAGGTCATCGTACCACAGGCGGGGACGGCCGGCCTGAGCTACGTCAATGCGAACGGCGCCGACAACTTCGGCGTGGAGCTCGAGTTCCGGAAAAATCTCGGCAGCCTGAGCGAGGCCCTGCTGCCGGTCTCCCTCTTTGCCAACTCGACCATCATGCGGAGCCGGATCGAGCCCGGCAACATCGTGGCCACCAACGCCGATCGGCCGATGGTGGGCCAGTCGGGCTACATCGTCAACGGCGGGCTCAGCTACCTCCATCCGTCGGGCCGATTCAGCACGACGGCGCTCTACAACGTGGCCGGGCGCCGGATCGTGGAAGCGGGCGCTGCCGGGCTGCCTGACACCTACGAGGAGCCGCGCCATGTGTTCGACATCACGGCCCAGGCATCGCTCTTCGGCGGCGTGTCGCTCAAGATCGACGCCAAGAACCTGACCGACGCGCCGTACCAGTACAACCAGGCTGAGGTACAGCGGCTCCGCTACAAGGCCGGACGGGTCTTTTCCCTCGGGCTGACCTGGCGGCCGTGAGCGAAATGTGACGTAGGCGTGATCGGTTCGAGGCCAAGACATGCGTGATTTCAGCGTCGCTGAAACCTCCATTACACACGAAGGACATTGACCATGTTGATTCGCAGGACATCGAGGACTTCGATCGTTGCCGGACTGGCGCTTCCGCTGCTCCTCCTCGCCGGCTGCGGTGACAACGGCACTGAACCGCCGCCTCCGCCTCCGCCGCCACCCGCGGCTCCGCCGGTTCCCGCGAACCTGGCGGCTACGCAGCTGACGCTGACCTCGGTGCGGGTAAGCTGGGGCGCGTCCACCGGCGCCACCAGCTACGTCCTCGAGCGGGCCTCGGCGACCAGCCCGGGTGTCTTCACCGCCGTTGGCGGAAGCATCAGCGGCACCTCGTTCGACGACACCGGGTTGACCCAGGGCGTTGCCTATAGCTATCGGGTGGCGGCCAGGACCGGTGATCTGACCAGCGCGTTCGCGACGCCGGTGTCGATCACCACCGGCCTCGCGGAGGCGGTCATCCAAGCCAACATCACGGCGAACCGGACGCTCTACAAAGACACGGTGTACACCCTCAAGGGTTACATCAAGGTCACCAACAACGCGACCCTGACGATCCAGCCGGGCACCAAGATCATTGGCGACCTGGCCACGCCGGGCTCATCACTCTGGATCCTGCGCGGATCGAAGATCGACGCCCAGGGCACGGCCCAAGAGCCGATCGTCTTCACGTCCGGCGCAGCTCCCGGTCAGCGCCGTCCCGGCGACTGGGGCGGGATCGTGATCATCGGCAACGGCATCATCAACCGCGCCTCGCCGGTCGAGACCGAGGGCGCCGCGGCCGGCGTTCAGGAGAACTACGCCGGCGGCACCAACAATGCCGACAACAGCGGCATCCTGCGCTACGTGCGGATCGAGTTCGCCGGCTACGACGTCTCGAACGGCGGCGGCCAGGAGCTCAACAGCCTTTCGATGTACGCCGTCGGAAGCGGCACCCGGATCGAGTACGTCCAGACCGTCTCCGGCCTCGATGACTCGTTCGAGTGGTGGGGCGGCGCGGTCGATGCCCGCTACCTGGTCTCCTACGAGTCGGGCGACGATCACTTCGACTGGACCGAAGGCTTCTCCGGCCGAGTGCAGTTCCTGATCGGCCTGCAGACCCAGCGCCAGGTGCCGCGACCGGGTACCGGTACGTTCTCGAGCGACCCGCGCGGCTTCGAGGCCGACGGCTGTGAACCTACCTCCTCGTCCGACTGCGTTCTCACGCCAACCGCCACCAGCGCGCCCTACTCGCGGCCCGTGATCGCCAATTTCACCCTGGTGGGCCCGGGTCAGCTCGGCGGGTTCCCAACCGACGGCAACGGTATCGTACTGCGCCGCGGAACGGGCGGTCACCTCACCAACGGGATCGTGGCGCGGTGGCCCGGCATCGGCCTGCAGATGCGTGATGCCTTCACCGATTCGCTCCGCCTCCGCGATTCGCTCTCGGTCACCAACCTCATTCTGGCCGAGAACGGCCCGCTCGCGGCGCCGACCAACTATGACTCCGATGCGTCGACCGACCGGTATGCGCAGGCGGCGAAGTTCACTACCTCGAACCATCGGGTCGGCACCCAGGCAGCCGCGCTGTTCACCAGCCTGAACCCGGCAGGTCTCGACTGGACGCCGGTCGCGACGACCGGTCAGCCCGATCCGACCACGGGCGGCAGCCAGGTGATCCCGGCAACGTTGCAAGCCCGGGTAGCCGGCTATCCGTATTCCGGCGGCTGGTCGACCACCGACTATGTCGGCGCCGCTTCGCCCACTGGTCCGAAGTGGTGGGCCGGCTGGACCGTCTACCTCGCCAACTAAATGCTTCGGCGTCCCGACTCGCTCTCCGCGGGTCGGGACGCACTTTCTTCGATGCGTATCTACCATACTATTCGCTGGCTCGCTCTTAGCCTGTCGTTCTCCCTCGCCTTTACGAGTTGCCAGGACGGCGATGTCTCTCCTCCGGAGGACGTCTCGATGGCCACTCGGGTGACTGTCGATAGCACCTTGACACGAGAGGAAGCACTCCGCCGTTTCCGGGTCGGGCTCGATTCGATCGGTGACCTCGCGAACGGATCAACCGATCAGACCGACTTGGTCAAGCGTTTCGTCGCTGCAATCGGCGCGCGCGATACGGCAGCGCTCGGTGAGCTCGCCCTCACCAAACAAGAGTTCGCCTGGATCTACTATCCTACGACCCCGCAAGGTCTCCCGCCCTACGACCTGGCCCCGAGCCTGTTATGGTTCCTGGTGGAAGGGCGCGGCTCGCAAGGTCTCGCCCGTGCGCTGCGTACCTTGGGTGGACAGCCCATCATTTATAGCAGCCACAGTTGCGATACGGAGCCTTCGATCGAAGGCAACAATCGAATCTGGGGACCCTGCCAGGTGACCATACGCACCAATGGAACGACGTCCACCTTACCGCTCATCGGCCAAATCATCGAGAGAAATGGTCGATTCAAGTTCCTGAACTACACCAACAAACTCGACTGAGGCCGGATCATCTGTCCCCGACGACTGATTCGGCCCCCGAAAGCCCCGCATCCCTGTCACCTGCCTATCGGCAAGCGAAACCTGCAGATTACCTGCGAAAGCTGCTGGATCAGGCGCGATAAATTAGTTTTCACGCCGCTGTGCAGTGGAAACGTGCACTATACCCCCTGCTGACTCGTCTCCCTCCATTGCCACGTGACGCACGATTCGATCCCGACGGCCGCTCATGCTCCACTCATCTGGCAACCTCGGACCGATCGATGTCAGGTCGCGCCCGTCGGTGGCGTGTCGGAGGCGGACATTACACCTAACGTGGGAGTCGCAACGTGAGTCTCAGACGTTCAGCTGCACCAGCCCTCGATACCTGGCGAGGCGGCGTAGCATGTGAGCTCACGGCGCTTCTCGGCACCAGAAGGCGACAGATCGCGGTCGAGTGGGGTGAGGAATCCCTCAGCTACGCCGCGCTGGAAACGCATGCCGCCATCATCGGCGGACGGCTCAAACAGGCCGGGCTCGGCCCCGGCAGCGTGGTCGGCCTGTACCTCGATCGCACCGACGAGATCGTTCCGGCCATCCTGGGGATCCTACGCATCGGCGCCGCCTGGCTGCCGCTGGACCCGGCGTATCCGCTCGACCGCACCCTCTGGATCCTCGGGGACGCCGGCGCAGCCGCGACGCTCACGACGCGTAAGCTGGCCCGCCAGCTTTCCGAAGCCGGCGTTCCTGCCGTCCTCATCGACGATCCGGTCGTACCGCCGCCGGCCCAGCTGGAAACCGTACCCCCTGACGCCCTGGCATATCTGATCTACACCTCAGGGTCGACTGGCCACCCGAAGGGGGTGGCAATCACGCACGGCAACCTGTGCCACTACGCCAGAGCCATCGGCGAGCGGGTCGGCCTGGGCCCCCGCGATCGATACCTTCATACCGCGTCGTTTGCCTTTTCCTCCTCGGTTCGCCAGGTCTTCGCCCCGCTCTTTGCCGGCGCGCGTATCCTGCTCGCCGGCCGCGAAGACATTGCCAACCCGCGGACGCTCCTGGAACTGGCCCGCGAGCGGCGAGCGACGGTCGTCGACCTGGTGCCATCGTATTGGGCACAGATCGTTGCGGCCGGTGTCAATGACCGCTCCCTTTTGCGCGGGTCCAGCCTCCGACTGGCGCTGTCCGCCAGTGAGCCCCTGCCGAACCGGCTGGTTGCAGACTGGTACGCCCTGACCGGCAAGCGTGCCCGATTCATCAACATGTTCGGGCAGACCGAAACGACCGGCATCATCAGCACGGCCGCGCTGACCCCCGAATCCGTGCTGGAAGATGGCATCGCCCCGATCGGCGAAGCCCTCGCGGGCAATACCCTGTATCTCCTCGACGAGCATGACCGCGTCATCGAGGATGATCGTGTCGGAGAGCTGTGCATCAGCGGAGCCGGCATCGGCGCGGGGTACTGGCACCAGCCCGAGCTGACCGAAGCGCGATTCACCGACCATGCCGATCTGGGCCGGATCTACCGCACCGGCGACCTCGGCCGCCGCCGTCCCGATGGGCAGTTCACCTTCCGAGGGCGGGGAGACGGCCAAGTCAAAATCCGGGGCCATCGGGTCGAGGTCGAAGAGATCGAGGCCGCGCTGCATACCCATCCCGACGTGGCGGCGGCCGCGGTCTACGGCATCGACCGCGGCGATGAAGTCGTGCTCACCGCGGCCGTCGTCGGCCGGGCAGGACGACGCCCGTTGGTTCGCGAGCTGCGGCGGTACCTTCAGCGGATCACACCGGATTACATGGTCCCGACGACCATCCATCTGGTTGCCCAGCTGCCGCGCACGACAAACGGCAAGTTGGATCGCACGGCCCTCGCCGACCTGACCTCGGACGGATTCGACCCGGAGCCGGAACCCGATACGGCAATGCACGACCGGCCCGAGATCCCGTTGCCGGACCTCGAGGTCGTCGAACACGCGCTCGCCAAGCACGATGCGGTGCGTCACGTCTGCCTGGCTGCGCAGAATGCCCCGACCGGGCAGACCCGGCTGACCGCCTATGTCGTCTTCGAACCGGGCAAGACGGCCACCGGATCAGATCTGCGTCGCTTCCTCAAGCAGCTCGTTCCCGATGCGCCTGCTCCGCAGCACGTCGTCGAGCTCGATGCCCTGCCGGTGGCTCCGAACGGCGCCATCGACCGCGACGCGCTGCCCGACCCCTTCTCCGATGCCGAGAGCAGTATCGCACCCCGCACTCCGACCGAACAGCTCATTGCGGAGATCTGGGCTCAACGGCTGGGCATCGACCAGATTGGCATCCACGACAACTTCATCGACGTGGGCGGCCACTCGCTGGCTGCGATGCAGGCCATCGCGATCATCGAACGCCGGATCGGCGTCCGCCTGCAGCCGCGCGACATGGTCTACCATACGCTGGAGCAGATCGCCGCCAAGTGCGATGCGCGGGTTCGCCGTATCAAGCAGCCGACCTGACGCCATATTGCGAGCGCCGGCGCGCGCTTGGGTTTATCTGGAGGAATCGGAAGGAAGATCGAGCGGAAGGCGCAGCACATCCTCGAGCGGACCAGCCGATCCATCCCGCAGCAGCACCCGAACATCCGCCAGAGCACGACGCTCCCGGGGCCACGCCACCCGCTCGATGGCCTGATCGATCGGCAACCAGCAGCAGAGGTCGTGCTCGTGGGAAAGGACCGGCGACGCGCCGGGATCCACCACGACGGCAAACGCCGGAATCAAAGCCACTTCATCCGTCAGATGCAGATAGAACGATTCGACCCGGCTCAGATTGTAATAGCGCAGGGGTGTAAGGGAGGTCTCTTCCTGCAGTTCGCGAAGGGCTGCTGCGACCGGCGTCTCACCTGCTTCGATCCGGCCATGCACCGCTTCCCACGCACCGGTGCAGCGAACGCCCGCCGCTCGGCGGAGGACCAGCGCTTCCAGCCCGTCCGTGCCGATCCGGACCGGATAGATATCGACGAATTTGACCGCCGCGCCCGTCAATGACCCCGTGACCGCGCCAGCGCCGTCTGGAGCCGCGCAGCAAGCGCGCGGGCCCGAAACGGCTTGGTCAGAAAATCGTCGGCCCCCAGTTCGAGAACCCGCACCTCGTTCTCTTCGTCGCCTTTGGCCGTCAGGACCACGATCGGCAGGTTGCGGGTCGCCTCGCGAGAGCGCACCTGCGACAGCACAGTGTATCCGTCGACCCCAGGCAAATTCAGGTCGAGCAGCATCAGATCCGGATTCGTCCGATCGATCTCGGCCAGCGCTTCGGCCCCGTCGCGCGCCTCGAGCACGGTGTATCCCTGACGTTCGAGCAGATCCCGCATGACGCGCCGGAGCTGGTCCTCATCGTCGACCAGCAACACCACCGCACCCCGCCGAGTGACCTCGAATTTGGCCGGAGGCAGGTCGATCTCATCGACCAGTTCGAAGCCGTCGAGCGGGTCCGGCACCGCGCGCCGATCGAACGGAGATGGCGTCAGGCGATCCCGCGAGGACGGCGTGATGCGGTCACGGGACGGCGCCGGCTCGGGCGAGGCCGATAACGCGGGCAACGATCGCGGAGTCGGTCGCGGCGGGGGCGGCTCGGGCAGAGGCTCCCTGGGAGGATCGGTCACCCGGAGCACCTCCTCGATCGAGGTGGTACCGAGGAGCACGTGCCGCAAAGCACTCTCGAAGAGCGATCGCATTCCGTCGGCACGGGCCGCAATGGCGATCTTGTCGGCGGTGGCGCCGGAGGCAATCAACCGTTCGAGCGTTTCGGTCATCACCAGGACCTCGACGATGGCAAATCGCCCGCGGTAGCCGGTCTGCGAGCACTCCGAACACCCGACCGCCTTGAAGCGCGGCGCATCGGGCGCAACGTAGGCTTTGATCTTGCTCGGCAGCGGATCGGTGTCCTGTGCGCGGCAGGCGGTACAGAGCCGCCGCATCAGTCGCTGCGCAACGATGCCCCGGAGGGCCGACCCGATCTTGTAGGCCTCCATCCCGATGTCGAGCAGACGGGTAATCGTGTTCGGCGCATCGTTGGTGTGCAGGGTCGACAGCACCAAATGGCCCGTCAGAGAGGCCTGCACCGCAATCTGCGCCGTCTCCCGATCGCGGATTTCGCCGATCAGCACGACGTCGGGGTCCTGCCGGAGGATCGAACGCAGCGCCGACGGAAAGGTCAGACCGGCTCGCTCGTTGATCTGCACCTGCACGATGTTCTGACCGAGCCGATACTCGACCGGGTCCTCGACCGTCACGATGTTGACGCCGGTGTTCTGCACCGTGCGGAGCGCGGCATAGAGCGTGGTGGTCTTGCCGGAACCCGTCGGCCCGGTCACCAGCAGAATCCCTTCCTTGTTCTGCAGCAGGCCCAGGATCACATCCTGCTCATCCTGCTCGTACCCCAACGCCTCGAGATCCAGGACCGTCGCCTTGGCATTGAGAATTCGGATCACGACCTTCTCGCCCAGCGACGCAGGCAGCGTCGACACACGGAGATCGACCGGCTGACCGTTGACGGCGACCCGACACCGGCCGTCCTGCGGCCGGAGACGATCGGCAATGTCCATCCCGGACATGATCTTGATCCGGGAAATGAGCGGAATGCCCGCCGAGCGCGGGATCTTCATGACCTCGCGCAGCACGCCGTCGATCCGGTAGCGAACGATCACGCCGCCTTCCGTCGGCTCGACATGCACGTCGCTGGCCCGGCTGGTAATCCCGTCGGCGAGCAAGGTGTCGACCAGCTTGATGATCGGGCGAGCGCGCGCTTCGTCGGCCGTGGCCGTCAGATCATCCGGCTCGTCCGCCAGCTGCTGCACATCCGCATCGTCCGCGATCCCATCGAGCAACTTTTCGACCAGATCATCCGGCCGGTAGACCTCATCGATCTTGTCGCGAATCTTGCTCGGCGAGGCCAGCATCAGACGCACTTCGAGCCCGGTCGCAAACGCGAGCATCTTCTCGGCGTCGATGTCGAACGGATTGGCGGTGGCAATCTCGACCCAGCTGTTGGTCGCGCGAATCGGGAAGACGCTGTACTTGCGCGCGACCTGCTCAGGAACCTGCTCGATCACCCGGCGATCGACCTGCGCCAGATCGGCAACCGGCATGCGGAAGCGTTCCGAAACCGCCCGAAGCACCTGGTCATCGGACAGGATGCGGCGGTCGATGATCATCTGCCATACCGAGGGCGTCGGACCGGAGGCTTGTCGGCGGAGATCGTCCAGCGTCGCTTCCGGCACCAGTGCCGTCAAGGCGGGGACGAGCCATTCATCCGCAAATTGCATCGGCAGGACCTGTAGGAGTGCGTTGGGTGCTCAACGCAAAATAGGTGTAAGGCCATCGCTATAGAATCGGCCACCAGGCTCGGGCGACATCCACCGACAGGGAAAGCCCTCCCTGACCCCGAAGCCCCTGTCCGACTTCGACACGGAGGAGACGATCGAACGCCTCGACGGCGACCCCGAGCGTCGGGCGAACTCCCGCCGAAGCGCGCCAGGGCATTCCCGCCAGCTCCCCACCGGCAACCCCGGCCCCGACGACGGGTCCGACCCAAAGGCGGGAGCCGGTCCGTCCGAACGCACCCAGCCGCACCGACGGTCCCGGCAGCGGGTAGAGCCACTCGGCGGCGCCCCAACTCGCCCGCCGCCCCCCGAATGCCCGAAACGGTTCACCCGGCAGCGAGCCGGACCCGCCGAACACGAAGGCCCGATGATTCGGCAGCTCCGCAGTCCCGACGCCGGCCACGATCCGGCCCCCGAGTTCACCGCCGGCCAAAGGTCGCGCCACCGCGGCCATGCCGACCACTCGGCCGTAGGTCACGCCCCCCGCCCCCGCCTCGGCGCGTAGCGTGACGCGCCCGCGGCGTCCCGACGGGCGATCGGACGAATACTCGAGTTCCATCCGCCCGACCCAATCCGCCCCGCCTCCGAGCGCCGGATTGGGACGATAGCTGTTCCGCGCCGGTTCCGCCCCTGTCGCCACCGACCGGGCTCGTTCGCGCGCCACCTCGAACCCCGCCATCGTTGCGCCGCCGAGGGCCACCCGGGCGCCCAGCCCGACCCGATCGAGCAGCACGTAGTCGCCCAAGTCGCGGCCGCCCTCTTGCGCGGCAATCGAATTGATCACGCCGCTCGTGGCCGGAACGTCACCGATATCCGCTACCGTATGCTGCGCAAAGGCCGACCAGCGAACGCCGCCCGCCTCTCGGGCCGCGTCGACCCGCCAGGTCAGGCGCCGGTCGGCCATCCCATACCCCGCGGCCACACCGAGCCGGTCGATCGGACCCACTCGGGCGCTGACGCCGGCCCCCAGGCGCAGACCTTCGACCCGGTTGACCCGGATCACGTCACTCACCCGGGACGCCGCCAGCCGGCCGCGCGGCAAGCCGATCAGGCCGCGCGCGCGAACCAACCGCGCCGCCTGCGCGCGCAAGCCCTCCAACCCCGACTCAGACCGGCGCACCAGGGCGGAATCGAGCGCAGCAAGCAGGGTTCCCGGCAGCGCCTGCCCGCCCGGCCGAGCCAGACCGCCCACCGAGCCCGGAGCGCCCTCGACCGGGATCGCGGCCTGGTTGAGCTGGTGCGCATCGATGTCCCACTGCCCGCGAATGATGCCGCGGAACGGGAAGTCCATCACCGCCGATCCACGCCGGATTTCGATGTCCTGGCGGAGCGGCAGCCAATAGCGGCCGTCGACCAAGGTCCGCTCGAATCGGACGGTGATGTCCTCGATGGCACGGTCCCGATAGGCCGCCGGTGTAAACGAGAGCTCGGTCCGCACCGCCGCTCCGCGAGCGCGGTCGATGTAGAACGTTCCCACCACCCCGGGCGCCGATGGCACCTTGGGCCGAACCTCCAGCGCCATCACCGTAATCTGCTCGGCAGGCAGCGTGATGCGGATCGAATCCCGGAGACGATACTCGTACAGATCGAATCCGGCCGGCGAGAGGGGATGGATGACGCCCGCCACTTCGTCGCCGTGCCCGATCCAGATCGCGGCGCCAAACTCGTCCGGAATGATGGCCAGATGATCGCGATGGTAGTCGAGGGGCGTCGGCGCCAGTGTGGTATCGCGCCAGGAGCGAATCAGTTGCTTGCTCCGGTCCGGCCTCTCCCAATACACTTCGACCGCGAGTTCGTCCGCTCTGATGAGACGCGACGCCAGCCCTTCCGGGCCCAACGCCGCCAGAAAGGTCACCACGCCGTGCGCCCGCGCCGAGTACGCCAGGAGGGAGGAGTCCGCCACCAGCGCCATCCGACTGCCGATGGCATGCTCGGCCAGGCGCAAAGCGGCCGGGTCATTCCACTCCTGGGCTCCGAGCGGCGCCACCGCGCCGAGCAGCCCGATCAGCATCCACGCCCTGGCCATCACCGGCGCAATATACCGATCCTGCTCGCGCTGCTGGCAGCGGTCGGCGGCTGCGGCATCCCCGACCCGGCCCCGCCAATCCCGAATCGCGGCCCGGCCGTGATTCCGCCGCCGCAGCCCGGCCGGCTCGAGAGCACGTTCATTCTCGAATCCACCGGCACGCCGCCGGACGACACGACCCTGGTGATTCCCGGAGGCCAGCGGCGCATCATCAGCTTGCGGCGCGGGCCGCCCGACAACAGTCTCTTTGCCGTGGTCATCATCGCCGACTCCACGCTCACATCGCTGGCCGATACGACGACACCGCCTGCCAAGCCGGACACCACACGTGCTACGCCAGCTGCGGACTCGATCCGGATCAGCGTCAATGTCCTGCCCGGCCGCTATGGTATCGATCTCGACATCCAGGGCGGGCGGCTGACGTCACTGGTGACGGTGGCGATGAGTTACGCCCTCGACTTCGTCGCCCCGGCCGGCGCGCGCGAACGATACGGCGGCGATCTGGGTTACGAGGCGGCACTCTTCCTGGCCCGGCTCGAACCCGACGGACGAGTCGTCTATCTGCCGACCTCTCGCCCAGGGTCCGATCTCCTGGCGGCGCGCGTTCCCGGTCCGGGGCGCTACGTCGTCGCCGCGCCGCAATGACGACGGCCGCGCACACCCTGATCGGCGTCGGGCACAGCGAGCGGATCGTCGTTTCGCAGGGACAGCCGCTCATCCTTGGCCGGTCGCCCGATTGCGACGCCGTCCTGCCGGACCCGACCGTGTCCCGCCGCCATGCGGAGCTGACGGCAACGCCGCACAGCCTGGTCGTTCGCGATCTGGGCAGTTCCAATGGGACGACGATCAACGGTGTGCGGGTCTCGACCGGCGAACTCTTCCCGGGTGATTCCGTCCTGTTCGGCAAGGTGGCCTTCCGCTTCGACCAGCCCGCCAATCCGCACGATGCGCACGCCGATCAGGCGCCCGAAGGCACCGTGGTGCGATCACTCCCCGGCGCGGCGAATCTCGATGCCAGCCTGCCGGCGCAACGCCTGGCCCGCATCCTGGACGTCGCGACGCGGCTCTCGGGTGAGTTCGAAACGGATAAGCTGATCGAAGCGATCGTCGATCTGTCGTTCGACCTGCTGCCGGTCGATCGCGTCTCGCTGCTCCTGCTCGACGCCGCCTCCGGAGAACTCGTCCCGGCCCGGCAGAAGAGCCGCCTGGGCGACGAAGCAGCCATGCGTGTCCCCCGTTCGATCGCGCAGCGCGCCGTCACCGACCGGGTCCCGATCCTGACCGAAAATGCCGAAGCCGACGAGCGATTCCGCAGCGGCTCGGTCATCCTGCAGCGGGTCCGCGCGGCGATCTCGACCCCACTCCTCGCCTCGCGCGACCGTGTGTTAGGCGTGCTCTACGTCGACACACTCACGGCCACCCGCCCGTTCGAGGACGAAGAGGCCGCCATGCTCTTTGCCTTTGGCGGGCTCGCGGCCGTGAGCCTGGGCAAGCTGGCGTACGCCGAAGAGAACCGGCGCGAAGCGCAGATCCGCGCCAACTTCGAGCGGTTCTTCGCGCCCGAAGTGGCCGCGCGCATCGCACGGGAGCCCACCGCCATCCAGTTGGCCGGCGATCGCCGCCCGGCGACCGTGCTCTTCAGCGACATCCGCGGCTTTACCGCCATTGCCGAAACCATGGCGCCGGATGCACTGAGCCGGCTCCTGACCGACTACTTCACCGAAATGGTCGATGTGGTGTTCGAGTGGGGTGGCACGCTCGACAAATTCATCGGCGATGCCATCCTGGCCGTCTGGGGTGTTCCGCTCGGCGGCCCCGACGATGCCGCGCAGGCCATCGGCGCCGCGCGCGCCATGCAGGCCCGGCTCGACGCGTTCAATCGCCGCTCGATGCAGATCGGTCGCCCCGCGCTCGCCATCGGCATCGGTATCAATCACGGTGAGGTCTTTGCCGGATACTTGGGCAGCGAGCGCCGCCTGGAATACAGCGTCATCGGCGATACGGTCAACGTGGCGTCCCGCCTGGCCGATGCCGCGGCCGCGGGAGAAATTCGGGTGGCCGAGGCGGTGATTCGCCAGCTCCGTACCCCGCCGCCGCTCGAGCAGGTCACCAGCCTCGAGCTGCGCGGCAAGCGAAATCCCGTGCCGGTCTACCGCCTCAGCTGACGGGCGCCGTAAACCGGTAGGGGCGCCCGGCCTGGGCCAGCAGGTCGATCACCAGACGGACCGGCAACCCCATCACGCCGAAAAAGTCGCCTTCGATCCGCTCGACCAGCGCGGCTCCGTACCCCTGGATACCGTAACTGCCCGCCTTGTCCATCGGCTCCCCGGTGGCGACATACGACCGGAGCCAATCGGTCGTCGCCGGGCGAAAGAAGACCGCGGTCACATCCTGCGCCTGCAACTCGACCCCATCGGCAATCAGGCAGATCGAGGTGATGACGTCGTGCCGGCGGCCCTGGAGCCGTTCCAGCATCCGGACTGCGTCGTCGGCATCGGCCGGCTTTTCGAGGATGGCATCGTCGATCACGACGATGGTATCCGCACCAAGCACGAACTGTCCGGGCACGGCCCGCGCCTTGTCGCGCGCCAGACGAGCGGAGTACGCGCCAGGACGCTCTCTGGGCAGAGGAATTTCCTGGACATCCGCCGCGGATACGATGACCGGAATGCCCAGCATCTCGAGCAGCTGCCTGCGACGCGGCGATTTGGACGCGAGAACGATCGGCCGGTCAGGCATGTTCACGCTCGAGCATCAGGGTCACCGGGCCGTCGTTATGAATTTCGACCAGCATGTCGGCGCCGAACTGCCCGGTGCCGACGTGAAAGCCCCGCGCCGCGAGCTGCGCGCAGAACGATTCGTAGAGCGGAATGGCCTGCTCCGGACGGGCCGCCTCGATGAAGGACGGCCGGCGGCCTTTGGCCGCGTCGCCATACAGCGTGAATTGCGAGACGACGAGAAAGCCGCCGCCGACGTCGCTCAGCCCCAGATTCATCTTCCCTTCGGCATCGGCAAAGAGCCGGAGGCCGATCACCTTGTCGACCATCCAGCTCACTTCGTCGGGTGTATCGGAATGGGTGAATCCGACCAGGAGACAGAACCCGCGGTCGACCTGCCCCACGACCTCGCCGCCGATCGACACCGACGCCCGCGCCACCCGCTGCAACAGCACTCGCATTCCGTTTTCCTTGCGCCAACGATCAGACCCGGAGACTCACGACGTCACGAAAGTCGCTGGCCCGATCGTGGTTGACAAGGGAATGCCGAGAGCGGACGAATGCCCGCTCCCGCGCCGATTTACTACTTGGTGAGCGTCGCCTGCACCTCGAGCACGACCTTGAGATCGTTACCGACCAAGACCCCGCCCGTTTCCAAGGTCTGATTGAAGGTCAGACCGAAGTCTCGACGATCAATCTTGGTAGCCGCGCTGAAGCTGATCCGTTCGCCGCCCCACGGGTCCCGGCCTCGGCCCTCGTAGGTCGCGGCCAGCGCCACTTCCCGCGTGGTGCCGTGAATGGTCAGATCACCGACCACGGTGAATTCATCTCCGGGCGCGGCGAAGGCGCCTTCGATTCGGCGGCTGGCGAAGGTAATCACCGGGTACTTCTCGACTTCCAGGAAGTCGGCCGAACGGAGGTGGTCATCACGCTGCTGAGCCCGGGTATCGATCGACGCCGCCTGAATCTCGACCTCGACTTTGGATTGGGCGCCGTCCTGCACGATGGTACCGGACACGGCATCAAACCGGCCTTTGACTGTCGTGATCATCAGGTGCTTGGTGGAAAACTCGACGACGGTATGGCTCGGATCGATCGTCCAGGTCGTAGCGGTGGTGGCGGACATGAGATGTGCTCCTTCCAAGGGTAATCGTTGTTGAGATGAATTCACTGTGTCGGCGGCGGCCGTCACGCCACACGCATCAACTGATCGAGCGGCAATCGGTGATGCGGAAACCCGGACTCCGCCCCACGTCCGATCGCTACCAGCGCCACCACCCGGGCATGCGCCGGAAGGTCGAGCAGTTGTTTGACCGCCTCGGCGTCGAACCCGGCCATGGGAGAGGTCTGGTAACCATGCGCCTCCGCGGTCAGGAGCAGATAGCCAAGAGCGATGAATCCCTGCTCCGCACCCCACGCCTCCCGTTCCGCGTCGGACATCTTCGCAAAGACGCCCTGGATGTGGGTCTGGGCCTGGGCCTGCCGCTCCGCGGGCATGTCGGGATGGACCACCCGGTCCAGCGTGGCCAGCGTGGCCTGCATGTCGGTGTAGAGCACCAGCACCGCCGGGGCCGACCGGACCTGCCGCTGGTTGTGCGCAGCTGACGTCAACGCCTCCCGCAGCTCGGCCGACTCGACCGTCACGAAACGCCACGGTTGGAGATTGAAGGCCGACGGCGCCAAACGCACCACATCCAGAATCGCTTCGAGCTCGTGGGCCGGAATCGGATCGGTGCGATAGGTACGAATCGAACGGCGCGCCCGGGCCGCAGCATCGACAGTCAGGATGTCGGTCGTCGCAAGATCACTCACTGGGTGTTCCTCCATCTGGTGTTACAACATCTATTCTCAGAAAAAAAGCCCTCACGGCCTCGCGCGCACCTCGGCCAGAAGGTCGATCAACGCCCGCAGTCGCTCCGCGCCCAGGTGGCCCAGCAGGCGCTGGTTCCCGGCAGCCACGACCGGATCGAGCTCCGCCAGGAGCGTCGCACCGGCCTCGGTGAGGCGGGCGGTGACGTAGCGCCGATCGGGCGTATCCCGATCTCGAGTGACCAGGCCCAGGAATACCAGACGATCCAGCAGGCGCGTGGCATCGGGCACGGGCGCCACCATCCTGTCCCGCACTTCGTTCCGGCAGAGGCCCTGAGGCCCCGCTCCCCGGAGGATCCGCAGCACGTTGTACTGCGTGGCCGTGATCCCGTACGGCCGAAGCATCTCCGCCGTCGCATGGTCGAGACACGCCGCCGTCCGAGCAAGACTCACCGCCGCCTCAGCCTCGGGCGAGGGGAACGGCTTGCTCTGGCGAAGCTCTTCCTGCAACGTTATGGACATAATTGTAATATTAAGTGTTACAACACTTATTGTCAAGAGTGCCGGGATAGACTCGCCCGTTTACGACCGAGGACGCGCCACCAGGGCGAGCGGCACCCGGCGAAGTCCCGACCACACCAGCGCATCGCCCGACGAACGCACCATCATCTGCCCCGAAATCCCGCCGTCGAGCGCCACGGCGTTCTGCGCGCCGAGCGCACCCATCACCGCTGCCATCTCGGGAGTCGTCAGGCCCAGCGGCACGAAACCCAGCTGATCGCCGAGCCCGTCGAACCGGGTCATTGCGACGAGGATCCGGCCATCCGGTTCGATCCCGATTGCCACCCGCGCATCGCGATGCGCCAGGTCCACCCCCCGCCCCGGCTGGCGCAGCGGCTCCGGCACCTGGCCGTTCCGGAGCAGGGTCGGATACGACTGGAAGGCAAAGCGCACCTTGCCGCCGCGCCGATGCGCAGGCAGCGAGTCGCCGACAATCCATCCGACCTCTCCCTCCCGATCGATGGTGATGGCCGTCGACAACGGACCCACGCCGGGCGAGAGCCGCTCGACACCGTCCAGCACCAGCCAGCCCCACGGGCTGGTCCGCACGAACTGCCCCGCATTGACCGCGAACAGGACATCGCGATCGACCCGTTCGACTTGCCAGCTGGGCATCCCGTCGGCGCCATGTCCCGTTTCGAGACTCAGCCTGACCTTCGCGGGGTCCAGACGAACGACAATCAGACGGGTTCGCCACGCTTCCCGGCGACCGGCCAGCTTGAGCTGCGCCATCTCGACGCCCGCCGCCGTTGCGGACCAGACGAGCCCCGACGCCAGCACTCGCTGTTCCCGGGACCACGCCTCGGGAGCGCGATCCGACCGCCACCAGGTCTGCCAGCGACCGTTCTGCCACCGAGCGAGAGAAGACGCCGGGAGCGCGGACCCATCGCCGCCTGGAAAGGCGGGGCCGCCCGACGCAACCGTCAGGGTCACGCCGAGCAGCGGCAAGAGGCGGGCAACCTGCATGGGATCAGAAGTAACGCTGTAAATCGGTGCGGCGACCGGCCAGATTGGTCCGTTCCGCCGGGCTGAATCCGCCCGCGGGGCGGTCCGTGGGCGCCGAGAGGAACAGGAGGATCCGTTCCCGCGCCATGCCCAGCTGGCGCTGTTCGAGTCCGCTGGCCCTGACTTCTTCACTGGAGGCACGCTCCTCCATGCTGCGAATGGTCTGAGCCGCCCGACGCTCACGCGCCTCCAGCGAATCGATCGTCGCGAGCACCGCGGGCGCGGCCGGCATCCGGCCGCAGCGGGCATCGATCGCCGCCGAGTCGGCGGGAGTGGCGACGACCCGGGCTGCTTCCTGAAGCCGCTGATGGACTCGGCGCATCGCGACGGTATCACCCGCCTGCGTGGCTGCCGCGAGTTCCTGCGACAGCGCCATCACGACCTGCTGGAGCGCCCGATCATTGGCCACGCGCTCGGTATACCGATCCCGCTGCGCCTGCTCGATGGCGCCGAAGGCATCGTCACGGCATTCCCGAATCCGCGACGAGTTCTGCCGGTAACGCTCGATGGCGGCACTATTCGCGTCGTACAGGCGCACCCGCTCGTCGATGGTCCGATCCCGCTCCGCACTGAGCGAGGCCAGACTCGGCGCCCCTGCCTCACCGTCGAGCACGCGGCGCCCCGCCTCCAGACCGGCCACGACCTGGGCCAGGCGCGTGTCGGTCAACTCCAGAATGACCTCGTCGAACGGCACCGGCGCTTCGCTCGGCGTGCCGGCGACCGTCTGCTCCACCTGCTTCTTCGCTTTCTTGAGCAGCCCGCCGATCTGCGCTTCTGCAGTCGACGCCGCAATCGTAGCCACCGCGGCCGCCAGTGCTGCCGCACGGCAGGTCAGCAGCACGGTCGGATCCAGCCGGGTGTCAGTGCGCGCCATGGTGCCCTCCCTTGGCCTTAGCCTGAGCCTGCGGAGCGCCGACGCTGAACTGCCTGACCATACCGTGATGGATGTGTTCGCGGCCATCCTTGGCGTCCGGCACGAAACAGTACCATGCGTAGGTACCGTCCTCGAGCGAGACAACCATCTTCTGGCTGTCCCCCGGCTCGATCCCGGTGATTCCGCCGAGCGGCATCGCCGGAGGCGGACCCTGAGGCTTCCGCATCCACTGGAGCAAGTCCGCCGCCGTTTTGCCCGGCGCCAGCTTGGCCAGAAATGCCTCGTGCAACTGGCCCGACCGATTCGAGAACTCGATCACGTGCTGCCCGGGCGTCAGCGCATCGGCAAAGACAAAGTCATAGTCCGTCAATGCCGCGCGCGCGGTCACCGGCAGGTCGAGCGGCGGCAGCGGTGCTCCGGCCACCTCGACGGGCTTGACCATGCCCTTCATGATATGTGGAACACCGTCGGGCGACGGGATATAGCAGACGATTGCGTAGCTGCCGGGCGCCAGATCGACCACCGCCACCGACTCGCCCCCGGGCACGGGCGAATTCGGGCCGCCCAGATTCTTGACCCATGGCGGCAGCGGCGTACCCGCGCGGAGCGAAGCAATCAGATCGGCCACCGTCTTGCCCTGTTCGAGACGCATCACCCAGACGTGGTGCATCTCCTGGCCGGCGTTGACCAGCCGGATCCGATGCTGACCGGGCCGGAGCGTAATGGGCATCTCGAAGGCGTAGTCCATCGCCTTGATGACCAGATCCGGCCGATCGGCCGAGGCTTCGGCAACGGGGCGCGTTTCGAAGGAGCGGTACAGAGGTACGGCGCCGGCGGCGACCAGTACGAGAAGAGAGACAACGCGCATAAACAACTCCGCAAAGATTTGGGTTTCGCATCACTCGAAACCAAATCTCTGCGGCGGCAATTACCGGAAGCTTATCGCCGGGATACCGACCCTATTACGGCAGCGGCCCTCTGCTTACGGCCGTTCCGGCAATGTCTCTTAATTCTTTGAGATTGTTGAGGTTAGCAGCATTGCAATGGTTTGGTCATCGGCCCCGGTGGCCAGTTGCCGGCCCACCTGCTCCACCGCCCGGCCCGGCTCGGTACCGCGCGCGGTGAGGCGAGCCATGACGTCGAGCGGAATCATCAGCGATCGCGCCGGTGAGACGGCGCGCACCAGGAACGAGAGCTGCGCCGGGGTGCCGCCCTGTTCGAGGACCAACGCTGCCAGAACGATCTCGCGCTGATCAGCTAGGCGGCCGGCCTCCCGAAACTCCCGGCTCACCAGCTCGAGCCGGGTCATCGCCGCCTCCGCAGCGGCCACGAGCTGCGGAGCGGGAACCCGCCGCGCCTGACCGGCTTCGACCCGATCGACGATCGGCTGCGTGGGGAGACCTGCAACACGGGCCTCGTGCAACAATGCTTCGATCCGAGCCCGCGCATCAGGCCCCAGCCGGCCGAGCACTTGTACTTCCCGATTGGCCTCGGCTTCAGTCAGCAGAGGATCACCCTGAGCCAAGCCAAGATCCGAGCCTCCCAGGACGACCAGAATAGCGAGGGCGACGCTGCGCATGTTTCCTCCTCACTTCGGGCGTATCGCGCGTCATGCAGATTGTAAGAACGACGAACGACCGCACCATGCACGCACGTCCGAATTTCAGCCGCAAACAAAAGCGGCGCGCTCCCGAAGGAACGCGCCGCTTCAATGCCACTGGAGAAGTCGTTACTCGACCGTCACACTCTTGGCGAGATTCCGAGGCTGGTCGACGTTGCATCCACGCAGCACGGCCACATAGTACGAGAAGAGCTGCAGCGGCACACTGGCGAGAATCGGCGTCAGCAGGTCGTGCGTCGCCGGCAGGGGGAAGGTATCCTCCGCCAGTTTGCCGATCTCGACATCTCCCTCGGTCACCAGCGCAATGACACGCCCCTTACGCGCCTTCACCTCTTCGACGTTGGAGACGATCTTCGAATAGACCGCGTCCTTGGGCGCAATGATGACGACCGGCATGTTCTCATCGATCAGCGCGATCGGCCCATGCTTCATCTCGGCCGCCGGATATCCCTCGGCGTGGATGTACGAAATCTCTTTGAGCTTGAGCGCGCCCTCGAGCGCCACCGGGAAATTGACACCGCGTCCGAGATAGAGGCAGTTGGTGGCCTGATGGTAGCGCTTGGCCAGCTCTTCGATTTCTTCCGACCGAGCCAGGATCTGGCGGATTTGATCGGGCAGGCGATTGAGCGCCGAGATGAATTCACGCCCCTGCAGCAGGCTCAGGTTCTTGAGCCGCGCCATGCGGAGCGCCACCATCGCGAGCGCCGCGACCTGACTGTTGAACGCCTTGGTGCTGGCGACGCCGATTTCCGCGCCGGCGCGCAGGTAGAGCCCGCCGTCGACTTCGCGCGCGATGGTCGATCCGACCACGTTGACCAGACCGATGACCCGGGCGCCACGCCGCTTGGCTTCACGAATGGCCGCGAGGGTGTCCGCCGTTTCGCCCGACTGCGAAATCGCAATGACGAGGCAGCGATCATCGAGCACCGGATTGCGATACCGGAACTCGGAGGCGTACTCGACCTCGACCGGCACCCGCGCCAGCTCTTCGATCATGTACTCGCCGATCAACCCGGCGTGCCACGAGGTGCCGCAGGCCGTGATGATGATCCGGTCGAAGCGCTTGAGTTCGTCGTCGGACAGATTGAGTCCGCGGAGCCGCGCCGTGCCCTCTTCCTCGAGCAGGTGACCGCGCAGCGTATTCCAGAGGCTGTCCGGCTGCTCGAAAATTTCCTTGAGCATGAAGTGTGGATAGCCGCCACGCTCGATGGTGGCGAGATCCCACTCGATCTGATTGACCGTCTTGGCAACGTGCGTCTGCGTCAGATTGCGCACCCGGTAGCCGTCACGCTTGAGCACGGCCATTTCGCCGTCATCGAGATAGATGACCGAGCGAGTGTGCTCCAGAATGGCGGACGCATCGGACGCAACGAAGTACTCGCCTTCGCCGACGCCGACCAAGAGGGGCGAGCCGTTACGCGCAGCAACCAGCGTTCCCGGTTCCTCCGACGAAATCACCGCGATACCATAGGCGCCTTCGACGTCCCAGAGGGCGTTGGCCACGGCCTCTTCGAGGTCGCCGGTGTAGTACTCGCCGATCAGATGGGCCAGCACCTCGGTGTCGGTTTCCGACTGAAAGGTGTGGTTGCGCATCTGCAACGCCTTCCGAATCGTGGTCGCGTTCTCGATGATCCCGTTATGGATCACCGCGATGCGACCCGACTGATCGAGGTGCGGATGGGCATTGTGTGTGGTCGGCGCGCCATGGGTGGCCCACCGGGTGTGCCCGATCCCGACGGTACCTTCGGGCGCGCCCGACTTGAGCTGCTCGGTGAGCACCGAGAGCTTCCCGGCCGCTTTCCGGACTTTGACGCCGGCGCCATTGATGACCGCGATCCCGGCGGAGTCGTACCCGCGGTACTCCATCCGCTTGAGACCGTCGATCAGGATGCTGCCCGCTTGCCGCGGTCCCACGTATCCGACAATTCCGCACATAGTTACAGGCCCTGACAGGTTGCGATGAGTTCCTGCGCCAAACCCTCTGTGGGTGCCTCGGCGATATACCGGATGATCGGCTCCGTCCCCGATGGGCGAACATGCACCCACCGATCCGGCCACGAGAGCCGGAGACCATCTCGCGTATCGGCCTCCGCATCCGGGAACCGGCTCCGCAGCGCCGGGTACAGAACGTCCAAGTCGATGCCCCGTGGGGACTTGGCTTTGACGATCTTGTACCGTGGCGCCGCTGCAACGATCTGACTCGGTCGTTGCGCCGTCGCCGCAAGGTGCTGCAAGATCAGCGCCACACCCAAGGGTGCGTCACGACCGATATGGAGCGCCGGGAGAATGACACCCCCGTTCCCTTCGCCCCCGATCAGGGCGTGCTCGGCCTTGATGGTCGCGGCCACATTGGCCTCGCCGACCGGAGCCCGCACAAACCGCCCGCCGGATTCCCGCGCCGCGTCTTCGACCACCAGCGAGGTCGAGAGATTGGCCACGACCACGGGCGTCACCCCGTCACGCCGGCTCGACGGATGGGCCAGGACGGCCCGCACCGCAAAGGCCAGGGTATAGTCCTCACCGATCGCGTCACCATGTTCGTCGACCAGGGCGAGCCGATCGACATCGGGGTCCACCGCCATCCCGATATCGGCGCCCGACTCGCGCACCAGCCGGCTCAAGTCGCCCAGGTTTTCCGGAATCGGCTCCGGCTCATGCGGAAACCGGCCGTCGGTTTCCAGATGGATACCGATCACCTCACAGCCAAGACGTTCGAGCAAGGCCGGAATGACACGCCCGCCGGCTCCCCGCACGCAATCGAGCGCCACCCGGAACCGCCGGCTCCGGATCAGCGCCGCATCGATCAGCGGCAGCGCCAGCACCGCATCGAGGTGCCGCACGATGGCGTCGGGGTCGGTGCGCACCGACCCGATTCCGTCCCATCCTCCACGCGGCACGCCCTGCTCAGCAAGCTGCCGGACTACGGTACCCGCGGCCGCATCGAGGAAGATCCCGTCCGGACCGACGAACTTGAGCGCATTCCAGGCAATCGGATTGTGGCTCGCCGTGATGATGAGCCCCGCCCCCGCGTGATGATGCTCGACCGCCAGCTGCACCGTGGGTGTGGGCACCACGCCGACATCGATGACATCCACACCGACCGACATCAGGCCGGCAATCGCGGCGTGAGTGAACATTTCCCCGCTGGTTCGGGCATCGCGGCCCAGCACCACGAGCGGCCGGCCGCTGGCACGTGCCCAGCTGCCGAGCGCCGCCGCGTGGCGGGCCACCAGTTCCGGCGTGAGGTCCGAACCGACCAGGCCACGCATGCCGGAGACCGAAATCATCAGGGTCGAAGAAGTCATGATTACGCTTTGATTGAAGTCGAAAATTGAGTCCGCCCCCTCACGACGAGGGCAGCAATGTGTCCAGATTGGGGAAGGCGCGTTCGAACGCCGCCACGACGTCGGGATCGAACTGATGCCCGGCGCAGCGGCGCAGTTCCTCCATCGCTTCCGCCGGACTGCGACAGGGACGGTAGGCGCGATTGGTCGTCATCGCATCGAACGCATCGACCACGCAGGCAATCCGGGCCACCATCGGGATCTGATCACCCTTGAGTCGGTCGGGGAATCCCGATCCGTCGAGCCGCTCATGGTGAAAACGAACGATCTGGAGAACCGCCGGGTGATCCTGCCGGAGCGGCTCCAGAATCTCCTCGCCTTCGATGACGTGCTTCTGGATCTCCAGAAACTCATCCGGCGTGAGCGGCCCGGGCTTGTGCAGCACCGCATCGCGCGTGCCGATCTTCCCGATATCATGGAGGTCGCCGCCCAGGCGGATCTGATCGAGCAATGCGCCGGTATAGCCGAGCACCAGCCCCGTTTTGACGGCGTACCAACTGACCCGCTGCGAATGGCCTCGGGTATAGACGTCTTTCTTCTCGAGCATCCGCACGGCCATCTGGATCTGGCCCAGAAACTGTTCGCGGTTCTTGAGATCGAGCTCGCGCAGCTGGCGTTCGAGCCGTTCCTGGTAGCTCTGCTGCAGGTACCGGTTCTCGAGCACCAGGCGCCGCTTTTCGAGCGCCCGCTCGACCCGGACCCGGAATTCCTCGATCAGGATCGGCTTGGCCAGATAGTCGACGGCCCCTTGCTGCAGGGATTCCACCGCCGTGGTCACCTCGGCCACGCCGGTCAGCATCAGTACCGCCGTGTCCGGATGGCGCTTGACCAGCTCCTTGAGGAAGCTGATCCCGTCCATTTCCGGCATGTAGATGTCGCTGATCACGAGGGGGAGCCCCCCGGCTTCGGCGAGGATGCTGAGTGCCGCCCGGCCGTTCTCCGCCTCGAGCGGACTGACCCCGATGGCACGCAGCACCTTGCAAAGGGTCCGGCGAACTTGCGGATCGTCATCGACGACCAGCGCCTGGGCAGCACTGAGCGGTTCCGTCGGGTTGCCCGGATGGTGGTAGGTCATTAGCGTCTAAGTTATTATCCCTGAACAGCTTCCTCAACGTGAAGAAGCTGGTCGACGAGGGTGGCCCCGCGAGGGGTACCCGCCTCCTATGCAAAAGCCATGACCCGTCTTCGCGACCACGACAAAAGCCATCGCCCCGGCACCCGCGCCATCCACGCCGGCCGCATCGACGACCAGAATGCCGGCGCCATCATGCCGCCGATCTATCAGACGTCGACCTACCGGCAGGAGGGCCTGGGCCAGCACAAAGGCTACGAGTACGGTCGGACCCAGAACCCGACCCGTGAGGCGCTGGAACGGAACGTCGCGAGCCTGGAAGGGGCCGAATATGGCTTTGCCTTCGGATCGGGCTCGGCAGCGCTCGATGCGGTGCTCAAGCTGTTCAAGGCGGGCGACCACATCATCTGCGGCGACAACGTCTACGGCGGCACCATGCGGGCCATGGTCCGGGTCTTCCAGCCGCTCGGCCTGACCTTCACGTTCGTCGACATGCGGGACCCGGAAAACGTGGCCCGAGCGGTGACGCCCGCGACCCGGATGGTCTTCTGCGAGACGCCGACCAACCCGATGATGTTCCTTGTGGACCTTGCGGCCATCGGCGACATCTGCCAGGCGCAGGGACTCCTCTTTGCCGTCGACAACACCTTTGCGAGCCCGATCTTCCAGCGCCCGCTCGAACTGGGCGCCGAACTGGTGCTGCACTCGACCACCAAGTTCCTGAACGGTCACAGCGACATGATCGGCGGGATCGTGGTCACCTCGCGCGACGACCTGGCCGAGCGGATCGGATTCCTCCAGAACGCGACCGGCGCCGTCCCCGGCCCGCTCGACTGCTGGCTGGCGCTCCGCGGCATCAAGACCCTGCCGGTCCGGATGGCCCGGCACGACAGCAACGGACGCGCGGTGGCCACCTGGCTCGCGGCCCGGACGGATATTCAGGCCGTCTATTACCCCGGCCTGATTTCGCACCCGCAGCACGAGCTGGCCAAACGGCAGATGTCCGGATTCGGCGGGATGATCTCGTTCGAGGTGGGCGACGCCGCCCGAGCCCAGCGGATCGTCGGGGCCACCCGGATCTTTGCCCTGGCCGAGTCGCTGGGCGGGGTGGAGAGCCTGATCGGTCACCCGGCCTCGCAGACCCATGCCTCGGTGCCGGCCTCGCACCGGCAGGCCATCGGGCTGACCGACAGCCTGGTCCGCCTTTCGGTCGGGATCGAGGAAATCGAGGACCTGATCGAGGACCTGGACCAGGCGATGGCTGCCAAGTAGGCAGGATTGAGTCCGGCGTGGTCCGCCGGAACCAACCGGCTACTTTTCGCGTACGGAACCGACCTTCAACGCCGAGCGCGTCATGTCACTGCCCGCCCCCCGTACCCGGGTGACCTTTCCCGGAATCGCTCCGGTCTCCTGGGAGCACCCTGCCGACCGAGCCGCGCTGCAGTCCATGCGCGCGGTGCCCGGGTTCGAGGACGTCGTCCGCAAGGTCATCGCGATCCTGGGCGGCGAACGCGGCATCCGCCTGCTCTTCCAGGGCAACGCCGTCCGGGTCAGCCCGAAGCAGTATCCGCGGGCCCATCAGCTGCTGGTCGAAGTCTGCACCACCTTCGACTGGCCCAAGGCGCCCGAGATGTACGTCTCGCAGACGCCGATCTTCAACGCCGGCGCCTACGGCGTCGATGATCCCTTCATCGTGATTCATTCGGCCGCGCTCGAACTGCTCGACGATGAGGAGTTGCGCGCCCTGATTGCCCACGAGATGGGCCATGTGATGAGCGGCCACGCCCTCTATCACACCATCGCCGCGATTCTCTTTCTGGTCAGCCTCTCGGCGCTGCCCTTCCTCGCCGGCATCGCGCTCCTGCCGGTCAAGCTGGCGGTGCTCGAATGGTCCCGGAAGTCGGAGCTCTCTGCCGACCGAGCGGGTATGCTGGGCAGCCAGAACATCCTGGCGGCGCAGCAACTGTTCATGAAAATGGCCGGCGGCTATCGCGGCGCGCTCGAGTCGGGCCAGATGGACCTGAACGAGTTCATGACTCAGGCCAACGAGTACGCCGGCAGCAACGAAGGGCTCGACATCATCTACAAGGCGCTCAACACGCTCGGCCTGACCCATCCGATGAACACGGTCCGCGCCGCCGAGATTCAGGCCTGGCTCGGTTCGGGCGACTACGACCGGATCATCCGCGGCGAGTACACTCACCGCGGCGCCGAAGCCAAGGAGCGTTCGCTGGGCGACGACCTGAGCGCCGCCAAGAACTACTATCGCGATGCCGGTAAGGAAGTCGCGAGCAATGTGGCCGATGCCGCCAAGCGCGCGGCGCAAGCGGCCAAGGACGCCTTCACGAAAGCACGCAGCGGCACGTGAGAATTTTCGTCGTCGGAAACGGGGGCCGAGAGCATGCACTGCTCTGGGCCCTCCAGCGGGAACTGCCAGACGCCACGCTCTATTGCGCCCCCGGCAACGCGGGCACCGCCACCCTGGCCACCAATCTCCCCATTGCAGTCGATCGGCTCGACGAGCTCGCGGGCGCCGCCGTCGAGCGGAGGGTCGACCTCGCCATCGTCGGTCCGGAGGCGCCGCTTGCTCTGGGACTGGCGGATCGGTTCCGGGCGGCGGGCATTGCGACCTTCGGACCGAGCGGCGCCGCTGCGCAGATCGAGTCGTCCAAGGCGTGGGCCAAGGATGTCATGACGGCGGCCAACGTCCCGACCGCCACGAGCATGACGTTCGGCGACCTGGCAGGTGCGCTGGCCTATATCGATCGCCATGAGGAGCCGCTGGTCGTCAAGGCGAGCGGGCTCGCGGCGGGCAAAGGCGCCGTCGTCTGCGCCACGCGAGATGAAGCACGCGACGCGGTGCGCAGCATGCTGGACGACCGGATCTTCGGCGAGGCCGGCGAGCTGGTGGTGGTCGAGTCGTTTCTCCAGGGCGAGGAGCTGTCCGTCTTTGCCGTGACCGACGGCCGGGACATTCGGCTGCTCCCGCCCGCGCAGGATCACAAACGCCTGCTGGCCGGCGACTTGGGCCCCAACACCGGCGGCATGGGCGCCTACAGCCCGGTCCGGCTCGCGACCGACGCGCTGCTCGACAAAGTGCAGTCGCAGGTGCTCGAACCGACGCTGACCGAGATGGCGCGGCGGGGCGCGGCGTTTACGGGGCTGCTCTATGCGGGCTTGATGATCGACCGCGGTGGCAATCCCTCGGTCGTCGAGTTCAACTGCCGCTTCGGCGATCCGGAAACGCAAGTCGTATTGCCTCGGCTGGATGGCAGTCTGTTGGCGCTCCTCGAAGCGTGTGCGACCGGTCAGCATCTCCCGCCAGTCCGGGTCCGTGATATTGCCGCCGTCACCACGGTGCTTGCGGCCGCCGGCTACCCTGACAAACCGGAAAAGGGCGCTGCGATCGAGATTCCCGATGACCTGCCGGATACGGCCATGGTCTTTCATGCGGGAACGACCAGGGATGCCGACGGCGTGCTCCGCGTCAACGGCGGCCGGGTCCTGGCCGTGACGGGCACGGGGCCGACCTTTGCTGCTGCGCAGGCGGCGAGCCGCGCGGCGGCCGAACAGATCCAATTCGCGGGCCGGCAATTTCGCGACGACATCGGATGGCGGGAGGCCGCCCGCACCACCTGACTCCGAGCATCGATGCCTGAGCTGCCCGAAGTCGAAACCATGGTCCGTGACCTCACGCCGCTCCTTTCGGGGCGGCGGATTCGCGATGTCCGCGTCGTGCGCCCCGATGTGCTCGACGGGGTTTCGGCGCGGGTACTCACCACCGGGCTCACCGGCGCGACCGTCGCCAGCCTCGCACGCCGCGCCAAGAATGCCGTCATCGTCACCGATCGCAAGCGCCTGGTCATTCAACCCGGCATGACCGGCGCGTTGTTCGTCAAACGGAGCCTCGATGCTTCGGACGAACGGTACGCGGTACTGCGCGCGGTACTCGACACGGGCGAGACACTCGTCTATCACGACGTCCGCCGCTTCGGCACGATCCGATGGCTCGACCCGGAGGGCTGGAACCGGTTTTCGGACGAGTTTGGCCCGGAGCCGCTGGATCCGGCGTTCACGCCGGCCGTGCTAGCGGAGATTCTCGGGAGCTCGCGCGCGGCGGTCAAGAAAGTTCTGATGGATCAGAAGCAGTTGGCCGGGGTCGGCAACATCTACGCCAACGAGGCGCTCTTCTACGCCGGTGTCGATCCGTCCAAGCCGGCGGACCGGGTGCCAGCCGACCGGATCGCGCCGCTGCACCATCACCTGGTCCGCATCCTGGGCGATGCGGTGGCTGCGCAAGGGAGCACCATCCGGGACTACCGGACCGGCACCGGCGAGCCGGGCAGCTTCCAGGGCTCGCTGGCGGTCTATGATCGCGCCGGGGAGCCGTGCCGCCAATGCGGAACGCCGCTGGCAGGTACGCACACCATCGACGGCCGGACCACGGTGTTCTGCTACCGGTGCCAGACCTGAGATGACGACGACTCTGCTCCCGCCGACCACCGACCCGGCCGCACTTCGGCTCCGGGTCAAGGCGCTCGCGGAGCATCGTCCCGGTATCTACCGGATGGTCGATCCGCTGGGCCGGATCATCTATGTCGGGAAGGCCAAGCGGCTCAAGGCGCGGCTGCTCTCGTATTTCACGGCCCGGTTTCCGGAGGACAAGGCCGCGCGGATCCTCCAGGCGGCGGCCAACATCACCTGGGACTATCAGCCGAGCGAGTTCGCGGCCTGCCTGGCCGAGTTGCGGGAAATCCGGCGGATCCGGCCGGCGTTCAACCATCAGATGAACCGGACCCGCCGGAATGCCTCATTCATCACCGTCTCCTCGGGGCCGGCGCCGCGCCTGGCGGTGACAGCATCCACCGGACGGACCGATCTGCGCTACTTCGGCCCCTTCGCTTCCTCCGCACGGACGGCGGACGGGGTTCGGGTGCTGAACGACCTGCTCGGTCTTCGGGACTGCGCCGAGAAGATGCCGGTGGTCTTTCCGGGCCAGGGCGATCTCTTTGCCGAGCCGATGCGGGCGGGGTGCGCGCGCTACGAGTTCGGCACCTGCAGCGGCCCCTGCGCCGGGCTGGTCGAAGAGCGCAGCTACCGGGAGCGGATCGACGCGGCGGTGCGGTTTCTGAACGGGCAGGCGCTCCGTCCGATGGATCGGGTCGTCGATCAGATGACGAGCGCCGCCGATCGGGACGACTTCGAAGCTGCGACCCGCTGGCGCGACAAGTTCGAAAGCCTGGAGTGGCTGGTTGCGGCAGGCGCCCGTGCCCGGGCGGCGATCCATGCGCTGACGTTCGTATTCCGGGAGCCGGGCGACTTCGGGGATGACCGAGTCTACCTGATCCGGCACGGCCTGGTGCGCGCCGCCTATCCCTACCCCACCACGCCGATCGAACGCGAGGCGTTCAAGGCGGTGGTCGATACCGAGATGCAGACCCCGCTCCCGGCCGCGGGACTGCTCGATCACGCCACGATGGACGAGATGCTCCTGGTGATGGCCTGGTTCCGACGTCACCCGGAGGCGTGGCGGCGAACCACACCGATCGAGCGCTGGCTGGCGGCCTAACCGGCGCCAGCTCGCTGACGGTATCGCCGGATCTGCTACTCGGGAACGGCTATCCGCACGGGTTGCACGGCGTTACCGGTCGACCCGTTGGCATGCCGCCCGCCCGCGGCCATGCCCCAGCAATAGAGGTCTCCCGCCGTCGTCACCCCGCAGGCGCCGGCATCGAAGCGTGACAGCTGCGCAAAGCGATGCGCACCGAGTACCGGCGCCGGCGACGGCTCCCGATCCGGGCGGCCGGTTCCGGTGTAAGGGCCAAACCCCCAGCAAAACGCCTGACCGTCGGCGTCGAGTGCGCAGCCGCCGGGCGTTGCGTTGACCCAGGTCCGCCCAGTGAGCATCACCTGCGGATTGTCGACGCGCCCGATCGCCCCGGTGGGCAGATCCAGGGAAGAGCCCCAGCACACCCCGGTTGCCTGCAGAGTCACCCCGCAGATCGCCTGATCCGACACCGAGATGGTGGTGAGACTCTGCGGACCGAACCGAGCCGTCGGCACGGCCGCATCCTCGCCCACCGCTGTCGGCCGCCACCGATTCCCGGAGCCCCAGCAGTAGCCGCCTCCCTCGATGGTAACACCGCAGGTGAACCAGGCGCCGGCGCTGAGCGACTTCCAGATATGGCTTCCCACGACCCGTTGCGGCGAGAACTCCCGCGCGGAGAAGGTCCCGCTGCCCAGCTGTCCATCGGAATTGGCCCCCCAGCAGTAGGCCGAGCCGTTATCGGCCACGCCGCAGGTATGCCAGTTCCCCACCGTGATCGATTGGATCGGGGGCAGGCCGGGTACCCGCACCGGCGTCGCCTGGAAATCCGCTGTCGCGGCGGGACCGACCCCGCCGTTCAAGGAATTGCCCCAGCACCAGACTTCCCCGTTGACTGTGAGTCCGCAGGTGTGATCATGATCGGTGTCCACCTGGACCCACTGCTGGCCTCCGACGACCCGGGTCGGAGTTGGCACGATCTGGCTCAGCGTACCGATCCCGGCCTGGCCGTGCAGGTTGGGTCCCCAGCAATAGAGGGCTCGATCGTCCGTGATGCCGCAGACGGTGCTGCCTTGACTGACATGGGCCCAGCGACGGCCGAGCCTGGTCGAGGCGCGCGCGACCTTATGCCCGTCGGCGTCGATCAGCTCGACCTCGACGGTATTCATCGCCGCATTGAAGATCTGCTCGAGATACGGGCGGTCGAACGGCGTGGTGGTCTCGGTTGTGCCCACCGTCCAGCGGTAGCGCATCGATGCGTCGCCGATGCCTCCGTTCTCGACCCGGAAGGTCACCGGCTGGGCAACCTGCGGCACGCTCGGCTCGACGGCTAGGGTGAATTCGACCCGTTCGGTATCGAGCCAGGTCCAGTCGATCGTCTTGGCCAGATCCACGTTGAGCGGTCGCCAGGTGTGCAGCAACCCGCCCGAGTAGCGCGCGATGGTCGGCATCCGAAACAGCGTCCCTTCGACACCGTCGTCCCGATCGTCGTTGACGAGGGTGCCCGTGGTGGTGAAGGCCGGGGTGAGGATCCGATCGGGATGAAAGGGACCACTCCGCTTGAACCCGCAGGAGGCGCAGCGGGTCCGCACGTAGAGAGATTCGCTCGCCGTCACCACCCGGTCCTCGAGTGCGCGCCAGACGGTATCGACCGGATCCCGATACTCCTTGATCAGCGCGGGGAACTGCCCATTCCCGATGGTGCCGTTCTCGTATGCCGCCCAGTAGCGCTCCATGTCCGCCAGCGGCACCAGCGCCGACGCGCCCAGCAGGAACACCTGGGTATACGGCTCGAGCGGCTCATCGGCGCTCGAGCTGAAGTCGAACGGGGTCCAGGCGGTGCCATCGAACGAAAGCTGCCGGCCCAGCCCAGGCTCTTTGGTGCTCGAGACGCCGAACTTCCAGGCATTCATGTCGAAAGCGACGATCGATTGCGCCCCTCGCGACCGGCCACTCGGGTACACGGCAACGAGCCGAGGCAGCGGCTTCAGCCAGAGCGCCAGCGCGAGGGCTCGGGCCTGGTTGACCGCCCAACTCTGACCGGCGGATGCGGCGGAGTCCATCAGGAAGGAGACGCGGTCGTTGACGACCGAGGTGTTATGGATGTCGGCGTGGATGACCGAGGCAAGCCGGATGGCCCGGGCGTTGTCGTGGTTGAAATCGACGATCCGATCGTCGCGAGTGAACAGCGGCCCCTCGATGTGCTTCCTTCGCAGGAAGTGGTACAGGGCGGAGACGCTGGCGCCGGTCGAGTATCCGTGGGGCATCAGCCACGACCCCCGGTTTTCGAAGGGCCAGTCGTCGACCCGCGGCCGATATCCCGTGCTCACCGACCCGCCCAGCGTTTCGAGCGGCACCGACACCATCACGACATCGGCGGATTCGGGCGCTTCGTTCGATGACCCGGCGCGGAGCGCCGCCGCCCCGGCCGGGACCAGTTGCGCCCGCGCGGTATGGCGGGTCATCACGACGATGGTGCTGTCGGTCCGGCCCAGGAGCGGCAGCGGGTCCCAGGTCTCGGTGGCTGCATCGTAGTAGAAGGCCCCAACGGCCCGATCCGCCGCTACCCGGGCAGGCAGGGTAATCGTGAACGGTAGCGCAGCGTAACCCGTTTGCCCGTTGCTGAACCGAAGGGCGGAGCCCACTTGCTCCGCACCGGCGGGAAGTGTCGGAGTGAGGTTGGCCACGGTGGCCACCGTCCATCGGGTTGCCGTTGCAAAGGCGCCGGACGGCACGGCGATACGAAGGCCATACGCGGCCGAGGCGGGATCCTCCACCGCCAGCACACCGCCACCGGGAGCGATCGCCACATCATCGAGAACCACCCGGACCGGGTTCGGAAGCGTGACGGTGATGGATGCGGAGGCGCTCTTGCTGCCATCGGCCACGCTGGTGGCAGTGACCGCGTAGTTCCCCGGGGTGGCGGGAGCGGTCCACACCATGGCGCCGGCGGTTCCCGCGAGAGTCCCTCCGGAGCTACTCCAGGTCACGGCAGTATTGGTTGCGTTGACGACCGTCGCCGTGAACTGCTGAGTCTCTCCGGCCTCGACGGTGGCGGTGGTCGGCATCACCGAGATCGCAACCGCCGCAGGAGGCGGGGGCGGTGGAGGCGGAGCAACCGGCTCGGTTCCCCCACAGGCAGCCAGGACGGCGCCAAGGGCCGGCACAATCGAGCGCGCGGCCAAACGACGACAGAAATCCATGAGGAGCCCCTACACGTTAGCCCGGTGATGAGAGGCGCAAACCGGGCTCGCGAGGGATCATGCGACTTGCCCCTCGGCGCTGCCGCCGACCGGCAGGGCCGAGTATCAAGGCAAGCGAATCGTCCTGGGAAAACCATGGGATATCGATGCCACGAGTGGCCGGATGACGATGCCCCCGCGGGTATGCCCGACGCCGGGGGAGGAAGGAAGCCCTTCCCCGGCATCGCTGTTACTTGGGCTTCTTCCCGGGTCGGCTGTCCCGCAGTGGCGCCGATGGCTGGAACGCCACCTCATCCGTCTCCGTCGTCGTCTCGCGGCGTGACGCCGTCATGGTCTCGGAGTCGGCAGTTTTATCGCCGCGCTTAGCGGCCTTGCCGGACTTGCCGCGCGCCGCTGAGCGGGACGACCCGGCGCTCGAGTCAGCCTCCTCGTCCTCGTCCATTTCTTCGTCGTCATCCTCATCCTGATCGGCGACCGACTCGGCTTCCTGATTGATCGTCGCCGCCAGCGCGGTCAATGCTTCATCGGTGGCCGCTTCCTCGTCGAGCGTCTGCTGCAACACCGCGGCGTGATCCTCATATCCGAGGTGTTGGGCCCAGGTGCGCGCAGTCCCATACCCGGCAATTTCGTAGTGTTCGACCCGCTGCGCCGCCGCGATGAGCCCTGCATCGAGAACGTCACCTTCGAAGTCTTCGCCGAGCAGTTCCTTGCCCTCGGAGATGAGACCCTCCATACCGACACACTTTTTCCCGCGCGGCGAGACATCCAGCGCCTCGCAGATATCTTCGAGCCGTTTGACGTGCTCCCCCGTCTGGCGCTCGTGCGCGGTAAACGCCTTCCGAAGCTTCGGCGCAGTTGCGGCCTTGGCCATCCGGGGGAGCATCGTCAACAGTTGCTTTTCCGCGCTCCAGAGATCTCGCAGTTCGTCCACAAAGAGGTCATGGAATGATTCGCGTGGCATACACGGTACTCCACCTTTCCAGGCTACGGTGAATGATTGCGTACGATGTCTATACCAGCTGGCCGCGGCAGGCGGGCATGCGACGCCACCCGCCTGCCCGCGACTCACCGTGGATCGTGCGGCGTCAGGATATCCTCGAGCCGGTCGTCACGCGACAGCAGGTCATCCTCCGGGAAATCCGTTGCATTCTTCGTCGTTCGGTCCTTCGGATCGGATGACTCATCACGCCGTCCCGGGTTGGTGGGCCGATTCGGATCGTTGGGGCGATTCGGATCGTTCGGCCGGCTCGGATCGTTGGGTCGATTCGGATCGTTGGGACGGCTCGGGTCGTTGGGCCGGCTCGGGTCGTTGGGACGGTTCGGATCGTTCGGCCGGTTCGGGTCGTTGGGCCGATTCGGATCAGTCGTACGGTTCGAGGACGGGGTCCGTTCACGTGCTGTTTCGTTTGCCATGGGCGCCTCCGATCGCAGGTATCGAGCTCTCTCCGCAGCGCAGTCGCGGTGCAGTACTTGGGAGACGCCACCAATACACTACGAGAGTACACTTGCTTGGTACGCATACGCCGTGACCGGAAACCGGAGTTGGGTATGTCTAAGAATTGCGCACAATTTGATAGAAGCTTTGACACCTGCGGTGCGTGGTGTCGCAATTGCGGCGCAACTCCGTCATAGCTTGTGAGCCCCCGCGACACAGGGCCGCTTTCCACTGATCCGCTTGAACCGGAGGTCCCATGCACGACATGACTCCTGAAACGGCTGCCCGGCCGAGCCTCCGCATCCGGCTCAGGATCATTGCAAGCGTCGCGGCGAGCGTGGCCGTGCTCGCCCTTGCGGTGCGGTGGTATGAGGGACGCCGGCGACGAATCGACCGGCCCCGATTGCGCAACGAGCCTGAGCCCGAGCCGAGGCCACCCTCGACCCCGGAAGATTGACCGCCTGCGAGAGGCCTATCCTACAGGTTCAGGTCTCTCCCCTGAGATCATCTCAGCACCGGGTTCGATCAATGCCTCCATCATCGTCTCCAGAGTTTCGAGCACCGAGGCTTCCTCGTTCCAGATATCCTCCAAAAGCGCAACCTGGTCCGAATAGCCCAGGGCGAGGGCGTGGCTCCGGGCGGTTGCGTACCTGGTGACCTTGTAATGAGCGATCTGATGGACCACGGCCACCAGAGCCGCATCCATGACGTGGTCACGATAATCATCGGCGAGGACCGCATTGGCACGAGCGATGAGACCGTCCATCCCGGCACAACGCCTGACCCGGACCGGTTCCCCCAATTCTTCGCCGATCCGCTCGAGCCGCCGAACGTGGTGATCGAGTTGGCGGGAGTGGTCGATCAGGACCTGCCGGAGCAACGGAGCAGTCGCCTTTCGCGCCATCCGGGACAACGGCACCACCAAACGTTTCTCGGCGCTCCAAAGGTGCAGCAAATCATCGACGTACATGATCCGAAGCAGTTCGCGGGGCATGTGGTTCTCGATTCTTCTTTATGAGGCAATTCCTGCAGATGCAGGGCTATAAGAGCCATCGTGGTGCGCGATGATAAAAACCAGACGCCCCCTGCTCGTTTACCTACACAAAACCCGAGTAAACCCCGCAGTCATGGTGAAGGATCGTTCACCTGAAGCGTCCAGCCCGGCCGGCGGGCGAAGAAAGTCAATTCGGGCGAGGTCATATGGCGGAGGACGTTGCGGGGATCTACCTTCACGCTGGAGGCAGGGTCAGGATGACTTTCGATCACCCCTGCCTCCCGTGGCGGGGGCGGACCAGGCTGCTGCTCGGTTAGAGCGGAGCTCATCCGCGTTCCCTCAATGCAGTACGCTGCAGCGACGCCTCACCCCGCCCCGCTGCGCGATCGAGTCCTAATGATTCATAGTAGGAGCCCTATGTGTCAGAGACTCGCATGTTCGGCGCTCATTGCCGCTGCGCTCGCCGGGCCACTCGGCGCCCAGACGATCCGCGTCCAGACGGTCGAGACTGAGACCCGCCGCGCCATCGCAGGCGCCCTGGTCACCCTGCTGGACGATGCGGGACAGCGTGTAACCCAAGGCCTCACCACCGACGCCGGCTGGGTGAGGCTCGTCGCGCCGAGACCAGGCACCTACCGGCTGCGTGCCGACCGGATCGGTCACGCGGGCATCCTCGGCGAGCCGCTCTCGCTCCGCGACTCTCTCACCATCGTCCTGAGCATGCCGACCGAGCGCGTGCTCCTGCCCGAGGTGACGGTCGCCGGCGAGTCGCGCTGTGATCGCGTCGCGGAGGGGGCGGTCACCGCAGCGCTCTGGGAGGAGGTACGGAAGGGCCTGAGCGCCAATCAGCTCACCATCGCGGCGCAGGCCACGCCGCTCAGCGTCCGTCAGTTCCGGCGATACCGTACCTTGCGAGGAACCGTCCGAGCCGACAGCACGTTCGCCGAGTTCACCACCCTCGAATCGCCCTTCATTGGCCCCGACCCCGAAACGTTGCGGACGCAGGGATTCGTCCATGAAATCGACGGACAGTTTCGTTTCGTGGCGCCCGACGCGCAGGCATTGCTCTCGGAGGCTTTCCTCGAAGAGCACTGCTTCCAGATCGTGCGCGACGAGCGGCGGCAGCCAAACCTGATCGGACTCGGCTTCCAGCCGGTGCGCGATCGACGCCTCCCGGAAATCCGCGGCGTGCTCTGGGTCGATCGCGGCTCAGCCGAGTTGCGGCATCTCGAGTTCGACTACGTCAATGTGCCGGCGCCGGTCCGTGCCGCAGGGCTCGGCGGACGGCTCGAGTTCGAGCGCCTGACGAGCGGGGCCTGGATCATCCGTGACTGGTATATCCGGATTCCGCATCGCGTCCGGATCGAGCAACGCGTCGGTTACCGGGGCGTGTCGCAGCGCGACTCGGTGATCGGTTTCATCGATCAGGGCGGGATCGTACGCGTCGATGGTGACGCATCGATCGCCCTGGGCGAGGTGGCGGCCCGGACCGTTCAGACCACGAAGCGGGTCGTTTCCCTCCGAGGTCGGGTGGTTTCCTCCGATGGGGAGCCGCTCGAAGGCGCGCGCATCGCGGTGGACGGACTCGACTCGGTTCTCGCCACCGACCGGGCGGGCGCCTTTCACCTGGCCGATCATCCGCCGGGCACCGTACGCCTCGTCATCTCGGCGATTGGCCACGTACCCGGGAGATTTGGGATCACGCTTCGCGACGAGCGCCTGCTGGTCGATACCGTTTTCGCGCTCGAGCGCGCTGCGCAGCGGCTCGACTCGATCGTCGTGGCGGAGTCGGCGCAGCCCTTCCGTTCGGCGGGGACGCTGGAGTTCGAGCGCCGGCGCGCCATGGGGTTCGGCTCCTTCCTGACCCGGCAGGAGCTGAATCAGTGGGGACCGACGCCCGTGTCCGCGTCGATCCGCGTGCTCGGCGGTTTTCGCCTGATGCCGCGATCGCTCAAATGCGGAGGGGGCTTCGCACTGGCGTCGGGGCGCGGGCTCAACGCAGCCGGAGGGGGCGATGAATGTGTCGATACCGCTTGCTATGTCGCCGTCTATGTGAACGGGTCCCAGATCTGGACGCCCGGCATGGGGGCCCCACCCGACATCGAGCGGTATCTCGCAAGCGAGCTGGATGCGGTGGAAATCTATCGGGGGGCGGGCCAGTTACCGCCTGAGCTCCAATCGACGGGCGCCGCATGCGGAGCTATCGTGCTCTGGACACGCACCAGTAATCACTGAATCCGCGATATCAGGACAGGGCCTCGGAGCCCTGCTCCGGTGCGTCGTCCCCTCATACCGCCGAGGTGCGTGCACATAGCTGCTTCGCGCCGGCTTCCTGACCTGATTCTTGGGTGACTGCACTCGCCCACTCAGGCCGGACTTGGCCGCCAATCGTATATTTGCACCGGGTAATCGATCTGCCACCTGCACACCATGAAAGACCCACACCCCATGAGCGCCTATGTCGTCGGACTGGTCGAGATCACCGACCCTGAGCAGTACCGGGAATACATGAAGCACACCCCGCGCCTGATCCATCAGTTCGGGGGGCGGTTCATTGCCCGCGGCGGCGAGATGGTGACGCTGGAGGGTGAGGCGTTACCGCGGATGGTTTTGATCGAGTTCCCGTCGCTCGATCAGGCGCGGGCGTTCTACGATTCGCCGGAGTACGTTCGCGCTCGCCAGCTGCGGCAGGGAGCGGGGCACCTTCGTCTCACGGCCGTCGAGGGGTATTCGGCCGACGCGTGGAACGAGGCGGTCGAGGAAAGCTCGCGACATTCTATCTGACAGTAGTGGAGGCGTTGCGGCGCACATTCGCTAGCGGCAGGGCCATCGGATCGTACCGGGCCAGACAAGGTGATACTACGCACGCGACGACCCGGCCGAGTACTTCTCGACCGGGTCGTCAGTCCGCTGCCATCGATGATCCGGCGCGACTCATGCCGCCCGATCCTCGGTGCCGGTAACCGGCGGCGTGATACCGGTGTCCCGCGTCTTGCTGCGGAACGGACCCAGCACGTTACGCGCACCTACCCAGGCGCCTAACGGCTCCGCATCGCCGGCAAAGCGGGTCCGGTTGATCACGTCCATCAATCCGACCAGTTCCATGATCTCCGCAGTGACCTCGAACAGCTTGGCTCGGGCGCCCATGTGCTCTCGTCGGCCGGCGTTGGCGCGTTCGGTGGCGGCCTCGAACCGGTTGAGGGCGTCGGTCACCAGGTCGAGGTGATCGGCGGAGAGGCCGTGCCTTCTCAGCAACTCCTGGTGCTCCCGGGCGGCGGTAACGAGATCCCAGCCCCGGGCCAGAAACGCTGCATGGGACATGCGTCGTCCCGGCATCCGGAACCGGCCCGCGATATCCGGATTCTCGCGGGCAGCCAGGTCGGCCACCTTGCGAAGGTACCGGATCATCGCGACCTCGATATCCTGGCGCACCTGTCGGCGACGCCGGGTGGCTGTGGCCGAGCCCAAACGGCCGGATTGTTCCTGCACGGCGAGCGACTGCGCCCGGGTGACCAGGTCACCGAAGCGGGCGCCGATGGCCAGGTGGCTCGGGTCCGTGAAGGGGTGGGCAGTGAGAAAGTCACGAACCCGAACGGCCATCTCCAGTTTCCTGCGCGCGCTGCTCAACATACGACGACTCCTTTCGGGAACCACATCGCCGCGGACTCCCGGGGTCCGCGTCGCGTGCGCCGCCGACGAGGGGCGACCGGGTTCCCGGGACACCGGGCCGCCGGATGCGGACGAAGCGAAGATTGGACCAGGGCCGAATGGAGTCGTGTCGCCGGATCGGTTGGGTTGCCCGCTCCGAACGCGGATCTCGTTGTGAGACACGGAGTAAGGCGCCGAAGCACGAATGGAATACGGTAGCTCCGGCGGATCGGATTGCGCGGCGAGAGACCGTCGGGCGTGTCCACTTTCATGGACATGAGTGTCCAGGGGAGGAGTCAACGCTTCTGGAGCAGTCACCGGAAATGAAGGACCTCGGGCCGGATGATTCGGAGATGCGGGTGAATCTGCAGGAGCGAGCATCGGATCGGGCTGACTTGTCGTCGACAGTGGGGGACTTGTCGCCGGATGATATGGACCGGCTGCCGACAGATGCGGATTGGCGAGTGAGCGGGATGGACTTGTCACCGAGCGATGGGGATAAGGAGCCTGAAGATGGGGGACTGGGGATCGGTTGATGTGTATCGGCGGTCGGATCGAGCGGAGTAGTGATCGGTCGGGTTGGAGCGGGGGTCCGCAGTGGTGGACCAGAGACCGGCAGTGATGGCGACGCACACTGCGGTGGTGGATCAGAGGCAGAAGTGGTCGGAGACGGAGCCGGATCGGGAGGACTGGTCGGTTGGCAGAGTGGAGCCGCCGACCACCGGAATGGCCAGCAGTTCCTCCTCTCGACTCGGCTACCGTGACCAGCGGAACCCGGCGTAGAACGAGCGTCCGTCCGACGGTTCGTAGAACTGACCGACGGCGTTGTCGATCTGCACCGACGCGGAGTATCGCTCATTGGTCAAATTCTCGACCGCAGCAAACAACGTCAGCCCTCGACTGGCCAGCAGGTACTCGGCTCGGACGCCGAACACGGTCCATCCGCTATTCTCGAGAGTATTTTCGCTGTCCACAAAGTAGCGTCCGGGGTCAATCGAGCACGACATGCTTGATCCGAGTGCAGTAGATCTCAGGCTGCCAGCAAGGGAGTTGACGTGTCTGTTTATTGCTCCGTCGACTCCAGAACGTCGGCCGGCGCAACCGCCTCCCAACTGCCGTTCCGGGCAATAATCAACCTGGTCCCGGTCGAGGCGGCCACTTCCCGTGCCCGCCTGGCAGCGCGGCGCAGCGCCGGCAGCGCATCTCGAAGCTCGGGCGTTCTCGCCTCTTCGATCGGTTTCCGATTCATTAGCCCCTCTCGACCGCATCAACCTAGACTGGATTATAATGGTTGGCCGACAAACCAAAGTTGTCGCGTCGCCCCGGTATGAAGAGTAGATTCCAACCTGTTTCCCGATCGACATGAAGCAGACCTGACCCGCCAGGGAGGCCACCCGATGCGCCGAACCTTGCTCGTGTTGTCACTGCTCATTGCGGGCGTCTCCACGCTCGCCGCACAGGTGCGCAACATCCCCGATGCGCCCGGCCGGTGGAAGCCGTGGACCTTCACCGCGTACCCCACCACCCGGACCCAGCTCGGCGCCCGGCCGGCAGACGTAAAGGATCTGGAAGCGCATTTGCTGCGCCTGAGCGCCATCATCAAGAACATCGACGGGATCACGAACCCGATCGGGTTCAGCGTCGAGGTATCGGGCACGCTCGGCATGGCGTCCGAACGAGAGCCCTTCCCCGGCGAACCCGGGTTCAAGGTGGGGCCGCTACCGGCCATGTTCAACTTCGGCGCCTTCCCCATCCTGGAGTTTGGCAACGGCAAGCGCGACGACGGGGGAGAAACGGCCTTGTTGCTGTTCTCCGTCAACCAAGTGTCGCTTCCGCTGTTTTTTGCCTATGAGAGCCGCGTACCGGAGTTCGAGAAGTTCGACACCGATGTGGTGCGCCAGGCCCCGCCAGAGCCCGATCTGTTCGGCCTGCCGCGTTATGGCAAAGAGGTGATCGTGATCAAAAAGACGGACACGCCGATCGCGGTCGCGGTGACGATGGCTGAGACTCTGGAGCTCGTCGCGCGCAGCATCGATCTGCGACTGGCCGACGAACGCGACGTCGTGACACGCCTCCAGGCGGGGTATGACGACCGCACGGATCCCGCGAAGCGGGCCAAGCGCATGGCGGAGCACAAGCAGATCGCGGCGACGCTAAAAGACCCGACGTATCTGGAAACGATGACGAAGGTCGACGCCGAGCTGGCGCGGACCGCCGTGGAGCTGCTACCGGAAATCAATCGGGTCAAGGCGGGCGTGACGGCGATCGAGCAGGAACTGGCCGCCGCCAAGGCAAAGGCCGCCGGGCTCTCGGCGGCAGACAAGGCCGCGCCCGCCTGTTATGCCAGCGGCGGGAGCGGACCGTCGCTCGCGCGTTTCCGTCGCGCGCCGGAGTCCGGCTGCGTTCCGCTGGTGCGCCCGAACTGGGCGCTGTTCAACCCGGCGCTCCCTCGATCGGCGCCGCAGTTGCTGACCATCTCGCACTTCGAGAGATGCCTACCCGCTAACCGGCCGGCTGCTCCCAACCCCGGTGGATGTACGGCGAACATGCGGCTGCTCGAGTCGATCGATAAAGCCGCGCTTCTTGCTTGGTTACAATGACAGAGAAGCGCCGCACCCATTACTGATCCGGTGGGCGCGCAACGACGGTCAATCGTCGCCGGCAGCCGGAAAGGGGGTAGCCACCGGCAGTTCCCGCCAGAGTCGTTAGGCAGACGCCGGAGAACAAAAGGCGAACACCTTGCCACCGCAATACGTCGGTTCTCAGCTTGGAGCTACGGACTCACGACGATGTATCGATTGAGGTTCCCGTTTCGTCCCGTCGATGAGACGGCACAGTTTTCCGAGTCGATCAACCTCCGGTCGGCTGGCTTCACCGCGTCACTTCAGCCACATCTTCCGTACGTTGTGCTTAACCTCGATGGCTTTGAGTCAGTAGAGAGCGCCAGTGATGCGTTCCCGTTGGCCTGGGGAACCATTATGGTCGCCTCCGTACTCGCCAACTGCGGCTTCGGGATCGAAGCATCGTTAGATCGGTTATACATACCTTCACAACCGCTCGACCCTGAGACCATTACAGCATCCATTGGGCTGCGCGTCTCTGACGCCTGTTCACGGTATCGCGAACGGTAACGTTCCCATTGTGGTACCGGCCACCGGAAAAGTGATCTACGCTACCACCGGCGATGTAACACTGAAGCGATCGTCACCCATCGCTCGCCTGGTACCGTTCATCGAGCAAGCACTCTCGATTCCTGGCACCGCGCATGCCTACATTAACGACCGCCTCAGACTCGCGTTCGATCTTTGGGCAGATTATCACAGAGAACAGCGCCTTCGGGCGAAGTTTCTGACTCTCGTAATGGCACTTGAAGCTTTGGCCGAAACGATTCCCAAACATCCTGCTGCTGTCGCGCTACTTGACCGATGGGCCAAGGAAGCAACAACCGAGCTCAGCAATTGGGCACCCGACACAGAGGAGTACGAGGCGATCGAATCTGTTAGGCGAGAACTTCTGGTACGGCGACATCGCTCAATCAGGAGCCGGATCCAATCCCATATCACCGGAGTTATCGATGCCGTTCAGCCGGGAGAAGGCACCCGCATCGCCAAACTCGCACGAACTGCGTACGACCATCGGAGCACACTACTGCACACTGGAGCGATTTCGTCGGCTGCCTTGAGCGAGGGTCATACAGTCGCGTTGACTGCGCTACGCGCAACCCTCCTTGCTTCCCTTGGGGTTTCGCCGCTGACCATCGCTTGCTGACCAACGTTTGGGATACACGACCCTTTGAACTAGGATCGAACCTCTCCAGGAGTACCGACCATCGTGGGCCTCACTGATTTTACGATCGAAGCAATGGGATTTCGCCGCATGCCCCCAGAGAAGGCGGTTTCCGCTGCGTTTCATAGCCTAACTACCTTCGAAATTCGGGGCCTGAAACTGGATGAACGAGAATCAGTCGAGAGTGCGGCCAGCACTGTCAGCGATGTTCCCTACCGTATTGCATTGGGACCCTCTCCGAATCGGCTCGCACGACATCTTATAGATGACGACCTAGTAGATGACGAGTCGCGATGGCTGGCAGAATCCAAGAGCACCCCGCCGTTTCTCATGCTTCACATCGGACTCCCGGAAATCCATGAGGTGCGAGGAGCCTACGTCCGAGACGAGCCAAATCGGATATTGACATACGGGGCATTCGAGTATGCGAAGGCGAAGCTGAAGAGGGCTGAAGGTATCGTCGTTCCTAACATTGCCTCCGCATTCACATGCGAGTTCAGCCACTTTAGCCCAACAGTCAGTCTCAAGCAGGTAAGCCGAGATGTCTACGGCATAACACCAGATGGGCGGACCTTACACGACATTCGGATCGAGGTCCGAGGTTCACTATCGACTGCACAACGCATCAGCCCAAACACCACACAAGCTTACCTTAGTCGTTCGACAGATCTAGCCGCCTCACTCAAGTCGGCAGTATCTCAATTCCTTCACCTTGCGTTCGACGAAAAAGATCAACTCAAACGGTTCTTGTACCTTTTCTTTGCCCTCGAGCGAATCACACATACCACATTTGCGTCGATCGACCTTGATCGCCATATGTCACGACTATCCGAGGTTTCTAGACGGACTTCAAAACCTCGAGATCAACCGAGGGAGTGGAAGACGCTCCAAGATCGGTTTGCCTGGTGTTCAGTCGTCGTCTGGACACAGCTTACCGACAACGACATAGCAACCTTTCGAATGCTCAAGAAGGTCAGAGACCGACTGGCCCACGGCGAGATTACGGCACCGCCAAGTCCATCTGTGCAGGTAATCGAAGATCTCGTGAAGAAGCTCCTCCGCCAAGCCGATCCCGTCACCACACACCTACAGACGTGATGTACGACCGTACGCGAAGCCAAACCTTCGGAACGAGAAAAGAAATCAGGGTGTCCCGTTCACTTCGCACAGCGATCGGGGTGCAGGAACCACCCGCACTCCGGCAGTGCCTCTACCTGCGCGACGAGTTCCTGACACACCTAATTCAGCTCTGGTTCTTGTAGGAAACAGAGAACAGCTGAACTCTATATCCTTGGTACTAGTCCTCGTCTGCGGCGGTGAGCGGGATCAGGCGCGCCCGCGGGGGGATACCGGCTTCCAGCTCCATAATCCCGACCGACGCCGGCAGGTCGAACCGCCGCGCTCCCGCCCCGCCCGGGTTCATCACCGTCACCACGAGATCCACGGTCGTCAGCAGCGGCTGGTGCGTATGGCCGTAGATGATGACCTCGGCCTCCGGAAAGGCCTGATGTAACCCTTCCGGCGTCGGGCTCCGGCCGAGCTGATGCCCGTGAATCACCACGAAGCGGAATCCGTCGATCTCGGTCTCGACCACCTCGGGCACCCGGCTGCGGATGTCGAAGTCATCGGTATTGCCCCAGACCGCCATGACTGGTGCGATCGCTTCCAGCTCGGTGAGCAGCTCCGGCGGGCCGACATCGCCGGCGTGGAGGATCAGGTCGACGTCCTTGAAGACTTCGAACACCTCGGGCCGCAGCATGCCATGAGTATCGGAAATGATGCCGAGCCGCATTTCACTCTCCCTCCTGCCAGCGGGGCGCGCTGGTCAGGTCCAGATCGAACTGATCCAGCACGCGCTGGGCCACGAAGTCGACGAGCTCAGCTACCGTGGTGGGCCGATGGTAGAACCCAGGCGCCGCCGGAAGGATCGTGGCGCCGGCTTCCGCCGCGGCGGTGAGGTTGCGGAGATGGACCAGCGACCACGGCGTCTCCCGCGGCACCAGCACGAGCTTGCGGCCTTCCTTGAGCGCGACATCCGCCGCCCGTTCGACCAGCGAGCGGCTGGTGCCATGCGCCACCGCCGCCACCGTGCCCATCGAGCAGGGGCAGATCAGCATTCCCGAGGTCCGTTGCGAACCCGATGCCGGCTTGGCGCCGCGATCGCCGTCGTCGAAGACGGTGACGCTGCTCCAGTCGCCACCCGTGGCCGCGCGGAGGGCATCGAGATCGGCGAGACCGGACTCGGTTTGGAAGAGCCGCCAGCCGTGGCTCGAGATGATCAGCCAGACCGGCACCCGATGCCGAGCAAGCAGGTCCAGGATTCGTACGGCGTAGGGCGCGCCGGATGCGCCCGTCACGGCCATGACCAGCGGATGCCGCGTGGTCACGGCGCGCTTCCTTTCGCCGTTACGCTGTCGGCTGGCTGACTTCGAATCCGGGAGCGGAAGGTGACCTCGGGCATGGCCGGTGATGGACCCGACAGGAGTTCGGACGGCGTGCCGCGCAGGTAGCGCTCGAAGAACGCCAACGTGTACGCATTGATGATCTCATGGGCGCGCTTGGCGTCGAGCCGCTCTTTGGAGCGAGGATAGAACAGCCCCAGGTCCGAGAAGTCGCCGTGGTCGGTCCCGGCGATCGTGACGTTATACCAATCGCCAGACGACCGCTCACGCGTGGTGCTGTCCCAGGCGGCCGTCATGGCGGTCAGCTCGCGAATCGCCGGGCGGTCCTTTTCCGGATAGAGCTTTTCGTAGTCGGTCGAGTTATGGAGCTGCATGACCGGACGGGCGGTGCCGCGCTCGCGCACCGAGCCGAACAGTTGCCCGTCGTGATCGACCGCCGCTTTGACCCGAGGATCATCCGCGGAGAGCTGGACCGCCGTTGCCCCGCCGAACGACCAGCCAAAGGCTCCGATCCGCTCCAGGTCGAGCCGCCCCTGGAACGGTCCGGGATCGCGCGCCAACCCTTCGATCCGATCGAGTGCAAAGCGAGCGTCAGCCACCCAGATGGGAAAGACCGGGTCGTCCAGAAATGCCCAGGACGCCTTCGCGTCGGCCCCGCCGTCGCCGGTTTCCTTGGGCATCGCGAGCGTATCGGGTTCGAACGCCGTGCCATCGGGATACTTGGCCGACTGGTTGAAACCGAAGTGTTCGACGGAGAAGACGACGTATCCGTAGCTGGCGAGCCACTGGGTCGTGAAGGTCGAACTCCACCGGGTCCAGCCGCCGCCATGATTGTAGATCAGAACTGGAAACGCCGGGCCCGACGGCGCGACCGACGCGCCCAGCGCCGCCCAGGTCTTGGACTTGGCTGCCGCACGCGCGCCCGTCTTACTCGCAAACTCGTCGGGCCGAAGCAGATAGCGCGCGGTATCCGCCTCTCCCGCCACCGCCGGATACCAGACCTGCACTACGACTCGACGGTAGTCCGACGGATTCTTGGTATACGGCTCCGCCCGGCTCGAATCGGTCCAGGAGTATTCCCGCGTGCCCACCGCATAGGGCCCGCTCGGCGCCGCAAACGGTTGCTCCGGAAACTTGGGCATTGCCCGGCGAATGTAGAGGCCGAGCCCTACGACGAGGAGCGCGAGTACGACGACCGCGATCTTGACGACCTTCCACATGCGAGCCTCCGGCCGAACGAGGGACTAGACGAGCCGATCGAGCAACGCAAACAGAAATACGGTGACGCTCATGACGCCGTTCATGGTGAAGAACGCGGCGTCGAGGCGGGACAGATCACCCGGTTTGACCAACTGATGTTCATAGGCAAGGATACCGGCCGCGGCCAGCAGGCCCAGATAGTACCAGAGGCCGAAGCCGGCGCCGAAGCCAAAGGCCGCCAGCGCAGGAATCGTCAGCCCGTGCAGCAGTTTGGCCGCGAGGATCGCGCGCCGTTCGCCCAGCCTGACCACGGCGCTGCGCAGGCCGGTGTTGCGATCGAAAGCTTCATCGGGCAAGGCGTAAAACATGTCGAAGCCTGCCACCCAGGTCGCGACGCCCACCGTCACGGCCAGGAGTACCCACCAGGGCTCGCTCCAGGCGCCCGTCACGGCGAGATAGCCGCCGACCGGCGCAATCGCCAGGCTCATTCCGAGCCAGAGATGCGGCCACCAGGTGAAGCGTTTGGCCAGGCTGTAGGTCATGATCCACACGAGCGCCACCGGCGACAACCAGAGGCAGACCCGATTGAGCGACCCCGCCGCCGCCACGAACACGATGCCCGCCACGACGACCGAGAGCCACGCCTGACGCAGCGTCAGGGCGCCGCTGGGCAGCTCCCGCGCGCGGGTCCTGGGGTTCTGCGCATCGAAGTCGCGGTCGACGATCCGGTTGAAGCCCATCGCAACCCAGCGCGCCGCCGAGAAGGCAATGACCACGAGCAGGACGGTCTGCCACCGGATCGGAGCCTGGAACGACGCTGCCAGCACACCAAGCAGCGCAAACGGCAGCGCGAAGAGGGTGTGGGGCAGTTTGACGAAATTGAGATACCGCACCGCGAGCGAGCCGCCCGCGAAGGTCTGCCCCTCCCGACCACCCGCCTCCGGCCGGACACCGCTCACAGCTTGATGCCCAGCTTGGGCCACATCGCATCGACCCGTTGTTTGGTCGCCGGATCCATTTCGATCAGCGGCGGCCACTCGCGCGTGAAGCCTTCTTCGGGCCACTTGCGGGTGCCGTCGATGCCCATCTTGCTGCCGAAACTGAATCCGCGGCTGGCGTGATCGAGCACATCGACCGGGCCCATGCTGAATCGCACGTCCCGCTCGGGATCGATGTTGTTGAGCGCAATCCACCAGGCTTCGTCGGGATCCTGCACGTTGACGTGTTTGTCGACCACGACGATCACCTTGGCCAGCGACATCAGCCCGGCGCCCCACATGGCATTCATCACCTTGTAGGCATGCCCCGGATACTGCTTGTCGATCGAGACGAAGACCAGGTTATGGAAGATGCCGCACGCCGGCATGTGATAGTCGACGACTTCCGGCGTGGTCAGCTTGAGCAGCGGCAGGAAGATCCGCTCGGTCGCATGACCGAGATAATAGTCCTCCATCGGAGGCTTACCGACCAGCGTGGCCGGATAGATCGGGTCCTTCCGCATGGTGACGCAGGTGATGTGCATCGCCGGGTAGTAGTCGGCCAGCGAATAGAAACCGGTGTGATCGCCGAACGGGCCTTCGAGTACCAGCGGCTCGGACGGATCGATGTACCCTTCGAGCACGATGTCGGCGTCGGCCGGCACTTCGAGATCGCAGGTGACAGCCTTGGCCAACTCGACCGGCGACTTGCGCAGGAAGCCGGCGAAGAGGAACTCGTCGATCATCGGCGGCAGCGGCGCCGACGCCGAGTACATGGCGGCGGGGTCGCCACCGAGCGCGATGACGACGGGCATCCGTTCGCCCTTTTCCGCCATTTCCCGCCAGTGCGCAGCGCCGACCTTATGCCGCTGCCAGTGCATGGCCACCGTGTTCTTGCCGGTAACCTGGACGCGGTACATGCCGACGTTGCGGATCCCCTTGCTGGGATCTTCCGTGATCACCATCGGGAAGGTGATGTACGGCCCGCCGTCATCCGGCCAGGTGGTGAGAATGGGCAGCGAGGACAAATCGACCTCGTCGCCCTGCATCACCACCGCCTGGCACGGTGGCCGGCCGCTCCGGGTCCGGGGCGGGAACTTGGCCACTTCGGCGAGTTTGGGAAGCATCGAGAGCTTCCCGAGCAGGCCGTCCGGCACCTTCAAGTTGAGCAGTTCGGAAATCCGGCCGCCGATCTCGTCCAGGCGCTCGACGCCGAGCGAAATGCCCATCCGCCGCATCGAGCCGAACAGATTGATGCCGACCGGCACCGGGCTGGTCTTTCCGTTGGCCAGCACCGGCTTCTCGAACAGCAGGGCCGGACCACCACCGGGGCTTTTCATGACCCGATCGGTGATTTCCGCCATTTCGAGCCGTACGTCGACCGGATGGGTAACCCGGACCAGTTCCCCCGCCCGCTCGATGTCCCGCACGAAGTCCCGCAACGTATCTATCGCCATGCATCGCCCTGCCGGCAGCCGGCATTTTCGATGGTGATTCGGATCTCATTGCCCACTCGGAAATATAGGCCCGAGGCGGGCTCCGGAGCACCTGTTCAGGCCGGTCCGCCCTACCCCTTCCCCACTCGGCAAACCCGCTTGCTCGGCATGGTCAGAACAGCAACCCGGCAATCGTGGCCGACATGAAGTTGGCCAGGGTGCCCGCGAGCATGGCCCGGAAGCCCAGCCGAGCCAGGTCGGCCTTGCGGGTGGGCGCCAGCGCGCCGATGCCGCCGATCTGAATCCCGACCGAACTGATGTTGGCAAACCCCGCCAGCGCAAACGAGGCGATCACGAACGAACGCGGATCGAGGGTCTCCTTGAGCGGGCCCAGCTGCGAGAATGCCACGAATTCATTGAGCACGGTCCTGGTGCCCAGCAAGCCACCGACGACGCCCGCGTCCTGCCACGGCACGCCCATGACCCAGGCAATCGGCCGGCCCACCCAGGACAGAACGGTCTGGATGTTTTCGGGGAACCAGGGCAACCAGCCGTGGACGGCCCCCATGGCGCCGTTGGTGAGCGCAATCAGCGCGATGAACGAGATCAGCATCGCGATGACGTTGAGCATCAGGTGGAGACCCTCGCTCGTTCCGCGCGCGGCCGCATCGACGATGTTGACGTCGGTCTTGGGAATCTCGAGCTTGGTGGTGCCGTAGGTCTCCGGCGTTTCGGTTTCCGGTTCGAAGAGCTTGGCCATCATGATGGTGCCCGGCGCCGTCATGATCACGGCGGTGAGCAGATGCCGCGCTTCGATGCCGAACGCGATGTACGCGGCCATGATCGAGCCGGAGATGTGGGCCATCCCCGAGGTCATCACCGTCATCAGCTCCGACCGGGTCAGCCGCGCCAGAAAGGGCCGGATGGTGAGGGGCGCTTCGGTCTGCCCCATGAAGATCGAGGCGGCGACGTTGAGGCTCTCCGCCCCGCTCGCACCGAGGATCCGGCTCATCACGACCGCAAAGGCGCGCACGATCAGCTGCATCACGCCCAGGTAGTACATGATGGCAAAGAGCGCCGAGACGAAAATGATTGCCGGGAGGATCTGGAGGGCGAAGATGACGCCCAGACTCGAATTCGGTTTGCCCAGTTCGCCAAAGACGAATTCGGAGCCGGCGTAGGAATAGTGGAGGATCGAGGTGACGATATCGCCCAGCCGGCGGAAGAGTTGCTGGCCGAGCGGGACCCGGAGCACGAAGATCGCGAAGAGCACCTGGAGGCCGAAGCCCCAGGCGATCACCTTCCAGCGGATCGACCGGCGCTGGGACGACATGGCGTAGCCGATGCCCAGAATGACCACGATGCCCAGGAGCCCGACCAGGCGGGAGGCCAGCGGGACCGGGGCCGGTGGCGCAGCCTGGACCGCCTCAGACAGCTGCACCGGCGGGGCTATGACCGTGACCGGCTGCTCCTGCCCGGCCAGCGAGGACAGACCCCGCCCCGCCATTCCGGGCAGGGTCCAGGACGCCACCGAGACGACCACCAGACACAACAGTGCCGCCACCCAACCCCGCAGGCGCGATCCGGCCATTGGCCCGCTCCATGTAAACGTGAAGTTCCGACCCGTCGATCCGAGGGGGCTCCGTCGCCCGCCTGCCGACCGCGAGATTAACTTGCTCTAGTTTCCGCGATCCGCAACGTCGTCCGACCCGAATCCGGAGCCCGCTCCGTGTCAACGATCGATCTCGTCGTCGTCCTGGTCTACCTTGCGGTGTCCATCGGCATCGGCCTCTGGCTGGCCCGATCCCAGACAACTGCCGGCGAGTACTTCCTAGGCGCCAGAAACCTGCCGACCTGGGCCATCCTGCTCTCCATCGTCTCGACAGAGACATCGGCCCTGACGGTCATTTCGGTGCCTGGTATCGGGGCCCGGGGCGACCTGACCTTTCTGCAGCTGGCCATCGGCTACCTGGTCGGCAGGTTTCTGGTGGCTGCCTGGCTGTTGCCAGGGTACTTCCGGGGCGACCAGGAAACCGCCTATGAGCGGATCGAGAACCGCTTCGGCCCCCGGACCCGTCAGGTGACCTCGCTCGTCTTCATCGTCACCCGAGCCCTCGGCGACGCGGTCCGCGTCTTTGCCAGCGCCATCCCGATGGCGATCGTGACCGGCTGGAGTATTCCCACCTCGATCCTGGCCATCGGCATCATCACGCTGATCTATACCTGGTTCGGCGGGTTCAAGGCGGTGGTCTGGACCGACGTGATGCAGCTGTCGGTCTATGTGGCGGGCGGAGTCGGGGCGCTCTGGATTGCCTGGAGCCTGGCCGGTGGCCCCGGGGAGTCGCTGGCGCTGTCCGCCGCCGCAAACAAGCTGCGAGTTTTCGACTTCTCATTCAACTTCACCTCGACCTACACCTTCATCGGAGGGCTGGTCGGGGGCGCGATGCTGTCGGCCGCTTCGCACGGGACCGACCATCTCATCGTGCAGCGCCTGCTGGCCTCCAGTTCGCTCGGCGCGGCCCGAAAAGCTCTGGTCGGCTCCGGCATCGTGGTCATCCTCCAGTTCCTGCTGTTCCTGCTGGTCGGCTCCGCACTCTGGGCTGCCAACCTGGCGCCGACCGACCAGCCGGCCGATCAACTGTTCCCGCGGTTCATCGTCGACCATCTCCCGGTCGGCCTGGCGGGACTGGTGGTGGCCGGCATTCTGGCCGCCGCGATGGGAACCCACAGCTCGGCCATCAACTCGATGGCGTCGTCAGCTACGCACGATCTCTACGCCGGCATGACCGGCCGGAAAGACCCGAAGCATCTGCTGACCGTCGGACGGTTTTTCTCGGCTGCCTGGGGCATCATCCTGATGTTCGGGGCTCTGTTCTTTCACTACTACAGCAAGAACAACGACTCGCCGGTGGTGGTGCTCGCGCTGTCCATTGCGTCGATTACGTACGGCGGCCTGCTGGGGATCTACATCCTGGCCGCGATCAATCGCCATGTGCAGGGTCGGGATGTCATCGGGGCGCTGACTGTGACCGTCTTCGTGATGCTGGTGGTGGTCTTTGCCAAACCGATTGCCGCCGCGACCGGATCCGCGTGGCTGGCCACGGTCGGCACGCTGGCCTGGCCGTGGTACGTGCCGCTGGGCACCTTGCTGACCATGGCGGTGGGGTCCTTGCTGCGCTACCTGCCGCGCTCGACCGCCGAGGCGGTGGGCTGAACGGACCATGACGGCCCTCGCACCCAACGACGCGCCCCCCGGGGGACGTGCCGTGGCGCCGCCTCCGGCGCCCATGCCACCGATCCTCGACGACGCGACCCGGCAGCGCAATCTCGATCGGATGAAACGGCGCGCCTCGGCGCTGCTGGTGGTGTCGGCCGGTGTATTCCTGGTCGCCAGCTACTACGAGCATGCCGCGGTCTGGATCGGCTACCTGCGCGCAACCGCCGAGGCGGCGGTGATCGGTGGCTTGGCGGACTGGTTTGCGGTGACGGCGCTGTTCCGGCATCCGCTGGGCATTCCGATTCCCCACACGGCAATCCTGCCCAGCAAGAAGGATCGACTGGGGCGCACACTCGGCAATTTCGTCCAGAACCATTTCCTCTCGCGGGACGTCCTGGCCGACCGGCTCCGCTCGCTGCGCCTGGCGGAACGCGCCGCCCGTTGGCTCTGCGAACCGGAGAACAGCCGCCAGATTGCCCGGCAAGTCGCGAGCGGGCTGGGCAAGGCGGTCGAGGCGTTGCCGGATGCGGAGATCAAGGCGCTGATTCACCGCGCCGTGGTCGATCGGCTGCGCGCTACGCAGGTAGCACCGATGCTGGGCAGCGCGCTGACGCTGGTCCGGAGCGGCAACAAGCATCAGGATCTCCTGAGCGAGGCGGTTCGGATCGCGGCGCGGGCGCTCGACGAAAACCGCGAGAGCATCCGCGAGTCGGTCAAATCGAAGAGCCCGTGGTGGATTCCCGGGGTGGTCGACAACAAGATCTACGGCCGGATCGTGGTGGGCGTCGAAACGATGCTCGACGAGATCCGGAGCGACCCGGACCATCCGATGCGGGCCAAGTTCGACGAGGCGCTGGATCGGTTCGTCGACCAGCTGCAGACCTCGCCCGAGACGATTGCCAAAGCCGAGGCGCTCAAGGAACAGGTGCTGACGGGGCCGATGGTCGAGGAGTTCACCACCTGGCTCTGGGAACACCTGCGCGCGGCGGCGGTGTCAAAGGCCACCGACCCGGAATCGCCCTCGGCGCTGGAACGGGGTATCGAAGCCTTTGGCCGGTCATTGCAGGGCAATCAGGCCATGATGGACCGGATCGATGATTTCCTAGTCGAACGGGCGCTGGGGGCGGTCGAGCAGTACCGGGGCGAGGCCGCGGACCTGATTGCGCACACGGTGGCCAGGTGGGACCCGGCGGTCACGTCACGCCGGATCGAGCTGGCCATTGGGCGGGATCTCCAGTTCATCCGCATCAACGGCACCCTGGTCGGTGGCCTGCTCGGTCTCCTGATTCATACCATCAAAGAGCTGCTCAAATAGCAGCGCCTCTTGTATCAGCGGTCCAGCCGTACTCCGGCATGGATGGCGCAAATTCCCCCCAGCAGCAGCTTGACTTTGACCGGCGCAAATCCGGCCCGTTCCATCTTGGCGGCGAGCTCCGGCGGCTCGGGGAACGCCAGAACGGACTCTGGCAGGTAGGTGTAGGCATCTCTATGTTTCGAGATGAGGCGTCCGATGAACGGCAGGATGCGTCGGAAGTAGAAGAAGTACATGCCCCTGAGGGGCTGGCGCGGCGGCGTGGTGAACTCGAGGATGACGAGCCGGGCGCCGGGCTTGAGGACGCGAGCCGCTTCGCGAAGGCCGCCGTCGAGGTCCATCAGATTGCGGACCCCGAAGCCGACCGTGGCACCGTCGAACGCCCGATCGGGAAACGGCAGCTCCAGGGCGTCGGCCGTGACCGGAACGACCGCGGCCGATTTGTCGCGTCCGCGCTCCAGCATGGGTTTGACGAAGTCGGCGCCCATTACCCGCCCGCCGAACCCGGGGTGGTTACCCAGGGCGGCCGCCAGATCGAGGGTTCCGGCGCACAGGTCCAGATAGGTCCCGGCCGGTTTGGATTCCCACCCGAGTTCCGCCACGGCGGACCGGCGCCACCGTTTATCGATATTGAGGCTGAGCAGGTGATTGAGCAGATCGTAGCGCGGCGCAATGGCCGTGAAGATGCCCCGAACGTAGGCGCGCTTTTCGGCCCCACCGGAAACCGGTAATTCTTTGTCCGTGACGATCATAGCGTGTCAAATTCGTCGGCTCGGAACGTGAACGCAACCGGCCGCCCGTGACACTCCGTCCCGGCTCGCTACGTGAGCATACCGACCAGGAGGTCGTCGCCCTTGCCAAGGACGGGCGGGACGAAGCCTACCGTGAACTGATCCGCCGCTACGAGCGCCCGGTCTTTTCGCTGATTTTCCGGATGGTGCGGAATCGGGAACTGGCGGAAGATCTTTGCCAGGAAACGTTCATCAAGGTCCTGAACGCGGTGCAGTCGTATCGCCCCGAGTACAAGTTCTCGTCCTGGGTCTTCAAGATCGCGAACAACGCCGCCATCGATCATCTCCGCAAACGTGAGCTGGACACGCTTTCGCTCGAAGGTTCCCCGCACGCCGATACGCCCGAACTGGTCGAAGCGACCGCGCTGCAGATTTCCGAGCGGGGTGAGAACCAACTGCAGGAGGTCGAGAACCGCGAACTCGGCAGTACGATCGAAACGGCGATCGGGCGGCTCAGGCCCGAGTATCGCTCATGCATCCTGCTGCGCCATGTCGAGGGACGCAGCTATGAAGAAATCGCAGAAATTCTGAACCTGCCGCTGGGTACCGTGAAGACCTATATCCATCGCGCACGTAACGAACTGCGGGTCTCGCTCAAAGACCTACGTAACGAATAGCAACGCTGAAACTCCGCCTGCGATGCCGCCGTACAGAGGGTCGACTATGACATGGCCGACGAAGCACCTCACCGCCGATGACCTGGACGCGTTCCACTCTGGATCGCCCGGTCGAGAGATGAAGTTGCATCTCGAAACATGCACCGAATGCCGAGATTTGGTTGCACTGGATCAGCGCGTTCTCGGCATGATGGCGGCCATGCCCAGCTTGGCCCCGTCGGCGCAGCTGGCCGATCGCATCATGGCGCGGGTCCAGGTTTCATCGCGGTCCGTGCCGGTGCTGTCATATCCCGCCCTGACCCGTCGCCGGCTGGGCGCAATTGCCGCCACGGTTGCCGGGATGGCCGCGAGCGTCGCGTGGACCAGCGCCAACCGTACGCTGCTCGATGGCTGGTTGACCCGCACCGGCGACACGCTGATTGCCTGGGGTCTCGACCGCTGGAACAACGGGGTGGCACTGCTGACCTCGGAGCCGTGGTTCGAAACGCTGCGCATCGTCTCGGGTACGCCGGCTCGGCTGGCGCTGATCGGCGTGGCGGCCCTGATGCTCTATGGCGCCGGCATCGTGGCGCTCCGACGGCTCGTCACCCCGGCCAACCACTCCGCCTGATCGTGCTGCGCGTCTTCGCTCTCCTGGTCCTGCTCGGTACGCATACTTCGACGCTGCACGCCGTGCCCGACCAGCGAGGCGGGCGCTTCGTCGATTACGTCCGCGATCAGCTGTTGCCGAATCTCGGCCTGACCTGGAACGAAGTTGCTCCGCAGCCGGTGGCCGACGATCCGGCCGCTCCGGTCGTCGAGCTCGATACGATCGACGATCCGCTGGCGCTCGAACGCCAGCTCCGCAGCCTGGTCAAAGCGCCGTACGCTTCGGTTCGTCTCCGGACGCCGGACGGGTACGCCCACGTCGGCAACTTCAGCGTGGGGTCGAGCGAATCGCTCAAATCGAACGTGCTGGTCATCGGCGGCCGAGCCGACGTCTATGGACGGGTAGCCGGGAACGTGGTGACACTCGACGGCAACGTGCTACTGCATCGCGGCAGCGCCGTCACGGGCGACGTGATTGCGTACGCCGGCCGGATCACCAATCTTGGCGGCGACGTGGGTGGCCGGAGCCTGACCTTCCCCACGGTGCAGTCCACCACGGTTTCGGCGCCCGCCAGTCCCGTGGTCCGGACCGCGACGAACGCCGCCGGTGTCATCGGCACCTTCCTGACCCTCGGCCTGATCGGCTTCGGCCTGGTCCTCTTCGGCAAGCCCAATCTCGAGACGGTGTCCGATACGGTCAGCCACAGCTTCTTCCGGTCGTTCGTGGTCGGACTCCTGTCGCAGGTCCTGATCGTACCAACCTTCGGGATGCTGGTGGTGGGGCTGGTTCTGAGCGTGGTGGGCGTGCTGCTGGTGCCGTTCGTGATTGCGGTTTACGCGCTCCTGGTCATCGCGGGAATCGTCGGCGGGTTCCTGGCCGTAGCGCACGCAATGGGAGAGACCCATGCGCGGCGCCGGATGGCGCACGGCGTGAAGATCTCGCCCAACAGCTTCCGGTACCTGGCGGTCGGGCTCGGGTCGGTGGCGGCGGTGTGGCTGGCGTGGGTGCTGTTCGGCTGGGTACCCCTCGCGGGGTCGCTCATTTTCGGCTGCGCGGCGCTGGCGACCTGGCTCCTGGCCACGGTAGGGCTCGGCGCTTGCCTCCTGAGCCGAGCGGGGATCCGGCCGGCCTTTGCGGGCCGCTATCTGCCGGAAGAAATGCTGACCGACGAGTATCTCTGGGCCACACCGCAGCACGGCGTTCCGGCCGTGAAACGTCCGGTCAAAGGCCAGTAAGCTCCCATCTCATATCGCGTTCGCGGAACGGGAGAACAGCCCCGCCGTGCCGCCCCCTGCAGGCCCCTGCTATGCCGTCTGTGTCAGCGGAGCACGAATCGCCTTCGCCAGCGCGTCATACTCGACCTCGGTGAGCAGCGTGCGAGGCATCTCCGCCAACGTGGTCGTGTAGATCGGACCACCCCAGCGAGGGTCCGTCCGATAGCGAGGCACGAGATGCCAATGCAGGTGCGGCACCACGTTGCCCAAGCTGGCATAGTTCATGAGATCGGGATGGCACACCGTCGTGATCGCTTGAGCGGCGCGTCGGAGGTCCGCCATGAAAGCCACGAACTCTTCCGAGGTAAGACTCTCGAGACCAACCGCGTGCCGGCGATCGAAGACCAGCTGTGAATGGCCCCGGTAGGTTTGATTCCGATCGAGATAGAGAGTCGATACGCTGAGCGTGTGAATCTTCAACCAGAACGGCGTGTCGTCCGATCGTGGAGCGCAGAGCGGGCAATCCACGCCGGCAACGGACACCTCCCAGGATTCGGTGGTCTGATTCGTCATCTCGTTGGGATTTGGGTATGCAGCATCACGACTCTGGGGTTCAGCGGCAGCCGTCACGGAGCCGAGCGGCCGCGCCATCTTCCAACCAACATGGGGGCGCGGCCGCGCCTCCGCAAACCGGCACCCCGCCAGCAGCGAGAACGAGGACGGGCTCTTCCGGCAGTACGTACGGAAGCGCACCTCGATGGAGCCCCTGACTCATCGCGGACAAACTCAACCGCCGGCCGACGCATCACCACGCTTGACACGCGCCCTCGTAAGGTGTAGACATTCTTCAGCCTTGCTGTAGACCGCCTACATCTTTCACACGGTCGCACATGTCCGGCGGACAATCGCGCATCGAGCTGCTCCAGGGAACACTCGACCTCATCATCCTCCAAACGCTCCGGTGGGGACCGCAGCACGGCTTCGGGCTCGCGCAGATGATCCGCGCTCACTCGAGCGACACGCTGCAGGTGGAGACCGGGTCGCTGTACCCGGCGCTCCATCGTCTCGAGCGCGCCAAGCTCATCGACGCCAAGTGGGACCGGTCCGGGAAGGGCCAACGCGTGCGCGTCTACCGACTCACCGCCGCCGGCCACAAACGCCTCGCCGCCGAACGCACGAAGTGGGAACGAATGACGCAGGCCATTGCCGGGATTCTCAATCCACCGCTCGCGGACGGCGGATCATGAGATGGCCGTGGCAGCGCGCCGCGCGCGAGCGGGAACTCGCCGAGGAACTCCGGTCCCATCTCGAGATGGCCACGGCACAGCGCATCGAGCGCGGTGAACCGCCGGCGCTCGCTCGCGCCAATGCGCGGCGCGAGTTCGGCAACGCGACGCACGTCGCCGAAGTGACACGCGACATGTGGGGCGGCGCGTCGTGGGACGCATTCGTTCGCGATGTCCGCCATGCGGCGCGTAGCCTGCGTCGATCGCCAGCATTTACCGCGGTCGCGGTCGCCACGTTTGCGCTTGGTATCGGCGCCAACACGGCGATGTTCACGGTCGTGAACGGAGCGCTCCTCAAACCGCTGCCGTTCGACGAGCCGGACCGCCTCGTCCTTCTTTCGCACCTGCCCGAGGAACGTGGCCCGAACGCTATCGCGATGGGCGATCGCACGTTCGCCGAGCTGCGTACATCGCCGTCGCATGCGTTCGCGTCGCTCGCCAGTTTTGCGCCGAATCAGATGACGCTCACGGGCGTCGGTGACGCGGAGCGACTCAGCACCGCGCAGGCATCGGCGAGTCTGCTGTCCACCCTGCGGGTATCGGCGGCCATGGGGCGCACGTTTACGGCGCAGGAGGAAGAAGCCGGTCACGATCACGTCGTCCTCTTGAGCGACTCGTTCTGGCGCGAGCGATTCGGCGGCGCGCACTCCGTGCTCGGCACGTCGATTGTCCTGGATGGCATGGCCTTCACGGTCATCGGCGTGATGCCGCCGACATTCGACTTTCCTCATCGCGCGGCGCTCTGGACGCCGCTCCCGGCACGCCCCAATCCAAACATTGGGATTTTCCGACCGGTTGTCGCGAGGCTGTCTCCCGGAGTGTCGCTCGAGACGGCGCGGCGCGAACTGGAGTCGACACTCGCACGATTACCATCCGTCGCGGACGAGAAACCGGGCACGTACATTACGACCGTTCGTCCACTGGTCGACTTACTCGTGGCTCAGGCGAGACCGTCGCTCTGGATCTTCAGCGGCGCCGTGTCCTTCGTCTTATTGATCGCGTGTGCGAACGTGGCAAATCTGCTCCTCATTCGCGCGTCGACGCGGCGGCATGACATCGGCGTCCGGGCCGCGCTTGGCGCTGGACGAGCGCGCATCATACGTCAGCTCGTGACCGAGAGCGCACTCGTCGCCTGCATCGGTGGCGCGGCGGGGCTCGTGCTTGCGACGTGGGGCGTCCGCGTCCTCCTCGCGACGGCGCCCGCCGGCCGGATTCCACGCGGTCAGGACATCACCGTCGATTGGCGCATGATGGGCGCCGCATTCGGCGTGTCGATCGTCGCGGGTATTTTGTGCGGGATTTTTCCAGCACTCGCGAGTACACGCCGCGATCCGCGCGAGGCACTCACCGCGGGCGGACGGACGGTCGCCGGGACTCACGACCGGGTGCGGCGCGTGTTCGTGGTTGCACAACTCGCGCTGACGATTGTGTTGTTGTCGGGCGCTGGATTGTTGCTCAAGAGTTTCGCGCGAATGCGCGCCGTCGATCCGGGATTTCGTACCAGCGACGTCGTGACGTTTGGGGTGAACCTGCCACACGCCGCTTTTCCCAACGCTGCGGACATTCGCACGTTTCACACGAGCGTGGTCGATCGCTTGCGGCAGGTGCCCGGCGTGGAGTCGGCGACGATGGTGAACTGGGTCCCGCTCGGGCGCGCGCTCATCAGTGGCGATCTGCATATCGAAGGCGGCGCTGCGATGCCAAAGGGCTACGTGGTCGACAAGCTCGTCACGGCGCCCGGATATTTCAGCACGATGGGCATCCGGCTCTTCGCCGGCCGTGACTTCGACAGCCGCGACCATCAGTCGTCGCTACCCGTGACAATCGTGAGCCGCTCGGTGGCGCAACGGTTCTGGCCGCCCGATGGACGTGGCGCGCTTGGTCATCGGCTCACCGAGAAAAGAGAGAAGCCACAGCCAAGCGACTGGCGGACGATCATCGGCATCGTCGACGATATTGCGCAGCAGAGTGTGACGCAGGGCCGCCACGGCGCACAGTATTTTCCTGTGGCGCAAACGGAAGATCTCGTGTTCATCCGCAACGTCACGTTTGTCGCGCGCACCGCGCGAACCGCGCCGGATCTGACACCGTCGTTGCGCGCGATTGCCCACGAATTGAACCCTGTCGTGGCGCTGCGGGACATCCGATCGATGGACGATGCCGCCGCCGCATCAATCGGCGATGCGCGCTTCGAGACGCGGCTGCTGGCGACCTTCGCGGCGCTCGCGTTGTTGCTCGCGGCGGTCGGAACCTATGGTGTCCTCGCGTACGATGTTGCCGCGCGCACCCACGAACTTGGCGTCCGCGTGGCACTCGGCGCGGTGTCGGGCGACGTCATGCAGGCGGTCTTGCGCCGGACACTGGCGCTCGTGCTTCCGGGATTGGTGCTTGGGCTGATTGGCGCGGTGGCCGTGACACGCGTGCTGCGGAGTTCACTCTTCGAGGTCACGCCCACCGATCCGGCAACATTGGCGGCAGTCTCCGGTGTGCTGTTGCTGGTTGCGTTGATCGCCAGCCTCGGCCCGACGCGTCGAGCAATGCGCGTCGATCCGATGACGACGCTACGGAGTGAGTAGCTTCTCCCACTCCCCGGTAGCGAGGAGGTGGAGGAGCTGCCGTTCACGTTCTGGCGGCCGACGGCGCCACCTGATCGACTAGGAGCTTCACTGTTTCGCGGAAGTCGGATGGCGCCTAACTTTCAGGCATGCCACATCCGACCCTGTCGCACTCCGAGGCCGCCGGCCCCAAGTTGCCGATGGCCGACTGCACCCTGTATCAGCTGAGCGACGACCCCTATCCGCATTTGGCACGGCTCCGCGAGCGGGCGCCGGTGGCATGGTTCCCGGATACCGGCATGTGGCTGGTGACCCGGTACGACGACGTCCTGGCGGTGCTGCGCGATACCGAAACATTCACCACCGACCATCCGGGTTCGCCGATCCAGGACATCTTCGGGCGCCAGATGCTGAGCATCGACGGCGATCTCCAGAAGCGCTACAAGGCGGCCTGTATCCATCCCTTTGCGAAGAAGAGCATCAAGGACGGGTTGGATGCGGTGGTGGCCGCCAAGGTCGATCGCCTGCTGCTCTCGTTCGAGTGGCAGGGCCATGCCGACCTTCGGACCGTACTGACCGGTCCGCTTTCGGTGTACAGCGTGGCCCGCGTGCTCGGGATTCCGGATGAGTTTCACGGGACGATCTATCACTGGTACGAGCACTTTGCGCGGGCGCTGGCCAATTTCACGCAGAACGCCGAAGCGCGGATGCGTGGACAGGTTGCCGCCGCCGAGTTCCGGACAGCGATGGGTCCGCTGCTCCGACGCGCGGCTGCCGAGCCCGACGCCGGGCTCTTCTCGACGCTGGTGCATGCATCCGACCGGCTTCGCGACGACGAAATCCTGTCGAATGCGCTGATCATTCTGTTCGGGGGCATCGAAACGACCGACTCGATGATGGCCAACGCAGCCTACGCGCTGCTCACCGACCGCGACTCACTGGATCGTCTCCGCGACGAGGCGTCGCTCTGGCCCAACGCGATCGAGGAGAGCCTGCGCTGGGAGCCTGCGGTGCAGAGCTGCACCCGCTTTGCCACCCGTGACGCGGAGATTGCGGGGATTCGAATTCCGGCCGGGGAAACCGTCCAGTGCATGATCGGCGGCGCCAATCGCGACCCGGCCAAGTTTCCCGAACCGGACCGGTTCGACATCGGGCGCGCCAATGCCGATCAGCATCTCTCGTTCGGAATCGGGCGGCATCTGTGCCTGGGAGCCCACCTGGCACGCGCCGAGGCGATGGCGGTGGTGCCGACGATCTTCGAGCGGCTCCGCGAGTTACGCCTCGATGCGGAACACCCGGCCCGACCGACCGGATACGAGTTCCGGCGGCCGAGCCATCTGCAAGTGCGTTGGACCGTTACTGGTTGATGACGGGGATCGCCTGCGTCGACGCGCGGGCCTCCGCTTCGACGGCCGTCGCGACGGACCGGAGCGCCTGCGCTGCGGGGCTGTCGGGCAGCGAAACCACGATGGGCCGGCCCTGATCCGCCTGGTCCGCAAGACCGGGCTGCAGCGGGATTTCGCCGAGGAGCGGGACGCCCACCTCGTCGGCCAGACGCTGACCGCCACCAGATGAAAAGAGGGCGAAACGCTGCCCCGTGGCCGGGTCGACAAACGCGCTCATGTTCTCGACGACGCCGTAGACCGGGACATTGACCTTCTCGAACATCTTGGCGCCGCGCAGCGCGTCGCCCACCGCCATTTCCTGTGGCGTCGTCACGATGACCGCGCCGGACACCTGGACCGATTGGACTAGCGACAGCTGCGCATCACCGGTGCCGGGCGGCATGTCGACCACGAAGTAGTCGAGCTCACCCCACGCGACGTCCCGCAGGAACTGCTGGATCACCTTCATGATGATCGGACCACGCCAGATGGCGGGGGCGTCCCGGTCGACCAGAAATCCGATCGACATCAGCTTGACGCCGTGCGCTTCGAGCGGCTGAATCCGCCCGTCCCGAACCGGCGGACGCTCGAAGAGCCCGAACATCCGGGGAATGTTGGGTCCGTAGATGTCGGCGTCCATGATGCCGACCCGCTTGCCGGACTGGGCCAGCGCCACCGCCAGGTTGGCAGCAACGGTGGACTTGCCGACGCCCCCTTTCCCCGACGAGACGGCAATCACCCGACCCAGGTGCGGAAACTCGACCGGAGCCGGCGGCGCCGGCATGCCGGTCGATTGCGGCGCGGTGTTTCCCGGCGCGGCATGCGTCGTCGGGGTCGGACCAGCCGGGTCCGCAACCGTGATTTTGACTTCGGTGACGCCGGGAATGGCCTTGAGCGCCGCGCGCGCCTCACGAACCAGCGTGGCGGGATCGGAGCGACTCAACAGAAAGGTGAAGGTCACCCGACCGTCCTGTTGAACAATCAGGTCCCGCACCATACCCGCCGAAATCAGGTCACTCTCGAGACGGGGGTTGATGATCCGGGAAAGGGCGGCTCCGACCAGCGCTTCAATGGACTCCGACACGAACACCTCGACCGAGAAACCGTAGGGACCCGTTTCACACCCCGATCGCGGGAGCGACCGGACGGGGAGAGCTACTCGGCAATATAAGCCATGCGGCGGGGTTAAACGGCCTGCACGACCTTCACTTCGGGGACGAACTCCCTGAGCCGGACTTCGATGCCCTGGCGGAGCGTAATGGTGGAGGCAGCGCAGCCATGGCAGGTTCCGCCGAGGCGCAACGTCAGCACACCATCATCGTCATCGAAATCGACGACCTCCACCGAGCCCCGATGCGAGGCGATGTAGGGGCGAAGGGAGTCCAGGGTTTGTTCGATTCGCGTCAGTATATCCATAGCACTGCCAGCCGGTTGATCGATCGGGAATACCCGACTCGGAATATACAACGAACCGGGCCCGGGCCCCCTCGTCGATCCGCGTCGCGTCCTTCCCGACAGAGCAGCGGTTGGCTATCCCAGCACCGCGCGAATGACGAAGATTGCAAAGGCGATGTTGGTCGCCAGATGGCCGACGATGCCGGGCCAGGTGCTTCCGGTCCGCTGCGCCACATACGCGAGCGGAACCGTAATCGGCAGGTAGGCGACGATGCCGCCCAGCGTGGTGTGATAGAAGATGTGAAAGAGGTCCCACAGCACGCCGTTGACCAGCCAGGCCCATTTGCCAAACGCCAGTTCCTGACGCGGCAGGATGATCCCGCGCCACCAGAGTTCCTCCCCTCCGATGTTGAACACGACGAGCCCGATGATGAGCCAGAGGCCCACCAGCCAGCGACCTTCGAGCGAGGACCCGCTCAGGACACCGCGCTGCATGTCGCCCATGAAGGCGGTGAATTCCGGCGGGGCCGTGTAGAGGCGGACGGCGTTGAGCGGCTCAGCCAGCGCACCGAGCAGGGATGCCCCCGCCAGCGACACCGCCACCAGCGCGATCGTCCAGAGCCAATCGCGTCCGGTGGGTTTCCGGAGCCGCATCCGGTCCCGAAAGGCCTCCCAGGTCCAGGGACGTCCTTCGAGCCGATAGGCCACCAGCGCCGCGACCAGCATCAGCGCGAGAGGGGCCGCAAAGGTGGCGCTGAAGACCACCACCCCGTCGTAGCCCTGCCGAACCATCCAGGGCAGCAAGCCAAGCAGACTCGCCGAGAACAGGGCGGCGGGAATCCCGAAATACAACAGCGATCCGACCAGGCCGATGGGGCGCAACGGGCGGGCGACGGGACTGGACATCCAGGCCTCCGACGAGGTGAACGGCATGCTGCGACGGTGAAATGGCCCTGAGCCCTCGGGCGACAACCGCTCCGACCTGCTCGTCCGTCAGACCTGCCTGAGTGCTTTGACGGGATCGACGCTGCCGGCGCGTCGTGCCGGAACGAACGCGGCGAGGCCCGTGACCCCGAGCAATACCACAGGGACCAGCAGCAGCGTCACCGGATCGAGAGCGCGAACTCCATATAATGTACTCTCGACCAGGCGTCCGAACCCGAGCCCGACGACCAACCCGATACCGATGCCGATCAGGGCTAGGCGGACTCCACCCCACATCAGCATCCGGATCACGGCGCCGCGATCCGCACCGAGCGAGAGACGGATGCCGACCTCCCGGACCCGCTGCGAGACCGAATAGCTGACCGAACCGTAGAGGCCGAGTGATGCCATGATCAACGCCAGCAGGGCAAAGCCGGCCAATGCGCCCGCGCCAAGCTGGACCGGGAGGGCGGTCACATCGAGGTGCTCTCGCATGGTCCGCTGCTCCATGATCAGGACGTTGGGGTCGACCTGACGAATGGCACGCACCGCCGCGCGCAGCAGCGCGCGCGCGTCTCCCGGCGCGGACACGACGAACCAACCCTCGGAAAACTCGTTCGTCGTGCCGAGCACATCGTAGGCAAACGGTCTGGGCGCTTCGGCCAAATCGCGGATCTTGGCGTTGGCGACGATACCGACGACCTGGATTTCCCGTCCCTGGACCCGGTAATGCCTACCTATCGGATCGACTCCCGGCCAGTACCGAGCGGCGAAGGCCTCGTTGACCAACGCGACGGGTGGAGCGTCGGGCAGCAGATCGGTCGCGGTCAGGTTACGGCCGGCCGTGATGCGCAGGCCCGCCGCGCGCACATAGCCGGTATCGATCCCCATCCGATCGAGGGCAAATCCGACCTCTCCCGGAGGCGGTTCGACGCCGTCGACGGTGATGGTGGCCATGTTCCGGTTGAGCACATTGAGGTGGACATTCTGGCCGAGTCCGACCGCGGTCACACCGGGAAGCTCTCGAACAGCCTCATGCATCCGAGCGAGCGATTGCCGGATCTGTTCCGGGGTACTACTTCCGCCGAACATGACCCAGACGAGCGCGGTGGGGTCTTTGCCGAACCCGACGTCCACGTTCCGGAGCGCACTCAGGCTCCGGACAAACAGCCCTGCCACCAGGAGCAACACGACGGACACCGCCACCTGCGCAGTCACCAGCATGTTTCGGAGCCCGCTCTTCTGCCGTCCGCCGCCCGCGCTCTCCTCGCGAATGACACCGGCCAGATCGACGCGGGTTGCCTGCAGAGCCGGCGCGAGCCCGGCCAGGAGGCCGGCGACGATCGAGACGACCGTCGTGAAGGCCAGCACCCGCCAGTCGAGCGGCAGATCGAGCGTGACGGGCGCCGGGAGCGGCAAGTCGGCCGCCAACACGGCGCGCAGCGACAATCGGCCGACGATGACGCCCAGGACCCCGCCCAGCACGCCCAGCAGCATGGTTTCGATGAGCAGCTGCCGCACCAGTTGGCCGCGAGTCGCACCAAGGCTCAACCGGACGCCGATTTCCTTCCGGCGATCGATGGCGCGCGCCAACAGGAACCCCGCCAGGTTGGCACAGGCAATCACCAGGACGAGGCCGACGACAACCATCAGGACCGTGATCAACGGCCGGAGCATGTTATCGACCGGCGGATAGAAGATCACATCCGCAGCGGGAATGATCGTGAAGCCCGTCTTGCCTTCCCACGATTCGAGCCGCTGTTCCCGAAGACTGGCGGCCAGGCCACGGGTCGCCACCTCCGCTTCAGGGATCGATCCGCCGCTCCGCAGGCGGGCCCGAACGAAGATCGAGTTATTGGCCCGATCGGTCGCTTCGTTCCGGCTGCCCGGCGTCAGGTCGACGGTCCTGGTCAACGGGATGTAGACATCGGTCGAGATGCCGCGGAGGCTCCCTTCGAAGGCCGGGGTTGCCACACCGATCACGGTGTAGTCGCCGGCCGTCAGCGAGAGCGTGCGGCCGATGACGGACGGGTCCGCGCCGAAGACCCGGCGCCAGTACCGGTCGCTCAGCACGGCTACCGACCCGACACCCGGCGCGGGGGCATCGGCGGCCTGGATCATCCGGCCCCGTTCCGCCCGAATGCCCAGGATCGAAAAGAAGTTGCCCGACACGAGCTGCAAGGTGATCCGTTCGGGCTGTTCCTGGCCGACGACCGACGCGTAGGCCATGCGGAAGCCTCCAACCCCCTCGAACGCATCGAGACGATTCAGGTCTTCCAGATCGGGATAGGAGACGGGAAGGAAGTCATTCTCCGCATCGGTCCGATAGATCTCGACGACTTCCTCGGGCCGTTCGATCGGCGGCTTCCGGAAGATCACGTCATTGACCAGAGTGAAGACGGCCGCGTTGGCTCCGATACCTAACGCCAGCGACAGGACCGCGATCATCGTGAATGCCGGCCGAGCGGCGAGGCGTCTGACGGCATAGCGCAGATCCCGTAGGGCCTGCTGAGCCCAGCTGTCGCTCGGCCCCGACCCGCCTAACGGTTCCGGCGTGACGGTTCGTTTGGCCCGACCGATCAGGTCGGCCGTCTGCTTGCCGTCGCCGAAGGTCGCCAGCAGTTCTTCGGGCGTCCGCCCCGCGGCGAGGCCGTCTTCGAAGTGCGCCACCAATTCCCGGAATACCTCTTCCCGGCGATCGTCCGGCAACCGGCTTTCGACGATGACCTCCGCCACCCGCGCAGCAAGGACCTGCGGGAGGCCCGCCGCGCAGGCCAGGCGTTCGACGCTCAAGCGGTCGAGGCGACCGGAAAGGCCTTCTCCTCCATTGCGACCCATGATCAGGCCTCCGCGCGATCCGGTGTGACCAGGCCAAGGCTGACCATGGCTTCGAACAACTCCTGCCACCGGGCCCGGTGGTCATCCAGCATGGCCAGACCGGCCTCGGTGATCTGGTAGTACCGCCGCTTTCGCCCCGACGGTAACTCGACCCATCGGCTGAGCACCAGATGCTTCGCTTCGAGATTGTAGAGTAGCGGGTACAGGGTGGACTGCCCCATGGCCAGGACGCCGTCCGAGCGCGCCGAGAGGGCCTCGACGAGTTCGTACCCGTACCGATCCCGATGTTTGAGCAACTGGAGCACGGCCGCCGGCCCCGCTCCCCGAATCAGTTCCCGACGCAGTTCCACATTGTCTCCCTGAATGCCTCGGCCAACATAGTAGCATGCGGGAAACAAAACGTCAACAAATGAAACAGCCGGCTCGATTTTCGAACCGGCTGTCAGTCCTGCCTAGAACGGGGTGGTCAGCCCTGATAGGCGCCCAAGTAGGTGCGGGCCGCGGACAGAACCTGAGTTTGGACGTCGGCGAGGGTCCCGGCCAACGACAATCCCGCGGCTTTGACGTGCCCGCCGCCACCGAAGGGTTTGGCAAACCCCGCCACATCGACCGGACCAACCGATCGGAGCGAGACCTTGATCCGTCCCTGAGCAATTTCCCGGAACAGGAGCGCCATCCGAACGCCCGCGATCGACCGGGCATGCTCGATGATACCGTCCAGATCGTCCGGGCTGACCCGATGCCGCTCGACAGCGCCCGGCGGCACGGTAACCCACGCCAGCCCGGTCTCGGGCTCCACCACCAGCGTCTGCAGCACCTCGGCGAGGAGACGCACCCGCCCTTCCGGCGCTCCCGCATAGACGTCGAGATAGATCGCCTCCGGATCGATGCCCTGGTCCAGCAACTCGGCCGCGATGCGCAGCGTCCGGGGATGGGTGTTGCTGAACCGGAACCCGCCGGTATCCGTCAGGATGGCGACGTAGAGGGCCCGGGCGGCCGCATGCGTCAGCGGCCAGCCGTTGGCCGCGGCAATCTCGACGATCAATTCTCCCGTGGCGGCGGCCGCCGGATCGACGTACCGCGGACCGTTAGGCAGCGTCCCCTGGCTGACGTGGTGATCGATGCAGCCGACCGGAACGCCCCGCTCCCGCACGGTCTCCGCCAGCATGCCGAGACGCTCGAGATCGCTGATGTCGAGCACCACGATGAGATCGGCGCGCCGGAGGGCTTTGACGGCCTCGTCGCTGCGATCGACGCCGGGGAGGCCATCGAAGAGGAAGTTGAAGCGGGCCGGCGTCCGGGTCGGATTGGCGATGGTCGCCGACACGCCAAAGCCGCGCAGCAGGTGGACCAGACCGATTTCGCTGCCGAGTCCGTCGCCATCGGGGTTGACGTGGGTGGTCAGGCAGACGGACGCGCCGGGCGTAAACGCACGCGCCAGTTCCTGAGCGGCGGACCGTTTTTCGTCGGTCAGATTGATGGGCATTGAGACAAAATAGACCGGCTCGACATCGCTTGGCGAGCCCGCTCTTTCGGCGCCGCGCGTCCTCCGACATCTTTGACCATCTTTGCGCCACCCCGGCGCCTACTGCCCCCGCCCTTTTCAGACTACGGTGACAGATGCGCCGTCTCTCCCTGACGCATTGGATCCTGATTGCTACGCTGGTCGGCGCGGTGATCGGCTACCTCGATTTCTACGTCTGGCGCGAAACCGATCTTGCCACAGTGATCCGCCCGTTTGCCACCATCTTCATCCGGCTGATCAAGTCCCTGGTGGCGCCTCTCATCTTTGCCACTCTCGTCATCGGGATCGCGGGGCAAGGCGACGACGTCCGGCAGATCGGACGGGTCGCCCTCAAAGCCCTGATCTACTTTCAGATCGTCACCACCCTGGCGCTGATCATCGGAATGGTCGCGGCCCACCTCGGCCAGCCCGGTGCGGGCTTGAGCCTCGCCGGATCGGCCGAGGCGGGCGAGAAACTGGCCAGCACCCGCACGACGTGGCAGAGCGTCCTGGAGAATGCCGTCCCTACCAGCATCATCGACGCCATGGCGCGGAACGAGACGCTGCAGATCGTCTTCTTTGCGCTGATCTTCGGCACCGCGCTGACGCAGGTCAGCGGCAGGCCGCGCGAAGTGATGCTGGAGATGTGCGACAGCCTAGCGGAGGTGATGTTCAAGTTCACCGGGCTCGTGATGTTGTACGCGCCGGTGGGTGTCGCCGCGGCCGTGGCCGTCGCGATTGGCACCAACGGGCTCGGCGTCGTGGTCAGCCTCGGCAAGCTGGTGCTCACCCTCTACGGCGCGCTGCTGGTCCTCGTGCTTGGCGTGATGCTGCCCGCGGCGGTGATTGCCCGGCTCCGCATCGGGCGGTTCTGGCATTGGAGCCGACAGCCAACGCTGATTGCATTTACGACGGCGTCATCGGAAGCAGCGCTGCCGCGTGCACTCGAGAACATGGAGAAGTTCGGCGTTCCGAGGCGGATCGCATCGTTCGTTCTGCCGACCGGCTATTCGTTCAATCTCGCCGGGTCAACGCTCTATCTCGGCCTCGCATCGATCTTCGTGGCCCAGGCCGCCGGGATTACGCTCTCCTTCGGGACGCAGGTGGCGATGGTGCTGACGCTGATGCTCACCAGCAAAGGCGTGGCGGGCGTTCCCCGGGCTTCGCTGGTGATCCTGTCCGGGACGTTGTCCCAGTTCGGCCTTCCGCTCGAAGGGATTGCCGTGATCCTGGCCGTCGACGTGTTCATGGACATGGCACGCACCGCCGTCAACGTGCTCGGCAACTGCCTGGCGACCGCGGTGGTGGCCCGCTGGGACGGCGCGCTCGAGAATCGCGGCTAGCCGCAACGCAGTTCTTGCGCAGCTTAGGAAACGAGAACGGGCCGGTGGAACATGTCCACCGGCCCGTCATCGTTGTCGACTGCTTCAGGATCAGACCTGCTCACCCCGTGCGCGCCGAGCCAGCTTCGAGTTGCGATAGCCGTAGAAGAAGTAGGACGCCACGCCGATCGCGAGCCAGATCAGGAGACGCTCCCAGGTCCGCCACGGCAGGAAGTACATCAGGTAGAGGCACGAGAGGATACCGGCCGGCGCAATGAACCACACGGCTGGAACCTTGAACGGCCGGGGAAGGTTCGGCTCCCGAATCCGCAGCAGCAGGACCGCGGAGCAGACGATCACGAACGCCAGCAGGGTGCCGATGGACACCAGCGATGCGGCTTCACGCACGTTCAGGAATCCAGCCGGAATCGCGACCGCGACACCGAGCACGATCTGGGTGATCCAGGGCGTCTTGAACTTCGGGTGAATCTTGTTCACGGCCGCCGGAAGCAGCCCGTCATTGGCCATCGACCAGAAGACGCGGGCCTGCCCCATCAGCTGCACCAGAATCACCGACGACAGACCGGCAATGGCGCCGAGTTCGATCAAGCGGGTCATCCAACCCAGTCCGGCCGCGCTCGCCACCTTGGCGATCGGATCCGGCACGTCCAGTTCCTGGTACGGAAGGACGCCTGTCGCAATCGCCGAGACGACGATGTAGAGGACGGTACAAATCACCAGCGATCCGATGATGCCGATCGGCATGTCACGCTGCGGATTCTTCGCTTCCTGCGCCGCGGTACTCACCGCGTCGAACCCGATGTACGCAAAGAAGACGATACCGGCACCGGCAATCACGCCCGTAATACCGAACTCTTCTCGATGCCCCAGGTTGGCCGGGATGAACGGCTGCCAGTTCGCCGGATCGATGGCCCGCCAGGCGAAGAGGATGAAGAGCAGGATGACGCCGACCTTGATGAACACGACGATGTTGTTCAGCGTGGCCGATTCCTTGATGCCGCGCACCAGGATCGCCGTCACCAGCAACACGATGAACATGGCCGGGAGGTTGAGGATGGCGGTGACCGTCGAACCATCGGCCATCGTCACCTGGGTACCGGCCGCCGCGGAGAATGCGGCTGGTATGTGTATTCCTATGTTGTTGAGGAATGAGACCAGATAGCCGGACCAACCGATCGCGACCGTCGTCGCGGAAAGCGCATACTCGAGGACGAGATCCCAGCCGATGATCCAGGCGAAGATCTCACCGAGCGTCGCATACCCGTAGGTGTATGCGCTGCCGGCAATCGGGACCAGCGCCGCGAACTCGGAGTAACAGAAGGCCGCGAAGATGGCGGCTGACCCTGCGAGCACGAACGACAGGATGATGGCCGGTCCCGCGTTCCTCGCCGCTACCGTACCGGTCAGTACGAAGATGCCGGTTCCGATAATGGCGCCGATACCCAAGAACGTGAGGTTGAGCGGTCCGAGGACGCGCTGCAACCCGTGTTCGGATGTTGCCTCCGCTTGTAAGTCGGCAATCGCTTTCCGACGAAATATCGACATGGGCAATACTCGCAGTGATGAGACCACGCACAAGCCGCGCGGATGGGCCAAGCGAGACCCGCTCCGGCGGCACGGAAAATCGACAACGATATAAAACTGACGAACCCTACGAAAACACCGAACGAACGACGAACGTCACTTACTGTAATTGGGCGCTTCCCGGGTGATGGTCACATCGTGCGGATGCGATTCCCGCAGACCCGCCGCGGTGATCTGGACCATTTCCGTATCACGCCTGAGTGCGACCAGATCGGCCGCCCCGCAGTACCCCATTCCGCTTCGCAGACCGCCCACCATCTGAAACAACACATCACCCACAGGCCCCCGATACGGCACTCGGCCTTCGATGCCTTCGGGAACCATCTTGGAGGGCGTCAACTCACCCTCCTGGAAGTACCGGTGGGCCGACCCGTCCTGCATGGCGGCGAGACTCCCCATGCCGCGGATCATCTTGAACCGACGGCCCTCCGCCAGAACGGACTCACCCGGGCTTTCCTCGGTCCCGGCAAGCATCGACCCCATCATGACTGACGAGGCCCCGGCCGCCATGGCCTTCACAATATCGCCTGAATATTTGATTCCGCCATCCGCAATCACCGGAACGTCCCCGGCACCCCGGATCGCGTCCATGATGGCGGTGACCTGCGGTACCCCCACGCCGGTGACGACGCGAGTGGTACAGATGCTCCCGGGTCCAATGCCGACCTTGATCGCATCGCACCCGCGCCGAGCCAGTTCCCGGGCGCCAGCCTCGGTGGCCACGTTGCCGCCGATCAGCTGCGCATCCGGAAAGGTTTCCCGCAAACGGTCGATGGCCGACAGCACACCAGCACTATGTCCGTGGGCCGAATCGAGCACCAGCACATCGCATCCGGCGTCCAGCAGCGCCTTGGCCCGCGCCAAGGTATCCTGCCCGGCACCGAGCGCACCCGCGACGCGGAGCCGACCGTGCTCGTCTTTGTTGGCCTCGGGATACCGCTGACGCTTGAAGATGTCTTTGACGGTGATGAGCCCCTTCAGCACACCCGCTCCGTCGACCACCGGCAGTTTCTCGATCCGATGCTGCGCCAGAATCCGTTCGGCCTCATCGAGGGTCGTGCCCACGGGCGCGGTAACCAGGTTGTCCTTGGTCATGGCGCCCTGGATCGGCCGATCGAGATCCCGCTCGAACTGGAGATCGCGATTAGTCAGGATGCCGATCAGCTTGCCGTGCGCATCCACGATCGGAACCCCGGAGATGCGGAACCGCGTCATCAGCGTCGCGGCCTCACGAATCGGCCGGTCCGGACCGAGCGTGATGGGATTCAGAATCATCCCGCTCTCACTGCGCTTGACCCGATCGATCTCGGCCGCCTGGCGGTCGATCGACATGTTCATGTGCACCACGCCGATCCCGCCGGCCCGCGCCATGGCGATGGCCATTTCCGCCTCGGTGACGGTGTCCATCGCGGCAGCAATGAGCGGGATGTTGAGGGGGATGCGGCTGGTCAGTTGGGTCCGAACGGAAACGTCACGCGGGTGAACGGCGCTTTCGCGCGGGACGAGAAGCACGTCGTCGAACGTAAGTGCGACGCCGGCGCGGAGCGAGCTCATCGGAAACGAATCTCGAGTACGTGGGTGCAGTGTCCTGCGAAACATCTGGCGGCGAGCATGGACGAATCTAGGGCGAACAGCCCATCGAATCAAGAACGAAATCGCCGCGGCGAGCCTAACGGCCTTCCGGGGAGCCGGCGCCCGACGATCCGGTATCCGACGATTTGCCCGGGGGCACCGACTTGCTCGCGGGGCGCTCGACGGCCTGCATGGCTTCGTCCACGACCGCCTGGGCCGCCGCCGCCACACCACGCATCACTTTGCCCGCGCTGTCCATCACGCCCATGGTGCCCGAGATGGCTTTGACCGGCACCTTGCCCGCCCGGAGGACGTCCTCGACCGTCTCCGTCACTCGCGCGAAGACGTTGGTCGGCGCCACCCGCTCGGCGTATTTGCTCTCGAGAAACTCGACGTAGTCGAGGATCTGATATCCGCGCTGGTCGCTCAGCGTCTCGAGCCGACGCATGATCCGCTGCTTGAGGTTCTCGTTCATCGTTCGACCACCTTGACGAATTCGAGCACGGGTGTCGGCAGAAACTTGGTCCGGCCGGACCGCAGTACCGCCTCGACGGTGACTTCGTCGAGCGGCGTGAGACGACGAAACTGCGCGGCCTGGTCACGCGTCACCATGACATAAGTGAACCCGCTCTCGGGCAACGGACCGCGCGCCAGCAGATACGGCTGTCCCTGCGGCATTTCCGGCCGCAGCGCATCCGCCTCCTGCACCGCCAGGAACTGGAGCCGCCAGGTGACCGTCTGGCCGAGATAGCGTTCGGGCGCTTCCCGCACCATGACGCCGGTGATGGCCGGAATGATCGGCGCGTCATCGGTGATGTCCTCGGCCCGAATCCAACCATCCATCCGAACCCGGACCCACTCACCGTCACGCTCGAGCACCGCGACCGTCGACCCGCCGGAGAAGGTGGCCACCGATTTCCCGTCGCGAGTCGGCGCGATGCCGGCTCCGGCTCTGAGCGCCGCCATCCCGGCCGCGACGCTCGGCGCCTGCCCGGCATCCGTGGGAGCAACCACCTGACGTACCGCCGGAGTCGAATCAGCGGGCCGCGTGGTGGTCGCCGCCGCGGGGGGCGGCACCGGAGCGGCCGACACTGGAGCGGGAGCAGGTGCTGGAGCGGGCGCGGTTCGATCCTGAGGCGCTGCGGGTGTGGCCGCCGTCTCGACCGTCGGGTCGCTCAGGCCGGACCGGACCACCCAACCCTCCCGCCGGACCCGGACCCAGCTACCGCGCGTCTCGGCCCGGCTGAGCAGGGTCCCTTCCTGCAGCCGCGCCGAGGTGCCGGTGCCGGGACCGGTTCTGAGTGGCTCACCCGAACGCGCGGTGACCACGAGATCGAATCCGTCGCGGGTGGTTGCCTGGACCGATGAGGACGGCAGCCAGCCTTCGAGGGTGACCTGAACATGACCGTCGCGCGTGCGGCCCACCGAATAGGTGGTACCGGAAATCAGCGTCGCCAGCCGAATCCCGTTCGGATCTTTGAGCAGGGGCGCGGCGGCATTGGCACGGAGTCGGTTTTGACCGGACAGCGGCGAGGCGATGGCGACCAGAATGAGCGCCAGGCAGGCTGGTAGGCGACCCAGCCCCGAACTAGATTGCGGCAGCTTTAACACGTTTCGGATTGTAGACGACGCTCGAAACCATGTCAAACCGTAACGCCCCGGTCGCACTGATTGTCCTCGACGGCTGGGGCTATCGCAGCGACCCCAGAGACAACGCGATCGAACTCGGCCGGACTCCGGTCTGGCACCAGGTCTGGAACGGATCGCCCCGGACCCTGCTGGACGCGAGTGGGCTCGCCGTCGGGCTGCCAGCCGGCCAGATGGGCAACAGCGAAGTCGGCCACCTCAATCTCGGTGCCGGCCGCGTCGTGATGCAGGACCTGGTCCGGATTTCCGAGAGCATTCGGACCGGCGCGTTTTTCGATCTCCAGGCCTTCCGCGAACTCGGCAGCCATCTGGCCCGCACCGGCGGTACCCTGCACCTGATCGGGTTGGTCGGCAACGGCGGGGTCCACGCCATCGATACCCATCTACTTGCCGCGCTCGAACTCGGTATGCGCCTGGGCGTCCAACGGATTGCGGTGCACGCCTTCCTCGACGGCCGAGACACGCTGCCGATGTCGGCGCTCGGATTCGTCGAGACACTGGCGGCGGATATTCGTCGCCTCACCGGCGGCCGCGGTGTGCTGGCCAGTTTGATCGGGCGGTACTTCGCGATGGATCGCGACCGGCGCTGGGATCGCACCAAGCTCGCCTATGACCTGATGGTGCATGGTGTCGGTGGGGTCGCCACCGATCCGGTCGAGGCCATCAAAGCCGCCTACGAGCGGGGCGAGACCGACGAGTTCATCAAGCCGATCGTGATCCACCGGCACGGCGCGCCAGCTGCGCTGCTGCAGGACGGCGACGGTGTCTTCTGCTTCAACTACCGCAGCGACCGGATGCGCCAGATCGTCCGCGCGCTGGCCATCGATGGCTTCGACGGGTTCCCGGTGGCCGACCGCCCCGCGCTCTCGCTGGTCACGATGACGCAGTACGACGGCACTTTCGGGTTGCCCACGGCATTCCCGCCGTTCAACCTGGCCCGGATTCTGGCCGAAGTGCTGGCCGACGCCTCACGCACCCAGTTCCGCACCGCTGAGACCGAGAAGTATCCGCACGTCACCTATTTCTTCAACGGCGGCATCGAACCGCCCTATCCCGGCGAAGAGCGGCAGCTGATCCAGTCGCCCAAGGTGGCCACCTACGATCTGATGCCGGAAATGAGCGCCCAGGGCATTGCCGACGCGCTCTGCACGGCCATGACGAGACGGGCCCACGATTTCTTCCTCTGTAATTTTGCCAACGCCGACATGGTTGGTCACACCGGTGTGCCTTCGGCCATTCTTCGCGCGGTCGAAACGATCGACCAATGCCTCGGGCGGATCCTCGAAGCGGCCGAACGGAGCGGAACCCGCGTTCTGATCACGGCCGATCACGGCAACTGTGAGATGATGGTCGACCCCATCTCCGGCGGACCGCACACCGCGCACACCACCAATCCGGTCCCGTTCGTGGCCGTTGGCACCTCGTTCACCGGCCTACGATCAGGCGGCGCCCTCTGCGATGTGGCGCCGACGGTCCTCGATCTGCTTGGCCTCGATCAACCGGTCGAAATGACCGGACGGAGTCTGTCTCGTGCTTAGTATCCTGGTGCGCATCACATCGGCCGTCGTCCTTGCCGTTGCCCTTGCCGGGCCGGTCCAGGCGCAGGTCGGTCATGACCCGGCTCGCAGTCCCTATCGGGATCTTCGCTGGGGGCAGTTCATCTCCCTCTCGGCGGGCCAGGCCTTCGGAGCTGGCGGGTCCCACGGGCTCGGACCGCAGGACGGCCGCGTCATCTGGGCCCGGCACGAGTTCCTTGCCGATCGCCCGCTGACGATCGGGTTCGGCGCCGGCTACGCACAGCTGCAGCGGAACTTTGCCGACACCTCGTTGTCGGGCCAGGGATTCCGCGGTCCGGTCGACCAGAATGTCTGGTTTGCCGAAGGCGTCCTCCAGCTCAATCTGACCGGCGGCAAGACCTGGAACAGCCTTGCCCCGTACATCGGTCTCGGGCTCGGCCTGGCTTTCGGTGAAAATGTTCCCGAAGACCGGTCGGGCTACAAGTTCGGCACCAAGTTCTACTTTGCGCCCGCGGTCGGATTGCGCACATTCGTGACCCGGCGGCTCTATGTCCGCGCCGAGGCACGCGCGGTCTTCTGGAACCTGTCGTACCCGGCGCTCTACCGCACCTATGATCCGGATGGCCTGGGCCCGATGCAGCCGCTCCTGGCCGATCAGCCGCTCAAAGAGTGGGCGCCGACTCCCATGCTGCACGCCGGCCTGGGCTACGCCTTCCGCAACCCCTTCTTCTGACGATCGAGCGCCGGTGCAGCTCCGCCTGGTTCGCACGGTCACGTTCCGCGCCTGGCACCGGCTCAGCGATTCGCGCGCAACCGACGCGGACAATCGGGCGCGGTTCGGCGCGACAGCCGACGCGCATCCCCACGACTACCGGTGCGAGGTTGCCGTTACCGGCCCGGTGGACGAGCGCCTGCCGATGGTGATGGACCTGGCGACGCTGGACCGGCTGCTCACCGAGCAGGTGGTCGAGCCGTGGCACGGCAAATACCTCCATCGCGACGACCCCGCCTTCCGGGATACCCTGCCGACCTGCGAGGGAATTGCTCGCGAAGTCTTCCGACGGCTGGCCCCGCGACTCCCCACCGGCGTCCAGCTCGCGGCGGTGACCATCGCGGAAGACGACCGGCTGCGCGCCGAGTGCCGTCCCTGACCGTCCAGAGCGCGGTGATTGCCGGGGGCGACGCCCGCCGGCTGGGTGGCGTGCCCAAAGGCCTGCTCGAAGTACACGGCCGCCGGATCCTCGACCGGATCGTCGAGGCCTGCACGACAGCCTTCGGCCAGGCACCTTTGCTCATCGCCAATTCGCCAGCCGCGCACGAGTGGATCCCCGGACTCACGGTAGTGCCCGACCTGGTGCCAGGCCTGGGCCCGCTCGGCGGGATCCGAACCGCCGTCCGGACCGCGGGCGGGCCGGTCGTCTGCGTTGCCTGGGATCTCCCGTTCCTCACCCCCGAGCTGCTGCGCACCGTCGCGGCGCCGCTCGACCGGTATGATGCGGTCGTTCCCGAGAGCAGCCCCGGACGACTCGAACCGCTCTGCGCCGGGTATGGACCGGGGGCGTTGCCCGCGATCGACGCGGCGCTGGTGCGTGGGGATCATCGGGTCACCGGCTGGCTGACCGAGGTACGCCTCCATCGCATCGCGCCGGATGCGCTTGCTGCGCTCGGTGACGTTGCGCGGCTTTTTCTCAACATCAATACGGCGGACGACCTGGCTCGCGCCAATGCGGCCACCGCCCGATAGCCGCTGCGACTCGACTTCCTACCACAAGCCAAGTACACTTTCGGAGTTCGGCCATGGAAGGCCGGACTCCACCGGGAGCGGGGCCTGCCCCGTCGTGCCATGCGGCTCATCTCGATCGTCGGCCATCCACGCGCCGGAAAAACCACGCTACTCGCCATGCTCGCTCGGGAACTGAACCGGCGGGGTAAGCGAGTCGCGGCCATTCGAACCATGGCCGACCCGTTCGAACAACTCGATCGGGCAGGTGATGCGGCGTCGATCGTCCACGAGGGCCAGCTCGACGGATTCCTGCAGATCGGGCGACACACGCGGATGCTGCTGGAACGCGCCGAAACCACTTCGGACACCGCCGATCTCGCCACCCGATACTTCGGCGATCGCGACCTGGTGCTGGCGGAGAACGCGATCGAAGCCGGTATCCCCAAAGTCGAGGTCTTCCGATCGTCGCTCGGTCCGGCGCCGATTGCCGCCACCAGCCACACGCCGCAGGATTGGGTGGCCGTCCTGAGCGACGTCGAGCTGCCGTCGATCCGGTGTTCCGTGCTGCGATTCACGGATACGATGTGGCTGCAGTTCCTCGCGGCGCTGGTGTGGGATCGCGCACGGCGCTTCGAGACACCCTGACACCCGCGATACCGACGGATGGATACTCGACTGACTGCCCGTGAGGCAGCCTGCCGTATCGTTGGCGCCCTGGCGCCACAGCCGCCCCTCCGTGTGCCCCTCGAACGCGCGCTGGGCAGCGTGCTCGCGGAAACGATCACGAGCCCGATCGACGTCCCGTTCCGCACCAACGCCGCGATGGACGGCTATGCGGTGCGGAGCAGCGATGTGCTGGGCGCCTCTCCCGAAACACCGCGCCGCCTCACGGTGATCGAGCGGATTCCGGCCGGCGCCGTCCCGACCCGCACGATCGGCCCCGGACAGTGCGCCCGCATCTTCACCGGCGCGCCGGTGCCCGAGGGCGCCGATACGGTCATCCGGCAGGAAGACACCGATCTCGGAGAGCCGGAGGTTCTGATCGTCGCGGATCGCGACTGTCTGGCCAACCTGCGCCAGGCCGGCGAAGACATTCCCCGCGGCGCCGTCGTCTTCGGGCCCGGCACCGAATTGCGCCCGGCTCATCTCGGCGTGCTCGCCTCGCTCGCCGTCACCCATCCGCTGGTGTGGCGCCGTCCGCGCGTCGGGATTGCGGCCAGCGGCGACGAACTGGCCCGGCTCGACCAGCCCGACCTGATCCTGCGCGGCGAGCGAATTGCCAGTTCGAACACCTATACGCTTGCTGCGCTGATTCGGGAAACCGGCGGCGAACCGATCGACCTGGGCCTGGCCCGCGATACCCCCGAGAGCATTCGCGCTCAGCTCGAACGGGCCGCCGAATGCGACCTCGTGATCACCAGCGCGGGGATCAGTGTCGGAGAACACGATCATTTGCGCGGCGTGATCGACGCGATGGGAGGGCGGATCGACTTCTGGCGGCTCCGGATGCGCCCCGGCGCTCCGGTCGGGTTTGGGCATCTCGGCGCAACGCCCTGGCTCGGTTTGCCCGGCAACCCCGTCAGTACCATGGTGACGTTCGAACTCTTTGGCCGCGCCGCCATCCGGGTGCTGATGGGGCATCGCCTTCCCTTCCGCGATGCCATCCGGGTCCGCACCGGTGCGGCCATTTCGCTGGGACCGGTCCTGCAGCATTTCCTGCGGGTGTCGCTGAGCGGCGACCCGATCTGCCCCACGACACGCGTCACCGGATCGCAGGGATCCGGGGTGCTGACCTCGATGGCGATGGCCGATGCGCTCCTGGTGGTCCCGGAAGGACAGCACGAGACCCCGGCCGGCAGCGAGCTATCGGCTATCCGCCTCGACGAACCGACCCATCGGGCCGACCCGGCCTTCTAGGCGCGCGACAGACGATGGCGGGCCTGCACGGTCCGGTAATGATCCTTGCCCAGCGCCGCCTCGAGCGCAGCAACCGCACGCGTGCCGAGAGCTCGCCCCTCGTCCTCTTTGCCGTGGCGGGCCAGGAACTCACCCAGAAGGCTTTCCGCGTGCGCCGTGGCCCAGTGCCCCGGCGGCAAGGTGCGCTCCCGGAGACGTACCGCTTCGCGCAGCATCGCCTCGGCCCGCACCGGATCGCCGTCCCGCCCCAGACAGTCGCCCACGGCGAGATAGGCCGAGCCGAGCGAGAGTTCGCTTTCGGGCACCCGCTTGCCGCGCTCCGCGATGACCGGTTCGGCGAGCGTGACGGCCTCCCGGCAGCCGCCATGTTCCACGAGAACGTTGAGCAGGCCCCGCAAGCCGACCAGCGTGGCGGGATTGAACGGCTCGAAGTGGTGGGACAGAATACGGTAGCTGCGCCGCGCCACCGACTCCGCTTCCTCCGGACGCCCGGCGTAAAGCAGGTTGATCGCAAAGGGCTGGAGAATGCTGCCGACCAGCGGATCGTCCGGCCCGCGCGCCTCCTCCGCCAGCGCAATGCTCTCCCGATGCAGCGGCTCGGCCTCGGCCAGCCGCCCGACTTCGGTCAGCAGGGTCGCATAGTTGGCGATGGAGACCGAACGCCGGCGTAGCGGCGCGCCGCCCCGCTGGCGCAGCAGGTCGACCACCCGCCCCTGCAGCGCGATCGCTTCGGCATGGCGCCCCTGTTCGGACAACAACAGCGCCATCTCGGCCCAGCCGACCGCGATCTCCGCCGGATCGATATCGGGCAGCGACTCATACTGAGCCAATGACGTGCGCAGCAGCGATTCCGCCGCCGCCGGATGGCCGAGTGATCGTTCGACCATCGCGAGGTTGTATCGCGCGGTCGCGCCGGCCCACGACACACGTCCGCTGTCCAGATCCGCCTGGAGCCGAAGCGCCTCACGAGACAACGGCTCTGCCCGGTCTATCAACCCCATGTCGAACAGCGTCGACGCCAGGATACTCTTGACCGCGGCCCGTGCCGCCGCCTGATCGCGAAACGCCGAGTCGACTCGGGGCACGGCCGCATCGATGGCATCGACGACGGTGACCTGCCGCCCCAGTTGCTGCGGAGTCGCCGCGAGGAAGACGGAACGCAGAAACTCGGTGACGCTCTCCGCCTTGGCCCACTCTAATTCCGCGCGATCACGTTCGGCATGCGCCCGGCCCGCCTGCCACAGACTGACGACCGTTCCCGCCAGCAACGCAATCACCGCCACCACCACCGCAGCGACCGCCGCACGGTTCCTCCGCACCAGCTTGCCGATCCGGTAGCGGAACGAGTCCGGAGTGGCCTGGACCGGCAGACCCGCCAGAAACCGCAACACGTCCTCGGCCATAGCCTCGACTGAGGAATAGCGCCGTTCCGGTTCCTTCCGGAGCGCCATCATCACGATGTCGTCGAGCTCACCTTCGAGCGCGCGTTGCAGCCGTCGGGTGGTCGGCTCCGCCGTCGACGACACTGTTTCCGCCGCCACCGCCCGGCTGGGCAGATCGGGTACCGACTCCGCGATCCGGCGACGCGCTTCGAGTACCGAGAGATTAGCCACGTCGAACGGCGGCCGCCCGGTCAGCAGTTCGTAGAGAAGCACACCAAGCGAATAGACATCGCTCGTTGTCGTCACGGAATCGCCGGCCAGCTGCTCGGGACTGGCATACGCCGTCGTCATGGGCGCGACGCCGGTCTGGGTCATCGGCTCGGCCTCAGACTCCTCCGGATCGAGTACCTTGGCAATCCCGAAGTCGAGCAGCTTGACCGTGCCATCGGCGCTGACCAGGATGTTGCTCGGCTTGATGTCGCGGTGGACGACCAGATTCTGATGGGCGTACTGGACCGCGGCGCAGACCTGCCGGAAGAGCCGCAACCGATCGTGGACACTCAGCTGCGCAGCGGCGCAGTAGCGATCGATTCGCTCGCCTTCGACGTACTCCATCACGAAGTACGGTTGACCGTCGTCGGTCACCCCTCCGTCGAGCAGCGCGGCGATGTTCCGATGCTCGAGCCGGGCCAGGATCTGACGCTCGTAGCGGAAGCGGCGGAGAATGGCGTCGGAATCCCGACCGCGCGCCACCATCTTGACCGCAACTCGTTTGTGAAAGTCGGCGTCGGCCCGGTGCGCCTCGTACACGGCGCCCATACCACCCCGACCGATCGGCCGGATGATCTGATATGGGCCGACCCGCCAGTCCGCCGGCTCGAGCCCATCATCCGACGTCAGCGCTTCGAGCGGTGAGCGTTCGAAACGGTCGCCGACCGCGCCGGCGGCCGCCAGCAACGCTTCGACCTCGGCCCGGAGCGCCGGATCGCCGAACGTCATTTCTTCCAGTCGGAGGGCGCGTTCATCGATTGGCAGGTCGGAGAGCTCTGCAAAGGCGGCCTTCACCAGGCGCCACCGCTCGGGGGTCAGGGGCGTCGTCACACGTCCCTCCGGCATTCCGGCATCGACCGGATCATGGGCCGAGCCGATGCTGCAGCCAGGCCCGCGCCAGAGCCCAATCGCGCTTGACCGTTGCAGTCGAGATGCCGAGCACGGCCGCCGCCTCTTCGATCGAGAATCCCGCGAAGTAACGCAACTCCACCAGCTTGGCCTGACGTGGATCCAGCTTTGCAAGCTGCGCAAGCGCTTCGTCGACCGCCACGATCTCGTCGGACGACATCTCGTCCGGCAGGTCCGCATCGGTATCGAGGGTGACCTGATGCTGCCGACCCCGTTTGCGCGCGCTGCGGCGCCGGGCATGATCGACCAGGATCCGGCGCATGGCCTGGGCCGCGATCCCGAAGAAATGCGAGCGCCCGGCCCAATTGACCGAGTGCTGCCCGACGAGGCGAAGGAAGACTTCGTGAACCAGCGCCGTCGGACTCAGGGTGTGATCGCCCCGCTCGCGGCGCAGGTGGCTGGCGGCGAGGAGCCTGAGCTCGTCGTAGACCAGGGGTAACAGACGGTCGAGCGCTTCCGACTCGCCGTCCGAGACGAGGGCGAGCAGTTGCGTGACTTCGGACTGAGAAGAATCCACGGGTGGCCGCTGAGTGACTCATAATACTTTGCCCCATGATTCCAGCCGTCAAGTCGCCTCGCTGAGGACGCCTCGAATTCACGCGCAGAATCGGGCACGATTGGCTCAGCAGCACCCGAGGGCGCCGGAGCGGACCTCTACAACGCAAAAGGGAGGCCGGAGGCCTCCCTTCTCTACCGATATCCCGTACCCGCCGTTACGTCGGACTGCGAAGTTCCCGAAGCACCGACTCGACGTCCACCTTGGCCGCTCGATCCTGGACCTTCGATTCGAGCGACGGGAAAAGCTGCTGAGCGTCCTCGCGCAGCCGGAGAAAGAGCTGCTTGAGATCGCCCGCGCTCAGCGTCCGACCCTGGGTGTAGTACTGCCTGGTGGCGTGCCCGAGCGCATAGGTGGTTGCAAAGGTCAGTGCCGCACCGGTCGCCGCCCCAACCAGACCACCGGCAAGGCGGCCGAGCAGACCACGGGTCAGGCCACCCAGGAGCTTCCGGGCGACCCCCTCCATGACCTGTCCACTGGCCACGACACCCATCGCCGCGACCAGATCCTTGGCCTGGTCCATGTCGAGAGACTGCCCGTAGTCACGACCGATCCGATAGACCATTCGCAGCTGCAGCGGCACGATCCCCAACGTGGCCAACCCCTGCGGCAACAGTTCCAGCGCCGCCGAGAGTACGGCATTGTCGAGGATCAACCGATCCATCTCGGCGGGCGTCATCGTGCCAGCCACGACCACCGCGTCGGGCACCGCCGAAGACGCCTCGGCCACATCCGCCGCTCGCCGAATCTCGGGCGCCTCGCTGCCGTTGCGCTCGAGCAGGTGACTCAACTGGCGGAGAAACGCCTGCTCGCTCTCGGTAGCCACACCGTCGGCGTGGATGACCGACGACGCCAACTCGAGTGCCGCCGCCCTGGCTTCGGGGCCTGACAGCTGCGCAACCAGGCCCGGCAGGTCCGCGCCTTCCGACACCACCCGATGGGCGACGTCGTCGTAGTCGGACCCGCCGATCCGGGTCGCAATCCGCTCGAGTTCCGCCATCTCCTCGGGGCTGCGGAACCCGTCGGCAAACGCCGCGATCAGAGCAATCGATGCCAGCGGTACCCGATCTTCTTCACGCATGGATCAGTGGACCATGAACGCAGCGCTGGCCGACGTGGTGTCCCATTCGAGTTTGAGGACGCCACCGCTCCTGGTCGGCTCGATCTTGATCACGAACTGCTCGACCGACGCCGGCAAGGTGGCCACTTTGAGATCGACCCGGGCCAGATCCTGCTCCGGCTTGTACTCCGTGCCCCACTGCCCCGTCTGCTTGTTGATGGCCAGCTTCCAGGCACCCGTTTCCGACGCAAAGGTGTAGAGCGTGTAGGTCCCGGGCGGCACCATGACGTTGCCGAACATCAGCGACTTGTCGGTCACCAGATGGGTGGCCTGGTTGGCACCGGTGCGCCAGACTTTGTCGTACGGAATCAGATTGCCGACCACCTGCCGGCCGCGCTTCGACGGCCGACCATAGTCGATCAGGATGTTGGCGCCGGCCACGGTGGCCTTCGTGGTGTCACGGGGCGACAGAACCGGTTGCTGCTGCTGGGCTTCGGCCACGCCGGCCAGTGCCAGGGTCGCGGCGATGGCCGCCGTCCAGATGCCGTTACGTCGAATCATCGCTACTTCTCCCTTGAGACTTGAGTTCCCTACTGGCCACGGAAGCCCCTCCCGCCCAACCCGGGAAATAGGAGCGCGGCGGCTAGAAATCAACCCGGCTGGTCGTGTCGCCGGACGGGCGCAGGATATTGCCGCCGAACCGTCCCGGGACAAAGGCCGGCGCGTACCTCGGCAACGGCGTCCCGGCCAGATACGCGGCAAGGAGGTCGCCCGCGCCGAGGGCGAGACCCACCGTCATTCCAACCCCACCCACCACGAATCCACCGCGCCGGTCGGCCATGCCAATGACCGGTCGCAGATCGGGCGCCAGCGGCAGCGGATAGGCCGCCGTGACGAAACCGCCCGGGGGACCACGATAGCTCCGCAGCGTCGAGACCGCTCGTCCCAGCCGCTGCAGCAGCGCCTCGCCGAGCCGGCCGAGATCGTCGGCGGCGGGCACGCCGGGCACGATGGCCTCGAGCCGGAGCGCGCCGTCGCCATCGGACAAGAGCGACGGCATGCCCCACGCCGCATCGGGACCGAGTTCGCCCGCGGCTCCGGCGGCGCCCCAATTGTCCAGATCGGCGACGATCATGGGACAGGGGCCGGGCACCGCGCGCTCACCTCCGGCCAGCACACCTACCAGACGAGTATAGTCGGTCCAGGGCAGGTCGAATCCCGCCTGGCGACCCAGGGTACGGACCCGCGCGCCGGCCAGGACCAGAGTCGAGCCCGAAAGTCGAGCACCCGACGCGGTGGTCACCTGCCAGCCGTCCGGGGTGGGCTCGATCCCGCGCACCGGCTCAGAAACAACCTGCCCGCCGACCTCGCGCAACGCGCCCATCAGCCAGCGGCGGAGGGCGCGGGCATCGACCCAGCCGGCCCTACGGACGTGCACACCGAGCGTCATGCCGGGATCGAGAAACGGGAATGCGGCCCGCAGTCCAGCGCCTTCCAACAGATCGAACCCGTCCGGCACACCGCGGAACCCGTCCGACGGCGAAGGCAGATACCAATCGGCCGAGGCGTGTTCACGCAGGGGGCCGTGCCCTAGCGCGGCCTGGCGACCGGCCAGGCTTCGGAGCAAGCGGGCCGTGTCGGGGCGGCCGGTCACGATCAGGCGCCCCCGCCGATTGACCCGGAAGGCTTCGCCACTCTCCTGATGGATCGCTTCCAACCGGCCGATCCCGGCGTCGGTCAGGTGAACGATCGGCGCCTCACCCCCGGGCCACCAAGGCGCGTACCAGAGCCCTTCGCCTCCCCCGGGACGGACCGGTTCGCGCTCGTCGACCAGGGTGACCCGAAGGCCTGCGGCCGCCACGGCGCGCGCCACGGCGGCCGCAGGCAGTCCCGACCCGACGACCAGGACAGGATCGCGCGTGCGTTCACTCGGTGTCATACCGGCACCGATTTTCGACCACTCCGATTGACATCGCGGCCGCCCAGGGTGTACCCTTCGTGGTCAGAAGGGGAGTAGCTTATCCGTCGCGAAAGACGGACGAGGTGGTCGTCAAGACTGTTGGCTGCGAGGCCAACACGGCTATCTCGGGTCGGGAACGACTCAAGCGAGACCTTCGTCAACCGCCTCACTCCGTGAGGGCGGTGACGAGGGTCTCGCTTTTTTCTTGCACATGAACGGCAGGAGTGCCAGGTTTTGCACTATGAATAACATGCGGACGTTCATCCTGATGGCTGCCTTGATGGCGCTGTTTCTCGCGCTCGGGCAACTCATCGGCGGGAGCCAAGGGCTGGTGTTTGCCCTGGTCATCGGCTCGGCCATGAACTTTATCATGTACTTCTTTTCCGATAAGATGGTGCTTCGGATGTACCGGGCTCGGGTGGTCAGCGAGCAGGAGGCGCCGGAGCTGTACCGGATGGTGGATCGACTGCGCCAGCGGGCGGGACTGCCGATGCCGGTCGTGGCCATTACGGACGAAGATCAGCCTAACGCTTTTGCCACGGGCCGGAGTCCGGAGAAGGCGGTCGTCGCGGTCACCACGGGATTGCTGCGCGCGCTGCCGGTCGATGAAATCGAAGGGGTCATCGCGCACGAGCTGGCCCACATCAAGAACCGCGACATGCTGATCTCGACGGTGGCGGCCGGGATCGCGGGTGCGATCGGCTATCTGCCGTGGCTCATCATGTTCGGCCGCAACAATGACGACGAAGGCGGGCACCCGATTGCGGGCCTGGCGGCCATGATCCTTGGACCGCTGGCCGCCGGTATCATCCAGATGGCGGTTTCGCGCCAGCGGGAGTTCGAAGCCGACCGGGTCGGCGCCGAGATTCTGGGGCGGCCGCGTTCACTCGCGAGCGCGCTGACGCGGCTCGACGCGATGGCGCAGCGGATTCCGATGCAGGTTGCTCCGGCGGCGGCGCCGCTGGCGCAGGTCAATCCGCTGGCTGCGACGGGCGGCGGACTCACCAAGCTCTTTTCCACCCACCCTCCAACCGCGGAACGGGTCGCCAAGCTGATGGAGATGGCGAACACGCGTTAGGCCATAATCCGTGCACTCAATCGAGTGGGTTCTCTTTGCGGCCGTCGCCTTTTCACTGCTGGCGGCCGATCTCTTCATCGTGCACCGGAAGGCGCGAGTCCTTTCGATGCGCGAGGCATCCCGATGGACTGCCGTCGTCGTCTCGACGGCGCTCCTCTTCGGGCTGATCGTCCTCTGGCGGAGCGGGCCGACGTCGGCGCTCGAGTATTACGCCGGGTACCTGGTCGAGCTGTCGTTGTCGGTCGACAACCTGTTCGTCTTCATCCTGATCTTCCAGTACTTCGCCGTGCCCCCGATTGCGCACTCGAAGGTGCTCAACTGGGGCGTGTTCGGCGCGGCCGCCATGCGCGGCATCATGATCGTGGTGGGCACGGCCGTCCTGGGCCGCTTCGACTGGCTCTTCATCGTGCTGGGCGTGATCCTGCTGTTTACGGCGGCCCGGATGTTCAAGGAGCAGGAAGACGAAATCGAGCCGGAAAAGAATCCGCTCGTGAAGCTCGCCAAGCGCCTGGTGCCGATGACGCCCAACTACGAGGGGGCGCGGTTCTTCGTCAAAACGCCGACCGGCTGGCTGGCCACGCCGCTTTTCGTCGTCGTGCTGGTGATCGAGTGGACGGACGTCGTCTTTGCCATCGACAGCATTCCGGCCATCCTGTCGATCACGCGCGATCCGTTCATCGTGTATACCTCGAACATCTTCGCGATCCTGGGCCTCCGCGCCATGTTCTTCGTGATCCAGGACGCTCTCCAGCAGTTCAAATATCTCAAGCCCGGCGTCGGCCTCATTCTGGCATTCGTCGGCCTCAAGATGATCTTCATCAAGTGGTTCCATCTGCCGGTCGCGATTTCGCTCGGCTTCATTCTGACGGTGCTGACGGGATCGATCGCGATGTCGGTCATCAAATCCCGCCGAACGCCGGCCGTTTAATCTCGGCCCGAGGGGTGGGGGCGCCATGCCCCCACCCATTCCCACCTAGCGCAGTCGCCTTTCGGCGCACCCCGAAGCCAGCCTCGTGTGATATAGATCACTGACCCCGGCGTGTCGGACCGACAACGCGCGGCGCCGGGCCGGTGTGTCGATCCGTCACGTAGGCATTCGGGGGGTCGCCGTAAGCCGTTGTTCCGCATGGAGTAACGAGTGCACCGCTGGGAGGCACGACCATTGCCCTGAGGATTTCCGTCCTGAGAGAGGGTGGAACCAGGTGCGGATGCGAGCGTTCTGGCTGGGGTTGGGGCTGCTGCTCCAGGGGTGCGAATCGGCAACCGGCGTGGATCCGGTGACCGAACCGCCCTTGCTGCAACAGCTGCCTCGCACACTCTCGTCCGACGAGTTGGCCGCGATCCGCGCCAACAACACCTTCGCCTTCACGCTCCTCGACAGGGTGGTCGAGTCGGAAGGCGATGCGAACGTCTTCGTATCACCCCTGTCGGTGTCGCTTGCAGTCGGAATGGTGATGAACGGCGCCCGCGGCGAGACCCGCGACAGTATGGCCCAGACGCTCGGGTTCGGCACCCTCCCCCAAGCTGCGATCAACGCCAGTTACCGTGATCTGATCACGCTGCTCCAGGGGCTCGACGATCGAGTGCAGTTCACCATCGCCAACTCGATCTGGACCGAGCAGACCTTTCCCGTCGCACCGAGCTTCCTGTCCGAGGCACGGAGCTTCTTCGACGCCGAGGCCCGGGCGCTCGACTTCCGCTCGGCGGAAGCGGTCCGGACCATCAACGGCTGGGTCAACGACAAGACCGGCGGCAAGATCCCGACCATTCTCGAATCCATCAGCCGAAACGAGATCCTCTTCGCGGTCAACGCGATCTACTTCAAGGGCGCCTGGCGGGCACAATTCCGCCCTGCCGATACGCGCCCGGCCACGTTCCACGCCCAGAGCGGCCGGCAGCAGACGGTGCCGTTCATGCACCGAGAGACCAAGACGCCTTATTACGCCGGGCCCGATTTCCAGGCGGTTGACCTCTGGTACGGTGCGGGTGCGCACACCATGACGGTGCTGCTCCCGAACGAGGGCACCACGGCCGATCAGCTGGCGGCACGGCTCACGTCTGCGGAGTTCCAGGAGATCGCGCAACGGCTCGCTGTAATCGACGTGGAGCTCGCCTTTCCGAAGCTCCGCCTCGAGTACAAGCGCTCGTTGAACGATGACCTGAGCGCGCTCGGCATGGGTATCGCTTTCACCCGGCGCGCGGACCTGAGCGGCATCTCCACGGCTGCGGATCTTCACATCACGCGGGTCGACCACAAGACCTTCGTCGAGATCAACGAGGAGGGCACCGAGGCCGCCGCGGCCACGTCGGTCGGCGCCGGCGTCGTCAGTGTTCCGCAACGCGCGACAGTGAACGTGAACCGCCCCTTCCTCTTCGCGATCCGCGAGCGGCTCTCGGGTACGGTGCTCTTCCTGGGCAGGATCACTTCGATCCCTGGTGCGTCATGAGGCTGCGCACCAGGTTGATCGCACTTGGCGCGGTGCTCGCGCTCTTGGGCGGCTGCGTCTTCGAGCCGGGGAGCCCCGCCTCGCGGTTGGCCGATGCCATGCAGCGATGGGACCGCGCCGGCATCCGCGACTACGAAGTCACCGTGAGCGTGATGTGTTTCTGCGGCTTTCCCGCGGGTTCGCCGGTCCGGGTGCGCGTCGAGGACGGCGTCGTGGTCTCCCGCACCTTCGTGGACAGCGGCGACCCCGTGCCGGCACAGTTCGCCGCGCGCTTCCCGGACGTTCCCGGGCTCTTCGTCGAGGTGCAGAAGGCATACGTCGAGGCCGACGAGGTCGAGGTGCGCTTCGATTCGGCGCTCGGGTTTCCGACGGTGATCGACGTCGACCGGACGCGCAACGCGGTCGACGATGAAGTGCGGTGGACCACTGAAGGGGTGCAACGACTGTAAGCGATGACACCGTTCTGGCGCTTGCCGGGCATAACCGATTCCGCCGACTCCTGCGGCGGCCCGCTGACTCGAGGATCACGATGACGATGGCGACAACGAGCTACGGCAACAACGGCGGCACGGCAACCCTGGCCACTTCGCTGCATCAGCGGATCCAGGAAGAACTCGAACACAAAATCATCGCCGGCAACTGGCTGCCCGGCCACCGGATTCCGTCCGAGCGCGAACTGACCGTGTACTACGGCTGTTCCCGGATGACCGTGAACAAGGCGCTGACCCGGCTGGCCAACGCGGGCCTGATCGAACGGAAGCGCAAAACCGGCAGCTTCGTCAAACGGCCGCACTCGCAAGCCGCCATCCTCGAGATCCACGATCTCAAGGCCGAAGTCAGCGCGTTAGGCATGAACTACGGCTACCGGGTCATCGATCGGGTCGCCCGCCCCGCCACGGCAGCCGACCGCCAGCACCTGGAACTCACCGGCGACTCCGCAGTACTCGAAGTGACCGGGCTGCACCTGGCCGCGGACCAGCCGTTCTGCCACGAACGGCGGGTGATCAACCTGGACGCCGTGCCGCGCGCCGCCGAGGAGAGCTTTGCGGAAATCTCACCCGGATCATGGCTGGTCAATCACGTCCCGTGGACCGAAGCGGAACACCGCATTCGGGCGGTCCCGGCGAGCGCGGAAATGGCGATCAAGCTCCAGATCCCCCGCGGCACGGCCTGCCTGGTGGTGGAACGACGGACCTGGCGCACCGACCATACCGTCACCCACGTCACCCTGACCTATCCCGGATCGGTTCACCAGCTGGTCGCGCGGTTCGCCCCATCGGCCTGACCGACCCCGACTCCTCGCCCGATCATTCGAAGAAGGCCAGATGCAGATCTGGCCTTCTTGCATGATGTCTCTTTGGTCTATACATATCTCCGATCGAACCTCCGGAGTCCGCGTGTGATCCCGCCAGCCCCTCGCTCCGCCCAGCCGTGACCGGAACCCGGGTCTTCCGCAACGCCCGCATCGTCACGATGACCAGCGGGCTCGAGACGATCGAGAACGGCGCCCTGGTCGCGTCCGACGGGCTGATCCGATACGTCGGCGACGAAGCCGGACTGACCGCCGAACTCGTCGGCCCCGATCCGGAGGAGATCGACTGCGGCGGCCGGCTGATTACCCCCGGCCTGATCGACTGCCATACCCATCTCGTCTTCGGCGGCGACCGCGCCGCGGAATTCGAAGCCCGGCTCGAAGGCGCCAGCTACGAAGAGACCGCCCGCCGGGGCGGGGGCATCGTCTCCACCGTCCGGGCCACGCGGGCAGCCACCGAAGACGAACTGACCGCGAGCGCGCTCCACCGGCTCGACCACCTGATCGCCGAGGGCGTCACCACCATCGAGATCAAGTCGGGCTACGGGCTCGAACTTGCCAGCGAACTCCGATCGCTCACGGCCGCACGGCGGCTCGGCCGGGAGCGGCCGATCACGGTCCGAACCACCTTCCTTGGTGCGCATACCGTTCCGCCCGAAGCGGCGGGCGACCGGGACGGGTACGTCGACCGGCTCTGCCGCGAGATGATCCCCGCCGTTGCGGCCGCCTCGCTCGCCGACGCGGTCGACGGGTTCTGTGAAACGATCGCGTTCAGCCCCGCCGAGATCGCGCGGGTGTTCGACGCGGCCAAGGCGCACGGGTTGCCGGTCAAGCTCCACGCCGATCAGCTCTCCGACTCGGACGGCGCCGCGCTGGCCGCAAGCTACGGATCTCTCTCGGCCGATCATCTCGAGTACACCAGCGAAGCCGGCGCTGCGGCCCTGGCGGCCAGCGGCACCGTCGCGGCGATGCTCCCGGGCGCCTTCTACGCGCTGCGTGAAACGCAGGTACCGCCGATCGATGCGTTCCGCCGTCACGGCGTGCCTCTGGCCGTCGCCACGGACTGCAATCCCGGCACGTCGCCGCTGACCTCGATCCTGCTGGCCATGAATATGGCCGCTACGCTGTTTCGTCTCACCGTGACCGAATGCTTGCTGGGCACGACACGTCACGCGGCGCGCGCGCTCGGCCTGGCCGATCGCGGTACGCTTGCACCGGGCCAGGTTTGCGATCTGGCCGTCTGGGATGTCGATCGTCCGGCCGAGTTGGTATACCGCATGGGATACAACCCGCTGTTCCGGCGGGTGTGGAGGGGTGTATGAATCGTGAAACGACGCTGACGCTCGACCCCGGACGGGTCGGGCTCGACACCTGGCGCCGCATCTATCGCGGCGCGGGAGCCGTGGTCGGCGCGGGCGCCAAGCCGGCCGTCGATGCCGGCGCCAGGACGATCGAAGCCATCGTCTCGAAGGGTAATCCCGTATACGGAGTCAACACCGGCTTCGGCAAACTGGCCAGCGTGCGCATCGACGCTGCCGACCTGGCGACCCTGCAGCGCAATCTGGTCCTGTCACACGCCGTCGGTGTGGGCGATCCGCTGCCGGTCCCGATCGTCCGTCTTATCATGGCCCTCAAGCTGGCCAGCCTGGCCCAGGGCGCATCGGGGGTCCGCTGGTCCACGCTCGAGCACCTCGGTACCTGCCTGGCGGCGGGACTCACACCGGTCATTCCCCACCAGGGCTCCGTCGGCGCCTCGGGCGACCTGGCCCCGCTTGCGCACCTTACGGCTGCGCTGATGGGCGTGGGCCATTTCGTGGTGCAGGGCCAGACCGTAGCGGCAGGTCAAGCGCTTACGACCGCGGGGCTCTCACCGCTGGTACTCGGGCCGAAAGAAGGGCTGGCGCTGCTCAACGGCACCCAGGTTTCGACCGGCCTGGCGCTGGCCGGGCTTTTTGAGGCCGAACGGGTATTCGAAGCGGCGCTCGTGACCGGGGCGCTTTCGACCGACGCAGCCAAGGGATCGGACGGGCCGTTCGACGACCGCATCCACGTGCTGCGCCGCCATCACGGACAACGGGATGTGGCGCGCGCGCTCCGCAGCCTGATGGCGGGGTCGCCGATTCGGGCATCCCATCTCGTGGGCGATGCCCGGGTTCAGGATCCGTATTGTCTCCGCTGCCAGCCTCAGGTCATGGGCGCCTGCCTCGACCTGCTCCGCCAGACGGCGGCCACCCTGACCGATGAAGCCAACGCCGTGTCGGACAACCCGCTCGTCTTTGCCGAGACGGGCGAGGTGATCTCCGGCGGGAACTTCCACGCCGAACCGGTAGCCTTTGCCGCGGATACGATTGCCCTGGCGCTCTGCGAGATCGGCTCGATTGCCGAGCGGCGGACCGCCATGCTGATCGACCCGGCGCTATCCGGTCTACCCGCGTTTCTGACACCGGCGCCGGGTCTCAATTCGGGGTTCATGATGGCGCAGGTGACCGCCGCAGCCCTGGTCTCGGAAAACAAACAGCACGCACATCCGGCCAGCGTCGACTCGATCCCGACCTCGGCCAACCAGGAAGACCACGTCTCGATGGCAACCCACGGAGCCTATCGATTGCTTCGCATGACCGAGAATGCCGCGGCGGTCATCGGGATCGAACTGATGATTGCCGCGCAGGGTTGCGATTTCCACGCGCCGCTCCGGTCGAGCGAGGCGCTGGAACGGGTCCGCGCCGTCTGCCGGCGGGTCATCCCCGTCCTGGCCGACGACCGCTACCTGGCACCCGATCTCTCCGCGGCAACCGAACTGGTGCGGTCCGGCGCGTTGGCCGACGCCGCGGGACCCGCACTGCTGCCGGGCGTGACCACCCGATCGAATGAGGAGACCGTATGACCGTCACCGAACACACGATCGGAGCTCGCCAGGTCCGAAGCCCGCGGGGCTCGCAACGATCTGCCAAGAGCTGGCTGACCGAGGCTCCGCTCAGGATGCTGATGAACAACCTCGATCCGGACGTGGCCGAGCGTCCCGAGGACCTGGTCGTGTACGGCGGAATCGGGCGCGCGGCGAGAAACTGGGCCGCGTTCGACCAGATCGTCGATGCGCTACGTGCGCTCGAGGCCGATCAGACACTCCTGATTCAATCGGGGAAGCCGGTCGGGGTCTTCACCACCCACGCCGATGCGCCGCGCGTGCTCCTGGCCAATTCCAACCTGGTACCGCGGTGGGCCACCTGGGAACATTTCAACGAACTGGATCGCAAGGGTCTCATGATGTACGGCCAGATGACGGCCGGCTCATGGATCTACATCGGGAGCCAGGGCATCGTCCAAGGCACCTACGAGACGTTCGTCGAAATGGGCCGCCAGCACTACGGGGGTAACCTGCGCGGTCGCTGGATCCTGACGGCCGGCCTAGGCGGCATGGGTGGTGCGCAGCCGCTGGCGGCGACGATGGCGGGCGCGTCCTGCCTGGCCGTCGAGTGCCATCCGGCCCGGATTGCCTTCCGGCTGCGCACCAAGTATGTCGACGTCCAGGCCAAGGATCTGGACGACGCGCTCCGCATCATCGAGGACGCCAAGCGGACAGGCAAGCCCGTCTCCGTCGCGCTGCTCGGCAACGCGGCCGACGTCTTTCCCGAGCTGGTCCGGCGCGGTATCCGACCCGATTGCGTTACGGATCAGACCTCGGCGCACGACCCCGTGAACGGCTACCTGCCGCAGGGCTGGACCCTGGGCGAGTGGGAAGCGCTGCGCGTCCACAACCCGACTGCCGTCGCGGCGGCGGCCAAGGCGTCGATGGCCGTGCAGGTGCGCGCCATGCTCGCCTTCCACGAAGCCGGGGTGCCCACGGTCGACTACGGCAACAACATCCGGCAGATGGCGCTGGAAGAGGGCGTTACCAACGCGTTCGACTTCCCCGGTTTCGTCCCGGCCTACATCCGTCCGCTGTTCTGTCGCGGCGTCGGACCGTTCCGGTGGGTAGCGCTTTCCGGTAACCCGGAGGACATCTACAAAACCGACCAGCGCGTCAAAGAACTGCTCCCCGACGACCGGCATCTGCACACCTGGCTCGACATGGCCCGCGAACGGATCACATTCCAGGGCCTACCCGCGCGGATCTGTTGGGTCGGCCTGGGCGATCGGCACCGGCTCGGACTCGCCTTCAACGAGATGGTCGCTTCGGGCGAACTCGAGGCTCCGATCGTGATCGGGCGAGATCATCTCGATTCGGGATCGGTCGCTTCGCCCAACCGAGAGACGGAAGCCATGCAGGATGGTTCGGATGCCGTATCCGACTGGCCGCTGCTCAATGCATTGCTCAACACCGCGAGCGGAGCAACCTGGGTCTCACTACATCATGGCGGCGGGGTCGGGATGGGGTTCTCGCAGCATGCGGGAGTCGTGATCGTGGCGGATGGCACTCCAGAGGCCGCAGCGCGACTCGGCCGGGTACTCTGGAACGATCCGGCCTCGGGGGTGATGCGGCACGCCGATGCCGGCTATCCGATTGCACTGGAGACGGCCCGCACCGCCGGGCTCACCTTACCGGGGATTCTCTAGGTCAGCGGACCGACCACCCGGTTTCGCCCGCCGTCCTTGGCCTGAAAGAGCCGGCGGTCCGCCTCGGCGAGCAGGACCTCCGGGGCGCCTCCGTCGGCGGGCCAGGTGGCCACGCCGGCGCTCACCGTCACATGTGCCGGGCCATCGTCGCGCACCACCGGCAGCGGCTCGGCTCCGATCGACCGCCGGATCACATCGATCCGATGAACTGCTTGCTCCGCAGGCGTATCCCGGAAGATGACAACGAATTCCTCACCGCCGTAGCGGGCCACCAGGTCACTCCGTCGCACCCCGTCCCGCAATAACTCCGCAACGCGACACAGCACCGCATCACCCACGGCATGTCCGTGGACATCGTTGAATCGCTTGAAGTGGTCGATGTCCACCATCACCACCGACACCGGCGTCTCGGCGCGGCGCGCACGGGCAATCTCGTTGGCAAAGTAGTCGTCGAAGAAGCGGCGGTTGAAAATCCCGGTCAGCGGATCGGTGGTCACCATCTCCCGCTGCCGCTGCATTTCCCGGACGATCAGCATGGCCAGCCCCGTCGCGGCTGCCAGCAAGACCAGGCGAGACAACTGATCGGTCCAGCGAAAGCGGCCGAAGTCGCTAACCAGGCCGGGCGCATCCAGATTGAAGACGCCCACCACCACGATCAGCAGGATCAGATACTGGCCGACCGCGGCAACCCCGGCAATGAGCGACAACCGCCAGTCGTAGCGGAGACAGGTGGCCGAGATCGCGATGAAGTACGTGTCGAACGTGGGCTTGCTGTTGGTCACCAGGTGCGGATCACCGGTAAACGCGTAGGCCGTCAGCGCGCCGGTAATCAGGGTCACGTCGAGGAGGGTCGTCACCGGCGGAAGCCAGACCTGGCGCCGGTCGCGGGCCACGGCCCAGTACACGATGCCGGCCACGATCGATGCAAAGACGCCGATCCAGAGCGCCGCCATGTGCTGGTTGCGCTGCGCCGGCGACACGATGTTGACGTTGATGGCCGGAATGCTGGTGAGCGCGAGGACCAGACCGAGGCGGATCTTCGCGATCAGCAGTTCACCGGCCTTGCCGGCGGTGCGCAGATATTCGTCGGGCGGCGCCCAGAAACGGCGAACCCGGCTCGACGGGCGCCGAGACGGCGCGGTGACAGCCGGGTTCAGGGACATAGCAGAGTACAGGTTCCTCTTACATCACCCGGTATTTGGGACCGCTGCCGCCCTCACGCGGCGTCCACCGGGGGCCGACCACGTCGGTTGCTTTGCAATCGACGCAGTTGGGCGGATTGACCCTCAGTTCGTCGCCCACGCGCTCGTAGACACCGGCGGGACAGACATGACTGTAGAAATCCGCCACCTCGGGCGTGACGTCCTGCCCGACGATCAGGTGTGACGGAATGGTGTCCCGGGTGGCATTACCCGATTTGAAGACGGCGTCGACCTTGCTGAAGGTCAGCGTATTGTCCGGGACGAACGGCGTCGCCGCCGACACATCGCGCGGCTCCTCAGCGTCTTCCTCGCTGTGGATCTGTCCACCGGGGAGCGCGCCGCCAGTGGCCGTCAACAACAGATTCTTGATACCGCCGATGTAGAAACCCTGCTTGAAGGCCAGCCGCATGTTGCGGCGTTTCTTGAGGTCCGAGACGACATAGCTCTCGCGCAGCATTTTATCGTACGCACCGAGCGCCGAAGCGCCGGTATTGCCGGCCTTGAGCGCCTGGAACGCGGCGCGCGCGGCATAGATGCCGGACTGCATGGCGTAGTGAACGCCCTTGAGGCTCGCCACCTCGACCGTACCCAGGCAATCGCCGGCCATCAGCAAACCGTCGCCGGAAAAGCGATCCGGGAGCGCGTAGTAGCCGCCCTCCGGAATCGTCTTGGCGCCCCACTCGACCAGTTCGCCACCCTCCAGATACTGGCGGAACAGCGGGTGCAGCTTGGTGCGCTGGAGCAGTTCGTGGACATCGAGGTTGGCATCCCGCGCATCGAGCCCGACCACCAGCCCGATGGCGACCTGGCTTGGTCCCATCGGATACATGAAGGTGCCGCCGAATGCATCGCGCGGCAGCGGCCAGCCGAGAGTATGGATGATCCGATCGAGCGGCTTCTTGACGTCCCAGACTTCCTTGACGCCCAAGGCATAGATCTGGGGATTCGGTGAGGAGATGCCACGCCAGTTCCGCCACGCCTGCGCGAGCGGCCCCCGGGTGCCTTCGGTGAGCACCGTCACCTTGGCGGTCAGATCGGTCGGCTCTGCATAGCTGTCGCCCGGCTCGCCGTTGCGATCGAGTCCCGACGGCGCGGTCCGGACCCCGACCACGTTGGTGCCCTCGACCAGGAGCGAATCCACCGGGAACCCCGCGAAGATGTTGACCCCTTCGGCTTCGGCGCGCTCGCCCATCCAGCGTACCACTTCGCAGAGGGACGCCACGTAGTTGCCGTGATTCTTCATGGTGGGCGGGGTCGGGATCCGGACCGAGCCGGTCGATGTCATCAGGTAGACCGCCTCGCCGGTCACCTCCTGGCGAAACGGCAGCTCACTGACCGGCACATCCGGAAACAACTCCCGGAAGGGAATCGGATTGACCACGGCGCCGGACAGGTTGTGCTCACCCAGGCTGCCGGCTTTTTCGAGCACGCCGATGTTGAGTTCGCCCAGGGATCCGTCGGCTTTGGCGAGCCGGGCCAGTTCGATGGCGCCCGCGAGTCCGGCCGGGCCGGCGCCCACGAACAGCACATCCATCTCGATGGCTTCCGCGCTCGGCGCATCGGCACGAATGAACCGATCGACCGGAAGGGCCGGCTGATACTTGATCGGCAGGATACGAGACATGAAGGCCATCCTCACGTGGATCGGTGCGGACGGGATGTGACCCGTCTACAACAGGTTCAACGAGATGTCGGCCGCGCGCACGCTATGCGTCAGCGCCCCGATGGATATGAAATCGACGCCGGCCAGGGCGTAATCGCGCACGTTGTCGAGCGTGATCCCGCCCGTCGCTTCGATCGCGATGCCCGGCCGCCGGTTGCGGGCAACCTCTGCCCAGCTACGCACCACGTCCGGTGTCTGGTTGTCGACCAGGAGCCTGTCGGCGCCGGCTTCACAGGCTTCGATCAACTGTGCCTCGGTCTCGACTTCCACCTGACACGCCACCGCGCCCCGCGTTCGCGCTTCCTGGAGCGCATCCGCCAGACGGCGACCATCCCGTTCCAGGGCGCGCCAGTGGTTGTCTTTGACCATGACCGTGTGGGCCAGGTCGATGCGGTGAATCGTCCCACCCCCCGCAACGACGGCCGCCACGTCGAGCAATCGCAGGCCTGGCGCCGTTTTCCGGGTGTGCAGCACGCGGCACCCGGTACCACCCATCGCGTCGACGTAACGGCGGGTGGCCGTCGCAATGCCACAGGCGCGCTGCAGCAGATTGAGCACCGTCCGCTCGCCGCGCAGGATGGCAGCCAGGCTTCCGGTCATGCGGCCGATCTCGCCCGCCTCAACGGCCTGGCCTTCTTCGACACGCCAGGTCGCCGTGCAGCCCGCCAGCCGAGCCGCTTCCCCGGCATAACAAAGCCCGGACACGACGGTCGCCGTCCGGGCTTCGATGATTGCTTCGCCGGCGGGATCGCCACGGACGGTCACCGCCGTGGTCAGATCGACCGGACCGTCCTCGGCCAACGCGACGGCCGCCAGGCGCACCGCGTCGGCCGAGAGGTCCGGAAGCTGCTCCGCCATCGGCCGAACTACTCCGCCTTGAGCTTGCGGATCTCGTCCGTGAGCCGCGGCAAGACCTCGAAGAGGTCGCCGACGATCCCGTAATCCGCCACCTTGAAGATCGGCGCGTCTTTGTCCTTGTTGATCGCGACGATCACCTTGGACGTCCGCATGCCCGCCAGGTGCTGAATCGCTCCGGAAATCCCCACGGCAAAGTAGAGCGACGGCGCCACAGTCTTGCCGGTCTGCCCGACCTGCGCACCGTGCTCCCGCCATCCGGCATCGACGACTGCGCGGCTGGCGCCGACCGCAGCCGAACCGAGCGCGGCGGCCAGGTCTTCCAAGAGCTTGAAGTTGCCCGGCTCCTTGAGCCCGCGTCCGCCCGACACCACGATGTTGGCCTCGGTTACATCGAGCACGGCCTGTTCCGGCGCTTTGATCTCCTTGACCGTGACTCGCTGCGTAAACTCGGGCACCGTGACGGCGACGGCTTCCGCCGTGAGACCCTTGCTGCCGTCGGCCGCGAAGGTGTTCGGCCGGACCGATACGATCGCGGTCGATCCGCTCAGGACCAGCTTCTGGAGCACCTTGCCGGCGTAGACCGGGCGCGTCACCACCAGCTTGCCGCCCTCGACGGACAGCGCCGTCACATCGGTCGCCAGCGATTGGCCGAGCTTGGCCGCCACGCGCGGAGCGAGGTCGCGCCCCATCGCGCTCGCGGCGAAGACGATGGCTGCGTAGTTGGCGCCGATCGACGCGATGGTCGCGGCGTAGCCGTCGGGGTTGTACAGACCGAATCCGTCATGCGAGGCGGTCAGGACCCGATTGGCGCCGTGCCCGCCGAGCGCAGCCGTGCCCTCGACGTTGCCGCTGCCCAGGACCAGGGCATCGACCGTAGCACCCAAGCCGTCCGCGACCGTCCGCGCGGCCGTGACGACTTCGAGCGAAACCTTCCGAAGCGCACCCTGGCGCTGTTCCGTCACTGCGAGAATAGCGGCCATGGTCAGATCACCTTCGCTTCATTACGGAGCAACTGGACCAGCGCCGGTACCGCGTCCGGTCCTTCACCGACGATCCGGCCGGCCTGCCGCTCGGCGGGCAAGGACAGCCCAGCCAGCGTCAGTCCACCCGCTCCGATCGTGGTCGGCTTTGATTCGAGCGGCTTCTTCTTGGCCGCCATGATGCCCTTGAGCGACGGCAGCCGCGGCGTGTTGATCCCCTTGTCAGCGGTAACGACCGCCGGCAGCGAGCAACTCAACACTTCGACCCCGCCCTCGATTTCCCGCTCGGCCGACACCGCGCCGTTCTCGACCGTGAGCGCCGACACCGCCGAAATGACCGGCAGACCGAGCAGCTCACCGACCATGACGCCGACCTGATGGTTGTAGTCGTCGACGGCCAGCTTGCCGAAGAGGACCAGGTCGTAGCCGCCGGCGCCGATTTCCGCAGCCAGCGCCTTGGCCACCTCGAGCCCGTCGGCCGATCCGGCGCCCTGGATCAGGACGCCGCGATCGATGCCCATGGCCAGCGCCGTGCGGATCGTTTCCTGGGAGCTGTCGCCGCCCACGGAGATCACCACGGTTTCGCCCGCGCCGGCTTTTTCCTTGAGCGCGATGGCGGCCTCGAGGGCGTATTCGTCATAGGGGTTCGGAACGAACTTGACCCCGGCTTCGTCGATGGATTTTCCGTCCCCGCCGACGACAATTTTGGCTGTCGTGTCGGGCACGCGCTTCAAACAAACGGCGATCTTCACTCTCGAACTCCGTGTGTAATCGGCGTTGCGGACCTAGAAGGCCGCTTCGCCGGTGATCTCCTGCCCCAGGATCAGCGAGTGCATGTCGTGGGTGCCTTCGTAGGTGTAGACCGACTCGAGGTTGGCCATGTGGCGCATCGAGTGGTACTCCACCAGAATCCCGTTTGCCCCGAGCAGACGCCGGGCCTCGCGCGCGATGTCGCAGGCGATGTCGACGTTGTTCCGCTTGGCAAGTGAGACGTGCTGGGGAGTCATGGTGCCGGCATCCTTCATCCGGCCCAACTGGAGGCAGAGCAGCTGCGCCTTGGTGATCTCGGTCAGCATGTCGGCCAGGCGGACCTGCTGGATCTGCGTCGCGGCAATCGGCTTGCCGAACATGACGCGGTTCTTCGCGTAGCGCACCGCTTCGTCGTAACAGGCCATGGCCGCTCCGATGGCGCCCCAGGCAATCCCGTACCGGGCCTGGGTCAGACACATCAACGGACTCTTGATCCCGCCCGACTTAGGCAGAATGGCGTCCTTCGGCAGATGGACATCTTCGAGGTGCAGTTCACTGGTGTCGGAGGCGCGAAGGGAGAGTTTGCCCTTCTGATCCTTGCCGGTGAAGCCCTTGCTGTTGGTCGGGACAATGAAACCTCGGACCGACTTCGAGTCGTTGATATCTCCCGTCTTGGCCCAGACGATGGCGACCGTGGCCTGCGAGCCATTGGTGATCCACATCTTGGTGCCGTTGAGCACCCAGCCGTCGGCCGTTTCACGCGCCGTGGTGATCATCCCCGCGGGGTTCGAACCGAAATCAGGCTCGGTCAATCCGAAGCAGCCGATCTCTTCGCCCTTGGCGAGCCGCGGCAGCCAATGCCGCTTCTGTTCCTCGGAGCCAAAGGCGTAGATCGGATACATCACGAGGCCGCCCTGCACCGACGCGAAGGAGCGAATGCCGCTGTCGCCCCGCTCGAGTTCCTGCATGATCAGCCCGTACGCGACGTTACCGAGTCCGGCGCAACCGTACTCTTCCGGCAGGTTGGCACCGAACACGCCGAGTTCGCCGAGACCGGGGATCAGCTGCTTGGGAAATTTGGCGCCGTCGTAGTACTCACCGATAATCGGAATCAGCTCTTCGTCGACCCAAGTGCGCACCGTATCGCGTACTGCCCGTTCTTCTTCCGACAGCAACGAATCGAGCTGATAAAAATCGACGCCGGTAAAGGCCGCTGATCCGACGGACATGGTCCAACCCCTTGTAAAAGCTGAAGTTACCAGACTTCCAAAGATAGCCGACCGGCTCGGGACGTGGTAGGGCGGCGGGCGGAGGCTTTTTCGCCCCCGGCGTATCCGATTCGGCTCGGGCGACGTTAGTCCGCGGGGCCTCCGGCGACCGCCCGGGGCTCGATCCCAACCTGGACGGCCTTCTTCCGGAAGGTCGGGCCGTGGTCGACGGCAAGGCCGCTTTCGTCCTGCCACTGGTGCACCATCTCATGCAACAGCGTTTCGGCCACCTGGACCCAGCCGTCCCGCCGGATGTGGCGGCGGCTGATGGCGATGGCTCGGCCCCCCGACGACGCCGGCTCGTAGTGCCCCAGCTTACGCCGCATCCGGCTCGACAGCACGATCTCGACGACCGACAGTTGCCCCTCGAACCAGCGCTGATTGAGTGCGCCATGCAGCGCCCGAAGCCGTTCGAGCCGTTCCTCGTCCCCCGCCTCGGCGGCATCCCGGCGCCGGCGAGGCGGCGGCGGGGCATCTCCATGTACCGAGAACTCGAGGAAGACCTGGGCAGCCGCCTTTCGGTCGCGGCGGCGCACCCAGGGACGGGCCCAGGTCGCAATGGCGGCGACGATGTGGTCCGGGGCATCGGCATACCCCTGGTGGACTCGCAATCCACCATGCTGATCGAAGGAGACCATCACGCGCCGATTGGCGTGGAGCGTGACCGAAATGCGCGCCGGTAACCCGGCCGCCCGCAGGCGGGCGATCAGGTCGGGCGGATCGTCGAACGGAAGGGCAAACTGGGCCGGAGCCAACGAAGCAGTCACCCCGGCAATTTAGCCGGTCGGTCGCGCTCCGATCGACTCCGATTGCCGGCGGGGGAAGCTTGCCGGATCACAGAGATCGAACTGCCGCCGGGCCCGATCCCAGCATCCGTGCCGCACCTGGATGGTGTCGGCCGAGACATCGATCAGGTTGAAGGCGGAGGGGCGGCGGCCGCGGGTACGGCCGGTGTGGGTGCTCGAGGTAGCGACCACCACCTGCCCGCCAAGCAGGCCGGCGCCCTCCTGGTGGTCGTGACCGCACAGCACCAGATCCGCCCCGACCCCGCCCAACGCCAGCTGCGCCGACTTCCAGCGAGCCAACCCCATGCGCTGCGAGATCTCTCCCCGCAAAATGTTCTGGTGGGTCACGACGACCCGCAGAGCGTCCGGCGCCGCCAAGGCAAACCGCGCGGCGACCCTCGCCAGCTCCGTACTCGGCAGGTGCCCTTTAACGGCGGGATCGCGCCAGAACTTCCAGGTCATCGAGCCGAGCGCGACCCCATGGCTGGTGAGCACCGACTCGATGGCGAGACCCGGAAGGGCGAGACCGGGAGAGAGATCCTCGCCAAAGTAGATCCGGTACTTGGTGTACTTACGGCGAACGCCGAAGAGGTCGAACGGGCTGGCCCACCATTGCACATCGTGATTGCCGGGAATCACCAGCGTCGGCGCGGTTTTTCGGAGGTCTTTCACGAAGGCCAGCGCCGCCTGAAACTCACCGTGACGGGCGCGCTGGGTCAGATCACCGGCCACGACCACGGCCGTCGGAGCCAGTTCGGGAACCAATGCGGCCAGGGCATCGATCTGATCGAGATCGACGTCCCGGCCGAAATGGAGATCGGAGACTTGAACGAGCCGGATCACGCTACCAGACGACGCGGACCCGGTAGGTCACCGTCGCTTCGCCCTTGGGCGGCAATCGGAGCCGAAAACGGGTGATCGTACTGGAGACCCGTTCCGCCGGCACCGAACTCTGCAGCACCGACCACTCACCCCGCCGCTCTTCCAGGACGTCCACGGTTGCTGCGGAGTCTTTCGCGTTGGCCACCGTCACGGTATAACTCGCCGTCGCGATGGTCTGCTGTCCCTCGCGCTGAGTCTGATACGCCGTCTGGGTGCGTCGGGCCGTCAGGTCGAATGCGGTACCTGCGCTCAGACGAAGATCCTGCCCGGCTGCCGTGTGGCCCAACGACGACTCCCCGACGAGTTGCAGCCGCCCCTGCTGGTCGCGCTCGTACAGCCGGGCCACGCCGGCCGGCACGGGACGATCGCCGAAGGAGGTTTTGGCGGCGCGTTTGACGATGTAAGTCACCGCCACGGGCACGGTCTCTTCCTCTCCGTACTGCGGCAGGCCGCCGGCCCAGGGAAGCTGGCCACGTACGGTATAGGTTCGTTCGTATCCGGTGGAAGCAGGCTCGAACAGCGCGACGGCCGTCTCGACTCCCGGAAGCAGCGTGAACCGACCCGGCAGCGTGTAGAGGTGGGCCTCGCCAACGCTCTCTTCCTTGGCCATGTCCATCCGGGCCGCCATCGGCGCGGCCTGCAGCCCCTCCCGAGCGTATCGCACCTCGGGCGTTGCCCGTCCGACATTACCTGCCAGCACCTGGATCTCGGCCGAGTCGGCGCGGAGCCGTCCCGAGGTGATCAAGGCCTGCCCGCTCACCTGGGCCTGCGACCGTGCCAGAACGATACTGTACGATGCGCGCCAGGCGGCACCGTCGGAAAAGAAGCCGAGCCCGAGGTTATTGCGGGCTCGGTCGCTCCGCACGGTGAGTCTGGTCGACGGATCGGCCGGGACAAGATCGGCCGGAAAGAGCGGCGTTCCGGGTCGCTCGAACACGACCGTGCCGTCGTCGAGACGGAACCGTTCGGGATCGACGCCCAGTACGCGGGCCGTGACCACTTCCCGCGCCCCGCCGACTCCCCGCGTGGCGAACCGAAGGTCCCGACCCACCGCGCGACGCAGGGCGTTGTCCTGATCGATCGCGGGATCGAAGATGAACCCGCTGATGGCCACGTCCGCATCCAGCGCGAACAGCGACGACGCATCGAGGGCACCGAGCGCGACATCGTGGGACGACACCCCGGCCGGAATCTGGATCGGCAGGGTCCGCCGATGGAGGACTCGACCGTCGTTGTAGATGGTCAGGCTGGTCTGCGCCGCTGCGGAATCAGCCAAGCCAAGTCCGACCGCTCCTGCCGTCATGATCCACCGTCCGTATTTCATCAACCCGATGTTCATCGTTTCATCTCCTTGGGCATGAGCTCCTGCAGCACGCGGGAGACGAGCCGGCGGATCACGAAATACACGAGCAGCACCGAGGCTGCCGCAAAGAACCGCTGGGTAGAATGGACCGGCGTGCGCCAGAACAGGAACCAGGCAGCCAGCGCCGCGGCCGCCACGATGGCCCAGCGTTGCGCCAGCCGGTCGGCGCGCCGAGCCCGCTCACGGCGACAGACCGAGCAGAAGTCCCCCCAGGAGAGACCCACTTCCCGGCGGTCGCACTGGACGCACGGGACCGGGTCACCCGCGGACGCGAGCTGCGACGCTGTTGCCGAAGTGTTCAGTCGAAGCATTGCCACCCAAGTCCCGGGTGCGGATTCCGTCGGTCACGATGGTACGGTGAATGGCGCCGCGCAGCCGGTTCCCGGCGTCGACTTCGCCCAGATGATCGAGCATCATCGCGCCGGCCATCATCAGCGCCGACGGATTGGCGACGTTCTTACCGGCGATATCCGGCGCGCTCCCGTGCACCGCTTCGAAGATCGACGCTGTCGTCCCGATATTGGCCCCCGGCGTGAGCCCGAGGCCGCCAACCAGGCCCGACAGTTCGTCGCTCAGAATGTCGCCGAAAAGATTGGTCGCCACCATCACGTCGAACTGTTCCGGCCGAAGCACGATCTGCATGGCGCAGTTATCGACGATCATGTCGTTCGCTTCGATGCGGCCTTCGTACTCTTTGGCCACCGCCCGCCCCACCTCGAGGAAGAGCCCGCTCACCATCTTGAGGATGTTGGCCTTGTGGACGATGGTGACCTTCTTCCGGCCATGCTTCAGGGCGTACTCGAAGGCATACCGGACGATCCGTTCACATCCATGACGCGTCGTCACACCCGTCGTGACACCGGCCGCATGCGGATCGTTGGCCGTCGCAATCCAGTGCTCGATGCCGGTGTAGAACCCCTCGAGATTCTCACGCACCAGCACGATGTCGATGTTATCGTAGCGACCGGGCAGGATGGTCTTGGCCGGACGGAGATTGGCGTACAACTCGAACTCTTTGCGCAGCGCGACGTTGACCGACCGGTAGCCGGGCCCGACCGGCGTCGTGAGCGGGCCTTTGAGCGCCAGTCGCCGCGCACGAATACTGTCGAGGGTCGCGTCCGGCAACGGCGTGCCGACGGCGTCGACAGCCGCCATGCCGCCCAGCTGCCGATCCCAGGTAAACGCAATCCCGGTCGCTTCGAGCGCCGTGACGGTTGCTGCGGTAATTTCGGGCCCGATCCCATCACCGGGGATCAGAGTCACATCATAACTCATGATTCCTCATTGCCATCATCGACTGGAAAAACCGTTGCCACGGCGCTTTTGAGCGCTTCGTCGGGCGTATCTCCGGACCCGCGCGCCAGCGATCGCCAGACCACGCGTCCCGTGCGCACGTCGGCCAACACCACGGCCATTCGCGCTTCGAGCGCTCCTGCGCTGTCGGACTCGAAGGTGATCGAGGCCGGAATCAGCGCGTACCGCCAGCCCCCGGCGGCCGCGAGCAGCTTGCGCAGATTGGAGCGGAGCGGGTCGGGAACCGTGGCCATCGACCAGGCTCGCATGACGGACTGGCCCATCTGGTCGGGGTTGCCCATCATCCCCCCGCTCCGGCGGGCAATCCGCCGCAGTTCATTGGCCGAGATCCAATTCACGTCGGGCGCGCGCGCGGCGGCATCGTCGGCCAGCACCGAGTCGACTCGGCGCAAGGTGGCCGGACGGTCGGTCGAAAAGAGCCCCGGCTCGACCGACGATTCGATCACCAGCAGGTTGACCGGCACGATGGCCACGCCCTGACCGGCAATTCCAACCGTGGCCAACGCCCGCGTGACCGGGCGTTTCTGGGCTACCGCCGGGCTGCTCACGAGCAGCGCGGCCAGTCCGGCAATTGCGGCGAAGGTGTTGAAACGACGTGACATAGCTGCATCCAATCTAGTCGGAGACACGCCAGAAAACGACCAGGAAGGCAGCAAGAGGCGGGCCCGCGTCAGGGGCCGGATTTCGGTCGGTCAGCGGACGTCGAGAGACAGGCCACCGTCGACCTGAATGACCTGGCCGGTGACGTGACGCGCTTCGTCGGAGCAGAGGAAAACCACCACGTGGGCGATGTCCGAGGGATCGGCCAGGCGGCCCAGCACGGTGCTGGATCGCGCTCGCTCGAGCACTTCGGGAGGTAAGGACTGCAACCGCTCGGTGCGGACGAATCCCGGCGCCACCGCGTTGACGTTGACGTTACTCGGCCCCAGCTCGACGGCTGCCGCGCGGGTGAGCCCTTCGAGCCCGGCCTTGCTCGCGGCATAGCTGGTGACCCCGAATCCCGGACGGGTCGCCTGATGCGAACTGATGTTGACGACCTTGCCGTACCGCTGGGTGCGAAACACAGGCGCCAGCACGGCGAGACAGTTGTTGGCGCCGATCAGGTTCGTCTGAATCACCTCGTTCCACTCGTCTTCACCGAGCCGCCACGAGGCGCCGTCTTTGGCAATCCCGGCGTTATTGACCAGGAAGTGCACCGTCCCGAAGCGCTCCCGCACCGCCTCGACGAAGCGAACGACCTGCCGGCGATCCCGGACATCACAGCTGTCGGCAAAGACCCGCACACCCATGGCGGCAAGGGTCGTTTCGGTAAACAGCGCCGATTCCTGGACGTCCCGCCCGCCCAGGTTGACGAAGCAGAACGCGACATTGCAGCCCCGCCGGGCAAACTCTATGGCCACGGCGCGACCGAGCCCCGTGGCACCACCCGTGACGAGGACGGTTTTACCCTGGAACCCGGGCGGGACCTGCGGCCGCGCTTCCGTCTCGGGCAGAACTGCGGCGCGGGTGGATTCCGCGCTCTGCCACGACGGTGATTGACCGAACTCGGAGAAGGGCATAGTGGTGGCGCGAAGGTATCGATCCGTCCTGCCGACCGCAAGTTACGACGCGAGGTCGAGCCGCCAGGCGGCAAGGGCCGGATGGAGCACAGCGTGCCGGGTCACCGCCTCGACGAACGAGGCATCGTCGCCGGTCCAGCGCGACCGAACCTGCTCCCATTCGGCAATCAGGAGGGTGGTCGCGGCCGCTGCCATGGGGAACACCACGAGGTCATCGAACGCCGTGGTTTCCCCGCCGATCCGCGCAATGCCTTCGACCGGTCCGACCTGCCCCATCTGGACTGCGTAGTCGAGACCACCCTTTCGGGCCTGAGCAAGCATGGCTTCCGCTACGGCGGGCCCTGCCGACATCCCGGCGACGAACAGCATCCACGCCTCGCCCCAGGCCGGCGCCACCAGGCGCGAGCGAACCTCGAAGGTTGTCGGGTCCGGTTCGACGGCCGGCGGGCCCGGCCGTTCCGGTGCCGGCGCGCGTTCGGTCAGCACCTGGACCCGTCGCGACAGGCGCCGCAACGCCTCGCCGCTCGACACCTCGATCAGATGCTCATGGTGGAGCCGCCACTCCACCTTATCCGCACCAAGCGCACCCGCCGTCGGCTCCGGGTCCGGCTCGACTTCGTGCCGGAGAAAGCGGTCGAGCTCTTCGACGGCCGCGAGCGCGCGGGACTGGGCATCCGGATCGACGGCCCAGTCGCCCTCCCGCAGTTGGGTGCGTACCTCGTCGAGTTGTCCGAGGGCTGCCTGCAGGGAAAAGAGCGACGGCTTCCGGATCGTCTCCATGGCGCGGGCAACCCAGTCCGGCAGCGCCGCCAGCGTCGTGGGGTCGCCCGGGCGAGCGACCGTGGCCTGGAGCAAACGATTGACCCAGAGCGCGGGGTTCCAGCGTTCCGGATGTTCGACGTCGAGGCGCTCGACCCGGGTGCGGAGCGCGCTGAGCAGGACGGTCCGGTCGATCTCCTCATCCAGCGTGTCGAGCTCGAGTTCTTCGACCGCACCAATCAGAGATCGGAACGCGACCGCATGCTGATGGCAGGTTTCCGCATCGAACGGCTGCAACGACGGCAGCGGATAATCCCGACCAAACCCGAAAGCCTCGGCCGAATCGAAATGACTCCAGAGATCGGCAAAGGACCGGTACAGTTCGAGCAGCGCCATCAGGCGCCGCGGATCTCGGAGTCGTCTCCGACGCTCAAACTTCCGGAAAAGCCGGTCACGGACACCCGATTGCCGAGCATACTGGCACTGATACGAGCATCGGTGACTCGGCAGTCGTGGCCGAGCAACGAGTGGGACACGCTGGAGTTGAGAATCACGCTGCCTCGCTCGACCGTGACATTGGGGCCGACGGTAGACTGTTCGATCCGGACGCCGTCTTCGATCAGTACCGGTTCGAAGAAGGTCACCCCGGGATAGTCACCCCGTTTGGCAGCACCCTTCTCGAGCAGGATCTGATTGGTCTCCAGCATCGTGTCGAGTTTGCCGCAGTCATACCAGCCGCCGACTTCGGCCGTCAGGATTTTCCGGCCGCCGTCGATCATGTGCTGGAAAGCATCGGTGAGGTAGTACTCGCCCTTGTTCGGCGCGGCGGCAAGCGTGTGATCGATCCCGGCCCAGAGCGCGGCCACGTCGCGAATGAAGTAGAGCCCGATGTTGGCCAGCTTGGACACCGGCTCCGAGGGCTTTTCGATGATCCGGGTCATATACCCGTTGCCATCGGTGACCACCACGCCGAAGCGCTGATAGTCTTCGACTTCCTTGGCCCAGATGATTCCGTCGGCATCGGTCCGGTTGACCAGCGTCAGGTCGGCTTCGAACACCGTATCGACGAAAATGATCAGCACGGGACCGGTCACATACGGCCGCGCCAGGTTCACTGCGCCTGCCGTTCCGTCCTGGACCTTCTGCTCGATGAAGCGGCACGGCAAACCGTACCGGTCGGTCGCGTAGGCTTCGACCTGCTCTTTCAGATGTCCGGTGATGAAGATCAGCTCCGAGACGTCGAGTCCCTTGATCCGATCCATCACCCAGTCCATTACCGGGCGCCCGGCAACCTTGAGCATCGGCTTGGGCACCAGGTGCGAATGGGGACGGACCCGGGTTCCCTTTCCGGCAAGCGGAATGATGACCTGCATGCTCAGCTCCTTCCGTACCGATCGTTGAGGCGAACCAAGTCGTCCAGTTCGGGGGTCGACGCTTCGAGAACGTCGCTGTCGACGACGGCCTCGATCTGGTGAATCAGCTTGGCAGGAATATGCACCGACTCGCCTGCGCGAAACGGCCGGGCTTCGAGTGTGCCATCGGCGTTGGCAGTGCGCAGAATCAACTCACCCGAAAGGACGTGCATGGTTTCGTCCTTGAGGTTGTGGTACTGCAGGCTGAGCACATGACCCGCGTTGACGTGCAACACCTTCCCGACGTAGCGATCCGTATGCGCCCAGATCAACTCGTATCCCCAGGGCTTGTCGACTCGAAAGGGGACTACCCCCATTATGACCTCGCAGGATGAAAGCGAAACGACGAAGGAGACGTCACGCACTTCCGTACGCAAACCCCGCACCCGACGCAGCCCTCACGCCGCAATACGGGCCGTCCCGCCTCGTCCTGGACCAGTGCCTGCTCGCCCATGGGGCAGGCATCCACGCAGACACGGCACGCCGTGCCCGTAAACGTGATACAGCGTTCCGGAACGAACTCGACCGTCCCCAAACGGTAGCCGGTCCACCCCGCCTCCGGAAGCGTCAGCGCACCCGTCGGACAGGCCGCTACGCAGGGCATGTCGGCACACGCGATACACGGCTCGATCGCGGGCTCCAGCGTCGGCGTACCTGCCGCCAGACCGCCCGAGGGCGGCACCGTGCGTATCGCCCCGGGAGGACACACCGGTGCGCAGGCACCGCACCGGGTGCAGGCCGCGAGGAACCCGACCTCGGGCAACGCACCTGGCGGACGGACATAGCGCTGCTGCACCACGCGATCCTCGGTCCGCTCGACCAGGTTTTTGACCCAGCGATTCAGGCCATCGCGCAGGACCTGCCGGCGATCGGACGGGCTATCGTGGTTCCAGACACTCACGGGCGAAAATGCGGGAAGACGCCGGCCGTGATTCGCTCGATCAGCCCGGCAAAGATGAGGGGAATCCTGGGCTTGTCCGGTCCCTCGTCCGCTGGATTGCGCGGTTCTCCCGACGGCGCCGTATTGAATGCGGCAATCATGCCGGCCTTCCGGACGGGGTCGATATAGAAGAAGGCCCGAAAACCGGCTTGGCTTCCGGTATGCCCGACCAGCCGAACCCCGTTGTGTTCCCGGATGAAGAACCCGAGCCCCATCGAATCGCCTTCGGCCGTGCCGACCGTATGGAGCGGTCGCCACATCTCCTCGAGGCTGGACCGCGCCAGCACCACGCTGGCGGACGGACCGATTCCGGGCGCCCCGGCGAGAAACTGGAGGTACTTGATCATGTCGGTCAGGGGAGCGTTGAGCCCGCTGTTCGACACGGTGATTCCGGTATCGAAATCGAGACCGTTCGCCTGGGGCCGGCCCGATCGCACCGAATAGTTGTTCGAGCGATACGGCAGCAGGTGATAGGGTGTCACGTCGAAGTAGCTGTTCGTCATGCCCAGCGGCTTGAGCACGTTCTTGTCGACGTAGACCTCGTAATTTTCGCCCGTCAGCCCCTCGATGGTCCGCCCGAGGTAGACGACGCCGGGGTTGGAGTAGCTGAACTTCGAGCCGGGCTGATAGATGACCTCGGTGTACGGCATCATCGCCACCAGCTGGGACCATTCCCGCGGCTCGAACGGATGCCACGGCCGGTTTCCGCCCCACGGCCACGTTCCTGCCCGAAACCCGGCAGAATGCGACAGCAACTGGCGAATCGTGATGGCGTCCATCGGCCCGAACGGGTTGTGGATAGCCCCCAGTTCCGGCACGTATCGGATAATCGGGTCGTCCAAACCGAGACGTCCGCGATCCCGAAGCTGCATCACAGCAATGGCCGTGAAGGTTTTGGTGATCGACGCCCAATGAAAGATGGTCCGCTCGTCGACCGGCCGGCGGGTGGCCAAGTCGGCAAAGCCATGGAATTCACGTCCGACGATCGAGTCGCCGTGGAAGACCATCAGGCTGCCGCCGACCACGCCTTCATCCGCTAACGTCTCGTGGAAGAACGCTTTGATGGGCGCCCATACGGCAGGCCAACTGCCCCGTTGCGCCATGAGCGCCTGAGCGCTGGCCGTCATCGAACTCACGACCAATCCAATCGACAGCGCCGTCCGGCACCACGCTCGCCTCATTGCCTGCTCCAGATGAAAGGCCTGCATGCCGAAATCTAACCGTAGGGCCATACGGCCCCCTTGGACCGTCGCGCCGGTTTCAGTACCTTGCAACCGCTGCGAAGTCGTGTCTGAGTCCTGCCGGCGCCTTCCCGTCATCCGAGTTCGTTACCCATGCTGCTTCCGCTTGCTGTTTTACTGCAAACGCAGTCCCATGTGGTCATGCCCCGACCGGAACTGATGCACGCCAACGGGCGGGTGCCGCGGGCCGCCGTCGCGGTACGGACGCTCACTCCCCCACGGATCGACGGTAAGCTGGATGACGCGGCCTGGCTCAACGCCGCCCCGGAAAGCGGATTTCGCCGCGATGTCCCCAGCGACGGGAAGCCGGCCGCCCAGGACGCCGAGGTCCGGGTGCTGTACGATCAGGACGCGCTCTATGTGGCCGCCCGACTGTACGACGATCGGCCCGATCTGATTTCCCGGCGGCTCAACCGCCGCGATTCGTTTTCCTCGTTCAACGACATCTTCTTCGTCATCCTCGATCCGCACCACGACCATCAGACCCAGGTGGTCTTTGGCGTCACGGCCGCGGGAGAACGCCGCGACGGAATTTCCACCGGCGACGGCCAGAGCGGGCTCGACATCGGATGGGATCCGGTCTGGGAAGCCGCGACCTCGATCGACTCGCTGGGATGGGTGGCCGAGATGCGGATTCCGTTTTCGCAGTTGCGGTTCTCGTCTGCTGCGAACCAGGTCTGGGGGATTCAGTTCCGGCGAGACAATGTCCGCGCGGGTGAAGCAGTCGACTGGGAGTGGTCGCCAGCTACGGAGCCGGGCGTGGTGTCCAAGTACGGGCACTTGCTGGGCCTGGCCGACATTCCCGCGCCCAAACGGATCGAGTTGCTCCCCTACGTGTCGAGCCAGGCGCGGCTGACCCAGGGCATCCCCGCCGGCAATCCGTTCGACGATGGCAGTGTCACGTCCGCAACCGCCGGCCTCGACCTCAAGTACGGCATTTCGAGCGCGTTTACCCTCAACGCCACCATCAATCCCGACTTCGGCCAGGTGGAGGCGGATCCATCCGTAGTCAACCTGACCGCGTTCGAGACCTTCTTCGAGGAGCGACGTCCATTCTTCGTCGAAGGAGCCAATCTCTTTTCGTTTTCCGGCACATTCGGGAGCGACCGCTTCTTCTATTCCCGGCGCGTCGGCCGGGCACCGAGCCTCTCGGCCTTGGGACGAGCTCCCTACGTCGATCAACCCGCCTCGACCGCCATTCTCGGCGCGGCCAAACTCTCCGGACGCACCAGCTCCGGCTGGTCGATCGGCCTGCTCAATGCGGTGACGCGCGCCGAATACGCCCGGACGGCGGAACTCTCCGCACCTGGCGCGCCGATCGGACGGATCCCGATCGAGCCGCTGTCGAACTACACCGTGGCGCGCGTCCGCCGGGACTTGAATCGCGGCGCGTCGGGCTACGGCTTCATCCTGACCGGCGTCCAGCGCGACGCCGACTCCGTCGCCTTCGATGGGCTGCGCAGCAGCGCGGTGGTGGGCGGCGCCGATTTCTTCCATCGGTGGAGCCGCAATACCTTCCAGTTGAGCGGCAATCTCGGCGCCTCACGCGTCGCCGGCTCCGCAGCGGCCATTGCGGCGACACAATTGGCCTCGGCCCGCTATTTCCAGCGTCCGGATCAGGACTACATCACCTTCGACCCGACCCGGACCAGTTTGAGCGGCTATACGGCTCAGCTCCAATTCGACAAGCTGGGCGGCGACTGGACCTACACGGTCGGTGCGAACGTGTCGTCACCGGGCTTCGAGATCAATGACGCCGGTTTCCAGACCGAGGCGGATCGGATCCGCCTGGCCCTGCTGGTGAATCGGAACTGGCTCCGACCCACCCGGCTCGCCCGGCGCGCCAGCCTGGGCTTCCGTGTCACCGACCAGATGAATTTCGGAGGGAGCGGCCCCGGTCCCACCCTCGACATTTTCGGCTCGCTCACGACCCACTCCCTCTCGTCGCTCAACTTTAACGCGGGGTATCAGCTGCCCGGTCTCGACGACCGAGCGACCCGCGGCGGACCACTGATCCGGTCGCCGGGCACGCTGGCCGTCTCCGGCGGGTATAACCTCGACTCGCGCAAACTGGTCTCCGGCGGCCTGTCGCTTCGGGCGACGGCCGCCGACGACGGCACCGACAGTTTCACCGCCTCGCTGCGCACGGTCATTCAGACTCGGCGCGGCCACAGCGTGACGGTCGCTCCCACCTATACGCGCCAGGGGTATCGCGCCTTCTATACCGCGGGCTACGCAGACCCGACCGCCTCAGCCACCTTCGGCCGGCGCTACGTCTTTGCCCCGCTCGAACAGCAGGGGCTCGGCATTCAGACGCGGCTCGAGTTCTACTTCACGCCAGCGTTGTCGCTGCAGTTGTATGCGGAACCGTTCGTTGCGAGCGCGGAGTTCGAATCGCCTGAGCAATTGCTGCGTGCCCGAGGCGGAGACTTCGTAGCCTACGGCAGCGGGGCGTCGACCCTAACGCGGAATCCTGCCAACGGAACGCTCACCGTCGACGCCGACGGCGCGGGTCCGGCGCCGGCATTCACCTATGGCGACCCGAGCTTCCGGATTCGCTCGCTCCGCAGTAATGTCGTTCTCCGCTGGGAGTACCGGCCGGGCTCGACGCTGTTCCTTGTCTGGAACCAGAACCGCGCCAATCTCGATCGTGATCCGCGGTTCCGCGCCTTGCAGGATCTGGGCAGCATCTTCGGTGACGATATGCGGAACGTGCTGCTGGTGAAGGGCAACTACTACTTCTCATTGTAGAGCTGGAAACGCACGAGGCGGCCCGGAAGCCGCCTCGTGATCTCTCATCTTACCGACTTCCCTGTCCTCCGGCAGCCATCGGCCTTTCGTCGCCGAGCCAGTGCCCGAACCATTGTCGCAGACGGCCCAGCCGATCGACCAGGAGCCACGGTTCACCGGTGCGCGACAAGTCGTGGGTCGAGCGCGGGTACCGAACGAACTCGGTCGGCACGTTGAGCTTCCGCAATGCCTGGAACCACTGCTCCGCATCGGCCATCGGGGTCCGATGGTCCTCTTCGGACTGCACGATCAGCGTCGGCGTGCGCACCTTACTGACGTGCCGCATGGGTGACAGCGAGTCATAGAGCGCCGCGCGCTCCCACGGCATCCCGAAGAACTCGAACTCGGTGAGTCCCGGCACATCGGACGTACCCCACCACGACCACCAATTGCTGATCATCCGGTCGGCCTGCGCGGCCTTGAACCGGTTGGTGCGCGTGGTGATCCAGGCCGTCATGAAGCCGCCGTACGACCCGCCGGTGACGCCCATCCGGGTGGAGTCGACGTCCGGCCGGCGCGCCGCGATGTCGACGGCGCGCATCAGATCCTGGTAGTCCTCGAGCCCCCAGCGCCCGCGGGTCGAGTAGGTGAACGCCGAGCCGTATCCGCTCGAGCCGCGCGGGTTGGTGAAGAGGACCCACATCCCGGCGCCGCTGATGTTGTGGAACTCGTCGAACCAGTTCTCACCGTAGGCGCTATGGGGGCCGCCATGGATGTAGAAGACGAGCGGGTACTTCTTGCCCGGCTGGTAGCCATGCGGCTTCTGGAGCCACCCTTCGATCTCGAGTCCGCCCACGCTCTTGTAGGTGAATCGCTCCGCATCGGGCCAGACGATTTCCTGGTTCAGCTTGTCGTTGAAGGAGGTCAGCTTCCGTTCACCCGTGCCATCCGCACTGGCGAGGTACAATTCGGTGGGCGACGTGATGCTGGTCCCGACGTAGGCCATGATACGACCCGCCGCGTCGGTCGAGGTGCCCGGCAAGCGCCGCCGTCCCGACACGAGTTCCCGCGGCGTCCGGCTCGAGGGGTCGAGCGAGAAGATCGCGTCACGCCCGCCAACCGATGCCCCGAAGAGGATCTCGCCACTCGGAAGCCACTCCATCCAGCTCGGCTCGTAGACCCAGGTGCCGAGCAGATTCACCGGCGTTCCACCCTGCGCATCGACCATCCAGATCCGCCGCGAGCTGGTGCGGGTCAGCGCCGAGAGGTACGCAAGCTTCGTCCCGTCCGGCGACCAGACGAGTTGCCCCTCCGTTCCGCTCGCGCTGGTCAGCCGGCGGGGCTCACCGCCGGACGACGACACGATGAAAATGTCGGCGTCGTTACGCGGCGCCTCGCTGCGCTTCGCATCATAGGGCGCACGCTGGACCGAGTCCTGTTCCGCCTGCGCCAGAGAATCGGACAGCAGTCGCGCGTGGGCCACGAAGGCGATCCATGCCCCGTCCGGCGATACGGTCACCTGCCGATGGGAGTAGACCGTATTGGTCAGCTGCCGCTTGGCGCCGCCATCCAGACTCCGGGTCCAGATCTGCGCCGGGTTCCATCGCGGCGCAAAGCGGGGAGCTGGAATGAACCCGCGGTTATTGAACTTGTAGCCCAGATCGATGATGTGGCGGCCGTCGAATCGCGCCGGATCGAGCGGAGTCGTGATGGACCCATACGGCGGACGCGCCATCGGCTGGGTCTTTTCGTACGGATCGCGCTGGGTGGTGTCCCGCTTCCATTCGACCGTATCGGCCCAGACGACGGTCCGACCGTCGCGAGTGAACGACCCGTCGGGAATGCTGTCGACCTCGAACGCTTCGCCACTCGGCCCGTCGACTCGAAGCCCCCAAGTCCGCGCCCGGCTGTTGGGTCGCGTCGAGCTGAACAGCAGCAACTTGCCGTCGGGCGACCACCGCGGGTTCGAACTGTTCACGCTGGGCGACGTCATCCGCATCGGCGTGCCGCCCGAGGTGGCCGTCATCCACACTTCCGAATGCCGCTTGTTTTCCGCCTCGCGCACCGTGGTGACGGTAAACGCCACCCATTTGCCGTCGGGCGAAACTGCCGGGCTCGAGACGTTGGTCAGCCGGTACCAGTCTTTCGGTGTGAAGGCTCGTCCCTGGCCGACCGCCGTGCCGGCCCCGACCGAGAGAACTCCGAACGCAATCAGCGCAATTCGTCGATCCATACGCACCTCAGAACGTGGGACTCAGGGCCATCGTCCAGCGGAACCCGAAACGTCCATCGCCCGATGCACCGCCGACGGCCCGATCGGGGTGGGAGACGAACAGGGGGAAATCAAAGCGTGTCACGAAAGTAGTCTCACCCAGGCGATGCGTGAATCGGACCCCGACCCCGGCATCGCCGGCCAGGCGCCCCGACCCCGAAAACGAGAAGAACCCGTCACTCAGAGCCATGTCGCCGAAAAGCGCCACGCGAGTGTCCCGGAACAAGGCGGCCTGGGGCCTCGCCAGGATCGACCGATCGAGCTCGAGATTGAGCGCGGCAAGCGCCGTGGCGGAGACGTCCCGCTCGAAGCCCCGCAGATTACCGCCGCCCGGCGTATGCCAGTGCACGTCGCCCGTCAGCAACGCATCGCGGGAACGGGTAAAGGGGTTGCCCAGCTGCTGATACGGATCGGCGCCGGCCAGATAGAACCAGCGCTGCCTGACCGGATCGGTCTCACTGGCCAGCACGCCACCGAACACGCGAAGGCCGAGTTCGCTCCGGGCGCCGATCGGCCGGCGGAAGGCGGCGTCGACGGATAGCCGCGCATACGGCTGGGCGTCGTAGCGGTCATCGGTGACCGTTCCCTGCTCGCGATTCCGATACTCGACGCCCCCGGCCAGATCGACCCTGCCCCGCAAACCGATGGTGCCGATGCGCCGCTCGGTGCGCCAATGGGTGGCAGCCTCGAAGGTTCCGGCATTCTCGTAGAGGGCCTGATCGAGGAACGCCATATCGGAGGTGGCGACCCAGCGGGCCGACACGCCGTACCAGTCTCGCAGCCCAAACCCGAGAGGCCCGAGTCGTTCCTTTTCCAGCATCGCCGAGACTCCTCGGCGCCCTTCGAACGAGAAGACCTCGAACGCCGACGCCAGCCGCGGAGTATAGAGGAAGGTCGGATTCTGGACCCGAAGTTGCCACTGGTTGAGGGCCTCGCCGCCGGCACAGCACAGCCGGGTGGCCACACTGTGACGGAAGGTGACTTGATTGAATCGGCCCAGATAATTGGATCGCACCTGGTAGCCGGCCGTCACCCCGCCGGCGTCGTTGTACCAGACTGTCGGGAGCACCCCCGTCGCGCGGCGATCGCGATAGACCGGGGTCGAGACCAGCCGGTCGATCGAGTACGCAGTCTTGGGGGCACGATACCACCCGAGGAGACCACGCCGCTGCCGGTTGTTGAGCATATTCCAGTCGTGCGTGACCACATCGGGGTCGAGCATCACTTCGTTAGGCCGCCCCTCGGTTATCAAGGCAACCGTCTCCCGCGTACCGTAGCCTTGGATTCGTGCCGAAGTCCGATCGGTCGGCGTCCGCACCACGACTTCGACCGGCAGCACACCGTCCTCGCGACGCTCGACCTGGACCCGCGTAATCCAGCGGCCATCGGTGGTTCGATTAGAGCGAACTTTTCTGATGGCGTAGTCGTATCGAACGTTGCCGTGGAGCCACTGGGCAAAGAAGGTCGACAGATCCCGCCCTGACACCTCTTCAGCCACCTGGCGGAACGCGTCTTCATCGACGTGCCGAAGCTTCCACCGGTCGTAGTAGGTGCGCAGAATCCGCCCCATGGCCTCCGCTCCGACCAGGGCGTGCAACCGATGGAAGAACAACTCTCCCCGGGTATAGATCATTGCGTTGTAGGTCGCGAAGTCGCGATACTGATGACTCGGATAGCTCACCGGCTCGGAACGTCCATCGAGATCCAGGCCGAGAATCCGCATCTCGGCGGCTTGATAGCGTGAGGAGTCGCCCTGCTCGAGGAAATAGCGGCTCGTCTGGTAACTCGTGAACCCCTCGTCGAGGAACCCTTCGCGCCATTCGTTGTTGGCGAGAATCCCCATGACGTAATTGTGACCGGCCTCATGCAGGATCAGGCCGAGACTGGAGTTCCCGTTGTGCATCATCATGGGGAACTCGGTGCCGCCTCCTTCGAGGCGGTGCACGTTGGTCATCTGCGGCCAAGGGTAGGTGCCGAAGGTTCGATCGAGCCACGCCAGCGTGGTCTCGGTGCGCTGCACCGCCACCCCGCCTCCCCAGGTCGCTTCGTCGCCCGGCTGATAGAGGACATGCACGGCAATCGGCCCGGAGCGACCGCCTTCATAGCGGTAATCCGGACGCATCGAGATCGCGAAGTGATGGACCTGCTCGGCTCGCCAGACCACCGTCTTGCGCCCGGGCGCCCGGGAAGCGCACGCGTTCGATGCCAGCGTAGCAAGCGCTTCGGGATAGTGGTCTCGCTGGTATTCGACTGCGCGCGCGGGGTTACGATTGGCCCGCTCCCATCCGGGGTCGCCACACATCGGCACGCCCGTCGCACCTACCACCTGATCTTCGGGGAGATCCAGGGCCACGGTAAAGTCGCCAAACTCGCCGTAGAACTCGCCAGCCGGATAGAGCGGCTGCTCCTGCCAGCCGTGCTTGTCGTAGACCACGACCTTGGGATACCACTGCGCAAAGTCGAATGCCCGCCCGCGACGGCCCTGCCGCCTGGGCAACGTCGACGGTCGCGCCGTCCATTCGAGCTCGGCCACCAGCGAGTCGCCCGGCGGCAGATAGTGCGGCAGCGCAAACCGGACGATCGTGCTATCCGGGGCAAAGGGATAGATCGGCGTGACCGGCTGACCCATGATTCGAACATTGCGAACCTGGTTCATCCCGAAATCCGGCTCGCTGAGGTCGCTGAACCGACGACGCTGTTCGGCCAGATCAGCCTGGGCCCAGCGCGAATTGGGGCGAAACGCATTGAGATGGAGATGGAACGACAGCGTGCTCAGCGTGTCGGGCGATCGGTTCCGATACACCACCCGCTGCGTCCCGTGCAGCATTCCGGCCGCCTCGTCGAGGGAGGCGTCGATTGCGTAGGAAACGTCCTGCTGCCAATACTGCGGCGAAACGGAAGGTGCGGTCGAAGCAATCTGCAACGCGAGCGCGAGTAGCAACGACATCGGCAAACGGGGCTCAGGCGACGAGGCGCGACAACAGGAGGTGGGTCACGATGCAGACCCAAACCCTGAAAGCTAGCGGCTTCCCGAAGCCACCTCCAGCGGAGTCAGCCTGCGCCAACCCCGAAGCCCGTAAGTGCCCGTACCCGCATGAGTTACTCTTCCGCTCGCGCCCGACCCTGCCCGATGCGCCGTGTGTGTGATCCAGCTCACCGCACGGCCTCGCCCGCTGAACTATGGTGGACTAACGCGATGAGCTGGCGGAAGCAGAGACCGTGCTCACGAGGAAACCGGCCCGGCGCGAGACCGATCCGATTGGTCGCAATGCCTGGATTCATCGTACAACCGGCTCAGAGGGCAGAGCCGACTCGACGGAGGACGCCATGGCCGTCCGATTGTTCGTTTTCCTCGGTACGCTTGGCGCGTGGACCGGAGTTGCCAGTGCGCAAAGCCCCATGACGCTCTACGCAGGTGCCGCCCTCGGATTCGGCAGCCAGCAATATCGCTTTCCGGTCGAGACCAGCCCGCCGACCCGTAGCCACGCAACGTCCAGTACCTCGAACGTGTTGGCTGCCGGCGCGATCGGCGTGGGCATCGGAGGACACCTGGCTGTCGATGCAACTTTGCGATCGACCCTCGAAGCCGGCCATCCGTTCCGAACAGTCAGCGTGGGACCAACGATCAGCTGGGGATCAGAGCGGCGCGTCTCCATTCGCGCCGGATTGGGATGGATCCAGGGATCAGAGGCCGTCATGTGCCTCGATCCCCAAATCTCGTGCCGCGGTTACATCAGCGAGTGGGTGAGAGGATTTGACGTGAGCATCGGCGTCGACCTCCAACGAGGGTCACGATGGGCCGTAGGCCCGTCCGTCTGGTGGGCACAGAGCACCGGGAGCGACAGCCAGTATCGCTCCCTTGGCCTGGCCCTTCAGGTCCGGTTCCAGTAAACGGCGTCTCGACCGGAGACGCCCCCGAGGCCCGCATCCACTCGACGACTCACCAGCTGAGCGCGCTGCCGTGCTGGTACTCCACGACGCGGGTCTCGAAGAAGTTCTTCTCCTTCTTCAGATCCATCGCTTCCGACATCCACGGGAACGGATTCGCGGCCTCCGCAAACACTGGAGACAATCCCAACTGCGCGCACCTGCGGTTCGCGATGAAGTGCATGTACTGTTCGCATAGCGCCGCATTCAGCCCAAGAAAGCCACGAGGCATCGTATCCCTGCCATACGCCGCTTCCAACTCCGCAGCATCGCGGAGCATCCCGCGCACT
>JBBCJC010000006.1:0-35902 GCA_037189525.1 Gemmatimonadales bacterium
TTTGAAGTGCTCATTCGCTGGCAGTGGGCTAGGCTTCGCTAGCGAAGCCTAGCCCACTGCCAGCGAATGAGCACTTCAAAAGAGGCCAAGGAAGCAGGCGTCCTGGCGACGGCGGCACTCATCGACGCCTTCCAGGCCCGACTAGCGGCCGCCCGCCCCTCCCTGCCTTCCATCCGGTGCCTCCCGCATGCCAAGCTGGTGGGCCTTCTGCTCGAGGCGCGCGGCACCGTCGACTCGACCTTCCTGCGGGAATGTTCCGGCATCCAGCTGATCCAACTGCTAGAAAAAGCGGCGGTCATCCGCCCCCTCCCCCTCCAGCCGGCGCCCTCAAAAAAGCCCGTCAGACTCTATTCGGTCGGCTTCGACCCCGCCGGCGCCACGATCCCGGCCGCGGAGCTGCTGCAGGCGCACGTCCCCGACGGCGTCCTGTGCTACTTCACCGCCATCGAACTGCACGGGCTGAGCACGCAACCGCCGCCGCATTTCCATGTCGCCCTGAAACGCCCCGTCGATCCAAAGCGCACTGCCCCGAAGACAACGAGCCCTTCCGACAAGCCATTACCGCTGGGCACCCTTGAATTCTCCTCCGAGGGCACCGGTTACTACCTGACGCGGCGCGGCCAGGACAACCTCATTGGCATCCAGCGACGGCAACTCAATCCATATTGCGTTGTGCAGGTGACGACCCTCGAGCAGACGCTGCTCGATTGCCTGCACCGGCCCCATAGCGCGGGCGGTGCCGCGGTGGTGTTCGAGGCTTGGGAACAGGGACTGGCACGCACTTCGCCCGACAAGGTGCTGGCCCTGGCGACGACACTGGGCGATCCCACGCTGCTGCGCAGGACGGGCTACATGATCGAGCGCTTCGCGCCAGGGTCAGGTGCCATCGAAACCGCCAGGCACCTGGTGGGCCAGATGCCACCGCACGCACCCCTGCCGACACTGCTGCCGGGCATCCCGTACCCGCGACCGGACGCGGTCTGGGGCTTACGCACGCCATAGGGAGCCCGATGAACCCCACGCAGCGACAGGCATGGATACGCGACGCCCTCGACATGGCATTCCAGGCACTGGCTGCATGGCCGGGGCTGCAGGACAAGTTGGTTTACAAAGGCGCGCGCGTGCTGGCCTTGCGGCTGGGCGGGGAGCAACGGGCCTCCTATGACCTGGATGCCAACCTGCTGCTGGCTTTCGCCAAGAAACATCCTGACCGGGACGTGCAGGCAGAGGTGCTCGGCGACATGTTCAAACAAGCGATCCGGACGCACGCGGAAGCCCAGGATCCGGTGCGGTACGAACTACTGGATGTCCGGGTCAGGCACACGCCGCCGGCCGACCATCCAATGGGCTGGAATGCCTTCTCGGTGGTGGTCAGGCTGCGCGACTTCATGCACGAGGGCGTGCGGGGACTCCCCAGCCTCGCCTTCGATGTCGCCGCACCGGAAGCGCTCGGTGACCATGCCATCGCGCCACTGGGCGTCGGCGGGGAGACCGTGTTCGCCTACACGCTCGAGCGCATCGCCGGGGAGAAGCTGCGGGCGTTCCTGAGTTCGCTGCCGGCCTACCGGGACAAGGTCGGCAAGCCCGGGGACGCGGTGCGCGCCAAGGATCTGTACGACGTGGCGAATATCCTGGACAGGCATCCCATCGACGAGGCGGAATTCTGGGGGGATGCAGCCGGGGAGTTCGGCCTGGCCTGCGCCTCCCGCTTCATCGATTGCACCGGCATCGAGACGTTTGCCGAAGACGTCGACGTCACCCGCGCCACGTACGAAGCAGATGCGACGCTCCCCGGGGACATCGGGTTCGACGCGGCGTGGCAGGCGATCGAGGCAATCGTCCGGGCGTGGGAAGCGGCCGGGGTCTTTCCGCTGCATCACCCACTTCCCGCGGGCGGCCCCGAACCGGCATAACGCCAATCACCGGCGCGCATGCCGCCGCCGGAAACCACACCCCTTGTCGACGTGGTGCGCTGCACGGATCGGACAAATCGATGGGCAAACCCCACCAACGTGTCGACTCTGGAACCACGCGAACCACGCGGGCCCGCATCCCACCGTCGGAAAAACTACCCGAGTATTCGCCAGACCCGGGGCTTCCCCCTCCAAGGCACATGCCTCAGCGGCCTGACATCCGCTCTGAACCTGCTGGATGGCTGCAAATACGGCGATGCGGTCTTGGTCTTGCTATTGATTGGGCTCCATTCGCTTCGATGCAACGGCACGCCGCACGAGCTCATAGGCCGTCTCCTGGACGGCAGAACGGGCAGTTCGCGTGCCCGAATTCGAGAAGACGGCCACCGCAACGTCGTGCCCTGGCACCAGCATGAAGAAGGCCGCCGCACCTGCCTGGGATCCACCATGATGGAAGATCAGCGTCGGATCATCTGCGCCAAGCAATCGCTCCGACGTGTCGATGCGCCAGCCAACTGCATAGTTCTCCGGATTGGGTGAACCATTCGACAAAGGCATTGGCGTCCAGAGCAGTTCCTTCCCGGCATCGGAAACAAACCCATCGCCAAGCAGCCGTACGCCAAGTTTCACCAGATCAACAGGCGTCGAGACCAATCCGCCCCCGGCAATCTTGTAGCTTGCATCGGTCGGATAAGCGGGCGTGAAACGGCCCGAGTCCGCACTGTAGAAGGAAACCCGTTGAGGCATCTCCCCGGCACTGTCGACGTCTGAATCCTGCATCCCGGCGGGCAGGAACAGCTGGCTTTTCAACAAGCCCGGGAAGCCCTGCCCGGTCGCTCCTTCCATCAAACGCGACAGCAACGAGTACCCGAACGTGGAGTACTTGAAGCTTTCGCCCGGGGCAAACAGCAGTTTGTCGTCCCTGAAAAATGCGAGCCCTTCATCGACGCTGTTGAATGGGCGGTTCGAGTACATCTCCCACCATCCCAGCCACCAAGTCGGCATGGAGTAATGCCGCACACCTGCGCGATGGGACGCCAGTTGGGCGGCAGTCAATGGAGCAAGATGCGGGGGCATCCCCGGCACGTAGCTCGATATCGGAGCGTCCATCTCCAGTTGCCCGGCATCTACCAGTCGAACCAGCAGCACGCCTGTCAACGCCTTGGATGTACTGCCAAGACGATAGCGGGAGCGTAGTGTCGCCGGCGCCCGGTGTTCGATATCGGAGTATCCGACTGCGCCGGCCCATTGCACGATTCCGTCGTATCCGATGGCGGCTGACATTGACGGAAGGCCTTCTTCCTCACGTGCATTGCGCAGAATCTCGTCGAATCCCAGCTCGGCAATCGAATCGGACGAAACCATCTGGTCAACGTGGTCGCCATCCACGGGAGGCAGGTCTTTGTCGGGATGCATCCATTTGAAGAAAAAGAACAGGTTGGGCCCGGCAAGAACCAGGAGAACCAGGCCCAGCCAGGCCGCAAGACGCAGGATCTTCTTGCAACGGGCCCGAGGATGGTTATCCGAACTGCGTTGATCGATTGTGTTCACCGCGGGAATCGCCTCTGGAGACCTTGCCGGAAAGAGCCTGACGCCTGAATCGCGCCGTGCCGCAGGGCGGCTTCGGCTCGAACGATTTTTTTACGAGGACTCTATCCAATTGCACTCAGGTTGGAAGCCCAGGAGCCTGACCGGGCTCATTGAAGTGACGAACGGCACGATTGATGGCCGTGAACGCCATTCCGGCCGTTGTCAAAAACCCGCCTTGTACGACCCGCACACGCCGCACCTGCAGAGACGCGTTGCTCCCCGCACAGCACAGAGGCTAATGACGCATCTTACAAGTGCCACTGCACTGGGCTGGCGCACGGGAATTCACGTGCCGCAGCGCCCGGCGCGACTGCGCGGGGGCAGATGACTATCAATGCCACGCCGATCCCTGGAGGCACAGGCGCGTCGATGCCGGTACCAGGACGCGACAAGGTCCAGTGCCCGATCGGCTTGAGTCAATCGTCAGGCAACCCGCCAAGGCGGGTTCTTGCGGTTCTCGCCCGCCCAGAACAGGCACAGCACGTTCCCGGATGGATCATTGATGCGTGCCTCCCGCCATAACCAACGTTCATCGGTGGGGATTTTCGAGAAACTGAATCCCGACGCGGCCAGGTCCTGAACCCGACTATCCAGGTCCGGGCACTCGAAGTACACGACGACACCCGTCTCGCGCAGTGGATGAGCCACCGTATGGAGCGAAAACGTCGAATCCCCGTCCGGGCACTCGAACCGGGCATAGCGCGGGGGCGAGTAGACAATGAGGTTAAACCCCATGTCCCGGTAGAACTTGACGGAACGCTCGAGGTCTTCGGTTGGCAAGGTGACTTGATTGAGGTTCACGGCGGGTGTTCCTTTCAGCCCAGCGATCGTCCTGGGCTGGCATGGGATCAGGGCTGGCGGGTGCTTGTGCGTAAACGAGAGGTTTCCAGATCGGATCCATCGGCGGATACATACGAGGCTTGGACAGCGGCCAAGCCGCCAGCACCACATGGCTTGGCCAAGGATGCTGGCGGGCATTATCAAAAACCCCAACCTTGGCTCAGAACTCCTGCCTGTAACTCATGTACCAATACGCTCCGCCCGGCAGGTCATAGGCTGCATCGAAACTGTGTGCAAAGGAATAGCTCAAGATGGGCGGCTCCTTCCCGAAGACGTTGCGGCCACCAAGCATCACCTGGGCATTCCATGGCGTCTTCATGCTGAGCTGGATGTCGTGGTAGACGACAGACCCAACGTGCCAGGCGTTTTCGTACGCGAACGGGGTGCCCGTTTGGGGGTTGATCCTGGGATCCTTCACGTAAGCCCAGATCCATCCTGAGCTTTCTTCAAGATCAGACATGTATCGCGCGGTGTAATGCAATCCGAAGTCACCCTTGCTCCAGCTTGCATTGAAGCTGGAGCGGTACTCCCAGTTGGGCGTTTCGTTGTAAGCACCTACACCATCACTGCCATTGGCTTTGTTGTAATCCGTCCAGGTCGTGTCCCAGTTGAATCCGAAGCGCCCCCATCGTTCCGAGGTGACGTTGTAGTCGAGCGACAGGTCGATTCCGGCGGTCTCAAGGCGGTCCAGGTTGAAGTTCGTCTGGTAGACCAGCGTGACCTCGCCAGCCAGGTTTCTTTCAATATAGTTGCAGAGCTGGGAATCCCCATCAATGATGCATCGGTTGAGCACCGTCTGTGCCGTGTATGACGACAATGCATCGTCCAGCTCGATCTTCCAGTAATCCGCCGAAACGTTCAGCCCGTCTGCCCAGCTCGGGCTGTAAACGAAACCGAATGAATAGTTCTTGCCAGACTCCGGAACGAGATACGGATTACCGCCAACAAAGGCACGCAACTGCTGGTTGGGCTGCACCCAACCCGTTGCCGGGACACCGGCGGCGACGCAGCGAGCACGAGCCTCCGCGCTGATGCCTCCAATGCGGGCGGTCGAACATGGATCGAGAGCCTGCGGGAAACTCTCGCCCCGCCCGGCGTAGAGGTCGCTGACGGAAGGCGCACGGAACGTTTCCCCCCAATTGGCACGAACCAGCAGGTCATTGAATGGCTTCCAGCGGAGGCTGTATTTCATTGTCGTTGGACTACCAGGATCGGATCCGACCCAGGCAGAGCCAACCTGCCCATTGGCGCTGTAGTCCGACTTGCGGATCGCCGCGCTGAGCTCCAGTTCCCTTGCGCCCGGCACGTCTCGCAGGAAAGGCATCACCACTTCGGCAAAATACTCGGTCACCTCGGTTTGTCCGAAAGTCGGTTCGCTGAAATTGTCCGAAGACCCCCCGGAGGCAACCAGCGTGTCTGGCTGGTCGAAAAGCTTGTCCTTGCGATGTTCGAAGCCAACCGCGATCCCCGCATTTCCGCCTGGCAAGTCGAACAAGTCGCCACTCAATACACCGCCAAACACCGTGGCATCGGTACCGTACTTGGCTACCTGGGTGTAACTGACATAGTTGATCATGGCATCGTACTCGGCCCTCGAGATCACGCCGGCTGCAAGCCCCAGGTCCGGGCCGCCAAACACGTTGTATGGCACGCATCCGGCGATCACTGCACCGCCGGCATTCAAGCACTCCAGCGCCCCAGTGGTCGGATTGCGTCGAGATGGGCCCAATGCATTGCGAAGGTTGAACAAATTCACGTAGCCCGTGCCGCGCTGGCTGAAATTGTTCTCGTTGTACTGCGCGTAGATATCGAAGTCCCAGAATCTTTCGCCAATGGAGAAGTCCCCCTCGATTCCCACGGTGGAAGCCAACGTACTGGCATCGTAGTGGGGATTTCGCGGGCCGATCGCCACGGACCGATGGCTGAAGGTGCCGATCTGCGTCCCAAACGGATTGAAGACGTTGTTCGCGGCAATCGGCATCGCCCATTGGGGGCCGTTGCTACCGGAGAGGTTGACGCTCAATGGGACTTCCGCCAGTTGCTGATCGGAGATCCTTTGTGTGTATGACACACGAGCGTACGCAGTGGCGTTCTGCGTGATGTCGTATCGACCTGACAGGAAGACATTGCGGCGCTCGGACGGCTGCTGCAGGTAATTCACAGGCGCGAAGTTGTAGCGATCTGCATTCGTGAAAGCATTGAAGTCTGCAGCAGACGTACCTGGACGGCCCGGGGTCAATGCTCGGTTTCCAAGACCCGGCACCATGAAGTTACCGTAGTGGCCCGCGGAGGATCCGCAGTAGCCTCCGAACGCGTACGCCCAGTACTCGTTATCGGTCCCGGCTGCGGCTTGGTCAGGCGTCATGTCATAGCCCGGCATCAACGCAAGCTCTTCGCAACCCGCGTATGGGCTGCGCGAGATCCATCGGTCGCCCGCCATGATGGCGTCCTGGGTGGCGCGACTGAGACTCAGCATGACGTTGCTTCGTTCCCCTGTTGCGCCGATAGCAATATCAAAACTGGTCCGCTGACCATCGCCCTGCGCTGTCTGCCCGAAGTACAAACCAGCTTGCGCACCCTCGTAATTCCTTCGCGTCACGATATTGACAACGCCAGCGACCGCATCGGACCCATAGATCGCAGATGCGCCATCCTTGAGGACTTCGACACGCTCGATGATGGCCACCGGAATGCTGCTGAGGTCTACCACGCCATCCTGGCCGGTAGCCCAGCGCTTCCCATCGACCAACACCAAGGTCCTGGTAGACCCCATTCCGCGCAGCGAGATGTTCTGCGATCCATCGCTTCCGTTGGTCTGCGTGGTGGTCGTGCTCAAGCCACTGCCATCAGAGGCCGTTATGTTGTTGAGTATCTCGGAGACACTTGTCAGGCCTGTTTTTTCGATCTCGGCGCGACTGATCGTTTGGACAGGTTGCGTTGGAGCAGTGTCTGCTGACCGACGAATGCGTGACCCCACGACTTCGACCCTATCAAGGTGTTCGACGGCTGTTGTTGTACTTGCCGCCTCCTGTGCCGATGCCGGCATCGCGATGGCCGCGGCAGACAAGAACCCTGCGGAGATAACTCCATGAATACTTCTGCTGAGAACGGAAATATGCAACACGTGCGCCTCCATTGGTGCGGATCAATTGATCTGGAAGCACAAGAATGTGTATATGTCGTTAATCACCGCCATCGCCATGGGTCGAAACGCACTCTTTCGTGTTCGAACATCATGAGCATCTGCATCCGCAGATCTGGACAGACATGCAAAAAAATGGGGCCATCTGGCCCCAATCGAGAGAGAGTTGTCGGTTCGCGCGAAATTTCCTAGTCGATTATCGTCTTCGACCAACCATGCGGAATTTGAGCGTGCCCCGATAGCTGTCAACCTTGATGTGACAAGTTGCGCGAGTGATGCATCCAACAACATCACAACATGCATGGCGCGGCCGTAGGTCCGTTGGCATTCGACGTGCAATCAACACGACCACCTGGCACCGTCCGCACGGTCAATCGGCCGCGTAGCCACTGACCCTCGATACCCGGGAATAAACCACGTGTCGATCTCGACATTCCAAGGCTCTGCCTGCTGATACGGCAAAAACGATCCCGCAATCCTCCGAACAGACATCCGGGGATCACCGCCCGCAGATCGGTTTCGATCCAAGTGGCCGATCATTCACCTCGAGTCAACTCCCGCCTGGTGACCTTTCTCACCAAGCCTTGAACAACCTTGCTATAGAGCCGACCAGATACCGCGCTCTTTCCGGAGGACAATGTCACGGCATACCTTCCAGAACCAATAGCCAAAACATTCTCAACGGAGGTTGATCGTACCGCCGTCGATCTGTGTATTCTCGAGAATGACCCCGGTTCAAGCTCCTGGAGGAAATCAGCCAAGGGTTGGCGACGCGTGTATGTGCCTTTCGGGGTTTCAACATCCAAATAGTTCCCATTAACGCGAACCAGCTCAATTTGCTGCTCGTCCACCAGGACAGTGCGTCGACCGACTTGGAACGGCAGTCTCTTGCCTGACGGGTCCGCATGGCGCTTCGCGATGTGAACCCTGTCTTCGATCCGAGAGATGGTTTCTCTCAGCCGATCCATCGAAACAGGCTTCAGTAAATAGTCAATCGCATTTTCAGCGAATGCCTGCACTCCGTGGTGATCATATGCTGTAACAAAGACAACCATCGGGGTAGACCCATTCCATCGCCGCAGCGCCGTGAACCCATTGCCCCCCGGAAGCTCGATGTCGAGGAACAGTATGTCGAGATGGATATCACCAGAGACCGACAGCAATTCGCTGACGTCAACACATTCGGCGACCACCTTGATTCTTTGCCCGGCGACCTTTTCGATCAACCTGTGTAACCTTGATCTCGCCAAGGGCTCGTCGTCGACGATTGCTGCGTACAACATATCCACTCCTATCCGTCCGTTGCTTCGTGCAAACCCCCAGGGATTGGCACGGCGATCCGCACCTCGTAGACATCATCCGCAAGCCTCCCGTGGCGGATCCGACCCCGATCGCCATAGAGGAGCGTCAACCTGTCCGCGACCAGGCGCAAACCGATCCCGTTGCCACTGTGCGGTCGATCGAAACGTGCGCATGTGGAGTTCTTGATGCAAATTTGCAGGTCGGATCCGTCAATCCAGCATTTGACAGACACCCATCCAGGCTCCCTTGTTCTCGCAATCGAGTGCACGATCGCATTCTCGACCACTGGCTGTAACGAAAGGACTGGCACAGGAATATCCAGGCATGTTTCTTCCGCTTCAATCGTGGAGGACATCCGATCCCCCAAACGAATCTCTTCGATGGTCAGATAGCTGGTGAGCTGATGCAGTTCCTCGCCTAGCCGCCGCTCAGGAGCATCGTGTGATTTCAGGCTATCCCTAAGCATCTCGCAAATGGCAACCAGCATGCGATCTGCCTGATCGACATCCAATCGCATCAGCTCTGCAACAGAGTTGAGTGCATTGAACAGAAAATGTGGATTGAGCTGTGACCTAAGCGCTTCGAGCCTGGCATTCACAAGGCTTCGTTCCAGATCAGCCAGAACACGGTCGCGCTCTTGTGTTCTCTCGTAGTAGACGACGCCATGCGCGACCCCCACCACCATCCACCCCAGCATCATGTTGTTGCTGACGCTGGACACGAGAACATCCCGGAATGATGGAAGGACGCTATACCAGCCAAAGATCGGGTTGGTGTAATACGCGTAGGCACCCTTGCAGACGATGAATACGCCGATGGCGACTACATATATCGCCAGGCTCCGCCACCAGTCCTTCCTGCCAAGCGGGAACGTGCTCGCCAGGAAATAGATGGCAATCGTCATCGGTATCCATGGCCACACACTCCCGTAGGCGTAGCTGAGCGCGCCTGACCAAGTCAATTGCGTTCCTGCAGGCGACGTGATTCCGACGATCTGTGTCGCCATCATGAGTCCGTAGAGCGACCACCAGGCGACGATGGACGCAACCCGCCTGACGACTCGTTTTCTGTCTTCCATCATGCCCGATCCGTGCTTCAAGGCACCCCGATCTGCGGAGAATACGGCGATGAAAGTGTCTGCGCATCCCTGCAGGCCCGCAGCGCTCTGGCGAGCAGCGAATTTTTCACGCAGGTGCGCAGCTGGCAGTCGGCGCCAGCCAATGGACGTTCCTGTGAAATGCCCTGCGCCATCACAACCTCATCCTGTCGAGAGGTCGCTCGTATATTCATGAACCAGTTCAATCACCACATTGCCACGCTTTCGTCCGGTGTCCACGTATCGGTGCGCGTCCTTGATTTCATCGATTGGATAAACCCTGTCCAGCAGAGGGCGAAAACCACCGCTTTCCGCGAGGGCTGCGATGACCTTGATGTCATTCGGCAAAACAGCAACCGGGCCCGCCAGAACGCGCTTGCTGGATATCGGTGCAATCAACGGAGCATGCAGCATGTCCAACAGATCAGCAGCCACCAGCATCAGGCGACCGCCCTCATTCAGCACATGATTGCATCGCCGATAACTGCAGTTGCCGACCGTATCGAGGATCACGTCATAGGATTCACCGCTCGCGACAAAGTCATGTTCCGTGTAATCGATGACGCGATTCGCCCCCAGTGCTTTCACGACGCTTGTATTCCTCGGCCCACATACGCCGGTCACCTCCCCCCCAAGGGATTTGGCGATCTGGATCGCAGCGCTCCCGACACAGCCGGACGATCCGTTGACAAGTATCGTCTCGCCGGAACGGAATCTTCCTCGCCGCAGGAAATCCAGCGCCGTGGTTCCTCCAAATGACAGCGCCGCAGCCTGTCGATGACTCAGGCTATTCGGCTTTCGCGCCACCGCTCCGCTCTCGGGGATGCAGCAATACTCGGCGTGACAGCCCATTCTTGCGCCGAGCAAGCCGAACACCCGATCTCCGGCCTGGAATGCAGTAACACGCGCCCCGGATTTTTCCACTGTTCCGGAGAATTCACTGCCAAGTATCGCCGTCTTCGGACGCCGAACTCCGTACATGGCACGCCCAAGCGCCGAGAATCCGAACGGCATATCCATGCTGCGCAATCGACAGTCGCCCGAAGTCACTGTCGTGGCGTGGATCCTGACCAGAATCTCGTCGTCGGCAGGCTCAGGCTTGGGAACTTCGGCCAGATCCAGGACATCAGGCCCGCCATAGCGGTCATGGACAACCGCTTTCATCTTGCCGCTTGCCGACACAGTTTCTCCTGAGAACCGGACTCTGGAATCTACCCGCGTGTCGACTTCACCCACCTTCAAGAATGAGCCACGTCAAGCACCCCACTTTCCACACAGGGAAGGACGCGCGACCCGATCATGGGTCCGACGTGCATATTCTGCGTACGCTGACGTCGCACCAACACTCAGCCGCAGGCTCTACCTTGCATTGCAAACGGGAGGATTTGTCATGCCGAACGAGAACAGGTTCCCGCCATTGATCGTGCACGCGTATGTCTTTCCATCCTTTCCCTTCAGTGTCACGTAAGTATTCACGCCCTCCACGCGCCGGGACTCCATCGTCAGATCAGACGGCGCGATTCCCAGCGTGCCGCCTGCCTCGGAGAGGATGCGCTCGTCGGACAGACCATTCGTCTTTTCTGCGATCGAGCCACACGCCACCAACGGGATGCAGCACGCCACCACGAGCCCCCCACCAAAACGCGCAAGATTGACCTTGTAACCAACAATTGAATTCAACATTGTTCGAAGTCTCGTGCCTGCCGATCGCATTGCATCGATCATTCCGTGCCTATATAGGCCACTCAATGCATTAGTGACAAACCGCACGAACAAGGGGATCAACAGCACGCCTGATCACCCGCGCCACGAGGCAACTGCACGCCAGTCCGGATCCGGCTTGCACCGAACCCCGGCAATCTCAGTCATGCGGGGTATTGAGAAGCGATCGACACATGTCTCCTGCGGGCCCCGTGGATTGAATACGGATATCCGCCACGCGCCATGCATTCTTCGCGTCCTGGGCGGCCACGAATGTCACTTCACACGCACTGTACGCGCCACTTTGCGAGAGCACGCGACCAGAGGCAGCACTAACCACTGCCGTCCGTGTATCCGCCTGATCATCGTAGCTGATGAAGCGCAGCCCACCTGCCTCGCTCACCCTCGGCGCAGTGCCCAGTCGCGCGACCACCAGCTCTTCCGGTTTCGCCAACCAAACCGCCAGCAACGATGATTCCAATTCCGTGACCTGCCTGCCTGCACGCACCCTCTGCACAGTCGCCAAGAACGCTTGCTCAGCCTGATCCGCCTCGATTATCGGCTTTGCGAACGCTTGCGCCTGGGCATCGAGCCTGTCCATTTCCCGAGCTATCCTTGCAAGCTCTTCCTGATTCCTCGCAATCTCTGCACTGGACAGCTGTCGGTCTCTTTTACCTCGAGGTCGCTGCGCTTTCCACAAGTGACTCCATGTAAAACTGGCGAGACTCAAGACATTTCCAACCCCATTGACCCAGGCAACATCACCAATGCCAAGGGGCGCCAAAGCAGCATTGAGCTTGGCATTGTCAACCGAACTCGAACCGCCAGCACTGCTGATCGCAGACCGGACCATGATGTTGTTGCAAGCGAACATTCCGGCCTTGAAAATGGCGGGATCAGAGATTGATTGCCACTGGGTTTGGGGCAGCGGAACCTGGTCAGCATCCCGAGTAAATTGATAGCTTCGTTCCGCCATGCGCCAACGCAACGGCGCGGGCAGCTTTTTGGGCGCCTGTTCAGCCGACCTTCTCCGCCGTCCTGGCCACTGTTGCATCTGTTCGACGGGACATTCGAACTGCAGCTTCATTTCCGCCCAATCTGGCTTCGATGTTTTCTCGTAAACGCCAATGACTTCGATTTCGTGCACGGACATCGGACCAAATATCGCGTCCATTGGCGTGCGATCCATGATGGTGCTGAAACTGGTGAAGAAGAGCTCCCTTTCTCCCAACTCCCCACTGCCATGAAACATCACCATGTTCGCGCACGCGGATCCTGGCATCAAAATCAAACTCAAGACGACCAGTCCCGATAAACGTGCAGAATGAATGGCGCTGCGCTTCGATTCATTCATACGAGCGTTTCCATTGTCCAATGCCGTCAAAAGGACATCTATCCATCTCCCTGCCTTTCTGCAATTCATGTGCCCGAATCCACCTGCGTCACCAGGTCCAAATTTTGCCATTCCCTGATGTGATCAGGCTCTCCACATATTGTCGTTTGTCACCTCAGGAATGCTGTTCATCACAACAGCACTTCCACCTCCCAATAGACGACACAAATTACATGAGCTCCACTTTCGGTGGACAAACGAACGAGTGTTCGCCACGCCCCAATCTGTCTTGTCGTTAGGCGGTGATGCAAAGCAGATCAAAATGAATATTCTGGATTCTAGAGTTGTCGAAACTTGCTACGCGTTGCCACAAGACAATCAGAATCCGTCTTCTACCTGCTTCCTGGAAACCCGGTTCTTATCTGTCGACCGCATGAATACATCAACAGTATCGTGCTGCCTTACATGGCGATCAGCAGTCATAGATGGAGGTTCGTTGAGAATCGCAAGAATCGCCACCCAGGCGAATCAATGAATCGATGCAGGGCGAGGCATGCCCATCCCTTCGCATGGCGCGATCATCGCCAACTCGCAAATCGACACCGGAATCCTGGTCGCTTCATCCCAACGCTACGTACATTCGACAAAGCCAGTCATTTGCGCAGACAAGGACGGCCCTAAAGGCACATGGACCCATGAATACAGGCACACCCAATTTCCAGCATGAAGTCCCCGGACTATGACCGGAACCGCCAGCTGTTTGGATTGGATCTAATGTTCGACGCGGACGGCAACCGTCTCTCCGAACTGGACCGCTACGGGAAAGTTGGCGAGGATCATGGCTGCGGCCATGTTGAATATGCAGATTGACTGCTGTTCATGATTGCCAATATCCCGAAAATCAATACTCCTCGAGCAAGATAACTTTCAGTCCGTCCTTCTTTAACCGAATCAATTCCATCGAGATGAATCATCCCGACAGCCCTTACCTGATCATTGGCGCCGCACTCAGCGCCGCTGCGGCAGTCGTACACGTTGGCGCCGTGATTGGCGGCGGAGCCTGGTACCGATTCCTGGGTGCCGGTGAACGCATGGCCAAGTTGGCTGAAGCGGGGAACTGGCGCCCCACCATCGTCACGTTGGCCATCGCCAGCATGTTGCTAGCGTTCTCTCTATATGCACTATCCGGCGCAGGCATTGTTGTGAAGCTGCCACTCTTGCGCATCGTACTGTGCGCGATCACTGCTATCTATTTGCTTCGCGCGGTAGGATTTTTGCCGCTGATGCCACTATTCCCCGGCAACAGCGTGAGATTCTGGTTAGTGAGCTCAAGCATCTGCCTCGCACTCGGTGTCATTCATCTAATCGGTCTTCACCGGGCTTGGGCATATTTATGACCCAATCCAACCGGGCAGTGGATCGAGTGTTGGAGTAGCAAGTAGCAACGCGCTTGTCTGGCCCATGCCGCTTCTTCAATTCGACAAATCTTCCTCCTCTTCGACGTGAACACTCCTCATGGTCTTGATTGGCCGTTTTGCAAGTGTCCGCGATAGCGGGGAAACCCAGTCGCAATCACCACGCGAGATATTCAGACCAGGGCGTTGTCATCCATGCCCGAGTGGCGCAGCAACGCGTCCATGCTCGGGGCTCGACCACGGAAGGCCTTGAAGTTCTCGATCGCCGGGCGGCTACCGCCACGGGCGAGGATCTCGTGGCGGAAGCGCGCGCCGGTCTCGACGATCCGTTCCGGTGCCTCTTCGAATGCGGCGTAAGCATCGGCGCTGAGCACCTCGGCCCACTTGTAGCTGTAGTAACCGGCCGCATAGCCGCCTGCGAAGATGTGGCTGAACTGGTGCGGGAACCTGTTCCATGCTGGCACTGGATTGACCGCGACTTCCGCGCGCACGCGCGCAATCAACGACAGCACGTCGTCGTTCCCGGGGTCGAAGTTCCCGTGCAGCTCCATGTCGAACAACGCGAACTCGAGCTGGCGCACGGTCTGCATGCCGCTCTGGAAGTTCTTCGCTGCCAACATTTTGTCGAACAGCACGCGCGGAAGCGGCTCTCCGGTCACGGTATGCGCGGTCATCGCCTGCACGCGCTCCCATTCCCAGCAGAAGTTCTCCATGAACTGGCTGGGCAACTCCACCGCATCCCACTCCACGCCGTTGAGACCGGCGACACCCAGTTCGCCAATCTCGGTCAGCAGCTGGTTCAGGCCATGCCCCATCTCGTGGAACAAGGTGATGACTTCGTCGTGGCTGAAGGTCGCCGGCTTGCCGTCGACGCTCTTGCCGAAGTTGCACACCAGGTACACCAGCGGCGTCTGGCGGCCACGCGCGGTATCGCGCCGGTTGCGGCAATCGTTCATCCATGCGCCACCGCGCTTGCCGGTGCGCGCATACAGGTCGAGGTAGAACTGGCCGACGAGGCGGCCATCGCCATCCACCAGTCGGTAGAAACGCACGTCCTCGTGCCACGTCGGCGCTGTGTCTTCTTCGACACGCAGGCCGTAGAGCGCATGGATGACGTCGAACAGTCCCGCCAGCACGTTCGGCTCGGTGAAATACTGTTTGACCTCCTGCGCCGAAAAGCTGTAACGCGCCTCGCTGAGCTTCTCGCTGGCCCAAGGCAGGTCCCACGGCTCCAGCGCATCGAGCCCGAGTTCGTCCTTGGCGAAGCGCTCCAGTTCCTCGCGGTCCCTGCGTGCATGCGGGCGCGCACGACCGGCGAGGCTGCGCAGGAACGCCAGCACTTCATCGGGCGTGTCGGCCATCTTCGTCGCCAGCGAATATCCGGCATAGTTCGCGAATCCCAGCAACGACGCCAGCTCCGCGCGCAGCGCGACGATCCGCGCGATCAAGGACGAGTTGTCACGCTCCGGGGCGTCACCCAGTTCAGACGCGCGTACAGCCGAAGCGCGATAGAGCGTTTCCCGCAAGGACCGGTCATCGGCATAGGTCAACACCGGTAGGTACACCGGCATCTGCAGTCCCAGCATCCATCCTGGCTTGCCGGCTTTCTCCGCCGCGGCACGGCAAGCGGCTACGACATCGGCAGGCAAGCCGGCGAGCCTTGCCTCATCCTCGACATGGAACGCGTATGCATCGGTGGCATCGAGCACGTTCTGCGAGAACTTCGTCGACAGTTCGGACAGCTCCTGCCGGATGGCAGCGAAACGCGCCTTGTCTTCCTCGCCAAGTTCGGCGCCGCCGAGGCGGAAGCCACGCAACTCGTTGTCGACCACCTTGCAGCGCGCGGCATCGAAGCTTGCGTACTCAGGCGCATCGAGCAACGCCTTGTACTGCGCGAACAGCGCCAGGTTTTGCGACAGGGCACTCCAGAACCGTGTCACTCGCGGTTGCTGCGCGTTGTACGTCTCGCGCAGTTGCGGCGTGCTGACCACGGCCTCGAGATGCTCCACCTGGCCCCAGGCGCGACTCAGTCGCTCGGTCGCATCATCCAGCGGCTCGACCAGCGTGTTCCATGCCACCGGGGAGACCTGTTCCGCAGCCTTCACCGCTGCATCCGCCTCGGCGATCAGCTGGTCGAGCGCGGGTTCGATGTGACTTGGCTGGATGCCGTCGAAGCGGGGCAGGCCGGAGAAGTCGAGCAACGGGTTGTCTTGGGCAGTGGTCATGGCGCGAGAGTGAGTAGGCGTCTGGAGGAGATGGAGGCGGAGCCTGCGATTGGAAGGGTGCCGCCAATGAACGGTTTGTCAGCAATGTAGCGCCCGCAGGCCACGCACGGGTCAATCCACGTCAAAGTCGGCCCATGGCAGGCTGGGCAATGCGCCACCCGCCGCGGCCGTGGCGACCACGGCATCGCCCGCCTCGATGTCGATCCCATTCGCACGATACCAATCGGCATCGTAATAGCTATGTGCGTAACGTTCTCCGCCATCGCACAGCACGAACACGATCGAACCGTTGCGACCGGCGGATGTCATTCGCTTGGCCGCATGCAGCACGCCGACGAAGTTCGTGCCTGTCGAACCACCCACGCGCCGACCCAGCGCGCTGCTGACCCAGCGCATCGCCGCAAGGCTGAGCGCATCAGGCACCTTGACCATCGCATCTATGCAGGCCGGGATGAAGCTCGGCTCGACCCGCGGCCGGCCGATGCCTTCGATGCGTGATCCGTCTTCAAGCGCAAGTGAAGGATCACCACCACCGGCCGCGACGGCGGCGTAGTAATCAAAGAACACCGACCGCTCGGGATCGGCACACAACACCCGGGTGGGATGCTGTCGGTAGCGGACGTAACGGCCCAACGTCGCGGCAGCGCCCCCCGTGCCCGCGCTGCACACGATCCACTCCGGCACCGGGTGCGGCTCGGCGGACATCTGGCGGAAGATCGATTCGGCGATGTTGTTGTTCGCGCGCCAGTCGGTCGCACGCTCGGCGTAGGTGAACTGGTCCATGAAGTGGCCGCCGGTTTCGCGCGCCAGCCGCAGCGAGGCATCGTGCAGGTCGCAGGCACGTTCGACCAGATGGCAGCGCCCGCCCTGGAACTCGATGGCGGCGACCTTTTCCGGCGACGTGGATGCAGGCATCACCGCAATGAACGGAATGCCGAGCAATCGCGCGAAATAGGCTTCCGACACAGCGGTCGAACCACTGGATGCTTCGATCACCGGCGCACCTTCGCGCAACCAGCCATTCGCCAGCGCATACAGGAACAGCGAACGCGCCAGGCGATGCTTCAGGCTGCCGGTTGGATGGCTGGACTCATCCTTCAGATAGACATCGATGCCCGGGTAGCCCGGCAACGCCAACGGCACCAGATGCGTATCCGCCGACCGGTTGAAGTCGGCTTCGATCCGCGAAATCGCGGCGGCCGTCCATGCGCGCTGCGGCGATGTCGTCGAATCGTGCATGTCCGGGGGCTTCTGACTGCGGGAATGGTGATTTTCGCAAATCATGAGCCCCTCGACACGAATCCGGGACCCAGCGGTGCATATGCGCGACAGGCCCTTCGGACTTGGATATGCTGCCCCTGTCGATCATGAGATCCACATTCTCGTCCCGATGCCCCTGATCCCGCTGCTGCTGCGCGTCCTGTTGTCTGCGAGCGTGGTGCTTTACGGCACCGGCTTCGTCACGGCACCTGCGCATGCGCACGACATGCCTGCAATGTCGCAGGACGCCACGCCATCGTCAGGCGAATCATTGACGAAACAGCCCACCCAGCCAGCTGGCCATGCATCGGACTGCCACGGCGCCAATGTCGATGTCCCCGCACCCGTCGACGAGGCACAGGCAACGGATTGCTGCCAGGCTGCAGCCTGCAGTTGCCATTGCTCGCATCACGTGCCGGCCGTCGTGGTCTCCGCGACCTTGCAGCCACCCGTGGTGGCTGCGCCGGCATCAAGTGTCTCGCCGTCCGGATACATGCCGCCTGCGGCCATCGGATTGAATCGACCTCCGATCGCTTGACACCCTGATCGTGCCGGCTGGCACCGGCCTTCGGTTGCGCGCCCGTGCGCGCCTTCCTGATCGATCAATGGCGGCCACGGCATTCCGGCCGCTTGGGAAACGACATGACACCCAGTACATCCAGCGCACGCAATCCCGCGCCGGCATCGCTCTCCCGGCGCACTTTCGTCCAAGGGTTGGCGCTTGGCAGCGTGGCACTCTCCACGGGCGTGCTGCGCACCCCTGCGCATGCACACGACACGACCTACGCCAAGCCCGGCGGTCTCCTGACCCAGACCGACCTCCAGTTAGACGTCGGATCCAGCCACGTCAACTTCACCGGCCGAACGCGCCCGGCGATCACGGTCAACAACAGCCTGCCGGCGCCGTTGCTGCGCTGGCGCGAAGGCGACACGGTCAGCATCCGCGTCGCCAATCGCCTTCCGGGCAACACCCAGACCTCGATCCACTGGCACGGCATCTTGTTGCCATCGAACATGGATGGCGTGCCCGGCATGAGCTTCGACGGGATCTATCCCGGTGAGTCGTATCTCTACCGCTTCAAACTCAGGCAGTCGGGCACTTACTGGTACCACGCACACTCCAAGCACCAGGAGCAGGCCGGCCTGTACGGGCCGATGATCATCGACCCGATCGAACCACCGCCCTACGACTGGGATCGCGAACACGTGGTGCTGCTGTCGGACTGGACGGATCTTTCGCCCGAAGGCCTGTTCGCGCGCCTGAAGAAGTCGCCGCACTACGACAACTACTACAAGCCGACCGTCGGTGATTTCATCAGGGACGTCCGCCGCGACGGCTGGGCCGCCACCATGGCCGACCGCAGGGCTTGGGGCCGGATGCGGATGACGCCAACCGACCTGTCCGACGTCAACGCCAACACCTACACCTACCTGATGAACGGCGTGACGCCGACCAACAACTGGAGCGGCGAGTTCCGACCAGGCGAGAAGGTGCTGCTGCGTTTCATCAACGCCGCCAACATGACCTACTTCGACGTCCGCATACCCGGCCTGAAGATGAAGGTCGTGGCGGTCGACGGCCAGTACGTGCATCCGATCTCGGTGGACGAATTCCGCATGTGCGTGGCGGAAACGATCGACGTGATCGTGGAGCCGAGCGGCCAGGACGCCTTCACCATCTTCGCGCAGGACATGGGCCGCACCGGTCATGCACGTGGCACGCTGGCGGTGAGCGCCGGGCTGGAAGCACCAATTCCCGCGATCGACCCGCGCCCGCTGCTGACCATGGACGACATGGGCCATGGCGACCACGGTGCGAATGGCGGCGGACACGATGCACATGCGGGGCATGGTGGCCATGGCGGACACGGAGGCGGCATGCAATCGCATCCGCAGAGCGAACTGCGCAGCCCTTTGGTCGACATGCAGACCATGACGCCGACGCCGCGCCTGGACGACCCGGGCATCGGCTTGCGCGACAACGGCCGCCGCGTACTGACCTACGGCGACCTCTACAGCCTATTCGACGATCCGGATGGCCGCGACCCTGGCCGCGACATCGAACTGCACCTCACCGGCCACATGGAGAAGTTCTCCTGGTCGTTCGACGGCATTCCGTTCGGCGGCGCCGAACCGTTGCGGCTGAACTACGGCGAGCGCGTGCGCATCGTGCTGGTCAACGACACCATGATGCAGCACCCGATCCACCTGCATGGGATGTGGAGCGACATCGAGGACGAGGACGGCGAGTTCAAGGTGCGCAAGCACACTGTCGACATGCCACCCGGCACGAAGCGCAGTTACCGCGTGCGTGCCGATGCACTCGGGCGCTGGGCCTACCACTGCCACCTGCTCTACCACATGGATGCCGGCATGATGCGCGAAGTGCGCGTGGAGGAAGGCGCATGAAAAGCCTTCTCGCGAACATGCCACCTAAGCTCCTCGCATGGTCCTGCGTCGCTGCATTCGCATATTCAACGTCTGCACAGGCACAACACGCCGGGCACGCCCCCTCGCCCTCGTGCACACCGGAACATGCGGCGATGGGCCATTGCACGATGCCCGGCACGCACCGGCATGATTCGTCACTGAAGACCGAAGAAGCAGGCGATCCCGGCTGCACACCGGAGCATGCGGTGATGGGGCATTGCACGATGCCGTCCACGCAAGGGCACAGCCACGACACGGCATCGACCGAGGTGGTCGATCCGCGCTGCCCGCCCGAGCACGCGGCAATGGGCCATTGCACACCGCGCAAACCCGGGCCGACGGAACCACGCGAGCCGATCCCCGAACTGACCGACGAAGACCGTGCCGCCGCCTTCCCGCACCTGCACGAAGGCCACGCGCACGGCAGCGATCTGCACTGGCGCGTGCGCTTGAACCGGTTCGAGGCATGGGATGCAGATCACGGCACCGGACAGGCCTGGTCGGGCAGCGCATGGATCGGCGGCGACGTGAACCGCCTGCGGCTCAAGAGCAGCGGCGAACGCAGCGGCGGAAGGACCGATTCGACGAATGCGCACGCCCTCTACAGCCGCAGCGTGACACCCTGGTGGGACCTGGTGGCGGGCGTGAAGCAGGAATTCCGGCCGGACTCACGCACGTGGGGCGCGATCGGCGTGGAGGGGCTGGCGCCCTACATGTTCGAAATCTCGGCCATGGCCTATGTCGGCAGCGGCGGGCAGGTGCAACTCAAGGTCGAGGCCGAATACGAAGTGCTGCTGACCAACCGCCTGATCCTGCAACCGCTGGTCGAAGCCACGGCATCGCTGAAGAACGAACCCGAAGCCGGCATCGGCTCCGGCATCGGCAAGCTCGAGGGCGGGTTGCGCCTGCGCTACGAGATCAACCGGCGCTTCGCACCCTACGTCGGCATCGCACACGAACGCGCGATGGGCAACACCGTCGACATCGCACGCACCAACGGGAGCCACCTACGCGACACACGCGTCGTGGCCGGCGTGCGGTTCTGGTTCTGAATTACATCGATCACACAAACACGAATATCGAGGAACATCACATGAACACCAGCCGCCTCCTGATGCTCGCACTGTGCATACCCCTGGGTGCCTGCGCGGTCGCAGAATCCTCCAGCGACGCCGGCAGGCAGGCGATGGCCGCGGCCCCCACGCAGTCCGCGGCAACACTGCCGTTGATGACCGTGCACAAACACGAATCATGCGGTTGTTGCGGCGTCTGGATCGAACACATGCAGCAGGCGGGCTTCAATGTCTTGGCGAAGAACGTGGACGACATGGGGCCGATCAAGCAGGCCACTGGCGTTCCCTACGCCATGGGCTCGTGCCATACCGCGGAAGTCGATGGCTACTTCATCGAAGGCCATGTGCCCGCCGAAGACGTCCTGCGCCTCTTGCGCGAACGTCCCGATGCGAAGGGACTCGCCCTGCCCGGCATGCCGATCGGCTCGCCGGGCATGGAACATCCCGATGGCCGCGCGCAGCCCTATACCGTCTCGCTGGTGCTGCGCGATGGCACCACGCGCGAATTCAGCAGGCACCCACGCAACTGAACTCGCACGGCTGCGCGACGAACCAAGGCCTGACTCAACGCTCCACGGCGTCGCGCCACGTCAACGTCATCGACATCTCGATGCGATCGCCCGGGCCGATGATGGCACTGCCGAGATTGAACGCATCCGGCGGCCCGGTCTGCGGTTCTACGCAGGTGGTATGCGCCAATGCGTCGAACACGACCCAATGATTGCATTCCGACTGCAACCGCAATTGCCAGCGACGGTGATGCAACGCCACCATGCCGCCGTGGATGAAACAGTCGTCCCATGGGCTTGGCCCTGGCCCGGCCAACGGCAACGTCGCAATACCGTCGCGATCGCGTGGATACATATGCGATGGAGTGAAATCCAGCCGCTCTGGCTTGCGGAACCAGGGATGCCATCCGATCACCGCCGGCATCGCCTGCTCTTCCGCCTCGACCGACAACGCCATCCGCAGGCAATCCCGGTGGAGTTCAATGTGTTGCCGCGCAATGCCGCCGAACGGCCAGAACGCCTCCCGCGGCAGTCTCACATGCAGCGATGCTGCATCCGCCGAACATGCTTCGACCGTCCATGCGGACACGAACCCGAAACCATGGATCGCATGGCCTTCGTAGTTGCGGCGGAGCTGGTAGGCCTTGCCGTAGAAGGTGAATCGACCGTCACGGATCCTGCCGGCCCACGGCACCATCGGGTAACAACCCCACGCAATCGCGGCCGATCCGCCGTCGTCCGGACCAACCAGTTGCTCTTCGCCGCCGAAACGGATCTGTGCGATGCGGCCACCGGCCCGTGGAGCCAGATCCACCTCGATCCTGCCTTTCTCCAACCGGATCAACGGGCCGGGCGAGAGCAATGCCGTCGCGTCGGCAAGCACGGCAGGATCCGCCGCGCACTCAGCCATAAGGCTTGATGGTGCGGATCGTACCGTCTGCACCATGGTGAAGTTCGGCGACCTTCACCGTACGCAGATGGGTGACGCCGCCCGACAACAGCGCGTCGTGGTAGTACAACCACCACTTGCCGCCGAACGCGATGACCGAATGATGCGTGGTCCAGCCGACCACGGGTTCGAGCAGCACGCCCTGGTAGGTGAAAGGCCCATACGGACTGTCGCCGATGGCGTAGCACAGCAAGCGCGTGTTCCCGGTCGAGTACGACAGGTAGTAGCGCTCCTGGAACCTGTGGATCCATGGGCCTTCGAAGTAACGACGCAAGTGGTCGCCGGCACGCAGCGGTTCGCCGTTCGCGTCGAGGATGAGGATTTCACGGGACGGTTCGGCGAGCGTCTTCATCCCCGCATCCAGCCGGGCAACGCGCGGCCCGAGTGCAGGCTGGTCGGACGCGGGCTCCCCTTGCGTGGCGTCATGCACGTTGTCGCGGTACTGCTGCATCTGGCCGCCCCAGATGCCGCCGAAGTACAGGTACTGCTCGCCGTCATCGTCGGCGAATACCGCCGGGTCGATCGAATACGCGCCTTCGATGGGCGTCGGTTCCGGCACGAACGGACCGGCCGGGCTGTCGCCCACCGCCACGCCGATCCGGAACAAGCCATCGGCTTGCTTGGCCGGGAAATACAGGTAGTAGCGACCATCTCGATGTGCGGCATCGGGTGCCCACATCTGACGCTCCGCCCAAGGCACGTCACGCACGTGCAGCACCTGTCCGCAATCCACGGCCTCGCCACCCGGCGCGTCCTGCCGCAGCACGTGATAGTCCTCCATGCAGAAGTGCCCGCCGTCGTCGTCGAAGGGCGCGCCGCCGTCGATGTCGTGCGACGGGTAGATGTAGATGCGGCCTTCGAACACGTGCGCCGATGCGTCGGCGGTATGGATGTGCGTCACCAGAGGTGGCGAGATCGCACGACGTGCCAGTGCGGCGAGGTTCGACACGGACAAGTCGTGCACGTCGACCGCCGCGCCGATGATGTCCGGTGACGCCGCACTCACGTCGCCGCCCCCATCCCGAGACGACGCACGTGCAACTCGCGTTCAATGCGCGTTTCGGCCTGCTTGTTGATCTCGTAGAGGAACAGCAGCGCCACGCATAACAGGAACGGTGCCGAGCACAACACGCTCACCGCGAGACGGATGCCGGACACGGTTTCCGGCGACTGCACGGCACCCCCCGCCTCGTAGCCGACATATGCCAGGATCCCGGCGACCAGCGCGCCACCGACACTCAACCCGACCTTCAACCCGCACATCATCGCCGAGAAGATGATCGCGGTGGCGCGCCGTCCATTCTTCCACTCCGACCAATCCGCCACGTCGGCGATCATCGCCCACAACAACGGGATGGTGATGCCGTAGAAGAAGCCATGCAGGATGTGAGAAACGAACACCGGCACGATCGACCGCGGCGAGTAGAAATAGAACACCAGGAGGAACAACGTGGCCACGAACAAAGCGGCACCAAATACGTTGCGCTTCCCGAAGCGGTCGGCCAGTCGCTTCGAGAAGCCGATGCCGATGATCATCAGAATGATGCCCCCGGCGTTGAACAGGCTCAACGCAGAGGTGGGCGCATCCTCCGGCCACTGAAACGACGTCAGGCCCATGCCGGTCAGCACGGCATTCAACCCTGCGATGAAGCCGTTGAAACCGATGCCGTCGAGGAACGCCGCAAGCGCTACCTCATCGAGGTAGTACTTGAAGTAATAGACGTACATGCCGCCCTTGAGGGCGAGTCCGATGAATACGAGGATCGTCAGCGCCAGCATCACCAGCCATGGCCGGTTCTTCGCCAGGTCGGAGAGATCCTGCTTGATGGTCGACTTCTGCTCCGGCGTGGGCACGATGCGCTCGCGCGTGGTGAAGAACGTCACCAGGAACAGGATCGTGCCGAGGCAGGCGAACAGCAGCATCGTGTTCTGGAAGCCCTGCACCTTGTCGCCGCCGCCCAGGATCAGCACCAGCGGCAGCAGCAGGACCTGGATGATGAACTGCGCCACCATCACCGCCACGAACCGGTACGCCGACAGGCTGTTGCGCTCGGCCATGCTGCCGGTCAACACGCCGCTCAAGGCCGCGTAAGGCAGGTTGTTGGCGGCATAGACGAGCGCCAGCAACGTGTACGTTGCACCGGCATAGACCACCTTGCCCTGCGCACCCAATTCGGGCGTGCTGAAAGCCAGCAGTGACAGCACGCCGAATGGCAACGCCGTCCACAGTATCCACGGGCGGAACTTGCCCCATCGCGTACTCGTCCGATCCGCCAGCAGGCCCACGAGGGGCGTGAACACGAAGGCGCCGAGCATGCCGACGATGAAGATGATCGTCGCCGCCGTGGCTGCCGGGATGCCGAACACGTCCGTGTAGAAGAACGCCAGGAAGGTCAACAACGTCTGGAAGATGAGGTTGGCGGCGAGATCGCCGACGCTGTAGCCCACCTTCTCGACGACCGAGAGTTTCCCGGCATGCAGTGGTGCGGTGGTGGCACGATCGATCATCGACACTCCCCTGGTATCCGGATCACGCCACCCCGTCGGCGCCATGATCGCCAGCGCACCCTGCGCCACGAACCCGTGGCATCGATGATGCGACACATCATGCAGGACGGGCTGCCGGAATGGTAGCGCTACCAATTTTTCTCTTGCAAGGTGTCCTGCAGCATTCGCATGCCCGTTGCTCGACAGATTGCGTTGCAATGCAACATTTCGCTCCGATCTCGTGCCATTCCGATCGAAAAGTTGGCAATTCAGGGCAATCTGTCCATCAAGAATATGATAGCGCTATCATTCAATTGCGGTTTGGTCCAGGCTTGCGCTAGCGGGCCGCGATCCGCCCCGCTGCAACCTGGAGATGCCGCCAATGGCAGGCTGCATGCGTCCACCACTGGATCGGCACCATGCCTTTCCTCTGCACAGAGGTATCGGAACCCATGAAGACACCGTCGCTCCGCATGCTCGCATCGTGGTTGCTCTTGTCGCTGGCGTTGTGCGCCTGCCGTGCACCCGAGGCACCCACCTTGGCGACAGCAGACGATGCGCCGGCCAGCAATGCGCTCGCCTCCGGGCAACGGAAATTCCTCGGCAGTGCACACGGTCCGGCGCAGGATGCCGGGTTCCTCGACTACTGGAACAAGGTCACGCCCGAAAACGCAGGCAAGTGGGGAGAAGTGGAAGCCGTTCGCGGGGTGATGGACTGGGACGGCCTGGACGCAGCCTATCGCCTCGCCAAGGACAATGGCCTGCCGTTCCAGATGCATGTGCTGGTGTGGGGCAACCAGCAACCCGAATGGATCAAGCCTTTGCCACCGCAGGAGCAACGCGTGGCGATCGAAGCCTGGTTCGCCGCGGTCGCAGAGCGCTATCCGGAGATCGACATCGTCGAGGTCGTCAACGAGCCGTTGCACGATCCGCCATCGAAGGACGATGACGGCGGCGGCAACTACATCGAAGCGCTCGGCGGCGACGGTGAAAGCGGTTGGGACTGGATCCTCGAATCCTTCCGGCTCGCACGCCTGCACTTCCCTGATGCGCAGTTGATGCTCAACGACTACAGCATCACCAACACGCCCGACAGTACGCAGCGCTACCTCGGCATCATCCGGCTGCTGCAGGCCGAAGACCTGATCGACGTGATCGGCATCCAGGGCCATGCATTTTCGACCACGACCGCAACGCCGATGTCGGTGCATCGCGACAATCTTGATGCACTGGCGGCCACCGGACTGCCCATCCACGTCACCGAGTTCGACATGGACGGTCCCGCCGACGAACAGCAACTGGCCAACTACCAGCGCATCTTCCCGGTGTTCTGGGAGCATCCCGGCGTGCATGGCATCACGCTGTGGGGTTTCCGGCACGGCCTGTGGCGCACCGAACAAGGCGCCTACCTGATCGACGCGGAGGGCAACGAGCGTCCGGCACTGGCATGGCTGCGCGACTACGTGCAGGGGCGCATCGACGCACCGATGCCGACGCAGTGAGCTTTGCGGCCCATCGCGATTGCAAGGCGATGCGCCTGTCGCGAGATGCCGACGGAGTTCGATCGAGCGTTCGCAACGCATCGCCGTTGCGCTTACCATCCATGGCTCACGCACTCTTACGTCGGACACCATGCAACCGAGGAGGCCGCATGCCACGCTTCGCCCATCCACTGTTCGCGATTCCACTCGCCACGTTGCTGGCTGCGTGCAACGCACAGACCGCACCGGATGACCAGGCAGCGGACGCCAAGGGAGGCCTGGAAACCGTGACCATCGGCCAACTCACTGCATTCGCCCCCGCATTCGAGGACGTGGTCGCCAGCGACGCGCGCATCGAGCGGCTGACCGATCCCGCCGAACAAGCCTTCACCTGGTCGGAAGGCCCCGCCTGGGTGCGCGGCGGCGAGTACCTGCTGTTCACCGACGTGCCGCAGAACACGATGTATCGCTGGTCGGACGCGGATGGACTGTCCGTCTTCCTGCAGCCATCGGGCTACGACGGTCCGGACGATGGCACCCTGCGCGAAGCCGGTGCCAACGGCCTGTTCGCCGAACCACGCGGCAGCGTGCTGCTGGCCGATTCCGGCAGTCGCCTGGTCGCACGCCTGGACCCCGCGACCAAGACCAAGACCACGCTTGCCGCACAGTTCGACGGCAAGCGCTTCAACAGCCCCAACGACCTCGTGCGACGCAGCGACGGCACGGTGTTCTTCACCGACCCGCCCTACGGGCTGAAGGACGGCAACGATTCACCGGCGAAGGAACTGCCGTTCAACGGCGTCTACCGGCTCGATGCCGATGGCAACGTGCACCTGCTCGACGACGGGTTGAGTTATCCCAACGGCATCGCGCTCTCGCCGGACGAACGCACGCTGTACGTGGCCAACTCCGATCCCGCCCGTCCGATCTGGATGGCCTACACGCTCGATGCCGCGGGCAACGTCGAATCCCAGCGCGTGTTCGCCGATGTCTCCGACATCGTCGGCGACGACAACCCCGGACTGCCCGATGGGCTCGCCGTGGCGGCGGACGGCACGCTGTTCGCCACCGGCCCGGGCGGCGTGCTGGTGTTCGCGGCCGATGGCACGCGGCTTGGTCGCATCGAGACCGGCACCGCGATCGCCAACGTCGCCTTCGGCGGCGACGGCCATGTGCTGTACATGACCTCGCACAACTTTCTGGCGCGCGTTCTGGTCAAGGCGAAGGGACTGGCCTACGCGGGGGACTGACGCGCTCGTCGCGCGCATAGGGCCCGAGCATCGCGCCGACGAACCCGCCTGCCCGCTCGGTGCTGAGCATGGTGCCGTCGGCATCGCGCAACAACCACTCGACATCGCCCTCGCCGACGGCATGCCCGAACGCATAGTGTCCACCCTCGCCCGAGACCACGAGGCGGATGTCGTCGCCCGCTTCAATGGCGTGCGATGCCAGCACGGTAGCCGGCGCCTCGCCCGAGCGTTGTTCGACGAACACCTCCACCCCATCCGCGGTGCGGCGCACGCCAAGGAAGTACCAGTGCCCCTGGTTCTGGAACGCGGCGATGCCGGCCGCGATGCCTGCATCGGGAATCGCAAGCAAGGTGCTCGCGTCGAAAACGATGTGGCGCTGCCGGCGCGCGAGGAAAGCAGGATTGCCGCGTGTGTCCAGCCCTTCGGCCAAGGGCGTGATCGCCAGCTTGCCCGGATGCGTGTGCAGGTCAGCCCACTCGGCCTTCGGGATGCGCACGCGCAGCCATTCGAAATCGAGGGTGTCGCTATCGAACTCGTCACGCCACCTGACGTTCCCCGTCAGCGGCGATTGCGTAGAGCCGCGCTGCATCCATGACGGCCCCGGCAACGTGTACGGCAGCGCCTTGCCCGCATCGAGGATCACCGGCCAGCCATCGCGCCACTCGACCGGCAACAGGTAGGTCTCGCGACCGGTGTTGTAGTGGATGCGGTCGTAGTTGCGACTCGCCAGGAACACCGCCCACCACGTGCCGTCAGGGCCTTCCACGAGATCGGCATGGCCGGTGTTGGTGATCGGCAGGTCGCGATCTTCCGGAAGATCGCGCTGGGTCAGGATCGGATTGCGCGCATACGGCGCGTACGGTCCCCAGATCTCGCGGCTGCGCAGCACCACCTGCGAATGCTGCGGCCCGGTGCCGCCTTCGGCCGCGGACAGGTAGTACCAGCCATCGCGTTTGTACAGGTGCGGGCCTTCGATCCAGATCGGATGGCTCCCCGGATCGGCGCCACCATCGAGAACGACGCGGTGTGGCCCGACCACCTGCATCCGCCCGAGATCGATCTGCTGCATCCATATCGCGCGATGGCCGTCGTAACGCGGCTCGCCGCCGGGCGCATCGTTGTGCAGCAGGTAGGCGCGGCCATCGTCGTCGAAGAACAACGACGGATCGATGCCGCCAACCGAAGGCAACCAGTGCGGATCCGACCACGGCCCGGCGGGATCGGTCGCCGTCGATATGAAATTGCCGCCAGCCTGCACCGCGGTGGTGGCGACGTAGAACGTGCCGTCACGATGTTCAATGGTCGGCGCGAAGATGCCTTCGGACACATCGAGCCCATCGAAGTCCAGTTGCGAGGGGCGGTCGATGACGTTGCCGACCTGCGTCCAGTGCACGAGATCCGTGCTTTCGAACACCGGGATCCCCGGGAAGTAGGCGAACGTGGAATTCACCAGGTAGTAGCGGTCGCCGACGCGCACCACGCTGGGGTCGGGATGGAAGCCGGCCAGCACCGGATTGCGGTAGTGGCCGGGCGGCAGGTCGTCCTCGAACGCGGCATCCCGTCCGGTGTACTCGAACCAGTCGAACAACACCTGTGGCGACGCATGCGGGTCGGCCACCTTCGCTCCACCGCAGGCGGACACCACCGTCAATAGCAATGCCGCCAAGGCCAGCCGCGACCACGCACTTGCATCTCCGATCATGCCCTCCTCCCGTCACATACATTCCCCACGCACGATCGTGCAAGCGCACCATCGGCAGCCTTGCCTGCCACCACGTTCCGGATGGCAGGCTCGCATTCATCGCAAAGGGATCGGCAACTCGAACGGCCCGGCCGGCAAGCCGGTTTCATCGAACAAGGTCACGACCGGGCCATCCGCCCACCCATGGCGCACGCGTAGCGCATGCGCAACGGGCGCGCGCAGCACCACGTCGTGGCCACGGATCTCCGCCATCGCGTAGCGGCAACTACCGGCATCCGCCGCGCACAATTCGAATCCAAGAGGCGCCCGTCCACCCAGCGCCACCAAGCGCCCACCCACGCCACCGAAGCGAACGACGACCGCATCGCCCTCGCGCGTGGCCGACACCGGCACCGGCCCGGAAGGCGATTCGTGCCCGCCGTAGGCGATGTGGCGTGCTGCACGTGCAAGGCGTCGAGCGAGTTCCTGCTTGTTCGGCGGATGAATGTCGTAGCGATCGCCGATGTCGATGGCAACGGACAACGCACTCGCGTCATCGTCCATCGCCACTTGCCGCTGCGCTTCGCGCAACGTGGCCCAGCCACTCTCCACAGGCTGCGACGCCGGCATGCCGAAATCCGCCAACTGCACGACGATGAAGGCCAGCGCCGGATCGAAGCGTTCACGCCAATCATCACGCAGTGCGCGCAGCAGGGTCGCGTATCGATCAGCCTCGAACGTATTCGACTCGCCCTGGTACCAGAGCGCTCCGCGCAATGCATAGCGGCCAAGTGGCGTAATCATGCCGTTATGCAAGGTGGTCAATCCAGCCGCGCTCTGCCACGGCGCACGTGGCGGTGAAGGTTCGTTCGCCGCCACGCGATAGCGCCATCCGGTGTCGAGCGGCATGCGCGTGCCGTCGGCGAAGCGGATGGCATGTGCATCGGCCGGCCCGGACAGACCACCTTCGCGCCAGGTGTCTAGCACGTTCACGACCACGACGTTCTCGCCCTCGACCAGCAAACCTCGCGGCAATCGGTACTCGCGCGCATCGCCTGCTCCGTACGTGCTGCCGACGGCAATGCCGTTGACCCAGGTGACATCCATTTCGTCGGCAGGGCCCAGTTCGAGCACGGCATCGTACGCGACCTGACCTGCGCCCAGCACGATGGCGGTGCGGTACCATACCATGCCGTCGTAGGCGGCCAGTTCCGGCACGCCCCAGCGTTCCCATGCGCCGAGATCGCGTGGCGCATCACGCCAGCCGCGTGTCGCATCAGCGACATGTCCCGGTTGCCAGGGTTCGTCGTCTGCGACTGCATCCGGCCGCATGTTCCACCAGTTCGCCCAGGCCGTGCCCCAGCGCGCAGCCGCGGCGACCGGATCTTCCGAGTACAGGGCGAGCACGTCGAGCGCATCGTCTTCGCCGCCGACCGCGCGCATTGCATCCGCGCTCGCCCAGGCCTGGATGCGCGACCCGCCCCATGCCGCCAACACCAGCCCCATCGGCACGTTGATCGTCTTCTGCAACTCACGCGCGAAGTAGTAACAGGCCGCGGAAAAATCGCGCACGGAATCCGGCGACACCGCGCGCCATTCCACCGGTTCGGCGAATGCGTCGAGAGGCATTGCGCTCGCCACCTGCGGCACGGTCAGCAGGCGGATGCTGTCGTTGCCGGCGGCGGCGATCTCGGCACGCGCATCCAGCGTCCGCCACACCGGCAGTTCCATGTTCGACTGTCCGGCGCACAGCCAGACATCGCCGACCAGCACGTCCTCGACCTGCTGCACGCGGCCAGCGGCTTCGACGCGCAACACGTGTGGCCCGCCCATGCCACGGCCTGGCAACAGCGCCTCCCAGCGTCCCTCGCCATCGGCCTGCCCACTCGCCTTTACACCCGCCAGTTCGATGCGCACCTGCTCGCCAGTTGCCGCACGGCCCCAGATGCGGATCGGCTGGTCACGCTGCAACACCATGCGATCCTGGAACAACGGATGCAGCAGGGGCGTCGCATCCTCCGATGCCTGCACCGCCATTGCAGACAACGACAATGCGAAGGCGATGCACCATGCCCGTGTCGCGCGCATTCCTGCGCAACGGGTCATTGCGTATCCCCCGGCGCATGCGGGAATTCGAGCGACCGGTAATACTCAAGCGCGTGCGCGGGCGACGCATGGCCCGCCGGCAACGGCAGACCGGAAATGGACTGGAAGTAGGCGATGCTGGCATCGCGCCACCATCGTGCTTCCTGCTGCTGGATGCCAAGGAAGGCGGCGACCTGGCGATGGCGCTCGACATCGATGTACGGTGCCAGCGTGTCCCATGTCGCGCGCATGCCGACCACCGTCTCCACGCCGCGGTCATAGCGATGCACCAGTTCGTCCCACAGCGTGCGTCCAGACGACACGCGATGCATCCAGGGGACGTGGTGGAACCAGAGCAGGAATGCCTCCGGCACCCGATCGATGTCGTCGAATGTGTCGGCCACCGACTGCGCGTACTGCGACACCGCATCGCTGCCGCGCGTCGTGCGGTCGAAACCAATGCCCTCCCGCGTGGCCCGGTGGTAATACACCGACGTCCAGTCCGCGCGCGGGCCGCCTTCGACCCACGGCCCGGGGCCGTAGTGATGGCCGCGTCCCATCAGGTGGTGCAAGCCGAGCGCGCCGGTGTAATCCACCACTGCCTCACGCGAGGCCATCATCATCCCGACCACGGGCTCGACGAACGCAGGATCGTTGGAGAACGTCATCCGCACCCAGTCTTCGGCGATGTCACGCGAAGAGGCCTCGGGATCCCACGCCAATCGTCCGTAGGCAAACCAGTTGGCCTGGTCGAAGTGCGAGCCGCTCCAGTTTCGGTCGCTGCCAATGTTGGCGACCCCGGCGATGCCGCTCAGTGCATGGCCATGCAGCGATCCGTCGACCACCTTCGCCACCGTCGAGCCCGCGCCCACCGCATGCGTATCGGCACGCAGCACTTCCTCGTACAGCGGCCCGAGGTAGGCCATGTGCGTGGAGAACCCGAGGTACTCCTTGGTGATCTGGAATTCCATCACCAGCGGGGTGGCGGGCATCGCGCCGAACAGCGGATGGAACGGCTCGCGCGGCTGGAAGTCGATGGCGCCGTTCTTCACCTGCACCAGCACGTTGTCGCGGAAGCGACCGTCGAGCGGGACGAATTCATTGTACGCCTGCTTGTGGCGGTCGTCCGGTTCCTCGTCGGAGTACACGAAGGCACGCCACATCACTACGCCGCCGTGCGACGCGAGGGCATCGGCCAGCATGTTCGCGCCCTCGGCATGCGAGCGGCCGTAATCCTGCGGGCCGGGCTGGCCTTCCGAATTCGCCTTGACCAGGAAGCCGCCGAAGTCGGGGATCGACGTGTAGATCTCGGCCGTCTTGTCGCGCCACCACTGCTGCACGCGCGGATCGAGTGGGTCGGCGGTGTCCAGGCCACCGGCCTCCATCGGCGCGCTGAAGCGCGCACTCAGGTAGACGCGCATGCCCCATGGCCGCAACACGCCGGCCAGCGCCGCCACCTTCTCCAGGTACATCGGCGTGAGGATCTGCGCATTCGCATTGACGTTGTTGAGTACCGCGCCGTTGATGCCGATGGAGGCATTGGCACGCGCGTAATCGGTGTAGCGCGGGTCGAGCCAGCCCGGCAGGCGATGCCAGTCCCATATCGACTGTCCGGCATAGCCGCGCTCGACATAGCGGTTCAGGTCATCCCAATGGTTGAGCACCCGCAACTTCACCTTCGGTACTTCGCGGATGTCCAACGCCGCCAACGGTTTCCCGGTCTGCAGCAGCCTCAGGAAATGGAAGGTGCCATAGAGCACGCCGGCATCGGCATCGCCCACGATCGCAACCACCGGGTAACCATTGACCACGACGTTGCGGATCGCATAGCCCTCGCTGCCCAGCCCGGCCGTATCGATGCCGAGCCTGCGCACCAGCGCCGACGAAGCCGGCGTGCCGATGACGATGGCACCGGCCTGCGTGACGTCATCCGATGTGGCAGGCACCTGCCCCGACAACCCCGACAAGCCACGCACGAGTTCGGCGCGCGCCGATGACAGCACCGGGCTTCCACCCTGCGCGACCACTTGCGATCCCACCGCCGCATGCCGCGTGGCCGCGTCCGCCGGCAACGGTGGGTAGCGCAGCCAGAGTTCGTAACCATCCTCGGCTTGTGCCGACGCACCCAACCCCATCCACGCCACCACCGACAGCAAGGCGATCCACGGCCATCGTGACGGCCGTGGGCCAAGCCTCGTTGCATCGATGCCCAACCGCGCCGGCTTCTGGCGTACCCTCTCATCCGCCGCCATCGCTGCCGTTACCATTCCCGATCTCCTCGCGCAGGGCCGGGGATCGGCCTCGACGGACGAGGCCGGGATCGCCGGCGACGGCGATCGTCGCGGCAAGCCGCCAAGGGAATCGTTTCGTGGAAAAACCCAGGAAATCCGTGCGTCGAAAGGGCCATGCGGTCACCATCGCCGAAGTCGCCGCGCTCGCGAAGGTTTCGCCGATGACGGTCTCGCGCGTCGTCAACGCACAGGGCAAGGTGCGCGACGACACCCGCGAACGCGTCATGCGTGCGATCCGGCAACTCGACTACACACCCAACCTGGCCGCCAGCTCGCTCGCGGCCGCGCAGCACACCCGCATTGCGTTGATCTACACCGACCCGAGCGGCGCCTACCTCCGCGAATTGCTGGTCGGCCTGCTGCGCGTCGCTTCGCGCACCGCGATCCAGCTGGTGATCGACTACTGGGACGATCTTTCCGTCGAGGCCGAGCGCAAGGCGGCGCGTGCGCTTTCGCGCAAGGTCGACGGCGTGATCCTGCCGCCGCCGTTGTGCGAGTCGCGCACGGCGGTGAACGAATTCGTCCGCGCCGGCATCCCGGTCGTGGCCATCGCATCGGGGCGTTTCAGCAACGACATTTCCTGCGTGCGGATCGACGACTTCCGCGCCGGCAAGGAACTGACAGAACACCTCATCGAACAGGGCCACCATCGCATCGGCTTCATCCGCGGCCGCCCCGACCTGAGCGGAAGCGCACGCCGCTACGATGGCTTCCTCGCCGCATTGCACGAAGCCGGCCTCGAGACCGACGCCGCGCTGGTACAGCAGGGCGACTACACCTACCGCTCCGGATTGAAGGCGGCCGAGAAGATCCTCTCCAACCGCAAGCCGCCGAGCGCGATCTTCGCCAGCAACGACGACATGGCCGCCGCCGCGATTTCGGTCGCGCACCGGCGCGGGCTCGACGTGCCGCGCGATCTCTCCGTGGTGGGCTTCGACGACACCTCCGCATCGACCATGGTCTGGCCGGAAGTGACCACGATCCACCAACCGATCGCGTCGATGGCCAATGCCGCCATCGAAGTGCTCCTGCGCAGCATCCGCCGCAAGGACGCCAGCACGCGCGTGCTGGTCGACCAAGTGGTGCCTCATCGGCTGGTCGAACGCGATTCGGTGTCGTCCCCGCCCAAGCGCCGCTGATCCAGCGAACCGCGCGCATCGCCCGCGGTTCGTTTTCCTCGCCCAGCCATGGCGCATGCCGAGGTCCACTCGCCTTCGCTCAACGCAGCAGGAATTGGTTGATCAGGTTTTCGTACTGTTCCTGTCGTCCGGAGGTCTGCCTGGGTTCGCCCTGCGTCGTGGCGATGGCATGCAATCCGGCCAGGTCGACCTTGCCGTCCTCGAACGCCTTGCCATCCCCGCCATCGAAGCTGGCGTAGCGATCCTGGCGCCACTGTTCCCACGGCGACTTGGTCAGCAACGCATGGGCGACCTCGAGTCCCTTGGCGAACGCATCCATGCCACCGATGTGCGCCAGGAACAGGTCCTGCGGATCGGTCGACTCGCGCCGCACCTTGGCATCGAAGTTGAGCCCACCGGGCTGCAGCCCGCCCTGCCGCAGCACGACGAGCATCGCGCCGACGGTGTCGTACAGGTCGGTCGGGAACTGGTCGGTATCCCAGCCGTTCTGCGCGTTGCCGCGGTTGGCGTCGATGCTGCCCAGCAGGCCGGCGTCGCTGGCCACCTGCAGGTCGTGCTCGAAGGTGTGGCCGCTGAGGGTGGCGTGGTTGGCCTCGATGTTGAGCTTGAAATCCTTGTCGAGGCCGTGTTGCTTGAGGAAGCCGATCACGGTCGCGCTGTCGAAGTCGTACTGGTGCTTGCTCGGCTCCATCGGCTTGGGTTCGATCAGG
>JBBCJC010000007.1:0-15508 GCA_037189525.1 Gemmatimonadales bacterium
GGCGATCTGCCCTTGAACGTGATCGCGGGACTCTTTTCTGAGCTAGGCCACTGCCGGGCTGCAGTCGCAGCGATGCTTAGCGACGGCCAAGTGCAGATATTTGGACCAGACGGAACTCCGATTCCCACTTGGAGGTACCGAGAGTTCGAACGCGAGACGCACTATTGGGAAAGCGGTACACCTTACCGGATGTCGATCACGGATCGCGGGGCAAAGCGTATCAGCTAGGCGTATCTCTTCGTGGGCCTTAATCTGCCCTTGAACCGCTTTGCCCCTGGGCTGTTGGCTTGCCCGAGTGTCCGGGCCGAATCTGGATTCGGAACAGAATCGGCAGTCATTGCTCCCCAGTTGCCGTCTAACAGGGTGTTGCAGCGGGCAGGCGCGCGAGGTGCCGGTTTGCGGCGTCGCGGCCGCGCCCCCATGTTGGTTAGAGGACGGCGCGGCCGCTCGGCTCCGTGGGCGCCTGCCGCTGAACACCAAAGTCGTTAGCCGGCGTACCGAGATTCCAATGTCCCAAGATCTCCCGAGCAAAGCGAAGCGAGTGCGGTGGCGGCCTGGTCTTGTTGTCACCATCCCATTGAAGGACGGTAGCTGGGGAATCGGCCAAACTGGCGATCTCATGATGCCCAATGTCGGATACGTGGCCCTTTTCAACGAGCGACTTAACTCGCTCGCCTCAGTGGTCCCGATACTCACGCGTAGAGCCCTGATTAGTTTGCTTGCCGTCACGCGCCACAGCGTTTCCACTGGGCGATGGCATGTGATCGACGAGGGTCACCCGCTCGTTCCGAAAACGGAGTTTCCGAACGAGCAATTCGCCGCCACGGGGTACGTGGGCGCCAAGCTGTACGACTCCGAGCTAGTCGAGGACTTTCTCGACGCCTACTATGGATTGGCACCTTGGAACGGCGACTTCCTCGAAGAGGACTATCTCGACCGGTTCCTTCTCCCGGGTCGGCCGCGCCCCCAAACCGCTATCCTACTTTCACCGGTAGAGCGAGCGGAGTACCGACATCGCCGCGGTTTGCCGCAATGAAGATCGCGTCTTGTACGCCGGCTAACAAGGTGTTGCAGCGGGCAGGCGCGCGAGGTGCCGGTTTGCGGAGTCGCGGCCGCGCCCCCATGTTGGTTAGAGGACGGCGCGGCCGCTCGGCTCCGTGAGCGCCTGCCGCTGAACACCCAAGTCGTTAGCCAGACTGAAATCCAATGTTCTCATTCCGATGTTCTTGCTGCGGTGAGCTGCACGAAGGCGTCCCTTCCTTCGGATGGGACTACCCGATTCCGTACCTGGATGTGCCCGAGGCGGACAGGATCACGCGTTGCCACCTCACCTCCGACATTTGTGTGATCGACGGGCAGTTCTTCTTCGTTCGCGGATGCCTTGAGGTACCGGTGCTTGGGCAGAACGACCCGCTGTCCTGGGGAGTTTGGGCGTCTCTGAGTGAGCGGAACTTCGCGCATTTTCAGGAACTGTACGATGAACCGAAGCGCGCTCACCATGGTCCGTTCTTCGGCTGGTTGAGTGCTCACATTTGGATCTATCCCGATACCGTGAACCTGAAAACAAAGGTTCACCTCCGTGACGATGGGATCCGGCCCTACGTGGAGCTTGAACCCACTGATCACCCGCTCGCTGTCGAGCAGCATCAGGGCATCACTCCGGAACGAGTCGCGGAGATCTACGAGATGATAGTTCATGGTTCCAGCGCAGCTGGCTAACAAGGTGTTGCAGCGGGCAGGCGCGCGGAGTCCCGGTTTGCGGAGTCGCGGCCACGCCCCCATGTTGGTTGGAGGATGGCGCGGCCGCTCGGCTCCGTGAGCGCGCCTGCCGCTGAACACCAAGGTCGTTAGGCGTATCCCTGCCGACGTTGCCATGAGGATGCTATGAGCAATGATTCGCCCCCTCCCGCGGCTGCTCCTTTAGAAGATCGGGTGGCCCTTTCGCTGGGGCGTATGGTCCTCCGGTTCTCCGTACTGGAATCTGTCACTCGCTATGCCTTGCTGCATGTATTAGATGTTGCCGACGACGATGAAACCCGCATTGAGGCGCTGCTTGCTACTCTTCCATTTAGACGCCTACGGGACGCACTCGCCGCGACCGTGCACGATATCTATGGAGACGGCGCAGAATGGTTGTCACTGCGCGAGCTTCTGGCGCGGATAGACGAGGTCGAGGCTCGTCGTAATGCCCTAGTGCATTCGGCCTGGATTCACAGTGATTTGCCGGCGAGAATTACAAGGGAGAAACTGGGGTTTAGCGGTGGTGGAAAGCGACGTACTGATCGCGAAACGTTCGATGATGTCGTCACGCTCGATAAGTTTGTTGCCGATGTCAACGATTTGGGCGAAGCGATGATCAAATGGTACACAAGGAAGCTTCTTGAAGTGGCCCCGACATCCAAATAGCTGTGAGGTCATCCTGTTTCCTCGCGCGAACGCCTAACAAGGTGTTGCAGCGGGCAGGCGCGCGGGGTACCGGTTTGCGGAGTCGCGGCCGCGCCCCCATGTTGGTTGAAGGACAGCGCGACCGCTCGGCTCCGTGAGTGCGCCTGCCGCTGAACACCAAAGTCGTTAGGTAGCTGCAAGCATCGGAGGATCAGTTGCTTCCCTGGCGCACGGTTGGCCTCATCCTTCTAGCTTTTCCGGTGCTGGGCTGTGTCCGTAAAACACATACGGCCGGGGAGCCAACTTGTTCCCTATCCTGGCAACCTCAATGGAGTCTCGACTCCTCCTTAGCCGTGTGTGTGCCGCCGGGGTTCGTATCGGATCGGGCGGCGAGACCAGACGAGATTACCATCAAACGGTACCATCCGTCGAACAGCGCCTTGACATCCGATCTCCTCACCATCGCACTGATCCCATGGTCTGCGGATTCCGCATCCATCGACTGGCCACCGACGCTCGTGTCTGGCCCGACTTGCTTGCTCCACTGTATGACGGTGGACTCGCTTATAAGCCATCAGGATACGGTTGGCGGGATTGTCGTTTCTACGGAAGTTGGCCTTATGAGTGGCGGAATGATGGGCTGGCAACGCAAGCCTGGTATAAAGGCGGGGTGGATACTGTCGGCCTATCGCCGCGGTTGGGGGCAGGGATTCGCGGAGAACAGCAGTACGCTCGATACCCTTCGCCATGTCATCGGGAGTAGTGTAGTCGCTTCGGTCATCCCGTGACCAGCTACCTAACAAGGGTTTGCAGCGGGCGGCCGGGCGGGGTTTCTCTTCCGAAGTCGCGGCCACGCCCCCATGTTAGTTGGAGGATGGCGTGGCCGCTCAGCTCCGTGCCGGCCGCCGCTGAAACCCAAAGTCGTTAGGCGGCTTGGCTGAGAAATTTTTTGGTGGTGGTTGTGTGCGTGGCGCTCCGGTGCGCGTGTTCGACCGGGATCGCTGCTTCCCGGGGCGGCGCGCATCGGCCGTCGCCCTGCCTCGCGGGGCCGCTTGCGGTACGGATGGGCTACACAGCGGACGACGCGCGCCGGCGCGCCGTGTCGGGTTGCGTTCCGTGCGCGCGCTCGCCGCTGCGGCCCCGTCCAGGCGGGGGTCAAGGTCCGCGGCCCCGCCGCAGACGTCGGGGTCGCCGCGCCACCTCGGCGGGATTTCCAGTGCCGCTGGCGCACCAGGGCGGTGGTGTGCGCAGCGGGCACGCCCCCTAACAGGCGGTTGGAGACTGACGGCCGCGTGTGGGTCGCGAGGCCCATGCCTCGCGCGCCGCCCAAGGCGGCGGTACTTTCACCGCCAGGTGGGGCGGCGCGCCTCCACTGCGGCCGCAGCTCAACCGCTAAGTCGTTAGGCTGCACTCAGAACCATGGTGAATGCGTAAATGATCTCGCTTCTGCTCCTTGCCGTTGGTCTCCAGAGTGCCCCGCAGGATACGACGCAGTCCGTCTTCACGCGGCTCGTGTTCAGGCGATTTGAGCAGTTGGCGCAAGACTCGGCGGTTCGCCGCGCTACAGGTGCCATCAATGGGCTCACTCTGGCCCAAAAGGTCCTCACCTCTGCCCCGCGCACCTATAGTGACCCGGCAAATGCTCGCTTGATCCAAGCTCTAGCAGCAACGGTGTCCAACGCCTCGGAACCCGTATGCAGCAGGATGCTACACACGCCACTGGATGCTGCCCAGTTTACCGCACTTGCGGCGCCGCTCGATTCCACCGGCGTCGTACCGTGGGTGGAGGTGTTTGCTGACATGGTCTGGGCTATAGTCAGGCCAGCCCCCACGGGCCGCATCGCCACGTTAGCCGAGTGGCGAGCAAGCCTTGTGCGGATGGAGGCCGAGGCGACTCCTCGTGTAAGGGCCGCGTTGAGTCGCGTACGGCGTGGTGGCGAAGCGGCACGGGATCGGTGCACCGTCGTTCGGGCTGGACTTCTATGGCTCGCGAATATGCCTGCACAAGAGAGCGGGCCGTTCATGAGGCTGCTCTTCGACTCCGATGTTCCGTTTAACCCGGCGGCTTGAGAGCGCTGTGCAGCCTAACAGGGTGTTGCAGCGGGCAGGCGCACGGAGTACCGGTTTGCGCAGTCGCGGCCGCGCCCCCATGTTGATTGGAGGATGGCGCGGCCGCTCGGCTCCGTGCGCGCGCCTGCCGCTGAACACCAAAGTCGTTAGGTGCTTAGGCCGAAAACACTTTGTAGTGGTTGTGGTGGTGTTGGGGTTTTCGGTGCATCGTTCGGCCGTTCCTGCTGCGTCTTCGAACGGGCGCGCAGCGACAGGTGTCCAGGTGAGCGGGGCCGCCGCGACGGGGGGCGGGCTACACAGCGGTCGAGCCGCCCGTTGCTCTGTGGTCCTGTTCGGTTCCGCACGGCGGCTCGCCGCTGCGGCCCCGCGGACTGCCACGGTCGGGTGCGGCAGCCCCGCCGCTGGGGCCCGGGCTTGGCGCGCCCGTCCGGCGGGGTGTCCGGTGCCGCTGGCGCACCAGAGATGAGTTTTGCGCAGCAAGCACGCACCTAACAAGCAATTGGAGACTGACGGCCGCGGGTCCGGAGCCAGCTTCTTGCCTCGCGCGCCGGTAAGATCAGCGGTACCTTCGGAGGTCCGCGTGGGCGCGCCTCCACCGCGGCCGCAGCTCAATCGCAAGGCGTTAGGCGGAAGCGAGCATCACGATGCATCTGCGATTGATCGCAAGGATCTTCGGCAGTGGTGTACTCGTAGGCATGTGTACGGCATGTGCCGGGCAAACACTCGTGATCTCGATTCCACCGCCAAAGTGCGAGCAAATTGAAACCGTCGTTCACTGTAACCCTTCGACCCAACTTCGTTGGCGGCGGAACAACACCATGCCGTCGTACAACCAAGTCCTGCAACAGGCCGACATCTGGGGTCGAGCAACGGTCCATGTTCAGGTTCGCCCCGCCGGCGTTGTTGACAGCGTTGCCGTCTGGCATGCGTCGCATGTCGCTCTTGTTGCACCAATTGCGGCGGCGGTTCAGACTTGGCTGTTCGAGCCGTTTTCCGCCGACAGTAGTGAAGCATCGCTACAGAGAGGTCTTACCGTTGAGTTCGTATATCGTGTTTACGGCTGCCGCACCCATGAATCCAAGGTTGTCGTACGAGCTCGACCGGCTTCCCTCCTTATTGAGGAGGATCTCTGTAGTACGGTAAGGGTGATTCGAGACCCGGCCCCTGTTGTGCGTGAGCAACCTTGAGCTGCGAGTGGTTCAGTTCCGCCTAACAGGGGTTTGCAGCGGGCGGCCGGGCGGGTTCCTCTTCCGGAGTCGCGGCCGCGCCCCCATGTTGGTGGGAGGATGGCGCGGCCGCTCGGCTCCGTGCCGGCCGCCGCTGAAACCCAGAGTCGTTAGGCGGCTTGGTTGAGAGAATTTTATGGTGGTGTGGTGGGTGGTGGGGCGCCGGTCCGCGTGTTCGGCCGCGATCCCTGCTCCCCGGTGTGGCGCGCATCGGCCGTCGTCGGGGTTCGCGGGGCCGCTTGCGGTAAGGCCGGGCTACACAGCGGACGACGCGCTCCGGTCCTCCTCGTGCGGCGGGGCCCCGCTGGCGCGCTCGCCGCTGCGGCCCCGTCCAAGCGGAGGTCCAGGTCCGCGGCCCCGCCGCGGCGTTCCGGGTCGCCGCGCCACCCCGGCAGGCGCCGGTGTGCCGCTGGCGCACCAGAACGGTGGTGTGCGCAGCGGGGACGCCCCCTAACAGGCGGTTGGAGACTGACGGCCGCGTGTGGGTCGCGAGGCCCATGCCTCGCGCGCCGCCAAAGGCGGCGGTACCTTCACCGCGTAGTGGGGCGGCGCGCCTCCACTGCGGCCGCAGCTCAACCGCTAAGTCGTTAGGTGGCCAGGAGAGTCTGTCGATTGACCAAAATCACCGAAGGTGTAAGCCGATTTATTGAGCAGTTCGGACTCGGAGCGACCCTTTCGTTCGGGGATCAGTTCGCTGGCCTCGAAGACCTCATGATCATTACGAACGGCGGGCTGCCCATTGCGATCCCCTTCAATTCGGATCCCGATGATGTGGCCAACGCTCAGGCCGTCGCTGTGGCCAGGCAGTTGGGGCTCCGGTCCGTCGACTATGCACGGCGCGCCTACATCGATCGTAGTCCGAGGGAGCAAACCCAACTAACAGGAGCCTATGCGTATCTAGTTGAGGCGTCATCCCGAGCAAAGACTCTCGTAAAAGATAAAGCAAGGAGCTACTACTCGATTCGAGACAAGCCAGACCATGCTGGTGTCTTTGCTGCCGGGTGCGCCCTATTACGTCTTGTAATGACCTTTCGAACAGCTGTGTACTCGCTCAGACAGGGAATGCACTTTGAGTTCGGCCTTCTCGGGCGCCTAATTCTGGAACAAGTGGCATGGGCGTACGCTGTACACTCGCTGGAGGACGATACAATTCTCCAACTTCAGCCTCAAAAGCAGATTGGTGCCCTGAAAGAGATCTTTCCAGACATCGGTGCGTTCTACGGCTCGCTGAGCAAGCAAGCGCATATCGCTCCACAGGCCGCGCTCAGATACCTTGATTTTACAGCACCCTCAGACCCCCGCGGTCCGCTTCACTATGTACGAGTATGGCGGTATAGACTTAGTGTCGCTTACTCGACTTGTCGATATCTATTGCGTTGCTGTTGACATCGTCGCAGCTTCATACAAGCGCCAATGGGCCTCAGTGCGAAAACAAAAAGATGCCGGATATCGCGTGCTTAAAGGCCGCCCATCTGCGCTATTTGCAGCGCGCATACGCAAAGGAGTCCAAAGGTTCACCGGACCCGCAGATCGTGGCGGGGCCACCTAACAAGGTGTTGCAGCGGGCAGGCGCGCGGGGCGCCGGTTTGCGGAGTCGCGGCCGCGCCCCCATGTTGGTTGGAGGATGGCGCGGCCGCTCGGCTCCGTGAGTGCGCCTGCCGCTGAACACCAAAGTCGTTAGGCGTCACCGCCACCATCGGGATCTGGGGAGGTTACTCTGCCGCGAACATCGGTTCTCGTAATTCTCCTCACGTTTGGTATCGCTTCCATGACGGACGCGCAGCGCCGCACGACGTGGGTTGCCCGGCTCGACAACGACTACTTTGCGGTGTGGCAACCCGTCAACGCACGTCCCGATCACAACTATACCCAAGGACTCAACCTCGCCGTCTTCTGGCCCTCCAGTTCTCCGTTGGGGAACCTCCTTGCAAACTGTAGTGCCTGTCAGCTGTTGGGTACGATCGCGTTCGGTCAAGAGATCTACACGCCGGAGATCGATGCGCAGGCTCCGCAACCCGGTCAACGGCCATACGCTGGGTGGCTCGCCGCGGCGATCGGCCTCGCTCGGGTCGGGCCAGGGCACATTACAGCCGCACGAGTGGTCCTTGGCGTAACCGGTCCGCCGTCGCTGGCTGAGGCTGCCCAGGTCGGCGCCCATCGCTTGCTCGGATATCGCGAACCGCTCGGATGGGCTTATCAGCTGCCAGCCGAATTGGGGAGCTACGCCGAATACGAGTTCGCCAAACAAGTAGCCCAAGCGTCGATCGGATCACTCGGACTGCAGTTGGCTGGTGGGGGAGCGGCGCGTGTAGGTACGGTCCATGTCGATGGCCGCGCGACTGCCCGGGTCGCCGTGGGGGTCCATCCAACGACGGATGGCCGGACCGTTCTTGGCCCAGCCTCCGGCAGCGGCAGCCTCTTTGTCTGGGTGGCGGGTCACGTCGACGGGGTTCTTCGAAACGAGTTCCTACAGGGCACGACGTTTCGTTCCTCGGCAGGGGTTTCGATTCGCCATCTGGTGCCGGAGGTCGAGCTGGGGGTCTCGGCCCGCCTGGGTGAGGTGCGTGTCTCGGGTGCCTATCTTCGCCGTGGACGGGAGTATCCGGCGCAGATGGCTCCCCATGGATATGTGCGTCTCACGGCCGCCCTCCTGGGGATCGGCCGAGGTGGCGCCTAACAAGGTGTTGCAGCGGGCAGGCGCGCGGGGCTCCGGTTTGCGGAGTCGCGGCCGCGCCCCCATGTTGGTTGGAGGATGGCGCGGCCGCTCGGCTGCGTGCGCGCGCCTGCCGCTGAACACCAAAGTCGTTAGACAGCAACAAGAAGGTCCGATGCACTATCGCCTTCTCAGCATCGTTCTTCTCCTGCTAGCGTGCGGATCAAGTCCGGATGCAAAGCAAGCCCGTGCCATCAGAATTCTCGTCGAGCGGATCGCACCGGCCCAACACGCGTACCACGCTGCACAAGGGACGTTTGCGCCCGATGCCCGATCCCTGTTGGGCAGCGACGAGATCGACGGGCTTCGGCTCCTGGTCGATGGCGACACGGCGGGCTGGAATGCCTCGGTCTTTGATCCGGCGCTGGGGCCAGCCACCTGCGTGATGTCGGTGGGTCGTCCAGCCCTGCGGCGCAAGCTGCCCGGCGGTTTAACGGTACAGGTACCGGGCACGATCGTGTGCATAGACTACGCGGAATGGGTTCGGCAGGGTCGTATTGCGGAGGCCCGGTATGATTCCCTGGGCATCCGGATCTAGCGTGCCGGTCGGTCTGCGTTCCGTCGCTGCTGTCTAACAGGGGTTTGCAGCGGGCAGCCGGGGCGGGTCTCCTCTTCCGGAGTCGCGGCCGCGCCCTCATGTTAGCTGAGGATAGCGCGGCCGCTCAGCTCCGTGCCCGGCTGCCGCTGAAACCCAAAGTCGTTAGGCCGACCAAGGATCCGAGTGAGCACCGTATACATCCATCTGCAGCCGCGTGACCCGTATCACAGCGTTCTGGCGAGTCGCGAACTAGCTTATGTCTTGCGATGACGATTCCCTGGCAGAATTGGAGAGCCCTTGGCCTTCTTGCCCCGCTTCTAGGGGCGTGTGCCACCGATACCGTTTGCATCCTCGAGCCAGATCCGACGATCCGGGTTACCGTGTTGGACGCGGAAACCGGCCGCGCAATCACGGACAGCGCGTCCGGCTTCGTGACGCTTGGCGCACGACGTTCGGATCTCATTCGATTCGAGTACCGCGTGGGCGGCGGAGCGACTCTCATTCTGGCGAGCTTTGAGCAGACCCCGGGTTCCTACCAAGTCGTTGTGACTCGGCCCGGCTACGATCAGTTCGCCATGAGCGGGATCCAGATCGAGAAAGGTCACTGCTTTTCGAGAGGGCCCGCCCTCACAGTACCCCTGAACCGCCGCTCTTCGTAGCAACAGCGCGACCCGTGATGCCCAGCCGGCGGCCTAACAAGGTGTTGCAGCGGGCAGGCGCGCGGGGTGCCGATTTGCGGAGTCGCGGCCGCGCCCCCATGTTGGTTGGGAGGATGGCGCGGCCGCTCGGCTCCGTGAGCGCCTGCCGCTGAACACCAGAGTCGTTAGGCGGCTTGGTTGAGGGAATTTTATGGTGGTGTCGTGGGTGGTGGGCATCGGTCCGCGTGTTCGCCCGGGATCGCCGCTCCCCGGGGTGGCGCGCGTCGGTTGCGCCCCAGCGTTGCGGAGCCGCCCGGGGAACTGTCGGGCTACACAGCTGTCGAGGCGCGCCGGCGATCACGGCCAGTGGGTCTCCGGTGTGCGCGCCTCGCACCTGCGGCCCCGTCCGGGCCGTGGTCGGGCTCGGCGGCTCCGCCTCGGTGATCCGTTGCCGGCGCGCCACCCCGGCGAGGTTCCCGGCGCCGCTGGCGCACCAGGGCGGTGGTGTGCGGAGCGGGGACGCCCCCTAACAGGCGGTTGGAGACTGACGGCCGCGTGTGGGTCGCGAGGCACATGCCTCGCGCGCCGCCAAAGGCGGCGGTACCTTCACCGCGTAGTGGGGCGGCGCGCCTCCACCGCGGCCGCAGCTCAACCGCTAAGTCGTTAGGCCGCATACTAGCATATGTGCTCTATAAGCCTATGAAACTCGCAACCAAACGCCAACTTGCGGTCGGCTTGGTCGTTACAATCGGGGGCGGCCTTGCCGTCGAATTCCTGAAGGGGTTCCCGGTTCTAGGCTGGATCGGAAATGCTCTAGGACGGCTAGCCAATTGGCTAGGCTCACCAGTTACCATACAACGGTGGGTGCTCATCAGCTTCTGGATAATGCTGATACTGTTTGTCGGTGCGATAGTTCGAAGGTTCCGCCGCCCTGCTGGGCCAACGTGGTTAGCCTATCAGACCGATCATTTTCTTGATGTCACCTGGCGATGGCAATACTTCGGCAACTCTGTCGCTGAAGGAACAGTAGTGCCATACTGTCCCAAGTGCCTATGCCAGATGGTCTTTGTTAATGCAAGCACCTACACCGCCGTACCGCGAACTGCAGTCACCTGCGACGAGTGCGGCTACAGTCGCCAATTTGAGGGCTATCCCAACGACATCCGAAATAGAATCGGCCGCCTCGTTGAGCGTTCCATAAATACCGGTACCTGGCTGAAAGCTCATGCACAGATCGATGGCGATGCGGCCTAACAAGGGTTTGCAGCGGGCAGCCGGGCGGGGCTCCGCTTCCGGAGACGCGGCCGCGCCCCAATGTTGATTGGGAGGACGGCGCGGCCGCTCGGCTCCTTGCCCGGCTGCCGCTGAAACCCAGAGTCGTTAGACGGCACATTCGACCATAGCCTCACCTTTGAGGACGTATGACTGATCCGATATCCGTCAAGACACCTCCTGCACGACTATACTCGATCTTCGATCCATTGGTGTCTAACGCGGAGCACGAGGGCAAGGTGACGGGACATGTACTTGCTCTTGCCATGGGTCGCGAGAACGGTGAGGTCCAGGGAGTGTGGTATGCTGCCCATGTCGAGGTCATGGGTCTTCTCGATGGCGCTGAGTCGTATGTCCGTGATAGGACACTGGACTACGACAATTCGCCCCATAGACGCACGTTCGCAACCCTTCGGCAATACTTCTCTGAGCTGCATCTCAATAATTCGTGGCAAAACTATCGTCGCAATTTTGAACCTCTGATCACCATCGCGTTACCATTCTCTATCCATGCGGCCGAGCTTGATGCCCAAGCGGTGTCGATCGACCCCGCCAGCGTGGAGACTGTCAAAAGCAAACTTGATGGGTTGATTCAGGCCGTCAAAGATTCGGACTATCCGGCTGAGTTCCGCACTGAACTCCTATCGGCTCTCGTTCAGTTGAAGGATAAGATCACGAGATTTGAAGTATTCGGCCCCGAGGGTATTAAGGCTGTAACCGCAGCCGTCGTTGGCACTATGGTCGTCAACGAGGCCGTTGTGAAAACCAATAGGGAGATTGCGATTGAGGCCGCAGACCTCATAAACACGATCGCCGATGTATTCCTGAAATCATATGCCGTCGCGCACCTTATCGGCCAAACAGTGCTTGGTCTTCTACGCAGCTAGTTAACTGTGCCGTCTAACAGGGGTTTGCAGCGGACGGCCGGGCGGGGTTCCGCTTCCGAAATCGCGGCCGCGCCCCCATGTTGGTTGAAGGATGGCGCGGCCGCTCAGTTCCTAGAGCGGCCGCCGCTGAAACCCAAAGTCGTTAGACCGCGTCGATGTATCATAGAGATCGTAGCCCACGTTCCTGTCGTTTCTACTTAGGAGCTAGTCTATGATCAGGATCAAGTCGCCCGTTGGTGCTATTCGTCCTCGTCAATTGACCTCTGGCCAGCGCTGGCTCCGAGGATGGGGGCGTCTCGCACTGATTGCCTTGCCCATCGCAATCTTGTACTTCTGGGTAACGCTAGGATCCGATGCCAATAGAAATAGCTTGAAACTCTTGTATCCATCTTTTTCTCCGACCTGGGAGTCACCAGGGTACGAATCCCCAAATCGCTGGATGAGGATTGCCGCCGGCACAGACTTCCGGCAGCTCGATGAACCCACTCAGCGTCAGCACGCAGCAGATTTCTTCGATACCGAGCTTGCTGGGCTTATGCAGGCCCTCTATCTGAATGCGGACGCCTTCCGCAGTACTTTCGTTCGTGCATCTGTTGAAGGCCCAATTCGTAGGGATGCGCTTGGCGAACCATACCGAGACATTCTTGCCTTCGGTCATCCTGCTCGGGCTCACGGCAGTCTACTACTGAATGCAGCCGGTCTCGGGGCTCTTGCAACAGCATGGCTCTGGATCCCTGTCTTTTTGCTAGCAAGTGGGATCCGATGGGTCATAGGTGGTTTCCGAGGGCGGTCTGATGCTCGACCAGGGTGACCGCGGTCTAACAAGGTGTTGCAGCGGGCAGGCGCGGCGGGGTGCCGGTTTGCGGAGTCGCGGCCGCGCCCCCATGTTGATTGGAAGATGGCGCGGCCGCTCGGCTCCGTGAGTGCGCCTGCCGCTGAACACCAGAGTCGTTAGCCCGCAGCTCTGAACCTTTCTAGTTGAGCATTGTCAACGATGTGGATCTCGCCCGCAATCTTCGACTGGGAGCCCATGGTCACGGGCTGGTCTGTAGCGGAGGCAGACGGTTGGCGACGCCCCTATGAGCATTGGAATCACGCAGAGGGTCTCCTTTCTAAGGCAACTACTGAGTTTGTGCGGATTGACATCGTCACTACTCTGAAGCGAGCGTTTGATCGACGGCTTCAGCACCTAGAAGCGATGTACTCGTTCAAGGCCCTTCCCCTCACGGGGCAGCCGCGCCGACGGCTAGAGCGCTTAGCTTTCATCGGATTGTTACGACCGCTCCTCATCGACAAGCTAGTCGATATTCGGAACAGAATCGAACACGAGGATCGAGGAACCCCGTCGACTGAGTACTGCGCCGAACTGCTCGACGTAGTATGGTATTTCCTGCGCTCAACCGATTCCCTCGTGAGGCAACGAACTATTGACATCGAGTTCGATCCTACTCATCGACCTGGAGGGCCGTATCGATTTTCGCTTAGCGTAGACTACAGCTCACAGTGGAGTGTGAAGCTAAAGGGTTGGATACCGTATACAATGACATCTACTGTGGAAGTAGTCGGATGGCTACACGTTGCTGTTGATGAGTTGAAGCATGCAGCTGACTATCGGCAAATCTCGAAAGAGGATGCGAAGCACGAGTGGGAGATTGCTCAGGCAGCCCGAGATCCGCGAGATGTTCATCTCCAGGCAAGGCTCTTGGGACCAGAACAACAATGCCTTATGGTCTATCAGCATTTCCTCGGCCTTCGCTAGAAACGAAGTCCCTGGCACACTGCGGGCTAACAAGGGTTTGCAGCGGGCAGCCGGGTGGGTCTCCTCTTCCGAAGTCGCGGCCGCGCCCCCATGTTGTTTGGAGGATGGCGCGGCCGCTCAGCTCCTAGAGCGGCTGCCGCTGAAACCCAAAGTCGTTATACGGCCTTGGTCGGCCACACTTTCCGCAGCCTACTACTCCGAGCCGTGCCTTTGGCGAGGCTAAGGGGTGCCTTACCGTGATACACCTATTTGCCCCTGAGGCGGAGTCCTTGCCATGCGCCGAGTTCGTCCAACCTTCTTCAGTTTGGTGCTCGTCTTTGGTGCGGCCTGTGCTCCAGTCTCGATTGGCGCGCAGGCGGTCGCTGGTAGCGCCGATGGTTTGACGTCCGGGCCGCTCTTCGATGCACTGGCACGGATGGACAGCGTTCTGTTCGACGCATCCTTTACCTCCTGTGATGCGACCAAAGCCAACGCGATCTTCACTGACGATGTCGAGTTCTATCACGATCAGACCGGCTTCGCGGCCGGAGAACAGGTGCGCGAGAACACGCGCCGCCTGACCGCATCGTGTCCCCGGAACCACGGCGTGACGCGTACGGTGATTCCCGGTAGCTTGCGCATCTATCCAATCCAGGGCTATGGGGCCGTTCAGATGGGCGTGCATCGCTTCGATGAGCGTGGCGCCAGCTCCAGCACCCTGACGCGGTTTGTGCATCTGTGGCGTCTCGAGAATGGGACCTGGCGTCTCGCACGCGTGCTCAGTCTGGATCACCATCCCGTGCCACCGATCCGCCCCGACGTACGCTGACGAGCGACCGGAGTGCATCTACGCCGATCGCGGTACGGACACTCGGCTGTCTCTCGGCCTGTTCATTGGGTTAGGTCTAGCGGACCGGTGTAGGCCGATCTCCCGCAGCTCCCCGCGCCGATCACGACGGGGCCGTATAACAAGGTGTTGCAGCGGGCAGGCGCGCGGGGCCCCGATTTGCAGAGTCGCGGCCGCGCCCCCCATGTTTGTGGGAGGTTGGCGCGGCCGCTCGGCTCCGTGAGCGCGCCTGCCGCTGAACACCAAAGTCGTTAGGCGGACAGGACGAAGGACGAGACAATGGCTCGACTCGAGGACACTCGACTCATTCTCGCGGTGCGGAATCTTCGCACTGCCACCGACTTTTTTATGAATACCCTGGGCTTCCAGCGAGACTTCGGCGATGAGTCGGACGGCTGGAGCTGGCTATCTCGGGAGAATTTCCGCGTCGGCCTGGGCGAATGCCCGGATGTGGTGCCGGCCAGCGAGCTGGGCGATCATTCGTACGTAGCGTATATCAACGTGGATGACATCGACAGTCTCTACGCCGAACTCGTCTCACGGGGAGCGTCGATTGGGGCGTCCCCCGAAGCGAAGCCGTGGGGAATGCGGGAGTTCGCGCTGCGAACGCCCGACGGTCATCGCATGACGTTCGGCAGTGTTGTGCGATGAGATTGCGATGATCGGGATGGCCGGCGGTGTCTGGGGATGGCGCGCGGACGTGCCTCCCAACGGAGAATGGCACAACACAGTTGCCTTGAGGGACTCTCCTTGGAATGTCGATAGCTTCCTAACTCGGCTATGGCCCGGATCGCTGTGCCGCCTAACAGGGTGTTGCAGCGGGCAGGCGCGCGGGGGCGCCGGTTTGCAGAGTCGCGGCCGCGCCCCCATGTTGGTGGGAGGCTGGCGCGGCCGCTCGGCTCCGTGGGCGCCTGCCGCTGAACACCAAAGTCGTTAGGCAACACGCCCTGCGTTCCGGTACTTGAGGAGACCTCCAATGGGTCTGGATTCGGTCGAGCTGGTAGTGGCCTTCGAAGAGGCGTTCGAACTTCCTATTCCGGATGAGGTCGCGGTCTCTCTTGTCACCCCACGACTGGTGATCGACTACCTACACTCGCAGTTGCCCGGGGCGGCAGTGGGCGCATGTCTGTCCCAGCGCGCTTTCTATCGTATCCGGAGGGCGCTCCTACCGCTATCGGCGCGGTCACGGGCAGA
>JBBCJC010000008.1:0-15609 GCA_037189525.1 Gemmatimonadales bacterium
GCCGCCCGCGAGGAAGCGAAGGAGTTGAAGAAGCGGATCGACGTAGGCGAAGACCCTATGGCCGAGGTTGAGGCCGACAGGGATGCGAAGACCGTCGCGGACCTGTGCCAGCGTTTCGAAGAAGAACACCTCGCCAAAAAACGCCCTGCAACGCAGCGCGACTATAAGGCGCTGATGAAGCGTGAAATCCTTCCCGCGTTCAAGCACAAGAAGGTGACGGAAGTCGAGTTCACCGACATTGACGGCCTGCACCGCAAGATCAGCAAGCGCGCGCCCTATCTGGCGAACCGCACCGTCGCTGTCCTGTCAAAGATGTTCGCGCTGGCGATCCGGTGGAAATGGCGCACCGACAATCCGGCGAAGGGTATCGAGCGCAACGAGGAGCAGAAGCGTCACCGATACCTGTCGCCGGCAGAGTTGAAGAACCTCACCAGTGCGCTCGCTGCGATGCTGGACCATCAGGGCGCGAACATCATCCGCATGTTGCTGCTTACTGGCGCGCGCAAGGGTGAAGTTCTGGCCGCGCGCTGGGAACAGTTCGACCTTAGCGAAGGCGTCTGGACGAAACCGGGCAGCACGACGAAACAGAAGACACTGCACCGCGTGCCCCTATCGGCTCCTGCCCGCCAGTTGCTTGCGGGGCTTCGAGAGAGCGCGAAGGACAACGCGGAGTATGTATTTCCGGGTCGAGGCGGCAAGGGCAGCCGCGAGGAAATCAAAAAGGCGTGGCATGATGTCTGTGTCGCTGCCGGCATCGTAACCACGGAAGTCGAAAAGCTCCCCAATGGCCGTGAGCGCATCGTGGTAAAGCCTTCGGCTCGCATCCACGATCTGCGCCACACATACGCCTCCGTGCTGGCGAGTGCAGGCCTGTCCCTGCCGATCATAGGCGCGCTGCTGGGACACTCGCAGCCGGCGACCACGGCGCGCTACAGCCACCTGATGGACGACCCGCTGCGGCAAGCCACCGAGCGTGTTGGTGCAATCGTGATGTCGTCACACGGTAACGGCGCGGAGATCGTGCCGATGAAAGGGGGCGCATGATGGACGGAAAGAAACTCGACCAAGACCCAATGCAGATGCCTTCATGGTCTATAGGCATGGCCTGCGTCTGGATTGTCAACCGAACGTCGGAAGCATCGGGCAGGCTGTGGGAAGGCAGCTTGGAAGATGCGCTTCTCAATCACGATGACAGCCCGAATGACGAAATCCAGAACGCGAGAACGGAGCTTATCAACGCTCTTACGACCGGCGACGTGCAGGCTACTGGCCTGCTGCCGAACGGGCAGCGCGCGCCTATCCCTGCGCTGGAGTGGGAGGACATGACCTTTTCCTATGACTTGCGCAATGATGACGGTCTTGTTCAGCGGGCCACAAGCGCTGACGGCAGCCTCTATACATATATTCGCCTCGGCCGGCAGGCCGTCCTAGAGCGATGGCCTGCTGAGGCCAGTCGCACGGCCGACGTAATCACTTTCCCAGCCTGCCGACGACGCGGCCGCCGGCCCGCGTATGATTGGTCTGCGCTAGAAACTGCATATTGGCGAGAAGTGCAACTTCGGGGGACGCCAGATCCACTCAATGAGGATGGATGGCAAACTCAAGCCGACGTGGAGCGCTGGATTGTGCAGCAACGCGAATTCAGACAGGCCAGCACGTCAACGGTAAGGCGATATGCTCGCGCTTGGCTTAATCAGGTTCACAAATCCTAAGGTCGATTGCGGACCTTTGCGGACCTTTGTGAGCCGACAGTTTGCTTATGACCTGAATATTCATCTGCTGTCACTTCAACAGAAGGAACAGACAGCAGATGTCCTTGCTTCAAGACTACCTGACACGCGATGAACTCGCCGCCGAACTTCGCGTTACGCCTCGCACTATCATGCGCTGGCAGAACCAGCCGGACGGATTGCCCTATACCGAGTTGGGGGCGCGTATTTTCTACCGCCGCCAGACGGTCCTTGCATGGATCGAGACGCGAGAGCGTCATCCGAACCAGCGTCGGAGGGCGGCATAATGGCGGCGTCCGATTTCCAGCCCACGCCGGCCATGGTGGCTGCTGTTGTCGAGTGGCAGGAACGCCGGCCAGATGATCGCATCAGGCGGCCGCTTGTTCCCTTCCTCCGCGAAAAGTTCAACATCAGCAACGCCGAGGCGATTGCCGTTCTTCGCGTCTCGCCTGGCCCGGATGAACATGCCGACCTGAAGGCCCGCATCATTTCGGCCATTCTCCAGGGTGGAGGTCTCGATGCTGCCTGACAAGCGAAAGCCCACCACGGGCAAGGTGGCGGGCTTCCTGATGTCTACCGATGCTCTCAGGATCGATGCTCAGGAAGATAGTCCGAACCCTCGTGAACTGCAAGTTCATCGGCTCCGTCGCCGGTGGCCGAACCTGTCTCTGCCGCTGGCGCGCGCCGTGGCCGAACTCGCATTCGGGAGGGCGGCATGAACATTGTATCCTTCCCGAACTTCATCGCCGTTGAAATCAACGGCTGCACGGTGCAGTCCGCTACCATCACGGACGCAAACGGCACCCGTCCCGTTCTGACCGACGTTGGACGCTTCTTCTACTTCGTTGACGTGATCGAGCGTGACGGTGGCCGAATTGGCATGTGGCATGGCACCGACCACGCGGAGGCTGTTCGGCAGGCCAATATTCTCGCCATCGATTTCGGCGGAAAGGTTCATGATCGGACGGGAGGCGCGGCATGATCCCGCTCCCCGACCTCTCCCTCTACAAGCCGTTGGCCGAAGATCAGATGGGCTGGCTTCTCCGCTCCGGCGTTTCGGTGGAGACGATTGGCGATGCGATGCCATTGCGTGTCGCATGCGGGGTCGTGGCCCGTGACGGTCGGTTCGATGATCGCGTGGACGGCCAGAACTTCATTGTGTTCCCCGAGCAGGAAGACGTGGTGTTCTGGCAGCCGCGTTCGGGCGAATTGGCGTCGTGGAACGGGCGCGCCTTCGCCTTGAACGAAGGTGCAGTCACCAATCCGGAGACATACAGTTTCGATTGCAATCTGAATGTCTGGCCTGACCCCCTCATGTGGCTCAGGGCGAAGCGCGACGGTTGCGTCGTTCTCGATTGGGCGCGGGCATGGTCCCGCCTTCAGGATGTTCCCCGCGTTGCTGTGCATGAAAGCCTGCTGCTCTCCTATCGCCGGCACATGAAGCCGCCTCGCGGACCTGAAACCTTTGTCCTGACCGATAGTCTGGCGGTGGCCGCATGACCGAGCCTATTCCCCTTGAAGTCTATGAGAGGGACACGCCGCCGCAACCGCGGTTGCACTTCTTGTCATATACGGAAATGGAGCGCCTTCCTGAACCGGAATGGTTGGTGGAAGGGGTCATTCAGAAGCGCAGCGCTGCGCTGATGTTCGGGAAGTCCAACAGCTTCAAGAGCTTTCTCGCCATTGATATCGGCCTGTCTGTCGAGGCAGGCCGCTCATGGCATGGAAATGCGGTATCGCCCGGTGGGGTGTTGTTCGTTGCCACTGAGGGGGCCAACGGCGTCGGACGGCTGCGTATCCCTTCATGGTATGAACGCCACGGCGTTGCTCGCGATCGACGTAGTGCATTCCTCTACCCGAAGGAAATCAGGCTCGACGTGGCCGATGATGTTTCCGCGCTGATCGGCGCTATGAAGACATCGGGGCCATTCTCCCTCATGGTCCTCGATATCTTCGGCGGCTCGATGGCCGGTTCCGAAATCGAGGACCAGACAGCGCGCCGTTGGGTTCATGGCATCCAGCGCATCTTGCGGGAAACCGAAGCTGCTATCCTGACTGTCGCCCATACAGGGTGGCAGGATGATACCAGAGCCCGAATGCATACCCATTTCTGGGGCAGCTTCGATACCCGTATGCGTGTCGAGGGCGACAAGGATGCTATGACCAGCACCTTGACCATAGAGCGGCACAAGGACGCCGACAGCGCCGGTCAGTGGGGGTTCAGGATGGCTCAGGCGGGCGACAGCCTCGTTCCCGAGCGAGACGACGCCGTGAAGCCTTCCAAGGCTCGCAATCTGACCGTGAAGCAGCGGACGGCGCTAGAAGCCCTTGATGACGCCTTGCAGGCGCACGGCACGATCAGGACAGGTTCCGACTGGCCGCCTTGCAAGGTCGTTCCCGTAGAGCGATGGCGGGAAGCGGCGTACCGGCACGGCATCACGGACAGCGATAAGCCAGATAGTCGCAAAAAGGCATTCCAGCTTCAGCGTGATGCCCTGTTAGACAAAGGCATTATCCGCATATTTGATGAGCATGTCTGGCGGTGTTTCACATGATGGCCGATGCAGGCGGGAAGCGGGAAGTGTCTATATACACACTTCCCGTTCCTTCCCGTCTACGCTGCAATCGGGATGGTCGGGAAGTTTCCCGTTCCTTCCCGTTCCTTCCCGTTTATGGAAGACCTGAAAATTCAGGGCTGTTTGTCCTCGCGACACACAAACCATTTTCGCGGCTTTTTCTTCGATCTGCCATCTATCCCCGTCACGTCTGAAATTGTGTGAAAAAGTATGACACTGATTTGTTATCAGTAGACATATCCCGACAACTATATTGATATCACTTGTATTTTTCTCAATCTATGCCTTTGTGTCCGCACTGTATCCGCGATGAGCGAGTGAAATGACGGCAGAAGCGGCAACGATAGAGACAGAAAGGCCGATAGATACCGGTGGGAAGCAAGGCGGCAAGACTCGCCTTCTGACGCTTGATGATCTGGACGGACGCACGCGAGCGGCTCAGCACGTCAAGGATACGCGGCTAGAGGTCATTGCCGATCTAGGAGGGGATGATCGGCTTTCTTCGCTAGAGCGTGCTGCCGTCGATCACGTCTCCCTGCTTGATGCGATGACGAAGGATGCAGGTGCTCGCTGGCTCATGGGCGAACCTATCGACGTGGCGAGCATCGCAACGTTGGTGAACGCCTTCAATCGGACGGCGACCGTTCTCGGATGGAAACGACGAGCCACTAACGTAACCCCGTCATTGGGAGAATATGCGTTGATGAAACAGGAGACCCGCTGATGAGCGAGGAAACCACACTCACATTGGATCAGGCTGCCGAGATAGATTTCGCTGATGAAGGCGCGGGCAACCTCGTTCCTGTCCAGCAGCCGGCACAGGAGGATCACTATGACCCGCCCTATGAGCCGGAAGGCGAGTTGCATACCGACAATGCCCTGACGCTGGATCAAGCCGTCGCCCTGTACGATGACGGCGAGAATGAAGACGGCAACCGAAAGGCCGCGCCTCAATCCGCCGCAGCGGTGATCGACGGCAAGACGGTCACGATGGCCGATCTGGTGCAGGGGTACGTCAGTTGGCGGCGTGCGATGCACTTTGTCAGCCGCCTAGAGGAAGAATATGAAGCCGTGCAGGCCGCCGCTGATGGCGTTGTGTCGAGCGCATGGGAGTTGTCCCGTTTCATGGTCGGGCAGATGCCCCCTGAGCCGGACATGTGGTTACTTCAGATGAACCCGGATGAGTACGTTCGGATGAAGGCTCAGCATGATCAGGCGCTTGGTAGCGTTCACCACGTTCTAGGGCAGGCCCAGCATGCCAGGGCGTCCGCATCGGCATTGCAGGAACGCTATCGCGACATGAACTTGCAGACTGAGAATGCCCGGTTGGTCCAGCACTTCCCCGAGACGGCTGATACGAACCAGCGGCATGCATTCTTCAACCGAATGCTGGATGTCGCAGCCGCTTGCGGCTTCAACCGGGCCGAGTTTGAGCAGGTGGTTGATCACCGGATATTCCGGCTCGGCGCGTTGGCATTGAAGGGCATGGAGGCGATTGCCGAGCCTCCCAAGACGAAGGAACGTCGCCGCCACCGCCGGCAGAGGTATAGCGATGCGATGGAGAAATTGGCCCGCACAGGCTCCATTGAAGACGCCTTGGCGATTGATTTCGAGTAGCGCCATGCAGCAGCCGGTTATCACCTTCGCCGACGCATGCCTTGACCCGAACCTGTTTGGAGACTGGTTCGCGGGGGAGACGTGGGCCAACTGGCGGGTGATCGACAAGGCGATGTTCGGGGAGCCGCTGACAGATGAAGAGCTTACCGTGCTTCAGGAGCTTACCGGGCGGGATAGCGCCCCGGATGAGGCAGCGAAGGAAATCTGGCTGATCGTCGGTCGTCGTGGCGGCAAGGACGTGAAAAGCTCTGCGCTGGCGTCGTATCTCGCGACGATTGGCGTTGATCGGTATGGCTGGCGAAACCGGCTTGTCGGGGGCGAGCGTGGCGTTGTCCAGCTTCTAGCTGTTGACCGCGATCAAGCGAAGGTGGCTTTCCGCTACATCTCAAGCATGTTCGAAAAGCCGATACTCGCGCAGATGGTCGCGCGGGACACGGCCGACACAATCGAATTGAAGAACGGCTTCGCCATTGAGGTGACGACTTCTGATCAGCGCCGTGTTCGGGGTCGCACTGTGGTCGCCGCTATTTTCGATGAGGTCGCGTTCTGGAAAAGCGAGAATACCAACTCTCCGGACGTGGACGTTTACCACGCCGTCAAACCCGCAATGGCGACGATGCCCGGCGCGATGATAATCGGGATTTCCTCGCCCTATGCCCGTAAGGGGCTGCTCTGGCGACAGCACCAGCGGCATTACGGCAAGGAAGGCAGGGTGCTTGTCGTGAAGGCCCCGACATGGGTGATGAACCCGACAGTCGGGCGCGATAGTGAGACGATCCTTGCCGCCTACGAGGAAGACCCGGAGGCGGCCCGCGCGGAGTTCGGCGCGGAGTTTCGCGACGACATTTCGGCCTTCGTTCCCCGCGATGCAGTAGAGGCTTGCATAGAGGCCGGTGTGCGCGAGCGGCCGCCTCAACGTCAATTCCGCTATGTCGGGTTTGTCGATCCCTCGGGCGGTTCGGCGGACAGCATGACGATGGCGATAGCGCACAAAGAAGGTGACACGGCCATTCTCGACGTGTTGCGGGAGGTTCGGCCGCCGTTCTCGCCCGAGGCTATCTGTGCCGAGTTCGCCGAGCTTCTGAAGCAATATCGCCTGTCTCAGGTGACGGGCGACCGATACGCCGGGGAATGGGTGAAGGAGCCATTTCGCCGTAAGGGCATATTCTATCAGGCGAACGCGGCCCCGAAATCGGACCTGTATCGCGATCTGCTTCCGCTCATCAACTCCCGCTCCGTTGATCTCCTGGTGCATGACCGGATGGTGAACCAGCTTTGCGGCCTTGAGCGCAAGACCGGTCGATCAGGGAAAGATAGCATCGACCACGCCCCGGGATGTCATGACGACGTAGCGAACGCGGTGGCGGGCGCTCTGACATTGGCAATGCAATCGCCCGGTTCTGGAGCCCACGATAATTCCGCTTGGCAACAAAGTTGGAAGCCTCGCGAAGTCGTCTGAAAACAGGAGAGATTTCGATGCTGAATGATGATGACATTGATGTCGAGTTTGAAAAGCTAAGGAAAGAACGCGGCATCTTTCCTTATGTGACTGTGATCGATCTCAAAACAGGTGAAATATCCACTTGCCGCCGCGAGGATGCCAAGAGAGATATCGATTTCGGCAGCGTCATAGAAACGGTGCCGGCAGACCCCGACCATGCGAAAATCTGGCTCGCAAAGCTCCATTCGGACGTCATGGAGCAGATGAGAGCCAAGGGCGCATGGCAGCCGTCCGAATATCTTGGCCGTGAGATGAGTGACATCGATGTTTTCGATGACTGGTCCGCGTGGTGTGGCACAAACGGCTTTCGCTCGCTCCCTGTCGAGGATGTCAATGTTTTGGTGCGCTATCTCATCGAAAGACATCGTGATGGCGTTCAGGAGTCTTATGTGCGCCGCTACGCCACCATCGTCAGCAGGTTTCACGAATGCACGAAACATCCAGTGCTTGACGGGGGGAAGCTGACCCGGACCAGTCTTTCCAGAAAAGCGGAGGACGCCTTCTCCCGCGCTCTGAGCTTCGCCAGAAACCGCTTGTCCGCCGAGGAGCGGAGCATCCATCTCGCCGGGCAAGCCGTCGCGGCGCGTGCGCTGGAGATGTTCCCTGACGGCGATATTCCGAGGCATTCGCATGAAATCGCGGCATGAAAAGATTGCGGCGCTTCTGAATAGCCCGGTTGAAGGCGAGCGAGTAGCAGCAGCCGCCGCGCTTGGTCGCTTGAAGCCGCCAAAGGCTGGCACCATCGAATGGCAGCAGCGCGTCTCCGAGTGGAACTGTGAAATCGAATGGGCGATGGCCCGGCTCGGGTCGAAGCACCTGACGCCGGGGGAGCAGCGCACAATCCGCAATTTACATCGCCATCGCGGATTCCCTTGGTCGCGTGGCTCGGATGAGTTCAGGGAAGTCCTCAAGAAGCTGAAAACGGCAGAGAAACAGGGAAATGCCGTTACATCTGCTGACGGAGATGGTATTATATTACCACAGGAGAGCATCTGAGATGAGCCAGTATTTTGATCCGAATGGGCCGATGCAGGTTCCCGGTATGGGACAGCGCTACGATCCTGCTCTTGAGCTTCAGAAGCTCAGGGATCATTTCAGCGCGCTCATTATGGGGAAGCAGTCAGAGAGGCCGAGGCAGGACATAGGCCGGCGCATCGACCCTGTGATGCAGACCATCGAGGCCAATTTTTCGCAGCCAACCCCTCAAACGGCCGTTGAGGGTGCCTTGCAGGGCATGGCTTCTATCGTCAGGGGGGCGAGGGCAAGGCAGGACGCCATGGGTCCCTTTCCCGACATGCCAGCAGGCGGGCAGCGAAGCCCGTTGACTGGGCTTGCCAATATGTTCGGCTTCTCGCGTGGGGGGCTGTACTGATGAGTTACATTTTCGACGCGAGACGAGAGACGCCAAGCAGCATCGCGCGCAAGCGTGAATTGGCGGCGATGATGATGATGGCGAATTCGCGCGCGCCCAGCAATGTCGGCGAGGGCTTTCACGCGCTCGGCAGAGGCATCCTCGCAGGCGTCCTTTCCCGCCGAGCGCGTGAAGCAGAGAAAGCCGGAATGGCTTCGGCGGAAAGCGCTCGCACTGATTATGGCAACTACATCGCCAACCGCAACTACTTCCCGCCCCAGCCCGGCGCGGAGGCTTCGATGTCTTATGGTGATGCTGCATCCGTCCCGAGTGGCGAGCGCGCATCCTATATCCGCGCAGGCCTCATCAACCGGGGATTGCCCGAGCATGTGGCGGATGGGTTCCTGATGAACTTTCAGGACGAGAGCGGCCTTGATCCGGGCATCAACGAGCGAAATCCGATAGTACCCGGCTCGCGTGGTGGTTTTGGCCTCTACCAGCTTACCGGCCCGCGTCGTCGTGCCTATGAGGCGTTTGCAGGTCAGCGCGGCGTCGATCCTTCCGACATCGATGCGCAGCTTGATTTCATGATGACCGAGCTTCAAGGGCCGGAGGCCCGTGCCGCGCAATCGATCTTCGGCGCACAGGATACAGGCTCCGCTGCAGCGGCCATCGTCAACGACTTCCTGCGCCCCGCTGCTTCGCACCGGCAGGCGCGCGAAGCCAGGTATCTTCGCACCGGTGGCGCGGCTCCTGCCGTGGTGGCAAATGAGGCGCTGGCGCGCGGACAGCCCATGCCTGCCGTCATGACGGCCGATATGGCTGGAAACTACATGCCTCACAATCTCGTCCAGACGCCGGAAAGCACGGCGGGGATGGAGATGCAGCCGTTGATGCCCCCGCAGATGGTGCGGGATCGTCCCGTCGCGCCAATGGAGATGGCTGATGCTGGAAATCATCGTGTCGAAATGTCTGGCTTGGTGGACCGCCCGGTCCCTCCCGACATCCAATTGCTGATGCGAACGGCGTCGAACGAGTTTCTTGATGATTTTACGCGAAAGTCGGCACAGGCGCAGGTTCAGCAGTTCATCCAGAGCCAAGACCCTGCCGCGCAACTTGAGATGGATTACAAACGCGCGCAGATGCAGAAGATGCAGCGCGAGATGGAGCGCGGGCGGCTTCATAATGCCGGCGGCGGCGTTTTCTACAACGAGGATACCGGCGAGTGGATCACGGCTCCCAATGCCGGAGAGAAGCCCGGTTTCAGGCAGGCTACGCCGGAGGAAGCAGCGGCCTACGGCGCGCCTGCGGGCCAGTTCGGTCCAGATGGCCGCTTCTACCCGGTCAATCCGCCTTCCGGCATGTCCATCGAAAGCGATGGCCAAGGCGGTTTCAGAATGGTTCAGGGGCCAGGAGCCGGAGGCGGGAAGGCATTCACGGAAGGGCAGACCAAGGATATGGTCTATTCGACCCGCGCGCGCGGTGCGCTGCCGACGCTCAATGAGTACGAGGCCGCGCTTGCCGAATATCGCGACCGGCTTCTTGACAACGATCCCACAGGCTTCGCTCGCGGTCGCTGGCAATCGGAAGATTATCAGGTTGCGAGGGCTGCCGGCGACGAGTTCTTGCAAGCCATCCTGCGCAAGGACACCGGCGCGGCGATCACCGCGCAGGAGCAGGATCTTTACGGCAAGACCTATCTTCCCCAGCCCGGCGATAGCGCCGAAGTCATCAGCTACAAACGGCAGGCGCGCGAGCGAGCGATAGCGGCAATCGAATCCGGCATGTCGCCGGCTCAGATCGTTGCGCAGGAGCGTGCCTTGGAGCGTAGCAAGATGGCAGCGAACATCCCGCCGGCTGCGGCCGACATGCTGCGCAATGATCCGTCCCTCGCCGCGCAGTTCGATCAGAAATACGGTGAGGGCGCGGCCGCCCAAATCCTTGGAGGCCAGTGATGGCGAACATCTTCGATCAGTTCGACACACCCCCACGCGGGGCGAACCCTTTCGACAGGTTTGATGAGGTTCATCCGCCAATGGCGGTTGGACGCCCGCCTCCCGTTCAACAGCCCGAAAGCGGGAGCTACGGTTCGCAGATATTCTCCGGTCTTCTGGAAGGTGCCACGGGCGCGCTCGGCTTCCCTGTCGATGCCGCAAACGCTGCGATTGGCCTTGGCATGCGAGGCGTTAACGCGGCGTTTGGGACTGATTTTCAGCCTTCAGCAGAACCGCTCGGAGGCTCTGCCGGTCTACGCCGAGGCTTGGCCATCTCGCCGCCGTCTGAAGATGTTGGGCCGCAGATGGCGCGCCGCGCCTCACAGTCAGTAGGCGGGGCGCTAGTTCCTCTTTCCACGACAGCAAGGACGGCCGGGCAGGCGGCAGCGGGCATTGGAGCGGCGTTCGGCGGCGGCCTTGGCGGCGCGACCGCCCAGCAGCTATTCCCCGACAACATGGGCGCGGAGATTGCGGGCGAGCTTCTGGGCGGCCTCGGGACAGGGGCGGCTATAGGCGGGATAGCAGACAGATACGCGCGCCGGGCGGCCGAAAGAGCGGTCCCGACCGTTGACGAGTTGCGCGCGCGCGCTTCCGCCCAGTATGACGCAGCAGAGGCGCGGGGCGTCGTAGCCGGGCCACAGGATACTCAGGCACTCGCCGGCCGGGTGAGGCAGATTGCCCGCGACAACGAGCTTATCACGCCGACAGGGCGCGTTTCCGGCGCGTATCCCCGCGCATCCGAAGCGATGGGCCTGCTTGACGATTATTCCGGCCATCCGATGAACCCGACACAGATGCAGGTCATCAGGGACACGCTGGCGGATGCGAGAAACGCGACGGACGGCAAGGAGCGGCGCATTGCGAGCAAGATGCTTGATGAGTTCGACCGCTTCACCGATCCGCTTGCGCCGGAACTGAAAACGGCCCGCTCCCTGTCTCAGCGCGCCATCAAGGGACGGCAACTCGAAACCCTGCGCGAAGTGGCTGAGTCTCGGGCTGGGCAGTACAGCGTATCGGGCACCGAAAACGCGATCCGCAATGAGTACGACAAACTAAACCAGCGCATCATTCGCGGCGACGAGGGCGGCTGGACGCCGAGCCAGCGCGCGGCGATTGCTCGCACAGCGGAAGGGACAGTGGCATCTCGCGCCGCGCGTCGTGTCGGCAAGTTGGCTCCCAAGGGTGTTGTCAGTTTGGGTGTAGGCGGTGGAGTTCCCTACATGATTGGTAGCTCCATCGGTGGCCCTGGCCTTGGTGCCGCATTCAGTGCCGCCACCATGGGATCAGGCATCATCGGAAACGCCGCCGCGACACAAATGCGCTCGCGCTACGCCGAGCTTGCCGAGCTTGCCGCCCGCAACGGCGGAAAGGTGATGACGCCTTCCATGAAGGATTTACAGCGCCGAATCTTCGAGGCCATCCTTGGCGGTCAGACGGCTATTCAGAGCAACAGGCAGTCCATGCAGTGACGATAGAACGTATTGATGGGGAGCCGCTCGCTTGACGTATTCGATAGTTGCGAGAGACGAAAGAACCGGACTAGTCGGAGTCGCGGCTGCTTCCGCAATCCCCGGCGTCGGGTCAATTATCCCCTATGTCAGCTTGATAGGAGGGGCGGCAGCCATGCAAGGCGCGGCGGTCGGCCTTCGTGAACTTGGGAAGGGGGCCATATCTCTTCTTGATCGTGGGTTCTCAGCGGAAGCGGTTGTTTCCTCCCTCGTCAAGTTGGATGTAGATCGAGAGGAGCATCAGTTTCACGTCATCAGCAGCGATGGCGGGTCTTCGTCTGCCCATACCGGTGGGCACTGTCCGAAATGGGCCGGCCATGCGAACGCCGCTAACGTCTCTGTAGCTGGCAATACATTGGCCGGGCCGCAGGTGCTGAATGCAATGCTTGATGCGTTCAAAGGCAGTGCGCATCTTCCTTTTGAACAGCAGCTTTTTGCCGCCATATCGGCTGGGGAAGTCGCGGGGGGTGACAGAAGGGGCGTAAGATCGGTTGTTCTAGCGACGGGCGAACGGATTTGGCGGGTAGACAACTCCGCTGCGCCGATGAAGGAACTGGCTGTGCGTGTAGGCGGTCAGGTTATCGGCGCTCGTGGAGAAGCGCTTCAGAAGCAAATCTTCCAGACCATTCTAGGCGGGTGAACAGCCTTCCAGACACGGGTACAGGAGGCAGTGGCATGCAGGTAGCGGACATAGCGAGAGAGATTGCCACGTTTGCCCGCATGGGCGGCGCAGATCATCATGACGAGGCGGCGGTGTGGCAATGCTTTGAGCGCATGATTGGCACAGATGCCATGGACACCAAGGATATCCTTGCCCTTCTGGCGACCGTCCGCACGCTTCTCAACGCGAACATGCTCCCCGAGGATACCCAAGAAGGTTACGGCCAGCACTGCGCGCTGTTGCTGCTCCGAAACGCCATCCGGGCCGTGGAGCGCCTGTCAGGTGAGCGTGAAGCCACCTACACCGGCCGAGAGTGGCAGTGATGGCGTGGTTCGTCTCTGCCGTATCCGTGGCGTTTATACTCGCTTTGGTGGCGGGAGTGATTTAGCGCTCGTCAATGACCGTTTCTGTCGATTCCCTCAAATTTGAGGGCATCTATCGGGATGATCGGAACCGGCAGCAGAATTGCTACCATAGGCGATAGGCGATCGCCGCCAGAAGGAACACGATCAGCCATACGCCAACCTGGATGTTATTGAGACGACGGCGGATGCCAACGAGGTTGAAGTTTGTCACCTCCTGCTCGGTTATGTCGTCTCTAGCCATCAGCTTCTCTATACGGCGGTCGTGGCTATCGGACCATTCTCCGAAGAACATGCTTACCTCCCCTTGCTGACGCTACGGTGCGCCGTCACGCAGAAATGCGCAAGCCTTTGCCCCGGAGGGCAGGGTTATTGAACTGTTTAGCAAATCAGGTCATTGTGTCCGTGGGCTTAGCAACCCGGACCGCGATAGGCAGGACATGATTGGCGTCATGTGCGCTGCTGACGCGCTAAGAGACCTTGGCGGGTCTCAATGCGCATAGGTGACGCCTTGGCGGGCGTTCCAACTCGGCTTTTATGGCCGGGGGCGAACGCTATGTCCAGAGGGCAACCTTAAAATCGTTCGGCCTGTCTCGCGGCAGGTTGCTAACCCCCGGCTCCGGGCCGACCCCGGATTAGGCTCGCCGTCCCGTAGCAAGGACCGCCAGCCGCCGGCCGAAGCAAGCCGGTTCAAACCGCGAGAACTACCATGCAACACGAAACTACAAACTTGCCGCCCTTCATGGAAGCGGACGGCCTCTTTTTCCTCACCCTCGCCAACGACCGCGCGACTGTCGCCTACACCATCGAACGTCTGATCGACATGCTTGACGCGATGGAGCCTGATCCCGATCTTGAACCGTATCTAGCGGGCTGCCACCACAACGACCAGATGGTCGACCTTGAGGGCGACGAAAGCCTATACGGCGACTGCGACCGCGAACCGTCGCTCGGATGGGCTGCGAACGGGCAGCACGGACAATGCGCCGGCTTTGCCACCATCTTTGGCGATCTCGAAGAGCAATGCGAAGACGAGGGAGCCTGCATTCAATCGCAGCCGCACGACGAACGAGACGAGGGCAATGCCGAGCCGTTCCTTGGCTGGTCAGAACATCAATCCCTTCATGGAGCCATCGCCACCGGTGACGAGTTCCCACGGCAAGGGAACGGACCCGCGCACTTCGACGGCGACGGCTGCGTGGCAGCGCGCCGCGTTCTGAACAATCTTCGCGAGGCGCGTCCTGATGTTCCGCAAGAATACATAGGTGGATGGAGCAATGGCTCCTATGAGGCCCTGCGGGTAGAGGGCCTAACCATCAGGAGCAACAAGGGACGCGAGCGCCTTGGCCCGGATGAACTGACAATCTTGCGTCCCGGCGTCGCGATGGTTGGGGGCTATCGGGAAAGCGCAGTGATGAGGGCCATCGAGCCACGAGACGATGGCTTGATCCCGGAGATAGACCCGCTCGCTCATTACCGGGCGGCGCACGGTCAGCGCGCATGACCTATCTCGACTTGCTTTTCCTCGTCACGATCAGCGCGGGCATTCTCGCGCAGCGCCTGATAACGGGATAATCATTCCGTATCCGAAACGAACATCCCGGCTGCTTATGTAGCCGGGACTTATACGGCAACCTTTTTCACGGCGGCCTCCCGGTTGCGGACATTATGCGGACACGATTCGGGATCGTCTGCGCAATCGCCGTTTTGCCGCTCATAAATATCTGATTCTACTTGATTTTTGGTGAGCGCGCTGGGGCTCGAACCCAGGACCTACTGATTAAAAGTTCAATCCGAAGCCAATAATCAAACCCTTGAAATCATTCCTATTTTGCCATGTCCGCAAATAAGATGTTGATTCATAAGGGACATGATTTGACAAATCAGGACACCGTGCGACATTAGCAGTCAACGAACTGCCGTCAAGTGGACGGACACAGTGCGGACACGGGAACCTGCTGACAATGGCGCAGAAGCTTTCAGATGCGATCGTGAAGGACCTTCCGATCCCGCCCAAGGGCAACAAGATCACATACGATAGCGACGTGAAGGGCTTCGGGGTCCGCGTGACCGCCGCCGGGGCGCGCGCTTTCATCCTCAACTATCGCACGCGCACCAGCCGCGAGCGCCGCTATACCATCGGAGCCTATCCCGATTGGAAGACCGCCGCCGCCCGCGAGGAAGCGAAGGAGTTGAAGAAGCGGATCGACGTAGGCGAAGACCCTATGGCCGAGGTTGAGGCCGACAGGGATGCGAAGACCGTCGCGGACCTGTGCCAGCGTTTCGAAGAAGAACACCTCGCCAAAAAA
>JBBCJC010000009.1:0-29446 GCA_037189525.1 Gemmatimonadales bacterium
GGAGATGGTGATGCCGGGCGACAATGTGCAGATGAAGGTGGAGCTGATCACGCCGATCGCGATGGACGAGGGGTTGCGGTTCGCGATCCGCGAGGGTGGACGGACGGTCGGTGCCGGCGTCGTCACCAAGATCCTCAAGTAACACGAAGCAGCAGGTTTCCGAGGGCGTAGGGCTGGTTTCAGGAGATTGATGCGATGCCGAGAGAGAACATCATCCTCGAATGCACCGAGTGCAAAGAGCGGAACTACTTCACCGATAAGAATCGGCGCACCCATCCGGAGCGCGTCGAGCGGCGGAAGTTTTGCCCCCGGTGCAACCAGCACCGCGCGCACAAGGAAACGAAGTAGTCATGGAACAGGCGCAAGCGGGACCGGAGAGCAACAAGCTGGTGCTCGGCGTGCGGTCCGCACGCCAGTTCCTGCTTGATACCAAGGCGGAGCTCAAAAAGGTCGTTTGGCCGACCAGGGAAGAACTGCTCGATGCCACCAAGCGGGTCATTCTGATGACCGTCCTGATCGGGACGGTCATCGGTCTGCTCGATCTGGTGCTCAAGAAGATCCTGGTCGACGGCGTCGCCGCGTTGATCCGGTAAGACCATGGAATACCGCTGGTACGCCATCCAGGTCACGGCCGGGCACGAGAACAAGGTGAAGGGCCTTCTGCTGCGGCGGATCGAGGAAGATCCTCGGCCGGCCGAGCAGAAGCTGGTGCGCCAGGCTCTGGTCCCGGTGCAGGAGGCGATCGAGATCAAGAACGGCAAGAAGGTCCTGGTCGAGCGCAAGCTCTACCCGGGCTACGTTCTGGTCGAGACCACCATGAGCCAGGAAGCCCAGCACCTGGTCAACAGCGTGCAGGGCGTCATCAAGTTCGTCGGATCGGGCAAGCTGCCGCAGGCTCTCCGACAGGACGAAGTCAACCGGCTCCTCGGCATCGTCGAAGAGGCGTCGGAGTCCGGACCGAAGGAAGAGATTCCGTTCATGGTCGGCCAGGCGGTCGAAATCACGGACGGACCGTTCTCGGACTTCAGTGGGACGGTCGAAGAAGTGCTTGCCGACAAGGGCAAGGTCAAGGTGTCGGTCTCGCTCTTCGGGCGGCCGACCACCGTCGAGCTGGACTACCTCCAGCTCCGGGGTCACTGACGGATAGCGGTCGGCGCGTCGTCGCCGGCCGCGCTTCGGCAGCGGCTCCACCCCGCGACCGCACGGGTATCTGCGGCAGAACGGCCAACGCGATCGGGTAGCGCGGCGGCATTCGGAACGAGGGAGGCATGGCAAAGAAGGTTGTGGCGCAGGTCAAACTCCAGTGTCCCGCTGGAGCGGCCAACCCGGCACCCCCCGTGGGTACCGCGTTGGGTCCGCAAGGCGTGAACATCATGGAGTTCTGCAAGCAGTTCAACGCACGGACGCAGTCGCAGGCCGGGATGATCATTCCGGTCGTCGTGACGGTGTACGCCGATCGGACGTTCACGTTCATCACCAAGACGCCGCCCGCGGCGAACCTGCTGATGAAGGAAGTTGGTCTCGACAAGGGCAGCGCGCAGCCCAACCGGAACAAGGTGGGCAAGGTTACCAAGGCGCAGCTCAAGAAGATCGCCGAGCTCAAGATGGTCGACCTGAATGCGGCGGGCATCGATTCGGCGATGCGGATGATTGCGGGCACCGCCCGTTCGATGGGGCTGGAGGTGAGCGACTGATGGCCTCCGGAAAGAAATTCGCCAACGCGTTCGGCAAAGTCGATCGCGAGCGTCAGTATCCGATCAGCGATGCGGTCAAGCTGGTCAAGTCGACCGCGTTCGCCAAGTTCAACGAGACCGTCGATGTGGCGGTCCGGTTGGGCGTCGATCCGCGGCACGCCGATCAGGTCGTCCGGGGCACCGTCGTGCTGCCGCACGGCACCGGTAAGTCGGTGCGCGTGCTGGTCGTCACGCAGGGCGATCGGGTCAAGGACGCCGAAGCGGCGGGCGCCGATTTCGTGGGAATCGAATACATCCAGAAGCTCAAGGACGGCTGGCTCGAGTGCGACGTCATCGTCGCCACGCCGGACGTGATGGGGCAGTTGGGTGCGCTGGGTAAGATCCTGGGCCCTCGAGGCCTGATGCCGAATCCGAAGGCGGGCACGGTCACGATGGATGTGGCGCGTGCGGTGCGCGAGATCAAGGCTGGTAAGATCGAGTTCCGGGTCGACAAGACCGGCAACGTGCATGCGCCGATCGGCAAAGTGTCGTTCAGCGAGCAGCAACTGGAAGAGAACCTGCAGGCTTTCATGGACACCATCGTGAAGGCTAAGCCGTCGGCTGCCAAGGGCGTGTACCTGCGCTCGGCCACGGTCTCGAGCACCATGGGGCCGGGAGTCCGGCTGGATACGGCGGTGTACCGATGAGCACCAAAGCCGAACGTCAGGCCAACGTCGAGGTCCTCACCCAGGTGGTGAAGGACTCGGCGAGCATCTACGTGACCGACTTCGCCGGTCTCGATGTCGCGAAGATCACCGATCTGCGTCGCCGGCTGCGCGAAGCCGGAGCGCGCTACGTGGTCGTCAAGAACACGCTGGCGCAGCGTGCGCTGGCCGCCAACGCGGTCACCACGCTCGACGAGCATCTGGTCGGACCGACCGGTCTCGTGTTTACCGGTGCGGATCCGCTCGCGGCGGCCAAGGTCCTTGGGCAGTTTGCCAAGGAGCACCAGAAGCCGGCGGTCAAGGCGGGACTGGTCGACGGCAAGACCGTCGACGGTGCGTACGTCAAGCGTCTGGGCGAGTTGCCCTCGCGCGACGAACTGCTCGGGCAGTTCGTGGGGTGCCTCAACGGTGTTCTCTATCAGGTGGTTGGCGCCCTCGAGGCGCTCAAGGACAAGCGTCAAGCTGAATCGGCTTCGTAAGGGAAGCGGGAGAATCATACAATGTCGACGTTAACGAACGAGCAGATCCTCGAAGCGATCGGTGGCAAGACTGTCGTTGAGCTGTCCGAGCTGATCGAGGCCTTCAAGACGAAGTTCAACGTGTCCGTGGTCGCGGCGGCTGCGCCGGGTGCGGGTGGCGGTGCGGCGGCTCCGGCGGCCGAGGAACAGACCGAGTTCTCGGTCATCCTCAAGGACGGCGGCGCCAAGAAGATTCAGGTCATCAAGGTGATCCGCGAGATCGTCTCGGGCCTGGGTCTCAAGGAAGCCAAGGATATCGTGGATGGCGCGCCCAAGACGATCAAGGAAGGCGCCACCAAGGCCGAGGCCGAAGAGATCAAGAAGAAGCTGGAAGAGCAGGGCGCTGCCGTCGAGCTGAAGTAGGGCCGGGCACGGCCGACCCGCCATCCGGCGGGTCGGCGTCCCGCTCCCGCTTCAGTGAGGCGACATGCGCACTTTGCGTTGTAGTCGAAAGAGGAACCAGGGTTCGAGCACGGGGGCCGGCTGCGCAGCAGCCGAGTCTCTCGCGCAGGCGTGCCCTATTTCTCGGCGGCGGATCGACTCGTATTCGGCACTCCTGCCGGGGCGAGCGTTCGTGTTTGCCGAGTCTCGAGGTCATCGATGACTGGACACCGACCGATCATTTCGTTCTCCAAGGGCGACGGCACCATGCCCATGCCCCACCTTCTGGATATCCAGACGCGGGCATTTTCGGCGTTGCTCAACCCTGACGATATCGAGGGAGACCGTCAGGACGTCTCGCTCGAGCGGGTTTTCCGCGATCTCTTCCCGATCACCGACGTGAACGGGAAATACGAGCTCGATTTCAAGAGCTACTCCCTCGGAGAGCCGAAGTACACGGTCGAGGAGTGCATCGAGCGCGACATGACGTACGCCGCGCCGCTCAAGGCCAAACTCGCCCTCAACGTCTTCGAGGACGTCGATGGCCAGCGCCGGCTCAAGAACCAGATCGAGCGCGAAGTGTATCTGGGCGAGCTCCCGATCATGACGCCGCTCGGTACCTTCGTGATCAACGGGGCGGAGCGGGTCGTGGTGAGCCAGCTACACCGGTCGCCGGGCGTGGTCTTCGAAGAGGAGACCCATCCGAACGGTCAGCTGCTCTATTCGGCGCGGATCATCCCCTTCCGGGGGTCGTGGGTCGAGTTCACCATCGACATCCACGATGTGATCTACGTCCACATCGACAAGAAGAAGAAATTCCCGGCCACCGCATTGCTGCGCGCCTTCGGGCATGGCGCCAATGCGGACATCCTCAAGCTGTTCTTCGCGACCAAGCGGATCAACATCGCGGGCAAGCTCGAGGCGCGGCAGGAACGGCGTGAGGTCATCGGTGCGCTGCTGGCGGCCGATGTCACCGATCCGGAAAATCCGTCGGGCGACCCGCTGGGCCGTCTGGGTGACGAACTCACCGCCGAGCGGCTCAATGCCATGCGGCACGTGGGCGTCAAAGAGGTCGACATCTTCACCGGCTACACGCCGCTCGACCTGCGCGACGACGAGCAGCCGACGACGACCCGCGACCGGGCGCCGCACGTGCTGGCGTTCGACGTGGCCGATCCGTCCACCGGCGAGGTCCTCGCCGAGGCCGGTACGGAGCTGACGGAGGCGCTGCGCAAGAAGCTGCTCGACGCCGAGGTGGTCAAGATCGAGGTGCTGCTGCCCCCGGGCCGCGCCGAGTCGCCCTTGATCAAGAACACCCTGGTCAAAGATCCGACCAAGGACGAGACCGAGGCGCTGCAGCAGATCTACTCGCTGCTCCGTCCGGGCGACGCCCCGAATCTGGAGACGGCCCGCGCCCAGCTGCAGCGGCTCTTCTTCAATCCGAAGCGCTATGACCTGGGCCGGGTGGGCCGGTACAAGATCAACCACCGGTTGGGGCTCAAGATCGATCCGAACCACACGGTCCTGACGGAAGAGGATTTCGTCGCGATCATCCGGTACCTGATCGACCTGCACGACGGGCGCGGCTACACCGACGACATCGATCACCTGGGTAACCGGCGGATCCGTTCGGTCGGTGAGCTGATCGCCAACCAGTTCTCGGTCGGTCTCTCGCGGATGGCGCGGCTGGTCAAGGAGCGGATGAGCATCAACTCCGATCCGGAGAAGATCTCGCTCGACGACCTGGTCAACGCCCGCACCGTGAGCGCCGTGATTCAGGCGTTCTTCGGGTCGAGCCAGCTGTCGCAGTTCATGGACCAGACCAACCCGCTCGCCGAGCTGACCAACAAGCGCCGTCTCTCGGCGCTCGGCCCGGGCGGTCTGACCCGTGAGCGCGCCGGCTTCGAAGTCCGCGACGTGCACTACTCGCAGTACGGCCGGATGTGCCCGATCGAGACGCCGGAAGGTCCGAACATCGGCCTGATCACGAGCCTCTCGACCTTTGCGCGGATCAACGATCTCGGCTTCGTCGAGACCCCGTATCGCGTCGTCAAAGGCGGCCGGCTGACCGACGAGATCAAGTGGCTCTCGGCCAGTGAGGAAGAAGACTTCGCGGTGGCGCAGGCCAACGCGCGGGTCGACGAGAACGGCAAGTTCCTCGATGACCTGGTGCTCTGCCGGCGGCGGGACGACTACCCGTTGCTCGCGCCGAACCGGATCGAGTACATGGACGTGGCGCCGGAGCAGCTGGTCTCGATTGCGGCCGCGCTGATTCCGTTCCTCGAGCACGACGACGCCAACCGCGCGCTGATGGGTTCGAACATGCAGCGACAGGCGGTGCCGTTGCTGTTCCCGGATTCGCCGACGGTCGGCACCGGACTCGAAGCCAAGGTGGCCACCGACTCCGGCGCCGTCATCGTGGCGCGGCGGACCGGGACGGTCACGCGGGTCACGGCTGACGAGATCATCGTCGACTCCGGCACTACCGGGGCGACCGACGTGCCGCTGGCTCGGCTGGCGCAGGTCGACCGGTACCGGGTCAAGAAGTTCTGGCGCACCAACCAGGATACGGCCATCAATCAGCGGCCGCTGGTGCAGGTGGGCGACAAGGTCCAGGCCGGACAGGTCATCGCGGACGGTCCCGCCACGCAGCACGGCGAGCTTGCCCTGGGTGGCAACGTCACCGTGGCATTCATGCCCTGGTACGGACACAACTTCGAAGACGCCATCGTGCTCTCCGAGCGGCTGGTCAAGGACGACGTCTACTCGTCGATTCACGTCCAGGAGCTCGAACTGCACGTGCGGGATACCAAGCGCGGTCAGGAAGAGATCACGCGGGAAATTCCGAACGTCTCAGATGAGGCGCTGATCGATCTCGACGAGCGCGGCATCATCCGGATCGGCGCGCACGTCAAGCCGGGCGACATCCTGGTCGGTAAGATCACGCCGAAGGGCGAGACCGAGCTGTCGCCGGAAGAGAAGCTGCTCACGGCCATCTTCGGTGAGAAGGCCAAGGACGTGAAGGACAGCTCGCTCAAGGTGCCGCCGGGCATGAAGGGCACCGTGATCGACGTCAAGATCTTCAGCCGGGTCGAAGACCAGGTGGTCGAGAAGGATCGCGGCGAGCGGATCGGCGAAGTCCGCCGGATCGAGCACGAAGAGAAGACCCGGATCAACGACGTGATGGTGAGCGAACTCAAGGAGCTGCTCAACGGGCAGGAAGTGGCCTTGATGCTCAAGTCGGGCACCGTGGAGGAGTTCCTCCCGGCCGGCGCCAAGCTGACGGCCGACAAGCTGGTCGATCTCGACATCCACGATATCGATCTCAAGACGCTGCGGCTGGCCAACAAGGCGGCCAACGAGCGGGTTCGCCTGACCATCGACGTGGCCGCGCGCGAGCGGGCCCGGGTCGAAGAGAAGGCCGAGGATCAGATCGACAAGATCCTCCAGCCGGATGAACTGCCTCCGGGCGTGATCCAGTTGGTCAAGGTCTATCTCGGCGAGAAGCGGAAGATTTCCGTCGGCGACAAGATGGCCGGTCGCCACGGCAACAAGGGTATCGTCGCCCGGATCGTTCCCGAGGAGGACATGCCGTTCCTCCCAGACGGGTCGCCGGTCGACATCGTGCTCAACCCGCTCGGTGTACCGAGCCGTATGAACGTGGGCCAGATCCTCGAGACGCACCTCGGTTGGTGCGCTACGATCCTGGGCTTCGAGGCCAAGACCCCGGTCTTCCGCGGCGCGGACGAGGGCGAAATCGGCCTGTTGCTGCGCATTGCCGGCCTCGAGCTGGCGGCCCGGTCGCTCAACCTCAAGCAGGCGGCGCCGGAGGTTCCTGCGGAGCTGGTGCGGACGGTCGTGGGCGACATCGATCGGCTCGGCTTCTCGAAGCGGACCCTGGTCGAAGCGGGCATTGCCGAGCTGGGCGATGCGGGTGTCTCCGCGCCGACCAAGAAACTGTACGAGAGCATCAAGGGCTTCCTGGCCGCGGCCGCGACCGAGTTGGCCGAGCGTGAGGCCATTCAGCGGACCCACGTGATTTCGGGGCACAAGGCGCAGCTCGAAGGCGCCGAGGGAAGCCAGAAGAAGGAACTCGAGGCGGCGCTCAAGGCGGTCGAATCGGCTGGTACGGCTCCGGCCGACCTGCTGACCTCGGCGGGACTCGCGCCGCTGGTAGCCATGCTGGGCGGCAAGGCGACGCCGGCCGAGGTCGGTGAAGCCGCCGATGCGGTGATCCGCGCCGGTGGGCTCAAGCCGGCCGGTAAGGTGCGGCTGCGCGACGGTCGGACCGGTCAGTCGTTCGAAAGCGACGTGACGGTCGGGACGATCTACATGCTCAAGCTCTCGCACTTGGTCGACGACAAGATCCACGCGCGATCGATCGGACCGTACTCGCTCGTCACGCAGCAGCCGCTGGCCGGTAAGGCGCAGTTCGGTGGCCAGCGCTTCGGTGAAATGGAAGTCTGGGCCCTCGAGGCCTATGGGGCGGCGCATCTCCTCCAAGAGATGCTCACCGTCAAATCGGACGACGTCAACGGCCGCAGTAAGGTCTACGAGTCGATCGTGAAGGGCCAGAATCTCCCGGAGCCGGGAATTCCGGAGTCCTTCAACGTGCTGGTCAAGGAACTGCAGGCGCTGGGGCTCAAGGTCACCTTGGGCGCCACCGCGGAAGCGGAGGAGTAATAGCCTATGATCGATTTCCGCAGCGGGCGCGAGCCCAAGAGCTCGAGCTTCGACTACTTCGCGATCCGGATCGCCTCTCCCGAGGAGATCCGCGGTCCGCGTGACCCCAAGGAACGGGAGCGTCTCGAACTCCAGGGTCTGCGCACCTGGTGGTCGTGGGGCGAGGTCACCAAGCCCGAGACGATCAACTACCGTTCCTTCAAGCCGGAACGGGACGGCCTCTTCTGCGAGCGGATCTTCGGTCCGGTCAAAGACTGGGAATGCCATTGCGGTAAGTACAAGCGGATTCGCTATCGCGGCGTGATCTGCGACCGCTGCGGCGTCGAGGTGACGCTGTCGAAGGTGCGGCGCGAGCGGATGGGCCACATCGAGCTCGCCGTGCCGGTGGCGCACATCTGGTTCTTCAAGACGCTGCCGTCGCCGATGGGTAACCTGCTCAACATCACCCTGCGTGATCTCGAGCGGGTCATCTACTACTCGGCCTACGTCATCATCGAGCCCGGCAAGCAGGAGGTCGACGTCGGTCAGCTGATCGACGAAGACGAATACCTGAATCTGCGGATGCAGGCGCGGGAGCAGAACGATACGGCCTTCCGGGCCGAGATCGGCGCGCCGGCCGTGCGGGCCATGCTCGAGAAGATCGACATCAAGAAGCTGGCGGAGGAACTGCGCGCCGGTGTGGCGAGCGAAACCAGCCAGCACCGCAAGAAGCAGATGCTCAAGCGGCTCAAGATCGTCGATGCGTTCCTCTATTCGGGTGAGCACCAGGATCAGGGCGGCAACAATCCCGCCTGGATGATCATGGACGTGGTACCGGTGCTGCCGCCGGACCTCCGTCCGCTGGTACCGCTCGACGGTGGCCGTTTTGCGACCTCCGACCTGAACGATCTGTATCGCCGGGTCATCAACCGGAACAACCGGTTGCAGAAGCTGATCCAGCACCGCGCGCCGGAAGTCATCCTCCGGAACGAAAAGCGGATGCTACAGGAGGCGGTCGACGCGCTGTTCGACAACGGCCGTCGCTCGAAGGCGATTCGCGGCCGCGGCAAGCGCCCGCTCAAGTCGCTCTCCGACATGCTGAAGGGCAAGCAGGGCCGCTTCCGTCAGAACCTGCTCGGTAAGCGGGTCGACTACTCGGGCCGTTCGGTCATCGTGGTCGGTCCGGAGCTCCGGCTCCACCAGTGCGGTCTGCCCAAGGCCATGGCCGTCGAACTCTTCAAGCCGTTCATCATCAACAAGCTGGTGGACAAGGGCATTGCGGAGACGGTCAAGCGCGCCAAGAAGATCGTGGAGCGCGAAGGGCCGGAGGTCTACGAGATCCTGGAAGAGATCATTCAGGATCATCCGGTGCTCTTGAACCGCGCGCCGACGCTGCACCGTCTGGGTATCCAGGCGTTCGAGCCCAAGCTGGTCGAGGGCAAGGCCATCCGGATCCATCCGCTGGTCTGCGCGGCGTTCAACGCCGACTTCGACGGCGACCAGATGGCCGTACACGTTCCGTTGTCACTGGAGGCACAATTGGAAGCCCGCACGTTGATGCTGGCTTCGAACAACGTGCTTTTCCCGGCCAACGGCGAACCGTCCATCGTGCCTTCGCAGGACATCGTGCTGGGCCTGTATTACGCCACGCGCGAGCGCATCAATGGCAAGGGCGAGGGCATGTTCCTGGCCGATCTGTCGGAAGTGCAACGCGCCTACGACAACAAGGAAGTCGAGCTGCAGACTCGCATTACTGTTCGTTTGAACGAGTACGAGAAAGACGAGCAAGGCCAATGGCAGCCGGTGACCAAGCGTTTCGAAACCACGGTCGGCCGCGCGCTGCTTTCCGAGATCCTGCCCAAGGGCTTGCCCTTCTCGGTGCTGAACCGTCCTTTGAAGAAAAAAGAGATCTCGCGTCTGATCAACCAGGCGTTTCGCCGTTGCGGCCTGCGCGCCACGGTGATCTTCGCCGACAAGCTGATGCAGTCTGGATTCCGCTTGGCGACGCGCGGCGGTATTTCGATCGCGATGAGCGACATGCTCGTGCCTTCGGTCAAGGAAGACATCCTGGCGCAGGCCAGTAAAGAGGTCAAGGAAATCGACAAGCAGTACTCGTCGGGTCTGGTGACCGCTCAGGAACGCTACAACAACGTGGTCGACATCTGGGGCAAGGCCGGCGATAAAGTCGGCAAGGCCATGATGGAGCAGTTGGCAACCGAACCCGTCGTGACTCGCCAGGGGGAGCAGGCGCGGCAGGAGTCGTTCAACTCCATCTACATGATGGCGGACTCCGGCGCCCGGGGCTCGGCGGCGCAGATACGCCAGTTGGCGGGCATGCGCGGCCTGATGGCCAAGCCGGACGGCTCCATCATCGAAACGCCGATTACCGCGAACTTCCGCGAAGGCCTGAACGTGCTGCAGTACTTCATCTCGACGCACGGCGCGCGTAAAGGTCTGGCCGATACGGCATTGAAGACCGCGAACTCCGGTTACCTGACGCGTCGTCTGGTCGACGTGACGCAGGATCTGGTCATCACGGAAGCCGATTGCGGCACCACCCGCGGCTATGCCATGAAGGCCCTGGTCGAAGGCGGTGAAGTCGTCGAGCCCCTGCGCGATCGCATCCTGGGCCGTGTGGCGGCTGTCGACATCGTCCATCCGGACACCCAAGAGACCGTGATTCCCGCCGGCACGCTGCTGGATGAAGACGCGGTCGAGCAGGTCGACGAAATCGGCGTGGACGAAGTGCGCGTTCGCACACCGCTGACGTGCGAAACCCGTCATGGATTGTGCGCGCGCTGCTATGGTCGAGACCTTGGCCGAGGTTCCATGGTCAGCCGAGGCGAAGCGGTCGGTGTCATTGCCGCGCAATCCATCGGCGAGCCCGGCACGCAGCTGACGATGCGTACCTTCCACATCGGCGGCGCGGCCTCGCGCGCGGCGATGGCCAGCACCGTCGAAACGAAGTCCAGCGGTACGATAGGCTTCGCCATCGGCTTGCGCTACGTCACCAACGCCAAGGGCGAGCGCGTGGCGATCTCCCGTTCCGGTGAAATCATCATTTACGACGACAACCGTCGCGAGCGCGAGCGCCACAAAGTACCATACGGCGCCACGATCGCCGTGGGCGACGGCGAGACCGTCAAGGCCGGCCAGCGTCTGGCGAGCTGGGATCCGCTGACGCGTCCCATCGTGTCGGAGTACGCGGGCACGATACGCTTCGAGAACATCGAAGAAGGCGTGACGGTCGCGCGGCAGCTCGACGAGGTGACGGGCTTGTCGACCCTGGTCGTCATCACGCCTAAGACGCGCAGCGGCAAGATCGTCATGCGTCCTACGATACGCCTGATGAACGAAGCGGGTGAAGACGTCAAGATCGCGGGCACGGATCATTCGGTGAACATTTCGTTCCCGGTCGGCGCGTTGATCACCGTGCGCGACGGCCAGCAGGTTTCGGTCGGCGAGGTCTTGGCCCGGATTCCGCAAGAATCGCAGAAGACACGCGATATTACTGGCGGTCTGCCGCGCGTGGCCGAGTTGTTCGAAGCCCGCTCGCCCAAGGATGCCGGCATCTTGGCCGATGTGACCGGCACGGTCTCATTCGGCAAGGATACCAAGGGCAAGCAGCGCCTGGTCATTACCGACCTCGAAGGCGTGAGCCACGAGTTCCTGATTCCGAAAGAGAAGCAGGTGCTGGTGCACGACGGTCAGGTCGTCAACAAAGGCGAGCTCATCGTGGACGGCCCCGCCGATCCGCACGATATCCTGCGCTTGCAGGGCATCGAGCGCCTGGCAAGCTACATCGTCAACGAAGTCCAGGACGTTTACCGCTTGCAGGGCGTGAAGATCAACGACAAGCATATCGAAGTGATCGTTCGTCAGATGCTGCGCCGCGTAAACATCGTCGATCCCGGCGATACGAGCTTCATCACCGGCGAACAGGTCGAGCGTTCGGAGCTGTTGAACGAAAACGATCGCGTCGAGGCCGAAGGCAAGATCCCGGCAACCTACGAAAACGTGTTGTTGGGTATTACCAAGGCGTCCTTGTCGACGGACTCGTTCATCTCGGCCGCGTCCTTCCAGGAAACGACCCGGGTGCTGACCGAAGCCGCGATCATGGGCAAGCGCGACGAGCTGCGTGGATTGAAGGAAAACGTGATCGTCGGTCGCCTGATACCGGCGGGTACCGGCATGGCATATCACCGCGCGCGCAAGAGCAAAGAGGCCAACGAGGCTGCGGAACGCATGGCCGCGCGAGCGCAGGCCAATCCTTTCGAGGATGCGCCGGCGCCAGCCACGGCGGAAACGCCGGCCGATACTGTATCGGATGAAACGGGCTCATCGGCGGAGTAAGTTTTTCCCCTTGTGCTGTTGAAGAAAAAGCCGCCAGACTTCAAACCCTGGCGGTTTTTTCTTGGAGGCGGCAAGGCGCGGTGCGGGGGCTTTTTACGGCACATGCATAACGGCGTGAAGAGCCGGACGGGCGATAGATTATGAAAGACGACAGATTGATAGAGATGCGGGTGTTCAAGGCCGTGGTCGATGCGGGCGGATTCACCGCCGCCGCGGTCAGGCTGGAGGCCAGCCAGCCCTTTGTCAGCAAAGTCGTTTCCAACCTGGAACGGCGCCTGGGCTGTAAGCTGCTGCATCGCTCGACGCGTTCTCAGCGCATGACGCGCGAAGGCGAACGGTTCTTGTCGTCATGCAATCGAGTGTTGGATGCGATCGATCATGCGGAATCCCAGATCAAAGAGGGCGACCCCCTGGGCGAACTCAAGGTGAGCGCGCCGCTCGCATTCGGGCTGGATCAGATCGTTCCGCGCCTACCGGCATTTCAAGAAAAGTATCCGCGCCTGACGGTCCATCTTTCGCTGTCGGACAATATCGTCAATCTGATCGACGATGATTTCGACGTGGCGATACGCATGGGCCGGCTCCAGGACTCTTCGCTGGTCCGACGCAAACTGTGTCACTTGCACCGTATCGTCGTCGCATCGCCGGACTACGTCGGGAAATTCGGCCAGCCGGTGACGCCGGAAGGCTTGGAGAACGGCCAGCATAACTGCCTGATGTGGCGGGGCATCCATCAGCACATGAATCGATGGCCGTTCATCATCAATGGTCATCTGGAGCACATCAGCGTAAGAGGAAACGTGCATAGCGACAACGGAAGCTCGCTCTACGAGCTTTGTCTCAAGGGCGTGGGCATCATGAGACTGGCGGAGCACCTGGCCTTGCCCGCGTTGCGCCGCGGCGATCTGGTCCCGCTGCTTTCCGATTACGTCGTGCGGGACGACACCGCCATTTACGCCGTGTACTTGGGTGAAGGTCCGACCAAGCCGCGTGTCAGAAGCTTTATTGATTATTACGCCGAGATATTCAAGACGCCTCCTTGGGAGTCATGAATAGGCATGATTTATATCAATGCATGATAAGTCTTATCGACTTCAGGTGCTTGGTTACGTAGTGCGCGTGTCGTATCTTCTTTTTTAGTTTGATACCAACATCAGGAGAGCAGCATGCACGCAACCCTAAGCCCCGAGGTGTCTCAAGACGACATCGATCTGGGTGGGCGCGAGTCCATCTACCAGCCCGAGCAGGCGGGCTTGAAGTTTCCCAGCATTCCGCAGTTTTCATCCAAGGCGCAAGAGCGCCAGTACTTGAAAGAGCGTCTTGTTGCCGCGTGCCGCGCCTTTGCCCTGCATGGCCTGGACTATGGTTTCGCGGGCCACCTGACGGTACGCGATCCGGAGTTTCCGGAGCTGTACTGGACGAACCCGATGGCCGTGCATTTCTCGCAAGTCAAAGTGTCGAATCTGATCCTGGCCGACCACCAGGGGACGGTAAGGGAAGGGTCGTATGCGTTGAATCGCGCCGGCTTCGTGCTGCATGCGGCGGTGCATGAACATAATCCGGACATCGTCGCCATGTGCCACGCTCATACGCTCTACGGTACAGCATTCTCCGCGCTGGGCAGGCCGTTGGCGCCCATCACCCAGGACGCGGCGGCGTTCTTCGAGGATCACGTCGTCATCCGCGACGAGGGCGGCGCGGTCGCCGTGGAAGAAAAAGCCGGCAACGCGGTGGCGGGCTATTTCAAGGGCGTCAAGGCCGCCATCCACCAGAACCATGGGATCCTGACCGTAAGCCGTCACAGCATCGAGGCAGCGGCGTTCTGGTTCATCGCCTTGGAGCGCTGTTGCCAGCAGGAAATGGCTTTGGAGGCGATGGGCAGCAAGCCCATTCACGTATCGCCGGAGCGTTCGCGCTACAGCCGCGAGCACGTCGGAAGCGAATATATCGGCTGGCTGCACTTCCAACCGATTTATGAGCAGCTGGCGGCTACTCAGCCGGATATGTTCGAGTAAAGTAGTCGACTTTTCGCGGGACCGGGTTAATGGTCCGGCGGTTGGGATCTGCAAATCAAGATAAGCCGGAAACGACCCGTCGGCGTTGCGGGCGGGCGAATTCCGCAGGGTACGGAGACATCGTTGAGGATACTGATAAAAGGCTATTTTCGCCTATTAGAGTGCGCACTTATCATTTGCCTGGCGGCCATGGTCGCTCTGGTATTCGGCAATGTGGTTTTGCGGTATGGATTCAATACCGGGCTCGATATATCCGAAGAGCTGTCGCGGTATTTGTTCCTGGTCTCGACGTTCCTGGGCGCGATCGTGGCCATGCGCGAAAATCTGCACCTGGGCGTCGATTCTGTCGTCAAGCGGTTGAGCCTGCGAGGCAAGAAAGCCTGTTTTCTCGTAAGCCACTTATTGATGATCTATGTCGATTGGCTGTTGTTGGAAGGAAGCTGGCGGCAGGCGGTCATCAATCTACACGTCGTCATGCCCGTTACTGGGATTTCCATGGCCGCTTTCTATGGCCTTGGCGTCGTCTTCGGTGTTTCCGTGGGAGGCTTGCTGATCTGGAACGTGTTCAGGCTACTGTCGGGGCAACTCGATGAAGCGGACATGAACGTGGTCAAGGAGTCGGAAGACACCACGGACGTCGCGGCGATCGAATCCGCTTTGGCGAGCGGGACACCGGCCGGCGTCAAATCGATGCAGGCGTCGCCTCCTGCAACGGGGGCGCGGCCATGATGACGCTAGGCGTATTCCTGGGTTCCTTGCTCGGCACCATCGCGTTGGGGATGCCCATCGCGTTCGCGCTCTTGCTGAGCGGCATGGCGCTCATGTTGCACCTCGACATGTTCGATTCTCAGATCATTGCGCAGAACATCATCAACGGTGCCGACAGCTTTCCTCTCATGGCCGTGCCCTTCTTTTTGCTGGCCGGCGAGATCATGAATGCCGGCGGGCTGTCACGCCGCATCGTCGACGTGGCCATGGCGCTGGTGGGTCACATAAAAGGCGGGTTGGGCTATGTGGCGATTATGGCCGGCTGCTTGTTGTCGGCGCTGTCCGGCTCGGCCGTGGCCGATGCCGCCGCGCTGTCGGCATTGCTGTTGCCGATGATGGCCAGGGCCGGGTACGACCGCAGCTATTCGGGCGGGCTGATCGCGGCGACGAGTTGTATCGGGCCGGTCATTCCTCCTTCCATCGGGTTCATTATCTTCGGCGTGGCGGGCGGCGTGTCCATTACCCGGCTTTTCCTGGCCGGCATCGTTCCGGGCCTGTTGATAGGCTTGGCCTTGGCCATCGTATGGTGGTGGAAAAGCAGGTCGATCCAGATCGCGTCTCCTCCCCGCCAATCGGGCCAGGAAGTTCTCAAGGCATGCGCCCGCGGCTTCTGGGCGCTGATGCTGCCGGTCATCATCATCGTGGGTTTGCGGATGGGCGTTTTCACGCCGACGGAAGCGGCCGTCGTGGCGGCCGTTTACTCGCTATTCGTCGCCGTCGTCATCTACAGGGAACTCGACTTCGCCAAGCTCTGCCACGCGATGCTCATCACAATGAAGATGAGCGCCGTCGTGATGTTCCTGATCGCGGCGGCGCTTGTGTCCGCTTGGCTGATCACCATCGCGGATCTGCCCGGGATGCTGGTGGAGCTATTGGAACCCTTCATGCATAACCCCATGTTGCTGCTGCTGGTCATCATCACCTTGGTGCTGATCATCGGCATGTGCATGGACATGGTCCCCATCATTCTCATTCTGACGCCGGTCTTGCTTCCCGTGGTGAAAGAGGCGGGCGTGGACCCCGTGTACTTCGGCGTGCTGTTCATCATCGCTTGCTCAATCGGTTTGATCACCCCTCCGGTCGGCTCCGTCCTGAACGTGGTCCGCAGTGTATCCAAGCTGAGCATGGACGACATCGTCAAAGGCGTATGGCCTTTCCTGGTAGCGGAGATCGTCCTGCTTTACTTGCTGATTTTCTTTCCGGCGCTGGTGACGGTGCCAGCTGGATGGTTCTATGGCTAAAAAGTTCTTTCAACGATAACGAGGAGATGAAGATGCAAATAACATTGAAGAAATTCTTGGCGGCCGCGGTCATGCCGGCGTGTCTGCTGGCCGCCGGCCTGGCGCAGGCCGCCGACATACAGAAGCGCACCTTGCGGTTCTCGCATGTGCAGCCGAAAGAAAGCCATATGGGATACGGCGTGGAAAAGTTCGCCGAGCTCGTGAAAGAGAAAAGCGGCGGAAAGATTACCGTAAGGGCGTTTCACAACGGGACGCTGGGCGGCGATATTCAGACTCTGTCGGCGCTGCAAGGCGGCACGCTGGATCTGACCACCATGCCGCCTGGATTGATGGTCGGAATGGCGGCCGAGTTCGGAGCTTTCGATCTGCCGTTCTTGTTTCAGTCTTTCGAAGAGGCGGACAAGATGCTGGACGGGTCCGTCGGCGAGAAGTTCATGAATCGCTTGCCCGATGGACTGGTCGGACTGGCGTACTGGGATCACGGGTTTCGTAACCTGTCGAACAGCAAGCGCCCCATTGCGAGGCAAGAGGACATCGAGGGCTTGAAGATCCGCGTGTTGCAGGCTCCGCTCATGATAGATACGTTCAAGCAGCTTGGTGCGAATGCCCTGCCCCTGCCTTTCACCGAATTGTTCACCGCGATGGAAACCGGCGCGGTTGATGGTCAGGACAACCCCATAGTGGCGTTCGAGACCAACAAATTCTACGAAGTGCAGAAACATCTGTCGAACACGCGGCACGTCTACAATCCCTTGATCGTGCTGATGAGCCAGAAGAGCTGGGACAAGTTGTCGGCCGACGAGCAGAAGATACTGCGTGAAGCCGCCGAGGAAACCCGCGAGGACCAGCGCAAAGTGTCACGCGAGATGGAGGCCAAGGCTTTGAAGACCGCTCAAGAGCACGGCACGGTGTACACCGAGATATCGGATGCCGAGCGGGCCAGAATGGCCCAGTCGATGGCGCCGGTGATCGAGCGCTACAAAGGCCAGATCGGAGCCGAGCTGGTCGATGAAATATATGCCGAGCTCGATAAAGTGCGCGCGCAACGTTGATCGTAATCCGCAATGAAACCGTCGAAATCGGACGGTAGGCCGCACGCGGCGGCCTGAAGCGAAACCTCCACCAACCCTATTCCAGGTTGGTGGAGGTTTTCCTTCGAGTCTGTGCGTCGAGGGCGGCGCGGCTGTGTCGTCCTGCCTCAGACGAAAGTCCTGGTTTCTCCGCTTCCGTACAGATTGCTGATCGCCCGTTGCGAAAGCAGGGGGTGCTCGGGATCGCTGCCCACATCTTCGCTATAGTGCCAGGTCAATGCGCATTTTTGGCCCGGCGCTTGCGTCACTTCGACCTGCAGTTGGCTGCCGGCATGCAAAGTGGCGACCGAGGTGATGGTGACGAATTTGAGGTCGTTGCCGAGGCTGGCCAGCAGCGCATGGTCCTCCGGCGCCGCGGTAATGGCCACGGCTGCTTGCAGCGAAGATCCGATTTTGCCTTCGGAACGCATTTCTTCGATGCGCTTATTGACCACGTCGCGTATCTCGCGGATGCGGACCCATTTGGCCAACAATGCCTGACTGTCGCCTTGCGCGGGAATATCCCAGAACGTTTCCACGAATATGCTGGACGAGCGTCCCGGCGCGAGTACTTGCCAGGCCTCCTCCGCAGTGAAGCTCAGGAAGGGGGCCATCCAGCGCAGCATTGCATGCGTGATGTGCCACAAGGCCGTTTGCGCGCTGCGGCGAGCCAGGCTTTTGGCTTTGGTGACGTATAGCCTATCCTTGAGCACGTCCAGATAAAACGCGCCCAGGTCTTCACTGCAATAAACTTGCAATTTCGCGACTACTGGATGGAACTCATACGCCTTGTAGTGCTTGAGCACGTCTTGCTGGAACGCGCCGGCGCGCCCCAGCGCGTATCGGTCGATCTCGAGCAGTTCATCCAGCGGCACGGCGTCTTGTTCGTAATCGAAATCGCTAATGTTGGCGAGCAGAAAGCGCAGGGTGTTGCGGATGCGTCGATAGGCGTCCACGACTCGCGCCAGCACTTTGTCGTCGCCGGCGATGTCGCCGGAGTAGTCGCTGGAGGCGACCCAGAGCCGGATGATTTCCGCCCCAAGCTTCTTGCTGATCTCGTCGGGTTCGATGCCGTTGCCTAACGACTTGCTCATTTTGCGGCCCTGGCTATCCACGGTGAAGCCGTGCGTGAGCAAGCCCTTGTAGGGCGCCCGGCCTTCGAGCGCGTTGGCCAGCAGCAGCGATGAATGGAACCAGCCGCGATGCTGGTCGTGGCCCTCCAGGTACAGGTCCGCCTCCGGGCCGGTGTCGTGATGGGCTTCCGGGTGCGTGCCGCGCAGCACGTGGAAAAACGTCGATCCCGAATCGAACCAGACCTCCAGGATGTCGGTGCTCTTGGTGTAGCGCTGCGCGTCGTCGGCGCCCAGGATCTCTTCGGCGCTGACACGGCTCCAGGCCTCGATGCCGCCGTTTTCTATGATCTCGATGGCCTGATCAATGATCTCCATCGTGCGCGGGTGCAGCTCGCCGCTGTCCTTGTGCAGGAAGAACGGCAACGGAACGCCCCAGCTGCGCTGCCGGCTGATGCACCAGTCGGGGCGGTTGGCGATCATGTCGTGCAAGCGCGCTTTGCCGTTGGCGGGATAGAAGCTGGTGTGCTCGATCGCGGCGAGGGCCATCCGACGCAGCGTGGCGGGCGCTTTGTCGGAGGTGAACACGCCTTCGCCTTCGTCCATGCGGATGAACCATTGCGCTGCCGCGCGATAGATGACGGGCGTCTTATGGCGCCAGCAGTGCGGATAGCTGTGGGTGATGGTCACCGTGTTCAGCAGTCGGCCGGCCTCGCGCAGCGTGTCGATGATGAAGGGCGTGGCTTTCCAGATGTGCTGGCCGCCGAACAGCGGCAGGTCCGGCGCGTAGACGCCGTTGCCCTGCACGGGATTGATGATGTCGTCATATGCCATGCCGTTGTTGATGCATGAATTGAAGTCTTCCAGGCCGTAGGCGGGCGACGAGTGCACGATGCCGGTTCCATCGTCGGCTGTGGCATAGTCGGCCAAGTAAACGGGGCTGAGCCTGTCGTAGCCGGCATGGACTTGGGCCAGGGGATGATGAAAGGGCAAGTGATCCAGCGCTCGGCCCTGCGTCGTGGCGATGACGCGTCCTTGCAAGCCCCAGCGTTCGAGACAGGCATCGACAAGCAGGCTGGCGACGATGAATAGGCTTCGCTCGGTATCCACCAGGCTGTATTCGAGCTCGGGGTTGACGTTCAGCGCCTGGTTGGCGGGCAGCGTCCAGGCCGTCGTCGTCCAGATGACGGCATACGCGTCCTTGGTCAATGCGTCCAGGCCGAAGGCGGCCGCCAGCATTGCCGGGTCTGCGCTTTTGAACGCGACATCCAGCGTCTGGGATTGCTTGTCCGCGTATTCAATTTCGAATTCCGCCAGCGACGACCCGCAGTCGAAGCACCAGTAGACGGGCTTCAGGCCGCGATACACGAAGCCGCGCTGCATGACGCGCTTGAGGGCGCGCAGCTCGCCGGCCTCATTGGCGAAATCCATGGTTTTATAGGGATGGTCCCAATCGCCTAGCACGCCCAGCCGCTTGAACCCCGCCATCTGGATGCCGATCTGTTCGGTAGCGAAGGCACGGCTTTTGGCCTGCATGTCGGCGCGGGGTAGATTGCGGCCGTATTTTTTCTCGATGGCGTTCTCGATCGGCAGGCCGTGGCAGTCCCAGCCCGGCACGTAGATCGCATCGTAGCCTTCGAGCTGCCTGGCCTTGACGATCATATCCTTGAGGATCTTATTGACCGCGTGGCCCATGTGGATCTGGCCGTTGGCATAGGGCGGGCCATCGTGCAGAATGAACTTGGGCCTGCCGCATCGCGCTTGGCGCAGCTGCTTGTATATGCCTTGTTCCTCCCATTGCTTGATCCAGCCCGGCTCGCGCCTGGGCAGGTCGCCGCGCATCGGAAACGCCGTATCGGGCAGGTTGAGGAACTGGCGGTAATCGGTCTTCTTGGAGGAATCAATCGCTGACATGGTAATCGTTCAATGGGAAAGCTTCGACAGGCTCGGTCCGAACCCGCGTAGGGTCGTTCGGGACGGCGGATTCCGTGTATCCGTGAGCCTGTCGGTCAGGAAGCGATACGCGGCATGCCGGGGGGGCACGCGTCAAATTCGGTCGCGGGTGATTTGCCTGCAAGTGCTGGCATGCATCGGGAGCAATGCCTGGACCAGGAAGGCGATCAGGGGAAATTTGGGATTCATGAACAGCATTCTAGCGCATGCGCGTCCCGCTGAGGGCGGTGCCCGCATTGGGATGCATCATGGCTCGGTGCCGGCTCATGTTCTGAACGCGGGCAGATTGACGATGAAGGTCGAGCCCTCGCCCTTCGCGCTTTCCACGCGGATCGAGCCGCCGTGTCGGTGGATGACGGTTTTCACGAAGGCCAGGCCCAGGCCGGCGCCTGCTGGATTGTCCGGCGCATCGCCTTCGAGCCGCGAGAAAGGCACGAACAGGCTCTTCAGTTGGTCCTGACGCATGCCACGTCCCTGGTCCTGGATCCGCACCGTCCATGAGTCTTTCGCCTCGATTACGCTCCATGTGACGGTGGTGTTCGGCGGGCTGTATTTCAGGGCGTTGTCCAGCAGGTTGGAAAACGTCCGCGCCAGCATCGCGCTATCTCCAAGGATCCAGGCGTCGCCGGGGCTGTCGTCCTCGACGATTTCGATATGCCGATGTTGGGCTATCGCCCAGAAATAATCCGCGCATTGCGTCAGCAGCTCGGACAGGTTCAAGGGATCCCGCGCCATTCGCGCCGCGTCGGCGCGGGCGAATTGCACGAAGCCGTCGACGAGCACCAGCGTTCTGTTGGCGTACTGGTCGATGCGATCCAGCAATTGATTGACGGGTATGGAAGTTGACGTGTTGCGTTGCAATTGCGTCAGCGCCAAGATGGAGTTCTGGGGAGACCGCATGTCGTGCGATAGGAAGCGCAAGGTCTCTTCCCGTTTTTGCTGCGCGTCGCGCAGCTGCGAAATCGCGTTGTGCAACTGGGATATGCGCGTGGGCAACGAACTGTTCCGTTCACCCTTGATGACGTGCGAATCGGAGCGATAAAGCGATTGGCGCTGTTTGTTCAAGGCGACCAATTCTTCGTCTATGGTCTGAAGGGCGATTTCCTGGCTGCGCCAGTTCCAGATCGGGTATGCCAGCGCCACGCCGATCAGGCTGGGAGTGACCGGCATCCATACCAGGACATAATGCAACAATCCCAAGGCGATCAGCATGATGGAGAGCAGGATGCTCAGGGTCATGATGAGCGAGCGTCTGGGCGACAGGCGCGGAATGACGAGACAGCTGAGCAGCACGGGCAAGCATGACAACAAGGCCAGCTGCCAGCTTGACGGAGATTGTATCCATCGGTCCCGCAGGGCGCTGAGCAGGCTGTTGGCCATGATTTCCACCCCTGACATGGCTTCGCCATCACGCGACACCGGGGTCGGAAAGGCGTCGCCCAAGCCCGTTCCCCAGGAACCTATCAGCACGTACTTGCCCCTGAAGGCCGCCGCCGGCACGAGGCCGTCCATCACTTTGGTGTACGGCACCATGTTGAAGCGGCCCGGAGGACCCGAATAGGGGATGAGCAGGGGCGCCTCTCCATATGCCGTGAAGCGCGAATAGGCGTCGTAGTTGCCCGCCGCGGCCAACATGGCGGCCAGGAAGTAATGGTGGCTCGCGCCGTCGCTCAGCTTCTGTACGGCCCGCAAGCCGCGAACCACGCCGTCGCTGCTCGGAAAGGCATTGATATAGCCCAGGTTCTTTGCCGCAGCCGCCAGCTCCGGTAGCGGCATGATGATTTCGCTTCTGTCGTTGCTGACGTGCGTGGGCAGCACGACTCTGCCGTGGTGGGCGATGGCCTGGGCCAGCACGGAATCGTCTTCGGGATAGGCGGGATTTGTATCGTTGAACACGATGTCGATGCCGACGACTTTGGCTTCGTGCAAATGATCCAGCAGTCGGGCGTGCAGAGCGCGGCGCCAGGGCCAGTAGCCGTAATGTTCCAGGCTATCGTCATCGATCGCGATAATGATAATGTCATGGTCGTCGTCGGGCGCGCCCCTGTCGAGCGCCAGCGCCTGGTCGTAGAACGTTTGCTCGATATGGATCAGTCCCACGTTGCTGCTGAAGTAGCTGAGCGCTGCGGTCAGCGCCATCAGCAGAACGGTTGCAACGGCCCATTCCGTTCGGGTGCGTTTTTCCAGATTGCCCCAGAAGTGGCGCTCCTGGGCCGACATGGGGGCGCGCATATCAGTAATCCGTCAGCAGTACCGGATCGCCGAAGGCGGTAAACACGTTTAGGCCGCTGGCCGTTTGCAGGCCGACGATGCTTTCAAACGCCAGAGAGGCGTCCTGGCCCATCACGCCGTCCTTGTCCACGGCGCGCATGAACATATAGTGTGGCCCTGGCGAGGTACCGTTGAACGACACCGTCGGCGTGTCGGACAGCTTGCTGTAGACGAGGTTTTCGCCTTGCTCGTCGCGGCTGACCCTGACCAGGTAAGCCGTGGCCTGGTCGACGGGCTGGGCGCTCACCATCCAGCCTTGCCCGGTGCGTACCGGCTCGCTCAGGGCGGGAGGCGCAAGCAAAGGACGTACGCCCAGCAGGCTTCCGTTCGGATCGATGGCGGCCCCTTGGTTGGCGCGCAACACGGCGCGGTCATTCTGCTTGGTATCGAGGTGCGCCACGCCGCTCAAGAGTTCCGTCTGGTTTCCTTGGGGAGTGACGCGCACCCGTAAACGCGTGCCGCGTACGCCGGTAATGCTCACGGGGGCGCGAATTTCGAATCGTCCGACACCTGTCTTTCCCGGCGCTACGTCGGCTTCGAGCCCGCCTTCGTCCACGGAGATGATCGCGTCGATGAGGCCTGTATTCTTGAATGCGCGCAGCCGGTCGATGATTACGACGGACTGGGCGGGGACGCTGACGTCGCTGCCGTCCTGCAGCGTCAATGTGGCGTAGCCGTCTTTCGCCGTGCGTATCGTGCGGCCTTCTGAGATCCGGTCGCCCACGCGCAACCGTGCGCCTTCCTCGGTGACCGCGCCCGAGAGGTGGCTGACGACGGCTTGCGAAGGGACCACTGGAATCAGGGAGAAAGGAATCTTCAGCAGCATCCCGACGGAGAGGCGATATTCATCGCCGATATTGTTGAGGGTCTTCAGCGTCTGCCAGTTATCGGGATTATCGGTATACGTCCCGGACAGTTGCAACAGGGTATCCCCGCCTTTGACGCGATACAGGAAATTCTCGCCCTCGGCGCCGACCGGCTGGGAAAATGCCGACGTCAGCGCGCCCAGGTACAGGAGCAGCAATGACAAGCAATAGCGAAACGGGATGGTGTCGAGCCTCACGGAAAGTGGCCTCAGGAAGGATAGGTTAGGTCGGAAGGTAGGTCGTTGACCAATTCGAGCCGGTAGCCCAGGGCATACGACGAGATTAGCCGCAAACCATTTTCAGGCCGCAATTGAAGTTTGCGGCGGATATTGGATAAATGGGTATCGAGCGTTCTGGACGATGCCGGAATCTCTCTGTTCCAGATATTGAAGCTGATGACGTCACGGGAGAAAAGGCGTCCCGGATTGCGAAATAGCAACAACGCCAGCTCATACTCTTTTGGGGCGAGTTCGATGGCTTGGCCGTGCAATAGGATGCAGTTGTTGTCAGGGTCGATGAAATAGGGGCCGCAGGAGAAAGCCTGATTCTGATCGGCGGCTTTACTGCGGCGCAGCAAGGCATGCAGCCTGGCCAGCAATTCACGGGCCTTGAGCGGTTTGGTTACGTAATCGTCGGCTCCTTCCTGCAGGCCGGTCACCAGGTCCGCTTCCTGGTCGCGATTGGTCAAGAAAACTACGGGGATCGAGCGCCCGAGATTCGCCCGTACCCATCTGACGACATCCAGGCCGTTTACTCCCGGCATTTCCCAGTCGAGCAGCAGTAAATCGAAACTCGTGGGTTTTGCCAAGGCGGCAAGCAACTCTTTTCCTTGTGAAAAGGAAGTAATGGAATAACCGGCGTTCTTGAGCGTTTCGTTAATAAGCTGAGCTTGTGCAACGTCGTCTTCAAGCGATGCAATATTCATTGGTAAGCTACCGGAGGCAAAGTGGTTACGTCTTCGAACGGGGTTACGTCTTCGAACGGGGTTGCGTCATCGGACCCGGCCGGACTCGCGTCTGAATTCGTATCGCGTGACATTTCAACGTAGTACGATTCCCAGACGATCTTATTGTTTTCCTTATTATTATGTTGCCCTATTAACGGCGATGTCGCGATTGTAGGTGGTATTGCAAGCCGCAACAATGTCAACAATTTAAAAGCTACGCCTAGTTTCCCAAAAAGACCAGAAATGGTCGCAATAATGCCGTGCGCTACAAACAAAATTGCATCAACATGCTTTTGTTGCAAAAAAAGTAACGGTGGAAACGAGTCGTATACTCATGTGGATCAATCAACGAGGGTCGGATCCCGCGAGTAAAACCCTTATCGGCAAATCAGCTTTATTTAACTGGTCACGGCTATATTTTGAAGAGCTTCGGAGTCCTTCGCATCGCCACGTTCGAGCGCGGCGTAAGGGATGTGGGCGCATTCAACAGCATCGACATCGATGTGGATGCGCGCGAGCCCGGCATCTGGTTGCTTTGGGCGGCCGAGGCGACGACTGTGGACTGCGAAACCGGGTCCATATACTTGCTGAAGCAAGAAATGCTGGTGCTGCAAGCCGGTGAATTATCGAAAAAGAGCCTGTCCGCTTTCAATGGCCGAGTGGCGTACGTTCCTAAGGCCTCCTTGGGGTTGGCGGATCGGCTCGTCGAATCCGCCGCTGGCTACTCGCTGCAGGCCAGTCCGGGTTGGGCCAGCATACTTTCCGCGTATTTGGAAAGTCTGAATCTTGCGGCCTTGCAAGTGGCCGACGCCTCGCCGGTGGGTAGGACACTCGTCGAGCATCATCTTCTGAGTCTGCTAAGGCAGATGCTGTCAACGTTGGGGCAGCCAGTGCTTGCTTGGGGAAGCGGCCGGCGCTCGATCGTAGATCGGGCGGAGTTATGGAATACCTTGCAAGCCTGGCTAGGTGAGCACTATAGCGATACAGCTGTTTCGGCCCAAAGGGTCGCCGATCAGTTCTCCATATCGGCACGTTACGTACACAAGCTTTTTGCGGAATATGGTAATGGACAGTCTTTTCTCGGCCAGTTGCAGGAGCTTCGCCTGAACAAGGCCAAAGAGTTGCTGCAAAACTCGTGCTACTCGAAGCTGTCGGTGGCGGAAATAGGCTGGTTTTGCGGCTACGTCGATCCGGTTTATTTCGGTAAGGCTTTTCGGAAAAGTGTAGGGATGTCACCTGGTGAGTTTCGGAAAGTGAGGAAAAAGATACAAAGTGAATTGACTTAACACTTTTTGAGAATAAATTCCCAAAATAACCATGGTTGTGTAGGTTAAGACTACACGTGGATCCAATTCGGACCTCACCATGACCCTGTTGATGAATTAATTTCCGACAGGGGGTCGCAGTGAACAAGTCATTCAGGAGCATATGGAGCGAAGCCACCGGCACGTACGTCGCCGTTGCGGAAAATGTAAAAAGCAAAGGCAAGCGTAGCCGAAACAGTAAAAGGCTTAGCGCGTTGGTAGGAGTGGGCTTGCTGGCCGTGGCTGGCGTCGCGTCGGGGGATGTGCAGGTAGGTGATGAACCCGCCGTCAGTGGAAACACCATCGTGTTTACTGACGCTGCGGGAGAAATCAATTTTGCGGGCGGTGACGGTAGCATTACCGGCGTGACCACGATCAATGGCTTGATTGACCTGAACGACGCGGGCGAGTTGACCGCCAACAGGGTCATGCTGCGTAACGATGCCGCTTTGAGTGCCGCCAGTACCGAAGCGGTACGCGGTCAGCAACTGTTTGCGACCAATCAGCGAGTCACCGCCGCAGAGCTCGCCATCGGTACGGCCCAAACAGACATCGCTGCGGCCCAAACAGATATCACCGCCGCGCAGACAGATATCACCGCCGCCCAGACGGACATCACGACACTGCAAGGTCAGGTCGGCAATCTTGGCACCTCGGTTACGACCAATAGCTTGAATGTCGGCGCAGGCGCGCTCGTTGCGAATAACGCCGGCGTTACGGTAGGTACCGATCTCGATATGGACGGCAACAAGATCACCGGTCTTGCCGATGGCGCTATTACTGCGACCAGCACGGATGCGGTCAACGGTCGGCAAATCCATAACCTTTTTATCGAGCAAGGCGCCACCGGAGTTAGATACTTCCACGCCAATTCGATGGCTCCTGATTCCCAAGCCGTGGGCGACCAGTCCGTCGCGATCGGCCCCAACACCGTGGCTGAGGGAGACAGCAGCTTCGCTGCCGGCGACGGCGCAAGCGCCACGGAACCCGCCGAAGGCGCGATTGCGCTGGGCCAGAATGCCAAAGCGGGTGACGACGACTATGGAGACGGCGCCATCGCCATTGGCCGCAATAGCGTGGCCAGCCAAAACCGTTCGGTAGCGCTCGGCGATGCGGCTCAGGCGAGCATGCTCAACGCCACTGCGTTGGGCGCGGGCGCCAATGCATCCGGCACCGGGGCGGTTGCCCTGGGCCAAGCGAATGCCAGAGGCGCTAACAGTATTGCCGCCGGTAGCGGCGCTACGACGAACACGAATGATTCGATCGCCCTTGGAACAGGCACCGGCGTGGGTACAGGTACGGAACTCAATGATCCCGGCCAGCGCCATTCATTCATTGCAATCGGAAAGAATGCGGGACGGGGCATGGATGGCAACCAGGCCATTGCGATCGGGGTCGGCGCGGGGTCGAACACGATAGAAAGTGATCAGGTCGCGATCGGTACTCAGGCAGGCACGTACCTGGAAGGGGAACGCAATGTTTCCATAGGGTTTGAGGCGAACAAAAACGATGTCAGGGCAGCAGTAAGGCATGCCACGGCCATTGGCGGCACGGCGATAGCTGCAACCGATGCGGTGGCGGTAGGTTACGGTGCGCATGCAGTAACGGCCGAGTCGATTGCGATAGGCGCCGGTTCGCTTGCTCAGGCCGGCAGTATCGCCTTGGGACATAACTCTCACGCCATACAAGTGACGGGGCCGAGTTATTTGACCGGCATACCCTATACGGGTGAATCCGTTTCTGTAGGTAATGCAGGCACGGGATTGACGCGCCGGATCACCAATGTAGAAGACGGCGCCGACGGTTATGACGCGGTTAACGTTCGCCAGTTGGAAGAACTGGAGCGCCGCATAGGGTCGGCTACGCCGGTGCCGGGCGGGAATGTTTATTACAACGACCCAGGCAACACCGTAACCGTCGGTACCGGTACTGCCGCCGACCATGCGGTGAACCTGGCGCAAATGAACAGTGCCATCGCAGCGGAAAAGCCCAAGTTCTACAGTGTCAATCCGAATGGCGAAGCCATGAACCAAAACGGCGATGGCGCGCTGGGACCGAATAGTGCAAACAGCATGGCTATCGGCCACGCCGCTAAAATCGATGAGGCGGAGCGGGCGACGGCGATAGGCTTCAGCGTATTGGTCAAGGCGGCGGATGGCACTGCGATAGGCAGTGGCAGCACGGTCAACAATACGGCCGGGGTCGCCATAGGTCAGGGAGCATACAGCCGCGGTACTAATTCGATAGCAATGGGTACCAATGCCCAGACGGAACGCAAAGATATCGATAGCACGTCAATAGACGCTATTGCCATTGGTACCAGTTCGCGTGCGACGGACGATAGCGCATCCGCGATGGGCCACCATGCGACGGCTTCCGGCACGCGCTCGACGGCGCTAGGCTATTTGGCTAACGCCAGCGGCGAAAGCGCGATGGCATTCGGTACGCAAAGCGCGGCGAGCGGCCTCGATTCCCAAGCCAGCGGGACCAGAGCCGGCGCAACCAGAACCAACGCGCAGGCTAGCGGTACGGACGCCAAAGCCTATGCGACCGATGGGATCGCCATCGGTACGGGCGCCGAGTCCGGCCAAGCTTCGCCTGTGCCTGCCGATCAGGCAGGAAATATAGACACCATTGCCATTGGACATGGCGCTCTCGCCATTCGGCAAAGCGCTTTTGCCAGCGGTACCGGCGCCAACGCAACGGCTGCGAATGCAATGGCCATGGGAACCGGCTCGACGGCATCTGCTGAGAATGCAATGGCCGTGGGAAGCGGCTCGACGGCATCTGCTGAGAATGCAATGGCCATGGGAAGTGCTTCAGAGGCGTCTGCGCAGGACGCGGTCGCCATCGGGCGTGGAGCAACGGCTGCGAATAACCGTGCGGTCGCGCTGGGTGACGGCGCACAAACCGCCGACGCGGTAGGCACCGCAAACGCCACCCTCAACAATCTTACCTATGGCGACTTTGCGGGTGCCAATCCCATTGCTACCGTCAGCGTGGGAACGACGCAAGAAAAGCGTACCATCACGAACGTCGCCGCCGGTCGAATCACTGATACGAGCACCGACGCCATAAACGGTAGTCAGCTGTACGCCACGAATGCCGTACTGGGCAATGTCGCCAACACGACACAACAAATTCTAGGCGGCAATGCGGCTCTGGCCCCGAATGGCAGCTTGACCATGACCAATATTGGCGGCACGGGCGAAGACACAGTGCATGATGCCATCGAATACGCCGCGCAGGGCTGGAACGTGAGCGCCGATGGCGACGCAGCGACCAATGTGGCTCCTGGCGGATCGGTGGATTTCGGCAATACGGATGACAATATCGTGATCAGCCGCAGTGCCACAGGCTTGACGTTCAACCTGGCCGACGACATCGAGATCGGCAACAGTATCACCATCGACGACGGCGGTCCGGTGATCAATCGCGGCGGCATCAATATGCGCAACAACAAGATCACCAACGTGGCTCCCGGCACTGCTCTTACCGATGCGGTCAACGTGTCGCAGCTGAACGATGCGGTCGAGGACGTGACCAGCGCGGGGTTGAACTTCTCGGCCAACGCGGGCGCCAACGTGCACCGAGACCTGGGCCAGACCCTGGCGATCCGCGGCGGCATGG
>JBBCJC010000010.1:0-24415 GCA_037189525.1 Gemmatimonadales bacterium
ACCGCAACAACCGCCTCAAGCGTCTGATCGATCTCGGTGCTCCCGAGATCATCGTGAACAACGAGAAGCGGATGCTGCAGGAGTCGGTCGACGCACTCTTCGACAACGGTCGTCGCGGCCGTCCGGTCACCGGACCGGGCAACCGTCCGCTCAAGTCGCTGTCCGATCTGCTCAAGGGCAAGCAGGGCCGCTTCCGTCAGAACCTGCTCGGTAAGCGTGTCGACTACTCGGGCCGTTCGGTCATCGTCGTCGGCCCCCAGCTCAAGCTGCACCAGTGCGGTCTGCCCAAGCTGATGGCGCTGGAGCTCTTCAAGCCCTTCATCTTCAACCGCCTCGAAATGATGGGTCTCGCGACCACCATCAAGGCGGCCAAGAAGCTGGTGGAAAGCCACGAGCCGGTGGTGTGGGACATCCTAGAAGAGGTCATCCGCCAGCATCCGATCATGCTGAACCGGGCGCCCACGCTGCACCGCCTGGGCATCCAGGCCTTCGAGCCGGTGCTGATCGAGGGCAAGGCGATCCAGCTCCACCCGCTGGTCTGCGCGGCGTTCAACGCCGACTTCGACGGCGACCAGATGGCCGTGCACGTGCCGCTCTCCTTCGAGTCACAGCTCGAAGCGCGGCTGCTGATGATTTCGTCCAACAACATCCTGAAGCCGTCCGACGGCCGTCCGGTCGCCGAGCCGTCGCAGGATATGGTGCTGGGCTCGTACTGGCTCACCAAGCTGCCGCCGGGCTACGAAGAGGAGATCCGCGCGGGGGCCGGGAAGCTGGAGGAGACCAAGGCGCGGCTCTGGAAGGATGCCAAACACTACGGCTCCATCGCCGAGCTCGAGATGGCGCTGTTGTCGGACGCGGTGGATTACCACACGGCCATCCACTTCTGGTTCGTGCCGCCCTCCGAGGCGGCCGATCGCGAGCCGCGCTGGATTCGCACCACCGTGGGCCGGGTGCTCTTCAACAACATCCTGCCGCGGCGGACCGTGGCGGAGTTGGGCTTCCGCGACGACGTGATGCGGAAGAAGACGCTCTCGGAACTGGTGCTGCAGAGCTACCGGCGTGCCGGCCTCAAGGAGACGGTCGAGTTCCTCGATCGCCTGAAGCGTTTCGGCTTCGACTTCGCCACCACGGGCGGTGTCTCGATCGGGATCGAGGACCTCGAGGTCCCGGCCGAGAAGGCCAACCTGCTCGACGAGGCGCAGAAGCGCGTCGAGCGGTTCCAGCGCGCCTACAACACCGGTCAGATCACCTTCGGTGAGCGCTACAACAAGGTGATCGACGCCTGGACCCACGCCAACAACGACGTGGCCGAGGCGATGATCGCGCATATGCGGAAGAGCCGGGGCGGGTTCAACCCGGTCTTCATGATGTACGACTCCGGTTCTCGCGGTAGCCGCGACCAGATCCGGCAGCTGGCCGGTATGCGCGGTCTGATGGCCAAGCCGCAGAAGAAGCTGACCGGTGGTATTGGTGAAATCATCGAGAGCCCGATCAAGTCGAACTTCCGCGAAGGTCTGTCGGTGCTCGAGTACTTCATCTCGACGCACGGCGCGCGGAAGGGTCTGGCCGACACGGCGCTCAAGACGGCCGACGCCGGTTATCTGACCCGCCGTCTGGTCGACGTGGCGCAGGACGTCACCGTCACGGAAGAGGATTGCGGCACCATTCTCGGCCTCGAGATGTCGGCCCTCAAGGAGGGCGAAGACGTGATCGAGTCGCTGGGCGAGCGCGTCATCGGCAGCGTCGCGGCCGAAGACGTACTCGATCCGCATCAGCTCGATGAGCACGGCGATCCGCGCCTCATCGTGGCCTCGGGCCAGCTGGTGACGGAAGAGGTCGCGGCGGCCATCGAGGACGCCGGGATCGACAAGGTCAAGATCCGTTCGGTGCTCACCTGCGAATCCAAGCGCGGGGTCTGCCGGATGTGCTACGGCCGCAACCTGGCGACCATGGAAATGGTCGACATGGGCGAGGCGGTCGGTATTCTCGCGGCGCAGTCGATCGGTGAGCCTGGTACGCAGCTGACGCTGCGGACCTTCCACATCGGTGGTACCTCGTCGCGTATCGCCGAAGAGGCGGAACGGCGCGCCCGGTCCGACGGTATCGTCAAGTACACCAAGGGCCTCGAGTACGCCGACCTGCCGGTCGAGTACGAAGACGGCACCAAGGCCCAGATCCGGGTCGCGCTCACGCGTGAAGATGAATCGGCCGAGGAAGAGAACAAGGAAGGCGTGCTGATCGTCGATCCGAAGAACCCGTCGCATGTCCTGTCGCGGTACCCGGTACCGCAGGGCGCCATGCTGCAGGTCACGGAAGGCATGACGGTCACCAAGGGCGATTCGGATCGCCGCGCCTCGATCCTGTATACCTGGGACCCGTACAACGATCCCAGCATCGTCAAGCAGGACGGTACCCTCCGGTGGAAGGACCTGGTGCCCGGCGTCACGCTCCGTGAGGAGTTGGACGAAGGTACCGGACTCCGTTCGCTGGTGGTGACCGCCGATCCGGATCGGGAACTGCATCCGTCCGTGCTGGTCTACGTGGCCAACCGGAAGGACCCGCAGGAGTACACCCTGGCCGAGGGCTCGCGCATCATCCTCGGCTCGCCGACGGATCAGGTGACCCGCGCCACGCACGTGCCGGACGAGGCCAATCCGTGGTCGACCAAGTTCCACGTCGAGGAGCGGCCGATCAACGAAGCGTGGCCGTCCAAGACCAAGAAGGAAGCCAAGGATCGGACCGTCTTCCTCTCGGCGCCGGTCACGGTCGCCAAGGGTGTCACGGTCACCAAGATTCCGCGGCAGGCGTACAAGACGCGCGACATCACCGGCGGTCTGCCGCGGGTGGCGGAGCTCTTCGAAGCGCGCCGGCCGAAGGATCCGGCCACGATGTCGGAAATCGACGGCATCGTCAAGTTCGGCGAGATCAAGCGCGGCAAGCGCGAGATCTTCGTCTATCCGATGACGGCCGACAAGATCATCGACGAGAAGGAGCCGCCGCAGGTATACGAAGTGCCGGCGGGTAAGCACCTTCGCGTCCACGAGGGCGACCGCGTCCGCGCGGGCGACCGTCTCACGGAAGGACCGGTCAACCCGCACGAGATCCTGCTCATCAAGGGCCCGCGCGCGGTGCAGGAGTACTTGCTCAACGAGATCCAGGAAGTCTACCGGCTCCAGGGCGTGCGTATCGCCGACAAGCACTGCGGCGTCATCGTCAAGCAGATGCTCCAGAAGGTGCGCATCACCGATCCGGGCGACACCTCGTTCCTCGAGGCCGAAGCGGTCGACAAGCTCAGCTTCCGCGAGGAAAATGAGCGGGTCATCCGCCGCAAGCTGACCCCGGCGACCGCCGAGCCGCTCCTGCTCGGGATCACCAAGGCCAGCTTGACCACGCAGTCGTTCGTCTCGGCCGCCTCCTTCCAGGAGACGACCCGGGTCCTGACCGACGCCGCCATTCGGGGCGCCAAGGACGACCTGCGCGGCTTGAAGGAGAACATCATCATCGGCCACCTGATTCCCGCGGGCACCGGTCACTACCGGTACGTCGACCTCGACGTGCAGTCGCCTCCGGGCTTCGAACCGCCGCCGCCGGCCCCCGAGGGCGAAGCGGCTCCGACACCTCCGGTCATCGAGGAAGTCGAAGCGGTCTAGGCGTCAGGCTGCAGATTCCGTCAGGAAAAGGGCCGGGAGAAATTCCCGGCCCTTTTTTCATCGGTGCACCCAGTGGTCCGGGATCGCCGCCAGCCGGTTGAGACCCTCTTGCGACGCGCCGCTCCGCGGATGACCATTGAGACGGATTGCGGCTATGGGGGTTCGCCGAACTCCCAAGCGTGTAACGGCCGCTGCCCCGTCGGTGAGGAAGGGACAAAGGGAGAAGACACATGGCGCTCGAGGCGGCCGAATGGTCCCGGATTCAGGATGTCTTTCACGCGCTGGCAGACTGCACCCCGGCCGAACAGCTCGACGAGCTCGAGCGTCTGGCGACCGACGAGCCTGAGATCGCCCGCGAAGTGCGGAGTATGCTGTTCGCGGACGCCTCCGGGGCCAGCCTGCTCGATCGGGCCCTGGGAGACATAGCGGGCGACGTGCTGGAGTCGCCCGAGGAGCTGCCCCGCCAGCGTTTCGGGCCGTATCGGTTGGTCCGCTTTCTCGGCGAAGGCGGTATGGGGGTCGTCTACCTGGGTCATCGGGACGACCTCGATGCGCAGGCCGCCATCAAGATCCTCGCCCACGCGTGGCTGAGCCCGGCCCGCCGGGACCGGTTCCGGAGCGAGACCAGGGTGCTGGCCGCGCTCGACCATCCCGCGATCGCGCGGTTGTTCGACGCCGATCACCTGCCGAACGGCACGCCCTGGTTTGCCATGGAGTACGTCGAGGGCGAACCTATCACCACCTGGGTCTGGAAACGGGGACTTGGAATCCGGGCGGTGCTGGCGCTGTTCAGTCAGGTGTGCGATGCCGTGCGGCACGCTCATGAGCGGGCCGTGATTCACCGGGACATCAAGCCGTCCAATATTCTGGTCACCGAGTCCGGCGCGATCAAGCTGCTCGATTTCGGAATCGCGAAACGGTCGCGCGACCCGGGATCCGACACCCGCTCCCGGACCGTCGTCCGGCTGATGACGCCGCAATACGCGGCGCCCGAGCAGCTCGAGGGCAAGGTGGTGGGTGTCACGGCGGATGTCTATGCGCTCGGCGTGGTTCTGCACGAGCTGATCGCCGGGCTGCGGCCCTATCGGCTCGACGACGCCGGTGTCGACGACGCGGCCACCATTCGGGCGGCCTATCCCCCCAACATTCGACGCGCCATCCAGCGCCGCTCCGCTCTGGAGTCGTCGTTCACCCCCGCGTCCGCAATCACGGTCGGTGCGCTGGCGGCGTCGGAGTGGGCCGACTTGGACGCGTTGCTCGCCACGGCGCTGGCTCCCAATCCGGCGGAGCGGTATCGGAGCGTGGAAGCTTTCCAGGCGGACATCACCCGTTTCCTGGCCAACCAGCCGCTGGCCGCGCACCCGGCCACCTGGCGTTATCGAGCCCGAAAGTTCCTTCGGCGCCGCTGGCGTCAGGTTGCACTGGCCGCGGCGGTGTTGGGCGCGGCGGGCGTGGGGCTCTTCCTGCACACCCGGGCGCTCGCCGCCGCGCGCGACGTGGCCATCGCCGAAGCAGCCCGCACCACCCGGTTGCGGCAATTCCTGATCGACCTGTTTCAGGGCGGCCGGGACGAAGCGGCGCCGGCCGAAAGTCTCCGGGTCGCCGACGTGGTTCGCAACGGTATCCGCGAGGCTCACGGACTCACCGATGATCCGGTAACCCAGGTCGAGCTGCTCGGTACGCTCGGCATCATCAGCGAGCAGTTGGGAAGCTTCCCGCGGGCCGACACGCTCTTCCAGCAGGCCATCGAGAAGTCCGAGACGGTCAACGGTGCCAACCATCCGGAGACCATGCGGGTCAGGATTCGTCACGCGGCGTTGCTCTCGAGTGCCGGCCAGGCCGACTCCGCGGAGCGCCGGTTGCTGGCGTTGGAGCCCCTGGTGCTCGCGCACGCGCCGCCGAATCACCCGGTCATCGCCGAGTTCGACCAGACGCTGGGCAAGCTGCTCGCCGAGCGGGGCAAGATCGCCGAAGCGGTGGGTCGGCTCGAGCGGGCCGTGACGCAACGGGCCCGCACCGACAGCACCTCGCGCGAGTATGCGGAGGCCCTGCGGGAGCTCGGCAATGCAGCGTTCTACGCGGGCGACGCGCGCCGGGCCGACTCGCTGTTCCGGGTGGCGCTGCCGATCAACCGGCGTCTGTTCGGACCGAGGCATCCCAACGTCGGCTACCTGCTCACCAACTTAGGCATCCTGGCGTCCGCCACCGGCAATCTCGACGCCGCTGAACGGGACCTCGCCGAAGGTATCGCGATCAGCGCGGCGTGGTTCGGCGAGCATCACTGGCTGACGGCCGGCGCGCGGGTGCCGCTCGGGCAGACCCTGGTGCGCCAGAAGAAGTTCGCGGAGGCGGTGCCGCTCCTGCGGGGGACGATCGAGGATCTTAGCCGAGAGCCTCTGGTGCCTCGATCGTCGGTCAACCTGGCGCGGAACGCGCTGGGCAACGCCCTGCTGGGATTGGGCGACCGTGCCGGCGCCCGGGTCGAGTTCGAGCGCTCGGCGCGCGAGCTGCGGGAAGATTTAGGCCCGTCGCACATGAACACCATGCTGGTCGAGGCGAGCCTGGCCTCCATTCTGGCCGAGAGCGGCGCGCCGGATTCCGCCATCACGATCCTGCGCGATCTCGTCGCGCGCGGCGGCACTGCGTACGGAGACGGACATCGCGAAGTCGCCACGTTCCGGATCAAGCTTGGCCATGCATTGCTGCGGGCCGATCGGCCTCGGGAAGCGATCGAGGCGACCACCGCGGGGCTCCGCGCCTTCGATTCCACGGTGACTGCGCCGCACGAGACGCGCCGGATTGCCCGCGCCGATCTGGCCGCCGCGTACACGGCGATCGGCGATACGGCGATGGCTGCCCAATACCGCCCGTAGGCCCGGTCAGCTCGCAGTCTCTGCCTGCTGCGCACGCCGGGCGGGCTCGCGGCACGAAACGATGCGGGGCCGGCATGGTGCCGGCCCCGCGTCATTTGGTAGTCGCTTCGTGTCGCACGGCTATCGCAGGAAGTTGATGAAGGCGGTGATGAAGATCGCGTTGGTGAAGTCGATGAAGAAGGCGCCCACCATTGGCACGATCAGGAAGGCCTTGGGCGACGGGCCGAACTTCTCCACGATCGCCCGCATGGTGGCGACGGCGTTGGAGGTGGCGCCCATCCCGAAGCCGCAGTGGCCGCCCGCGATGACCGCCGCATCGTAGTCCCGGCCCATGAAGCGGTAGGTCACGTAGAGCGCGAAGATGCCCATCAGGATGGTCTGCGCCACCAGGATGATCAGCACCGGGATTGCCAGGTCGAGAAGCTCCCAGATCCGGAGCGTCATCAGCGCCATCGAGAGGAAGAGCGAGAGCGCCATGGTGCCCAGGTCGTCGACCGAACGCTGATCGATCTTGATGAACTTGAACTTGTCGTCGAGGTTGCGCATGATCGCCGCCACGATCATGGCGCCGATGTAGGCCGGCAGCGTCATGAACTGGCCCAGCCAGCGGCTGAGCAGGCCGCCCACCGCCATCGCGAAGAGGATCACCGCCATGTTCTTGAGCAGCTTGTAGGCGGTCGGGGCGTCGCCCATGATCTCGGTATCGATCTCGGCGTCGAGGGCGGCGTTGGGGTCGACCTCCGGGGTCGCCTCGATCTCGGCCGTGGTCGCCGTCGACTTGAGTTTGTCGCGCTTGACGAGCCAGGTGGTGATGGGGCTCCCCATGATTCCGCCCGCCACGAGGCCGAAGGTCGCGGCCGCCAGCGCCAGGGTAACGGCGCCCGGCATCTGGTACTGATCCTCCAGCAGCTTGCCGAACGCGGCGCCGGTGCCGTGTCCGCCCGTCAGCGTCATCGAGCTCGCGACCAGGCCCACCAGCGGATCGATTTGGAGTACCTTGGCCAGTCCGACCCCCAGCACGTTCTGCAGGATGGCAAAGACGCTGGAGATCACCAGGAAGACGACCACCTGCGGTCCGCCGACCTTGAGGAGGCCGAAACTCGCGCCGAGGCCGATCGTGGTGAAGAAGGCAATCAGGAACGGGACCTGGAGCGTGGTATCGAACTCGAAGGCGACCACCCCGGTCTGGCGCAGCGTGAAGATGACCAGGGCCAGCAGGAAGCCGCCGATGACCGGGGCGGGGATATTATAGCGTTCGAGGAACCAGACCTTCCGTCCCAAGCCGTACCCGACGAAGAGGACGAGAGCGGCAATCGCAAGGGTCTGGATCAGGTCCAAGCTGATGGTTGGCATGCTGGCCCCGTGAAATGAAGGTTGCTGTCCTGCGACGAACGATTGTGGTGACGAAGGGGGCGTTCGAACTCGAAGAAAGCACTTCCACCTGGCGGGGCGGAAGGGTCAGGTGCCTGGTGTGAGCCCCCTGACTCGAGCGTCACCCGGCGTGGCGGGTGACGCGACAACGTCTACGGCTGCGATTAGCCGCGGACGGGTATGGCGAAAACTACTTGGTGCGCCGGGTGCGGGCGCGCCGACGGGCCGCCTGCGACTTGAGCTGGCGGGCAACGCTCGGCTTGAGGTAATGCCGCTTCTGCCGGAGCTCTTTGAGGATGCCGGACTTCTGGACCTTCCGCTTGAAGACCTTGATGGCCCACTCGATGCCGTCGGTCTCTGCCAACGTGACTTCGATCATGAAAATGCTCCTCGACCCTCGCGATGAACGAACGGCCGGCTCGTCAGGTGACGAACCGGCCGTCACTCCTTAGCTGATCCGAAGGATCTGGTTCAGCTGCCGATCCGGACGACGTTCTCAGCCGCCGGGCCCTTCTGGCCCTGCACGATATCGAACTCGACCCGCTCACCTTCGGTGAGGGTCCGGAACCCATCGGCCTTGATGGCCGAATGGTGCACGAAGCAGTCCTTCTGACCATTCTCGGGCGTGATGAACCCGAAGCCCTTCGTCTCGTTGAACCACTTCACAGTGCCGGTAGTACGCATGTTGCTCCAAACTCCCTGTAAGATTGTAATCGGAGTCCGGATCAACCGTGCCAGCCGACTACGTGCTCGTGATGACTTCCCCTCACGCTGGGGTTTGGTTCCTCTGCCGGCCGCGAGGCCGGAGGCTATCACGAAAAACCAAGGGGCTGACTATGGAGCCAGCCCCTTAATCATCGTCACGGAACCAGTCCTTCTGTCGTACTTGACGGAAGGTTTTTAGCCTCCAGAAGCTAGCCAAGCCTCCCGCTGGGCGCAACCCCTGGGACAGGGCGCCGGCGCCAATCAAACCCATTTTGGACCCTTGTCACGATCACGTAACGCGGTGACATTCGTTCCCGTCCAGCAACCAGCCCAAGGTCCCCTGTGCGCTTACTCCCTCGCGACGAGAGGTTCTTCGACCTCTTTACGTCCGTTGCAACTCTGAACGTGGAGGCCGCCAAGTGCCTCCGCGACCTCTTCAAGGCCGACCCGGACAAGCGGGGGCCCATGGTCGAGGCCATCAAACGATTCGAGCACGATGCCGACGCCGTGACCCATGAGGTCATTACACGGCTGGATCGCAGCTTCATTACCCCGCTCGACCGGGAAGACATCCATCTCCTGGCCTCCCGGCTCGACGACATCATCGACCGGATCGACGGGACCGCCCGCCGGACCCAGATCTTTCGCCCCGGTCCGACCCCGCTCGGCATTCAGCTGATCACCGATGTGGTGGTGCGGTCGACCGAGAAGCTGCTCGAAGCGGTGCAGATCCTGAGCAACGGCAAGGCGCCCGTGGTGATTGCCGCCTGCATCCAGGTCAAGAAACTCGAAGAAGAAGGCGATGCGATCTACCACGAGTGGCTCGGCCGGCTGTTCGACGAGGAGCCGAGTCCCGTGGCGCTGATCAAATGGAAAGAGATCTACGACACGCTGGAGAAAACGCTCGATCAGGCCGAAGACGCGGCCAATGTGCTCGAGTCGATTGCCATCAAGCACTCGTAGAGCGTAGCAATGACGCCTGAAGTCACGTTCATCGTCGCGATTCTCGTCATCGCGCTCATCTTCGATTTCATCAACGGATTCCACGACAGCGCGAACTCGATCGCGACGGTCGTTGGAACCCGGGTTCTGTCACCCGGCGTCGCCGTGGTGTGGGCGGCGTTCTTCAACTTCGTCGCGGCGTTTACCGTCGGGACGGCGGTGGCCAAGACGATCAGCAGCGGGTTGATCGACCCGTCCGTCGTGGAACCCAATCTGATCCTATCCGGCCTGCTCGGCGCCATCATCTGGAATCTGATTACCTGGTGGTTCGGGTTGCCGTCGTCGTCGTCGCACGCGCTGCTGGGTGGCTACGGCGGTGCGGCTGTGGCCAAGGCCGGAGTGGGAGCGCTGATCGCCTCCGGGTGGATCAAGCCGATCGCCTTCATCTTCCTGTCGCCGATCATCGGGGCGCTGGGCGCCATGGGGCTCACCGTGGGGATCAGCTGGGCCATTCATCGATGGAATGTCGCGAAGCTCGATCGCGTCTTCCGGCGCCTCCAATTGCTGTCGGCGGCGGCTTTCTCGATCAGCCACGGCGCCAACGATGCGCAGAAGACGATGGGCATCATCGTCGGTCTGCTGGTCTCGACCCAGCATCTCTTCATCAACGCGGAGGGATGGCAGGCGATTCTCTACGTTCCGAATGCCGACCACATCCCGCTCTGGATCGAGATGGCGGCCTATTCCGCCATTGCGCTCGGCACGGCCATGGGCGGCTGGCGGATTGTGAAGACGATGGGGACCCGGATCACCAAACTGCGTCCCTTCGGCGGGTTTTGCGCCGAGACCGGTGGCGCCGGCGCCGTTCTGCTGGCGTCGGTACTGGGCATTCCGGTGAGCACCACCCACACCATCACGGGGTCGATCGTCGGGGTCGGGGCTGCGCAGCGGCTGTCGGCGGTGCGATGGGGCGTGGCCGGACGAATCGTCTGGGCCTGGATCCTGACGATCCCGATGTCGGCATCGATTGCGGCGGTTACCTACCTGGTCATCAGCTCCCGTTAGGCACATCCCGCTCCGGGCGACGGTCGGATCCGTCGTCCGGAGCGCTCAGCGGTTCGGCCGATTCCGGACCGGTCCGTCACGCCGCGGCACGATCCGGCTCACGCCGGTTCGGCTCTTGCTGCGCAAAACCACCGGTTCGATCGCGGTATGCAGCATAAAGGCCGGGGCGCTCAACGCCCGGAGCGCGGCGGCGAGCGAAAAGGCGTCGGCGGCGGCATCGGAGATCAAATAGCCCTGATCCCGGAGGGAGGCCGTCGTGATCGCCGACAGCGGATTGGCGCCGCTGTTGAGAAATCCCGTCATCAATTCGTTGGCCAGGATCCCTTCGCGCCAGTGCCCGCCGCGGGTCCCGACCCCGCCGGTATTCTCGATCGGTACGGCGCGACCTGCGTAGCTGGTGTGTGCCGCGGCAAACGCCATCTGCGCCGACGGGCCGGTGAAATACGGGTCGCCGGTGGCCAGGTCGGCCGCCAGCCCCTGATAGCTCCACAGACTCCCGATGCCGATCACATGCCCCATCTCGTGCAGCACGACGTTGTCGAAATTGCCCGCGGCCTCCAGCGTCGTCACATCGTCGGCGTCGAACTCCATGTAGCCGACGATCGAATGGAGACTCGGCTCGCGCACGTAGCAGGGACGGGCCTGGCCGAGAATGCCGCCGGGGCCGTCGATCCGCTGGATCCGCGCGAAGATCAGCAGGTCGTCGATGGTTTCATCGAGGGGTTGCCCGCCGCAGCTGCTCATGTCGTCGTCGGGCGTGAACAGCAGGTCCTCGACGTCGCCGAGGAGGATGGTGCTCCATCGGGCCGCGGCGCGCTCGAAGGCGGCCCGCTGCCCGGGCGTCGGGCTGCTGCCCAGGAAGCGAACCGTGATCGAGTATCCCGAGGTGGGAACCGGCGTGGTCGCGGCGGCGAAGACGACCGGCGGCAAGTCGGCCACGGTGGCGGTGACCGTTTGCGGGCCGGTTCCGTAGCGCCAGCTGGCGAGCCGTGCCTCACCGTTGAAATCGGTCGTGACATTGGCGCCGACCAGGACGCCGCCCCCGGTCGACGCGAAGGTCACCGGGCGGCCGGCCACCGGCTTCCCATCGGCATCGGTCAGTCGCACCGCCGGACGGACCGTGCCGTAGTTGCCTTCGAGGCCGGACAAGGCCGTAGGCGCCGATGCGGCCAGCTCGGTCGGAACGGCTGCGATGCCGGTCGCGCTGAACTGGAGGAGCGGCAGTCCGTTGACGAGCGCGGTCGCGGTGTTGGCGCCCGGGGTGGTGCCGAGGACCCACTGCGGACCCCGGGCAATGCCGTCTGCGCCGGTCAGGGCGGTGGTCGCGCCCAGCAACCGGCCCCCGCCGCCGGTTATGGCAAAGGTCACAACGGCGCCGGCGACGGGCTCGTTTTGCGGACCAAGCGCGTGCACGGCTGGGGCGAGGTCGAGCAGCGTCCCGGCATTGGCCTCCTGGTTGTTGCCCTCGGCGACCTGAATCACCGCCGGGTGGGCAAAGGCCGAGAATCCTGCCATAATCGTGGGACCGGCGGTGGCCACCAGGGTGTAGGCGCCCGGGGCGGCGCCGACGGTCCATGAGGTGATCCCGGCGCGGCCGTCGGCTCCGGTCGTGGCCGTGGTGCCGACGATGGTCGACCTCCCGGTCGGATCGGCAAAGGTGATGGCCTGCCCGGCAATCGCGTTGCCGAAGGCGTCGGTGGCCCGGATGGCCGGCGGGCTCGTGACCGTGCCGCCGATGATCACGAACTGGTTGGCGGTGGTGGTCGGGCTCAGAGTGGTGAGCGGGCCGATCGCGACCTGCGCGCTGACCGTGGCGGGCGAGACGTTCGCGGCGGTGGCGGTGAGGGTCTGTCCTCCGACCGTGCCTCCGAGGGTCCAGTTGGTCGTCACCGTGCCGGACGAGTCGGACGTCGCCTCCGAGGGCGACGCAAACCCGCGGTCGTCGCTCACGCCGAAGGTCACCCGGACTCCCCGAAGCGGCCCCTGGGCATCGGAGACCACGAACCGGATCCCGGGCAGGGAGGTGCCCACCGTCCCGGTCAGCACCGCGCCGGAGACCGGGGTGATCCGCGAGGGCGTTCGCGGCCCGGGGGAGGGTTCTCCTCCGCAGGCGGCGCCGGTCGCTGCCAGCGCTACGATGGCGAGACGGGTCGAGATGCGCATTCCCCGCAGTATCGGTCGGAGGTCGATAGAATGTATATCGAAAGGCGCCCCGATCGGGCCGGACGGGGCGGGTCCTTGAGCCAACCGGGTGCGGGGACTTCATTTCGGCTCGGGCCGACCGGCTCGGCACGAGGGATGCAGGCCAAGTCGAGGCGTCCGGGGCAGATCGATCCGGATATCCACAGGTCTTTTTGAGGTCCGAGTGATGAGTGAAGCGACATCGGTGCCGGCGCGGTTCGTATTCTGGGCGCTCTATGCGGCCGCTGCGCTCGTGATCGTCGATCAGCTGGCCGAGCTGGCGATCGGACTCTATCCCTTCCGGACGGGTGAAGTGCATTGGCGCTTCGGGGCGTTCGGCCTGGCTACCGGGCGCGCGACGGTGCTCATCCTGGTCGATGCGCTGCTGCTGGTTGCGGCGCTCGGACTCGGCCACGCCGGCTTCGTTCGGGTCTGGTCGGTGATCCATCTGGTGCTCGGGCTGATCTTCTTGGGCGGGGTCGCCATCTTCTCGCTCGACGTGCTGGAGATTCGCCGTACGGTCCGGCCCGAGGGGATGGAGTCGTTCCTGCTGGCCGCGGCGCGGGCCGCGGTGATGGTGCTCATCTCGGTGGTCTTCTGTTTCTGGGCCGGTATTGCGGGATGGCGGTCGTCCCGCCGGTCCAAGCAGGCCGACCGGCGCAGCGGGCCGGTGCTCATTACCGGGACGGAGCGGTAACGTGACGGCGCACCAAGCGGAGTTCCAGGAGATCCTCCAACCCGTCGTGCCGGTGGCCTATTTCGGCGGCGTGTTGATCCTGATCGATCAGCTGACGCAGGTCCTCGTCGGGATTGCGGGTTTCGATCCGAGCCAGGCCATCTGGCGGTTTCAGACATCGGCGTTGCTGGTCGGTCGGGTGTCCGCCATGAGTCTGGGGCTGTTGCTCATCCTGGGTGTTGCGCAGCTGGCAGGGCAGGCGCGTCCCGCCCGGTTGGCGCAGGCGGGCTTTGCCGTGGTGGCGGTCCTGCTGGTGTTCGGTCTGGCGTCGCTCTGGATCGATGGTCCGGCGGTGAAGCAGATCGCCGGCCCGGGCGAACTCCGGGGCTTCGTGCTGCGGTGGATCCGGATGCTGCTGGTCGCGGTGGCCGCTCTGATTCTCGTCCTGGGGGTCTGGTTGCAGGCGCGTCGGCCCCAACGGGCGTCGTAGGACGGACACGGTCCTGGAGGCGTCTCCCGTCTCCAGGAGTACCGAGGAGCTGGGGCCGCCGGTGGACGGCGTCTCTCCAAAAGCTGGGGCTGGCTGGCAGGTACCTCACGACGGCGCCGTCCCGTCTTCAGACTACTGAGATAAAACCGATAGGACCGAGCCCCCCCGGACTGGGGCGAGGGATTGCGTTGCGATATCACTTCATATTTTCTTGAATAGTAGTAATATCTTGAATGGTGACGACGGGAGTGAGGCCGATGTTGAACGAGGCTGACGTGAACGACGCAGAGGTGTCCCGGTGAAGCCCAAGCTGGCCTTACGCAGTGTCGAGCAGGTGCGCGCGCTGGCCGATCCGCTCCGCCTTCGGATCGTCGAGTTGCTGGTGCCCGAGGAGCATGCGGCCGCCGACCTGGCTCGAATGGTCGGGATTCCGGTGACGCGGGTCTATCACCATCTCGACCTGATGCTCGAAGCCGGCCTGATCGAGGTGACCCGCCGGGTTCCGCGGCGCGGCATCGAAGAACGGATCTTCCGGGCCAGCGCCCGGCGGTATGAACTGGCCGAGGATCTCTTTGCGCCGGACGCCGACGGGGAGTCGTCGAGCGCGACTCTCGAGGAGCTGGCGAGGACGGTGCTCGTCGGTGGTTTCGAGACGCTGGTCGACGGGCTGCGGTCCGGTCGCGTCGATCCTGGCGCGGCCGGCCGAGGCGTGCTGCTGCAGAACCGCATGCTGCGCATAACGCCGGCCGGGTTCGAGGCGTTGACGCGGGAGCTGCCTGCCTGGCTCGACGAGTTTGCCCGTCGACATCGGGCGCCGGGGTCGGGTGGTTTCCGGCTGGCGCTGGCGCTTTTCCCCGGTGAACAGGCGGATACTCCGAAACCCTCCGGTGCGAAGGGCGACAAAAAGCCCCCGCGTCGTCCCCGGCCACGATCACGCGGCTGAAGCGGGTGCGTTCGGAGCGACTGGAGAGAGGGACACTGTGCCCCTATCTGCCGGCGATTACGCCGCGAGAGCGAATGCTCCGGGGCGAGAGACACTGGTTCTGCCGCACCGTGCCCGGTGCCGGCCACGCCGCTGATGCGGTATCACACTGAACGACAAAGCGAGAATCGCATGGCGACGTCACGGCGGGGATTCATGCAGCAGGCAGGGGCAGCGGCGGTGGCGGCGGGACTGGTACCGCGAGTGGCGGGAGCGTCCGGTCGCCCGGCGTCGAACCAGGACACCGGCGGGATCATGATCGATGCGCTGAGCGCCACCCGGGTGGATGAGGTGGGGTTTGCCGAAGCAAAACGCTCTGGCCTCACCATGATCGAAACGACGCTGGGGCCGGCTGGCAATCCCACCTTCGGCTACGAAGCGGCGGTGCGGGACCTGGCGCGCTGGCACGGATACTTTGCACGCTACCGTGACCAACTGATCCATGTGCGGCGCACCGATGACATCCTGGCCGCCAAGCGGGAAGGCAAGTTGGCTGTCATGCTCGGTTTCCAGAACGGGACGCATTTGAATCGCGACATCCGCAACGTCGACTTCTTCTACGACCTGGGCATCCGCCAGCTGCAGCTCACCTACAACGAGCTGAACGCACTCGGCGCCGGGAGCACCGAACGGAGTGACGTCGGGCTGAGCGATTTCGGGGTCGAGGTGGTCCATCGCATGAACGATCTCGGTATGCTGGTCGACCTCTCCCACTGCGGCGTGAAAACCACTTTCGACGCAATCGAGGTGTCCAAGAAGACGCCGATCTTCTCGCATTCGAACTGCCGCGCGCTCAACGACAACATGCGCTGCAAGTCGGATGCGCAGATCAAGGCGCTTGCCGCGAAGGGCGGCGTGATGGGAATCACAACGGTCAATTTCTTCGTGAGCAACAAGCCTCGTTCGACGCTGGACGATTTCATCGCCCATATCGAGCACGTGGCCCGGCTGGTCGGGGTCGAACATGTCGGTATCGGGACCGATTCGAGTGTCGGCGGCTGGCGCCAGTCGTTTCCGGACGAGAAGACGTTCTGGGATTTTCACAATCAGTTCAAGTTCAAGCCCGGGGCCGACGTGCGGTGGCCGCCCTTTATCGAGGAGCTCGACGTTCCGGAAAAGTTCCACGTCATCCGGCGTCGCCTGCAGGGGAAGTTCTCGCCAGCGGATATCGACAAGATTCTGGGTGGCAACTTCATGCGGATCTATCGGGAGATCATCGGGTGATGGCGCCGATACTTCGGTTGGGCCTCGCCGCTGCCACGATGCTTGGGCTTTCCGGGAAGGTGGTCGCGCAGGTCGAGCCCTTGGAGCGCGAAGTGGCGCGGATCGCGGCGGCGGCGCCGGCCAAGGTCGGGGTCGGTATCGTGCACGTCGAGTCGGGGCGCTCGGTGTTCGTCAATCGGGGCGAGTGGTTTCCCATGGCGAGTACCTACAAAGTGCCCATGGCGGTCGAGGTCCTGTCCCGGGTCGATCGTGGCGATCTGCGGCTGGACAGTCTGGTCCCGATCGAGCGGGCCGACGTGGTCCCGTTCGGGAGTCTGCTCACCGACAGATTCGGCGAGGGCGAGCCCGGCGCCGTGCTATCGGTGCGACGCTACCTCGAGCTGATGCTCCGGTTGAGCGACAATACCGCGACCGACATCCTGCTGCGGTTGACGGGCGGCACGGCAGCCACGCAGCAGCGGATCGACGCGCTGGGCATTACCGGCATGCAGGTGAGTCGCACCGTGATGGAGTTGGGCGCGGACTGGATCGGCCTGACCTTGCCGCCCTGGCGCGAACGCACGGTCGACGGCATTCGTCAGCTGATGGCGGCGTCGACGCCGGAACAGGTCCGGGCCGGCAGCCGCGCCTTTCTTGCCAGCCGGCGCGACCACACCACCCCCGAAGCGATGGCGAATCTGCTGGCCCGGTTGGTGCGCGGCGGGGTGCTGACGCCGGCCTCGACCGAACTGTTGTGGAGTATCATGGCTCGGGAGGAAACCGGCGCGGCCCGGATTCGCGGGCGGCTGCCCGCCGGCGTGCGAACGGCCAACAAGACCGGGACGCTGGACGTCACCATTCAGAACGACGTCGGCGTCATCTTCCTGCCGGACGGGACGCACCTGGCCCTTGCGGTCTACACCACCGAAGCGACTCGGCCCCTGGCCGAATTGAGTCGGGTGATTGCGGACATTGCTCGCGCCGCGTATGACTACTTTGCGCTCCACGGGTCCGGCCCCGGGCGCTAGCACCGATAGCCCTCGGCCGGGCGCCACGCTATCATCAGCGGGTCCTCCCCAATCGAGGTTTCCATGAGCGAGTCGGAAGCGCTGGATCTGGCGTACCGCGCCAGCCACGCAACCTCCGCGGCCCTCCATGCCCGCGGGCTGGAGTATTTCCCGGCCCGGGGCGCCACCCATTTTACCCGGGCGCGCGCTCCCTTCGGCCCGTACATGGTCCGAGCCCAAGGGGCTCGCAAATGGGACGTCGACGGACACGAGTATGTCGACTACGTCATGGGCCATGGCGCGCTGATGCTGGGTCATGGCCATCCGGCCGTGGTGGAGGCGATTCGGGAACAGGCGCTCCGCGGGATCCATTTCGGTGACAACCACGCGCTCGAAATCGAATGGGCCGATCTGATTCGCGAACTGGTGCCGAGTGCCGAACGGATCGAGTACTTCGCCTCGGGGCAGGAGGCGAATCTGCTGGCATTCCGCCTGGCGCGCGCGGCAACGGGCCGCCGGCGGATTCTCCGCTTCACGCGCCATTTTCACGGCTGGGCCGACGAGATGATTACGCCCGGCGCCCCGGGAGCCGTCAACGATCTGATCACGGTCGTGCCCCCGGGCGATCTCGAGCGGGTCGAGCGCGAGTTGTCGTCCGGCGAATACGCGGGGGTCATGATCGAGGGGGGCGGGGCCCATCTTTCCGGCCGGATCCCCGTGGCGCCTGAGTTCTACCGCGCGTTGCCCGAGCTGACGCGAGCCCATGGGGCCGTTTTCATCCTCGACGAAGTGGTCACCGGATTTCGTGAGGCGCCCGGAGGATGGCAGGCCGTGGTCGGGATTCGTCCGGATCTCACCACGCTGGGTAAGGCGGTCGGGGCCGGGATGCCGTGCGGGGTGCTGGTCGGCCGGGCCGATCTGTTCGCGCCGCTCGATCCCGCCATCGGGCCCGATCGGGTGATTGCGCGGGGCGGGACCTGGAACGCTTTCCCCTTGAGCTGCGCAGCTGGCATTGCCGCCTGCACGCTCTATCGCGACGGGGCGCCACAGCATCTAGCCGCCGATGCGGCCGCCGCGCTACGCCGCGATGCCAACGCCGTCCTTCGTGATCTGGGGGTGAGCGGGCGGATCTATGGCCGGAGTATCTGCCACATCTATCTCGGTCCGGTCGACGCCGACGTTGCCTCCGACGATTCGGCGGCGCCGGCGCGGGATTGGACTCGGTTGGTCGATCCCAGCAGGACCCCGATCTATCGCCGCCTCGACCTCGAGTTGCTGATGCGCGGGGTGGCCAGCCTGCGCGGCGAGGCGCTGATGTTCTCCGCTGCGCACCAGGCGGAAGACGTCGCGCATACGGTTGCGGCGTTTCGCGGGGCCTTGGTCGCCATGCTCGAGGATGGGGTGCTCACACCCGCCGACCTGGTCTCGGCCTGACCCTCAGCGGGGCAGCACGGGCAGCACGATCCGGCTCGGGTGCAGGCTGCCGTGATGGATCGCCATTGCGGCCGGGATGGTTTGGGTGACGCGCGCTTCGTCGCCGCCGGTATTGGAGTTCGGGAACGAATAGTTGTTCATCGCGTTCATGACCGCGATGCGAATCCGGTGGCCCTTTTTGAAGGTGTTGGCGATCGATCGCAGCGCAACCTGGTACTCGACCACCTCATCGGGATTGCCGGAGAGCAACCGCTCGGACTCGTAGTTGCGGTCCATCGCCCGGTTGACCGGATCGTCGAGGTCGCGGAACCGGGACCGGAGCACACCGAGCGTGATTCGATTCGATCGGCCGCTGGTGTCGACGTCGGCCAGGTGAATCCACCAGTCGGTATCGCGCGCGTCGGTGGAGGCGTGCAGGATCATCATCACATTGCCGGCAATGGTGAGATCCTCTTCGAGCGGGGCCGAGGTGTAGGTCACCACGTCGGGGCGTGATTCGATGTCTTTGACGTCGTAGGGGAAGCTCTGGACGTCTTCCCACCGCTGCATCTGATCGAAATCATACCAGTTGGCCGGCGGGTTGGTCGGATCGTAGCGATAGCGGTCGGGAGCTCCGGGCGCCGTGGGAGTGTTGCGTACCAACTGACCTCGGCTGCGCAGCCGGGCGGCCTGTCCGTCGCTCTGGAGATACCACGGGGTGGGCGTCGCCTCGGCCGGCGGCCAGGTATTGGCCTGGCGCCACTGGTTGCTGCCCAGCACGAAGTAATCGACGGTCGGCGCCATCGTGGCGGACGCTTTGTTGCGCAGGAAGCGATCGTACCATTGCTGCTTGAGCAGCCAGATGTCCTCGCGGAGCGCGGTTGGTCCGAAGCTGTAGCCGTTGAGCTGTCGATCGGCGTTGTAGCTGTGCTTCCAGGGGCCGATCACCAGACGCTGCGGACCCTGGCCGTATCGGGCCATCAGCGCCCAGTTGGCTTCGGTGCCGGCAAAGTCGTCGTCGAACCAGCCGCTGATCTGGAGCGACGAGAAGCGGCGCGGGTTGGTCGACCGATACCAGTTCTGTCGGGCCCAGTAGGCGTCGTTGGTCTGATGCGAGAGTAATCGCTTCCACTGCGGGATGTCCTCGCCGGTGGCGTAGCGGTCCAGGTCGATCAGCGGGCGGTAGTGGAGGATCTCGTTCCAGGTGCGGCCAGGCAGGATCGGCTTGTCGAGCATGAAGAAGACGTAGTACGCAATTCCTTCGACGATGGTACCGCCCCAGAAGGGCTGGTCGCTGAAGGCGGTGCCCATCGAACTCTCGGGTACGATGCATTTGAGCGCCGGGTTGTTGGCCATCGAGACGGCCCACTGGGTGTATCCGACGTACGATCCGCCCTGCATGCAGACCTGGCCGTCGGACCACGGTTGCCGGACCAGCCATTCGAGACTGGTCTTGCCGTCGGCGGGCTCGTTGATCATCGGATCCCAGGTGCCTTCGGATCGATTGGCGGCATCCCAGTAGATGGTCCCTCGTACCGCTTGAAGGACCACCGCGTACCCGCGAGCGACGTAGTGCCAGTATTCGAGGATCAGATTGCTGATCCCATACGGGGTGCGAACGAAGATGGTCGGAAAGGGTCCTTTCGCGTCTCGCGGCAGGTAGACCAGCGTGGCCAGGCGGGAGCCATCCTCCATGGGCACCATGGCGCGCTCGGCCAGGTGGTAGCCGTGGCGGGCGGGGGAGATGGTCGGCTCCTGCCAGCGGGAGACCGTGGTGAGTCCCTCGTAGCCGCGGCGGACCAGGACGACGTCGGCCCGGACGTCGATACCGGCAACCAGGTCATCGGCCTGGTCCACCATCAGATCGACCGGGAGGCTGCCGTCCCGATGGGACCAGCGGGTGACCCGGACGGTCCGGCCGGCCACCACGGTTTCCCGCTCGGGCTGGCGGTCGTAGAGGGTGACGGCGTCCGGCCAGGCTACGGCGGGGGAGCGCCCCCACGGAATCTGCTCGAGCCGGGGCAGTTCGAGGGCCAGGTGGCGGATCCGGCCGGGGAGCAGGAAGGCGGTATCGGTGGCGGCCGGAGCACTCGACCGGGTGGTCGGCGGCGACCAGGCTCCCGATTCCGGGTTTCGTTTCCGGATGCTGTACCGGCCTGGGCCCAGGGTCAGTTCAGCCGCGTGGATGCCTTTGGTATAGACATCGAAGGTCCGGACCTCCTGAGAGGCGACCGGACCCGGGGTCCCGAGCAGCAGGATGGACAGGCCGAGAACGGGCAGGCTCGTGCGCATACCGGGATTGCTCCGTGTTGTGATCGGGGGCTGGCGACAATATACAGGCGGGCCCGCCTGACGAGGGGGACAGGGCTCCGTTGCGGGCAAGTGCGTTGCTGGTAAAGGAGAAGGCTTGACCAAGGGGTGTCACCGGGGTAGCTTCTGGGGCTCCGAATCTCGGGCCTTATAGGAAGATTGTTGATGCCGACGATCAACCAGTTGGTGCGGCGCCCACGTAAGGCGCCCGTATACAAAGACAAGTCTCCTGCGCTCAAGCAGAACCCGTTCCGGCGGGGTGTTTGCACGCGCGTTTATACGGTTACCCCGAAGAAGCCGAACTCGGCCCTTCGGAAGGTGGCCAAAGTGCGGTTGTCCAACGGGTTTGAGGTGATTGCCTACATCCCCGGCGAAGGGCACAACCTGCAGGAGCATTCGATTGTCCTGATTCGCGGTGGTCGCGTCAAAGACCTGCCGGGTGTCCGGTACCATATCGTTCGGGGTACGCTCGACGCCGCTGGGGTCAACGGCCGGAAGCAGAGCCGGTCGAAGTATGGCGCCAAGGCGCCCAAGGCCGGCGCACCGGCCGGAGGTAAGAAGTGAGTCGGCGTAACAAGGCGATCCGGCGGCCGTTGCCGCCCGATCCGCGGTATGATAGCCAGACGGTTTCCAAGTTCCTCAACGCCATCATGTACGAGGGCAAGAAGAGCTTGGCCGAGCGGGTGTTTTATGGCGCGATGGACCTGATCGAAGAGCGGACCGGGCAGCCCGGTGTGACCGTCTTCAAGCAGGCCGTGGCCAACGCCAAACCGGCGGTCGAGGTCAAGAGCCGCCGGGTCGGTGGCGCCTCGCTGCAGGTGCCGGTCGAGGTTCGCCCGGAGCGGCGGACCGCGCTGGCCATGCGCTGGATCATTCAGTACGCGCGCGCCCGCACCGAGAAGACGATGTCGGAGCGGCTGGCGGCGGAGTTGATCCTTGCCTCGAAGGGCGAGGGCAACACGATCAAGAAGAAGGAAGACACGCACAAGATGGCCGAGGCCAACCGTGCGTTTGCGCATTATCGCTGGTAGGTAAGATCAGGCCCGCGTGACGGTAGGGGCGGTTGTCCCCCGCCACCTCCGGGCCGGAGAAAAAGCCGAGGGTTGCCTGACAGGCGCCCCCTCCAGTCGGAGTCGGACTGCAGTCGCGTAGGGCGACGGTCCGGGTTGGTACCGAGGAGGTCGTGCGGAGCGATACCGCGGGACAGGGTCCCGGCTGGTCGCCCCGCTTTTGTATTGACGGATACGTTTGGAAGGCTAAGGATCGATCAACATGGCTCGTACCACACCGCTCAGTCGCTATCGCAACATCGGCATCATGGCGCACATCGATGCCGGCAAGACGACGACGACCGAGCGCATCCTCTACTACACCGGCAAGAGTCACAAGATCGGTGAGGTCCATGACGGCGCGGCCACCATGGACTGGATGGAACAGGAGCAGGAGCGGGGTATCACCATCACCTCCGCTGCCACGACCTGTTTCTGGACGCGGAACGACCAGGAGTACCGGATCAACATCATCGACACCCCCGGACACGTGGACTTCACGGCCGAGGTCGAGCGCTCGCTGCGCGTGCTCGACGGCGCGGTGACGTTGCTCGATTCGGTGGCTGGCGTCGAGCCGCAGACCGAGACGGTCTGGCGGCAGGCGGATCGGTACGGGGTGCCGCGGATCATCTTTGCGAACAAGATGGACCGGGTCGGCGCCAACTTCGATCGCTGTCTCCAGATGATTCGTGACCGGCTCACCCGCCGGGCGTTTCCGTTGCAGCTGCCGGTCGGCTCGGGCGAGACGTTCACCGGGCACATCGACCTGCTGCGCCAGGTCGAGATCGTCTTCAACGATGAGACGATGGGCAAGACCTTCACCGAGATGCCGATTCCCGAGGCATTTCAGGAGCAGGTTGCCAAGTATCGTCACGAACTGATCGAGGCCGTCGTCGAGCATGAGGAAGAGCTGCTCGAGAAGTACCTCGAAGGGACCGAGCCGACGCTGGACGAGATCATGGGCGCGATTCGCCGCGCCACGATCAACGGCTGGATCGTGCCGGTGCTCTGCGGCGCGTCGTTCAAGAACAAGGGCGTCCAGGCGCTGCTCGATTCGGTGATCGACTTCCTGCCGGCGCCGTCGGACATTCCGGCCATCAAGGGCCATCTGCCCCTGCACGACGACACGCAGGTCGAGCGGATTGCCTCGGATGACGAGTCCTTCTCGGCGCTGGCGTTCAAGATCATGACCGACCCGTACGTGGGCCGGTTGACGTACTTCCGGGTCTACTCGGGTTCGATCAAGGCCGGCAGCTACGTCTACAACAGCACCAAGGACAAGCGCGAGCGGATCGGCCGCTTGCTGCAGATGCACGCCAACAAGCGGGAAGAGATCGAAGAGGTGCTGGCCGGCGACATCGCGGCGGCGATCGGTCTCAAGGACACCCGCACGGGCGACACGCTCTCCGACGAGGAGAAGCCGGTCATCCTGGAGGCGATGAAGTTCCCGAACCCCGTCATCGACGTCGCGATCGAGCCGAAGACCAAGGCCGACCAGGACAAGATGGGTATCGCGCTCGGCAAGCTGGCCGAGGAAGATCCGACCTTCAAGGTGCGCAGCGACGCGGAGACGGGTCAGACCATCATCGCGGGCATGGGCGAGCTGCATCTGGAAATTCTGGTCGACCGGATGAAGCGCGAGTTCAAGGTCGAGGCCAATGTCGGCCGTCCGCAGGTAGCGTTCCGTGAGACGGTCCGTAAGAAGGTCACGCAGATCGAAGGCAAGTTCGTGCGGCAGTCGGGCGGTAAGGGTCAGTACGGCCATGTGGTCATCGACCTCGAGCCGGCCGAGGCGGGCACGGGCTTCCACTTCGAGGACAAGATCGTGGGTGGTGTGATCCCGCGTGAGTTCATCAAGCCGGTCGAGGCGGGCATCCGGGAGGCGCTCGAGAACGGCGTCCTGGCCGGGTATCCCGTGGTGGACGTCAAGGTGGCGCTGGTCTTCGGCAGCTACCACGACGTCGACAGCTCGGAAATGGCGTTCAAGATCGCGGGCTCGATGGCGTTCAAGGAGGCCTGCAAGCAGGCCGGTCCGATCATCCTCGAACCGATCATGGAAGTCGAAGTCGTCACCCCGGGCGATTACCTGGGCGACGTCATCGGCGACCTGTCCAGCCGGCGCGGTAAGGTGGGTGGCATGACGCAGCGGGGCGATGCGCAGGTGGTCGCTTCGGAAGTGCCGCTCTCCGAGATGTTCGGGTACTCGACCAACCTGCGCAGCATGAGTCAGGGCCGGGCGGTGTACTCGATGCAGTTCGACCACTACGAGCAGGTGCCGAAGGCGGTCGAAGAGCAAATCGTAGCCAAGACCAAGAAATAAGTATCTCGAACCACTTGTTATTAGGACGATAGCGACAATGGGCAAGGCGAAATTCGAGCGGAGCAAGCCGCACGTCAACGTTGGGACGATCGGGCACGTTGACCACGGGAAGACGACGACGACGGCGGCGTTGACGAAGATCGCGGCCGATAAGGGGCTGGGGTCGTACGTGCCGTAC
>JBBCJC010000011.1:0-75633 GCA_037189525.1 Gemmatimonadales bacterium
TCGGTACCTCCAAGTGGGAATCGGAGTTCCGTCTGGTCCAAATATCTGCACTTGGCCGTCGCTAAGCATCGCTGCGACTGCAGCCCGGCAGTGGCCTAGCTCAGAAAAGAGTCCCGCGATCACGTTCAAGGGCAGATCGCCGCCGCATAGTTGATCAAGTACTTCGAGCTCTGGCGATGTCATGTATGTTGCCGTCTAACTAGTGTATAGGTTGCGAAGGCCAGGATACGCCATATCCGCATTTGCCGCTAGCCTTGCAGCCTAAGCCGCTCAGCTCTCCGCGAAGCGAATCGATTGGACGGTGCCGAGCCGCCGTATAATCCCTGCGGATGTCCCAAGAGGGCAGGCGCTCATCGGCATCGACGAACCAGCTCCCATCTAGCAGTCGTCGCCAAGCGTCGTGAGTCGAATTGTTCCCAATTGAAACCCGCAGGGGTCGGATCCGTCCTGCACTAAACCTCCCACTCGGCCAATCATGCTCCGGACCTCGTCGGCATCGCCCCCGGGCCAGCTATGTGACAATGGGGCAGCATTCAGAGCCTCGAGTCCGAAAACCTCCTCTTCCTGTTCGGCGCGTTTCGCCAGGTCGCTGAGCATTTGGCTGACGTCGCCGAACAGCAATCCGGATTCGAAATGACCCCCGAGTGAGGACTCAATCCTTCACCCAGCCCGTAATCCTCGCGATCAACCAAATCAGTCCTGTTATCGCCGGCATGCCCAGGAGGATCGACAAGCCGAGATAGAGCAGTACCCGACGCCCCGATCCAGCGGCCGCGCTATACACGCGTTGATAGGCCTGCCGAATGTCGGACGCGAGGCTCTCCTTGCCGGGCTGGAGCGGAAGGCGCACGACTAGATGCATCGGTGTACCCTGGGGCTTCGGGATGACCTGATAAAACTCCATCCAATCGGCGTGATCGGTGATCCGAGCGTCCTTCTCCAAGGGGTGGAAATCCGCGCCCACCAGGATGCCATCGAGCGTCACCACGACGTCGATACCGGCGTTGCCGGGATCCTGTCCGAGGTTGGCGTCATTGGGCCCCACGCCCTCTCGCGTGTCCCACTCGTTGCTCTGACCACGAAACCACTCCCATCGCGCCGGGTCGATCGTCCATCGCGCAATCACCCCCTTGCCCGAATGGAGCCGCGCGAGCCGTCTCGTTTCGTCCGACCGAACGATCAGCCACACCGCGCTGATCAGGGTGGCGGCCAGGCTGCCGAACAGGATCGTGAGCCGAACCGTCAGATCGTCGCCCGTTCGCGGTATCACGAGCGCCGGAACGAACACGGCCAACGATACCAGGCAGATGGCCGCCGCCCGATTCCGCGAGCGGATGTACTGGGTCGTCAGCACGAGGTGCTGCCTCTCGCGCGAATGCGCTCGTCGTGATCGCCCGGCGGGCTCATCGTCGTCCTTTCGCCTCATCCTTCCGCACGGTCTGCCGCTTCCCCTTGATCCGAGTGGCCCGAAGCGCGGCGACGACCGGTTGCACCAGTTCTTCCGGCAGTTCGACCAGTGAGAATTTGTCGGCAATCTCGATGGCGCCGATCTGCGCGGCCGGAATCCCCGCCTCGTTGGCGATCGCGCCGACCAGGTCGGCCGGGCGGATGTTGTCCTTGCGGCCGGAGCCGATGTAGATCCGCGCCATTCCCGCGGTCGGCTTCCGGGGCGGCCCGCCCGGCTTGGTGCGCTTGCCCGTTGCCTTCTGCTTCACGCTCTCGGCCGCGACGACGGGGTCCTCGAGCGGAGGCGCTGTCGCCCCGTCGATCCCGCCGCCGGCCAGGTGAGCCAGCTTCACCGCCGCTGTGGCAATGTCCATCACGTCGTGCTCGCCCGCCAGGGCTTCAACGATGACCCGGTAGCCGTCCAGGTCGCCGGCCAGGATTGTCTCCTGAATCGAACTCCGGGTAATTTCCAGCTGCTTGGCGCGCACGTCGAGCACCGTGGGCAGTTTGGCCATCTCGATCTTCTGGCGGGTGAGCTGCTCGATGCTCTTGAGCATCCGGTGCTCGCGCGGTTCCGCAAAGGTGATGGCCACACCCTCGCGCCCGGCCCGTCCGGTCCGGCCGATCCGATGCACATACGCGGCCGGCGACTGCGGTACATCGAAGTTCACCACGTGGCTGACATGCTCGATGTCCAGTCCGCGCGCCGCCACATCGGTGGCCACGAGGATATCGACCGTGCCCGCGCGGGTCCGCTGCATCACTCGGCTGCGTTGATCCTGCGACATCCCGCCGTGCAGCGCCTGGACCCGGTAGCCGTGGCCCGCCACGCTCTCGGCCAGGCTATCCACTTCGTGCCGTGTCCGGCAGAACACCAGCGCCAGGGTCGGCGCCTCGAGGTCGAGAACTCGGCCCAGCGCTGCGACTTTCTGCGCACGATTCACCACATAGGCGGTCTGGCGCACCTTGGGCAGTTTGCCCGCAGCCGGCTTCTCCTGCGCGACAAGCACCTTGGCAGGGTCGCGCAGGTGACGTCGCGCAATCGTCGCGATTCGTGGCGCCATGGTGGCGGAGAAGAGCGCCGTCTGCCGCTCGGCCGGTGCCAGCTCCAGAATGCCCTCGATCTCCTCTGCGAACCCCATGTCGAGCATCTCGTCGGCCTCATCCAGCACGACGGCGACCAGGCCCGCGAGGTCCAGGGTCTTCCGCCGCAGATGATCGAGCGCGCGTCCCGGCGTGGCCACGACCACATGGACGCCGCGTCGCAGGACCTTGATCTGCTGGCTGAACTCCTGTCCGCCGTAGATCGGGACTGTCGAGGCGCCCAGCGCTCGACCGTAGCGGTGGAAGGCCTCGGCCACCTGCATTGCGAGCTCCCGGGTGGGGACCAGGACCAGCACCGCGGGACGGGAAGGGGCCGGTGGCTCCGATGGCAATCGCTGCAGCAGGGGCAGCGCAAATGCGGCGGTCTTCCCGGTGCCGGTCGCGGCCTGGGCCAGAATGTCCCGGCCGGCCAGGAGCGGTGGGATCGCATGTTCCTGGATCGGGGTTGGCTCTTCATAGCCGAGCGCGGTCAGCGCTTCGACCAGAACGGGGGTGACGCCGAGTGCAGCAAACGTTGTGGGCATGGCGGAAGATAGGGGAGTGGCCGCCTGCAAACACTGCCAGGGCGGGTGGCGTACCGGACTGTCCGAAGACTGTCCTCTGCTGTCCACCAAGCGTCCTCGGAAGAGGACAGTTCTCTGGTGCGTCCATTCCGCGCCGAGTCGTTTGCTTGCGGGAGGAGTACCACGACTGGAGGTGCCGTTGAAGGCCCTTTCCCGAGCGCGACGAGTGCTCACCGGCTCGTGGTTGACGCTCACCGTTCCATTGTTCCTCCTCACCGCTCTGTGAGTCGGGCTCGACGGTCCGATGCTGTCGCGTACGGATCGAGTGCCGGTGTTCGAGGCGACATGGTCGTCGCTCACCGCGCCGTGGATGCCGTTTGAGACGCCCTTGCCGCGGTTCGCGCACGCAATGTCGTCGCGTATCACAGCGATGCTATCGGTCGAGATGGCGTTGGCGTGGCTGGTCGCGCCGATGCCGCTTCCGATCACTCGATTGTTGCGGTTCGAGAACCCATTGCCATGGCTCGAGCCCGGATGGCATCTGCTTGGCACGCAGTTCGCGTTGCTCGCCGGCGCCGGCGGTGGCCGTGGCGCCGTCCGGTTCGTGTCCCAGCGTCGAGGGCAGTGGTTGCCACGGCCGGCCAGTTGCCAAGCAGATGGGAAAGGAGTAGTCGTATGCGAACCGATGTGCGTCTCAAGGTCGACATGGCGGTACGGGTGCGCGACTTCCTCCGCGCCAACCCCTTCGCGTCCGCCAACGGTCAAGCGGTGACCGCGGTATTCGAGGAGAGGCTTGCCCGCGTCCTGGACCTGATCGCCCGCATCGATCAGGGGGAGCTCACCCGCCGTTCGGCCGTGCGCCACAAGCGCGACTTGCGGCAGCAGCTCCGCATGGTGCCCCTGCGGCACCTGACCCGCGTTGCCGCCGCTGCCGCGCGCGAAAAGCCGGAGTTGGCCACGCAGTTTCGGATGCCGTACCGCGCCACCGAGCAGGAGTTCCGTGCCGCGGCGGGGAACATCGCGGCGCTCACGGCAGCCAATCGCGAGCTGCTCGATCGCTATGGGTTGGATGCCGCCATTCCCGACGAACTGAATCGCGGCCTCGAGGTCCTGGATCGGTTGATCATCGATGCCAACGATGGTCGAATGATTCACACCGGCGCACGCATGGAACTGCTTGGATTGAGTTCCGAACTGCTCGCCATGGCACGCCAGTTCGACGGGATGATGTTGTTCCGGTATCGTGAAGACCCCGGCTTGCGTGGCAGCTGGGCAAGCGCTCGCAACGTGGCCTGGGCGCGCCATATCCCGAAGCCGGAATCACCCGCGGCATGAGGGCTGAGGAGGCGACACGACGAGCGGTCCGGTCCCGCTCGTCGCTGTCGCTTGGCGGGGATTGCTGCGCACGGAATCGCTCATGGCTGAGGCGATGTTATCATCGCGCTGACGCTCGATGAACGTGCGATGAGGGTCGATTCCGGCATGCGAGGGTCACCCCGGGTGCGGGCACCGTGATCGCCAGGCCGGGAGCAATGATCCGTGAGGGAGGACCGGAGCGCGTAAACCTACAACGGGAGACATCCCGTCGCGGAAACGCCGACATCGGCCCTCAGGGTCTTGGAGTGGCGCCCGCCAGCGCGCTCCGGGGCCTAGGTCCCCCTCTTGGATATCGTCATGATCACGAAGCCAAAGTTCTTGACCCGAATTCTCGTATTTGCCCTGCTTGGGTCCGCGCTGACCCTGGCGTCCTGCTCGGAACCTGAGCCCCACCTGCCGACGGCACCCCCGCCTCCTCCGATCAGCCCGCCGGACCCGCCCGATCCGCCGGACCCGCCCGATCCACCGGACCCGCCTGAACCGCCTGACCCGCCCGACCCGGAGGAGGAGCCGTACGACTTGGCGGTGTCTCCCGTGGAAGGCTTGGTTCCGGTTACCGTGAGCATCTCGGTGGACCTTCCCGCCTCGGCCGGGATCGACGCGGCGGACCTTCGGCTGATGAGCGTGCTGCAGCGGACAGCTCCGCTGGGTGCGAGTGGCTCGGCGTCGTTCACGGCCTTCCAGGAAGGGCCGATGCTGGTGGCCGCCGTGCTGCGAACCGGCGAGCCGGTGCTGCTGGGCTGGGTCGACGCCTCGCCGGCTTCGCACAAACTCTCGGCGCGGAGCACCGCCGAGGTATTGGCCTGGTTCGACATTGGCGCCCATCTGCTGCTCGACCCGGCGCGACCGGCAATGGTCAAAGCGCTCCGTGCCGCCCCGGAACTGGCGCCACTGGAGCAGGCGGTGGCCCAGGGGCTGGCGCAGGCGCCTCATCATCTGGAGGGAATCGGGCTATCGCTCCGACCGGCTCGGCTGCAGGTGACTCAGACCATCCTGGCGGGAGCGGAAGCCGCGCGCCGACTGGTGCCCCAGCGCGGAATCGTCATCGATCCGGGGAGCGCCCAGAGCGGCTCGAGGGTGCTGCAGCAAGCGCTCGACCGCATCGCGGTGGAGAACACCAACCGGATTCGCCGGATTGCCTACGTCGACCGGATCAGTCCGTCCGCGGCCGAAGTGGCGAAGATCGATCTCTCGCCCACCACGGGAGTGAACTCGGTAACCAGCGGCGTTTCCAACATCGCCACGGCGGCGATCTTCAACTACAACGAGACGGCCTATGCCGGCATCACCTCGGAGCCGATCCGAGTGCCGATGAACCCGGCCGATGCGACCAGGACCGACTACCGGGTAACGGTCATCGGGGCGGGAGCGACGGCGGGGGCCGCTGCGCAACTGACCGCGCCGCGAACCGCCGAACTCCGCCGGCTCATCCGTGAGACCCTGATCGTCGACTTCATGTTGCCGCTGTTGTCGAATGTGGCTGGGCCCATGCTTCCGGAAGGCACCAAGTACTTCAACGACAAGGTTGATCCGGGCGTGCTCGGCTCAATTGCCGAGCAGTTGATCAACCGCATGCCGGACGTCACCGAGAAGGCGTATTCAGGAGATTTGATGGGGGCAGCTAAGACGTTGGTCGCCGGACTTCTCGAGGACAATTCCAAAGATTTGCTGCTCAAGTTCGCGGAGAGCTACATCAAGGAGCGCTTCCTCGAGGAGGGAGCCAGCCAGGCGGTCATCGAGACCGCCGCGAAGCAGTTCAAGGACGGCGCCGGGAAGATACTCAGCGCGATCAACATCGCCGATCCGGTCCTGCAGGGTTACGACCTGGCGGTCCAGATGAAGGACATCAGGGCGTCGGCGCGCGCTGAGACGTTCAGTGTGGTCATTACTCCGGTGACGTTGAACCTGCTGCCGGTCAGCCGGTCCATCAGGCGGGACGACGAACTCGAATTCACCGCCGTCATCGCGGAGGCGTCGGGTGGCGATGATGCGTTCGAGTACCGCTGGAAGACGAGCGGCAACCACGGCGTGCTGAGGGATGCGATCGGTCACGAGGGCACCGAGTTTGCCAGCTCGCGCGATCGGGTGACCTACGTGCCTAACGGCGACACCGAGGGCGATGATCAGGTGATCGTCGAAGTTTACCTGATCGACGGCAGCGATCGCGTCCGACTCGATGCGGATACCTCGACGGTGCGGGTGATCGATATCGAGGTGACGCTCACACCATCCGCCGTCAAGCTGGGGCCCGGTCAGAAGGTGCAGTTCAACGCCGAGGTCGATCCCAGGCCCGCGGGCGACATCTACTACCGCTGGACATCGTCGGGGAACCACGGCACCACGTTCCCGGTCTCGGGCGCACTCGGCTTCTCGTGGCTGGAGTACACCGTCCGCAACAACGCCTCGAAGGGCGGCACCGACTGGGTCGAGGTGGAGATCTTCATGGATCTCACTGAGCAGAACCCCACCGGTCCTCCGCTGGCGAAGGCGCGGGCTACCATCGAGATCGATGAGATTCAGTCGAGGGTCGAGGTCCGAACCGGCACATCGCCCTCCGTGTGGTGCATCCAGTCTGTGCTGGTCTTCCCGGCGGTGCAGGGAGCCAGGAGCTACGATATCCGGATCAGCAATCACAATCACGCGGCCCAACCGGCCGTGCGGAATATCATGGTGCCTGCTCCAACTCAGCCCTACGTTGCCTGCGGAGGGTCGAGTAGCGCCCTGGCGAACACCGAAGGCAACTCGGTCGTCGTCTGGCTTGCCTGGTCGACTGGCGATCTCCGGGCCGATCGATCGAGCGCGCAGGCGTGGCATGCCGGAGCGTACACCAGCGCCAGAGTGGAGGTGTTTCCCCGGTTCTGAGTCGGGTCGGGCACCGGAGCTCGTGAACTACTCGGGGAGTTTTCAGGTCCGGTGCTCGCCTCAACGGGAGCGCGGCATCCGCCAGGAGACCCGAGCGTCGCCGGCAACTTGGGGCTTGGTAAGAGGCCTGGCCGGTTGCCGGGAGTGGCCGCCTGCAAACACTGCCCAGGATCGGGCTGCATCTACTCACCCGCCGGGTGCTCGCTCATATCTCGAGCAGGTCCTTGCCGACGATCACCGGGCCGCTGAAATGTGTGCGAGCTGCAGCGATCCACATCTCATCGGTAATCTCGGGTCGTCTGGCGGAACCAGATGGGACAACACCAACATCTTGGCCCCCGCTGCCTGCGCTACACGCCCTGCATCCTCCGCGGTCGTGTGGTGAGACATGATGCTGCGCCTCAGTGTTGTGGCGTTCGGAACACGAGCCACCAGGCGGTCAACCCCAGGAACGTAGAGGGCCTCGTGAACGAGCACGTCGGCGTTCCTGGCAAGCCGGATGAGATTCTCGGAAGGCGTGGTGTCTCCGGATATGACGATCGACCGGTCCGCGGTATCGAAGCGATAGGCAAATGCCGGCGTGACAGGTGGATGGTGTACCAGTGCGGCGGTTACCTTCAGGTTCTCGTCGCGCATCACCACGCCCGGATCCGTCAGTTCGTGTGTATGGACCAGGGGCGCGAGCGGTACCCGGTTCTCGTCGGCAATCCGAATGTCGATGTCATACGCGTTCATTGCGAAGAATAGCTCCGTCATCTTCTGCAGCGGCGGAGGTCCCCACGCGTCGAGTTGCGTACGTAGCCCGGCCGTCCACGCCAGCAGGATCAGGTTGCCGTAGTCCGCGTTGTGGTCCGAATGATGATGGGTAATAAAGATGTGCCGAAGCGTCGGCAATGGGATTCCGGCGGAGGCAAGTTGGCGCGCGACGCCGTCGCCGCAATCGATCACATACGTCGTTCTGTTCACCACGATTGCCTGCGCCGACGCCGCATTGGCTTTGTGTGGGCGGGGTCCGCCCGAACGTTTCGCAGCGTGGCGATCACCTGCGGTCCTGCACACTGCTCAACGCTTCGGCGGCAACAAGTGTCTAACGCGCATTCACCCTGCTCCTTCGCTGCGCCCGCCCCCTCGGTGCGCGGCGGGGACGGCAGATGCTCGCTTAGATTTCCTCGATTCGGAGTTATTGATGCGCTGCTGCTTCATCCTGTGCGCCATGGTGATCCTCGGCTCGGACCGGGTCGTTGCTCAATCCCCCGCGCCACCGACCACGTTCGAGTACGACCGATCGGCTCCCCTCGGGCTGAGCGATTCGCTGCTCGGCGTCGAGGACGGCGTGTCGATTCATGCCATCACCTTTGCGAGCCCGGGCGGCGGGCGGGCCGCGGGGCTGATGCTGGTCCCTGGAGGCCCTGGTCCTTTTGCCGGAATCGTGGTGCAGCATGGGGCCCCTGGTCGGGTCGACAGCACCATCATCACCCTGCTCAGGCACAATGTGATGCCTAACGCGATGGCGCTGGCCAAGGCGGGGGCGGTAACCATTACCGTCATGGCGCCCTGGGCACGGCAGATGACGTCGCCCGTGACGTTTACGCCGTCCGATAGCATCTATCAGGTTCAGCTGATCCAGGAACTCCAGCGTGCCGTCGATATCCTGCTGGCTCGGCCGGACATCGATCGAGACCGTCTCGGCTACGTCGGGCGGAGCTACGGCGGGGCGACGGGGGCACTCTTCGCGGGGGTGGAGCGTCGCCTCAAGACCTACGTTCTTCAGGTCGGCGATGGCGGGCTGGTGTCGCATTTCACCGGGCCCGACGGGAAAGGCGGTCCGCCCCCGGGAATGCCCACCGAGCGATGGGATCGATGGGTTGCGGCGATGAGCCCGATCGAACCGATCCGATTTGCAGGGCGGGCGGCCCCGGCGTCGGTCCTCCTGCAATCCGGTCGGGACGACAAGGCGGTGCCGCCGGCAATCGCTGCGCAGCTGCACGAGGCGACCAGCGAGCCGAAGAAGGTCATCTGGTATCAGGCGGGCCATGGTCTCAACGAAACGGCCACCAGGGATATGCTGGCGTGGTTCCATCAGCATCTGGGGACGCGGTCACCCTGAGGAGGGAGGGACGAGCTGATCCAAGAGATTCCGCAGCCGCCGATGACCCCTCCGGACCAGGCGCGACCCGGTTACGCCGCGCGATTGGGCCTGTTCTCCGGCACCATGCTGGTGGTCGGTGGGATCATCGGCTCCGGCATCTTCCTGTCGCCCGCCGTGGTCGCCCAGCGCGTCGGGACCTCCGGCCTCACCCTCGCCGCCTGGGCGCTCGGTGCGCTGGTTGCGCTGATCGGCGCATTCGTCTACGCCGAGCTGGGGGCTCGCTTGCCGCGGACGGGCGGCACCTACGTCTATCTGCGGGATGCGTACGGTCCTTTTCCCGCCTTCATGTACGGCTGGGCACTCTTTTTCATGATCGGGAGCGGCGCAATCGCCGCCGTGTCCATGACGAGCGCCAGCTACGCCGCCTCACTGCTGGGTTGGAGCGAGGCCACGATTCGACCGACGGCAACCGTGATGGTCGTCCTTCTGGTGGCGCTCAACATCGCCGGGGTGAAAGTCGGCGCAATAACCGGGAATGTGCTCACGATCCTCAAGCTGGCGGCCATCGGCGCCCTCGTCCTTGCGGCCCTCGCACTTTCGCCGAAGTATCTCGATCAGCTGCCCGCCGTTGCCGCGCCACCGGCGGCGCCCGACGGGGTCGGAGCCGCGGTGCTCGCGATGGCTGCGGCACTGGTGCCCGTCCTGTTTGCTTTCGGCGGATGGCAGCAGAGCAGCGCCGTCGCCGAGGAGTTGCGTGATCCGGCGCGGACGCTGCCGCGCGCACTGATCGGCGGGGTGCTGATCGTCGTCGCCGCGTATCTGCTGGTCAATCTGGCCTATCTCCGCGCCTTGGGCGTTGGCGGCCTGGCCTCGAGCACGGCGCCCGCCGCCGACGCGATGGCGCTCTATCTCGGCCCCGCCGGCCGCACCGTGATTGCCGCCGGGATCCTGCTCTCGACCCTCGGCTTCAACTGCATGGTGATCCTGATGTCCGCGCGAGTTTCGCAAACCATGGCGGCCGACGGGCTCTCCGTGGCACGGATGGCCGAGTTGCATCCGGTGTTACGGACCCCGGTCGTGGCCCTGGTGGCGCAGGCGCTGGTCATCCTCGTGCTGATCGCTACCGGCAGCTACGGACAGCTGCTCGACTACGTCGTCTTTGCCGATTGGATCTTCTTCACGGCCACGGCGGCCACCATCTTCGTCTGGCGGGCGCGCGATCGTCGCACCGAGGCGAGCAGCCCCGGTACTCTGGTGCCGCTGCATCCGCTGAGCACGCTGGTCTTCATCGCATGCGGCGTGTATGTGGTCATCGGGTCTGTCCTATCCAACCCGGGCAACGCGTTGCGCGGTGTGATCGCGTTTGCCATCGGGATTCCGGCCTACCTGTACTGGCGGAGGCGGTGATACGGTCACAGGTCACAGCTTACATGCGGACTTTTCCGGCCGTTCGCGTTCATCGTGGTCCATCGCAGGGCCGGCGCGCTCGTGCTTGTCCCATCTCGTGGTGTCCGGGACATGCGAGGCATGTTATCGGCACTCTCCGAGCCACTCAACGTCCGGCAACCGATCTTCGTATTGAGAGCAAGGAACCCAATTCACGTTCGATATCGAGGGCGGTCGGAGCGCCGTGGCCTTTCGAGGCCGGGTTTCCGGTTGTGGGGGGCGCGGACCCCCGTTGCTCGATACGGCTTTCCATTCACGATGAGGTTGCACGATGATGCGTCGAACCCGTCAGGCGTTCGGGTGGCTGGTCCTGCTCCTAGTCTCGAGCGCCCCGATGCAGGCGCAGGGACGATTTGATCTCGAGAAAACGAAAACGATTCTCACCGGCCTGGTACAGAAGACCCTCACCGAGAACGGGATTCCGTCGATGTCGATCGCGCTGGTCCGGGGCGACTCGATCGTCTGGAAGGCTGCGTTCGGCTACGCCAACGTCCGGACCAAGACGCTCGCCACGCCCGAGACGTACTACAGCACGGGGTCGTCGTTCAAGTCCGCCACGGCGACGGCGATCATGCAGCTCGCTGAACAGGGCAAGATCCGGCTCGATGATCCGATCAATCGTTATCTCGGCGACCATCGGGTCATGGATCGGATCCAGAGCGAGAAGCCGGTGACCTTCACCCACATTCTCTCGCACTGGTCCGGGCTCCGCAGTGGCGCCGAGATCAAACCGATCTGGGGTCGCACGCTGCCGAAGACGCTGGAAGAGATGACCTCGTCGCTCTACTCGATCCGGCCGGTGGAGACCCGGTATGAGTACAACAACTTCGCCTACGGCATGGCCGGCCTCCTGGTGGAGAAGATCTCGGGCGTCGAATACGAGAAGTACATGGTCGAGAACATTCTCAAGCCGCTCGGCGTCAAGACGCCGCATCCGGTGTATCCGTCGCCCGACATGGTGGAGCTGCTGGCGCTGCCGTACAATGCCGGCGGTTCGCATGGCACGCCACGGCCCGAGCAACAGGTGCACTTCGACGTCTATCCGGCAGGTGACATCTACCTGACCGCCGAAGACATGGCGCGATTCCTTGGTGCCCACCTCAACGGCGGAGTTTTCAACGGCAACCGGATCCTCTCGGAAGAGTCGATCAAGGCGATGCACGAGCCGCGGTTCGGCAGCAACTACGGATTTGGCTTCACGGTCACCAAGGACAGCGCCACGGGGCACACGCTGATCAACCACGGCGGTGCGATTCCCGGCCAGCGCGCGTTCATGATCGGCGACGTCGATGCCCGGGTTGGCGTCTACTACATGACCAATTCCGATTTTCTGCCGGACAGTCCGACCCGCTATTCGGAACTGGTGGAAGCCGCGCTGCGGTTGCTGCGCGGCGAGGAACCGCTGCCGCGGGTCGAGAAGAAGGGAGTCGCAGTGGACGAGAAGGTCCTCGACCGTTATGTCGGCACCTACCAGCTCGAGAACACGACGATCGTGATCAGCCGGATCGGCAAGGCGCTCGTATTCCAGCAGGGCGAGAGCCCCGCCAAGTATGAATTGTTTGCCGAGACGCCGGTTCGCTTCTTCCGGCGGAACAGCAACGCCATCATCACGTTCGAGGGAGATGGTAACGCGATCGATCGCCTCATCGTGGGAACGGGTGATCAGCGGCGGACTGCCACTCGTCGTCGGTAGTATCTATCAGCTCGGCGCCGGCTCGGGTCACTTGGGAATCAGATGTCCGACCGGCGCCCAGCGATATCCCGGGCGATCTGCCGCGAAGCCATTGAGGGTGCGCCCTGGCAATCAATCCGTAGTGGTCCGGGTGGCCGTGAGATAAGATCAGGCCGAGAAGTGATGGAGACCCGTTGCCAATCCCACCAATCTCAGGGGCACCGCGGTGGATACACGCTCGCATGTTCAGGTACCCCAGGTAGCGGATACGTCGGGTCGGACGTTTTGCGCTACGAAGTCAGTGCTTGGGCTCGCCTGAGGATTGCCGCGATATAGCCTGATCGCCTTGAGGTGGCCTTCGGATGCATCCGCCCCATTGTATCGGCAGTCAATGTACTGCGCCAGTGTGACACGCGTGGTATACTGGTCAGGCCCGAGGCCTTTGAAGTGCCGCCTGTTTTGCTGGCCCTCAGGCTGAGGCGACGAATTCGCGGATGCGCTGCACCAGTTCCCGAATGTAGGCCATTTCCCTTCCGCTCGGTGCGCCCCCAAAATGCCGCCACCGCCGCTGCTCGAAGAACAGGCACGCTCGTGCGTTGGTGAGCGAATCATGCCGGCATTCGTTGGCGATCGCGGCGCACGCTTCGAACGAACCCAGTCGCTCGTAGCCGTTGAACGTCAAAGCGAAGCGACCGATCTCCCCCCAGCGGGCAGTCGGCTCGGGAATGTCATCGAGCGTCAAGTCCTCGTTGGTGATTTCCTGGACCATTGTCCCTACCTGCTGCGATCGGGAACGATGTACAGGACCACGACATGCTCTTCGCCCTCCTCGTCGGTTGCGACGCAAAGGAGGCGGTTGCCATCGCGGTCGAGCAGCCGGTGATCTGCCGGGAGGTCCACGATGAACCGCATCGTCCCATCCGCCTCAAAGGCGGCCCAGCGATCGGGATCGTACCAGGTGGGCTGCATCGGGTTGGGGTTGGGCGGCAGCAACTCGGCCGGGATCCGTTTGCCAGGTGCGGAGAGCTGAGCCCACACCGTTCCCGTGGCGTCCGTCTGGATCCGATGGACCGGCTGCTTTCGTTCAGGGAGCGAACCGAGCGGTTTACCCAGCAACCGGTTCAGCTGGTCGACGACCGCCTGCATGTCCGCTCGCTCGTCTGCCCCGTACTCCGGAGGCAACCCCGGCCACTCGGCGACGAGCACGGTGCCGTCCGGCGCGATACGCGTCATTCGATTCGGCCCCGGTACGGTGGTCAGCACGGAGCTATCGGAGCCGACGGTTCGGATGCGTCCAGGGGTGATGCCGTCGGGGGTCGGTTCCGTCAGGAGTTGGGCTGGCGGGTGTACCGTGTCTCGTACGGCGCCGGTCGAATCGAAGTGAAACCACCCGAACCGGCCCACGCGGGTCGGCGTATTCGGTTCGAAGAGCGCCGTGATGTACCAGCCGCCATGTCGGTCGGGGGTGACGACCCACCCCGTCGCGACTTCCGGGGGGGAGTGTCAGGGTCGCCAGCACCTCTCCGCTTGACGCGAAGCGCACGGCGCGGGTGGTGCGCATCTCCTTGGCCAGCATCGACCGGTTGGCGAGTCGGAAGATCTGCAATGGTGCGCGATACTCACCCGGGCCGGCGCCCTGCCGTCCCGCCTGTCCGATCTGCGCGCCGAGCGAGTCGAGCAGGACGATTCGGGCGCCATTACGCGCGGCGCCGTCGAACAGCCAGATGGTCCCGTCGGGCCCGAAGGCGCCGGCATCGATGCGGCCAAGGTCGGCGGCCGACGCGCCGATACGCAGCACCTCCTCCAGTCCTACGGGTCCCTCCGTTCCCTCGGCGGGCGACGAGACGAAGGTGGTGTCGCCCGCACTCCGGCGCGAAACGCCACTATCCGTGCCCGCGCTGCTGCATGCCTGCGTCAGAGCTGCCGCGACTACAATGCTGAAGAGTCGCCCCGCCGTCCTCGTCATGTCAGGTGCTTCCGCCTCCCGGCACGGGAACTAGCCGCCGATTCTTGTGCCAGCCCGCCCCGAGTCAATACGAAACGACTGCTCTCCTCGCCCGGCCGTCGGCTCGGGAAGGTCATCGAGCTTCAGGTCCGTTCTGAGCCGAAATAGTCGCCTCGCTTGGCTGCTTGACGCCAACGATCAGGAGCCAGAGGCAGGTGCCGATCTCTCCTAACCCGGAGGGCAATGACATCAGGCTTGCGATACCGCTCTGCCCATAGTCGCGCGAAAAGGATTGCCCCAGCACGTTCACCAGATAGCCGAAACACCCAGCCATCAGCAGAACACCCAATATGCGTGGGAGAAAGCCGGACCTGAATACGAGATAGCCGAACGGCAGCAACCAGAGCCCCCAGAAGATCTCCGAGGCCAGGAGCCCGTTGCCGTAGGCATCCAGCGACAGCATTACCTGCGCATTCAGGTGCTCATTCGTGAACGCACGCAAGTAGTCTGCCCCACTCAGCAGCGACAGAACGTTGAGTTTGTTGAGCAGGTTGACGAGCGAGATCGGGACGCTGACCACCGCGAATGCCACCATGAATACCGCGGCGCCTGCGTGGACGTGGCTGAGCAGCCTGTACAAGGCAAAGGGCAGCAACAGGAACGTCGTGTAGCAGACCAAGCCAGCGACGATGCCCAATCGAAACAGTTGCTCCGATGCCACGATATTCCGGACCGTCGCCGACGGGTCGCCCTGCACGGTGATCTGTGATGGAACGTAAAGAAGACTGAAGCCCCCGGTTACCACGACGATCAGGTACAGCAGGCCCGCCGTTCTCGCGATCGTCTTCCTTGTGTCTCGGTTCACTGTCATTGTCATGACGTTCCTTCGAGCCGCGCAGGGCGATGGATGCGGCTTGCTATTCCGATGCGCGCGGAGGCTGGATACGTAGAGGGGCGGGAGAGTGTCCTCTTCCGCCCCTCTGCTACCTCATCCGCCGATCAGCATCAGACGTCCAGGTTGCTCACGTACCTGGCGTTCTGTTCGATGAACTGCCGCCGCGGCTCGACCTCGTCGCCCATCAGCTCTTCGAACAGCCGCGAGGCCTCGACCGCATCCTCCAGCGTGACCCGATGGATGGTCCGCTTTTCCGGGTCCATCGTAGTGTGCCAGAGCTGATCCGGGTTCATTTCACCGAGACCCTTGTAGCGCTGCACGTTGACGTTGCCCTTGCCGCCTTCCGAGAGCCGCTTGATGTACTCGTCCCGTTCGGCGTCAGCGTAGGCGTAGAACTCTTCCTTGCCCTTGGCCACCCGGTAGAGCGGCGGCTGCGCAATGTAGACATACCCGGCGTCGATCAGCTCGCCCATCTGCCGGAACAGGAAGGTGAGCAGCAGGGTCCGGATGTGCGCGCCGTCGATGTCGGCGTCGGTCATCAGGATGATCTTGTGGTACCGGGCATCTCCGATCGTGAAGTCGTCGCGCACCCCGGTGCCGATCGCGGTGATCATGGCGCGGATTTCTTCGTTGCCGAGGATCCGGTCGATCCGGGCGCGCTCGACGTTGAGGATCTTGCCCCGGAGCGGCAGGATGGCCTGGAACGAACGGTTCCGGCCCTGCTTGGCGCTGCCGCCGGCCGAGTCGCCCTCGACGATGTAGATCTCGCAGAGCGCGGGGTCGTCGAGCGAACAGTCGGCCAGCTTGCCGGGCAGCACGGCGCTTTCGAGGCCGGTCTTCTTGCGGACCAGGTCGCGCGCTTTGCGAGCCGCTTCCCGGGCCCGCGCCGCGCTGACGGCCTTCTCGATGATGGCGCGCGCCACCGCCGGATGCTCTTCCAGGAAGATGCCGAGGTGCTCGTTGACCGCCTGGCGAACGATGCCCTCGACTTCGGAGTTGCCCAGCTTGGTCTTGGTCTGGCCCTCGAACTGCGGCTCGCGCACTTTGACGTGCAGCACGCAGGTGAGGCCCTCGCGGATGTCTTCACCGGTCAGGGTGAAGTCTTCCTTTTTGAGGTGGCCGCCCTTCTTGGCGATGTCATTGACCGTCCGGGTCAGCGCCGAGCGGAAGCCGGTGAGATGCGTCCCGCCTTCGTGGGTGTTGATGTTGTTCACGAAGGTGAAGGTGTTCTCGTTGTAGCCGTCCTCGTATTGCAGCGCGAGATCGACATCGACGTCGTTGAGCGCCGTCGAGAACGAGACGGGCTTCGGATGAATTGCCTTCTTGTTCCGGTTGAGCCACTCGACGAACTGGATCAGGCCGCCCTTGGCGTAGAACGTCTCGCTCTGTGCCGGATCTTTGCGCTCGTCCTTGAGGGTGATCGAGACGCCCTTGTTGAGGAACGCCAGTTGCCGGAGCCGATCGGCCAGCGTCTGATAGTTGTATTCCAACACCGAAAAGATCTCGGGGTCGGGCTTGAAGAACACGGTAGTGCCGGTGCCCTTGGCCTTGCCCGTTACTTCGAGCTTCTTGGTGGTGTGGCCGCGCACGAACGTCATGTGATGGCGCTTGCCGTCGCGATCGACCGTGACCTCGAGCTGCTCCGACAGGGCGTTGACGACCGAGACGCCGACGCCGTGCAGACCGCCCGAGACTTTGTAGTTGGACTTGTCGAACTTGCCGCCGGCGTGCAGCACGGTCAGCGCGAGTTCGACGCCGGGGAGCTTCTCGGTCGGATGGATGTCGACCGGAATGCCGCGCCCGTTGTCGCTCACGGTAATCGAGTTGTTGGCGTGAATCGTCACGCCGATGGTATCGCAGTACCCGGCCAGCGCTTCGTCGATCGAGTTGTCGACCACCTCGTAGACCAGATGATGCAGGCCGTTCTCGCTGGTCGACCCGATGTACATGCCCGGACGTTTCCGGACTGCCTCGAGGCCCTTGAGAACTTGGATCTTGTCGGCGCCATAGTCGCCGTTGCCGATACCGGTTGGTTCTTTCGCCATGTCCGCACAGTCGCTGGAAGGAAGGCGCCCCGACGGAGGGGGCCGGATCGTCGGCCGGATCAGGTGGCCGGCGAGCCGGAAACTCCCCCGGCCCGTCCGATCCGTAACTCTATGAATTTAATGGGGTCAGGCCCTATTTCAGAGTCCGGAGACCGACCGATTTCGGCCCGGTGCGTGGTCCCGAACGCCCCGGCGCGATTACTTTCGAACCGACTGGTTACGACACCCCCGCGTGGGAGGCAGCATTGCCCGCGCGGCTTCACACTCTCGTGAGCGATCCGTTATGGAAGAAGCGACCCCCCAGGGCCAGAAGTCCGGTCCGCCCGAGATGATTGCCGATCGGCTGTTCAAGGCGCGGACGGTGATTATCGCCGGAGAAATCAATCAGCGCGTGGCCGCATCGGTGGCGTCCCAACTCCTGGCCCTCTCGGCCGAGTCGTCGGACGACATCACCATCTTCGTGAGCAGCCCGGGCGGCCATGTCGAGTCGGGGGACATGATCCACGACATGATCCGCTTCATCACCCCGCGGGTCCGGATGGTCGGGTCCGGCTGGGTGGCCAGCGCCGGGGCCCTGATCTACGTGGCGGTGCCCCGCGAGGACCGTTTCTGTCTGCCCAACACCCGGTTCCTGCTGCACCAGCCGTCGGGTGGCGCCGGCGGGGCCGCGTCGGACATCGAGATCGAAGCCCGGGAAATCATCCGGATGCGCGACCGGCTCAATCGGGTCTTTGCTCGGCAGACCGGCCAGCCGCTCGACCGGATCGAAGAGGACACCCACCGGAACTTCTGGCTCTCTGCGGAGGAAGCGATCGCCTACGGGCTGGTCGGACAGATCGTGGAGGATCAGGGCCAGGTCAAGTAACCTGCTCCAAGTCAAAAACGACGGGCGGCCACCGCGATCGGGTGGCCGCCTGTTTTCGTTCAGGCCCGGTCGAAGTCGAGCGAGGCGGAGTTGATGCAGTAGCGGAGACCAGTCGGTCGCGGCCCATCGGGAAAGAGATGGCCGAGATGACTGCCACATTTGGCGCAGTGGACCTCGACCCGCCGCATCCCTAAGCTGGTGTCGACCTGCTCCTCGACCGCGTCCTTGGCGACCACGTTGCTGAAGCTGGGCCAGCCGGTTCCCGAATCGAACTTGGTGTCCGAGGCAAAGAGCGCCGCGCCACATCCCTTGCAGCGGTAGGTGCCCTCGCCATGCTCGTCCCAGTAGGCACCGGTAAAGGCCCGCTCGGTGCCGCGCTCCCGCAGGATCCGGTACTGGTCCGGCGTCAGCTCCGCACGCCACTCGGCGTCGGTTTTGATCACTTTCTCGTTGGTCTCACTCATCGGTTCTCCTCACCAGAATCAGCAGGTACTGCGGCGCGCGAGCCGACCAGGCAGCGAAGTCCCTTGATCTTGCCGGTGCGCCCTTCGTTGAGCCGTTCCAGAATGCGCGGCGCCATCAGCGAAAGCTCCGCGGCCCACGGGGAGGTCCGAACCCGGACCCACAGGATCCCGTCGGCCGTGACCGCTTCGGCCCGCGCATTGGCGGCCACCCGGTCGCCCACGATTTCGGCCCAGCGCTCGACCGCGCCGGCCAGATCGAGCCGTTTGGTCAGCCCCGACTTGCTCAGGTACTGGCCGACCAGTTCGCCCAGAGGCGCGGGACGCTGACGCGAACTCATGCGGCGCGGCGCTCCGACAGCCGGACCACGCGACCGGCCTCGATCTCGACGATGGGAAGCCCGAGGCCATCGGGCAGTTCGTCGAGCCGCGGTGCCGAGACGAAGACCTGTCCTCCGGGCCGAGTCAGGCGCGCCGCCAGCCGCTCCTGCCGTCCGCGATCGAGCTCGGCAAAGACGTCATCGAGCAGCAGGGCGGGGGGCTGGCCGTGCGCAGCTGCCAGGGTGTCGCGCTCGCAGAGCTTGAGGGCAATCGCTGCGGTCCGCTGCTGGCCGGTCGACCCGGCCACCCGGAGCGGATGGCCGTCCAGCTCGAAGATCAGATCGTCGCGATGCGGACCGAGCGAGGTGGCCCCCAGGGCCCGGTCCCGGGCGCGTTGCGCCTGGAGCAGCGGCGCCCAAGCCTCGACCTCCGCCAGCTCGGCACGGCCGCGGTAGCGCAGCGTTACCGGCATCGGTTCGCCCAGTTCATCGCACGCGCCGGTCCACTCGGCGGCGAAGCGTTCGACCCAGTCGAGCCGTTCGCGAATCACCACCGCGCCGTAGCGGGCCACCAGCGGGTCGAAGGCCCAGGCGGCGTCCGGCTCGTGTTTGCGGAGCGCCGCGTTGCGCTGCTCCACCGCGGTCCGGTAGCGGCGCAGTGCCGTCAGGTACGCAGTGCTGGACAGCGCCAGGACGCGGTCCAGGAACTGGCGTCGCTCCGAGGCGCCGCCCGCTACCAGTCCCACGTCGGTCGGCAGAAAGGCCACCGCGAGCCAGAGGCCCAGGGCGTCGACCATCCGTTCGGGCACCGCGCCGTCGACGGCAATCCGTTTACGGCGACCGGTGGTGGCAAAGCCGGCTTCGATGGTGTGGCTCCCGCTCTGTCGCTCGAGGTGGAGCCGGCCATGGAAGGCCGGCGCCCCATGGCGGACCAGATCCTGGTCGCGGACGCCGCGGAGACTCCGGAAGAGAACCGGGTAGTAGATCAGTTCGAGCAGATTGGTCTTGCCATGGCCGTTGGGACCCAGCAGTACGGCCCCCTCGCCGGGCAATTCCAGGTCGAGGCGCTCCAGGTTACGGAAATCGGTCGCCTCGACCCGGGTCGCACGCATACTGCGAAGATAGTCGGGTCAGCGCCCCGTGAAGTTGGGGGCGCGTTTGGCCAGAAATGCGGCAGCGCCCTCCTGGGCGTCTTCGGTCGCGAAGAGGCTGCCGAAGTGGCTCGACTCGAGACTCAGCGCGTCATCGGTCTGGAGCCCTTCCTGGAGATTGGCCAGCTCGATGCAGGCGGCCACCGCCAGCGGCGCGTTGACCAGGATGGCCTTGGCAATCTTCTCCGCCTCCGCCAGCAGTTGGTCGGCCGGGTAGACCCGGTTGACCAGGCCGATCCGATCGGCCTCGCGGGCGTCGATCATCCCGCCGGTCGTCAAGAGTTCCAGCGCGCGCCCCTTGCCCACCAGGCGGGCCAGGCGGACGGTGCCGCCGTAGCCCGGCGGAATGCCGAGTTTCACCTCGGGCTGGCCGAACTTGGCGTTCTCGCTGGCAATCCGGATGTGACACGCCATGGCCAGTTCGCAACCGCCGCCCAGGGCAAACCCGTTGACGGCGGCAATGTACGGCTTGGCGCTGGTCTCGATGCTCCGGAAGATGCCGGAGCCCTTGGTCGAGAGCCGGCGGGCGGCCACGCCCTTGAGATTCTGAAATTCGCTGATGTCGGCTCCGGCCACGAAGGCCTTGGGGCCGGCACCGGTGAGGATGGCGGCGCGGATGTCGGAGGATTGGCGCACCAGATCCACCGCCTTGCCCAGTTCATCGATCACCTGGGCATTCAGCGCATTGAGTTTGTCGGGACGGTTGATGGTGATGAACGCGATGCCATCGCGCGGCTCGAAGAGCAGGGTCGAGAAGGTGCTCATGGGCGTCATCGTCGGGGTAAAGGGAGAGTCCAGGCAGTGTCTGTGCTATCATAGTTTAGCGGCTGCCGGGCCGATTCCCTACACCTCTGACTTTCGCTCCGAGCTGACATGTCTTCGATCCTCGCCCTCGATCAGGGCACCACCAGTTCGCGCGCCATGGTCATCCACCAGGATGGCACGGTGCTCGGTCAGGCCCAGTACGAGTTCGCGCAGCATTTTCCGGAGCCCGGTTGGGTCGAGCACGATCCGCGGGATCTCTGGAACACCACGGTGCGGGCCGCGCGCGAAGCGATCCGCGCCGCGGGGGAGCGTCCGACCGGGATCGGGATTACCAATCAGCGGGAGACGACGGTCCTCTGGGACCGGCGGACGCTGGAACCGGTGGCGCCGGCCATCGTCTGGCAGGACCGGCGGACCAGCGCGCGCTGTGCGGAGCTGGCGGCTGCCGGTCGTGAGCCCGATCTCCGGAATCGGACGGGGCTGGTGCTCGATCCGTACTTCTCCGCCACCAAGCTGGAGTGGCTCCTTGCCCAGGGCGATTTGCGGCAGCGCGCCGAACGGGGGGAACTGGCATTCGGCACGGTGGACAGCTGGTTGATGGCCAAGCTGACGGGTGGCGCGCTGCACGCGACCGATCCGACCAACGCGAGCCGCACACTGCTGTTCAACCTGCGGCGCCACGACTGGGACCCGGAATTGCTCGACTTGTTCGGGGTGCCGGTATCGCTGCTGCCCGAAGTCAGGCCGTCGAGCGGCGTGATGGGCGAGACCCTGTCCGAAATTTTCGGAGCGCCACTCCCGATTGCCGGTGTCGCCGGCGACCAGCAGGCCGCGCTCTTCGGGCAGGGCTGTGTCGCGCCGGGTATGGCGAAGAACACCTACGGCACCGGCGCGTTCCTGCTGCTCTATGCAGGTAGCGAAGCGCCGATTCCTCCGGCGGGGCTCCTGGCCACCGCCGCCTGCAATGCGGAAGGAGGGCTCGGCTATGCGTTGGAGGGCAGCGTCTTCATTGCGGGCGCGGTGATCCAGTGGCTCCGCGACGGTCTCGGCGTGCTGGCCACGGCGCGCGAATCTGCGGACCTGGCGTCGTCGGTGGTCGATACGGGAGGCGTCTACTTCGTGCCGGCGTTCGTGGGGCTGGGGTCGCCCTACTGGGAACCGGAGGCGCGTGGCATCATCACCGGTCTGACGCGGGCGACCGGGCGGGCTCACCTGGTGCGCGCGGCGCTCGAATCCATGGCTTACTCCACCCGCGACCTGCTGCGCACCATGCTCGAGGGGACTCGGCTCGAAATTCCGGTGCTTCGGGTCGACGGCGGGGCCGCGGCCAACCCGCGCCTGATGCAGTTCCAGGCCGATCTGCTCGATGTGCCGGTCGAGCGCCCCGACTGCGTCGAAACGACCGCGCTTGGTGCGGCGGCGTTGGCGGGAATTGCTATCGGCGTCTGGCCTTCGATCGGTGAGTTCGTCGCAAGCCGCCGTTTCGAAACCTTCCACCCGGCCGCCGACGCCGCCAGCCGCGAATGCTGGATTGCCGGGTGGGAACGGGCCGTTTCGACGGCGCTCCATTGGGCCCGCGCCTGATCCGTAGCTAGGGAGATCGGGGAATGGCCGCGCCGTGGCAGGCGGCGCACATCTCCGGGTTGCGGCGGCGGAGGCGTTCGGCGTCGAAACCGGGGCCGTGCGGGTTGAACCGGAAGCCGCGCCCGATGGCCGCGTGGCAGGCGGTGCAGTCGCGCTCGGTGTGACAGGAAACGCACGATTCGAGCGATTGCCGGGCCGCCTGGCCATGGCCCAGGATGAACGAGGCCCTGCCGTCGTGGAAACGGGCGCTGCCGAGCGAGCGGCTGGCGCCGAGTCCGGCCTGGGCGTGGCAACTGGCGCAGAACTGCTGGGTGTTGTGGCAGTCGCTGCAACTGGTCTGCCGGGCAAACGCGGCGCTCGGGTGGCTGGTCAGGAACCCGGCCGGATGGTAGTTGCCTCCGGACGGCTGCCCCGGATCGGGCCGGTGGCAGGCAAGGCAATCCTCGCGGACGTGACAACTGCTGCAACTCCGCGGCGCGGCCGTGGCGGTGCCCGCATGGTTCTCCCGGAACTCCACGGTGTGCGAGGCTGGCGGACGCCGGTCGAGCAGGGCGCCGGCGGCCCGGCCCGGCGCCGGCTGGTGCAATGCCGTTACCGCGCGGGGAGCCGGAGCGACGTGGCAGGCGGCGCAGCTGGGCTGGGCGTGGCACGTGGCGCAGCTGGCGGGATTGCGTTGGGCCTGGCGACCGTGCGCCGTCGCGAAGTTCCGGGCCGCGTGCGACGGCGGAGCGACGAATTCCGCGCGATGAACCAGCGACCGCTCGTCCGGCCTGAGCGCCTGGATCGCGGCGACCTCGGGGGCGTTGACGTGGCAGTTGAGGCAGAAATTCTGCGCATGGCAGGTCGCGCAGCTGGCGGAAACGGTCGGCTGCCCGCCCGGGGTTCTCACCGAAGCGAGCTTGGCATGACCGCTGAGCCCGAACTCGGGGGCCTGGTGAGAGGGCGGAGCGGGAAACCCGCGGATCTGGCCCGCCGGGAGCGCGACGGCCTCCGCCAGAGGAAGGTGACAAGTGGCGCACTGCTGATTGACCACGGTGAGATGCTCGGCGCCGGGCTGATGGCAGTCGATGCATTGAGTCACCACGTTGCGGTGGACCTCGCTCCGCAGGCCGTCAGTGGTGTGGCACTGGGCGCAGCCGACCGAGTCGGCGGTGGCGCTCGAGTGCCGGTCGTGCGCAAAGCGCAGGTTGGACGGAGGCGGTGCCAGAGGGGCCGTCCAGCTGACCACCGGCGCGACTTCGCCGTCATGGCATGCTGCGCACTTATCGCGGTCGGGCCAGACGGCAGCGCCGAGCTCCGCGGCGCCGGCATGACAGGTCGTGCAGGCCAGCGGAAACAGCTTGCCGTGGACCGCGTGGTCGAAGCCCCGCCGGGACGAGGCGGCCCGGACGGCTGCCGCGGCAAGGATCAGCGCCAGGCCGGCGGCCACCAGTCGAAAGGTGCGCGCTCTCATCGGCGCCGCTCGCTCGGCAGGAGGATCATCGGCGCTCTCCGCGAGGTACTGCGTGAGGCAGGGGGAGCCGATCGGCATTGGAGCCGAAAAGAACCGTCACCCGGGCCGACACGCGGAGCTGATCCCAGTCGAGCGCGCGCGCGTCGAGCCGTTGCCGCTGTTCGTTGTATCGGGCGGTGGTGATCCCCACCCGCCATCGGTCATTGGGCCGGTACTCCGCATCCGCGCCGAATCCCAGAAGCTCGGCGTCGTCATAGCGTAGTTCCAGCGGGCGCTTGCTGCGGGTGCCGTGCGCACTGAGCCAGAGCCGGTCGGTCGCGACCCAGGTGACCCGGCCGTCGAACCCCCGCGACGCTGCCCCCGGCCCGAACTCGGCCCGATAGCCTGCATCGACCGTCCAGCGGTCGGCGGGGCTCCAGGTCACGCCCGACTCGAATCGCCAGCCGCGATCCTCTACCGTAATACCAGGGGTGAAGGTTTCCGTGTCGTCGAAGCGGAATCGCTCGCCGCGGGCCCGAAGCGTCACCCGAGCCGTGGGACGGACCGTGCCGGACAGGTGCCAGGCGTGATGAGCCACGGGGCTGAAGGCGCCCCAGATGGTCCACAGGTCGAAGAACGGCCGGTAGCGGCGGACTCCGCCGCTCACGCTGAAGCGCGGGTCGATCCAGCTGACCGTCGCGTCGGCGCTGCCTACCTGGCCAAAGGCGAGATCGTATTCGCCACCCGTCGTGAGGCTGACGCGGCGGTGGGGCCGAATGGCGATGGCGGCGGCGGCCCGCTCGGACACGAAGTAGTCGACGGCGGGATCCAACTCCCTCCGGTACTCGACTCGCGCATTGGCCACGGCGTGGGTCCAGCCCAGCTCGAGGCCCGCAACTACCTGTCGGTCGCGGGGTTGAAAGTCGTCGAGCGGATTGAGGGCCGGATCGGTTACCGGAAGCATGGCGCCCCGCGCCAGGCCCCACCCCGCGTATCCTCCCGCTTCGAGGCCGGAACCCCGATGCCGGACGAGCACGCGGCCTCCGTCGAGCCCATAGGCTCCCAGTCGCCCTAACAGCAATTGACGTCCCGCCCGGGCGATCAGCTGGTTCCGTTGGTATTCGAGATATCCCTCGACCAGCTGAAGGGCGGGTTCGGTGCCGGGCCAGCTGGCCTCGCCCAGGTCGGTGGCCGAGCGGACGTTGGCGCGGGCGGTCAGTCCGGCCACACCGAAGCCCCAGACGGTCAGGTCGGCCTGGGTCACCCAGGGCATTCCGCGCAACTCGGCGCCAGGTGCGAAGTAGGAGCAGGTCTGCTCGCCGCACAGCGCGGCGTAGCCATCCGGCGTGAGGAATCCGCCCCCCGTCTGCGGAATGGCTTGGGCGCGCGGGAGGGTGCCGGCCAGAACCCCGCGCCAGGCCACGCTCTGCAGCCGGCTGTCGAGCCTGACGCGATACCCCTGCGCGGCGGCGGTCGTGGCCGTAGCAGTCGAGAGGCCCAGCGCAGCAAGCACAATCAGGCCGAGACGTGGGACGATCATGAGCGCCCCGGTCCGGTCAGCCGGCGCCGCAGTTCGGCCGGCGACTCGAGGAAATGGCAGGTGGCGCACTCGCGGCTCGGATAATGATCCTTCGCTTGCTCGGCATGGCAGGTCGCGCAGAACAACCGGTCGGGAGTAAACCGGGCCACGGTCGACGCGGTGTGACAGGCATCGCAGCGCTGGTGCGACGCCGCGAGGTCGTCCGCGTGCGCGGTGCGGATCTCGGGGCCGGTGTGACAGGCAGCACAGCTTCGGCCCGCGGCGTGGTGATCGCTATGACAATCGGCGCAGCGGCGGACGCCTTCCGCCGGCGCCAGCGACACCGGCTGGGTATGGCAGGTGACGCAACGGAGTTCGGTGTGTGTCTGGTGCGCAAAACCGACGCTCCTGACCCGTGGCTCCCGGTCCTTGACCCCGATCGGTACCGCCAGCGCGCGGATCGCCGCCAGGTCGCCGGGGCGGTGGCACGCGGCGCAGTTGCTCGATCGTGGCGCCTGATGGTGACAGATCTGACATCCTCGCGGCGGGACGAAGGTCAGTGTTGCAGAACTCGCTCCGGTGGTATGACAGGTGATGCAGGCAAGGCGGGTATGTCGGGCATGGGGAAAGGAGTCGACGGACGCAATCGATGGTTCGGCTGCTGCCGTTGGCGGGTCCGGCGCCGGGAGTTCCGGCGGCGGGGTGTCTCCTTTCCCGGGAAGCTCGATCTCTGCGGCTGGAGCAGGCGCCGCGGCCGGCCGCGGCGGCCAGGCTACGGGACCGGGCGGTCGTGCTCCGTCGAAGTGCCCGACACTCGGTGGAACCGGTTGCTCGGGATCACGTGCCGAAGTCCGCAGCGCCCGCGTGGTGTCGAACGGCAGGGGCGGACGGAGACGGAGGGTGCCGAAGCGCGCGGTCACGCTGGTATGGCATGCCACGCAATCGCTGGCGTCGACCCGCGCGGCGTGCTGATTGTGGCAGACCAGGCACTGCTGGCCAACCTGACCGTGAGCCCGCCCGGTATGGAACGGTACGGTCTGCCAATCCGCATGGCACTGACTGCAGGTCTTGCCTGCCTCGGCCGGGGTGGTCTGGGTGTGCGGGTTGTGGCAGGTCCCGCAGGTGCCGTTGTGCGGATCGCGCGCGGGGTCGAAGTCTCCGGCGACCTGTCGCATCGCGTGACAGGAGAAACACTGCCGGCTGCCGGGCTGCATCGCGTCGGCCGCGTCCTCGCGCGTGGCCAGCCGCGGCACCTCGGCGGTGAACTGGTGGCACTGGTTGCAGTGCAGCGTGGACTGGGTGGCCATCCGGCCCAGCTTGATGTCGAGATTGGCGTGGCAGCCCGCGCTGCCGCAGGTCTCGTTGGCTGGGATGAACGCGTGCACTTCCTTCCCATGGCAGGTCACGCAGAGCACCTTTTCGAGCGCGCTCGAATCCGATTCCAGATGGACCCGATGCCCCGCGGTCTGCGCGATCCGGGTCCAGGCTTCGGACTGATCCTTGGCATGGCACGATTCGCAGCGCGCGTTAGGCACCGGCGCGTGGGGCGGGATTTCCACCGGCTTGTTGGCCACCCAGAGCACCAGCTGGCGGGTGCTGGCGTAGAGCGATTGCTGATGGCAGTCGTGACACTGCAGAGCGCTGTGCTTGCCCGCGTCGGATCCGAACTTGTTCCAGGGCCCTTCCATGATGTGGCAGCCGACGCAAAAGGCGTTGTCGTGCTGCATGAAGTTCCAACTGACCTGGCCGCCGCGGAACAGGAGCGCCAGCACCAATACGGCGCCCGTGCTCATGGCGATTTTGACCCCGCGGTCCCGGGTCGTGAGCCAGTGGCCGATGGCGCTGCGTCGTCGCCAGAGGAACAGCGCGAGCCAGATGCCGACCGTGAGGCCCACCACGATCCCAACCACCCACGCCCAGGTCGGCGCGTTGAAAATGGCGCGGAGCACGGTCATGACGCCGCCGGGGATCGGCGGAGGCTCCGCAGGAACGCCCTCGCGGAATCGGTGGAAACTGGCCGAGTCGGGAATCTGCGGAGCGAGCGCGGCCAGGCCCGGAAGGAAGAGTGCCATGGTCAGGCGCTTTCCGCGCGGATCGTGATTCGGATTACGGGGCCGTGGGTCGGGCGCCTGTCCGGACGGAACGACCGACGCCCCGCGGCCGGAAGGGACCGCGGGGTCGTGGATTGGCACCGGTTACCGGGAGGCGCCGGCGACCGTGATCTCATGCCCAGGTATCGGCGTACTCGAGCGCCGGAGGCCGTGCGCGTATTTCCCGCCCGTCGGACCGTCCAGAATGGCCTGGATCGCGGCCGACGGGGCCGGAAGCGCGTAGGTCGCCTGCACCTCGTTGATCGAAGCAATCAGCAGCGCTTCGCAGAGGAACGGGTTGTGGATGCCCTTCGAATTGTCGGCCGTCGACTGGCCGTACTCGCCGCACATCCGGGCGTTGAACTCGGCGCCTTCGGCCGGGGTGATCTGATTGTCCGTCGTGCTCCACGCCTGCGGGTAGAGCTGCCGCACTCTGGGCAGCAAGCCGGCGTCGGTCGGGGCCGCCTGCATCGAACCGTTGCCGTCGGTGTCGGTCCAGAGCTGGTTGGTGAGCAGCCGCATCCGGGACCGGACGGTGGTGAATGCCGCAGCCGCCACCGATGCGTTGGCGTGGCAACCCGAGGCGGTGCAGGTGGCCCAGGAACGCGCGGTCGGGGTGTAGCCGCAGTTGTCGCTGGCGGTCGGGCGACCCTGCTCGTCGAGGCAGGGGATCGGCCGCATCAGATGGCCGGTGGCCTGGAAGGCCTGGCCGCCCTGCTGGTCGGGCGCGGTGACGCGGTTCAGGTGGCATCCGGCGCAGAGCGTCGGGTTCGCCTCGGTGGCGTGCGAACTGAAAATCCGATCCTCGGCATAGATGAAGCCAGCCGGCCGATAGCCCGCGGTGCCGAGCAGGAGCGAACCCTGCGGAGCATGGGGCGACGAACTGGTGTTGGTCGGCGCGTCGTAGCGGAGGTGGCATTTCATGCAGAGGTTCTGTTCCACGTCCGCCGTGTTGATCGGGAAGCGAAGTTGGGACGGATTCTCCGAGCCGTGCGGATCGTGGCAGGTCGCGCAGACGGCGACCGGCTGATACGCCGTGGCTTCGCCCTTCTCCATGTAGTTGTTGGTGACGCCCCAGCGGGCCAGCGCCTGCCGGCTCTCGTGACATCCGGCGCAGGACGCGTTGGCGGTGCGGGACGGGTTCACCACCGCGTGCTGGGACTGGCGCCACTCCTCGACGTAGGGATGGTGGGTGTCGCTGTGACACTCTGCGCAGGTACCGTTGCCCGTCATTCCGATGCGGGCGAGCGGGCGCACGACCTGTCCCTGGCCGATACCGCGGACGTGGTCGAGTCCGGGTCCGTGGCAGCTTTCACACTGGACATCGTGGTAAACGGCATCGCGGGTGGTGTTGAAGCCGGCCGCTTCGCTCACCATGTTGCCGCGCTCGGTGACCGCATGGCAACTGGCGCATTGATTCGGCGCGGTCGACGGCAGGTCCGCAAAGGTGGTGGCATGCGCCGTCGTCCGCCAGCGGCTCTGCACGTCGGCGTGGCAATTACCGCAGGTGGTCTGTTTGTTTTCCGCAGAGTAGTAGCCCAGGAAGCCGAGTGCGGCTGCGGGCGGTTCATTGAAGGGATCGCGATCGCGATAGACGACTTTGTCCGCTGCGCAGCCTGCGAGCAGGGCAGCGAGCGGAAGCGTCCGAAGTGCCAACGCAACGATGCGCATGGTTCGGGTTCCCGAGTGAGTACGGTGAAGCGGTTCGGACGATCGTCGCGTTCTGCTTACCGTAGTTCTACTCTAGGAGCATCGAGCCCGCTACGCAATGGGGAAACGTTTCTATTTAATAGCAGTTGAGTCGCCTTTGTGACCATGCTGCGCGCTGCAGGAATTACGAGAGAAAAATTCAGAAATCCACTTCGTCGGATGCAGCGTATTCGTGACGCGGCAAGGCTGATCGACAGGTGCCGATCGTCGAGCGCCGCGCTAATTTTCTTTGGGTAACGGGTCGGTTATTGCGACCTCGTTGATCGGATTGCTTCAACGGAGTGTGAGCGCGATGACATCGGTTCCTCCCGCATCGTGTCCTGCGTGCGGCCAACCCGTCGGCGGGCGGTTCTGCGGTTCCTGCGGCGCGGCCGTCACGTGCGGAGCTTGCGGCGCGGCGCTCGGTTCGGGCGTCCGATTCTGTGGCAGTTGCGGAGCGGCGGCGGGCGCGATGGCTCCGGCGCGCGCGCGGGGGAGTTGGCGGACGGGTCCGGCGGTCTTCCCGCTCGCCCTTGCCGGCATCATGGTCGTCGTGGCTCTGGTCGTGTACCTGGTTCGCCGGGACCCGGCGTCGCCCGCCCTCGCTGGTGGAGTCATGGACTTTGCTCCCGGCAGTACCGAGCCGGCGCCCGCGCTGGACGGACTGTCCGGGCGTGACCGATTCGATACGCTGTACAATCGCGTCATGCGCGCGTCGGAGCGGGGCGACGGCGCCACGGTGAACCGCTTTGCCCCAGAGGCCCTGCAGGCCTATCGGGAGCTCGAGCAGCCCGACATCGATGCCCGGTACCATGCCGCGATGCTGCGGCTCCACACCGGTGACCCGGCCGGCGCATTGGCCCTGGCCGACACGATCGGCAGCTTGGAGTCCAGCCACCTCTTCGGTTTCGTGATCCGTGGCACCGTCGCCCGGTTCCGGGGTGACAGTACTCGGCTCTCGACCGAACAGGCCAGAGTGCTCCAGCATTATGACGCCGAGATGGCGGTGGGGCGGTACGAATACGCCCATCACAAGTTCATTCTCGACCAGTTCATCGGGGAGGCGCGGCAGCGGGCGGCGGCGCCGGCCGAACAGCCGGGACGATAGGGCTATATTTGCGGGACGGAGGACGCTATGAAGGCCGGAACCAAATTCATGCTGGGCGCGGCGATCATCGCCGGTGCGACGGCGCTTCTCATCTATACGGGGATCAGTCAGACCGGGGTCTATTTCCTGAGCCCGTCCGAGCTGCTCGCCAAGGTGGAGGCGGATGCCTCCTTCCACGAGGTGGGACTCAAGGTCGGGGCGAAGGTCGTACCCGGCTCGATCCGGCGCGACGATGCCAGCCGGCGGATCGAGTTCAAGGTGGCCGACGCGGGCGGGACCTTTCCCGTCGTCTATGACGGCCTGGTCCCCGACACCTTCACCGACGAGAATGACATCGAAGTCATCATGTCGGGCAAGCTCGACCGCAATGGGGTCTTCCAGGCCACCGAAGTGCTCGCGAAGTGCGGGTCCCGATACGAATCGGAGTACTCGAAACTGGCGCAGGCAAGCTGACTTCCGTGCCCCGGAGTAGGCGAAGCTCATGAATCTGCTTGGTCAATTCGCCCTCTGGGCCGCGCTGCTGATTTCGATCTGGGCCGTCGTGCTCGCATTTTCGGGGCAGACGGTCGAACGCGCCGAGGTGGCCCGCGCGGTTCGCCGGGCTCCGCACGCGGCCTCGCTGGCGGTCTGGATCGCCTCGATCGCGCTGTGGAAGGCGCTCTTTGCGCACGACTTCAGCGTCGAATACGTCTACGCGTACACCTCGCGGAACCTCCCCGACTACTACCTCTTCTCGGCTTTCTGGGCCGGTCAGAAGGGCTCGCTGCTCTTCTGGGCGCTGGTGCTCGGGTCGTTTGCGTCGCTGGCCCAGATCGTCACGCCGCCGCGGTATCGTGATCTCCTGCCCACCGTCGCCGGGGTGACCAGCGGGGTTCTCGCCTTTTTCCTTCTGGTGATGCTGGTCGGCGGGGCTAATCCGTTCGGCCAGCTGCCCTTCGTGCCGCCGGACGGACGCGGCCTCAATCCGCAGTTGCAAAACCCGGGGATGGTGATCCACCCGCCGATGCTCTATCTCGGGTATATCGGCCTCACCATTCCGTTTGCGTTTGCCATCGCGGCGCTGTGGCATCGGCGGCTCGACAGCGGCTGGATCCACGCGATTCGCAAATGGTCGCTCGTGTCCTGGCTCTTCCTCTCGGTCGGCATCACCATCGGTATGTGGTGGGCGTATGTCGAACTCGGGTGGGGCGGCTACTGGGCCTGGGATCCGGTCGAGAATGCGAGCCTGCTGCCGTGGCTCACGCTGACGGCCTTCCTTCATTCCGTCATGATCCAGGAAAAGCGCGGGATGCTCAAGCGATGGAACGTGGGCCTGGTGATCGGCTCCTTCCTGCTCAGCATCTTCGGCACCTTCCTGACCCGGTCGGGCGTGATTGCGAGTGTCCACAGCTTCGCGCAGTCGAACGTCGGCTATTTCTTCCTGGCGTTTCTGGTCGTGGTCGGCGTCCTGTGCTACACCTTGCTGTACACCCGCTGGCCGGCGCTCGAGCCCGAGGCGCAACTCGAATCGCTCGCGAGCCGGGAAGCGGCCTTTCTGTTCAATAACCTGATCCTGATCGGGATTGCCTTCTCGGTTCTGTGGGGCACCATCTTTCCCGTCCTGTCCGAAGCCGTGCGGGACGTCAAGATTTCGGTCGGGCCGCCGTTCTTCAATCGCGTCAACGTTCCGCTCGGTCTGATGCTGCTGTTGCTGACGGGGATCGGTCCCTTGATTGCCTGGCGGAAGACGTCGGTGCCCAATCTGAAGCGGCAGTTCGCGGCGTCGTTAGGCGGCGCGCTGGTGACCGCGGTCGTCCTGCTGGTCGCCGGGATGCGCGACTTCTATGCCCTGATTGCGCTGGTCATTGCCGCTTTCGTCCTCGGCACCGTGGTCCAGGAGTTCGTGCGCGGTATCCGGGCCCGCCGGCGCCTCTATGGTGAATCGCTGATCGTCGCCACCGGTCGCCTGGTAGGCAGGAACCGTCGCCGCTACGGGGGCTACCTGGTGCACGTTGCCATCGTGGTGTACTTCGTGGCGTTCACGGGCGGGGCCTTCAAAGTCACCCGGGAAGCCACGCTGCGGGTCGGCGAGTCGATGGACATCCGGAGTCCCTTCGGCGCGACCTATCGACTGACCCATCTGGGCGTTTCCCAGTATGACGCGCTCAACCGCCAGGTCTCGGCCGCTACGCTGGAAGTGCGCCGCGATGGCCAGAGGATCGGGACGGTGGTGTCGGAGAAGCGCCAGCACGTCGACAGCTTCGGCAATCCGACGTTCCAGCCCTCGACCGAAGTCGGGATCCTGCCCAGCATACGGGAGGACCTCTACGTCGTCTTTGCGGGCACGGTCGATTTCACTGAGCGGGCTTCCTTTGCCATCACCCTCAATCCGCTGGTATGGTGGGTCTGGTTCGGTGGCATCCTGCTGGTCGTCGGCGGGCTGATCACGCTTTGGCCGGGCGGCCCGGGTATGGCACCGCAGGTAACGCGAGTGCGCGCGCCCGAAGCGCTGGAGCCGGCCCCCGAGCCGGTCAACGTATGACCGGCCCGATCGATCGCCGTCGCGTTCTCGGTGTGCTGGCGGCCGGCCTGCTGGCCCGGCGCCTCGACGCGCAGCAGGCCGGGCAGCCCGGAGCGGCCGATCCGCTGCCACGCCCCGGCGTGGTCGGTGCGCCGCGCCGAGTGGTCGATTCGGTTCAGAATGACCCGCAGATCGTCGCCGTCGAGCGGCGGCTCCGTTGCCCCTGTCCCTGCGGGCTCGACGTCTTTACTTGCCGGACCACCGATTTCACCTGCACCTATTCGCCGGCTCGGCACGACGAAGTGGTTGCCCTGTTCCGGGAAGGCAAGACCCCGGAGGAAGTGGTGGCCGCGTTCGTCGACCGGTACGGCGAAGAGGCGCTGATGGCGCCCAAGCCCGAGGGCTTCGGGATCGTCGGATACCTGCTGCCAGGCGCCGCCATCCTGACCGGCGCCAGCCTGCTCGGCTGGTACATCCTGCGCCGATCCCGGCTGCGTCGAGCCGCTGCCGGTGCGGTGGCGGTTTCGGATGTCTCACCGGCGCCGGTGCCGGACATCGCAGGCGCCGCCGATCGTGAAACGGCCCAGGATGTAGACCGGCTCCAGCGGGCCCTTCGGGATCTCGAGACCTGATGCTGGAACTCGCTGCCATCATCGTGCTCGGCCTGGTGCTCATCGGTATGGTGATGACACCGTTGCTCCGCAGGACGCCGGACCCGGACGACCTCGACGAACCGTTGCCGCTCGAGGAGACCCGCCAGGGCCAGGCCCTGCTTGCCATCAAAGACCTCGATTTCGATCACGCCACCGGGAAGATCTCGGAGGATGATTACCTCGCGTTGAAGGGCCGATTCACTTCCGCGGCACTTGCCGCGCTTCGGGACGAGCCGGCCGATCCCGCCGAGCAGCTGGTTGCGGCGCGGCGGGCGGCGCTCGACGGAGCCGGGCCGGTCGCGGTGTGTCCCGCCTGTGGCCCTCGGCCCGAATCGGACGCCCGTTTCTGTTCCGATTGCGGCCTCTCGCTCGATACCCCTACGACCTGCCCGAGCTGCGCGGCTCCGCTGCCGTCGGGAGCCCGTTTCTGTGCCGGTTGCGGGACTCGGGCGGCGGCAGCGTAGTCCGGATCGGATAGCCCGCGCATCGATTGCTGCGCAGTTGATGCCTGCTCAGCGCATTTCCAGTCTGATCGCCCCGTTCATCACGCTGTTCTCACCCCGAACGACCCAGTTGGCTCCCGGCAGGTACGCATTGGCCGCCGCCACATCTTCGACCGCATTGCCGACCGGGTCGTCGTTGGTCGAGAAGAATGAGAACGTCGCCTTGAGCATCCGGATCCAGATCGGCGCCTTCTCGAAGATCCGCCCGCCGGCGCGCGCGACGTCCTTGCCGCCGGTGTTGTCGCCGTAGACCAGCCGAATCGATTCGAAGAGGGCGTTGGCGCGGTTCTGATCGATCTTGATCTGGCAGGCGCCATCGTCGTCCTCCACCACGAATACCCTGAGCGCCTGGCCGGGATGCTGGGTCTGGTAGCTGTTCAACTGCGCCTGGCTCATCAACATGACGTTTCCGGACCATTGGGTACTGTTCTGGTCGAAGGTGTAGGGGCCGCCCGCATGTTCGCCGGCGCACTGATAGCTGGTCAGCGCGTTCTCGGAACCGGCCTTACCCAGGACGTGAACCTCGAACTCGGGGGCCCCTTTGAACCAGCCTTCGAAGGTGTCGACGAATTTGGCGCGCGTCATGAACAGGCCCTGGGATGCGGTCGAGCCGCCACTGCCACCGCCGCCTCCCCCGACGCTGCCACCTCCTCCACCGCCGCCCGGACCCAGCATGTCGTCACAGGCCATCAGGCACGAGTTGGCCATCGGCCGATCGAAGTCGATCTCCGCGCGGCCGAGCATCAGCACCGGGGTCTCGGGCGGAGTGGTGGGGCTCAGCAGGTGGCGTCGCCCGGCCAGATCGAAGGCGACCGGCGCATCATTATCGAGTTCGGCCGTGGCAACCAGCAGGTCCTCGCCGCCGTTCCACCGGGCCCGGTGTTCCGGCACCGGAAAGTAGACCTCGATGGCCGGCCCGTCGGCGATCCGTTCCGTGACGCCGATTTCGGCCGAAGCGGTCGGCGCAGCAAGGTGCGCATAGGCGCGCCTGTCCCGGCTCAGGAAGCCCTGCAGGCTGATTTTCCCTTCGGGGAGCGGTGAATGGCGAAGTTCCAGCATCACCGTGCGCCGAAACTCCGGATTGCGCATGGCGACGGCCACTTGCTCGGCAAGCCATTCGTGGCGCTCGCGAAGATGGGCCAGGTAGGGCGGGTCGGCGGGAGGTCTAACTGCTTGCTCCGCATTCGGCTGGGTCGGATGGACGGTCGGTCGGTCGCTGCAGGCGGCAAGACCCAGGAGCAACGCGGCGGCGAGGCCGGTACGGCGGTACGACATGGTTCCCCCTTGCTAGTGGTGACCGGCCCGCGTTCGGCGGGTCGGGATCACACACTAGGAAGGGGTGCGAAGGTGGCGTGAAGCGAGAAAACGCAACGCGGCGCGAAAACGCGCGAGGTCAGACTTCCAGGGCTTCGAGACGCTTGAGACTGCGCTGCAACGGAATGATCGTCGCCGCGGCGCAGAGCAGAAAAACTTTGCCGAGCACCAGCCAGAGCTCGGGCGGCAGATCGTTTTCGCCGCCGCCCATCTGATACTGGCGCAAGTGCTCGGCCACCGGCCGGGCCTCGATGGCAATGATGCCGGCCAACAGCAGAATGGCGGTCATCATGAAGACCAGGCCGCCGAAGCTGGTCGGGATCTGGGCGGCATTCTCGGTGTCGAACTGCGGATAGAGCACGCCCAGCGAGAGCGCGAGCGCGCCGGCCGCCATGGTAAAACAGGCGATCGTGACGACCGACAGGAACATCATGAACGGCGATGCGCGCAGGATCTCGTTGGTCACCACCGTGATAGTCAGCGCCACGACGAGCAGCGGCGCGGTGCCGACCCAGTACTTGCTCCACAGCATGGCGCGCAGGTCGAGCGGGCTCGATTTGAGGAGCCAGAGCTGGCGGCCTTCCAGCGAAACCGAGGGGAAGATGAATCGAGCGGCAATGGCCGCCAACACGAACCCGGCGAGTCCCTGATTCAGGAAGACCACCAGGGTCACCAGGATGTACGGCACCCGTTCGCCGGTGTAGAGCGGCAGGGCGCGGATGTTGAAGACGTAGACGACCAGGAGAACGCCCAGCAGGATCAGCTGGCTCCACTGCGTGGTGTCGCGGAAAAAGACCCGCAGATCCTTGAGAACGAATTCACGCTTGGTCACCGGCAGAAAGCGAAGCACGCGCGACGCGACTCGCTGCCAGGCCTGTCCCGCGGCATAGGTGTCGGCGCCCTCCTGGGCCTTGGAGAAGCCCTTGGGAAAGAGCCGGCTGTGGAGCGCGGCACCGAGGACGATGAACGCTCCCGCGGTGGTCCAGAGCAGCATCAGCGGCAGCGGATCGGCCACGCGGCCCAGCCAGTTCATCATGGCGTTGGCCGCCCACTCGCTGGGCATCAGCGGGTGACTGGGCGCCTGCAACTCCGCTACGAAGTCGACCAGGTTCCGGAATCCTTCGGGACGGGACAGCTGTTCCGGACGGAGGAACCGGAGCACCAGCACGACGCCACCCACGGCGCCGATGGCAATCAGGGTCAGCAGATCGCGCGCGCGGCGGGCCGGGAAGACGTTGACCAGGAGCAGCGTGATGGTCGAGCCGACTACGGTGGGGAGCAGGAAATAGGGAATCAGCGCGCCCAGCGCAGCGATCGGAAAGAGGAAACCGCCGTCGTAGACCACCCCATACGCCGTCAGGATCGGCACCAGCAGGAGCGCCACCATCCACGACGAGTGGATCAGCGTCTCGATCAGCTTGGCCAGATAGAGCCGGGCCCAGTCGACCGGGGCCGAGACCAGCATGTCGAGGTCTTTGGCCAGGAAAAAGGTCGAGAGCGCGGTGACGAGATTGGACAGGAGCAGGATGGCGGAAAACGCCAGCAGCAGCATGCTCAGGATCTTGCCCGCCAGCAGGCCGCCGATTTCCGGGGTCGTGCCGAGGTAGCGGAGGACCCGATAGAATATGGCAAACGCTCCGGCCCAGAAGCCGCCGCCGATGACGACGAGGAGCAGGACGCGCCAGAACGCATCGCTCCGCCCCTTGGCCATCCGTGCCCGGACGCTGCGCCACTTCGGCTCGAGGATCCGGACGACGCCGGCTCCCCGATCGACTTTAGCGGTCGAGGACTGCACTCAGCTCTCGCTCTCCCAATCCGCCGGTGAGTTTGAGGAAGATGTCCTCGAGGCTTGCATCGCCCGCCGCCGTCTGTTCCCGAATTTCGGCCATGGTGCCGGCCGCCGCGATCTTGCCGCCGAACACGATTCCGATCCGGTCGCACATCACTTCGGCGATCTCGAGCGTGTGGGTGCTCATCAGGACGGTGCCGCCGCGCTCGACAAAGCCGCGAAACAGGTCCTTGAGGAGCCGCGCGCTCTTGGGGTCGAGACCGACCATCGGCTCGTCCACTACGATCACATCGGGCCGATGCACCATGGCGCTCGAGATGATCAGCTTCTGTCGCATACCGTGGCTGTATGACTCGGTCAGTTCGTGTTTCCAGGGCGCCAGCTCGAACAGCTCAAGCAATTCATCGAGGCGCCGCTCGATCTCCGGCCCCGATTGCCCGTACAGCCCCGCGACGAATCGAAGGAATTCGGCGCCGGTGAGTTTGTCGTAGACGAAGGGACGGTCCGGAATGAAGCCGAGCCGTTGCTTGGCCTGCATCGGCTGGCTGACGATGTCGTAGCCCGCCACCGTGACCGAACCGGAGGTCGGCCGGAGGATCCCGGCGATCATCCGCATGGTCGTCGTCTTGCCCGCCCCGTTCGGTCCCAGCAGGCCGTACAACGTCCCGGAGGGAATCTCGAGCGAGATCTGGTCGACCGCGGTGAACTTGCCATACCGCTTGGTCAGATTGGAAAGCTGAATCATGGTTGCGCGTCCGACGGAATCGGTTCGAGAACGGCGGCGCCGACCAAGGGCACCAGATCGATGGCGCGACCGTACCCGCCGGACACGATGCGCAGCAAGGACGCCGAGGCGGGGAACTGCCCGAAGGTCGGATCCACGGCAATCCAGGCATCATTCAGCCGGACCTCGGCCCAGGTATGCCCGTAGGTGGTGCCACCCACGACGGCCACGCCGCCCACCACTCGTGCGGTCAAGCCGCGCGCGCGCGCCAGGTCGGCAAACAGTGATGCCATGCCCTCGGCGCCGGCGCGACGGTCCCGGAGGACGCGGTCCGGCGCCTTGGCCGCGGCGAGCGAGCGGTCCGGCCGGACTTCGCGGTGGACCCATTCGGCCAGCGCGGCGACGACGGCACGGTCTCGTGCCTCCGGAGCGATTGTCGCTGCCTGCGCAGCAACGCTCGGCGCGATCGGACGCAGTTTTGCCGCGGGGTCGAGGAAACCACGGCGGACCGAGTCGGTTCCGACGGTGTGGCGACCGATGTCGATCCGGTCCTGGTCGGAGGACTGCCGCCCGCCGGTGAGCCACGTTGTCTGCGGTGCCGTGGCGCCTGCCGCGGTCCGGACGCGGTACTCGACGCTGTCGGCGCGGGGCAGGCGGAGGCCGGCTTCCAGCAGGCTGCGCATGGCCGGCAGGCGAGAACGAACCGTGGGATCTTTCGCCAGCTCCGCACGGTAGTTGATGTTGACCAGTTCGAAAGCCGATCGGGTCAGGCGGACGCCCAGCGGGGTTTCGCTCTCGACCAGATTGCCGTTGGCGTCGACCCAGAGGACTTCCGGCGTTCCGCTCGCGGCGTGCGTGAGCCGCCATGCGGTGACGGTATCGTATCGGGCCGGCTGCCAGGTCCGGGTGCCGCGGGTTTCGACCGCGCTGTCGGCGTACACGAACGACGACTCCGCCGTCGCCGCGACTTCGAGCCGGCTGATCGTTCCGGTGGTCAGGTCGAGCAGATTGGTGATGCCCGACTGCCCCACGCTGAGGCGTCGGGCAAAGGCCAGCCGATAGGGCAGGATCTCGGGCAGCGCCACGTCTCCCGACACTCTGAGAGTCCATTCGCCCACCGTGCCGTCGCGGTCGTCCTGTTGGGCCAGCCGGAGCAGCGAATCACCCTCGACCGTGCCGCGAAGTTCGTCGAACTGTCCTCCGCCCGTTACGGTGCGGACAAAGCTGAGCAGACGCAAGCTGCGCGAGAGCGCGATGTCGGTCCGCCGGGTGATCCGGCGAATCGAGTCGTTGGTGATGGGGACGTCGAGGGCCATGACCTGGGAAACGCGGAAGCCGGCGGCCGTCGTGTCGATGGTGATGCTGGCGTATCCGATTTGGAGGTCGCCCGCCTTGACGGAATAGAAGAACGCGTCGGGATTGAGCCGAATGGTGGCTTCGGCGATGGTTTCCGCTTCGGTCTTGCCCAATTCGCGACGGGCCAGCCAGCCGAGTGCCGCGGCCCATGCGAGCAACATGACCTGTGCCGCTGTCCGCCGATTGAACACGCCAAGCTTCACAGGCCTGCTACCTCGCGCGCTTTACGGTGCATCGTCATCGCAACCTCCTGCCGGCCGAGCCGATCATGCAGTCGGCCCAGCAGCGTAAAGCCTCGGGGATCGGTGGGCAGCGTCTCGACCGCCCACTGCAGCAACTCCTCGGCCTCGGCGAGATCGCCGCTCGTCAGGAGTGCTTCCGCCAGGTATAAGGCACACTCGGGGTCTCGAGGTGCCAGGGACCTGGCTTCCCGAAGCACCGAAACGGCCTCGGCCACCCCACCGAGCCGTAGCCGGGTGGTACCGAGGTAACGGTATGCAGGCCAGTAGCTTGCGTCCTTCCGGATGGCTTCCCGGAAATCCGCCTCAGCCGCCTGCGGTTGTCCCGACTGTGCATAGAGTGCGCCACGCCGTACCAGGATCGGGGCCGCCTGACGGGTCAGCTCGAGCAGGACGCCGAGTTGTTCCAGGGCCTGCTCTGCCTCGCCGGCTTCCGCCAGCATTTCCGCCAGGGCCAGGCGGGGCTCGATGGTGTCCGGATGTGCGGCGACGAACTGGTCCAACGAGGCGATGGCGTCGAGGCGGCGCCCCCGCCGGCTCAGATCCCGGGCCCGGTCGACCGTCTGGATAGGCAACGGCGCGTCCGGGTCGGCGCTGGTCGGGAGCCGCTGCTCCGGAACATCCCGCTCGAACGGCCTGAGCGCGGTGATGGGGTCCGGACTGGAGTCGCCCTCCAGGGCCAATAGTTCGAAGCCCTCGAGGAGGCCCGGGTCGGCCTCGCCGGAGCGGGAATGGTGGAGCCGTCCCATCGATTTACTCCGAGGCGTGCATCAGCGGCGGGGCAGAGGTAAAGAAGTCCCGGTAGAACGCCGCCTGATATTCGTCGACCAGCGACTCGACCCGGTCGTGCTTGGCGGCCGCGACGATCAGCCCCGCATGGTGGCGCTTGGTCAGCCGCCAGGCGACTTCGGGAGCATCATAGCCCGAAAGGTCGGGCCATTCCTGCTTGGCAAGCGACAGCACCAGACCGGCGTAGTGCTTCTTGAACGGCATCACCAGGTACGGCTCGTTGGCTTCCCGGCACTCCAGCTTGGCCCATTCGCTCCAGAGATTGAGGCCGGTGGCGCACTCGACCATATCCACGATGTGGGCGCCGCCGACGCGGGCCGAGGTTTCCAGAAAGAAGAAACGCCCGTCCGGATGCCGGATGAACTCGGTATGCGAAACGCCCTGCTTGAGGCCGAGTGCCTTGAGGAGCTGCTGATTGAAGGTGAGGAGCGACCGTTCCTCGCGGCTCCGGCGCCGGAGGGTCCGGGAGGAGAACACCCGCCCTTCGTGCGCCGCTTCCAGCGGGGGCGTTCCGTACTGGCTCGCCAGAGCAAAGCGGACCCGATGGTCGGCCACGATCGAATCGACGTGGAAGACCTCGCCGGGAATGAACTGCTCGAGCAGATAGAGCGATTGCTCGTCTCCCAGCGCATCGAGCACCGGCCACAGGTCCTCGCCCGAGTCGATCTTTCGGATCCCGATGGCGGCGGCCATGAAGCGCGGCTTGAGCACGTAGGGCCCGGGGTGCGCCTGGAGGAACGCCTTGATTTCGTCGTAATTGATGATGGGCACGAATGCGGGAATGGCCAGGCCGGCGCTGCTCGCTTTGGCGCGCATAGCGAGCTTGTCCCGAAAGTACCGGGCCGTCGTGTCGCCCATGCCGGGGACTCGCAGATGTTCACGCAGGGCCGCGGCCTTCTCGACGTCGAAGTCGTCGAGGGCCACGATCCGGTCGATCTTGACGGTGCGCGCGAGCCAGCTCACCGCTTTGATGACATCGGCCATGTCCCAGCGATTGTCGACGTCGGGCATATAGTAGACGTCGTCGAGCGATTCCCGCGGCCAGTCGGCGTGCTCGAGACTCTTCGAGGTCAGCAGTAACACTCTGGCGCCCAACCGCTTGGCGGCGACCAGGAAGGCGTCGCCTTTGCGATAGCTTGCCAGGCACAGGACAGTGAGCGGACGGTGCATTGGGCGCTCCGGAGGGAGACACGAGATACCCTCGCGAACCTTAGTCGGATTCTGCGGGCCGTCAACGCGTTCGCGCCGGCCTCGGCGCTCCGGAACCCGGTCTCGATCCTCCATCCGTGCGGCAGGATTGAAGGCGATGGAGGTTCGGGCTATGTTCAGGGGTTATGGCGCAAGAATTTCTGCGGGTCCGTGGTGCGCGCGAGCACAATCTCAAGAACATCTCCGTTTCGATTCCCCGTAACCAGCTGACGGTCATCACCGGCCTGTCCGGGTCCGGAAAATCGTCGCTGGCGTTCGACACCATCTACGCCGAGGGGCAGCGGCGGTACGTCGAGTCGCTGTCGGCCTACGCCCGGCAGTTCCTCGGCCTGATGGAAAAGCCCGACGTCGATGCCATCGAGGGTCTCTCGCCGGCCATTTCGATCGAACAGAAGTCGACCGGGAACAATCCCCGCTCGACGGTCGGCACGGTAACGGAGATCTACGACTACATGCGCCTGCTCTGGGCGCGCGCGGGTGTGCCGCACTGTCCGAATGACGGGTCGCCAGTGACCCGGTCCAGTGCCAGCCAGATTACCGAGGCGGTTCTGGGCTGGCCCGAGGGCACCCGGATCGAGGTGCTGGGCCCGATCGTTCGGGGCCGGAAAGGCGAGTTCCGTGAACTCTTCGACGACCTGGCCAAGCGCGGGTTCGTCAGGGCCCGGGTCGACGGCACCGTCTACGAGCTTGGTGCTGTTCCCAAACTCAACCGCCGCCAGAATCACGACGTGGCCGTCATGGTCGACCGGCTGGTGGTGCGGGAACAGGATCGGAGCCGGCTGGCCGACTCGATCGAAACGGCGCTCAAAGCGGCGGACGGGATCGTCGAGTTCATTCGCTACGATCGCGGGGCGTCGGAGGGCGAGTCGGTCCTTTTTTCGGAACGGTTTGCCTGTCCCAAGTGCGGCCTGTCGATGCCCGAACTCGAGCCGCGCCAATTCTCGTTCAACTCGCCCTTCGGGGTGTGCCCCGATTGCCACGGGCTGGGCACCCGTCGCGAAGCGGTGACCGAATTGGTCTTGGGCGACCCATCGATTTCGATTCTCGAAGGGGTCGTGCTTCCCTGGGGCGAGCCAAGCGGCTACCTGCGCAAATCGATTTTGCCGACCTTGGCCAAGGCGTTCAAGTTCGATCTCCATAGCCCCTGGAAGTCGCTGCCCGCGGCCGCGAAGGATATGCTGCTGCACGGCGTGTCCAACAAGACCTTCAAGTTCAAGATGGAAGGCGGGAAATTCAAAGGCGAGTACGAGACGGGCTGGGAGGGCATTCTCAAGAACGTCGAGCGCCGCTTTTACGAAACCCAGAGCGACACGGTCCGGCAGCAGCTGGGCGACTTCATGGTGGAGATGCCCTGTCGCACCTGTCAGGGGCGCCGCCTCAAGCCCGAGAGTCTGGCCGTCTTGCTGCACGGCAAGAGTATCGGCGAGGTGGTCGACTATGCGGTCGACGATGCGCTCGCGTTCTTCGACGGGATTCCAGTCGCGCGGGGGCGGGCCGGGGCGATCGACCCGGAAATCGGCGCGCCGATCCTCAAGGAAATCCACGATCGGCTCTCCTTCCTGCGGGACGTCGGTCTCGAGTACCTCACGCTGGGCCGCGGGGCGGGAAGCCTCTCGGGCGGTGAAGCGCAACGAATCCGGCTGGCGACCCAGATCGGGTCGCGCCTGGTGGGCGTCCTCTATATCCTCGACGAGCCCAGCATCGGGCTCCATCAGCGCGACAACGACCGGTTGCTCAACACGCTTCGGGAGTTGCGCGATCTGGGCAACACGGTCCTGGTGGTCGAGCACGATGAAGACACCATCCGCGCGGCCGACTACGTCGTCGATCTGGGGCCGCGGGCCGGACGCTTCGGCGGTGAGATCGTGGTTGCCGGCAGTGTCGAGGACGTGGAGCGCCATCCCGATTCGCTGACCGGCCGCTACCTGCGCGGCGAGCTGCGGATTCCGGTGCCGGCCACCCGACGATCGATTACGCCTTCACGAAAGCTGCGCATCGTCGGGGCTCGCGCCAACAATCTCAAGAACCTGACCGTCGACATCCCGCTCGGCGTCTTTGCCGTGGTGACTGGGGTATCGGGGTCGGGCAAGTCGACTCTGATCACCGACATCCTCTATCAGTCCCTGGCACGGCAGTTCTATCGGGCCAAGGTCGTGCCGGGCGCGCACAAGACCATCGACGGGTTGCAGCACCTGGACAAAGTCATCGACATCGACCAGAGCCCGATCGGCCGGACGCCGCGGTCCAACCCGGCGACCTATACCGGTCTGTTTACCCCGATCCGCGAGCTGTTTGCGCAGCTGCCGGAAGCGAAGATACGCGGGTACGGCCCCGGGCGGTTCTCCTTCAACGTCAAAGGCGGCCGCTGCGAGTCGTGCGAAGGCGACGGGCTGGTCAAGATCGAGATGCATTTCCTGCCCGACGTCTATGTCGCGTGCGAAGTCTGCAAAGGACGCCGCTACAATCGGGAAACTCTGGAAGTGCGCTATCGGGGCCGCAGCATTGCCGATGTGCTCGAACTGACGGTGGCCGACGGGCTGGACTTTTTCAGCGCGCAGGGCCGGATCCGCGACAAGCTCGAACTGCTCAACGATGTCGGCCTGGGCTACCTCCATCTGGGCCAGTCGGCGACGACCTTGTCCGGAGGCGAAGCGCAGCGGGTCAAGCTCGCCACCGAACTCTCCAAGCGCGACACCGGGCGCACCCTGTACATCCTGGATGAGCCGACCACCGGGCTCCATTTCGAAGACGTCCGGCTCCTGCTCGATGTATTGCACCGGCTGGTCGACAAGGGCAACAGCGTTCTCGTCATCGAACACAACCTCGACGTCATCAAAACGGCGGACTGGATCGTCGACATGGGGCCCGAAGGGGGCGCCAAGGGCGGACGTGTCGTGGCGGCCGGGACGCCCGAGGCGGTGGCGCAGGTGGCGGAGAGCCATACCGGACACTTCTTGCGCCGGCTCGTTGCAGCGGGCTAGGCTTGGACGGTGGTTGCGGACGTAACTCTGGCTGATTTCGAGGTCTCCTGTGGATAGACGATTTGTCCTGACGATGTCGCTGCTGCTCGTACCGGCTCTGGTAACCGCGCAGCAGGTCGACCGGCGCGCGGATCCGTCGCTGGTCACGGTCCAGCGGGTGTACGGGAGCGCGGACTTCCAGCCGGAGCGGTTCGGACCGACCCGGTGGCTGGGCGACGGGTCATCGTACACCACACTCGAGACGAGCGTGAGCGGCGGCGGGCGGGACATCGTGCGCTATGACACCCAAACCGGCGCGCGTGAGGTCTTGATTCCGGCGTCGCAGTTGATTCCGTCGGGCGCCAACGCCCCGCTCACCATCGAGGACTATCACTGGGGTCCCGGGCAGCGGAAGCTGCTCGTCTACACCAACTCGAAACAGGTCTGGCGTCTCAATACCCGCGGCGACTATTGGGTGCTCGACCGCGCGTCGGGCCGGCTCAGCAAGCTGGGCGGCGATGCGGAGCCGTCGACGCTGATGTATGCCAAGTTCGATCCCGCCGGTGAGCGGGTCGGCTACGTCCGCAACAACAACATCTACGTCGAAGATCTCGCGACCGGCGCGATTACCCAGCTGACGCACGACGGCAGCCGCACGGTCATCAACGGCAACTTCGACTGGGTCTACGAAGAAGAACTGTCGCTGCACGACGGGTGGCGCTGGAGTCCCGATGGAACCCGGATCGCGTACTGGCAGCTCGAGGCCGACCGGGTCCGGGACTTTCTGATGTATCGGACCACCGATTCGCTCTACTCCTCGATGGTGCCCGTTCAGTATCCCAAGGCGGGTGAAGACAACTCGGCGGTTCGGATCGGTGTCGTGCTGGCTACCGGGGGGGCCACTCGCTGGCTCGATATCGAGGGCGACCCGCGCAACATCTATCTGGCCCGGATGGAGTGGGCGGCGTCGAGCGACGAACTGGTGGTGCAACGGCTCAATCGGTTGCAGAATCGGCTCGACCTCCTGATGGCCGACGCCCGGAGCGGTGCGGTGCGCACCATTCTCACCGAGCAGGATTCGGCCTGGGTCGAGGTGGTCGACGACCTGGTCTGGCTCGATGGCGGCAAGTCGTTTACCTGGGTGAGCGAGCGCGACGGCTGGACCAAGGCCTATGTGGTGTCGCGAGACGGCCGTCAGGTGCGCGCGATCACGCCGGGGGCCTATGACGTAATCGGCATCCGCGCCGTCGACGAGCGGGGTGGCTGGCTCTATTTCATCGCGTCGCCGGACAATCCGACGCAGCGGTACCTCTATCGGGTCCGGCTCGACGGCAAAGGCAAGCTCGAACGGGTCTCGCCAGCCGGGCAGCAGGGCACCCACGTCTATAATCTCTCGCCCGATGCGCGCTGGGCCATCCATACCTTTTCGAAGTTCGGCACGCCGCCGGTGATGGCGCTGGTTCGCTTGCCGACGCATCAGACCGTCCGCACCGTGGTGACCAACACCAAGCTTGCTGCGCAGGTCGACGCGTTGCGGCGGGGGCAGGCGTCGTTTGAGCGGGTCGATATCGGGGGCGGAATCCAACTCGATGCCTGGATCATGCGGCCGCCCGGGTTCGATTCGACGAAGCGTTATCCGATTCTGTTCTCGATCTATGGCGGGCCCGGATCGCAAACGGTGCTCGACAGCTGGGGTGGCGCCAACTACCTCTGGCATCTGAGTCTGACGCAGCGGGGCATCGTGGTGGCCAGCGTGGACAACCGGGGCAGCGGGGCCCGCGGTCGCGACTGGCGCAAGATCGTCTACGGCCGTCTCGGCGTGATCGAGACGCAGGATCAGGCTGCCGCGGCGCAGGCGTTCGCCAAGAAATCGTGGATCGATCCGACCCGGATGGGGATCTTCGGCTGGAGCTACGGCGGGTTCATGAGCCTGAACGGTCTGTTCCAGGCGCCGGATGTGTATTCGACCGCTGTTTCGGTGGCGCCGGTGACCCACTGGAAGTATTACGATACCATCTACACCGAGCGCTACAACGGGCTGCCCCAACAGAACGCGGCCGGGTATGATCAGGGGTCGCCCTTGTCGTATGTCGATCGGATGAAGGGCAACCTGCTGTTGGTCCATGGCACCGGCGACGACAACGTGCACTATCAGAACACCGAGTCGTTGATCGATGCGCTGGTGGCGGCCAACAAGCAGTTCCGGCTGATGTCCTATCCCAATCGGAACCACTCGATTTCCGGGGGCACCACGTCGGTCCACCTGCGGACCATGATTTCGGATTATCTGGTCGAGAAGCTCACACCGGCAGAGCCGCCCCCGGCCCGCCCCTGAGGCTGGGATGGCCGGAACCGTCCGGTCGACCTGAAACATTTTGCAACGTCGGGTCGTAGGCAGAGCAATCGTCCCAGAGTGAGGATTACGAAAGCGATGGCCAACCCCGATATCGTCGTCCCGGTTTTCGGAATGATCACGGGCATCCTGACGACCGGGGCCCTCGCCTGGGGGATGGTCAGAGTGTTCCAGGGTCCGGTGGGGCAGGCCCTGGCACGGCGGATCCAGGGACGGGGCAGCGCGCCGGAGCCCGAGCTTCTCCATGAAATCGACGATCTGCGACTGCAGGTCGATCAGATGCAGCAGCGGCTGACCGAAGCCGAGGAACGGCTCGATTTCAGTGAACGGTTGCTGGCGCAGCGGTCGTCGGGGGAGAGCGGGCGGTTCTGAGGGCGGCCCACCGGACGGTGATGTCTCGAGGACGGGAGGAACGATGGAAGGGATTCTGGCGATTCTGCTCATCTTCGGCGGCGGTACGCTCGGCGTCTTGGCGTACAGTCCGATCGGGAAGGCCTTTGCGGCACGGATCCGGGGAGACCAGTTGCCGCCGGAAACCGATCCCGCGGTCCTGGAAGAACTCGATCGGGTCAGGCACGAATTGGCGGAGTTGGCGGAACGGGTAGATTTCGCGGAGCGCCTGCTTGCGAATCGGGGCGAAGCACCGGTGTCGAGACTGCCGGAGGTGGGGTCATGATGCAGGTCGTCGTTCAGGTGCCGAATCCACCTCAGCCGCCGGACGTGTCGGTGATCGTGGCGCAGCCGCCTGACCTGCCGCCGTTTCCCCCGTTCCCGCCGGGCGGCCCGCCCGAGGCACTCATTATTGCGGGTGTCGTGATCGTCGGGATCATCGTCGCCGGCATCGTGTTCGGACCGTTGCTCCGGGCGTATGCCCGTCGGATCGAGGGCAAGGGCGCCGATGCGCAGCTTGCGACCGAGGTGGACCAGCTTCGGATCCGGGTAGCCGAGCTCGAGTCGGTGCAGCATCGGGTCGCCGAATTGGAAGAGCGGGTCGACTTCTCGGAACGCCTGTTGGCCCAGGGGCGTGAGTCCCAGTCGATCGGCCGGAATCCGGGTTGAGTATGTCCTGGTTCCGTAAGCATTTCGGGATGGACGCGATCGATCTCGCCATCCATGCGGTGATGACCGGCACGGTGGCGGCTTTCGTGGCCGAACTGTTCCGTGGTCCGGCCGACGATGCGATGATCGCGGCCGTGTTGGCCGGATCGCTCGCGGTCTTCTCCTGGCGGCGGCACCGCGGTCTTGCCAAGCTGGCGCGGACCCCCGAGGGGCTCACCACGGGGCAGATGGCTGCCGCCCGGCTGGAAGAGTTGGAGCAGCGGGTTGCCGATCTCGAAGCGGCGGAAGCCCGCGTCCTGGAGCTGGAAGAGCGGCTCGACTTTACCGAGCGCCTCCTGGCCCGGACAGCCGACCAGGCGGCCATCGCTCCGGTCGCACGCGGAGATCACCATGGGTGAGCTGGGCTTTTTCGCCTTGTTCGGCGCGATTGCGGCCATCGGGGCATCGCTCTTTCTCGGTCCGATCGGGCAGGCCATCGCGCGCCGGATCGCGGGTACCCCGCCCAAGGGCCGGGACGGACTCTCCACCGGCGAGATGGCCGCCGAGCGGGTTGCTGGGCTGGAGGCGAGAGTGGTCGAGCTGGAGGAGCGCCTCGACTTCACGGAGCGGTTGCTGGCGCAGGGTAACGGCGAGCCGTCGGCCTTACCCGACCGGACGCCCTGAATTCGGCCAAACGCAGTACATTTCTCGCCTCGGTATCGGGGCGGAGGAGGACGGCGCATGGTAACAAAGGACGATCTGCAGACGTTTCTCGACCGGGTCGACGGCGGGGCCGTCGAGGTCCGGGAGGTCGAGTCCGGACTCTGGCTGGTCCGCACGCAGCAAGGGGCTGAGGTCGTGGTCCACTACTCGCCGCCGGTGGTGATCCTCCGGTTGCGCGTGATGGAAGAGCCGGCCGCGGTCGAGCGGCGGAGCGAGCTCTTCCGGCAGTTGCTCGAGCTCAATGCCCGTGACCTGGTCCACGGATCCTACGGGCTCGAGGGTGATCACATCGTGCTCACCGACACACTGGAGCTCGAGAACCTCGACTATTCGGAGTTCGAGGCGAGCTTCGACTCGCTCACCTTGGCCCTGTCATCGCATCTGGGCGCTCTGGCGCCGTACCGCGAAAGGTAAGCCGCGAATGGGTATCTTCGAACGTTTTTCGACCATGCTGCGGTCGAACATCAACGACCTCATCAGTCGGGCCGAGAACCCCGAGAAGATGTTGAATCAGTTGATTCTCGACATGAAGACGCAGCTGGCCAAAGCCAAGCAGGAAGCGGCGGGCGCCATCGCGGACGAAAAGAAGCTGCAGGCCGACGCCGAAGGGCTCAAGAAGCAGGCGGAGGACTGGGAGCGGCGCGCCATGCTGGCCGTGCAGGAGGGCCGGGACGACCTCGCCAAGCAGGCGCTGATGCGCTACAACGAGGCCCTGCAAGGTGCGCAGCAGCTGCACGAGACCTGGGCCAAGCACCGCGCCGATACCGAGAACCTGAAGCTCCAGCTCCGCCAGCTCCACGATAAGATCGAGGAAGCCAAGCGGAAGAAGAACATCCTGGTCGCCCGGGCCAAGCGCGCCGAAGCGCAGCAGCGGATCCAGCAGACCATGTCGGGGATGTCGGACAAGAGCGCGTTCGAGTCCTTCGATCGGATGGCCGAGAAGATCGAGTCGATCGAGCGGAAGGCGCTCGCGGCCGCCGAACTGCAGCAGGAGTTCGAGGGCGACGACCTGACCCAGCAGTTCAAGCAGCTCGAGTACCATGGCTCGTCCGATCAGCAGTTGATCGAACTCAAAGCCAAGATGGGACTGCTCAAGGGCGGCAGCGACGAGGCCAAGAAGCTCGGCCGGGGCGAGGCCGTGGTGGATGATCCGGAAGTTCTGGAGGATGATGGCCGATAGGCCCACGCCGTGGAAAAATGCAATGAGGGCCATTCGGCCCTCGTTGCATTTTGTCATCGGCGACCGCCTTGACCGCCGCAGGTTATCGAATACAGTTCTGTATACGAATGAGGCCCGAGCCGGAGATTCCGGCCCGGCAGCCCCCGTTCTAAACCCGTGACCTATATATGGATACCCCCCGCTACCTGATCATTGCCGACGGCAACTTCCACCCCCTGGAATCGAAGACCGCGAACTCCGTCATCCGGTACCATCCGTCGCGGGTCGTCGCCGTGCTCGATCGGCGGACGGCAGGGAAAACCGTTCAGGACGTGCTGGGGTTCGGTGGCGCGACGCCGATCGTCGGATCGATCGAGGAGGGCCTGGCCTTCAAGCCGACGGCCGTGATGATCGGTATCGCCCCTGCCGGCGGCCGGTTGCCGGACGAGTGGAAGGGCTGGCTGACCAAGTCGCTCGATGCGGGGGCCGATCTGGTCAGCGGGTTGCACACGTTCCTCTCCGATGATCCCGACCTTGCCGCGCAGGCCAAGCGGCTCAGCCGGTCCATCTACGACGCCCGGAAGGCCCCGGCCAACCTGCCGATTGCGGCGGGCGAAGCGCGGCTGGTCGATCCGTTCGTGGTCCTGACTGTCGGGACGGACTGCAACGTCGGCAAGATGACGGCGCAGCTCCAGCTGGTCGAAGGCCTCAAGGCGCGCGGGTTGCGGACCCGGTTCGTCGCGACCGGGCAGACCGGCATCTTCATCGAGGGGTGGGGCACGGCGGTCGACGCCGTGATCGCCGACTTCATCGCGGGTGCGGCCGAGGATCTGGTGCTCCAGGGCGCCAAGGACGCGGACATCGTGCTGGTCGAAGGCCAGGGCAGCATCAATCACCCAGGCTACTCGGGCGTCACGGTCGGCTTGCTGCACGGGTCCTGCCCCGATGCCTTGATCCTCTGCCACCAGGCGACCCGGAGCCACATCGGCGAGTATCGGACGACGCCGTGGCTCAAGATCCCGCCTCTGTCCCGCTATGTCGAGCTCTACGAGATGCTCGGCTCGGCGGTGCATCCGACCAAGGTGGTGGGTATCTGCCTCAACACCTACGATCTCAACGAGGCGGATGCGATCAAGGCGTGCCAGGCTGCCGCCGCCGAAACGGGGCTGCCGGCAACCGACCCGGTCCGGTTCGATGCGGCGCCGCTGCTCAACGCCTTGGTGCGCGAGCGGGAGAACTATCTGGAGCGTCGGGCGCGGTAACGCGCTGCCGAGCTGGCGGATCGAGTACGAAGGGCGGGGCGCGTGAAGCGCTCCGCCCTTTCGTCGTCAGAGAAGGGTGATCAGGCCGGCTGGTCGAAGATTGTACGTACCTTGCGAACCAGCAGTTCGAGTGAATACGGCTTGAGCAGAAAAGGATGCCCGCCGAGGTCCGCTTCGTCGAGATCAGCAGCTCCGGAGGTGAGCAGGGTGCGAACGCTGGAATAGCGGGTGCGGAGCTGCGCCAGGAGGTCCCGGCCATCGCCGTCGGGCAGGTGCAGATCCGCGATGACGAGATCCGGAGGTTTCCGCATTTCGCCGGCCAGCTGGAGCGCCTCGGCGACACTGGCCGCCACCGCGACCTCGTATCCGTTGGCGGTCAACATGGCGTTGCCGACGGCGCGCACCTGCGGCTGGTCTTCCACCAGGAGGATGGTCTCGGTCCCGCGAGCACCCGTTGCGTCGCTGCCCGCGCCAGGCGTTTCCTGGGTTTCCTGCGCACGTGGCAAATAGACGTGAAAGGTGGAGCCCTCTCCCAGCGTCGAATCGACCGTGATCACGCCCTGGAATCGTTCGATGATTCCGTGACAGGTGGCCAGGCCGAGTCCGGTGCCCGTGCCCCGGGGTTTGGTGGTGAAAAACGGCTCGAACATCCGGGCTCGCACATCGTCGGGAATACCGGTGCCGGTGTCCGTCACCGAGATCCGGACCCAGTCGCCACTGGCCAGCGCGGCGGCGGTACCGGGACGGCCGTTCGGAACATTGCTGGTGGTAATGGTGACGGCGCCGCCGCTCGGCATGGCGTCGCGGGCGTTGACGACCAGGTTGGTGAGCACCTGTTCGAGCTGACCCCGGTCGGCCACCGTGGCCCAAAGGTCGGTTGCCAGTGCGGTGCCGCACTTGACGGTGCTGCCCACCAGACGGCTGAGCAGCCGCTCCAGGTCGGCCACCATGCGGTTCAGGTCGAGCTCGGTTGGTTCGGACGGCTGCCGTCGCGCAAACGACAGCAACTGTCGGGTCAACGCTGCGCCCCGATTGGCGGTGGCGGCGATACTCTCGAACACGGGGCGGACTGCCAGGGGAAGATCCGGCTCGCTCAGGCCGGTTTCCGCTTCGGCCAGCATGACGGCGAGCAGATTATTGAAGTCGTGGGCGACACCACCGGCCAGACGTCCCAGGGCGTCGAGTCGCTGGGCGTCCTGGAGCTGGGTTTCCAGGCGGCGGCGCGCGGTCGTGTCTTCGTACATTGCGACGAGCGCCCCCGGCGTTTCCGGATGGTCGGTCAGACGCGCCGCACTGAGCCGCAGATCGATGATCGCACCGTCCGGCCGGCGATACTGCAGGTCGATGCCGGTCAGTTGACGGCCGCGCAAGACTCCGTCGAGGAGCAGGTGGGCCGGGCCCTCGATTGCATGATCCAGCGGCGGCATCGGCTGACCGATGACCTGGGAGGCGGGTACGCCGAAGACCTGCTCGGCGGCGCCGTTCCAGAGTCGGACCGTCAGGTCGTCGTTCAAGACGGCAATCGGGAGCGGCGAGGCGTCGAACACGGCGCTCAGCAGGCGCTGGGTCCGGTGGAGTTCATCGCGCGCCTGGCGCAGACGCCACCGCCCCTCGGCCGTGCGTAAGGTGCGCACGAGCAGGTCGGGGTCCACCGGCTTGAGCAGGTAGTCGCACTCCTCCTCCCGCAGGGCACGGATGGCGCTTTCCAGCGTCCCGTTACCGGTCAGGATGACCACCTGCATTTCCCCCGAGTAGGCGTGCAATCGCACCGCCAGATCCAGCCCGTCCATGTCCGGCAGCCGGAGGTCGACCACGGCCACCGGCGGGGTGTGTCGCGCTTCCTGGGCAAGGGCCAGCGCCTCGCCACCGGTCTGCGCCGTGAGCGGCGCAAAGCCATGCAGGGGGAGGATGTCCTCCAGGGTCCGGGTCAGGATCTCGTCGTCGTCGACGACCAGGACCGGAACGTGATCAGCGTCGGTCAGCATTGAGCACGTCCAGCAGACGGTCGATGGGGAGCGGTTTGGTAAAGGCGGCGTCGATCAGGCCTTCCGGCGTTTCCTCGACGGTTCGGTAGAGGTCATCCGGGTGGCCGCTGTAGAGAATCAGGAGCACCGACGGATTGACTTCGCGGATCGCGAGGATGCATGCCTTCGGATCGATGTGGTTGAGCCGAAGGTCCAGGAGGACCGCGGTTGGCCGATCGGCCGCCATGCGGGAGACGGCTTCGTTCAAGGTGCGCGCCTTGACGGGCGACAGCCCCTGCGTCGTGAGGAGCTCGCACAGGGTGTCGAGGAACTCGGGCTGGTCATCGACGACCAGGACCGAGCGGGCATCGCCGCGGGCCGCCTCCAGATAGGTGAGCAGCGCCGGGAGATCGACCGGCTTGCGCAGAACCTGCAGCACGCCCGCCGTCTCCGCCTCGGCGATCAGTTCTTGCGCTGCAAACGCGGTCATCAGCACCACCCGGGTCCCCGGGCGGTCCTTCTTGATGGCCTGGAGCGCTTCGACGCCATTGAGGCGGGGCATCCGAACGTCCATCAGGACGACATCGACGGACTGTTCGTGCGCCAGACGGACGGCGTCCTCGCCGTCGAAGGCCCGATAGGTTACCCAGCCGTTCAGTTCGAGGATATCGCAGAGCGTCTCGACCATGCCGCGGTCATCATCGACGACGAGGATCTGTTTGGTAGTCATGAGGAGGCAATCGGTACGTGCAGCGTAAACGTCGTCCCGCGCCCGAGCGTGGACTCGAAGGAGAGGTCTCCGTTGTTGGCTCGGGCCAGGCTTCGGGAGACGGCGAGCCCGAGGCCGATGCCTCGGGCTTTGGTGGTAAACAGCGGCTCGAAGATGCGGTCGCGATTCTCGTCGGTGATCCCGCTTCCGGTGTCCGTGACATCGATGGCCAATCGGTCACCGTCGAGCCGCGTCCGTATCGTCATGGTGCCCCCGTCCGGTTCCATGGCTTGGACGGCATTGCTCAGGAGATTGATGACGATCTGGCCGATCTGCACCGAGTCGACGAACATGGCTGGAGGGCCGCCGAACTCCTTCACCACCGCGACGGATTTCGGGGTTGCGACCCGTCCCATGGCCTCGTCGATAAAGGGGCCAACGGCAACCGTGCTGCGCTGAGGGGGCTTGATCCGGGCGTAGTCGAGGAGGTCCGAGACGATCTTCTCCGAGACGCGGATCTGGCCGCGGATGATGCCCAGGTACTCGCGGACTTTGGGTGGTGCGTCCCGCTGAGTGGCTTCGAGGTAGTAGACCGCGTTGGTCATCACACCCAACGGGTTGCGTAACTCGTGGCCAACGCTGCTGGAGAGCTGGCCTAACGTGGCGAGCCGTTCCTTTCGGATCAGGTCCTTTTGAGCGGCTTCCAGTTGGGTGAGCGCCTCGGACAGCTGATTGGTTCGGGTCGCCACCTGGCTTTCCAGGGTCTCGATTCCGGCTCGGACCTGATCAGTCATCGATGCGAACGACCGGGCCAGGATGCCGATTTCGTCCCGACGCCCGGTTGCCAGGACCGAGAGCGAGAAGGTGTTGCCGCTGGCAATTGCCTCGGTGGCATGCGTGAGCGACTCCAGCGGCTGGGTGATGGTCCGGCCGACCCACCAGGCGAGTGCGGCGCCCAGTGCAACGACGATGAGACCGATTCCGAGGAATGTCTGCGTGAGCGTTCGGGCGGGAGCCAAGGCCTGATCAGCGGGCATCTCCACCGAGACGACCAACGGTAGCCCGGGGAACTGTTCGCTTGCTGCGATCCGGTGTGCTCCCTCTCGATCGTACTCGCGTCCGCCCGAGGTCGGTGGGGGACGATCGACCACTCGCCTCATATCGGTCCAGACGGTTCCATCGAGGTTGCCGAAAAGCAGGACGGCGTCGGGACCGATCAGATTGGTGAGTTGGGCAATGGCCGTCGCGGCCGCGACGAGGCGGTGCGTCTGGACCACATGACCGAGTGTGGCTCCTCCGATCCGTACCGGTGCGCTGACTTCGAAAAAAACGGTGTCGCTCGCAACGAAGAGCGGGCCAACGGCTGCCGTATCGGCTCGGGAATACGGCGCCGGCGGCGCGGACGCTCCCGCTTCTGCCACGACGGCGCCGCTGGCGTCCCGCAGGCTGATGGAGGCCAGCGGGTTGTTGGCCGGAAGCAGCTCCTGCAGGATGCCGGCGACCCCAGCGGTCTGGGATGGCGTCTGGAGTGCGGCAATCACGGCCGCATTCTCCGCGCCCCGGACGAGACGGGTGCGGGCGGTGAGGAAGCCGGGGTTGGCCATCTGGACGAACTGCTGAGCGACCGACTGCAGGCGCGCGACGGCCGCTTCTTTGGCGCTTCGGCGCACGACCTGATAGGCCACGACACCGAACGCGAGCACGACGAGCAACAACATCGCCACCATGGCAGCGATGAATCGAAGTCGTAACGAAATGTACCGAGGTTCGCTCATACGGAGACCTCCGTTATTCCAACGGTCCGGACCGCGTGGCGCGTCCCGAACCTAACGACGTTGACGTGATCCCGTCACCGGGTGGATCGAATCGACTCCGTCATCGATCGGTCGATCATACCGAACTCGCGATCGTCGTCACGTAAATGGCACCGGCTATCGGCAGATTGGCCCAGTAATTCTCGATCCGGGTCACCAGTCCTTCGGTCGCTTCCTGGCCACGGGCAATCAGCAGCTGGCCGTCGGCTGTTCGAACATCACTCACGAAAATCATGCCCGGTTGGACGGCGGTGAGCGCGACCTCTCGAACCGGCGCCGCATCCGACTTGGGCTCGTGAAGGGCACGGAGTCGTGTCAGCAAGTCCGGGTCGTATCGTCCGGCGTGGCTGGCGAGGCGGCGGAGCGCATCGTCGGGTTCCACCCCGGCCGTGAGCAGGTCATCGAAGGCAAACGCGAGCGTCAGAAGCCGGGCGCCGAGGGGAATGTCCACTGCGCCAGGCTGGTTGGGCGCCCCGACGGGAAGGCCGATCCCGAGCAGGATTGCGCGCACGGACTCGAGGCGCGGAATGTTCGCGATGATCCGCGCGGCGACATGCGGGACCTCAGCGACGGCCTCGCTCTCCTGCGCGGTCAGGCCCGCGCCCGTTGCCAGCTTGTCGACGACCGATGGCGCCAGCGAGATGGTCCCGATCTGAGACACCATCGCCGCCACGTCCACTGCCCACCAGTTCGAGATCTCGAGATCGCCGGCGATCCGATGAGCCAGTCGTTTGACCCGCCCGGCACGTCCGAATGCGCCCGGCTGGGAAATCGCGAGGATGTCGACCAACGCGGCAACGCTGCCGTGTAAGGTCCGCTCGAGGAGGACCCGTTCGCCGACCACCAGGTCGTGCTGGACGCGCGCCGCATCCAATGCCGCGATCAGAACCTCCGACGCGCACGGCTTTTCCAGGAAGCGGAAGATGCTGCCTTCGTTGACGGCATCGATCGCCGCCGACAGATCGGCCTGCCCGGTGAGCAGGATGCGAACGGCGTCCGGCTGCATGGTCCGGATGGCGCGGAGCAGCGCCACACCGTTCATGCCCGGCATGTTGTAGTCGGACACCACGATCGTGAACTGACGCTCGGCGGCGAGCGCAACCGCCTGATTCCCGTGCTCGGCGCTGACGACCTCGAAGCGCCGGTGCAGCATGCGCGTCACCGCCTCCAGCAGCCGCGGATCGTCGTCGACGATCAGGATCGGAGGACGCCCGGCGACGGTCATCGCGCGACTTCCAGCTCGGTCGCCAGCTCGCGCCAGTGGGGAACCTTTTCGCCGAGGTCGCGGGCCGAGAGGGCTGCCTCGTCGAGGACTGCGGGATGGCGGTGGGCGTCGCGGCCATCGGTTGTCTGTTCCCGAATCAGTGCGTCGGCGACATGGACATAGATGGCGAGGCCGGCGGGATCGGGTTCGAGGCCCGGAGTATGGTGATAACGCGCGGCACCGACGATCGACCAGGGCAGTCCCCAGAGCCCGAGCGCATAGGCGCCGAGGCTCGCGTGCGTCGTGCCGAGCACCGCTTCCTCGGCAAGGTGCATCGGGAGGCCCTCGGCGTCGGCATGCGCGACCACGGCGTCGTAGTGATCGGGACCCCGGCTGGCCAGGAGCAGACGCCCGACATCGTGCAGCAGCCCGGCGGAGAATGCGGCCTCCGCCTGAGTGTGGCTGGGCGCGAGCCGCCGGGCCAGCACGCCGACGGCAATCGCATGGGCCTGTTCACGCTTTGCGTCGAATCCGAGCGGCAGCGCCAGGTCCTCGATCGAGCGGAACATCCCGTGCACCATCGCCAGCGACTGGATCAGCCTGCTGCCCAGCAAGCTGACCGCCCACTCGATGCTCAACACGTCCCGGCTCGGCCCGAAGAAGGATGAGTTGACGAGCTGCAGGACCTTGGCCGCCAGGGACGCGTCGCGCTCGACCACGGCGGCGACATCGCCGACCGTCACGTCATCCCGGGCCAGCAGCTCGGTGAGCAGCCGGTAGACGGCCGGCACGGTGGGGAGTGTCTCGGCGCTGCCGACGATTGCCTCCAGCACCGGATCCGTGACCAGGTCTCGGAGCAGGCAGGCGCGCTCCAGCACGGCTTGGAGTGTGGTGGGGTCGCAGGGTTTCGCGAGGAACTGATGGGCTACGCGGGATGCGAGCAGGGTGCTCCGCGCGTCGGTCTGGCCCGTCAACACCAGTCGGATCGTTCCGGGCCACTGCTCGGCAATGGCCGCCAGGAACGTGGCGCCGTCCATCTCCGGCATCCGCATGTCGCTCACGACGATGTCGAACGGTGCCCGGTTGCATTCGAGCAACGCATCCGTTGGACTGCTGATGAAGATCGCGTCCCATTCATCCCGCCGGCTGCGGAGCACCCGCCGCACGCCGTCGAGGACCCGGGGCTCGTCGTCGACGAAAAGGATCCGTTTCACGGGGCCTCCTGAGGCATGCCCGCCTGGGGGAGGCGCAGATAGAATGTCGTGCTGCGGCCAACCTCGGACTCGAATCGGATCGAGCCGCCGTGCTTCTTGACCACGACGTCATAGACGAAGGACAACCCCTGCCCGCTGCCCAAGCCGCCCTCCCTGATGGAGAAGAAGGGGTCGAACACGCGTGGCTTGACGGCGTCGGGAATGCCGGGTCCGGTATCGCTGACGGAGAGTTCGATGTCCGCTCCGGCCGATCGGGTTCGGATGTTGATCTGACCCGGCTCGCCACCGGGCCGCTCGTGGCTGGTGTCGGCGACGGCGTGCGCGGCATGGATGATCAGGGCGAGCACGGCTTGTTGGATCTCGCTGCGGAAGCAGGGGACGGTCGGCAGGTCCGGCTCGAGGTCGGTCGCCGTGGCAGCCACGTACTTCCACTCGTTGCGGGATAGCGCCAGCGTGGTGGCGACGATCGCATTCAGGTCCGTCGGTTCCCGTTCACCCGATCCGGGATGGGCAAAGCTCTTAACGGCACTGACAATTTCGCCGACGCGACGGACGCCTTCACGTGCCTGGCCCAGTGCGCGCGGAATTTCCGTGATAAGGAAATGAAGATCGATCTCATCCGCGAGGCTTTGAAGGCGCGCTGCATCCTCCGGAGCGATGCCCGATCGGTCGAGCACGGCCGTTTGCTGGTGAAGGAACGTGACGAGCTGGCGAAATCCCTCTTCGAGGAAACAGAGGTTGTCGCCGGCGTATTGGGTCGGGGTATTGATTTCGTGGGCAATGCCGGCCGCGAGGTGGCCGATGGCCTCGACGCGATGTGTCTGCGCGAGTTGCTGTTCGAGGAGCCGTCTGTCCGTGATATCGCGGAAGGCGCCAACCGAGCGGATTGCGACGCCCGTTTCGTCCCGGACGTAGTGACCCCAGATGGCGACCCAGCGGACCTCCCCGCTCGGATGGACGACCCGAGTCTCGAGTGAGAACGGCTCGCCCGAGCGCCGAGCGGCATCGATGGTCTGGAGAAACCGGCGCTGATCGTCGGGATGAATCGCGTTCACGATCTGACCGAAATCGGTAAGCTGCTCCGCGCTCGCCAGCAGCTCGGTCGCATGTCCGCCCCACTCGACTCGATCTTCGGCGATATAGCGATACCAGGTCCCGAGCTGCGCGGCTTCCATCGCAGCGCGGAGCAACTCTTCGTGGGCGGTTGCAGTCGTCTCGCGGACCATCGGCGCCGGGTCCCGGTCGAGCTGCTGTGATAAGGCCGTCTCAGCCACGATCAAGTCCTCATTCTACCGTCGGGTGGAGCATCCAGGTCGACGCTCCGTCGACACTGCATATCGATAGGAAGTATCGGCTTGGCGGCGCCGAGGTTGAGCAGGGCGCCGCCAAAGACTCCGCTATCTGAACTCGCCCGGCGAAGCATGACGCATTTCGTGACCGGAAACGACCGTGGTCGTGTACCGCTCAGGGTGAAGGGATTATCCCGGGACTCAGGTCGGGGTGGTCTGAAAGTGGAGCATAGCCCGCCGGCCGCGAGTCGTGCGGATTGGGGTCGAGACGAATGCTGTACCCGACACCTCGGACCGTCTCGATGTACGGAGTGGTGACGATGGTCCGGAGCTTCCGGCGCAACTTGCCGACATGGACGTCCACGACGTTGCTCTCGGGATCGAACTGATGCTGCCAGACATGCTCGATCAAACGTGCCCGCCGGATCACGTGTCCCGGGTGGAGCATGAAGTACTCGAGCATGCGGAACTCGAGCGCGGTCAGCGTGAGCTCGAGCCCGTTGCCGGTAACCCGATGCCGCAGGCGATCGATTTTGAGCGGTCCGAGTTGCAGCACGTCCAGGCGATCCGAGCTGTGCCGGCGCTGGAGTGCGCGGATCCGGGCCAGGAGCTCGTCGATGCGAAATGGCTTGGTCAAGTAATCGTCGGCGCCAGCATCGAGCGCGGCAACGATCGCTTCGTGGGCTTCCGGAGGAGCGAAGAGCAGGATCGGGGCATTGCAGCCCTCGCGTCGTAACGCGCGAATCGCATCGACACCCGTCCCGCGTTCCAAGTCCGCGTCGATCATGACAACGTCGTAATCGGCTTGTTGCAGCAGATTCGTGATGTCATGATGACTGCGGGCGACATCGACCACATACCCGCCATCGCTCAATTCGTGGGTGAGCCCCACCATCAGCGGCAGATTCGATTCGGCGAGTAAAAGCTTCATGACGACCGCAGTTCGCTTCGAGGTAATGGTGCGTTGCTCGATGCGCAGGGAAGAAGGTGCGATTGATCCGCAATGTACGAAAACCGTCATGGTAGTCAACCGTTATACAGGTGAAAATGGCGATCTCGTTGGTGATGCATTCCTGCAATAGGGCCGAATGGCCCTACTAACACATTGCAAGTCAGGTTAGAACGGTGCGCATCCGCCGTCGACGTCATCGTGCTCAGTCCAGTTCCGCGATTCGCCGCGCGACATCGGCCACGTCGTGCGACGCGCTGAGCCGAGCGAATACCGATCCCGCTGCCTCATAACTCGCCTTCGCTTCCGCCAGACGACTCGTCGCGGCCAACAGGTCGCCTAACTCGCGGCGAGCTTCACCGTCGGTAAGCGGTGTCTGACTGCGGTCTGCCATCGCCACCGCGGCCTTGAGGAACGACTCGGCCGAATCGAAACGGTTGAGCGAGGCGTGAATGCGTCCCAGGATCCGGCAAGCGCCGGCCAAATCGACCAGCGTGCCGGTCTGGAGGAAGACGGCGTACGCGCCGGTGGCATCGTCCAGTGCGCGATCGAACGCTCCTTCGGCATGGAGAAGCTCGGCGCGATTGAGATGGCAGAGGCCCGTCAGGCGCCCGTCGCCTGCCCGTTCGGCGGCGGCCAGCCCTTCGCCGAAATGCTGGTGAGCCGTGTCGGTGTGACCGCGATCGGATGCGATCATGGCCAGGTTGTGATGGACCATGGCCAACCCCGCGGCATCCTCGTGGCGCGCCAGGCAACTCAACGCTCTCCGGTAGTGCGCTTCCGCGTCGTCCCAGCGTCCCTGGATGCTGGCGACGATGCCCAGGTTCTGCTCGATTCGCCCGGCGAGGTCGTCGGGGATGCCGTCGATCGCCAGGGCGTCGAGGAAGCTTTCCGTGGCGTGTTCGAGGTCGCCCATTTCGAGCTGGATGCAGCCGATGGTATTGCTCGTCTCGACTCGGAGGCGGCTCTGGTTGGTGCGGAGCGCGCAGTTGCGGCTCCGCTCGGCCAGACTGCGGGCGTCTCCCGGATAGCCGGCGCGGAAGCGAAGCTCCGCCAGGCGCCGTAACGCATCGGCTTCGACGGCGGCATTGCCTTCGTCATGCGCTGCGGTTGCCGCGCGGGCGAACTGTTCCGAGGCGCGTTCGAATCGGCCGGCTGCCAGCAGCAGGAGTCCGTCCTCGACCATGGCAGACGCAGGTTCTGCCTTCCATGGCGCGGTGGCCATGCTCTCGGTCGAGTCGAATCGGTCGATCACTGTTGCCCTCCCATTCGCGCCGCGTTCTCGGATTGCGCCGTGGCTTCTGCCGTCGTGCGTTCACGGGGCAACGCGGGTGCCGCATCCGACGCACAACCCGCTATCTCGCGCCGATTGGCCCGCAACTAGGGCCATTCGGCCCTATCGCGATCGACTGAACCGGCGGATTCATGAAGGTCCGATGATGTGGCCGTCATAGATGAAAACGAGATGATGCAGGCCTCACGATAAAGTGCGAGTGCAGTTGTCGCGAATTGCTGGCGCGCCATGCAAACTTCGCCGCCGAATCGGAAGTGCGGCCGGGCTCGTCGTTTTGCGGCTCTCTAGGTACGCATTGAGCGAAGACGTAGCCTACGCCGGACATCTTCTCTCTGCGGAGCCTGGCCGATCGGACCTGCGTGGCACACCGGTTGCGCCTGGTGCGATCGATGCGCTGCCCTCCCGCTGGTGCGGACACGGCGGCAGCCGACCACCCGCTCTAGGGAATGGGACGGCGTGATTCCGGACTTCGTCAGGAGGTGTGCGTGCGATCGAAACGATGGATCGGACTGGTCGTTCTCGTCATGGCCGTGGGCGCTGCCCAGCGCGCCGTGGCGCAGAACTCTGCCAATGCGAGTGTCACTGCCAGCGTGCAACAGCCGATCACGGTAACGGCGACGGCCGATCTGGACTTCGGGTTGGTGTTTCCCGGTCTCGATCGCACCATCGCCGTTACCGACGGCGGCGCGGCGCGTTTCACGGTGCAGGGACAGCAGAGCGCGAACATCAACATCACGTTCACCCTGCCGGCCAACATTACCAGCGGAGCGAACAATCTCCCGATCTCGAGTTGGCAGGGCCGGCACAACAGCTCCAATACGCCGGCCTCCGGAACGGACTTCGTCCCGGCGCCGACCGCGACCTCGACATCGATTCCTGGCGGCGGCTTCCTCTATGTATTCGTTGGCGCCACCGCGCAGCCATCGGTGTCGCAGGCGGCGGGGACCTACACCGGAACCATGACGATGACCGTGGTGTACTTCTGACCGATGTGGCGCCTTCGTCTCGTCTCCCTGCTTGCCGCGGCGTTTCCGGCATCACTTGCCGCGCAGGCCGTGCTGATTGCGCCGCAAGCCGTGGTGGTCGATCGGGGCCAGCGCGCCGGAACCTTCACGGTCGTCAACATCGGTGAGGATCGGGTCGAGGTCGATCTGTCGACGCTCTACGGCGTTCCGGTTACGGATTCGGTCGGAAACCTGCTCCTCGACACCAAGACGCCGCTGACCGATTCGACCCCGTCGGCGGCTGCCTGGATCGAGATGTTTCCGCGCCGCTTTGCCCTCGAACCCGGTGCGCGGCGAACGGTGCGTCTCCTGGTGCGCCCGCCCGACGGTGTCCCTGATCGGGAGTACTGGGCCCGTCTGGTCGTGGCATCCCGCGCGGTGCCACGTGCTGCTCCAGTCGCTGCGGCAGAGGCGGTCAATGTGGCGATCACCCTGGAAGTCAGGAGCGTCTTTCCGTTCCTCTTTCGAAAGGGCAGTGTCGCGACGGCGCTCGAACTTGGCGAACCGACCGCCGTGCGCGGAGCCGATTCGATCACCGTACGCGTTCCGCTTACTCGTCGCGGCAACGCGGCCTGGGTTGGAACCGTGCGTGCAACGGTCGAGGACAAGAGCGGCCGAGTGGTGCGTGAAGCCGAGCTGCCGCTGGGGGTCTATCACAGTCTGCACCCGCGTCTGGTGATGTCGGCGGCTGACCTGCCCGATCGGGACTACCTGGTTCGGGTCGAGGCCATCGGCAAGCGGAGCGATCTGCCCGCCTCGTTCGTGTTGCCGACCGCGCCGGTCCGACGGGTGGTGGAGCTCCGCCGGTGACCGTCCTGGCGAGGGCTCGGCGCGGGTGCCTCGCTGTCGCCGTTGCGCTAGCCTCGCCGGTCCGCCTCGATGCGCAAGTCACGCAGCGAGCCAATCTGAATCTGGGTTCGGTCATCTCCGGTACCACGACCAGCGTTGGACCGGCCGAGGCCGGCGCCGCCAGCTGGCGGATCCATTTCACCCTGCTCGCGGTGCTCCCATCGTTCGAGCTCACGCTACCCACGCAACTCGATCGGACGGGTGGCGGCGCCAGTATGCCGATTTCGTTCTGCAGCACGTGCGGTCTCTACCGGAACAACAACACCACGCCCGGCGGCACGACGTTCAACCCGAATACGTCGGTCGGCCTGGGTATCATCTCCCTGGGGACCAACATCTACGTGTGGCTCGGGGGCTCGGTCTCGCCTCCGCTCAACCAGATGGCCGGCAATTATTCCGGCACCGTGGTCCTCACGCTCTACGGCGTCACGCTCTAGCGGGGCCGCCATGACGGCTCCCGGTAGCAACGCATGGCGATGGACATTCGGCTGGCTCGTGCTGAGTATCGGGTGCGGGGCGCCTGGTCCGGTGTCGATGCCAACCCCCGCTCCGGGCTCAGCCGTGGTAGACGATACCGGCGACCCCGTCCTGGTCGAAGTGCGGCTGGGGGCGGTGGCGGCGTCGACCATGCCGGGACGCATGGTTCGCGACACTCTCTACCTTCCGGTTGCCTCCGTGTTCGACCTGCTGGAAATCCGGCGCTCGTCTGATCGTCGCTACCGCTCGCTCGACGACCTGGGGCGGGTCCTCGGAACGGGGCTCAGCTTCGACGAGTCGCAAGCCCTGGTACGGGTTGCCCCGTCTGCGGACCTGCCGATCGTACGCCGATTGCTGCGCGCGGCGGCGCGGGAGCGCCTGCGAGACTCCGCTACGGCCCAACCGGTTGCGGCCGCCGCCGAACGGCCTGGGTGGAGCGGCATGGTCCTGGACTACGACCTGCATACGACCGGCCGCACTCCGATCGATCACACCACCTATCGGGTGGGCCTTGCCAGTGCCGCGCTCGGCGGTGTGGCCGTCGGCCGGTTTCGCGGCACCAGCGGCAGCGATGCGTCGGTCGACCTCGAGTGGCACCGCACCTGGCCCGAGAGCCGCTGGCTCACCGGCCTTCGGGTGGGAGATGTCGCTACCCAGAGCCCGCGCACCGAGCAGGTGCGCGGTGTTTCGCTGACGAACCGTCCACCCTTTCGTCCGCTGCTGCTCGAGGCGCTGCCGTTTTCCGGCGCGTTGCCGCCGGGGTGGAGCGTCGACGCGTACCGCTCCGGCCGCCTGATCGGTTTCGACTCGGCCGGAGCAGGGGGACGCTACCGGATCATGGTGCCGGTCCACTACGGGGAGAACCCGATCGATCTGGTTGCCTACGGACCAAACGGCGAGATTCGGGAGCTGAATCAGAGCTTTCGGGCGGTGCCGATGCTGTTGCGCGGCGGGGCGGCGGAGTATGCCGTGGCCGCCGGTGAATGCCGAGATGCGCGCTGCCGATGGCTTGCCAATGCGGACTTTGCGGTCGGCGTGACCTCGCGCCTGTCTGCCCGGGCCGGTATCACCATGCAGGCCAGCGATACCGCGCGCACCTGGCGCCCCTACGGCACTCTCACTGCCGCACCCCTCAACGCTCTCGGCCTCGACTTCGAGCATCTCACGGGTCTGGTGACGCGGGCCGCCGTTCGCTACGAACCGAGCGTGCATCGGGCGCTGACGCTCGACCTGCTCGACTTTGCAGACGGCGGCGTCCGGCGCGAGTGGCGGCTCCACGGCCGGATCGGTTCCCGCGGGCGCGGCACCGTCGGCGTCGAAGCCATGGTCAGTCGCGCCCTGGGCGATTCCGGCACGGCGACCACGGCGCGGGCGGCGCTGGCCATGCCGCTCTCGCATCTCCACGTTCGTCCCTTCGTCAGGCTCAGCTGGGGTTCGCTCGGTGCGGATCAGTCGGCCTTCGGTCTCGAGGGAACCCTTCTGCCGGCGGCGGGGTGGCCAGCGTTGCTGCGCCGGCTCTGGCTCCGCGCCGATGCGGAGGTCGACCTGGATGGTACGTTGCGTCGTTCCAGCCTCGCGGCCATGACCGGCATGGGCTCGCTCGGCCGACTGGAGACGATCGTGACCTGGGAACGAAATCGAACCGGTCCGGCGTTTTCGCTCGGTCTGGTGACCCAGCTGTCGCAACTGCGCTATGCGGTGCGCGGGATTGCCGATCCGGGCAGCTCCGGCCGGATGGACCAGGTGGCGGGCGGCTCGGCCGTGTGGGATCGGAAGGGCGGGCGGGTCATGTGGTCTGCGGAGCCGGCAATCGATCGGGCCGGGGTGGCGGGCATCGTCTTTCTCGACCTCGACGGCAACGGGTCCCGGAGCGCTGATGAGCCGCTGCTGCCCGGCACCCGGCTGTTCACCGCCGGTCGAGCGTTGGTCACCGACCAGTCCGGACGCTTCGAGTTGTGGGGTGTGCAACCGTTCGAACCGATTCAACTCACCGTCGACAGCGCCAGTCTGGCCGATCCGCAGTGGATTCCCGATCGTGCCCGGCTGGCGGTCGTGCCTCGGCCCGGAGAAGTCGTCAGTCTCCAGATTCCGATCGTGGAGGGCGCCATTCTGGAGGGACGGCTCGAATGGAGCGGGGCCGGTAGTGCGCTGGCGGGCCGCATCGAGCTCGTGCTCGAGCATCAGCACTCGGGTGTGACGCAGCGGATCGAGCCGTTTTCCGACGGGTCGTTCTATCAGATGGGACTCAGGCCGGGACGGTACCGGCTCAGTCTCGACGGAGCGGCGGCCGCCGCGTTGGGCGTAGCGGCCGACCCTGTCACGTTCGAGCTGGCTGCCGGAACCCGCGCAGGAACCGGAAGTACCGGGCCGGTGGTGCTGGCGTTGCGATCCCGCGAGGACGCCGTCGCCATCCGTCGCTGAGGGAGAACCTTCGGCCTAGGCCTAGATTCGTCCGCCGAGAACGCGGAGCGCGTTGACGATGACGGCGACGTCGATCGCTTCCTGTAGCAGCGCACCAACCGTGGGCGTAATCTGCCCCGCGGCGGCAAACCCCATCGCCACCAGCGATAATCCGAGCCCGGCTCCGATGCTTTGCCGGGCAATCCGCATGGTGCGCCTGGCGATCCCGACGGCTTCGGGAATCCGGCGCAGGTCGTCGGTCAGCAGGACGACGTCGGCTGCTTCGGCACTCAGCCCCCGGGTTTCCGTTGCGATCGCGAGGCCGACATGCGCAGCGGCGAGGGCCGGCGCATCGTTGGCGCCGTCGCCCACCATCAGGACATGGCGTCCGTCGCGCTGCATTGCACTGATCCGGGCCAGCTTGTCCTCCGGCAACAGATCGCCCTCCGCTTCGCGGATACCGAGCTCGCCGGCGACGGCGGAGACGTTGGCGGCGCGGTCGCCGGAGAGCAGGAGGGTACGACGGATCCCGGCCGACTCGAGCGCCTGCACCGCGGCTCGCGCCTGAGGCCGAAGCTGGTCGGCGTAGTGAACCATGCCTGCGGCGCGGCCGTCGATCACGACGTATGCCCGGAGCCCCGGATCGTTGTCGTACGACAGGAAGGCCCGGGCTGCTTCCGGCTCGAAGCTCCGAATCAGCTTCTGCGCGCCAACCGTGACGGTATGCCCGTCGACTCGGCCGGTTACGCCGCCACCCGGCGCCTCGACCACGTCGGTCGCCTCGGGCAGGGCGGGGTACTCCCGCGCGGCCGCTGCGCTGAGCGAACGGGCCAGCAGATGTCCTGACCCCTGCTCGACGGCGCCGGCCAGTTTGAGCAATTCGGACGGAGTGAACGGCGGGAGTGCCGTGACATGATCGACCTCGGGGTGCCCCTCGGTGAGCGTACCCGTTTTGTCGAACACCGCGGTGTCCACCGAGGCCAGCCGCTCCAAGGCGACGCCATGACGAACGATGATTTGCCGCCGCGCCGAACGGTTGATGCCGCCCAACATCGCGACCGGCGCGGCCAGGATCAGCGGGCAGGGCGTCGCCACGACGAGGACGGCCAGGACCCGGACGGGGTCGCCGGAGAGCGCGTACGCCGCCGCGCACACGACGAGCGTCACCGGTGTAAACCAGACGGCCGCGCGATCCGCGACGCGCTGGATCGGAGCCTTGCTGGTTTCCGCCGTGCGTACCAACTCGACGATTCGATGATAGTGGCTGGCGTCGGCCGGTGCGGTGACCTCGATCGTGACCGGGCGTTCGAGGGCAATCGATCCGCTCAGCACCGGCATGCCGGGCTGGGCATCGACCGGGGCCGCTTCCCCGGTGATGGTGGCGACATCGAAGCTGCCGCGTCCTTGGCGGACCACGCCGTTGCAGGGCACCATCTCGCCGGGGCGTACCAGGATCAGGTCGCCGATGATGACGACGCCGACCGGCCGATCCTCGACCGCGCCGTCCCGGAGCACGTGGGCAATCCGCGGGGCCATCGCTTCGAGGGTCGCGACCGCCTGTGATGCGCGCCGAGCGGCGCCGGCTTCGAGCGCTTCGCCGCCCGTTTGCATGATGACGATGACGAGTCCGGCCACCGGCTCGCCCAGGATCACGGCGGCCACTAGCGCCAGCGAAGCGACCAGATCGGCCGCGAATCTGCCCTGGAAAGCGCCCCGCAGCGTTGCCAGGACGATCGGGGCGCCGAGCCCGACCAGACCGACCATCCAGATCTGATGGCGCAGCGCGGGGGTCGAGCCCAGGTAGGGGGCGAGAAATCCGGCGGCCAGGAACGCAGCGGCGGCCAGCGGGTGGGCCGCCGTACGTGCCCAGCTGCCGAGTGTCACTCCTCTGCCGATCGGAGGCTGAAGCCGACGCCGCGGACCGTGACGATCTGCGGATCGCTGGCGTACTTGAGGAGCTTGCGGCGCAGGTTACCGACATGGACATCGACCACGTTGCTCTCCGGGTCGAAATGCATGTCCCAGACCTTTTCGAGCAGCGTGGTCCGCCGGATCACCTCGGCGGGGTGCAGCATGAAGTACTCGAAGAGTTGAAACTCTTTGGCGGTCAGGTCGATCCGTTTGCCGTCGGCGCTGGCCTGGTGCTTGAGCCGGTCGATCTCGAACGGCCCGACCCGGATCACGTCCATGCGTTCGGCGCCGCCCCGGCGGTGCAGGGCGCGCAGCCGGGCGAGCAGTTCATCGAATCGGAACGGCTTGGTCAGGTAGTCGTCCGCGCCCGCGTCGAGCCCCCGGACCACGTCTTCGCCGGCGTCCCGTGAGGTGAGCATCATGATCGGCGTGTTACGTCCCTCTCGGCGCAGTTCCTGGGCAACCTGGAACCCGTTCTTCTTCGGGAGCATCACGTCGAGCAGGATCACATCGTAGTCGTAGACGTGTGCCAGCATGGTGGCTTCGTCGCCGTCGGGGGCCACATCGACGACATAGCCCTCTTCCTTGAGCCCCTGTTCGATAAATCCGGCAACTTTCCGATCGTCTTCGACGAGGAGGATTTTCATAGAGATACGCGCTGACGTGTCTGGTTAGGTGCGGACATCAGGGCTGATTATCTGGTACTCCGGGCAATCGAAGGACGAACCGTCCCCCGGCCTGCGGCACGGCCCAGAGATCGCCGCCGAGCAGCCGGGCCAGCCGGCGGGACAGGGCCAGGCCGACGCCGTGTCCGGGGTCGGAACCGTCCATGGCTCCCGCACGATAATAGATATCGAAGATGTGCTCCGTCATCTCTTCCGGCACCCCGGGCCCCTCGTCGAGGACTTCGAATTCGACGTCGGTCGGGCCGATGGTGGCCGTCACCGTCACCCGGCTGCCGCTCGGTGCGTAGCGGACGGCGTTGCTCAGCACATTGACGAAAATCTGTTCGACCCGGTGCGCATCGGTCCGGCAGAGGACGTCTGTTGCCGGCGGGAGGCCGCTCAGGGTGACCTGGCGCTCGTCGGCAGCCGGGGTAACCCGCTGCAGCGCCGAGCGAACCAGGGCGGCGCAGTCGACGTCTCGGATGATCGGCTTGAGACGGTCCTCGTCGAGCCGATTGAGGTCGAGCAGGTCGTTGATCAGCGCTACTGCATGCTCGGCAGCTTCCAGAATCTCGATCGAGCCGCGGGGAACGGTGGCGGGATCCTTCCTGCGCACCATCAGCTCGGCCCAGCCATATACGGCGGCGAGGGCGTTGCGCAGCTCGTGATTGATCATCGAGAAGAAGCGCTCGCGGCTCCGATGGAGCTGCTGGATTTCCTCGAGGAGCCGGATGGTCCGCTCGTGCAGCTGCGCATTCTCGACCGCCGATGCCACGATCGAGGCCAGTAGCAGCGCGATGTGCACGTCTTCGTCGCTGAACTCGGCGGCGCCCTGTTTCTCGGTCAGGTAGAGATCGCCGACGATACCGGCGCGGCCGACGATCGGCACGCCCAGGAACGAATGCATCGGCGGATGATTGGGCGGGAACCCGACTGCCGACGGATGCCGCTGGAGGTCGGGCATCCGAATCACCTGGCCCTCCCGGATGACCAGCCCGAGCACTCCGTGTCCCACCGGCGGGTTGCCGATCAGGGTGCGCTCCTCATCGGAGAGCCCCGCGGTCGTGAACGACTTGAGGGTGCGGTGATCCGGATTGAGGAGGCCGACCGCCGCGTACTTCGCATGGAGCAGGTCGCGCGCCAGCTCTGCGATCCGGGGCAGGGCGGTGTCGAGGCTGAGTTCGCCGACCAGTTCCGGCGTTGCCCGGACCAATTGTTCGATTCGATCGCCGCTCGAAGCCATGAGCCCTATCATAAGGCATCTTGGATCGTCTCGACAGACGGAATGGCCTCCCCGGGTGTCCGATGGAACAACCCTCGTCATGCATTCATAAATTCTTCACGATTGGAGGTCTAGCTTGCCGTTCAACCGTATCACGAGGAGCAGGTGCTCGGAGACCGAATTCTGGTGGCCAGCGATGATTCGGAGGAGGGTCGTTATGCGACCGAGGTCGCGACGCGGCTGCGGGCGGAGCGCGCCGCGCCTCTGGCTATCCTGCGCGTCGACGAGCGTACCCCGTCCAATGCCGGCGACGGCGCGGATCAGGCGCGCCTGGCGGCATGGCTCGAACGGCAGCCTCGGACGGCGACCGCGTGGGTTGCGGCCGGCGTGCCCGGGATCGAGATCAGCCGCTTCGGCGACCGGCACCGGGCCTCGCTGATCGTGCTGGGACGTCGGGACCGGAGCGGCCAGCGTCCGGACTCGCTCGGTGAGACGTCCGATGCCGTTGTCCGTCGGACCGGGATTCCGGTCCTGTCCGTCCCGAAAGGCGGCTGGCCGTTGCGGCGGGGCCTGGTGGCGCTCGACGAAACGCCCCGTGCGCACCAGGTGCTCGAACTGGCGATGCGCTGGAGCCGGGAAATCGATCTGTCGCTCACGGGCGTGACCGTGACGCGTATGGGAGCCGGGCACATCGGGGTGCGACCAGTGCTGTCCCGTTCTCTGACCTCGGGCTCGGGCGACGACAACGGCACCGTGCGCGTCATGTTGCGCAGCGGGCGTCCGGTCGACGAGATCCTGGAGGCCGTCGGCGCGGCGGAAGCGGATGTACTCGTGATCGGCTATCGTCGAGGGGGGCCGCCCAAGGTCGTCGAGCCGACCGAAACGGCTCGCAGTCTGTTGCTTGCTGCACCGTGCGCGGTGCTGACGGTGCCGTTGTAGGCGACCGAATGGGTCGCCGTGGATCCTTCACTTCGGAGGTCAGCCATGACCCGGAATGTTGGCACGATCGATCGCGGGATTCGGCTGGTAATCGGCATCCTCATTCTCGGGCTCTACGGCGCTCTCGAACCGCCCTGGCGCTACGTGACCCTGATCGGCTTGATTCCGATCGGAACGGCGCTGACGGGCAACTGTCCGATGTACACGCTCTTCCGCATCAACACTTGTCGTACCGGTTCCCCGGGCGCATCCAAGTGATCTGACCCGCGCGGCGCGGAGAAGGAGGCACGATGACAATGAAGTCGGTAGTGATCTCGCTCGACGGCTCGCCGTTTGCCGAAGCGGCCCTGCCGGTGGCGGTGCGTCTGGCCCGCGAGTCCCGGGCTCGGCTCACCATCCTCCGGGTGCATGAACTGGCGACCGGTCTGGGGCCGATCGAAGGCGCGCCCATGGTCGGGGTCCCGGACGAAGAACAGGTCCGCCAGGAGGAATCGGCCTATCTGGCCGGCGTGGCGCGATCGCTCGGTACGGTTGGTGGGCACGAGGTGGCCTATCGCCTGATCGACGGGGTGGTGGGCGACGCGCTGGTCGCCGAGCTCGATCGGATGCGGCCCGATGTCTTCGTGATGTCGACCCACGGACGGGGGGCGCTGGCCCGGGCCTGGCTCGGCAGCGTGGCCGACTTTGTGATCCGTCGCACGGTCGCCCCGGTACTCCTGGTGCGGCCCAAGGATGGCAAGCCGGTCGTGCCCGATGAGGCGCCCTTCGATCGATGCCTCGTCCCGCTTGACCAGTCGGTTGCTTCCGAAGCGATCCTGGCGCCGTTGATTCCGTTTGCGCTGGTAACGCAGGCGCACCTGACCCTGCTCCACGTCAACGAGCCCAGTCTCGGCATTACCGGATCGATGCCGCCCTATCCGATCGTCTTTTCTGACGAGGAGATGACGGCGCGGCAGGCGCTCTCCGAGCGGTATCTGGAGCAGGTGGCCGAACGGCTGCGAAGCCACGGACTGCGGGTCACCACCAAGTGCGTCATCGGCGTGTCGGCGGTGCCGAGTATTCTCGATGAACTCGGGACCGGCGCGTACGATTTCGTGGCGATGGCCACGCAGGGCGCCACCGGGTTCCGCCGGCTCCTGCTCGGGAGTGTCGCCGGAGAAATCATTCGCGGCGCCGGTGTGCCGGTGCTGGTGGCGCGCCCGGAGGAAACGCCCGCCTGATCCGGCTGGGCTGGACGGAGCAGGGCGAGGGGTGCCGCGGATTCGACCGCCGGCACCCCTCGCCTATTTGACGATCGACGGGCCGTCGCTCTAAGCTTGGGCACTATGGACGTTCCCATGATCGACTGGATTGCCGAACTGCTGGGGACCGAGCGTGGCCATATGGTCCGCAAGGTCCTCCAGTTGGGCGTGTTGCTCCTCCTGGGCTGGGCCGGCACCGGTCTGGTCCGTCTGATTGCCCGCCGGATCGAGATTGCCGCCGATGACGGCGACGGAAGCGTCCTCTCGGCCGGCGAGAAGCGGGGCCAGACCATTGCGCAGCTGGTGCGCAGCGTGGGCCGAGCCGTGGTCCTGGTGGCGGTTCTGATGTCCGGTCTCAATCTGTTCATCGACATCCGGCCGCTGCTGGCCGGTGTCGGGATCCTGAGCCTCGCGGTATCGTTTGGTGCGCAAAGCCTGGTGAAGGATCTGATTTCCGGGTTCTTCATTCTGCTCGAGAATCAGTTCGTGGTGGGCGACGGCGTCCGGATCGGAGAGCACAGCGGCACCGTTGAACAGGTCTCGCTCCGCGCGGTCCGCCTGCGCGACCTGCACGGTGCGCTCCATATCATCCCGAACGGGTCGATTCCCTGGGTCATCAATACCAGTCGAGGCTGGTCGCGGGCCGTCGTCGACATTCCGGTCAGCTACGGAACCGACGTCGATCACGCGCTGGCGGTGGTGCGGGACGAGCTGACCAGGTTCCGGGCCGACCCGGCGTGGAAAGCCCGCTTCGATGGCGGTTCGGAGGTGGTGGGGATCGACCGGTTCGGCGACAACGGGATCGTGATCCGGACGCTCATCCGCACCGTTCCGGGCCAGGAAGGCCCGGCCTTCCGCGAGTTCTCCCGTCGCCTCAAGCTCCGGTTGGACGCCGAGGGCATCCAGATTCCCGCCGCGCAGCGCACCATCCTGATGCAGCCGTCGGCAGGGCGGCCCGATGTCCAGACGGCCGATCCGCTCAACGACGACGCTCCGCTCGACGAAGGCTGACCCGCGAGGATCGGGCGGCCTGTTCCTCATCGGCATGGATCGCTAGCTTCCCGCCTCGCGTGTGGCTGGGATCTGGGCCCAGGGCGGAGGAATGGACGTGGGGCTGTCACTCTTCAATACGTTGACTCGTCGGATCGAGCCGTTCGTGCCGGGGGCGCCGCCTCGCGTCACGCTCTATTCCTGCGGGCCTACCGTCTATAACTACGCCCACATCGGGAACTTCCGGACTTTTCTGTTCGTCGACCTGCTCAGGCGCTGGCTCGAAGCCAGCGGGTATCAGGTCTTTCACATCATGAATCTCACCGATGTGGACGACAAGATCATCCGGGTCGCCGGCGAGCAGGGGGTCGGCATCGATCAGTTGGTGGCGCCCTATGTGACGGCGTTCTATGAGGACCGCGATTACCTGCGCATCGTTCCGGCGCATGCCTATCCGCGGGCCACGGCGTTCGTGCCGTCGATGGTGCGGCTGGTCTCCGGTCTCCTGCGGAATGGCACCGCGTATCGGGGCGAAGACGGCTCGGTCTATTTCGGGATCGATCGGTTTCCCGCGTATGGCCGTCTGTCCCAGCTCGACCGTCGGGAGCTCAAGGCGGGCGCCAGCGGACGGGTCAACTCCGACGAGTACACCAAGGACAATGCCCAGGATTTCGTGCTCTGGAAGGCGGCCAAGCCGGAGGACGAGAAGGTGGGCGCCGCCTGGGATGCTCCCTTCGGCCGCGGCCGCCCCGGGTGGCATCTGGAGTGCTCGGCCATGGCGCTCGAGCTGGTGAGTCATCGGTATGGTGAGCAGGTGCTCGACATCCATACCGGTGGCGTCGACCTGATCTTTCCGCACCACGAGGACGAGATCGCGCAGAGCTGTGCTTATACGGGTGAGGATCTCTTTGCGAGGTACTGGCTCCACGGCGAGTTCCTCAACGTGCGCGGCGCCAAGATGTCCAAGCGGTTCGGCAACATCACCACGCCCAGGGACCTGCGCGAGGACGGAGTCGAAGCGGCGGCCATCCGGCTTTTGATCTATCAGACCCATTATCGTCAGCAGCTCGACCTGACCGACGACGCCCTGGCCGCGGCGCGGGAGGGCTCCCGGCGGCTGGGCGAGTTTGCCGATCGGCTGGAGCGGGCCGGACAGGGCAAGGGTGGCGCCGACTCTCCGTGGGCTGCTCCGAGTGCCGCGCTCGAGGCCGGGGTCACCAGCGCACTCGACGACGACCTCAATGCGCCCGAGGCGATCGGCTGCGTCTTCGAGTTCGTGCGCGAGGCCAATCGGCTGCTCGATGACGGGGTCGTGCCGACGGCGGCGGCCCGGCAGGCGTGGGATCTGGTCGACCGGGTCCTGGCCATCGCGCATCGGGCCCAGGCGCGGGCCGAAATTCCGGCATCGGCCACGGACGACGACGAGACGCCCCTCGCATCGACCGCACCGAGCGGGGCCGACGACCGGCTTCGCTGGGCGACCCGCTGGGCGGTCCGGCGGCGGATTGCCAAAGGGGCCAAGGACTTTGCCGAGGCGGATCGGGTCCGCCAGCTGCTGACGGGGGAGCGGTTCGAGATTCGGGATCGGCGGGACGGCAGTGCGGAGCTGATCGATCGGGGGTCGGGAAGCTGAGTCGGGTTTTGTTCGGGGGTCGATTTGGGGCTTGGACCGGGTCGGGTGAGTGGCAGAGGCGGGTTTCGCCAAAGCGGGGTCGGTCGCCCGTTGACGATTGCGCTAAGTCAAGGTAAGATAAGGGTCTGTCAACTTTCTGCGGGCTTTTGGGTCCGCTGGCGTAGCTCAATTGGCAGAGCAGCTGATTTGTAATCAGCAGGTTAAGGGTTCGAGTCCCTTCGTCAGCTTGAGCGCGCAGAATGGAAGGTACACGGAACCCCGCTTTCGGTCGAGCGGGGTTCCGTTTCGAAAAGCGGTGAGTCGGTACGGTGGGGTGGCCGAGTGGCTAATGGCAGCAGACTGTAAATCTGCCGGGCTTCGCCCTACGTAGGTTCGAATCCTACCCCCACCATTGTGGCAGTGTTGCGGGACGGTTCGCCCGGGCGGACGAACGGTAGGTAGGCAGGAGCGGTCCAAGCGCGGGTGTAGCTCAGTTGGTAGAGCATCAGCCTTCCAAGCTGAGGGTCGCGGGTTCGAGTCCCGTCGCCCGCTTGGGACGACAAACGCAGGAAGCGCGACGCAGGGCGGTCGCGGCAGGTGCGCAAAAGGAATGGCGCTCGCGTAGCTCAGTCGGTAGAGCACATCCTTGGTAAGGATGAGGTCACCGGTTCGATCCCGGTCGCGAGCTTGCTGGGCCTTCATGGAGTGGTGGTGGCGGGTGTTCGAGTGCGATGGTGCATCCGAACGCTGCGCACCGAGGGGAGCGGCAGCTCCGGTACGAGGACCTAACTGACGGAGTAAGGGTCATGGGCAAGGCGAAATTCGAGCGGAGCAAGCCGCACGTCAACGTTGGGACGATCGGGCACGTTGACCACGGGAAGACGACGACGACGGCGGCGTTGACGAAGATCGCGGCCGATAAGGGGCTGGGGTCGTACGTGCCGTAC
>JBBCJC010000012.1:0-11194 GCA_037189525.1 Gemmatimonadales bacterium
GCACCGTGACCGCAAAGGAATCTGCCGCCGCGCCGGATCCGCAGCCATGCGCTGCGGGGTTAGTCAAGAGAACAAGAGAGACAAACATCGTGCCCACCATGGGTGCCCCCTCTCAACTGATCACCAGAACAGCGCCGCGCATGACGACCTCGTGGCTCGGGACATACCGATCCTGCGCAAGATGCTGTAGCGTCCTAACGACTTTGGGTTTCAGCGGCAGGCGCGCGCACGGAGCCGAGCGGCCGCGCCAGCCTTCAACCAACATGGGGGCGCGGCCGCGACTCCGCAAACCGGAGCCCGCGCGCCTGTCCGCTGCAAACCCTTGTTAGGCCGCTACGAACTCTGATGCTCGTCTATCCTCCCGAGCGGTAAGATCAAAGCACCCCGACGTCGGGCGGCGATCGATCGCCGTTCAGCACTTCGCGCAGCTCCTCGACCGTGCCAACAATGAGTTCGCGGTCATCGTCCTTCACTGCCTGCTCCATCTGTGCAAGCAGTGCCAGCAGGTCTGTTTTCCCTTCCGGAAGGATGGCGCGAAACTGCAGCCAATTGTAGACGTGGTACAGCAATTCCGAGGTCGCTCCATAGCCTATCTCGTAGCTGCGGTCACGGATGGCAAGCTCCGCCTCTGCGAGAAAAGCAACCACGGCATCTGGTCCATCCTCGTAAAGGTGATGGGCAGCTGTATGAACCATCTCCTCCGGAACGCTGGGGTACTTGCGTCGGAGCGCTTCGAAACCGTCGAGGGATCGCTTCGGGCGAGCAAGAAGTGCCCAAGCTAGCTCGCGGCGTTCGTCTGGGCTTAGATCATTGAGCACAGAGAAAGATGCCGGCATTCGTCCCTCCGATGAGTAACAACGCCTAGGTAGCGGCCTAACGACTTTGGTGTTCAGCGGCAGGCGCTGCACGGAGCCGAGCGGCCGCGCCATCCTCCCAACCAACATGGGGGCGCGGCCGCGACTCTGCAACCGACACTCCGCGCGCCTGCCCGCTGCAACACCTTGTTAGGCCGCATGCGCAGCCGCAGGCTGCGTGACATCACGTAGCCCCAAAAGCGAACCAGTGGCCACCTAATGGTCGGAACCCCGTAAAGTAGGGACGACCTTTCTCCTCGGGCTCCCCCACGCGCGGAGGAGGATACCCAGGACGCACCCAGAGTACCCCGTACTCGGAGCTCACGAGGCCGTCTTCAACGAATATTACGTACTCCGGCCAGACGGCCACATTGAGATACCCGGCCTGGAGCAGGCCCTGGCGAATCGCGTCATAGGCCGCACGGCTGATCCCTTCCTGCTGCAACACCTCGTTGACCGGCCGCGCATCCGTGGGCCCGGCCGGCTCGCGTACGGGGGGAGTGGGTGGCCCAAGATCCCGCACCTGGATCCTGTTCACGTCCTTATAGTACCGGGTGCCCGCCGAAATCGAACGGATCTGCGGATACCGGAGGGCTTCCTGCACGACCGCCTCCAGAATCGCGCGGCGTCTGGCGAACTGGAAGTCGGCGACCGCGTTGCGCGCCGGCCACGCGGTAAGGTAGGCCACCGCGAACACACCCACCGCCAGCGTCGTGAGCGTGGCCGTCGCGGCACTGGGTTGGACGACGACCCGCCCCACAAGACCACCCCCAGTGACCAGCGCAATGAGGGTACCGAAAGCGACCAACGGAATGCTCATGATGGGATCATAGATCACCGCAAAGGCAGCGTAGGCGAACGCAACGCCGCCGTAGAACCACCAGTCAAGTGCTCGCGGTTTGGGTAGGATCATATGCGATAATCGAATGCGGCCTAACGACTTTGGGTTTCAGCGGCAGCCGGTCTAGGAGCCGAGCGGCCGCGCCAGCCACCCAATCAACTTGGGGGCGCGGCCGCGACCCCGGAAGAGGAGCCTCGCCCGGCTGCCCGCTGCAAACCCCTGTTATACGGCCACATCGTGATCCGAGCGTGTAGGAACGGCTGGTCGGCGTCGGGCGCCGGGAAGGTATCCGCGACTGCCCGCAAGAATGAGCACCGCAAGCCCCACTAGGAACACCATCCCGACCACCAGATCCGCTAGACGGTCCGCATCGGTACACTGATCGGCATAGATACAGTCAGGGCTATACACGAGCGCGGAAAGCACACCGGTGAGCACAACGAGCCCAAGGAAATACACAAAACCGACAACGGTGCGCCGGGATCGAGAAGGGAGCGTAATGCCATGCTCAGGCTCCCGAGCCGCGGCAAAGCCGGTTTCAGCGATCGACGTATTACGTGGTACAACCACCGTTCCCGCCACAAGATCGTGGATGCCCTGATACCGCCTCGTCAGTTCGATGGCGAGGAAGCCCACGATGCCTGTTACCGCCTTGACCGCGATGCGTAGCAACGAGCGAGGGAAGGTAACTCGGCTACCGTCTGCGGCCCGCACAACACGAAGATTGAGCGATCGATGACCAATGGTGCCACCAAACCAGGACACCGACACCGGCTCGTATAGAATGAGGGTCGCGACGATGACGATCATCGCCCCGCGCAGAACGGGACCGGCCGGCACAAAGGAGTCGAGAAGTACTAGCAGGACAATCCCAGCCGAGTAGATGAAGAGGTCGCGGATGACGGCGCGTACTCGGGGCCCCAGCCGAGCATACTGCGTAGGTGCCGGTTCCATTGCTGTATTGGGCTGTTCCATGGTGCCTGTTCAGGCCGTATAACGACTTTGGTGTTCAGCGGCAGGCGCGCGCACGGAGCCGAGCGGCCGCGCCATCCTCCAATTAACATGGGGGCGCGGCCGCGACTCCGCAAACCGGAACCCGCGCGCCTGTCCGCTGCAACACCCTGTTAGGCAGCACTAGGCTAGCGCGAGAAACTGTGACCACGATAACACCCTGGTTCCTGCATGACGGCCGCTTAGGACGCCTTCTGCCACAAGATAGCAAGCTTTGTCCTCGGTGACGAACACTGCACGCTTCCAAGTACCGAGGTAGACAAGCTGATCAATGTCGTTTGCTTGCACCTCAGGCATTTCGTTACCGGCCAGTACCCTTCCAAAGAGAGCTGCGCCAAATGCTTCGAGATGGAGACGCCACACTGAGTTTGTGAATAGCTTGTCAACTGGCGCAGGCTCGGGAAGCTCCATCCGACTCCAATCCGAGCGAATCAGGTCGTCGAGTTGTTCGCGGCGATACCACATCCGATCGAGGAAGTCGGGTATTGAGCTCCACTCCGAGGCAATACCCCGTTCCTTCAGAAATCGGCGAATCTTCGGCCTTGCTCTCCTAAAAGCTGTTTGTAGCCGGGACTCAAGCGGTGCAAGTACGGCCTCGATTTCATCGATATGCTCTTGCGTGATTGCATCAGGCCTCTGCAGCATCCATTCGAACCCAGACGCATCAAAAAGGAAGGTATCCTCACCGGCCGCTATCGCTTGCCCCATTTCTCTCATGACAGTTTCCGGCAGGGGAAGAAGAGGGCGGCCATCAAGGAACTCCGCCACTGCCCTTAGGCCACGCCGTCTAGACGGCAGATGCGGGTTCTTGGCGATCTCTAGGACGTTCAGTGCTGTTGGCCAGAGGACCAGTTGTGATGCTCGTAGCGAACGTTGCACCCGATCGCGAACGTCGTCTGCTGCTAGATGCTTAAAGCAATTCGCGTCAAGAACGACAATGTCTGTGGGTGTGGTCATAGCTATGGGGGAAGATTGTAGTGCTGCCTAACGACTTTGGTGTTCAGCGGCAGGCGCTCACGGAGCCGAGCGGCCGCGCCAGCCTCCCACCAACATGGGGGCGCGGCCGCGACTCCGCAAACCGGCACCCCGCGCGCCTGTCCGCTGCAACACCTTGTTAGCCATCAGCGGCTCAGGATTTCGCCGTTATCGCGAGAAGGGAAGAGTTCGGAGAAAGTCTGAGAGTCGATTTGCTTCCGTCATTGAGAGGTCCGGAGGAAGCTGTATCCGAGCCTCAAATGACGGGCGAAGTACGAAACGATGCTCAATCAATCCCCCTGACAGCGAGTCCTGCTCTGGCTCGAGCTGAATGTCCGAGTCTTCCAAGTCCTGAACCTGAACCTCTTCGCCCGTCGCTACCTGCCCGACCTCTACAAGGCTCACCGCCCATTCGAATCTGGATTGGTGGCCCTTTCGGCCCACAACGAACGACCCGCAACTCGCTGCTTCTAACGACTTGAAGAGCTCGATAATGTCTCCTCGTGAGACATCATGACCTTCTGCTTTCAACGCGGTCTGAAGTCGATCCACCGACGTCTGCTTCGAGTTGTTCTGACGTCCAGCGAAGTAGTCAAAGGCGAATTTCCCTGCCTTTCCGCTGGAATAAAGGCTCTTTAATCGCTTATTGTCTACGTTTGCACCATTTACATCACTCATATAGCCTCTTTTGTTTAAGATAAAGCTGTAATCTTATTCATAAAACTCCATATGTCAACTCCTACTGGTTCTTGATACGGGGGACCGGCAAGCAACCGCAGGCAATGTGCAGGCTCCGAAAGCACTTACGCGCCAACTCCGAGTAAAGAAGAACCGCCTCTCGGCGGGATCACCGGAGGCGGTTCTGCATGGCTAACGACTTTGGGTTTCAGCGGCGGCCGCACTAGGCGCCGAGCGGCCGCGCCATCCTCCAACCAACATGGGGGCGCGGCCGCGACTCCGGAAGCGGAAGCTCGCCCGGCTGCCCGCTGCAAACCCTTGTTAGACCGCACATTACGCGATATTAAAGCGTAATTGATCGATTCGTGTATCGATAATCTCAGCAAAGCTCGCAGAGTCAGCGGCAGCATCTAGATCAGCCAATGACACGACGATCACGAAATGCCCGTTAGAATCGAACGCCCGCCGGACTTCCCATAGGGCGTCTGCTCCTCCGTGAGCACCGGTGACTCCAGCCCGAGCGAACAGCAAAGCAACCATGAGACGCGTTGATTGGAGCTTTCCAACCAGATCGCGTACGTGCTTAGCCGCAATCGGCTCTGCCCAGTTCTTGCATTCGACGATGAACTGCCTGCCAAGGTCATCCCAGGGCGAAGGAGCCTTGCGACGAGTGACTTCAATGACTAGGTCGATTTCAGCGCTGGCTGTCTGAAGGTTGCGGTGCTTAACTCGCATGAATGTGGCACTACCGAGTAACGCGGCGGCCAACTCTTCCAGGCTCGCTCCCTTTTCTACACTCGTGACTGCGGTCGTGACTTTGTCTAGAAGCGTGCGCAGACGTCCTCGAGTGAGTCGGAATGTGGTGTCGATGCTTTCGTTGGTTGGAGTGCTGGGCGGCGGACGGTCCTGTGCGGGACCAACTGCTCCTTTGCCGATCAGAGAAAGAATCTGCTCAGCTTTTGTAGTGTCAACCTCTGCTGGGCGAAATTCAAATCGTCGTGAGCCGTCGATAATTATGATGATCGTGGGAGAAAGGAGAACGGCTTTTGGGGCGCCGATGTCTTTCTGGGCGCTACTGAGAGCTTCCTCCCATGAGACGAGCCAATGCATCGGTACGCGTAGCTGATTGTAGTTCTTGAACTCAATGACGATCCATGGAATAGTATCAGGCGTATCAGAGATTGCCGCATCCGCTACCAAGCGCCCTGAGCGGCCGGCGGGCTGAAAGAACAACTGCCTGTGTTCGAACCCAAGTAGTTCGGCAATCGCCGGTCCGATGTCAATCATGAAGCCGACCTCGGTGGCGTGGAGGCGATCTGGCAATGTCCTGAGGAACTCAGCAAGCTTCTCGGCACTCACGGAGCCTCCAATGCGGTCTAACGACTTTGGGTTTCAGCGGCAGCCGCGCTAGGAGCTGAGTGGCCGCGCCATCCTCTAACCAACATGGGGGCGCGGCCGCGACTCCGGAAGAGGAGGCTTGCCCGGCTGCCCGCTGCAAACCCTTGTTAGGCCGCGGTGCGGAGGTGGTGCCTCGTGGGACCTGATCATCTCGGACGACGACGCCACGTAAAAACACCCGCAACGGGGTGCCAGTCCGTGACCATGAACCACGTGCCCTCAAACCGGTCGTCGCGATGCTCTCCGCGTATCATGACGACACCATGGGACATGAACGGGTTAATGGCGAGCTCTAGCGAATCCGGGCCAATGGGCCGACCCTGAACCACCTGGGTGGGTCGCTCCACGCCGCGACGTGGAAAGTAGCTCGAACTCAGCAGCTCAGCATCGCGGGAGAACAGCCATTGGACGAAGTCGTCCCTCAGGGAGCCTCGCACCGGATCAAAGAGCTGGCTTGAGTCGATGCCGATTCGCGCAACGGTCTCGAACGTATCGGGCGGAGCGGAATCATAGGGAATGGTCTGGGTGAACGTCGCTACCCAATCCCCCGGGAGACGGGGAGCCCAGGTGTGCGCGATTCGGAGGTCGCGGGCCAGGACGAGAAATGGCACCAGGCAGGCGAGCAAGAAGAGGAGCATTGCGAGCAAGAGGAAGCGCGGGGGGAGAATGAGGGTGCGCATCATAGGCCTCGGAGAGCGATATGCTACGAGGTTACGATCCCCGAGTTACACTGTCCGTGGTAACTGGATTACAGAACGATAGCGACAAGGTGACACCCTGATAGCAGGCGCGGCCTAACGACTTTGGTGTTCAGCGGCAGGCGCACTCACGGAGCCGAGCGGCCGCGCCATTCCACCTACCAACATGGGGGCGCGGCCGCGACTCGGCAAACCGGCACCCCGCGCGCCTGCCCGCTGCAACACCCTGTTAGGCCGCATCCGGCTGGGATCCCGCACCACCGGCCCTAGGCAGGCGACTCAACGTAACCGACGAAAAAGGCGGCGCAGCATCTCCCCGAAGGACAAAGCGGTACTCTCGCCAGCAAGTTCCTCCGTTCCACGCCGCACAACGGCGGCTTCCACCGCAACACCGAGACCATGCAGGGCGACCGGAAGCCAGGCCCGCTCGGCGGCCGGGAGCCCAAACACTCCAAGGAGCACGTGACCGGTTCCGGTGAAGTCGTGACCCAAGCGCTCCGTGGCGTTCAGGGCGAGTGCCATGACCTGGACTGCAGATTCCGTATACGGCAAGTCGGAGTCTAAAGAGGCGTTCGCCACCGATGGCCCCAGATCAGCCCAGAGACCTTGAGCAAGTGCCTCCAAGTTGATCTCAAGCTCCTGAAGGATCGCCGACGCTGCGTTTGGATGCTGTTCAAGAAGACCGAGGAAAAGGTGACGGGGCTCAACCCGACCTGCCTCGTGTCGCAGCGCAATCCGCCGCGCAGCGGTCAGAGCTTGCTGCACTTCGTTGGTGAAATTGTAGCGGCTTCGCACGGTCATCGGTGTACCGTTAACGATGTGATGCGGCCTAACGACTTTGGTGTTCAGCGGCAGGCGCTCACGGAGCCGAGCGGCCGCGCCATCCTCCAACTAACATGGGGCGCGGCCGCGACTCTGCAAACCGGCATCCCGCGCGCCTGCCCGCTGCAACACCTTGTTATGCCGCAACGCAGCGAATTCGGCTGAATGTGGCAAACGCTCCCTGAGACATCATTGGCAGCTGGGCAGGTAGCCCCTAGCCCATGGACTATAGAGCAGCATCACAGTACATGTAGGTTATCGACTTCCACCCGGTAGCCTGCGGGGCTCTCGTAGACGGTTAGCTCAAGGGTGAGATCACTCAGGCCTTCTTCGAGCGTCCAAAGCGAAACATAGACGGACCACGCTGGAACGTCGGAACTGCTGATCCTCACGACATCGCAGATAGAGTTTGCCCCCGTCGGAGGCATAGTGATTCGTCGGCCGTACGCAGCGACAGTGGCTGCCATTTCAGCGGCGGAGAGGTGGACGCCATGACAACGCCGCTCCAGCTCCGCATAGTCTCGACTGACAAGGTCGGCAATAATTCTGTCGACAATGTCTTGGAATGGCCAAGAGCTATCCATCAGTGATCACTCTGGTCGGCATAACGACTTTGGGTTTCAGCGGCAGGCGCCTCACGAAGCCGAGCGGCCGCGCCATCCTCCAACCAACATGGGGGCGCGGCCGCGACTTCGCAAACCGGAGCTTCGTGCGCCTGTCCGCTGCAAACCCCTGTTAGGCGGCAGACGTTTGTGTTGCGTGTGCCTCAAGTAGCACGGATCGCCTGCCCGACAGCGCTTGTAAAACAAGGCGCACCGTATCAGCCGTTGAGGCCGCCAAACGTAGATGACAGCTCTTCAAGCGCACGCTCATAGCTGAACACCTCAAGCGAACTCATGTTCTTGCGTGACACGTTCAGACCCCACTCGGGCTTACTCTTGAGGCCATCATAGGTTCTATCAACGAATACTTCATTCGGTGAATGCCACGTCGTGGCTGGAATCAAGAAGAGACGGGGCGGCTCGTTCTCGAACAGCAACGCGAGGGCAAGGTAGACATTCGCACGGAGATCAAACTTGGTCTTTTGCATGAAGACGTAGCCGTAGTCACGCAGAGACTTCACCTGCACTTCAATGAAAGGACCGCGACCGTGGCGCGCAACGAAGTCGATACCACGATCATCGACTTCGGTGGAGTAGACCTCGAAGCCGTACATCGCGAGTTCCATCTTAACGAAGTACTCGGCGAAGGCACCAGCCTGCTGTGTGTTTAGTGATTTCCACTGGTAGCGTGCCACTGGATTCCTCTCTGCCGCCTAACGACTTTGGTGTTCAGCGGCAGGCGCGCTCACGGCGCCGAGCGGCCGCGCCATCCTCCACCCAACATGGGGGCGCGGCCGCGACTCCGCAAACCGGAGCCCCGCGCGCCTGCCCGCTGCAACACCTTGTTAGGTGGCAAGTCGGCGTGCTGCTCTCTACTGAAGATCGTCAGGTGCTACGTCGACGACCCAGCTCGCGCCGTTGTGAAACGGCCGCGTTGTCCAACTGCCATCGCCTGCGCCAACCACCAAAGGGTCGGAGTCGTCCCACGCGGCGGCGACTCGATCGACAGCCACGGTAGCCACCGCGGCGACAGTCGTCGGTCCATCAACGATCCGAACGGTCTCCGCCGATCGTACGAATAGCGAGTCGTCGAGGTAGAGAACCTCAGCGATTGGATAGGCATCCCGAATCGGACCGATCATGGCAAGACGCAAAGCGACACTAAGCTGGCCAGCGTCATGAGCTAGTACGAACTCCGCGGACTGAGTGCCGACCCGGGCCGTTGCGTGGGTGAACTGGAGCGACTTCGACAGGCCAGTAACGGCGATATTTGAGAGCGCTTTCGGCAGCAGGAACGTACCCGGCGCGCTCCCGCCGGGAGCCATGAGAAATCCAAAGCCATTCAGATGCACTTGGATATGTTCCTTCATCGGAACCTCGTTGCCACCTAACGACTCTGGGTTTCAGCGGCAGCCGCTCTCGGAGCTGAGCGGCCGCGCCATCCTCCAATCAACATGGGGGCGCGGCCGCGTCTCCGGAAGAGGAGGCTCGCCCGGCTGCCCGCTGCAAACCCCTGTTAGACGGCGACTTGACAATATGTCATATTCGACATAACATCCCCACATGGCGTCCGCGGACAAGCCGCTCGTCTGGCTCCGGGGTGAAGTCAAAACCCCGCCCTTCTCACTGGCGGCCAGGCTGGAAGCCGGGGTGCTGCTGCGTCGCCTGCAGCGGGGCGAGAAACTCAGCTTGCCGCACTCACGGCCCATGCCGAGTATCGCACCGCGCTGTCATGAACTGCGTATCCCGGACGAGCAGGCAACCTGGCGGATCATCTACCGGCTGGATCCGGACGCCATCGTGATTGCCGAGGTGTTCAGCAAGAAGACCGCCCAAACCCCGGCCGGGATTATCGCGAACTGCCGCCGACGCGTGCGGCGGTATGATCAGCTGGTGGCGGACTCGGAGGACGAATGAAAAAGGCAACGCGGACGAAGCTGGAATCGCAGGGCTGGCAAGTGGGGACGGCGGCGGAGTTTCTGGGCCTGAGCCCGGAAGAGGCGGCCTTTGTGGAGCTCCGTCTGTCGCTCGCGGAGGCGCTACGAACGCGGCGGACGGCCCGCCGACTGACGCAGGCGGCCCTCGCAAAGCGGGTGGGGTCCAGCCAGTCGCGGGTCGCCAAGATGGAAGCGGGGGATCCGTCGGTCTCGATCGACTTGCTGTTGCGCTCGCTCCTGGCGCTTGGGGCAACGCCACGGGAGATCGGCTCGTCGTTCACCCGTCGTCGAAAGCGCCGGGTCGCCGTCTAACGACTTTGGTGTTCAGCGGCAGGCGCGCGCACGGAGCCGAGCGGCCGCGCCATTCCACCAACCAACATGGAGGCGCGGCCGCGACTCCGCAAACCGGAGCCCCGCGCGCCTGCCCGCTGCAACACCCTGTTAGACAGCTAGCGCAAGTGATCGCTCTATCATTGCCCTATGAGCTGTCCAATAGGGCCGATCGCTCGTGCAGCGACCAAGCTCACGATTCCGCCAATGAACGCCCATCGCATTATTTCGTAGGCGATGGACACCCTTTTCTGAAGCGGCCCTACAACCTCTTCTACTTTCGCAATACCCGCCTCTGCTCGAGCGATATAGTCGTCAATAGAGATAACTTTGTCAGTTTCGAGCACATGCAGAGTCCGGGTACCTTCGAGGCGAACTTTTTGTCCTTCGCGCTTCAGATTCTGCTGCTCATCTTGTAGCGAGAAAAGACGATAGAGCTCCGGTATGTACTCCATTCGAGATAACCCCGCAACTCCGGCCAGCAGCAACAGCAACCACGACAGGAACTCAAGCCATCCTGCAGTGACGCCAGCATCGAACTTGGCAGTTTGAATGGATAGACCAAGAATCGTGAAGATTAAGCCGAGGAGATAGGCCTCGAACTTTTCCTTGACACGAAGGGCGACTTCGAAGTTCGATTGTCCCATGGGAACCTATTTAGTCTGTCTAACGACTCTGGTGTTCAGCGGCAGGCGCGCTCACAGAGCCGAGCGGCCGTGCCATCCTCCAACTAACATGGGGACGCGGCCGCGACTCTGCAAACCAGAGCCCCGCGCGCCTGCCCGCTGCAACACCCTGTTAGACGGCAACTGGGGAGCAATGACTGCCGATTCTGTTCCGAATCCAGATTCGGCCCGGACACTCGGGCAAGCCAACAACCCAGTGGCAAAGCGGTTCAAGGGCAGATCAAGGCCCACGAAGAGATACGCCTAGCTGATACGCTTTGCCCCGCGATCCGTGATCGACATCCGGTAAGGTGTACCGCTTTCCCAATAGTGCGTCTCGCGTTCGAACTCTCGGTACCTCCAAGTGGGAATCGGAGTTCCGT
>JBBCJC010000013.1:0-59988 GCA_037189525.1 Gemmatimonadales bacterium
TCCCCGCATGCGCGGGGAACGCGGAAACGCCCTCGAGCCGAGCACGGCGCCGGCCGGTTCATCCCCGCATGCGCGGGGAACGCCACAAGAGTCGCGGCGGCATTTCGGGACCTCCCGGTTCATCCCCGCATGCGCGGGGAACGCGCACGATGTCGTCGGCTGGTGTCTATCGCGCTCGGTTCATCCCCGCATGCGCGGGGAACGCTCAGCCATCTCCGCCTCGGACGGCGCGGGGTCCGGTTCATCCCCGCATGCGCGGGGAACGCACGGGGTTACGCTCCAATCAGGTAGAGGTAATCGGTTCATCCCCGCATGCGCGGGGAACGCCTTTGAGGTCAACTCCCGTCCGGCCCGAATTGCGGTTCATCCCCGCATGCGCGGGGAACGCCGCGTGCGCGAGGTCCCCGCTGAGGGGGGACGCGGTTCATCCCCGCATGCGCGGGGAACGCCCGGTGTTACGATCTCGACCGTGATCCGCCGCCGGTTCATCCCCGCATGCGCGGGGAACGCGGCCGCCACCCTCCTCGCCAGCGGATCACGCCCGGTTCATCCCCGCATGCGCGGGGAACGCGCGTTGCGCACCGTCGCGCTCATTTTGATTGCCGGTTCATCCCCGCATGCGCGGGGAACGCGGCGTACTGGCTCGCGCGGATGTTGGCGACTGCGGTTCATCCCCGCATGCGCGGGGAACGCTCGTTCCGGTTGTCGGGGTGGCCGAGATCGACCGGTTCATCCCCGCATGCGCGGGGAACGCACCTTCAAATCTCCGCGCGCAACTTCGTAGGCCGGTTCATCCCCGCATGCGCGGGGAACGCGTCTCGATCACCATGTACCGGGGTGCCGCCAGCGGTTCATCCCCGCATGCGCGGGGAACGCCGGGTGCGCACGGTCCGCCGCCGTTCGAAAGTCGGTTCATCCCCGCATGCGCGGGGAACGCGAATTGGCCGGCCCCTGTACCGATTACCACGGCGGTTCATCCCCGCATGCGCGGGGAACGCTGCCGCCACCTCGAGCGCGGCCACCGCGGCCCCGGTTCATCCCCGCATGCGCGGGGAACGCGATCGGGACGGCGTTGCAGGATTATGCGGTCGCGGTTCATCCCCGCATGCGCGGGGAACGCCCGATATCGGCACATTTTGCGCACCGACCGTCCGGTTCATCCCCGCATGCGCGGGGAACGCCCAGGTTGGCCATCGGCTCTGGGTTCGGGAGTCGGTTCATCCCCGCATGCGCGGGGAACGCGAGGCCCGACTGCTGCAGGAACTCCTCGACCTCGGTTCATCCCCGCATGCGCGGGGAACGCCCGTCCACATGAGTGATATTGATCAGGTGTGGCGGTTCATCCCCGCATGCGCGGGGAACGCTGACGCGGCAGGGCGGGTGCATTTAGACGCTGCCGGTTCATCCCCGCATGCGCGGGGAACGCCGCAATTGGGTCGAATTGTACAACGGGTTTTCCGGTTCATCCCCGCATGCGCGGGGAACGCGAAAACTCTGAAGGAGGGATGACCGATGCGCGCTCGGTTCATCCCCGCATGCGCGGGGAACGCCTCCTCCGCCGAGCCCTCAAGGTGCGGCGGGCCGGTTCATCCCCGCATGCGCGGGGAACGCGAGCTAGAGCGAGCGGTCGATCGACTGGAAGCCGGTTCATCCCCGCATGCGCGGGGAACGCGCGGTAGAGGACCGATTCGAGCCCGAACCGGACGGTTCATCCCCGCATGCGCGGGGAACGCGTGCTACCAGCTACACTAACCCCTAGTACTGCCGGTTCATCCCCGCATGCGCGGGGAACGCGCGGTAATAGCAGGGCGGGCAATGATCAAACACGGTTCATCCCCGCATGCGCGGGGAACGCAGCAACGCTCGTAGGGTGGCGAGTGACGACGGCGGTTCATCCCCGCATGCGCGGGGAACGCAAGCGATTATACAGCTGAATACAGCATTTAGCCGGTTCATCCCCGCATGCGCGGGGAACGCACCCCGGCCGACAACGCGCTCGAGTCTGCCCGCGGTTCATCCCCGCATGCGCGGGGAACGCTCCCGGATTCGTGCCGGTAGGGGATACGCCCCCGGTTCATCCCCGCATGCGCGGGGAACGCACCGGACGATTGATTGGCCCACGTCATGCGGCCGGTTCATCCCCGCATGCGCGGGGAACGCGTGTGCGCCGTCGTCGCCGTTGTCGGATGCCTCGGTTCATCCCCGCATGCGCGGGGAACGCTGGTCGTTCGGACAGTGGATTGACCAGCAGGTCGGTTCATCCCCGCATGCGCGGGGAACGCGCCTTGCGTCGGAACGAATGGAACGCCCGGCCCGGTTCATCCCCGCATGCGCGGGGAACGCGAGCCCAAGTAGGGCGGACGCGGATTGGATCGCGGTTCATCCCCGCATGCGCGGGGAACGCGCCGATCGCGACGGAGCAGACCTGGCGGATCACGGTTCATCCCCGCATGCGCGGGGAACGCCACGACTCGATCAGGTGCGCGGCGGCCGTCGTCGGTTCATCCCCGCATGCGCGGGGAACGCTCCGACGCGCAACGCGCCGCCGATGCCGAGACCGGTTCATCCCCGCATGCGCGGGGAACGCTCCCTGGCCGAACAGCAGGACCTCGTGGTCGACGGTTCATCCCCGCATGCGCGGGGAACGCGTGCTCGGTCGCCCTCGAGCGCAGGCCGAATACGGTTCATCCCCGCATGCGCGGGGAACGCGGATTCCCGATGACGTTCCCGGTTCCCTGCACCGGTTCATCCCCGCATGCGCGGGGAACGCCCTCGCCCTCGGTGGTGCCGATGTGTTCCAGGCGGTTCATCCCCGCATGCGCGGGGAACGCCTCGATCGGGGACGTATAATAGAGTTTGCCGGCGGTTCATCCCCGCATGCGCGGGGAACGCTACGACCACTACCTCAAAGGGGAATGGGACGACGGTTCATCCCCGCATGCGCGGGGAACGCCTCGGTCTGGAATACCGGACTGACCGGCGTTCCGGTTCATCCCCGCATGCGCGGGGAACGCACGAGAAGCACTCGCAAATGATGCGCTGGCGGCGGTTCATCCCCGCATGCGCGGGGAACGCCACGATGATACCTGTGTGCCCTGCTGTCGCGCCGGTTCATCCCCGCATGCGCGGGGAACGCTCGAGGTGATCGATCCGAAGCAGGTGCTCGGTCGGTTCATCCCCGCATGCGCGGGGAACGCCGGCCGATCTCCCATCGGGGTCGGCGTCGGAGCGGTTCATCCCCGCATGCGCGGGGAACGCATGCCTAGAATTTGGCGTAATGCGGTGACGATCGGTTCATCCCCGCATGCGCGGGGAACGCTCTAAAATGTAATGGCAATAGTATCAACGAGTTAACGACTTCGCCGACCACCTACCAGCTTTATAGGGGGTCGGAGGCAGGAGATGGGGCAGGCTGAAAGCGAACCAAGGTCAGCCCATCAAAATCGATCGGCTCTCTCCGATTTGAACCTAGGGTCGCGAAGGAAAACCCAGAGTCAGTTGGGGTCGACCACGCCATTGCAGCCGACCCGTCGTCTCCCAGCAGCTGGGCGACTTCGTCCCATATTCGTTCGCGCGTTCGCGCAGAATAGTCACCTACATAGACCCCCGCCCGAATCTCAGCGAGCCATAGCGCTAAGCGTCCTCTCAGCCGCGGTGGAGCAGCCTCAACCACGATGACCAACATCACCAGATACCGGGTTAGGAAGTGCTGGAGGTTGCCCCTCGGGAGCCTCGTCAGGCGGCTCAAGACCGCTGGATGCAAGAATTTCACCGATGGTCGGAATGATTCGATCGAGGATCTTGGTCTTCCGGAAGACGTCCCGACAGCCTAGACGCACCTGCCTTTCAATTGGCCCCCCGGATCGATCCCCGGCCGCGTACTTCCCCGCAACTGCAAACGCAACCGGTACTACGGTTTCGAACTTGAATAGATCCGCAATATCATAAACGAAACTGAGCGGCTTCCCTCGATGGAGAAATCCAATTGCCGGCGCATAACCCGCCGCCAAAACTGCAGCCTCACAGATTCCATACAGGCATGCGGTTCCTGCTGAAAGGCAACGATTCGCTACATCATTTTCGTCCCAGGCGCCGGGATCATAATTACGTCCTGTCCAATCCATGCCGGCAGCCTGCGCCAGATTTCTATACATCCGCCTGACACGTGCACCCTCCATCCCCCGTAACTGTTCGGGCGAACGCCGAGCGGGTGGCTCCTGACCGAAACGATAACGATACATCGCCCTGATAACCTCGAGCCTCGCCTTCTCATCGAGGGCCGCCTTCGCTTGAAAAAGCAAACGATCGGCTCGAGCTCCCCCCGGCTGGCCAGCCGAATAAAGCCTGACCCCGGCCTCGCCTACCCAGATCAGCAAGCAACCGACTCGTGCAGCCAGCGCAATGGCCGCATGGGTGATGCGAGTCCCCGGCTCCAACATCAGACAGGCCAGACCACCGATCGGGATCTGGACCCGAACGCCATTGTCATCGACTAGCACAAAGGCGCTATCGATTACATCGACTTGGCCATATTCGAGAAAAACGATCGCTGCACGATCCTTAATCGCAATAGGCCGAAGGGGAACATAGGGCCCGTCCGCCATACACCTACCCTCGGCGTAACAGCATTAAGCCGCACCCGAACGCCTTCGCACGACCGAAGCCACTCGCTACCGCTCCAACGAAGACCTCCGGATCCGAGACTTGAAGCACACCCTCAAACTCCAAGACTCCGATCTTGAGTGGGGCACCTTTGTGCTCGATCCGCATGGTCTGATACGAGGTAACATCCACACCAGAAACGCTCGACGAGCCTCCGCCTAACCTGAAGCCGCTCTTTGCCCCTTGGCGGGCAAGCCATCCGAGTCCCGCTTCGCTGACCTTCGCGGTCCGTTGCTCAGCTCTCGTCCCAGACGGCACGTGATACAAAGCATCCATGACGACGTCGCACGGTTTCCCTCGTTTATCCGGCCCTCCCCCACGTGCAACCGTGGCATTCGCGCGTAGCGAGAATGCCAACCGATCACCCACGGTGAGCGATGGGGCAAACTTTTTTGGCGGGTCAATCTCGAACATCTCATGCTGATCGTTCGGAGCCCGCCGCGACAGGGTATAGAACAAGCCCGGCTCGGCTTCACGCCACAGAAAGTCTCGGCTACGATCAGCTGTATCAGCGAACAAGGTCCAAAGCAACCGATGGGAGGCGCCAGCCCTCAGTTCGGTCGACGAAGGCACCAACAAACGCGCCAAAGCATGAATTGGCGCATCTCTCCTAAGGCGTACTCGAGACAGATAGAGATCAGAGCTCATCGTTCCCTTCCCCATCGAATAGCCCGACTTCTACGGTACGCTCCGAGAACTGCCATCGAGTACGATTCGGTTGCCCATCACGACGAACAACCATCTGATGAGGCCGCAATCCCGACGGAAATCCGTCGCAAGGATCGTGAGTGACCTGCATCGGCCTGACAACATCAAATGCTCGATCAGCCCCTGGATGACCTTGAAGAGGATTACTCCGGTGTGCCAACGCGGCAGCGAGGGATTCCGCCGACACAACTGCCGGGTTGAGAGGCAGGCCGAACGGATTGGACTTCCGACCGGCATAGAGCGTGTAGGCCGGTCGATGTACGGCATCCGCCAAATCACTAAGTGTCCAGCTTGCATCATCTCTGGCCCAAATCGCGACCGTGGCCAATGAGTCTTGACGATAGGTCCGCCGCGACAGCAATGTTCCCGGCTCCCCAGCTTCCAGCGCGATACGACGTGGGGAACCCGCGATCCGCTTGATCACAGCCTCCGGAACTGTCTGCACCGTGTGGTAATCGACCATCGAAGACCCCACGGCATCCAGCCGGACCGCGATGCCATACCCGCGATCCAAAGCGTCGTGCCGTTCCTGATCCGATCGATCGATCCCGAGGCTCGCAGCAAGAATGCCGAGCACAGCAGATCGACTCGGGCGATCCCAGGATCCACGGATCTCGCCGACTGCTATGTCGCCCCAGCTAGCCAGCGGCGCATAGAAGGTAAGGAGAAGAAAATCAGTCATTCGATCGAACCGGTCACAAAAGTGACGAGGTCGGATAGCGATCCCTCCGAAACATCCGGCGTGACCACGAATCGCGCGTGTCCGTCAGCATTCGGACCATATGCAGCATCGAGATTAGCTCGGAGTGCATCCAATCGTGCGACCGACTCCTTAGCAATGTCTTTGCTCCCATCTCCGGAGACGACCGGCTTGAGAAACGCCGCAGCGAGAGTTCGAGGTTGCTGCGTGCCTCGTTCGGCGAGCACGAAAGACGCGCGGGCTCGAGAGGCGAAGCTTGCTTGTTTCCCCGTCGGGGCAACCTGGGCCGCGCATTCGACCAACGCCGCGAGTGCGTCGCGAGCCAATTCTCGATTGCCTCCGAGGTTCTTGATCAGCAGGGCGGTATCGACACAGGCGTACAGATAGAAAACACCGGCGCCGTACTCCTGCACTCCGATAAATGACGTGCCGGCATCTTCACGTTCAGCCGGATCCTTGAGATCATCAACGGCAACATAGTAGTCATCTTCGACCACGATGCGATGCGTCGTCAACGCATGAGCGACCTGGACAGCAGCTTCACGATTGAAGGCCGGGTTGTCCGCCAACATTCGCCCAAACATGGCGATGTCGGCTGCCGTGTCGACTCGGACGAGGAGATCCTCCGCTTTGGGATCGATCGACTCACCGGCCAACGCCTTGTCGGCCAGCGCATAGGCTTTAGCAAATTCCTCCGGGGCGACAAACGCTAACTGCTTGATATTCGTCTTATCTTTCTTATCTCGATCATCGAGCTTTCCGAAACACTGCGCAATCGATTGTGCGACTTTCTCCGCCTTGTCCTCTTTCATCCCACCTCCCAACAAGCGCTTGCGAACCTCATCCCCCAGGCGTTGCGTTCTCTTCCCGACACGCTCACCGAGACGATCCGAGAAGACGGTCGAGGTTCGCCAGGCCCGCTTGAGACTTTGAGAAGAGATCCTGAGACGCTCCACTCCACCAAACGTCACCGTCTTGGGGCGACCCGAGTCATCACGATTCAGGTTTGCAGGAGGATAGGCAGTGAGCAGATGGAGCTGAATAAAAGTGGTCACGCGGTAGTCTCCTGAGTAGGAATAGCGGTAGCAGGAGCGGCAGAAGTCGCCGCGTAGTACTCGAACGCCCAGCGATGTTTCGTCGTGTCTCGGTACCAGCGCAGGTAGTCGCGACTGAGCATGGCAACACCGACCTCGCCCCCGGCAAGCTTTACGAGCCGAGTAAATGCCGCGACCTGCTCTTCTCCGGAGCCGACCTGGAGAAGGCGCCGAAACCGCACTTCGGACAAGCGGGGGCGTTTGCTGGGATCGGCATCAGCTTCTGAACCAATCGGCGGCGACGGCCAACCCAAAAGCCGCATTGGCGACACGCCGGTATCTTCAGATACATGAGAGAGAACCCGCGCGAGTCCGAGCGCCGTATCGACCGAGGCGTCGACCCGAGTCGAGGTTGCGACTTCAGCAAGCACTCCCAATCGTCGCAACAGATAAATCGCGGCTGGTATCCCAAGCACTTGAGCGTTGCTGCGGCACCGTCGCAGCCTCGCTCGAATTGCTGCATCTCCCTTTTTGGGGTGACAGAAACGGCCCCACCACTGCGCCGCTATGGCGCCCTTTCCACCGCCATCGGATGCTTCAGCAATGTTCACTTGGATACCGCCCTTCGTGGTTTGGAAGCCCGTCGCGGCGACTTCGGCGTGTCGGGAACGGCAAGACCCAATTCCGTATACAGCTTTGTGCCTACCTTCGTGCGCGGATGAAAAACACCAGATAAGCTATAACGCGCCTTGACGACTCGTCGCAGGGTCTCTGGATTGGTTGATTCGAGTGGACACCACTGGTCGAAGATCGCCAGAGCAGCCTTCTGCAGGACATCGAGAAAGACACGACGCACGTCGAGCGCCCGTTCTTCGTCGGCTGACCCTTGAGCCAAACCCTCCAATGCCGAGTAAAACGCACTCGACGTGTCCTCCCAAAACCCGCGCCGAATACTCGAGAAGTCGCCTCCGGCATTGTCGGAAGAAGAGAAAAGGCCTGCCTTGATGTTTCCGACGAGCATGCCAACCACAAGTTCGGCAGCACCGGTCAATGAAGTCGCCGTGGTGAGGAGGATCCGTCGCAACTGGGGATCGGTGGTGACAAAAACAGGCATGGTTGCACCCAACCAACTCCGGCACTTCATATTATCGAAGTCAACACCAAAGGTTCGAAGCGAAGCTTTGCTGATCCGAAGTGCCGGCCCACGCACTTGAGAGAAATGACTGACCACCTGCGCCGGCTCGTATCCCTGCTCCGCCTCACCTACCGTAAGTCCGACCCAATCATTCCAGGCAAGGCCGTCCGGCTGAGGATGGACAGGGAGCAACTCCGCCGCTGACTTGGATCGGTAGTACGGAGACAGCGGATGACGCCACGCTGAGTACTCTACCCCAAAATTCCTAGTCCGATACCCGACAACGGTTCGATCATACTCGATCCCAGTAAGATCACAGACCCCTGGCCCTCCAAACTCGAGGCGAATCCGACGCGGAACCCCGAAGTAGACCTGCAGCTGATGGGCATCGACTGGAGTTGTTGCTCGCCCCCCGTCTTTGGGGTTGGATGTTCGGGTGGCGCCGAGCCAGGGGAACAGATCCTCCGCGCCCACCTCCGACTCCCTTCGGGGCCGTTCCCGCCATTGCGCCACAGTTTCTACGTTAGCCCACAACAACCGCCAAAGGGATTGCGACTTCGGACCATCCCCCGCTCCATCACTTGAGCGGGGATCAACAAGTGTCGTGAGAGGGCCGCCACCTCTCATCGAAGTGCGGTGACCTTGTCCACCGGAAGGGGCATATCCCTGCATAGCTAACAGACACATGGCAGCAGCGGGATAACCGAATACGCTACCACGACCCCGCTTCACAAATAAGTCACGGTTCAGCTTGGTAGTCTGCTCGCCTGGAGTATCGAACAACAATCGATCAATCGAATTGACTTCAGCCTCAGCGAAATCCCGCACCACAAAATCCTGCATGAAACGGGGGCCATCGCCATCGAGAACGAAAGCATCGGGCAGCGCCGCGAGAGCTCGATTCAGAGCGTCACTCGTTGGTGGCTTATCCCACAACTGCCGCCAGTGAGCTTCGTCCTTCGGCTGCAAGGACGCAGAGAGCAGGCCAATCAGAAACTCGAGAACCGCCCCTGTGAATTCGGGACGTGAAGCATTTATCGCAACGACAGGATCCTCACCCAAGTCATCGACGAGACTGGCAACGCTTCCCCATTCGACGCGACCGCTGAGCCTTCGAAAAGGAATCCACCGTTCTATACGCAAATCGTAGGTCAAACCCACACCTCGCAGATCAGTCGTAGACAATGGTTCTGGTTACAAGGTAGGGGCACAGCGCCCCTATTCTGCATGGCCTCCCCCCTTGAAGGCGAGCCCTTCACACAACAAATAAGAGATCTCGACCCTCCGACGATCGACAATCAATCCACCCTTCCATCGATCAGACCCATCATTCACAAGGACAACTCCAGGTAAATCCTGTTCGAACTCCCCCCACATCGCACGCGCCTTCCTCATCGCTTGCATGGCCTCTGGTGGATCCTCCGACCGCGCCGGCACCCGCCAAGCAGAAACCCGAACTTCCGACAGCGCCCACGCCTTTCGGACATCCTGGTTGTCGAACCATGGCACCACTGCACCGTGATCATTCAACCGAGCCAGCCGGAGTACCGTCTGCTTCTTTCCGATCCGCGTCATGACCTGTAAGTCCGTCTCCCACGAACGCAGCGAACCGCCATAACCGTCCTCGAGCTTGAGAACCGCAAAAAGGGCGGTGGACATATCCGCGTTCGCCTCGGAAAGCGCTTTCCAATCCCGATCCGCAAGCCCGTCTGGAATGTCTCGATATGCCGACTCGATAAGTTCCCGAACCACACCCGATGATCGAATCTCCCCGTGATGAAGCAACAACCTGGCAGTCTGCCAAAGAACTCCATGCCGGAGGTAGACAGCACCAGTCCCCCTGAAATCACCGGAGATCCATTGGTTCGTCGGCTCATCCACCGGGTCTGGCGAGACAACGACCATTTCGCACTCCATTCCCGGAGGACGATCGGCATTCCGCCTCGGGTGCCGCCACAGTCGGCCCGCACGCTGAATCAAGAGATCCATAGGGGCCAAGTCGCTCACCAGAAAATCGAAGTCGAGATCGAGGGACTGCTCAATAACCTGAGTGGCCACAATGACCCGCCCAGCCCGCAACACCTGCGAAGCATCCGGGCCAAAGCAGCGCATCACCTCTCGCTCCCGAACTTGCCGATCGCCCTGAGCAAACCGGGCATGAAATACCAGCGGTTCGATACCGGCTTCTCTCAGCATTCGAGCAGCCGCCAAGCAGTCGTCCACCGTATTCCGGATCCATGCGACGGCCCCTCCGCTCGCCTGTGCCGCCAAGACCTCTTTCACCGCTGAAGTCGGCTCCCGCACCAGTCGGATCCGCACGCTCCGGCCCGATGCCGCCTCCGTCGCTTTCACCGGATCCTCAACGACGACGTCCGCCGTAATGACCGTCGCGAGCGGATAGGCTTCGCTCGACACCAGACTGGACACCGCCGGACCAAGCAGCCCCTGCGGACGCCCCCACTCGGGATCGAAAGCACGACGCCAGGCCAGAGCAAGCTTACTTCGATCCTCATGTCGAAGGGTGGCAGATAAGACGATGGCGTGCCCTCCTAGCGCCGCGTGAAACTGCAAGAGCGTAGTAGCTTCGACTCCCATGTAGGCATCGTAGGCATGTACCTCGTCTAGCACGAGGACTTTGTCTGCTAAGCCAACCAACCGAACCGAACTGAACTTGCTGGGATGAACAGCGAGGAACGCCTGATCCACCGTTCCCGCTCCGACATCGGCAAGGAGACTGGCGCGACGATCTGCCGCCAAGAAAGCTGCACACGCCGCAGTCGCCGTGAGTTCGTCATCATTGTTGCCATAAGAAAGCTCCTGCTGAGCCATTTTCGGCTCGAGGGCAAGCTCTCGAAAGGCACCTTGCAACCATGCTTGACTGTGTGCTAAGGTGAGAGATGGCTGGCTGTCGTCGGCAAAAAGGGTTGAGATCGCTTTGCCTTGCCGACCAAACATCGCATTGGCAGTCGCCTGGGTCGGCATTCCCCAGTAGGCCCCGCTTGCTCGTCCAGCTGCCAGGAGACGGTGAACCAAAACCTGCGCCGCTTCCGTCTTACCAGCGCCAGTGACATCCTCGAGAAGGAACAATGTTGGCCCGTCCGGAATCGCAACCTCACTCGCCCACCGCTGGAGAGGGGTCGGGTTCTCCTTACCAGTAAGACCCACAAACGACTTGAGGGCGGCCGGCGATGCCGCCACCAATCCCGCTTCTGCGACCTTACTCGCTGCACGCGCTTGAGCAACCGGCCAGTACTCCTCAACCGGCAAAGGATCATGGTATTGGAACTGAGAGCCGATCCAATCAGCAAGAGTGATGAGACCCGCAACCCACCAACTGGCAATCCGAAGATCGCGTTCACCGAGTTCCTGCGGTATCGAGACCGGCCCCACCAAGGCCAGTAGATCGCGGACGCATGTTTCCGCAGCTAGTAGGCCCACTTCCCCAAAGGTCCAATTTACTGAGGCCGACGAACGAGAGGTTGGCTTCCCATGGTGCCCAAAAGAGGCCATGAGCAACGGAAGGAGCCCATGGAAGGTCGCAGGGAGGAGTTCCCCAACGATTCGGTCGCTGAGATATTCCTCCCACAAAAGCAAGCCATCTTGGGTATGAGTAGATGGCGACAACTTCGAACGATCGAGTACCCCCAATTCGATCGGCCAGTACGCCGGTGCCTTGGCCTGAAAGAAACGAGCGAACTTACCGATGTCGTGAAGGAGGGCTAGTACAACCAGAAGACGAACCGCACTTTCCTCGTCCAACTGCAACAGACGAGCCGCCCTCGCACGCATTACGGGCCGAGCCTGAAGAATCGACTTCATTGCAGCGGCAACATCCAGCAAATGAAATGCAACCGGATGCCATTGCGGGCCTTCGACCTCGAGAGGCCGCGCTTTGCCCCAATACATAAGGTACGACTGAAGACCCGACACTTCTGGCCCTTTCTCAAGGCTGTGTACCAATATCGACCTCTTCTCGGCCAGTTCAAGTTAGGAAAAAACCTTGCTTTCCCCGACAATAAACCGAAACAATCAGTGGAACTGGGTCAGATCATCGTCGCGCTCGATCGACCGCTCCGTTTCCATTGAGGATCGACGGACTCGTTGCGGGCACACCTAGCAAGGAGGACGGCATGGTGCGGCTGCCGCAAATAACGAATGGATGCCGACCATGCGCGGCGACGCTGACCCACTCGCCAGCTTACAAAGCTGGGCTTCGAGTCGGCGGCGGCGAGTCGCCCCTCAGGAACAGCGCACCGTCACTCTGCTCCCCGATCGCCTGAGCCCTCGCCAGAAGACGAGTGATCCTCACCTTAACTGGCGCGACTGATACACCGAGGCTGTAGATGCTAAGCCTGAACTCGTCTAGACAGTATGACACCACCCAGCTCCTAGCAGACCTCGCCGGGGCATCGAACGACGAGAACTGAGCGCGGGCGCTCTCTTGCACTCCGGAGAATTGTCGACAGAATTGTACTCCGACCATCACTTTTGCCCCGTAGGGCACCCTTCCGCCTGGAACATCAACCGATGACGATCAGAGCGTTGCTCACCTCCATCGCACTCACCCTTGCGGTGACCTCGAACGTCGGAGCCCAGGCCCCCGCCGACACCGGATGGGACGTCACCAAGCCACGCGGCCAAACCCGCACCGTCGACTTCACCGTCTCGGAAGGCACTTGGACCTCGGTCGACGTTTCTCCGGACCGGCAATGGCTGGTCTTCGATCTGATCGGCAGCATCTATCGACTGCCCGCGGCCGGCGGCACGGCGGAGAACCTGACCGCCGCCAGCGGCATCGCGGTCAACTCGCATCCGCGGATCTCACCAGACGGCAAGACAATCGCGTTCATCTCCGACCGCGGCGGACAGGCCAACCTCTGGATCATGGACGCCGACGGCCGGAATCCGCGCGCCGCTGCCGTCGATCCGACATCGACAATGCGCTCGCCGGTCTGGACCGCCGACGGCCAGTACCTGATCGTCGTCAAATCGCCGAATCTCTTCGGCCGCTCACTCATGATGTACCATCGGAATGGCGGCCGCGGCATCGAACTGGTCAAGGGCGACATCGGACGCGCCCCGTCCCGCCCGGTCATCTCGGCCGACGGCCGATATCTCTACTACGACGTCTACACCGCGCAACCAACCGGCTTCTGGGGCCAGGACGACGCGCTCAAGGGCGCCGTTCAGATTCATCGCTATGACATGAGAACCGGTGAGGTGCGCCCGATCACTGCGGGTCAGTCCGGCCAGCAGGATCGCGGTACCAGCGGCGGCGCCTATGCCGCAGAACCCAGCCCCGACGGGCGCTACCTGGCCTTCATCCGCAAAGTCCCCGGCGGCACCCTCGAATACAAAGGTCAGCGCTTCGGACCCCGCTCGGCGCTCTGGATTCGCGATCTCCAGTCCGGCAGTGAACGCCTGGCAATGGATCCCGTCGAGATGGACCTCGCCGAGGAGAGTATTCCCGTCAACGGAACCTATCCCGGCTACCGTTGGACCGCCGACAACCACATCGTGATCCACCAGGGCGGCAAGATCCGCAAGCTGGACGTGGCGAGTGGCCAGGTGAGCACGATTCCGTTCACCGCGCGCGTCCAGCGCACCATGTCGGAACAGATCTGGGTCAAGAACAAGTTGTCGGATGGCGCCTTCGACGTTCGCTTCATCCGCTGGGCCAGCGCATCGCCCGACGGCAAGCGCCTCGCCTTCCAGGCGCTCGGGCGGATCCACCTTATGGACCTGCCGGGCGGCGCCCCCCGTCGCCTAACGCCCGCCGACTTCCAGCCGCTCGAGTTCCAGCCTGCCTGGTCTCCCGACGGGCAGTCGATTGCCTTCACGACGGTAGACGACGCCAACCGCGGCGGGCTCTGGCGCATCGCGGCAAGCGGCGGCGCGCCGCAACGCCTCACCGCCGACGCCGGCGAGTACCTCAATCCCGCCTGGACTCCGGACGGGGGCGAGATCATCGTGGCTCGCGGATCCGGCGCCACGGCACGCGCGTCGACCCTGGGACGCAACCCGTACTTCGATCTGATCCGGATCAGTGCGCAAGGAGGCGCGGAAACCGACATCGTGCAGGTCGCCGGCTCAGGTGCGCAGCTGCGGGCGACCGTGGGCAGCGACGGTCGGGTATTCTACGCCATCTCCAAGGGATTCGGCGCGGACGGCTTCGGCGTCGAGGTCGCCTCGATCCGAATGGACGGCACCGACCGACGGGTGCTCGCCAACGTGCGACACGCCGACGATGCGGCCGTCTCTCCGGACGGGCAGTGGGTTGCCTTCAAACAGGGCAGCAACATCTACCTTGCCCCGATTCCCGTGGGCGGCTCGGGCAACCAAACACCGCTGATCGCCAAGACCGGCGGAACCTTCAACGCCAAGCCACTCACGACCACGGGCGGACTCCTGCCCCGCTGGCGCAATGCCACGACGCTCGACTACGCCAGCGCCGATCGGTTCTTTGCGCACAACACCAGCTCCGGACGCACCGACACGACGACGGTCAAGCTCTCCGCCAATCGCGCCGTGGCCGCCGGCACGGTCGCGCTGACCGGCGCCCGGATCATCACCCTCGACAAACAGCGGGTGATCGACCGCGGTACCGTGGTGGTGCGCAACGGACGGATCAGCTGCGTCGGAGACTGCCCCACCACCGGCGTGGACCGCGTCATCGACGTCGCCGGCAAAACCGTGATCCCGGGGTGGGTCGACACCCACGCCCATCACCATCGCGAACACATGGGGATGATGCCGCGCCAGAACTTCGAGAGCGCGATCTACCTGGCCTATGGCGTCACAACCACCAGCGATCCCTCGACCTCCTCCCTCGCGGCCTTCCCGACCGCCGAGATGATCGAGGCGGGCGTGATGGTCGGACCACGCGTCTTCAGCGTGTCGGAAGCGTTGACCAACGGCGATTCACCCGGCACCAACGACGTGACCAGTCGCGACGTCGCACTCAACGAGATCCGGCGCCGGCAGTCGTGGGGCACGATCATGCTCAAGCAATACCTTCAGCCGACTCGACGCCAGCGCCAATGGGCGGTCGACGCCGCCCGGCAGCTGGGCATGCGCGCCACGGCCGAAGGCAGCGCGGACATGACCCACAAGATCGGCATGGTCATGGACGGCTACACCGGCGGCGAGCATGCTACCGTGCACGCGCCGCTCTATGCCGACCTGACGACCTTTTTTGGCAAGTCACGTTACGTCTACGCCCACACGCCACTGGTGAGCGGTTACGGGGCATGGAACGAGGAGTTCTTCTGGCAGGAGAGCCCCATCTGGCTCGACCCGAAGCAGCAGAAGTGGGTCCCGTGGCGCCAGTTGATTCCCCACACGCGGCGCTTCATCATGCGTCCGGAAACCGACTACTCGAAGGACATCATGGCGCAGCAGATCGCCGATGTCGTGGCCGCCGGCGGCTACTCGTCGGTCGGTTCGCACGGCCAGCAGGCGGGACTTGGCTCCCACTGGGATGTCTGGATGCTGGCCAAGGCCGCCGGCGCGATGACGGCCCTCGAAGTTGCCAGTATGCACGGCGCCATCTTCCTCGGCATGGAAGACGACCTCGGATCGATCTCGGTGGGCAAGTTGGGCGACCTGATGGTGCTCGACGGCAACCCGCTCGACAACATCCGGAATACCGCGGGCATCCGCTACGTCATGAAGGCGGGCACGCTCTACGATGCGATGTCGCTCGACGAAATCTGGCCGACCCAGCGCCGCTACGGCGACAGCTACTGGATGGTGCCCGAGATGTACCGGCAGGACACCAAGTCGGTCGACACTTGGGACCGGCCCCGCTGACCGACTGACACGGCCGCCGAGATACACGAGCGCCCGGACGCGAGGATGCGTCCGGGCGCTCGTCATTCGAGCCTCACCTCAGGCGCCCCAGATTTCCTTCGCAAACCGGACGTAGTTGAGGCCGAGCACCTTCTCGGTTACCCGGGCACCGACCCCCGATTTGTCGAGCGCGCGGGCCAGTGCCCTGAACTGATTCGGCCCGGTCAATCCCTGCGCAAAAGGAAGCACCTTGGGATCCTCACCCGTCGACGCGGTGCGTGCCTCGAGACGGCGGCGGACGAAGTCACCCCAGTAAGCCCGGACGCCATCCATGTCACCGAGATCGACGATCCCGTAGTCGGTTCCGATGCCGACATGATCTTCCCCGCACACCTTGATCGCGTGCTTGATGTGCGCCACGACATCGTCGGCCGTCGCTTCCCGACCCCGCGCCAGAAACATCATGAAGTAGATCCCCACGAATCCGCCCCGCTCGGCCACCAGCTTGAGCTCTTCGTCGGTTTTGTTCCGGGGCACATCCGACAAGGCCCGGCATCCGGTGTGATTGATCGAAATCGGCGCCGTGGACGCCCGCGCCGCATCCAGGCAAATCTGCCGATTGCTGTGCGAGAGATCGACCATGACGCGCTTCGCATTGAGACGCGCCACAATGTCGCGACCGAGCGGAGTGAGACCCTGATCCGCAGTATCCATCGCCCCGCTGCCCAGCTGATTGCGAACGTTATAGGTCAGCTGGATACAGCGCATGCCGAGATCGGCAAAAACGTCGACCCGATCGGCCTTGTCGCCGACCATCGTCGCATTCTGAAAGCCAAAGATCAGCCCAACCTTCTTCTCGGCCTTGGCACGTCGAATATCCTCGGTCGTCATGACCTTGAGCAGATCGTTGGCGTTGGCCCGGATAAACGCATCGTACCGGCCGATGGCCCGCACCGCCGTTTCGAAGTCGTCACCACCGGGAAGCGTGGAGTTGATGGCGGTCAACCCCGACGCCTTCGCAGCAGCCAGCGCCGTGGCACTCACGATGGCCGGCGGACCGGACGGGCGCGGGCCGTACGGTTCGTCCAGAAAGCCGAGCGCATTGACGACGATCATGCCCGCGAGCGGATCGGGTTGCGAAATCCCTGGCGCCACCCGACCCAAGGTACGACTGACCGGCACCGCGCCGAGTGCAAGAGCGGACGACGACCACAGAAACGAACGGCGACTGACCATGAGTGGCAGCTCCGATTGAAACACGGTTCGACAAGGACGATGCGGACGCCGGAGAGAATATCACGACGTCCGCATCATTGCCACGAATCCGAGCATCGGCAGGCTCGGACCGCGCCGTCTACTGCGCCCGGATCACCACGCCGGGATCGATCCGGGCCGCGCGCACGGCAGGAATCCAGCAGGCAACCAGCCCGATGACCGCCATGAGGAGCGCGACCACGAGCAGGGTCGACGGGTCGTGCGGCGCAACACCATAGAGCAAGCCCTGGATCATCCGGGTCGCCAGCAGGGAGCCGACCAACCCCAGCACCAGACCCACGCCGAGCAGGACTCCCCCTTCGGAGATGATCATCCGCTGGACTCGGCCGCTGTCGGCGCCGAGACTCATGCGAATCCCGATTTCCCTGGTGCGCGCGCTGACCGAGAAAGCCAGCACCCCGGCAATGCCCACGGCGGCAATCAGCACCGCGAGCGCTCCGAAGGCGGCCACCAGCGTGGCATTGAGCCGCCGCGGCGCCACCCGCTCACCCTTGAGCTCGGCCACGGTCCGGATATTCTCGATCGGCGCCCGCGGCGCGATCTTGCGCACCAACTGGGTTGCCGCCGGCGCCATCGTCGCGGCATCCCCGCGGGCGCGAATCACGATCCCGCCGCCAAACATCCCCTGGGTCAGCGGATGGAAGAGCACCGGTCGAGACCCGCCGTCGAGCCCGTCGTCCTTGGTATCGGCGACCACGCCGACTACGGTGCGCCAGTCGCCGCTCACGGGAATGAACCGCAGCACGTCACCGGTCCAAGCCACCCGGCGACCGATCGGATCGAGCCCGGGAAAGAGCCGGTCGGCCAGTGTCTTGTTGAGGATCACCACCATCGCGGTTCCCTGCCCGTCGGTCACATCGAAGGCGCGACCCGCGATGACCGGCACCCCGGCGGCCCGGAAGAACTCCGGACTCGCCGTACGGTAGTCGGCGCGAGGCATCGGCTCGTCGGGCGCCACATCCCGACCCTCCGCTTTGACTTCGAGCTGGAAGCTGTTCGCCAACGGCATGGTCGACCCGATGCCTACTTCCATGACTCCTGGGATTCCGGCCAACTCAGCCTGCATCCGCTGATAGAGCGCGACCTGATCCGCCTGGCTGCGGCCGGCTTCGTCGACCGCCACCTGCATGGTGAGCACTTCATTGCCCGCATCGAAGCCGGTATCGACCTCCGACAGGCGCAGCATCGACCGCGTCAGCAACCCTGCTCCGGTCAGCAAAATGACCGACACTGCTACCTGCGCAACAACGAGGGCTCGCTGCAATCGCTGGCGCCCGCGCCCGGCCGACGACTTCCCCGCCCCCGCCAGCGTCGCGGCCAGTACCCGTTCCTTGACCAACCCCGGCGCAAACGACAGCAGCAGAGCGACCACGATGGCCAGCACCAGCGTGAAGCCCAGCACCACGAGGTCGACCCGGATCTCATCCGCCCGCGGTGAGTAGCGCGCCACCAGCGACGCCAGCATGCCCACCCCGCCGAACGCCACCACCAGACCGACCAGACTGCCGGCCAGCACCAGCAACCCGTTCTCCACCAATAACAACTGCCGCAGCTTGGCCGTCCCGGCGCCGAGCGCGGTGCGTACCACCAGTTCGTGCTCGCGCCGCACCCCGCGCATCAGCGTCAGATTGGCCACGTTGGCACACGCGATGATCAGGACGAACGCCGCGGCGCCCATCAGCAACCAGAGCGTCAACCGCGCCCGCTCGCCGAGCACTTCCTTGAGGGGGCTGACCGTGACCTTGTAGTTCGAGGCGGCATCGTACGCATCGGGATGGTCGATCTGCACCCGCTTCCGCACGTCGGCCACCTCGCCGCGCGCCTGCGCCAGCGAAACACCGGGCGCCAGGCGCGCAATCATCTCGGTCATCCGATGAGTGCGCCCATGCACCATGGTGGCGCTGGTATGGTGCTCACTGATCACCATGTTCATCAGCGCGTCCATCCGATTCGGGAAGTACGGCGCCGACTGCACCACCCCGATCACGGTGACCGCGCGGTTGTCGATCAGGACGGTTTTCCCGACGATGCTACTGTCGCCCTGAAAGCGATTGAGCCAGTACTCGTGGGTCAGCACCATCACCGGCGGCACCCCGGTACCGTCATCGTCGGATGTCGTCAGGCGACCGAGCACGGGCCGGAGACCCATGACGCTGAAGTAGTTCCCGGTCACCAGGCCGACGTTGATCCGGACCGCGTCGTCGGTGCCCTGCAGCGTATAGGTCATGCCCGAATACTCGGCGATACCACCCAGGCTCTTGGCGCCGTTCCGGAAGTCCAGAATTTCCGGCACCGAAAACAGTACGTTCTCGGCGCCCAGCCCATCGGCCGACTGGCGGAGGTAGACCAGCCGATCGCCGTCCTGATGCGGAAGCGGCTTGAGCAGCACGGCACGCACGACGGAAAAGATGGCCGTGTTGGCACCGATACCGAGCCCCAGGGTCAGCACGACGGCGAGGGTGAACCCGGGGGATCGAATCAAGGACCTGACGGCGTACCGAATGTCGCTCAGCATGGACGACGACCCTCTTAATTCCGCGTGAGATGTGACCTGCGGCTCCGAGCCCTGCGTCTGCCTCAATCCCTGACGTAGAAGGGCGGCGGCTCGATCCCCAGCGCGCGCAAGTAGACGTACCCCTGGGCGCGATGATGAATTTCGTTGTCGATGATATAAAGCAACAGGTTGCAGAGCAGATCGGTGTACTCACCGTAGATGGTCATCTTTTCCTGGAACTTTCCCGCCAGCCCCGGCCAGTTCCGGTCGATTTCCACCGTATCCCTGTCCCAGGCCGCCAGCAACTCGGCCTTGGGCCGAACCGACCGATCCATATCATGGTCCCACTGGCCCGTGGCCACGCCCCGCACGGTCGGCGCCGCCATGGACAACAGTTCCAGCACCATGACCCCGAACGGGCGCATCCCACCGACCTGATAACTGAACAGCTGATCCTCGGGAAAGGCCTCGATGACCCGCCGGGTCAGCCGGCGATGTCCCTGCCAGTGGGTCCGGAACCCTTCGGGAGCGATGACGACCTCGGCCGCCGCGGCACCATTGGACATAGAGCACCTCCTCGAGAACGATTTTCGGTATTTATTCGGCTAGATCCAGAAGCTATCGCCCGAATCGGGGGTCCGCAACCCGGCCCGGACGCCGCTCCGGACGAGGCGCGATCCAAGCTGGTTTCATCCCGAGGTCCGGCGCCGGGCGCCGCGCCCCGGAGACGCCTTTCAAACCCTTATGAAAAAATGACTTACGCCGCTCGCCCGCGGTTGCTACCGGGCCCGGATGGCGACTATATTTCCCTGCTTTGGCGGCCCGCGTCCGGGCCGCCTGAAATCTCTTCCCGAACACCCGAGTCTCATGACCGCACCTCATTCGCGCGAGCGGATTCTTCCGCGCACGATCGAAGAGGAGATGAGGCAAAGCTTCATCAACTATTCGATGAGCGTGATCGTGTCGCGCGCCCTGCCGGACGTGCGAGACGGTTTGAAGCCGGTTCACCGCCGGATCCTGAATGCGATGAACGAGTTGGGCCTGGTGCCCGGCCGTCCCTACAAGAAATCGGCGACGGTCGTCGGCGAAGTGCTGGGTAAGTATCACCCGCACGGCGACGCACCGGTCTACGATGCCTTGGTCCGCATGGTGCAGGATTTTTCGCTGCGCTATCCGCTGATCGATGGGCAAGGCAACTTCGGCTCGGTCGACGGCGACCCCGCGGCGGCCTATCGGTACACCGAAGCCAAGCTGACCCGCATCGCGGTCGCGATGCTCGAGGATATCGACAAGAACACGGTCGACTACCAGCCCAACTACGACGATCGGCTCCAGGAGCCGACCGTCCTGCCGTCGAAGATCCCGAGCCTGCTGGTCAACGGTTCGAGCGGTATCGCCGTCGGCATGGCCACCAACATCCCGCCGCACAATCTGCGGGAAGTTTGCAACGCCATCGCGGTGCTGATCGATAATCCCGACGCGTCGATCCAGGATCTCACGAAGCACATCCAGGGCCCCGACTTCCCGACCGGCGGGTACATCTACGGGGTGCAGGGTATCCGCGAGGCCTACGAAACCGGCCGCGGCAAAGTCGTAATGCGGGCGCGGGCTCAGATCGAAGAGAAGGAATCTTCGGGCCGGACCTCGATCGTAGTCACCGAGCTGCCCTATCAGGTCAACAAGGCCACGCTGGCCAAGGACATTGCCCAGCTGGCGGTCGACAAGAAGATCGAAGGCATCTCGGCAGTGCGCGACGAGTCCGACCGGGACGGGATGCGGCTGGTCATCGAACTCAAGCGCGACGCGATGGCCCATGTGGTGCTGAACCTGCTGTTCAAGCACACCTCGATGCAGTCGACCTTCGGCGTCATCAACCTCGCGCTGGTCAAGGGCCAGCCGCGGGTGATGAACCTGAAGGAGATGCTGCAGCACTACATCGAGCATCGCCACGAGATCATCGTCCGCCGGACCCAGTTCGATCTCGACCAGGCCAAGGCGCGGGAACATATCCTGGAAGGCCTCAAGATCGCCGTCGACAACATCGACGAGGTCGTGAGCATCATCCGGAGTTCCAAGGACGTCGACGAAGCCGACGAACGGCTCCGCAAGCGCTTCAAGCTCTCCGAGAAGCAGAGCGAAGCGATCCTCAACATGCGGCTCGCCAAGCTCACCGGCCTCGAGATCGAAAAGCTCGAAGCCGAGTTGGCCGAAGTGCGCGCGATCATTGCGGAGCTGGAGTCGATCCTGGCGTCGTATGAGAAGCGGATGCAGATCCTCAAGGACGAGATGTCGGAAGTGGCGGAGACCTTCGGGGACGACCGCCGCACCGAGATCATCCCCGATCAGAGCGACTTCTCCATCGAGGATCTGATCGTCGAAGAGGACATGGTGATCACCATCTCGCACACCGGGTACATCAAGCGGACTCCGGTGTCGACCTATCGGCGGCAGCGGCGAGGCGGCAAAGGCCTCACCGGTGCGACGACCAAGGAAGATGATTGGATCGAGCACCTCTTCATCGCGAGCACCCACGATTACGTGATGTTCTTCTCGAACCGGGGCCAGGTCTACTGGCTCAAGGTCCACGAGATCCCGCAGGGCGGGCGCGCCACGCGGGGTAAGCCGATCATCCAGTGTATCGCGATCCGGCCGGACGAGCAGATCACCGCGCTGGTGCCGGTGCGCGAATTCAGCGACAACCGCTGGCTGACGTTCGCGACCCGGCATGGCACCGTGAAGAAGTCGGTGCTGTCCGACTACGGCAACCCGCGCGCGAACGGCATCATCGCCATCAATATCGAAGACGGCGACGAACTGATCGACGTCCAGCTGACCGATGGCAACAACGATATCGTCCTGGCAACCAAGGATGGCATGAGCATCCGGTTCCACGAGAGCGATGTCCGTCAGATGGGGCGCGCCACGGCCGGCGTCAAGGGAATCGAACTGAGCAAGGGCGACCGGGTCATCGGAATGGTGGTGATCCGCCGGGATGCCACCCTGCTCGTGGTCAGCGAGAAAGGCTTCGGCAAGCGATCGGAACTGACCGAGTATCGGGTTCAGAAGCGCGGTGGCAAGGGCATCATCACCTTCCACAACACCGACAAGACCGGCGATTGTGTCGCGCTCAAGGAAGTGCAGCCGGAAGATGAACTGATGATGATTACCAAAGTCGGTGTGATCATCCGCCTGCCGGTCGACGGCATCCGGGTGATCGGTCGCAACACCCAAGGGGTCAGGGTCATGAACCTCGATACCGGCGACACCATCGTCGGCGTGGCACGCGTCGTGAAGGAAGACGAGTCCGAAACCGAAGCCACCGAGCCGGCCGAGGCGCCGGAATAATCAACGGAATCCCATGACCACGACCGCTTTACCGACCATCTCGCGCGAAGACCTCGCCCGCACGCAAGCCGCGCTGGCGACGATTGCAGTGCGGACTCCGCTCGTCGAATCTGCCGCGCTGTCGCGACAGTTCGGCGTGCCGGTGCGCGTCAAGTGCGAACACCATCAGCCGATCGGCGCCTTCAAGATCCGGGGCGCCTACACGGCCATTTCCCGGTTGCCCGAAGCGCAGCGCGCCCGAGGCATCATCACGCACTCGAGCGGCAACCACGGCCAGGCCGTGGCCTACGTGGCCAAGCACTTCGGCGTCAAAGCCGTCATCGTGATGCCCGAAACCGCCCCGGCAGTCAAGGTGGAAGGGATCCGGCGTCACGGCGCCGAGATCGTCTTCACCACCAAGAAGGAACGGGAACAGCGGGCTCAGGACCTGATCGACAAACATGGCTATGTGTTCGTCGCACCCTACGACAACGTCGATGTCATCATGGGGCAAGGCACCTGCGCGTACGAAATCTTCGAGGACCAGCCGGAAACGTCCCTCCTGATCTCGCCGGTCGGCGGCGGGGGCATGATCGCGGGTACCTGCGCCGCCATCGCCGCCATCAAGCCCTCGGCGACGATCTATGGCGTCGAGCCGGCGAGTTCGCCCAAGCTCCGGGCCGCCCTCGATGCCGGGCACCCGGTTCCGTTCGAGCCGGTCGACACACTGGCCGATGGTCTGGTGCCTCCGTCGCTCGGCAGCATCACGCTCGAGTACATCAAGCCGGTCGTCAAAGACGCGATTGCGCTGACCGAAGCCGAGATCGCCGCCGGCGTGCGCTTCCTGTTCCGCTCGATGGGCCTCAAGGTGGAGCCCTCCGGCGCAACTTCGGTTGCGGCGATCCTGGCCGGCAAGATCAAGCCGACCGGACCAACGGCCTGCATTCTGACCGGGGGGAATGTCGACCCCGCGGTGTTTGCGCGGTTGGTCGGCTGAAGCGCGATGTCCACGCCGGCGTCGCACGTTCTGATCGTTGACGACGACCAGCCCCTCAATCGGTCGCTTTCCTCCATTCTCGGCGCAGAGGGGTACCGGATCTCCAGCCGGTACTCCGCGTCGGGACTGATCGAGTACCTCGACGACAATCCGGTCGACCTCGTCATCCTGGACATCGGCCTGCCCGGTGTCGACGGCTTATCGGCGCTCGATACCATCAAGCATCACCCGAGACATCGCGACCTGCCCATCCTAGTGCTGTCGGGATCACCGCCCGGTGAGGCCTCGGTCGAAGCGTTAGGCCTGGGCGCCGCCGATTTCGTGACCAAGCCCTTTCGGCTGGATGATTTCCTCGCGCGGATCCGAGCCCACCTGCGCGCAGGGCAGGCGCTCAACGAAGCCCGGAACCAGGCCCGCAGCGACACCCAGCTGATCAGCCTGATCACGGAGGTGTCCGCCGCCGCCACGCCCGCCGAGATTTTCACGGTCCTGGTGCGCAGAATCGCGACTGGCCTGTCGATTTCGCGCTGCTCGATCGTGCTCGATGACGAGAACGGAGAAACCGCGACCGTCGTGGCGTCGTCGGAAACGCCCAACCTCCGGCATCTGACGATCGACCTCCGGCGCTATCCCGAACTCGAGAAGCCCATCTCCAGCGGTACCCCGCTGCTGTCGGGCGACGTGCGCAGCGACCCGCTCTTCGCCTCGGTTCGCGAACTCTGGCGGGTCGAGGGACGCACGGTTCCGACCACGTCGGTTGCCGTCGTGCCGTTCCAGGTTCGTGATCGCCCCGCGGCCTTCTTCCTCCGCACGACCGGTTCCGACGCCCGGCTCGGCGAGGCCGATCTCCGCTTTGCCGCCCGGGTCATGGAAGCCGCCACCCCGCTCATCTTCCGGGCCTACGACTTCGAAGAAGCGCTGCGCCGTCAGGACGAGATGAAGCAGCTGGCCGAGACCGACCCGCTCACCTCGCTCTACAATCGGCGGGCACTCAGGGAACGGCTCGACCACGAATTGGCGCGGGCCCAGCGCCAGAGCACGGTACTCTCCTGCCTGATGCTCGACATCGACCACTTCAAACGCCTCAACGACACCTACGGTCATGAACTCGGCGATCGCGTCCTGATCCAGCTGTCCGATCTGTTGCGTCGAGAGCAGCGGGCCATGGATGTGCTGGCTCGCCTGGGCGGCGAAGAGTTCGTCGTGCTGCTGCCCGAAACCGGTATTCGCGGCGCCCGGATCTACGCCGAGCGGATTCTGCGCAAGGTCAACGCGGCGACGCTTGGCACCTCCGAGTATCCCGTCCAGATCACCGTCAGCATCGGGATCGCCACCGTGCCCGACGAACGCGTCACCGATTCGGACTCTCTGCTTCGCCTGGCCGACGCCAATCTGCTGCGGGCCAAAGCGGACGGGCGGAACCGGTACCGGGACTGAGCCATGAGCGGCCTGCGCTGCCCCCGTTGCGGCACCGGCTACGCACCGCCGGCGCGCTTCTGTATGAAGGACGGCTTTCCCCTGATTGCCGATAACGGCGAAAGCGCGATCCGTCCCTCCCCCAGCCGCCGCGCCAGCGAACGCAAGCTCGAACGTCCGGCCACGAGCGAACCGGCATCGGCGCTACAGGGCCGTATCATCGACGGACGGTACGCCATCGAGCGCCGAGTCGGCGAAGGCGGGATGGCCTACGTCTACCGGGCCGTCGATCGCGAAACGAAGCAACCGGTCGCCGTCAAAGTCCTGATGTCGCGCCTGGCCAACGATCCGGAATCGGTGGCCCGCCTCAAGCGTGAAGCGCAGCTGGCGCTCAAGCTCAACCATCCGAACGTCTGCGGCCTGCTGGCCTATGGCGAAGCCAATACGCTTCCCTACCTAGTGATGCCCTTCCTGGAGGGCGAAACGCTGTCGACCCGGGAAAACCGGACCGGCCCCATGCCAGCCGCGCAGGCCGTCCCGATCCTGGTGCAGATTGCCCACGGCCTCCAGCACGCGCACGATCAGGGAATCCTGCATCGCGACCTCAAGCCCGAGAACGTGATGCTGGTGCCGGAAACCAGCCGCGAGCGCGCGGTGGTGATGGATTTCGGCCTGGCCAAAGAGCGGATTGCCGGCGGTGAGATCTCCAAGTTGACGGCGACCGGGATCGTGCTCGGCACACCCGAGTTCATGAGTCCCGAACAGATTCGGGGCAAGGCCATCGACCATCGCAGCGATATCTTTGCGCTCGCCGTGCTGGCGTTCGAATTGCTGACCGGCGAGTTGCCGTTCGACGGCACCAATGCGCAGGAAACCATGCTCAACCACCTGACCGGAAAGCCGCGGCGGCTCCGCAGCGTCTATCCGGGCGCGTCCGAGCAGCTCGAGCAGGTCATCGGGAAAGCCATGGAGCACGATCCGTCCGCGCGCTTTGCGTCGATGCGAGAATTCGCCGGCGCCCTTGCTGCCACGATCGGTGGGCCGCGCTAGGCTACTGACCGACACCGTTCCGACAATCGAGGGTCATCCATGTCACGCATCCGAGGTGCGCTAGCTTCGCTGGCCGTGTTGGCGACTTGCTGGGCCCTGCCCGCTCATGCTCAGGACGTCGCCGTAACCGGCGGCACCGTGATCGACGCCACCGGCCGCGCGCCGATTCCCAACGGGGTCGTGCTGATCCGGGACGGACGGATTACGGCGGTCGGTCCGGCCGCCTCCGTGACGATTCCGGCCAACGCGACCCGGATCGATGCCCGGAACGGTTTCGTCATTCCCGGGCTGATGGACGCCAATCTCCATCTCTACCTGAACGGCGATCTCGAAACCCTGATCCGCTACGAAGGGCGTTACCACGAGATCATCATCGAGGCCGCGCAGATCGCACTGCGCGCCGGGCTCACCACGGTGTTCGACACCTGGGGGCCCGCGCGCGCCGCTGATCCGGGCGCGCGATGAGATCAACGCCGGACGGGTACCCGGCAGCCGCTTCTATCTGGCCGGCAATATCATCGGGTTCACGGGTCCGTTGGGCGCCGACTTCCGCGCGCCATCAGCTGCGCACGCCAGCCGGGCCTTCGTCCAGCGCACCAACGCGCTGTGGGAAGATGGCACCGGACGGGAGTTGCTCTGGCTCACGCCGGATTCCGTTCGCCAGGTCATCCGCGGCTACACCAAGCTCGGCAGCGACTTCCTCAAGTTCGGCGGCAGCGGGCACGTCGACATGAACCTGATTTCGTTTTCGGAACGGGTCCAGCGCGCCATCGTCGAGGAGGGACATCGCGCCGGCATGACCGTCCAGGCCCATACCACGTCAGTCGAGAGTCTCGACATGGCCATCGAGGCCGGCGTCGACATCGTGACTCACGGCGACATTTCCGGCCCGACCCAGCGGATTCCGGAAGTCACGCTCCGCAAGCTGGCCGAGCGCAAGATCGCAGTCTCGGCGCTGGCGGTGACCCAGCGGCACCTCGACGCGATGGCAAAGCATATCCCCGATGGCGTGCTCACCCCGTACATGACGGTCGGTCGCGACAACATCCGGAACATGATCCGCGCCGGCGTCACCCTGCTCATGTCGACGGATGCCGGGATCGAGAATCCGATTCTCGCGAGTGAGTCACGCACCCGCGCCGCCGATACGGTCGACTCCCGGGTCAAGCTCGGCGAGGGGCACTTCAACGCGCTGGTCGCTTTCGAAGAAGCCGGCATGGCGCCGATGGAGGTGCTCCGTTCGGCCACCAGTCATGTCGCCCGCGCGTATCGATTGGAGAAGGACATCGGCACCCTGGAGCCGGGGCGACGGGCCGATCTCGTCATTCTCGATGCGGATCCGCTCGCCAGCGCGCGCAACTACCGGCAGATCCGCACTGTCATCAAAGACGGCGTCGCCGTCGATCGGGCCAGCTTGCCGCGCAACCCGATCATCAGCGCGCTGGTTCCTCCATCTGCCGGGAAGTAATCATGATTCGGATCACGATTGGCGATCTCGTCCTCACCGCGCGTCTCGAACGAGAGCAGGCGCCTCGCTCGGTCGCGGCCTTCCTGAGCCTTCTTCCCCTGACCGGCTCGCTGCTGCAGGCCCGCTGGAGCGGCGAGGCGGCGTGGGTACCATATGGTGATCTCCAGACCGGCGTCGGCGAGGAGAACGCTACCGATCAGCCGGCTCCGGGACAGATCCTGCTCTATCCCCAGGGCGTTAGCGAAACCGAAATCCTGGTCCCGTACGGTATTACGGTCTTTGCCAGCAAGTTCGGCCGCCTCCGCGGGAACCATATCCTGACCGTCGTCGAGGGGCTCGACCTCCTTCCCGAAATCGGCCGCCGGGTCGTTTGGGAAGGCGCTCAACCGATCCGATTCGACTCCTGACCCTCCCCGCTCCACCGCCCGATTGCAACTAATTCGACCTGTCGCTCGTCTAAAGGAGCATGGCCGATCCACGTTCCGATGTGCTCCAGGGTACCCTGGAGATGCTGATCCTCAAGCTGTTGTCCGCAGAAACGTCGCACGGCTGGGGGCTCTCGTTCCGGCTGCGGCAGGTTTCGGGTGACGTTTTCGATGTCAACCAGGGCTCGCTCTACCCCGCCCTGCAGCGACTGCTCCGGCGCGACCTGATCCGCGCCGAGTGGCGTGCGAGCGAGAACAACCGCCGCGCCCGGTACTACCACCTGACTCCGGCGGGGCGCCGAGCGCTCGACTCCGCCGTTGCCGACTGGCGCCGCTCAGCGGGAGCGGTCGAGCGCGTCCTTCGCTTCGCCTGAGGTTCTCATGGCCCGGTTCTCCCTTCGTTCGGTTCTCGATGCGCTGATGGGACGGCGCCGGGCCGATCGCGAGCTCGCCGAAGAGATTCGCCATCATCTGGACCTCGAAACGGAATACCGGGTCAGTCAGGGGGAAACTCCCAAAGACGCCCGGCAGACCGCGCTCCGCGCCTTCGGCAACGCCACCAACGTGGCCGAAGAGGTCCGGGACGAACGAGGCGGCACCCGCCTCGAGTCGGTGCTCAAGGATCTCGCCTTTGCGGTCCGCTCGCTCCGTCGCGAGGCTGGCATGACCGCGATCGTCGTACTCACCTTGGGCGTCGGTATCGGGACCGCAACCGCACTGTTCGCAGTGGTGCGCAGCGCGCTGCTGACACCCCTGCCATATACGAACCCGGCCGGGGTTGTCACGGTCTGGAGCGCCTGGACCGGCTTCGAACGGACCTGGGTTTCCTACGATGAGTACGAAGCGTGGCAAGCGGACATTCCCGCACTGGCCGATATCGCGATCTTCGCGAGTGGCGCCGTCAACCTGACCGGCGGCGATCAGCCCGAACGGGTCCGGAGCGCGCAGGTCGGGGCCAACCTGTTCCGCGTCTTCGGGGTCGCCCCGGTGCGCGGCCGCGCTTTTACCGACGAGGAGGACCGCCCGGGCGGTCCTGCCGTCGCCGTGATCAGCCACGAACTCTGGTCCAGGCGCTTCGGCGCCGACCCCGCGGTGCTCGGCGGCCCCATCGAGATCAACGGCTCCGCCGTCTCGCTGATTGGCGTGATGCCTCCGGGTTTCAAGCTGCCGCTCGACTTCGGCAGCGACGGGGCCACCGAGGTGTATCTCCCGCTGGCAACCGATGCTACGCAGCAAGGAGCCATCCCGGGCCCCGCCATGAATCTCAACGGCGGCAGCCACGGTCTCCATGCGGTGGCACGCCTGGCCCCCGGCGCCACGGCAGCGCTCGCCAACGGACAGCTGCGCGATCGGGTGGCCGCCCTGGTGCGCGATAACGTGTACGCCCCGAGCTTCGGATTCCGCGCCTTTACCGTTCCGGTCGACGACCTGGTGAGCGGCGAGGTGCGTCAGCCGCTCCTGATCCTGCTCGGTGCGGTGGCCATCGTGCTGCTGATTGCTTGCGCGAACGTGGCCGGCCTGCTCCTCGTGCGCGGCGAGCGACGTCGCCGGGAACTCGCGGTGCGCACTGCGGTGGGCGCCGGACAGGGCCGCCTGGTCCGGCTGCTCTTCGTCGAAACGGGCGTGCTTGCTGGCGCCGGCGCCGTGGCCGGCGTCCTGATTGCCTGGCTCAGCATCGAGGGTATCAAACAGCTGGGCATGACGTCACTGCCGCGGGTAGCGGAAGCCCGGATCGACCCTGTGTTACTGGGCGTTGCCCTGCTGATCGCGGTGCTCACGGCCATTCTCACCGGTATCCTGCCGTCGCTCCAGGCCCGCCAAGTCGACCCAGCCGACGAGTTGCGCGAGTCGGGCCACCGCGCCTCGGCGGGCAGAGGCCGGCTGCGCTGGCGACAGACGCTGGTGACGGCGGAGATCGCGCTCGCGGTGGTCCTCGTTACCGGCGCGGGACTCCTGGTGCGCACCGTCCGGAATCTGTTGTCGCTCGATCCGGGCTTCGATCCGCGCGGGGTCCTCACCATGCGTCTATCAACGCCGTCCACCTGGTACGGCGATTCCGCGGCCGTGGCAGGCTTCTGGAGCATGCTCACCAGCGGGGTCAGCCGGATTCCGGGGGTTCGCTCGGTTGGTGCGGTGCGCCTCCTTCCACTCGCGACCGAGATGGGCGACTGGGGCATGATCGTCGAGGGCTACACCCCGCCGCCCAACCAGGGCACCCCGGGCGACTGGCAGATCGTGACGCCGGGCGCCTTGGAGGCGATGGGTTATCGCCTGATCGAAGGACGTCTCCTCGACGCCGGCGACGACCTGAACGGGCCGCTCGCGATGGTGGTCAATCAGACCTTTGTCGAGCGCTACCTGGCAGGCCGGCCCGCTCTGGGCACCAGCGTCCGGGTCGGGAGCTCGCAAGGACTCGCCGCGCCGGCCTATCACATCGTTGGCGTCGTCGAGGATGCCCGCCATAGTACGCTGAAGAGCGCCACCAAACCCGGCTTCTATGTCACGGTTGCTCACTTTTCCCGCGCCCCCGGATTCACCATTCGCAGCCTGAGCCTCGCAGTCCGTACCGACGGCGACCCCAAAGCGCTGATCGGGCCGGTGCGCAGCGCGGTGCGGCAGATCGATCCGCGGCTTCCGATTTCGGAAATCCGCACCATGGAGGAGGTCATCGGCGCATCGATTGCCGCGCCCCACTTCGCGATGCGATTGTTGAGCGGTTTTGGTATCATTGCACTCGGCCTGGCCGCGATCGGCATCTTCGGCATCGTTTCGCACGCCGTCGCAGTCCGGCGCCAGGAATTCGGGATCCGCGCGGCACTCGGCGCGCAACCGATCGAACTGCTCCGCGCCGGGATCGGGCCGGGCCTGCGCCAAACTGCTGTCGGAATCGCCATCGGGACCGCGCTCGCGCTCGGGTTGACCGGACTCTTGAGCCGAGTACTGGAGGGGGTCACGCCGACCGATCCGCTGACGTTCGGCGTCGTGATTCTCCTGACCGGCATGGTGGCGTTCATCGCGAGCCTGCTGCCCGCCATCCGGGCCGCGCGGGTGACGCCGGGGAGTGTCCTCCGAGCAGACTAGGAACTGACGAGCGCGGTATGAGTCATCGGATCCTTCTGACCAGCTTCGGTTCCTACGGAGACGTGTTTCCGTATGTCGGCCTGGCACTCGAACTTCGCGCTCGTGGCCATCACCCCGTGCTCGCCATGCCGGGATATGCCCGCGAGCTGGTCGAGCGCGAGGGTCTCGAATTCCATCCGGTTCGGCCCGACGGTGACTTGAACGACACCGCGACGATTGCCCGCATCATGGATCCGGCGCGCGGATCGGAGTTTCTGGTCCGCGAGATCATCATGCCCTCGTTGGCCGACGCCGAGTCCGACGTGGCGCCGCTCCTGGCCGATGTCGATCTCGTCGTCACACATCCCGTGTCGTTTGCCGCGGCCTACCTGACCCAGAAGGCCCGGCTTCCCTGGGTCTCGACCGTCCTGGCCCCGATCTCGTTCTTTTCCCGCTACGACATGCCGGTCGCTCCAGTGGCGCCGTGGACCAAACGACTCGAAGTGATTCCCGGGGTGCCCCACCTCGTCACCGGGCTCGGCAAGTGGATGGCCCGGCGGTGGCTTCGTCCGGTCGAAGCTCGCCGCCGCGCGCTGGGACTTCCGCCCGGGCGCAACCCGCTCGTCGAGGGGCAGCACTCGCCTCAGGCGGTCATTGCCCTGTTCTCGAGGCTGCTCGCCGACCCGAAGCCCGACTGGCCCGCCAACGTCACCGTTGCGGGCGCCGTCGAATACAACGGCGCCGATGCGGAGCAACCGCTTTCCGCCGAGCTGCTCGAGTTTCTGGCAGCCGGTCCGCCGCCGGTGGTGTTCACGCTGGGCAGTGCGGCGGTCGCTGCGGCCGGCTCGTTCTTCGATGAGAGCCTGGCCGCGATCCGGGCGTTGGGTATCAGGGCGGTCCTGCTCGTTGGCGCTCACGCGCAGAACCGGCCGGCCGGGGAGATTCCCGATACGGTGCGCCTCGAGCCCTACGCCCCGCATGCTGCGCTCTTTCCTTATGCCTCCGCCATCGTCCATCAGGGCGGCATCGGCACGCTGCACCAAGCACTGCGATCGGGGCGACCGACGCTGATCGTACCCTTCTCTCATGATCAGCCGGACAATGCCCATCGCACTGCGCGCCTGGGCTGTTCGCGCACCATCCTGCCACACCGGTATCGCGCCGACCGCGTTGCGCGCGAGCTTCGTATGCTGCTCGACGATCCGATCTTTCGCAACCGGGCTACAGCGGTCGGAGAGCAGGTCCGCGCCGAGGGAGGTGCCCGAGCTGCATGTGACGTGATCGAGTCAGTGCTTCCGCAATCCCGACCGGTTCGCGGTCACCTCACCCCGCGCGCCCCGGCGGGCTGACCCGCACCACGAGCGCCCTGAGCGACCTGCGCCACCCAATACTTGCGCCACTCGGGAGCGCGCCGCACCTTCTGGTATCCGGCCCTGTTGCGCCGGCCTTCCCATCCCAGGAGGCAGTGATGGTCTCGATGGCTTCGCTGTGGCTTCCGATCCTGATTTCAGCAGTCGTGGTGTTCGCCGCAAGCTCCATCATCCACATGGTGCTTGGCTACCACAAATCCGATCTGGGACGAGTCCCCGACGAAGACGGCGTGCGCGCGGCGCTCCGGCCCTTCGCCATTCCCCCCGGCGACTACGTCATGCCGCGGGCCCAGACCTCCGCCGAGATGCGGTCGGCCGAGTATCTGGAGAAACTGAATCAGGGCCCGAACGTCCTGATGATCGTGATGCCGAACGGGGTGTTCAACATCGGAAAGCAGCTGGGCCAGTGGTTCGTCTTCTGCATCGTGGTGGGAATTTTTGCGGCCTACGTCGCGGGGCATGTCCTGCCCCCGGGCGAATCGTATCTGCGGGTCTTTCGCGTGACGGGAACCGTGGCCTTTGCCGGGTATGGATTGGCGCAGATTCAGCAGTCGATCTGGTTCGCGCGCAGCTGGAACACGACCATCAAATCGCTGTTCGACGCGCTCATCTTTGCCGCGCTCACCGGCGGCGTGTTCGGCTGGCGCTGGCCGGCGGCGTAGCGTACTCCCAGGGCTGGTCGGCACTCGATGATGTCGACCAGCCGCTCCACGTAGAGCCGACGAAAGGCACGCCATTTCATGGGCGTGCCTGCATTACAGGGGGAGCTTTCCAGCTTACGATGTGAGCGACCGTCCCGCCTGAACACCTCGATTTCCAGACCTCAGGGACGAGACTTCGACCTCAATGAATGACGTGGCTATCCTCTCGCTGCTGCGTACCTGGTCAACAAGCGGAGCGTGCGGCGATCATTGGAGACTTCATCATCACCTTTCGGCGTTTCCAGAATCTTGGGGACAGCGGCGAAGCGCGAATCCGCCATCAGGCGGCGAAAGGGCGCATAGCCCATCGTCCCTTTACCGATCAGGGCATGCCGGTCGCGGCGGGCGCCGAACGGGGTGACCGAATCGTTGAAATGGAAACACCGCAGCAGATCGAGGCCGAGGATCCGATCCCATGCCTGCCAAACACCCTCGTAGTCGTTGATCAGATCGTACCCGGCGCTGTGGAGATGGCAGGTATCGGCGCAGAACGCGACCCGCTCGCGGACCGAGGGGTCGACCTGGTCGCGGATCTCGCGGAGTTCTTCGAATCGCGCACCAAGCGTGGTACCGGTTCCTGCCGTTGTTTCGAGCAAGACCATGACCTCGCCCGGCACCGCTTGCAGGCACACCGAGTATCCCTCCGCCGCGCGACGAATCCCTCGGGCCGCATCGTCGAGATAGTTCCCGGGGTGCGATACCACGGCATCGAGGCCCAACGCCGTCGCGCGCACCAGTTCGGCCTTGAATGCTTCGACGGATCGCTCCCACAACGCAGCGTCGGGAGAGGCCAGATTGATCAGATAGGAATCATGCGCCACCGCCGATCGAATCCCGACACTGTGCCGGGCCGCGCGAAAGGCCTCCGCCTCCTCAGCCGAGATGGTGCGCTCCCGCCATTGGTTAGGGGTCTTGGTAAAGATCTGAATGGCGGTGGCGCCGATGGCCTGGCCTCGTCCGGGCGCGTGGACGACTCCGCCGGCCGTGGACACATGCGCCCCGATCAACGGAGACCCATGTTTCATCTGATTGCCCGAACGTGGCACCCTGCTCACTCCTGGACGAACCTCGACACGCTCGAACTCATCCAGGTTCCCGCTTGGCGAGGAGTACGAATGCCGCCGGCAGAAGAAGACCACCCGAAGGACTCGAGAACCAGCACCGCACCCTCGAGAGCCAAACCCCACGAGGAGTTCCACCCGTCAACCACCGAGAGATCGGGCACCGATATATCGATCTGTTGCGACCCGTTGCGGTATGCCTGCGTCTGCATGATGACGACCGTACGAGCGGAGGGATCCAGCAAACCAAGTATCGCGAGCTTGGCATACTCGCTCTGTACCGCGACCTGGGTCCGAACCCGCAATGCGGGCGCCGACGAGAGAACGGTCACCGTTCGGTCCGCCATCGGAGGACCGAAAGCAAGCGATGTCGGAGGCTGTACGCCGAGCACCCCGGATCGCAGGATCTGGTCTCGGATGCCTTCGGAGTTGGCGACAGATCGGTTGATCGTCGTACCGATCAGCTCACTCGGCCCCAATAAGTCGCGCGGCGGGAAGACGACCTCGAGACTGGCCGCCGTCGAGGAGGTTGGCATGCCCGCGCCCGCGACCTCAAACGAGTCCGTCGGCGTAAAGAGAATCGTGGTGACGGCCCAGCTCGTCGGAGCCGATGCAACGAGATTGACGGTATGGCGCTCGGTAGGTACGCTGGCGGCCGACCCGAAATCGACCAGGGGAAGATCACCGGACCCCGACACTTCCGCCGCCCTCCGTATCAGCATCGCGGACGGCTGGGCTACACCTGGACCAGTCGAGGCGATGAGATCGAACGTCCCAGTTGGTGCGTCGGGAATCACGATCCCGGCTCCCACCGCAATACGCAATGTACTGACCGTCTTCCCGCCGTAGCGGACGGTCACGTCATCGAAATCACTGCCGCCGGCTACAGGAATCCGCACCTGGCGTACCGTCGCAGGCGCACAACGGCTCTGCGCCAGGCTCTGGAGTTCCGCCAACGATCCGTAGACGATCTGGGTTCGTGGCACCGTCTGGTTGGTCGTGACCCAGGCAATCGCGCCCCGCTCGGTTACCGGAAACGCATAGGTGTTCTGGGCGCCGGCAATCCGCGTCCACGTACCGCTGCCATCCTGGGCAGCGACCCAGATCGGAATGTGCGTCTGATCCGGCCCGCAGAACGCCCACGTAACCGTCGTGGGTGACGGAGGCGGCGGGGGTGGAGGTGGTGGCGGTGGCGGCGGCGGATTGACCGGAGGTGGAGGCGGCGGGTTGGTCACATCCGATGAACAGCCCGCGACAGCCAGGCTCACTGCCACACCGAGCAAAACAGCTCGGCCCACCAAACGGCTGGGCATTGCGAGAATCCTCTAAAACGAGAGTGCGGATGGCTCTACGCTACGATACTCCGCAGCGAATGTCCAGAGTCCTACGACACGACATCGTAGTGCAGTTCCGCCATGCCGGCGCTGATCTGCCGGACCGAGCGCAGCTGGAGCACCGGACTTTCGATCCGCCGCGGCAGGAGCGGCTTACCCGACCCAAGGGTGACCGAGCCGAGCTGAACGATCAGTTCGTCGAGAAGACCCGCATCGTAAAACTGCCCGACCAGGTCGCCACCGCCGACGATCCAGACATTCTTCGACCCGGCATGGGCAACCATGTCTGTATGCACGGGCCTCACATCGCCGGACACGAACCGGATTGCGGCGCCCGGCGGTGCCGGCAGCTGCCGGCGACTGAAGACCCAAGCAGGCTGCGCATAGGGCCAGGGCGCCTGGTCCTCCGTGCCGAGTTTGACCACATGCCGCAACAGCCATTCATAGGTCGACGATCCCATGGCCATCGCCCCCACTTCCGCAAAGAATGCCGGGTATCCGGTGTCCTCGAGCCGAGCCAGCGGAAAGAGCCATTCCAGGCCGTGGTCGTCCGTCGCGATGTAGCCATCCAATGTCGCCGCGGTAAAGTATTGCGTCTTCATCGATCGACTCGACTCCGAGATTGAAGGATCGGCCGGGATCAATCAGGATCACGTCGATCCCGATTCGGCAGGCCGCCGGCGGCGCAGCGCAACAGCCATGACCGCCACCACGATCAGGTTCAGCACGAGTACGACGGCCACGAACACCGACGGGCGACGGATCAGTTCGGCGATTTCGATCGGAACATAGATCCCGCTACTCAGAGCGGCGAGCCACTCCGCCCAAGCTCGCTCGTTGAAGAGACCATACGCCTCGGCGAATCGTACCAGCGCATACGTGACCCCGCCAACCGCCAGCCACGCAATATGGCCGGGCTCCAGATGCGCCGCGAGATCGAGGACGGCATGAGGATACCGCGACGTCGGACTCAGATGCAGATGACTGACGATCTGGGCAGCCACGGCGTGCAGGTCGTCATGCACGAGCAGCAGCAATCCGGTGGCGACAAGCAGGACAGCGATGCCCTTGATCATCTCGATCCACGCCACCATCCGGACGGTGGCCCGAGTCCGCTCGGACATCCTAGACGCGCGCCGCCGGGTTCACCGCAGCGCACCGAGCGGATGGCGCTGCAGAAACTCGACCACGGTTCGAAACGTCGCATCGTCGAGTTCAGCCACGATTCCATGCCGCCCGCCCGGGATGAGCACGAGCTCGGCGCCGGCAATGGCGTCGGCCATACGCTGGGCGTTCTCGGGAGGCGTGATCTGATCATCAGCGCCATGCAGAATCAGCGTGGGCCGATCGATCGACGCCAACGCCGCCCAGGCATCGTGGGTCTCACTCGCCTGATAGTGCCCTCGCCGCGCAGCTGGCGGTGTGCCCGACACCCGCCACGGCTGACCACCCTCGGCCAGGAACTCCGATGAATAGAAGAGGAGATCGAGCGCCTCCATGTTGCCGCTCTGCAGGAGCGCCGTCACCCGGCGGTCCCGTGGCACACCGCGCGAATTGCCCGCCGTCGTTGCCGCCAAGACCACTGCACCGACTCGGTGCGCATGATCGACCGCAAGCCATTGGCACACCCGTCCGCCCATCGAGAAGCCGAACAGATGGGCCTTGGGCGTACCAACCGCATCGAGCACCGCCACCGCATCTTCCGCAAAGAGGCGCGTCGTATAGGCCGGCGTGTCGGGCTTGTCGCTTGCGCCGGTGCCGCGATGATCGAAGGTGATGACGGTGAAATGAGGCGTCAGGCGGGGAACCAGCGTGTACCACATCCGATGATCGAGACTCTGCCCGCTGACCAGCAGCAGCGGATCGCCCGCTCCGGCTATCTGATAGGCGATCTTCGTCCCATCGGCTGAAACCGCGACGCCATCCGGTTCGCGCTTCACGATGACTGGTCCGCAAGCGCGGACGCGCGCGATGACCGCCGCTGGTCCATGTCGTCTCAGGTAAAACGGGGGCGGAAAGCTGCGTCGGGACGCGGCAAAGGGCAAGTTAGGGCCCACACGACAAACGCTGAGGTCGGCCACAGGAACGGACCGACCTCAGCAACGCGACACTTATGGAATGGCTGGCGCCGGTCGAGTGTATTTCTGGAACCACTGCTCCCGCAGATTCAGGGTGTGCAGGAAGTTCGACGGCCGATTGAAGTAGGCATGCCATTCGTCCTGCAACCGCACCATGGCCGTCGGAACTTTTCGCATCTTGAGCGCCATGTAGTACTCCTCGGTCTGCGGCATCGGGGTTCGGAGATCGCCCTCGCCCGTGATCAGGAGCGTCGGCGTCTTGACGTTGCCCACATACATGAGCGGCGAGCGGCGGAGATGCTCCGACGGATCTTCCCACGGCAGCTTGGCAAAGTTGCGATACCAGCCTGGACCATCGGTCGTCCCCACGAACGAGAGCCAATTGGTCACCGGACACTCCGACGACGCCGCGGTAAAGCGATCGGTGTGGCCCACGACCCAGGCCGTCAGCACGCCGCCGCCACTGCAGCCGTAGACGAACAATTTGCTGGTGTCGACGTATCCGCGGTTGATCACCGTATCGACGCCGGCAATCAGGTCGTCGTAGTCCTTACCCGGATAGGCATTCTTGATTGCGTTTCCGAACGCGCTTCCGTAGCCCGAACTACCTCGCGGATTGGTATGGAGCACGACGTACCCCATGCCCGTATAGATCTGCCATTCCCACCACATATACGACATCGTACTGGCAAACATCCCGTGCGGACCGCCGTGGATCGACAGCATCAGGGGATACTTCTTCGAGGGATCGAAATCCGGCGGCTTGATGACCCATCCCTGGATCTTGAGTCCTTCGACCGAGGGATACCAGATCTCTTCGACCGTCGCCAGACGCTTGCCCGCCAGCACGTCGCCGTTGAGATCGGTGATTTTGCGCGGCGCCGGGGTGGCGAGATCGAAGACCACGATATCACCGGGAGAATCGACCGTGTTGAGGATCGCAGCACCCCGGGTGCCGGCTGCGCTGAGCTGGCCCAGGAATACATCCCCCTTGCTCAGCTTGCGGGCTTCCCCTCCCGATACCGGCGCAAAGAAGAGGTGACTCTGCCCCAGGTCCTGGGCCATGAAGTAAAGTCCGGACCCGTCCGGAGCCCAGGTTACGTTCTCGGGCGATCGATCGAGGCTTCGAGCGAGCTGCCGGGGATTGCTGCCATCGATCCCCATGACGTAGAGCTTGTTCGTGATATAGGTATCATCGGTCCAGTCGTAGCCGAGATAGGCCACCAACCGGCCATCGGGAGACACCACCGGACCCGAATCGGGACCCTTGCGCCGAGTCAGCTGGCGGATGGCTTTACTGGCGACGTCGACCGCATAGATCTCCGTCTCCCGCCACTCATACTCAGCCTCGGGAACCCGGAGGCTCGAGAAAAGAATTTCCTTGCCGTCGCGCGACCAGGCCAGTTGGCCGTGGTTCCAGGGCCCCGTGGTCAGTTGGGTTGGAGTTCCACCCGATGCGGGCACCACGAACACCTGTGCGTAGCCGGCGTCGATGTACCCGGTCCAGTCGGAACGGTAGTTGAGCCGATCGACGATCTTGGGCGGCGCCGTCCATGTCGCCCCTGTGGGTTTGCCGGGAATCGCGCTGGTCCAGGCCGGCACCTGCCGCACCAGCGCGGTATACGCAATCCACTGCCCGTCCGGCGACCAGGTCAAGTTGCCGGCGCCGGTCTCGACCCGGGTGATCTGGGTCTCCGCCCCTTCGTCATTCATGTACCGGACGAAGATCTGCGCCCCAGCCGGTTCTCCCTGTTTGACGAACGCCAATCGGGTACCGTCCGGCGACCAGGTGTGGCCACCCGCATCGACCAACCATCGATTTCGGGTGCCGTCGGCGTCGACCAGCCAGATCGACTGCCGCCATCGGTCGGCCATCTTGTCGATCCACCAGCGGGAATAAGCAACGCGTTTGCCATCCGGAGACAGCTGAGGACTGCCGCCCCGAAAGAAGTCGCGCGGGGCCTCGGCGTTGAGATAATCTTCGTAGGTAATCCGGTCCTGGACGGGGGTCTGCGCGGTCACCGCGGGCGCGAGCGCCACGAGCGCCAGCAGCGAGGGCGTTAGGCAACGCGAGCAAATCATGTGATCTCTCCGACGGGACGATCCAGCGGGTTCTGTTGTCTTGGGGCAGGTCAGTAATCTACCGCGAGTCGCCGGCAATCGCGCAGGGGTTCCCTCCCGAAACCTTGTTGCCCGCCCTGACCTCCCCTATCGTTGCCCCGGGATCTCGCGTCCCGTTCGCCTTCGAACGACTCTTTGCCGGAGAAGCCGCATGTTTCGCCCATTTTACGCCATCCTGACAGTTCTTGCCCTGACGGCTGCCTCGACGGGGCTCGAAGCCCAGGACCGCGCGGCGTACGAACGGGCCGATCGAATTCGTACGTTCGACCCCGAACTGGTCGGCGGCCGAGTCTGGCCGGTATTTCTGACCGACAGCATCCGATTCTATTACGAAGCGTCCGGCAACGGCCCCGATTGGGGCACCCTCTACCTGGTCGACCCGCGCCGCCGCACCCGCCGGCCGATGTTCGACCACGTAAAGCTCGCCGCCACGCTGTCGACGCTGGCCGACACGACGGTTTCGCCGCACCGGCTCCCACCGCGGAAACTGGTCGACGCCGACCGGGTCATGCAGTTCGAACTGCGCGATCGGATCATCCGCTGTACCCTGAGCACGCAGGCCTGCGCGTTAGCCGACTCGGCGCAGCTCGCTACGCACCGCCGAACCACGCCACCCTCGTGGGTAAGTCGTTCCCCCGACGGCGAGTGGGACGCGTTTACCTGGAACCACAACGTCTATATTCGTCCCGCCAGCCTGGCGGCAAACGAGCCACCGCTGCCGCCTCGACGCGGCAAAGTCCCGCGACTGGCGTGCGACGCGTTTGCCTCGCCTGGTGAGGAGTGGATCGCGGATTCGCTGCCGCTGCCGAGCGGCGCGATTGCGCTCACGACCGACGGCGAACCACAGTACGGCTACGGCCTGTACCGCTTTGGCGGCAGCCTGGCCCAGTACAAGTCGAATCGCTATCGCCCGGAAAACCCCGGCCTCAGCTGGTCACCGGATTCCCGCCGGCTGATGGTGAAGCGCGATGACCTGCGCGGCTTGCGGATCTTCCCGCTCTACTCAACCACGAGTATCGTACCGATCGACCACAGTTACTACTACGCGGTGCCGGGCAACTCGCTGATCCCGCGGTTCGACACCTACCTCATCGACGTAGTCGAACGCCGGGCCGTACGGATCCAGGAACCGCCGGCTGCGGTGATCGGGTCGTATTCCAGCTCCAAGTGGGGTACTGATCCGAACGAACTCTTCAAGCTCTCGTCGACCCGCGCCAACAAGTCCGTCAGGGCGTCCGTGGTCGATGTGCGGACCGGCATTGCCAAACTCATCGTCATCGACTCGGCCAAAGCGACGTCCCTCGGCATGGGTCCCGACGGCGGCGAGGTCTGGGGCCTGATCGAGGGTGGCAACGAGATCCTCTGGTTCTCGGAGCGCGATGGCTGGGGACATCTCTATCGGTATCGTAAAGACGGGACGCTGATCAATCAGGTCGAGCGGGGTGACTACACCGTCACCGATATCATCCGTGTCGACGATGCCCGGCGCCAGATCTACTTCACCGCGTACGGCAAGGCCGATGGCAATCCGTACTATGCCCATCTGTATCGCATCAATTTCGACGGCAGCGGGATCACCCACCTGACGCCGGAACCCGGTAATCACAAACTGATCACCGTACCGAAGGCGCCGTTCTTCATCGACACTTACTCGACCATCGAATCACCGCCGGTCACGGTGGTGCGCGCGGCCGACGGGTCGATCGTCATGGAGCTGGCGCGCGGCGAAACCACCGAGCTGGAAAAAACGGGGTGGACGCCGTCGCAGGTGGTCACGGTCAAGGCGCGCGACGGCCAGACCGACCTCTGGGGCATCATGCACCGGCCGAGCAACTTCGATTCGACCAAACGCTACCCCATCATCGTGAACATCTATCCCGGTCCGCAGATCGGCAGCGTGGGTGCCTGGGACTTCAAAGGCCCCGACGCGCGCGACGGCGTCCGCCATGCGCGGAGGGAGTACGATCGCGTCTGGTCGGTCGACGGGGTGGGCCGTTCGCTGGCTGAGCTGGGATTCATCGTGATCCAGATCGACGCGATGGGGACGACGAAACGCTCCAAGGCCTTCCACGATTTCTATTACGGTAAGATGGGCGACAACGGCCTGCCCGATCACATCGCGGCCGTCCGCCAGCTGGCAGCACAGCATCCGTCGATCGACACCACGCGTGTCGGCGCCTGGGGTCACTCCGGCGGCAGCTACTCCTCGGCAGCGGCGCTCTTCAAATATCCCGATTTCTTCAAGGTAGGCGTCAGCCAGTCCGGCGACCACGACGTGCGCAGCTATGGCTGGTACTGGGGCGAGCGCTACCAGGGTCCCTACGTCAAAACGGCAACGGGCGACAACTACGAGAACGAAGCCAACTACCGCTACGCTCATCAACTCCGCGGTAAGCTGCTGCTGATGCACGGGGAGATGGACTGCAACGTCCACCCCATCACGACGCTGCGTGTGGTGGATGCGCTGATCAAGGCCGACCGGGAGTTCGACATGTATTACGTCCCGGATGCCGGCCATCAGCTCCCGGCGTTCAACATCCGGATGACGTGGAACTACTTCACACGGCACCTGGCCGGTGTGGAGCCGCCTGACTACCGGATGCTGCCCATGCCTACGGGCCGGTAGGATGGCTGGCCTGGAGCTGACCGCGGCGCAGCAAGCCCAGCTTGCGGGAGCGGCCGGCCCCGCTGCGGCCCTGGCCATGCGGCTGGTGGCGCGCATGGGCGAGATCACCGGCGCGACCGGGCTGGTGCCGATCAGCCGCGCACACATCGACGGCTGCCTGTATCACGGCCCGGCGAGCGTCGATTTCGCCCGGACGCTGGCGGAAGGGGGCGGCAAGGTGACCGTCCCCACCACGCTCAACGTCGGCGCCGTGGATCTGCTCCACCCGGAGCTGTTCCGCGGCAAAGCCGAGGTGGCGAGCGCCGCGCGAGAAATGATGCGGTACTATCAGGCCATGGGCTGCCGGCAGACCTGGACCTGCGCACCATATCAGCTGCGCGATCGCCCGGGGCTCGGTGAGCAGATTGCATGGGCCGAATCGAACGCGATCGTCTTTGCCAACAGCGTGCTCGGCGCCCGCACCGAGCGCTACGGCGACTTCATCGACATTTGCGCAGCCATCGTGGGCCACGTCCCGCTGGTCGGTCTCCATACCGACGCCGGCCGTCGGGCTCGCGTGGTGGTTCGGCTCCGCAACGTGGCGACGCGCCTCCTCGAACGCGACACGACCTTCGCCGCCCTGGGACATCTGCTCGGTTCGCTCGTCGGCGGCAGGATCCCGGTCATCGTCGGCATCGATGCCGCGACGGAAGACCAGCTCAAAGCACTCGGCGCCGCCTCGGCCTCTTCGGGGGCGGTTGCGATGTTCCATGTCGCGGGAGTGACCCCCGAAGCGCCGACCGAAGCAGCGGCGCTCGGCGGTACCGCCCCTGAGGCCGTCTTCGAGATCGGACCGAGCGATCTCCGCGACGCCGTTCGCGCCCTGACCTCGACGACGACCCGTCAACTCGGGGCCGTCAGTGTCGGCACACCGCACTTTTCGCACACCGAGTTCGTCAGGCTGCGTGAGTTGCTGCGCGGGCGACGCATTGCGTCGGATATCGAATTCTTCGTCTCGACCGGGCGCGACACTCTGGCCCGGATTCGTGACGAAGGCTGGGAGGACGAGTTGCGCAGCACCGGACTCCAGATCGTGACCGACACCTGCACCTACATCACCCCAATTCTGTCTGGGCGGCCGGGCGCCGTGATGACCAACTCCGCCAAATGGGCGTGGTACGCTCCGAACAATCTCGGCTACGAGGTCGTCTTTGCCAGCCTCGAGGAGTGCGTCGAATCGGCCGTCCTGGGCAGCGTCTGGCGCGATGAGACGGCATGGGAGGAATCATGATGATCCGAGACGCCGAGATCCTGCTGGCGGGCACGGCGACCGGTTCACTCCTGGTGCTGGACGAGCCGCTTTCGTTCTGGGGCGGTGTGCACGAAGCCACTGGCGTCATTACCGACACGCATCACCCGCAACACGGACAGCCGGTGACCGGAGCCATCCTGCTCATGCCCAGCGGGCGGGGGTCGAGCTCGAGTTCGAGTGTTCTGGCCGAACTGATTCGCGCCGACGTGGGGCCAGCCGCCATCGTGCTCGGATCCCGTGACCCCATCATTGCGCTCGGTGCGCTGGTGGCGGAAGCGCTGTACCGGAAGGTAGTCCCGATCATCGTCCTGCCGGCCGATACCTACCGTGCGGTATCGGCCCAAACCGGGATGGTGCGGCTCGAGGCCGCCCCGGGCGAGGTCTCGATCACCCCTGCCTGAGGCAGCCCGAGTACACCGGAACTACTTGGACGCGATCATCCGATCGCTCAGAGTGCGGAGCTTCTCGCGCGCGTCGGCGTCATACGCTTGCGCGTGCGCCTTGACGGGCTTGAGTTGGTTGAAATAAGTCCCCGACGGCTCCGTCGTCGTCACCGCATTGACTACCGACTCGACACCCTCGGCAATGGTCGACCGCGGATTCACCTTGAGCGCGAGCGCCATCGTGGTTCCCATGGTCGTGGCCGGATGCAGCGAGTACGTCAGAACACCCTGACGCTCGAGATCGGGAGCCATATCGATGGTCATCATGACCTGGGCCAGCTTGCTCTGCGCATAGCCGCGTCCCCCGTTGTACCCCTTCGCCATCATCACGTCATCGAAATCGATGGCCGTCTGCGACCCGGACGACACGTTGATGATGCGTGAAGGCGCGCTCGCGACGACCAACGGGATCAGCTCCTTGGTCAGGAGATAGTGCGCCAGGTAGTTCACCGCGAAGTGCATCTCATGCCCCTCGGCGCTGAACTTCCTGGTGCTGTCGAAAATGAAGCCGACGCCGGCATTGTTGATCAGCAGGTCGAGGCGCTTGTTGTCCCGGCGAACCGAGGCAGCGAGTCGGCGGGTTTCGTCGAGCGACGCGAGATCGGCCCGATAGAACTTGGCACTTCCCCGTCCGCTCTTCTGGATCTCGTCGACCAGTTCTTTACCGCGCTGTTCGCTCCGCCCGGTGACGAGAACGTGCGCGCCCGCTGCCGCCAGCCGCCGGGCAACGTCTCGGCCGAGACCGTCGGTCGACCCGGTGACCAACGCCACTTTGCCGGTGAGGTCGGGTAGCGGTGGCGCCTTCGGGAAGTCCGTTCTGGGCTGCGGCGCGGCCTGGGCATGCAACGAGGACGCCGCGAGCAGCAGAACGACGGGCACCGCCCGGAGCAACGCGACGAGGGAACGAGAAGAGAGGTTCATGGCGACTCGATGATGATGGTGTAATTCGACCAACTCCCTGCTTCAATACGGCGAGTGCCCCCAGGATGTTACCGATCGGCAGCGCCGGATTCCCGACCGAACCCCGCCGGGAATTGCGACCATGCAGCCGGGGTCGACCGGGCCGTTCGGGCGCCGGAAATCCCCCACGGCACTGCCCCCAGGCGACTCGTGCGCTCCAACGCTGGCCGGGTATCTTATGGACACATCCCACCCGTATCCGAGGCTGCCCGATGACCGCGTCCCGACGCGACTTCCTTCGCACCACCGCCGTAGTTGGTACCGGGCTCGCGCTCGGCCCGACCCAGGCACGGCTCCAGGCCACTCCAAATCCGTCGCTTCGACCGGCCACGGATCGGATCGGCGCTCCCAAAAAGCTCCTGATCCTGGGCGGCACCGGGTTCATCGGACCGCACATGGTGCAGTACGCTCTCGAGCGCGGCCATCAGATCACCATCCTGACCCGGGGCCGGAGCCAGGCCAAGGTGACCGGTGTCGAACATCTGATCGGCGACCGCGAGGGCGACCTGAGCGTGCTGAGCAAGCGGAAGTGGGATGCGGTGCTCGACAACAATGCCCGCGATTATCGCTGGGTTGCTCGCAGCGTCAAAGCGCTCGAGGATTCCACCGATCACTACCTGTTCGTCTCGTCGATCTCGGCGTATCGCACCAATACGATGAGCTACACCACGGCCGGGACCGTGCTGAGCAAGCCGGCCGTCGACGAGGACTCCGAACGATTCGCGCCGCCTCCCAACTGGAAAGACGGCGAGACGGTTCCGTACGGATTGTCCAAGGCCATCGCCGAGAATCTGACACATGCGGCGTTTCCGGGGCGAACCACGGTGGTACGCCCGGGGCTGATCGTCGGCCCGACCGATCCGACGGACCGGTTTACCTACTGGCCGGTCCGGATCGATGAAGGGGGCGAAGTCCTGGCCCCCGGCAATCCGAACCATTCTTCTCAGGTCATCGATCAGCGCGATTTGACGGAGTGGATCGTTCGCCTGGTCGAAGCGCGCACCCTGGGCGATTTCAACGCGACCGGACCGGGCACTCGGCTCTCCGTCGGCGAACTGCTGGCTGCGTGCCGCGCCGTTACCGCCACGCCGGTCGAACTCACCTGGGTGCCCGAAACCTTCCTGGCCGAGCAGAAGGCGGCAATCTGGAGCGATATCCCGGCGTGGTCGCCAGGGGATCCTCTGTCCTATGTCAGTGTGCAGCGAGCGGTCGACGCCGGCCTGACCTTCCGACCGCTGGCCGTCACCGCACTGGACACCCTCGTGTGGGATAAGTCCAGACCTGAGGCCGAGCGCGCTAAACGAGCGGCCGGACTGACCCGGGCGCGCGAAAAGGAAATCCTGGCGGCGTGGCATGCACGCCAGCCGCGCTGAACCTGAACTCTGCCGGAACCGACCGTCATGAAGAATATCGGCACCAAGCGACTGATCGCCTACCGATTGACCGACGAGGCCCCCGAGATCAGGCCCGGCGGTGTCCGTCGTCAGTGGATGGACGACTCACCGCACCGGTTTGCCTACCGCTGCCTTCCGCTCACCATCGCGAACTCGTTCGGATGGGAGTTGTTGTCGCCCGTCACCTTCGAAGCGACCTGGAACGGCGGCACCCGCACCGAGGACGCCACCGTCAACATCCTCGAAGGGCCCTCCGACGCGGTCATCAGCCATTTCGGCGTCGGCGTCCTGACCTTCCACACGGGTTACCTCTTCCGAACGGAAGCCGGCATCTCCCTGATGGCGATGGGCCCGCCTAACGATCCGAAAGACGGGATCTCCGCCCTGGCCGGCGTGGTCGAAACCTCCTGGGCGCCCTACCCCTTCACCATGAACTGGCGCTTTACCCGCCCGGGCGCCACGGTCCGATTCGAAAAGGGCGAGCCGTTCTGTTTCATCGTTCCCGTTTCGATCGGGATGCTCGAGGGAACCCGCCCGGAACTTTCGACGCTGGCGGCCGATCCGCGCACCAAGGCCAAGTACGACGAATGGGTCGCATCGCGTGCCACCTTCATCGACGACCTGAAGGTGGAGGGCAGCGAAGCGCGCGCAGAAAAATGGCAGAAGCGCTACCATCGCGGCCTCGAGCCCGATGGAGCCAAAACCCCTTACGACCATCGCTCGGCGTTGACGGTCCGCGAGTTTGCTCCGCCAGGCGGCAACGACGGCAAGCGCCGGAAATAGTCCGAACCGGTCAGCACGCTTGGCGCGCTGGCCGGTTTCCTCTACCTATCCTATTCTGGTGATCAGCTACCGAGGAAATCGAGCAGGAGAGTATTGAGGCGCACCGGCTGATCGAGCATCAGCCAGTGTCCCGCATTGCCGAGTCGTTCGTATCGCCATGGGGCATCGACCATCGGGCCGGACATGGCCATCTGTGCTTCGAGCAAGAACGGATCGCCCTCGCTCCAGATTCCCATGGTCGGGCACTGGACCTGAACCCAGGCGGGCAAATCGGGTAACGGACCTTCTCCCGGAAAAGGCGGCATGAACGCCCCGCGATACCAGTTGAGACCGGCGGTGAGCGCACCGGGTCGAGCGAGATCGGTCAGATACCGTTCCTGATCGCCCTGCCCTCGGCTCCATTCCCGAAAGAGCTGCCAGTCTTGCCGCATGATTTGAGTTTCCGCATAGCCCGTCTTGCAGAAGAAGTCGAAGTACCAGGACTTTTCCCGCTGGGCAATGGTTTCCCATCCGGGACTGGTCGGCGCACCAACCGAAAGCACCACCAGGCGATCGATCCGTTCCGGATAGGACCCGGCCACGCTCCAACTGAGCGAGGCACCCCAATCGTGACCGACGAGTGTGACTCGATCGAGACCGAGTTGGTCGAGCAGATTCAAAACGTCGGCCACCAGCAGCGGACGTCGGTAGGCGCGCACATCGACCGGTCTCGGCGCCTCTCCGAAGCCGCGCAGATCCGGGGCGATGACCCGATAACCGGCGTCGACCAAAGCGGGTATCTGCTGGCGCCAGAGGAAACGGGAATCGGGAAAGCCGTGCAGCAAGAGGACCGGACGACCGGCGCCGGCATCGGCGACGGGGAAATCCTCACCGGCCAGGTCGATATGCTTGGTTACGGAATGCAGATCCATGGAGTACTCACGCCGCGCGGTCGGAGAAGGCAGTCATCTGGCTGGGCGCCCCATCCAGCGACAGACGGCGCCGGCATATCCCAAGTACTCGGCACCAAAGGCAGCCGTCAGGTACCGCTCCTCGGGAGCAATCAGCACGAGATAGCAGGCAACCACAGTCAGCGGCAGGAGCAGCAGCACCCAGGTCAGCTTGGCAACCAGGGCCAATCCGATCAGGAAGAGGATCGCGCCGATGTAAATAGGATTGCGTGAGTACGAGAAGATCCCGGTCGTGACCAAGTGGCGGGTTGGGTGACCGGGATCGGTCGGCTGACGAAATCGCGCCAGCTCGCGCCGCGCCGCTCGGACGACCGACAAGCCGCCAAGCATCACAATCACACCAAGCACCAGGATGACCCCGCGATATCGCGCGCCGGGCAGCGCCACCGGCACCAGCGATTGCAGAGCTATCGCAGCAAGCAGCGGCAGACCGAGCACCACCTCACCGATTTGCCACCACCGGTTGTGTGCCGATCTCGTCATCCGCCTTCTCCGATCGATGGTGCTACACTATCGGGCTGCCAGCGTCAGCGCCAGGCCGACCAGCCCGGGACTAGCCGCGTCCCTTTCCCACTAACCTGGCTGCTGATCTATAGTATTCCACCAGCCACCGGCATGTCCAGAATCGAGATCCCACTCGATGCCCACCGGAGGTCCTCGACCCCCACCGTCAACGCCTCTCCTGCGGCCTGCAAGCCGAGGAGAATCAGGCCTGAACCATAGCCGCAGCGACCGCGCCGTCCTCCCCGCCAAGGGGGCTGGGCCGCGGCGGCTGGCCCTTTGGGGTCCGACGTCGTACACTTCGCATTGGGTGGTGCTCTCCCTGGCTCCAGTGGCATCCTTGCCAGGATCGCGCTCCCGGCATCCGCTGCAACATTGACCATGCCCGCGCTCCTTCTCGCGTTAGGCCTGGCGCTTCCCTGGCAGCCGGTCGCTCCCGGGGTCTGGCATCGCGAGATCAGGATGGCCGACGACGGGCCGCTATCGGCGGTCAGGGTCATTGCGATCCGCCTCGACCCGGTACAGGTCACGTTCGCGCTCGACAGCGCAACCCGCGATTACGAGACGCGCGGGCTTGGACATCGGACCGGCTCCCACCTGGTGCGCACGCCGCGCTGAATACGGGCCAATTCATTGGCGGCGTATCCTGGGGGTTACGGGATCGGAATCGCAGTGGTTTCAGGACCTGCGGAGCGGTCGAGCGATCTCTGCTTCAGCGGCAGACGCGGACGGATCGAAGCAGTCGCGCCATGAGCGTGCTCAGGCTCGCGGTCGAGGCGGAGCGGTTCGCAAGGGGGGGCCAAGCCGTTCTGGAGCACGCGGGCTGGCGCGAGTCCGCCGGGCGACTGACATTTGATGACGTGATGGATCCCTCGAGGATCCCGTGCATCGATTCGTAGGAACAACTTACAGCCCAGGTCGTCCATGCGTTTCCTCCTCATTGTGGCTCTTCTCCCTTCGACCCTCCTGGCCCAGCCGCGGGACCGGTTCGACTACTGGGGCCCGCAACGCGTCATGATCCAGCGCGGCCAACAGGCCGTGCTGATGTGCAACGGTCTCTTCACGTCGAACCGGACTCTGGAGCAGATCTTCGATCAGGAACTGAAGCTCGTCTCGGGCGTGGTGGGAACGGCGCGAGGCGGAGACTATGTCGTGGACCAGACGCGGAAAGCGGTCGCGATCGGGGCACCGGGAGGTGACGCACCGGTGATGCGGGCGGCGTTCCGCGACGGGATCGGCTGCGTCGTCATGGCACCCAACCAGACCTTCGACGACATCGACAGGCTTCCGAGAATCTCCACGGCGCCGCTCGCCGGGGATGCCGCCACGATCCCGTGGCCGGACGGCGACAAGGTCGAGCCGCGCCCGCTCCCGGCCGGCATCAGCGCAGCAGCTCTCCAGGCCGCGTCCGACTGGTCATTCAACCGGTCGAGCCCGGAGCAGGTCACCCTCAGCCTATTGGTCGTCCACAAGGGACAGATCATCCACGAGCGATACGCACCTGGCGTGAACGTTTCGACCCGCACCCGCACCTGGTCGACGGCGAAAAGCATTGCCTCCACCCTGGTGGGCATCCTGGTCGACCAAGGCAAGCTCCGGCTCGACGATCCGCTCGGCATCGAGTGGTTGCCCAAAGCCGAAAGCCCGGCCGACGATCCGCGTAACGCGATCACCCTCCGCCATGTGCTCAACATGTCGAGCGGGCTCTATCCGATCGACAACGCGGGGCTCGAGTACGCCACGGGTTCGGGAATGTCCTATTGGGCCGGTGTCAGCTCGATCGAGCAGGCGCGCGACAAAGCATTGGTCCGGAAGCCCGGCTCCACCTGGGACTACGAGAACTACGATACCATTTTGGCCGTGTACCGGATGAAGCTCGCGCTGGGGAGCGACCAGACCTACCTGGAGTGGCCTCGCAAGGCGCTGTTCGACCGCATCGGCATGCGGAACACCCTGGTGAGCACGGATCGTTTCGGCGACTTCATCCTGAGCAGTCAGGTCTACACCAACGCGCGAGACCTGGCGCGCTTCGGGCTCCTCTATCTGAACAATGGGATGTGGAACGGGCAACGGATCATCTCGGAAGACTGGATCCGCTTCGTCCGTACGCCGGCGCCGTCGAGCGCCGTGCGCGGCCATGACTACGGCGGCCAGTTTTGGCTGGTGCCCGACAACCGCAAGGGTGAAATCCCGGCCGATGCCTACGCCACCCGAGGCAATCGCGGGCAGTACACGGTGATCGTTCCCTCGCATGACCTGGTGATCGTACGCCGAGGCCTGGACTATGGGCGACAGGGATTCGACACCTGGGACCTGACGCGGGAAGTACTCAAGGCGTTCCCGGCCAGGAACTGAAGCATGGAGCTTCGGCAGCCTCGAGACGCTCAACCTGTGCCGACGTCATCGCGCGACCAGGAGACCCGATGCACCAGATGAATCGACGCGGCTTTGTCGGCACACTCGGCACCTCGGCCGCCGTCGGAATGACGGCGCCCTGGACCATCGATAGCCTCCCAAACCCGGCTCCGTCCGGGCCGGTCACGATGTTCGGCGACGGGATCAATTTGTCTCCCGCCGAGTACGCCGCACTCCTTGCGCGCCTCAGCGCCGAGAAGGCGCCGTATGCCGACTCGTATCTCCTGGGCGGGGAGATCGAGGCATTCGAGCGGCACTGGGCCACGATCCTCGGCAAGGAAACCGCAGTGTTCATGCCGTCGGGTACCCTTGCCAACCAACTGGCCCTGCGAACGCTTGCCGGGCATCGCCGGCGGGTCATCGTGCCGGAGCCGAGCCATGTCTACAACGATACTGGTGACGCCTGCCAGACCCTCTCCGGCCTGACCCTCCTCCCGCTCGGCGCCAGAAAGCCGACCTTCACCCTCGCGGAGGTCGAAGCAACCCTCGCCCGCGCCGCCGGCGGGCGCGTGGCGACCGAGGTTGGTGCCATCCTCGTCGAAAGCCCGATTCGCCGGCTCCGTGGCCAGCTGTTCGATGCCGCGGAAATCGAACGGATCGCCGCGTTCGCCCGCGCCAAGGGAATCGGACTGCATCTCGATGGCGCCCGACCCTTCATCGCGTCGGCGTACACCGGCATCTCACCCAAGGACTACGCGGCTCCGTTCGATACTGTCTACGTGTCGCTCTGGAAGTATTTCAACTGCGGCATCGGCGCGATCCTGGCCGGCCCGAGATCGGTCCTCGACAGGATGTACCACGTCCGGCGGATGTTCGGCGGCAACCTGGCGCAGGGATGGCCCGCTGCCATGGTCGCGACGCACTACATGGACGGATTTCTCGGCAGGCTCCGGTCAGCCGTGCGGATCTCCGAGGAATTCTTCCAGGCAATTGCTGCGCAGCCAGGGCTGACCGTCGAGCGGGGTACCTGGTGGCACTAACCTGGCGACGCTGACGCTGGCGGGGCGGGACTGGAGCGGTGTGGCACCCAGGCTCGCTGCGGAAGGAATTCGCATCACGGCGGACACGAGCCCTCGTCTCACGGTTGCCGTCAACGAGACCTGGAACCGACTCCCAGTGGGGGACCTCAACGGCCGATTCCGCCGGGCACTGGGATAGAGCGGAATCCCGGCTTGTGCAATTTCGACGAGTACGCCTAACACCCCGGCCAGCGCCCCCTCATGCCGGGACCAACAGCGTGTCAGGTCGCTGATGTCTCCAGCGGCGAAGGCTGCATGTCGCCCTTCCAAGCCGCGGCGCGGCTACCGCCTCTCGGCGAAGTAATAGTGGTTCTCGCCCTCATCCTGCGCTTCGGCCACCCACGTCATACCAGCATCACGCAGTAAGCGCTCGTAGGTGTGCGTCCCGAGGGACTGCGATGGCCGGCCGGTCATGGCGTCAAACCATTCGAGGGGCTCTTTCGGAGCCGTGAATAGGAAACGTCCTCCGGGATTGAGCGCGCCAGCCACCTTCTCGATGACAAGCGCTTGCGCTGCTGGCGTGAGCAAGAACAGGAGCCCCCAGGCCAACACACCATCGAAGGTCCGGTCGAAGAACGCAGACGCTTCGACCGTGTTGTGCTCGATCGGCACACCCGGGAAGCGCTCGCGGAAGGCAGCGACCATCGCCGATGAGGCATCGACAGCGTAGGGTACGAGGCCGGCCTCCTGCAGTATCCGTGTGCTCGGTTCACCGGGGCCGGAGCCGAGATCGAGGACGGTCGCCCCCTGGGGAAAGGCCTGGGCCCACGCTCGGACGATGGCGCCGCCGATCGCATCGCCGACGAGGGGACGGGTGCCACGTCCGGCAACGTAAAGGCTCGCGATCCCCTCATATCCATTGGAACCATCCTCGCTCATGGACACCAACTTGAGTATGTGTTGCCTGCTGCGGATCAACGCCGTGCTACTGGGATTTCAGAAATGCCGATGCAAATTCCGTGACAGCCGCAGAACCAAGGAGAGACATGTGCGTCGTGTTCGGGATGATCGCGAGGCGGTTTGGCGATCGTAGCGATCCATCGAGACCGGCGTCGCGTTGTCCCCCGCCCAACAGTTTGTAGAACTCGACGACGTGTTCAGGGCGAATCGCGTCGGCATCCGCAAACACGAGCAGAGTCGGCGCCTTGATGTCGGCCACGGATGCCGACCAATCGTTGCTGCGATTGGCGAGCTCACCCGTCTTCCTGAACATGGTCTCCCAATTCACAGACGGATACAGTGATGCGAGCGGCGATTTGCTCACCTCGGCCGCGATCATCGGCGCCGCCGAGGGCATCTGCGCGAAGGCCTCGAGGACCTCCGGGTAGTAGCCGTCTGATCGAAACGCGGTCGAGATCACAATCAATTTGTCGACGAGTTGGGGATGGCGGATCGCGGTCTGAAGCGCGACGAGAGCGCCGCTCGAGTACCCCATCACACTGGCCTTCTCGATGCCGAGATGACCCATCAACGCGGCAACGTCATCGGCAAAGGCCTCGAACGACCACGGTCGGCCGCTGTCCTTGCTCAGGCCGTGGCCCCGGGTATGTATCGCAATGACCTTGTGCCCCTTGGCCATTTCCGCCAGGGGCGCACCGAACATCTCCGAAGGAGTGACACCCCCGTGCAGCATGATCAGGGGCGGGCCGTCGCCGTAGACCTCGTAGTACAACTCGACGTCGTTGACTTTGGCATAACCCTTCGATTCTGGTGTACGCATGGCTTGTGCTCCCGCCGTCGTTGTGAGCGCGGACACGGCAAAGGCCGCGGCAATGAGGAGCAGCAATGGCCGCGTGGCCCTCGCACCGCTTGCCTTGCCGGTCATGGCGACCAGCAGCTCTATGCCCGTTTCGCGTTGGGCTTCAGGCTCAGGTCGGGACTTTCTCATGGTCTTACCAAGGCGACGAGAAGCTCGTCCAGCTGCTCGAACTGCTCACCTGCCGCACCCGTGCCTGAGCTACCGGAGGCGATGGCCTCGTCGAGAGCTTGCTTCGAAGGATAGAGTTCGGTCATGACCAGGAGCGTCTTGCCGTCCTTTTCCTCGAAGGTCACGGTGGTAACGGCATTGTCGGCGCTCTCCTCGTTCGTCCAGACGATACGCGAGTGAGGCATCACTTCGATATACCGGCCGAAGAACGCCATCGGCTCCTCGAAGTCAGGGTGGCTGAACACGAAACGGTACGTGCCACCCGTGCGGACATCGGCCTCGCAGGAAACGAAGGTTATTCCAAACGAGGGCGGCGTCCACCACCGCTTGAGCAACTCGGGCTTGGTCCAGGCCTCGAACACGAGGTGCGCAGGGCCGTTGAAGGTGCGCGTGACGACCAGCTCACGCTCGGATGTTCGCTCCACCGTCGTGGGGTTCTTCATGGGGTTGGGCTCACTTTCCTTTTTCGTTTTCCAACGACTCGTTTCTCCCGTTTCAATTCCTCGACGATCTCGTCCAACTCATCGAAGCGTGCAGCCCAGAGCTGGCGGTACCTCTCGATCCATGCCGCCTCTTCCTCCAGCCGGCGCACGCCGAGCGTGCACGTTCGTACTCGCCCGACCTTTTCCGTGGTGACGAGCCCTGCCTGCTCCAAGACACCGACGTGCTTCTTCATGCCCGTGAGAGTCATACGGAACGTCTCGGCAAGCTCCGTAATCGAAGCGTCCGCATGCCCTAGCCGCTCCAGAATGCCGCGTCGGGTGGCGTCCGAGAGCGCGGAGAACGAGGCATCCAGGTGGGCTTGATACTGAACCATATGGTTCAGTATATATCAGCAGAGCGGCGTGCGCAAGGAGAGGTGGGGTGAGGGCTGCACCCGCGGTACTTATTCGCGGACGTCCCGGGAGTAGAACCGGGGGTGGCACTCACCAGTCGACCCGTGCACCCGCGACCATCCAGGGACCGCGGTCGAGCGGGACGGGATCGTCGAGGAACTCGTGGCGCCAGATACACATCTGTATTTCCCATACGATTGCTGGCGGTGGGAAGCGTTCGCTACCGTCGTCTCGACTGATCAGGATCGTAGCTTCTGCTCGATCGAGCACGGCTGCGTAATAGGTGAAGCTCCGTGCATTAATCGCGTGGAGACCGATGAGTGCTGCAGCTTCCTCATACTAAGCGGTCTAACGACTTTGGTGTTCAGCGGCAGCCGGAACGGAGCCGAGCGGCCGCGCCAACCTCCCCCCAACATGGGGGCGCGGCCGCGACTTCGGAAGAGGAACCCCGCCCGGCTGCCCGCTGCAAACCCTTATTAGGCAACCGTACGCGGAGACCTACACTTACCCTACCCATGTTCGGTGAAGCTACCGGCCACTTCGGTGAAGGTACTCAAGCCAATCGGCGCTATCCCGAAGGGATCGAGCAAACACGACTTGCAGACGCGAGGCTTCCGCCTGCAGGGCGCTCCAATCCGGGGCATAATTCCCTCGCAGTGCAGCATGATACCCCGCACAATGAGCCGCAGCCCAAAGCAGATTCAGCGCTAAAAGAGTTTCGTTGCCACTTTCCGGTCCACGAAAGTCGGAAATATAGGCCCGCACACCGCCAAGAAAGCGGCGTGCGCGGCGACGATGTACCGCGATGACCAGTCGAAGCCCATCATCCACCGTGTGACTCCACTCCTCGCCGCTAGTGCCGATCAGGGCCGTTGCCCGAGCGACCGTTCCCCTGATGAGGCGCCTGCGCTCGGGATCGGTCGTCTGCCAGCTATGATACTGGATCGGAGGTAAATCCTCGGGAGGGTTCCGCCAGCTGAGAACGCGCGGCCCAAAACCCTCAACCGCCACTAGGATGCGCTCCCGGAGCGGAAAACGGGCCGTCGGCCGCACAAAGTCCACGCTGCTCATGGTTGGGTTGTCATTCGGAGCGAGTGAATATGGGAGCCTAGTCAGGTTGCCTAACGACTTTGGTGTTCAGCGGCAGGCGCGCGCACGGAGCCGAGCGGCCGCACCAGCCTCCCAACCAACATGGGGGCGCGGCCGCGACTCCGCAAACCGGCACCCCGCGCGCCTGCCCGCTGCAACACCTTGTTAGGCCTCACGATTGCTCGGTAACCGCTGCGACAAGACTCGGCCAGGGACAGGTCTCGTCCAGCCAACAAATGCTACTAACCGGATCAGCCCAGATTCCGCGCTCAACAACGCTCACGAACTGCGGTGGTACCCAGGTGACCAAAAAATTTCGACCAGAGGAATCACACACCGACGGTACGGAAATAAAGGCAACCCAGGGCGGCGTATTGTACACGTCGAAGTAACCCTGTGTCTCCGCTTCCGCCGCCCCGTCACTTATCTCCGCATCGGGATAATAAAGCAGAAGCCGACCACCCGCGGAACCGCGATGGGGGCGCGCCCGGCCACGCCTCAACTGGTGAACGCGGTTGAGGGCGACATGTTTAACCGCTTCCGCATAGGAGGGTTCCAAAGGACGTGGTGCGAGGTCCGTCGTCCGCAAGCATGTCTTTGGAGCAGCGACGTCCACTCGAGGCTTACACCAAGCGACAACTTCCGCCAGCCGATCCCATAAGGGATCGAACGAGGCGGTACAATTGGGCTCAGTCTGGATATCTTCTTTACTCATGAAGCGGCCTAGTACCTGATGGTCGCGTGAGGCCTAACGACTTTGGGTTTCAGCGGCGGCCGGGCACGGAGCCGAGCGGCCGCGCTATCCTCAGCTAACATGAGGGCGCGGCCGCGACTCGGGAAGAGGAGCGTCGCCCGGCCGTCCGCCTGCAAACCCTTGTTAGGCCGCTTGCTAGCGAAAGAGCCGGGCTAGCTCCGCCATCACATCGGGACCATACTCCGGATCCTTCCGGATGAGCAGAGCGCGTCGGCTGATCGGGTCCAGGGCGAGAAAAACCTCCGCTTCACCGTCCTGGAGGAAGAGCTTGGTGACCAACCAGGAACCAGCGGGTGACGTGGTGAACTCTCCGGCGACTGTCGAACCTGTCCCATCACCAGCTCCCCGCGTCAGGTTTTCGCCGAGAATGCCCACATCAAGAGTGAGGGAGTCAACGTACGGACGCTCTTGCCACGCGGCCCCCTCAGCAAGTGCTTGCTGTAACATCGCGAGAAAGTCGACCGGCCGGCGCTCGGCTCGCCCGCGCAAGATTCCGCGAGCGAAGCTGAATCGCGGCGAGTCAGCGGCGGATCGCCGCGGCCCGAGTTCTAGCTCGAGAGTCGCTGGGGTACTTCCCTCCAGGAGTGGTCGGAGCGTCCAGCGTCCCAGGCCGTCATCAGGGTGGTACTCTGCGACTAGTTCAACGGTGTCGACTACACTCGGAACCGGTCGTCGCGACGTTCTACGCAGCCTCAACACGAGCACAGTCCCGAGCAGAATAAGTAGGAGGACGGCGATAAGACTCTTTGTCATAGGAGAATCCTTCCGCAAGCGGCCTAACGACTTTGGGTTTCAGCGGCAGCCGCGCTAGGAGCTGAGCGGCCGCGCCATCCTCCAGCAACATGGGGGCGCGGCCGCGACTCCGGAAGCGGAACTCTGCCCGGCTGTCCGCTGCAAACCCCTGTTATACCGCATCCGTAGGAAGCGGAAACAGACGCGCCCCATGGAAAACCGTGAGAATATGCACGACGTCGGGGCCGACAAGGTAGACAATTCGGTAAGCACCGATGAGCACTTCGCGAACGTCGGCTCGGTCGAGCTCCGGAACGATGCGGCCAGTTTCAGGAAACTGCTGCAGGTGATCTGCGGCGGCGAACAGACGCTCGACGTGCAAGGCTGCATACCGTGGGGAACTGCGAGAGATATAAGACCGGATGGCTTCGAGATTCTCGATCGCCCGTTCCGTCCAGATGATGCGGGTCATGGGCGACCCAACAACCGCCGTTTTGCCTCTTCGTGGGACACCACTTGGCCGGCCTCCACCTGCCGAAGCCCGGCCTCGATTTCGGCCAGAAAATAGAGCCGCTCCATGGCTTCCTCGACCGACGTCTCGGCCGGAAGGCGCTTGATGACTTCCAGAACTTGGTCTCGGGTGGTCGGTGTCATGGGACAAACTCCATCAGGGTGCCACCGAAGAGTAGACCGACTCACAAGGAGGGGCAACCCAGGAGGATTGGGGAGTGGATGCGGTATAACGACTCTGGTGTTCAGCGGCAGGCGCTCACGGAGCCGAGCGGCCGCGCCATCCTCCAATCAACATGAGGGTGCGGCCGCGACTTCGCAAACCGGCCCTCCGCGCGCCTGCCCGCTGCAACACCCTGTTAGGCAGTAGGTACGACAAACGCTAATGCTGCATCCCATACTCGATACGAACAACGCGCCATTGTCCAGCACGATGCTGGACCTCGACAAACACTTCGCTGCCGTGATCAATTCGCACGGGATAGACCGCGAGGCGGACAACGAGAGCGCTATCGCCTCGCCAGCTAACGGGCGCGAGCACGATAAGTGGGCCACCCGGACGCAAGGTGCGGCCATCTTGGGCGACAATGCGTCCGGAATCGACAACAGCCAATTTGGGATATATCGCACGAAGACTGGGGAGTTCCATGAGATCAAGGAGTTCAATCGGAGGAGATAGGCGGCCATCGAGGCGGCGGAGCGGCTGGTAATGTGTTGTGGACAGAATACGTGGATCCATCAATTCGATCTGCTGCGAACTCTGAAGCCATCGGAGGACGGAATCGAGCGCCGCAGAGCGGACCTCACGCTCAATGCACCACATGACTGCACATCTCTGCGACGTGCGCGCAGGTCTCTCTTGGGCAAGGATCGTCGTCGGGGTTCCTGCTAGGAGTAGTATCGCAAGGAGGCTGAGTGCTTGAAGCACGAGGATACTCCTATCTGCCTAACGACTTTGGGTTTCAGCGGCAGGCGTGCTCACGGAGCCGAGCGGCCGCGCCAGCCTCCAACCAACATGGGGGCGCGGCCGCGACTCCGGAAGAGGTAGCCCGTCGCGCCTGCCCGCTGCAAACCCCTGTTAGGACGCTAGGAGCGACATCGCCGTGCGGACCTAGCTACCCCGGCCATAGCCGGCCAATCGGCGCCAACGTGAATCAAAAATGATCGTCCCACCGAACGCCACGCCCGGAAGGAAGTCGCTCATGGGTTGAACAAACCAGTAGGGGCCTGCTCGAACAACGGCGACGGCTCCTTTATGCGGGTTCAAAACACCGTCTTTGTCGTATTCGGCCGCCGCACGAGCGCAGATCGAGGCATTCCGTACCAAGGCAACACGCGAGGGGGGCACTCTGGTCATACCATAGTCCGACCGCCGGTCGTCATTGACCGAGTCTGGCGACGAAGCGATCTGTCGCACCGTGACCGCAAAGGAATCTGCCGCCGCGCCGGATCCGCAGCCATGCGCTGCGGGGTTAGTCAAGAGAACAAGAGAGACAAACATCGTGCCCACCATGGGTGCCCCCTCTCAACTGATCACCAGAACAGCGCCGCGCA
>JBBCJC010000014.1:0-42830 GCA_037189525.1 Gemmatimonadales bacterium
GGGATGAGGCTGCTGAGCTTGCTGACGCCATCAAGGCGCGGGCGGAATCTGGTCGCAACGTCGTACTCTCGCCGCTGACCGCGCTATGGCTGGCGGCACAACTGCACAACTCAATCTCCCGGCACCGCGCGCCAAAACGAAAATCCAAGACTGATGTCGATCTCTATAGCGAGGGCAGCAGTATCTACCGGCTCACTGAGACGGGCGACATCGAGCAGGTCGATGCATGGGCACGTAGCGCGATGGTTGGCCGGGCCGCGCTCGTAGCTTTGGGGCGGCAGTATCCAGACAAGCGCTTTGAGCAGCGCCGCAGGGCGTGGGTGGAAGGCGAGTGCGGGCCGCGCGGCGAGGCGGAAAGGCTTGCTCATCGGTTCAATGAACCTTAGCGCATCTTCGCTGCCGGGACGTAACGCGTTGAAAACCATGGTGGGCGATGACGGACTCGAACCGCCGACATCTTCGGTGTAAACTTTCTGCGCCCATCTGAACGCCTTGCAACTGCGCGGAAAGCAACCTTAGCAAATGCGCACTGATGGCATGGTTTCACTTTATGTTCCGTTTGGCAGGTTCATCCGTGCCAAAGGGAACTTCGTATATTCCGACCTCAAGCGCCGACGCCGCATTTCTAAGATGGTTCGGGCTGTAGCGCGCATAGACGCGGTAGGTGATGGATGGCGTCGAGTGCCCAAGGTACTGCGCAATCTCCATCATAGGGATGCCCGCCTCCGCCATCCAAACGGCGGCAGTGTGCCGGAACACGTGCGGGGAAACATCGTCAACCCCCGCTAGCTTTGCAGCGGTAGCGATGCTTTTCTTGACGGACTTGACCCGCTCGCCGCCCCACTCCACCACGTAGTCTGACATCGCCCCGCGTCTGGCGTCCTGTAGGGCCACCATGAGCGTATCGTTAATCGGGACGGTCGCGCGCCCCTTGCGGTTATGGCGCTGCTCAGGGTCGATCAAGTGTATCAGCCGACGCTTGAAATCAACCCGGTCCCATGTCAGTTCGAGGATCGCGGAGATACGTGCTGCCGTCGCAAGCATCAGGTGGATGCACAGTTTGACATGAGGTAGCGAGGCCGCAGCGAGCACCTTCTGCGCCTCCACCTTTGTCAGATGCCTATCCTTCGGGGCCGGTTTCTGTGGCCGGTCGATCTCTGGGGCATGGGATATAAGCCGCCGCTTCTGCGCCCAGACAAGTACGGTACGCAAATGGCCGAGTTCGGTGTGGATGGTCCCATCCGACTTGCCATCTTTCCTGCGCATCTGAGTGTAGGCGACACACTCGGCTTTTGTGATGTCCTCGCCATCCCGACGACCGAAATGCGGGCCTATTGCCTTCCATGTGTAGTGCATCGTTGTAACGATCGACTTTCCGGCCTTGTCGAGGCGGTAAGCTTCCCACAGGTCTGACACTAGGCGACCGCGAGGCCGCGTCAGCTCCGCATAGAGCGCGGGCGCAAGGCGCTGAGCTTCGCGCGCATCATTGGTGTTGAGTGTATAGCGGTGGCGTCTTCCGTCCCTGTCGAACGTGAGCGCGAATTTGTCTCGCAATCTTGTGATGCGCCATTCCGACATTCGAACGCCTCTACGTCTTCACCTCTAATCCGTATCAGCTTGCCTCCAACTCGGAATGATCGCAATTCACCTGAGGCTATCAGGTTGCGGACATGCCTTTCGGAGCATCGCCAATACTCTGCTACCATTCCCGGCGTCATTACCGGTGCGAGTACCGCCTTCATCTGTCGCCCTCCGATGACTGGCGGCGGGCGTCCCGTGCGATGCCACGATGGTATGCCCACCACGCGATGCGGTTCTTGGTGCCGCGCTCTGGTGGTCCGAACGGATACTGTCGAAACGACAGATCAGTTCCCCAAAGCCATAGACCGAAGCGTGTGAGCCTACGCATCGCCCCGCTCCTCTAGTGCTGCGCGGCCGGCGTCGGTGGTAATGCAGTAGCCGTAATTGTCTCGATTTGGTGTCAATAGTCCGAGCCGCCTCAATGCCGATACTGTCGAGGACTTTCGACCAAATCCTACGACGCCGCCCGGCTTGTTTGCCTTTTCGATCACTCGCCTCTGCGCTTCCGTCAGCTTCACGGCTTTGCTCCTTTCAGGGCGTGCAGAACGCCTTCGCGCATGAAAGACCATGCGCCCGCACCGCACTCTTGCTCCACGCGTGGTGCAACGGCAGACACGCCATGCTCCATTTGCAGGCGCTTTCCTTCGAGCAGGAACTCGTCTCTCATAAGGACGGACGAGAGAACAGAAACCACGTCAGCGGGGGCAATTTCCGGCAGGTCCGAAAGGGCTTTGCGGAATGCCAATCTAATGTGGGCCTTCACATTTTGCTCAATCTCCCGCTCCAGGTCCTCCATCTTGACGATGGAAAAGCCTGCGGCGAACAAAGCCGCCTGCGATGCCTCACCGTTCCAGTTAGGTCTGTCGCAAGAGCAGTTTTCATCGGCGCGGAACAGACCGCCGCAATTGCTGCATTCCCAAATTTCACGCGGCGTCATGGCTGGCCTCCTGCGCAGCGGAGAGGGCGGATCGCATGATATGGCGCCTGCTTTCACCGATTGTCTCGTCGCCGGATGGGTGCTGCATTGCAGATGAAAACGCCTTACCGAAAGCCTCAAGCGCCGCCTCCACCTGCGCCTCCGTTACTGCTTGTGCTGGGCGGGAGGTGTAGAGGGCGCAGACCGCATAGCCATCCCGGCGCCAGCTTTCAGCCTGCGCAGGCAGCGGCGTGATATAGTCATGCGTGTTGATTGTAACGCGCCACGCCACCGCCTCGGCTTCCTGCGGTGCGGCTGACGAGGCGTCCGCAATACATGACAACATGTGCCTAATGACGTGAGCGACATGCTTATATGGGATGCCGTCCAGTGCGCCATGCTCGGTCTTTGAATACCATTCGAGTTCCGCCTCCAGCACCTTCGTCGTGGAGCAGGGTTCCTGCGGTGCGGTGAGAACGGAAAGGATGCGGCGCAGATCGTCCGCTATGCACTTAACATCGCCTACGCCCCAAGGGCGTACGCCGCTTGGGTAATGTGGGTGCTCACCCGCCGGCAAGCTTTCAATCCGCTCGAAATGAGAAAGCAGGAGGCGCAAGGTATCCACCTTCACCGCCCCGCTGGCTTCGGCGCGGTCATACCAGTAGGTTGCGGCGTGTAGGTATTGCCGCTTGAGCTTGCTGGTGGTCTCAAGCTCCCTCGTCAGCCGCTCGTTCTCGGACTGGACGTCGGCGAACAGATCGGAGCGGACGTATTCGGCGACGGTATCCGGCATGCGCAGCTCGCGATAGAGCAGCCCGCCGCGTGGGCCGTGATCGGCGTAAATCCTCTTAGGTGCGTCAACCATCTACTCGCGCTCCTTTGCAGAACGGGCGCGGCGGGCTTCGATGTAGTGTTCCAACTCTGGTTTTGTGCCGAACCGCCATCCTGATATAGTAGTTTTGTCTGGTATCATTGCGTTCTCGAACGGCTCCAGCGCCGCATCCTTCTTCGCGATCAGCACATCCTTCTCTGCGTTGGATGCAACGAGGGCGGTGATGAGGGCGGCGGCTTCTCCGATGGTCGCCACCTCGCCACGGAACAGGCTGGTTTCATTTTCGTCAGCAACCGCCTGCAACCGCCCCACCAACTCCCCAGCATCTCCGCTAAGGAGGGTGGAGAGGAAGGCGGTGATGGCGGCTTCGGCATACTTCCGTTTCACGTCGATGTGTGTCTGATGATAACCAGACATTGTCGGGTCCGCATCGATAAGAGCCTTGCATGCACCCTCAAGCGCCTTCTCGTGCGTGGTCACCTCAGACAATCTCCCCGGAACTGGCGTCGGCCTTCGGCGTGAATGCCGAGCCGCGAACGATGTTGTTGATGATGAGCAGGGCGCGCTCACGGTTCGGATAGGCGGCATGGAGGAAAGCAGCGATGGGAACCGGATCGATGCCGACCGATGCCCAATATTCGCGCTCGTCCATGCCGTGCTGACGGCGGTGCTCGTCAGGATGAAGCGGGACAGCCCAGCAGTCGCTTTCCTTCGATGCCTTGCCGCGACCGAGCTTGCCGGCGCGTGGATCAGCATAGGATACGTGCGCGGCTTCAACGCCTTCCCGGCGCGTGACGATGCAGGGCAGGGAGCGGATGAAGTCCAGGTATGCCGGCTTCTCGACGCGCTTAGAGGCCTTGCCGGTCGGCTGGAGAGCAAACGCGGTGGGTGCTTTGCGAAGCTGCATCGCCATCACGTCACCTTCCTTCCGGCCTTGACGCGCACGACCTTGCGAGGCAACCGGCCTGCCATCTCCTGCAAAAGCTCGACGTGCTTGTTGATGTAGACCGCCAGCCGCTTCTTGCTGCGCCGGGCTTCTGATGAGGCTGAAAGAGCAGAGGCGCGGGGCTTCATGCTGCCTCCTGCAAGTTCTTGCGCCAGTCGAAAAACCCAAGTTCGCCGCGAACGGGGATGAAATCGACCGGGCGGACATTGCGTAAAACGAAGCCAAAGCGGCCGAAGAACCACGGGCTATCACTCGCACGAACACAATCGACAACCTCGGCAACGCCGATGATGCCGCCGCGATCTAGCCGGTATGGCGCGGCGCACACGCCATGCCACTTCGTGAGCCAATCTTGGTTCGGTGCGCTGCCAATGGTCTCGGTAACGAAAGCGGCGGCGTCAGCGTATTCCTGCTTGCCCATGCCCTTCGCGGCGTGGATCGCTACCGGGCCGCGCACGCTCGTGTACCAATCCCGGTTTTCGATATCCTTGCCAGCATGAACGATCGACCATGCCCACGGCTGGCGAATGGATATGGCTTTGACGGGTAGATCAGTCACGCGGCCATCCTTTCCGGCTCAGTCCAGACGACGCCATGCTCAGCGCCGTAGCTGTAGATCCACTCGATCAAATCGCTCATCTGCGCCTTGGTGAGCCGAGATGATCGGAAGCCAGTCGGGAAAGGCTGACCATTCAGGCCGATCTCGAACTGGACCGCATGGCCGCAGGCGTGCATGACGAGTTGCTTCCACACTTCCGGCGTGTGCATCCGGCCTTCCGGCTTTGCTCGGGAGAGGTCCGACAGCATCGCCCAAAGCTTCGCGTTCTGCTCATTCGAGCGCGTTGCGGCCTTGACCGTGACAATCGCCTCGTAAGGCGCGCGGTCGATAAGCTGCTTAGCCAGCGCTCGCTGAGACGGTCCTGCCAAGATGATTGTCTGTGCCATCGTGTTCCTCGTCGGTGTCAGGCGGTCAGGTTTCCGCGAACGTGATCACATCGGCCGCGACCGGGCGCTTGGCCTGCTGCGCTACGCGAAGCTGCGTGTTCGTGGTGCGGAGAATTTCGCGGGCCTGAGAGGCAACGCTATCGGCCTGTGAGGCTTCCATTTTGCCTTCCTTGACCGAATTCAAGGTTTCCCAAAGGGCCGATTTCAGGTTCTTCGCGGAGAGATCGGGCATAGTCTCGTTTCCTTTGCTGGGTCATCGCCACGCGACCTTTCGCATGACGGATTTCGTAATCAGATGATTGGCTTAGGCACTCAGCGCGAATGTCCATGATGAGCAGGAAGCAGTCGGCGAACTCGCCATACTCCTTCTCGGCGCGGTAGCGACGGTCGTACTCTCGCTTCCATTCGCGGTACTCAGGGCGGCGGCAATACTCAGCATGGAACGCCTCTCGCTTACGCCGCTCGACGCGGGCGATCTCTGGATCGTAAGTGGCTTGGAAATAGGCAGCTTTCTTCGCCTTGAGCATCGCCCGGTTCTTGCGGCGATACTCCATGTCGTAGAGGCGCTTTTCCTCGACCTTTTCAGCCTTGGACTTGTGCTTGCGCCTTCCGAGGCCCGAACACACGCGGTCGCAGTAGATCGACAGACCAGCCTTGCGAGCGCGATTGACTTCGCCAGCCAGCTTCTCCGTCTCTTTTCCGCAATGCGCGCATGTGATCTGCACGTCTCTGTTCCTCGTTGTCTCTCCCCTCTCGATGCGGAGGGAGGCGGTCAGTATCCGCCAGTGCGTGGATCGTCGCGGTCGTAACCGCCGCCTCGATTGTCGCGGCGGTCGTCTCTGCGATTGTTCTGCTGGTCTTCACGCTGGCGAGGCACCATCAGGACGATGCGCGTTTCGAGGCCGCGCTCTCCCATCGTCGGGAGCGGCAAGGCTTCAAGAGTGATCGAATAGCCGCCGTCGCGAGTTCGGAAGGCCGCTCCGATCTTCGTCCAAGAGGTTTTCTTGTTGCCGTCCCGGTCGGTATATTCGCGGGCGGTAAGGGCATCGAGGCGTTCTGACATATCAACCTGCCATCATGAGACGAGCCGCTTCCGGCAGGTCTTCGTTGTCGGGTTCGTATTCGGAGCGGAGTTCGCGGACGATGGCGCGCAGTTCATCGAGGAACAGCGTCACGTCCTTTTCGATTGCCTGGATTGCTGCGTCGTCGCGCTTCACCCGGTCAACGTAGAGGCGCATGGATTCCGGCAGGCGAGGGTCGTAGCTGGCGAAGTCGGTCCAGAGACGACCGGTGCACGCCATCTGCCACTGCATTTGCAGGAAGTACTTTTCCGGTAGAGTGCCGCCGCGAAGCGTCTCGATATGCGTTGCGGTGTTCGGGCACTTGATCTCCACCATGCCTTCTTCGCCGACAAGGCCATCAGGCGATGCGCCGGTTTCAGCAATCGACGGGTGAGGGATGAAGCCGACCTGAACCACGCGCTGGTTGATGTGGAACTGATATGCGGACCGGGCTTCCGGCTCGGTCTCGGTTCCCCACTGCATGGCCGCGTTGGTGAAGCCTTCCATCCGCGCGCCTGTGAGGCGTTCTGCGATCAGGTCGGCCATATAGTTCTTGCGGCTCGCGCCCCAGCCGGTTTTCGTGCGGGCGCAGACGTCAACGATGCGCGAAGCCGTCACCTTGCCCAGACGGGCATTGTGCCAATCGGCGGTGCCTTGAACGACGTTTTCCATCACTGGCCTCCCGCTTTCTGCTGGGACTGCCAGCGTTTCAAAGAGGCGACAGCATCGCGGTAGTCGCGAGCGGGAAGGTCGGGTAGGGCGTCGATCCTCCACTTTTCACAGAAGATTTCTGGATCAACACCCGAGGCCTCGATCAGATCGCGGAGTTCGACAAGCTGCTTTTCGTCAATGGCGCTATCGTCCACGTCTTCGACGCGGTTTCCGTCCCGGTCGTCGCCTGTCGAGATGTTGAACAGCATGCAAAGCAGGTAGCGTCGGCCATAGGTGGCGGTGCTGCCGAACGCCTGTGTCCCGGTCTTGTTGACCGCGCCCTTCGCGCCTGCGCTATCAACAGGGATTTCACCGATGCCGTCGCGAGAATGCCCGCCCTCGTGTGAAATCTCCCAACGGATGCGGAGTTCGCCCTTGTCGTTGTATCCGTCCGGCTGGAAAGACACAGCAAAACCATGCTCATGGATTTTTGGCATGGCCTGCTCTTCGATGGCGGCGAGGTCGGCATATTTCGACCGGGTGTGGGTGTTATTCTTGTTCTTCACCACGACAGGCAACTCTGCCTGACACTTGGACATGGCGGCGAAGTAGGCTTTCTTGGCCTGCCTATCGTCATCCTCGCGGGCGCGGTCTTCCATGCGCTCTTTGAGGGCAACCATCTGCTCCAACCGGTCAATCGGTATCGACGGGTCCATGACGACACGCTCGATCATGGCTACCATCGGGTCGTGATAGGATGGAGGCGCATCGTTCACGACGGCGCGGCTCTGCGGTTCCTGGATATCAAGCGCGTTCGCTGACATCAGCCTTCCTTTCGGCTTCGGAATTGATGATCTCGGCTACCGTGGCGCGAGCGCGCTCGAAGCCGATCATGCGAATGAGGATGCGGAAGTTGACGCGTATCTGGCGGGCAAAGAACCCGTCGTGCGGCGTCTCTGTCTGCTCGCGCATGGTCATGACGCGCTCCGGTCGCGGGCGGCGAGCATGGCGTCGGCGACCTCGTATGCAGCCGCCGAAAGCGAGTTCCTATCTTGGATCGTGTTGACTGAAGTGAGCGCTAAAAGCGCCTGCCCTGCGAACCAGTCGCGAAGGGTGCGCCGCGATCCCGAAAGCCGCGCGACGATCTCATCGTTCATGCTCCGATGGTTTGCGCCGGCTGCGGTTTTAAGCTCATCGCGCATACCGTCCGGGAGGCGGAGCATGTAGGCGTCAGACTTGGTTCGGTTCTCAGCCATCACATCGGCCCTTCCATTCCATGCGCCCCTATGATCAGGGCGGTGATTGCAATTGCTGTGAGGCGGGGTCGGCAGGCGAACCAGCACATGACGTGGTAGGGAGCGTCGTTGAGGCTACGCATTGGAACTTCCGTGCGTGCCTGCCTTGACGAAGAATACTCCCGAGAACATGGCGATCTCATCGGCGTCGATACGGACGTGCTGAGTGTGGCCCATGCTCGACCAGTTACTTTGCCCGTCGAAGTCGTCGGCGGGGTCATACTCGCGGTCGATAACTTCGATGATGCGAAAGGGGCCATCGCCGTATCGGGCGCGGCCATCAGTCAGCGTGTCGTAGCCATCCGCCCAAACCACAGAGTCGCCAATCGCGAACTTGTCGTGCCGAATGCTCATGCCTTCTCCCCTTTAGCTAGGGAAAGAGCGGCGCGGGCACGATCCCAAGCACGGTCAAGGCGGTCCTGATAGAACTCGCCGCCGAAAGGCGAATGATCGTTGTTGAGAGCGACCAAACCCTCCAGCGCCTCCACCAGCTTATCGCGGACAGGATCAGGAGCGCGGCGGGACTGGTCGTGGTCTGCGTCGATTAAAGAAAGGACGCGGCTCTCGTGGTCTGCCTGTGCCGCGGCTTGCGCAGAGTCTATTGAGGGATACGACCCGCACTCGACGCCGTAACGCTTCAGCGCGTAGGTTCCGTCCTTGCCGGATACCGAATATCGCCACCGTCCGTCATCATCGCAGTCGGCGTGGTATTCCATGAGTGCTATGGACTTATCGACCCATTCCAGAGCTTTCACGCGCAGCACAGGCGCGCCGATGTTCTGTTTTTTAGGGACATCTCGGCAAACCTTTTCCAGATTTTCATCGTTTGTGCCGCCTTCGTTCACGGTGTTTAGGGTCACTTCTTCCTTTCGGAAGGCGCGGTAGAGATTGATCTTCTCTGCAATGTGCCGGGCCACATCGACCGGAATCGCATGGCCCTTGAAGACGCCCCACCCGGTGACATCGACCCAATCAACGTCGCGATCATCGGTGGCGGCGATTGGCATGTTGTCGTCCATCGGGGCATTACCGTTGAACTCGCCATCTTCTGTCGGCAGGAACGCCGGCGTATTCTTCACTGTATCGGCGGGCATCTACGCGGCCTCCACTTCCGCCTGCCAGACTTCGGCAGCATCGCTGTCTTCGTAGATCGCGTTTTCGATCAGGCGGAACAGGACGGCCTCGGGCGAGGCATCGGACTTCTCGGGGCGGGTCAGAACCGCCACAACGTTCTTGCGGGGCCTGCCGCCAAACAGCGTCGGGCGGGCCAGCTTGTCGGGAACAGTGCCGTTGAGCACGATTGACCGGACATAGAACTCGTATCCCGGATCGGCTGCCAGCTCGGCAGTGCCGAAGAACCCGTTGTCCAGCCGAACGCCCCCGATGGTCGGGCGAACGTCCTCGAAATGGTATGTGATGCTGTGCTGGTCGCTGATCTGCGCATGCACGTTCATCGGGTCTGCTCCCATCCTGGAGGGGTACAAAGCACTCGGGAAACCGGCGCGGACGCCGGAAACCGGAACGCTCAATCGTCTTCTGAGAAACCGCCGTCGCCGTAGCCGTTGCCGTAGCCGTAGCCGTAGCCGTAGCCGTCGCCGTCGCCGTAGCCGTAGCCGTTGCCGTAGCCGTTGCCGTCGCCGTCGCCGTTGCCGTAGCCGTTGCCGTAGCCGTTGCCGTTGCCGTCGAGATCAGCGGCCTTGAGAACGTAGTGACGCTCGCTCTTGGGGATCAGTCGCAGCACCGCGCTCACCGGCATTGCCGCAGTGATCCGCTTGGGAAAGCGTGACACGACCCGCATCACGCCATCGAAGCATGCGCCACCTCGGACAACATCATCGGCAGTGATGATGGGGTCGCGATCCATCACGCGGCTTCCCAGCGCTTCCACGCGTCGGGCGTGATGTCGAAAATCGCGGTGATGCCGTGAAGGGCGGGAATGTCGGCAGCGAGACTGATCTTGCTGCGGCTGTTCGGGCCGTCCTTGGCGAGTTCCATGACGCCCTTGGTGGTGCCCCAGTAGATCGCCATCTTGGCCGACTTGAGCGGCATGGAACGGGCGTTGATGTCCTGATCGTCCTCGATCAGTCCGGCGAAGACGCCGCGATGCTCCGTCGTGATCAAAACTGCTTTCATGCGATTTCCCTCCTTCGGGTGGCTGGAGCGGAGATCAGCCTGTGGGCTTCTTCGTCCGCTGGTTCTGTCGAGGGGCTGGCGGCATTCGCGCCGCTTGGTTGCCCGTTCCGGTTACATGGCCGCCTCCTTGGTGGGGTCGGGTGTTTCCGTATCGACAAACCGATATAAGCATAACTCAAAAAACTATGCAAGCAGAACTTCTATTTTTTTGAGTTCGGCTTATAAGTGAGGGATGAGTAATCGAAACGACAATGGCGAAGCTGCCGCCGCCTTCTACGACAAGCGCCGAAAGTGGATGGATTACATCTGCGAGATGGATCGCGTCAGCCACGCGACGTTCCGCGTCGGCTACTGGCTCGCCCGGAAGATGAATGGCGAGGATCAGTGTTGCTGGTGGTCAGTCGGGCAGGTGGCGAAACAGGTCGGCGTCAGCACCAAGACGGTCACGGAGGCGACGGCCGAACTGGAAGCGCTCGGGCTGATGCTGGTGGTGCGGAAGAAGGGCAGGGGCAACACGTATTATATCCGGCTGCCGTTCGATTGACCCACGTAGTGAGTACGTGACTACCCACGTAGTGGCTACGTACGAATATTGAAAGCTGAATTCCTAAAAGGGTTAGCTCTGTAGGATATAGGGCTCTGAGAGTGAGTATTATAGAACTAGGGGGTGTTTGGATTTCCAGCGGACGCCAACTGCTCTTGAAGAAGGCGGCTGAGGATAGCGTGCAGGTGGGTCAAATCTGGTTCACCTGTGTGAGCAAACGCGTCGTGTGCCGTCTGGAGCGCGATGCAGTATTCATCACGGTCTCGCTTTATAAGCTCGGGCAGAATAACCGTCCCATCCGGCCAACCCCCTAGTTTTAGACACAGGACATAGTAGCACGCGGTTCGTGCGGTCCTGCCGTTTCCATTGATGAATGGGTGAATGTTATTTAAGCGCCACAGGACATAAGTCGCTAAGACGACCGGGTCCTGACTTTCCCAATTCCGATTCACCAAATTGACAAAGTCGTCCATGGCGGCCGCAACACGGTAGTGTGGAGGAGGCTGATGCTGGCCGACCGTCACACCCCAAGGGCGGTATTCGCCTGCCGAAATGTGAAGACAGGTGATGGCTTGGAAATTTAACGCCTTGATTACATGCTGAGAGAGAAATGGCCGCCCCATAGCGAGAGAGGCGGCCACAATCGATTTCAAAAAATCATGTTGTCGGTTGCCATTGGCAACTTCGAGAGCTTGATAAACCGGATGGTTTTCCGTGTTCGTCAGCTCAAAAATTATCATTTCAGGACGAGTTGTCCGCTATCCTGGCGCTCCAACGCTTGCTCGACCTGCTCACGCGTCATGTCGTTCTCGTCGTCAAGCGAGCCCATTACGAACGACAGGCGCTGCTGCTCCATGCGCTCGTGCGACAGGGCGCGAGACGATGATTGTTGCAAAGCGTTCAGAAGCGCTTCGCTGGTACGAAGACCGGTCATAGCTTCCTCCATCGATGTGTTCATAAGGACGATTCGCATTTTGGCAGTTTGCGATCATGCTCACTAAGCACGAATGATCTCTTTCTGTCACGTTAACAATGGGACAGAAAGACCTAGGTTCCGGCTTCGCACAAGCTTCATGCTCTCCACCAACCTCACTCTCCCCGCAGCACCGCTTCCTTTTCCTCGCTCAGCACCCGTAGCGTCTTGATGACCTCGACGGCTTCCAGCAGCTTTGCCGATACCTCCGCAGCCGTGAACACCTCTGGCGTCCTACCCATATCCGCCAGGTCGAAAGCTATGTCGCCCGGTCCCGTGTCGTTGGCTGGCGCATCGGAGTAGGCGATCTGCTCGCGGTAGTCGCGGATGGTCGCGGCTGCCCGCTCCATCAGCCGCCCGCGCTCGAACTGGCTCAGGCGCTGCGTCTCGTTTGCGGCGCGTATCAGCTCGGAGATGAAGGCGGGGACGGTCATGCGCACCCCTGCGACGAATCGACAGGTGATTCGTTTTGTTCTTGATCTGTTCCCGCAAGTGAGTCAGAGTGTCGCATCAATAAGACGAAGAGCGGGAGAGGCGAGAATGGCGCTACCAAGCAAGGAGCCTTTGCTTTCACAGGTCACGTCCTTGATGGTTGAATGTATGGATTGTGGGCAAACCAGATGGAGAAAGCCCGGCGATTTCCAAAGATACGGGGTAAGCGGATCGACGCCGTTGCGCGAGTTGTCGTCTCGTCTCTTCTGCCCACGTTGCCGAGAAGATCACCAACCTGGCACGAACCTGTCGATACAAGCGGCGTTCGCGACGGAACTGGATCGGGAGAGGGCCAACGCATATCGCCTCACAGGCCGTACAACTCTGGATTGGGTATTACCCTCCAGATGCGTTGGATAGCGTAGGGATCGAATGTCATCTCGCTGGGCGGGTTAAACTGGCTGACGACTATTGCCGATTTCGTGCGCTTGCGCAGGGTCTTGACGAATGCCTGCCCGACCTCGCCCTCAGCGGAGGGGAACATTTCAATGACTACATCGTCGCCGATCGACGGCGGGCGGTCGTCGCAATAGATGATCCAACCCTTCTCGTATCGTGGCGACATGCTGCCGCTGATGATTTCGAGCGCGAACACTCGGGGCCGGTTCATTAGGCCGGGGGGGCGAACTACCAATTCGGCGACTTCACCATTGAACTCAAAGTCACCATCTTTGCCCGCTGCGACGACGCCGAGGCGCTCAACGTTACGCGGGCCCGATGGCGGACGCATAGCACCTGATACGAACGAGGCATCCCCCGCCGGTTCGTCGCCTAGCAATATCACCTGACCGCGTCCAAGAGCGGTTGGGTCGGCCCCAAGGAATTCAGCCACCTTTAGCAGGTTCTCGGTCGACGGAAGGTTTCTTCCTGTTTCCCAATTCCCGACGGCTGCTACGTCAGTCTTCAGATGCTCGGCGATATGGCGCATCACCTTGCCGCGCTGCTTGCGAGCTTGGCGGATCGCCGATCCTACTTTCATCGCTTTTTCAGTCTTCGCCATGCCGGGCATTTGATGCACGAGCCCAACTCAAGTCCATGTAAGTTTCGCTTGCATATAATTTTGAGTTATGCTTACATTGCGATATGGACAGGATCGCAAACACCTCAAAAGTCGCGCTCGGGCTTGCGTTGCAAAAGGCGGGCTCAGCCAGCGCCATCGCACGGTTCTTGGGCATCTCTCCATCTGCAGTTCTACAGTGGGATGAAGTCCCGTCGAGCCGGGTTTTGGCAGTCGAAGAACTGACTGGTGTGTCGCGGTACGATCTGCGTCCAGACATCTTCGGCCCGGCTCCCCGCCCCACCTCTCCCAAGCAGGAGACGGCATGATGGGCGAGCACAGCATCGCTGACGATCTGCTGCGCAACGGATATGAGCGCTGGTTGCTGCTGGAGGCAGCTAAGGCAGAGGTATCCGACGACATCAAGGAACTGATGGCAGAACTCAAGGGCCACGGCTTTACGCCGAAGGCTGTCCGAGAGAGCTTCCGCCGCGTCCGCGACATGGGCGATGCCGATCAGCAGGAGCATGACGCGATTGTCGACCTGTACGTCGCCAGCCTCACACGCGCGCATCCTGCGCCTGCGCACGAGAAAACATTGAACAATTTCGGCTCCTATGCCGAGGAAAAGGGCAGGGGGGTCGGTAAAGCCGATACCCTTCGCGGCGAACTCACAGACAACCAGGAACAGCGAGAGGTAATGGACCTCGCTGCGGCCGGTAGCGCGACGGACGAGGCAAGCACGTCGTCTGCGCCGGCCAGTCATTCCAATTCGAGCGAACCCCTCCCACGCTCGGATAAGGCCGGAGAAGCCCGTCCTTCCTCCCCGGTAGTTTCTCCGGCCGCCATTTCCGATAATGAGCCATTCGAGCCGTCGAATCTGACTTTCCTGCGCAAGAGTGCGGCTGATTATCGCCCGCACTGCCAGCGCCCTGATGCTTGCGGCGCGAGCGGCCTGCGTCATTGCTACATCTGCCAGAGGTCTATCGACGTAGCCGAAATGGCAGAACATGCGCGGGCCTCGGTATGAACGCGCCTGTCATCATTCGCAGCGGCCAGCCTGAGCGGGGAGGCGAGACGGGGATACAACCTCACCTCCCCAAGCCGGGCGGATGCACCCGGCACGCCGCCGCGGCTGCGGCATCTCATTCTCACCGGGAGCGCTTCGGCGCGTTCTTCGCCCATATCGTCTTCCCGGTGATGCGGACGGTCGGGGCGCTCAATGTCATGGCAGGAGACCCCCGCCTTAGCTTTGAGGACCATGATGGAAAATCCGTCCGCTTGAATTTCTCCCGGCCCTTGAGGCGTCCGGGAAGCCTTCTTCTCGGCAATGCGCGCTTCCAGCTTCGCCAAAAGTCTCTGCGCTGCGTCGCCGATGCTCTCCACGCTTTGTCCTTTCCAAACGCTCCTGAGTTGCATGAGCAACTTGGCAGGAGACGACTGGAATGTCCGACAAGGGTTTTGAAGGATCTGACAAAATGAGTGACGCGTATGTCAGTGAGGCGAGGGGGATGGCCTACTTCATCCTCCAGAAAACCCACCGTGGGCCGGGCGACACGGTGGACGCTGCGATGCACAGGGCAGAGCGCGTTTATGGCGCGCCGGCCAAATGGCTGCACCGCCTCCGCTACCGGCAAATCAAGGACATGCCCGTCTCTGCTTACGGAGCAATCGTCCGCGCCTACAGGGCGGCCCAAGAAGCCAGCGAGAGAGCCTTTGAGGCCGAGAGGAAACTTGCAGATGCGCGCAATTCGAAAATGGTTGGCATCGCGGATTTTGTGGCTGGATCGTCAGTTCAGCATCCCGAGCAATAGGCGGCGGCTCATGCTCGGGACCGCCATCGCCGCGATCATAGCTGCCCTCATCATCTGGGACGCCAGCGCAGGCGCAGAGCTTCCCGGCCGTCCGGTGAGCAACAGGGCAGGAGCGGCGGGAGTGGGCGCATGGTAGCCGATATCTTCCGCGAAAGGTTTGACTACGAGCCGGAGAGCGGACGGCTCATTTGGAAGAAACGAGCCATCAGGTCCTATCGTGATAAAATCTGGAACTTGCGCTACGCCAGGACAGAAGCCGGGTGGGTTAGCAACCACGGCTACCGGAACGTGCGTATCCAGTATGACGGGAAGCAGCGGATACACCCGGCGCATAGAATTATCTGGGCGATCGTGCACGGCGAAATGCCAGATCGATTGATTGACCATATAGACGGTGATGGCCTGAACAATCGTCTCGTCAACCTTCGGTTGGCTACGCAGTCCCAAAACTCAATGAACGGCAAGTTCTTCAAGGACACGAGGTCCGGGATGAAGGGCGTCGTGGTGTCGGGAAACAAGTTTCTAGCTCGCATCAAAGTCAAAGGCCAACTCATCAGTCTGGGAACATATCTCACGAAGCACGAAGCTGCGCGTGCCTACCATGAGGCTGCAAAAAAGCACTTCGGGGAATTTGCGAGGGCGGGATGGTGAAGCAGTTCCGTGTTCTGTCGCTATTCGCCGGGATCGGCGGCTTCGACTTGGGATTAGAGCGCACGGGCGGCTTTCAAACGGTAGCCTTCTGCGAAATCGATCCGGAGGCCCGAAAGGTTCTGGCGAAGCATTGGCCTGAGGTAACTTGCTATGATGATGTTCGCGGATTGTCAGCCGAAACGCTCAGACGAGACGGAAACGAAGCGGATTGCATCGTTGGCGGATTCCCTTGCCAAGACATCAGCCTGGCGGGCGCTGGAGAGGGTCTTGACGGCGAACGCAGTGGACTATGGCGCGAATACGCCAGACTCATTCGCGAAATACGACCGCGGCTCGTCATCGTGGAGAACGTCTCAGCTTTGCTTGGTCGAGGGATTGACCGAGTTCTCGGAGACCTGGCCGCGATCGGGTATGATGCTGAATGGCACTGCATACCGGCTTCCTACGCTGGTGCGCGACAGCTTCGGGACCGCGTTTGGATTGTGGCCTACCCCCAACGCAACAGAGTTCAAGGGTGGACGCCTTTCACCGCGGCGTGGTGTTCGGAACCCAGAACGCAACAACTGGCAAGACTGGTGCAGCCTTGTGCTTGGCCAACGATATCCAGTGCCCGAGACCACGGAACAGGTCATGGGGTTCCCCGAGGGATACACCGCAATAAGCAACTCGGAAACGCTGTAGTCCCGCAAATCCCAGAGCTGATCGGCCACGCCATTCTCCAAAGCATGGAGACAGCCGCATGAGCACACCCCTCGACTACGACGCATCTGACGACGGAGCGAGAAGCTACCTCGCTGCTATCGAGGCCAAGCGGCTCAGGGGAGACGACTACTATCTTCGCCAGCCTGACGATCTGGGCGTTGATGATGAGTACGAACGCTCCGAACTCGAATGGGTTCGCGAGAGCGGGCTTGCGGTAGCCACACGCCATTCTGACTGGCGGGTAATCATCGGCCTTTTCGCGCTGCTTGTGGCAGCGATAGGCGCGTTTGTGTGGTGGGTGCTTGGATGACCAACTCCACCCATACAGTGGCACGGCGGCGGAAACCGGAACAGATCAGCGAGAAGGCTATCCACGAAGCTGTTGTGGCTCACTGGCGTGCATTCGGGGTTCCGGGCTCCTTCGTTGCGACAATCCCGAACATGCGCGCCCACGGCCAAGCGGGGCTCACGAAAGGCGTGCCAGACCTGATGGTCATATCGCCTAAGCTCGGTAGCAAAACTGCCTTCCTTGAACTGAAACGGGTCGGTGGGCACTTGACCGACGAGCAGGCCGATTTCGGCACGCTCTGCATGCTGCTCGGGATACCGTGGGCCGTCGCTTACGGGAGAGTGGAACCCATCAAGGTTCTGGAGGCGTGGGGCGTGGTCAAACGCACGGTGATGCAATGAGCGCCGCCCCCGCGATGCCCCTCTTTCTCGATGCCTATCTGGCGGACACGACGCACCTGTGCACCGAGGAGCACGGCGCATACCTGCTCCTCCTCATGGCTATGTGGAGACGCAACGGAAGCGTTCCCAACGATGACAAAGACCTCGCCAGGATCGTCGGTGTGAGCCCGTCGAAATGGCGCAAAATCAAGGATCGCATCCTACCATTTTTGACCATCGAAGGCGACGAAATCTCGCAGAAAAGGCTCAGAAAAGAGTGGGATTTTGTTCAAGGAAAGCGTCGTAGGAATGAGGAAAATGGACGCCTAGGTGGTCGGCCGAGAGGCAACAAAAACAACGGTTTGCAGATAGCGAACGGTTACTCTGCGCAAAACCCAAACGAAAGCACCCACACCCACACCCAATCCCAAGAAAAAGCTAGCGCTTTTTCAGGGCGCGCGAGCGCGCAGAAAAAATCTTCTCGCATCGACAGGATTTTGGAGGGCTTCGCTAATGACTGATCTGGTTACTTCCGATAGCCGCCTTCCAGAGCGGTATCGCCGCAGGGCGGACGAGATTGCATCTCGGGTTCGGTCGATTGACGGCCTCATGGTCCCCGCCTCGGTCGAGGCAATTATTGCCGCCGTTGTTCGGATGGCGCGACAGTTCCGGGCGCAGCCGGATGAGGATCAGTCGGAAATCGGCAGAGAGTTCAAAGCCGCCTGTTCCGATCTGCCGGAATGGGCTGTCTCCGAAGCCGCGAACGACTTCCTCGCCGGCCGCGTGCCGAACCATACCGGGCAGTTCATGCCGACCTGCGCGGAGTTCGCGAAGCGGGCTCGGGAAATCATCCTGCCGTTCCTTGCCGAACGTTCCGCGCTCCGCGTCGAAGCCGAAAAGCTTGTCGAGCGCTGGCAGGACGAGGAGCGCCGCAACCGCATTGCCATTGAACGCGCCGATCCGGCAGTGAAGGCGAGGGCGGAAGCGCTCATCGCTCAAGCGCGACTTGGGCAGACGAAGGCGCTTCCGATGCGCCAGCAGGGAATTTCGCCGGAGAACCAGAAGCGGCTCGACGCGATGAAAAAGCATCGGCCGTTCGTTTCCAAAATCGGGCACGAGCCCGGCAAGCCCGCAGGAGAGTAGGCCATGTTTGTCGCGTCTTGTCACAACACCATGGCGGGAGCGCAGCGCATAGCTGCCGAAGCGCACTTCCGCGAGATCAGGGTCATAGAACCTGTCGCGCCGAAGATGACCCCGCATCTGGAGTACCTTGCGAACCTCGCTCGCGCGCGGCGCAGGGAGGCGATCAAGGCTGCTGAAGCCTATGCCGAGGCCTATTGCCTTGAGCACGGCGAGGCGGCATTCCGGCACACCTATCTGTTGATCGAAAAGCGCATCTGCCGGGCGCTCAGGGTTACCAAGGCCGAACTGCGCTCCAACCGCCGGAGTCGCCATATCGTCTTTGCCCGGCAGGCAATTATGTACTGGTCGGCGCGTCTGACCAATCGGTCATTGCCAGAGTTAGGCCGACTTATGGGCGGCATGGATCACACGACAATCCTGCACGGCAAGAAGGCTTATGCGGGCAAGCGTCTCGCGCAGGGCCGTTATCTTCGGCCAGCCAGATAGCGGGCATAGGAGGTGAGCATGTCGGGAAACCGCAAACTCAGCGAAGGCGAACTGGTTTGGCACGGCGAGTACCCTCCCGAGATAGTCGAGCGAGTACGGGCTGAAATCGCTTCCGACCTGGATGGTGTTCTCGATGAGGCTTCGGATCTGTGTTTCCACACGATGATACTGGACGATGAAATCCAGACCAGCCGGATTGTCACTATCTGGGGCGTTGAAGGCGATAGCCGCCTGCACTGCGAGTTCAGCGCAAAGGCTAACTGGCAGCCCCTTAGCGTTGAAGACGAGGATTGAGCATGTCGGAGATGGTGGAGCGGGTGGCGCAATCGGCGAGGGAGGCGGTGGTTGGCGCGCCAGAGAACGTTACCTTCGGGGAAATGTCCGTGATTGTCGCCCGCGCCGCCATAGAGGCGTTCAACGATGTTGACGACGCCTTTCTCCACGCCCTTTCCGAGCGCATGCACGACGCCCGTTTCAGCAGAAGCGGAGAGGATTACCCCATCGCCAGAAATTTCATTCGGGCGTTTGTCGACGCCGCTCTCAGCGAGGAACGGGGATGAGGGCGCGCTACCGCATCGTTCGCGACGGCTATGCCGGGTACGAAGTTCAGATATGGCGCTGGTGGTGGCCTTTCTGGATAGAGGCCGGCTTCGTTAACACGCATGCGACGATCGAACGGGCCGAACGGTGGGCGGAGTGCCACGCGCAGAGGCAAGTCAAGTATCTCGGCCGCTATATCGGCAACTAGACACCAACGAGGACAGGCGGCATGGCAAAGGCACGATCAAAAGCGGCGAAGATCAAATCCAAGCGTGGCAGGCCGATGCTGGAAGGTGTAGCACGAGAGCCGAACGGGCGAGTGTCGCGCTCAGGCATCGACTATGGTGCGGCGAATGTGGTGGCGCTTGATGCGCGCCGTCGCCATCTGGCCATTACGGCAGACCAGGCTACGGATCAGAAGGCCGGGAGCTTTGTGGGGTATCTCAACCTCCTAGGCCCGACGGACGGGCTCTCGGATGAGCAGTACGAGGCCGCCGTCAATTACCTCAACCTGCGGCAGGCGCATCTCCGGGCTATCGCCGCGCCGGGGCGCGTGACCGATGGCGAGGCGGGTATCCCCGTTTCGGACGTGACGGACGCATACGAAGAATGGGCGATGGATACCGAGGAAGCCTACGCCAGCTGTCGCAAGGCCATTCAGGCAGCGCAGAACGAGAACAGGGGTGCGAACCTGTGGGCGGCGCTTGACCTGTGCATCCATCAAGATCAGCACATGCACCACATGATCGGCGATCTGCGTATTCTGTGTAATTCGCTTTCCCGGTTCTTTCGAGTTTGACAAGTTAGGGCAAATCACCCCATATTTCGGACATCTGATTATGTGTGGCGCTTTGCGCCCTGACCCGCCCGAGCAATCGCGGCGGGTTTTTCGTTCCCCCCCAGAGCTTCATGCCGCCCCATTCCTTAAAAGCGATGCGGACGTAGCCTTGCATAGCGATCCATGCGCAAGCCGGGGCAGGCCGCAAGGCAGGTAGGGCTTAATGGATCGCGAGCCGCGACAATCACAAGACAGGAGTACCCGCCAATGAACAACGATGCTCTCAAGGGCAGCGGCCCGTCCTTCATTGGCGATCTGGCCCGTATGGGCGGTGATGTCGTCGGAGAGATGACGCAGGACCAACTCAAGGGCTCCGGCCCGAGTTTCCCCGCAGACCTTGCGCGCATGGGTGGCGGTATCGTCGGCCCTCAGATCAGCGGCACGCCAGTTCTTACGGCGACCGAGGACTCTGCCTATGCTGGCTTCACGGTCTCGACGAAGGGCGGCACTGCACCTCTGGTCTATGCCCTTGTCGGCACATGGCCGGCCGGGATCAGCGTCAACACGTCCTCGGGCGCAGTCTCGGGCACGCCCACTGCTGCCGGCAGTTTCGCGAACCTCTCGGTCAAGGTGACTGACAATGATGGCGAGGTCTCGCAGCTGCCGACCTTCACGCTGGTTGTGGCGGCTGCGGGCTGACAATGGCGGACGAGCGCGGACCCGAGAAGGACGACAAGACCGGCCGATTCATAACCGGCAATAGCGGTGGTGGTCGGCCGAAAGGCTCGCGCAACAAGCTGGGCGAGGCTTTTCTGGAGGACGTACTCGCCGATTGGGAGGCGAATGGGCCTGCGGCGATCCGGGAAGTCCGAGAGACCAAGCCCGACGCCTACCTCCGGGTTGTCGCGTCGATCCTCCCCAAGGACCTGAACGTCAACATCAACCAGACGGATCATATGACGGATGAGCAGCTTGTCGAGCGCATCCGGTCCCTCGACGCCGCTATCCGCCCTTTCCTCGATGTTGAGGGAGCGGGCAGAGCTGGCGGCGACGCTGGACCGCAGACTGCGCACTAACCGCCTCCGTCTCTACCGGCCGTACACCAAGCAGAAGGACTTTCACGCGGCGGGGCACTTGTTCCGCGAGCGACTGTTCATGGCGGGAAACCAGCTCGGCAAGACGCTCTCAGGCGCTGCCGAGGTGGCAATGCACCTTACGGGCGAATATCCCGATTGGTGGCAAGGCAAGCGCTTCGACCGACCCATCATTGTCATTGCTGGATCGGAATCAGCCGAGCTTACCCGCGACGGTGTGCAGCGTCTTCTCGTTGGCCCGCCAGACCGCGAGGAAGACTGGGGGACTGGGTTCATCCCGCAGCGGTCCATTGTGGCCCGGACGCGGCGCATGGGCGTCTCCAACGCGCTCGATACAGTTACAATTCGCCATGTCTCTGGCGGCCAGTCGACGCTCTACCTCAAGAGCTACGACCAAGGCCGGTCGAAATGGCAGGCGAATACTGTTGATTTTGTCTGGTTCGATGAGGAGCCGCCGGAGGATGTCTATTTCGAGGGCATAACCCGCACCAACGCGACCAAGGGGTCGGTGATGGTAACGTTCACGCCCCTCAAGGGCATGTCGGCAGTGGTCGCGCGGTATCTCCTGGAGGATAGCCCAGACCGCACCAGCGTCACGATGACTATCGAGGACGCGGAGCACTTCACGGACGGGGAGCGCGCGAAGATCATCGCGTCGTATCCGGCGCACGAAAGGGAAGCGCGGACCAAGGGCGTGCCGACTATGGGGTCGGGCTTGATCTTCCCGGTTCTTGAGGATGATATTGTTGTCGAGCCGTTCGATATCCCGAAGCACTGGGTACAGATCGGCGGGCTTGACTTCGGATGGGACCACCCAACGGCGGCGGCCCATATCGCTTGGGACCGGGACTCTGACGTCGTTTACCTCGTCAAGGATTATCGCCAGCGCCAAGCAACCCCGATCTTCCACGCCGCTGCCCTGAAGGGGTGGGGCGTCTGGCTCCCGTGGGCGTGGCCCCATGATGGGAACAACGACACGGCGGCGGGCGAGAATCTGTCGAAGCAGTATAAGGACCAGGGCCTGTCCATGCTTCCTGAGCGGGCGACATTCCCGGACGGATCGAACAGCGTCGAGGCAGGTTTGATGGATATGCTCGACCGGATGCTGACGGGGCGATGGAAGGTGTTTCGCACATGCGGTTCATGGCTTGAGGAGCGGCGTCTTTACCACCGCGTCGATGGCAAGGTGGTGAAGGAGCGCGACGACGCGATTTCCGCATCACGCTACGCGCTGATGATGTTGAGGTTTGCCAAGGCCAAGCCGAACGCTAGCGATTGGGGCTTCTCAGCGCGAAAGGTGATCTGATGGCTGAGCTTGACGCAGACGCGCTCTGCAACATCGTCGCCGCGCTCGTCAAAGACGCGGAGAGCTACCGCGATGAGCGTTCTGCCGAGCGCATCAAGGCCATGGCTTTCTTCGACGGAGACGCGAAGGATTTGCAAAAATACATCCCGGCGGATGAAAACCGTTCGCAGGTTGTCAGCCGTGACGTTCGGTCTGCCGTCAAGAAGGTGCTCCCGTCGATCTATCGGACTATTCTCGGCAACGATCAGATTGTCGAGTATCAGCCCGTCGCACAGGGTGACGACGCGATGGCCGAGCAGGCGACCGATTACGTCAATCTCGTCGCGCTCCCGGAATGCGATGGCAGGCAGGCCATAGAGGATGCGATCAACGATGCAGTTCGCCTGCGCAATGGCATTCTGAAATGGTGGCAGGAGACCACCGTAGATGTGAAGGTCAGCCTGCACACCGGGCTTGATGAAGATGCATTCTCGCAGCTTGTCGCAGATGACGACGTTGAGGTGATGGAGCATTCCGAGCGCGAGGAAATCGTTGAGGTGCCGGGCGAGGATGGCACCCCGACGTCTGCGGCGATCCCAACGCATGACGTGAAGATCAGACGGCGGGTGATGACATCCCGCCCGTGCATTGTCGCGGTCGCCCCGGAGAAATTCCTGATCCACCCCGACGCCGTGCGCCTCGCGGATAGCCCGATCCTTGGCGAGAGCGAGCGCTTGCGGCGTTCCGATCTGGTGAAGATGGGTTATCCGAAAGACGTCATATGGGGGGTGCCGGCGAGTTCTGCCGGCCCGAGCGAGCAAGAGGCCGAGGAAGACACGCGCCGCCGCGACGTAGAGCAGAACGACGATGCTCCGCAGAAGGCGCTCGATGAGGTCGACTACTACGACCTTCTCGTTCGGGTGGACAAGGACGGTGATGGGATAGCCGAAATGCGCCGCATGGTGTTCGCAGGCGGGGTCAAGGCTCAGTACCTCCTCGAAGACACGGAATGGGATGAGATCAACTACGCTGACATCGTGAGCGAGCGCCGGCCCCATCAATGGGAAGGCAATTCGATCCCTGATGACGTGATGGAAATCGAGAAGGTCAAGACCGTCCTGCTGCGACAGACGCTCGACAACATCTACTGGCAGAACAACCTCCAGCCGGTCGTGCAGGAGGGCCAGATCGTCAATCCGGAGGCGGTCACAAACCCGAAGTTTGGGCTGCCTATCAGGGTTTCGCAGGGGGTGAATGTCCGTGAGGCCGTGCAGTGGAACATCGTTCCGCTCGTGGCCGACAAGTCCTTCGCGATGCTGTCGTATCTTGACGAGGAGATGACGGACCGCACCGGCATTTCCGACGCGTCGAGCGGGCTTGCCCCCGACGCACTCCAGAACATGACCGCGAAGGCCTCGGCCATGGTCGAGCAAGCTGGCATCGGCCAGACGGAAATGATGGTCCGCTGCATCGCAGACAGCCTCAAGCCCGTCTTCCGGGGGCTGCTTAGGCTGATCGTGCAGCATCAGGACAAGCCGCGCACAATCCGGCTCCGGGATAAGTGGATCACTCTCGATCCGCGCTCGTGGAATGCCGACATGGACGCAGTAGTCAATGTCGGGCTAGGCGCTGGCACGCGCGAGCGCGACATGATGGCCATGATGCAGGTCATTGGCCTACAGGAGCGCATCCTGGGATCCATGGGGCCGAGCGTCGGCATGCAGTATGTGTCGCCCGATAACGTCTACAACGCTATCGCAAAACTGACGGAGGCAGCGGGACTCAAGAGCGTGAACCTCTACTTCACCAAGCCCGACCCGCAGGCCATTCAGCAGGCAATGCAGGCTCAGTCTCAGGAGCCCAAACCCGAGGAAATCAAGGCCAAGGCAGCTATGGAGCTTGAGCAGGTTCGCAGCCAGACGAAGATGCAGGTCATACAGGCGCAGCTACAGGCCAAGATGGCCGAATCCCGCGCGAAGATGGAAGCCGACTCCAGCAAGGAACGCGCGCAGATGGACGCTGACCTTGCGACGAAGCTTCAGGAGATCGAGGCTGAGGCGGTCGCCCGCATGGAGGAAGCCATGCTTCGCGCAGAGACCGACCGCGAGAAGGGCGCTGTTGATCTGGAGCGCGAGGCGATGAAGCAGGATACGGAATTCGCGTGGATGGATGTCCAGGAGCGCATCTCCGACAAGCGGTTGGTTGCGGACGTACAGAAGGCGCACGCGGCGGCCATCGGCAAGTCGCTTGACCGGGCGCAGCAGCCTGACGGAAACCGTCAGGGCAGGAGCGGGCGATGAAATCTGACATTACTGATATGTTGATACAGAAGGCTCAGGAATGGGCAGGCGTCCCGCTGGAAGATGAAGAATCCACGCGCAATCGGATGATTGCCGCTGGAGACCAGGCGCGCGCGCTTGCGATTCTCGATGTCGAAGTAGAGCGTGCATCTTTCAAGTATCGTGGTCCGTCTGTGGTGTCAGTCGATGGACGAACTTATGCCGGCTTCGGCTACAGTCAGATTCGAGAGTTCGAACGCCGATGACTGACGATGACCGTCGCCGCGCCGCACAGACCATCCTCGAAGTCCCGTTCTTCCGCCAGCTTTGGGATGACCTTGAGCAGGCGGCAATCAATGCGACGATCTACGCAAAGTATGACGATCACGAAGGCAGGCAGGCGCACGCCGCTGAAGCCCGCGCGATCCGACGAGTTCGTGAGCGACTGGTAGACCTATCCAAGGAAGTCGACGCCAGCGTTTCGCGACGAGCGCCAGCATAAGGCCGGCGACAACACTCCACCGGAGATGACATGACAGAAGCAGCCACGACCCCGGCCTCGGCCGGGAGTGATAGCGTTCGCCCCTCGCTCAGCATCGAAGACGCTGCCGAGATCGAAATCTATGATCCTGCCGATGAGCAGGAGACCGTAGATGCCGGTCATCCGCAGCATTCGGAGAACGAGACGGATGAGGCCACAGACGGCCAAGAGACCGACGAAGTTGAAGCCTCCGCAGATGGCGATGACGTTGCCGAAGGCGAGGGACAGGGAGAGGAGAACTCGACCCCTGAACCCGCAGACACGGCGACAATCACCATTGATGGCCGCACGCTCACCATCGGTGAGTTGAAGAAAGGCTATCACCGCGAGGCGGATTACACGCGCCACAAGCAGGTTGTTGCTACCAAGGAGCAGCGGCTTGAGGCAATGTCAGCCCGCGTCACGAACACTGTGACCGCCGTCGCTGATTTCCTTGTGAAACAGATCCCGGCAGCCCCGGACCCTTCGCTCGCGATGACTGACCCCGGACGTTTCGTGCAGATGAAAGCTGTCCACGAAGCGGCCGTGGCCCAGGTCAACGCACTCCTGTCTCAGGCAGGAGAGGTCAACGCCGTTTCGGGCGAGCTTACCGCACAGCAGCGGGCAGAACTCCTACAGGAGGAAAACGCCAAGCTGGCGGAGGCTTTCCCCTCGACCGCGACCGATGAAGGCCGGAAGAAGTTCTTTGACGACGCCACTTCGGCCGCCATTGAGCTTGGCTACGCGCCAGACGAGATCGCCGGTGTTTCCGATCATCGCATGTTCAGGCTGGCTCACTACGCCATGCTTGGGCTCCGCGCTGAACAGGCAAAGGCAAAGGCCAGAGAGAAGGTGGCATCCGTGCCGCCTGTGGCCCCTCAGAAGCGCCAGCAGGGCGCGAGTGCATCTCTCGCTGCGAAGAACAGGGAAGCGATGAAACGGCTGGCTCGTTCCGGGTCGATAGCCGACGCAATGGCAATCGACTTCGATTGACCAACCTTCATTCATAGGAGGCCAAGATGGCCGCTCTTGCAAATACCCAGCTGACCACGATGTCGGTCGGCAACCGCGAAGAACTCTCAAACGTGGTGGACCGCATCACGCCGGAGGATACGCCGATCTATGCCCTAGTCACCAAGGAGTCGGCGAAGTCGGTTCACCCGGAATGGGAGGTCGAAGAACTTTCCCCTCCCGGACAGAACCGCCACACTGAGGGCGACGAATACACGTTCGACGCGATCAACCCGCCTGACCGCTACGGCAACTACACGCAGATCATGCGCAAGTCGTTCCTGATCTCCAACACGCAGGAGACCGTGGACGAAGCCGGCCCGGTGCAGAAGACCAAGCACCAGAAGCTGGTTAAGGGCATCGAAATCCGCAAGGATGTTGAGTTCGGAATCCTGGCGCCTCAGCCGTCCATCGCCGGGGCAAACCGCCAGTTCGGCGGCCTGCCGACTTGGTACGAGACGAACGTGTCTCGCGGTGCCGGCGGCGCGAACGGCGGCTTCGACGTGAACACCGGCCTGACGGTCGCCCCGACCGATGGCACGCAGCGCGCGTTCACGAAGACCTTACTCGATGACGTGATGGAGCAGGGGTACAATGCCGGCGCGAACTTCTCGATCGCGTCGGTGTCGCCCTACGTCAAAAGCGTGTTCGTTACGTTCATGTCGGACAGCAACGTCGCCAACTTCCGCTATGCGGTCAACAATGGCAACGAGAACAGCATCATCTCCAATGCGGACTGGTACGAAGGTCCGTTCGGTAAGGTGCTGATCAAACCAAACCGGGTGCAGGCGGCGTCCGCCACGCTGGCGCGCAATGCACACTTCATCGACAAGTCCAAGCTGTCGTTCAAATGGCTGCGCCGGATCGCGGAAGACAAGGACGTTGCCAAGACCGGCGACGGCAAAAAGACCGTCATCATTGGTGAAGGCACGCTCGCGCCGAAGAACGAGGCTGGCCTTGGCGTCGCCGCCGACCTGATCGGCCTGCGCCCGTAAGCCAACCCAGGCATCGAACATCAATAGGGCCTCGCATCCGTGCGAGGCCTTTTTCATGGGGATATCAGATGGACGACCTGAAAAAGCAGGCTGAAGAACTCGGCATCAAGGTTGACGGCCGCTGGTCTGAGGAGCGGCTGCGCGAGGAAATCGACAAGGCGCTTGCTGGTCCGGCAGACAGTGACGGCGGCACCCACGGCTCCAGCATGAACAATCCGCAGCCTTTCGGCGGCAAGGGCGACCATGACGGAGACGGCAAGGCAGGTGGCTCCGTCACGGCCCCCGAACGCCTCATCCCCGTGAGCATCGTTCGCGATATCTGGGATGGCGACGGCAACCGCCACCGCAAGGGCAAGATTATCGGTGTCGATGTGGATTCGGCTCTCAGCGGCGTCGAATCCGGCGCGATAAAGCGCGTCAAGGAATGATGTACGCCGGAGCAGTTGGCCGAAAGATCATGGACGGCGACTGGATGCTGTTCAGCTACGATCCAGCGACCGGCCGCACCGTATGGGTTATGGAGGAAGGTGACAAGACGCACGTCCGCACGGACTATCCTGTCGCTTCTCTCATCGACACGAACGCGCAGCAGCGGAACATGGCTGAGAAGTCATGGAAGGGCGAATGGCACCATATCGCCAGCGTGCCTCTGAACCTCCTGCATGACGAGAATGCCGGTCTTCTGGAAGCCGTCACGCAGGGCGACGACAAGTACCTGTCGAACTGGCTGAACAACGCCGACAACCGGGCTTGGCGCACCAAGGATGGCACCGTATGAGCGCGATCAGCGATTACGCCTCCCTGCTTGTCGATGCCGGTGAGTACGCTGGGCGCAACGACATTGCTCACATGCTCCCGCGCTTCGTCGGCTTGGCTGAAGCCAAGTTCAATCGCGCGCTCCGCGTCTCAAACATGGAGACGGTTGTCACACTGACGCCCGTGGATGGCGAGTTGACATTGCCCGCTGATTATCTCGAAGCGCGAGAGGTCAGAACACAATGCGGGCGGCAGTTGCATGCCCGCTCGATACAGGCGCTTTCCAGCCGGTACGGCGACTGTGGCGGGGTGCCGGTCGGTTATGCGGTTGTCGGCAATGCGATGCTGATCCGTCCGAAATCCGATCAGGACATCACGATCCTCTACTATGCGAAAATCCCGCCTCTGACTGCCACTAACCCGACAAACTGGCTGCTTGAACGCGCGCCCGACGCTTACCTTTACGGTCTGGTTGAGGAAATCGCCATCTGGGAACGCGACGTTGAAAAGTCGATGGCGGCGGGTGGGCTGAGGACCAGAGCTACCGCCGGGCTCATGTTGGAAGATGAGCGCGCTCGTTGGGGCAATTCGATGGTGACGATTGGGGGGCTGACGCCATGACGCTCCTGTCGGTTATCAATGAAGTCTGCGATGTCGTCTCCCTCGACAGATTTGACACGGTGGTCGGCTCGGTAGACCCGGCCGCGCAAACGATGGTCGAGCTTGCGCAGGAGGCTGGCGACGAGATTGCGCGCCGCGTGGATTGGCAGCGCATGCTCAAGCAGCATATCGCCTCTGGCAGCCCGGAAGCACTGCCCGACGATTTCCAGCGGCTCATACCAGGCGGAGCGATCCGAACCGCCACGGGCGATTTCTTCAGGCCGGTCGCGAACGGGTCTCAATGGGCGGTGATCGTGGCCGTCCCGTCCGTCCAGCCATATTTTTTCATCCGGGCCAACGCGGTCGAGTTCTCCCCCGCTAGCGCTGCGGTGGGCGCGTTTGTCGATTACGTCTCGAAAAACTGGATCATTGGTGATCCTTACGAAGAAAAGGACAAGCTCACCGCGAACGACGACGTGGCGATTTTCCCCGAGCGCCTGCTTGTAAAAGGCATCTTGTGGCGCTGGAGGCGGCAAAAAGGGGTGCCTTACGACGACAACCTAGCCGAGTTTGAAGCCGATCTCGTGCAGGAGATCAAGGCCGATCGGGGCGTGTCGTGATCAGCGTACGCCCGGGCAGGGTAGGCAGGACGAACCGTGGCGACGTCCAGATCGGTGCGCAGACAGTCTCGCAGCCCATTACATATCCTGCCCCCGTTGGAGGGCTTGTCACGGCTACGGACATCGCATCAGCGTCCAGGGGCTCTGCTTCTGTACTGCGGAATTTCCTTCCGACCCTGACGGGTGCGCGGGTCCGTGGCGGCTCGGTTCAGAATGGCCTCGTTGCTGGCGCGGCGGACATCATCAGCGCATTCAAATACAAGTACGGCACGACTGAAAAGCTGTTCGTTGCAACAGCGGCCGGCATCTTCGACATGACGTCGCCAGCAGCCCCACCAACGACCACAGCGGCAGATGTGAGTGGGCTCGGCGGTGGTGACTGGTGCGTCTTCCAGCACACCAACGCCGGGAACGGCTACCTCGTTTGTGTGAATGGGGCGGACACGAGGCGGTTGTTCAACGGCGCATCGTGGACGACGACGCCGGCAATCACCTTTTCAGACAGCACGACATCGGCGCAGCTAAACTGCGGCTGGCTATTCAAGAACCGCGAGTTCTTCATCAAAAACGCCACGCTCGATGCCTACTACCTCGACGTCAATGCCATCGGCGGCGCGGCCTCGGTGTTTCCCCTCGGCGGGGTGATGAAGCTTGGCGGAAGCCTCCTTACCGGGTTCTCGTGGTCGCTGGAAAGCGGTGACGGCCTTTCGGACATGTGCGTGTTCGTGTCGACTGAGGGCGAGGTGGCTATCTACGCCGGCTCTGACCCTTCGGATGCGAACGACTTTGCCCTGAGGGGTATCTACCGGATCGGGAAGCCACTTGGGAAGAACGCATGGATACGCGCGGGCGGCGATGTGCTGGTGGCAACTATAGACGGGCTGATCCCGATGTCTCAGGTGCTCCAGCGGGACCGAGAGTCGCTTAGCTTGGTATCTGTATCGCGGCCGATTGAAGACCTGTGGCAGGCGGCGGCGAAGGCGACGCAATACGGGTGGACGCTCAAGCAGTGGCCGGAACAGAACCTCGTTTTTGTGTCGTTCCCGAGCAATATCGTCGTGGAAGATACGACCTTCGTCCTCAACGTGCAGACGGGGCGGTGGTCAACCCTGAGTAACTGGCGAGCCAGCTGCTTCGAGACACTGCAAGGCAGCCTGTTTTTCGGATCGATAGGTGGGTACTGCTGGCAGGGGGATGTCACCGGCGAGGACGACGGTCTGCCCTTCACCGCCGCCTATCTCTCACAGTTTCTCCCTCCACAGCAATTCGGGCAACGCGCCACGGCGAGCCTTGCCCAAATGTACATCCACGCCGCCGCGAAGCCCAATGTAAGGCTTTTCGCGCGGGCGGATGGGAACAAGACGGAGCCGGTTTTGCCGGCTGTCACGACCTATGGCGAGAATATTGGCGTCTGGGACGTTGGCCAGTGGGACGTGGGTCAGTGGGACGTGGGGCTGGACGTCAACAGGTACAGTTTCCGGCAGAACGTCAGAGCCTCGGGCGACAGTCTGGCGCTCGGCTGCATGATCGTCTCGGCAGGCGGGACCAGACTTGCTGTCGAAATCGATCTTGGCACGCTTCAGGTCACGACCGGGGAAGCCAGCGCGTGAACGTGGTATGGGGCGGGGCTGACAACCCTGAAATCAACGATGCTCTTGGCGGTTGGTGCGTGGCGCATATCGGCTTGCCGCGCGGGGTCGAGCCTCCCTACACGACGATGGGCGTTTTCGATGATGATCGGCTGATCGCTGTCATGCTCTACAATAACTGGTCTCCCGAGGCCGGCGTCATCGAAATCCACGGCGCAGCGATCGACAGGCGATGGCTCAATCGCCGGACTCTGTGGGAGATGTTCTCATACCCGTTCGTGCAGCTTGGGGCGCAGATCGTCGTGATGCGTGTATCCGAGCGAAACGTCATGTGGAACGGTCGGGGCATCCCTCGGTTCCTGAAGGCTTACGGCTTCACCAACGTGCTCATCCCGCGCCTTCGTGGCCGGGACGAAGGTGAGATCATCTACACGTTAACGGATGACGACTGGAAGTCTAACGGCTTCCATCGAAGGTAGGTGTATTATTGGCAAATCCGCTCCCAAACCCCCAGACCCTAAAGAAACGGCGGCAGCCAGCACGTCGACCAACGTCGGCAGCGCCATTGCCAATGCCTTCATGGGGAACATCAGCGAGTACGGCCCGGACGGGTCGACGCGCGTGGAGGCCACGGGCGAGCATAAATGGGTGGATCCCTATACAGGGCAGTCCTACACCATCCCGACCTTTTCGCGCTACACGGAGCTTTCCGAGGCGCAGCAGGCCATCAAGAACCAGTCGGATGCAGCCGAACTGAACCTTGCCGGTCTGGCGAACCAGCAATCGGGGTTCCTCCAGGATTACCTAGCCAAGCCGTTCAACTTGTCTGGTGCGCCGGCTGCGGGCGATAGTTCCGCAGTTGGTCTCCCGGACTATCAGGCGTTTGGGAACGGGCCGGCGCTCGCAACCGGGATTGGGAGCGCTGGGAGCATCCAGAACTCCATCGGCAAGGTTGGGAAGACCCAGACCGATCTGAAGGGCGCGGGGAGCATCCAGAACTCGCTTGGTAAAACTGGCGCTATCCAGTCTAACATCGCGAGCGGAGGGGCCATTCAGCGCGGTATCGGCGGTGCTGGCGACATAACCCGTAGCTACGAAACGGACTTCAGCGCCGACAGGCAGCGTGTCGAAGACGCGTTGATGGCGCGCATGAACCCGCAGCTTGATCGTGACCGGGCGGCGCTGGAGCAGCGGCTTGCCAACCAGGGTTTGCAGCCGGGGTCGCAGGCCTACAACAGGGCGATTGATGAAGCGAACCGCTCGGCGACCGAAGCGAGGTATGGCGCGATCCTCGGGGCAGGGCAGGAGCAGTCCCGTCTTGTCGGCCTCGCCAATCAGGCGGCGAGCTTCCAGAATTCGGCACAACAACAGGCGTATGACCAACTCATGGGTGCTGGTCAGTTCGCGAACGCCGCGCAAGCGCAGCAATACGGGCAGAACGCCAACGATGCTGCTTTCGCAAACTCGGCGCAGGCTCAGCGGCTTCAGAAGGCATTGGCAGAGGGGGGCTTCAAGAACGCGGCGCAGCAGCAGAACTACAACCAGATACTCGCCTCGGGCCAGTTTGCAAACGCTGCCCGACAGCAGCGGTTCGATCAGGAGATTGGCAAGGCTGGTCTCGCCAATGCGGCGCAGCAGCAGATGTATGATCAGGAGATTGGCAAGGCCAACCTTCAGAACAATGCTATGCAACAGATGGCTGACAATGCCTACCGCGCGACGGCCGGCAACAACGCGCAGCAGGACCAGAGCTTCAACGCCCAGATGGCGCAAGTCAGCGCTCAGAACGCGGCCCGCACCCAGTGGATGCAGGAGCAGTTCGCGGCGCGTAGCCAGCCGATCAACGAAATCACTGCGCTGCTCAGCGGCGGGCAAGTCTCGCACCCAACGTTCATGGGCGCGAACATGCCGCAGATCCCCACAACTGACGTCGCGGGGCTGATCAACACGAACTATGCCCAGCAGATGCAGGGCTATCAGGCCAAGCAGCAGGCCCTTGGTGGCCTTCTAGGCGGCGTCGGCTCCTTGGTCGGGACGTTCCTTTCCGACGACAACGCCAAGAAGGACAAGACCCGCCTCGGCGACGTCAAGGGCGAGATGGGCCTGTGGTCGTACCGCTACAAGGGCGAGCCTAAGACTACGCCCAAACACGTTGGTCTCATGGCCTCCGAAGTCGAGCGGGAAAAGCCATCCGCCATCAAGCGCAAGGACGGCCTGCGCTACGTGAACTACCCCAAGGCACTCGGAGGTAAGTGATGGCAGGCTACATCTTCGGCGGGAACACCGGGGAAACCCCCGAAAGCCTCAAGCGCCGCAGGGAGGCTATCGAGGCGATGATCATGGGTCAGCGTACTCCCCAGAACTGGGGGGAGGGCTGGGGAGCCGTGATGAAGGGCATTGCGGCAGGCGTCGAGCGCGGCAGGATCGACAAGGCCGAGCGAGCCGGGCAGGAGAGCGCGTCTGCCGCCTTCAATCCAATCCTTGAAGCGTTCAACAGCCGTATGGGGGCTGGGGGCTTCCCTGCCGCGCCGAACCCCGGCAACAGCACGACTATGGCAACAATGCCCGCGACTGATACCGCGTCCGCGAGGGTCGCGCAGGCTCACGGGGGCGGGTTCGATGGCGATCTGCGCAGCGGTATAATCTCGACGGCGGAAGCAATCGGGGCAGACCCGCTCGACCTCGCAACCGCAATCTCCTACGAGACTGCCGGCACCTTCGACCCGACGAAGAAGGGGCCGCGCACTCAATGGGGTCAGCATCGCGGCTTGATCCAGTTCGGAGAGCCGCAGGCCAAACAGCACGGCGTTGACTGGAACGATCCGGTCGGCTCTCAGCTCGGCCCTGATGGAGCTATCGCGAGCTACTTCCGTTCATCCGGCTTCAAGCCGGGAATGAGCGGTCTTGATCTGTATTCCACGATCAACGCGGGCGCGCCCGGCCGGTACAGCGCCTCAGATGCCAATAACGGCGGCGCGCCGGGCAACGTGCGGGACAAATGGGAAAACCAGATGGCCGGCCACCGCCGGAAAGCGCAGCAGCTGCTTGGCGACATGGCACCTGCGCAACCACAGGTCGAAAGTGGACTGACGCCCGATGCACTCCAGCAGTGGGCATTCGCGAACTACGGGCAGCAGCCGCAGAATGGCAGCGCAGTAGATGCCGTGAACGCGCTCGGCAATGCCCAGCCGGTGGGCGTAGCAGAGAACGAGGCCGATATCCTTGCTCAGGAGCAGGCCATGGCAGGGCAGGCATTCGCGCCGCAGCCCGCAGGATCGCCGGCTCCACCCATGCCCGCTCCGCAGGCGGTCCAAGAGCAGCCCGTCGCGCCAATGCAGATGGGGGATGCCAGTGGCGGGTTTCCCGAAATGGCAGGGCAGAACCCTCAAGCCCTCCCTGTATCGCAAGCCCCAGACATGCGCATGCTGCTGGAGGCGGCAAACAATCCATGGCTGAGCGATCAGCAGCGCAGCGTTGTGAACATGCTCTTGCAGCAGCAGATGCAGGCGCAGGACCCCATGCGGCAGATGCAGTTGGAGAAGGGGCTGCTTGAGATCGATGCGCTGCGCACCGGTGCCCCCGGCGTCAATAGCAGCTTCGGCAACCTCGATGCGCAGGCGCGTGCTGCCGGTCTTCATCCTGGAACGTCGGAGTATCAGAGCTTCATGCTCAATGGCGGCGGCGCGCCAGCGACATTCCGCGCACTCGACATGCAGGCTCAAGCGGCCGGGTTCCAGCCGGGAACGCCTGAATACAACGAGTTCATGGCAACGCGCGGCGCGGGGCTACAGGCTGGGGCGGCTCAGACAGCCAAGAACGAGGCCGATATCGCTACAGGTGGGGCTGCCGCTGGTGCGAAGGAGGGCGGCAAGAAAACCATGGAGGCCGGCTTCAATGCGTGGGGCGACTACGGGAAGCTGCAAACCAGCATTGGCAACATGGACGAGGCAATTGCGGCCATCGACGGCGGGGCCAAGAGCGGCATTATATACAAGATGCTGCCGAACATCACCGAAGCATCGGCGTCGCTGCAAAACGCCATGGATCGCATGGGCCTCGACGTGATCGGCTCCGTAACCTTCGGCGCGCTGTCGGAAGGCGAAATGCGACTCGCCATGCAGACGGCCGCCCCGCGCGACCTCTCGCCGCCGGAGCTTCGCAACTGGCTCGTGAGGAAGCGCGATGCGCAGGTCAAGGCGGCCGACATGCTGGCGGATGCAGCACAGTATCTAACCAAGCCAGGCAACACCATCAACGGCTGGATCGAGCGCAACCAGGCCGGCGGCCGGTCTGGGCGTGGCCTCCCAGAACAACAGCAAATCCCCAATGGGTGGGAAGATGAGTGGGAATACCTCACCCAAGAGGAGCGCGCCAAGATTCTTGGCCGATAATCAGGAGGAAGCCATGAACCACCGAGATAAGTTCGCGATGGATCAGATTGTGGCAATACAGCGGGCGAAAGGTCTTATCCCCGCAGCATCGCCCGAAAATCGCTTAGAACCTCCATCGTTCCCGCAAGGGCATTCTGCTTCCGCAGTTCCCCCTCAATATGTTCAAGGCGGGCGTCAAGATCGTGACCGGCCGGCAGCGAGTTGACAACCATTGCCAGCACCAGCCGAATGCCATGCAGTTCGGCTTGCACCTCCAACAACCGATCTTCGTCCATTCGTCCCTCCCATTTCCCCGATCATTGAACCTTTCCGCCCCGGAGTCGAGATATGGATGAACTTGAAGCCATCCGCCTTCGCGCGCAGGCAAGACGAAGACGTGCGGAGGCGGAGGGGCAGACGAAACAGCCAACAGCCCAGGCACCAGAAGGGCGCGGCTTCTTTCGCCGCGTAGATGATGCCGTTCGCGGGGTTGCCGATATGGCTACATTCGGTTTCGCTGACGAAATCGCCGCTGGTCTCGGGTCGCTCACTGGCCTTGGCGGGCAGCAGGGCAACTACGACGCCAACCTAGAAGCTCAACGTCAGCGTGATCGTGATGGGGGGTGGGAGAGGCTTGGCGGGCAGGTTGTCGGGGCGTTTGCCAACCCCGCGATGGTGGCCCGCACAACATTGGGAGCGATAGGCCAAGGCGCTGCATATGGTGGAGCGTACGGATACGGGAGCGGGGAGGGAAGCACAGAGAACAGGATGAAGAACGCCGGGTTTGGAGCCTTGGTCGGTGGCGGCGTCGGCGGCGTAGTGCATGGGGCAACCAACGCCATTTCCAACCGGCTTGCCCGGAGTGCCATGCCAGATACGAATGATCTGCGCGCCCTGAGCCAAGCCGGATATGATGCTGCCGACGCGGCCGGCGTCATTGTCCGCCCGGAAGGCATGCGTCGGGTTGCGACCGATGTCGTGGGCGATCTGGTTGACTTTGGCTATCATCCATCTCTCCAGCCTCGCATCGGCACGGTACTTTCCGAGATGGAGCGGTTGGGGAATACCAATACCACCTACAAGGGCCTGGATACGCTTCGGAAGATGGTCGGGCGTGTGGCGGATAGCAACGACCCGGCTGAGAAGGCTATGGCGTCGCGCATCCTGTCGCGTCTGGACGACTACATGACAAATCTGCCGGCGGATGACGTGCTGACGGGCAATGCCGCTCAAGCCTCTCAGGGCATCCAGCAGGGCAGGGAGAATTGGGCGAGGATGCGCCGTGCCGAGATGGTGGATACTGCCCGTATCAAGGCAGAACGCCGGGCGGCGTCAGGCGGAACGGGCGGGAACCTTGAAAACACCCTGCGCCAGAATGTCCGCTCGATCCTCGACAACCCCCGCCGCTCGCGGGGCATGACCGAAGCCGAAAAGGAGATGGCCGAGCGCATTGTTCGCGGCACCGGCGGTCAGAACGCATTGCGGCTCGCGGGGCGGCTGTCGCCCACAACTGGCGGCCTCTCGGCCATGCTGAACGTAGGCGCGGCCGCCACTAACCCACTCCTGATGATCCCCGGAACTCTCGGGATGGGCGCGAAGGCGCTGGCTGATCGAGGCACGCATCAAAACGTGCAGCGCCTCGCTGAGATGATCCGAAGCGGTGGGATGACGGCAGATCAGGTCGCCAAGCAGGCCGCCAAGGGCATCGGACGCGACGATATTGTCCGGGCCATTATGGGCATCAAGAAGGGCGAGGCTGTCGCGTTGCCGGCGGCGGCAAAGATCGCCGCCGGGCTTAGGGAGTATGTGCCCTAAGTGCCGCCCATGGCGAGGTAGAACCCGCCGAAGGCAAACGCGAACACCATAACTACAACAGCGAGGTATAGGCCGAGCGGCTCTTTCGCTTGCTCTCTGCGGCTGATGTTTATGCAAGCCCACACAAACGCGACAAGCAACATGCCGGCCGTCAGAACAGCGGAAAAGACGGTCCAGAAAAGGCTAGGCTCGCTCAATTGCAACTCGTTTGAAGTGTTCCAAAAACCGCGCGCGTTGTGCAGACAGTAGGTTTGTACCTCGCATTGAACTCGGCGTTCCCCCGAGAAAGCTCTTGGGCGAGAAGCAGTTTGGCGTCGGCGTTGCTGATCCGCCCGGCGAGGAATTTTTCGTTCACGCTATCACCGAACGCCATGTAGCGGATGCCCATCTCGTTGTTCATCATCCCGGCCGTACCAGATGCCACGCGGCCCTTGATGCAGTCCCACATGTGGTTGAACTGAGGATGTTGTGACGAGCACGATTGCTGAGCATTGTTCAATGATGAAACACATGCCGACAGCACGATCGCGCACCCTGCAACGATAATCCACCTCATCCGCCCTTCTCCTGTTCCAATCGCTGAACCAGCGCCCTAGCCAACTCTAGCGCGGTATCATCGACTTGGGCATTCAATTTGGGAACGTAGTCGTCCATCTCCAACGTGGTTTGCAGGCGGTAGATGATCTCGGCGTTCATGCTGCGGCCGTTCTCGGCCGCCGCATCGCGGATGCGGTCACGCATGCCGTCTGGCATCCGAACAAGGAAACGGTTCTGGTCGCGTGGCTCACCCATGCAGCCATAAGCGATATCAAACGGGCACCTGTAAATAATGCCCAAATGGTGCTAGTGCCCTATTGATATCATGCTTCCCATCTGGCACTATGTCGGATGAAAGGAGCAGCTATGGAAGTTAGAACCAACACTGAAAAGATGCAGGTGCGTCTGCCGCCAGACCTCAAGCTTTGGCTGGCGAAGCAGGCGCGGAAGAATGGAAGTTCGCAGAATAGCGAGATTGTTCGCGCCCTCAGAGAGAGGGCGGAGCGAATGGCGACGGGGAAAGCGGCCTAGGAACCTACACCCCGTCGCCAGCCAGAACGCCGCGTTAGCGCGCGGCATCCACATCCACCAAGGTATTAGAGGTACCGAGATGAACAACCTTACGATTACCACGGGCGAAGGCCCGACGACAATGAGCAGCCTCGAAATCTCGGAGCTGGTCGAAAAGCGCCATGACAACGTGATGGCCGACATCCGCACGATGCTCAACGCGCTGGATTTGCCAGCCCTGAATTTTCAGGGCTCCTATGTTGGAGGCAACGGCAAGGCGCTCCCGTGCTTCAATCTGCCTCGCGATCTGACGATGACACTCATCACCGGTTACAGCATCCCGCTTCGGAAGCGGGTGATCGACCGGCTGAACGAACTGGAGCGGTACGCTGCCAGTCCGCAGGCGGTTCTCAACGATCCCGCTGCGATGCGCAGCATTCTCCTGACCTATACGGAAAAGGTCATCGAGCTTGAGCACCGCGTGGATGAAATGCTCCCGACCGTCGAAGCGTTCGAGCAGATCGCTGGCGCGCATGGCAGCATGAGCCGAACGGAAACCGCAAAGCACCTCGGTATTCCTCCGCATGTTCTCTGCAAGTGGATGCGCACCAACGGCTGGACGTATCGCCGCGCCGGGGCGAAAGAGGATTTGGCCTACCAGTCAAAGATGAACTCCGGCTATTTGGAGCACAAGGTTTCTACCGGCCCCAAATCGGACGGCACCGAGTGGATTGGCACGCAAGTCCGGGTCACCCCCAAGGGGTTGACGGTTCTTGCCAAGGCTTTCCCTCCTTCCGCGAGGGCTGCATAATGGACCGTCGCACCTTTCTAGCCGGGGCCGCTGTTGCGGCGGCTCCTGTATTGCCCGCTGCTGCGGAGCCCGCCACACCTCGCCAGCGTCTAAACGCTGCGATTGCCGAATTGAAAGCCGCCGCTCAGGAAATGGACCCGAGTATCGAGCGTTGGGACATCGGCTGGGCCCAAGATGATGGAATGACACTTGGTTTCTCGGCCATGGCCTTCCGCCGCACCGGCCAATACGAGGGTGACGGCATCTACGAAGGTGGATCGAAGGCGCAGCACGGCAAGCGGCCCCGGTGGCGGGTCAAGCTTCGTCCGCATCCGGTTGATGGTCATCGAGTGTTCGATGTCTGCACCGACATGGACCAAATGGTTCTGACGGAGCCCAAGTTCAACACCTTCATCGTCGGCGGGAAGGTCGCCTGACAACCAATATGGAGGCTTCGGCCTCCCTTTCACAATCCTTCCGCAAGCCGTCCTTCGGGGCGGCTTTTTTCATGGAGAGTTGCCCATGCCGAGAGTTGCCGGAGTTTATAGCCCGCCAGCCGGGACAAAAGGCGTTCCGAACACGACAATCCAGAGCGCGCCTTACAACGCGTTTATCGATGATCTCACTCAGGACGCCAATGCGGCGCGGCCGATTACTGCCGGCGGCACAGGCGCAACCTCGGCTAGCGCGGCAAGAGACAACCTTGCTGTTATCGGCGTGGCTGGGAACTACGAGATCACGGGACTCAAGTATTTCTCAGGTTCAGGTCTTCGCACGCGCAGCGTCAATGAGGGCTATGGTGCATCATATCTGAGTTTTTGGGATTCTGTCGGGGCCCGACTGGGATATATAGGCGCGGGGGCAACCAATAACGCCCACATCACGCTCACCGCCGACGCGGCTGGCGCCAACATCATACTCAGCCCCGGTGCCGGGGGCACGGTAAACGTTCTAGGCGGTCTGTCTTTCGGGAGTGGTGCAGCAGCCGCAAGCCGGGACAATATGGGGCTTGGTGGCTCGGCCACTCTGAACGTGGGCACGACCTCTGGCACTGTCGCTGCCGGAAATGACAGCCGTATCGTGAACGCCGTCCAGACCTCCGGCAACCAGACCATCACGGGCGCGAAGAACTTCACCGGGAGTTTGCAGGTCGATGGAGCCCCGGCTTGCGCTGTCTATAACGGTGCGGTCCAGAATCAGACTGTCTTTCCCGTCGGTCACACCATCCACGTAAATGCGGCGGGTGGGGCCGATAGAAACCAGTCATTCACGATCTACCTTGCCGCCGGGAACCAAAACTACAGCACAACGGTCAGCGGGACCGCTCTGGCGGGAACGTGGAGAGCGAGGGGGAACACTTCTGGCACCTCTTTCATCGCTCAGCGGGTTTCATAGGAGGCACTATGACAACGATCGAAATCAACTCCGTTCGCCGCCTGCTGGACCCCGATTGCTACCTCGTTAACGTCGAGGCACCTACGGGTCCCTACGATTTCGCGTCATATCCGGCAGACACGTTTGGTGACGGGCCAGTCGTCCGAGAGGCGCTGATGCAATGGATCGCCGATGGGCATCCCGTAGAGCCCTACATGCTGCCGACCCCGGAAGAAGCCCGCGCAGCCATGCCGAGCCTGACCGCTCGGCAAATCCGGCTGGCGCTGATCGGCGCGGGGTTTTCGCTTTCGCAGGTAAATGCGGCGATTGAAGCCATCCCGGACGCTATGCAGCGTGAAGCGGCCATGGTCGAATGGGAGTACGCATCGAGTTACCGCCGCGACCATCCACTGATCGGATCCATAGCGGCGGTCCTCGATCTAACCGATGAGCAGATTGACGCCTTTTGGGCGACCGCCGCGACGCTCTGACCTGACCACCTCAGACTGAAACCACCAGCCGCCCGGCGACAGCCGGGGGAAGGAGAACGCACATGCGTATGAGCCAGCAAGGGCTCATGGCACTCATTGGCCATGAGGGTATCGTCCTGTCGCGCTACAGGGACAGTGTCGGCGTCTGGACCATCGGCATCGGCCACACTGCCGCTGCCGGCCATCCCGATCCTGCGAAGGTCGTCGGCGAGATGACTGTGAGCGAAGTCATCAGCCTCCTTCGCCACGACATCCGCAAATATGAGGACGCGGTTGCGAAGGCTGTCACGATCTCGCTCAAGCAGCACGAGTTCGATGCGCTCGTGTCCTTCCACTACAACACCGGGGCAATCGGGCGGGCCTCCTTCGTCAAGAGCCTCAATGCCGGCAACCGCGCTGAGGCCATGAAGAAGATCATGGATTGGCGGAAGCCGGCCGAGATCATCCCGCGCCGCACGGCAGAACGCGACCTGTTCCGCACAGGGAAGTATCCAGCCCCCTATGCAACGATCTATCCGGCGACAGCCACCGGTGCGGTGCAGTGGGGCAAGGGCAGGAGGGTCCATCTGCCGGATCTGCTGAAGACGACGCCGGAGCCGGACAGGCCCGCCCCACCAGCGCCCGTAGCGCCGCCGCCCGCTCCCAAGCCCGCCCAGCCATCCCAGCCCGCTCCAGCGCCTGCGCCGACCGGCCTGTGGGCGTGGCTGAAATCTCTCTTCACCTGAAAGGACAAGACCATGACGCATGTCGACAGCACATCCGATTCCCGCACCGTCAATAACACGGTGCGGCATGCCTATCGCGTCCTAAGCGATGTCGAAAAGGCGCAGATGACGGCGGTTAAGGACAAGGGCGCCGAGTTCCTTGACCTCCTTCACATCGTTGGCGGCAATCCCGGTGTCGACCGGCAGGCAAGCCGCGAACTCAGCATCGCTCAGACCAAGATCGAAGAAGCGGTCATGTGGGCCGTCAAGCACATCACCGCGTGAAAGGACAAGACCATGTTCAACACCACTGTTCTCCCCATGCTCCGCCATGCGCTCCAGTTCGGCGCCGGGTTCCTCGTGGCCTCTGGCTATCTCGATGGCGCGAACGCCGAGCTGCTGACGGGCTCTCTGCTTGGCCTCGCATCTGTCGGCTGGTGGTACGCCACCAAGAAGGCTTGACGCCCGCCTACTGGACGGCTGCGGGGCTGATCCTCGCGGCCGTCATTGCATTCATGATCTAAGAGGGCGGGCACATGACGCTGGCGGAAATCCTACAGTCACTCGGCATCAACCCGGCGGTACTGGCGGCCGGCGGCTTTGGCGGCGTGCTTCGCGCGCTGTCGCGCAAACGCTTCAGGTTCCGCGAGATGATCGCCTCGCCGATCTGCGGTTCTCTTGCTGCAGCGTATCTGACGATGCCGACGGTTCAGTACGTCAAGATGGCAGGGTGGCCGTTCCCGCAGGATGACGCTCAAGCCATCCTGGCTTCCGCGTTTCTGCTTGGCACATGCGCGATGTGGATTTCTGACATCGTATTCGGATTCGTCGCGAGGCGGCTTGGGCTGTCGCATCAGTCGCCCGACTGACCGCCGCGCCGGTCATTACCGGTCGTTACCACCTATTAGCGCCCCGCTGGCTCCGGCCGGCGGGGCTTTTTGCGTTTCAGGGTACGGGCCAGATATCCTCCGGCCTATGCTCGGTGCAAAACCAGTGCGTGACGCGGCCGTTGCTGTTGCCCCATCCTCCCCATTTGTCGCAGCCGGGGTGTTCGCACCAGTGTTCCCATATGCCGGATGGCACGGTGGGTTGCTGTTGATCGGATCGAATCGGTTCGTCGCTCATGCGTGTGGTCTAGCGCTGCATTCTGCTTGACGGCAATGGGCATTTGTTCCTAATTCGTTCTCATGCGAAAAACATGGGATGAGGCTGCTGAGCTTGCTGACGCCATCAAGGCGCGGGCGGAATCTGGTCGCAACGTCGTACTCTCGCCGCTGACCGCGCTATGGCTGGCGGCACAACTGCACAACTCAATCTCCCGGCACCGCGCGCCAAAACGAA
>JBBCJC010000015.1:0-1494 GCA_037189525.1 Gemmatimonadales bacterium
ACCTACACGGGCTCGCTCAACCAGACCGGCGACATCGCCGCGGGCCGCGACCTGAGCATGTCCGTCGGCGGCGACATGGACAACAGCGCCACCGTCAGCGCCGGCCGAGATCTCACCATCACGGCTGCCTCACTCAACAACCAGGCCAGCGGCGAACTGCTGGCCGGACGCAACAACACCATCAACGTCACGAACGGCCTGACCAACTCGGGCCTCATCGACGGCGGCGCGACCCACATCACCGCCGGCCGCGTCGACAACTTTGGCCGCATCTACGGCAATACCATCTCGATCCGCGCCGGAGAACTGGTCAATGGCGCGGGTCCCGGCGGTGGCGCGGTCATCGCGTCGCGCGGCGATCTGGATCTCGGTATCGGTTCGCTCGTCAACCGCGACCACGCGCTGATCTATGCAGGAGCGGATTTGCGCATCGGTGGTGCGCTCGACGCCAACGGCCACGCCATCGACCAGGCGGGGGCGCTGCTGAACGCCTCGGCCACCATCGAGGCGGCGGGGAACGCGACGATCGCGGCCGCATCGCTGCAGAACGTCAATACCAACTACCTCAGCCAGACGGTCCCGGTGCTGACCATTCCCAAGTTGTACGTCACCCCGGCAGGTTCGACGGAAATGTACGACATGGAAAGCAATTGGTTCTGCGTCAACGATCGTCCTCGATGCGAAAAAGGCGTTGACCTTCTGGAAAACGATTCCCAGCACGGCTTCTTGCTGCCTTCGGATAAATATCCTGCCTCCCGCTATGGGCCTCCCTTCGACTACGCGCCTTGGTACATCGGCGATAGAGGAAGGGAAGCGCCGATTGCACCCATTGCCATTCCGCGACGCACGATCTGTTCTTCTTCCGAGGGGACTGAAGCCTGCTGGCCGGAAGTCAGGCCGGAAGATGGCTGGCTCGACCGTCCCGTCACGCACGCTTACGGCACCGACGCGCCCATTTGGGCGATCTTCGGCGTAACGCCTCCCGAAGGCCCCGAGCCGAAATTGGAACCGGCAAACTGCCGTGTGAACGACCGAGCGTGCAACGACGCGCAGGCCGTGCGCCGCCAAGCCTACAACGCTGCCTATTACGCCTATCGGGCGCCCTTCGAGGAGCTGGACGCACGCATTCGCGAGTTCAATGCGGACTTCGCGAGCCGCATGCGGTACACGCTGACGATCTACCAGGTCGAGGAAACGGTCACTGAAACGTGCACGGTTTCCTCCGACCCCGGCAAGATCCTGTCGGGCGGGGCCATGACGCTCACTGGGACCATCACCAACGACAAGAGCCAGATTGCGGCCGGCGGCACGCTATCGGTAAGCGGCCCGGCGATCAACAATATCGGGGCGTCGGGCGTGCGCACCGTCACGCGTGTGGGCACGGCTACCGTGTCGCAGCCGCGTGGCCGAGAGCGTAAGGAATACTCGGAAGCCTATGACCGCACCCTGGCTGCAGAAGCCATCGAGCTGCCCGTCGGAACCTCCGGCGGCAAC
>JBBCJC010000016.1:0-4033 GCA_037189525.1 Gemmatimonadales bacterium
CGGCCGCGCCTCCATGTTGAACTGAGGACGGCGCGGCCGCTCGGCTCCGTGAGCACGCCTGCCGCTGAAACCCAAAGTCGTTAGGCCACATCACTAACCCTCGTGTGCACACCCAATGACCGATCAGCGCGATATTAGGAATCAAGTCATCGGTGGCGTCCTTACTACGGCTATCATCGCAGCTGGCGTCTGGGGCTTTGGATTCGCACCGTCTGTACTCAATTGGCTCTTTCGGGAGTCACTGCCTATCCCCGGCTATGTAGTCGGCTTGCTGGGTTTGGGCGGCATCGGATCTGCCGCTCGAAAATTGTGGCGGAGGCGTTTGCCCATATCGACGCCTGCTGAACCTATCAAACTTCCGAGGTCAACTAAGGCCTTCGAGCTTCGACCGGTATCATTCACGCTCGATCTTCTCGGCGTTGTACCGCGCATCCGAGTTGATCTGCTCGCCATCAATTACCAAACGGTCCCCCTTTCGCTTCGGCAGGTTGTTGTGTCACGCTTGACATTTGCTTCAGGGTTCCCTGGACTTGATGGAATTAATCTGATTGCCGAAGCCGAGATCATGCCATGCGAGTGTCGAATGGTTCACTGCGAACGCCATCTTGTCGACAGCGAAGCACGCGCTGTTCACTCGGCATCAGGACGCCCGTTGACCGGCTCTGTAAGCGTTCTTGCACGGGGGGTCAGTGAGGGGGTTGAGTCTGATTACCGTGCATCATCGTTGGTCATCACTGGTTGGGCCGATAGTCCGCGCCCCGATGTGGCCTAACAAGGTGTTGCAGCGGGCAGGCGCGCAGGACTCCGGTTTGCGGAGTCGCGGCCGCGCCCTCATGTTAATTGGGAGGATGGCGCGGCCGCTCGCTTCCGTGAGCGCGCCTGCCGCTGAACACCAAAGTCGTTAGGCATCCCCAACGTTCAGTATAGGGCGAGCAGGTGTTTACTTACCTTCAGCAACCGCGTCGACTTCGAATCATAGAAGGACCTCAGTTGTCCTTTCCCGGGATGGTCGCACTCACCTGCCATTTGGGCCCTGCACAGCTATTCGGCGCCGGAGACGGTCCCCTGCGCGCAAGTCGACTGGGCAGTAACCTACGTCTCGAATGGGATGCCAACACGGATCGTCACCGCAGCACTATTTCGCCCGGCTTCGCGCGGCTCGCTATTGATGTAGAAGCCATGGGCGGAACCTTTACCGTTGACGGCGATACTGTGACGTTCCGTCGGCATGTCTCCTCTCGCGACGAGTTGGCGCACTATGTTCGACTATTGCTCTTTACGGTGCCTGCCGCGTTGACTGCAACCCTCGCGGATCCAGTTCACCTCAATCGTGTTGACGGTTGGCTCGGAGAGACTCACTTTCGGATCGAGCATGTCGAGTCGATCAGTCCGCTAGTGCTACTTGATGATGCAGGGCTTACGGAGCGTGTGACATCAGCTCTACAGTCCGTACAATTCATCACACTCGGCCAGAACCAACGAATACTGGCAGCGGTCAGTTATCTTCACCGTGCCGCGCGGCTTCTTGCTACGGGATCATCGCCGTGGGAATTCATGCCGGAAGCGCTGCTTAATTATTCCAAGGTCCTTGAGGTTCTCTTTGGTGACAGCCGCGATGCGCAACGTAAAGGGCTGGCAGCGGCCGGATTCAGTGAAAAAGAGATAGAGGGACGCTTTGTTCCGGTTGGCATCCTTCGTGACATTCTTGATGTAGCTCATCCGAGGCTTTCACAACTCGATGGTGCGCGCCTCCAAGGTGTGTACCTCTTCCTAATTGGCCTGGAGGCTGACTTCCGGAGACTGTTAGCTCGCGTCCTAGAATGCGCAATGGATGGGGCATCCTTTTCTGGGGGTGGTTCTGGCGGGAGTATGTCAGCAGCGGATCAGAGGACGATCGATCGCATTCTCGCCGCCGACAATCAGCGACGTGCCAAAGGAGATCGTGCAACGGATGCCTAACAAGGGTTTGCAGCGGGCAGCCGGACGAAGCTCCTCTTCCGGAGTCGCGGCCGCGCCCCCATGTTGGTTGGAGGATGGCGCGGCCGCTCAGCTCCGTGACCGGCTGCCGCTGAAACCCAAAGTCGTTAGGTGGCACTAAGGGGTTGTCAGCATGCTGAACCTGACCAGAAGACAGGGTCTGGTTGCTCTGACGGCGGCGTTCGTTGGCGTCGCCATCATCGCTTACCTATTAGTTCCAGCGTCAGGCGATACCAATGCCGCATGGATTGGCATCATGGCGTATCTCCTTGTCCTCGGGTGGGCCATCACTCGATGGCAGGCCTTTTACATCCTTCGCCTGTTCCATCGCCTGACCGATGCAGAGCGGAACTTTCGCCTCAGTCTGGTGCCACTCGCGGCGAGGGCGGAGATCTTACGGACTGTCAATCAGCATGTCGGAGCCTCGACTCCACCGGTCGAGCGCTTTGAACCCCATGCTTCGGTTCGCAATGCAGCCTTGGCAGCCCATCGTATCCTCGTAGCCTTGACGATTCTAACCGTCGGCCTGCTAGTCTTAGCCAGGCTCGGGGCATTTAGCAGGGCGAGTGCTGTTGCTTGCCTACTTGCCTTCGCTGTTGGCGCAGCCTACTATCGCCGCTGGTATCGGCTATTGGAGTGGTCGCTCGAAGTAAGCCCGTTCGGCCTCACGATGGTATCTCGTGATGGCACCCGTCGCTCCCTTCCTTGGCGGGGCGCGGCTTATTTACAACCGAAGAAGCTGCCGCCCCGTGTGGAGATCCTCACCGTGGATCGAGCACCGGCGATCATCGTGCCGCTCGATTTGAGTCGATCGGGCGAGGCAATCCAGCGTATCATCGAGTTCGGCGATTTTGTTCCGATTGCTGACACCCCCAACAACGATGGGTCGAGTAGCGGTGCCACCTAACAAGGTGTTGCAGCGGGCAGGCGCGGCGGAGTGCCGGTTTGCAGAGTCGCGACCGCGCCCCCATGTTGGTTAGAGGACGGCGCGGCCGCTCGGCTCCGTGGGCGCCTGCCGCTGAACACCAAAGTCGTTAGACAGCCGACAAACATGAGAGATCCCCAAGTTACTCGCCTTCACTACGATATTGGATCGGGCCCGGACATCTCTTACCGTGACCCACCTCCTGTCGCGTTCACGAACGAACTCGGCGCCTTTTCGCTGCACGCAGAATGCTTAACCATCGATCTGGTCGAACATTTTCCCACACAGAGTGAGGCTCGAGCGGCCGTTGAGCCGTTTCTGCGTGGCTGGGAAATCGAAGCTGACTTGACGGGGCACTTCGGCGCGATTCGCTTCAAGTTCGCAAAGGCCGACGTTGTGGACAGGGATCCGCCGAAGCCAGGCGAACCCCGGACCATTCATGTAGGAGTTGCAAGCACGATTGCTGTGGCAGGAAATATTACTGTGCAAATAGGCCTTCGAAAGTACCCGGAACCGCCCTCTGCATTCCGCTCTACTCCGGAGGTGGAGTTAGCCTATCGCCGCTGGATACGTTTCCGTGATGGGAAAGAGCCACTTCCATCAATGGCATACTTCATCTTGAGTCTCCTCGAAGCGGCAGCCGGCGACCGAAATAACGCAACCGCAACCTTCAGGATTGACCGTCGCGTGCTCAACGAGCTCGGGCGCCTTGCCTCAACTCGAGGCGACGGTCACTCTGCACGAAAAATCCGAGCAGGGCAGCAGCTCGGTGCACTAACCAGTTCGGAGACCGAATGGATGCAGCAGGCCGTTCGACTATTAGTTCGGCGCCTTGGGGAGCATGCCTCTGGAGCTCCGCTTAAGCAGATTTCAATGACTGATCTACCGCCTTCATAGTCTATTGGCTGTCTAACAAGGTGTTGCAGCGGACAGGCGCGTGAAGGTCCGGTTTGCGAAGTCGCGGCCGCGCCCCCATGTTGATGGGTGGTGGGCGCGGCCGCTCGGCTCCGGGAGCGCGCCTGCCGCTGAACACCAAAGTCGTTAGACGGCTCCATTTCGAAGCGAGGTATCGTGCGAACCCTGTTCGGCGTTGCCGTCACAGCCAGCCTTGTGACTCTGGCCGCACAAAGC